>CAVXJN010000001.1:0-967912 GCA_963762165.1 uncultured Gammaproteobacteria bacterium
TTTCGTGACCAACGACTTCGGACTGCGGCAGGACCAGAAGGATCAATACGATACTTTCGGCAGGTGGGTCATTGCCGGCGCTGTTCTTTCCGGGTGGGCACTCGGCATCTTTGCGTCGCTGTCGCCGATTATCGTAGGCTTCTTGTTTGCATTTCTGGCGGGTGGAGTTGTTCTGAACGTGCTCAAGGAAGAACTTCCCGAGGAGCGCCATAGCAGGTTTTGGCCGTTCGCATTGGGTGGAGCCGGTTATGCGGCGTTACTCCTTTTCGCCTAGCGGGGCGGGATCGTACGCGCGGGTGAGGTATCTACTTCCTCGCTGGAAGCAGGCACGAACACTCCAAGCAGACTTCATATGGGAGACTTTGTCGCAATAGTGGCCAGGCCACGCCTTCTGGTCCATTCGCTCTTGATAGCATCGTAGGGACCGCTGGTGCTGCGCCCGAGCCGTCTCAATCGCGCTGCCAGCCATATCAGTCGGACTTCGTTGATCTGAGCAAACAACGTCCGCGGACAAATTGAGTTCTGCTCCTATCGTCGCAAACTATAATTTGCCGGTGATCGATGCGTAATATGCCTTCACGAAGTCCGCTATTGAATAGTTATGGCCAACGAATCTGTTTCCATTAGGTTATGGTCGACATGGAAAAATTGCTGATCCATTTTTCCAATAACCCCCCAGGTCCAGCTCCAGCTCCAGGCTCCCGCAAGGGAGTATCCAGATCCATCTGTTCGGTGCTGTTGGTCGTCATCGCGTTGGCCGCATGCGCCAGTGCAATCGCCAAATCCGAGCCAGAGAAATGGCTCGCGGAGGCTGAGGCCGCATACAACAAGGTCGAAAGTTACACCGCTATTTTTCATAAACAGCAACGCATAGCGGGCAAGCTTCTCGCCGAAGAGAACATATTTCTCAAGTGCAGGGAAAAGCCATTTTCTCTGTATATGAAATGGGTGACAGATCCCAACGAGGGGAGCGAATTGCTGTACGTAAAGGGATGGAACGAAGGCCGCATCAGGGCTCATCGGGGCGGACTATGGAGCTTTATCGTCCGCAATCTCGACCCAAACGATCCGGGCTCATGAAGAAGGACCTTCGTCCGGTCACTAGTACAGGGATCGGTTATCTTGTCGATACCGTTGCTCGAAACATGCGCAAAGCGATCAAGGCCGGTGAGCTTACATTCTTAGAGCGCGGAAAAGAAATTACCTATGGCAGGGACGCCCAAATCCTGGAGTAGACCTACCAAGCAGGGACGCGAAGGACTACGATGGCGCGCGGTTTCTCATCGATCAGGATGTCGAGACCAAGATCCTGCTCAGGATCAGAGTCTATGACCGGGAGGGCCGACTCGTCGAAAAGTACGGGTACGAGAACTTGAACCTTGACGCGCGTCTGACAGATGCGGACTTCGACCCAAACAATCCGGAATATGACTTCTGAGCGTTACCCGTTAAGAACAAAATGATCGCATCTGACTGCGAAGCGGCTTCATGGGGAAATGGTACGTGACGATTGCATTCAGCCGAGCAGCTAAGAGCGGCCATCGCATGGGAGGGTTTAGGCGTAGCGCTGCGCCAGCGTACCGAGAAATTTTAGGCAAGTGGGATACCACTTGTTAAAGGGGCTTTAAAGTCATGGCTACGGAACAAGATTAGGTCCTTGAGGTTGCCCGACTTATCCGGCTTAGTGCGTATAATGTATATTATGTTAAATAGAGATGGATCGTGTGCGAGACGATCCGGGTCCCACGCAATTGAACCTGTAGCCGCACGACTCCTCCCTGTCTGTCGTCTGCGCTCTGCCTGATGCTGCGTTCGAAGAACTTTCGGGGGTTGTTGTTGGGTGTTTGTTCATTGAGCGCGGCTAGATGTCGGCACCCAGGACCTGGAGATGGACGAAGCGCGCCGACGCAGTTACGCCTGCTTCGGCGACATATTGATTACACGAGATTGACCGTATTCCGGAGGACGCGCCCTTCGTCATTCAAAGTGGATTACGGCGCCCTTCACGGTGTTATTTTCAAGCGTTGAGATTCGCGGCGCTCTCCAAAAGCTTGGTCATGGCGACGGAATTCTGCGGACGATGGAACAAGAACCCTTGGGCCCATTTGAAGCCCAGTTCGTCCAACTGTTCCAGGTGAACGATCGTTTCGGCTCCTTCCGCGACCGCCTCCATGCCCAAACCGGCGGCCAGATTGACGATTGCACGCATGATTTCCCGGTTCGCGCGACGCTCCTGCAAACTTTGAATGAAAGAACGATCGACCTTGAGTACGTCCACTGGGAAGCGGTGTAAACAACTCAACGAAGAATACCCGGTTCCGAAATCATCCATGCAGATTCGAATCCCACGGCTGCGCAGTAGCTCGCAGATCCGCACCGCCTGGCGATCGTTTTTCATGAGAATGCTTTCAGTGATCTCGATGCGAAGGTTTTCGCCGGGGATGCGGTACCGTTCGATCAGTGCAAAGATCTTTTCCGGCAGTCCCGTTTGCAGGAATTGCTTTGCGGACAGATTGATTCCCAGGTAGAAATCGTCGCAAGTGTGACTGCCGTGATACCACGCCGAGAAATCCCGGCAGGCACGTTCTAGTACGTAGTCGCCCAGGTTGAAGATCAGGCCCGTTTCTTCCGCCAGCGGAATAAAATCGTGGGGTTCGATGTAGCCGCGTGTGGGATGCTGCCAACGGACCAAGGCTTCGCAACCGATCGTGGCTCCGGATGCTAGCGCGACGATCGGCTGATAGTGCACGTCGATTTCTCTTGCTGAGAGCGCGCGGTGGAGTTCCGACTCCATGCGTAAGCGCCCGACAGCCTCTTCATGCATGCCCTGATGGAATATTACGTGCTGCGCCTTACCCGCTCGCTTGGCGCTGTAGAGTGCAGTGTCGGCATCGCGCAACGCGGCTTCGGCATCGCCGTAATCCGCCTGGCCCAGCGCAACGCCGATGCTTGCTCCGGCGTAAATTTCTCGGCCTTCGAGTACGAATGCGCGTTCCAGGGACTGGTGAATGGATGAAATAACGGCTTCCACTTCCTCCAGGGAGACTATTTTCGACAGCAGCATGGTGAATTCATCGCCGCCGAACCGTGCCAGCACATCCCGCGGTCGTCAAACAGCGCTCCAGGCGCCGGCTGAATTCGACCAGCAGGCGGTCGCCGGCAAAATGGCCCATGCTGTCGTTGACCAGCTTGAAGTTGTCGAGATCGATCACCAGTACCGCGTAGTTGTCCTGCTTGTGCCATCTGCGATTCAACCGGCCCTCGACCTCACGCACAAACAACGCACGATTGGGAAGTCCGGTGAGTACATCGTGGTCGGCGTCGTGCTGCAGCTGCGCTTCGAGTCGCTTCCGCTCTGACACATCGCGTAATATCAACGACATACCTACAGTACTTCCAGTGTCGTCGAGAATTGGAGAGGCGGTAACCGAAACATGGAAGGCGTTACCATTCCGGTGGCGGTGGTGAGTCTCGATTTGCTCGATATGAATGCCGTCCGCCAGGGAGTCGAGGATGGCAAAGGCTTGCTTTTCGTCATCCGCGAATAATAGCGACCAGGGTCTGCCGACGACTTCCGTCTCTTCGTAGCCGTACATCTGCTGCGCGCTGTGATTCCAGTTGGTGATCGTGCCCTGCAGCGTGGTAGCAACAATCGCGTCCTGGGAAGATTCCACGATCGCCGCCAGGCGGAACCGTTCCTCCTCGTGCTTTTTGCGTTCCGTAATGTCCCAACTGATGCCCGTCCAACGCTGCGCGCTGCCGTGTTGCTCGAGGGTGCAATTGCCGCGTACGTACAACCAGCGTTCGGCGCCGTTATCCTGTAATCGGAACTGCGCCTCCAGCACCGGGGTCTTGCCGCTGCGATGTTCGCGCACTGCCGCACGCAAAGGATTGATATCGTCGGCATGGATTCTGGATTGGAACCACTGCCATGGGTCGGCCGGCATGTCTTCCGCGAAGCCAATGATTTCCCGCTGTTGCTCGCTCAAAAACAGTTCACGCAGATCGTTCTTGCGTTCCGTGCCGACTACCAGATCCCAGAATCCGGCACGGGATCCTTCCAGCGCCATGCTGAGCCGTTCTTCACTGTGCTGGAGCGTCTCCTTGATACGCTTGCGTTCGATGGCATAGCGTACAGCGCGTTCCAGTGTATCGACTTCGATACCGGCCTTGAGCAGATAATCCTGCGCACCGGCGCGCACCGCTCGAACCGCCAATTCCCGGTCGTCGAGGGAAGTCAGGACGATGATCGGAGCCGGAGAAATGGCATCGAAACGTCGTATCAGGTCCTGTGGAGCATCGCTGTCGGGGAGATGGAGATCGAGTAAGATTGCCTCGACTTCGTGGTTTGCCAGGTATTGCTGAGCGTCCGCCACCCGCTCTCGCCATACGAGTTCCACGGATATATTGGGAGCGTTGCGAAACCGGCGGCGGATCAATGCAGCGTGGTCTTCGTCATCCTCGACCAGCAATACTTTAGTAACTGAATTCTCCAATTTCGATCCTCTTGAATGCCGTTGCCTATCCGTTGCTACAATTTCCGTTCGCGCTTCGCGTGCGCTGAAGATTCAGGGCGCGTCGGCGGCCGGCCGGTTCCAAACGCCCCAATACATCTCGAGGTCGTGGATCAGTTGCCGAAACCGCTCGAAATCGATCGGCTTCACGAGATAGCTGTTGGCGTGGTAAGCGTACGCGCGCGCGCGGTCGGACTCCGCGTCGGAGGTTGTGAGCACCACAACCGGTATTGTGAACAGCACCGGATCGGACTTGATCGCTGCCAGTACTTCATGGCCGTCGACCTTCGGCAGTTTAAGATCCAGTAGAATCACATTCGGGGTCGGTCGCCCAACGTGTTCGCCCTCTCCGCGCAGATATGCCAGAGCCTGCGCGCCATCGCCCATTCTTTCGACCTGGTTCGTGGAACGGGCCCGTTTCAACGCCCGGATCAGGAACTCTGCATGGTCGTCGTCATCCTCTACCAGAAGAAATCGAGTCGTCGCCTGTTCCATCGATGCCTCCCCAGCGAGTTTCGTTATTCCGGACGTTCCGGGAAAGCGAGCCAAAACACCGCGCCGGCTCCGGGTTCCGATTCCACCCAGCTGCGCCCACCGTGGGTACGCATGATCTTTTCAACGATCGCGAGGCCGACACCGGTACCCTCTTCCTGGTTGCTCAGGCGCTGGAATGCTTGGAACACCTTGTCCTGATATTCGGCCGGAATGCCGGGGCCGTTGTCACGCACATAGATTCGGACTTCCTCCGGATGTTGAACAGCGCCGACGGTGACGGTCGCGTCTGCATTGGAACAACCGTATTTCAGTGCGTTTGAAAGCAGGTTATCCAGTGCTTCCACGACTCGGGCACGGTCGGCGGAAATATCCGGCAACGGTGTGATCACGCGCAGGGTTGCCCGCTTCGCTTCGAAGCGCTCACGCAGGTCTTGCGCGAGGTCATGGACGATTTCTTCGATCGAGATGGTTTCCCGGTCGATTTCGACCCTGCCGATTCGGCTGAGCTGCAGCAGATCGCTTATCAGCGCGCTCATGCGACGGGTGGCGCGTTCGATCCGATCAACCGAATCTGCCGCGCCATCGGTATTACCTGCGACCAGATCTTCCTTCAACATGCCGACGAAACCGATGACCGTGACCAATGGCGACTTCAAGTCGTGCGACACGCTGTATACGAACTGCTCCATCTCCTGATTCTTGCGCCAGAGTTGTTCGTTGATACGCCGAATGTTCTCTTCGGCGCGCTTGCGATCACTAATGTCGGTGATTGCGCACAACACGAAACGCTGGGCACCTACACCGATAGGACTCAGATCCACTGTAACCGGCAGGGTGCGACCGTCGCTGCGCATTCCTGTGAGTTCTTCGGGTTCGACTTCGTCCTCCCCGGCGCTTGAGTGCAAGGCACGCAATACGGGGTGCGGACCATTGCCCGAGTGCTGCAGAAGTTGTTCGATGGGCTTTCCTGTAAGGAGATGGCGATCGTAGCCGAACAGCTGCGATACGCGGCGGTTGGTGACCGCGATGCGTCCTTCCAAATCGACCATGGCAATTGCACTAGGCGACGCCTCCACCGCAAGTCTGAATCGCTCTTCAGAATGTTTGCGTTCGGTGATATCGCTGCACACACCGGACATGCCGCAAGGCCGGCCGGTAACGTCGAACATCACCTGGCCCTTGCCCTCTACCCAACGTTCCTGCTCCGGATCGTTGACCCGGTATTCGATCCGATATTGGGAGCGTTGTTGCAACGTGGCCTGTATGGTCGCTCGCACACGCTCCCGGTCGTCCGGATGTACGTCCTCTATAAAGCTCTCAAACGTGTTCTGAAACGTTCCCGGCCGCATGCCGTGAATGCGCTCTATGTTTCCCGACCAATGCACTTCGCCGGTGTGCTGATTCCATTCCCAGGTGCCGAGATTGGCCGCTTCCAGTGCGAAGCGCAGACGTTCTTGGCTGCGCAGTAGCGCGGTGTCAGCCGCACGTCCGGCAACGAAGGTTCCAACCTGGCGTCCCACCGACTCCATAAGCTGCTCGGTGCACGGCTCGCGGCTAAGCGGGCTGTCGGCATATACTTCTATGACACCGATGAACTTAGGGCCGTCGAAGATGGGAAAGCCCGCCCCTCCCTGCAGTCCACAGGCCCGGGCTGCTGCCGCGCGCAGGAACGTGGCCTCGGTTTCGATCTGCGGCATCCAAACCGTGGTTTCTTGTTCCCAGACCGCGCCCAACCATCCCTCACCGCGTTTGAAAGTCGCTGCTCGGGTCGCCTCATCGAATGCGGTCAAGGCGCCGGCGCCGGGCGCCCAGGCACCATGCACACAACGCAGTTGCCCCGTTTCAGGCTCGAGAAGCCAGAGTGATGCGAAAGCAACCCGCAATTCCTCGATCACGGGCCGCAGGATACCGGGTGCGGCTTCATTTACAGACTTGGCCCCTGCCAATGTGGTTGTGACGGCGTGTTGCAGGCGCAACCGGGCTTCGGATCGCTTGTGTGCGGAAATGTCCTGTACCACTGTGTTGACGCCCATCAACACCCGGTCACTCGTCCATACCGGATAAAAACTCGCAAGCCAGACGTCACGCACATGCGCCGGACGGTCGACCGACATCAGTTCGACATCGAAAACCGGCTCGCCGCAACTGATTACTTGGGAAAAGTATCGTTCCACCACCTCGCTGAACTGAGGGAACAGGTCGCGAATGCTATCGCCGACTTGAACGGAATTGCCGATCAGATCCACCATCCGCGCATTGATTCGCACCAGGCGCAGGTCCGGCGCCACCAAGGCCAACCCCACGGGTGCCGTGTCGTAGACCGAAGACAGTTCGGCGAGACGGCGCCGCACCCGCTCCTCGCTTTGCTCCAGCGCTTCCGCCGCGCGGTGACCTTCAATTGCGATTGCGGCCTGCGCCGCCAGGGCGACGATCGCGGTCTCGGTGCCTTGGTCGAATTGGTTGCGCTCCGAATGGCCGAAGAACAAACCGCCCAACACTTCCCCGTCGCGCGCAACCACCGGCGCCGCCAGAAAACTACGAACGGGTGGATGGCCCTTTGGCAGGCCGAAAAACGGTGCGTTGCGCCCGTAGCGAACATCACGGGTAACGTCGTCCAGCCGCAGAACGCCGTGTCCACGGAACGTTACGCGCAATATCTCGGTCGGTCGCGGCTTGGGAAGATGCGCGAATTCAGCGGTTCGCGGACCGGCGAGGGTATAGAGCATGAATGCGTCGCCGTGTTCATCGGTAACGTTGTAGAAAAACGCGCCGAACTCTGCGCCGCTCAGTTCGGTGCCTGCATCGGTCACCATTTGCACCAGCTTGTGCAGATCATGCTTTGCGGCCAGGGCGGCGTTGATACTGGTCAACCCCTGCAACAATTCCCGGCCGTCGCCATACTCTCCGGGCCGAGGTTCCCGCACCAGAATGCATCTGCCGGCAGCGCCGGGCGTCTGGACGCTCGACCAGCGCAGCGCCCGGGCGGTGCGGTCGGCCGAATCGATGGTGAATTGCAGATCCTGAAAGTCCTCCCCCTGCAGGGCCCGGCGTAGTGGGTGCCGCGTGTCCGGATCGGTGCGCCGGTCGGAGCGGGAGCGTGGAAAGCGCTGTTCGTAGGTCGCCACGTCATTGGCAAACGGCGCGGCGGGATCGCTGCCGTGCAACTCGTGCCAACGGCGGTTCAGGGGCCGGATTGTACCTTCGGGCGATAACCAGCAGGCGCCGTCGGAAATGGCGGCGAATACGCCGGACAGAAAGGTCGGCGCCGAATCCTCCGCCACCGCGGTCCGCTGGGCTTCGGTCTGAGCGCCGAAGTCCTCTTTGCCCTTTGCAGCCACCGTCGCCCCCCGCGAAGCGCGTGTCGAAACCGCGCTTTTCTCAATATGACGCGTTCAAAATCCGGGAATCCGGCCAGGCATACCGTTCGGCCACGGCGCCCCACCGTCGCAACGCGCCACCAATATGCTCACTGCCCGTTCGCCAACGCTTCACCGTAGTCGCTCGCCGGTTGAGTGCCAGCCAGGAGCGCCATTTTTCGTTCAAACCAAGGCGCCGTGGCGGCGAGCCGTTTCGAGTACCTGGCTGCGCGGTGCATATTCGCCCGCGCAGCTGGCCAGGTGTTGCTGCCAATCCGCAAGTTCGAGGGCCATGACCGGATCGGTTCCGTGACAGCCCGCAACCGTGATCACTGCGACCCCGACTTTCCATGGCCCGTCGCCACGCACGCTGCCGCGCGCGACATGGATGGCGGCCCCCGGCTCGGCGTTATGCCAGAACGGCTCGAAATACAGGATACCGTCCGGATGCCGGAACCTTTCCACCATCAAGTGCCGGCGATTGTCTGGGTAACGGATCGTCAAAGGTGCTTGTATTTCCAATATATCCATAGCTTATATAAACTTTATCATCTGATTTCGATACTTCGGGGCAGCACGATCGGCCCCTCGCGCAAGACCCCGTCCCCACTCCGCTGCAACGCCAGGCCCACGGATTCCACCGCCAAGCCTGGTACTGCGCCGTCGGCCGCCGCGGCCATCAGCGCCCCGAGGCAGGCATCCAAAGCATCGTGGCTGAGCGCCGTTCCCCGGCTGAATTCCACCCCGAAGCGGCGCAGTAGGTCCTGGCGTATTTTGCGTCCCACCGCGCTGGTTTTGCGCGGCAGCCGGCGTTGACTCAAGCGTGTCCACCCCTCGCCTGGGTAGAACTCATTGGCGCCGCCGATGACGCCGGCCGGACTCACGGCAATGCCGGATTCGTGCAGCGCCGCGAACCATTCCACCGACGAGCGCAAGAACGCCCCATAGGGCGCGCCATCGTCTGGCAGGGTGTCGGGGGTTTTGCCTGCCGTGCGGCAGATTCGCTCGCTGGCTCGCAGCCGCCGGCCGCGTGCTGCCAATGCCTGTGGCCCGTCCACCAGGATGCACCGGGCGTTGTCGATTTCGGCGCGTAGCGGCGTCAGGTCCAGGGGCAACTCCGCAGGGTCCCAGTGCCACTGCCAGAATTCGGCTCGCAGCCCGGCACGATGTCCCGGCGTCAGACCGCAGACGTCGATTGGTCGTACTTGGGCGGCGTAGCGGCTGGACAGATCAACGCCCAGATAGGGGGCCGACGCGCCGTCTCGGTCAGTCTTCATGGTCTGCATGGCGCACGCCACCACGTCGCAGCGACGCGGCGCCGAAACGCGCCCGGATGCGGTCGGCGACGTCGTCCAGCTTCCTTTGCTGCTCATTGTTGGCGCCGTCGAACAAATCCGGTTGTTGCACGCCGGGCTCCTCAAGGCCCGCAACCCCCATGCCCAACAGGCGTACCGGCGGCAGATTTGCGGGCAAGCGGTGGGCGAAAAGTTGCTGGACGGCGTGCCAGAGGCCCTGGGTGGTGTCATCCGCCTGGGCCAGGGTCATTCTTCGGGTCAGCGTGCGGAAGTCGTGGTAGCGGATCTTCAGAAACACTGTGCGTGCTTTGCGGTCCTGGCCGCGAAGGCGTACCGCTACCGCTTCTGTAAGTTGCAGCAGACAGTCTTGCATCACGCTTCGGTCGCGGACATCGGTGTCGAACGTGGTTTCGTGGGAAATGGATTTCGCCTCCCGTTCCGGCACCACGGGACGCGGATCGATGCCATGGGCTAGCTGCCAGAGGTGCTGTCCGCTTTTGCCGAAGCGATTCAGGAGAAAGGCCTCGCCCTGCCGACGCAGGTCGGCGATGGTGACCAGACCCTTAGCGCGCAAAGTCGCATCGGTGGCTTTGCCGACGCCCCAGAGCCGGGTCAGCGGCAATGGATCAAGGAAAGCCTGCACCCCGTCTGCCGGCACGACTGTGAAACCGTCAGGCTTGTCCAGGTCGCTGGCGATTTTGGCGAGAAACTTGTTGGGCGCCACACCAACGGACGCCACCAGATCGAGCTCGCGCCGGATTTCGTCTTTGATGCGGTGGCCGATCTCGACACTGGTGCCGAACAGCTTCTCCGAAGCGCGTGCGTCCAAGAAGGCTTCATCCAGAGACAAGGGCTCGATCAAGGGGGTATAGCGCGCGAAAATCGCGTGGATCTGGGCAGACACTTCGGCGTAGTAGCGCATGCGCACCGGCAGCACCACGAGCTCGGGGCAGCGTTTCAATGCTTGCGCCATGGGCATGGCACTGTGGATACCGAAGCGTCGCGCCGCATAGCTGGCAGCCGCGACCACGCCCCTGCCCTCCGGTGTACCTCCGACGACTACCGCCCGCTGTGCCAGTTCCGGCCGCTCGCGAAGCTCCACGGAGGCGTAAAATGCGTCCATGTCGACATGGATGATCATGGGTCGGAGGTTTCGGGATGGGCTCTGGTATCACGCGTAACGCGAGCGTTCGCATTCAATCCGAATTGATTGACGCAGACGCGGCGTGCTCGGGCCTGCCGTCATAAACCGTCAAGTCGATAAACATTTTCCTGCAACGCGCTCAATCCCTTTTCCTGGAAGCGCGGCGTATGCGCCAAAATGTCATGCTTGGCGATGCAACGCACATTGTAATGCGGATCGTAGAGTTGGTGTACCTCGTCTTCGCCGACGGAAAACGGCGGCCCGTTCATTTCCTGCTGGGGATATTCCATCGTGATCAGCAGCACCGGCGCCGTATCGGGTAAAACATCGACCAGGTGACGGGCATAGCGAGCGCGCATCTCCGAGGGCAGCGCAATCAACGAAGCCCGGTCGTATACCGCTGCCGTGTGGGCGAGGTGCTCCGTTTGGAGGTCGAAGAAATCCCCCAGTAAGATCGCAATTTCACCGCACTGCCAACGCTCGAACGGGCCCAACGGCTGGCATTGCGCCTGCAGGTCGTTTTCCTCGAAAAAAGCCTCTACCGCGAGCTGGCTGATTTCGATTCCCTGAACGGCATGGCCCTGGCCGGCCAGCCATAGCATGTCGCGGCTTTTGCCGCACAACGGTACGAATACTTCGCCGCTCGGCGGGGCTCCCAGCCCGGGCCAATGGCTCGCCAGATGCGGGTTCACGTCGGCTTGGTGAAAGCCAATCTCGTCCCGCCGCCAGCGATCCAACCAAAATTTCCGATCCATGGTCTGGAAACTACCGCATCCAGCTTTTTCGGTGCAAGCTGCGCGCTTGCAAAGCACGCGTGTCAGTAGGTCAGGGTCGCCGTGCCTTCGGTCATGACGGCGGCGATCAAATATCCGCCGCCTACCGTCTCCTCAATCTCCGGAATCACGTCGTCGCCCCACAGCTCTTTGGCGGGCGCACAGACCTTGAGCTTGACACCGGCCTCATGGGCTTCGCGGATCAGGTCATATAAAGTCCGGCCCGTGCCGCCATGCAACAATATCGATTCCGCTACGCCGCGTTCGACCAGCTTGCCGGCAGCGCCGGTGAATACCATTTCGACTTCGTATTCCATCGAAGCGGCGACAGTCGCTTGGAAAAAAGGCGTACCCACCGACGCTGGATCCGCCACGTCCGTGTTCAAGAGAATAATCAGTAATTTTTCAGCCATGATTGCGGCTCCACGAGGCCAGGATCGAATTGGCGGTGCGAGCCGCAACGCCGTATATGCAAACCTTCGCTGTCATCGCGGCCCCGCTCGTGCGCTGTCCTTGCCGTGTGCGCCTGCCGACAGGCTCGCCAGCATTTCCAATGAAATATCATCGAAATGAAGTAGTCGGCCGCCGTGTTCCGCAATGAAACGCTGAGCGTCCTCGCGTTTCGCGAATGACGCCAAGGTCGGGCCCATGGCGCCGCGCAGGTCATGGCCGGCGACGTACCAAGCCGAGCGTGCGTCGGTGAACGCCGCGTCAGAGGGATGTTCCCAGTCGGTCGCGCCCATATCGTGGACGTAGATTTTTTGCGCCGTCGCCTTCATTTCCGGTTGCAACAGTTCGCTGAACAGATCCCGAGTCGAGCAATATTTCAGCACCTTATCCGAGCCGCGCACATACACCTCGCCCTTCGGGCCCGGAAACTTGCCGATCAGCATACCGCATACGTGGCATTCGTCGCCGGCTTCGATGGGTACCGGCTTCGCCTCGCTCACGGCGGATTGCTCGGACTTTCCGCATCCCGCCAGCAGCGCCGTAAGCAGGCATGCAGCCAATAGTACTCGGATCCCCATGTTCACGTCCTCCTGCGACGGAACAACCATGCCGAAATCCCGAACGGTATCACCACCCACGCGGAAAGCACCGCCAGCAGAACCTCCGGCCGAAACACCCGCGCAGCGGCCACCGATGCCAGACCGGAATATGCCTGGGCCGCTTCGAATCCCGAAAGGTTGGCCAGCCGGAACACGTCGGTGGGATTGAGCAGCAGCAGATAGGGGAACAGATCGGCGTGGATGCCACCTTCCGTTTCCACCAGCAGGCCCAGGAGCCCCAGGTCGTATACCAGCACGAAAAACAGCCATACGATCAATGCCAGCCCCGCTGCCTTGGACTTTTCACCGGCGGCCGCGCTGATAATGTAAGCCATGGCGATGAATATCCATCCCAGCAACACGGACGTGACGATGAAGAAGCCGAACGCGTTCCAGGTGTCTGGTGTCATGAGATTGCCCGTGGCACCGGCAACCGCGACGCCCGCAAGGCCGAACCCCAGCGCCGTGGACAACGCGAGGACCGCCGCGTGTCCGACGAACTTGCCGGCCAGTAGCTGAAATCTGCTCAATGGATAACTAAGCAGCAGCAACAAGGTCCCCTGCTCCTCTTCTCCCACCACGGTGTCATAGGCGAGCAGTAAGGCGATGAGGGGAATGATGAAGATCGCGAGGCTGGCGAGACTGACAATGGTGGTATCAAGGGAGGTGAATCCCACCTGACCTGACGCGGCCGCGCCGAAATAGGCCAGCCCCAATGCGAACAGCGCCAACATCACCGTAATCGCAAGCACCCATCGATTGCGCACCCCGTCGCGAAATTCTTTGCCGGCGACCGTCATGATCTCACGCATCGGACTCGCCCCGTGACGCGTTGAAGTGTACATACAAGGATTCCAGTGACGGCGATTGCACATCGATGTCCTCGACATGCTCGTCCTGGACCAGGGTCCGCATGATTTTCAGCTTGGAATCGACCGTAGCGCCGACTTCCAGACGGGTGCCGTTGACACGGTACGAGTCAATGCCCTGCTGCCGCAGACGTTCCTCCCAGAATCCTTTCGGCCATTTTCCGCGTACGTGGATTTTCAACGGGAGCCCCGCCTCCTGACGCAGCGTTTCCAGCGTGCCCCAGGCGCGCAACTCGCCGGCGCGCAGAATGGCGACCCGATCCACGTGCTGCTCGATTCCAGGCAGTATATGAGACGACAGAATCACGGTCGTTCCCTGGCGGCGCAAATCATCGAGCGTATTGAAGAAATCGCGCGTGGCAATTGGATCCAGACCGGTGGTCGGTTCGTCCAGCAGCAACAGCCGCGGTTGTCCAAGTAAAGCCTGCGCAAGCCCAAGTCGTTGACGCATACCCTTGGAATAGGTTTTTACGCGCCGGTCAGCGGCATCGGCCAGTCCGACCTGCTCCAACAACCGCTCGCTGTGCTCGCGCTTGACCCTTTTGAGTCGCGCGAAATACGCCAGCACTTCACGACCGCTCAATTGCTCGTAGAAACTCACGCTTTCCGGCAAATAACCCCACTGCAGGCGCAGCTCATTGCCGTGCGCGCCGCGCGGAGGCCGGCCCAGTACGCTTAGCTCACCGGCACTCGGCGCAATGATACCCAGAATCAGTTTGATGGCGGTGGTTTTCCCGGCCCCGTTATGGCCGAGCAAGCCGACTACTTCACCGGCGTTTACCTTTAGGTTGACGTCGCGTAGCGCGTGGACCTGTGCGAAGGTCTTATCCACGCGGGAAAATTCGATCGCGTGGCTCATGACACGTGCCCTGTCGGGTTCTTCATCAAAGGATGGCTGTCCTGTACGCCGGGCGGTCTCAAGATGGGGAATTGCTCTTGCACCCAATGCAGTGTGTTCACCGCAGGACTATTCATCAGAACCTTCGCCGCCGGATACTTCCAAAGTACCCGGTCGACACCGTCATTGGGTTGATATGGCTTGTCTCCGATGCCATCGGCGTCGAGGTCCCAGCCGATATAATCACTCCAGAAATTACCCCGTCCTTGCCTGGACCATTCCTGCGCCCGGTTCGCTACGTATTTGACCTGCACGCGATTTTGTATGAAAGCATTGCCATATACGGCGTTGTCTTCCGATCCGGCGGTCAGGTGCACGCCGATACCGCTGTTGGCAAATACGTTTCCCCGGATTTGATTGAATTGACAGTTATACACGAACAGTGCCTTGCCTTCGGTGCCTGCGACCGGGTTTCCATCACGCTTCTGATCCAGGATCGAATGAGTACGCGTCACGACGTTGTCTTCGATGACGCTGTAGACGATGTAGTTCATCAGAATTCCGTAATTAGTATCCTGGTCCGAGTGGTTGCCCCTAACCTCGAGGTACTTGGACTGCATCAACGCATAGCCAGTACGCGTGTGATCGGTACGATTGGCAATCACCTTGTTGTGATGCGAGTACATGTAGTGAATACCGTAGCGCAAATGATGCAAGTGATTCCCGCGCAGCGAATTATGATTGCTGGTATCGATATAGATTCCATCCCTGGTCTCCCATACCTCATTGTCAGCCACCACGGCGCCCGTGGCATTGAACAGATGGATGCCGTTGCCGCGATCCTGTGACCGGATCGTGGGATCGCCGTGAATCCGGTTGCCGCTGATGCGCACGTTCTGCGTGCCGTCGATCCAGATACCAAACGCGGTAGTCTGTAGTTGGTTGTCTTCGATTCTCGCATTGGAGGCCTTTTTGTCGACGAATACGACAGTGTTCATTTCGGTCAAGTTGCGACCTGAGCCGCGCAGTCTGAAGCCTCGAACAACAATATTCGGCACCGAGAGCGTGAGCACGTTGCCCCTACCATTGCCTTCGATCTCCGCACCCGGTTGCCCTTCCACAGTCAGCGGCTTTTCAATGATGAGCGGCCCACGATAGTTCCCGGGCGAAACGAAGATCCGATCGCCGGGGGCCGCTCGGGCAATCACCTGTGCCAGGCTCGGTGAATCTTCACCCACTCGCCAGTCTTTCGCATACGCCGCGATCGGGCTGGCGGCCAAGAGCGCGATGGCGGTGGCCATCAAGCGAACAAGCAAATCAATTCGAATTCGGCAGTGCATTGTTGATTCCCAGAGGCGATGCCATGCGATCCGGCGGACCGCATGGCGTCCCGATACTAGGCTTCCACAATCAACCGACCGCGCATTTCCATGTGCAGCGCGTGGCAGAACCACTGACAATAATACCAATGCACTCCCGGCTCTTTGGCCGTGAACGTCACGGACGAGGTTTGCTGCGGGCTGATTTCCATCGCGATGCCGTGGTTGACCAGGGTAAATCCATGGGTGACGTCTTCGATCTGATCCAGGTTCGTGACGACAATGGTGACCTCGTCGCCCTTCTTCACCCGAATTTCGGTCATTCCGAACGTCGGTGCCACAGAAAACATGTAGACCCGCACCTTGTTGCCGTCGCGGATCACCTTGTTCTCTCCTTCAAGCGTAACGCCGTCCTTCTTGGCCATCGCGACGGTTTCGGCAAAATACGGGTCGTCCCGTGTCCAGATCTTTTTCGGCTTCACCCTGCTGCGATGCACCAGGATGCAGTCATGGGGTTCGGCAAAGGTCGGACCGTCATGCACGAGCTTCATTTCATCGCCGGAGATGTCGATCAATTGGTCGTTCTCGGGATGCAGCGGACCACAGGCGAGAAACCTGTCCTTCGAGAACTTGGACAGCGACACCAACCACTTCCCGTCCGCATCCTTGGTCTCACCCATGCTCGTATGATTATGGCCGGGCTGATAGTGCACATCGAGCTTTTGTCGGATGTAATCGGTCTTTTCGCCCCCGTAGGCGCGAATCGCGTCTTCGATGTTCCATTTGACGATCTGGCTGTCGATGAACAGGGTCGTAAAGGCGTTGCCGCGGCCGTCGAACGCGGTGTGCAGCGGTCCGAGTCCCAGCTCCGGCTCGGCGACGACTACATCGCGCGGATTTTTGAGCTTGCCGTCGAACCAATCGTCGACCTTGGACCATTGGATCACCGTACAGGTCGGGGACAGCTTGCCGTTCGCGATGACGTATTTTCCGTCGGGCGCGACGTTGATGCCATGAGGACTTTTCGGGACGGGCACGTAGACTGTCAGCTCGGAACCGTGCCGACCGTCCAGCACGGGGACCTTTGATTCACCCAGCGTCGTGTGTTTTCCGGCCTTGATCGCCGCTTCGATGCGCGGGATATTGAAAATCACCGCCCAGTCCCGCTCGTTGCGCATGGTCTCTTCGAGCGTAAAGCCCTGTTCCGAGTTGTAGCAGGTGGATATGGCGTATTTGCCACTGTAGTCGGCGTCGGTATTGTCAAGATTTCCATCGACGATGACCTGAAATGCGACCTCCATTTCGTCGGCGTCGATTGCATTGAACATCGTGTAGTACTTATCGTTGTCGTCCGAGAACTGACCGTCGTTCGGGTGCGGTATGCGGAACTCGGCATTGGCGAACACGTACTTGGTTCGGGGCACTTTTTGAGGGCGAAGACCGTGGATTGCCTGGACGTTCGGGATCTTGACGATTTTGTCGGTCTTCATCACGTCGCAGCGGATGCGCGCGACGCGCGTGTTGGCTTTGTCGTTGATGAAAAGGTATTTGCCGTCATATGTCCCATTGGTGAAGCTCATATGCGGATGATGGGCGTCGCCGTTCAGAGGCGCATCGGGCCCGAGTATACGCTTGCTCTCGTTGGTGAGGCCGTATCCGGTTGCCCCGTCGTAGTTGAAAACCGGGATGCGCATGAATTCGCGCATCGACGGCACGCCGAGGATGCGGATCTCTCCGGACTGGCCGCCGCTCCAAAAGCCGTAATATTCGTCGAGTTCTCCCGGCTCCACGTGCGCTTCTAGCCCGCCTTCCTTCGCTTTGGCCCACACCGGATATGACGCCAATCCAGTAGCGAGGCCTGCGCCGGCCATCCCGGCGAGACCGGTCGCAGTCAGAAACTGCCGTCTCGACATGCCGTGTTTTGTGTTGTTGTCAGTCATCATGCACCTCCTGCTAGGATCAAAATCAAATTGATTTACGGGTAGACGAGTCGCCCGCATTTGCCTTGCTCCCGATCTCCACGGGAATGTTTTCGAGGCCGGCATCAGCCCCCAACTCCTTTTCCATCCAACGTACGGACTGGCGAGCCCGTGCTGCTTTTTCGTGCCGTTTCCGCTTTTCAACCAGCGGCGGGCATTTGTGGTTATCCCAGTACGTGACCTGGCAATCCAGGCAGTAGTGGCATTCGTTGACGTTGATTTCCCCGGTATCGTGAATCGCCTGAATCTCGCACTCGCGAGCGCATATCTGACAGGGCTTGCCGCATTCCTTGCGTCGGCGCAGCCAGTCAAAGATCCGAAGTCGCGCGGGCACGGCCAGCGCAGCACCCAGCGGACAGAGATACTTGCAGTAGAATTTGCAGTTGAAGATCGAGATCACGACCAGCCCGGCTGCATACAGCACGAACGGCCACTGGCGATCGAAATGCAACGTGATGGCAGTCTTGAACGGTTCGACTTCGGCGTATCGCTCCGCAGTCCCCATAGAGCCGAGCGATATGCCGAACAGGAGCAGCAGGATTACGTATTTCAGCGCCCACAGGCGATCGTGAACCAGACTGGGAAACTGCCACTGGCGTATCCGCAGCTTCTGCGCGGCTTGGTTGACAAGTTTCTGCAACGCGCCGAACGGACACAGCCAACCACAAAACACGCCGCGCCCCCAAAGCAGCAGGGTCACCGCCACGAAACCCCACAGGATGAACATGATCGGATCGATCAAGAAGGTATCCCAGCTGAACCCCTGAATTAAGGAGTTCACGAATGTGAGTACGTTTACGATTGACAACTGTCCCAGCATATACCAGCCAATAACAAACAGCGTATAAACCAGAAAACCGTTGCGAAGGTAAATGGTGAGACGCGGATAACGAACCAGCCAATCCTGCAGCACCATGATCAACGTCAACACGACGAGACCGGCCACGAGTACCGCAATCTGGAAGGTTTTCTCCCGCCAGACGGCGACCCACATCGGCTCCTCCTCAACCGGTTCCACGCGTGACGGCGGCGGCTGGTCGACGTAGGATTCCGGTATTTCGTAATTGCTGCTGAAGGTCGTAAAGACGCTGCTGAGCGGGCCCGTGGCACGCCGAACCAACAGCGAAATGGACCATTCTGCGCCAGGATTAAATTGGTAATTGTCACGGATCACAAAGATCGCCATTTCTTTGAAATCCGGTGCGCCTGACAAGAAGGTGTCGCTCAGTCGATAGTAATCCAGGTCGCGAAAATTGATGGTCTGGTCGCCTTGCGAGACCTGAATGCGATCAAAAATGCCGCCGCGTACATAACCCGAGCCCTTGAACGAATAGACGCCGTTGGCGAGCACTGCAATTGCGTGCTCTCCGGGTTTGAGTTGCGACATCAACCAGTTGTATTGGCTTTCACCGAGCAGATTGCGACCGATGGTGGGTGCATTGAGGTAGGCATAGTAGAGATCCTCGAACACGTCGCAGCGCTCGCCTGCGGCGGTTTCCACGCACGTGCCTTTCTTTGATCCGCGTCCTTCGGCTTGGGTACCGACAAAGGCCTTGTCAACGTCTTCCACTGAAAGCAGCATCCGGCGAATCGAGCCGTTGCCGGTCAGGTATTTCCAGTCGGCTTGTTGAAATACGTCGGCGCGCACGGTTGCTGGTGGCGCGGTCTCCGCCTGGGTCGGCTTGATGATGCCGCGGGAAACCGCCACTTTGTGTACGGCGCGCATGATCGTGCGGTTGACCACGATCACCGTCACCGTCGCGCCCGTGATGGCGTCCACGTTGACGTGTCCTTCCCGCTTTCCGCCACCCACTTTGATGCGATCGTGCACCGATTTTCCTACGTACTGGTCCACAAACCTGAACAAGGAAGTCTCGGGGATGCCGACCAATAAGATCGGTTCGTGATGTTCCAGAACCTTCGCGCCTCGGATCACACCATCGGTATCCAAGCCGATCAGCACCCGCACCGGCTTTCCGGAGTAGGCGGGAATATTCACCACCTGACTGGTGTCGAACACATAGCCCACGACCTGATCGCCTTTGTACACGGGCGCCGCAGGTGGCTTGCCTTCCAGTTCGCCGATCCGATCCGCGCCGGGAAAAAAGGTACGGGCGGCCGGATACTCGTCAGCGAACCCGGCAGACGCGGTGAGAACTCGCAGCGATAATGCAAAAAACACCGCGAGAGACACGATCCACTGGTGGGTGCGGCGGTGTTCAGAGGACGGAGCGGTCAGTTCCACTGGCGATGGCTCCTTATTCAGGCATGATCTATACGGTATATTGGTTCCCGACCTGCGAGCGGCGGGACCGCTTTCGTTGCAAGCGCACTATAGGTGCTGCCGCCGTGCGGGCGCCTTGATCTAGAACAAGTCCGGGATGACATCAAACCCGAATCTGCGAACTGCCTTGCCGTTGGGCGTTTCTTTTTTCGGAACTTCGACGGCGAGGCGTGTTTCGGCGGGATCCTACTCCGGCCTATCCAAGCCGGACTCAGTTCATCCGATGAACGGGAACTTTGGGATCATCCGGCGAAAAGCCATTGGTCACCCGTTAACAGGCATCGCTGCGCTCAGTAGCGTTCGAGGTGAAAAGCACGAGGCCTGTGCTGGCCGTCTATTCGTTCCGGTCGAACACCACGCGTTTCACGTCGCGGTAGTGTTTCACGAAATGCACTTCGATGCCCTCCCGAATATGTTCCGGCAGTTCGTCGAAGTCGCGCTGGTTGGCTTCCGGCAGGATCAGTTCGAAGATTTTGCTGCGGCGTGCAGCGATGACTTTCTCGCGGATGCCGCCTACCGGCAGCACTTGACCGGTCAAGGTCAGCTCGCCGGTCATCGCCAGCGGCCGGTCGATCTTCTCTTTGCGCGCCAGGGACAGCAAAGCGCTTGCCATCGTGATGCCGGCGCTGGGGCCGTCTTTGGGCGTAGCGCCTTCCGGCACGTGCAGGTGGACGAAACTGTGGTCGAAGAAACTGGGATCGCCGTTGTAGGTCTTCAAGTTGGCCGCAATATAGCTGTAAGCGATCTCCGCGGACTCGCGCATCACCTCGCCGAGTTTGCCGGTGAGTTTGAAACCGCGGTTCTTGGTGTGTACCAGGGTCGCCTCTACAGCGAGCGTTGCGCCGCCCATCGCGGTCCAGGCCAGACCCGTAACCACGCCGACGCCGCGAATGGTCTTCTCCGGGCGGAAAAACGGCGCGCCGAGATATTCTTCCAGTTCCTTGACGCCGATGCGGATCGGCTCCTTTTCGCCGCCCAACAGCTGCACCACCGCTTTGCGAACGATGCGCCCCAATTGTTTTTCCAGATTGCGCACCCCGGCTTCGCGGGCGTAACCGTCGATCAGATGACGCAAAGCCGCGTCTGAGATCTTCAATTGCTTCGATTTTACGCCAGCTCTTTCCAGTTGCCGGGCCCACAGATGATGCTTGGCGATGGCGAGCTTTTCTTCGGTGATATAACCGGCCAGGCGAATGATCTCCATACGATCGAGCAACGGTCCGGGAATGGTGTCGAGCTGGTTGGCGGTGCAGATGAACAACACTTTGGACAGGTCGAACCGCACGTCCAGATAGTGGTCGAGAAAGTCGCGGTTCTGTTCTGGATCGAGCACTTCCAGCAGCGCCGAGGCCGGATCGCCATGATAGGAGGCCCCGACCTTGTCCAGCTCGTCGAGCATCACCACCGGGTTGGCGACGCCGGCTTCGCGTATGGCTTGCACGAACTTGCCGGGCATGGCCCCGATATAGGTGCGCCGGTGCCCCTTGATCTCCGCTTCGTCGCGCATTCCACCGACACTGAAGCGGTAGAATTCGCGACCCAGGGCATCGGCGACCGAACGGCCGATGGATGTCTTGCCGACGCCCGGCGGACCGACCAACAACAGAATCGAGCCGGCGATCTCGCGTTTGAAAACACCGACGGCGAGGAATTCGATAATGCGCTGCTTCACATCCTCGAGACCGTCATGATCGCGGTCCAATATCTTGCGGGCCCGTTTCAAATCGAGTTTGTCCGCCGAATACTTGCCCCACGGCAGTGAAGTCAGTACATCGAGATAGTTGCGGGTGACGGCGTACTCCGGCGAGCCCGCTTCCAGAATCGACAACTTGGTCAATTCTTCATCGATCCGTTTGGCGGCCCCTGCGGGCAACTCAAGTCCTTCCAGTCGCTCGCGAAACGTATCCACGTCCGCAGTGCGATCGTCTTTGGCGATCCCCAGTTCCTTTTGAATCTGTTTGAGTTGTTCGCGTAAAAAAAACTTGCGCTGCTGCTCCGACATGTTTTCTTCGACGCGCTTGCGGATCTGGGTCTGGATGCGCGCGACTTCCACTTCTTTCTTGAGCAGCACCAGCACTTTCTCCATGCGCCGTTTTACCGGCACCGTGTCCAGTACGGTCTGCAATTCCTCGCGCGGCGAGGAGGTGATGCTGGCAGCGAAATCCGCCAGGACCGACGGCTCGTTGGGGCTGAAATGCTCCAGGAAGGATTTGAGCTCTTCACTGTAAAGCGGGTTGAGGGGCATCAGCTCCTTGATGGTATTGATGATCGCCAGGGCGTATGCACGCAGTTCGTCGGGATTCTCTTCCGGCTCCTCGGGGTATTCCACCTGCGCCAGAAATGGCGGCTCGCGGGAAATCCACTTGGTGATCCGAAACCGCTTCACACCTTCGGCGATAAATTGCACGCGGCCGTCTACCCTTCCCGGATGGTGCATACGCACCGCTGTCCCGGTGGCGAAAAAATCGTCCGGCGAAGCGTTGTCCGAGTCGTCCGACTGGACCAGACACAGGCCTGCCATGTGGTGCGCGGTTTCGCCGATCTTCTGTACGGTATCCAGCCAACGTTCGGCGTGGACCACCACCGGCATGACCTGAGCGGGGAAAAACGGTCTCCCCGAGATGGGAATCAAATGGAGCGTGTTCGGCAGAATTTCACTCGGTATGACCAGATCCGAGGTTTGCCGCCCGGATTCCTGGTCGCGGTCTTCGGACTCGGCTTCGGAGTCGAAATCGGTGTCGTCACGCTGGCCGTGCTGGTCGTTCATGTTGCTCGCTTTACCGTTGGTGGATAATGTTGCATAGCCTGGGTGATCTCGGCCGCCGTTGCCAATGCAGTTACGGCGTTTCGTCGCGGTATTTCATTGGCGACTGCCTTTCAACCCGGGCTCCGCGGGGTTTTCAATTGATCGGAGGTGGTTGCAGATATGACGGTGCACACTGTACTGCGTATGGGCGATCGTCGGCTATTCCAAGTGGCCGCGCCCGTGGTCAGGTTTTCCACGCCCGAACTCGCTGAGCTGATCACCGATATGTTCGAGACCATGCGGGCCGCGGGGGGCTGCGGCCTGGCGGCGCCGCAAATCGGGGTATGCGCGCGAGTGCTGGTATTCGGGCTGCAGTCGAGCACGGCGCGCGCCCACTGCGAAACCCTGCCGGATACCGTATTGATCAATCCCGAAATCGAAATTATCGGAGATCAATTCGGCAGTGACTGGGAAGGCTGCCTGAGCGTACCCGGTATGCGCGGCCGCGTCGACCGGCCAGACTGCATCCGCTACCGCGCATACGACCTTGATGGGCGCTTGATCGAGCGCCAAGTCTGTGGGTTCCAGGCCCGGGTGATCCAGCATGAATGTGATCATCTGGACGGAATTCTGTATCCGAGCCGCATTCGGGATTGGCAGGCGTTCGGGTTTGTCGACGCCATGCAGGACGAAGGGGCCGCGCCATCGGCCGCCATCAGCGAGCGGGCGCCGGAGAAGGCCATGCCCGACCCGGGCGCATTGTGATCGGCGCTCCGAAGATCCTGTTTCTCGGTATGGCCGGCCCGCTGTCCACGGGTCCGTTGCAATGGCTGATCGACAACGGCTTCGCGCCGCACCAGGTGGCAGTGCCCGCGCATCTGCTGGGGCGGGAGGCGAGCCCGTTGGAACTGCCCGTGGAACGTCCCACCGTGACCTGCGCACAGGTAGCTCGAAGGTACGCGATTCCGGTTGTAGGGGTAACGCGCGACTGGTCCACTCGCCTCGCCGAGTACGGCTGCGACATGCTGTTGAGCGCGTGCTGGCCGTGGCGGTTGCCGGCGAGCATCCTCGATGCTTATCCGGCGGCTGCGTTCAACCTGCACCCTTCCCTGTTGCCCCAGTTTCGCGGGCCGGCGCCGCTGTTCTGGCAATTGCGCCAAGGCGTCGACGAAACCGGTATCACGTTGCACGCCCTGGGCCCGGAGTTCGATTCCGGGCCGGTCTTCGGCCAGGAAAGGTTGGCGATCGCTGTCGAGGATACCGAAGACACCTTGCGTGTCGCCCTCGCAGCTTTGAGCGGCACTCTGCTGGCCCGATGGCTGCGCGCATGCCAGGAGGGCATTACCTGCGCAGACTCCGAGGACGAATCCGCCGGCAGTTATTACCCGATGCCCGGCGCTGCGGACTTTGTGGTTCCCGCGCAATGGTCGGCACGGCGTGCGTATCGGTTCATCCACGGCACCGCGTCGTGGAAGCGTCCATTCCAGATCGAGGTCGATGGCGGACGGCTCCGCGTCCAGAATGCCATCGCCTACTTCCCCGGCAAGTGCCTCACGGTACCGTGGCAAGCGAGTGCGCGCGGCTTCAACGTTCAATTCGCTGACGGGGTCTTGGCACTGCAGGCGACATGATCCGCCGGGCTCAACCCTGGCGGTTTTTCGGTTCGCCGTCCATCGTTGCCGGAGCATGCCCCACCGGCAGTTCGACATAGAACGTCGAGCCGCGTCCCAATTCGCTGTAAAAACCGATCCGCCCATTCATCGCTTCGATCAGGAATTTGCTGATATTCAGGCCCAGGCCGGTGCCGCCCTTGCGGCGGGAATCGGAACTGTCGACTTGCGCGAAACGCTGAAAAATCCGAGTTCCGAATTCCGGCGGTATCCCGGGGCCGCTGTCCTGAACCGAGATTCGCACACCGAATTCCACATTCTCGATCGCAATCCTGACTTCTGAACCTGGGCTTGAGAATTTCGCGGCATTGGAAAGCAAGTTGGTCATGATCTGGATAAACCGGTCTCGGTCGACCCGGACCACCGCTGAATCAGCCATCGATTCGAGCCTGAACTCGACATTATATTGCTGCGCGTATGCGCGGTTGATCTCCACTGCATGTTCGACCAGAGGAGTCAGCTCCTGCCGGGAAAACACGAAGCGCATGCGTGTGAGCGTAAGCCGCTGCAAGTCCAGTAAGTCGTCGATCAGACGTAACAAGCGTTCGCTGTTGCTGTCGGCGATGGCAAGCAACGAGCGTGTCTGTTCCTTCAAGTCCGCCGACGCGGTGCGGGTGACCAGGCCCAGAGCGCCGCGAATGGATGTCAAAGGTGTGCGTAATTCGTGGCTGACCGTGGAAATGAAATCTTCTTTCATGCGTTCCAGTTCGCGCTGCTCGGTGACGTCCCGTGCCACCCCGACCATGGCCGTAACTCGTTGCCCGTCCAGGAGCGGCGCTATGCTCACGCTCAAGCTCCGCGCTGAGCCGTCTGCGGCGCGCACTTCCAAATCGTCGCAGCGCCCGGTTTCGCCGTGCTGCACCACGCGCTCAAACGTTGTCGCCAGTGCGGTCCGATTGGTTTCGGGCAACAGGTCGGCGAAAGTCGAGCCCAGCAGCTGCGCCGGGGGTTGTTGCGCCAAATCCGCCAGAAACTGGTTGATTCGAGTAATCCGGCCCTCCCGGTCCAAGACGAAAATGCCCTCTTGGGCACTGTCCATGATCCGCTTCAGGAAGCGATTGCTGTCCAGAAGTTTGAGTTGCGCGCGGTTTCGCCGCTGCCCCTCCCGCTGCAACTGCGCATTGATCTGCTCCAGCTCGCGCTTCGACTGGGACAAACGTTCGACCAGTTCCAGACGTTCGAAACTCAGCCGCAGCGACGATTTGATATTGCGAGCGATACGTGCCGCACTGCCGAGCACGACGATGGTATAGACGAATACCATTAAGCCGATGTAATTGTGGATGCTGTCTTCCCTGTTCAGGAGCCAGGCGACCGTCGGCAACAGCATCGGCGCTGTGTAGGCTGCGTAAACCGACCAGACGGAGCCGAACAGCGGCACAGCGCCGGCAGACGTCCCGGCGAGCACGGTCAGCAGAAACATTTGGTAGCCTGGCCGGTCCGCCGGGAACAGGACCGTACCCGCAGCCCCCCAGCAGGCGCCTACCGCAAACGCGCCCAGGGCGAAACGCCACAGCCATGAGCGGGTATGTGCTGCGACTTGCGTATCTCGTCGGTAGCGAATCACGCTGTATGCGCGCGCCAGGGTAATCAGCGTGAGCACACTCCACCAAGTCAGCAACCGGGATGCCGGTTGTATCGGCCACAATACCAGCACGACCACCGTGCCGTTGAATAGCGACGCGAGCAGTCCCGGTAGCGCCTGGTGGTAGAGCAACCGCACCTGTTCATGGAGGATTGCGGGGGCTTCGTCGGCGGAAGTGGACTCGGCGTTCACGGGTACACGCATTAACCAGTCAGGCGACGAGAGATGTCCGATACCCGGCAAGGTGGCCTGCGAAGATCGATGAGCGTGAAATTTGCGAATCCGTACATAGGCGGCAGATATTCCCACGCTTCATCGTCGATCGGGATGCGATTCGATACGGGTAAATGTCTTGAGGTTGCGCTTCCATGAGCGTTTTCCGGCGCCCGGCAAGCGGTCGCAATCGCCTCGCTCCTGCGCCTCCGCGATCCTGCGTTCCGCGAGGTAGTCCAGTACATCGCATTGTGTCCGACTGCCGTATCCTCTCCAGTTTGCGTTCATCACCCCAACCATGCAACCGCCCGGGCTGTTGCCGGTTTGACAGCCGGATTTGCTATGCAATCCTTTTCCCGTGTCCCAATGGCAGGATGAACGGAGCCGCTCATGACAATGGAACTGAAATCCGATGCGTTTACCGCCCACGGCAAAATCCCGCGGAAATTTACCTGCGATGACGCTGATCGATCGCCGCCGCTCGCGTGGCACGGGGTGCCAGGCGGCGCCGCGAGCCTGGCGCTGATTGTCGACGATCCGGATGCACCGGACCCGAAGGCCCCCCGCATGACCTACGTGCACTGGGTTCTGTACAATTTGCCGCCCGATAGTTCCGGATTGGCGGAAGCGGTGGCAGCGGCGGATCTGCCGAATGGTACGCTGCAAGGTCGTAATGACTGGAAGCGCACCGGGTACGGCGGCCCGTGCCCGCCCATCGGCACACACCGCTATTTCTTCAAGCTCTACGCGCTTGATCGCGTTTTGCCGGATATGAAGGAACCCACCAAAGCTGTGCTCGAAATGGAAATGAAAGGCCATGTATTGGCGCAATGCGAGCTCGTCGGCACCTATGAAAAAAGCGGATGAATCGCGATCAAGCGTGACGCTCACGGCGTCTGGCTCCGACAAAGTCCTGCGCACCAGGGCTGACTTGCGCAGCCTCGGCGGCGTCGCTATTGATCGGCCGCCAATCGTCGCACCATCAAGTCTTCGAAATTGCGGATCCGATTGACGTAGCGCACGGCCTCCTCGCCCCGGGCATAGCCGAAGTCTAGATCGCTGTAGTATTTCTTTTCGGACAACAACGGCAACACGCCCTTGAGCGCCGCCCATTGGTTGGGGTTCTTGTGCAGAGATTCGGCCAACTTGCGAGCGTCACGCATGTGGCTGGAGCCGATGTTGTAGGCCGCCAGAGCGATCCAGGTACGATCCGGCTCGATTACTTCGTCCGGCAGGCGTTTGCGAATCCGACGCAGATAGCGGGCGCCACCGAAAATCGACTGTTTCGGGTCCAGGCGATTCTCGACGCCCAGTTCGTGTGCCGTAGGCCGGGTAAGCATCATGATGCCACGCACGCCGGTGTGGCTGCTGGCGCGCGGCAACCAGTGGGACTCCTGATAGGCTTGCGCGGCGAGCAATGTCCACCGGATTCCAAACTTGTCGCCCGCCTCCCGGAACCATTTTCGATATTTCGGCAGCCGGTGTTTCACCCGGCGGAGGAATCGTCGGGTATCGACATAATCGAAACGCTTGGCATAGCCGTAATAGCGATCCAGCGTGCGCGCCAGTTGTCCGGCGCTACGGTAACGCTCGAACCATTTTCCCATAGCCCGCCGCAGTGAATGCGCATCCGACCGCAGGTACCACACCAGCGGCTCCTCGGGCGTGATGGCGGTCGTCACCACCAGTTCCGGATGATAGCGGCGATTGACGGCGACGATATTGGAATCGGCTACGGTACAGTCGATTTCGCGCTTCCATACTTGTTCGAGCAGCGTTTCAGTGTCTTCTTGCGATGCGCTCCAGGTCAATTCCGGATGTTTGGCGCGCAACGCTTTGAGCCGCGCCACGTAGCTGCTATGAGCCACTACCGCCAACTCCACCTGGGTCAATTCCGTGATGTTGTGGGCGCGTCTGCCATTCCTGCGGCATACCACCTGCTGCCGGACCTTTTGGTAGGAAGGTCCGTATAGGAAGCGGCGTTTTCGGGCATCGGTGAGGGTCAGTCCCGCCGCCGCCACATCGCCCTTGCCTGCCGCCAGATCGTCCAGCAGCTTTTCCAGTGACTGGTAGACGATGAAGCGCGCTTTGACCCCGAGGGAATCGGCAAACGCCTGCATCATGTCGTGCTCGGGGCCGGCGTACTCGTCTCGTTCCAGATAATAGGTGGTGGGCGCATTGCGGGTCAGGACCACCAATTCGCCCCGTTTGCGCACGGCCGCAATCCTGCCGTCGTCGGATGCGGACTCGCAGCCAAAAAGCAGCAGTGCAATGGACAACAGGACTGCACAGCAGCCCAAGGATTTCACGACACGGACATTTTGCACGCCAGAATCGGTTTGCCGGGAAGCGCAACCGCATTTTCAATCGGGATTAATTCCAGGCTAACACGTCGGCGGGCACAAAGTCACCGTGTGGGCAATCGGAGGCACTAATCGGAGGAAACCAGCAATGACCTCAAGGCATCGGCCAGCCGTCTGCGTTCGTCTTCGTGCAGATAGCCTCCCAGTTCCGTTTCCCGGCCAGAGCAACGCAGAAACAGCCGCATCGGACACCGTAGCGCTTTACCGTTTTCCACGACCAATCGGGTCCAGCCACGCGGGAAACGCAATTCCTGAATCGGCCGGTAACGACCACGGTGGATCACGATTTCAGCTTCGGTGAAGCGCACACACTCGCGGCGCTGACAATCCAGCGCCACTTTGTAGACGGCGAGCCATAGCCAAACGACTTGCAGCGCCGCGGCCACCAGAATCGGCCACAACCCGCGCACGGCGAACAGCCCGCCAAGACCCAGGGTCGCGGCGCTGAGCATCGTCATCCAGCGCCGGTTGCCGGTCCAGGACATGGATTGGTTCGGCCGGATCAGGAGATATCCGGACTGCGCCCCGGGTTCGATATGTTGTTCGATCATGCCGGTCCTGCCCTCGCCTGCCGCCTGCCGGTTCGATCGCACGCGGGTATTCTGTCACGAGTTTAGCCCGATCCCGGCTTTTGACACCATTGGCCCGGCCAGCGTGCGAACCGGGACGAAATGCCTACACTAGGATTGGAGTTCTCCGGGAAGTTGGCTAGGCCACTGATGTAATGAAGTACCATCCGAATGAGGATGCCGTAGCCATCGGCAGGGACGGTTTTTGCCGTCGCCGCGAGTTTGTTGCTCGCCCCGGACTGCGAACCCCAGCCACGCGCATGCGTGTGTCACCATAGTTCACTCACATGGATCGGATGTAACCATGGTTCGAAAACTTGCGGTATGGCCGGGCGAGCCCTATCCCCTGGGCGCCACCTGGGACGGAGAAGGCGTGAATTTCGCGCTGTTTTCCGAAAACGCGGAAAAAGTTGAATTGTGCCTGTTCGATTCGCGCGGCCGACGGGAAATTCAGCGCATCGAAATGCCCGAACGGACGGACCAAGTCTGGCACGCCTATCTTCCCGAAGCACGTCCCGACCTGCTGTACGGTTACCGCGTCTACGGGCCCTACCGGCCCGAGCAGGGACACCGCTTCAATCCGAATAAACTGGTGCTCGATCCCTACGCCAAATTTCTCGTCGGCCCGATGCGCTGGAGCGATGCCCAGTTCGGGTACCGTGTCGGCCACAAGAATGAAGATCTGTCATTCGATCGCCGCAATAGCGCCCCGGGCATGCCGAAGTGTCAGGTGATCGATTCGGCATTCACCTGGGGAAATGATCGACCGCCACGCATTCCGCAGGCGGACATGATTATCTATGAAATGCACGTCAAGGGTTTCACCGCCTTGCACCCCGACATTCCCCCCGAGTTGCGCGGCAGCTACGCCGCTGTTGCCAGCGCGCCCGTGATCGATCATCTGCGGCGTCTGGGAGTGAACGCAGTCGAATTGATGCCGGTGCATGCATTCGTCGATGACCGACATTTACTGGAGAAGGGCCTTCGCAACTACTGGGGCTACAACTCCATCGGATTCTTTGCCCCGGAAGCGCGCTATTCGAGCACCGGTGAAGTCTATGAATTCAAAACAATGGTCAAAGCGCTGCATACGGCGGGTATCGAAGTGATCCTGGACGTGGTGTACAACCATACGGCCGAAGGCAACCATCTCGGTCCGACCCTGTGCTTCCGAGGCATCGACAACGCCGCGTATTACCGTTTGCTGCCTGATGAGCCGCGTTACTATCGCGATTACACCGGTTGCGGCAATACCTTGAATATGATGCATCCCAGGGTTCTGCAGCTGATCATGGACAGCCTGCGCTACTGGGTGCTGGAAATGCACGTGGACGGTTTCCGTTTCGATCTGGCGTCAGCCTTGGCACGCGAGCTTCATGAAGTGGACCGGCTGGGCGCTTTCTTTGACATCATTCACCAGGATCCGGTTCTTTCCCAGGTCAAATTGATCGCCGAACCCTGGGACCTGGGTGAAGGCGGTTACCAAGTCGGAAACTTTCCCGTGGGTTGGATGGAATGGAACGGCAAATACCGCGACAACGTTCGTGCCTATTGGAAAGGAGAAGGCGGACATATCGGTGAACTCGCCTATCGGCTCACCGGTTCCAGCGATCTCTACGAAAATGGCGGCCGGCGCCCATTCGCAAGCATCAATTTCGTGACGGCTCACGACGGCTTCACGCTTCGCGACCTGGTCAGCTACAACAGCAAACACAATGACGCCAACGGCGAGCAGGGCCGCGATGGAGAGGACCATAATCGCAGTTGGAACTGCGGCATAGAGGGGCCGACGGACGATCCTGCCGTTTTGGCGCTGCGCGCCAAGCAACAACGCAATCTGTTGGCGACGCTCCTGCTCTCCCAGGGCGTACCCATGCTCCTGGCCGGCGACGAGATCGGCCGCACGCAAAATGGCAACAACAATGCGTATTGCCAAGACAACGAGCTCACCTGGATCAACTGGGATCTCGATGACGAGCAGCGGCAGCTGTTTCTGTATGTGCAATGGTTGATCCGGTTGCGTACCGAACACCCGGTGTTCAGACGGCGGTATTTCTTCCAAGGCAATCCGATTCACGGCGCCGGCGTCAAAGACGTCACCTGGTTGCATCCGGAGGGCGGTGAAATGACCGAGCAGGAATGGCTGCAGGATTACGCTCGTTGTCTGGGAATGCTGCTGTTCGGTCAGGAACTGCACGAATTCGACCGACGCGGCCGGCGGCTGCGCGATCACAATTACCTGGTGATGTTGAACGCGCATCATGAACAGATACCGTTTCTGTTGCCGGACAAGCCGGTCGGGGCCCGCTGGCAGACGGTGTTCGACACCACCCGGTCGGCCGAACCGGTCATCGCCCAGGAACTGGCGGGCGGCGAGCACTACCCGTTAAAAGCGCGCTCCATGGTCGTGTTGGCCCAAACCAATCTACCGGATCCCGTGCAATGACGTCGCGTCAACACAACATGCCTTTCGGTACCGACATACTGGCCGACCGACGCGTACGTTTCCGACTCTGGGCCCCGGGCGCCAAACAGGTAACCTTGTGCCTCGGAGATGGTGCCGCCCGTGCCGAACTGTCAATGGTTGCCGAACAGGATGGCTGGTTCGGCCTGGTTACCGAGATGGCGACGGCCGGGACTCGCTACCGCTTCCGGATCGACGAGAACATGGAAGTACCCGACCCCGCGTCACGCTTTCAGCCCGATGACGTGCACGGCTCGAGCGTCGTCTTGGACCCGGCGGCGTTCGACTGGCAGGATCAGGATTGGCGCGGCAGACCCTGGCACGAGGCAGTGCTTTACGAACTGCACGTCGGCACGTTCAGCGAATCAGGCGACTACGCCGGCGTCCTGGCACAACTCGACGAATTGCAATCCCTCGGCATTACGGCGATCGAATTGATGCCGCTGTCGGATTTCCCGGGCAACCGGAACTGGGGTTATGACGGGGTCTATCCATTTGCCCCCGATAGCCATTATGGGTCGCCGGACGACCTCAAGCTGCTGGTCCAGGAAATTCACCGCCGCGGCATGATGGTGTTCGTCGACGTGGTCTATAACCACTTTGGCCCCGAAGGCAATTATTTGCACAGCTATGCGCCGCAATTTTTCACGCACCGGCATTTGACACCATGGGGCGACGGCATCAACTTCGACGGAGACGCGAGCAGCACTGTGCGGCAATTCTTTATCCACAATGCGCTTTATTGGCTCGAGGAGTACCATTTCGACGGCCTCCGACTGGACGCCGTACACGCGATCGCCGACGAATCGAACCCCGATATTCTCACCGAACTTGCACAACGGGTGCGGCTCAGCCTGGGCGGCGACCGTTATATCCATCTGGTCCTCGAAAACGATGACAATGCCGCCCGTTATCTACCGGCCGAAGACCCCGAGCGCCCCGCTCTTTACGACGCGCAGTGGAATGACGATATTCATCATGTGTTCCACGTATTGCTCACGGGCGAAGTGAGCGGATATTACGCAGACTATGCCCGCAACCCGATGGAACTCCTCGGCCGCTGTCTGACCCAGGGCTTCGCTTATCAGGGCGATGAATCGGGATTTCGGGACGGACAGCAACGCGGTGAACCCAGCGGCGACCGGGTTCCCACCGCGTTCGTGAATTTCCTTCAGAACCACGACCAAGTCGGCAACCGCGCCTTCGGAGAACGTATACACTGGCTCGCCGACCCACAGGCTATTCGCGCGGCCACCGCAGTGTTGTTGTTAGCGCCGTCGCCGCCCATGCTGTTCATGGGCGAAGAAACCGGCAGTACACAGCCATTTCCGTTTTTCTGCGATTTCGGTGCCGACCTGGCCGCTGCCGTAACCGAAGGCCGGCGGCGCGAATTCGAACGGTTCCCGGAATTCAGCGCGCCCGACGCCCGTGAGCGAATTCCCGATCCGAACGCCGAATCCACGTTCCGGTCCGCAATTTTGAAGCCGCAGAAAGCTTCTGACGTGAACTGGAGCGCGTTTCACCGTGAATTACTGCGGTTGCGTGCAGAACACGTTGTCCCGCGGCTCAGATCGTTGGCGAATGCGAACGCCGAATCGGAGTCGTTCGGCCGCAACGGGCTGCACGTGCGTTGGACACTCAACGACGGCAGCCGCCTTCACGTGTATACCAATCTCAACCGCGAAATAGCGGAAAACGCGCCCCCGCCCCAAGGCGAGCTTCTGTACCAGACTCCGGACAACGCCGCCGCGCAGCTCGACAACGGTCGTTTGCCGGCATGGTCCACGGTATGGCGCGTGGAACGCGCATCGTAATCGCAACCAGGATGACAACGTCGTGAGCCGCCTTCGAGTGCCCGAGTCCACGTATCGCCTGCAATTCAATGGCGGATTCACATTCGACGACGCTCGCGCAATTGTTGCCTATCTCTCGGCGCTGGGGATCAGCCATCTCTACGCTTCGCCCTTCCTGAAGGCGCGTAGCGGCAGCACCCACGGCTATGACATCGTCGATCATGGACAGCTGAACCCGGAAATCGGTACCGCGCGCGATCTGCAAGATCTGAGCGACGAACTCCGCCGCCACGGCATGGGACAGATCATGGATCTGGTACCCAATCACATGGGGGTCGGCGGTGCCGACAACCGGTGGTGGCTGGACGTGCTCGAGTACGGACAGGCGTCTCCCTATGCCGTGTACTTCGACATCGACTGGCATCCGGTAAAGGAGGAACTCCGCCACAAGGTCTTGTTGCCGGTGCTCGACGACCAGTATGGCGATGTCCTCGAACGAGGCGGATTGCAGCTGAATTTCGATCCCGAGAGCGGCGAATTCAGCACTTGGTTCTATAACCACCGATTCCCGATCGATCCGGGCACTTATCATTTGATTCTTGCTTCGGCGGAAGACCAAGACGAAACGCTGCGCGACTGGGCACAGCTCTCACGCGGGATGCCGCGGCCCCATGATTGCAATGCCGAACAAGCACACGCCCGGCGCATCGAGGCGGAGAGTCTGAAGCGCGGTCTTTCCGCCTGGTGGCAGTCCGGCGAATGGGCCCAGCGCACCATGGAGCGTCTCGTGCAGCACATGAATGGCGATCCGGGCGATACCACGACCTTCGAACCGCTGCACCGGCTGCTGGAAGAGCAAGCCTATCGGTTGGCGTGGTGGCGGGTCGCCTCCGACGAGATCAATTATCGGCGATTCTTCGACATCAACGATCTTGCCGGCTTGCGGATGGAACTCGACGAGGTGTTTGATGCCACCCACCAACTTGTGGCCGAATTATTGCGTGCGGGACGAATGGATGGTCTCCGTATCGACCATCCGGACGGTCTGCGCGACCCGGTAGCCTATTTTCGCGCGCTTCGTGAGCGCCTGCACACCGATAACGGCGATGATTTTTATCTGGTAGTGGAAAAGATTCTGGCGAACTACGAACGTCTGCCCGGGAACTGGCCGGTACAGGGCACCACCGGCTATGAATTCATGTTTCTCACCAATAATCTGATGGTGGACGGTGACGGACAAGCGCCGCTGACCCGCATCTACCACCGTTTCATTGGCCGCACCATCGACTACGGCGAGCTTTTGTATGAACGCAAGAAGCTGATCATACGCAATCAGCTCTCCAGCGAATTGACCGTGCTTGCCAATCTTGCCGACGGGCTCGCCCAGGCGGATCCCCACACTCGCGACTTCACTCTCAACGGCCTGCGAGATGCGTTGACCGAAATTGTCGCTTGTTTTCCGGTTTACCGTACCTATCTGAACGGCGAACCGGTGAGCGATGAGGATCGCCGCTACGTGCACTGGGCGCTGGCACAGGCGCGCAAGCGCGGCAGGGCGCGGGAGCTGCGCATTTTGGACTTTCTGGAGCAGTTACTACTGCTGGAAAGTGTCGAGGACCGTGCCGAGGGCTATCGTCGCGAAGTCCTGCGTTTCGCCGCCCGGGTACAGCAATACACGGCCCCAGTCATGGCCAAGGCCATGGAGGATACGACCTTTTATATCTACAACCGAATGGTTTCGCTCAACGAAGTGGGCGGCGACCCGCACCTGTTCGGAATCTCCACCCACGCTTTTCATCGCGCCAACCGCGAACGATCGGAGCAATGGCCCCACGCCATGCTCGCAAGTTCCACCCATGATTCCAAGCGCAGTGAGGACGTGCGCGCGCGACTGGCGGTCCTCTCGGAACTGCCCCAGGAATGGCGCCAGCATTTACGCCGCTGGACACAGCTCAACCGCGCAAAAGCGTCACAATTGGAATTCACCCGTGCTCCGTCCCGCAACGATGAATATCTGATTTACCAGACCTTGCTGGGCGCCTGGCCACTGCATGACCTCGACGAACATGGGGTGGAGAACATGCGTGAGCGCCTCGAACAGTACATGCTTAAAGCGATGCGGGAAGCGAAGTTGTACACTTCCTGGATCAATCCCGACGAGGAATACGAAAACGCTACGATTCGATTTTTGCAGGCACTGATGCGCAATCCCGAGCGCAATGCGTTTCTTGCCGACTTCATTCCCTTTCAGCGACGTATTGCCCACTTTGGGCTCATCAATGCGCTCAGCGCCCTGGCCTGGAAGCTCACCGTTCCCGGCGCGCCCGACATCTATCAGGGCAACGAGTTGTGGACCTTCGACCTGGTCGATCCCGATAATCGGCGGCCGGTGGACTACGCGCTTCGTGTCCGTCTACTCGAGGAGCTTCGCGCTTGGCCCGAGCAGCAGGAACGCGCACGGGTCACGGAGTTCGGACGCAACCTGGCCGATCCACGCGTTAAACTATTCCTCACCTGGAAACTGTTGCAGCTCCGGCATGCGTTGCCGGAACTGTTTCGCGACGGCGCTTATGTGCCGTTGGTCGCCGAAGGCAGCCGCGCCAGCCAGGTGTGCGCGTATCTTCGCCAACACGACGGCGAGCAAGTGGCGATCGTGACCGGTTTGTTTTGGACAAAGTTACTCGCGGGCGCCGATGACGTCGGTTACGGCCATGCATGGGGCGACACTCACGTGTTGCTGCCGGACACCCCTTCCCGTTGGCACAACGTTTTGAACGGTGAAACGCTGGCCGCGGCCGAGGAAGGAACCGCGCTGGCAACCCTGCTGGCAGACTTCCCGGTGGCGGTATTGCGGCACCAATCTGACTGATTGCGCAGCACTACTGTCGGCGGCCTTTACAGCGGCATCTGAACCCGACCCAAGCCGACGTCCAAACTTTTCGATCTTTTAGAGACTTATACACGCCGGCACGCGATGTGCATCAACTGCTCGAACTCGAACACGGCGACGTAACAAGAAACAACACCAAACTCGGTCGCCGAGCAGCGTACCCCGCGCCTAGACGCGGGGTTTTTTTACATCTTTTCTTTGATGCCCTTTCGCAGCAGCCACCAATTCACCGGGTAGCTGGTTGCAAAACCCGCGAACATGGCGATCTGCATCATGAACCAGAACACCGGACTGGTCTTGTGCATTTCGTGGCCGAAAATTGCGAAGGTTGCGATCGCCATCCAGCCATACATGCCCACCTGCCAAGAGGTCAGCGACAACGTGTCGGCCTTGAATGCCGCTTTCAGTCCTTCTCCGGCTGACAGGTTGCCCATGGGTTTGATGGCGAAATATTGAAACGCGATGCCGAATGCGAATGCGAGGACGAAGTCCACGGCCCAGGCACCGAAGATTTTCATTCCAAACAACGTGACCGGAACGAAGAATACGAACCATTCGGCACAAATGTCACCGAGCGAACAGCCGGCACCGCAGTGGGTTGCGCCTACCGCGACGCTTTGCCAGAACGGCTTGGTCTTTGCCGGCGGCTTCTCTCCGCGTTGCTTGGCCGCATGCATCGCCCGATGGGTCGAGAGCCGGCCAACGCGCAGATAGCCCCACAACGCGATCGGGCCGGCGTAAAGGGCAGTCAGGGGCCAGACCAGGTTCATGACCCACATGTGCTGGCGGTAACCGCGCAATATGTCGAGCACAATCAAAGCAGCGCATAGGAACGCCAGCGCCAACGAAATCCAGGATATGACGATCAACCAGTGAGGATAGGCATCCATGCCGCGTCTACCTTCGTATTGCGATTGCTGAGCGGGGTCCCGGCCCCATGCGTATTCAGTCTAGAGGCTCGGGCTCTCGGGACAACCGTAGGAAAATCGAAGCGCTACGCGCAAGACTGCACGGCGATGAGATTGGTGGCCGCGGCCGCCCAATTCCAGCGGCCGCGGCAGCGCGGATCACTCACACTTGACGATCATGAGGGACTTCGGGCCGTTCTTGCGCATGGTGACCGGCACGTTGGAAAAGGTGCCGTTCGTATTGGACCACATTGCAGTCTTACCGGGACACAAGCGCGGTCCCAGCGATGTGCATTGTTCGACATGATCGGTACAACTCAACAGAAACCCCGGGCCGCCGGTTTTAAGTTGTACCCGGTACACGGCCGGTTGTTCTGCGGCGTGGGCGTACGCGGTAACGGTCAGTAACGCCAGCACCACCGCTGCAATTTTCATTCTCATAAAGGGCTCCTTTTCTCGGACACCGCCATGCTAACGCAGACCGGATCCACACGTAGCGTACTGGATCACGAAATGGGATCCAGCCACCGGCGGGTACTTCGCTAGTCCTGGAGTATTTTCGAATCGTGCGCGGATCAATATTTCATAATGACATAGAGCGCGTGAATGATCCCCGGGATATAACCCAATAGGGTGAGCAGGACGTTGAGCCAGAAGTGTCCTTTGAAGCCTACCTCCATAAACACGCCAACCGGCGGCAGTAGGATCGCAAGTATCACTTTGAATATGTCGGTTCCTGTGACAGGCATGAAAACATCTCCTTGTATCGCCGGCAACTTGCGCGGCGCGCTTACCCCTCAAAACTAGGGCGGAATCAGGGAGATTCAAGCCAACATCTCGGGTTACTTGTTTTTCATACGCTCGGCCAAGTCAGCGAACGCCTTGTAGGTGCTGACCGTGCCGGGACCGCTGTCGGGGGCCGAACTCGGTGCCGGCTCGTCCAGATAACGGGCATGCTCGTTGTCATGGCAGTACAAGCACAGCAATTCCCAGTTGCTGCCGTCTTCCGGATTGTTGTCATGGTTATGGTCACGGTGATGAACCGTCAGCATCTGCAGGTTCTCACGGGTGAATTCGCGTCCGCAGCGACCGCACACCCAGGGGTATAACTTCAACGCCTGCTCGCGATAACCGCGCTCGCGCTGTTCGCGCTGGCGCTGTGCGTCGGCAACGATACGATCCAATTTTTGTTGATCGGGTGTTTTCTTTCCCATCACTGCGATCCTCACCGACGTCGGGTAGCACTATACTGATACCGGTGGCGCATTCGGCTTTGTTCTACGCCTTGGCTCGGCGTCTGCAGACGGCAATGCGCCGGTTGCATTCTAGCGTCTCGGCGGCGCCCCGTGCAGAGCAACGCGGCACGGCGCCTTGTTTGCCTGCAGATTGTTGCCTAGAGTGGGGACAGGTGCCGTCTCTTCCAGGCGGGCGCCAGTTCGAAGCAGCACACTCGCGCACGGTTGCACCGACTTTCAAAGTTCGGCGTAACCCTCTGTTTTCCTTAACCCGCGCAAATCTGCGGAGACTCCATATGCTGCGTCCAGCAAACGCTTCGACGCCCCCGGTTCGGCACGATGTGAGCCTGCTCGGCGAGCAGGACATCTATCTGTTCAAGCAAGGCAGCCACCACCGGCTCTATGAGAACCTCGGATCCCACCTTATGAACGTGGATGGCGATCCAGGGGTATTGTTTGCCGTCTGGGCGCCTAACGCCGAGTCCGTGTCGGTCGTCGGCGACTTCAACGACTGGACGCCGGGTTCCCATCCGCTGCGCCAGCGCAGCGACGACTCCGGAATCTGGGAAGGTTTCATCCCCGGCTTGGGCAACGGCACGCTTTACAAATATTTCCTGCACTCCCGTCTACACGGGTTTCAGGTGGCGAAGGGCGATCCGTTCGCGTTCCGCTGGGAAACGCCTCCCCAGACTGCGTCCATGGTCTGGGACCTGAAATACGAATGGCACGACGAGGAATGGATGCGCCAGCGCGTAGCGCGCAACGCACTCGATGCGCCGATGAGCACGTATGAAGTGCATACCGGCTCGTGGCGGCGCGTCCCTGAGGACAACAACCGCTCACTGAGTTACCGCGAACTAGGCGATCAACTTACCGATTACGCCCATCACATGGGTTTTACGCACGTAGAGTGCATGCCGGTGATGGAACACCCCTTTTACGGCTCGTGGGGCTACCAGACCACGGGCCTGTTCGCGCCCACCTCGCGGTTCGGTGATCCGCAGGATTTCATGTACCTCATCGACCGGCTGCACCAGAAGAATATTGGCGTGATCCTAGACTGGGTGCCTTCCCATTTCCCCAGTGACGAACACGGGCTGGTGTATTTCGACGGTACCAATCTATTCGAACATGCAGACCCCAAACGCGGCTTTCATCCGGAATGGAACAGTTATATCTATAACTACGGCCGCAACGAGGTGCGTGCAATTCTGATCAGCAGCGCCCTGTTCTGGCTCGACAAGTATCACGCCGACGGCCTGCGGGTGGATGCAGTGGCCTCGATGTTGTACCTCGACTATGCCCGCCAGCCCGGTGAATGGATCCCCAACGAATTCGGCGGCAACGAAGATGTCGAAGCCGTTGGCTTTCTGCGTAGTCTCAACGAGGCTGTCTACCGCGACCATCCGGGAACCCAGACCATCGCCGAGGAATCGACCGCCTGGCCAATGGTGTCGCGGCCGGTGTATCTGGGCGGATTGGGTTTCGGCATGAAATGGAAAATGGGATGGATGCACGACACCCTGCGCTATTTTCAGCAAGATCCGATCTACCGCCGCTACCACCAGGAAGAACTGACCTTCAGCATCTGGTATGCGTTCACCGAAAACTACGTACTGCCCCTGTCCCACGACGAAGTCGTGTACGGCAAGGGGTCATTGTTCAACAAGATGCCGGGAGACGATTGGCACAAGCTTGCAAATCTGCGCGCGTTGTTCGGTTTCATGTACAGCCACCCCGGCAAGAAACTGCTGTTCATGGGCGGGGAATTCGGCCAGCGTGGCGAGTGGAACCACGACAGCAGCCTGGAGTGGCATCTGTTAGACCAGCCCGGGCACGAGGGGTTGCAGAAATGGGTGCGCGATTTGAACCATTTCTATCGCGACGAGCCGGCAATGCATCAACTCGATTTCGAGGCGGAAGGCTACGAATGGATCGACTTCCACGACGCCGAGAACAGCGTCCTGAGCTACCTGCGCAAGGGGCGGGAGCCCGACGAACAGATCCTGGTGGTCTGTAATCTGACCCCTGTGCCACGAACCAATTATGCGGTCGGCGTTCCCGAACCCGGCTGGTGGCGGGAAATCCTGAACAGCGACGCCGAGATCTACGGCGGCGCCGGAAACGGCAATTCCGGTGGCACTGAATCGGCGCCGATACCGGCCCAGGGGCGCTATCATTCGATCTATCTCACCCTCCCCCCCTTGAGCGTATTATTTTTCAAACGCCAGAACTGACGGTCACGACAGGAGCGGAATACAGTCATGTCGCGTAGCGATTTCGACGGCCGTCGGCGGGCGGTTCTGGAAGATTTGCAGCCCAGCGTCGACCGTGGGCGGTTTCCAATCAAGCGCGTGTTGGGCGAACAGGTGGTGGTAGAGACCAGCGCTTTTACCGACGGCCATGATCAATTGCGGGTCATGCTGCAGTACAAGCATGAAAACGACCAGGACTGGTCCGAAGTCGAGATGGTTCCCCTGTACAATGACCGCTGGCAGGCGGCATTCGCGGTCACGCAGTTGGGCCGTTATCGCTATGGCGTCGTCGCATGGGTGGATACGTTCGAATCCTGGCACCACGAGCTGGCGCGGCGGGTTCAGGACGAAGACATCGCTGTCGCGTTGCTGACGGGTGCCGAGTTGGTGGGGGCAGCGAGCAAACGCGCCAAGGGAACGGTGCGCAAGCAGCTCGCGGACTGGTCGGCGCGCTTGGCGGACAAGAACGTCGACATCCATGAACGCAAATCGTTGGCGCTCAGCGAACTGCTGATCGGCGCCATGTCGTGCTATCCGGATCGGACGTTCGCAACTAAATACGAAACCCGACACGAAGTCGTGGTCGATCCCGAACGGGCGCGATTCAGCGCATGGTATGAGTTGTTCCCGCGCTCATGCACGGCCCAGGCCGGACGCCACGGAACTTTCCGCGACTGCATTTCCCGTCTCGGCGAGGTGGCCGCGATGGGCTTTGACGTGCTGTACTTTCCGCCTATACACCCGATCGGCACCAGCAACCGTAAAGGCCGCAACAACTCGCTGATCGCGGAACCGGATGACACCGGCAGTCCGTGGGCAATCGGCAACCAGGATGGCGGTCACAAGGCAATCCATCCCGACCTTGGCACGCTGGATGATTTCCGCGAGCTGGTCGACCAGGCGCGCGGACTCGGCATCGAAGTGGCGTTGGACATCGCGTTCCAATGTTCGCCGGACCATCCCTATGTCAAACAACATCCGGAATGGTTTCGCTGGCGCGCTGACGGCAGCGTCCAATATGCGGAAAATCCGCCCAAGAAGTACCAGGACATCTATCCGCTGAATTTCGACAGTTCCGACTGGCAAGCTTTATGGCAGGAGCTCAAGAGTATCTTCTGCTATTGGATTGACAACGGCGTACGCATCTTCCGAGTCGACAATCCCCATACCAAACCGTTTCCGTTTTGGGAATGGGTTATCAACGAAATCAAAGGCGAGCATCCGGACGTGATTTTTCTGGCCGAAGCGTTTTCAAGGCCGAAGGTCATGTACCGGCTGGCGAAAGGCGGATTCAGTCAGTCATATACCTACTTTACCTGGCGCAACACCAAGTGGGAGCTTACGCAATATCTCACTGAGCTCACCAAGACCGACGTCAGGGAATACTTTCGGCCGAATTTTTGGCCCAATACGCCCGATATACTGCACGCCTATCTGCAGTTTGGCGGACGCGCCGCATTTATGACCCGGGCGGTGTTGGCGGCAACGCTGACCTCCAACTACGGCATCTACGGTCCGGCGTTCGAGCTATTGGAAGCGGAACCGCGGGAAGCCGGAAGCGAAGAATATCGAGACTCGGAAAAGTATCAGATTCGGCATTGGCAAACCGACCGCGCCGACAGCCTGCGCGGGCTGCTGACCCGCCTCAATCACATTCGCCGTGACAACAGTGCGCTGCAGCAGGACTGGAACCTGGAATTCTATCCGGTCGATAACGACGAGATCATCTGTTACGGCAAATGGAGCGAAGACGAGTCCAATACGGTCATCGTCCTGGTCAATCTCGATCCCTATCATAAGCAGTCCGGCTGGGTGACGCTACCCGCGGAAGAACTCGGCATCGACGTCGGGCATCCATACCAGATGCATGATCTGCTGACCGGCGCACGCTACCTGTGGAACGGCGGACGCAACTACATCGAGCTCGGTCCGGACACCGGTCAGGCGCACATCTTCCGTTTGCTGCGCCACGTCCGCACCGAGCATGACTTCGAATACTTCTTTTAATCCACGATTTTGACTGAGCGGGAATCAAGTATGCCGGATAGCGTCGAGGAATATTCCTGGGAAAACGATCCCCTGTGGTACAAAGACGCAATTATCTACCAATTGCACGTCAAGGCTTTCTTCGATACCGACAACGACGGCAGCGGCGATTTTGCCGGCCTGACACAGAAGCTCGACTACGTACGCGATCTCGGCGTCAATACACTGTGGCTGCTGCCGTTCTACCCGTCGCCGATGCGGGACGACGGATACGACATTTCCGACTATCGCAACATCTACAGCGCCTACGGAACCCGCGCGGATTTTCGCCGCTTTGTGCGTGAGGCACACAAGCGCGGTCTGAAGATAATCACCGAACTGGTGATCAACCATACTTCGGATCAGCACCCCTGGTTTCAGGCAGCGCGTCACGCACCCCCCGGCTCTCCCAAGCGCGACTTCTACGTCTGGAGTGATGATGACAGCAAGTTTCCCGAAACCCGCATCATCTTCTCCGACACCGAATCGTCCAACTGGGCCTGGGATCCGGTCGCCAAAGCCTATTACTGGCACCGGTTCTTTTCCCACCAACCCGACTTGAACCACAACAACCCGCAGGTGGTAAAGGCTGTCACCCGCGTGATGCGATTCTGGCTCGACCAGGGTGTGGACGGCCTGCGCCTGGACGCGATTCCGTACCTTTGTGTCCGGGACGGCACCAACAACGAGAATCTTCCCGAAACCCATGCCGTGATCCGACAAATGCGCGCCGCAGTGGACGCCCATTATCAGAACCGCATGTTCCTGGCTGAAGCCAACCAGTGGCCCGAAGACGTTCGCGAATATTTCGGTAACGCCGACGAATGCCACATGGCCTACCATTTCCCACTCATGCCGCGTATGTACATGGCCGTGGCCCAGGAAGACCGCCACCCTATCGTCGAAATCATGGAGCAGACGCCGGACATTCCGGACAACTGCCAATGGGCCGTGTTCCTGCGCAATCACGACGAACTCACGCTGGAAATGGTGACCGATCGTGAACGCGATTACATGTATGAACAATACGCCAGTGACCGGCGCATGCGCGTCAATGTCGGCATCCGCCGGCGCCTCGCGCCGCTGATGGACAACGACCCGGCGAAAATTCAGCTCATGAACAGCCTGCTGATGTCCATGCCGGGGGCTCCGATCGTCTATTACGGCGATGAGATCGGCATGGGCGACAATTTTTATCTCGGCGACCGCAATGGCGTGCGCACGCCCATGCAGTGGAGTCCCGACCGCAATGGCGGCTTTTCCAAAGCCGATCCGCAGCGGTTGTATCTGCCACCCATCATGGACCCGATCTACGGCTACGAATCGGTGAACGTCGAGGCACAGAGCCGCGACCGGTCTTCCCTGTTGAACTGGATGAAGCGCATGATTGCGGTACGCAAGGCGCACCGCGCCTTCGGCCGTGGCACGCTGGAGTTTCTGCGGCCGGGAAACCGCAAGATACTGGCCTATTTTCGCGTTTATGAGGGAGAAACAGTATTGTGCGTGGCCAATCTGTCGCGTAATGCGCAACCGGTTGAACTGGATTTGGCTCGCTACAAGGCCCACGTGCCCATCGAGATGCTGGGACATACGCCTTTCCCGCCCATCGGTGATCTGCCCTATCTACTGACCTTGCCCGGCTATGGTGTGTATTGGTTCCAACTGACGCAAAAGGCGGAAGAGCCCGCTTGGCATGAGGAGATGTTGCCGCCGCCGGATTTGCCCGTACTGGTATTGATCGACCAATGGCGCAGCTTCTTCGCCGACCAGGTGGATGAATCCCGGCAACAGTCGGCGCAGAAACTACGAGATCAATTCGAACAGCGGATCGTGCCGGCATTTCTGGCAACACAGCGCTGGTTTGCGGCCAAAGGCGCCGGCATTGAACACACTGCGATCAAGGCCCATTCGCAATGGTCCCGCGACGGACACAGCTGGCTGCTGTCGACAATCGAAGTGCGCACGGAGCAAAGCACTGAAACGTATTTCCTGCCATTGGCGATGCTTTGGCAGGACAGCGACGACGTCGTGCGCCCGTTGCTCCCTTCAACCTTGGCGAAGATACGGCAAAAAGCGAGAGTCGGTATTCTGTGCGATGGCTTTTCTGATTCTGCATTTTGTTCCGCCATAATCGAGGCCATGGGGGAAGGCTTGGAAGTGCCATTCGCCGACGGTACGCTGCACTTCAACGCCACCGAGTCCTACCAGGCACTGGTTTCCTCGGCCACCCGCGATCTGGAGGTGCGCCGCCCCCGATCCGAAGGAAGCAACACGGCGGTAATCGTCGGTGAAGAACTGTTCCTGAAAGGCTACCGTCGTCTGCGTGCCGGTGTGAATCCGGAAGTGGAAATCGGGCGCTTCCTTAGTGAGGTATCGCCGTTCGCGAACATCATTCCGGTAGCGGGTTCGCTGGAGTACCGCAGCGCCGACGGTGCGCCCATGACCCTCGCGTTGCTGCAGGGATTCGTATCCAACCAGGGTGACGCCTGGAACTTTACCCTGGACTACCTGGAGCGATTCCTGGAGCAGTGCCTGGTGAAATCGCCCGAGCAGTTGGTAGCCGACGGCGTTACCCATACCAACTATTTGGTGCTGCTCAATCGGCTCGGCCAACGTACCGGCGAGCTGCACGGCGCGCTCGCCAAACGGACCGGCGACCCGGCGTTTGATCCGGAACCGATCGACAGTGCGGATCTGCAGCGTTGGCGCCGGACACTGCACGCCGATCTCGACCGCACGCTGGAATCGCTACGCGGTGATCGGGTCCCCGCCGAGTTGCAAGATCTGGTCCTGGAGGTGCTGCGGGCGGAACAGGCGCTACGCAACGGCATCGAGGAGGCGACCGCACAACCGGTAACGGCGGTGAAGACACGTCATCACGGCGACTACCATCTCGGACAAGTACTTGTCTCGGAAAACGATTTCATCATCATCGATTTCGAGGGTGAACCGGAGCGGGCGCTGGACGAACGCCGCGCCAAGCACTCCGCGCTGCGCGATGTGGCAGGTATGCTGCGGTCGTTCGACTATGCGGCGCATACCGCATTGTTGCGCGCGACCGCGGAGCGTCCGGACGACATTTCGGGGCTGGAGCCATTTGCCAATGACTGGCGATTGCACGCATCCGAATCATTTCTCGCCGGCTACCGCGCTGCCGCGCAAGGTTGTCCGGTGCTACCCGATGATGAGCAGGAGGCCGAGCGCCTGATCGAGCTTTTCCTGCTCGAGAAAGTTCTGTACGAAATCAATTATGAGATGAACAATCGCCCGGATTGGCTGTCGATCCCTTTGCGCGGACTATTGGCTTTGTTGGACGACATCGGGCCTTGAGTCGGAATCGCGCTTGTGCGCGCACGCAGCCAACGAGCATGCGCAAAAGCGGCATTCTGCTTCATCCGAGCAGTCTTCCCGGTCCCTACGGAATCGGAGATCTGGGCGACGAAGCTTACCGCTTCGCCGATTGGCTCGAATCCACGGGTCAGAGTCTGTGGCAGGTGCTGCCGCTGGGCGAAAACGGTGTCTGCAACTCTCCCTACATGAGCTATTCGGCATTCGCCGGTAATCCGCTTTTGATCGGCGCGCAGCCGCTGATCCGCTCGGGCTGGATCGAATCGTCCGCCATGGAAAACATCGCCACCCTGCCGCCGCAACCGATCGATTTCCCACGCGCGCGTACAGCGAAGCGAAAAATGCTGCGCGCCGCGTTCATTGGCTTTTGCAGTCGCGGGGGCGCCGATTCGCGCGCCTTCCACCAATTTCGCGAACGCCACGCGTTTTGGCTTGGAGATCATGCGTTGTTCATGGCACTCAAGGAGCGACACGGCGGAAGCGCTTGGTTTGATTGGCCTCTGGAACTGGCAAACAGAACCGAACACGCATTGGCACAAGCACGCATCGACCTGGCGGCGGAAATGCAATTCCAGGAATTTCTGCAATTCGTGTTCTTCCAGCAATGGCACGCACTGCGGTCGTATTGCGACAGCGCCGGAGTCGAATTGATTGGCGACCTACCGCTGTACGTTTCCTTTGACAGCAGCGATGTCTGGGTCCATCGCGATTGGTTTCGCATCGACACGGAAAACCGACCTGAAGCCGTAGCTGGCGTTCCGCCGGACTATTTCAGCGTCAGCGGCCAGCGTTGGGGAAATCCTTTGTACCGTTGGTGCGCCATGGCTGACAACGGCTATCAGTGGTGGGTCGAGCGGTTACGATTGAATTTCGAACTGGTGGCGCAATTGCGTCTCGACCATTTCCGCGGCTATCAAGCATATTGGGAAGTTCCGGCAACCGACCTCGACACGACACGCAACGGCAGATGGGTGACGGGCCCTGGCGCCGGGTTTTTCCATACAGTCGAAAGCGCGCTGCGCAAACAGGAAATCACGCCGCGTTTCATCGCCGAAGACTTGGGCGTCATCACCCCGGAAGTCGACCTGCTGCGCGACCATCTCGGCTATCCCGGCATGCGAATCCTGCAAATGGCGTTCGGCGACGATCCGAAATCGTCGGAATATCTGCCCCATAATCATATCCGCAACTGCGTCGTTTACACCGCGACGCACGACCACAACACCACTCAGGGCTGGTTTACGGCAACCCCGGGAACGCAAACTGTGCAGACAACGGCGCAGGTCGAACGAGAGCGGGCCCATGCGCTGACTTATCTGGGCACCAGCGGGCGCGAGATACATTGGGACATGATTCGTCTGGCGCTGGGTTCGGTTGCCGACATGGCCGTTGTACCGTTGCAGGACGTGCTGGGATTGAGCAGCGACGCCCGTATGAATCTACCCGGTACGACTGTAGGCAATTGGCGATGGCGCTTTGACTGGAACCAGTTGAATCACGAGATCAGCGAAAAATTGGCAACACTTGACGTCGACGTTCGAGCGCCGTCGGTAATCCGCACCGGCACCAGACGGTTTGCGCTTAAGGTTTGGAAACGAACGGATTGCCGCGAATATAAAAGCGCAGCAGACGCTTTGCCCAATGACCGGCATAAGCGACGCCGATGCGCGGGCGCTTGACGATCTTGAACGGCCCCGCTGCGTCAGGTTCGGCAATGTGGAAGTCGGCAGACAGCAAATCGTGTCCATCGAGGCGCTTTGTCGATACCCATGGCCTTGGACAAGAGTCCCGGCCCCTGAGTGCGTGCATCCAAGCCCAGGACAGGCTCCAGAGCACGCAACAGTACCGCAGAGGCGTGTCCTTCCCTTTCCGTGACGACGTTGGTGCAAAAATACATGCCGTAGATCATGTAAACATAGGCATGCCCGGGCGGGCCGAACATCACCTTGGTGCGTTTGGTCAGTCCGCGCGCGGAATGTGCGGCAAGATCATGCGGGCCCAGATACGCTTCTGTTTCGACAATGCGTCCGATCCGGGTCGAATCGTCGTCGGTTCAGGACCAGCCATTTGCCCAACAGTTCTTGCGCGACCAGCGTGGTATCGCGGTCGTAGAAACTACGTGGCAGGGGCCGTGAAGGTTTAATTTTGGTGCGGTTCAAATGGCGATAATCGGCAGTTGTATCGTTCACTCATTGCGCGTCGTAGGGCGACCATGGAGGTCCGCGCCGGTGTCAGCTTAACGAGTTTCGGTCGCCCAGCAAACTTTTCGTTTTGGAAAAAGACTCACCGTGACGGATCAAAGCAGAAGTGACTGGAATCGTTGTCACCTGCCCGGCTCTTGTTCCTCGTATTGCGGCAGGTCGCCGCTGATCTGATCCCAATTGGCTTTCGAAGTGACAAAAATGTGGGCCATGGGCCGCTCTTCGATATCCGATTCCACCGTTCCCAGTCTGATCCGCAAGTGCTGCGGGTCGGTATCCTGGCGGCTCATGATCGGGTGAACCGCAATTGCTGCAGAAATAGCGGGTCTTGCCGGGGGCATCTGAATAACCTCGAAGGACGTTCTCACCGGCGACGAATCTGAAGTCCCGTGTGTGCACGATGCCATTGGTGGCGAATGCGCTGCCTTGCGCTTTGCGGCAAAGTGAACAATGACAATGCACTATATTGCGGATACCACCACCGATTTCGTAGCGGACTGCGCCACAAAGACAACCGCCCTGGTACATGATGCCTCCTGCAGATGGCGTCATTGAAATCCAAGCCAGCTTGAACCCGTTTCGGCAGGATCTCAAGTCATCCACAGTTCGCCGTCGCGTTGTGGCGGCTGCAGCTTGCGCTGTAACCGCTGTCGACGTTGCTCGTGTTCGGGACGCAGCGCAAGCCGTCGGGCGTAGGCCAGCGCCGCCGATGCGTCATGGCGAACATGCTCGTGATACTTTGCCAAGCGTTCGATCGCTTCCTGGTGGTCGCGCTCGGCCATCGGTTCCCAGATCGCGCAGGCTTCGCGCCATTGTCCACGGCGACGGTACAAGTGCGCCAACTCCAACAAGCCGGCATCGTCGAGCATGGACCGATGCTCGCACAGCAGGTCCAAAGACTGATCGTACTGGTTGCGCGCCAGGTGAGCCCGTGCAATTGCCAATACATCGGCTTCCCACATGCCCGGATGGGCATGGGCCGCAGCCAGCGCCGGAATCAACGCGGCCAGAGACAGCACATCCCAGCGGTTATGACGGGCGATGCCAATCAACCCTTCTGGATCTTTGCGCTGCAACCAGCCGAACCACGCCAGGGGCGCCATTGAACCCGGAACGTCGTCTTCGCGTTCGAAGCGCAACAGTTTCCGCTCCGCGCTGATCAGGCGACAGTCTCCCCAACGGCTGGCGAACGCGCGGCGGGTAGGATACAGCAAGTCCAAGTGCGCGAGCCGCGCCAGGGGGTCGTGCAGCGCGCACATACGATGACGTGTCGCGAGCAGCGGCACGTCGAAACTCTTGCCGTTGAACGTGACCACCGTGTCTGCATCCCGCAGCCAATGTCCGGCGAGATCGAGCATGCGTGCTTCGGCGCTGAAACGGGTCAGGTGATATTGTCTTACGACCAGACTCGCCGCTTCGATCCGGGCCAACCCCAAAAGGAAAACCACCGTGCCGGTGCCGCCGGCCAAGCCCGAGGTTTCGGTATCGAGAAATACCGCCTGGCGCAAATCAAGACTGCACTGCTCGGGAAACACTGATTGATGATCAAGCAACTCTTGCAATTGCACACGTCCATGGAATTCGCTTAGCGCATAGCGATGTTCAATGACGATCACCCCGTCATCGACCAGTTCCCCATCGAGCTGCAGTGCCAGGGTTTCGGTACTGCCGTGCGGATCGGAGCGGCGGCCTTGGTCAACGCGATAGCGCTGCAGCCGTTCTGCAACACCTGCGACAATGGGCGCGTCAGGCGCCGTGCCGGTCTGTTGACGAAGTTTGCCGAGCCTGTGTTTGAGGTCCATAGGATCGATCGGTTGGCTGTAGCGTGCGGGGCTGCGGAGCGTGCGCCCTATCCGCCCGCGATCAATTGCAGCACCTTCAGTGCTGCACCCTTCGGTGAATAGCCGCGCGTTTCATCTGAAGCCAGAATCGGTCCCACGCATGCCGGACAACCGTAATTGCACCCGCACGCTGCAATCAGGGCATGGGCGCTGGAGACCACATCGCCGACGCTGGTCGTACAGGGGTGCGGAAAGTCCGACGCCGCCGGGATAATTGTCATACAGGAATACGGCCGGACGAAATCGGGCTTGCGCCTCGGGGTCCAGTTCCGCGCCTTCGAACTTGCGCATCTGGCCGCGGCCGTTGGCACCGACAGTGGCAAACCAGGTCGCATCGCCATCGCCTACCGCGCGGCCTAGGTCGTGGGGCTCGGACATGGTCTGCAGCGCGGCGACATGGTGCAAGGCGTAAGCCGCGCCAAGGAATCCATCCAGAGCTTGTTGTCGGCTGCTGAAACTCCGATTCCAGCGCATCCGGGCGAATCTGCCACCATACCGACGTGGTGTGCATCTCCTGATCGGGCAGATTGATGTTGCCGTAGCCGATATTTTCGTGGGTGTAGTAGCGTATTTTCTTGTAGCCCGCGATGCGCCGCACCAGATGAACTTCACCATGGGCTGATTCCGAAGCCGCGGCTGCGTCGCGTTCGAAATCCGCCAAGACCTTGAGCTTGGTGTAATCGATGGCATCGGTGTAGTAATCGGCGCGGGTGCGGGTGACGAAAGCTTTACGGCCTTCCCAATCGAGCCTTTCAACCTGATAGGGGCTCGCCTGCACCATGTAGATGGCGCCTTCGTACAAGGTGTCGGGAGCGCTGGAATAATCCACTTCGGCGACGATGTTCTGGCCGCCGTCGGTGGTATCGATCACCACGAAGTTGCCTTCGGCAACCGAACGCAGGCTTACGGCGTTGGCCGGATAACTGTCGGCGGTCCAATGCCATTGACTGCCTTCCCGGTGCAGCACGCCCTCGTCCTGCAGGTATTGCAACAGCTCGCCCAGGTTTTCATTTCCGAATCGTTCGTTGTCGCGAAACGGCAGTTCGAAGGCAGCACAGCGGACATGATCGAGCAGAATCAACAGCTGGTCGGCGTCAATGCGGGCATGCTCGGGACTGCTGCCGAGAAAGAAGTCCGGGTTGCGGACAATATATTGATCTAGGGGCTGGCTGCTGGCGATCAACACGCCCAACGACGGACGCTGCCGGCGCCCGGCCCGACCCAAACGCTGCCAAGTGCCGGCGATGGTGCCCGGGTAACCGTTCAGCACACAGACATCCAGGGCACCGATATCGACCCCGAGTTCCAAGGCCGAAGTTGCAATGACACAGTCCAGCCCCCCGGCACGGAGTTGCCTTTCCGTGGCGCGCCGTTCCGTAGGGAGATATCCGCCGCGATAAGCGGCCACCCTTGCCGGCTTGCGCGGATCGGCGTCGAATACATCTTTGAGATACTTGGTGAGCACTTCCACCATGAGCCGGGTCTGGGCGAATAGAATGGTCTTCAGCCCCTGTGTCACGCTCAAACGGGCGATGCGAGTGGCCTGGGAACGCGCCGAAGCACGAATTCCCAGATCGGGATTGATCACCGGCGGGTTCCACAACAACAGATGTTTTTCACCTTGCGGCGCACCGCTGTCGGTGATGGTGTGCACCGGCGCGCCGATCAGCGCGCTCGCCAGCTCGCCTGGATTGGCGATGGTAGCCGAACAGAGAATGAAGATCGGGTCGGAACCGTAGAAACGGCAGATACGCCGCAGACGGCGCAAAACGTTTGCGACGTGGGAGCCGAATACGCCGCGATAGGTATGCATCTCGTCGATGACCACGTAGCGGAGACTTTCGAAAAACTGTGCCCACTTGGTGTGGTGAGGGAGGATGCCCTGATGCAGCATATCGGGGTTGGAGACGACGATGTCGCCGCGGGTACGTACCGCCTTGCGGGCGTCGCCGGGCGTGTCACCGTCGAATGTGTAGGCCCGCACACCGAGCTTACCCGCCTGGTTCAGTTCCATGATCTCCGCGACTTGGTCCTGGGAGAGTGCCTTGGTCGGGAACAGGTACAGCGCTTTGGTCTGCTCTTGTAATGCCGATTGCAGCACCGGCAGGTTGTAGCACGCCGTCTTCCCGGACGCGGTGGGCGTGACGACTACCGTATGGCGGCCATTGGCGACGGCATCCCAGGTTTCGCGCTGGTGGCTATACAGCCGTGCAATGCCACGCGCCTGGATTGCTTGGCGCAACCGTGGATCGAGTTCGACGGGAAGATCGGCATAGCGCCCAGCAGTGGCTGGAACGATCAATTCGCCGGTGACCCGGGCCCGATAGCGCGCGCGCAGGCGGTCGGTGAGCCGACGCACCGGATCGTCGGAACGCACTTCGGCAAAGGACTCCGCAGGGGTGCTCACGCGCCCTCCATATGCTTCGATCGCGACTCCAGGCTCGCTGCGGCCCCCGTTGTCGGGGCCGGCGCTACTGGACTTGAGAAAGCATACTATAGAACGAATAGAGAACACGCAAGCACAGAGCAGCCGCCGGTGCTTGCGCGGGGCACCGGCGGCGGTTTCGGCTCTACGACGATCTTATGCGGCGGCCTGGGCCGCGTGCAGGTTGGGCTCGCACAACTCTGCCAACCGCGCAATGGCCGCGTTCTGGATCTGACGCACACGTTCCCGTGACACGCCTATGACCGTGGAGAGTTCTTCCAGCGTCGCGGTCTCGGATCCGTCCAGGCCGAAGCGACGCACGATGACTTCGCGTTCACGTTCGTCCAGAGCCGAGAGCCACTCGTCCAGGTGGCTGCGACCGATATCCGGGTCCAACTGTTCGTCCGGACCGATGTCCTCGTCCACCAGCAAGTCCTGCAAGGTCTGTTCGCTGTCGTCCTTGAGCGGACGGTTGAGCGACAATAACGGCTGGTCGAGATCCAACAGTTCGCGCACCCGGTCCGATTCTTCTTCGATCAGATCGGCGATCTCGCCGTAGTCGACTTCTTCGGCCCCGTCGCGGCTCAACTCGCGATGGGTACGACGGATACGGCCCAATAGTTTGGCTACGTGTACCGGCAGGCGGATGGTCCTGCGTTGATTCATTATGCCGCGTTCGATCGCTTCGCGGATCCACCAGACAGCATAAGTGGAAAAGCGCAGTTCGCGGCCCGGATCGAATTTGTCGACCGCGCGGATCAGGCCGAGGTTGCCTTCCTGGATCAGATCCGACAGCGGCAATCCGCGACGGGTGTAACGCTTGGCAACCTTGACCACCAGGCGAAGATTGCTTTCGATCATTCTGGTACGTGCGGCGGCGTCGCCCGCTTGGATGCGACGGCCGAGTTCCAGCTCTTCTTCGGCTGTCAGCAGTTCGTGGCCGCGAATATCGCGAAAATAATGATGCGTCGGGTCGGCGTCCCATGCCTCGCCTTCGTCAAACCGCTCGTCGGCGGAGAAATCTCCATCGGCGGTACCGGTCGCCGGGACTGCGCCGCCAGGGCCGATTCCGTGTTCGAGGTTTTCGTTGCGCATAGCTCGATCCTTCCTTGCAGATGGTCAGTTTCGAAATTCGCTTGCCAGCCCGCTCGCATGCTTTGTCTGACTGGATTACCGCTTTACCAGAGCAAGGGCCGTGCCGGTTTTATTTACTGTCATATTTTTCAGCCACTTACGAAATTCCTGGGTTCCGTGTCGGGATAAATCCCCCACTCGAAACGGGTGCGGCGGGGCAAATCCCCCGGACGGGTTGGCAAATCGGGGGAATATCCCCCCGGCGTTCTCGTTCGGTTCTCCAATGTGCTAGCCTGCGGCCATGACCGACGATCGCCCTGACCCGCCGCCAGCAAGCCGATCGTGGCCACTTGCGCGCCCGAGCGCAGAAGGGCGAGCCGCCGCCAACATTGGACGAGTTGTGCAGAGCACTGGGATTGACGTCCCGCGGATCCATGCACAAACACATACACGCATTGGTTGAAGCGGGTCTGGTGCAACCCATGGACGGGCGACAGCGAGGCGTGCGATTGCAAACGGCCAGCCGGCTAGCGACGGAGGCATTGCCACTACTGGGTACCATTGCTGCCGGCCGTCCGCTCGAGGCCGTGGAAGATACGCTGACGTTCGAGGTGCCTTCAGCGCTGCGCAGCGACAGCCCCTGTTTCGTCCTTCAGGTGCGCGGCGATTCCATGATCGAAGACGGCATTCTCGACGGCGACTGGGTGGTGGTGGAAAGTCGCAACCATGCGCGTAACGGCGAAATCGTGGTCGCGCTCGTCGATGGCAACGAAGCCACTCTGAAGCGCATCGAGCAACGGCCAGGACAAATTTTGCTGCACCCTGCCAACGCCGCGCTGCGGCCGTTGGTTTATGCGCCCGAACAGGTTCAAATTCAGGGTGTGGTCGTTGGCCAAATGCGCCGCTATCGGTAGCGCGGGCTGCGGCGCAGGAACGAAGATACGGCACCGGCGCCGAAGCGATTGCGGATTGAGTGCAAGCGGGGAATCAGTTGCGGGAATCCGCCAGATAGTGGTCGAACCACGGGTTGGCTGAGGACTTTTTCGCAGGCGGCGAAACAGATCGCGCAACCCGGACTTCGACGGCCTTGCTTGCGTCAGCAATCGGGTGACGCGGGAATGTAACTGCAGCTCGTGTTCGGCTTCGCTCAGCTCGCGTTCGAGCCGGGCGTTGGACGCTGATCGCTTTTCCGTATCCCGCTGCAAGCGGCTGGTGCGGCGTTCGATGGCGGCAAAGCGCTCGCCAACGGCAGCGCCCACCGGCGTCTGCACCACCCGGCCGGAGGGCTCGCCAACCGCCACCAGCCGGAGCTGGGGCCTCTGGCTGCAGGCGTCTTTATTCGATTGATGTGACATGGTTCGTAATTCAGCCTAGTCGTCCGGCAGACCGCGATACTGCCACGGGAAGCATTCATCCCACTCTCATAGCACGATGTCGGCCGGCAGCAGCCTCTCTTGAGTACATCGAAGGGCGAAAAGATTGTGGGGGAACGCCCCGCGAGTTTGTAACCGTTTGCACTACAACGTCGACGATTTTAGATCGGAGAGCGATCGATCAGACCATGCTCGATGGCAAACCGCGTCAGTTCCGCCGTGTGGCGGAGGTTGAGCTTGCGCAGGATCCGCGTGCGGTAGGTGCTGACGGTATTGACGCTCAAGGTCAGCTGCTGCGCGATGTCGGAAACCCGCATGCCGGACGCGAGCATCTGCATGATCTGATATTCGCGGTCCGACAGCTCCCTATGACTCGGCCCCGAATCCGGGGCAATGTCGTGGACCAACAGATCCGCGAGCCGTTCGCTCACATAGGAGCGGCCTCCCATCAATCGCTCGACGGCCTCCAGCAAACGCTTCGGCCCCGCTCCCTTGGTCAGATACCCATGCGCGCCTGCGCGCAGTGCGCGAACCCCGTACTGTTCCTCGTCGTGCATACTGATCACCAGCACGGGCAGTTGTGGCCACGCACGTTTCACTTGCTTGAGCAGATCGATGCCGCTGCGTCCGCCCAGCGACAGGTCCAAGGTCATCAAGTCCCATGACTGTTCACGCAAGATCGCCAGTGCCGCGGCGGCGCTCTCCGCTTCCCCGACCTGATGCCGCGCAGCGGGAGATTCCAGCATGTACCGCAATCCAAGGCGGGCGATGGGATGATCGTCAACGATGAGAATGCGTGCCATAAGCTCCGTACCCTGATGGCGTTCGCGTTTCGAACTCGCAAAACTACCGCTTGGCTATTACGGAAAATTCGCCGCGGCTGCAACTGTGTCTCGCCGGCGCTTGTTCCGTCCCCGTATGGTTATTCTGTCGCGGCGCCCCGCTGGCGCTCGGTCGCGCCTATGTCAAGGCTAGTCCCGGCTGCTCAGCCGGGCTATGCCGTGGTGGCCGGATAGCTCCATCCTAACCAACACGCGCGGCGAAAGCATCGACTTATTTGCGGAGATTGCTGTCTCCTATATCACGAGTATTGAATTGTAACGGCTCAAGTCCTGCTGAGCGACGCCGAGCGGGCTAAACTGTAAAGCAAGCGCACCGTGACAAGCACGGACTCCGATGCGGCAAATGACATCCGTGCTTTCGAAGGATTGATTTGGAGCAGATGGAAATGGAGCATCGATGGAGCGAACGGGCACCGGTTCCTGTCTCAGTTACTGTGTACAGCCGTGGCGCGGAGTTGTTGCGGACGGTCACGCGCAACCTCAGCCGCCAGGGCGCGCTGCTACACGGCAATGCCACGGACCTCGGCAGCGCGCGAGCGGTGGAGTTGGATTTCGAACTCGGACACGGCAAGCGGCGCCACCAGGTCCGCATGGCCGCCTACGTGATCCATCGGAGCGGCGGAATCGGCCTTATGTTCACCGAACAGAGTGCCGGTGCAGTTCGCGAACTGGAACGTTTGCTGCGCGCTTCGCGGAGTTCGTCGGCGCAGGTCTGATGCCGGTTCGCTGCGTGGCCCCCCGCGCCGCCGGTCGAATTCCTCCATTTTCTCGGCCACGTCGTGCCAACTGCATTCGTGCAAACCCTCGCCATCCGGTGCAGGCCGCTATTGATGACCTCGCGGCGTCCGTTCTTACGCTGCACACCATAGAACGGCAGCATCGTGAAAAACGGTTCGTCGCGCTACTTGGTTGGCTATCGGCGTCAAGACATCTTCGCCATGCCGGTACTACACATCATCGCCCGCGGCGCACGCGCGAGCGAATACATTGAAGTGTCGGCAAGCGAGCGGACGCAGCGGATGCACGGCACAAACGCCGTCCACCGTAAACGGACACGGCTTGCCTTGGCCGTGGTTGCGCAGTTGAACCTTGAGATTGCCCGGTGCGGCGCCTCGATTTTTTCCGTCGCAACCCACGTCATACCGACAAGTTCGAGCGGATACACCGGGATGGTCGTATGGCTGCGGCAACACGCCGCACACCCTTTACCGCGTGCGAGTGTGCTAGGCCGCGACTGCTCCCGTCGGCTACACCCACGTCGGCAACGTGATAGGCGTCGACGCAACCAGGGGAATTCTGCCTCTTAAGCGTCGTACCGCAGACGCTGCCGGGCCCGTCTCGACTTACGATTGCATGGCGCACGGCTCTGCCCCACGCCGACGAGTACAGGTTCTGCACACGATATGGACTGCTGCGCCCAGGCCAATACACTAAAAAGCCAAGACAGACTGGACTTGCGCTCGAACCTGTATATAATCACACGCTATATATCCATACAGCAGGTGTTCCATGAGCGAACTGACCGCACGGCAAGCGCAGATATTGGAGCTTATCCGCGAGCATCTGGGAACCAACGGCATGCCGCCAACCCGGGCCGAAATCGCCCGGGAGTTGGGATTCCGTTCCGCAAACGCGGCTGAAGGCCATCTGCGTGCGCTGGCCCGCAAGGGTGTTCTGGAACTGGTTCCCGGATCTTCTCGGGGCATTCGCCTGCTGGAAGACGAGCCGGGTCTCCCGGTGGTGGGCCGGGTCGCCGCGGGGCGACCGATTCTGGCACAGCAGAATGTCGAGACCCACGTTCCACTCGACCCCTCCATGTTCAAACCCAAAGCCCACTACCTGTTGCGCGTGCAGGGCATGAGCATGCGCGATGCCGGCATCCTCGATGGCGATCTGCTCGCGGTGCATCGAAGCACCGAGATTCGCAACGGTCAGATCGTGGTGGCCCGACTGGACGACGAAGTTACTGTCAAACGGTTTCGCCAGCGTTCCGGAAAAGTATGGTTGCTGCCGGAGAACCCGGAATTTGAACCCATCGTGGTGGATCTGAGCCGCGAGCACTTGGTAATCGAAGGTGTGGGCGTGGGTGTCATCCGCAATGGTCGACCTCTGTGAGCGACGACCATTGCTATAACCAATAGTCACTATTACCCGGCGCCTCTAGTCAAGCCGACCACTCCCTCCCTAAGGTTGAGGCAGACACCATCGCCTCGCCCGCGATCAGTGACCCTGGCCGGGCGCATTGGGAGAACGATCCATGGCCACCTCTACCGCCGGGCATTCCTATCTGCGCTATCAGTTCACCGGAACGATCGACGGGTTCGACCGTATTCTGACCCCCGAAGCCATCGAATTCCTGGTCCAACTGCACAGCCATTTCTCAGCACGCGTCGATAGCCTTCTGGAAGCGCGGACGCGCCGCCAAACAATGCTCGACGCCGGACACTTCCCGGACTTTGTCGACGAAACCCGTCATACCCGCGAATCCCATTGGTACATCGACCCGATTCCCGCCGATCTGATCGACCGGCGCGTCGAAATCACCGGTCCGGTGGACCGAAAGATGGTCATCAATGCCTTGAATTCCGGAGCCCGGGTATTCATGGCCGACTTTGAGGACTCCCACTCACCGACCTGGATCGGGACCTTGGAAGGCCAGATGAACCTGTGGGACGCGGTTCGGCGGGAAATCGAGTTCACATCACCGGAAGGCAAGCATTACCAACTCGCCGATCGGGTCGCGGCGCTCATGGTGCGTCCTCGCGGCTGGCACTTATACGAAAAGCATTTTCTGGTAGCCGGACAACCGATTCCGGCGGCCCTGTTCGATTTCGGCCTGTATTTCTTCCACAACGCCAAGGAGCTTCTCGAACGCGGCAGCGGACCGTATTTCTATCTGCCGAAAATGGAAAGTCACCGCGAAGCACGACTTTGGAACGAGGTATTCGTATTTGCGCAAAATTACCTCGGTCTGCCGCGCGGCACCATCAAGGCAACCGTATTGATCGAAACCATCCTCGCGGCGTTTGAAATGGATGAAATCCTCTACGAATTGCGCCACCACATCACCGGACTCAATTGCGGCCGCTGGGACTACATTTTCAGCTTCATCAAACGCTTTCACAATCTGCCCCAGTGTGTGCTGCCCGACCGCGACCAGGTCACCATGACCACCCATTTCATGCGCAGCTACTCGCAACTGTTGATCCAAACCTGCCATCGGCGCGGCGCCTATGCCATGGGCGGCATGGCGGCGCAGATTCCGATCAAGAACAACCAAGCGGCCAACGAAACCGCATTCGCGAAGGTCCGGGCCGACAAACAGCGCGAAGCGATGGATGGTCATGACGGCACTTGGGTGGCGCACCCGGCGCTCGTCCCGGTGGCAATGGAAGTATTCGACGAATACATGCCGGGTCCGAATCAACTGCAACGCCGGCGCGAAGACGTCCATGTGACTGCGGCGGATCTGCTAGCGATTCCGCCAGGTTCTATTACTGAGAAGGGATTGCGAAACAATATCAACGTCGCCGTGCAGTATTTGGCATCCTGGCTATCCGGGCGGGGCGCAGTGCCGATTCACAACCTGATGGAGGACGCCGCCACCGCGGAAATTGCGCGCGCCCAGATTTGGCAGTGGATACGCCACCCGAAAGGTGTGCTCGACGACGGTCGGCGGATCACTTTGGAATTGTTCCAGGACCTACTGCGGCAGGAATTGCAGGTGGTGCGCGACGAAGTCGGCAGCGACGCCTTTGATGCCGGGCCTTACGAAACCGCGGCAAAAATGCTGGACCGCATTACCACTGACGACAAATTCGTGGAATTTATTACCTTGGTGGGTTACGAGCATCTGGATTGAGTCTCATCCCCGTCATTTTCGATCCCCCTGCTGGACCGCGCACCGGGAAGTTCCCCCTTTCCGCCGCGGCCCCTTTGTTTTCTCACCGGCCGATACGTTGTAGAGTGCAAGCGAAGATATTGGCGTCTACTGTTTCGCGCTTGGGCCACGCCTTCGTCGGCGCAAGGAAGTCGATCCTGTCGCGTTGCAGTTATTCACCTGCAATGCGGATTCGTCGACTGAATGTTGCCGCCGCTGTTGGAGGACACCGATTCGCGCATGCAAGTCGCATTGTTTGTAACCTGCCTCGTCGACCTGATGCGGCCCCGCGTCGGCTTCGCCGCCATTAAGTTGCTGGAAGACGCCGGCTGCCAGGTGCATGTGCCAATGCGGCAAACCTGTTGCGGGCAACCCGCCTACAACAACGGCGATTTTGCCCGCGCCCGCGCGATTGCCCGTAGTGTAATCCGGGCGTTCGAGGACTTTCCGTACGTGGTAGCGCCTTCCGGTTCCTGTGCGGGCATGCTTCGTCATCACTATGGGCGTCTGTTCGAAGATGATTCCGAGTGGTCGGCACGGGCCCGGGACCTGGCGGCACGCACCTATGAATTGACCGCGTTTCTCGACGAGGTCGCGAAGTTTTCCGACATCCAAAGCCAGTTCCAGCATTCGGTCACCTATCACGATTCATGCTCGTCGCTGCGCGAGATGTGCGTAGATGAGCAGCCCAGGCGATTGCTGCGCAAGGTGCGCGGCTTGAGCTTGCACGAACTTTCGGGCCGGGAAAGCTGCTGTGGCTTCGGTGGCACCTTTTGCGTGAAATACGCCGATATTTCCACCCATATGGCGGATCAAAAGATCCAGGCCATCGTCCAGACCGAAGCCGACGTTGTGCTCGCCGGCGACCTGGGCTGTCTCTTGAACATCGCCGGACGTTTATCGCGCATTGGTTCCCCAGTGCGCGCTTTTCACGTCGCCGAAGTCCTTGCGGATATGGGCGACCAACCCGCCATCGGCGAGCCGGAAGGCGTATGAAATCCACCGCCCACAACTTTGTCGCCAATGCGCGCTCGGCGCTTGCCGACCAACAGTTGCAGGCGGCGCTGCAGCGCGCCGGCCCGGGATTCATCGACAAGCGCAGCGCCGCGCTGGCAGAACTTCCTGAATTCGAGGCCCTGAGGGCGGCGGCGAGGACGATCAAAGACGAAACTCTTGCCGATCTCGATCACTACCTGATCGCCTTCGAACGCGAAGTCCGCGCCAGTGGCGGCCGCGTACACTGGGCGCGGGATGCGAGCGAGGCGTGCCGGATCATCGCCGACCTGTGCAAACAAGTCGATGCCCAGCATGTTGCCAAAGGCAAATCCATGGTCGGCGAGGAGATCGGCCTCAATCCGGCGCTCGAGAACGCTGGCCTGGAGGTGATCGAAACCGACCTCGGCGAGTACATCATTCAACTGGCCCACGAACCACCCAGCCACATCATCGCGCCCGCCGTGCATAAGAGCCGTGAACAGATCGCCGCTCTGTTTCGCCAGCATCACGGCCGCTACGGCCTGAAGCAACCGCTGGATACCATCCCCGCGATCGTTGACGAAGCGCGGCAAGTACTGCGCGAGCAATTTCTGAATGCCGATGTGGGCATCACCGGCGCCAACTTTCTGATCGCCGAGAGCGGATCGGCGATTATCGTCACCAACGAAGGCAACGGCGACCTGACCGCCACTCTGCCGCGCTCTCATATCGTGGTCGCCGGCGTCGAGAAGGTGGTCCCGACCTTGAACGATGCGAATGTACTGCTGCGCCTGTTGGCACGCAGTGCCACAGGGCAACCCTTCACTGCGTATACCAGCGTGTTCACCGGCCCGCGGCGCGAGCAGGATGTGGACGGCCCGGAGTCGTTCCACGTCGTGCTGGTGGACAACGGCCGCAGCGGGATGCTGGCAGGACGGTTCCGCGACATGCTGCGCTGTATCCGTTGTGGCGCCTGTCTCAATCACTGTCCGGTGTACCAGGCGGTGGGCGGGCACGCCTATGGCTGGGTCTATCCTGGACCGATGGGGGCGGTGCTAACGCCTCTGATGCCGGGCGGAGGCCGCGCCGATGACCTGCCCAACGCATCCAGCTTGTGCGGGCGCTGTGAACAAGTCTGCCCGATGTCGATCCCCCTGCCACAGCTGTTGCGCGAACACCGCCACCAGCAACATTTGCAAAAGCACGACCATCGCCGCAGCCGATGGGCGATAGCGGCCTGGGCCTGGCTCGCATGCCGCCCGGCGTTGTACCGACGGATAATGGGGCTGGGCACCCGAATGCTGGCCCGTCTCGGTAAACGGCACGGACATCTGCGCAGCGTGCCGTTGGCAGGGGCATGGACCGAACATCGCAACCTTCCAGTGCCGCAGGGCGCGACATTCCTGGAACAGTGGCGCGCGCGACAACGGGGAGCGAGCAGACGATGAGCGATGCCCGCACAGAGATTCTGCGCCGCATCGCCGCCGCCAACGGTCGTTCCATTGCCAGCGAGGTACCGGCACGAATCGCGCAGCGCCTGGGCAACCCGAAAGCCGGGCCGCAACTACATTGGCCCGAGCCGGACCGTGAACGCTTCTTGACGCGCCTGCGCGCCGCTTCCGCCAGCGTCGATCAGGTAGCGGACCTGGCAACCGCGGCAACCGCCATCGCCGAATTTCTGGCCGCGGAACGGGTGTCGGAACCGGCGGTGGTGGCAGCTCACGCCATGCTGAGTTCCTTGCCTCTGGCGAACGCCGAACAGCGGCCGTTGCGAAGCACAGACCGAGTCGCAGTCACGGTTGCATTCGCCGGGGTCGCGGAAACGGGCAGCCTGGCGCTGCTCTCCAGGCCGGAAACCCCCACCGGCTTCAACTTCCTGCCCGAATTTCTGGTCTGTCTGCTGCCGCTGGATCGAATTCTGTCCAGTCTCGAGGACCTGTGGGTCTTGATCCGCCGCGAGCGTGGTTCCCTGCCGCGGGCAGTCAACCTCGTCACAGGGCCGTCCCGCACCGCAGACGTTGAGCAGACCATCCAGCTCGGAGCCCATGGGCCGCGCCGTTTGCATGCGATCGTCGTGACGGACCCGATATGAGCGGGCTGCGGAAACGAGTCTTCCCACGATACGGAATTCCGTACGATTTGGCCTATCGGGCCCGTGCCGGACCGCATTCTGGGTTGGCATCCATGGGATACCTGTGGCTATGCTTGGGTTATCGCGATAAGCGATCCGGTACGCGCACCTCGCGTGAGCGATAAAAAAGAGAATGAGGAGACAGTCATGACTGACCACACAAACAAGCCCGGGAACGGCGATGCAGCCGGCGCAGGACGGCGTCAATTTCTCAAATCCGCTGCCGCCGTCGGTGGCGCCGCGATTCTCGGCGCCCCCTACATTCGCAACGCGCAAGCAGCGCAAACCACCACCTGGAAAATCCAGACTTCCTGGCCCGGGGGCATCGGGCTCGACATCTTCAAGGAATGGTGTAACGGCATCGTTGAAAGAACCGGCGGTGAACTGGCATTCAAGCCCTTTGGCGCCAAGGACGTGGTCGGCGACTTCCAGCTGTTCGATGCAGTGAAAAACGGCGTGCTGGACGCCATGAACCCGTTCACGTTGTACTGGGCGGGGCGCATGCCCGCCGCCGTCTTCTTGAGTTCCTACCCGTTGGGTCCGCGCACCGAGGGAGAATGGGATACCTTCTACTACGGCCTCGGCGGTCTGGAACTGGCCCGCGAGTTGTTCGCCAAGCAGGGCATGTACTACGTCGGCCCCATTCAACATGGCCCGAACATCATCCACTCCAAGGTCCCGATCAATTCCATCGACGATTTCCGCGGCCGCAAGATGCGTCTCCCCGGCGGCATGGTGGCCGAGGTGTTCCAGGCGGCCGGCGCCAAGACCACGCTGTTGCCCGGATCTGAAATCTTCCCGGCGTTGGAAAAAGGCACCATCGATGTCGCCGACTACGTCGGTCCGGCCATCAACTATGCGTTGGGTTTCCAACAGGTCACCAAGTACATCTCCATGGGCCCTCCCGGCTTCATGTCCATTTATCAACCGGTCGATCTCATGGATCTCACGGTATCGGATCGAGCCTGGAACAAGCTGTCCGACAAAATGAAGCAGTTCGTGGAAAGCGAAGTACATGTGTACTCGGACATGCATCACGCCAAGATCCAGAAGGCGGACCAGGAAGCTTGGCCGAAGTTCGAAAAGGCCGGCACCACCATTACACGCTTGAGCGAAAAAGACGTGGAAGCGTTCACCATGCTCGCCGTGCCCATCTGGTACAAGTGGGCCAACAAGGACAAGAACGCCGCTCGCGCCTTCAAGATCCAGCTCGACTACATGATGTCCGGCAGTTTGGGTTATGTAACGCCCAGCATGGTCAAGGGCCAGAAACTCATCGTCTAGTCGCCTGATGCACGTGGTACATCGCGGAGGCGTTCGCGCGCCTCCGCGAGCATGTGTGCATGTTGCCGAGGTCGCGTCCGCTTATGCCGAGTCTGACTTTCGTTCTGCCTCATTGGATGTATTGGTCGGGGCTGTTACTGTTCCCGTTGTTTGCCATGTTCGTCGTTCGCCGCGAAAAGCAACGAACGGACAAGGGCAGCACCAGCCTGGCAACAGCCTATCTGTTGCTGATCATTGCCGGCTTCGCCGGTCTGCATCGTTTCTATGTGCGCAGTCTTTGGGGGCTGGTATTCATACCGTTGTTCCTGGGCATCCTGTGGGGAAACGTTCACACCCGCGACGCCCGCAATGAAGCATCCGCCGCCGAAAACCAGGTGATGATCGCCAAATTCGAGCTGCAACGCGCCCAGGAGCGCAATGAAGAGCAGGTTCCTGAGAAACGCCAAGCGCTCGAGCAAGCGCAACAGTCAGTGTCCACAGCCCAAGAAACGAGCTTGTTCTGGCACCGTGTGCCGCGCTACATCGCGCTCGTATTGCTGTTGCTGCTGGTAGTCGATGCTGTTTTATTGCCGGGCCTGGTCCGGCGCTGCCGGTCACGGGAACCCGAGCGACCGCCTGAACCGTCACCACCGGATTGGACCGATTCCCAGGCTGAGATGGATCGCGATCCGAGCAAAACCGTGCACAGTTGGCTGACGGACCCGATCGACAAGCTGAGCGGCTTTACCGGCCACTTCGTTGCGCTCTGGTCGATCCTCGCCGTGTTCGCCTATTACTACGAAGTCATCGCGCGCTACGTGTTCAATTCGCCGACCAATTGGGTACATGAATCCATGTTTCTGATGTTCGGTATGCAGTATTTGATTGCAGGCGCCTATGCGCTGCGCGAAGGATCCCATGTCCGGGTCGATGTGATTTACATGTACTTTCCCGAGCGAGTCAAAGCGCTCGTGGACGTCATCACCTCGGTATTCTTTTTCATTTTCACTGTCACCCTCCTCTGGACCGGCTGGACGTTTGCAATGGACTCCATGAGCGTTCAGGAAGTGTCGTTTACTGAATGGGCGATCCAGTACTGGCCAGTAAAGCTGGCGATGCCGATCGGCGCGGCATTGATCGTGTTGCAGGGCATAGCGCACTTGATCAAAGACATTATGGTCGTTGCGGGAAAGGGGGTACGGCGTGGGAGTTGAAATCGGTATCGGCTTGCTGACCCTGATCGTATTCGGTTCACTTGCCATTTTGTTGATGGCGGGTCTGCCGCTGGCGTTTGTCACCGGCGGCCTCGCTGTGGTGTTTTTGTTCATCTTCGGCGACGCGCAGATGCTCAATATCCTGCCTTCGCGCATTTTCCCGATGATGACCAACTATCAGCTTTCGGCGATCCCATTGTTCATCTTCATGGCATCGATGCTCGAGCGGGCAGGCATTATCGAAGAGCTTTTCGACGTAATTTACAAACTGCTCGGCGGACTCAAAGGCGGACTTGCGGTATCCACCATCATTGCATCGACCATTCTCGCCGCCATGGCCGGCGTAATTGGCGCCACGGAAGTCACCATGGGCATTATCGCGCTTCCGGCGATGCTCAAACGCAATTACAACGCCGAAATGGCTTGCGGCTCCATTCTTGCCGGGGGCACTCTCGGCATCCTGATTCCACCCTCGATTCTGGCCATTTTGTTCGCTGTCGTGGCACAGCAATCGGTCGGCGAATTGTTTCTGGGTTCCGTCGTACCGGGCCTGCTTCTGTCGAGCATCTACATGCTCTATGTGTTGATCCGCAGCTACATCAATCCGGCGATGGGACCGGCCCTGGCACCGGAAGAACGGGTGAGCACCAGAGCGAAGTTCAGCCTGCTACGCGGCATGATTGCGCCGATCATTCTGATCGTGCTGGTATTGGGCGTCATCTTCGGCGGTATTGCGACCCCCGTTGAAGCCGCCGGCATCGGTACCATTGGTTCGGTGATCGTCGCGGCTCTCCACCGGAGGCTGTCCTGGACCGCGGTGTTCGAAGCTTCCACCACCACCTTGAAAGCGACGGCGATGGTGTTGTGGATCGTGTTCGGCGCGACGATGTTCGTCGGTTTCTATATCGTCAATGGCGGCCAAGCCTTCGTCAGTGAGGCACTGGCAGGTTCAGGGCTCGGTCCCTACGGCATTTTGCTGGTGATGATGATACTGCTCATCATCCTCGGCATGTTTCTGGACTGGGTCGGCATCCTGTTGCTTGCGGTGCCGATTTTCGTGCCGTTGATGAAGACCCTGAGCTTCGATGGCCTGCTGGGGCTGCCGGGCGTCGCGCCGCAGGACATCTCTCTATGGTTTGCGGTCGTTTATATGGTGAACATGCAGATGTCATTCTTGAGTCCGCCGTTTGGCTACGCGTTATTCTATCTCAAGAGCGTGGCACCACCGGAAGTGACCATGGGCACCATATTCCGGGCATCGTTACCTTTCCTGGCGTTGCAGGCGTTCGGTTTGACGCTTTGCATCCTGTTCCCCGATCTGGTGCTGTGGTTGCCGAATCTGGTGTACGGCGATTGATCGCCCGCCCAGCGCACCACAAAGGAGTGTTAATCCATGTCTGAGATCAAACTCGGTTTCATTGGCCTCGGCATCATGGGCCGGCCGATGGCGATCAATTTGTTGCACGCCGGCTACAACGTGTTTATCTATGGGCGCCGAGAGGAAAGCATGGCCCCGGTTACAAGGGAAGGCGGCGAACGCTGCGCCCACCCGGCTCAAGTGGCCACGCAGGCCGACATCGTCTTCACCATGGTCGCGGACACACCGGACGTGCAGGAAGTCATCTTGGGCGGCAACGGCGTCATCGAAGGTGTGCGCGACGAATCGATCGTGGTTGATATGAGCACCATTTCTCCATCCGCTACGCGCGACATGGCGGCGCGTTTGGCGGCGAAGGGTGCACACATGCTCGATGCCCCTGTTTCGGGCGGTGAGCAAGGCGCAATCGACGGTACGTTATCCATCATGGTCGGCGGCAATGCCGAAGCGTTTGAACGTGTCAAACCCATGTTCGAAATCATGGGCAAGAATATCGTTCACATCGGCGACAGCGGCGCCGGCCAAGTGACCAAGAGCTGTAATCAAGTGGTCATTGCGCAAACCATTGCCGCTGTCGGAGAAGCCATGATCCTGGCTAAAGCTTCGGGAGTCGATCCGGTCAAAGTCAGGCGGGCACTATTGGGTGGATTTGCGGCCAGCCGGGTGCTGGAACTCCATGGCCAACGCATGTTGGATGGCAATTACGCGCCGGGCTTCAAAGCGAGCCTGCACCAAAAGGACATGCGCATCGTGCTCGAAACCGCCGCGGAGCTCGGCATCGCCATACCGGGCGCAGCGGCCGTCACGCAATTGATCAATGCCCTGGTCGGAACCGGCGGAGGTGAGCTGGATTCGGCGGCAATCGCCCAGTTACAGCAACAATTGAACGGCATTCAATTGGTCGGCCAGGACTAGGCCTAGGGTTCCAGAAGCGCGTACCGTTTTACAACGGCGCCAGATAGCCGCCGCCACGTCGGCGCCGTTTAGGCATGCGGTGGATCAGCTGCCAGAACGCTGCGGCGACAACCAGTGCGTGATAAGAAATCAAGATAACGAGTTGCGGGCGATAGTCTGCCGTCACGATTGCGGCCAACGGACCGGCCGCCACCGCCATCACACCCAGCTTTACCGGCGTCAATCCGCCCCAGCGGTTCAAGATCAAGATGATCGGCAACGCATAAAACATGACACCGCCAAACGCACTCACCGGAACGAGCGCCAACATGACCAACAATGTGGTCCAGCCGACCTGGTCGAGTTTGGCGCCGAACGACAACAGCGAAACCATCAAAAGAACGGCTGCCGGGAGTGCCGCCAACGCGCTCAGCGATGCGGCCGCGAACAAATTTTGTGGACTGTAGGTTTCCGTAACGGGTTCCATGCTCCCATCCGCTGGGCAAATGACGAACCATATCCTCATTCACACTAGAGTTAATGGGGACGCCTTTTCTCTACCGTATTACACGCTTCTCGCAGCAAAGAAGTTCCAAAAAACTTCCTGCGGCGACTCCCGTGCGTCGCTTGAACAAGCGCGTGGAACCGCGGCGCGCGCCGGTTAAAAGAGATCTTGCTGCAATGGGTATTGGTATCGGCGCCCCATGTGGGAGGTTCCCGTCCTCCGCAGAGCGGTTCGTAAAACGTTACAGGCGCGCTGCCTCCGACCGGCGGCAGCGCGCTTCGCGAAGCGCCTGTTGGTTTATTTTTTATTGTCTGATTTCTTTGCTGCGTCGGCCCATTTCTTGGCCTTTGCGGCGTCCTTCGGTACACCGAACAATCCCTCGGCGTAGATTCTGGCCAACGCCTTTTGCGACGTTTCGTGCCCCGCTTCTGCCGCGCGTTGCAGCAAGCCCAGCCCTTTCGCTTGGTCCTTGGTAACGCCTGCCACGCCCTGCAAGTACATCAATCCCAGCACATGAATCGCACCGGCATGGCCTTTTTCTACCTGTGGTTTTAGCAGACGCTCAAGATTTTGACCTGACAGTTCGTCTCCGCGCAACGCGGCTTGCATCAGCCAATCGGCGCCCTGTGTCACGTTCTGTTCTATTCCCTCGCCCTTGATCAACATGACACCGTAATAACGCTGCGCCAACGGCACCCCTGCGCGAGCCGCCAACCTGTATAGCCGTGCCGCTTCTTCGAGATCCTTTTCGACACCGTCACCATAATAATAGTGACTGGCAAGATTGGTCATGGCATTGGCGTTGCCGACTGCTGCAGCGCGCCGATAGTACTGCATCGCTTTTGCCGGCTCCTTTGGGCCGCCCTGACCACGGGCATGCATGACGCCCAGGTTGTACAGGCCATCGGGGTCGCCGGCATCCGCCAGCGGCTGAAACGCTTTGCGGGCCTCCGCGTAATTGCCGGCGTTATAGGCTTTGATCGCCTTGTCGAGCAATGCAGCGTAATCGGGGGATTGCTTGATGTATTGGCTGATACCTTTGCGAACGTTTTGCAGGCCTTCGCGCATGGCTGCAAGCCCCTGTTCGCCGCTTGCGCCAACCAATATCAAAGCCAGATTGGGTGTCAGCTGAAACTCTTCTTGGATCGTGGTTACGCCCTCGGCGGCACCGGAATATTCATAATCCATATACGCGATTCCGTTGGCCTTCTGCAGGCCGCAACGCTTGACCTTGACCCTGTCGCCGTACAACGCCTTGAGCTGTGCCGGCATGCGATCGCAAGCGGTTTTGGCATCGTCCGCACTCTGTGCGATTGCGCGGACGTTTCCCTGGACGCTGATGTTGTTCGCGAACGCCTTGGTGGAATGTTTGCGGTCGAAATAGTATTCGATCTTGCCGGTAGCCACGCGCTTGAGCGCTTGTTGCTCGGCTTCCTCGCCCATGTCCTTGATGCCGAGTCCCTTGTCCTTGAATTGCGCCAGGCGCTCTGGCGTCACCACAACCCAATAATCGGGTAGCTGAAATTCAAATCCATAGCCGCTTTTGTAACTCGCGGCCGAAGCTGCCAATGGCAGCAATGCAACAGTCAGCAACAACACTCGTAGGGACAAACTACACCTCCTCAATCCGCCCTGAATGGCGGCATCTACGCTTTGGCGGCTAATGCCGCGCGAAGTGATCCAGCCAGGCAGAAACGATTTCCACTAGACGGTCGCTTTTGCCGCGAAAGAAATGATCGGCCTCGGGAATCTCGGTCTGTTCGTAGGTTCCCTTCGTTTTCCCTGCCGCAAGACGCACCGACGCGGACTTTACCGCATCCTCGTCCTGACTGCCGTACAGATCGAGCATCGGCAATTGGATGCGTTCGAGAAATGCCGTGGTATGCATGCGCGGATCGCTGCCGAGACGACCGCGCATGCCAACGGCGACGAATGCTTTGACGTCTTCAATGCTGGCCGGGTTCCCGGCGAGATAGGACGTCGTCATGGCGGTGCCGAGGCTATGGGCCACCAGCACGATGTTGTGATAGCCCCGTCCTTGCAGATAGCGTCTCGCGGCATCGATGCGGGCCGGTACTTCCGCAAACAAAGGTGCGTATTGCCCAACCTCGGCGTCGTTCGCCAGGATCGGCATTTGAATCGACAACGTGGTCCAGCCCTTTTCCGGCAAACCCACGCGCAATGGCGCCACCACGTCCTGCCAGTCGGGATGGGCGCCCAGCCCGTGCATGATGATGGCCGCGCCTTTGGCAGGCGTTGCGGCGGCTTCGGTATAGAGGCCGAGGAATTTGCCATCGTGGCCCTGCAGCCACACCGCCTCACCGACCACCAGAAATTCCACGGTTTGATCCGCCCAGCGGCTTTCCTTTTCGCGATCCGAGGCGAACGCGATTTCCGCAACCAAGGCCAGCACGGCGAACAGGAGACCGTACAACCGCGAATTGATGGGGATCATGGGTGGCCCTCAGGCAAGAACCAAATAAATAGATAGGGAATTATGGATGAATCCGATGCGCTTGGTGGACCCGGCACGTTAGCAGAGCCGTTGGAGGTGCGGCAAGCGCCGCCGCTGGATGTATCGCTGCCGTTGCCGCGACCGCCACGCGCCGATATAAGCCTCTGATAATGATTTGAAAATAAAAGCGCTTGTGACCCTTTTCCATTACTGTATATATTAACAGTATGTATAGATGACCACTTTGTGCCGCCAAAAAAAATTGGAAAAGATGAGCCTGGAGACTTTGCTGCAACGGGTGGATATTTGGCGCGGGGGAGAACATTCCGTGCGCGATCGCACGGCCGCGGCGGCAAGAGCGGCGGCCAGCGGCCATGCCGCTTTGGACGCTCAATTGCCCGACGGTGGCTGGCCGTTGGGTGCGCTCACCGAGCTGCTGCTGCAACAACACGGTATCGGCGAGTTGCAGTTACTGCTACCGGCGTTGGCAGCGCTGAGTCGAGAGGATCGCTGGCTGGTATGGGTGAACCCGCCACACCTGCCCTACGCTCCCGCACTGACGCAATCCGGGATCGATCTTTCCCGTCTATTACTGGTACGTCACGACAATTCTGCGCAGCAACTCTGGGCTATTGAACAGTCACTTCGTTCCGGAACCTGCGGTGCAGTATTGGGTTGGATCGGCGATCCCGACCATCGCACCCTGCGCCGTTTGCAGCTTGCAGCCGAGACCGGCCATGCCATGGGTTTGTTGTTTCGTCCCTGGACGGCGGCTGGACAATCTTCACCAGCGGCATTGCGCTTGCAGTTGCAACCGTCCGCCGACGGTCTGCTGGTCCATATTCTCAAACGCCGCGGCGGTTGGAGTTCGCGGCCGATCATCATCCAGGCCGGTCATGCTGTGGCTTAGCCTCTATTGCCCGGATTTGGCGCTGGAAAGCGTCAGCCGTGCCGGCAGCGACAGCGGCGCCTTGGTGTTGTGCGAGGGAGAAGAGCGACAATCCCGGGTCCATAACTGCAATGCCGCTGCCAGCGCTGCCGGTATTCACCCCGGCATGCCCCTGACCGCGGCCTTATCGTTATGTCAGACCCTGCGCGTCCAACGGCACGACCCAACCCACGAGCACCAGGCGCTGCAGAACCTGGCTGCCTGGGCAGGACAATTCACACCCACGGTATGCTTGCTACCCAAAGGCTTACTGCTGGAAGTTGAAGGCAGTTTGAAATTGTTCGGCGGCCTGCAGGCGCTGCGGCTGCGCATCGAAGGCGGGCTGCACAAACTCGGTTATCATGTCCATGGTGCGGTGGCGCCCACCCCCCTGGGCAGTTGGCTGCTGGCGCGCGCTGGATACAAACGACCCGTAACAGATTTATTGATATTAAATAAAATATTACGATCACTTCCTATTAAGATACTGGAACGTCCGGAACCTGTCCTCCAAGCCTTACGGGGGCTGGGCTTACGCACTCTGGGTGATTGTCTGCACCAGCCCCGCGCCGCCTTGAGCCGGCGGCTGGGACCGGAACTGCTGCATTATCTCGACCGCGCTCTGGGACGGATACCGGACCCTCGACCGCCGTTTCGGCCCGCACCTAAATTTCGCAGTCGCCTGCTGTTGCCCGCCGAAGTGGACCACACCGAGGCACTGTTGTTTGCCGTCCACCGCCAGTTGCTGGAGCTCTGCGGTTTTCTGCTGGCCCGGGGCAGCGGCGTGCAGACTTTGCAGCTGACGCTCGGCCACCGCAACCGTTCCCCCAGTGAACTGGAAATAGGTTTGCTGCAACCCAGCCGCAGCGTGCGTCATTTATTGGAATTGTTGCGCGAACGCCTGGAGCGCTACGAGCTGGTCGCACCGGTGGATGAATTGATGCTCAGTGTCGACCGGCTGCTGCCTTTGGAAGGTGCCAATCACGGCTTGTTCTCCGATCCGGCGAAAGCGCAGCAGGATTGGGCGCAACTGGTGGAACGTCTCCGCGCCCGTCTGGGCAGCGATGCCGTGCAAGGCGTCTGCCCGCTGCCCGATCATCGCCCGGAACGGGCGTGGCAATTTTGCGCCCCCGGCGAAAAACGGGCGCAGCCAGCGCCTACGCCGCGGCCGCTGTGGCTGCTGGAGCAACCCCGTCCCCTCGATGCCAGCGAAGGCTATCCCTGGCTCGATGGCCGGCTGCAGCTGCGCGCCGGGCCGGAACGCATCGAATCCGGCTGGTGGGATGATGGGGACATTGCGCGGGACTATTTCATTGCCGAAAACGCCCGTCGCGAACGCTTTTGGATCTATCGCGAACTGCAAACCCCCCAGCGTTGGTTCTTGCACGGTATTTTCGCCTGAACCTCATTGACCACGCTGCAACATCTTCAAATATTGTTGGATCACCACCGCCTGGTTGTGATCGAAATCGCGGGACGCATACAACAACGTGACCCGGCCGCTCTGTGCGCGTTGGCAAAGCTCCCGCAGTTCCTCTCTATGTCCCTTTAACTCCGCAAGATACCGCCGTCGAAATTCGCCCCAACAGGCACTGTTGGCGTGAAACCACTTGCGCAGTTCATCGGATGGCGCGATCTCTTTGCACCACGCATCCAGGCGGGCTCGGTCCTTGCCTAAACCGCGCGGCCACAGACGATCCACCAGCACGCGGTAACCGTCATGGTCATCAGCCGGCTCATAGATACGCTTGCGGTAAATCGCCACTTCTCATCCCCCCATGGAAATCCAATGCATCCGGGCCTCGAAGATAGACGCGTGCACTTCCTCCGGACTCTGAATATTAAATATTCGTATGGTTCTGTCCACCAACCGGTAAGGATCGCCGCGACTACGCTTCGTTGCAAGGACCGCGGTACCTCACGGTGGTCGACCATTGACTGCAACACACGGATAGGAGCTGACACATGAAATTCAATTTCGCCATGCTCACGCTAAGCAGCGCCACGATGCTGTGTACTGTAGCGGCCCATGCCTACGTGGGCGAACAATATGCCAAGGATGCCAAAGTCACGATGGAACAGGCGCGTGCGCAGGCCCTCAAACTGGCTCCCGGCGCCATCAAGGATGCGGAACTGGAAAAGGAAGGTGCAGGTTCTCGTTTGCGTTATTCGTTCGACATTCAGACCAAATCCGGAATACGAGAAGTGGGAATCGACGCCGTGACCGGAAAAGTCGTGGAAAACAAGGCTGAATCCCGTCAGGCGGAGGCTCAGGAAATGCAGGCCGAGCACGGGCACAGCCCCGGCGCGGAAGACGAACGCGGAGAAGGCGCAAACTGACCGTTATTGCACAGTGGTGGGCCGGCAGCGGGGCCGGCCCATACCCTGCCCAACGAACCCCTCGATTGAACATGCACGCGGTGACACTCTCCGTCTCGCGGACCGGCGCAGCCTATCGCGACCGGTATAGGGACTCGTCGCCGCCCGAGACGCCGATGAAAAACGCACTGCAATCCGCAGCTCAATACCCGAGCAAGCGCGCGCCTTGAAAGAACACAAAGCTGCTCACCCAGGCCAGGCCGAGCGCCCAGGCTACGCTCATAGTCGTGAACGCGAGACTGCGGGATTCATTGCGCAAGGTCGCCACGGTTGACAAACAAGGGGTGTATAACAACACGAACAGCATGAAACTGAAGCCGTGCACCCAATCCATGTTCTGACCGAGATAGTGCAACAGGTCCCCGCCCTGCAGACCGGTCATCGCCACCAGGGAACCGATGACAATTTCCTTGGCGACGAACCCAAACACCAGCACCACCGCCATTTGCGCGCCGATACCGATGGGCGACAACAGCGGCTGCAGGAAATTGCCGAGCATGCCGGCGAAACTTTGCGGACCTCCTGGGGGGTCGCCGACGGGGTAATGGGTCAACAACCAGACCAGCACCACGCCGACGATGATGAAGCTGGTCGCACGGCGCAGGAAATGGCTCACTTCGTGCCAACCACGCAGCAATACCTGGCGCAAAGTCGGCAGCCGGTACGGCGGCAGCTCGAGCACGAACGGCTCGTTGCTGTGCAGGCGCCGGCGCAGCAGGAACGCGCTGCCCAGAGCGGCGACAAAACTCACCACATACAAACTGAACAGCACAACCGGTGCCTGGCGGCCGGTGAACAGCGCCGTGGTCATGAATACGAACACCTGCAATCGCGCCGAACATAACGAAAACGGAATGACCAGCATGGTCAGCAACCGCAGCGGCCTGCTGCGCATGACCCGTGTGCCCATCAATGCCGGCACGTTGCAGCCGAAGCCCATCAACATCATCACGAAACCACGCCCGTCCAGTCCGAAGCGCGACATCAACGCGTCGGTCAGGAACGCGGCACGCGACAGATATCCGGTGTCTTCGACCAGGGCCATGGCGAAAAAGAACAGGATAATGACAGGGACAAACGAGGCGACGGTGGCGACGCCGTCGTAGACACCTTCGACCAGCAAACCGTACAGCGGTGCGGCGAGTATGCCTTTGAGCGGCACCAGGGCGAAATCGCGGAACTGGTCAAGGGTCCAGGCGACGCCATCCTGCAATGGCGCCCCCAGGGTATAGACCGCTTGAAACACCAGGAACATGGCGAGAAAGAACAACGGTAAACCCAACCACGGATGCAGCAGGACCTTGTCCAATCGTTCCGAGGTGCGCCGTTCCATCACCAAGGGCATGTCGACATGAGCGCTGACCAACGCTTCGGCTTCGAGCACGGCGTCGTCGTGATGCGCCAGCTTCGCACGCAGCGCGTCCAGAGAATATTCGTGACCGGTGCTCAGGCCGTTGGCCAAGGCTTGTTTCGCTTCTTCCAGTCCGGTGCCGGCGCGCGCACCGGTCATCAATACGGGACACCCGAGCGCGCGCGCGAGCCCTTCGGTGTCGATACGCACCCCCAATTGCCGTGCCTCGTCCGCCATGTTGAGCAACAGCACGGTATTCAGGCCGAGATTGCGCAACTGCACCGCGAGTGCCAGTTGATGATCGAGTTGGGTGGAATTGAGGACGATACACACCAGGTCGATGAGATTGTTTTCCAGGAAACGGCGTACGACGCGCTCGTCCTCGGAATAGCCGTGCAGATCGTAGATTCCCGGCAGGTCGATGACTTCGGCGGCTTGCGCGCCGAGAATCACCTTGGCGGCCAACAAGTCGACGGTTACGCCGGGCCAATTGCCGACCTTGGCGTTGGCGCCGGTGATGCGGTTGAAGAAGGTGGATTTGCCGGTGTTGGGCATGCCCACCAGGGCGATGCGTTTCATCCGGCGAGAGCGATCTCGACCATGGCCGCGTCTGCGCGGCGCAGGATCAGGCTGATGCTGCCGACGCGAACCTGGATGGGACCGCCCAGACGCGATGCGCGAACCACGAAGGCCTCGCGACCCGCGCGCAAGCCCATGGCCTGCATGCGATGGCGGACCGCATCGTCGGCGACGATGGCTTGGATACGCCCACGTTGACCCGCCGTAAGCGTGGAAAGAGCGCGACTGGACACAACTGGATCCCTATGGCAGCGACTATGAATACAAATCATTCGCAATATTAATAACAAACCCGCCGTCGTACAATAGCGGCGCGTAATTATTCACCAGCTTCGGTCGCAGTCCGCTCTAGAACAGTTCCATAACTGTTTGCTTATCTGACACTTTCACGAATATTCAGTCCTGCTGGGTCGGACCTGGTCAAGCGCCATTTCGGGTCTAACACGCAGCGTCCCAAATCCGACTCCGGCGATCATTCCCCTATCAGTTGAACCGTTTGTGTAATCCCACTGCGACCCCGTCCGGCAATACCTCGAGGGTCAAGGGCTGGTCCCGTCCATGGGCATACAAGCCGGCCGCGGTGCCCAGCGCCCATCCCACCAGGACATCGCTTTGCCAATGCCCGTGTACTTTCACACGGGCGACGGCGTCATACAGCGGCAGGACTTCGAGGGCGTACACCCAAGGATTATCATGGCGATATTCGGCGACGATCGGCGTGACCACGGCGGCCACCGCAGTCACTTCACCGCTCGGAAAGCTGTAATGATGCCCACCCTGAAAGAAATCGTTCGGATCGTCGCTTTGACTCGGCCGCGCGCGGGTGAAGATCGCCTTTCCCGCCGCGCTGGCAGCGGTACCCAACAGCGTCGCGTCGATGGATTGCCACAACGTATGCCCGAGGCGAGTGTCGTTGCCTTCCCAGAGCGCGCCGGCGACTTCGCCCACCGCCAGACCAACGATCAAATTCTTTTGAATGCCGCGCTTGTAAATGCCGCTGTTGTCGTATGTCACTTTGTGATCGATGCCGAATGGGCCGGAACCGGCCTGACTCACCGGCAGGTCGACCACAAAAGCACCGGAAGATATCGCGGCTACCAACAGCAGCGAACGCCCGTTATGAATGAATGCGGCCATGTATCGATCTCCTGAGTAGAACTGCATCACCATCGATTGCACAATCGATGACATCGGGAGGCGCGGCGCGGCATCGGCCTACGCCCTCGCGTGGAATGAAACGCAACGAAACCGTCTGCTTGCCGGGCGCGCGGCCACGCTCAAGCCGCCTCTCGCGATGGGTCGGATGGTTGCCCTTTGACATGGATGAGCCGGCCGTACAACACCGGCATCAACAACAGCACCAAAGGCATTTGCACCAGCAAGCCGGAAATGATGGCGACCGCCAAGCGGTTGCTGCATGGCCGAGCCCTGGCCGAGGCCCAGGGCGAGCGGCAACAACGCCAGGATCGCCGCCATGGTGGTCATGGCGATGGGCCGCATGCGATTGACGCCGGCATCGGTGAGGGCGGCGAACGGCGACGCGCCCGCCTTGCAACAGGGCCTGATATTCGGAGAAGTAGAACACCGCCACTTCGGTGACGATTCCGACCACCATGGTCATGCCCATCATGGCGGTGATGTTCAGCTCGATGCCCGTAACCCACAGGCCCACGAACACCGCCAACATCGCCAGCAACGGCATCCCCATGATCGCAAGGGCAATGCGAAAGCGTTCATACAGGAATAGCAGCAGCACAAACACCAGCGCGACGGCGGCGATCATCACCGCGATCAGTCCGTGAAAGGCGATCTGCTGCTGTTTATACAGCCCGCCCAGTTCGTAGGTCATGGACTTGGGAATCAGTTTGCCGTTGTTCAGCGCTTGCTGCACGTCGTGAATGGTCGACCCAGATCGCGGCCGCTGATGCGGCCGGTGACGGCGACCATGCGCTTGAGGTTGTCGCGGGTGATTTGCGGTTGCCCGGTCACGGTATGCACCTGCGCAATGCGACCAAGCGGAAACCGGTGTCCGTCCGCGGCACGCAGCCGCATCGCCGCGACCTGCTCTTCGCGGCTTCGCAACTGCTTGGGTACCCAGACCCGAATGCCGATCAGTTTGATGCCCTTCTGTACTTCAGTGGTCACCGTGCCGGAGAAATAGGCGTCGAGCTGTTGGCTGACCGCATCGGGGTCGATGCCCTCCAGCGCCGCCTTGGCGCGATCGACTTGGACCGTCAGCGCATCCCCGGCCAGCACGACGCCGTTGCGAACCTCCACCACCCCGGAACTTTGCGGATGGCGGTCGGCCACTTTGGGTCCGGTGGTCAACAGGCTGTTCATATCGTCGCCGTAGAGCTTGATCTCGATGGGCTGCGGCACGGCCGTGAGATCGCCGATCAGGTCTTCCATGAGCTGCGCCATTTCGATTTCCAGTCCGGGCACCTGTGCCTGGACACGGCTGCGCAAGTCGTCCATCACAGCCTCCACGCCGCGCCGCGGAAACGGTTTCAGGCGAATGAAGAAGTCGCCCGTCGTTGGCTTCCGTCAGCCCGCCGCCCAATTGCGCGCCGGTACGCCGCGAATAGGACTGCACATCCGGCGTGGCCTGAATCAGTCGCCTCCACCTGGCGCAACAAGCGGTCGGTTTCGGTCAGCGAAGTCCCCGGCGGCGCGCGGTAGTCCAGGACGAAACCGCCTTCGTCGATGCTGGGCATGAATCCGGAGCCGACCTGCCGATAGCCCAGATAGCCGGCGGCGATGAACGGTACCAGCACCAGCAGCAACCACCAGCGGCTGTCGCATCAGGCGCGCCATCAGTTTCCGGTAGCGCAGATTGACGGCACGCGTGATCCGGCCTTCGTGCTGTTCGGTCGTCCTCGCCTGGTCGCAACAGATGATCCGCCAACAACGGCACGCCCAACCAGCCGACCAGGTAGGAGATCGACCAGCGCACTGGCCATGGTCAACGACAACGCTTTGAAGAAGGCGCCGGTGACACCGCTCAAAAACGCCAGCGGCAGAAAAATGATGATGGTCGCGGCCGACGAGCCGGTCAGCGGGTGGGTGAATTCACGGGCCGCCGCGCGCACCATATCGTGGCGGCTGCCGCCGCCTTCGCGAAAGCGGCGCACGATATGCTCGATCATGACGATGGCATCGTCGACGATCAGTCCGACCGCCGCCGCCATGCCGCCCAGCGTCATGATGTTGAAACTCATGTGCAGCACGTACAGCAGCAGCACCGTGGTCGCCAGCACCGCCGGCACCACCAGAACGCGCGACCAACGTGATGCGCAGGCTGCGCAGGAACAGCAGCAGCACCAACGCCGCCAACACCACGCCGATCAAAATCGCATCGCGCACGCTGGCGGCCGACGCCGTAATCAGCTTGGCCTGGTCGTACCAGGTGCTGACGCTTGACCCCGGCAGGCAGTTTGTTGCCGATACTGCTTTGAGCTTCGCCTGCACCGCTTTGACGATCGCCACGGTATTGCCGCCCGGCTGCTGATACACCGCCACCGACACCGCCTCCTGGCCATTGGCGGTCACGCGCAACCATTGGGGCTTGGTCGCCGCGCGCACGGTGGCGATATCCGCCAGCCGCACCAGGCCGTTGTCGCCGCTACGAATGACCGTGTCGCCGAATATCCGCCAGGTTCTGCAGGCGCGTGTCGGACAACATCAGGAACAGTTTGTAGTGGTCCTCGAGACGCCCCACGGCTTGCAGGACGTTGGCGGCCGACAGCACTTTCACCACGTCGTCCAGCGCCAGGCCGTAGGCTTGCAGCTGCGCCGGATCGACGTCGACGCGATATTCGGCTTGCTCGCCGCCCTGAATGCCGATATGGGCCACGCCGTCGATGGCCGATAACGCGCGGCAATAGTTGATACTGTGCGAGATCGCGCAACTGCACCTGGTCACGGTGTCCGACGTCAAGCTGTAGGCCGCGACCGGAAACACCGTCGGGTCCATGCGCCGGCGCCGAGAAGCTGGTGCCCTGCGGCAGCGACGGCAACACTTGATTGACGGCCGACTCCACCTGCAACAGCGCCTGAGGCATGTCGCTGCCCCAGTCGAAATTGATCGACAGCTCGGCGCTGCCGCGGCTGGTGGTGGAGCGGATTTCGCGCACCGCCGGCACCGAACGCACCGCCTGCTCCACGGGCCGGGTGATCGGCGATCACCATCTGCTCCGCCGGGCGGTCGCCGGCGTCCACTTGCACCACGATGCGCGGAAAATTCACGTGCGGGAAAAGCGCCACCGGCAACTTCAGCGCCGCGGTACCGCCGCCCAGCGCCAGCAGCGCCAGCAGCAATAGAATGGAACGGCGATGGCGCGCGCCCCAGGCAGCAACTGTCATTGCCCGCTGCCCTGGCGCACCGGCATGCCATCGCTGAGTTCGTAGTTACCCAGGTTCACCACCGGGTCGCCGGCCTGCAGCGCGCCGCTGACCCCGATCCAGTCTTTATCCTGCAATCCGGTATCGACTGATACGCGCCGCGCCTTGCGGTCGCGCACTACGAACAAATAACTGCCGCGATCGTCGCGCAGCACGGCGCTGCGCGGCACCGCCAAGGTGTGCTGTTCGCGCAGGGTGATGGTGCCGCGCAAATCCTCGTCCAGCACCAGCTTCTGGCCCGGCGTGTGTGGGAACCGCACGATGGTATCGATCAGCCGGGTCTGGGGGTTAACCATGGCGTGCACTGTGTCCACGGTACTTTCGATGCGGGTGGTGGGCGGAAATACCGGACTCAACACCACCGACGCTCCGGGCTGCAGACGCAGCGCTTCCTCCGGTTCCACGCCCAAGGTCACGATCAAGGCGTCCAACTTGGCCAGCGTCAGGGCGGTAGCATCCGCCTGCACCCGCTGCCCGCGGCCCACCGACAGCGCGGTTACGATGCCGTCGAACGGAGCCTTCAGGATTTCCGATGACTGCCCGCTGCCGACCCGCTGTTGCGCTTGCAACGAGGACTTGGCGTCGCGCAGCGCCTGCTCCGCCTTCGCCACCTGTTCGCGAGTAGCAAGGTGGTCCTTGAACATAGCCCGCACGCTCGCCAGATCCTGCTCGGCATAGCGCACCGCTGCCTTCGCCTTGTCAAAGTTCACCGTCGCGCCGGGTGCTGTGCGCAACTCCAGCAGTCGATCGCCCGTCTGCACCCGTTGCCCGGACGACACCCACAAATGTTCGATCCGACCGGCGCGGGGCAACGACACATTTACCAGGCCGTGTGGATCAGGCTGCAGATGGCCATAAGCGACCACGGTTTCCTTCAATGTGCGCATCGCCGCGGCCATGACCTGCACCTTGACGGTCGGCGTGGGCGCCGCGTCCTCGCCGCCGGTATTGTCGGCGCCGGACTGGTCGGCGTTGTCGGCCTTGTCTGTCGCTGTCGACGATGCATTGCGCGAGCCGACAATGTCCGGTTGCTGGCGCGCGCCAGTGTTGGAGGATTTGCCGTTGCCAGCGGTGGCACTGCGGTCCGGGGCTGGGCCGTTGGTTGCATTGGCGTTCGGGGTCGATGCTGCACCGGACCCGGCACTGTTGTTCACAACACTTTGTGCGCCGGCACCGGGCCGACCTGAAACAGTGCCGGCGCTCGTTGCGGCACCGGACGTTGACAGGACGGCCGTAGCTGGGCTCGTGCCCGTTGCCGCGTTCGTCGCGCTCGTTCCACCCGACACATTGGGCGAACCGCCACTGTTGGCGCCGTTGCCTGCCACGCTTGGTGCAGCATCGACGGCCGCGCCGCCTGCCGCGTTCCCAGCCGCGGAGTCGCCTGATCCTGACACCGTTCCGCCTGCGCCTGTTACGCCGTTCGTACCGGCAGTGGCCCCGTCGGCAGCTCCCGCGCCGCTGCTTGCAGCACCCGCCGTCGCTCCGGCACTGAGCAGTGCTACGAGTACCACCCAACGGGCTGCGGATCGGGCGTGGCAGACATTCATGCAGCAATTCCTTTTCGCATTTATCGGGAGTCGGGCCATGCAGTAAGGGTGTCGAGGGCGATGCGGGTCTGCCACACGGTTTGCAGCAGATCGAAACGCTCGTTTTGTTTATTGAGCAAGGCGTTTTGTGCAGCGAGATAAATCAACCCGTCGAGATTGCCCGCCTCATACTGATGCGCCGTTTCCTTTGCCATTCGTCTCAATAACGGCAGATCCGACTCGACCCGCCTCAATTGCCGGCGCACCAAGATCGCCCTATCCCGCAGTGCTTCGATCTCACCCACCGTCGAATCCAAGCGTGCTTGGTATTCCTGGCGGAGCTGTTCACGCGTGGCGCGTTGCACGGCGATTTCGCCGCGGTTGGCGCTGAACAAAGGCAGATTCAAGGAAACGCCGATACCGACCGTATGCACGGCGCTGGTGTCGCGCGCTTGATTCAGATTCACGGTCAACGAAGGAAACTGCGCCAGCACTGCTTTGTGCACCAGGGCTTCCTGACTGCGGTAACCCTGCTGCAAGGCGATGAGATCGGGTCTTCGGCGGGCGATGGCGGTGATATCGAACTGCTGATTCTGTGCCGCGGCGCGCAACTCCGCTGGCAGACCTTCGAGATTGAGCATTGCCCCGGGCGCCAGTCCCAACAGCGACTTCAAATCGTGGCGATTCTGGTTGAGCGTACGCTCGGCGTCATTGACCTGGGTGTTGGCGTTGGCCAACGCAGCGAGATCGTTGCTCACCACATCCAAGGTTGCATCGCCCCGGCGCAGCGCGGCCGCGGAATGCTCGTAGCGCTTCTGGTACAAGTCGCGCGTTTGGCGCAGGAGCGCCAGCTTGTCCGTTGCAACCACCGTTTGCAAATACAGGTCGCGCGCCTTCTGCACGGTCTGCCATTCCCGCCAAACGGTCTGCAACGATACCTGCGCATCGGCAGCGCGTTGGGCGTCGACCGATGCGCCACGGGTAATCAAGGCAGCGAAGTCGTAACCCAGGCCGACGCTATAGCCATCGGTCAAGCCAGGACCGTGCCCGGTGGGGTGATCTAGCGATGCGGAGATTTGCGGGTCCGGCAACAGCCGAGCCTGAAACAACTGCGCCTGGGCGACGCCGAGTTTGCTGCGTTCGGCCCGCAGATCGGGGTTGTTCACCACGGCGATCATGGCGGTCTCGGTCATGTCGAGGCCGTCGCTGGGATCGAAGCGATGACGCTGCAAGACCGGCAGCCCCAGACTGCCCACGTCCACGCTGAGGGGCAGCTGCGTCGCCAAGTCCGTCTGTTCGCTCAGCGGTTTCGGTGCGTATACCGCGCACGCGCTGACGGCACCCACCAGCGTAATTGCGCCGAAAGTGCGGCTTGCGGTTCGCAATTGCACTGGCAAAGACACGACCGGCGTCTCCGATTCCTATTCTGAAAAAATGGCTTTATGCGCCGAATTGCGGCGGCGCAGGCCGAAGAATAAGAACCGAGACTTAACGAACGCTTAAGGCAAACTCAGGCCCGTGAAGCAACCACTTGACCGGACCAGTCCAACGAGGCACGCAACTCACCGTCGTCCGTCAATGCGAACGTCAGCGGCATCGACAACGCATGTGCGGCGGCACCGACCAGCGCCAGGCCAAGTCCGGCGTGCTGGCGACTGTCACCTCCTTTGCGCCAAAAGCGCTGTCCGAGCTGCCGCACATCGGCGGGCTCGAGCTCTGGCGCAGGGTTGCAGATCACAAATCCGTCGTGATCGTATTCGATACGTACACGAGCGCCTGGAGGCGCGTATTCCACCGCATTGCTGACCAGATTGCCCAGCACGATCTCCAGCAGCGTGCCGTCCGACCGAAGCTGCGGCGGGACGCTGCGCGGCCATGCCACCTCGATCCGCCGCTCGCCCATTCGCGGCAACTGGCGCTCCTGCATTCTGGTGAACATCCCATGCAGGTCGACGCTTTCCGCACGCGGCTGTTCCAATCCAGCTTCCAGCCGCGTCAGCAGTAATAGCCCTGTCACCGTGCCTTCCAACTCACGGCCGATCTGGTCCAACTCCGACAGTATTTCAGGCAACGGGCGGCTCCCCGGGAACTGCTGCTCCACTTCGAGCAGTGCGCGGTGTTCCGCAAGCCGGGTCCGCAACTCGTGCGCCAATCCCTGAGCAAACTCGCGCTCGCGGGCAAGGCCGTGGTCCATGCGCGCCAGTACGTCATTGAAGCGGGTGGTGAGCGGTGCCAGTTCAGCCGAGGTCTCTGCCCGCAGCCTGCGCCCAGGTTGTTCCGGACCAATGCGTGGCATTTGTTCGGCCAACGCGCTCAATGGCCGCAATCCTTGCTTGACCAGCCAGGGTGACAACGCCAGCACGACCAGCACCGCCACCGCGATAGAACCCAGCAGTAACGCGTCCAACGCCGACGTCAACTGATCAATGCTGCTGCGTGGTTGCGCGAACAACAGTCGGCAGCTCGGTTCGGGCGTCACCCCTTGCGCCTCCCGGTAATGCGCGCTGCGGCTTGCCGCGGTAGATCCCCAGGTTTCGCCGAGGTCAGGCGTAAATCGAAATGCGACTGCACGCAGTGCTCCAGCCACCGAACCATTCAAATCGAGATATCGAACTGCCACGTTCACTTCCGCAGGCCACGGCAAAGAAGCATCGTCCAGCGCTGATGAGCGTACCTGGCGCTGGCTTGATCCACAGTCTATCTGGTACAGCACACCGCCACCCAGCAAAGGGTCGTTGCTGGCCAAGTCGCTGGCATCGTCGAACACGATGCCCTCCCGTTCCAGGCGCGTCAGCTCGGCAATTCCTCGCGCCCGAGCCAGCAAGGTCGCATCGAAGCGTCGACGAAGTTCGTGGTCCACGCGCTTGTCGATGATCCATGCCGCAGTGCCCAGCACCGCAAAAATCGCCGCCATCAGCAGCAACGTAATGCGGGCACGCAGAGACAGCGGCTTCATGGAATGAGATAACCGACACCGCGCCGGTTCTGAATCAGGTTACACAATCCGGATGCGTCGAGTTTACGGCGCAGACCATGCACCAGCACCTCCACACCTTTATCCGAAGCCGCACTGTCACTGCCGGCAAGACGTTCCTGAATTTGTCCCCGGGAAAATGGTCGGCCGCGGTAGCGCAACAGCAGTGCAAGCAATGTGAACTCTCTCGGCGTCAGCGCCAACTCAGCTTCCCCCACCCAGGCGCGCTTCGCTTGCACGGCGACTCGAAGCTGGTCGTAGATGAGCTCGATGCCATGGGTCTGGGTCGGCCGACGCGCAAGGGCATGTAAGCGCGCAAGCAATTCTTCGAAAGCGAACGGTTTGACCAGATAATCGTCGGCGCCGGCATTGAGTGCACCAACGCGGTCTTCGACCTGATCCCGCGCGGAAAGCACCAATACCCGCGGCCTGGTCGCGTCTTGAGGCAGGTCGTGCAGAACCGCGAGTCCGTCGCGTCGCGGAAGCATGAGATCGAGCACGATCAGGTCATAGCTGAAACCCGCCAAATATCCCGCCGCCTCGACGCCATCAGCCGCTGCATCGACGGTGAAGCCGCTGGCACCCAGTCCGTGCTGCAAGGTGCGCCGTAGCCGTTCCGAGTCCTCGACCAAAAGAAGTTTCATGCCGCATCTTAACGTGCAGGACGAAGGTCGCACTAGCGGCATTCGCGCCAGCGCGACCTGCCAAAATCGCGGTTAACGAAAAGCGCGCTACAAGGGCTTTTGTGCAGTTACGCTGATGTAGGACAACTGACCGAAAAAAGTGCCGGCCCGCGCCCGTCGAAGCAGCTCGGCTTTCAGCGCCTCCGACAATTCGCCGCCGATGCGGCCATTGGCTTGCAGAAAATCAGCCCCGCGCCGCACCCAGTTGCTAAACAGTCCGGTGGCACTGTTGTCCACATAACCATGACTGCGCAGCGTCCCGATACGCAAGCCGGCATCGGCCACCACTGACTGCAAGTGTCTCGCCATCCATTTGTCGTGAACAAAACCCTCCACGAAGGCATTGGTACATGCCTGCAAGGGATCATGATTGCTCTGAGCCACCGTGACGCTGCAGAAATCCGCGTCGCAGATCGCCAACCAGCCGCCTGGTTTGAGTACCCGTTTCGCTTCTTGTAACGCCAATCCGGGCGACGGACAATGACTCAGCAGAGTATGGAAAACGGCGACGTCGAAAGTCGAATCGGGCTCGCCAAGTCTGCACGCATCGCCCGGTTCGAACTGCAGATTGTGGAGATCCGCGCTGAACCGCCTCGCTTTTTCGATCAAAACGGGCGACAGATCCACGCCTAGTGCTTGTGCAACATTCGGCCACTGCGCCAGCATTCGGGTCACAGCGCCGGTACCGCAGCCGATTTCCAGTGCCCGCGCATTCGGTGGGAACGTGATGTCGCCCAGATAAGTGCGAACGATTTCGTGCTGTTGCGGATCGGCGCCGCGCAATTCCAATACCTTCACAATATCCTCGAGCACTTCGTCGGAAGCCTCGGTGATGAACGCGAACGGATCGGCCATGGGCTCAACCTCCCTCAGATGGTGCGCGGAACTCAGCCGCAAGTCGGCGTCGTTCAGGCGACCACACCGAACAATCGTCCGATACCGGCGGTAATGGCCATGGCCAGAGCGCCCCAGAAAGTGACCCGTGCGGCGCCGGGTGCCGCAGCCGCGCCGCCGGCGCGCGCCGCCAGTGCGCCCAACAGTGCAAGGAAACACAGTGACAATCCCATCACGGACGCCATGATCCACGATTCCGGCGCCAGTGCCGCTGTCGCCAACGGCAGCGCCGCGCCGACCGAAAAGGTCGACGCCGAAGCCATCGCGGCTTGTACCGGCCGTGCCTTCAGGGTTTCGGAAATGCCGAGTTCGTCGCGCGCATGGGCACCCAGGGCGTCGTGTTCCATGAGCTGTTTGGCGACTTCGTTCGCCAATTCCGGCTCCAATCCGCGGCCGACATAAATCTGTGCGAGTTCCCTGTGCTCGGAGCGCGGATCCACTTCAAGCTCGGCGCGTTCCTTGGACAGATCGGCCTTTTCGGTATCTGCCTGGGAACGCACGGAGACGTACTCGCCGGCAGCCATGGACATCGCACCGGCAACCAATCCCGCCACCCCGGCCAGCACGATCTCGTTGCGCGACGTAGCCGCCGCCGCAACTCCGACCACCAAACTCGCCGTCGAAACGATGCCGTCATTGGCTCCCAGCACTGCGGCACGCAACCAGCCGGTCCTATTGGAGCGATGTCGTTCGCGGTGTGCCATGGTTGCTCCTTTATGCTCTGGTCACTCGTTGCGGTATTCGATGTCACACAAGTTTGAATCAGTCCCCATGCAGTTCTCGGCCTGCATCCGTCATAGCACTCTCACTGAGTTGGTCTCCGCTAACCGCCATTAGGCTTGATAGCATTTCCTTGGTCTCGTTTCGACTGTTGATACGCGGAAAATCTGTATTCGGGACGGGCACATCGAGAAATTCACAAAGCGGTTCCCAGCCTTCACTAACCTGATAGATAAGAAGCCTGTCTGCTGCGATCGAACTAACGATTTCCTCTGAACGTTTTGTAAAAAACTCGACCATGTGCTCCCTATCCTGCATATGATTCCCCATAGCGTCCCAAATAATCCTTTGCACCATTTCGCCAAATGGAGAATTTTTTATGAACCCAGCGAACTCACCAGAGTGAATCGTCTCATTGGTGGAATCAAACCACTTGTTCGCATCACGGACTGTCAGGATTACTTTCGCATCCGGGTAATAGGCGGCAAGTTCCTTCCAATAATTGCATCCAGGGTTATCGACGGTTGCAGAATATCCGTTGAATATTTTGTCCCAGTCCGGGTTGCCGTCCGCTACATCGATCCAGCTTTTTACAAATTTCGGATTTTTTAAAACTTCGCTCATGTGATAGCAACGACCAATGCCCAGTGTCTCAAGCGCAACTTTCAATGAAGCGGTTCCCGTACGGCCCATGCCGGCTCCAACTATTTTCAATGTCATGATCTGGTTCTCCCGTAACAGGATTGGAAGTCACGTTGCCAACGTTCGGCATGCGTGGCCGAGCGGCGGGCGAATCGGCGTCCGGGCTTACGGGCGCTCCGTTGTGATTGCGCATGCTCCCCCACCCCGTTCATAGTTGGGACCTAGAGCCCACTGACAATATTAGCCGAGTAGGCTCCGATGAAGAATCGTAGTTTCCGGAATTCCGCGTGTCGTGCTTCCGAACGTAACGGTTACGAGGCTGAAGGTAAAAGGTCGATGCCGCAAGCACCGGATTTCGGAAGCGAATTACTGCAATGGAAACCAAGCATGACAGCATGAGCGCCCCGGAACTTACGGACCAAGGAACTGGAAATGAAGAACCGCGGGCTCGAGCGGGTGCGGAACTGGCGATCGAGAATCGGGGCCGATGCCCACAGGAGGAATACTTTCCCCGATCTTTCTGCACCGTGGGCACGAGCACGCTCGCGGATTTCTCGACAAAACCTGTTGTTCTTGTTCATGGCTCCGCTCTAGCACGTGGCGAAGCCCGCGCCAGACCCTGAACCTGTCAGGTGATACCCAATTCACACCCATTCCCTGATTTTGGCCGCCACATAGGGCGCCATCGCCGTCGCAACCAACACAAGGGGCCAAATGTTGCCGTCCTTGAAAGCGTACGCTTCAAGTATCTGTGACCAGGATTTGCATTGGATCAGGCGTCCGAAGATGAATTCGAAGGCCACCGTAAGCACCAGCCATCCCATGCCGACAGCGAAGTAACGTGCCTTCGGCAAATGTCCGAACCACGGCAGCGAAATGTATGCAACTGCAAGAATGAGCGCGGAAAGCACAATGCCACTGAGCACGAATCCTGGCGGTTCTCCTAGCTTGGGAATAAGAACAGTTTCACGAAGCGCGCCATTGGCGACAGCGAGCACCAATATGCCGAGCCAAACCGCCAGGGCCTTTCCAATGATACCGAGAGCCAAGATTCTCTCCTGTAGCACTTAAACGGTAAGCTCACGCGCATGCGCTAGAAGCCGGGATCCCCAGCGGTTCAAGTTCGCCTGCTGCAGCAAGCATTTCAAGCTTTCGGGACACAAGTGTTGAACTGGCGGAGTTGACGTCCGGTGCAGGGCGTTGTCACCCCGCCTCTTCAATCGGGTTCGCGAAGCCAAAACGCTCTCCCGCTTTCCATGCCTCGCGGTTATTTCCTTCGTTCGGAATCCCACCCGACTCCTTCAGCATCCGTGCCAGATGCATGCAATTCCAGGTCATGATAGTAGTGTTCCGCTGCGTGAAGTCGTTGTCGAATCCGACTCGTCCGCCACCTTTCTTCGGGTCACCATAAGAGGGCCCGGGCCCCGCTTCGCCGATCCATCCGCAATCCGCTTGGGGAGGCGTGGTGTACCCCAAGTGGTTTAGTGCGTATCCGATAGTCATTGCCGTATGCTTGATCCCGTCTTCGTTCCCAGTGATAACGCAGCCGCCGACCTTTCCGTAATAGATCGACTGCCCCTTCTCGTTGAGATCGCCAGACATCGCGTACAGCCGTTCGATCAGTACGCGACAGGTCGAACTCTCCTCCCCCAGCCAAAGGGGAGTTCCCACAATGAGGATTTCGGCCGCTTTTACCTTCTCCCAAATCGCAGGCCACTCGTCCTTGTCCCACCCGTGTTTTGTCATGTCGGGATAGACGCCTGGTGGAACTTCATGGGCAGCCAGATGCAGGAGTTCAACCGATACGCCGTTCTTCTTCATGATCTCAGCGGCAGCACTAAGGAGTAATCTCGTATGGCTGTCCTCCGCCTTCTTCTTGAGCGACGTGTTGATGAATAGTGCGCTCAGTTCTGTGAATGTGCTCATGATGTGCTCCTGGTTCAAGATGGAGTTGAGCCGCTCGCAATATTTACGGCTGCCGAGTTCTGCGACCTGTCGCTCCGCGTGGTTCAGGTCCGGAGCCGCGAACACAGTCGCACCCCAAAGCAGTCCGCAGGCCAAGCTTAACGTCACCAACACGCATCACGGGCGTGGCATTTTCCGGTGCGCGAGTTGAGTATTCTTGATGTAATACGAGCTGTTGCCCATAGGCCATCTCCGCGGTCGCGGTGCGTGCTACGCGCTCCCAGTGATGGCCCGAAACCCCACGCGAGCCTCGCAAGCAACTCCTCTACAATTAAGGTATCTTGGCAGGTTTATATAATAACTGGCTATTTTTGATATAGAATTGATTCCCGGGCTTCGAGACCCTACAGTACATCTATTAAAGGCCCCGGCTAACCCGCCGCTTAGTTGGGATATGGCTGGATCACCGTGCAAGCGACAGTTTAGTGTCTAGTGTTACCAGAACGGATCTAACGCGCAGCCGACATCACTGAACAGATTCCAATCATGGACTTGATTTCCCATATCCAAGACACGGCGCAACGCGTCCGCCATCGGTTCCGGAATCGGGTCGATTCCGAGCACGAACAAGCACTCGTGCGTGTCGGCGTCGCGTCGACGGTCATGGTTTATCTTGTCGTCCACGGATGGGTCGAATACGACTCGCTGCGCCCGTTGACCCACGGATTCGCTGTGCTCGGCGGATTTCTGGTTTTCTCCGCGTTGATTTTAGCGTTGATCGGTATATCTCCCGCCCCTTCTCCGGCGCGTCGGATCGTCGGCATCTTCGCCGATCTCGGCATGATCAATTATCTGATGTGGGACTTCGGTGAAGTCATGGCGGCCCTGTACGTGCTCCATATCTGGGTAACCAGCGGTTACGGACTGCGCTTTGGGCCACGTTATCTTTTTCTTGCTGCGGCGGTGTCGACTACTGGATTCACCGTCGTGATTCTGAAGAACGAGTATTGGCAGCAGAACTTCGAAGCGGGCGTCGGACTGCTGGTCGGCTTGATCGTATTGCCAATATATATCGGTTCGCTGATCCAAAAGCTGTTGCGAGCAAAGGCGGAAGCCGAAGAAGCCAATCGCGCCAAAAGTCGCTTTCTAGCCAACATGAGCCACGAAATCCGTACCCCGATGAATGGCATTGTTGGGATGATCGATCTACTTCGCAGCAGCCAATTGACTCACGACCAGGATCATTTCGCTCGCACGGTGCAAGCATCCGCACACAATTTGCTGCGATTGATCGAAGACGTTCTGGATATTTCCAAGATTGAGGCGGGCAAGCTCCGATCCAATGAATCCGATCTGGATCTGTACGCCTTGGTCAACAGTACTGCGGGCATGCTACGGCAACAGGCTATGTCGAAAGGCTTGCGTCTATCCACGCACATCGATCCCCATACGCCATACAAGCTGCGCGGAGACGATATCCATTTACGGCAAGTGCTGATCAATTTGATCGGTAACGCGATCAAGTTCACCGAACACGGCTCGGTTACCGTAGAGGTGCACACGCTATTCGAGGACGCAAACCGCGTCACGGTTCGTTTCGATGTTCGCGATACCGGGGTCGGCATACCTGAGGAAGCTCAGCGGAAGATCTTCGAGCCTTTCACCCAGGCTGATGATTCCACCACACGGGTCTATGGGGGCACGGGCCTGGGTACCGCGATTGCCAAGGAACTGGTCGAACTCATGGGGGGCGAAATCTGGCTGGCCAGCGAAGAAGGCAAAGGAACGACGTTTTCATTCCGGCTACCGGTCAAAAAGCAACTCGGCCCAGCCGAAGCTCCGGCGTGGGCGCATCCGGTCCTGCTAATCAGTCGGGATCCAGAATTGATCGGCAAGATTTGCGGATGGGCCGACGGTTGGGGCACGCCGATCACGGTCGAGCAGGACACCACGTGGCTTCGGACCCGGGCGAAACAACTCTGCTACGATGTGGTCATTGTTGACCAGGAATGTTTGGGTAATCCCCTGACCTTGCCGGAGTCGACGGCCGAGAGTGACGCTGGCGTCATCCTTATACGGCGGCGTCCCACTCCTGCCACTCCAGCACTACTCGATGCCGGTTACGCTTCCGTGCTGGCATTGCCTTTGGAAAAGCCAGTGTTGTTCAATGCACTGCACGCGCTGGATCGGGAACCGGTACAAAGCGACAGCCGTAGTCCGTTTGGCAGACCGACGCGCGCAAGCCGTGGAATTGAAAATTCTTCTCGCCGAGGACAACCCGGTCAATCAGGAAGTCGCTTGTCGCATCCTGCAAAGTGCCGGGCACAAAGTGACGGTCACCGATGATGGCGAACAAGCGCTCGACGCATTAGAGGCCGAACGCTTCGATCTCGCCATCGTCGATATGATGATGCCGCGCGCGGGCGGCCTGGAAGTGGTGAAGCTGTATCGATTCATGGACGACGGCGCGACCAATATGCCGTTTATCGTACTGACCGCCGACGCGACCACAGAGGCCGCTGAGGCTTGTGCCCGCGCCGGCGTAGCTTATCTGACCAAACCAATCTCCGCCGAGAAGCTACTCAATGCAGTGGCATCCCACACGTCCTCGGGCACTCGAAGCGTCGCTCATCCCAGTCGCGATGAAGCGCGTTCCCGACGGTCGCGAAGAAAAAGCGCTGTTCAACGAACAGATGCTGTCAGAGTTAGCCGAATTGTTCCACGAAGGCCCGGAACTCGAACAGTTCCTGCAGCGATTCCTAGACGATGCGGCTTCACTGTTGCGAAACAATGGAGTTGCGCCTGCGCGAACAGGCATACGAGGAAGTCACCGACCTCGCCCACGCCTTCAAGGGTTCTGCCGCATCCGTCGGTGCCGATCGCATCACCGAGCAAATGGCCGCGGTAAATCGCATGTCCTCCGGCCGAACTCAAATCGCGCGGAGATGCCTCTCTAAGCGAGATCCGCACCACCTTGAACGCGACGGGCGAGTGGCTGCGCCAGCGGCGCAACGTCGATTCCCGTGCCTGATGGGCTTGAAGCAGTACTGTTCGTCCATTTTTCGATTTTGCGCCCGAACCAGGCGCTGCATGGTGCGCATTTCGGTTTCCGTAAGCTGCAGCGCAGCATCAACCCAGCGATGGGTGACCTCGACCAACTCTTCGTAAGGAACACCGTTGTAGCGCGAACGCACATGGCGCAGCATCTCCACCGCGTGCGTACGCCGTCCAGCATCCCGGACGTATTGCCGCATCCGACGCTCGCCTTCACCAGGTTCAGCCAGAATGTCGATTACGCCCATATCGTATAGCTGTTCAGCCGAATACAGATCGCCACTGAAGATCAGCCGTTCCGCCAGGGTGGGGCTGATACGTCGACTCAGGAAACTATAAGCTCCCATGCCCGGGAACAAATTGAATAGAACTTCCGGGAAACCCATTTGCGTGCCCCGCTCCGCGATCAATACATTGCACGACAACGCCGCTTCGAACCCCCCGCCCTGAGCGTTACCTTGGAGCAACGCGATACTCGTAATCGGTAAATCAAAACCCGTAGTAAAATCTGTAGGCGTCGTCGACGCAAGCGACGCATAGGCAGTAAGGCCGTCACGGTCACGTTGACGAATCAGATTCACAAACAGATCGAGATCGCCGCCCAAGCTGTACGTTCCCGGAATTCCGGACGCCAGCGCCACGTAGCGTAGTGTAGACTCGCCGTGTCGATCGATATCTTTGCGCACACGGTCGGCGACACTGTACTGAAATCTTCTAATATCTTCCAAAAGTTGGTGCGTAAAACACGGCCTCGGACTCGGGCTCATGTAAAGTGTCGCAAGTCCTGCGGCTTCGTCCCACTTATCGATGGCGTGACGATAGGGAATTGGGCGAGCGGTTTGGTTTTGACGGTGGAATTTCATGGTATACCTCCAGGCATTGGGTCGACGCTGACAAAGGATGCAGGGGTTAGATTAATCAGAAACATGACACGTTTTCCACATGGTTTTGCTTTTTGTCATCGGTTGTACTACGCACTGCCGATATGACATAGACTGCAGACGTTCTTGACGAAAGGCCGATGCCGAACCCGGCGAGCGCGGCGTGCGTTCGGGAGTTTGACACCCCGGGGCCGCAGCCCTATAAACGATGCTTAAAGATGCACAAAATCACCCTTCAATCGAACCTGGTTCCAGAGCACTTCGCATGTTGCGCGCGTTGTTGATTTCTTCGAGCCCCGGCTTGATTGCGCAGGTGCGGGAGACGTTGCGCACATGGGAAATGCAGCTCGAATCCACCGCCAGTATCGCGGTCGCCCGGCGCCGCATGGCCACCCCGACACCTATCATGTAGTGCTCGTCGATGCCGACACGCTCGATGGCAATCCACTGGAATTCGCGCGCCAGACCCTGGTACGTATGCCCCAAGGCGCGCCGCCGTTGGCGATCGTGCAGCCCGGTCGACAGCGGTACGCAGGTAGTGAACTGCTGCATGCCGGTTATGCCGCCGTGCTGCGCAGCTGGAACAAGGAAGAATTGTTTCCGGTATTGCGATCGCCGCGGCCTTCTGACGCCGTTGGTAGGCAACGCAGTGCCGCTGCGTCCTTCAGGCCCGCTGCGGGCGCCTTTGACCCGCCGACCGATCCTATTGGCCGCCGCACTGGAGATGAGTCGCAGCCTAACCGCGAAGATTTTGGAGCGCAGCGGCTACACCGTTGAACTGGCGTCCGATCCGGAACAGACCATCACCGCATTGGAGAATCGGCAATTTTCCGCTCTGATCGTCAACGCGGCGTTTCCGAACCAAGGGGGCATCGAACTGGTTCAGCTTTATCGGGTGCTATGCGGCACTGGTCTGGAGGCGATTCCGGTGCTGATGCTCACAGCGGACACCCGGGTCGCCCATCGTCAGGCATGCATCGACGCCGGCGCCGACATGTGCTTGACCATTCCTTACGATCGACTGACGCTGGTCGGCGCCCTCCAGGAACTTACCCGCGCCCCCTTGAAAGCGCGGCGTTGAAGCACGACTGTAAATATTATCTTTTTATTCTGTAATACTTATGGAATGTATTGAAAGTATATTGTGAATATTGATCTCGATGCTGAATTCCCCCTGGACCCGACATTGTCGTATTTGAATCATGCTGCCGTTTCGCCTTGGCCCCAACGTACCGTACAGGCGGTCAACAGGTTCGCACATGCCAACGGCCGGTTCGGATCGCAAGACTACATGCGATTGGCTGGACACAGAAGCACGGTTGCGCCAACGCCTGGGAAGGCTGATCAACGCGGCGCCGACCGATATTGCATTGCTCAAGAGCACCTCTGAAGGCCTATCGATTGTTGCGCACGGCCTGGAGTGGCACGCCGGAGACAATGTGGTCATTCCAGACCAGGAATTTCCCTCCAACCGTATCGTTTGGGAATCCTTGCGCCGGTACGGCGTCGAGGTGCGCTACGCGAATCTGGATAGCGAATCGTCGCCCGAACGAGCGCTCATGGCATTAACCGATCATCGTACGCGCCTGCTCTCCGTGAGCGCCGTGCAATATGCGTCCGGTTTGCGCATGAACCTGGCCGAACTGGGGCCGGCCTGCGCCGAGTCCGAAATTCTGTTTTGCGTCGATGCCATTCAATGGCTGGGCGCCCTGCCCTTTGACAGCCAACAGGTCCAGGCCGCATTCGTGGTCGCAGACGGCCACAAGTGGATGCTTGGCCCGGAGGGCCTGGCACTGTTCTATTGCCGTCCCGATGTTCGCGACCGCTTGCGGTTGCTGCAATACGGCTGGCATATGATCGACCACCCGGGCGAATTTGATCGGAAAGAATGGCAGCCGGCGGACGATGCGCGGCGATTCGAATGCGGTAGCCCGAACCTGCTTGGCGCCCATGCCCTGGAGGCGAGCTTGTCGTTGTTGGAAGACGTCGGGTTGGAAAACGTCGCCCAACGAATCGCCCACATCACTGACTACCTGATCGGCCGCATCGAACAGCACCCGCACCTGGCGTTGCTATCGCCGGCGGCGCCTGAACGCCGCGCCGGAATCGTCACTTTCGCCCATACCGAGCATCGCCCCGAGCACCTGTACAGCCACCTGATGGAACATCGCGTGATGTGCGCGCAGCGCGGCGGCGGTATTCGTTTCTCACCGCATTTCTACACCTCTACCCGGCAAATCGATCGCGCGCTGGCAGTCTTGGATGCGTACGGCTGAATCCACACCTGTCCCACACGCCGCTTGAACTCAGGGGCGCGGTCGCGGCCGGCGCAATTGCATCGGGTGTTTGGCCATCTTCGCAGCCAGCTGCGCCGCGACGCGCTTGCAGATCAGTTTGCCCCGACGACCAAACCGCCCGCCGTGCAGGGTGGGCGGGTTGATTCCGCCGATGGCGCCGCCCGCCCTCTCAAGGCTCAAATGCTTGGCCGAGTGCTCGCCGGAAGACATCTGCGGATGGCGTGAATGTCGGGCCGAACGAAGTTACTATCCTTTCGAGCCGTGACGCCCGCGGCGATTTTCCTGGAGTGAGCGCATGAACGCTGGACCCGACAAGTTGCCGGATCGTGAACCAAGCACACGGCTACTGGCGATGCCTGCCGATACCAACGCGTCCGGGGACATATTCGGAGGCTGGATCATGGCGCAGGTCGATATCGCCGGCGCGGTCGCCGCTTATCGGCGCGCACAGGGCCGGGTCGCCACGGTTGCGGTCCATTCGTTTCAGTTCCACCGGCCGGTGTTCGTCGGCGACCTGGTAAGCTGCTACGCGGAAATCATCAAAGTGGGCACCACGTCTTTGACGGTACACGTAGATGTGTTTGCCGAGCGCGATCGTGGCAATCACGAATGCGTGCGCGTCACCGAAGCGGATCTGGTCTATGTGGCGGTCGACGATCAGCGTCGCCCGCGTCCGGTACCCAAAACCTAGCCGGACTTCGACCCGAACAGCCGATAGAAATTGTCGTGGGTGGCACGCACGATCGTCTCCAAATCCAAGCCGCGCAGATCCGCGATACATTGCGCAACCAGACCTACCAGCGCGGGTTCGTTGGGTTTGCCCCGATGCGGCACGGGAGCCAGGTAGGGGGAATCGGTTTCAATCAACATGCGGTCCAGCGGCACGCGCTGTGCCACATCGCGCAGCGAGTCGGCATTGCGAAAAGTAACAATGCCTGAAAACGAGATGTAGAAACCGAGCGACATGGCACGCTGGGCCATATCCCAGTCTTCCGCAAAACAGTGCAACACGCCGCCAACTCGTTCCGCGCCCTCCTCGGCAAGGATTCGCAACGTATCCTCCTTCGCCTGACGGCTGTGGATGATGAGCGGCTTTCTGCTTTCGCATGCGGCGTGAATATGGACACGAAAACGCTGGCGTTGCCATTCCAGATCACCTTCACCGCGAAAATAGTCCAAGCCGGTTTCACCGATCGCAACCACCCGCGGCTCGGCTGCGAGCTTCACCAGTTCCGCAACGCTCGGTTCACGGACGTCGCGCGCGTCTGGATGGACGCCGACGGAAATCGAGACATCGGGAAACGATGCCACGCTTGCCGCCATGGATGGCCAGCGCTCGAGGTCGATCGACACGCACAGCATGTGGCCGACGCCTTCGCGACGCGCATGCGCAATGGCGCCGCCCAGATCGCCCTGGTATGGCGCCAGATCGAGACGATCCAAATGGCAATGGGAGTCAATCAACATCGGTACAGCAACTGGATACGGAGATTTCGTGGTAGCGGCGCAGTATCACCGCAGGATGGCGTAACTACATGGTATGGGTCGGCCGATCGGCTTTCAAAGCGCCAGCAAGATAGGTCTCGATCTTGTTGCGTGCGGCGCCACCGTCTTGATCGCTGAACTGCACGCCGATTCCCGCGGCACGATTTCCCTGCGCGCCTTTGGGCGTGATCCAGACGATGGTGCCTGCCACTGGAATTTTCTCGGGTTCTTCCATCAGCGTCAGGAGCATGAATACTTCGTCACCGATCTGATAGGACTTGTTGGTAGGGATGAACAGGCCGCCGTTTTTCACGAACGGCATGTAGGCTGCATACAGCGCGCTCTTGTCCTTGATGGTCAAAGACAGGATCCCTTGACGCGCGGGCATGCTCGGTCTGATCGGCGGTGCGCTCATATGTCTCGTAGCAGTTTAAAAATTGATCGCAACATATTGATTTATAGCGTTTCTATATAGGTCTAATATGTTATCGGCCGACATCGCCGTTTTTCAAGGGCAGCAACACCGATTCCAGGATCGCTTGCGGGCTCACCGCAGTATGCAGCAAACGCCGTGCCTCGCCTAGCCGGTCCAACTGCTCGAACAAGGTTCGCCGCGGTATGCAGCGGGCAATGGCTTCCAACTCCGCGGTACGATCGACGTTTTCCAGCCGGGGCGGCTTGGCGGCAGCTTGGAGGCGGATCAGGTCGCAAGTCCAGCCGCCGATCCAAGCCAAGCCGTTGGCCAGATCCAAACTTTGCCATTTGCCCGCCAACTGTACCGGATCTCCGCGGTCGCGGATCAAGGATGCCAAGTCCGCGAAAAGCGCATCGCGCTGTTCCACACCGCCTTCTTCAGCCAGCCGACGCCCCGCCAGCGGCGCACCGTTCGCCACCGCCAGCAAGGCAACCGGATCGGATCCGAACTGCCCCAGCCAGGCTTCCGCCACCCCTCTGTCCGGCAATGGAAAAGCGAGCCGCTGACAGCGGCTGCGCACCGTTGCCGGCAACCGGGCGGGCTGCGCAGTTACGAGCAACAATACCGTGTCTGCACCGGGTTCTTCCAGAGTCTTGAGCAGACTGTTGGCCGCCTCGGTATTCATGCGCTCGGCTGGCGTGATCACGGCGACCCGGAATCCTCCGAATTGACTCTTGGCAGACAGCCGGGTACTGAGCGCCCGGATCTGATCGACCCGAATCACTTTACGGTCTTCTTCCGGGCTGATCTGCTGCATATCGGGATGCGTTCCGGCCGCAACCAAATGGCAAGGCTGGCAAGCGCCACAAGGGTTGCCGCTGGCATCCGGCGTGCGGCACAAAAGGGACTGCGCAAACTGATTTGCGAACTCCTCCTTCCCCGTGCCGGCGGGCCCGTGCAACAGCAGGCCATGGGGCAGACGGCCGGCGCGCACACGTTCCTGCAGCCCCTGCCACTGCTTGACCTGCCAAGGAAAGACGGTCATTTCCGTCCCTGCGCCGAAGGCACGGTCAGAAACTCGTTCAATGCCTTTTTGATCTGCGCCTGCACGCGTGCCAGGGACTTGCTGGCATCGACGATCCGGTAGCGTTCCGGGAACATGCTCGCCTGTGCCAGATAGGTGCCGCGCACGCGCTCGAAAAAATCGAGCTGCTGGCGTTCGAAACGGTCCGGCGTACTGCGCTTGCCTGCCCGGGTCATACCGACATCAACAGGCACATCCAACAATAGCGTCAGATGGGGACGCAGCGGGCCCTGCACCCACTCCTCCATCTGAGCGATGCGCTCCTTGGCAATGCCACGGCCGCCGCCCTGGTACGCATACGTTGCATCAGTAAAGCGATCGCACAATACCCACTTGCCCGCGGCAAGCGCCGGGCGAATGACTTTGGCCAGATGTTCCGCCCGCGCCGCGAATACCAGCAACAACTCAGTATCATCGGCCATACCGTCGTGCCGGCTTCCCAAAAGCAATTCCCGCACCTGTTCGCCCAGTGCCGTGCCGCCGGGCTCCCGGGTGAGCAGTACGTCTTTTCCCGCATTTCGCAGCAAGGACTCGATGAATTCCAGGTTCGTAGACTTGCCAGCGCCTTCCGAACCTTCGACGGTAAGAAAGAATCCCGTCATTTTGCTTCCTCTGTTTTCTTCTTCAAACCCGACTGGGAAGCGTTGCCGCCCAATTGGTACTTGGCCACCGCCCGATTGTGCTCCGCAAGCGTTGCCGAAAATTCGTGTGTGCCGTCGCCCTTCGAGACAAAGAACAAAGCATCACCCTCTGCCGGGTGCAATGCCGCATGAACGGACTCGGCACTCGGCAGTGCGATCGGCGTCGGCGGCAGTCCGGCGCGGGTATAGGTGTTATACGGTGTGTCGCGACGCAAGTCGCTGCGCCGGATATTGCCGTTGTAACGATCGCCCATGCCGTAGATTACGGTCGGATCGGTCTGCAATCGCATACCCTGGGTCAAACGCCTGACGAATACGCCGGCGATCCGCGCACGCTCCTGCTCTACCGCGGTTTCTTTTTCCACGATTGAAGCGAGAATCAGCGCTTGGTACGGCGATTCCAACGGCAGCCCTTGTTCGCGCTCAGCCCATTCGCGGGCCAGATGTTGCGCCATGGCATCGTAGGCGCGGCGCAGGAAGTTCAGTTCGCTTGCGCCTTTCGGAAAATGATAGGTCTCTGGTAGAAACCGGCCTTCGGGATGCTCACCGGCATGACCGAGTTTTTCCATGAGCTGTGCATCGTTCAGGTTTTCAACATCGTGTTTCAATGCTGGTTCTTGCGCCAATGCCTGACGCAACTGCGCAAATGTCCAACCCTCGACAATCGTGAACGAGTGCAACCGCACATGTCCTGCGATCATCATGTTCAGGAGTGCTCGCGGAGTAGTATTGGGCGCGATCTGGTATTCACCGGCTTGTATACGCTGGGACTTGTTTTCCAATCGACCCAGCCAGACCAGATACGCCGGCGTGCGTAATGCGCCGCGCTGCGCCAGTTCGTTTGCAACCGTATGCAACGTCATGCCGGGTTCGACCATGATGTCCATTCCATCGGCGCCCACTGTCAGGGGTGTGTGCAAAAACGCCCGATAATCCAACACCACCCAGCCTGCTGCCAAGCTGGCGAGTACCACAATTACAGCGAAAAGTTTTCCCAAGAACCGCGTCATGGATCAGTCACTTTCCAATTGATGAGCGAAGAAGCGTGTTAATTCTCCGCTGGACCATTGCCGCGTATCCAGCGACCGTACCGGCCAGACGCCGTTCACGCTGTTACACACGAACACCTCGTCCGCGTCCAGTAGATCCTGTGGCGTCGTTTCTGTCAGCGTGCAATGGACATTGTGGCTGCGTGCAAGCTCCAATATGCGCTCCCGAGCGATGCCGGCTACGCCGCAATTGCGCAAATCCGGCGTCTGCAGACGTTGGTTACGCACCAGAAACACGTTACTCATGGTGGCGCTGATCAGACGGCCTTCGAGATCGCAAACGAATCCTTCGGCAATATCCGGATCCTGCCATTCGCCACGGGCCAGAACCTGGTCCAGCCGGTTCAAATGCTTGATACCCGCCAGGGTAGGATTCAGGCCGAGCCGATGTGCGCACCAGCGGGTCCGGATCCCCATATCACGATAGCCACGGGGATATTCCGGTGCCGGATAGCGGGCGACGATTCGGGTCGGCATCTCGGTCCCGTGGGGGGCGTAGCCGCGACCGCCGGGACCTCGGGTCCAGATGATCTTAAGCACTGCGCGCTCGGCGCCGGCGCACACGCGCCGCGCTTCGTTGGCCAGGGCTGCAAAATCCGGCAGCGGCAACCCCAATCTCTCACAGCCAACACGCAACCGCCCCATATGCCGTTCCCAATGGCGCGGATGCTGCGCCCGCACAGCGATGGTTTCGAACAGGCCGTCACCATAATGAAGACCGCGATCGCGCGGATCGATCCGGCCATCCGGGTCGCCGTTGATCAACATCACCGGCAACAGGCTCCTGACACGAGCCGGCGCCTGCACATCGACACCAACGAGGGCGCGCATGATAGATCCCACCCTCGCGTCCCGCACACCGACGTCGCACGCTAGTGCACGGGTATCTGGGCGTTCAACGTTGGGGATCAATGCCATGCGATACCTGTCGGAGCCCCAGGTCACGCGGCTCGATGGTCTAGTGTAAGCACCCGACCGTCGCGCTCCAACTGATGCTTGAGTCCAGATGCTGCGCACGCATGTGCACCCGGCTGGCGGAACCGCGGGCAGACAATGCGACGGATAGAGAGGTGGCGGAGCAGCGTCGGGGAAGGGCATCGCGGCTCCGGCTTGCTGGCAAGCCGTGCTCAGTTCAAACGCCGGAAGACCAGAGTGCCGTTCGTACCGCCAAATCCGAAGGAGTTGGACAATACGATATCGATCTTCATTTCCCGAGCCGTGTGGGGCACGAAATCCAGATCGCATTCCGGGTCCTGATTTTCGAGATTGATGGTCGGCGGCGCCACCTGGTCGCGGATCGCCAACGCACTGAACACCGCCTCGACGCCTCCAGCGGCACCGAGCAGGTGACCCGTCATGGATTTCGTGGAACTGACCGCAACTTTGTACGCATGATCGCCGAAGGCACCTTTGACAGCGTCGCACTCAGCCTTGTCGCCTGCCGGTGTCGAGGTACCGTGCGCGTTGATGTAGTCCACCGCAGTGGCATCGACGCCGGCATCCCGTAATGCGTGCAGCATACAGCGTTTCGCGCCCTCGCCGCCCGACGGCGGCTGGGTCATATGGAAGGCATCGCCGCTCATGCCGAAGCCAGCGAGTTCGGCATAGATCTTGGCACCGCGTTTTTTCGCGTGCTCGTATTCCTCCAACACCAGCACACCGGCGCCATCGCCGAGGACAAAACCATCCCGATCCTTGTCCCACGGCCGGCTGGCGTGCTCCGGGTCATCATTGCGGGTGGAAAGCGCCCGGGCCGCGGCAAAACCGCCAAGACTTGTCGGGTGTCGTTGCCATTTCGGCGCCACCAGCCACCATCACGTCGGCGTCGCCGTAGCTGATGATTCGTGCCGCTTCCCCGATATTGTGCGTGCCGGTGGTACATGCCGTGACGATCGCGATGTTCGGACCCTTGAGTCCGTACTGGATCGACAAGTTGCCCGAGATCATGTTGATGATGCTCTGAGGCACGAAAAATGGTGAAATCTTGCGCGGGCCGCCCTTCAAAAATGAATCGTACCCGCCTTCGATGGAGGAAATGCCACCGATTCCGGATCCAATCGCGACGCCGATCCGATCTGCGTTCTCTTCATTCGACCTGCAAGCCGGCATCTGCGATCGCCTGACAGCCGGCGGCGATCCCGTAATGAATGAACGGATCCATCTTCTTGACGTCTTTCGCCGCGATATAGTCCTTCGGGTCGAAGTCGCGAATCGAGCCGCTGAAGCGGCTGGCGAAATTGCTGACATCGAAACTCGTGATGGGCCCTATGCCGCTTTTTCCCGCCAACACATTACCCCACGCATCGGCAACACTGTTGCCGACCGGAGAGATGATGCCCAGACCGGTAATGACGACACGTCGCTTCGTCAAAGCTTCGATCCCCTCTGTTTCGAGAACACAAAAAGAAAAGGCCGCGCGCCCGCAACGGCTGAGCGGCCTTGGGGTTGCCCCAGCGCTTAGTTCAAATGACCATTCACGTAATCAATGGCCTGTTGAACCGTGGTAATCTTTTCGGCCTCTTCGTCCGGAATTTCACAGTCGAAGGCCTCTTCCAGCGCCATGACCAGTTCCACGGTGTCCAACGAGTCGGCGCCCAGATCATCAACGAATGAAGAGTCATTCTTGACTTCATCCGCGTTCACTCCGAGTTGCTCGACGATGATCTCTTTTACGCGCGCCTCGACATCGACATTACTCATAATCGACTCATCCTCTGTTCGTTTCGGTGCAGGTCATGCTCTCTGCGGCCGGTATTGTATTGAAATTACACAGGTCATGCCACAATAAAACCACGATTAGGCGACTGCGTCACACACCGCTTCGTGGATAAAAAGTGTCTAAATTACAAAGCCCTGAGTCAGCGACTTCAACTGAACTGAACACCAGGTCGAATTCCAATCCGTTTTTGAGATTCAGCCACCGGTCCGATTTGCGCAAAGTGACACCGAATTCAATAGTGCATTGGTTCACCTTGCCAGCCGTGGCTAGTTCATAAACATGCCGCCGTTCACGTGCAGCGTCTCGCCGGTAATATAGCCGGCCTGTGGCGAAGCCAAGAACGCAACCGCGTGGGCAATCTCCTCGGTCCGTCCAAGCCGGTTCAGGGGAATCTGGCCGAGCAATGCACCGCGTTGATCTTCGGCCAGCGAACGGGTCATATCGGTGTCAATGAAGCCTGGCGCGACACAATTGACCGTAATGCCACGCGAACCTACTTCCCGCGCCAAGGATTTAGAGAATCCGGCCACGCCAGCCTTTGCGGCAGCATAATTGGTCTGTCCGGCGTTGCCCGACTCGCCAACTACGGAGGTGATATTGATGATCCTTCCACGGCGCATTTTCATCATCCCGCGAAGACACGCTTTGCTCAGCCGGTAGACGGAACTCAGATTGGTATCGAGAATCGATTGCCATTCCTCGTCCTTCATGCGCATCAGCAAATTGTCGCGCGTGATGCCGGCATTGTTCACCAGCACGCTGACGATTCCGAATTCGCTCTCGATCGATTTGATCAGGTCGGCGACAGCATCCGGTTCCGTAACGTCAAGAACCATGCCTCGGCCTTTGGCTCCCGATTCCTGCAGATAAGCGCCGATGGACTGCGCACCGCTATCTGTGGTCGCGGTTCCAATGACCGTCGCACCGTGCTGCGCCAGTTCCTGCGCGATTGCTTTGCCAATCCCGCGACTGGCGCCTGTGACCAATGCTATTTCGCTTTCCAGATCCACGTGTCGCTCCTCAACTGATCTGTGCCAGGGCCGTATCCAGGCTTTCCGGATCCTGCACGGGTAGTACCTTCATAGATTTGTCGATCCGCCGATTGAGTCCGGTCAGTACTTTGCCAGGCCCGCATTCCACCAAGGTATCCACGCCGTCTGCGGCCATGTGCAAAATCGTTTCCGACCACCGCACCGGATTGTATGCCTGGCGCACGAGCGCTTCGCGGATAGATTGCGGTTCGGTGTGGGCGCACACATCCCAGTTATGAATAACGGGCACACGCGGCGGTGCGATTGCAGCCTCGGCGAGATATTCGCCAAGTCGATCTGCCGCCGGGCGCATCAGCGCACAATGCGATGGCGCACTTACGGACAGATGGATGGCGCGCTTCGCGCCGGCAGCTTTGGCCGCCTCGATGGCGCGATCGACCGCAGCGCGATTGCCGGCGATCACCACCTGACCCGGTGAATTGTAATTGACCGGCTCGACCACTTCGCCTTGCGCCGCGGCGGCGCACACCGCGACCAACTGATCATCAGCCAAGCCCAGGATCGCGGCCATGGCACCGGTGCCCGCCGGCACCGCCTCCTGCATCAACCGACCGCGTTCGGCCACGAGCTTGACCGTGACTGCAAACTCCAGCGCTTGCGCACACACCAGCGCGGTGTATTCACCAAGGCTGTGACCGGCCAGGACTCCCGGCGCCGCGCCTTCCCGCTGCTGCCAGACCCGCCAAACGGAAACTCCCGCGGCAAGCATCGCCGGCTGGGTAATGTCGGTACGATTGAGTTCGTGCTCCGGCCCTTCGGCGACAAGTTTCCACAAGTCCCGGCCAAGTGCGTCCGACGCTTCGGCAAAAGTATCCTCTACTATAGGATACTCCTGCGCCAGGGAACCGAGCATGCCGATCGATTGCGAACCTTGACCGGGAAAAATGAATCCAAGCTTCATGCGTAATCCTTGCGTGTCGTAGCCACTCGGCCCGATCGGGGCCACCGGTAGACCGGCCAGATCGAGGCTCTCAGTATTTGAGCAATACCGAGCCCCAGGTGAACCCGCCTCCAAAGGCTTCCATCAGCAACGTCTCACCGCGTTTGATCCGTCCGTCGCGTACCGCTACGTCCAGGGCCAACGGCACTGAAGCGGCAGACGTATTACCATGTTCGCCGACCGTCATCACCACCCGCTCCATCGGCAGTTGCAGCTTGCGCGCCGTAGCGGCAATGATGCGGGTATTGGCTTGATGCGGGATCAGCCAGTCGATATCCGATTTCTTCAAGTGGTTGGCATGCAACGTTTCGTCGACGATCCTGCCCAAGGTGTTCACCGCCACCTTGAATACCTCGTTACCTTTCATTTCGATAAATGCGTTTCCGGCACGGACTCGGTCATAGCCTTCGGAAATCCCCGCGGGCACCGTCAACAGGTTCTCGAAACTTCCGTCGGCGTGCAGATGGCTCGACAGGATTCCGGGTTCCTGAGATGCCTCCAGAACCACAGCACCGGCGCCATCTCCGAACAAGACGCAGGTCGTGCGATCGGTCCAGTCGACAATTCGGGACAGCGTTTCAGCGCCAACGACCAATGCCCGCGTCGCGCTGCCGGTGCGGATGAATTTGTCCGCGACGCCGAGCGCGTACACGAAGCCCGTGCACACGGCTTGAATGTCGAATGCAGCACAGCCGTGGATGTCCAGCCGTTGCTGCAGCAAACAGGCCGTGCTGGGGAATACCCGATCGGGGGTCGTGGTGGCGACGATGATCAGATCGATGTCGCCGGGCTTGATCTGCGCAGCCTCAATGGCGCTTCGAGCGGCGCGTTCCGCGAGATCGCAGGTGGTTTCGCCCTCACCGGCAACATGGCGCTTGCGGATTCCGGTGCGTTCCCGGATCCACTGGTCGCTGGTCTCGACCATCTTCTCCAGGTCCGCATTCGTGAGAACCTTTTCCGGAAGATATCCGCCGGTTCCGATGATACGCGCGTAGGTCAAACTGCTTGCCTTTCGGACAAGAGAGTTTCGAGATTGGCGTGAATCTTTTGCGGTACATTTTTGCGCGCTTCCACCAACGCGATCTTGATCGCATTGGCGAACGCCAGTTCGTCCGCGCCGCCATGACTTTTGATCACGATGCCGCGCAAACCCAGCAAGCTGGCGCCGTTATAGTGCCGCGGATCGATCTTGGTGCGAAAGGACTTCAGCACCGGCGCCGCAACCAGCGCCGCGAGCTTGGTGAAAGCATTGCGCGAAAATTCCCGCTTCATGTAATGGCCGATCATCTTCGCCACGCCTTCCGAACTCTTCAGTGCCACGTTGCCGACGAATCCATCGCACACCACTACATCGACGTTGCTCGAGAATATACCGTCGCCTTCCACAAAACCCGTGTAGTTCAGGTCGCTCGCCGCAAGGAGTTGGGCCGCCACTTTGACGCGCTCGTTGCCCTTGATTTCTTCCTCGCCGATATTGAGCAGGCCGACCTGCGGACGATCGATATTGTCGACCGCACTCGCAAGCACCGACCCCATCACCGCAAACTGGAACAGATGCTCGGAACTGCTGTCGACATTGGCGCCCAGATCCAACACATAAGTATGGCCTTTGATCGCAGGCATCATCGTGCAGATGGCGGGCCGGTCGATCCCAGGCAGCGTCTTCAGAACGAACCGCGCCGTTGCCATCAGCGCGCCGGTATTGCCGGCGCTGACGCAGGCGTGCGCAGGGCCTTCGTTCACCAGATTGATCGCCACCCGCATCGAGGAATCTTTCTTGTTTCGCAGCGCATGGGAAGGCAGTTCGTCCATCGCAACCGTCTGGGAAGCGTGTTGAAGGCTGATGCTGGCTTCCGAGGCTGCGCCGGCAGCTTCCAGACGCTGTTCCAATTCATTGCGGTCGCCAACCAGGATGAGCTTGACGCCGCCGTTTTGGGTACGCAGAAAGCGCAAGGCGGCCGGTACCACGACCTCGGGGCCGTGGTCGCCGCCCATGGCGTCCAATGCAATGGTATGGCTCTCACTCATGCGTTACGCAGAACCTGCTCCCGCCGGGGCAGTCGTGTCGAGGGAATTCGGAATGGACAATCGCATACGGCGCGGACAGAAGTCCACGCCGTTGGCGCGATCATTTCTTGGCGGTGACGATTTTACGGCCGCGATAGTAGCCATCGGGGCTGACATTATGGCGCAGGTGGGTTTCACCCGACTCCGGCTCGATCGAAAGCGCGGGCCCCGTCAGTGCGTCGTGCGCGCGGCGCATACCGCGTTTGGACGGGGTTTTACGATTCTGTTGTACGGCCATTGCAATGCTCCTGCTGTTTCAGTTCAACGCTTACGCTTGAGTTTTTCTAAAATTGCGAACGGGCTTGAGCCGGAAACTTGTTCCTCCGACGTTGAGTCCGCTTCTGCCAAATGCTCCGCGGCCGGACATACCGGCATATCGTGGAGCGACACAATCGGTAATGCTAAAATCAATTCGTCTTCCGCAAGTTCGCTCACCCGCAACGGCGCATCGCCCACCAGCAGCGGCTCGTGATTCGCGCCGAGACGCTCGGCCTGCGCCTCCGATTCCACCAATCCGAACGCGAATTGCGCGTCGAACTGCATTGCCATCGGCTCCAGACACCGCTGACAGATCACGGACACCACAGCGTGCGCTTCGCCGTGCAGAAAACCGATGCCCCCCTCGCCCAACTCAAACGCCAGCGCGACATCGGCATCGCCGGGAGAATCGCACAGGTACTCGGCAAGGCGGTGCATCTTGGACAACGGTATGCGCCCGCGCAGTTCGGCGCCCTGTCGGGCAAGCCGTAAAGGGTCGATCTGCTCTGGCAGACGCTCCGACATAAGCCGGCAATAGTATCCGGTGCCGTCTCAGGTGTCAAAAAATAAATTTTTGAAATCTCCTTAATTTTCCGGACAGTAGCGCGGAATTCTTGACAGGGGGTAGCGATTTTTCGTAGAAACACCAGGCAGTCTGGCGACACCATCACCCAGTCGCCTAGCGATCCGCCCTGGGAGAAGTTCGTGCTACGTAAAATCCTGATCGCCAACCGTGGCGAAATCGCAGTCCGGATCGTGCGCGCCTGCGCCGAACTCGGCATCACATCCGTGGCGATCTATGCCGAGCCGGACCGCCATGCCCTGCACGTCAAGAAAGCCGACGAGGCCTACAACATCGGCCCCGATCCGTCGCCGGCTATCTGAATGCCCATCGCATCGTGAATCTGGCGGTTGAGACCGGCTGCGACGCGCTGCATCCCGGGCTACGGCTTTCTGTCCGAAAATCCGCTGCTGGCGGAAGTCTGCGAACGTCGCGGCATCCGCTTCATCGGCCCGACTGCCGACGTGATCCGCCGCATGGGCGACAAGACCGAGGCGCGCGCGGCCATGGTCGCCGCAGGCGTGCCGGTAGTGCCCGGCAGCGAGGGCAATCTCGACGACGTCGAGCAGGCCCTGGCGCTGGCCGAGCACGATCGGCTATCCGGTCATGCTCAAGGCGACCTCCGGCGGCGGTGGCCGTGGCATCCGGCGCTGCAATACCGCCGAAGAGCTGCAAGCGCAACTATCGAGCGGGTGATCTCCGAGGCCACCAAGGCCTTCGGCAGCGCCGAAGTTTTCATGGAAAAATGCATCGTCAATCCGCGCCATATCGAAGTGCAGATCCTGGCCGACCAGCACGGCAACGTGATCCACCTGTTCGAGCGCGATTGTTCGATCCAGCGCCGTCACCAGAAGCTGATCGAGATCGCGCCGTCGCCGCAGCTGAACGAAGAACAGCGCAATTATATCGGCGAATTGGCGGTCACGTGCGGCGCGGGCGGTGGGTTACGAAAATGCCGGCACGGTGGAGTTCCTGCTGGACGAAAGCGACGAATTCTATTTCATGGAAATGAATACCCGCCTGCAGGTGGAGCACACCATCACCGAGGAAATCACCGGCGTCGATATCGTCCAGGAACAGATCCGCATCGCGGCCGGATTGCCGCTGCAATTCACCCAGGAGGACATCAGGCGGCGCGGCTTTGCGATGGAGTTCCGCATCAATGCCGAAGACCCGAAGAACGATTTCCTGCCGAGCTTCGGCCGCATCACCCGCTATTTCGCACCGGGCGGCCCGGGCGTGCGCACCGATGCCGCCATTTACACCGGCTACCATATTCCGCCGTACTACGATTCCATGTGCGCCAAGCTGACCGTCTGGGCGATGGACTGGGACCTCGCTGATCGCCCGCGGCCGCCGGGCGTTGACCGACATGGGCGTGTACGGCGTCAAAACCACGATCCCTTACCATCTGGAAATACTGAAGGCGGCGGATTTCCGCAAGCGGCATTTCACCACCAGCTTCGTCGAAGAACACCCGGAACTGACCGAGTATACCGTACGCCGTCCGCCGCGGGAGCTGGCAGCGGCACTATCCGCCGCGGTAATCGCGCACCTGGGGCTATAGGCGGCACAACCGGCCTGCAGCGGGTACACTCAGAAGATGACGAGTCGTTGATGCCCGTGCACAACCGCAACCCCCGGTGGCTTCCGCCGAAACGCAACCGAAACGCGAAGAGCAACGCATGTCCAAGGTAAGAATCACCGAAACCATTCTGCGCGATGCGCACCAGTGCCTGATCGCCACCCGGATGCGGCTGGACGACATGCTGCCGATCTGCGACCGGCTGGACAAGATCGGCTACTGGTCGCTGGAAGTCTGGGGCGGAGCGACATTCGACGCCTGCCTGCGTTTTCTCAAGGAAGACCCGTGGGAGCGCCTGCGCAAACTGCGCAAGGCGCTGCCCAACACGCGACTGCAGATGCTGCTGCGGGGCCAGAACCTGCTCGGCTACCGGCATTACTCCGACGACGTGGTGCGCGACTTCGTGAAACGGCGGCCGACAACGGCATCGATGTATTCCGCATCTTCGATGCCATGAACGACGTGCGCAACCTGCGCGTATCGATCGAGTCGGTAAAAGCGACCGGCAAGCACGCCAAGGGCGCCATCTGCTACACCACCAGCCCCGTGCATACTCCCGAGCAGTTCGTGCAAATGGCGCTGCAGCTGCAGGAAATGGGCTGCGACAGCATCGTCATCAAGGATATGGCGGGACTACTGACGCCGTTCGTCGCTGCCGAACTGGTCGCGAAATTGGTCGACGCCATCGATCTGCCGTTGCAATTGCACTCCCACGCGACCTCCGGACTGTCGGACATGTGCCAGCTCAAGGCCGTCGAAAACGGGGCCGCGGGCATCGACACGGCGATTTCTTCGTTCTCCGGCGGCGCCAGCCACCCGCCCACCGAAACATGGTCGCCGCGCTGCGCGGTACCGCGCACGACACCGGCCTCGACCTGGTGGCGCTGCAGGAGATCGGCTTCTATTTCCGCGAAGTCCGCAAGAAATACCACCAGTTCGAAAGCGAATTCACCGGCATCGACACCCGCGTCCAGGTGAATCAGGTGCCGGGCGGCATGATTTCCAATCTTTATTCGCAGCTGAAGGAACAAGGCGCGCTGGATCGGATGGGCGAAGTACTGGAGGAAATTCCGCGGGTGCGCGAGGACCTGGGCTATCCGCCGCTGGTTACTCCAGCCTCACAGATCGTCGGCACCCAGGCATTACTCAACGTAATTACCGGCGCACGCTACAAGACCATCACCAACGAAGTGAAACATTATCTGCAGGGCCGCTACGGCCGCGCGCCAGGTCACGTCAACACCATGTTGCGGCAACAAGCCATCGGCAACGAAGACGTGATCGACTGCCGTCCGGCGGACCTGCTGGGTGATGAACTGGACAATATCCGCGGTCAAATCGGCGAACTGGCGCAATCCGAAGAAGACGTCATGATCTATGGCATGTTTCCGGAAATCGGGCGGCAGTTCCTGGAGCAGCGCGCCGCCGGCACGCTGGTGCCGGAGCCGTTGGAGCCGGCCAAGTCCGAAACCGAATCGCCGTCTGGCGCGCCGGTGGACTTCAACGTCACATTGCACGGCGAAACCTATCACATCAAGCTGACCGGGACCGGCCACAAGACTCAGGACATGCGTCCGTTCTATGTCACCGTGGACGGCGTGCCCGAAGAAATCATTATCGAAACCCTCGACGAGATACTCCCCGAGCAAAGCGCCGGCAAGAGCGCCCCAAAATCCAGCAAAGGCAGCCAACGGCCCCGCGCCACCAAGCCGGGTCACGTCACCACCTCCATGCCCGGAACCATCATCGATGTCCTGGTCGAGGTCGGCGCCAAGGTCAACGCCGGCGACGCCGTGCTGGTGAGCGAGGCCATGAAAATGGAAACCGAGATCCAGGCCCCGATCGCCGGAGAGGTGAAAGCCGTGCACGTAGTCAAAGGCGACAGTGTCAATCCGGACGAAACCTTGATTGAAATCGAGTAGTGCCCGGTCGTGACGAGACGCTCGCAATTGCCGCTGGTTTTGGGTTCCAGTTCGCCGTTTCGACAGGATTTGCTGCAACGGCTCGGCCTTGAGTTCGATACCGCGTCGCCGGACATCGACGAAATCAGGCGTGAGGGTGAGAACGCCGAGGATTTGGTACGCCGTCTCGCGGAATCCAAAGCCCGCGCAGTCGCTGCGCGGTATCCGCAAGCACTGATCATCGGTTCCGATCAGGTGGCGGTGCTGAATGGCCGGGTTCTTGGCAAACCCGGGTCACGCGAGCGTGCAATCGAACAATTGCGCGCGGCATCCGGGCAAACCGTGAATTTCCTCACCGGGCTTTGTTTGCACAACAGTGCCACCGGCAAAACCCAAATCGAAGTGGTGCCGTACAACGTCACGTTTCGGCCGCTCGATGACGAGCGCATCGGCCGTTACGTCGATGCCGAACAGCCGTTCAATTGTGCGGGCAGTTTCAAATCGGAAGGCCTGGGCATCGCGCTGTTTGCGCGCATGGAAGGCAGCGACCCGACCTCATTGATCGGGCTGCCGCTGATTTCACTTGTCGGCATGCTGGCACAGGAAGGCGTCAATCTGCCTTGAGAGGCAATCGCACCCTGCGGGCCACTACGTTATCGCAGCGGTGAATGAGGACCGAACGCACGCGCCATCGCCATGCCGAAGCGGTCACTCACGCGCTGCAGGAAGTCGGGCTGCGGCGTGTAATCCACCACGTCCTCCGCCCCGATGACGTCGCGTGCCACCGTGCCGGGACTAGCGAAATCGTCCACCAGGCCGAGCTCGCGGGCGCGCTCGCCGTTCCAGAACATGCCGCTGAACAGATCCTGATCGCTACCGAGGCGTTCCCCTCGACCGCGTTTCACCGCGGCGATGAACTGCTGGTGAATTTCCTCCAGCATCCGCTCGACGTGGGCCTTGTCCTGATCGCGCAAAGGTGAAAACGGATCAAGCATGCCTTTGTTGCGGCCGGCGGTGAGCAACCGCCGTTCGACGCCAAGCTTGTCCATCAGGCCGGTAAAGCCGAAACCATCGTAGAGACGCCGATGGAACCGACCAGACTGGCCGGGTTGGCGTAGATCCGATCAGTCGCGGCAATGATGTAATAGCACGCCGACGCGCACATATCAGTGACCACGGCATACACCGGCTTGTCGGGATACTTTTGCCGCAGCCGGCGAATCTCGTCGTACAGATATGCCGCCTGCACCGGACTGCCGCCGGGACTGTTGGCCCGCAGGATAATGCCGCGGCTGCGCTTGTCTTCGAACGCCGACCGAAGTGCAGGTACCAGGTCATCGGCGTTGGCCGCCTCATCCTCGGCAATCACGCCGGAAATATCGATCATCGCAGTATGAGGACCGACTTGCACTTCCCGGGGTACCAAAAGAAACAGGATCAGCAGCAAGTAGGCCAGGAATACGGATTTGAAGAAAATACCCCAGCGACGACTGCGGCGGCGCTCGCGCAGGTTTTCCCACGCCAGCCGTTCCAACGTCTCCCGGCTCCAGTTTTCCCGTCGCTGCCGGGGCTGGCTTCCGCAGATTGATGTTCCCCCATGTGCGATTCAGACTCCTCAGTCAGACAGGTGCGTATTCTATCCTCCGCGCTTTGCCGCCCGCGTGGCTCGGCCGACGACAGAAATCGCGGTAAATCGCCCAATCGATCCAGGCAGATAAGTGGATCATAACGCAGTAACCGTTCCGTTTCGTGTACCCCGTAGGTCACCGCGATCGAATCGATGCCGGCATTGCGCGCCATTTGCAGATCGTATTCGCTGTCTCCGATCATCACCGCGTCTTCGGCCGCCACTGCCAATGTGTGCAGAATCTCGTGCACCATTTTCGGGTCCGGCTTGGAAGCGGTCTCCTCGGCACAGCGGTGGGCATCGAACAGTGCGCCCAGACCCGTTTCCGTCAAGACTTTGTCCAAACCGTGCCGCCCTTTGCCGGTGGCGACCGCAAGGAAATAACCCTCCTGCCGCAGCCTTTTCAACGTATCTTCCGCGTCGGCGAACAGCTCTTGAGGGGCGTCGGCCTGGAAATAATGTTGCCGGTACCGCTCGGTGAACGCCTTGAAGAACGGCGCATCGGGTCGTTGCGGAAACAATGCCAGCAGTGCTTCGCGCATTCCCAGACCAATGATATCGGAAATGGTGCGGGCATCGAGCATCTCCAGCCCCAGGTCGACCATGGCCGCCTGCATGGAAGCGACGATATGGGCCTCGGAGTCCATCAGCGTCCCGTCCCAATCGAATATCAGCAGGCGATAACCCGTTTTCACTGCTCACGCTCCATCGCCTGCAACACTGCTCGAAGCGGTTCCGGAAGCGGGCTGCCCAGATCCAAGCGCTCCCCCGTGCTGGGATGACTGAAGCCCAGGCGGTGGGCGTGCAGAAACATGCGCTTGAGACCCAGTCCCCGCAGGCGCATGTCGAAAGCCTGTCGTCGCCGTATTTGGGATCGCCAGCCAACGGATGGCCGGCGTGGGCCGCATGCACCCGGATCTGATGGGTGCGTCCGGTTTCCAACAACGCCTCTACCAGGGTGGCATCCCGGTAACGCGTCATGACCTGGAATCGGGTCCGGGCGGGACGCCCGTCGGGGCTGACCACTACCATGCGTTCTCCACTGCTGAGCGAGTTTTTGCGCAACGGTGCATCCACGATCTGAGTTTCCCGGTCCCAGTTGCCGTAGGTCAGCGCCAGGTAGCGCTTTTCGACTTGCTCCGGACTTGAGCTGTTCCTGCAACGCCAGCAGCGCCGGGCGCGATTTCGCCAGCAACAGGCAGCCGCTGGTCTCCCGGTCGAGGCGATGGACCAATTCCAGGAAGTGCGCTGCGGGCCGGAAGCGCCGCAATGCTTCGATGATCCCGAAGCCGAGGCCGCTGCCGCCATGCACCGCCAGACCGGCCGGCTTGTCGAGGACCATAACTTCGTCGTCCTCGAACAGCACCGCATTCCGCAACTGCGTCTGCACCGTCTCCGGGACCCGCGGCGTTTGCGGCTGACCCAGCCGCACCGGCGGGATCCGCACCTGGTCGCCCTGGCGCAGCCGGTACTCCGGTTTGATGCGGCCCTTGTTGACCCGCACCTCGCCTTTGCGCAGCACGCGGTAAATCAAACTACGGGGCACACCTTTGAGTTCGCCGGCCAGAAAATTGTCGATACGCTGGCCCTGCATGACCGTCGTCCACGGTCACGATACGGACCCGCGCGAGGTTGTCATCGGTGCTCGACATGGCCGCGAATAATACCAGCTCTGATCCACCGTTGTTCGATAAGTGATTGAATACAATTGATGCATTTTCGGAACGCTGTTATAGTCAATTGACCGCAATACCGCCCAGCGTGGCCGAATCGTCGAGCATTAGCAGACGATGTGACAAAATTCGGCCGAACAAGCGGTTAGAAACGGTTTTCGGGTTCCGCCGGGTTCTTGACGGCGGTGCCACATTGACACAAGGGTTTGGTCGTCGCTTGACCCTGAAGCGAATGCAGAGCGGCGCTTGGCAGCGCGCTCCCGCGAACTAGCGCGACCCGGCCGGTAATCGAACAACGCTTTGCGGCATCTGTCGCACGCCGATCATATCATCCGGCGCGACGTCCGCAAGCAGTTGGTCCGACCGGCTGGGGCTCTCGTTCGTCCGCGGTGCGAGCGCCCTAGAGAGTTAACATGAAAAGAATGCTCGTCAACGCAACTCAACCGGAAGAGTTGCGAGTGGCCATGGTGGACGGCCAACGGTTGTACGATCTGGATATCGAAACACCCGGCGCGGGAACAAAAGAAAGCCAACATCTACAAAGGCAAGATCACCCGGGTCGAACCCAGCCTGGAAGCCGCGTTCGTGGATTACGGTTCCGAACGGCACGGCTTTCTGCCGCTGAAGGAAATCGCCCGCAGCTACTTCAAGTCCGAAGCAGCCGGCAACGGCGGCCGCGTCAATATCAAGGACGTGGTTTCCGAAGGTCAGGAAATCGTAGTCCAGGTGGACAAGGAGGAGCGCGGCAACAAGGGCGCCGCCCTGACCACCTTCATCAGCCTGGCCGGCCGCTTTCTGGTGCTGATGCCCAACAATCCGCGCGCCGGTGGCGTTTCGCGGCGCATCGAAGGCGATGACCGCGCCGAAGTGCGCGAAGCCATGGCCACACTCGACATTCCCGAAGGCATGGGCCTGATCGTGCGCACCGCCGGCGTCGGCCGCTCGGCCGAAGAACTGCAGTGGGACCTGGACTATCTGCTCCACCTCTGGAAGGCAATCGAAACCGCCTCCCGCGAACGCGCTTCGCCCGTTCCTGATCTACCAGGAAAGCAATGTCATCATCCGGGCGCTGCGCGACTATCTGCGGGCCGATATCGGCGAAGTGCTGGTGGACGACGAAAGCGTGCACAAGCAAGCGCACGATTTCATGCAGCAGGTAATGCCCCACAGCCTGCCGAAACTCAAGCGCTACCAGGATCCGGTGCCGCTATTCACCCGCTACCAGATCGAATCCCAGATCGAGTCGGCGTTTTCCCGTGAAGTACGCCTGCCGTCTGGCGGCGCCGTCGTCATCGACCACACCGAGGCGCTGGTGTCGATCGACATCAACTCCGCGCGGGCGACCAAGGGCAGCGATATCGAGGAGACCGCGCTCAACACCAATCTGGAGGCGGCCGACGAAATCGCCCGCCAACTGCGTCTGCGCGACCTCGGCGGCCTGGTGGTGATCGACTTCATCGACATGTCCCAGTCCCGCAATCAGCGCGAAGTCGAGAATCGCCTGCGGGAAGCACTGAAAATGGACCGCGCCCGGGTGCAGGTCGGGCGTATTTCCCGCTTCGGACTGCTGGAAATGTCGCGGCAGCGACTCAGCTCCTCATTGGGCGAGTCGAGCCAGATCGTGTGCCCGCGCTGCATCGGCCAGGGCACCATCCGCGGTACCGAATCCCTCGGTTTGGCGGTACTGCGCATTCTCGAAGAAGAGGCCATGAAGGAAAAAACCGCCTGCGTCGTGGCGCAGGTGCCGGTAAGCGTGGCGACCTTCCTGCTCAATGAAAAACGCCACTCCATCAACGAAATTGAGGCCCGTCACCAGGTGTCGCTCATGCTGATTCCGAATCAGCATCTGGACACACCCCAGTACGACGTCAAACGCGTACGCACCGATGAAGCTCGAGGAAGGCGCGCTCAGCTACGAGATGGCCATCGAGCCCGAAACCATCGAGGCGCCTTCCAGTCTGCAGGCCAAGCCCATGGCGGAGGTGCCAGCGGTGAAAACCGTCGCACCGCCGAGTCCGGTGCCGCCCCCTGCCCCGCCCGCCCTGCGCGCCGAAGACGACGGCGGCTTCATTCGCCGCTTATGGACCAGCTTGTTTGGCGGCCGCAAGGAAGAAGAACCGCAAAGCCGCACACCGCCTCCGCGCAAGAAAGCGGCTGCGCACCGGACTCGTGCGGCCACTGCCGACAACCGTGGCGGCGCCCGCAAGAGCAACCGTAGCCGTCGCGGCGGCCAACAGGCGGGGCGGCGCAATTCTTCCGAGCCAAAGAACGCGGACCCGTCGGCCACTGCGCCTGCGGCCAACGGCAACGGCAACGGCAACAAGGCAACGGCAACGGAAGCCGCAGAAATCGGACACCGTCTCCGATGGCAAGCAAGCGCCGCCTGCAAAGCAGACGCCGAAAGCGAAATCCGACACCGGACAAAACGACCTCACCCAGGCCGATGCCGCTGACAACTCTTCACAGCCGGAGAAGTCCGGCCGTGCCGGGCAGGCCCGCAGCGGTTCGCGCCGGGGCCGTCGCGGCGGCCGCCGTCGCCGCAAATCCAATACCACCGGCGAGGCTGGCGGCCAGGACACCGGGGAGAACAAAGCCGGCGAAGAGGAACATGCCACGCCAGTCGCCGAAAACGGCGATAAACCAGCCGAACGCAAAGGCCCTCGTCAGCCGCGGGAAGCATCCTCGACACCCAACACGCCCAAGCCGATGGCTGAAACCGTCAAGCCGGACGCTCCCGGCCCTGAGGGCATGGCGCCGGGCTCTGCTGCGGCAGCTCCTCAAGCGGAGCCTGCACCCCAGAACCAGCCAGCGACTCCAACAAGCGCGCCGCCTGCTCCGGCACCCGCCGCTCCGGCACCGGCACCAGCCGCGCCCCCGGTCAGCGAGCGCCTGCCGGCGCCGCCCCCCGCGGCGCAGCCGTCACCAGCACCGCAAAGCCAACCGCAAGCTCCGCGCGCCGACGAACCCGCTTCCGAGAAGCGCAACGAATCGCAGGATCCGCCGCCGGCGCGCGAAGGCAACAACAACACCTGAGCCTGTACCGCCGCGTCCCGGGAGCCCGTGGTTCCCGAGGCGCGGCGGATTACAAGCCGTGGCGCAGCCGGATATCGGCGAGCAGGCCTTCGGCCGCGCTTTCGATCATGTCCAGCACCCGTTCGAATCCGGCGGTTCCGCCATAGTAAGGGTCCGGTACTTCATCCTCGCCCAATTGCGGCGCGAAACTCAGAAACAGACGCAGCTTATCTTCGGCGCCCGCAGGACACAGAGCGCTCAAATGATCGTAGTTGCTGCGATCCATGGCCAAGACGTAGTCGAACACCTGAAAGTCCTCCTGCAGCGCCTTCCGCGCCCGCAGCGGACTCAAATCGACACCGCGCTTCGCGGCGGCCGCCTGGGCGCGCGGGTCCGGCGGATCTTTGACGTGATACGCATGGGTCCCGGCGGAATCCACCTCTATCCGATCCGCCAATCCTTCCCGTGCCACCAAATGCAAAAACACGCCGTGGGCGGTCGGTGACCGACAGATATTTCCCAGGCAGACGAACAACACCTTGACCATGTACCGCTCCAGTTGCATTGATTCACGGCTACGACCACCATTACTCGCGTTGCCAACGGTTTCCGGTGCAGCCACATTGTAGGGACAATATTATATCTGTGCGCGTCGCGGCGTGTTAACCGATGCGAACTTGCGGAGTAACCGTATGAGCGGACCTTCCGTTACCATCGAACAACTGCGGGCCATGATCGGCGTGCAGGTATCCCACGAGGGTACGCGCTGTGAGATCGTCGAAGTGTTGGACGACGGTCCGGTGCTCATTCTGGTCAGCGTCGACGGCGACACCATTCAGGCCGACCAGTTCGGCAGTCCCAGCCGCCGCGTACCCACCACGCATACTGTGCCGGTCCTGGGAAGCGACGGCGTATCCCTGCACCCGGCATTCGTTGCGCTGAACTTACTGGATCACTGACCTTTTGCGGCGCGCTCCTGCAACAGTACGGAAACGCGCCGCAGGTCATCTTCCGTATCGACGCCGTGCCCCGGCGGGCTTTCGATCAGCCGCACATGGATCCGCACGCCGTGCACCAGCGCGCGCAGTTGCTCCAGGGATTCGGCCCGCTCTGCATATACAGGATCGAGCTGGCTGTATTGGGCGAGAAAACCGGCGCGATATGCATACAAACCCACATGCCGAAAGTGCTGCGATCCGGCCGGCAGCGCAGTGCTGTCCTTGGCGAACGCGTCCCGTTCCCAGGGAATCGGGGCGCGGCTGAAATACATTGCGAACCCGTCCGCGGCGCGAACCACTTTCACCACATGGGAATCGAACAACTCTTCGGCGTTCTGAATAGGCGTGCACAAGGTCGCGATCGATGCACTCGAATGTGACTCCAGATCGGCTGCCAACGCACGCAGCAACTGCGGTGTAACCAATGGCTCGTCACCCTGCAGATTGACCACAATGGTTTGTTCGGACCACCCGAACCGCAGAGCGACCTCGGCCAGTCGATCGGTGCCGCTCGGGTGTGAACTGGAAGTCATGCACACTTGCGCGCCGAAACCCTCCGCGGCAGCACGGATGCGCTCGTCGTCGGTGGCGATGACCACTTGTTCGGCGCCGCTTTCCAGGGCGCGTTCGTGGACATGCTGCAACAGCGGTTTGCCCGCTAGTTCCCGCAGTGGCTTACCCGGCAGCCGGCTGGCGCCGTAACGGGCCGGGATTGCAACCTTGAATACGGGCGCGGCGCTGTCCCCGGTGACCGAACTCGTCACTACTCAACTTCTTCGTCGGGAGCCAGTTCGCGCGCTTCGTCTTCCAGCATCACGGGTATGTCGTCGCGGATCGGATAGGCCAGTCGATCTGCTTTGCAGACCAATTCCTGCTCCGTTTTTCGGAACACCAATGGCCCTTTGCAGATCGGGCAGGCAAGAATGTCCAGCAGTTTTGTATCCATGTCGCGCCTATTTCGGTTCTGAATGATCGGGTTCCAAACGGTGGCAGGCTGCGGCCCTGGGTTCACTGCCGCGCCGAGCCGCGAGCCGTTCCAGTATGCGCGCCGCCAAGCGGGAGTCGAGCACCGCCCTGACCGGCACCTGCCAATGATAACTTGCCGCAAGAGCTTTGCATTTTACGCCATCCTTCTCGGTCATGAGCACTGGCAACTGATCTCCGAAGTCGAGATCCCGAGCGCTGAAAGCGTGATGATCGGGAAACGGATGCTCGATCAACTGCAGCCCGCAGCGCCGCAGATGGGAAAAAAACCGTGGCGGATAACCGATGCCGGCAACGGCGTGCACCGGTCCATCGCAGAACGCCTGCAGCGGCTTGGCACGTCCCGATCCATCCAGCGCCACGGCCTGTTCGCCCTCCAAGCGCATGACATACTCCAGCCGCGCACCCGGGCCATTGCTGACGACGAAATCCACTTGATCGAGGCGCCGCGCACGTTCCCGCAACGGTCCCGCGGGCAGGCATCGCCCGTTGCCGAAGCGACGGCTGCCGTCGACCACCGCGATCTCGAGGTCGCGCTCGAGCGCAAAATGCTGCAAGCCGTCGTCGGCGACGATCACGTCGCAGGTTCCGGCTTGAATCAGCGCCCGTGCTGCCGCGACGCGGTCCGGTCCCACGCTCATGGGACATTCGCAGCGCCGCGCCAACAGTACCGGTTCATCTCCCACCTGCGCCGGATCGCTCTCGGCAGCGACCGCTTGCGGCCAATGATCAGCCTTGCCACCGTAGCCTCGGCTGACAATCCCCGGCTTCCAGCCGGCAGTTCGCAACACATCGACCAACCACGCCACCATCGGCGTTTTGCCGGTACCGCCGACACTGATATTGCCGACCACGATCACGGGTACGTCCACCTTGGTGGTCGGCAACAGTCCGGCGCCGTAGGCCCGGCGACGTAAATCGGTAATCGCGCAATACAACCAGCCCAGCGGGGCCAGCAGCAGGGAAACCAAGTTACGTGAATACCAATACCGTTCCAGCGACATGTTGGGGACGATTGCGACTCAAGTCGCTGCGCTCGCCCGCTGCGGTAGATCCGCGAATTGCATACGGTGCAGCGCTGCGTATTGGCCGCCCGCCGCCAGCAGTTCGGCGTGGGTACCACTTTCGATGATTCGGCCCTTGTCCAAGACGAGGACGCGATCGGCCCGCTCGACGGTCGAAAGCCGATGGGCGATGACCAACGTGGTTCGGTCGTGCATCAATCGCTGCAGACCTGCTTGCACGTGCTGTTCGGACTCCGAATCAAGGGCCGATGTAGCCTCGTCCAATATGAGAATCGGGGCATCTTTGAGAATCGCCCGCGCAATCGCCAACCGCTGGCGCTGCCCACCCGATAGCAGGACACCGTTTTCGCCGACCATAGTATCGAGTCCCTGCGGCAATTCGCGAATGAATTGCATCGCGTGGGCGGTCTCGGCGGCGGCTTCGATATCTGCGCGCGTGCAGCGCTCGAGACTACCGTAGGCGATGTTGCGGGCCACCGTGTCGTTGAACAACGTCACGTGCTGGCTGACGAGTGCGATTTGACTGCGCAAGTCGAGCAGTTTTATGTCGCGGACGTCGATGTCGTCGACGAGGATACTGCCGCCGCTGGGTTCGTAGAAGCGCGGAAGCAGATTGACCGCCGTCGATTTGCCGCTGCCCGAGCGTCCCACCAACGCCACGGTCTGACCGGGTTCCACGCGGAATGTAATACCCTGCAACACGGCTTCATGTTCGGCGCGGTAGGAAAAAACCACATCCTTGAACTCGACGCGGCCGTCGGCCCGCTGCAGGCGGCGGGTGCCATGATCGACTTCCGTCGGCGCATCGAGCAGCGAAAACACGCTTTCTGCAGCCGCGATACCCCGCTGCAGTGCGGCATTTACGGTCGTCAGGCGTTTCAGCGGCGGCAACAACAGCATCATCGCGGCGAGAAAGGATGCAAAACTTCCCGCGGTGCGAATCTCGCTCATCGACGACTGGGTCGCCAGAAACACAATCCCCGCCAGCGCGCTGGCCGCCAGAAACTGAATGAACGGCACGCTCGCAGCGCTGGTGGCAGTGAGCTTGAGCTGCTGGCGCAGGTTGTTGGTGTTCACTTTTTCGAAGTGGGCGGCCTCGTATTCCTCGCCACCGAACGTCTTCACGACCCGGTGTCCTTCGATGGCCTCCTGCGTTACATGGGTCACATCTCCCATGGAGTCCTGGATACGGCCGCTGACTTTGCGAAAACGCTTGCTGACCCGGACCACGACAATGACGATAAAAGGACCGCACAACAGAAACGCCAGCGACAACACGCCGCTGCGGTAGAACATCAAGGCCAGGAGAAATATGGCGCTCAAGCTATCGCGTACGACAATGGTGACAGCGTTGGTTGCCGCTTGAGACACCTGCTCGACGTTGTAGGTCAACTTCGAAATGAGCTGCCCGGAGGCGCTGTTGTCGTAAAATGTCGCTGGCAACCGCAGCAGGTGATCGAACAATTGGCGGCGCAACTTGTAGATCACCATGCGTGCCACCCAGGCCATGCCGTAGGTGGCGCCGAAGCCTGCGATACCGCGCAGCAGAAACAAACCGACCAGTGCCAGCGGGATCCAATGCACGTAAGCCGGATCCTTGGCGACGAAACTCTCGTCGAGCAGTGGTTTCATCAACGCGGCAAAGCTTGCCTCAGTAGCGGCGAACACCGCCATGGCAACCACTGAAATCGCAAACACCGGCCAGTGCGGTACTGCATAGGCAAGCAAGCGTTTATAGGTCTGGACGCCGCTGGAGGCCTCGGGGCCTGAACTCATTGCTGATCCTTCGACTCGGTATGGACAGTGGCGATCGACAAGCGCTTGAATCCAAGCTGACCGGCAGCGTCCATGGCTGTGACCACCGCCTGATGGGGCGTTTTACCATCGGCGCGAATCACGAGTGGCTGTTGGCGATTGTCGCCGGCCGCGTCCGCCAGGGCCTGCTTGACCGTGTTCAACTTGCGGTTGAGCAGTTCCTTATCGCCGATGAAAAACCGTCCCTCGGCGTCGATGACGAGTTCCAGCGGTTTCTCCGTATGGGTCACCGGTTCCGCTGATGCCTCGGGAAGCTCCACCGCCAGTTCGGAGTCGTGCTTGAAGGTGGTCGACACCATGAAGAAGATCAGCAGCAGGAATACGACGTCGATCAGCGGCGTCAGATTGATATCAGGATCCTCGGCCCGCTGGCGGCGCAGATTCATTCCTGGTCTTCCTTGATGCTGTCGGTGGGACGCCTGCCGTGCATGACCTCGATCAGCTTCACCGCTTCCTGCTCCATGTACACCACGAGTTCATCGACGCGGCCGCGAAAATAGCGGTAGAACATCAATGACGGAATGGCCACCGACAATCCTGCAGCCGTGGTAATCAATGCCTGCGAGATTCCCCCGGCGAGATTGGAAACGTTGCCTGCGCCGTGAATGGTCAGGTTGGTGAATACTGCGATCATGCCGATTACCGTCCCCAGCAACCCCAGCAGCGGCGAAATCGCGGCAATGGTGCCAAGGGTGTTCAGGTAACGCTCCAATTCGTGCACGACATGGCGGCCGGTTTCCTCAACGGTCTCACGCATCACTTCGCGATCCTTGTCCCGCGTCGCGATACCGGCCGCCAGCACGCGGCCCAAGGGTGAACCATCGCGAATGCTCTTGATCTTTTCTGAATCGAGCTGATTATTACGTTCCAAATGCCAGACCTGCGCCACCAGATGTTTCGGTATGACGCGGCGCTTTTGCAGCGCCCAAAGTCGCTCCAAGACGATGCCCAACGCAATCACCGATGCGGCTACGATCGGCACCATCAGCCAGCCACCGGATTTGATTATTTCCCACACGTGTGCGCGTCCCTCTCCTGATTGCTGTGCCGGCGGTCGCCGGGCATTGGCAAATGCGCCTTTGCAATTCCGGTAGAATTGCGGATTCTCGGCGTATTACATCGATTTAGCGGCCAATCATACTTGATCCGCCGGCGCTTTCGAACCTGGCGCCGAAATTTCCCCGCGACGCTCAGCGCCGGTTCCAGTAGTGGCCTCGGCGACGGCGACGGCAACGGGGCGCGGGGGCCCGCCTGGCCCCGAACCGGAGTTGGATGGCGCCACACTGGGCGCTGGACAGGGTTTCGGCGCCCAACTCCCGGTATCGCTGTACTACATCCGGTCGCGGGAATCCGAATCGGTTGTGGTAACCGCTTGCGAACAGCACCCAGCGCGGGCGCACCGCGGCCACGAACGCCGGCGACGATGAACCGGCGCTTCCGTGATGGGGGGCGATCAGCACATCCGCCTGCAAATCCGGCTCGGCCTGCAACAGGGCCCGCTCCCCTGCGCGCTGCAAGTCGCCCGTGAGCAGCAACTCGCGTCCCCCAGCGCGAACACGCAATACACAGGAACGATCGTTGCCGGTGGCAGTGCTGGCAGCCGACGGCTGCAGTATCTCGAAATGCACCTGGTCCCACTGCCAACGGCGCCCCGCCAAACAGGGCCGCTGACCGCGTTCGGGCTCCGGTTCGCCCGCCAACACCACATCGATATCGAGGTTGGCACGCAAGGCGTCGAAACCGCCCGTGTGATCGCGGTCGCCGTGGCTCAACACCACGGTATCGATGTGCGATACGCCCGTATAGCGCAAAAACGGCAATACGACCGCACTGCCCGCGTCGAACCCCGGCCCGAACTTGGGACCAGTATCGTAAATCAACGCGTGCCGGTGCGTGCGAATCACGGCCGCCAGGCCCTGGCCTACGTCCAGAAGCGTGAACTCGACCTCGCCCTCCGGGGGGGCCGTGTCCGCTGGGTTCCACAGCGGCAGCAACAACAGCAGCGCTACCGGGCGCCCCGGAAAACCGCGCGGCGCCAATAGCCATACAACGCTCAACATTGCCCAGGGAAGCCACAGCAAAGACGGGTTGACCATGGCAGAAGCGAACGGCAACTCCGCCATTGAGGTCAGTAGCGTCCACGCAGCCGCCAGGGACACACATGCCAACTTGAGCGACAACCCGGCCAGCGCGGGAGCCACCCCGAGCAGCAGCACCCCGCCCAGGACCAGTGGCACCGCCACCAAGCCAACCCAAGGCACTGCCAGCACGTTGGCGCCAGGACCGATGACGGACAGACTGCCGAACACCACCAGCGTCAACGGCAACAAACCCAGCGCTACCACCCATTGCGCGCGGCCCCATCGCCACCAAAGGCCAACCCTGCCGAGCCGGCACCCCATGCCGTAGAGCAGCATCGCCACCGCCGAAAACGACAACCAGAAACCCGCGCCGAGCACCGCCAAAGGGTCCAATATCAACACTGCCAGGAGTGCCAGGAACCAGGCATGGCTAGGCGTTCGCTGGCGCTGGCCGAATAGTGCCGCAAGTCCGATCGCCAGCATCAGCAGCGCCCGTTGTGTGGGTATGGAGAAGCCGGCTAACGCCGCGTACACCACGGCGAAGATCAGGGCGACTACCGCCGCGGCGCGCTGGGCCGGCACATGGCCGCACAGATAGGCCGAACGCTTCCAGCCCCACAAACCCAGAATCCAGCCAAAACCGCCCACCAAACCAATATGCAGGCCGGAAATCGCCACCAGGTGGCTAGTGCCGGTAGCGCGCAACACGCGCCATTGCTCGGCGCCGATGCGCGCGCGTTCTCCCAGTGCCAGCGCCAACACCAAAGCCGCCTCCGGCCGCTCAGGCAGGTGGGCGTCGAGCGCGTCGTAGAGTTTCTGCCGGCCGCGCTGCAACAGCGCCGCGGGATCTCCCGCCTGACCGAGCCGCACCGCTTCCTCGCCATGCCGCACGTAACCGCTGGCGCCAACCCGCTGCTGCAGTAACCAGCGCTCGTAATCGAAGCCGCCCGGGTTGAAGAAACCGTTGCGGTCCTTGAGCCGCAGATGCAACCGCCAGCGCTCTCCGGCGGCCAGCGGCGGTGCGCCGCTGTACCAGCCCGCCCGGGCACGTATCGGCAGTCGCACCGACGCACAGCCTCGCAACTGCTCGATACGGAACTGAAATCGGGTTTGCCGGCCAATGCGGTGGGGAATGGAAAGCACGGTGCCGGTTGCCACCACATCCTTTCCCACACAGGCCGTAGGCCAGTCGTGGGAAAGCAACCAATGGGCTTGCAGCAATGCCCACAGGAATCCCGCAGCGAAAGCCGCCGGCAAGCGCGCCGGTCGCCAGCGCAGTGCAACCAATGCCGGCAGAAGCAGGTATGTCCAGAGCGGCGTCGGCAGGCTTGAAAATAACTGCAGGCCCAGGACCCCGCCGAGAAACGCGATCGTCCCTGAACGCATTCCGGCTACTCCAATGATGGATAGCGCTGCGGGAATTGCGTATCCTGAAGCCCGGATCGGTCAGCCTGCCGCGCCCCAAAAATGCCCCGCAAATTTATTCGCCGAATTATGCCGGATCATCACATGATCCGGAACCACAAGCACTTGCAGATGTTCGGCACACTCTTGCAGGATCCCAATCTCTGGCACCTGAACCGGCGTTCGGTGGCGGGCGCGTTCGGGGCCGGCCTGTTCATGGCATTCGTGCCGGTACCGTTCCAGATGGTGCTGGCCGCCGCCGCCGCGATCCTGCTGCGGGTCAATTTGCCGCTATCGGTGAGCCTGGTATGGATTACGAATCCGTTGACCATGCCGCCGATTTTTTTCGGCACCTACAAGTTGGGCGCGTGGCTGATGGGGATGCAGCCGCAACACTTCCGCTTCGAGCTTTCATTTCACTGGTTGGCAAGTGAGTTGGGCTCGATCTGGCAGCCGTTTCTGTTGGGCTGCTTTGTGTGCGCGTCGCTATCGGCGTTGATGGGCTATACGTTGATTCGGTTGCTATGGCGGTGGCATATCGTCAAAGCCTATCAACAGCGCCGTCGGCGGCGCGCGGTCGTCAAACACGAACTGAATTGATCGACGCCGCTAATACTCGCGTTCGAGGACGCCCTCCGCTAGGCGCAGCGTTCTGTCCATGCGCCGAGCGAGGCTCGAATCGTGGGTCACGATCACGAAACTCAAGCCGAAGTCGGCGTTCAAGTTGAGCATCAAATCGTACACGCGTTCCGCAGTACGCTGATCGAGGTTGCCGGTAGGCTCATCGGCGAGAATACACTGCGGGCGAGTGACCAATGCACGTGCCAGCGCCGCCCTTTGGCGTTCGCCACCCGACAGCTGTCCCGGCTTATGACGCAGTCTCTGCTCCAGACCTACCTGGGTGAGGATGGTCGCGGCTGCTTGTTGGGCATCGGCAGGACGCTGGCCCCGGATCAGCAGCGGCATGGCAACGTTTTCCAGCGCCGTGAATTCAGGTAACAAATGGTGAAATTGATAGACGAAGCCGAGGGTGCGGTTGCGCAGCCGACCACGTTCCGCGTCGCCGAGACGACTCATGTCGCGGCCGCCGACCAGCACTTCGCCGCGGGTGGGACGATCCAGACCACCGAGCAACTGCAGCAAGGTGCTTTTGCCGGAACCCGAAGCCCCGACAATGGCGACGCGCTCGCCCGCGGCGACCGCGAGATTGACGTCCCGCAACACCTCCAGCGTCACGCCGCCCTCGCGGAATGATTTACCCAGGCCGCGGCAAGCTACCACCGAGGTTTGCGCCGTTTCCGCAGCGGTGCCGACGACATCATTCATAGCGCAGCGCCTCCGCTGGCTGGGTACGCGACGCTCGCCAAGCAGGATACAGCGTCGCGACCAGTGTCAGCACCAGCGACACACTACAAATGACCCATACGTCCGGCCAGTGCAGGTCCCCCCGAAGGGTGCTGATGTAATACACATCCGGAGACAGAAACTGTACGCCGAACCAGCGCTCGATAGTGGAGACGATTGTTTCCACATTGATTGCGGTGGGCACGCCAGTCAGCACGCCCAGCAGCAATCCCACGATGCCGATTACGCCGCCCTGCACCATGAAGATGCCCATGATGCTGCGAGGTGTGGCGCCAAGGGTGCGCAGAATAGCGATGTCCGCTTGTTTATCCGTTACCACCATCACCAAGGTCGACACCAGATTGAACGCTGCCACAGCAACAATCAACGACAGCACCAGGAACATAATGCGCTTTTCCATGCGGATGGCGCTGAACAGATTCGCCTGCTGCCGGGTCCAATCGTCCACCAGGTAATTGCCGGGCATATGCTGGACGAGCTGACGGGCGATGGTCGGCGCCTTGAATAAGTCGTCCAGGCGCAGGCGCACGCCGGTCACACCGTCACCGAGATGATATAAGCGCGCCGCATCGTCGATATTCATCACCGCCAGGCCGGTATCATAGTCGCGCATTCCCACCTCGAAGATTCCAGCCACGGTGAAGCGCTTGAAGCGCGGCAGTACGCCCGCCGGCGTAACGGTCGCTTCGGGAATAATGACCGTAATCTTGTCGCCCGGCAGCACCCGCAGGCGGGTAGCCAATTCCGAACCGATGAGAACGTTGAACGAACCGGGCTTCAGGTCGTCGATGCTGCCTGCACGCATTTTGGTGCTCAGCTCGGAAACCTGATTTTCCTCCTTCGGATCGATGCCGCGCACCAGGACGCCGGTGTTCTGGCCACGGTGATTGAGCATGGCTTCGCCGCTGACATAAGGCGCGGCTCCGACCACATGAGGATTGGCGCGCGCCTGCGCGGCGACGCTGCGCCAATCGGTCAGCGGTTCGCCCAGACCCTCGATGGTCGCGTGGGCCGCCATGCCGAGAATGCGGTCGCGTAGCTCGCTTTCGAAGCCATTCATCACCGACAGAACGGTGATCAATGCCCACACGCCAAGGGCGATGCCCAGGATCGAAATCAGGGATATGAAGGATATGAAGTGATTGCGGCGTTTGGCACGAACGTAGCGCAGGCCGATGTAGGCTTCCAGGGGTTTGAACATAGCCGCGAATTATTCCACAAATCCCGCCACGATGCCGCTTTGCCCGAGGTCGTCGCAGACCACGGGCAGCGCCTCGCACAGCGTCACGCCAGCAACTGTCACGCGCGCTCGGTAGGCAAGGGCTTCCACCCCCGCTGCAACTGCTCGCCGCAACAGACGTCCATACTCGGCATCGATATGGTCGGCCGGCGCCACTTCCTGCACGTCGCCCCGCTGCACGCAGAAGCACAGACACGCCCGGTAGCCCTGCTCGACCATCGCGATCAATTCGCGCAAATGCTTGCTCCCGCGCGTGCTCACCGCATCCGGGAACATGGCTGTGCCCGACTGCGCCAAGGTCACGTTTTTCACCTCGACATAACAATCCGGCGCGCGGCCGTAGCCTCGCAACAGCAGATCGATGCGACTGTTCTCAGCGCCGTAGCGAACCTCCGCGCAAATCTCTCCATAGCCGTCCAACTCGCCGATCACGCCGTTTTCGATGGCTTCGCGCACCAATCCGTTGCTCAGGCCGGTGTTGATCCCTACCAGGGTCCCTTCGGCGGATTCCACCAGCTCCCAGGACAGGGGGTATTTGCGCTTCGGGTTTTGGCAATCGCGCAGCCAGACGCGGCTACCCGGTGTGCAGCAGCCCAGCATGGAGCCGGTGTTGGGTGTGTGGGTGGTGACCGTGGTACCGTCGGCCAACTCCACGTCAGCCAGAAAACGCTTGTAACGCCGGACCAGGCGCCCTTCGATCAACGGAAACTCAAACTGCATAGCAGATCCGACGTGACCCAGTACCGATTTCTGAGAGGGGGCTTAGGGTATGCTTTAACTGCAGCTTTGCCAAGCGCAGCCGATTGTTGGCGCTGGTGGCACGGTGCTATATTCGGAGCCGGGGTACGGTTCCGGAAATCTAGGCCCCGGGGGGAACAACTATGAAAACGATCTTCTTTGCCGCAATGACTGCCGCACTCGCATTCGCCGGCCTGCCTGCATCCGCCGACAAGCTGCAAATGCATTCTCTCGCCGAGTCACCGGCGAACAGCGCGAGCGGCGTACCGCGTCCGGCAAGCGGTTCAACGATGGACGAGGTACGGACGCGGTTCGGTGATCCCGCAGAGGTGATCGGTCCCGTGGGCGAACCGCCGATCACCCGTTGGGTGTTTGCCGATTATACGGTATATTTCGAAGGCAACCGCGTGATTCATTCCGTGGTGCACCGCGACTTGCGCGCCGCAAACCAACACTGATCCCACGCAAAATCTGTCCGATCTCTGCCGTGACGGCACGCGAACGCGGCCGCCGCGACCGGTGAATATGTGAGCAAAAACTCTGTGACGAATCGGCGCCTGGCAGCAGAATGGGAGCCTCAGGACGGCGTACAACTCACATGGCCCCATGACCAGGGTGATTGGCGCGCCAACCTCGCCGCGGTCGAGCCTGTTTTCCAGCGACTTGCCACTGAAATCAGCATCCGCGAACACGTACTGATCGTTTGCCGCGACGACGATCATCGCCGCCGGATTCTCCAGCTTCTCGACCAAGGCGGCGCGAATCTCGGTCAAGTGGTTACCGCCATCGCGCCATCCAACGACAGCTGGGCGCGCGACCATGGGCCCATCGGCGTGCATGAAAACGACCACCTGCGGCTGTTGGATTTTCGCTTCAACGGCTGGGGCGGCAAATACCCGGCGCAATACGACAATGCGATCACGGCGACCTTGCACCGCGCGGATGTATTCGGCAACGTGCCGCTGGATAACCAATCTTTGGAATTGGAAGGCGGCGCCATCGAAAGCGATGGTTGCGGCACCCTGCTGACCACGACCGCTTGTTTGTTGCGGGGCAATCGCAATCCCGGCTATGACCGCCGGGCGCTGGAAAACGAGTTGTGCAAGGTGTTCGGCTTGCGGCGGGTCCTGTGGCTGTCGCACGGTGAGCTGGCGGGCGACGACACTGACGGACACGTAGACACCTTGGCAAGATTCTGCGACCCCCATACCATCGCCCATGTCAGCTGCGAGGATCCCGCCGACGAACATTTCCAGGCACTGGCAGCCATGACATCGGAGTTGCAGGAGCTTCGCACACTCGACGGTAAGCCGTACCGCCTGGTGCCGCTGCCGCTGCCCGCACCCATTCGCAATTCAGCCGGGCAACGTTTGCCTGCCACCCACGCCAATTTCCTGATCATCAACGACGCCGTGCTGGTGCCGGTCTACGATGACCCGACCGATGAGGCAGCACTGCAGTCGCTTGCCGAGTGCTTTCCCGACCGCACCATCGTACCGATCGATTGCCGGGCGTTGATTCGCCAATATGGCAGCCTGCACTGCGTCACTATGCAACTGCCGGAAGGACTGCTGAGCGCCGCGCGCGCAGAAGCCGTCTGATCCGGGTTTTCATCCGCCTCCTCCGGCGCCATAGGCCAAGCAACACCGGTTCCCTATCCCCGGCATGTCATAGCCGACGCGACGCGCTACACTAGAATCCGCATTTTCGGCTCGAGGACGGCAATGAAACCACGGCTCTTGCATGTGGGACTGGTGCAGCAGCGCTGCACGGCAGACCGCGAACAAAACCTGGAAACCAGTATCGCGGGCATTCGCGAGGCAGCACAGCAAGGCGCGCAGTTGGTTGTGTTGCCAGAGCTGCACACCGGTCTTTATTTTTGCCAGACGGAGGACCCAGCGCAGTTCGATCTCGCCGAGGCGATTCCCGGCCCGAGCAGCGAACGGCTTGGCGCCGTCGCAGCCGAATTGGGCGTGGTGCTGGTCGGTTCGTTGTTCGAACGCCGCGCAGCGGGGCTGTATCACAACACCGCGGTGGTATTCGAGCGCGACGGAACGCTGGTCGGCAAGTATCGGAAAATGCATATTCCGGACGACCCCGGCTATTATGAAAAATTCTACTTCACACCGGGCGATCTCGGCTTCCAGCCCATCGAAACGTCGGTGGGCCGGTTGGGCGTGCTGGTGTGCTGGGACCAGTGGTATCCGGAAGCGGCGCGACTGATGACATTGGCGGGTGCCGATCTGCTGCTCTATCCCACCGCCATCGGCTGGGAGCGCAGCGACACAGACGACGAACAACATCGCCAGCGCGATGCATGGATCACCGTTCAGCGCAGTCATGCGGTGGCCAACGGTTTGCCGGTGCTGGCCTGCAACCGGGTAGGTCTCGAATCGGCCGCCGACAACAGCGGCGACGCGCTGTTTTGGGGAAGCAGTTTCATAGCCGGCCCCCAGGGAGAAATTCTGTCGCAGGCGCCCAGCGACGAAGCGAGCGTACTGACAACCGTGCTCGACCTGAATCGCAGCGAACAAGTGCGTCGCATGTGGCCATTTCTGCGCGACCGGCGTATCGATGAGTACGCCGATCTGGTGAAACGATTTCGGGACTGAATAGGTTCACGAACATCGCCGGGTGCGACCCGGCGGCAATCGAGGTTGAAGGATGATTCTGATTCTGTCTCCTGACGTGGATACCGCGGGCGATGACTACACCCAGCTCATGGCCCATCTGCGCAATCTGCCCAATATCCAGGTTCGCCAACACAATGAACACGGCACCCGGCAGGTCTTGACCGAACTCTATTTGATCGGCGAGACCGCGGCGCTCGACATCGCCGATATGGAACAGCTTCCATGTGTGGAACGCGTGGTGCGCGTGTCCGAGGAATACCGCATTCTGGGCCGACACCGAGATGAACGCCGCTCGACGGGTTTCGAATACAACGGCGTGCGCTTCGGTCAGGACACGCTCAATGTGTTCGCCGGTTTATGTGCGGTCGACAATCCGACCAACGTCGAGCGCATGATGAAACTCTTGCGCGAGCACGGCCAGGTCTGCACGCGCATGGGCGCATACAAGCCTCGCAGCAGCCCCTATTCGTTCCAAGGCCACGGCAAGCAATGTTTACCTTACGTGTTCGAGCTCGCCGGCAAGTACGGCATCCGGGTAATCGCCATGGAGGTCACCCACGAAAGCCATATCGTTGAAATCCGCGATGCCCTGGAACGCACGGGCAACCCCACCGGCGTCATGCTGCAGATCGGTACCCGCAACACCCAGAACTTCGAATTGCTGAAAAACGTCGGCCGCCAACAGGAATTCCCCGTACTGCTCAAACGCGGGTTCGGAATCACCCTGGAGGAGTCCCTCAATGCGGCTGAATACCTTGCCAGCGAGGGTAATCAACGCGTGATCTTCGGTCTGCGGGGCATGAAAACGAACATGGGCGACCCCCATCGCAACTTCGTCGACTTTGCCCACATTCCGGTCGTCAAGCGGTTGACCCGCATGCCCGTCTGCATCGATCCGTCCCACTCGGTGGGCTCTCGGGATCGTGCCCCGGATGGTCTTCTGGATGTCATGCACGTCACGGCGCAGGGCGTGATCGCTGGCGCCAACATGATCCTGGTGGACTTTCACCCGGAACCCAGCGCAGCGTTGGTGGACGGGCCCCAGGCCCTACTGCCCGAAGAGCTGCCGCTGTTTCTGGAAGACGTGCGCATCGCCCGCGAAGCCTACGAGAAACGCACGGCGGCGGTACGCGATCGTTACAGTAAATAGCGTTTGTCCGGGTTCGAATCGAGCGGATGGCATCAAACCGAAGCCCACGCGGCGCGCAACCTTTCTCGGTTGTGCGCGAACCACTGCAAGGCGATCACCGGTGCTGCTGACAGGGATTGTCCCTGCTCCAGCCAGGCCAGAGCCTGGGCGGCCGGCACCACTTCGAGACGGATATCCTCGCCTTCGGCTTCAAGGCCGTGGATGGTTCCCGATTGCGGCGCATTGATCCGGGCGCAGAACAAGTGCATGGTTTCATCTGAGCCGCCGGGGCTGACCAGATAGCGCAGGATGGGGACCACCTCCAGCAGCTCGCAGCCTGCCTCTTCCATTGCTTCGCGGCGCACCACCTGGTCGGCACGTTCGCCGGCTTCAACGTAACCTGCCACCAGTTCCAGCAGCCAGGGAGTGGGTTCGTCCAACGCACCGATGCGGAACTGTTCGACGAACACCAGCGCGTCGGCCTCAGGGTCATAGAGCAGCACCGCTGCAGCTGCGCCTTTGTGCACGCATTCGCGGTTCAGATCGGCGGACCAACCACCTCCGAACATCGTGTGACGTATGCAATAACGGTCGAGTCGAAAAAAGCCTTCGTAGTGGTTTTCACGGGAGATGAGTTGAAATTCTCGTCGCACCGCAGCCTCCAGCACTCAGACGCTATTGCTTTTTCTTCCAGACGCTGGGCAGGCCGTCCGGACACTTTTCGCATTCCAGCGTGTTTTCATCCTTGATAGTGAACACGAACTTTTCCTTCTTGAGGTCGTGCGGCCTGGTCAAAACGATGCGGTCGCCGTCATACACGGTGTCGACCTTGACCTTTTCCGAGTTTCCGAGGGCTTCGATTTCCATGCTGGCTTGATGATCTTTATCGAACGTGATCGACAGTTTCATCAGTGCTGAGGCCAATGCCACATTGGGATCGTTGCTGGAACTGAAGTCGCCGAAATAGGTCCCTTCGGGTTTGCTCGTACAGGCAGCGAGCGCGACTACGGCAATGGCGCCGATGGCGCGCAGGATAACGGTGGAGTGGGTCACGAAACATACCTCTGGCATGGCACCGAAACAGCTGGGTCGCACCTGCCCGGCCCGCGGCCAGCGGTGAGACGCAAGACCGGACCCACTATATCATCCACTTCCAGTCGGTCAATTGGCAGGGCCGGATTACGGCTGGCGGTGGTCGATCAGCAACTCAATGGGCTGCTTGGCGCTGACATCGACGGTTTTGGTGTCCGAGATCAAGTCGCCACTGCTCGCGATGGGATTGCCCGACAACGACACCCGCGCGCCGACCCGAACCTGGTCATAATTCGAAATCCGTGCCACTGGCGCCATCGCATCGGCGTCGCTCAGCTTTATGTCCAGCGGCAAATCCGACACTGTGCGCTTTAGGGCCGCGACCGGCATCCGCGAACCGTCCGGTGGCGTGGCGAACACGAATACCGTGGTCGAGGGATCGAGTCGCGCTTTCAGCTCGGGCGCCAGAGCGATCCGCAAATGAACCGTCTTGTCGCTGGCGGCGGGTGCCTGGCTGGCAGCCGCGACTGGCGGAACCGAGCCGCCCTGCGCCGCAGCACCATCGATCAACGACTGGATTTCCTTGCCGGCTTCGGGTGGCAGCAGCGACTTGGCCTTTTGCCAGCTCTGGATCGCCTTGTTCAGCTGCCCGGTTTCGCGATACCCCATCCCCGCCAGCCAAAGCGCAGTGGCGCTATTGGGATCTTTGGCGAGCGCGCGTTGTACCAATTCCATGGGTTTACCGCTCAACCGGCCACCTTGCGCCATTGCCAGCGCGTCCGCATAGGCCACCAGCACACCGGGTTCGTCACCTACCAACTCGTGCGCGTGCCTGAAGGCGTCGCCGCGTCTTGATAGCGGCTCAAGGCCAGATAGGAACGCCCCAGCATAAACCAGCCCTGGGGGTCGTCGGGCTGCGCTTTGAGGCGTGCTGCCAGATCGCTGACCATTTTTTCCACGGACGGCAGGTCACGCTGCTGGGCCGTGTCCGGATGGTCAGCCGGCATGCCGGTCACCATGCCCATGTTGCCTAACGTGGTGTACAGGTAAAGCGCCAGCGCCGGAACCGCAATCAATACCAGCACGCCGATCCAACGCCCGGAAATTGTGCGCCGGACGCGCACCATGTTCCACCGCAGATCCGCCGCCAGCGTCGTTTCCAAATCGGTCCGTGCGCGTTCGAACGCCGCCTGATCCAGTTCCCCGCTGTCCCGGTCGCGCTGCAATTCCGCGAATCGTTCGCGGGCGATCTGCACGTTCTGGGTTTGTTGGTCCGCCACTTGCGCGGTCTCGGCCGCGCAACAGCGGTCGCGCCAGCACCACCAGCGCCACCAGCAGCATGGCGGCGGCTATAAGCCAAAATACGATCATGAGTTATCACTACTTTCGCTGGATTCCAGCAATCGTCGTGCGCGAGCAAGTTCTGCAGCGGACGTTTGCGCAGGGGCGTTGCGGCGCCGGCGCACATACAGCAACAGCACCACGACTCCGACGCCGAGGATGAGAAACGGACCAAGCCACAATAATGCGGTAATCGGTTTGAACGGCGGCTTGTAGAGTACGAAATCGCCGTATCGGGCCACCATGAAATCGATGATCTGGCGATTGCTCTGCCCGGCTTCGATCTTTTCGTAGATTTCCTCGCGTAGATCCTTGGCCAGATCCGCATCGGATTCCGCCAGATTTTGGTTCTGGCAAACCAGGCAGCGAAGCTCTTCGGTCAAATGCCGATAACGCTGTTCGTCGGCCGCATTTTCGAATCGATGCACTTCCACCGCCGCGACAGCGTTGAGGGCATAGAGCAGGCTGCAGACCACCAACCATGTAAGCCTCATGCCGGTTCCTTCTGCAAGCGCTGGATCAACGGAATGATGGTGTTGCGCAACGCATCAGGCGTGATTTCGCCGATTTGCTTGTAGCGAATGACGCCATGCTTGTCGACCACAAAGGTTTCCGGAACGCCGTATACGCCCCAGTCGATCCCCACTCTGCCATCGGCGTCCACCGCCACGATCGAATAAGGATCGCCCCGTTCCTGCAACCACTGGTTCGCATCGGCGCGGGTGTCTTTGTAATTGAGCCCCACCAACGGCACCATGTTGCGCTGTGCAAATTCATTGAGAATGGGATGTTCTGCGCGGCAGGCCACACACCAGGAGGCCCAGACGTTCAACAGCCATACCTTGCCGGCATAATTCTTGGGACTGACCGGGCCCTGGTCCGCCAGGCTCGGCAAACTGAACGCCGGCGCAGGCTTGTCGATCAACGGCGATGGTACCCGCCGCGGGTCGAGATACAACCCGGATGCGAGCAGCACGACCAGGCCGACGAATATCGCCAGCGGAATCAGAAAACGCGCCATGACCTAACCCGCCCGCGCGTTCGCCAAACCGGCGTTCCTGGCCGCGATCGGGCATCCGGGCACGTTGCGCCGCAACCGGTAACGGCGATCCGTTGCCGCCAGAATTCCGCCCGCGGCCATGAACAATGCGCCCAGCCAGATCCATCGCAGGAACGGCTTGTAGTACAGCCGCACGCTCCAGGCGCCGTCGTTGCCCAGCGGCTCGCCCAAGGCGACGAACAAATCCCGAGTGAGGCCCGCATCGATTCCCGCTTCGGTCATCGGGATTCGACTGGCTGCGGTAGATTCGTTTCTGCGGCGCCAGGTGACTGACCACGGCGCCGTCGCGGCTGATGGTCAATGCGCCCTGGTTGGCGTCGTAATTGGCGCCTCCGACCCGCTTGTACGCCGTCGAAACGGAACACATAGGGGCCGAGCTGGTATTGCTCGCCGGGCGCCAGGCGTACGTCCTGTTCGACGCTGTAGATCGCTGGTCAGCGTTACGCCGATCGCAAATACGGCGATCCCGAGGTGCGCGATCGTCATGCCGTAATAGCCGCGCGGGATTGTTTTCCAGGTATTCCAGCGCAGTCCCCGGCCTTGCACTCGATCACGCAAGCCGCGGATGGTGGACGCCACGACCCAGAATGCCAGCACCAAGCCCAGCGCGGCCTGCCAGCGATACTCGCCAGCCGGCCAACAGCGGCGCCGCCAGACCCGGCTACCACGCTGATGAAGAATGCCAGCCGCAATCGTTTCGCCAGCGAACCGAGCTCTTCATGGCGCCAGCGCGACATCGCGCCGATGCCCACCAGCGCCGCCAACGGAATCGCCAGCGGAATGAAGACACTGTTGAAATACGGCGGACCGACGGAAATTTTGCCGATGTCCAAGGCGTCGAGAATCAGCGGATACAGAGTGCCGAGCAGGATACTGGCCGCCAACGCCACCAGCACCACGTTATTCAGCAACAGCGCCGTCTCCCGTGACACCAGATCGAATTGCCCGGGACTGCGGATTTTCGGCGCCTGGAACGCGTACAACAGCAGCGAACCGCCGACCACCACGCACAGGAACGCCAGAATGAATACGCCGCGCGCCGGGTCGGTGGCGAAGGCGTGCACCGAGGTCAGCACGCCGGAGCGAACCAGGAAGGTGCCGAGCAGACTCAGGGAAAAGGCGAAAATCGCCAGCAGCACCGTCCAGGCCTTGAAGGCGCCGCGCTTTTCGGTGACCGCCAGGGAATGGATCAACGCCGTGCCCACCAGCCACGGCATGAACGAGGCGTTTTCCACCGGATCCCAGAACCACCAGCCGCCCCAGCCCAGTTCGTAATAGGCCCACCAACTGCCCAGGGCGATGCCGATGGTCAGAAACATCCAGGCGACGTTGGTCCAGGGCCGCGACCAGCGCGCCCAGGCGGCATCCAGCCGCCCGCCCAGCAATGCCGCGATGGCGAACGCAAACGCCACCGAAAAACCGACGTAGCCCATGTAGAGCATCGGCGGATGAATCGCCAGCCCCGGATCCTGCAGCAAGCGGATTGAGGTCGCGCCCTTCCACCGGCACCGGAAACAGGCGCGTGAAACGGATTGGACGTGAACAGCATGAACAACAGAAAGCCGACGCTGACCATGCCCATGACGCTGATCACGCGCGCCAACACCACCTGCGGCACGCTGCGGCTGAACACCGTGACCGCGCCGGTCCAGATCGCCAGCACCAGCGCCCACAGCAGCAGCGACCCTTCATGCGCGCCCCATACGCCGGCGATGCGATACACCAGCGGTAGAGCCGTGTTGGAATTTTGCGCAACATAGGCGACCGAAAAGTCGCTCACCACGAACGAATAGGTCAGGCAGGCGAAAGCCGTTGCGACAAACAGCAATTGCAGCCGCGCCGCCGGACGCGCCAACGCCATCCAGACGATCGAACCGCGGCTGGCGCCGATGAGCGGTACGCTCGACCTGCACCAGTGCCACGCAAAGCGCCAGTATCAACGCGAAGTGACCGATCTCGGGAATCATGGCTTGCCCTGCACCGGTGAGGTGGTGTCGCTCTGGGCGCGCTTGAGTGACGCGGCGACTTCCGGCGGCATGTATTTCTCATCGTGTTTCGCCAGCACTTCGGTTGCGACGAAAACGCCCTGCGCGTTCAGATGTCCTTTGGCGACGATACCCTGCCCCTCGCGGAACAGATCAGGCAGAATTCCGTCGTATTGCACCGGCACCTCCTTGGCGAAATCGGTGAGCACGAACCGCACCCGCAGCCCTTCGGAATCGCGCTTCACGCTGCCCTCCTCCACCATCCCGCCAAGGCGGAACGATCTTTCCGCGGGCGCTTTGCCGGCGACCACCTCGCTGGGACTGATGAAATACAGCAGATTGTCGCGAAATGCGTTCAACGTCAACGCCACTGCGCCTCCTACACCCAGTATCAGCATCGCCACTACGAACATCCGTCTTTGCCGCTTCGTCACGCGCTTTCCTCCTGCGCCAAGCGCACCCGCAACTGCCGTTGCACCGCGCGTCTGCGCACCAATGGAGCCAATATGTTCACGCACAGCACCAATGCCGCCAGTGCATACGAGGTCCAAATGTAAAAGGCGAAACCACCCATATTCCAGAATGCGGACCAATTCGACCAAATCATGATTTACTCAAAACCTCTTTGACCCAGGAACTGCGCCGCTCCTGATACAAGACTTCGGTACGGGCACGTATCAGAACGATGGTGAGGTAGAAAAAGGTAAATGCCAACCCCATGAGCAACAGGGGGATGAGCTGACTGGTGTCGATCGACGGGCCGCCGGGGCGGAACACCGTCGGCCCCTGATGCAAAGTACTCCACCAGATTACCGAATAGTGAATGATGGGCACATTGACGACCCCGACCAAAGCCAATACCGCCGCGGCGCGTGCTGCGGCCCGCGGCTCCTCGATCGCCGCGCGCAAGCCGATGTAGCCGAGATACAGGAACAGCAGGATCAATTCCGAGGTCAGGCGGCCGTCCCAGACCCACCACGTGAACCAGGTCGGCCGACCCCAGAGCGACCCGGTCGCCAATGCCAGAAACGTAAACGATGCACCGATCGGCGCCGACGCAGCGGCCACGATATCCGCCAGCTTGATACGCCAGATCAAATGCACGGCGCTGGCGCCCGCCATGACCACATAGGCGAACAACGACAGCCAGGCCGACGGCACGTGCACATACATGATGCGCACCGTCTCGCTCTGTTGATAATCCGGCGGCGAAACGAACAGGCTTTCGTACAGCCCAGTGAGCATCAAGATTGCACAGATCCAAGCAAGCCAGGGAATCCAGCGGCCGGCAATGCCATAAAAATATCTCGGCGAGGCGAGTTTATGAAACCAGACAAACATAATTCGATTCGCTAAGCCTCAGGTTCCAACGCTGATCCGCAATGCCGCACCTGCGGCCAGCGGCGCCAGTGTCCACGACAGCAGCAGCATCGCGCCCAACAGGCGGAACTGCGCGGCCGTTTCCAAGCCTGCCGCGGCATCTCCCACTGCGCTGGCGGCAAAAATAAGGATCGGCACATAAAGCGGCAGTACCAGTAGAGTCAACAATAAACCGCCGCGGCGCAGACCGACCGTCAATGCAACGCCGATGGCCCCGATGAAACTGAGCGCCGGCGTGCCAAGCAACAATGACCACAGGAGTGTTCCAAGCGCCTGCGAAGGCAATTGCAACAGCACACCCAGCACCGGCGCCAGAATCAAGAGCGGCAGCCCCGTAACCAGCCAATGGGCCAATACTTTCGCCACCACCAGTAACGCCAGCGGCTGCGGGCTCAACACGATCTGTTCCAGCGAGCCGTCTTCGAAATCGGAACGGAACATACCGTCCAGGGACAACATGGCGGCCAGCAACGCCGCAACCCAAACCGCGCCGGGCGCCACCTTTTGCAACATCCCACTGTCGGCGCCCAGCGCCAGGGGAAACATCGTCACCACCATGAGAAAAAACATCAGCGGATTGGCGAGTTCGCTGCGATGCCGGTAGGCGAGCAACAAATCCCGTCGCACCATGCCGAAAAACGCCGTCGTCATGGGCGCGCTCATGCGCGGAGCTGCACTTTGGCATCGGCGGCACAGCGCAGCGCGACCGCCTGGTGGCTGGACAACAGCGCGACGCCGCCCGCGGCGCAATGCTCTTCGATCAATTCCTGTACCAAGCCGACACCCGCCCGATCCAACGCCGTGAACGGCTCATCCATGATCCAAAGCGCCGCCGGGCTGCACAACATCCGCGCCAACGCCAACCGGCGCCGCTGGCCCGCCGAAAAACTGCGCGCCGCCACATGGGTAAGGGCCGTCAGCCCGACCCGTGCCAACGCCGAAGCCATTGCCGTGCGCACCCCGCCGCGCAGCGCCACGTGGGCCAACAGATTCTCGCGCGCGCTCAGCTCGTCCTTGATCCCCGTGGCATGCCCCAGATAATGAATCTGCGCCTGAAACGCCAAGCGGTCCACTTCGATGCCATCGCCGCGCCAGCGCACTTCGCCGGCTTCCGGCCGCATCAGGCCACACACAGTGCGCAGCAAGGTGGTCTTGCCGCTGCCGTTCGGTCCTTCCACCAGCCCCGCTTCTCCCGCTCGCAAAGAAAAGTTCAGACCTTGAAACAAGACGCGCTCACCGCGTACACATTCCAGGTCGATGGCTTGCAATGAAGCCGCAGTCGCAGGCGGCGCCGAAGAATGCGCGGATGTCATCTGATCCCGATCCGGAGTGAATGGCCGCCGCCGGGGTTCGGCCAGCGTCCAGCGCAAATGGTGTATTTTGCCACATACCGGCAAAGCTGATCCAGGTACAACGGCTGACAGCGACCGTTCTACGTGACATCATGCCCTTTCGACTCCAGCCTGAATCCATGAAATGACGGACTTTGACGTATTCAACGGCGATGCTGACGGTATCTGCGCGCTGCAGCAGCTGCGCCTAGCCGAACCGCGTGACGCGCGCCTGATCACTGGCATCAAACGCGACATCGAACTCCTGAAACAGGTCGACGCGGGCCCCGGGGACCGCATAACCGTGCTGGACATCTCTCTGGACCGCAACCGGGATGCCCTTGAAGCGGTTCTGAACCGCGGCGCCCAAGTCCTGTACGTGGACCACCATTTCGCTGGAGAAGTTCCGCAACAGGCCGGGCTGGAGGCGCTGATCGATACCTCGGCGGACGTTTGCACCAGTCTGCTGGTCAACCGCAGGTTGCAGGGACGGTATCTGGGATGGGCTGTCGCCGCCGCATTCGGCGATAATTTGTTCGCCGCGGCGCGGGAAGCGGCAAAACCGCTGGGCCTGGACGATGAACAGCTGCAGCTGTTGGAACAGTTGGGCACTTATATCAATTACAACGGCTACGGAAACAACGTCGAAGACCTCTTTTTCGATCCCGCCGAACTCTACGGCCGGTTGCGTCCGTACCAAGACCCCCTGGTATTCGCCGAACAGGACGAAGCGTTCCGAATCCTGCGCGATGGCTATGCAGGCGACATGGACCAGGCCAACACCCTCGAACCGGCGGACGCTCGCACCTTCACGGCGCTGTATATCCTCCCCGATGCGGCCTGGGCGCGCCGGGTGAGCGGTGTGATGGCGAACCACCTTGCGCGGCAGCACCCTGACCGGGCCCACGCCATCCTCAGCCCGCGGCCCAAGGGCGGCTATCTGGTAAGCGTCCGGGCCCCGCTCAATGCCAAACGCGGAGCCGCCGACCTGTGCCGCCAATTCGACAGCGGTGGCGGCCGCGAAGCGGCGGCAGGAATCAATCAGCTCCCGGAATCCGAATTACATCGCTTCGAATCCGCGTTCCGCGCTGCATTCGACCGCTGAGCGGCGGCGTGCCGGCAACTTCAGCACCCGGATCAATCGCGAAAGTTATTGAACTGGAGCGGCAAGCCAAAATCTCCCTTGCGTAACATGGCGATCACTTCCTGCAGATCATCGCGCTTCTTGCCTGTAACACGCACCTGCTCCCCTTGGATCGCCGCCTGCACTTTCAGCTTTGCGTCCTTGATCGATTTGACCAGTTTTTTTGCCATTTCCTTATCGATGCCCTGCTTCACTTTCACTTTTTGCCGGGCGCGCATATTCGCAGTCTCGATCTGTTCCCGGTCCAGGCATTGGATGTCGATTCCGCGCTTGGCCAGCGTGCGGTTGAGAATTTCGTTGATCTGCTCGATCTGAAAATCGCTCTCGGCGTGCAGGGTCAACTCGGTTTCGTTCTGCTCGACTTTCGCATCGCTGCCTTTGAAGTCGAATCGATTGGAGATCTCCCGGTTCGCCTGGTCCACTGCGTTGCGCAGCTCATGCATATCCACTTCCGATACCACGTCAAACGACGGCATGATCCTGATCCTCCCTCGGTCACCAAGTGTTTACGGCTGGCGCCCGGTCGCTTCCAGGGCCCCGATATGATAGCGTTATGCGCTTCCCCGCGGTAATTTTCCCACGTAAATGCACCTGTTTCGAGGCGTACATGAGCACTATTCAATTGTCTGACGATTTGCTATCCAACATTCAGTCCGCGTTGGAACAAAATGATCCCCAGGCAGCCGATGCCGGCATCGCCGTCCAATATCTTGCCGCATTGACCGGCGTGCTGGCTGCACAGTTTCCCGGCGATACCGCCCGCAAGCGGGACGTGTTGCGGCAATTGCAGGAATTCACCGTGCGCGTATTCGAAGACAGCGTCGAAGACGAACAACCCGCGGCAACGGCCGACAACCCTTACGGACCGGGTTTCGGAGTCTGGCGACCCAGTTGAACGCGCCCGAGTCGCGACCATCGAGCGGCCGTCCGCTCGACGAGCTGCGCCGGATTTACCAAGTCCTGGACGGCAGTTCGACGGCCCGACCGGCGCTTTTCAGAATTGCGCGGAAGCTGCAAACCGTGCGGCGCCGCCCGGCCCGGGTGACTGAATCGACGTTTCGCTCCGCCGAGTGAACTGCGTGACTGAGCGGCACGCCGAGTGGGCGCGGACTTTGAACCGGTCAGCCGCCGGAATCGGAGGCTCCCGCGTCCTGCGCCTGATAACGCGGCGCGCATAACAGGAACACACCACCCGCCACCAGCGCCGCGAGTGCAAACATGCCCAATGTGATCGGCGCGCCCAGGTAATGTGCCAACGTTCCGGCTCCCAGGCTGCCGATCGGCATCAGACCGATGAAAACGGTCGAGAACAACGACATCACCCGACCGCGCAAACGATCCTCCACCGACAGCTGAATCAGCGCGTTGGTGGACGCCACCAACGTCGTATGACAAAAACCGATCACGGCCAGAATGCCGAGTCCGATTTCGAACCGGCCCAGTGCCGCGAAACTGAACAGCGCCAGCCCTGCCAGCACCCCTGCCGCGCCGATGATCCGGTCGATGCCGGTATTGTCGACGCGCTGTGCCAAGCGCAAAGCGCCCGCCAAGGACCCGAGGCCCATCGCACCGAGCAGCAATCCCAACGTCTCCGAACCGCCGCCGAAGACTTCCTTGGCAAACACCGGCATCAGGACGGTGGTCGCAGCCGCGACCATGCTCATGGCCGAAACCAGCCACAACCCGGCGCGGATATGGGGATGGCGCCAAGCAAAACGCAGCGCTTCGCGAATATAGGATCGGACGCCCGCTCTGGGACCTTCCGGAACCCGCGCCGGTAAATCAATTGCAAGCAATGCGAAGATGATGGCCCCAAAGCTGGCGGCATTGATCACGAACACCCAGCCTTCGCCAACCGCCGCGACCAACAGTCCGGCCAACGACGGGCCCAGAAAGCGCGCCACGTTGAAGGCGCTGGAATTCAGTGCGACCGCGTTCGCAAGATCATTGCGCGGAACCATGGCGGCGACGAACGAGTGCCGCGCCGGCATTTCCACGGCATGAACCAGCCCCAGCATCAACGCCAGCACGACGATGTGCCAAGGCATGACGGCACCGCTCAACGTCAGCACCGCCAGCAATAGTGCCTGCAGCAACGCGAGACTGTGGGCACCGATCAATAAGCGGCGGCGATCGTAGCGGTCGGCGAGCAACCCCCCGTAGAGACTGAACAGCAGCACGGGAATCAGGCTGCAGAAGGCGACCAGTCCGAGCATTGCGCTCGATCCTGTCAATCGGTAAACCAGCCAAGCCTGGGCGACGTTCTGCATCCAGGTGCCATGCAAAGAAAGCACCTGACCGGAAAAATACATGCGGAAGTTGCGATGGTGCAAAGAACGGAATGTGGCGGCTGCTATCATTGCCTCGAATCGCGGTTAGTGGCCGTGAACCGGCGCGGGTACAATTTGCAATCAGGAATAGGGCTCGGCCAGTGCCTGCGTGGAACCCAAAATGTCCGCATCTGAATTCGAAATCATAGAACGCTTTTTCACTTGGCCGGCGACGCGGAAAGAGGAAATTGTGCTGGGCGTCGGCGACGACGCCGCGGAAATCCGGCCCGCCAAGGATTGCCAACTGCTCGTGGATGTCAGACAAATCCGCGAGGCCAGGGATTTCCAGCCGCAAGACGATGCCGCCTCCGTCGGGCACCGACTCCTTGCCGCTGCGGTGGCCCGGGTTGCCGCAAGAGGCGCCCTGCCAGTGGCTTTTACTCTGGCGCTGAGCATGCCGGACGCCGACGAAAGCTGGCTGGCGGCTTTCAGTACGGGCCTGGCGGCCCTGGCCCGCCGCTATGACATCGCCTTGATCGGCGGCGACACTACCCGTGGACCGCGGGCCGCGGTTTTGCACCTGCACGCCAATGTCCGGACCGGTACGCTGATCGCGGCCGACGGCGCCGGTGTCGGAGATCTGATTTACGTCGGCGGTACTTTCGGCGATGCCGCGCTGGCGCTGTTGCACATGACCGGCGAACTGCAATTACCCGCGCGCGAACGCGAAACGGCATACCGGGCATTGCAATTTCCGGAGCCGCCGCTGGCAAGCGTGCCGGCCATCGCCGGCTTGGCGAGCGCTGCGGTCGCGGTCAGCGACGGGCTCTCGCAAAGCCTCGAGCAACTGCTTACCAGTAGCGGCTGCGGCGCTACGGTGCAGGTGGAACAACTGCCGCTGGGCACCGCGCTACAGCAGCACCTGCAGCGCGCGGGCGGTTGGAGCATCCCCTGGCATGGACCCTCGCCCGCGCAACTGTGCTTTACGATTCCGCCCGCGGCCCAAGCGCGGTTTGAACAACGCAACGCCGCGCTGTCTCGCCCCTGCACCTGGATCGGGTTTGTCGAAGGAAATAAGGGGCTGCGCGCTCAGCTCGACGACGGCAGCGCCGTTTAGCGCTGCCGCACGCTCAGCCGACCGATAACGCCCGGCTGTCGGCGCGGCCGGGCAATATCGTGCGCAGTTTTTCGGCCGTTTCACGTAACACCGCCTCAGTCGTCTGCCAGTCGATACAGGCATCGGTCACCGACACGCCGTAGCGCAGTTGACTCAGATCTTCGGGTACCGGTTGATTGCCTTCTTGCAGATTGCTCTCGAGCATCAGGCCCACGACCGAGGCGTTGCCTTCCAGAATCTGATTGCAGACATTTTCCACTACCAGCGGTTGCAGGGTGTGATCCTTCATGGAATTGCCGTGACTGCAGTCGACCACGATATTGCGCGGCAACCCCGCTTTGTCCAGTTCCTCTTCCGCCAGTGTGACGCTGACCGAGTCGTAGTTCGGGCGGCCGCCGCCCCCACGTAGGACCACATGCCCGTCGCGGTTGCCTCGGGTATGGAACACGGCGCACTGTCCGTCCTGATTGATGCCCAGGAAATGGTGTGGCCGCGATACCGAATGCAAGGCGTTCACCGCCACCGCCAGACTACCGTCGGTGCCGTTCTTGAAGCCGACCGGCGTCGATAATCCGCTGGCCATTTCGCGGTGAGTCTGGGATTCGGTGGTGCGTGCGCCAACCGCTGTCCAGGTGATGAGGTCCGAGAGGTACTGGGGCGTGATCGGGTCCAGTGCTTCCGTAGCGGTGGGCAGACCGATCTCCGCCAGTTCCAACAGCAGTTGCCGCGCCAAATACAGCCCTTTCTCGATGTGGAAGGAGTCGTCCATGTAGGGATCGTTGATGAGACCCTTCCAGCCCACCGATGTGCGCGGCTTTTCAAAATACACGCGCATGATCAGGTACAGCACATCCCCGACTTCCTCGGCCAGCGCTTTCAGCCGCGCCGCATAATCCCGCGCCGCGTCCAGATCGTGGATCGAACACGGCCCGACGACCACGAACAAGCGTTGATCCTGACGCTGGAGAATGGCGCGAACGGTTTCGCGCCCGTTCACCACCGTTTCCCGCGCGCCCTCGCTCAAGGGCAGATCCGCTTTGACCTGCGCCGGCGTGGGCAACAGATCCTGAGAGACGACGTTGATATTGTTGAGCTGGTCCAAGGTCATGATTCCGCTCGGTAGTCCCGCCGGAGATCCGGCACTGTACGAAGACGCGTATAATACCCTGATTCGATAGTGCACCGCACCGGCGCAGCGCACATTCGGGGACAAATTCGCGCTTAAGGCCTCATGGATGGTGGGTGTTTGCCGGCATACAGCGGCCTATATACTGCATAACCGCGTGGCGGCGGCGCCTGCCGGCGCCGACTGAAACAGCAAAGGGAGCGCAACATGGTAGACAATTCCACCGACCTCACCAGCGGCATCTCCGCGTTCGAGGCGAAGCATTTCGGCACCGCGCTGCAGCTGTTGTCGCCGCTCGCCGAGCAGGGCGACCCCGACGCCCAGTTCCGCATGGCCATCATGTGCCAGAACGGTCTCGGCTGCGTTGCCAACGAAAAACGTGCCTACGAGTACATGCGCAATGCCGCCGAACAGGACCATGCGCTGGCGCAACACGGGCTCGGCTTCATGTACCTGGAAGGCGAATGCACGGAGAAGAATCCACAAGAAGCAGTCAAATGGTTCCGGAAAGCCGGGGAACAAGGCATGGCCGGTTCGCTGGCCACTCTGGCGCTGATGTACAAGGAAGGCCGCGGGGTGCCGCAGGATGAAGACGAGGCGCGCAAGCTCTATCAGCAGGCGGGTTTTGATCCTGACGAAATGTAGTCGCCGCGCCCCTCTTCCCCTGCGCCCGCGTCAGGCCAGGCTCTTGTGGGCAATTTCGTAGCAGTCCTTCGACAGTCCCGGATGCCGCAACACACCGTCCAGGGCCGCCCGCATTTTTTCGCCGCGGCCGGGTTCGTACTTGCGCCAACGGCTCAGGGCGCCCAGCAAGCGCGCTGCCACTTGCGGATTGAGTGAATCCAACCGCAGGATCTGCTCGGCGAGGAATTCGTAGCCTTCGCCGCTGGCCGTATGAAAACGAGCCAGGTTCGCCGAACAGAAGGTTCCCAACAGCGCGCGCACGCGGTTTGGATTCTTGAGCGTGAACGCCGGATGTTCCAGGAGCGCCCGCACCCGTTCCAACGTGTCCGGCAATTTCGATACCGCTTGCAGCGCGAACCACTTGTCCACAACCAGCGGCTCATGCTGCCATCGCTCATAAAAGCGTTCCAGCGCGGCGACGCGCTCCGGCCGCTCGACATCGAGTAATGCACGCAGTGCCGCCATGCTATCGGTCATGTTGTCAGCTTGCTCGAACTGCTTCAGGCAGATCTCTACCGCTTCATCGTCTCCGAATTGCATCAGGTAACCTAAGCAGGTGTTCTTGAGGCTGCGTCGCGCAACCGCCTGCGGATCGAACCGGTACCCTTCGGAATCGACGTTGTCGCGATAACAAGCAAGCCATTGCGCATGCAACGCGCCAGCCAACCCGGAACGCATCCACTCGCGAGTTTCATGTATGGCTTCCGGGTCGACGATTTCCAGTTGCTCACCCAGATAGCGCTCGGAAGGCAAAAGCAGGGATTCCGCCAGCAACGCCTTGTCTTCGACCGGGGGAGTAAGCAGTCGCTCGAACGCGTCTACGAATACTTGCGGCACCGCAGTCGAGGGGCCGGGCCGCGCCTCGATGTTGTTCAACGCCACGCGGCACGCAAGTTGTTGGCCGGCTTCCCAGCGGTTGAACAAATCCGCATCGTGGGCCATCAGAAATGCCAGATCTTGATCGCTATGGCGGTAGCGCAACTTCACCGGTGCCGAGAAGGAACGCAGTAGTGAGGGCGTCGGTTCGTGTTGCACATTGACGAAACGAAAGCGCTGCTCGGCGGACGTGATTTCCAATACCCGCGTACCGTCGACGGCTTGGGACTCGCCCTCAAGCTGCAAGGGTAGGTCCTCGCCGTCGGGCCCCACCAGACCGATGGCCAGCGGGATATGAAATGGTTGTTTGCGATCCTGGCCGGGCGTCGCCGGACAATGTTGGCGCACGCGCAAGGTATAGACAGCGGCGGCGGCATCGTATTCGCCGTCAGCCTCTACTACGGGCGTGCCGGCTTGGCTGTACCAGAGTCCGAACTGCTCCAGATCGACGCCGTTGGCATCGGCCATGGCGGCACGAAAGTCTTCGGTGGTCACGGCCTGGCCATCGTGCCGCTCGATGTACAAGTCCATGCCCTTGCGAAAGCCGTCCACACCCAGCAGCGTCTGGTACATGCGCACCACCTCGGCTCCCTTTTCATATACGGTGGCGGTGTAGAAGTTGTTGATCTCGACGTACGAGTCGGGCCGTACCGGATGCGCCATTGGACCTGCGTCCTCCGGGAACTGCGACGCCCGCAAACCACGCACGTCCTGAATACGGCGCAACGGTCGCGAGCCCATATCGGCACTGAATTCCTGGTCGCGAAATACCGTGAGCCCTTCCTTGAGACTCAACTGGAACCAGTCGCGGCAGGTGATGCGATTTCCGGTCCAATTGTGAAAATATTCGTGGCCAATGACATTTTGGATGTTATCGAAATCCCCATCCGTCGCGCTCTCGGGGCGCGCCAGAATATATTTCGAATTGAATACGTTCAGTCCCTTGTTCTCCATGGCCCCCATATTGAAATCGCCGACTGCGACGATCATGTAAATGTCCAAATCGTATTCCAATCCGAAACGCTGCTCGTCCCAGGCCATCGCCTGCTTGAGGGAGGCCATGGCGTGGTCGCATTGGGCGATGTTTTCGGGTTCGGCGTAGATACGCAGCGTGACATCGCGTCCCGAAGCCGTCGTAAAACGATCTTCGATATGCGCCAGATCACCGGCCACCAGTGCGAACAGATAGGACGGCTTGCGGAAAGGGTCTTCCCATTGCGCCCAGTGCCGGCCGTCGTCCAGTTCACCTTGCGCCACGACATTGCCGTTGGACAGCAGAACCGGGTAGCGCGTCCGATCCGCCACAATTGTCGTGCTGTAACGCGCCATGACGTCGGGCCGGTCGAGAAAATAGGTAATGCGCCGAAAGCCTTCCGCCTCGCATTGCGTACAGAAATTGCCCGACGATTGGTACAAGCCTTCCAACGCAGTATTGTCCTGGGGCCGCAGGGCGGTTTCGATCTCCAGCACAAACCGGTCCGGTACAACGGCGATTGCCAGCGAAGAGTCGTCCCGACGAAACTCGTCCTGGGAAAGAACCTGGCCGTCCAACGCAACGCTGCGCAATTCGAGCCGCTCCCCCAGCAGCACCAGCGGTTGGCGATGACGACCATTGCGAACCACCTCGAGTCGGGCATGCACCGTGGTCGACTCTTCCCCCAACTCGAAGCGCAGATCCACCCGTTCGATCGTGAACGGAGGCGGTGCGTAATCCCGCAGAAAAATTGTGCCCGGGCTATCGCCTTTCATAGTGATCTCGCTGCAACGACTTGGTCGGAGTGGTTTGAACACGGCCCGCACTCCCGGTGGAGTCAAGCCGGAACCAAGTGTAACAGCATAGGGGCGCATGGCCCCGCTTCACGGATCCTGGCAGTGGGACCCGGCCAGTCGTCGATCGACGTCAGCCATTGCGCCCGGTCAGTTCGTCTGGGGAGTGAGCTGCAGGGCTTTTTGAAAATCAAAATCGAGGGAATTGTCCGGCGCGCGGATCGCGTACCCCTGGAAATAGCGCAGTCCCATATCCCACAACAGCGCCAAAGTGCGCGCATCTTCCACTTCGCCGACAATCACGGTGGAACCAACCGCCGTGGCCCGCTCGACCAGCGAACGGATGCGGGCCGCGATGTCGGAATCCGCCGCGGCACCATGCACCGCTGCGCCTTGAATCTTGACGTACTCGGGGTGTATGCGTTCGAGGATGACGTCGGTGTCCGCGCTACTGCCGAAGTGCTCCACCGCGAAGGCGCAGTGCAACTGGCGCAGACCGGACACCAAGGCGGCAGTCTGCTCCAGATGCGCTGCCACATCGGCTTCGGCAGCCTCGAACACGACACGGTCCTGGCCGATCAACCGCGAATCACGCAAACAATTGCTTACCCACACCGGCAGCATGCGATTGCCCAGCGCCAAATCCGACAACTTGATGAAAAAACGCGTTCTCCCGCGGGTGCGCCGATCTTCAGCCAGGGTTTCGATTGCATGTTCGATCACCCAACGGTCAACGTCCGGCAAATGAGTGGTGGCCCGAAGCCGCTCCATGAATACACCCGGCAAAATGCAGCGTCCGCGATCGTCCACCAGCCGCAACAGCGCTTCATACATTTCTTCGTGTTCGCCTTCCAGGCGCAAGATGGGCTGGAAAGCCAAACGGAACGATTTCGCCTTCAGCGCTTGGTCGACACTCGTTTCAAAGTCTGCATCGAGCGCATTGCCGGACTCTCCCTGGTAACGCGATTCGCATACCCGGGAACCACCGTTTTCGCGCGCCTTTGCGGCCCCTCGCTCGGCTAGCGCCAATAGTGCGCTGCCGTCTGTGCCGTTCGTTTGCAGTGCCGCAACTCCGATGCTGCAGGTCACGCGTACGGACTGACCGCATGCCTCGACCGGCGTGCCACTGATGGCCTCGAGCAACTGCTCGGCCGATGCGCGCAATGAGGCCGTATCATCACTGCGAGTCAAAACCGTGAATATGCCGTTACCGAAATAGGACAACCCGTCGCCTGCGCCAACGGCTGCCGAAACTCTGGCCGCCAACTGTGAGATCACGGCGCGAAAACAGGGAACGCCGAGATCGCGGCGCAGCATTTCAACCTGGTCTACCGCGATGTACAGCATGGCCGGGCGTGCAGCCGAATGCGCTTCGGACGCCACTGCGGCATCGGCGCGCTCCAGAAAACAGCCCCGGTTCAGCGTGCCGGTCAACGGATCGCGCACGCTCAGCATGCGCGCGCGCCGGGAGATTCGGGCGGCGCTGTGGATGCGTTCGTGCACGCAAGCGGCCAGTTCCGCAGCGGGCGTTTCCTTTGCGATGACGTCGTCGACGCCTTGCAGCAATGCCTGGTTGCGCAATTCCGGATCGTCGTGCTCGACCGTGAAAACGATCGGTGTGAATGCGAACTGGGAATCCTGACGGACCGCGGCCGCCAGCTCCGCTCCGTCCAACGTACCGCCGCAGCGCTCCATCAATATGAGGTCCGGACGAAACTGAACGATTTCTTCGATCAACTGCAAGCCATTGCGCAGACGCCGGCACACCATGCCGACACTTTCCAGCGCTTCGCAATGGGCATCGGCACCGGCACAGTCATGCTCGAGCACCAGCACGCGATGAGCGCTGTCTTCAGGCGGCACCACCAATTCACCCAGCTTCTGGCTGAGTGCGTCGAAATCCAACGGCTTGGTGAAATAAGCATCGCCGCCCGCCCGCAACGCTTCCAGACGCGCCGTCATGTCGGTACGCGCCGACATGAACACCACCGGAACTCGCGCGCCGGTACGGACACGCAGTTCGGCAACTGCGTCGATACCGGCACGTGAACTGCGCGGAAACATAATATCCATCAGTACCGCCGCCGGCCGTTGTGCATCTGCCGCCGCAATCGCGGCATCGAAGTCGCCAAAGCAGCGCAAGCGGTAGCCGAGAAGGCTCAGTTGCAATTCCAACAAAGCACTGAGTTCCGGGTCATCGTCGACCACGAAAATCAAGGCTCTGTCAGCACTGGTGAGCTCCGCCGGCTGCGGCGCTGGAATGCCCTGCATTTCGGCCCCCAGGACACCGCGTAGCGAACCAAGTGCCGAACTGATGCGCTCGCGGGCCGACGGCGGCAACGGTTTCCCGTCGCCCAGGCAGGCGCGCAGAAACTCATCCAGTTGCGCCGCTTGCTCGCTCAGCTCGGGGAAACCGAAGCTACCGCCGCTGCCGGCCAGGTTGTGGACCATACGCTGTAGCAGCGCGATCAAGTCCGCGCGCCAATCCACGTACAGCAGCTTGTTCCACAGCTCTTCCAATTGCTCGATTTTTTCCGGCAGGCGTCGGGCGTATTCTTCCTGGAGCGGTCGCAGGCGGGAAGATAATTCGTTCATGCGGGAATTCCCGTAGAGTCAGGGGCTTGTCGGCATGGCCGTGGCAATCGCGGTACCACGGCCGGTCCACCTCTATAACGGCAGGCCGGTGATCGCCTTAACGCCCATACGGGGATCAAAGAGCGCCGAATCGATACAGCAGCACCGCCAGATCGTCCGGTTTGGAAGGCTCAGGACCCAGCGACCCGGCCATGCGCTGACGGGCAGCGACTACCAGTTCGTCCGCGCAGCCCAGTAGCGGCCCCTTGCGGGCGCGGGCGACGATCTCATCGGTATGCAGATTATCGGCAAGGCCGTCGCTAGCCAGCAGCACGGTGTCGCGCTGGGCCAGTGCCAGGGTCGAACCGATTTCCACGCGCATGTCGGGGGTGCCGATCATATTCGAGACCAGATGCCGTTCTTCGTGATGCATCGCCTCCCCTTCGTCGAGTACCCCGGCTTCCACGGCGTAGCCCACGGGAGAATGGGACACGGTTTGCAGTTTCAGCTTACCGCGCTGTCCGAACACCAAAACCACCGAATCCCCGACGTGATAGGTGCGAATGGTATGGTCCTGGATTTCGGCGACCACGAGTGTCGTCACGGCGCCAAGCCCCAGATCCAACACGGCGCGATTGGCCTGTTCGATCCCGGTGAGGATGCCATCGCGCAACGATTCACCGCGAACCACCGCCTGTTCCACTGCTTTGGTCAAAACTTCCAGAGTGGTGCGGGAAGCCTGCTCTCCGGCGCGCATGCCGCCCGCGCCATCGGCCAATGCCAGCACACCGGAGTTCGGGTCGCACTGCACGACAGCGATGGCGTCCTCGTTGCCGGTATCCTTGTTCGGCGAGCGCTGGGTGTAGTACACCGCGCTACCGCCGGCGAGCGATACAGCGGCGCACGCGTCCATGTCCGCGCCGGCGAGGATCGTCGTTTGCGGGAAAGATTCGGATGTCATATTCGGCGTTTCGCGGTCTCTACTCGTCCCACTCAATGGTTTCCAGATGCTCGCGCAGGTCACCCGCTGTCCGGAACTTTCGAGTGATCAGGGTTCGCTTCAGTCCGCAGCAGATCTGTTTCACTTCCGGCGGCTGGCGCGCGTAATAGCGTGCACCGCCGAGTGCATCGTAGAAGATGCGTACCAATTCGCATACGTCGTGACGAATATTGGCGGCGGTGGGTGCACCCCAGTGGAACATGTCCAGCAACTTGACGTCGAAGCCGAGCCCATACCGCTTTACAATGATATTGTCGCTGTGCAAATCGCCGTGGTAGTCGCCTTGCTGGTGTATGCACTCGATCCCGGATGCGATGCTGTGCAACAGGTGAAGCGCTTCGAAAGTCGACAGTCGCTTGCCGGGTTGACGCAGCTGAAACTGGCTCAAAAGCTCGCCGTCAACAAAATCGGATACGAGAAAAGTCACGGGGATACCGCGATAGGAAATAGTCTCCTGGGTGTGGTATTGGATCAGAATCGGACAATGGTGGAGTTTGTGCAGCTTGCGCGCATAGAACATCGACGCCCGGTTCTTGAGATTGCGCTGCGGGAAAAAGAATTTTGCCGCCCGTTCGATCTCGGTCCCCTTTTCCCGTACTTTAAAGACCTCTCCCTCCCAACCGGCACCCAAGCGGGAGACGACTTCGTATTTGCGTAGCAGGAGTCTTCCCGGGTAAAAGTTGAAAGACTCGATGCGCAGTTCGCCGTTCTTGCGTTTCGCGTTCAAAGACCCGTGCGCCCGTAGCCGTCTGAGGATTTTCGCGGCCGATCGCGCTACTATAGGAGCGGATTGCCGTGGTTGAATTTAGCGATTAGATAGGATCGAGGCAAGTTGTCAAATCATAAGCCGTTGGCCAAAGCCATCCGGGCGCGGAAACGCCCGCCCGGTATCCGTGATTGTGCACGGGTGGCGCGCAGCCTCATCTCCGCGATCGCGCTGCTGCTGGTTTCGATCGCCGCCACGCACGCGGCCGACGCGCCGTTTTCCGCCGAGCGAGTGACTGCCATGCACAAGCAGCTCGGCGCAATCGAGTCGCAGCTGGACCGGCAGAATTACGACGAAAAAGCCCTCCGCAAGTGGACAACCGAGATTCAGGCGTTGCGCACCGAGGCCGGCAGCTGCGTGAGTGCAGCCGAAGATGCGCTGAGCGGCGTAGAGAACGACCTCAAGGTTCTGGGTCCTACCGCAGACGGAGATAGCGGTGAATCCAGGCAACAGCGCAAGGAGTTGAGCACCCGTAAGGACGATGTCAGTAAATTGCTGGCCAGGTGCCGGGTCATCGAGCTGCGCGGCGCCGAATTGACCCAGCGCGTCGACGCGTTGTTGCGCCAGCAGATCACCCGGCGATTGCTGGCGAGATCACCGTCCCTGTTGCAGTTGATTCATCAGACCTGGGATTCACCAGGCTCATTGAACACCGTAGGCGAGGCTCTACGGGAATCGGACAGCGGCATCGAGCTGCTGACCCGCGAAAGCCTGATTGAACTGGCGCTGTATGTCACTCTCGCGCTGGCCTTCGGATTGTTCCTCGGTCGCCGCCTGTCCCGCAACATCGTCACGCCGTCGCCGGATTCATCGTTTTCGCACCATTTTCAAATCGCGCTGCGGGTCGTGACCGGGCATTACGCGCCCCATTTCGCAGTTGCCATCGCCATTGCCTGGTATTTTCATCTGGCAAGCGGCGACGCGGATGCGATCCCGTTGCTCACCCGCGTTGCCTATGCCCTGCCGGTGCTGGTGTTGTTGATTGCCGCCATTCGGCTGTTCCTCGCACCGTTCGCGCCGGCAGAGCCCATCCATGGGCTGCCGCCTACGGCGGCCCGAGCGCTGGCACGGCGCTTCAGCGTGCTCCTCGTGTTGGCCGCAACCGGTTATCTGTTGTTTGCCACACTGCTGTCGCAATCCATCCCGCGGCACACGCTGCTGCTGGCCCGCGACTTGTACTCGGCGGCCGTCGTACTGAACCTGATCTGGATCGTATGGATCGTCGGCAGCATCCCAAGTTTGCGCTCGACGCTGGCGTTGCGCACCTTATTGTCACTGATCTTGATGGCTGCGCTCGGCGCTGAATGGGCGGGTTACGACAATCTCTCCGTAACCGTAATCCGCGGCGTCACCGGAACCCTCGCCTCCCTCGGAGCGGCGCTGCTGTTGGGACGGCTGCTGCGCGAATTCTTCGCCGGTCTCGATAGTGGCGTGCATCGCTGGCAGGGGGCCGTTCATCGGATGCTCGGACTCGAGCACGGCGAACATATCCAGGGGCTTTGGTGGTTGAACGCCGTGGCGATACTGGCGCTGTGGACCCTGTTCCTGGTCATCGCATTGCGATTTTGGGGCCTGTCGGAAACCGGATTGCGACGTATAGCCCTGTTGCTCACCGACGGGTTCGCGATCGGTTCGGTTACCGTCGTGCCGGCCAAGATCGCACTCGCCCTGCTCGGGCTGGCGTTGCTGCTCACGATCAGCGGCTGGTTCCGCAAGCGGCTGGAGAAAAGCTGGCTGCCGAAGACGCGGCTCGACCGCGGGGCACGGGAAGCGGCGGTGGCGATCGTCGGTTACACCGGGATTGCCCTGGCCGTCATTATTTCCCTTGTGGTCGCCGGCTTCGATTTTTCGAATATCGCCATTATTGCCGGTGCGCTGTCGGTGGGCATCGGCTTTGGTCTGCAGAATATCGTCAACAATTTTGTCTCCGGACTCATTCTGCTGTTCGAGCGTCCGGTCAAAACCGGCGATTGGGTCGTGGTTGGCGGTACAGAAGGCTATGTCAAACGCATCAGCATACGCTCGACTCAGATACAGACTTTCGATCGTGCCGACGTGATCGTGCCGAATTCCGAACTGATTTCCAACCAGGTCACCAATTGGATGTTGTACGATGCGCGCGGCCGGGTCCGGGTCCCGGTCGGCGTCGCTTACGGCAGCGACACCGCCTTGGTGAAAGAAATTCTGCTCAAAATCGGTCGCGAGCATCCGCACGTTGTGCACGACAACAGCGCGCCCGGGCCTGTGGTGATGTTTCTGGGTTTCGGGGATAGTTCACTGGATTTCGAATTGCGTTGCTTCATCCAGAATATCGATACCCGCCTAACTGTGATCAGCGATATGAACTTCGCCATCGACGCGGCATTCCGCGAGCACAACATCGAAATTCCGTTCCCGCAGCGCGATGTTCACGTACGAGACCTACCTGCCGGGCGTAGCGGTCAGGAGCCGGCGGCTTGACGGCCGGATCTCTGCCGGCAGCGTCAGGTTGGCGTTCACAGGGCCTTTGGGCTAAGTTGCCAGCAGTGCCCGCCACTTTGAGCGTGTGCGGGCAGCCACGACGAGGGACAAACAATGCCAAGCTATCGAACCATTTTGGCGGCACTGGACTTCACGCCGGCCGGTGATGCCGTCGCCGAACGGGCCAAGGAACTCGCGGTCAGCGAGAATGCGACCCTGGAGCTGGTGCACGTGGTGGAATATCTGCCGCCCTTGGACATCGGCTATGAACCGGTCGCGGCACCAGAATGGGCGGTGGACGAACAGGTCCTGATGGAAAATGCGCGCAAGAGCCTCAAGACCCTCGCTTCCAAGCTCAACATGAACGATGCCGCGCAGCATGTCGAACTCGGGCCGCCAAAGCACGTCATCGTCAAACTTGCAGCCGACCGATCCATAGACCTGATCGTCATCGGCTCCCACGGCCGACACGGGATCAGCCGGCTCTTAGGATCGACCGCCGATGCAGTCCTGCACGGCGCACCGTGCGACGTGCTGGCCGTTCGCGTCGGCGACTGAGTCGTTCCGTCAGCGCAGCGCCGGCTCAGCTCCCGGCAAGGGCTCGTCGATCGGGCCGGGCACCGATTGGCATTCACGGAAAATGCGGCGTGTGCAGCGCTTGCAGATTTCGGGATCGAGCTTCTTGAAAATCGCGGCGATCGCGTCGGTCTTGCCCGGAAAAATATTCTCGTCGCCGATCGCATCCAGATAGCCGCCTCGTTTGAACGGCTCGCATACGCCCTCTTTAACCCGGATCAGGTACAACCCGCCCCCCTGGGCACGTCGCTTCTGCGACTCGCGCATGATGAACTCCGCGCCGGCGATGTCGATGAAGTTGATCCCCGACGATATGATTGCCAAATGCTTTTGACCAGGCTCGCGGGCGCTGAAGCGATGTAACGATTCCTGCACGTGACTGACGGCGCCGAAGAACAAGGCGCCGTCAATACGGACCAGCTTCAATTGCGGGCACTCGGGCAGGGTCGAATTGGTGGTGAACTTGCGCCTCGGTGTGGTCGGGTCCGGAACCCGCGGCAGAATACGCGGCCGCGAAGTGCGCATCAGGAAAAACACCAGGGACAGCAATACACCCATGTAAATGGCGAATTCCAATTCCAGGAACAGCGCGCCGAAAAAGGTGACCGCCAATACCGCGGTTTCGGCGCGGCTGGTTTGGATGATCTGCTTGATGTGGTGGAAATCGATCAAGCCCCATGCCACGAGGAACAAAATGCCCGCCATCGCGGCATTGGGCAGATAAATGGCCAAAGGCGCGATCAGCAGCACGATCAGCATGAGCAAAGAACCGGCAAATACGGCCGCAAGCGGGGTCTTGGCACCAGCCTGATAATTAACGCCGCTGCGATTGAACGATCCGGTGGCGACGTAACCGGAAAAGAAGCTGCCGGCGATGTTGGACATGCCCTGCCCCAGAAATTCTTGATTGCCATCCAAATGTTGACCCGAACGGGCGGCCAAGGAACGGGCAATGGAGACGGCCTCCGTCAGGGCGAACAAGGTCACCGCGAGCGCGGTCGGCGCCAGCGTCTTGATGGTTTCCAGAGACAGGTCGGGAGCCGATAAGGGCGGCAGGGAGGCAGGCAACGAACCGACTGTCGAAATGCCGGTATATTCCTGCCCCAGCCACCGGTTGAGTACGAACGCAACCAGGCTGCCGCCAAGCATGGCAGCGATCATGTACGGCACTCTCGGAATCCAGCGTTTGAAGGCAATACCGGTGAACATGGTCACCGCTCCGACCAACACGACATAACCATTGATCTTTTCGAACTCGGCAAATACCGTCCACACCGTTTCGTAGAACTCCGTTCCGCGCGGTATATGAAGTCCGAAAAAGTTCTTGATCTGGTTGGCCGCAATCAGAATTGCGGCGCCCGCCGTGAACCCGATGATAACGGAATGGGAAATGAAGTTGACCAGCGTACCAAGGCGGGCCAAGCCCATCCCCAGCTGAATAATGCCCACCATGAAGGTCAGCGTCAGCGCCAGGCTCACATATTTCGCGCTCGCAGGTTCGGCCAACGCGGACAGCGCCGAGAACAGCACGATGGATGCTGCCGTGGTCGGGCCTGAAACCAGATGCCACGACGAGCCGAACAGCGCGGCAATGATGGCCGGCACCATGCCTGCGTAAAGACCGTATTCGGGAGGCATGCCGGCGATGGTGGCGAAGGCCACGCCTTGGGGCAGCACTACGATGGCGCCGGTCAATCCGGCGCTCAGGTCGCTGCGCATCGAGTTGCGATTGACCAGCGGCCACCAGCGCAAGAATGGTAACAGGCGCATCAGCCACAAGGGGCACGCCGGCGCCGCGGTGCCGTTTACTGACATATACCTCCCGAGAAACTGAATATGGGTGTCCGGCGCGCGTCGATCCTACTTGGCCGGGGGCGCCTAGCCTGAAACCTGGGTCAAGCGGGTATTATAAATTGTGTAACAAAAAATGTCATGAAGGACACACTATGAAAGTTTTTCCCTTCACAAGCGGCATGCTGGGCGGATCACAGACTCAATTCGGCACGCAAAGGTAGATGATCGGAGGCCCGCGCAGCCGCGCGGCTGGAGACCGCCCCCATCGCGTCCACCCGTACTCCGCCGCAGACGAACATCCGATCCAACGCCAGCAGCGGCGCAAACGCGGGAAACGTCCGGCGGCTATGGTCGCGGGCCTGACGACGAAGCAGCCGCAGACCGCGCGAACTCGGTAACCATTCGTTGAAATCTCCCAACAGCAAGGTCGGCAGGGGGCGCATGCCCAGGATTCGGTCCAGCGACTGGCACTGGCGCCAGCGTTCCATGCCGCTCAGCCCCAAATGGGTGGTGATGACCCGCACCAGGCGCTCCTGGATCATCAGCTCGACCTCGACCGCGCCCCGCGGCTCGCGTCCAGGCACACTGATGTCGTGACGGCGCACGGCGTGCACAGGGAACGCGCTGAGCACCGCATTGCCGTAGGTGCTGTCGCTTCGAAACATGGCAGGTCCGGCAACAGCGTGCATGCCGAGGCCGTTGGCCAGATACACGAACTGATCGTGCTCGGCTCCGCGTCCGACCAGCGTTTCGACCTCCTGCAGGGCGATGACGGAGACATCAAGTTCGCGCAATACGGAAATCAACCGTGACGCATCGCGGCGGCGGTCCCGTCCTACGCAGCGATGGATATTGTAGGTCGCCGCTGCGAACGCCACCCGTTCCACGGCCAACATCAGGTCGCGTTGGCTGTCGCGGGTTTTGACGAATGCCGGCGCAGCAGATAGCGCAACCCGGCGAACAAAGCGACCGCGCCGACGCCGACGCCACCGACCACCACGAAGGTGCCGGTACTGGGATTGTGTACCGCCGCCTCGAGCCGGTCCAGGAACAACACCATCAGCGCGATTCCCGGAGTCATGCCAAACACCGTGCCGATGGTGTAATCACGAAACGAAATCCGCGACGCCCCGGCCACCAGGTTGACCACCGTAAACGGCGCGATGGGAATTACGCGCACCGTCACGATCGTCAGAATACCCCGATCGGAAAGCCAGCGATCCAGTCGGTCGATGCGCGACCCCGCAACCCGGCGCAACCAGTCCCGGCCCAGATACTTGCCGACCCAGAAGGTCAACAACGCGCTGGCGATCGATCCACCGATGGCATACGCCACTCCCAGCCAGGGGCCGAATATCATCGCGGTGGCTGCCACCAGAATCACCAGCGGAAACACGATCAGTCCGGCCACCAGGTACAGCGCCAGCAGAATCAACGGCGTGAACCGACTGTCGGCGATCTGCTGCATCCAGCCGTCGATCCGGTCCATGTTCAAGTAATCACCCAGCGGGGTCCAGCGCCACAGCGCAGCCATGAGCAACAGGGCGCCGATGAACAACGCAATCCGCAGACCGTGGCGACCGGCGTGCTCGCGTTGGTCCGAGGACAGGAAGCGTTGTGCGAGCCGGTCCGGTTCCAGCGGTTCGTCCGGATCGATGACCGCCTGGTCGGGCACTTGCCGATCGAGGTCTTCGGACACGGTTCCGTCCAACTCGCGGAGACTGCGTCCTTCCTCGCTACGCAGGGTTTCGATCGCAACGATCAACGAACTGCGGTCTGCAAGCGCCGCCGCGACCGCCCGGGGCTCAACACCGAGATGTTCGCCGAGCAGATCGTTACGCACATAGGCAATCCCCTGCCGAACCACATCGTCGCCGCCCGCCTCGATCGCCACGTCGCATTCACTATCCAGCCCCATGGACCGGTTGCTGAGATTCGACGACCCCAGCCGCAGCAATTGGTCGTCGATGATCATTACCTTGCTGTGCACGCTGATGTGCTGTGGCGCCAGATCAGGCGTGTCGGGATAGTAGACCCGTAATCGGCCGTGCTCATCCGCCTCGCGCAGCTTTTTCAAAAAACGTCCGCGCAGTACATCCATGGTGTTGCGCTCCAGCCAACCGCCGGTTTGTTTTGGCAATACCAGCACGAACTCAGGGCCATCCGCTTCCTTAAGCCGCTGAGCCATGATCTCCGCGATTCGCAACGAAGTCAGATATTGATTTTCCACGTAGACCCAGTGTTTCGCGGCTGCCAGTGAGGCGATGTACAACTGCTCCACTTCCCGGACCGGTTTTTGGTCGTGATGTGGTGGATAGGTGCGGGCAATCCCCAGCTCGAAGTTTTCAAATTGCGGCTGGATGCGTTCCGGCCATGGGTCACTACTTAACTCGCCAACGGGTGGTAATCGCTGGGCAGTAGCCCGACGCCAACGCTCACGCGCCAGTGCGGCCAATTTTGCGGCAGCATCGCCCTCCAGCATGAGCATAACGTCGTGAAATGGAATATAGGGTTTGTGATCGGGATCCAGGCGCCGCTTTTCGTCCGCACTATGCGCGCGCGTGTCCCACCGCCACTTACTGAGATCGATGCCGCCGACGAATGCCAACTTGTCATCGATGACTACCACCTTTTGATGTTGAGACGCGCCAACCGGGTGATTGCCGTCAGTACGAAAATGCAGCCGTCGATGTTTCTGCCATCCCAGCCGATAGAACGGCAGCCATTCACGCTCCATGGCGTAAATGACTGCGAAGTCCCAGATCAGCACGTGGGCGTGCAATCCGCGGGTGCGACGCACGACCTGATTTAGGACTCGCCGCAGCGACCAGCCCACCTGCTCGTGGGAGGCATCCCGGATCAACGGTTCGCGGCTATCGATATCCCACCCCAACACCAATATGGAACGCTTTGCGCGCCAGAGTGCGTCGTGCAGGGCCGCGAAATATTCTTCGGCATCCACGAGCACTGTTGCGCGGGAACACGCGGCGACCTCCCAGCAGGTCTTGCCAGGCTGCAGGATCTGGTTGGAAAGTGCTGCGCTGCGCGCCGATTCGGCGCGCTGACTTTCTTCGATTGCCATTGTTGGCCCGCTGTTATTCGTCTAGCCTATCAAGATAGGCGCTCTTACCCCATCCGCCACGCTAAGAACTCGTCTGTACTGGAGACATCGATTGCCTAATTCCCGGCGCTTGCACCGAATTTTTCATTACACCACCAGCGCCGTATATCTTCTGGTCAGCGCGGCGCTCCTGGCCATCAGCTTGGCCATGATCGGCCACGCCATATGGGAAGTTGCCCACGCTTTCATCTACGCCGGCGGTGTCGTTGAGACCATGCTTGATGGGATCGGCCAAATCGTGATTTCGGTGGCCGTTTTTGATGTCGCGAAATATCTCATGGAGGAAGAGGTGCTGCGCGAACGAGAGTTGCGATCGCCCCGCGAAGCTCGGCAGACACTTACCAAATTCCTGGTAATCATCGCCATCGCCGTCACCTTGGAAGCGCTGGTATTCATCTTCGGCGCCGGCACCAAGGACGTGAATGGTCTACTCTACCCCACCCTGTTGCTCGCGGTTTCGGTGCTGCTCATCGTCGGCTTGGGATTGTATCAACGTTTGAGTATGTATACCGAAAGCCAGTCCAGTCCGCCACACGACGAATGACCAAGCTACCGAGCCGAACCAAGCCGCTCCAGTTCTGCGTGCACCGCCATCGTGCCCGCCTTTATCCAGCGTGGGTCGGGGGCGCAGTGGCCCTCACCGACCTCAATGCCGACAATGCGGATCACTGGCGGCAACTCGCCCAACAGATCCAGCAACGCCAAGGTCGCCGATACGCCCAAGCCGTGACTCGACGCAGCGCATACGTCGTCAGCCAGTTCATCCATCCGCAAACATCGCGGTGACCCGGCCCGGCCACCGGCACGAAGCGCATCGATCAGTAGCGCCCACGGAACGTCGTGCAACATTCCTCGTAGATCGACAGCCGGAGCCCTACACCGGCGTAAGCTGACACCGCGTCGCTGCAACACGAGCTCACTTTCCAACGCTGCGACTACATCGAGGCCAATACGATCCGGACCGTAATCGCTGCCGACTCCGATGATTACCCCCGACCCATTCATACGCGTCGCACCTTGACGCGCAGGAAATGTGTTGCGCAGGAAATGCAGGGATCGTAATTGCGAACAATGGTTTCGGCACATTTGCGCAAATCGTCCTCGGGACGATCGAGGCCGAAGGTCTCCAAGCCGTCACGAAGGTCAGCTTCGATACGGGCCTGGTTCTGACTGGTGGGCGGCACGATACGCGCTCGGCATATCCGTCCCTGCGGATCGAAAGCATATTGATGCCATAAGGTTCCGCGCGGGGCTTCGGTACAGCCGGCGGCTTCTCCCTGCCGTGGCTTCACCTCAATATATGGTCGAGCGGGCATCGTATAGTTTCGAAGCAGCCGTGCGGCCTCGTCGATCGCGAGATAAATTTCGGCCGCGCGCGCCACCACACTGTGAAATAGATTCTGCGACGGGGCCGATAACCCCCCCGTCCTCAATTCGGTTTGGACCACGCCCGGCAACTGTTGAAAGTTGAGGTTCAAGCGGGCCAACGGGCCGACCAGATACGGTTGCCCGTCGCCTTGATCGATTCCTTCCTGGTGAAAAAGCGAATGCAAGGCCGTGGAATGAGGCGCCTGCAATTCCCGGAAGTAACGCGGGTAGTCGGCAATATCGATTTCCAATTGATCTCCGACCGCAAGGCGTCCAGCCATCAGCGGATATTCTTCCTCGTGTCGCAGCGCCACAGATATGAACGCTTCCCGTCGCGCCGGCAGCTTCAAACCCAAGGTCCACCGCAGCAAGGCCAGGGCTTCCGGGAGACTTTGTTCCAGTTCCCTGGCCAAAGCCTCCACGGCTGCTGATGCGGGCGCGCGGTGAAAACCGCCGACGCGCACACCCACGGGATGCACAGACCGACCACCGAACAACCCAATCACCCGGTTTCCCAATTCTTGCAAACGCAGTCCGCGGCGAACCAGATCCGCGTGCTGCGCCGACATTTCGATGGCATTTTCGAATCCGAGGAAATCGGGGGCGGCCAACAGATGAATATGCAAAGCGTGGCTCTGAATCCACTCGCCGCAATACAGTACCCGGCGCATGGCAGACACCCAAGGATCGGGCTCGACCCCGAAGGCCCTTTCCGTTGCCTGTACGGCGCTCATCTGGTAGGCCACGGGGCAGATGCCGCAAATCCGCGCGACGGTGTCCGGTAATTCTTCGAATGAGCGTCCTTCCAGGAATTTTTCGAACATCCGTGGCGGCTCGAAAATTCGCAGTTCCAGGCGCTCGATCCGTCCATCGCGAATATCCAGGCTCAGCGCGCCCTCCCCTTCGACTCGCGCCAAAACGGGTACGTTAATCTTGATGTCACGGGATTCAGTCATCGGTCTCGCCCCGCCAGCGCAAGCCGGCGGCCTTAAACGGCGGCGCACCGTTGTTGATGAACAGAAATCGCTGAGCGACCTGTACCGGTAATAAACCCAAACCTTCGAATCGCCGTCCCAGCGCTTGCGTGTTGATGGTTTCGGCTGGACCGAAGCAGCCGTAGCAATCGCGACCGAAGCGCGGGCACAGCGCGCCGCAACCGGTGCGCGTGACCGGCCCCAGGCACGGTTGGCCGCGACTCACCAACACGCACACCGACAAGTTGCGTTTGCAGTCCAGACATACCTTATCGGCATCATCCACGGGCGCGACACCCGACAACAGTGCGCGAATGGTCGCCATTACCTGACGCGTCGTAACCGGACAACCCCATAGTTGAAAGTCCACGGCGACGTGATCGGCGATCGGCGTGGAGTATTGCAAACTGCTGATGTATTCCGGCTGCGCATAGATATCACCGAGCCACCGTGCGCTCTCGGCGATATTGCGCAACGACTGCAAGCCACCTGCCGTTGCACAGGCGCCGATGGTAATCAGGTAACCGCTGTTGGCGCGTATGACACGGATGCGCTCAAGATCCTCGGCTGTACTCACGCTGCCTTCGACGAAGGCAATATCCACCGCCGCATCAGGCGCCATCGGCCCGGCTTCGGCAAAGTGGACGATATCGGCCAAACGCGCCACCTCCAACAGCTGCTCGCCCGCATTCAGAAACGCCAATTGACACCCGTCACACGACGCGAATTTGTGGATCGCGATTTTGGGTTTCGTGTTCTGCGCCACCGCGTTGACTCCTAGAAGCCCTTCACATGCAGCAATCCCTTGACACTGTTCCAATCGAACACCGGACCGTCGCGACAAACGAATCGCTCGCCATGTTGGCAATGGCCGCAATGCCCCACCGCGCACTGCATATTGCGTTCCATGCTCAACCAGATGCGACGGTCGTCGGCACCGCGGAAAAGCAGCGCTTCGGCCATCAGCCGCATCATGATCTCAGGTCCGCACATCATCACAACGTGCCGGTCCGGGTCGAATTGTGCCTGGGACACCAGCTCGGTCGGTCTCCCGACGTTCCACAGCCAACCCGGCCCAGCCTGATCAGCGGCAAGCAAGACCTGGGTACGGGGCATCGACGCCCAGTGTTCGTATTGGTCGCGCCAGATCAGATCGTCGGAGTGCTTGACGCCCTGCATGATGACCAATCGCCCAAACTGCTCGCGCCGTTGCAAAAGGTAATTGATCACCGACACCACCGGCGCACAACCGAGGCCGCCGGTGGCCAGCACTACATCCCCCCCGATTGCCTCCTGCAACGGCCAGCCGCGGCCGAATGGTCCGCGCAGGCCTACGCGGTCGCCGGCCTGCAGCTTGGCCAAACCCTTGGTTACCCGCCCTACTGCGCGAATGGTGTGATCCAACAGGTCAGTCTCGCGCGGATCGGAAACGATGGAAATGGCGACTTCACCGACCCCGTATAAATACACCATGTTGAACTGGCCCGGTTGAAACTGGTAGGACGCCCGCGTGCGGTCGTCGACAATCCGCAGGCGCAACGTAAAGATGCTCGTCGACTCCTGTAGTCGCTCGACGATTTCCGCTTCGAAAGGCAGATACGGATTATCGGCATTCATGTGCAAATCGCAGCCAGCTCTTCGGTAATGTCGATCCCCACCGGACACCAGGTAATACAGCGGCCGCATCCCACACAACCGCTGCGGCCATATTGCTCGTGCCAACTGCCGTGTTTATGCGTCAACCACTGCCGGTAGCGCAGTCGGGTATCGCTGCGCAACGGGTGGCCGGCAAGAAAGCTGTGGCCCGCGGTGAAACAGGAATCCCATTCGCGCACGTGTTCACTGCCTCGACCATCGAGGTCCGCCTGCTCGGATTCGCGGTGACAGAAGCAAGTCGGACACACCGAGGTACAATTGCCGCACGCCAGACAACGTTCCGCCACCTCCGTCCAACGCGGGTGCTCCAGGTTGGCGAACAACGCTGCGCGCAGATTGGTACCAGGAACGCGTCGAATCTGACTCGCGGCCGCGTGGTCGTTCTGAGCGGCCGCATTGGCGATCCGCGCCTCGCCGGCCTCCGCCAGCGGCAGGCGGCGCAGCAAAGCCGCGCCCCGGTCGCTGCCGGCACTCACCAGGTAACCGTCATCGAGTTCGTCCAAGACGAGATCATAGCCGCGCTCGGCCCGCGGGCCATCGCCAGTCGAGGCGCAGAAACAAGTATCCGCCGGGTGGCTGCAATTCACGGCCACCAGCAACAGCTGCCCGCGCCGGGCAGCGTAATACGAATCGCGATAGGTTCGATCAAGGAAGTGGGCATCGTACAATGCCAAAGCAGCCAGATCGCAGGCACGTACACCGATGACCGCCAATGGCTCGGCTTGCGGCAGTTCGCTCACGAAGGTCAGTTTGCCGCATTCGTCGCGCTTTACACGCCATAGTGGCTCCCGCGGCGCGAACAGCAACGGTCGTAATCCCTGGGGGCCGTTGGCCCAAGCGAAACGCCGCGGCTGGTCCGTGCGCTCGACGCGCGCATACCCTGGCTGCTGGACCTGGCGCGCGCCGATAGGGAGCTGGTCGCAATGATGCAACTCGTCGTAGACAATGGCGTCGTCGCGCAGCTGCGGTCCGATGCAGCGGTAGCCGTCACCGCGCAACAAGTCGATGAGCCGCTGAAACTCATCGCCCGCTAAAAACCCTCCAGCTGCGTCAGGCCGCGCCATAGCTTCTCCGACGATTGCCGGTCCAGTCTGCATCCGCCGCCCGGGAAGCGTCAATGCCCGTCGCTTGCGGAATCGATCCCCGGTGAACTAAATTCCGGTTGTTCTGTTCCTATGCAATGCGCTAGCTTTATTCCATGTGCCTCGCAATTCCCATGCAGATTGTCGAGATCGACGGTTTCAAGGCCCGCTGCGAAGCCAAGGGGGTCGAACGCGACGTCAATCTGTTCATGCTGCAGGACGACATGGTCCACCCGGGGGATTTCGTCATGGTGCACGTGGGCTATGCGATCCAAAAAGTCAGTGCCCAGGAAGCGCGCTCGGCTTGGGAACTATTCGATCAGATGCTCGCCGCGGAGCTACCCACCGATGCATGAGCTGTCGGTGTGTCAGAATCTGATGCAGCAAGTAGGACGCATTGCGGCCGAGCACCGCGCCCATCACGTGAGTGTCGTTCGGCTGCAGATCGGTCCACTTTCCGGTGTCGAGCCCCACCTTCTGCAGCAGGCCTTCCCCATCGCTTGCGCCGGTTCCATCGCGGAGAGCGCCGATCTCATCATTGAATCGGCACCGGTGCGGGTGCACTGCACGCAATGCGGCAGCGACAGCGACGCGCAGCCGAACCGCTTGCTTTGCGCCGGCTGCGGAAGCTGGAAGACACAGCTGTTGAGCGGCGATGAGATGCTGCTCGTGAGCATCGAGATGTCCAGGCCCGACACCGCCTCGTCAACCAATGAGGATGCCCTCCATGTGTGACACCTGTGGCTGTAACGTGACTCCGGGCAATGCCCACTTCGTGCGCGCCGACGGTAAGCTGGCAAAAACGGCCAACGGACGTTCTGCCATCAGCGTGCTCACCGGCCTGCTGTCGGAAAACGATCACCAGGCCCAACACAACCGGGCGCATTTCGACCGCCATCAGGTACTGGCCGTCAATCTGATGTCTTCGCCGGGCTCAGGGAAAACTGCGTTGCTGGAGGCAACGATCGACGCGCTGGCTTCGCAGTACCGGATCGCGGTCATCGAAGGCGATCTGGAAACCGAAAATGACGCCGACCGTATTCGCGCCAGGGGCGTGCCCGCGATCCAGATCGCAACCGGCAGCGCCTGCCATCTGGACGCCCATATGGTGCACCAGGCGCTGCATCAATTGGACCTCGATGCCGTGGATATCGTCTTCATCGAAAACGTCGGCAACCTGGTGTGCCCGGCCAGTTTCGACCTCGGCCACCATCGCAATGTCACATTGTTGTCGGTCACCGAAGGCGACGACAAGCCAGCCAAATACCCGGTCATGTTCCGCGCCTCGGATCTGCTGCTGCTGAGCAAATCCGACTTGCTGCCGGTATTGGACGACTTCGACCCCGTTCGGGCGACGCGCCACCTGCGGGAACTGGCCAACGATGCGCCGGTACTATCTTTGTCCGCCCGCAAGCAGATAGGCCTGGAAGACTGGCTCGCCTGGTTGCGCGCCGAGTATGCGCAGCAACGCCAGCGGGTCGCAGCCAACCGCACCGTGCGACCGCGAATTCAAGCCGATGGCGCCCGCCTGCACACACAGGCCCCGAGCGACCCCGCCGCAGCCCGTCCGGCGCCGGCCGATGAGCGCTGAAGCGCGGACCTGGCTCGAACGCATCCGCGCCCTGCCGCCGCAGGGGCGCGTACGTATTCTCAACGTGTGCGGCGGCCACGAACGCAGCATCTCCATGGCGGGCTTGCGCACGGCGCTCCCCGATGGCATCGAACTGATTCCGGGGCCGGGCTGCCCGGTGTGCGTATGTCCAGAGGAAGACGTGTACCAAGCCATTCAGCTTGCGCTGCACCAGCGCGTCACCCTGGTCGCCTTCGGCGACATGTTGCGGGTACCGGTCAACGGACCGAAGCGCGAGCCCCGCTCGTTGGATCAGGCGCGGGCTGAGGGTGCCGACGTACGCCCCATCGCCTCGCCCACCGAAGCTGTGCAAATCGCAGCCGCAGATCCCGACCGGACGGTGGTTTTCTTTGCCGCGGGTTTCGAGACCACCAGCGCGCCGGTCGCCGCCATGATGGCGGCCGGTGTGCCGGACAATCTGCTGCTGCTGCTTTCCGGTCGCCTCACCTGGCCGGCGGTGGCCATGCTGCTCGCTTCCGAAGCCCCCGGTTTCGAAGCCTTGGTCGCGCCCGGTCACGTGGCGACGGTGATGGGACCCGAGGAATGGCAATTCGTGGTCGGTCGTCATGAAATTCCCGCGGCCGTGGCCGGTTTCGGCCCCGAAAGCCTGCTGGCGGCGTTCTACTCCACCCTGCGCCAGCGCTTGGAAGGACGGTGTTTTCTCGACAACTGTTATCCCGAAGTGGTCCGCCCTCATGGCAACGCCACGGCGCAGCGATTGCTGCGACAAGTGTTCGAGGTAGTCGACGCCAATTGGCGCGGCATCGGCATCATTCCGCAATCCGGCTACCAACTGAAGCCTGCTTATGCGCGTCACGACGCACGCCGGCAGTTGCCTGACTATGCCGACGCGGCGCGCAAACGCGCCGGTGAAATGCCGCCCGGCTGCGATTGCGCGCGCGTGGTGTTGGGCAAGATCTACCCCAACCAATGCCAGCTGTACGGCCGCGCCTGCACGCCCCGTCGGCCCATCGGTCCGTGCATGGTTTCGGACGAAGGCGCCTGCCGGATCTGGTGGGCAACAGGCGTGCGCGAGCCCGCGTCGGCAGCGGCAATCGATCCCGGCTGAGGTTGCGCATGCAGGAACTTCGCAGTGGTATTGGCGGCGCTCCGGCGCAGACCATGCGAAGCCTGCGCATTCGCCTGGCCGGCCGCGTACAGGCGGTTGGATTTCGTCCTTTCGTTTACCGCCTGGCGTGCCGGCTCGGTGTTGCGGGTTCGATCCGCAATACCGGCGCGGAAGTCGAAATCCTGGCGACCGGCACCGAGTCGGTGATGGCCGATTTTCTCGACGCCCTGCTGACTCAGGCGCCGGCCATTGCTCAACCGCACATCGTTTCCTGTGAACCAGCGGACCCGGTCAACGGTCTCGGATTCGAGATTCAAGACAGTGCATACGCAGCTGCGATGCCCGGCCATCTGCCGCCCGACTATTTCACCTGCGATGCGTGCTTGGCGGAATTGCATGACCCCCGCGATCGACGTTACCGTTATCCGTTCATCAACTGTACCCAGTGTGGCCCTCGCTATACTTTGATCGCGGCGCTCCCCTACGACCGTGCCCGTTCCAGCATGGCGGCATTCGCGCTGTGTCCTGCGTGCCGCGCGGAATACAGCGACCCGCGGAATCGAAGGTTCCACGCCGAACCCGTTGCCTGCCCCGACTGCGGACCGCAACTGGCGTATCGCGCCGGTGACGACACCATAGCGGGTACGGCAGCGGCCTTACACGCCGCAGTCGACGCGCTACGCCGGGGCGAAATCGTTGCTGTCAAAGGCATTGGCGGCTATCACCTGTTGTGCGATGCGCGCGACGCCCGCGCCGTGCAGCGCCTGCGAATACGAAAACACCGCCCGCACAAACCGTTGGCCGTGTTGTTTCCCCAGCGCGGCGCCGACGGATTGGACGAGGTACGGCGCTATTGCCGCGTCGACCCGGTGGCAGCGACGGCTCTCGCAGATCCCGCCCGGCCGATCGTGGTCCTGCCACGTCGGCACCCACCGCAGCGGATACCCCGACTCGCCGCGGAACTGGCGCCCGGGCTCGACGAACTGGGCTGCCTGCTGCCCTATAGTCCGCTGCACCATCTGCTCAGCGGCGATTTCGGCGCACCGTTGGTCGCTACTTCGGCCAACCTGAGCGGCGAGCCCGTATTGACCGACGAGCTTGAAGCAGAACAGCGGCTGGCCGCCATCGCCGATGCGTTCTTGCACCACGATCGCCCGATCCTGCGCCCAGCCGACGACAGCCTGGTAGGGACCGCAGCCGGTGCTTTGCGCAGGGCGCGCCTGGGACGGGGCGCCGCGCCATTGGAGTTGGCCGTGGAAAAACCTTTCCCGGAGCCGACACTCGCCGTCGGCGGTCACCTGAAGAATACCATCGCACTGGGCTGGGAGCGGCGCCTGGTGGTTTCGCCCCATATCGGCGAGCTTGATGCACCCCGTAGCCGCAGCGTCTTCGAACGCGTCATTGCCGACCTGCAACACATCTATGGAATTGACGCGCGCTATTGCGCCCATGATGCCCATCCGGGATACGCCAGCAGTGCCTGGGCCAAGCGCAGTGGCTTGCGTCTGCTCTCGGTGCCGCATCATCACGCCCACGCGGCGGCGCTGGCCGGCGAATACCCCGACGAATCGCGCTGGCTGGTGTTCACCTGGGACGGCACCGGCATGGGCGAGGACGGCGAACTCTGGGGCGGGGAAGCCCTCCTCGGGCGTCCCGGACACTGGCAGCGAGTCGCCAGCTTTCGTCCCTTCGCACTTCCCGGCGGTGACAAGGCCGGACGTCAACCGTGGCGGGCAGCGGCGGCCTTGTACTGGCAGACAGGAGGGGACTGGCCCGGCGAAACCAGCGAACACATGCTGCTGCATGAGGCCTGGAACCGTGGCATCAACTGCCCGCGCTCCAGTGCCGCGGGACGTCTGTTCGATGCCGCGGCATCAGTGCTGGGTCTGGTGCAAGAAGCCAGCTTCGAAGGCCAGGGCCCGATGTACCTGGAGGCCATCGCCGCCCGCGACGCCCAGCCCGTAGCGCTGCCCTGGCAACAGGACGAGCACGGTATATGGCGATGCGACTGGTCGCCTCTGTTGGCCATGCTCGAAAATGAAGCGCACACAGTGGCGGCGCGCGCAGGGTGCTTCCACAGCTCCCTGGCCCACGCGCTGCGTGGTATCGCCGTCAAATTGCGCGACCAGCACGGCGAATTTGCGGTCGGTCTCGGCGGCGGTGTATTCCAGAACCGGGTACTGGCGGAAGCGGCCATGCACGGACTGCGCGAGGCGGGATTGCGCGCTTATCTTCCCAGCCGTATTCCGTGCAATGACGGCGGCCTGAGCTTCGGCCAGCTCATCGAAGCGCGGACACTTCTGTCACAGCCTGAGGCGCCCGTTCCGTGAGCCATATCTCTCTGGCCCACGGCAATGGCGGACGGCTGATGCGCGAGCTGATCGAAGAGGTGTTCGCGCCGTCACTTGGCCAATCCGGGTTTGGACATTCAGGCCGACGCGGTGCCGCTCACCATCCCCGATCCTGACGCGACCTTGGTTTACACCACCGACGGCTTCACCGTACAACCATTGGAATTCCCCGGTGGCGATATCGGCTCCCTGGCGGTGCACGGCACTACCAACGACCTGGCGGTCGCGGGCGCGACGCCACTGTATCTGAGTCTGAACGCCTTCATCGAAGAAGGACTGGAACTGGCATTGCTCGACCGTTTGATTGCCAACCTGGCTCGCACCGCCACCGCCTGCGGCGTGCAAGTGGTGACCGGCGACACCAAGGTGGTGCGCCGCGGCGAAGGCGGCGGGCTGTACCTCGCCACCACTGGCATCGGCCAGCGCCCGGCGCGGCTGCGACTCGGCCTCGATCGCATTCGCGCCGGCGACCAGATCCTGGTCAGCGGCCCGGTGGGCGATCACGGAATCGCCGTCATGCTCGCGCGCGAACAATTCGGTCTGCGCGGCGACGTTCGTTCCGATGCGGCAAGTGTATTGCCGCTCACCCAGACGCTGCTGGACCTGCCGGGCTTGCGTTTCATGCGCGATCCAACCCGCGGTGGACTGGCGACCGTGCTCCACGAGATCCATCGCGGCACCGGCTTCGGGGTGCATCTGCGCGGCGCACGGGTACCGGTGCGCGACCCGGTGCAGAGCGTTTGCGAGATGCTCGGTTATGACCCGCTTTTCCTTGCCTGCGAAGGTCGGGTGGTGGCGGTGGTCGCAAACGACGATGCAGCCCAAGCGCTCGAACGCTGGCGCTGTCTGCCGCTGGGACGAGACGCCGCCCACATCGGCGAAATACGCACCGATCTGGCGCATGTCGTCCTCGAAACCGAGCTCGGCGGCGAGCGCGTGCTGGAAGAACTGGAAGACGATCCGCTGCCGCGCATTTGCTGAACGAGCGAGCGCTGATGCGCGCATGCCTTACTGTTTTGATGTGTTGTTTTTTGTACGCATTCAGCTAGTGTTGAGGCAGAACGATGATCGCCTTGATTGCACATTGTCACCCGCGTCGCTGCAGAGTACCCCGCGCTTCAAAATCCGATGCGCCCGCTTCGCATACACCCTCATGTGCAACCCGCAGCGGGTCACCCGGTCGTCGCGCCCATACAACATCGGGCACAGCGCAGGTCCACCTATAATTCCGGAACCGGCAATGAACGAGCCTGCGATTTCTACCGGACAACGCCCCGCCAGTCACACGCTGGTGCTTGGAATCGGCAACAGCCTGCTGAGCGATGAAGGTATCGGCGTACATGCCGTGCGCCGTTTGCACGCCATCCATGGCGAGCTAACCGGGGTCGAGTGGATGGATGGCGGCACGCTCAGTTTCAGCCTGGCTCCAGAGATCGGGGACGCGGCGCATCTGATCGTAGTGGATGCCGCCGAACTGCATGCCGCGCCCGGAACGATCCGCGTGTTCGTCGATGACGAGATGGATCGCTTTCTCGCCGCACCGGGACGACGCAGCGTTCACGAAGTCGGCCTCATTGATCTCATGGTCATGGCGCGCTTGGCAGAATGTCTACCGCTTCGGCGCGCCTTAATCGGCATTCAACCGCAACATACGGGTTGGGGTGAACAGCCAACGGCTCCGGTTGCCGATGCGTTGCCGGCGGTTTGCGCAACGGTCACGGAACTACTGGAGGATTGGAAGTAATGAGCGGCCTGAAAGACATCCCTGTCACCGTTACCGCGCAGCCCCCCGCGGCGACCCAACAGGTGAACGCCATCGTCAGCGAAATCGAATCCATGTTGCGGACCTTCGTCGCCACCGGCGAAGCTGCCAGTATCGATCTACGCAGCCTGCCGTTGTTCCCCGGCGACTATGACGCCTTGATCGACGCCCTCGGCGAAGGCGAAGTCCAGGCGACCGTGCGCGCCCTGGGCCCCACTTCGATCCGCGAAACCGGCTATCCGGGCGTGTGGTGGGTCATCCATTACAACAGTGCCGACGAAGTGATGGCAGAGCTGATCGAAGTCACCGATTGCCCTGAGATCCTACGTAGTCAAAAGGCGGACCTTGTCGACAGTCTAGTGCAGCTCACGGAATCGAATATCACTGCGGTGTCGAGCGACACGCAGGACGATGGCAGGCATCCAGCCACACACCAGGAACAGCGGGAGGAAGGTCAATGACGCGACCGGACACGGTGCTCGACCAACTCAAACGACAGGGTATCAGCCGCCGCAGTTTTCTCAAATTTTGCGCCGCCACAGCCTCGATGATGGCGTTGCCGCCGGGCATGACCCACGCGGTGGCCGAGGCGCTCGGCAAGGCCCGGCGGCCGTCCGTGATCTGGCTGTCATTCCAGGAATGCACCGGCTGCACCGAATCCCTGACACGCTCCCATTCCCCGACAATCGAATCATTGATTCTCGGCGCCATCTCCCTCGACTACCATCACACGTTGCAGGCCGCGGCCGGCACCGCCGCCGAACAGGCGCGCGAAGACGCCATGAAGGCGGCATGGGGCAAGTATCTGGTGGTGGTGGACGGCTCCATTCCGGGCAAAGACGGCGGCATCTATTCCACCATCGCCGGGCGCACCAATCAGCAGATATTGGAGGAAACGGCCAAGGGCGCGGCGGCTATCGTCTCGGTGGGCACCTGCGCATCGTTCGGCGGCATTCCCCAGGCGAACCCCAACCCCACTGGGGCCGTCCCGGTAACCGAGATCATCACCGACAAACCCGTCATCAACGTACCGGGTTGTCCGCCCATACCGGTGGTGATCAGCGGCGTCCTGGCGCATTACCTGACTTTCAACGCCCTGCCCGAAACCGATAACCTGGGCCGGCCGTTGTCCTTCTACGGCGATACGATCCACGATCGCTGCTACCGGCGCCCATTCTACGACCGTGGCCTGTTCGCCAAGAGCTTCGATGATGAAGGCGCCCGCAGCGGCTGGTGCTTGTACGAACTGGGCTGCAAAGGGCCTACCACGCACAATGCCTGCGCCACGACCAAGTGGAACAACGGCACCAGTTTCCCCATCGAGTCCGGCCACGGCTGTCTTGGTTGTTCGGAACCCGGGTTCTGGGACGCTGGCAGTTTCTACACCCCATTGTCGGCCGCGACCCTCGATCTGTCCGGTACCGCCGGAGCAGCCCTGGTGGCAGGTGCCGCAGCAGGTGTCGCAGCAGGGCTGTACGGGCGCCATCACAAGCAGCAGGCGGCGGATGCGCGGCAGAAACTCACCGTAGACGACCTGGAAGACAAATCATGACCGCAAACGAATTGCTCAACTGGGCCCGCGGCACGGGCATGCAGGTCGCCATCGCCGTGTTTCTGCTCGGCATCGTGTTCCGGATCATGAGCATTTATCTGCTCGGTCGCAAACGGGATTTGTCCCGCGCCCGCGGCACCCAATGGGGTCCCGGTTTCAGAACCGTGGTAACGCGTTCCTGGACCGACGCCGATACGCTCAAACGTACACCTTTGACCTTCATCGGCGGCTATGTATTCCATATCGGTTTTCTGCTGACTTTGCTCTTCTATGCGCCGCACATTCTGTATTTCAAGGGTCTGCTCGGCACCGGCTGGCCAGCACTACCGGTATCGCTGATCAACGTCCTGGCGGTTTTGACCATCGCCGCCTTGATTGCGCTCCTGGTGCACCGCCTGATCGATCCTGTGCGAAAGCATCTGTCCACCGTATGGGACTATTACTCGTGGTTCGTGACCATTCTGCCGGTGCTCACCGGCTATATGGCGTTGAATCGCCTGCTGCTGCCCTACACCGAGATGCTGGCTGTGCACATACTGAGCGTTGAGCTGTTACTGGTGAGCATTCCGTTCACAAAATTGATTCACGCGTTCACGTTTGCGATTTCCCGCTGGTACAACGGCGCCGTAGCCGGTCGCAAGGGAGTGCAAGTATGACCGTGAGCCTCGGCAACGCCGTCAATATCCTCAAGGCGCAGATCGACGCGCCCATCGCGTCCTATTTCTCCAGCTGCGTACACTGCGGCTTGTGCGCCCATGCGTGTCTGTTCTACACCGAAACCGGCGATCCGAAATATACCCCGATCTCCAAGGTCGAACCGCTGCGCCGGGTCTGGAAACAGGAATACACCTTCTGGGGAAAGCTCGCCAAAGCCGTTGGCCTGAGCAAGCCCATCAGCGATCAGGAACTGGCCGACTGGGAAGAGCTGGTCTACGACAGCTGTACACTGTGCGGACGCTGCTCCATGGTCTGTCCGGTGGGTAACGACATCGTCTACATGGTGCGGCGTATGCGCGAAGGCATGGTTGCAGCCGGTCATGCACCCAAAGGCCTCAAAGACGCCACCCAACGTTCCATCAAAATCGGCAGCCCGATGGGCGTCACGCTGCAAACCCTGCAAGCGCAGATCAAACACGCGGAAAAGGAATCGGGCTTGGAAGTGCCGCTCGACAAGCAGGACGCGGACTATATGTTGATTCTGTCTTCGGCCGAAATCGCCCAGTTCCATGAAATCATTCCGGCCGTCACCCGTATTTTTCATGAGGCCGGCGTCTCCTGGACCTTGGCCTCGGGCGGATTCGAGGGTACCAACAGCGGCATGCAGATCGGGTCTTCGGATTTGGCTGCGGAACTGGTGCGCCGTCTTGTCGACGCTGCCGAAAAACTCAAGGTCAAAGTTGTGATCACGCCGGAGTGCGGTCACGCCTACACCGCGTTTCGTTGGGAAGGTCCAAACTTGATCGGCCGCGAGTATCCGTTCAAGGTGATGCACATTCTCGAACTGCTGGATCAATTACGCCGCGAAGGACGCTTGCGTACCGAAGGCGTAGTCGATGAACGCATGACGTTCCACGACCCTTGCCAACTGGTGCGTCGGGGTGGCGTCGTTCAACAACCCCGTGATCTGCTGCATATGGTCGCACCCGAGTACGTGGAGATGGCCGAGCACGGGGTCATGAATTGGTGCTGCGGCGGCGGCGGCGGCGTTAGCGCCAACGAACGTGCCGAACCTTTGCGGCTGCAGGTCTTCAAACGCAAAAAGACGCAATTGGACGGGCTTGGCGTCAGCACCATCGTCACGGCGTGTTCGAACTGCCGAAACATGCTCGAGGACGGCTTAGAACAGAACAACATGGAAATGGAGGTCATAGGTTTGACTGAACTGTTGGCCGAATACCTCGTGGAAACCAAACCGACGCCTCCTTCAGTTGGCAACGCTGAGCCGACAGACCAGACCACCGGAGATCCGCATCATGACTGAACGCGTCGTCGTCGACCCTGTTACCCGTATCGAGGGCCATTTGCGGATCGAAGCGCAAACCGATGGCGATACGATTACAGAAGCCTATTCATCGGGAACCATGGTGCGCGGTATCGAGATCATCTTGCGCGGCCGCGACCCGCGCGACGCCTGGGCTTTCGCCCAGCGCATCTGCGGCGTCTGCACGCTGGTGCATGGCATTGCCTCGGTGCGCGCGGTGGAAAATGCCCTGCATACAAGATTCCGCCCAATGCCCAGCTGATCCGCAATCTCATGATCGGCGCCCAGTATGTCCACGACCATGTCATGCACTTCTATCACCTGCACGCCCTGGACTGGGTCGACGTGGTGTCGGCCTGGATGCCGACCCCAAGCAAACCTCCGAACTGGCCGCAGTCGAGCCCCAACTACCCCAAGACCTCACCTGGTTACTTCGCCGACGTCAAGAAAAGCTAAAGGACTTCGTCGAAACCGGTCAACTGGGGATCTTTGCCAATGGCTATTGGGGTCATCCGGCGTACAAGCTGCCGCCGGCGGCCAACCTTATGGCGGTGGCCCACTACCTCGAAGCGCTCGCCTGGCAGCGGGACGTCGCCAAGCTGCACGCCATTTCGGCGGCCGCAACCCGCATCCCAACTTTTTGGTCGGCGGCGTGCCTTCGGCCATCAGCGTTCATGCCGGCGCGGGCGCCGGGCCGGTACCGGCGCGACAGCCATCAATCAGGTGGGGCTCGCCAAGGTGCAGAATGTCATCGACAGCATGCGGCAGTTCGTCGATATGGTGTATGTGCCCGACACTTTGGCGATCGCTGGCTTCTACAAAGAATGGGCGCACCAGGGCGAAGGCGTCGGCAATTTCATGTGCTACGGCGATTTTCCCGCCGACGGCACCGATGACATCAGCAAGCTGCTGATCCCGCGCGGCATCATCCTCGACCGCGACCTGTCCACCGTGCACGAACTGGACCTGGACGCAGCCGACCAGATCCAGGAGTACATCTCACACTCTTGGTACGAGTACAGCAACGGCAAGGACAAGGGACTGCATCCCTACGACGGCGAAACCAAGTTCGACTACGATGGTCCGCAACCACCCTACGAACAGCTCGATGTCGACAAAGGCTACTCGTGGTTGAAATCGCCGCGTTGGAAAGGCAAGCCCATGGAAGTCGGCCCGCTGGCGCGCGTACTGCTGCTGTATGCCAAGGGCCACGAACAGACCCGCTCGTTGGTGGACAGCACGCTGAAGCAGCTCGATCTGCCGGTGGAAGCTCTGTATTCCACTCTCGGCCGTACTGCCGCCCGCACCCTTGAGACGAAGATCATCGCCGACACCATGCAAACCTGGTATGACCAACTCATCGCAAATATCAAAGCCGGTGATGTGCGCACCTTCAACGACAAACTGTGGGAACCTTCCAGCTGGCCGTCCCAAGCACGCGGCGTCGGCTACATGGAAGCCCCCCGCGGCGGATTGGCCCATTGGATCGTGATCGAAGATCGCAAGATCGCCAATTACCAGGCAGTAGTGCCCAGCACCTGGAACGCCGGACCTCGGGACGCGGCGGGCCAGCCCGGGCCTTATGAGGCTGCGCTCAAAGGCCACAAGCTGCAGATCCCGAAACAGCCGATCGAGATTCTCCGCACCATTCACAGCTTCGATCCCTGCATCGCCTGCGCGGTGCATGTGACCGATCCGGAGGGGGAAGAGTTGGTAAAGGTCAAGGTTCTCTAAATGAGGAAACGTTCATGCGTGATGCACTCCTGAGTCACAAGTCTTTTCTATTCCTGACACTCGTGCTGGCGAGCGCTCCTGCGATGGCGCATCCTGGCGTCGGCACGGTCGTGGGATTCAACACCGGCCTCATGCACCCGCTGCTCGGCTGGGACCATCTACTGGCCATGTTGGCGGTGGGCCTGTGGGCAACGCAGCAAACCACCCGCACCCGCTGGGGGCTACCTGCTGCCTTCCTGCTGGGAATGACGGCCGGAACGGGGGTCGGCGTGGCCGCGCTAGCGCTCACCGGGCTCGAACCCTTGATCTCAGCCACGGTTGTCATCCTGGGGGTACTCATTGCTGTCAACAGGAGCGTTAGCCTACCGAGCGCCTATGTGCTGTTGTTTTCGTTCGGTGCCGTGCACGGTTGGGCCCACGGCGTGGAGGCGCCCGCCGGACACGCCCACCTGATGTATGGATACGGACTGCTGCTGACAAGTGCCCTGTTGCACATCATCGGCGTCGGCTTGGGGGTCGCTTTCCGGCGCATGGGCGCCGACATATTTTTGCGATCGGCTGGACTGAGCATTTTAGCGGCCGGCGCAATGCTGATGGCCTACTGATTCCCGGAAACCGTCACGCGACTGAATCAGAGTGCCGCACGGATGTGCGCCGGTTCATGGCCCATTTCAGCGCCGGCGGCGTCATCAGGGTCGTTGCGATCACCATCAACACCAGCGCCGAAAACAGCGCGTCGCTCATCACGTTGAGGCTGCGACCGATCGCAGCGAAAATCAAACCCACCTCTCCGCGTGGCAACATGCCGATTCCGACGGCGAGGCGGCTCGCACCGCGTTGCGCGCCCCAGCCGCTGACCAGCTTGCCGACCGCTGCGGCGACGATCAGCCCCGCCGCCATGCTCACGACATGCAGATCGACGAAGCTCTCGAGCTTGACCTGCACGCCCATCAGCACGAAGAAAATGGGAACCATGATCACTTCCAAAGGTGCGATCAGCTCCCGAATCGTGAAGCGGTGCTGTTCGACCTTGCCCCATGCGCGGAAATATGCGTCGTGTAAAATCACGCCAGCCGCAAATGCACCGACGATCGTGGCCAGACCCGCCAAATTGGCGAACCAGGCCAGCACCATCACGAACAGAAACGCGATGAACATCTTCGCTTCGATGATGTCTAACCGGCACACCAGGCGAATTGTGAAGCGCAGGAAATACGGCCCCACAGCGAAGGCGGCAATCAGAAACAATGCCGCGAGCATGACAGTCGCTACGATGCCGCCGAGATCCGCACTGCCGGAAACGACGATACCGGATACCACGGCCAGCATCACCAGGCCCAGCACGTCGTCCATCACCGCAGCCCCTAGGATCACGCGGGCTTCATGGGAGTGCGTGGCATGCAGATCCTGAAGCACGCGCGCAGAGATCCCTATGCTGGTAGCGCCCAGCGTCGCGGCAACAAACAGATCGACGCTGAACGACAACTCCGGCATCAACACCCGCGCCATTAGAAAACCCAACAAAAACGGCGTTGCGACACCGATGAACGCTACCCGCAGTGATTCGCGTCCGACCGCACGCATTTCTGCGACACTGGTTTCCAGGCCGACCAAAAACAACAGAAAGATCACGCCGTAGCGCGAAAACACATCCACTGCATGCGCCACTTGCGCCAGCGCCGCGCCCCCCGGCCCCTTCAGAATTGCAAGAATGGCACCTGCGTCTTTCGGCCCCAATGCCGCAGCTGCCGCCTCTTGCAGAGGCTTGCCGGAAAGCGCCATATCCACCATATCGAACAGTGCTGGCCCTTGCCGCAGCACTTCGATGAAATCGAAGCCAAACCAGTAGCCGAAATTGCCCAACGCGACGCCCATGATCAGTTCCCCCAAGACCGAAGGCTGACCAAGTTTACGCGCCGCAAATCGACCTAAGACCGCGAAAAACAAAATCCCAGTAACGCCCAGGATCACCGGAGCGATCGGATCCGTATGCACACCGTTGGCGGACTCGGCGAAACCTGGTTGTGCAAAGAGAACTCCGCAAGCAGCGATCCAATGTCCGCCAGCTTTACGAATCATGCTCAGTCACCGCGCAATACTTTTATCTGAAACAAGGTATTGCGCTCCTCTTCCTCAAGGGCGCCATCGATAAATCGAATCGTCTCCCGATACCGAGGGATGACATTGTATTTCAATGCATTCACACGCTTTTGTGTCTTTCGTTGTTCGATCAACATTCTCTGCAAGGCCGTTTCCGCTTCACCCAACCTGGCCATCAGAAGCGCGAGCTCGGTCATTTTTTTCCTGGTCTCATCCAGGCTCGCATCGGTCCACAACAGTCCTAGAGGTTGCTGCGAAAGACGCGTCGCGGTGATGGTCGGGTGCTGCACACCCAGGCTGCTGCGGGGCAAGATCCGTACCGACAACGCTGGCGACAAGCCGATCGGCAGTTGTTCCAGCACCCGGTGGGCCATCCGCATCTGTGTAATCGCAAGACTGTGGTATGCATCGCTCAGGGCATCACGCACCCGTCCGCGCAACTTACGGTAATCTGCCAGACGCTCGTAGACCAAACGGGTAAGCAGCTCTCGCTTACGCTCCAATAACGTATATCCTTGCTCCAGGAATGCGACTTGTCGCCGCAAAGACAGCAAGTTGCTCTTGGTTGGTGGAACCTTCAATCGTTCTTGCATCATGAATCCGTCGATTGGGAGCGATCATCCCAATGATGATAGCGGGCCAGATCCGCTTCGCTTACGCGCGTCAGACTTGCGGAAGGCAGGGTCGACAACAGTTCCCAGGCCAGGTTCAAAGTCTCGACAATACTGCGGTCTTGATGTTGATCCTGGGACACAAATCGCTCTTCGAATCCATCGGCGAACGACAAATAGCGTCGATCGGCATCCGACAGTTCTTCAGGTCCGATGATGGATGCGAGATTTCGCACTTCCAGCGCATGGGCGTAAGCCGCATATAGCTGACTCGCTACGCGGGGATGATCCTCGCGGGTGTAGTCCTTGCCGATGCCATCTTTCATCAGGCGAGATAGCGACGGCAGTACGCTCACGGGCGGATACACATCGTTACTGTGAAGCTCACGGGAGAGTACGATCTGGCCTTCCGTGATGTAGCCAGTGAGATCCGGGATCGGATGGGTGATGTCATCCGAGGGCATGCTCACCACCGGTATCATGGTGATCGAGCCGTGCCGCTCCTTGACACGACCTGCACGCTCGTAGATCTCGGCGAGATCGGAATATAGATAACCCGGGTAACCTTTTCGGGCCGGCACGTCGCCCCTGGCCGTCGCAACTTCCCGCAATGCTTCCGCATAGTGAGTCATATCGGTCAGAACCACCAAGACGTGCAATTCCAGGTCGTAGGCCAAATATTCAGCTGCAGTCAACGCCGTGCGCGGCAGAATCAAACGCTCAAGCGGCGGATCGTCCGCGAGATTGAGGAACATGACCACATTTCCGAGGACGCCGCTTTTTTCGAACTCGTCGCGAAAAAACCGCGCATCGGCGTATGTGACGCCCATCGCCGCGAACACCACGGCGAAACGCGACTCCTCCCCCGTGAGCCGAGACTGACGCACAATCTGCGCCGCCAGGCGGTTGTGAGGTAACCCCGAGCCTGAAAAGATCGGCAGCTTCTGTCCGCGCACCAGGGAATTCAGCCCGTCGATCGCGGATATCCCGGTTTGAATGAACTCGCGCGGATAAGCCCGCGCGGCTGGATTAGTGGGTGCGCCGTTGACACTGCGGCGTAATCTGGATGCCAGTGGCGGCCGCTGGTCCCGCGGCTGGCCGATGCCGCTGAGTTCGCGGCCGAGCAAATCGCGGGAAAGCGCAATGTCGAATGGCTCCTCCAAAAATCGCACCCAGGTATGCTCGGGATCGAGTCCATCCGTGCCCTCGAAAACCTGCACCAGGATCGCCTCATCCGAACATCGGATCACCTGCCCATTGCGCAGGCGGCCCGCCTGGTCGCGTACCGCTACCCGGTCGCCATAGGCCACGCCGTCGATACCGCGCATGAACAACAAACCGCCCCGCGCAGCGATGGACTGTCGATATTCCTTTTGCCTCATGCGTCGTGCTCGTCGTTTTTGTACTCCGCGCCGACGCGCTCGAACGCCTCGACGATGTAGTCGCCGAACGCCCGCAGTTCATCCAACTGGGAGCTGTCGTAGTGACTTTTCAACCGTCGCGCCCGGGTGAGCACGTCCAGATTCAAAAGCTGCTGCACCGGAACCCCGCGTTCGAGCAGATCCTCACCGCGTCGATAAATCTGCAAACACAGGTCCAGCAGCGCAAATTGCTTTTGCGGCGAAGCAAAACTGTCGATCTCATCAAGCGCGCTTTGCTGCAACACCGCTTCACGGATCAGCGCGGCAATTTCCAAGGCCCAGCGTTGATCGGGTGACAAGGCCTCCGGACCGACCAAATTGACGATACGGCCTAATTCCTCCGCCTGGGACAACAATCCCAATGCCTCGGCACGCCGTTTCTCCCACGCGGGATCGACTTCTTTCGACCACCATTGAGCCGCTCTCGAGACGCTATCGGAGAAGCTTTCGGTCCAGGAAACCGACGGATAATGGCGCGCGTCCGCCAACTCCTTCGACAACGCCCAAAAAGTTTGGACGATTTCCTTGGTGTGGCTGGTCACGGGCTCCGAGAAGTCTCCTCCCGGCGGCGATACCGCACCAATCAGGGTGACGGAACCACGGTCTCCGGCCAAGGTTTCGACTCGACCTGCTCGCTCATAGAATGTCGCCAGGCGCGAAGCCAGATAGGCCGGGTACCCCTCTTCGACTGGCATCTGTCCGAGACGCCCGGACACCTCGCGCAATGCTTCGGCCCAACGGCTGGTCGAGTCTGCAACCATGACGACATCGTAGCCCTGATCGCGATAATACTCGGCCATGGTGACACCGACATAGATCGACGCTTCCCTCGCGACCACCGGCATATTGGACGTGTTGGCAACCAGAAACGTACGTTCCATCAGCGAACGTTTGCTGTGCGGATCGGTCAGCTTCGGAAAGCTCTCCAGTATATCAACCAACTCGTTGCCGCGTTCACCACAGCCCACATAGATGACCACGTTGGCATTGGCCCAGCGTGCGATCTGCTGTTGCACCATGGTCTTGCCGGCGCCGAACGGGCCGGGCACAGCGGCTTTACCTCCCTTGAGCAGCGGAAAGAACGTGTCGAGGATGCGTTGTCCGGTCAACAATGGCGCGACGGCGTCATCCCGTTGCCGATACGGCCGTGGAGTACGGACCGGCCAACGGTGATACATCTGCAGACTACGCTCCTCGCCGTCCTGCGTACGCACGCGCGCGATCTCGTCTTCAATGACGTATTCGCCCGCCGCCGCCAGATTCAGGAGTTCGCCAGTCACATTCGGCGGCACCAGAATCCGATGGACAATGGTCTCGCTCTCGGTGACCGTACCCAACACCGCGCCGGCTGCGATGGTCTTGCCGATCTCCAACTCGGCGGGCTCGAATTGCCAACGGCGATTTCGATCCAGCGACGGGATATCCAATCCGCGGCGGATCTGGTCGCCGCTCGCTTGATAGATCTTTTGCAACGGACGCTGTACGCCATCGAAGATCGCGCCCAGCAGACCCGGGCCGAGTTCCACCGACAACGGACGCCCCAACGACTCGACCGATTCTCCAATGCGCAGCGAATCGGTACTTTCGTAAACCTGGACCATCGCTGTCAGGCCGTCGCGCTCGATGACCTCACCCAGCAACCCCAATTCCCCGAGACGCACCTGTTCGCCATTTGGAGCGCCCGGCAACTCCGCGGTCACCAACGGACCGTTGATCGCGACGATTCTACCCATGCACCAATTCATCCATCTCCACAGCCTTGCCGAACAACCGTTCGATCAAGGTTTCATGGAGTTTGCGTTCCCAACGTTCGAATCTTCCCTCGAAGGTATTGTCTATTTGGATGGAATCGTCGAGGCCGTGCACGCGCACGCCGCCGACGTCTCGATGACATTGATCACTGAGCAAAACACGTTTCCCAGGTATTACCTCCTGACACAACACCTCCCAATCACCGCGCACCCGCTCACGATCGCGCTCGTTGAACTCGGCGACAACTTCCGGCTGTTCCAATGCGGTGACCGCTTCTTTCAGCAGCCGTTTCAGAATAGGTAAGTAAGCCTTTTCATCATTGACCAACTCACGGAGGGAGTCGCGCATGCGCTCCAAGGCCGACTGGGTCAGCGACCACCGTAGCTGATCGAGTTGTTCGTGCACCTTCAATTCGCTCGCTTGTACGCGACGGCGATAATTACGTTCAGCGGATGCCTTCGCCAACAATACTTCGCGTTCCTCGCGCAATTGCAGGCGTTCGTTTTCTTCGCGGATGATACGGTCTTGATTTTGCCTGCCCAAGGACAATGCTTCGTCTGCGAGGCGTTGGGCTCGCTCGAGCAAGGCAGTCTCCAGATCGTCGACGTCCGCTTCAGAGCCCACGACTATCCTCCAAGGCATTGGCTCCCAGCACGCTGGTCACCAAATCTTCGATCAGGGGATGGTAGCTGTCTGGCGCGTCCAAAGGCGGCACTTCGACAACCACGATTCGGTCACTGTCGGCGCGCGCACGCCGAAGTTGAGGACAGTCGCAGCGCGCGAGGTCAGGCTCCAACAGCACCAGGGCGCGCTGATTGTCGTCCATGAGTTCATCGAGCACACGCGCCACGGTGCTCGGATCCGCACCGGGCCAAGTTTCGAAGCCAACCAGAGCGAAACCTTGCGTCAGCGCGACACTACCCATGGCAATCATGCGCGTCTCGGCTTTTCCCGGCTGCACATCCGTGCCCGCCGTGCTCATGGAATCTTACCCAAAAGCAGGATACTCACCACCAGTCCATAGATTGCAATCCCCTCCGCAAGACCGAGATAAATCAGAGTGCGGCCGAAGATTTCCGGCTTTTCGGCCAGGACTGCCATTGACGCCGCGCCCACCGGTCCCACAGCGATACCGGCACCAATGGTGGCGAGTGCGGTGGGGATGCCAATGCCGATCAACGCCAGCCCCAATCCCACCGATACTTCGCCGCGCCCGGCGGTCTCGGCCACTGGTTGCGCCATAGCGGCATCCACCGCGAAGAACAACAATCCGATCTCCGCCAGCACGAATGTAACCAAATTGGTACCCACGGAGCCTCGCAACCAAGCGGGTGCCGGGCGCTCCGGCGTGGGTGGTCGAACTTCCAACCAAACGCCGAGAACGATTACCGCGACCAGACTTATGCTCATCAAACCGACCATCCAATACATATTCGAATCTCCGTATGCGCTGCTTTCGAATCTTATGCGGCACCCGTTTCGAACTTTTGGGCACCGAGGGTGATCGGTCTGAACTCGGTGCCGTCCCCAGTGAAGAATCGCGAAAAACCCTCGTAATATTCCAAACGCAACACCTGTATGGCCACGATCGCGCCTTCGACGACCAAAATGAATACGTTACCCAACACCACCGTAATCAAATGTCCGGTGCTTTCCATCATCCGCGCGAGGGTGAACACAGCGATTGCCAATGCCACGTGATTGAGACTGAATGCCGCCACCCGCAGAAACGACAGCGTATTTGCAATATAGCTCATGAAGCTTTCAAAAATTTCCAGCACCACGACCAACAGCCGTTCGAAAAACGGGGCCCGAGTCTGCGCCCAGCGATTCGTGAAAATCACGAACAGCGGCAGACCTATCAGAACCAGTTCAGCGCGTTCGAATTCGACGTCGTGGACCCACTGCCAGGCGGCGATCAACACGCCCGCATACAGGACTATGCCGGCTAAGCCCTTACCATCCACCAACGCTTCACGGTAGCGTTTCTCTGCGAGACGATTGCGAACCGTGATTATGCTCGCTATCAGGATGAAACCCACGCCCCAAGCGAGCGCCAGCAGCAGCATATGCATCGGGTCTGACAGCGGCGACATCCAAACCGGATGCAAGACGTCTTCATAACCGAACACGCTACCATACAAGACTCCGAAGCCCGTGGATGCTATACCGGCCCCGATCACGAACGGCCGCGCTGTCGCCCACCGATTCGGCAGCGTCAATCCCGCGGCAAAAATCACTGCGCCCTGCCCCACATCGCCGAACATCATCCCGAACATCATTATATAGGTCAGCGCAAACAGCCAGGTTGGATCGAACTCGCCGTAACGCGGGATTCCGTAATTGCGCACCAGTGCGGCAAACGGCCTCATAAATCGTGGATAGCGGATTACGGTCGGCACCCTTTGCCACTCCTCCGGCAGCGGATCGCGCGCTTCTAGCATTACCCGCTTGCCCAGCCGGGCCTGTAATGTTTGCTGCAGCAACGTAACCCGGTCGGCCGGCACCCAGCCATTGGCGCAAGCCAAACCACCTTTGCTCTGCAAGCTCTCGCCCAGTTGCGCATACGAGGCAGCCCTCTGCAGCGCGTTTGCCGCTTTTCCCAATGTCGCGCTGAAACGCTCCCGCGCATCGGCCAGGCGCGCAGTCAAGTCCCGTTGTCGCTCGCGTGCTTGCGTGCGCCGCGCGTCGAGATCCTGGCGCAGCGCCCGGGGCGTATCGTGAAACTCGTCAGGCAACGGCAGGGGTCGGAAAGAAGCGGATGCCAGCACACCCTCCAGAGCCGACTCGACGCCCAACAACCCCGCAACCGCCACATGCGCGGTATCATCGCCTTCAATGAAGGTCGTCAAAGAGTAGCCGATCAAGCCGAGCGCTTGCCCCAGGCGCGCCACGTCAGCTCGGGCGACGGTACCAATACGCACGTCCAGAAACCGCAGTCCGCCCCGCAACAAACCCAGATCTACGTTCAGGGCTTCGAACTTTTCCAGCGCATCGCCCAATTGTTCGATTGTGCGCGTTTCATTGTCCACCGTACGCTGCTCCTGTTCGTGAGAGGCGCACTCACGCCAGATGTTCTCAAGCTCCAGGTCGAGCGTTCGCAGGTCCTCCAATGAAATGATTTGCGCCTTGTGCGGCTCGACGGACGCCTGCAGATCCAGGCTCAGGTGGACCCGAATCCTTTCCAGCCGCCGTTGGGCGTTACGATACAGCACTTGATATTGCGCACCCGGTCGCTGCGGCAGCTGCTCTTCATCCAGATCACATCGAGGATCGAACACGCCGCATTCGGCCAATGCGAGTCCTGCGGCCGGACCGTCCTCTTCCAGCAGGTACAGGCTCACCGACTTCACTGGCAGCGGTTTCAGCATGGCATTGTCATCGGGAAATAGCGCCTCCCGCGGGTGCGAAGCCGACCGCCTCGCCGATTAAATGGTCGCTCAATTTAAGTTTGCGGCCTTTGAAAAACATGTACAAGCGGTGAAGTTGTTGCTCGCGCAGGTACAAATAGGCGAATGCTCTGCAAAGGTCGAACATGGCGTTGCGCATCAGCTTCCAGGCCGCTTCTGCGGTCCTTTCCGCCATTCTACTCTCCACTTCCCCTATCGAACGCACGCCTTCCATTCTGGTGCGAAGTTCAGGAGGCAGATGTTCAAGTACGCCGTTCAGGTCGTCGAAACGGACCAGTTGCAACAATGCGGCACTCAGCCCAGACCCGAATGGAGTCAAAAGGAAATACGTCTGCGGAGGTTCCAATCCATACGCGAAACGGTAGCGGAGCAGCCAGACCAAATTCACCTGGTCGAGCACGGTAGCGATAAATCCTCGCAGACCATGCCGGTCGGTAATCGGGAGCGCATTCAGCCGCCTAACGAGACCGGAGAAATATTGGCGCTCCAGCGCCGACTCAACGCCAAACAGGTCGTGGCGCTCGTCGAAACTACGTCTGGCATGAAGTGCCATATTGGCATAGCGCGTCGTTTCAAGCCGCTGCAGCAGTTCGGGAAGATCATCGGCGTTGAGAAGATCCTGGATCGGCAGGTCGGTCAAGGAACCCATATTCAGCAGCGGCTGCAAGCCATGGGTGCGATTGCCCGTGCTCAGTTTCGCGCGGACCAACGCCTTCAAGTTCATCAATTCGAAGCGACGCACCCAATGTCGCAACATGCTTCGTTGCGGTCCGACCAACGGGCGCACCAGCAAAGCGGCCTCCGAAACCAGCAATTCCAATGCTTGCCGTTCCAGAGCGCTAGGATCATCGCCCGCGTCGATACCCAGACCGGCGCGCTGCAACGCCTCATGGGCATCGCCCGACTGCAGCAGGTCCTCCGCATCGAGCGCACTCAGACGTTCGCCGAGCACCGAGACCCGAGCGTTCAAGTAAGCGTAGCGCCTAGCCGACGCCATATCAGTCGCTCTCGGTTCCCAACAGGATCTCTATTGCCGCATGAACCGCGTCGCGCATGCGCTCTTGCGCCATATTCTGCAGCTCCGAGCGCTTCTCCTGCTCCCTGCGTTGCAATTCAGCAATTGTTTGATTGGCCCGCTGCTCCGACTTGTTCATGAATGATTCGTGAATTTCGGAGATGCGCTTCTCGAAGCGCTGCTCGGCAGCTTTGGCTTCGTTGCGGGCCTGCGCCGTCAGCGCGTCCCGTTCGGCAAATGCACGGTCAACCAATTTTTGCGCCCGCAATTCGGCATCCAGCAATTGTTTGAGTGTGTTGTCCACACGCGCCCCCTAACGATCCCGTTCCACCACCGATACCTCGCGGTTGTATTCAAAGCATAGTCGAACTGGGTATATCAGAATCGATTACAGTCGTGAACAAAGCCCCCGCAACATCAGGTCACGCAGGCTGACGATGCCAATGATGTTTGCATTCTCCTGCACCGACTCTCGCCTAACGTCGAAACGCGCGAACAAACCTGCCTACTAGCGAATGTCCATGCCGGGATCGACGCTGATGACCGGCTTGGCGGGCACCTCGGCACCCGGTGCGGCGCCAACGCCTGTCGTGCGATATCGGAAACCGACAGCATTCCGTATTCGTCCTCCTCGTGCCGCTTGTCCGCAATCAGCGCTTCCGTGCCGATACGCTTCATGGGCCTCAGGGCGCCGGCCGCCGTCGTCATGCCGTCAATCCGGAAGGCGGTTCCGCTCCCTGGCGCTGTAGCGTGCCGGCCTGTGGAGGCATTGGTTTCGAGAATATCTAGCGCTGAATACTCTTCCACCGGAAACATCAGATTCAAGTCCAAATGCGCGCGTCTCAATTAAGCCCTCACCGTGTGGGCGAAGGCGAAAACCACGGACTCGCCGACGGGAAACAAGCCGGTACGCGGTCCGCGCACGAACAGAGTCCGACCGATCAGCACCGAACCGGCTCCCTGTCGGGACCTCACACAGTCGCGGTAAAGATCGGCGAACCACAGACAACTGAAGGAGCGCCATTACCAGAAGGATCGGCAATAAATCGCGAAAACTGTCCAGCAGGATATTGAAAAACGGACAATTGATTTTTTCACGGCCCAGACCCTGGCTGCTCCCTGATGATTACCCTATCGGTAAACTAGCAGACCGCGATTGATCTGAATCAGCAAACGCAGGCGGGCGTGCCAGGAAATGAAAAAGGCTTGCCACATGGCGGCAAGCCTTTAGGTCATTGGTCGGAGCGGAGGGATTCGAACCCACGACCCCCACAACCCCATTGTGGTGCGCTACCAGGCTGCGCCACGCTCCGGATCGATCGACGGGAACCGGACGGCTCCCGCGCAAGGCGAGGAATGATACCGCAAACGAATTGGCAAGTCAGCGCTTTAACAGCTGCAGCACTTCTTCGAGTTCGCTGCGCAGTTGCCGAATAATTTGTTGACTCTGGTTGGCGTCTTCCTTTGCGCTCTCACCTGAGAGCTTCTGGCGTGCGCCACCGATGGTGAACCCCTGTTCATACAGAAGGTCGCGAATCTGGCGGATCATGATGACGTCGTGACGCTGGTAATAGCGCCGGTTGCCGCGACGTTTGACCGGCTTCAGCTGCGGAAACTCCTGTTCCCAATAGCGCAATACGTGCGGCTTGACCGCACACAATTCGCTGACTTCGCCGATCGTGAAATAGCGTTTACCCGGAATTGCGGGCAGTTCGCTATTATTCCCCGCCTCCAGCATACGCTTCGACCCTCGCTTTCAGTTTTTGGCCCGGGCGGAATGTCACTACCCGCCGTGCGGTGATGGGGATTTCCTCGCCAGTCTTGGGGTTACGTCCCGGACGCTGATTTTTGTCACGTAGGTCGAAATTGCCGAATCCCGACAATTTCACCTGCCGACCCGCTTCGAGCGCCGTGCGGATTTCCTCAAAAAACATTTCCACCAATTCTTTTGCCTCGCGTTTGTTCAGCCCCAGTTCCTCAAACAAATGCTCAGCCATGTCAGCTTTGGTTAGCGCCATGATTTATTCTCTCAGTGATGCCCCCAGATGCTGGGTCAGATCGGCTATGATCCGGGCCACAGCAGCGTCAATCTCTTGCTCTGTAAGAGTGCGCGAAGAATCTTGTAGAATCAAGCCTAAAGCAAGACTTTTTCGTCCAGAATCTATACCTTTGCCGCGATAGACGTCGAACAGTCGCAAGTCCTGCAGCAGCGGGCCGGCCGCACCCAAGATCCGGTCCCGCACGGCCTGCGCAGTCACGCCCTCGTCCACCACGATCGCCACGTCGCGGCGTACGGCCGGAAAACGGGACAACGGCGCGAACGCCGGAACACGGGTCTGCGCGATCGCCTCTGCATCCAACTCGAACATCAGGATTTGCTGACTAACTCCCAGTCGCTGCAGGATTTCCGGATGCAGCGCTCCGATCCAGCCGATGTCTTGCCGATCGCGTGATATGCGCGCCGCCTGCCCCGGATGAAGCGCCGGGTGGCGGCACGCTTCAAAGATAAATTCCCCTGCATGACCCGTCAATTGCAACAGAGCCTCGATGTCGGCTTTGAGATCAAAAAAATCCGCCGCAGCGGCGGCAATGCTCCATTGCTCAGGTGCTCGACTCCCGGACCAAGCGGCCGCCAACTTATTTTTCTGCATTAAATTATTATCTTGTACGATAAAGCTAAGCCCATACTCGAAGATCCGCACCCGTTCCTGTTGGCGGTTCAGGTTGTGGACTACCGCGCGCGCCAAGCCGGGCCAGAGTTGCGTCCGCATGACCGCCAGATCAGAGGAAAGCGGATTGGCAAGCGCTACCGGAGTGACGTCCGGGTCGAATAAAGTCTGGTCCGCCGGATCGATGAAACTATAGGTAATGACCTCCTGGTAGCCTCGGTCCACCATCGCGAGCCGCAGCCGATCGGCGGTCAAGCGCGTTTCCGAGGCCGGCGCCATCTGGATTTGGGCATAGGGACGGCGGCTAGGCAATCGCTCATATCCGAAAACCCGCCCAACCTCCTCGATCAAGTCCACCTCGCGGTCGATGTCGAAGCGGAAGCGCGGTGCGACAATGCGCCAGCCATCGTCCGTCGAACTCACGTCCATGCCGAGGCGACCGAGAATGTCCGCGACCTCAGTGTCCGGGATGTCCATACCCAGCAATTCGGCAATGCGTCGGCGGCGCAGCGCGATCCCGTCCCGGCGGGATAATGAATCCAGGAAAGCCACTTCGCTGATCGGCCCCGCCTTGCCGCCGGCTATCGCCAGCAACAACCCCGTCGCGCGCTCCGTAGCACGGGACTGCAGTTCGGGATCGACGCCCCGCTCGAAGCGGTGCGACGAATCGGTCTGCAACCCGTAACGGCGCGCCCGGCCGGCGATGGCTTGCGGTGCGAAGTAAGCGCATTCGAGGAATACATCCTGAGTATCATCGTCGACGCCACTGTGCTCACCGCCCATGATGCCCGCCAGCGCCACCGGTTTTTGCTCATCGGCGATCACCAAGGTGTCCACATCCAAATCGATTTCGCGACCGTCCAGCAAGCTCAGCTTTTCGCCTTCACGGGCGTAACGTACGTGGATCCCGCCCTGCAGACGGCGCAGGTCGAAGGCGTGCATCGGTTGGCCCAACTCCAGCATCACGTAGTTTGTGACGTCCACCAGCGGCCCCAGGCTGCGAATACCGCTGCGCCGTAGGCGTTCCCGCATCCAGATCGGTGTTTCAGCGCTGGCGTTCAGGCCGCGAATGACCCGGCCCAGATAACGCGGACAGGCTTCGGGAGCATCGATTTCAATCGGCAAGCGGTCGGAAATTTGTGCGGCGATCGAGCCCACTTCCGGCACGCTGACCGGGACACGGGTGAGCGCGCCAAGCTCGCGGGCGATGCCGGAAATGCCAAGGCAGTCGGCCCGATTCGGAGTGAGGTCCACATCGATCACCGCATCGTCCAGCGCCAGATAGGTGCGCAGATCGGTTCCGATGGGCGCGTCGCCGGGCAACTCCAACAACCCTTCCGCCGTCTCCGCCAGGCCGAGTTCTTTCGCTGAACAAAGCATGCCCGCGCTTGCGACGCCGCGCAATTTGGCAGACTTGATCTTCAAACCGCCCGGCAATTGCGCCCCCACGATTGCGGTCGGCGCACGCATGCCCTCATGTACATTCGCTGCGCCGCAGACAATGGTCAGGGGTTCGCCACTGCCGGTGTCGACTCTGCAGACACGCAGTCTGTCCGCGTCCGGATGCGCCGCAACCTCGATCACGCGGCCCACAACCACCCCTTCGAAGGCGGCAGCAGCAGGCTCGACGGAATCCACTTCCAAACCGGCCATGGTGAGCTTCTGCGCCAATTCGTCGGTCGAAATCGGTGGATCGACCCATTCGCGCAACCAGCGTTCACTGAACTTCATCGAAGGAAAATCCTTTCAGACACTTTGAATAGTCTGTTGGCGAACCAGGTCCGCCAGCGCGCTCATTGAAATTGCCGCAGAAACCGCAGATCGTTTTCGAAAAACAGTCGCAGATCGTCGACGCCATAACGCAGCATCGCCAGCCGCTCCACTCCCATACCGAACGCGTATCCGGTATATGTCTCGGCATCGATACCCACATGCTCGAATACTTTGGGGTGAACCATGCCGCAGCCCAGCACTTCGAGCCATCCCGTATGACTGCAAACGCGGCAGCCTCGGCCGCTGCAATGCACACATTCCACGTCCACTTCGGCGGACGGCTCGGTAAACGGAAAATAGGATGGGCGGAATCGTACCGCGAGGTCCTTTTCGAAAAACTGCTTCAGAAACTCGTCGAGCGTGCCTTTCAAATCGGCAAAGCTCACCTGCTTGTCGACCAGGAACCCTTCCACCTGATGAAACATGGGTGTGTGGGTAACATCGGAGTCGCAGCGGTACACCCGCCCCGGCGCGATGATACGCAGCGGCGGCTGTTGCCGCTCCATTACCCGGATTTGTACAGGTGACGTGTGGGTGCGCAACAGCCGGTGAGCGTCGACATAAAAGGTGTCATGCATAGCCCGGGCCGGGTGCTCGGGAGGAATATTCAATGCTTCGAAGTTGTGATGATCGTCCTCGATTTCAGGCCCTTCCGCCAACTGAAAGCCCAATCCCTGAAAGAGCTTCTCGATCCGCTGCAGCGTTCGGGTTACGGGATGCAGGCCGCCGGGAGCAATGCCACGGCCCGGCAGCGTCACATCAATCGACTCTTGCGCCAGACGGGCGCTCATTTCCGCCTGTCGGAGCGCCTGTTGCCGGCTTTCGATCAGTGATTGCAGGCGTTGCTTGGCCTCGTTCACGGCTTGGCCTGCGTCACGCCGTTGGTCGGCCGGCAACTTTCCCAACTGCTTCAGCTGCTCGGTCACCCGCCCCTTTTTGCCCAGATATTCGACGCGTATCTGATCCAGGCCATTAAGATTGTCGGCCTCGCCGATGGCCTGTTCGGCTTGCGCCACTATCTGACTGAGGTCGTGCACGTGGTATTCCCGTTTAGAATTAGAATTCCGGACATCGAGCCCGTCGCATACACGCATGTGTTACACAACTGCGTCAAAACAAAAAGGGGAAGGCTTCGTCGCCTTCCCCTTTTGCCGGTTTAACGCTTTTGCGCGTACGCAGTACGCAGTGCTCTCAGCTTAAGCGGAAAGGCTGGCCTTGGCCTGCTCAGCCAAAGCCGCAAACGCCACCTTGTCGAACACCGCGATATCGGCCAACACCTTGCGGTCGACTTCCACGTTCGCTTTGCGCAGGCCGTCGATCAGACGGCTGTAGGACAAACCGTTTTCACGCGCAGCGGCATTGATCCGCACGATCCAAAGGGCACGGAATTGGCGCTTGCGTTGGCGGCGATCCCGGTACGCATATTGACCGGCCTTGGTGACAGCCTGCTTGGCAACCCGGAACGCTTTGCGCCGGGCGCCATAATAGCCTTTGGCCTTATCCAAAACCTTCTTGTGCTTGGCGTGGGCTGTTACGCCTCTCTTTACTCGCGACATGTCTTATCCCTCCCTTAAACGAAAGGCAGCATGCGACGTACGGCAGCCGTGTCGGCGTCGTGGACCATCTGGCCCGAACGCAACTGGCGTTTACGCTTGCTGTCCTTTTTGGTCAGGATATGACGATGGTGCGACTGGCCACGCTTGAAACCGCCCGAGGCGGTTGCACGAAAGCGCTTGGCCGCGCCACGATTACTCTTCATTTTCGGCATTGCTACAAACTCCGCATTTGAGGTTTCGAGTCCAGGCGTTCCCGACCGCGTGGTCACTTGGTCTTTTTCGGAGACAGCACCATCACCATCTGACGGCCTTCCATCTTGGGAAACTGCTCGACCGTTGCATACTCCTCGAGGTCCTTTTCGACCCGTTGCAGTAACTCGCGGCCCAGCTCCTGGTGCGCCATTTCGCGTCCGCGAAAGCGCAGTGTTACCTTCGCTTTATCACCTTCCGACAGGAAACGTACCAGGTTGCGAAGTTTTACCCGGTAATCTCCTTCGTCCGTCCCGGGACGAAACTTGATCTCCTTGACTTGGATCTGCTTCTGCTTCTTACGCGCAGCCTGCAGTTTCTTGCTCTGCTCGAACTTGTATTTGCCGTAATCCATGATCCGGCAAACGGGAGGCTCAGCGTTTGGCGCAACCTCCACAAGATCGAGCTCAGCTTCTTCCGCCATGCGCAGTGCCTCTTCAATGGACACTACGCCGGCTTGTTCACCTTCGGCATCGATCAGGCGCACTTCGCGCTCGGTGATTTGATCGTTCAGCCGTGTTTTGTTGCCCTTTGGAGCAGCGATATTTCAATCCTCCGAAATAGTTAGACCGCGGCTCGCGATTTCACGGGAGAGATGGTCGCCAAAGTCTGCAAGCGACATAGAGCCCAAATCTTCTCCCGCACGCGTGCGCACGGCCACAGAACCGGATTCAACTTCCCGGTCACCCACCACCAGCAGATAGGGCACCCGCTGGATTGTATGTTCGCGAATTTTAAAGCCGATCTTCTCGTTTCTCAAGTCCGACCGGGCCCTAACGCCCTTATTTTTCAAAAATTCTTCCACTTGCCGGACATAATCGGCCTGGCGGTCGGTGATATTGGCCACAACCACCTGGGTCGGCGCCAGCCAGACCGGGAACGCACCAGCATGGTGCTCGATGAGGATGCCGATGAACCGTTCCATGGAACCGAGAATGGCCCGGTGCAGCATGACCGGCGTGTGGCGGTCGCCGTCTTCACCCACGTACTCCGCTCCGAGACGGCCCGGCATGGAGAAATCCACTTGAATAGTGCCGCATTGCCACACCCGCTCCAGGCAGTCACGCAGGGAGAATTCGATCTTGGGACCGTAGAACGCGCCTTCGCCCGGCTGCAGGTCCCATTCCAGGCCCTTGGCGTTCAACGCGGTCTCCAGAGCGTGCTCGGCTTTGTCCCAGATTTCATCGGAACCCACCCGCTGCGGCGGCCGGGTGGATAGCTTGACGATGACGTCGTTGAAGCCGAAATCCTTGTAGACGCCGAACAACAGATCGATGAAATCCGAAACCTCGGATTGGATCTGCTCTTCCGTGCAGAAGATATGGGCGTCGTCTTGCGTAAATCCCCGCACCCGCATCAGACCGTGCAGCGTACCCGAAGGTTCGTTGCGATGGCAGGAGCCGAATTCCGCCATCCGCAGCGGCAGATCCCGGTAGCTCTTCAGGCCCTGATTGAAGATCTGCACATGGCAGGGACAGTTCATGGGCTTGATGGCAAAGGTGCGCTTTTCCGATTCCGTGGTGAACATGTCTTCACGGAACTTTTCCCAGTGCCCCGATTTTTCCCACAGCGCCCGGTCGGCCAGACTCGGCGTATGCACCTCCCGGTAATCGGCTTTGCGCAGGCGGTCGCGGATATAGGACTGGATCGCCAGATAGATCTGCCAGCCGGCGTCGTGCCAGAACACCATGCCCGGCGCCTCTTCCTGGGTATGAAACAGGTCCATCGCCTTGCCGATGCGGCGATGGTCGCGTTTCTCGGCTTCTTCCAAACGATGCAGATAGCTCTTGAGCGCTTTCTTGTCGCTCCAAGCGGTGCCGTAAATGCGTTGCAGCATTTCGTTGTCGGAATCGCCGCGCCAATACGCGCCCGCCAACTTCATCAACTTGAAGGCTTTCAACTTGCCGGTACTGGGCACATGGGGGCCGCGGCAAAGATCGATGAAGTCACCCTGGCGATAAAGCGAGATCTGTTGGTCTTTGGGAATGTCTTCGATGATTTCGGCCTTGTACTCCTCGCCCATGTCACGGAAGAATTGCACCGCCTCATCGCGCGGCATGACCGTGCGCTCGACCTTCTCATCGCGCTTGGCCAGTTCTTCCATGCGCTGTTCGATCTTTTCGAGATCTTCCGGCGAGAAGCCTTTTTCGTAGGCAAAGTCGTAATAGAAGCCGTTGTCGATCACCGGGCCGATGGTGACCTGCGCTTCGGGATACAGTTGCTTGACCGCCTGCGCCAGCAGATGGGCAGTGGAGTGGCGGATCACGTCCACGCCTTCCGGGTCACGCTCGGTGACGATCGCTACTTCGGCGTCGTGATCGATACAAAAAGAGGTGTCCACCAGCCGGCCGTCGACCTTGCCGGCCAGTGCAGACTTGGCCAGTCCGGCGCCGATATCGGCGGCCACTTCGGCCACGGTCACGGGATGGGGAAATTCACGGCGGCTGCCGTCAGGCAGTGTAATGCTAGGCATGTTGTCACCCTTTCGTGTCAGTGGCGACCGCTACGAGGGGCCGCTTGGTTTTGCAAGACGGCCGCTACGAGGAGCCGTCTTGATACACCGTGGCGGCCGCTACCAAGGGCCGCCACAGGGTCTGATCGCTGCAAAATTGGTAGGCGCGATTGGACTCGAACCAACGACCCCCACCATGTCAAGGTGGTGCTCTAACCAGCTGAGCTACGCGCCTAAAGAGGGCATACGATACCGGATTTGGGGGCGGTTAGACAAGCAGCGGATGAAGGCACCGACGGCGGCCACCATCGCGACCGTAGGGCGAGCGCGCGGACCACCGTACGTCCCCTAAATACGGCGGCCATTAGCGCGCCCTTTGGTCATTCTTGCGACGAAACCCCCGCATCATCGCGGCCATAGGGCGCGCGATGCGCCCCGGGGGGTGCCCCAACAGGTGTCGAAACCTTTTGATGGCGGGGCAATAGCCCGCCCTGTGAGCCACGCTGTCGGCCCGTTATGCCACATTTGGGGTCAACGGCGCGACATCGGGCGCGCTGGGCGCGCAGTTTGGGTCGAGCGAGCGCACCGATCCCGCCACCCCGACCCTGACAGACATCAATACGCCTGCTTTCAGGTTTAGTTAAGGTCCGGTTGACACAATCCGCGCTGCTGAACCGATGGGCGAGTTCAATGAACGCATTTCGATACACCACCACTTTACTCATTGCCGTCATGTGTTGGAACGTGACGGCCCGCGCTGCCGAAACGGAATCGCAAGGGCCGCATACCAATGCGGACAGCACCAGCTATGGCGGTCCTGCGCCCACACTATCGGAAGTGGTCGCACGAGCCTATGAGCGCTATCCGGAACAACCGCTTGCAGCGAGCCGGCGTGATTACGCCATGGCGCTATCGCGCCAAGCCCGCAGCCCGATCGCCGGCAACCCGGCACTGTCGGCGCGGTACCAGACCGACCAGGCGGGTTCGGATGTGGGTTTGCGGGAATGGGAAGCCGGTATCGAGCTGCCATTGTGGCGCCCCGGTCAACGCAAGGCACGGCAGCAACTCGGCGAACGCACCGGGAGCGTGGCGGAAGCCGCCGCAAATGCAGTACGACTGGAAGTCGCCGGCAAGGTTCGAGAAGCGGTGTGGATGGTTTTCATGGCCCGCAACAACCTTGCACAGGCTGAACATGAATGGCAGACCGCCCAGGCATTGGAACAGGACGTGCGTAAACGGGTTTCCCTGGGAGAGCTGGCCAAGACCGACCTGTTGCTGGCGCAGGACGAAACCTTCAACAAACGAGACGTTTATTTGAATGCGGAGGCCGAAGTCGCCCATGCCGTGCAGCGCTACGAAGCACTTACCGGCTTGCGCAGTCTGCCGCGTCGCAAAGCGGAATCCAAAAGCGTCCTGAAAGCCGTACCCGCGGATCATCCACTACTGGTCTATCGCCGGGCGGAGTTGGAACGAACCCGCGCACAAGTCGCGGTGGCCCGGCGCGAGGGGGCGGAACCGCCACAAGTGCTGTTCGGCGCCCGCCAGGAAAAGGCCGGTCTGGGCGCTGATCCGGTCAACAGCGTCGGTGTTTCCGTGCGCTGGCCTTTGTCCAGCAAAGTACAGAGCGCACCGCGCATCCGGTCTTCGCAACTGGAGGTGACCCAGGCCCAAGCGCAGCTGCTAACCGCCCAGCGACGACTGCAGATCGATTTTCACGAAGCCCAACACGAGCTCGAAGTGCTCGATCAACGCCTGTTGACGGCGCAAGAGAAGGCCAAGGTGGCGCGGGAAAACCTGCGTCTCGCGCAACTGTCCTTTTCGCTCGGCGAGAGTGACCTGGTCAGCCGCCTGCGCATTCAAACGCTGGCCTTTGCGGCCGAACGCGCCGAGCGCGAACTGCAACTGCGCCGGCAAACCGCCATCGCACGTTACAACCAAGTCGTCGGAGAATTGCCATGAAGGGATGGATTATCGGGTTGGGAATGCTGGTGAGTTCGGTTGCATTTGCATCCCACGAAATCGCCATCAACCAAGAGCAAATGGACCGCCTCGGCATCGCCCTTGGCCCGGTCGAGTCTGCCCGGGCACTGGTCACCGACCGTCTCCCCAGCCAGGTGGTCATTCCGCCCCAGCAGGAACGGGTGGTGAGCGCGCCCCAAAGCGGCCTGGTGACGGAGTTGCGCGCAGCCGTCGGCGATGCGGTGAAGGCCGGGCAGGTGCTGGCGACCATAGACAGCCCCGAGTTGGTCACGCTGCAGCGGGATTTCCTCCAGGCAGCCACCCAGACGCACCTCGCCCGAACACAACTGCAGCGCGATCAACGCCTGGTGGATGAAGGCATCATCGCCGAGCGCCGGTATCTGGAAACCCGCAGCCGCTACGAAGAGGCCGCTGCGGGATTGGAGCAACGACGCCAGGCGCTGGGCCTGTCGGGCATGAGCGCCGATGCCATCGAGCAACTCCAACGACACCGCAAATTGACCAGTGCCCTGCAGGTCACAGCGCCCATCGCCGGCGTGATTTTGGAACAGCAAGTGGTCGTCGGTCAGCGACTCAACTCCGCCGAACCCTTGTACCGCATCGGGCAGCTTGAACCGCTCTGGCTTGAAATACGCGTCCCGGTGGATCGCCTTTCCGGGGTCGCACCCGGCACGGAAGTACAAATCGCTTCGTGTCCGGACGCCACCGCTCGAGTAAGCGTAATCGGCCAGAACGTCGAGCGTGAAAGTCAAACCGCTCTGGTCCGCGCCAGCGTCCGGGACGCCAAAGGTTGTTTGCGCCCGGGCCAATTTCTGCAGGTGAGTTTGCACCTTGTCAGCGACACTGCGCATTTCAAGGTTGCCCAGAGCGCAGTGATCCGAAGCGGCGAACGAAGTTTCGTGTTCGTGCACGAGCCCAACGGATTCGTTCCTATCCCGGTGGAACTGGTGGGCCGGGACGCGGCCTACGCCGTGGTAAGCGGAGCCTTGAACACCGATCAGCAAATCGCCGTCAGCGGTCTCGCAGCAATCAAGGCGGCCTGGCTGGGCATGGGAGGCGAATGATGCTCGGCCGCTTGATTCAGTTCGCGCTCACACAGCGGGTGTTCGTGCTGCTGCTGCTGGTGTTGTTGACCGTGGGTGGCGGGTTTGCCTGGGTCAACCTGCCCATCGACGCTTTCCCGGACGTCTCCGCGCCGCAGGTGAAAGTAATCGTCAAGGCGCCGGGCATGACGCCGCGGGAAGTGGAGCAGCGGATCACTGCGCCCATCGAGGTGGAAATGCTCGGCATCCCGAAGCAGACCATGCTGCGCTCGGTGGCCAAATATGCGGTCACGGTAGTGACCGTGGACTTCGAGGAAGGCACCGATATCTATTGGGCGCGCCAGCAGGTCTCGGAACGGCTCTCGGGCATCTGGAGTGATCTGCCGGCCGGCATCAGCGGCGGCATGGCGCCGTTGACCACGCCGCTGGGCGAAATGTTCATGTTCACCATCGAGGGCGGCGACCTGTCTCTTGCCGAGCGGCGCACCCTGCTGGACTGGACCATTAGGCCGGCGCTGCGGACGGTTTCCGGCGTAGCCGATGTAAACGCACTCGGGGGCATGGTACGTACATTCGAGATCGTGCCCGACAACACGCGCATGAACGCCCGTGGCGTGACCCTTGCAGCGCTCAAACGCGCGCTCATGGAAAACAACCGCAATGACGGCGCCGGCCGACTGGTGGAAAACGAGGAAGCACTGCTGGTGCGCTCGGAAGGCAGCATCAAGAATCTGGATGATGTACGCGATATCGTCATCCAGTCGAGCGGTCAAGTACCGGTGCGGATCGGCGATGTGGCCGAGGTGCGAATCGGCGCACTGACGCGCTACGGAGCCGTCACTGGCGCCGGTCGCGGGGAAGTGGTCGAAGGCCTGGTGCTGGGATTGCGCGGCGCCAATGCACGCACCGTGGTGGAGAACGTCAAGACCAAGCTCGCCGAGTTGGAAAAAGGGTTCCCGAAAGGCGTACATGCGCGCGTGCTGTACGATCGCAGCGATCTGGTGCGCAGCGCGGTGGACACGGTCCGCAGTGCCCTCGAAGAGGCCATCGTCCTGGTTCTGGTACTGCTGGTACTGCTGCTGGGCAACCTCCGTGCGGCGTTGACGGTGGCGCTGATCCTGCCGTTCTCGGCCTTGATCACCTTCATCCTCATGCGTCAGTTCGGGCTGTCCGCAAACCTGATGAGCCTCGGCGGGCTGGCGATCGCCATCGGCATGCTGGTGGACGCCGCCGTGGTGGTTGTGGAGAACGTTGTCGCGCAGCTGGAGGCGGCCGGCGACAGCCGCCTGCCGCGCCTGCATATCATCCAGCGCGCCGTGCGGGAAGTGGCAGTGCCGGTCACCTCGGGCATTCTGATCATCATCATCGTGTTCCTGCCGCTGCTGACGCTGCAGGGATTGGAAGGCAAGTTGTTCATCCCGGTGGCGCTGACCATCGTGTTCGCATTGGCCGGTTCGTTATTGTTGTCGTTGACCGCGATTCCGGTGCTCTCGAGTCTTCTGATCGGCAAGGTGAGCCACCGCGAACCAATCACCGTGCGCGCCCTGCGCCGGGTCTACGAGCCGGCGTTGACCTGGAGCCTCTCCCACGGGCGTACAGTGATCGTGATCGCCGTGGTGGCGCTGATCGCAACGGGATTCGTGTTCACGCGCATCGGCAAGACCTTCATGCCCACCATGGATGAAGGCACCGTCGTGATCCAAACCGAAAAGCTGCCGTCCATCAGCCTGGAAGAGTCTCTGGCGATCGACCAGCGCATCGCCGCCGCGCTCAAAGCCGCAGTGCCGGATGTGGAAGACATCGTCGCCCGCACCGGCTCCGATGAACTGGGCATGGACCCCATGGGCCTGAACGAGACCGACATGTTCCTGCGGCTCAAGCCGCGCGAACAGTGGCAGGCGAACAGCAAGGAAGAAGTACTGGCGTCGCTGCGCAAAGTCATGCAGGGCTTCGCCGGGGTCAACTTCGCCTTCACCCAACCGATCCAGATGCGGGTGTCCGAAATGCTCACCGGCGTGCGGGGTGACGTGGCGGTGAAAATCATCGGCACCGACTTGAAAGCCCTGAACGAACAAGCGACCAAACTGGCGGCATTGCTGGAGTCCATCGACGGCGCCCAGGAGGTCATCTACACCCGCAATGAAGGCGTGCAGTACCTCAAGGTCGACATTGACCGGCTCGCTGCCGGTCGGGTCGGGCTGTCGGTCGACACCCTGGAGGAGATGCTGCGCGCGCAGCTGGAAGGAACCGCCGGCGGTACGGTATATGAAGGGATTCGGCGAACGCCGTTGCTGATTCGCGGCTCTGACGTGCTGCGTCGTTCACCGAGCGAATTCGAGTCCCTGCGCATTCCGCTGGACAACGGCGGTCTGTTGCCGATCCGGGCCGTGGCCAAGCTGCAACGTGTGGAAGAAGAAGTGAAAGTCGAGCGCGAGCTCGCCCAACGCATGGCGGTGGTGGCCGCCAATGTCGGCGGTCGGGATCTGGTGGGCTTCGTCGAAGAGGCACAGCGCAAGGCCGCCGAACAGCTCAAACTTCCGGCCGGCTATTACCTTGAATGGAGCGGCGAGTTCGAAAACCAGCAGCGCGCGGCGAAACGACTGTCCATTGTCGTGCCGGTTTCCATCGGCCTGATCTTTCTGCTGCTGTTCACGACCTTCCGTTCGGTCATGCAAGCGGTGCTGGTGCTGCTGAACATCCCCTTCGCCATGATCGGCGGGGTATTCGCGCTATGGATCTCCGGCGAATATCTGTCGGTTCCCGCATCCGTGGGCTTCATCGCCCTGCTCGGTATCGCAGTGCTCAACGGGGTGGTGATGCTCACCTACTTCAATCAGCTGCGCGCGTTCGGCATGCCCTTGGCGGAAGTGGTGGTGGAAGGCGCGAAACGGCGATTGCGGCCGGTCATGATGACCGCCAGCATCGCCGCATTCGGCCTGGTGCCTTTGCTGTTTGCCAGCGGCCCCGGTTCCGAGATCCAGCGGCCGCTGGCGGTAGTAGTGATCGGCGGCCTGGTGACCTCCACGCTGCTGACCCTGGTGCTGCTGCCGGTTCTTTATCGACGCTTCGGACACGCGGGAATCAACCGCGAAGGTGACCGAGATGAATGAATGCGTACTGACACTGATCGTGTTGCCGGAAATCGAAGACGCAGTGACCGACTGGCTGCTGGACTACCACGCCGAACTGGTGTTTACCAGCCAGCCGGTAAGCTGCCACGGTCTGCCGCACACCGAGTTGGATACCGCCGAGCAAGTCACCGGCCGCCAGCAGCGCTTGTCCATAGACGTGCAATTGCCGCTGGATGATGCCCGCGACGTGTGCGCGCGATTGCGTCAAACGTTCCCCCGCGCACCGATCCGCTATTGGATCACGCCGGTATTGGAAACCGGGCATCTCGGGTGAGCCACGCTGCCGCCGTGCGCGCCGGACCGGTCCCGATGTTCGGCGGCCAAATAGGCCGCGCTGTGATCAACCCTACCTGGGACATAGGACGCGCTGTGCGGGCCGATAAGGTCGCGGTCCACGGCGGCCAAACAGAGCCGCTGCATGGATTACCGCCCATCGTCGTGAATAATTTCGTTCGTCTACCGGTAGCATCCACACGCAATGCAGATGATCCGGCAACAATACCAGTGCGTCGATCTCGAAGGGATAGCGTCGTTGGCGTCGCGCGAACGCGGCCCGCAGTGCGCATCGTGCGACCGGGTTTCGGAACAGGGGTTTTCGTCGCTAGGTTACGATCGTAAAGAACCAGACGGTCCTCGCATAGTCTCGCCTATAATTCGGCATCCCTGCCTCTCCTTGCTGCGGGTACGTCCATGGACCCGGCGGTTCGCGGTCGTCAATGGCGGACAAATAACTCGCCCTATGAGCATGCCGGCGCAACGTCGATGGCGTGTGCATAGCTCGTCTTTAACTCGAGGTCGGAGCCGCCCTTCATAGGGCGCGCTGCGCGCGCCGTTACGTGCTATGTATGCCGTCGCGCGCCCGGGCGCCTATCTTGTCGCCGCGTCTTCTAACTCGATAATGCCCAGGTTCGCTTCCCGAACATGGCGAATTTGGTCCCGAATCCGAGCCGCCTGCTCGAATTCAAGGTTGCGGGCGTGTTCGTACATTTGCTGTTCCAGCTGCTTGAGCTTCTGGTTGAGCTTGTCCGGCGCGAGGTTGGCGTATTCGATTACGTCTTCCGCAACCTTGGCGAACTTGCGCGGCGAGCCCGGCACACCTGCGTACGCGCCTTCCATGATATCGGCGATGCGCTTCTGCACCCCCTTGGGCGTAATGCCGTGCTGCTGGTTGTAGGCGACCTGCTTCTGCCGGCGGCGGTCGGTTTCGTCCAGGGCCCGGCGCATGGAGCCGGTGATCTTGTCGGCGTACAAAATCGCCTTGCCGTGAACGTTGCGCGCCGCCCGGCCGATGGTCTGGATCAACGAGCCTTCCGATCGCAGAAAGCCCTCTTTGTCGGCATCCAGAATCGCGACCAGGGAGACCTCCGGCATATCGAGTCCTTCACGCAGCAGGTTGATGCCCACCAGGACATCGAACTCGCCGAGGCGCAAATCGCGAATGATCTCTACCCGCTCGACCGTATCAATGTCGGAATGCAGGTAGCGCACTCGGACGCCGTGTTCGGCAAGGTATTCGGTCAGATCCTCGGCCATGCGCTTGGTCAGCGTGGTCACCAGCACGCGCTCGTTGACCTCGACCCGCAGACGCACTTCGGACAGCAGGTCGTCCACCTGACTGATGGCGGGTCGGATTTCCACGTCTGGATCCACCAACCCGGTAGGCCGGACCACCTGTTCCACCACCTGATCGGAGTGCTCGCGCTCGTAGGGCCCGGGCGTCGCCGAGACATAGATCGTTTGCGGTGCCAGGCGCTCGAATTCATCGAATCGCAGCGGCCGATTGTCCAGCGCCGACGGCAGTCGAAAGCCGTATTCGACCAATGTTTCCTTGCGTGAACGGTCCCCGCGATACATGCCGCCGAGTTGCGGAATCGTCACATGGCTCTCGTCGACGATCAGCAGCGCACCCGCCGGCAGGTAATCGAACAAGGTCGGCGGCGGTTCTCCGGGGCCCCGTCCCGACAAATAGCGGGAATAGTTTTCGATGCCGGAGCAGTACCCCAGCTCCATCATCATTTCGATATCGAACTGGGTGCGCTGTTCGAGACGCTGCGCTTCCACCAGTTTGTTGACCGAATGCAGTTGTTCCAGCCGCTCACGTAATTCGACTTTGATGTGGTCGATGGCATCGATGATGGTCTGCCGTGGCGTGACATAGTGGGTCTTGGGGAAAATCGTCGTGCGCGGCATGCGGCTCAGAATCTCACCCGTGAGCGGATCGAAATAGGCCAGATTCTCGATCTCGTCATCGAACAGCTCAACGCGCACGGCCTCGTAGTCGGAGTCGGCGGGGAAGATATCGATCACATCGCCCCGAACCCGATACGTGCCGCGCTGCAGCTCCGTGTCATTGCGGGTGTACTGCAGTTCCGCCAGTCGGCGCAGGATTCCGCGTTGGTCCACCTGATCCCCGCGAACCAGATGCAACACCATGCTCAGGTAGGCACGAGGATCACCCAGGCCATAAATAGCGGAAACGGTGGCGACGATGATGGCGTCTTCGCGCTCCAGCAGAGCCTTGGTCGCGGACAGGCGCATCTGCTCGATATGTTCGTTGATGGACGCATCCTTCTCGATGAAGGTGTCGGAGGACGGCACGTAGGCTTCGGGCTGGTAGTAGTCGTAATAGGAAACGAAATATTCCACGGCATTGTCCGGGAAGAACTCCTTCATTTCCCCGTAAAGCTGCGCGGCCAGGGTTTTGTTGGGCGCCAGGACCAAAGTCGGGCGCTGCACCGCCTCGATCACATTGGCCACGGAAAAGGTCTTGCCGGAACCGGTAACCCCCAGCAACGTCTGATGCATGAGACCGTCTTCCAGCCCCTCCAAAAGACCGCGAATGGCCGCGGGCTGATCGCCGGCCGGCTCATAGCCCGACTGCAGTTTGAATACTTTGCTCATAGAAATTTAGGGATTTATATACAGGTCGGCTTTCCAGTATTATTGCGACTCGCGCCCACCAAACCGGCAGGAACTCCAGGCCTTGAAAATTCGACTTTCCAACCGCGTACAACGCATCAAACCGTCTCCAACGCTGTCCGTAACGCGCGCGTGCCGCAGAACTGCGTGCCAACGGCCACGACATCGTCAGCCTGGGGGCCGGTGAACCGGATTTCGACACGCCCGAGCACATCAAGGAAGCAGCCAAGCAAGCCATCGATGCGGGATTCACCAAGTATACCGCGGTTGACGGCACCGCCGAGCTGAAGCGGGCGATCGTCAGCAAATTTGCCCGGGAGAACGGACTCGAGTATCAGATGGACCAGATCCTCGTGTCATGTGGTGGCAAACAGAGCTTTTTCAACCTCTGCCAGGCGCTGTTGGATGCCGGCGACGAAGTGATTATCCCGGCGCCCTATTGGGTTTCCTATCCGGACATCGCACTGCTGGCCGATGCGATTCCGGTCGCAGTACTCGCCGGTGCCGAACAGCATTTCCGGATCACCCCGGAACAGCTCGACGAAGCCATCACCCCGAATACCCGGCTGCTTGTGCTGAACAGCCCCTCGAACCCCACCGGCAGCGCCTACGGCCGGCGCGAACTGGAAGCGCTCGGCGATGTGCTGCGCCGCCACCCGGATGTGCTCATCGCCACCGACGACATGTACGAGCACATACTTTGGGCGGAGGAACCGTTCTGCAACATCGTCAATGCATGCCCGGACCTGAAGGACCGCACCATCGTCCTCAATGGTGTGTCCAAAGCGTATGCGATGACGGGTTGGCGTATCGGCTACGCGGCAGGTCCCGCCGAACTTATCCGCGCCATGAAAAAAATCCAGTCCCAGAGTACCTCGAGCCCGACTTCCATCTCCCAGGTCGCGGCGCAAGCGGCGCTGGAGGGTGACCAGTCCTGCATCAAGCCCATGCTGGCGGCATTCAAGGAGCGCCATGACTTCATCGTCGGCGCCTTGAACGAAATCGACGGCATCCGCTGCGAGCGCGCAGACGGTACCTTCTATTGCTTTCCCAACATGCAGGGCGTCATCGACCGCCTGGCCCATGTCAGCGACGACGTCGCGCTTGCCGAATACCTGCTGAGCGAAGCCGGCGTCGCGCTGGTACCGGGTTCCGCGTTCGGCGCACCGGGTTATCTGCGATTGTCGTTTGCGACCAGCCTGGACAACCTGCGCGAAGCCGCCAAACGCCTGGCGAATGCGCTTGGTTAAAATCAGCCATTTCCTACAAATTTTGTCGGTAATTTCCTACAGCGGTTCTCCCGTCCACGGGTTAATCTAGCCCTGCCCTGTTCTTCAGGGCACCAGGGATGAACGCTGGCAATGGAAGGCCACTCACTCCCGCGCACCCCGAATGCCCCGGCATTCGGGGTGCGCTTCCGTTGGCCTCTATCGCAGAACCTTCCTGGTGCCTCTTGACTACCAAGGAGCGCCTGAGCCATGGATGCACTTTGTCGAGCCGGCCCGGTTCGCGTTCGATCCTGCGGCTTACGGCTTCACATTGATCGAACTCATGGTCACCCTGGCCGTATCGGCTATATTGCTCACCGGTGTAATTCCAATGTTCGAGAATGTGATTAACGATACGCCGCACTACCAGCCGCGCCAACGCCATTGTCGGCGGTTTAGGATTCGCGCGCGCAACCAGCGTATATTCGGGTCAAAATGTGGTGATCTGTCCGAGCACGGACGGCCAAAACTGCTGGCGCAGTATGCATTGGGACCAGGGTTGGATCGCATTTCTGGACAGAAACGCCAATGGAGATACGTGAGACGACCGACGATTTATTGCGGGTTGCGCAGGCCACGCAAGGGGGCGCGATCATCACCAGTGCGGCACGCACCCGGATCATTTTTCGCAGCACGGGAACACGTCTCAATCCGGGTTCCAGCGCCGGATCCAACACCACTTTTACCTTTTGCGATCCGCGCGGCCCCGCCCACACCATGGCCGTTAGCCTTTCCAACACCGGCCGTCCGCGAACCATCGACCCGGCCCCGGCTGCCAACGCCGCGCGCTGCCCCAGTTAGACCAGAGTCTTGACCAACCCCGCCTGCGCCGGTACCATTTGCGCTCGCATTCAGCGATGTTCCCCGGTAGCTCAGTTGGTAGAGCAGGTGACTGTTAATCACCGGGTCGGCGGTTCGAGCCCGTCCCGGGGAGCCAATTCAAGTTTCGCTGATACGAATCTTTACTGAGTCCTTATGGGCAACCATAACACTCCGTGCTCTGCAGCTACAGGTACCGCCTAAGCATAGCGCTATGCGTGGCCTTTGGGCGCACATGTTTCTGCTGACGGCATTTCTCCCTATCTGCTCAATTTCGTCGTGTCTAAAGCGCAAACTTTCACACCAGCTATCGTCTGGGACTCTCCGATACAGCCGGATCACACGATTTGGACGCAAGTTCGGTTTCATCCCAGGCATCATTTCCATGAAACGCAATAAAGTATCTTGACGATTGTGTTGCACAAAATTCCTTTATCAGTACGTCGCGCGGTTTTTCAATAACGAATTCCAACGAACTGTCTTTCTCGGCGACTTTCACGGAATTACCCGGACCATAGGAAAATGGATTCATGTAGGTCTCGAGTCCAAAAATAAAGATTGTAGATCCACTCTGAATTTTTCCGACCGCTCGCAAAAACGAATTGAACTGCTCACGGTATTCGGCAGTTTTTTTGGAGTAGAGATTCGTCAAATACGAAAATCCAAGAATATCTGGTGGCAAAACTACTAAGCTCACGGACACAGACAAAGCTATCGCTTTCCAAAACGCCGGAAGCAGAAATAGCGATCCGATCGCTAAAGCAAGAAAGAAATGCGGCGCATACAAATAGAGCACATCTTGGTGCGCGCCCAGTAAAAGCGTTGGACCTAACATTAACGAAAACCCGCAAAAACATACAAATACGAACGTCTTATAGTATGGCATCCTCACGCCAGCCGCTAGAAACACTATTGCTGCCACAATTGGCCCAAACGGCCCGACTTGTTGGACATAGAACGCTCTAGAAAAATAAAAAACAAAATTGTCCGCTACGCTAAATAAATCTAACGCGTACGGATTAGGGCTGGACTCGGCTGTGGACACTCCCGAATAAAACAATTGCAAGTACGTTACACCACACACAAGCATCACTGCCAAGTAGGGCACAAGCGATTGGAGAGTTTCCGAGAGGCTCCTCTTTTCCAGCATGGTGCTCACAAGAAACAACAGGACAGGCAATCCAATTGCAAATTCTTTTGTTCGGATCGCTAAAAAATATGCAACGGCACCGACAATAAAATAAATTATCCGTACCTTACAATTCCATGCGAGCTGCCAAACCCAAATCGACGTTAGACAGAGCAAGACAGCAAGGATATCGAAAATCGCCGCCGTCCAAAATACCGCGTTGTTTGCCGCGACCCATGTCCCAGCAAGAACTCCTGCCAACAGCGCTGCAGATCTCCCAACGTATTTTTTCGAAATCAGATAGAGCAGGATGCAGTTGACAACGTGCAAGCCCAACTGTGACAGGAGAAAATAGGAAGGATTCAGTCCAAATATTTCATAGCCGGCCTTTATTGCGATCGCGCCTATAGGTCGATCGTTGTAAATGCTCTGCGGAAGCAATGAAAACAAGTCACCGAAATCATGAAATTCCGCGTTATATAGCCACGCCCAATCATCTGCCTGAAAAAAATGACGCGCATTAACGTCAGGCATATTCCAAATGACCACCACCCCGATTACGAAAATCAAATAACTTAGATCTAACGCGCTTGCACTAAACCTAGAGCTTGCGATCCTATTGTTATTTTGCATCATTTTGAATCCGAAACTACTTCGGGTCCGCGTAAGCTTCCCCACTGTGTAGATGGTTTGTAGATAGCGCTTTCCGGCAAAATTAGCCGAGGAGGCTACCATGAAGAAATCATGTTACACGGTGACACGGCTCGATGAGAGCTTGAACGAGCCGGACGTCGGGATGAAGGTCAAAGACCTGTGCCGTAAGCACGGAATCTCCGCGGCGACCTACTACAACCGGAAAGCCAAATACGGCGGGATGAGCGCCTCGGAACCGAAGCGGACCAAGGAACAGGATCCGGAGTACGCAAGCTCAACTCCTGTATGCTGATCTTGCGCTCAAGAACCGCGCGATGACGAGTTTGATCGCAAAAAGCTCTGACGCCACCAGCCAGGCGCGCGGCGGCGCAGTACCTGCGGCGGCGTTTGGACCGGCGGTACGCCGCTGTCGCGGTTGCGTGGGGCTGTCACCTGCCGCATATTATCGCCCGCCCACGGACTGGCTAGTTCGGGATGCGCAGCTGATCAAATTGCTCAATGGCTTGGTGGAGGCCCATCCGCCTTGGGGCATCTAGAGTACGTGCGCGCACTATCGAAATCGATACCTCCTAACGCGCACCGCCGTGGTACGGGCGCCGCAGCGATGGAAGGAACAGCGTGGCGTGCCGAACGTGTTGCGTGCAAATAAGTTTACGGAGTTCCCGAGCCAGGCGCTCACAGAATGAGGGAGACAACGCGGTCACGATCCAATACATCCAACCCCCCAATCCGAATTAGAACGCCTACATCGAACGCTTAACCCCCTCCTGGTCGCCCGCCAAGTCTAACGACCACCGAGGCAATTCAGCTAATTCGAGACCGGTGAACACTGTTTGTAGGCGCGCTCCCAAGCACCGAGTGCCGGTTGATCCGCGATTTCAAGGACCCAAGGTGAGAACGCAGGCCTCTTTCCCAGAGCCTCAGAATGACTCAGCCAAATCAGCATTGCGCCCGTTGGATACGAGAGAGTTCGTACTTGTACTTCGTCGTTCTGCAGCGCAGATGGGAATGGTATTGGAAGGAGCACGGCCGACCTATCTATCCGTGTTTGGTCTGATATCGGTGAATGCCTTGTGGCGCACAACGCACTCTTCCACTCTGTCGCCGCTAATTGCTGCGTACTGACGTCGAGAAACACACCGACTATAAGGGCCACCATGGTGAACCCGCCGTACAAGCCATACCGGGCAGGCTTATAGATAGCCAGCCGAGGAACCGCTCTGTTCAATACGTATAAAAAAACAAACCAAAAATAGATCGAAGCGAATACTACCCGCCTAAATCCGACCGCTTGATCCGTAAATACATACATCCCAAGGGACAGAGGAAGGAGACTGGTGGCGATCAAAATGATTAGCGCTAGCCGGAATACATAGCGGAATCCAATTTGCCTTCCCGCCGCACTGTAAGGCGATCGATACGACATACGAAGAATTAAAAAAAAAGACAAGACAACGGTAGCCCAGCTGAGCACAATTACCCATGACCTACCAGGAAAGAACAAGTAGAGCCACGGATAAATCGTGGCAGGCACCAGTTCGATCAATATATGATGAACCTTTGCGACCAGTTCCGGCCCAGAAGACAACCGCGGGCTATTGTAGCCGTAACGGACCAGGAGATAGTTGAGAACGAATACGCAAGCAACAACTGCGGCAACCCTCAAGTACGTTGTTGCGTAGCCCAGAAGCTGTTCTGTTACGATGTGTAAGTCTGCATCCTTCCGCTTATTTACGATTTCAACGCTCAAGATTCTCACAGTTACACCGATAAATAATATCGGCCAGAGCGGCTGATACGTAAAAATCACTACTACCGCGATGACAACGAACACGAACCACCGCTTGATCGACGGGCTGTGTGTGCTCGCGATCAATACAGCCCCAGCCAACGCGGCGCTCACCCCTATCAGCATGCTCGTCCCATAACTGACCATGTACACATGCCAAATGCCTGGCATGGAAAAAATACACAGCGAAATCAGACCGCCGATTTTTGGATGGCGGCCAGCAGAACTTGCGACCTTGTATATCTGAATGCAGATTGTGATCAGTAGCACCAGATGAAGCATTCGAACCCATTCGAACTGAGAAATCGAATGCATTAACGAGAGAGGAATCAGGTCAAATACTGGCGCGAACGGACGCCCAGCGGCAAATGGACTAGACCAGAAACTGAATGCAGCCTGAGCGTAATCCATACCGCCTAGCGCAAAATAGAATCCAAAGAAATGATAATCATCTCCAATCGCATAAACTTCGCGATTCAAAAGCAGTCCCACGATCGTTATAGTCACCAAAGCTGCTAACAATGGTAGATTTCCGCGAGCTCCAATTAGTATTGGAGATTGTCCCGCACGGTGCGTTAGAAGCCTAATGTTCATATTTCCATCCGCGGCCTATGTGTACAAACATTCGAACCCGCACGGGTTTCTCTGTTTTTTGGATTTCGGTGTTGCGAGTCATGGTCAGTTTTTTTGCACCACTTGTACGTTTCCCCAGCGGGTAGAGAGTTTTTAGGTAGAAATTTCTGGCAAAATAGCCGCAGCGATTCAAATAAAGAAATCGCGAACCGACGAAGATCAGATTATCGAAATCTTGAACGGTAATCCCCCCATTTATGTTCGCATGTAGAAGTAGCGCTAAGCCACCAGGGCCAACTTCTGTTTCGGGGTGATGCCTCCCAGGGCCATATTGGGCCGTTCGTTGTTGTAGGTCCAGAGCCAGCGAGTCGCATAGTCGCGGACTTCGTCGATTGTATCGAACAGGTATTGCGACAGCCATTCGTAACGCACCGTGCGGTTGTAGCGTTCGATATAAGCATTTTGCTGCGGCTTGCCGGGCTGGATATAGGCAAGCTCGATACCTCGTTCGTCCGCCCAAGTGGTCAGCGCACCGCTGATATATTCTGGACCGTTGTCACAACGAATGACCGCTGGCTTGCCGCGCCATTCGATGATCTGTTCCAGTGTACGGATGACCCGTTCGGCCGGTAGCGAGAAGTCCACTTCGATGCCTAACCCTTCCCGGTTGAAGTCGTCAATGACGTTCAATAGGCGGAAGCATCGCCCATCCGCCAGACTGTCATGCATGAAGTCCATCGACCAGGTTTGATTGATCGCCTGGGGCACTGTCAAGTGGCTGCGGCTTCTCGCGCACCAGCCGCTTCTTGGGTTTGATCCGCAGATTCAGCTCCAAGGCCCGGTAGATGCGATACACGCGCTTGTGGTTCCAGCCGAAGCCTTTGACGTTACGTAAGTACAAAAAGCACAGCCCAAAGCCCCAGTTGCGCTGGTTGTGCGTCAGGCGGATCAGCCAGTCGGCAATGCGCTCATTTTCCGTCGAAAGCCGCGCCGGATACCGATAACAGCGCTCGCTCACCGCAAACAGCCGGCACGCGCGGCGGATCGATACCGCCTTGTCCTTCACTGCCCAGCGCGCCATCGCCTTCCGTTGCGATGGCGCTACCATTTTTTCCCAACGCCTCGCGCAGGATCTCCGCATCCATCTTCGACTCGGCATACATCTTCTTCAGCCGCCGGTTCTCTTCCTCCAGCTCCTTGAGCCGACTCATCATCGAGGCGTCCATCCCACCGAACTTGGCGCGCCATTTATAAAACGTCGCCGAACTGATCCCGTGCGTGCGGCACAGCTCCGGTACCGCCACCCCAGACTCGGCCTCTTTTAGCATCGCCAGAATCTGACTATCTGTGAATCGCGATTTCTTCACCGTAGAATCTCCTGGTCAGTAGAAAATTCTACTTCTAAACGCAATCAATTTCCGGGGGGATTACCGAACGAAGCCGACGTAGGAACGAAGATCGAGGATCTATGCCGCAAGCAACGGATTTTCGGGGTGACCGATTACAAATAGCAATTGAAATATGGCGGCTTAAGCGCCTCCGAGCGCAAGCGCGTTTCCGCAATACAATTTTGACGGTGGCAATAACCGCGATGCGCGCTGATCAGATTAAGATCGGTATGTCCAAGCACTATGCAGTACAAATGTCACTGCGGGGACGATGCAGACGACAAACACAATTCCGTAGATGTAATGAAGGCCATAAATAATGGCCATACCGGAAATATCCCATCGATAAAGACAAGCCCACGATAGATACGACGGCAAAGCGTATTATGTTATCCGGTGAAACCTGGCTAGCGAAGCTCCACCGCGTGTTGACGACATATGAAAAACTCGCTGCCGTTGCGAATGCAATGCCGTTCGCAACAACGGCAACAGCAGCCATTTAGTAATAAACCATGCAGCGACAACCGTGTGCAGACCTGTCGCCAATAAGCCTGTTATCGCGAACCGGACAAACTGCCCACTCAGCTTATGCCGAAGGGTCATCAGTGCTCAGATCTGCAAATACACAGCTATAGTGGACACTTGGGAGATATTTTGGAAGAAGGCACGACCACCGATCATGAGCAACTATGAATACCACGTTGTAGAACGCATGCGTATCGTTTAGCCTTGAATGTAAAGTACTATTGGTTTCAATCGCGTCTACCAAGATTACCATCCCGCCTTTCGAACAAAATATATACATTCTTACCGACAACCGTGTCCAAAATGCGGTCCGCTGTTCTGCTGATCGGAAACACGTACCGATCGTAAATCCTCAGCATTTGTCGATCTACATCACCGGTTTTGTTCTTCGAGCATTTGTATGCAATAGATGCTAGAAATCCGATTGAATCCGCATATCTGGACCTTATTATCTTGGCATCGACTGCCTGCACTATTGTCGCCAGCGCCCGACGCGTATACCGGCGAAAATGCCTACCTTCCGATCCATACTTGAATAAGGAACTGGAACGCAGGCACATAAATGAACATTCTACCGCCTGGTTTTAATAGCTCACACCACTCTCGGACCGCTGCCTGGTCTCTTGAATGTGTTCCAAGACATTTAAAGAGTAAATGAAATCAAAACCTACGCCATCCAAATCGCGCAAGCTGGCTTCAACTGGAATTCCAAGCGATCGGATATGTGCGGCCTGATTACGATCCGGTTCGAAACAGGTCACTTCATAACCCTCGTCACGCAACGCGCGCGCGAAAGTACCAATACCAGCTCCAATATCCAGCACGCGCATACCCGGGCGCACCTGCGTCCGAATCAAATCCAACAGATACGCGTTGTACTTAACAGCATCCGCCATCACCTCCAAGTTGTCTGTTCCCGCGTACTCAGTCATTCGTTACACCCGCACGGTTCCAATTGCATTCACTCAAGACAATGTGCATAACGTTCAGTTGCGGCGATCCCATGTTGGGCGCTATTCCAACGAAACAGTTTAGGCATTATTTTCCAGTTTAATTTACCATCCATCATGAGTTCCGCAACAGCTCCTCTCGAAATTTCGTTTGTCCTGCTCTGCAATGGAATCAAGCACAAGTCCAATAGCAACCAACAGGAGCGCCACAATCTCAATTCCCGTCGCCAGAATCGCGAGCGGCACATGGTAGATATACTGCATCTGAATCGAATCTTTAAATACCGGAACGGCCACGAGCATACCAACTAACGCGAAGAAAACCCCTGCCCCTCCGAAAAAAGCTAACGGGCGATAATGTCAAAGGAACGCACGATAGTCTTAATTACTTTGGCGCCGTCAACGAGCGTATTCAGCTTCGAAACACTACCCTCTGGCCTGTCTTTATATTCGATGGAATCTCAACAATACGGAATTTCTTATCTAACGCGTGTAACGTCATGTCCGTTTCAATTTCAAATCCTTCGACTAGTATCGGATAATTCTTGACGAAAGATCGACTCGACACACGGTACCCCGTCATGATATCCACTAGGTTTGCACTAAATAAAAAATTGACGAGCGATTGAACAAGCCTATTGCCGAAATTGTGCAACGGCCTCTTGTTTTCTTTAAGATAGTGACCTGCCGAATGCCGGTCTCCTACCACCATCTCCGCTTTGCCTTCGGCGACCGGTTGGATCAGATCCGCCAATCTATCCGCCGGGTAGGTCAAATCTGCATCAGCCAACACGTATATATCGGCATCAACGTCATGGAAGGCTCGTCGCACAGCGTTACCCTTACCTTGTCTGGGCTCCACGATAATCCCACCGTTATTACCAGCCTGTTTCATGGTGTCGCGTGCAACTTGCTCCGTATCATCAGTGGAGTTGTTGTTGACAACCCAAATTTCCGCGTCTGGCATAGCGGCGTGGAAGTCGCGAATCGCTGCTTCAATAACTTGCGCCTCGTTAAACGCCGGCAGAATGATCGCTACCTTCGTCATCGGAAAGATATCCTTGTTATTTCGATCGGCGTAGCCGTGTGGGACGTTGCGTAGACGGTCGCAAACTTCGCACGTTTTCGTGCAATTACCATTTGGCTGCGTTGTTGCCAGTCGGCTGTGCAATCAAATACTTTAATATTTGTATCTAGAAATGCCATCTTTTCATCGTACCAATTGACTTGAATACGGCCCGAACCAGGTTTTACCCCACAACGTAATGTGACTTTCTGTAAATACCGTATCCCGCCACAAACCGCCACCGTCTGAGTCGCAGGGGCGTTCACCGAAACCTGGAATGTGCCTGCGCTTACATCAGCTTTAGCACCATTACTCAAGGTCCAACCGGTTGGCCCAGAGAGTTCTGGATTGTTAAGTCTTTCTTCCTAAATCGATACTCATCACGAATAGCCCGAACCTCGACTGAACCAAATTGGGCGATTTTGCTCGTGGCGTCCCCGATGGCGTTTCGCGTTATCGGATTACCCCACTCTTGATCCAATAACACATAGTTGACTCCATAAGCGCTTAAAACAGTCACGATGTTTTGCGCTCCCCCAGCGTCGTCTATCTTTTCCTTAAATTGATAATTGTACCAATTTGGATAAAGAGCGTCCGCGTGTAAACCTGCTCCAAACGGAGGACTGAAAAAGGCTACGGGGACTGCTCCGTATTCAGAAGATTAACAAGCTGCACCGCACGGCGAGTGGGCACTCTAACTTCCAGATACCGCTGGCGAGATATTTTGTCAAAAATATGCGCAGTGGAAAATCACGATAGGCCCAAGTCCCCGCTGTGAAAGAACAAAAGATTGAATTCCACCGTAAATATCGCCGCATAAGTGAAACCTTCGGCGATCAGCGCCGACTCCCGCGTTCCGCCCGAAATTGCAATACCGATTACGGCAGTGAGAATAAGCGTCATCGGGTAAACATAACGCAGGTAACTTTGGGAATAAAAAATAACTGCGACAGCGAGGCTGGCGACTAGGAATAGCAAAATCCCTTTCTTATTTCGACTCGCTAATAAACAAATCAGAGCGGCAGGAAACAATAACATCCATTGAAACCCTCCGGCCCCGTTACTCGCCTCCAGATAATCTCCAGAATTGAATACCACACGATAAGGTAGATCCCATGTGACGCCGGAATGATACAATAGGTTATCGAAATTGACGGGTGGAAAGTAGTGAGATTGAAAGATCGCATTGAAAAACGGATGAACCGGATTCCCACTAATAACCCATGCGGTCAGATAAGGGATAGCACCTGCAACAACAAACAGCAGGAATCCATACAAGGCCGGACGTATATTGCGTCCATCTAGCCACAATCGAGGGTGAAATAGGACGATAGGCACTAGCGCCGGCAATATACTTAGGGTCACCGCTTTTGCGGCAGCACAAATCCGAACATTAGCCCGGCCACCCTGATTCCGGATCGGCCTTCTTCCTGTACATGACAAAGCAGCGCTATTACACCTTGCACCACGAACGCAGTCCATACTGTCTCAACAAAAAGACTGCTGCTCTCTGTAAATACAAGGGGTGCAGATAGAAAAATTAGCGCCGTCCATTGCGCGCCCCTCATCGTTCCACCAGCCCATAACACTAGCCTGTAACCTTGCCAAACTAACAGATACGTAAATCCAACGTTGATCAATCTTGCAGCGGATTCGCCTCCGAGCATATAACCAATCGAAAACAACCAATCCCCTAACATTGGAATCAACGCCATGGAATAGAGCGAGGGATTGAATCCCCATTCATGCTGTGACGCCAGTTGACTTGGTAACGAATAAATGTAAGTCAACGCATCGAACATTACTTCCGGCATTAAAGCCGCCACAAAATGCGCCATCGCTACCGTAACGATTGCGACGCCCATCCAATCCACCTGACATCCTGCAGTTAGCGGTTGTTGCGCAACGCAAAAATCGGCGCGACGGCTTCTGGTATCTCCCTCCACCACAATAGCAGTGGCGCAGCCAACATCACGGAATATAGCCCAGGATAATTCACTGGCATATGCGCGAGTAGGCCAACAACCGTACCGAAAATTCCGGCGCCGATTAGAAACGACGCACTCCAACGTTCTTTATGGTCGCTAATCTTAAGCAGCTTACGAGCTTTCTTCCCGAGCACTGCGGATGTCAAAAGCAAACCAACATGTGACTAACAGAGGCCAAATTGCATTCGTCAGTAATGCGATTATGACTGCCAGTACAATACCTGCATACATTGTATTGTGCTGCAATTGCCTAACGCAGAAGACCAAAACCAACGCAACACCGAGCATTAACCCTGCGTATCGCCATAAAGCATTATCCACCCACGGCAAAACCTCGGGCCAATCTTGCTGTAGCAAGCCCGTGACGGTAAGCGTGACTCCGGCAACGATGGAAAGAAAGAAAGACGCTCAGTATTCGACTGTTTCGCATCCTGGACACTTGATTATAGTTTTATACCCGGCCGCTTTTTGAATTGGGTGCAGCAAAGGACCCCACATTATGCACGCGTAAGCTCGGCTCCCTCCTGGACATCGACGGCTTCAAGTAAACAAACTATTGATACCCCATAAGGCAAATTCACCGTCTTGAGTAAAAATCGTTCGGCTGAAAATATCGTCTCTAGCAGCTTGTTGATTGTTGGGGGCGGAATCCCGTGCCCAGGTGCCCTCCGCACTACCGAACATTTTGTCTTCTATCTGCGCTAGTGCGGCAACCGGGAACAGAATAGTGTTAAAATATGAAATGCGTACTATAGACAGCCCTGCCGCTCGAGACTTTCTTTCGTAGCTCACGCGTCGAATAACGTCTCTTGTGGTGGAGAAAGTGGTCATGCGGACCGTACAGCCATTGATACGCGGGAACCGTAACCAAAATACGACCATTTATTGCTAATAGCCGTCGTAATGCGATCAACGTTTGAACATCTTGATCGATATGTTCCAAAACATCGAACATGCATATTAAATCGAATCGTTCGCTATTAAAGCCGATATTATCGGGACAAACATCCGGCCCTTATTTCGCAGAGATTGTTGGTCTTCTGTAACGCGATCGCGCGCGCGTCAGAATCCAACTCGATCGCGCGAACTCGACCGAATTCTGCTAACATTTTTAGGTTGCCTCCCGTACCGCAACCAACTTCAAGGATTTCCGGCGTTATATTGAATTTCAAACTCTCGAGCAACGTAGACAGGATCTGCCTGCGCCCAACGAACCACCAGTGTCTATTCTCAACTTCCGCCATTTCGAGATAGGCTTCTGGGTTCATTGTTTTTTCCCATAGCGTTTTCTTATCAAATATAGCGGCCTACGCTTGGTCTCCATGTATATGCGCCCGATATACTCCCCCAGTACACCAACGCTAATAAGCTGCAGACTACCAAAGAATAATACGGCGACCAGCAACGACGCATAGCCTGGGACGTCGATGCCGTAAATCAAGGTCCTAACGACAATAAAGATTAAATAAATGACTGCAACGAGCGTTCCCATTATTCCGATGTAAGACCACAATCGGAGCGGAGCAGTGCTAAAGCTAGTCACTCCCTCCAAAGCAAAGTTCCAGAGCTTCCACCCAGAAAACTTCGTTGCCCCTGCGATACGGGATCTTCTAACATAATCCAAGGTCACCGTTTTAAAGCCAACCCACGCAAACAAGCCTTTCATGAATCTCTGTTGTTCAGGCAGTTGCTTGAGTGCATCAACCGCGATCCTATCAATTAACCGGAAGTCGCCAACATTTTCCGGTATCTTGATATTCGAGAGGGAGTTGTGAAGCCTATAAAAGATTTCCGCAGACTTTCGTTTCAGCAGAGAATCCGAACTTCGGTCTACACGTCGCGCCAACACAACCTCCGCACCCTTCAACCATTCGTTGATCATTGCCCGTATTAAATCCGGCGGGTCTTGCAGATCTGCATCGATGGGGATCACGGCATCGCCAGTTGCCGCATCGAGACCGGCGGTCAAGGCGGCTTCTTTCCCGAAATTCCGAGATAACTCAATCACGCTAAACCGGAAATCGCTGTTGGCGACAGCAACCAGTTTGGTTAACGTATCATCCCGACTTCCGTCGTCAATGCACACAACCTCGAATTCGTATTCTTGTAGTTCATCCATTAAATGGCAGACCGCCGCATGAAAGTCCTGAACAGCTTCGCCCTCGTTGAAAAATGGGACAACTAATGAAATTGTTTCTTTCTTTGTCATAGATAGTGATTCTGCCATATCAGGTACAAATCGCTCTCGAAGCGAGAGCCTTTCGCCTTTTTGTCCGCATGAGCTAAGTCTTTGTCTGATAGACGGCGCGCACCAGATGATTGTCGCCAAACCTTTGGTTCGAGTCAGGCATCAGTCCTATCCATTGGGGTGTGCCGAACTGCTTCTTGATGACGTCTGGTAAGTTCATTACAAGAGACTTCTCGATCCCTATATCTCCATGGTCTATCGCATTACATGTGTACAAATATTTAGCATGAGTCGCAATCCAACCTAAGTATCGCTCAACCTGTCGCTGCGTCATCTCCTGAAAGGATTGTTGATTGACGACGTAGTCAAATTGTAGGTTATCCAGTAAAGCAATTTTCGACTGCGGCACGAAATATACATGCCCTTCTTCGAGCTCATCGCTGCTTATCTCGCTTTCCAACAAATGCACCTTGTTTGTTCCTAGGTGATTTGTCAGATAGACGGCCGAAAAAAATAATGTTTCTTCCAGATCACAAATGACATAAGTTGTCCTTGGATTGTAAGCAAGGTGCGCGCGCGCCAGTCCACCGTAACCACCACCGATTTCTGCGATTCTGACTTGATTTGAATTGTGCACGAGGCCTGCATCGATTACGTCGCACAGCGCTCCGAGGTAACGCAGAAGGTCGTGGCTCACCCGCCCAAATTCCGTTATAACCCCGATGCCATGCTCCCCTTCTTCGATGCACGGCACGTATCCGTCACGGTGAAAAAACCGGTATCCCTCAGCCAAGAGGTCTTTGTAGCTATCGCTCGCAAAATAGTAAGTAAGATAGAGATCACTAGTGAGATGGTATGTGTGAAAGCGAATCCGCTGAAGCTCATCCTTCGGCAGGTCATACACGTAACGAAAATTTCGCGCAAAGTCTGTCCAATATCGTGACGGAATCAATTCCGGGTTCGAGTGCGCGCGCGTTAAAAGGTTCTTTTTCACGTAATTGCGAACGGGAGAGTATGCGTCTACATTAGTCATAGCGTTTTCTATGAAATCAAAACCTAAAATAGTGACACCTCTAACGCCGTGTTACCGACGAAGAGCAAATTGGTGAATATGCTTGCCCCGACACATCGAACTCCACGATCGGCGACCCGCATGCTCAGAGCGTAAAGTTCTCGCGACTCAAATAAATGAGCGAAATTGATTCGCGATGGATCTTCTCTCATGCACAATTGAGAGACGACGATTGCACACGGAAATCCTCCTCAAGCCCACCTGCTTCGGCGCAGCCTGATTAGGGCTCAACCTTAAAATCCGCTTTCAGCAACATCAGAACATATACTGCGCGCTCCGAAAGAAGATCAAATACCAATGCATTCAATATATCGTCGCAGCTTACGGTCGTCCCATCGAGCGCAGGACGACTAATCGCCACACGAAATGAATACGATCCCGGATGCAATTCGGGGAGATAAATGTTCGCGCGAATCGTACATGTCTGCCCGACCTCTGGCGCTCGTATATGGATGTCCTGGGATTGTGAATTGACGCTTGCAATATCGATCCCTCTACTGTTTCTGAGACCTATCCCAACGATCAGAGGAGTACCTGGATCCAGCGTCCGGTTTTCAATGGTAATTCGAATAACTACATTTGAGTTGTTATTTACCGCTAATCGTCGCCCGTAAAGATGAATCGTATAGCCCCACGCCGACGATCTGACATGTTAGATCGCCGTATCGTTGGTCAATATTCGGGATAAGTGGCTCGTCTCCGAGCGCATTTTCTCCACGTTCTCGAGCGCTCACGCCCTCGTAATCCAACCCTGCTGCAGCAGCCGATTGTCCACTGAGTCTCGCCAAGTATTCATCTACAACAATACTCGCCTCCCCAATTCCCGATACTGAGCCTCGGTCAATCCAAACCGCGCGGTCGCAAAGCGTTTTCACCGCTGTCGCATCATGCGTGACTAGAAGTATCGTCTTTCCTTGTTCGCGCATTTGATGAAACCTGAGCATGCATTTGTGAACGAACTGGCTATCCCCTACCGCCAACGCCTCATCTACAATCAAAATCTCAGGATCAAGGCTCGACTGAACGGAGAACGCAAGGCGCGCAAACATGCCACTAGAAAACGTTTTTACCGGCTGATCAACAAACTCACCAATATCCGCGAACGCGACGATTTCCTCCAATCGATCGTCCATTTCCTGACGCGAGAGCCCAAGAAGCAGTCCGCTCAAATAAATATTTTCACGCCCACTGAACTCCGGATTGAAGCCAGCTCCCAACTCTAACAGCGCTCCGACTCGGCCATACACTTCGGCACTACCGGATGTTGGTGTCAGCGTGCCGCATACTATCTGAAGCAGAGTCGACTTACCTGATCCGTTTCGACCAACAACACCAAGTACTTCCCCTCTCTCCACATTAAAAGAGACATCGTTAAGCGCCCAAAACTCACGTCCGTATTGGCGTCCAGGGCGGCCGATAAGGCGTTCCAAACGCGGAATCAACGCGTGCTTTAACCGATCTTGCGGACGATCATAGATCTGGTAGCACTTGCTCACATTCTTGATCTGTATCGCGTAATTCTCAGAGGACATCCGAAAATCCTTTACGGGTCCTCTGGAACCACCAGTATCCAAGCCAAGCAACTAAGATGGATGCCCCCGTGTACATTAACCAGGTCCAAATCTCAAATGAATCCCCCAAAATTATGACGTTACGCGATTCTTCAATGATGAATGTGAGCGGATTGAGGTGCATCCAAAATTGAAATCGCTCTGGCATCATTGAAATTGGATAGAACACAGGAGAGATAAAGAGCAGCACCGTCGTTAATAAACTCGTGGTTTGTTTGACGTCTCGGACATAGACGCTAATCGCGGCCAAGAACCAAGCAGCCCCCATAGTTCCGATTACAAGCGGCAAGAATACTATTGGGAACATGACAAAGGTCCATGGCATGGCCCCGTCCAATACAAGCATTGCGACCAGCAACACGAATACACTTACAAGGGCATGGAATACCGAGGATCCCAGCGCAACGATCGGCAAGATCTCCAAAGGAAAGATGATTTTCTTCACGTAGTTGACGTTCGACACGATCGATTCCGGCGACCGGTTAATACATTCAGCGAACAATCCGTGGACAATCATCCCCACAAACAACAATAGTGCAAAGTCGGCTTTGCTTTGATCGCCGCCAACTCCCCACCGAGCTTTGAAGACAACCGAAAATACAAATGTATAGACCGAAAGCATCAAGATCGGATTAAAAAACGACCATGCTAGCCCCATAATCGAGCCGCGGTAACGGCCCACGACTTCCCGCTTCGTCATCTGCCAGATGAGTTGGCGGTTACGCCACAACGAAAGCAGCATCGCCGCCAACGAAGCTGGATAAGCTCGGTTAGCGGACACAATAGTTCTATTACTCAAGTCGAGTTCCTAGGAGAGCCGAAGGTGTTGGAGTGCTTTCTGCGTAACGATGGTTTCGCACGCCGAACCTGGAGTGAGTTCGATTCAGGTCCTCGTCGCATTCACATCCTTTAGCGTATGCAGGTAGTCACCGAACGATGTTCCCAACTCCTCATGCTTTAACGCATATTCGACCGTTGCTGTCAGATACCCCAATTTGCTTCCGCAATCGTACCGCCTTCCCGCGTACCGATACGCCAGCACTTCTTCTTGCGACAGCAGAGCAGCGATCGCGTCCGTAAGCTGAATCTCACCGCCGGCGCCTCTTGGCGTGTGTTCGAGCAAGTCGAATATCTGTGGAGTCAAAATGTAGCGGCCGACCACACCCAGATTGGATGGGGCCTTATCAGGCGCAGGCTTTTCCACAATCTCCTCGATTCTGCTGACACGTTCCGCCAGATGATCTGAGCGTACAACGCCATATTTATTTGTTTCGGACGGATCTACCTCTTCCACGGCGATAACACTGCATTCCCGTTGCTCGAACACCTCGACCATTTGTTTCAGGCAGCTAGCGCCCGTACCATCAATTAAATCATCCGCCAACAGTACGGCAAATGGTTCGTTACCCACGACAGCGCGAGCGCATAGTACCGCGTGGCCCAACCCGAGCGGGCGCGGCTGACGAACGTAAATTGCCGCCACCTCTTCCGGCAATACGTTACGGACTTCATCGAGCATCTTCTTCTTTCCCGCCCACTCAAGCTCCATCTCCAGTTCTGGTGACGCGTCGAAGTGATCGGCAATCGCACGCTTCCCTCGCCCCGTTACGAAGATCAATTGGTCGCAGCCTGCTTCCAACGCTTCTTCCGCCGCGTATTGAATAAGAGGCTTGTCCACGATCGGCAGCATCTCCTTGGGGCTTGCTTTCGTTGCAGGGAGAAACCGCGTGCCGAGCCCGCCCACTGGAAAGACCGCTTTTCGTATTTTTGAACCCATTGTCCGCTACCTCGATTCGCTGCACATAAATGCCACGAGTTTACTTCCGCGCCTTTTCCAAGGACACGACATTCCCAACTACACGTTCGGGCGCCGAACTGTGAAATTCCGGAACCAACTGATGAAGCAACTGCAATAGTCGCGCTTCGTCATAGCTTCCGACGGCAGCCTCGATGTCACCCATTGTTTTCAGAAAGGCGTCCCAGCTAACGTCCCTGACGCGTGCCAGCAGTATCTTTTCGTGCTCAGTGCCCATCAGTTGCTCTTGTTCGTGGAACAGTTCTTCGTACAGTTTTTCTCCTGGCCGCAGGCCGGTATAGGCGATAGCAATATCCTCTCCGGGAATGCGCCCGGTCAGACGGATCATCTGCTCCGCGAGATAGCTGATCCGCACAGGTTCTCCCATGTCGAGCACATAGATTTCTCCGCCAACACCCATCACGCCAGCCTGCATGATCAGTTGACAAGCCTCCGGTATTGTCATAAAGAATCGCGTCATTTCCGGATGGGTTACGGTCACCGGTCCGCCCCGCATAATCTGCTCCTTGAACAGCGGCACTACGCTTCCCGCCGATCCAAGGACATTACCGAATCGCACAGTAATGAAACGCGTCACGGAATGACGGTCGAGGTTCTGACAATAGATCTCGGCAACGCGTTTTGAAGTTCCCATGACATTTGCCGGATTTACGGCTTTGTCAGTGGATATCAAGACGAATGTTTCAACACCGTACTGGTTCGCCGCGTCAGCAACGACGCGCGTACCCACGATATTGTTGCGCACCGCCGTTCTGACCATCGGCTCCAACATCGGCACGTGTTTATATGCCGCCGCGTGGTACACGATTTCCGGCTCGAATTCTTGCATTGCACGCTCAACTGCAAGCTTGTCCGTAACATCGCCTAAAAAAGGTACCAGCTTCACCTGCGGCGCCATGTTCCGCAATTCCATTTCGATGGAATAGAGATTGAACTCCGAGTTTTCGAAGACCACCAGCGTTGCTGGTTTCACGCGCGCGATTTGACGGCACAGTTCCGCACCGATCGATCCGCCGCCGCCAGTAACCAGGACGCGTTTGTTCTTAAGTGCTGCACTGAGGGCGGCCCAGTCCAGTAAAATGGGCTCGCGTCCGAGCAAATCGTCAATTGATACTTCACGAAGCGTCTGAATGGATGCACGCCCGGACGCGACGTCCTGGGTGCCTGGCAAGGTCCGAAACGTAACGCCCGTACCTTCGCAAGCCTCGACAATCCTGCGCATCTGTCTGGAGGTCGCTGAGGGTATTGCAATAAAAATTAGATCAATCGCATGCTTTGTGACCAATTCCGGTAGCGCACTCACCGGCCCAAACACGCGGAAACCGTGAATTTCGGTACCGAGTTTTTTAGGATCGTCATCGGCGAACCCGACGGGTTGATAGGTTTTGCGCAAATTTCGCGTGAGATCGCGCACCAACATCTCGCCCCCGGCTCCTGCGCCGACGATCAGGACCCTGCTCCCGGTTCCGATAGCCAGCCGTTGATCCTTGTACCATCGGTACACCAGACGAGGACCGCTGATCACGAATCCGAGGAGAATTCCGTATAGAGGGAAAATTGACCGAGGCACGTCTTCAAGTCTTGTGAACGCGAACAGCAGCATCGCCGAAATCGCCGCACCTGCGAGAACAGCCTTTCCGATTCGCACCAGGTCCGGCAATGAGGCGAAGCGCCATACTCCTCGATACAGACCAAAAAACCAGAATGCGCCCGCCTGCACGACCAAAATGACTGGCAACGCCCTGAAAGCCTGGCTGCGGTAAGGTTCCGGCACACTTTCCAGATTGAACCTAAGCCAATACGCCCCCAACCAAGCGATCATCACCATAGCGATATCATGCAAGACAATACTCGCGCGCAGCGTGCTGCTTCGGAACCCCTGACTCATGATTTCCCCTCTGCGGCCACCGGTGCACGCTGATCCACCAAGCGCGCCAACAAGGCATAAATGACCACCCAGGTCATGATCAACATCCACTGGCTCCCGTCGGAAAGGGCGGCGGCGGCAATTCCTGATGCGGCACATCCAAACATCAATACGTAGCCAAGCATAGTGGTGAAACGGTGACCATGCCGTTTGGCAATACGCTGATAATAGTGATCCCGATGGGCGACCCAGAGTCGCTCCCGTCTTGCAGCTCTCCGGATCAACGTGACCGACGCATCCGCCACAAACGGAGAAAAGACTAAAACCGGAATCCAAATTGGGAAAGTACGTGTCTCCGCACCCCAAAGGGCTACGCCCGAAACCAGAGTGCCGAGAGACGACGATCCGCTGTCCCCGAGAAAAATTCGAGCAGGGGGCCAATTCCAAATAAGGAATCCAGCGCAAGCGGCGGCGATGATCCAGCAAACTACTGCAATGTCATAGCCGGCATTCTGCCAAGCGATGATACCGAGCGCGCCGAACCCCCACACGGCCATGCCACCGGCAAACCCGTCGATGCCGTCCATGAAATTGTACAAATTGATCATCCAGACAGTGAACAGAACCGTCGCGACGGCGCTCAGCGCGGTGAATTGCGGAAGTGGTATAGCAGGGAGTATTTCTCCACCAACGCCTAGCCCAGCGAATAACATTATCACAGCCGCCACTAGATGCACCAAGAGCCGAACAACGGGTTTGACACCATTGCGATCATCCAAGAACGACACCAGCGCGACAGGCGCGAGGGCCAGCAAAATCCAGAGAATGATTGGCTCGGTTCCCGGAAACATATAAAACAGTGCTGCTCCGGAGTACACGGCCAGCAGAATACCGAGCCCACCGGTTCGCGGTATGGGATGACTGTGAAGCGATCGTCTATTGGGATGATCGAGTATCTGCAGCCAGCCGCCTGCGCGTGCGAGTTTCCGGGTTGCGAGCAACGCTATAACAAACGCCAGTCCCACGCTGAACGACGTTGGCCAGTTCCAGGTTGAAGGCATCATCGCAAAACGCGCCCGGCACCGACCCGCACTGAATCTGTTACAGCGCCAATCCGGTTGTGCGCTTCGCTCAGGAGCATTCCACATCGACGCGCGTCAATGAAAACGTGCGTGGAGCGAAGCCTAGATCGGCGGCGGCCTCACTATGGTCAAATATCATGTCCGTGTTCATCCGTTCCGCCATAGCGAGGCTCAGGCCGCGAAAACGAGGGAGAACGCGGGCCAGACTCACCGTAGATCTGAACACCGAGCGGGGAACTCGCAAGACGCGTGGCTTCTTATGCAATGCCGAAAACACACGAGTAACCATCTCGCGATACGAAAGTACCTCTCCACCAGAGATGTCGTAGGCTCGATTCGAAATAGTGCTTGCTTCGAGCCCGAGCTGGCAAACCTTTGCGACGTCCGCTACGTGAATCGGTTGCCTCAGGCCACCGGCCTCTCCAAGAATGGGAAAAAACCCGAACTTCCGAATAAACCGTACAATCTCACAAATATTACGGTCTCGCCCCATACCATAGATCAGCGTTGGCCTGAGTACGAGCCAATCGACTTCGTTGCGCACAGCCCAGGACGAAAGCCGACCTTCCGACTCCGCTAACCGCAATGCGATACTGCGCTCGGAAGCGTCGGGAGAATCTGTCTTTGTCCAGCGACTCGTAGAACTGAGTGCCACGATCCTACGTGCGCCGTGAGCCAAAAAACGGGAGAAGTACTCCGGCACGACCCAGATAGGCGCAACCGATACCCAGAACGGAATGGCATTGTTGCCCGCCGGGAACTTCGTAGCCCGCGAGATTGGCACTACCGACCAACCCGAGTGGGTCAACATATTGCTCACCATCGTACCGGTCGGACTCGATGCCCCCAACAAGGCAACCCGGCGGTCAGCCACGTCGCCAGCCGAACCACGCGCCCATCGACCGCGCACCATGCACTAATAGGACTCCGCCAAATCGCGACCAGACGCCGACTTGAACCATCCACAACAAGATGACTGGATACTGGTGTCGGAAGAAGCGTCGATAGAATCGCACCATCCCTTTGTGCTTATGCCATTCGACGAAAATCGGTCGAGTTTTGCTGCACACGCCTTTTGCATGCACAATCCGCGCGGACGGCACAAACAGGACCTTCCATCCGGCTTCCCGGAAACGCATGCACCAGTCGAGATCCTCGCAGTGCATGAAATACCCTTCATCGAGCCCGCCCACCTCTTCGAGCGCCCGGCGCCGAATGAGCATACAGGCGCCTGAAATCGCATCCACCTCTATGGGCTGCTGCGGCAATGGTTGCTCATTCAGATCATAGTGCGCGCTTGAGGCGGCTCCGCGCTTCATTAGCCTCTGTACTCCGAACATGCGAATCAGCGCTCTCCGTGGCGTGGGGACAGCTCTTCTGCCCCCGGCCTGTTCCGTGCCGTCCTGGTTTAGCAACAGGCCGCCAACCATTCCTGCGTCCGGCCGCGCCACCAAGATTTCCATCAGGTTCTCAAGTGCTCCGGACTGCACTACGCAGTCGGGGTTCAGATACAGCACCAATTCGCCATTTGCGCTCCGAGTGCCAATATTGCAGGCGGTTGCAAACCCGACGTTACGCTCATTTCGAATAATAGTGACGGTATGCGCACCCCAATCCGTCTCTTGCACGCGCGCAATACTGTGATCGGAGGACGCGTTGTCGACTACGATTACTTCGGCACCTTTACTTGTAGCGTAAATTGATTCGACGCAATCGACGAGCGCCGATCCGGCATTGTAATTCACGATGACGACGCTTAGGTTCAATCTCCCCCGCCCACGCCCGTCGTGATTAGGTTTCGAAATCGAACGCCCCAGTCGTTCTCGTCGCGGAATGCAATCAGCTCACGCTCAGTCATGCGGAACGCCTTGCACTCCTCGTATAGAAGGTTCCAGTTGTCTCCGGCCGCAACATGTACGACCCCATCCCCGGGGCCCCGCTTATGCATCTCACCGAAATCTGTGCTCCATATAGGCAGTCCCATTCCGCGGTACTCGTAATACTTGATCGGGTCCACGCTAGCCGTCAGCTCTGATCGCACAAATGGGATCAAGCCGACTGTAAACGTGGCCACGTGCTGTACCGCTTCCTGTTGGGTGCATTGCGGAACCATCTGAATATTGCCAGGAAGCCGCGCTGGACGCGGCACGAATTCCGGCCCTACCAACCGGACCGTCACATCCGGCAACGACGCAGCGATTTCTGCGACCAACGGCCAATCGAACCACCTGCCGATCGTACCTACGTATCCGATGACATCGTTATCCCGCAGCGCGCAATTGGGCGGTAACGAGATCATGTCGTAGCCATTCAGGACGACCTCTGACTTGTCCTTGCTTTTGCCCAGCATGTCCCATAGCGGGTGGCATGAGCAAATGACACGATCCACCCGGTTGATCACTCGCGACATGGTACGTGCCATAGAAACGCGGGAAAGACCCGAATAGAACGCTGGAAAGTCGTCCATCAGGTCCAAAAAGCTGTGTCCGTAATTCAGATTGTCCAACGCCCACATCGAAAGCGCGCTGGGCTTGCCAATCCCCAACACGCAGCGGGCAGTTGAACAAAATCCGCGCAACTTGTCGTAGACGTCGCGCCAGGAAAAATAACCGTTGAGAAGGCTTCCGCCAGGAAGGGGCTCAAAGGGAAAGGCCTTCACAGGTACAACGTCAATTGCACTCTGCAATGGTTGTGAAGTATTCACGTTGCGTTGTGTTCGGGTGGTGAAATCGATGAGCCGAGGCAAACGCGTCGGATAGGGCTCCACCCATAGAACCGACTCGATCCCTCGCTCCAGGAAGCTTCTCACCATGTAGTGCGGCCTCTGGGCATAGCTGCCGTAATACACGGGAGAGAAATAAAGTAACTTCACGACCCGGACGCGGGTAGTGGGAACTGTCCTGAGGCCGGATTTGCTTCGCCGACAAGCTCTGCCCGCAGAATTTCTGCTATGCGTCGAGCCGCGTACCCATCGCCATAGGGTGATACACCCTTCGCCATCGCCTGATAGGCATCGGCATCATCAAGCAATCTGCTGACTTCGTGCACTATTCGATCATACTCAGGGCCAACCAGTTTCACGACCCCCTCTTCGACCGCTTCCGGCCTTTCAGTTTCGCGGCGCAGCACCAGGACGGGCTTTGCCAACGCCGGCGCTTCTTCTTGCACTCCACCGGAGTCGCTCAAGATGAAATGCGCTTGCTTCATGGCCCAGACAAACGGTGCGTATTCCAAAGGCTCTGTCAGGACAATTCTCGGGTGACCACTCAACAATTCCTGCGCAACCGACGATACATTCGGATTCGGGTGAACCGGATAGAGGAACTGCACGTCGCTGTAACGATCTGCAAGCATGCGGATCGCGCGACAGACCTGGCGGAACGGTTCACCAAAATTCTCCCGCCGATGAGCAGTCACCAAAACCAGCCTCTTCGATGGATCAATTCCCAAGTCGAAGTCCATCTCCCGGTTCGCGACATCCAGCAACGCGTCAATTACAGTATTTCCCGTTATAAAGATGCGTTCGGCCTCGATACCCTCTCGCAGCAAATTTGTCTTCGCGCTCGGCGTCGGCGCAAAATGCCAACATGACAAATGCCCAGTCACTACACGGTTCATTTCTTCAGGAAATGGATTTCGCATATCCCCGGTACGAAGACCCGCTTCGACATGCCCCACCGGAATATCGTGGTAAAAACACGCCTGTGCCGCAGCCATCACAGTAGTCGTGTCACCTTGAACCAATACCGCCCTCGGCTTTTCCAACTTGAGCACCTGCTCGAGTTCTAGCAGTAGCCGCGCATGAAGCTCTGCCAATGCTTGACTTGGACGCATGATATTCAGGTCCCGGTCCGGCTTGATATCGAACAGCTGCAGAACCTGGTCCAATAGGTGCCGATGCTGCGCCGTGGCCAATACTCGGCAGTCGCACCACGTTTCGCTACGAAGCTTCTGTATCACGGGCGCCATCTTTATGGCTTCCGGCCGCGTACCGACTATAGTCAAGATCTTGATGGGCATGTCCAACGTTCTATATCGTAGCGATAGGCAAACGAGAGCTTACAGGAGCTTCCAACGGAAATACTTTATCGAACTGCGACGATCGGCAGTGACCACGCAAGCGGCCAGTAGATTCCATGCTCCCAGACCGGTTGCGAAAGCACTTCGATGCGAGAGAACCCCGCATCCTCGAGTTCCCGCAGCACCGACGCTTCCGAAAATATGCGCATCTCGAGCGTCTGGCCTGGTCCGCCATGGAACACGAGATCCTCGAATACTTCGACATCGCCACGGCGTGTCGTATTTACGAGCTGATAGCATCCATTGCGCTCGGCGATTTTGAAATCGTCCAACACCGGAAAGTGCTCTTTCGTCTCCGAGCCTTCTTTGGTGTACGGGACCGTGAATACGAAGACCCCTCCTGGTTTCAACAAACGTCTGGTGTTCACGAACGCGCGAGATACCGGCCGTGTGACATGCTCGAACACATCCGAAGAGATCACAAAGTCCATCGTTTCTTCCAGGGATGACTCGATATCGGTGATATCCAACCGCGGTTCCTGGTGATAGAACGTGTTGGTGTAGTCGAGACGGTCCTGCAGTCTGTCCGCGTATTCCGCCCAATCGCTCATGCCAATGCCACGGATCCCTTTATCCACTGGAAAGTCATCCAGAAGCCGGCTTTCACCATAAATGCTCCGCGACAATGCATACACAATTGCGCGCATCCGAACCGTCGACCCGCAGCTACCGCATGAGGCCGTTTCTCTCTCCAGACTGCTTACGGCCACCGCGTTATGAGCAGAACAGATGTTACACACGAATGAAAGTGTGCCCGGGCTTGAGTCGCGTGCCCCATGCCTGCGCTCCAGAGACGCCGCAACATCCGTTTCGCCGAACGCAGTCCCACCATCGTCCCAATTCGTTTTAACGATATGTGTGCGGAATCCATGCGCCCCACTTTTCCTCGTATATTGCCTTGTTTTTTGCGAACAATGCCTCTCGATCTGCAAGCTTGATCTTGTCAAATGTCGCAGAGTGATGATGATGCACAAAGACGTCTTCGGCACACACAATTCGCCATCCCAGCTGCTCTGCCCGCCGACAGTAGTCGTCATCTTCGAACCAGCCGACACCGAAAGCTTCATCCAAAGGCCCCACTTTTTCATAAACCGCCCGCGGCAGCATGACGCAGAAAAACGCCGCCGTACGCAGGCTGAACAATTTTCCCAGGTTCCTCCGCGTATAACGGGCTGCCATCGTCATCATCTCTTCCATGGAGTCATACTTAATGTCGATACGCGCTTCGTTTCCAATATTGTTTGTGACCGGACCAATGAGCCCGATTGTTGAATCTCGCCGCAGGTGGTTCATCAGCGTACGAAGCCATCCCGGCGTGACGTACGTATCGTTGTTCAACATGACTAAGTACTCGCCACTGGAAGCCGCGAGCCCCTGGTTGTTCGCTGCCGCGAAACCCTTATTCTCGTCATTAAGAATGATTCGACGCCGCTCGCCGTCCACCCATTCTCGTAGCATCTCTGGGGTACCGTCGGAGGACGCATTATCGACCACGATGATTTCCAGATTCTCGTAGCCGCTGTTGACGCAGAGGCTTTCCAGACACGCTTTGTTGAGTTCCAGATTGTTGTACGTGACCACTACCACGCTTATCGACGGATCTGCAGAGGGCACTTCGACGTGCGCTACCAGGTCCGACACCCGGTGCGACCACGTCTGTTCCGACGCGAACCGCATGCGCTCGATCCGTTGTGAGCTGTTTTGCTCCTCAGCGAGTGCGAGTTGGATTTGGTCGACAAACTCCTTCTCGCTCTCCGCAACACGCACAAGGCCATCGAACTGCTTCATCTCGGGCAGCGCGACGGACACGACCGCTTTCCCAGCGCTCAGGTACTCGTATACCTTTACCGGATTGGTCGCCAGCGTCAGCGGGACTACCTTGAACGGGAGCATGCACACGTCGAAGCCGTGAAGATAATACGGCAGCTGTTGATATGGGATCTCACCGGTGAAGATTACGTTCTTCAGTCGATTTAGGGCGCGCGCGGCATGTACCGTGTCCGAACCAATCAGCAGCACCTGACAATCCTTGAACCGCGTCGCGACTGCTTCCACCAGATCCAGGTCGAACCATTCGGCGATCGCACCGTAATAGCCAATGACCTGCCGACCTTGCTCATCCTGATAGCAGCGCTCAGGGGGCTTCGAGAAATGTTCATAATCGCCAGCATTTCGGATCACTGCACGGTTTGCATTTAGGTCCGCCCACGACTCGTCGAGCAAACCTGAGGTAACGGTCAGCAAATCGGCCCCCATCGCGAGCGTGCGCTCGAGATCCAGTAACTCCGCACCCGTATTATCGAAACCTTCGTGGTGATCCATACAATCGTAGACTACCTTGGCATTCGGCAACACGGACGCGAGATCGGACCAATACGGGTGCTGTACGAGTCCAACTAGGCTCTCGCTTCTCGTCCAAAGCAGCACCTCCCCCATGCTCGTTCGAAGCTGAGCGATTTCCTGGATCCCAGGAGCACCCGAGTCAGATGTTTGATTCCGATCCCATGTGCAAGCGAATCTGGAAAAGCCGACCGTCTTGGTCCAGCGGTTCGACGCTGAACCCCGGCTCTTGGTCGTACTCGAACAAGTTCGACACGTAAAAGACCCTACGGCCTGTCCGTGCGAGTTCGCGTGCAAGGTGCTGTGGTCGCTGGGTCCGAAAATGCCAGTCGATCACGCCGAACACGATGTAGTCCGGCAGATCTCCGGATTGCGAAGCAAGGCGCACGTCTGCCGGAACCAGGGTGACGCGTAGTCGTCGCCCTTCTGGCGCCGGAACCGCAAGGCACTCGTACTTAGATTCGGGTCTCCGAAAGCGCGTACGTAGCCTTTTCGCAGTTTCCCTTTGATTGCCGCCGGTAGCGGCAATCGGCGATACAGGTGCCGGGCGGTAGTAGTGATCCGTCCCTTGTCGGACTGCTGAACTCCGTAACGTATGACGCGCATCACAAAACGTAGCGGTGCCGTGATGCGCCACGACAAGCTACGTTGAATCTGTGTGAGTCGTTCTCTGTAGTTATCACGGTCCTTAAGGGCGGCGTCGCGCTGCTCCAATGCGGCGTCCCGTTCGCGAACTGCATAGTCCCGCTCAAGGTAAGCAATATCCCGTTCTCGGATTGCAACACGTCGCGCCGAATTTGCAGCCTCTAACGTCAACTCCTCAGCCGAATCTCCGCCGTTTGCTTGCGCATCGGAAACATGATGTTCGGAAGCGTTGGCCGAATCGGTCAAACGCGCAACTATGGGCAGCAGCTGCCGATATGCCGTGCCAATGATGTCCTCGAATATTGCTTGCGCTTCTTCGGTTACCGCCGGTCGCTGATTGACGGAACTCATATCGAGTGGCTGTTTCGTTGCAATTAGTATCTGACGGTACGTAGGCGGATTGAAATCGTACGCGAATAGCTCGCTATTGAATCGCTCGCTGGCGTTGAGGACGAGTTCCTGTGCGGCCGGAACATCCCACGCGCAAACGACAAATCCAAGCAATTCGCGTAGCCAGGGAGTATAACCATGACCAATTACCTCACACGTCCAACCAAGACCGCGCATGTGGTTACTCGTCTCAGCGAGCGGCGGCAGTCCAAACCGGAAATGCTCATCCAGCCACGAATACTCGCGCCCGAAATTCTCGCGGTACTGCTGAGCGATGTAAGCGTCCGTTGCGACCGCATCGCCTTCATCGGAGCAAGGGAAAGCCAGCACAATACCTTTTTCCGCGAGACTAGAGACACGATCAAGGAAAGCGCGCCGGTACTCTCCCGGTACATGCTCCAGCGTGTCGACACTGACGAGATAATCATAAGTTGCACCATCGAGTGCCGAGGTGAAAATATCACCTCCGATGTGATGATCATCCTCCTTTTTCAGGCTTATTCAGTAGCGGATCTACGTAGGTGATATCTGCACCGGGAAGGAACGCACCGAGCAGTCCCAGTTCCCCACTGCCAACGTCAAGTATGCGGGCATCGGCATCGTCACGAATCGCTGCAACGATCTCGGCGACAGCGCGATAACGGCTGTATTGATCGAATATGAGTCGCAGCTTTTCGTCGGTCATCAAAACGTCCATTCATGCTGCCGTGGCAGCGTACAACATCTGTATCTTTGCATCGCACTCAACCAATCGCCGAAACTGCGTCGATCAGAGGGCGTAATAATCTCGATACCATTCCACGAAACTGCGCAATCCCCGTCTCAATCGAAGTATCCGGCTTGAACCCCACCGCATCGTGCAGTGCCGTGGTATCCGCGGAAGTCGCGGTGACATCCCCCGGCTGCATCGGCAGCAAATCCATGTTGGCTTTCTTGCCCAGGCATTCTTCCAGCACTTCGATGTAGCGCATCAGTTGCACGGGGTTGTTGTTGCCGATGTTGAATACGCGGTACGGGGCGTAGCTGGTGGCGGGGTCGGGGTCATCGCCGGTCCAGTTGGGATCGGGTTTGGGGGCGTTGTCGATGACGCGGATGACGCCTTCGACGATGTCGTCGATGTAGGTGAAGTCGCGGATCATCTCGCCTTTGTTGAACACCGGGATGGGCGTGCCTTCGAGGATGCCCTTGGTGAATTTGAACAGGGCCATGTCGGGGCGGCCCCAGGGGCCGTAGACGGTGAAGAAGCGCAGGCCGGTGCAGGCAAGGCCGTACAAATGCGCGTAGCTGTGGGCCATGAGCTCGTTGGCCTTCTTGGTCGCCGCGTACAGCGATACCGGATGATCGACGTTGTCGTGCTCGGAGAACGGCAGTTTGGTGTTGGCGCCGTAAACAGAGCTCGAGGATGCAAACACCAGATGTCCTACTTTGGAGTGACGGCAGCCTTCGAGGATATTGGCGAACCCGACCAGATTGGCGTCGACGTAGGACGCCGGGTTCTCGATGGAGTAGCGCACGCCGGCCTGGGCTGCGAGATTCATCACGGCGTCGAAGCGGTGGCGTTCGAACAACCGCTCCATGCCGTTACGATCCGCGATATCCAGCCGCTCGAAGGAAAAGTTGTCGTGGTCTTTGAACCGCGCCAGTCGCGCCTCCTTCAGAGTCACATCGTAGTAATCATTCATGTTGTCGATGCCGTAGACGTGATCGCCCCGCTCCAACAGCCGCATGGCCAACGTCGAGCCGATGAATCCGGCGACACCTGTAATCATTACTCTCATGGTTTTCCCTTAGTTCTTATGAAATTCGTTATGGCAGTCTAGAAAATTCAGCTTGCGATCGAGGATTCGATCAGATCGCACAATATGTGTCCGATCAGGATGTGCATTTCCTGGATGCGCGCGGTGTCGCTCGCGGGAATGGTAATTGTATACCGGCACATGGCCGCCAGGCGACCGCCGTCCCGACCCAGCAGGCCGATGCTAAGCGCGCCTTGTTCGTTGGCGGCCGCCACCGCCCGAATGACATTTTCGCTGTTACCCGACGTCGACAGTCCGAACAATACGTCGCCCGTCTCGCACCAGACCTTGCACTTGTCGGGCGAATACATCCTCGTATCCGTAGTCATTACTCACGGAGGTCAGCGTCGAGGTATTGGTGTTCAACGCCACCGAGGGCAGCGCGCTGCGGTCCCGGTTGAAGCGTCCCACCAGCTCTGCCGCCAGATGCTGGGCGTCGGCGGCGCTGCCGCCGTTGCCGCACCAGAACACCGTTCGGCCGTCGAGCACCCGTTGCCGTGACCGCCTGCGCGACTTCGGCGCAGACCTCGGCCAGTTGATCGCGTACGACGCTGCGCCAGACTGCAGATGCTCGTCCATGCGCGCACGCACGAGATTCAGCTCATGGTCATGGGCTTGCCTGTCCCCGCGTCGCGAAACGTTCGCAGCCAGTCGTAACCGGATGAGTGATCTTCATATCGATTCCGTCTTCCTCGGCAATGGCCTGCAAGTGCATGGCACAGCCGACATTGCAGGTCGCGATGGTGTTGCAGTCATTGTCTCTCGCCTGCTGCAACGACGTCGCTTGACCCAACCGGTCGCGCAAGTGCGGGATGGCGCATACTGTAGGTGCCGGCTGCGCCGCAGCATTGTGCGCGTATTCGGGGAGCTGACGAAGTTCACGTCCGACCTGCTCCAACAAACGTTTCGGCGCATCCTGCTCCCGTGTCGCGTTCTTCATGCTGCACGGGATGTGCAGGAACACTCCTTCGTCATTGGTGATCGGCGACCTGAAATGCCTGCGCACTCGGACCGTTCGACGATGAACCGGTTCACGTCCACGAAAAGCACCTTCGACGTCTCGCCGACTTCGGGCGGTTCATCGGCTCGGCGAAACCCTGATATTGGCTCAACACCGCGCCGCAGCCGCTGGCGATATACACCACGGCATCCACGTCCAGTGCCGAAACGCTTCCAGAGTTGCGCGCACTGGCCGTCGCGTAGCGCTGCTGGCGTCCGGCATGCAGGTCCAGGGCACCGCAACAACCCTGCATCGGCGGTACTTCCACCCGATAGCCCAATTGCTGCAACACGGGCGATGGCGGCGGCGAGATTATCCCGGTCCGCCAGGTTCGCGACACAACCGGTAAACAGCGCGACACGGCCGCGCTGCTTGCCCGATCGCCGGATAGCTTGCGCGCCAACCGTAGCGCAGGTGCTCGACGTTACTGAATCGTTCTGTGCGTCTCAGTCCCAACAGCGCGGATCAGGCCGCTGTGTCGCGCCAACCAGCGCAGGCCGCTGGCCCGGTACGCGGCCAGGAACCAACCCAAGAACCGCAGACGCTGCCGGACTGCGGACAAACCATGCCAGCCGATCCGCAATATCCGGCGCCGGCCGCAGTCGCCGTTCGCGCTTGCAGCAGTTCATGGGCGCCGTCGATCAACTCGCCATACCGCACCCCCGCCGGACAGATGGCTTCGCAAGCCTGGCATTGCAAACAGCGATCCAGATGACCGATCAGTGCGGGCGTGGCTGTAAGCCGATCCTCCGCCAATCCCCGGATCAGCGAAATGCGGCCGCGGGCGCTTTCCGACTCCTCGCGGGTATCGATATAGGTCGGACAGACCGGAAGACACATGCCGCAGGCGACGCAAGTGTCGGCTTGGCGGATCAGACGGCGGCGCAATTGCGCCGTGCCATCTTCACGGTCGAATCCGGTGGCCATAACGGTATGCAATGCGTTGACGTGCATGGTTAAAAGTGAGCGTGCTCGATGAGGCCCGTATCGAGTGTCCGGATTGGCGACAGGTGTCCGGCTGGTCTACGGCGGGCTATACGCGCCGGAAGTCAATTGTAGATACGTCGGACTTGGCGCGCGCAGCCCCCCGCCCGAAGGAGTTGGAATATCTCCATAGGGCGCGCTATGCGCGCCAAAAGAGCCAATCGTAGCTACGGTCGGCCTGGCCGCGGGCTTGGCGCGGGCGTAGGCCGCCCTGTTTTGGCGCCCTGTAGTAGGGTCACCGCGGATGAACTCGTCGGCAAATGCACACGCTGTAGCACCGGCACGGTTTCATTGGGCACGCTACCGCCCTGCAGTGGCTCATTCGAGCACCGCATGGGTGATCCGGATCAACTTGTGCGCGACGCAAGCCGGCGTCGGCTGGCGCAGCCCGCCCTATCCATGCTGCCACTTCTTTCCGAGGTATTCGGCGCTGGCGGGCATGGCCCGCCCTATCGTCCATCCCCCGGACAGGAGCGGTATTCAGCCGGCGCTGAACGGCAGCAATAAGTCCGGCACCACCACCCGTTCTTCCCCCACCGCGTCGCGCAGCATGCGGTGGCGTTCGGCCGGGTGTTCCAGTTCGGTAAGCAGAAACCCGTCGCAGGCGCTGGCGGCACGGTTGAGATCGCGCCACACCGGTCGGTCCATGAAATTGATCTCCGTTCTGCGCCGGGATGGAACGTACCCGTGATCTCCAACCCCAACTCCATATTCTTCAGCACCGCAATCTCCGCCAGATCCGAGATGCCGCACAGAGTCCGATGCGCGCGAACCCGCGTGCTTGGCAGGTCAGCAGCGCAGTGCGGCAGGCGTTGGCGGCTTGACGATAAAACGTGAACGAGCCCGTCAAGTAGCGGCCCACGAGCCGGCTCTTCTCGGCGAAACCTTTCGGCGTCAGATAATAGAGATAGCGGTTGGGCGGGACCTGCTGAACTTTGATCAGACCCCATTGAATACAGCGTCTCAGATAGGAATTGGCGAGACCCAGAGCGATGCCGAGGCGCCGGGCGAGATCCCGTTGGGTGACATCTTCCCGCTGCTCGATGGCCCCCAGCAACTCCAGCGTATGCGCCTCGTCCTTGTCGGCTCCGTTCATCCGCTGAACGATACAGAAATGAGTGACTTAGGGCAACGATTTGGCGAGCTGGATTGGCCACGGGCCAATACCGCTCAAGCGAGTGGTTCGAGCTGATGGAGTGACAGATCGACCTGGGTGAACGCACCGGCAAATGACAGCAGGATGGTCACCCGATCGCGACTGGTCCGGGCGTGGAATACGCCTTCGTAACCACTCATCGCCCCATCGACGATGCGGACCCGGTCACCTTGGGAAAACTCAGGCGCCGGCAGATTCTGGCAACCGCTGCGCATCGTCCCGCGAGCGTAGGTAAGGCGACGAAATCCGATGCGACGCGAGCGGGCTTGAATCCGAAATACACCAGGCCGCTGACGCCGAAGGTGGAGCGGATCGGCGACCAGTTGTCGGTATCCTGATCCAGGTGAATGAACAGGTAGCGCGGAAACAGCGCGTCGACGATTTCCACGTAGCGCCCTTTGCGCCGGCGCCGATCCTTCATCAGCGGCAAATAGACTTCGTAGCCCTGACGTTCGAGGTTCTCGCGCGCATAACGTTCTTGGCGTGGCTTGGTGTAGATCAGATACCAAGCCTTTTGTGTGTCAGAGGGCCGTGCTGCTGGGGAATCGGCCATGGCCTGCTCCATCGTTACGCAGGCGGTATTGTACCGTTACCGGGGGGCGGTAGACCAATTGCTGTGCGCAACCAACGGCCGAGTTCCAGGTCCCGGGCCAATCCGGCCCAGGACCTGGCGGCCTGCTCGTTACTGACCGCGCAGGGTATGTCGATCCGGATATCGGCTCGGTTCATGTCCACGGTGTGTTGGCCAATGCCCTTGACGACGGTGAGGTCATCGGCGGTCTTGAAGGGCCCATGGGCGTCGCGGTGCGCGACGATGGCCTCTGCTTTCTTCAAGCCGATGCCTTTCAGATTACTGGCGATGGTGTTTGCGTCGGCCAAATTGATATCCACCGGCGCCGCGGATACCGCGCCGCACGCACCCGCGAACAGGACCAACATGAGAATCGTACGCAGAAAACGCGTCATGGTATGACCTCCTTGTCATCGAATGTGGCTTGATGTTGCCGGCGTCCAATGCCGGCGCGTACCCGATATTACCCCAATTTGGAGTACTGTCAATTGCTCACTTCGGCATGCAGGTCCCGCAGCACGGCCAGCGGATCTTCCGCCCGCGTCACAGGCCGCCCGACAACCAGATAATCACTGCCCGCCTGCAAGGCCGCCTTGGGCGTCATGACCCGTCGCTGATCTCCGGCATCGCTCCCGGCCGGACGTATTCCGGGGGTCACCAGCAGGAACCCGGCACCGTGGCTTTCCCGCAGCATCGGCGCTTCGTGCGCCGAACACACCACGCCGTCCATGCCGCTTTGCTGCGCCAACTTGGCGAGCCGGACCACCTGGTAGGTGGGATCGCCCGTGAGCCCCACCTCGGCCATGTCCTCGCGGCTCATGCTGGTGAGCACCGTGACCGCCGTGATCAAAGGCCGTTGACCCCGCAGATCGACCGCTTCGCGCGCCGCCTCGAGCATGCGACGGCCTCCCAGCGCATGCACGTTGATCATCCACACTCCCAGTTCTGCAGCCGCGCGGCAGGCGCCGGCGACTGTGTTCGGGATGTCGTGAAATTTGAGATCCAGAAAGATCTCGAAGCCCAACGCACGCAGCCGCTCCAGCAATGCCGGTCCGGCTGCAGTGAACAACTCCTTGCCTACTTTGAGTCGGCACATCGCCGGATCGAGTCGACCCGCCATGGCTTCGGCCTGTTCGGCACCGGCCACGTCCAGTGCAACGATAATGCGCGGACCGACCGCTTGTGAAACAAATGTCATGCTAAATTCCCTGCCATTCGTGAAAACCGTATTCAATTCGATCGCAGCCGGGTTTCGGCACGCAGACCCAGATGTTCAAACCCCTGCACCGGCCGTGTAGGTCGGACTATTGTCCGACCTATGAGTACCCTGCCTTACCTCTGACGCCAACATGGCGTCATTGCGTCAAAGATGAAAGCCGGACGCATTCTATTGCCGCTGGCAACGCCGGCGGAATGTGGGCGTTGCGTGGGGATCCACCCTTGCGCGCCTGGACCTATCCTACGGCCAGACACGTGCATTGGAAACCGGTGCCGTCATTCTCCAACCACACCCTGGATCGGCTTGACACTGTTCCACGACTTGCAGCTCGGACACTGCCAATGCAGCTGTTTGCCGGCGAATCCGCAGCGATGACATTCGTAGACGGCTTTGCCATCCAGCAGATTGGTGGCCAGGTCATGCAAAATGGTCAGCGTATCCCGGGCCTCGCCACTGCTATGGTCCAGGCTCCGGTTGATCAACCACTCCAGACCGCGCACCGATGGCCGCCGACGCAACTGATCGATCACGAAATCGGCAGCCGCTTGCTCCCCATCACGGTCGCGGATTTCTTCAGCGAGCGCCAGAATCGGTGAAATGCCGCTGTAGCGGTCGAGCGACTCCTTCAAGAACGCGGCGTACGCATCACTTTGTCCCGCTTCGCGATAACAGTTCCGCAGCGGCGAGATCACTTCGGGCAAATATTCGATGTCCTGTTCGGAGACCTTGCGATATGCGCGTATCGCCGCCTTGCAGTCCCCTTGGGCGACTTCCAGGGTGCCCAGCAAAATGCTCGCGCGCGCGCAGTTGCGATCGAAAGTCAGGGCCCGTTTGATATGTTGCCGCGCCGTGCCGCTGTCACGTTCCTGCAAGGCTTTCTGCGCCAGTTCGCAATAGTACTGAGCGATCACGTCGTGCATCGGGGTGCCGCTGATCTCTTCCAGACGGCGTGCGATTTCGATCGCCTTTTCCCAGTCCTGCTCCTGTTGGTAGATGTCGAGCAGATGCCGCAGGGCGCGCTCGGTGTGGCTATTGAGTTCGGTCAGTTCCAGGAACAGGTTCTCGGCGCGGTCGAACAGGCCCGCCTTCATATAATCTTCGCCCAGTTCCAACAGCGCCTGAGCACGCTGGTCCCGGTCCAGCGTCGGCCGCGCGATCAGATTCTGGTGAATACGGATCGCCCGGTCCACTTCACCGCGGCGACGAAAGAGATTGCCGAGTGCCAGGTGGGTCTCGACGGTGTCGCTGTCGACCTCCACCATCTTGATGAACACTTCGATCGCTTTGTCGGGCTGCTCATTCAGCAGATAATTCAGTCCGCGGAAATAATCGGAACTGAATTCCCGCGTCGGACGTGCACTCACGCGCACCCGCGAGCGGCGCGCCGCGAACCATCCGGACGCGGCCGCGACGGGCAGCAGCAACCAAAGCAATTCCAGCATCAATGACGATCCCGGATCGGGATGTTGCGCAAATTCATGATCTCTTTTTCTGCGAGTCGATTTTCGCGGCGCAGGCCAGAGTTGGTGCGCTTCAGACGCAGAATCACGCCCAGACTCGCAACGACGCCCAAAAGCGCGCCGAGCGTGAGTGTCAGTGCCAGCAACAAGGCCAAAGGCACATCGCTCGAGCCAAAGTAGTACTCCAAGGTTACCGATTCGGCGTTCATGACCGAAAACGTCAGGCCAGCGCCGAGTACGAGCAACAGCAGGAGCAAAGCCAGAATCCGCATCATACTTCCCCTTTTTGGTTCCGATCGCGGGAAGCGTGCAAGGCGCCGCCGCGCGAGTTCCGCCTCCGATATATTTCGATGATAACGCAGCCGCCTCGGCGCCGATACGGAGCCCAAACGCAACGAACCGGGCACCGACCAAGGTCGCGTGCCCGGTTCGCAGCGATCGAATCCGGGGGTGTGAAGCTTACAGCGTGGCGCTAATTGTTCAGCGCGTCGGTTTCGGTCCGTTCGTTCACACGCTCCCGCAGTTCCTTGCCGGGCTTGAAGTGCGGCACGTGTTTGCCGGGTAGGGAGACCGACTCGCCGGTCTTGGGATTGCGTCCCACCCGGGGCGGGCGGAAATGCAGGGAAAAACTGCCAAAACCCCGGATTTCGATCCGGTTGCCCGTCGCCAGTGCCTGACTCATCTGCTCGAGCAGGCCTTTGACCGCCAGCTCGACATCCTTATACGCGAGGTGATTCTGCTTACGTGCAAGCGACTCTATCAGTTCTGACTTTGTCATTATGTTTTTCCCAATCAGCGCGAGACCTCAGCCCCCGAGTGCCTCTAATCTTACCTGCTACCCCAAGATGGGCAAGTAGCAAAGGCGCCGGCGTCAGGCCGGCGCCCCATTGCCTTACTCGTTGTCGCCGTCGAGCTGCTCCTTGAGGAGGTCGCCCAGGGAGGTCGTGCCGGTGCTGGAACCACGGCTGTATTCCTCCACCACCTGCGCTTCCTCCTGGCGGTCTTTTGCCTTGATGGACAGCGAAATGGTCCGGTTCTTGCGGTCTACGCCCATGAATTTGGCCTCGACCTCGTCGCCTTCCTTCAGCAGCGTGCGCGCGTCTTCGACCCGTTCTTCGGACAGCTCGGAAGCGCGCAGGTAACCTTCGACACTGTCGGCCAGCTCGATGACCGCGCCCTTGGCGTCCAGTTCCCGCACCACGCCTTTGACGATGCTGCCCTTGGCGTGCTCGGCGACGTAGTTGGAGAACGGGTCTTTGTCCATCTGCTTGATGCCGAGCGAAATGCGCTCGCGCTCCGGGTCGATGGCCAGGATCACGGCATCCAGCTCGTCGCCCTTCTTGAAGTTGCGGATCGCATCTTCGCCGGCGACGTTCCAGGAGATGTCCGACAGGTGGATCAGACCGTCGATGCCGCCTTCCAGGCCGACGAAAATACCGAAATCGGTGATCGACTTGATGGTGCCGCTGACCTTGTCGTTCTTGTTGTGGGTGGCCGCGAAGGTCTTCCCACGGATTGGCCTGGCACCTGCTTCATGCCCAGGGAGATGCGACGGCGCTCTTCGTCGATGTCCAGCACCATGACTTCCACTTCCTGGCCGATGTGGACCATCTTCGCCGGGTTGACGTTCTTGTTGGTCCAGTCCATTTCGGAGACGTGCACCAGGCCTTCGACGCCCTCTTCGATTTCCACGAAGCAGCCGTAGTCGGCGATGTTGGTGACTTTGCCGAACAGGCGGGTGGTTTCCGGATAACGCCGTGCGATGTCGACCCACGGATCTTCGCCCAGCTGCTTCAGGCCCAGGGAAACGCGATTGCGCTCGCGATCGAACTTCAGCACCTTGACGTCGATCTCGTCGCCGACGTTGACGACTTCGGACGGATGCTTGACACGCTTCCAGGCCATATCGGTGATGTGCAGCAGACCGTCGATGCCGCCCAGGTCGACGAACGCACCGTAATCGGTGAGGTTCTTGACCACGCCCTTGACCACTGCGCCTTCCTGCAGATTCTTGAGCAGCTCTTCGCGCTCGGCGCTGTATTCCTGTTCCACCACCGCGCGGCGCGAAACCACGACGTTGTTGCGGCGGCGGTCCAGCTTGATGACCTTGAACTCGAGTTCTTTGCCTTCCAGATAGGTGGCGTCGCGCACCGGGCGCACATCCACCAGCGAACCGGGCAGGAATGCGCGGATATCGCTGATCTCGACGGTGAAACCGCCCTTCACTTTGCCGCTGATCTGGCCGTTGACGACTTCGTCGGCCTCGAAGGCCTTCTCCAGCATGGTCCAGACGCGCGCGCGCTTGGCTTTTTCGCGCGACAGTCGGGTTTCGCCGAAACCGTCTTCGACGGTGTCCAGCGCGACTTCGATTTCGTCGCCGACGTTGACGTCCAGTTCACCAGCGTCGTTGTAGAACTGCTGGATGGGAATGATGCCTTCGGACTTAAGTCCAGCGTTGACGACGACGACGTCGGAGCGGATGTCCATCACGGTGCCGGTGACGATGGCGCCAGGACGCATCTCCTGCTGCTCAAGACTCTCTTCAAACAGTTGTGCAAAGCTCTCGGTCATTGGTATGTAAATCCCAAGCCCTTCATTCAGGACTTTAATGTGAACTGCGATCTCGGACATGCGGCCATCGCAGGTTGTCGTTGCGAGCTCCGGACACGGGCCAAGCGTGCGGTTCCCAATTTGATAACGCGTACTTCGATTCACCGGCTTCAGGGTAATTGCCGCGCACGAACCAAATCCATGACTCGTTCCACCACTGCATCGATAGCCAGATCCGTGGTATCGAGCAGCTGCGCGTCGTCCGCCGGCTTCAGAGGCGCCACGGCTCGTGAGGCGTCGCGCCGATCGCGTTCCGCGATCTCCTCTGAAAGGGCTGAAAGGCTACCATCGAATCCTTTTTCCTTCAACTGTTTATATCGTCTTTTCGCGCGCTCCTCGGCGCTGGCGGTCAGGAACACCTTGAGCTCGGCATCGGGAAAAACCACGCTCCCCATGTCCCTGCCATCGGCCACCAGGCCCGGTGGCTGGCGAAAGGCCCGCTGGCGGGCCAGCAGGGCCGCGCGCACGGCCGCCAGGGCCGCCACCTTCGAGGCCGCGTTGCCTGCTTGTTCGGTGCGAATTGCATCGCTGACGTCGTCCCCTTCCAGGAGTACGCGGGTCGCGTCGCCGGCGCCCTGAAATTGCACATCCAATTGCCGCGCCAGGGACTCCAGCCCGGATTCGTCGGCCAGGCCGATTTCATGGCGTTGCGCAGCCAGGCCCACCAGCCGGTACAGTGCACCACTATCGAGCAAGTGCCAGCCCAGCTGCGCCGCGACCCGGCGGCAGATGGTGCCCTTCCCGGACCCGCTCGGGCCCGTCGATGGCCAGGACCGGGGTCTGCCGGCTCATCGCGGCTGCGACTCGATTTGCAGTCCGCAGGCGGCGGCCAGGCCGACGAAGCCCGGGAAGGAGGTATTGACGTTGGCACAATCACGGATCGTGATCGCGCCCTCTGCCCGCAAGGCCGCCATCGCAAACGCCATCGCAATCCGGTGGTCGCCGTCACTGGCCACAGTGCCGCCGCCAAGCGCGCCGCCCTGGATCACCATGCCGTCGGCCGTCGGTCGCGCATCGATACCCAATGCCTGCAGTCCGTCGGCCATGACCTGGATCCGATCGCTTTCCTTGACCCGCAGCTCTTCGGCACCGGTCAGTACCGTTTCGCCTTCGGCGCAGGCCGCCGCCACGAACAACGCCGGAAATTCATCGATCGCCAGGGGCACCAGCTCCGCCGGGATTTGCATGCCGCGCAGGGAAGCGGAGCGAACCCGGATATCGGCAACCGGCTCGCCGCCTACTTCGCTCCGGTTGTCGATGCTGAGATCCGCGCCCATGAGCCGCAGATACCTCGATTACACCGGTGCGGGTGGGATTCATGCCGACATGGGTAAGCACCAGGTCGGACCCGGGGGCGATACTGGCACCCACCAGAAAGAAGGCCGCGGAAGAGATATCCGCCGGAACATCGATACTGCAGCCGCGGAGCCTGCCGTCACCCCGGAGGCAGACGCGATCGTGGTCACGTTCGACTTCGTAGCCAAAGCCCCCCAGCATCCGTTCCGTATGGTCGCGGGTGGGTGCCGGCTCGGTGATACAGGTACGACCGTGCGCATACAGGCCGGCCAACAACAGGCAGGATTTCACCTGCGCACTGGCGACCGGCAAGCGGTAATCGATACCCTGCAATCGGGCACCGCCGCGAATACGCAACGGCGCGGTGCCGGCGTCCGTGGTCACGATGGTCGCACCCATCAACCCCAGCGGTTCGGTCACGCGGCGCATGGGCCGTTTGGAAAGAGAGGCATCCCCGGTCAGTTCGACGTCGAATGCCTGACCGGCCAGCAAACCGCTCATCAGGCGCATGGAAGTGCCGGAATTGCCCAGATTCAGCGCTCTTTGCGGCGGCCGCAGCCCATGCAGGCCGACACCGCGTACGCTGACATGCCCGTTCGCAGGACCGTCGATGGCAACTCCGAGATCACGAAACGCCTGCAAGGTGGCCAGACTGTCCTCGCCTTCCAGGAAGCCGGTGATTTCCGTGCACACCGTCGGCCAGGGAACCGAGCATGATGGCGCGATGGGAAATGGACTTGTCGCCCGGCACCCGCACATCACCGCACAGACGTCCGCCCGGCTGTACCAAAAAAGAAACGTCGTTCATCGAGTCCACGCGCGCGCTCAGTTGTGATAGCTGGAAAATGGCGAAGGATACCTGATTTGCCGCGTTCACCGCGAACTTAAGCTCGAGGGTCCCGCAGAGCGGGCGCAACGGATTGCGCCGTACACCGTCTAGAAGCGCAGTTGGCTCAGGCTCACGGGCAGCGACTCAACCGCCGCAATAGCGGTCACGTGCCTTTTTTGCGCGGATGAAAACTTCCAACAGCCGCTCGCCGTCGCGTTCCTGGATCGCATCGCGCATGCCACTGAGATCCGCCTGGTAGCGCTCGATCATGTCCAGCACCGCGGTCCGGTTGGCGAGGCAGATATCGCGCCACATGACCGGATCGCTGGAGGCGATGCGGGTGAAATCGCGAAAGCCGCCGGCGGCATACTGGAACACTTCCTCTCGTTCGCCGAGGCGGGACAGGGTATCGACCAAGGTGAACGCAAGTACATGGGGCAAGTGACTGGTGGCGGCCAGCACTTCATCGTGATGTTCGACGCTCATCTCGGCCACGTCCGCGCCGACGCCTTGCCATAGCGCGCGAACCCGACCGAGGGCCCCGGTGTCGCATTCGGCGGTGGGCGTGAGAATCACCTTTCGCCCCTGGAACAATTCCGCAAATGAAGCGTCGACGCCGCTACGCTCCGTACCGGCAATGGGATGACCGGGAACGAACCCGGGTGGCAAGGCGCCGAACACGGCGCGTGCCGCCTCCACCACGCAACCTTTGGCACTGCCGACGTCGGTCAATACGGCATCGGGCCGCAGACTCGGGCGGATCGTTTCCAGCAATTCGCGCATCGCGCCGAGCGGCACTGCCAAGACCACCAGATCTGCGTCTTCGACAGCAGCGCACGGATCGCGTCTCATAGCGATCGATGACGCCCAGTTCCACCGCTTTTTTCAGATTCGTTTCGCTGCGTCCGCAGCCCACCACTTCGCCGATCAGTTGCGCCTGGCGCGCGGCACGGGCCAGCGAACCGCCGATCAGACCGACGCCGATGATGCAGACTTTTTCGAAGATGCGCGCCATGGGCAACTCAGCTGCCGATCGCCTTGGCCAGGGCCGTAAGAAAGCGCTGGTTTTCCTTTTCCGTGCCCACGGTCACACGCAGGAAATTCGGCAGCTCATAGCCGCCGACCGGGCGCACGATTACACCGTCGTACAACATCCGATCATAGATCTGCGCTCCCGGCCGACCGACGTCGACACAGAGAAAGTTGCCCACCGACGGCAGCACCGACAACCCCAGTGCCGCCATGCCCTCGCGCAATTGCGTCATTCCGGCGCTATTCATGCGTACACTTCGGCGCACGTGGTCGCCGTCCTGGAGCGCCGCCAGCGCTGCCGCCTGTGCGGGTGCGTTGACGTTGAATGGGCTGCGCACCCGGTTCAATAGATCGGCCACCTCGTGGATGGGACAAGGCGTAACCCACCCGCAGGCCGGCGAGACCGTACACTTTCGAAAACGTCCGGGTCACGACCAGATTGGGATATCGATCCAGCCACTTGCTGGCATCGGGAAAATCCGCTTCCTGGACATATTCGAAATAGGCCTCATCCACCACGACGAGCGTCTGGCGCGGCAGTTCGCGGATAAACGCCTCGAGCTCCGCTGCGGCGATCCAGGTGCCGGTCGGGTTATTCGGGTTGGCGATGAACACGACGCGGGTCTGTTCATTGACCAAGTCCGCGATCGCCTTCAGGTCGTGGCCGTAGGCCATTGGATGATCGGCTGGCAGTGCCGCGGCGATCCGCGCTTCGGCACCGACCGCCTGGGTCGCGATCGGATACACCGCGAACGCATGGCGGGAAAACACGGCGTTGCGGCCGGGGCCGAGAAACGCCCGCGCCACCATATCCAGCACATCGTTGGAACCATTGCCCAAGGTGACCGAAGCCGGTTCGAGATCATGACGCTTTGCCAAGGCCGAACGCAGATCGAACCCGGCGCCGTCGGGATAGCGCGCGACGTGCGGCACGGCCTCCATTGCCGCAGCCAGCGCCAATGGCGACGGGCCGAGCGGATTTTCGTTGGATGCGAGTTTGACCGCATCGCGCACGCCGTATTCGCGCTCCAGTTCGCTCAACGGTTTACCGGGCTCGTAGGGTCGCAGGCCGCGCACGCCGTCGCAGGCGAGATCGGCTATGGAAACTGCATCGTTCATATCGTACTCGGGCTATTTGATTGAGGCTGCTCGGGCGTCGGCATCGCGGAGGCGAGTTACAGCACAGCCTGGGGATAGGAACCCAGTACCTTGCACATGTTCGCCTGGGCCGACAGCGCTTCCAGCGCTTTTGCCACCGGCTCGTCGTCGACATGACCCTCCACATCGACGAAGAAGACGTATTCCCACATGCCGCGCCGCGACGGGCGGGATTCGATCCGGGTCATGCTGATGCCGTGCTCGACGAACGGCATCAACAACCGATACAGCGCGCCGGCGCGGTTCTCTGCCGAAACCAGCAGCGAAGTCTTGTCTTTGCCGGAACGGGGCACGGATTGCTTGCCGATCACCAGAAAGCGAGTGGTGTTCTCCGGTTGATCCTCGATATTGTTCGCCAGTACGGTCAAACCGTAGATGTCGGCGGCAGCGTCTCCGGCGATCGCCGCCGCTCCCGCCGTGCCGGCGACCCGGCGCGCCGCTTCCGCATTGCTGCTGACGGCAATTCGTTCGGCCGCGGGCAAGTGCCGGTCCAGCCATTCGCGGCATTGACCAAGGGATTGCTGATGGGAATACACCTGCCGAATGTCCGCCATGGCGCTACCGCCGGACAACAACAAATGATGAATCCGCAACTGCACCTCGCCGCAGATATTGAGTTGCGATTGCATGAACATATCCAAGGTATGCGTTACCACGCCTTCGCTGGAATTCTCCACCGGCACGACACCGTATTGTGCCGCGCCCGAGGACACTTCGCGGAACACTTCGTCGATCGTGGCCAGCGGCACCGTGGTCACCGAATGCCCGAAATGCTTCAGCGCCGCCGCCTGGGTAAAGGTACCTTCGGGCCCGAGGAATGAAATTTTCAGGGGTTGCTCGAGCGCCAGGCAGGCGGACATGATCTCCCGGAACAGACGCGCAACTTCCTCGGCGCTCAGAGGGCCTTGGTTGCGGCCTTTGATTTCCTGCAGGATCTGGGCTTCGCGCTCGGGCCGGTAGAAATGGTTGTCGTCGCCGGCGGCGCGTTTCACCTGTGCCACTTCCTGGGCACAATGCGCCCGTTCGTTGAGCAGGTCCTGAATTTGACGGTCGAGGGCGTCGATCTGCGCGCGGATGCGTTCCAGCTTTTCGTGTTCGCTCATCTGTCGCCGCCGTCCGCTAGGTCCTGCGGCCCAGGGTGCGCACTTTCAATACGCCTTCGATTTTTCGAATCTCGTCTACGCATTGCTCGGACACGTCGGTTTCCACATCGACTACGGTGTAGGCCAGATCGCCGTTGGAACGATTCAGCATATCGATGATGTTCAGATCCGACTTCGCCAGCGTTGTCGAAATCTGGCCGAGCATGTTCGGTACGTTATTGTTGACCACGGTCAGGCGAAAACCACTGTTGCGCGGCATGATGACTTCGGGAAAGTTTACCGAGTTCACAACGTTGCCATTTTCCAGATAATCGCGTACTTGCTCCGCCACCATAATGGCACAATTCTCTTCCGCCTCCCGTGTCGATGCACCGATATGGGGCAGCGTGATGGCGCGCGCCTGATTCTTGAGGCGTTGATTCGGGAAGTCACAGATATAAGCGTAAACCTTGCCGCTGTCGAGGGCCGTGGCCACCGCCTCGTCGTCGACGATGCCATGGCGGGCGAAATTCAGCAGTACCACGCCATCTTTCATGCGTGCCAGACGGTCCGTATTGATCAAGTTGCGGGTCGCCTCGACCAGCGGTACGTGAAAGGTGACAAAATCGGAACGGGACAGTAGATCGTCGACACTGGCGGCTTGTTCAACGTCGGAAGACATCTGCCAGGCCCGTTGCACGGTGATGTCGGGATCGTAGCCAATCACTTTCATGCCCTGCGCCAAGGCCGCATTCGCCACCTGGACACCGATGGCACCCAGCCCGATTACACCCAGAGTCCGACCCGGCAGTTCGAAACCCACGAATTGCTTTTTGCCGACTTCGACCTGACGGTGGACTTCGGTGTCATCGCCTTCCAGGGACCTGGCGAAATCCCACGCCTGACAGATATTGCGGCACGCCAGTAACATGCCGGCGACCACCAGTTCTTTTACGGCGTTGGCGTTGGCGCCGGGAGCATTGAAAACCGGGATGCCGATACGGCTGAGCTTCGCCACCGGAATGTTGTTGACCCCGGCACCGGCGCGGCCTACTGCGCGCAGCGACGCGGGGATCGGCATGTCGTGCATATTCGCGGACCGCAGCAAGATGGCGTCCGGATGCTGAATCTCGGAGGCGACTTCATAACGATCGCGGGGTAAACGTTCCAGGCCCGCAACCGAGATATTGTTCAATGTCAGAATCTTGTGCATTCAGTCAGCCTTGTTTGTGCAGCGCGCAGCGCCCTTGAACGACATCGATCGCTTCCGCGGCTGCTTCGCCGGCAGGTGCGGGCATTCAGCCGTGGCGCCGTTCGAATTCCCCCATGAACGCCACCAGCGCGTCGACACCGGCTTCGGGCATGGCATTGTAAATACTCGCGCGCATGCCGCCGACCGAACGGTGGCCTTTTAGCGTCGTCAAGCCTTCGGCCGCGGCCTCCTTCAGGAACACGCCGTCCAGCTCGTCGTTTGCAAGCGTGAACGGCACATTCATCCACGAGCGCGTAGCCGGCTCCACCGGATTGGCGTAGAACGACGAACCATCGATTGCGGCGTACAGTTTATCCGCCTTGCGGCGGTTGATTTCGGCCATCGCCGGAAGACCGCCCAATCGTTTGAGCAGCTGAAATACCAAGCCGGCCAAGTACCAGCCATAGGTCGGCGGCGTGTTGTACATGGAATCGTTGTCCGCTTGAACCTTGTAATCGAACATGGTCGGCGTAATCGGCAGTGCCTCGCCGATCAGATCCTCGCGCACGATCACCAGCGTCAGTCCCGCCGGTCCGACGTTTTTCTGGGCCCCGGCGTAGATCAGTCCGAATTTATTCACCTCTACCGGCCGCGACAGAATGGTCGACGACATATCGGCCACCAACGGCACCGGCCCGGTATCCGGGACGTAGGGGAATTCGACGCCGCCGATGGTTTCGTTGGGGGTGTAATGCACGTAAGCCGAATCCGCGCTGAGGGTCAGTTCGGATTGCGCCGGCGCGCGGGTGAAATTTTCCGCCTCGGTGCTGGCGGCGATGCGCACGTCGCAGTATCGCTTCGCCTCGGCGATCGCCTTTTTCGACCAAGCGCCGGTGTTGATGTAGTCGGCCTGCTTGCGGCCACGCAGCAGATTCAGCGGCACCATCGCGAACTGTGAACTGGCGCCGCCCTGCAGGAACAGCACCTTGTAATTCGATGGAATACCCATGAGTTCGCGCAGGTCCGCTTCCGCCTGCTCGGCGATCGACATGAATTCCTTGCCGCGATGACTCATTTCCATCACCGACATACCGCTGCCGTGCCAATCCAGCATTTCCTCGCGCGCTTGGGCAAGCACTTCTTCCGGAAGCATCGCCGGGCCAGCGCTGAAATTGTAGATCCGTGACATACCTCAACTCCCAATGTGTCATTCAATGGCGGCTACGCGCGATCCGGCGTCACCCGCAAATTGTTATCGCCCGCAGCCCCATGGCTTCCGGCGCCAGCAAAATGTCGCCGGGATGAAGCGCAACGAGATCCGGGGAAGCCCAGGCTGCGGAGCAATGGGCTGGTTACCGACAGTCCCGGAGGGCGCCGGTGCGTGCGCCGAACCCCCGGCAGCACAGGCCAACCGGACAAGCACCTTCGTTCGGCTAACGGCAGTCCGCGTTGTCGCCGCCTATTCTTCCGCAGCCGGTTCCGAGTCTGCGTCGCCGTCGACGTCGCCGTTCTCGCTGTCGTCGCCGTTCTCGCCATTGAGGCTTTCGACCCGCTCCACACCGACCAGCTTATCATCCCCGCTGACGCTGATGAGCCGCACGCCCTGGGTATTGCGCCCCATCTGCGAAACCTCATCGACGCGCGTGCGGATCAAAGTGCCCATATTGCTGATCAGCATGATCTCGTCGTCATCGCTGACCTGCAGTGCACTGACCAGTGCGCCGTTGCGATCACTGATCTGCATCGCGATCACGCCCTGGCCGCCCCGCCCGTGCAAGGGAAATTCGTCGGTCAAGGTGCGTTTACCGTAGCCGTTTTCGGTGGCCGTGAGCACGGTGCCGGAGCCGTCACCGACGATAATCAATGCGATCACCCGCTGATCGGGACCCAGCTTGATGCCGCGAACACCGCACGCCGTCCGGCCCATGGGACGAACCGCGTCTTCCGGAAAACGAATCGCCTTGCCGGCATCACTGAACAACATCACATCCCGGGAACCGTCGGTGATGGCGACATTGATCAGGTAGTCATCCTCGCGCAAGTCCACGGCAATGATGCCATTGGCGCGCGGCCGCGAAAAATGGGACAGCGGCGTCTTTTTCACCGTGCCGCTGGCCGCCGCCATGAACACGAACTGGTCTTCGGGAAAGCCCTGCACGGGCAACACGGCGTTGATACGCTCATCGGGCTCCAGGGGCAGCAGGTTGACGATCGGCTTGCCCCGTGCGGTACGACCCGCCTGGGGCAGCTCGTAGACTTTCAGCCAATAGGCCTTGCCGCGGCTGGAGAAACACAAAATGGTGTCGTGGGTATTGGCGACGAACAGTTTGTCGATGAAATCCTCTTCACGCACACTGGCCGCCGCCTTGCCGCGCCCGCCACGACGTTGCGCGGTATAGGACGATACCGGCTGGGACTTCGCATAACCGGCGTGTGACAGCGTTACCACCACGTCTTCGGGGCTGATCAGGTCTTCGAGCTTCAGATCCTGATGGGTGATCACGATCTCGGTGCGGCGCTGGTCATTGAACTGTTCGCGCAAGTCACTCAGTTCATCGCGAATGACCTGCATCAAACGACCCGGATTGGACAGAATGTCCAGCAGATCGTCGATTTTCTCCAACAGTTCCTTATACTCATTGACGATCTTGTCCTGCTCCAGACCGGTCAGACGCTGCAGGCGCAGTTCCAGGATCGCCTGGGCCTGGGATTCGGACAAACGATAACCTTCCTCCGTCAGCCCCATCTCCGCCGGTACATTGTCAGGGCGCGAAAATTCAGCGCCGGCACGTGCCAACATGTCGGACACGACGCCAGGTTGCCAGATCCGGCCCATCAAACCGGCCTTGGCTTCCGCCGGACCCGGCGATTGGCGGATCAACTGAATCACGTCATCGATGTTGGCCAGCGCAACCGCCAGGCCTTCCAATACATGGGCCCGTTCGCGCGCCTTGCGCAAATCGAATACCGTGCGGCGGGTAACGACCTCGCGCCGATGACGAATGAACGCCTGCAGGATTTCCTTGAGATTGAGCAGCCGCGGCTGCCCGTCTTCCAGCGCCACCATGTTGATGCCGAACACGTTCTGCATCTGGGTGTGCTGGTAGAGATTGTTGATCACGACTTCGGCCACTTCGCCGCGGCGCAGTTCGATCACCATGCGCATGCCGTCCTTGTCGGACTCGTCGCGCAACTCGGAGATGCCCTCCAGCTTCTTGTCCTTGACCAACTCGGCGATCTTTTCCAGCAGTCGCGCCTTGTTGACCTGATACGGCAATTCGGTGACGACGATGCGCTCGCGGCCGCGGGACTCGTCGGTTTCCACATGGCTGCGCGCGCGCACGTAGATCCGTCCGCGACCGGTGTGATAGGCCTCGCGAATACCGGTGGCGCCGTTGATGATGCCCGCGGTCGGAAAATCCGGACCCGGCAGAAATTCCATCAGCTGATCGATGTTCAGACTCTCGTCGTCGATCAGCGCGACACAGGCGTCGATGACTTCGCCGAGATTGTGAGGCGGAATGTTCGTGGCCATGCCGACGGCGATTCCGGCAGCGCCGTTGACCAACAGATTCGGTACCCGGGTCGGCAGGACCGAGGGCTCGCGTTCGGACTCGTCGTAGTTGAGAACGAAGTCGACGGTTTCCTTGTCCAGGTCGGCCAGCAGTTCGTGGGCGATCTTGGACATGCGCACTTCGGTGTAACGCATGGCGGCCGGCGCGTCGCCGTCCACGGAACCGAAGTTGCCCTGGCCGTCCACCAGCATGTAGCGCAGCGAAAACGGCTGCGCCATGCGCACGATGGTGTCGTAAACGGCGGTGTCGCCGTGGGGATGGTATTTACCGATTACATCGCCGACCACGCGGGCCGATTTCTTGTAGGGTTTATTCCAGTCGTTGCCCAGCACCTGCATGGCGTACAGCACTCTGCGGTGCACCGGTTTGAGTCCGTCCCGGACATCGGGCAGCGCCCTACCGATGATTACGCTCATGGCGTAGTCGAGGTAGGACTGTTTCATCTCGTCTTCGAGATTGACCGAAAGGACCTCTTTCGCGAATTCAGCCATCGGCGGGAATGCTTCCTTTGCGCCCCAGCCCAGGGGCATGTGTGATCGGAACACCGGCCGTGACAGGATCCGGCCGGCAGGGCAATTTCGCCCGCCATGATATCACAGACGTGTACCCTACTTCACGGCCCGCAACGCGCGCGAGAACGGCTCTCCGGGCGTCTGGCGCCAATTCGTATTCGGAAATGGGAGAATTTCGCGGTTGGACAGCGTCGCTTCGGGCGCGATCAGGCCTGGCCGGCCATCAATGCCGCCATTTTCGCCGCATCGGGCTTTTCCACCACCCCGCGCTCGGTGACGATGGCATCGATCAGTTGCGCCGGCGTCACGTCGAACACCGGGTTCCAGGCCTCGGCCCCGGCTGCCGCAATCGATACGCCGCCGCAAACCAGAACTTCCGCAGCGGCGCGGGTTTCGATGGGGATGTCGTCGCCGCAGGCCAATTCCATATCGATGGTCGAACTGGGCGCCACCACCATGAACTTGATGCCGTGATGCCGGGCGGCGACCGCTGCACCGTAGGTCCCGATCTTATTGGCAACATCGCCGTTGGCGGCGATACGGTCGGCGCCCACCACGACCCAGGCGACCTTACCGCTGCGCATCAGCGACGCCGCGGCACCGTCCACCAGCAGGCTCACCGGGATGTGCTCCTGAACCAGTTCCCAGGCAGTGAGCCGCGCACCCTGCAGCCAGGGCCGGGTTTCGTCGGCGAATACCCGTTCGACTTTGCCTTGCGCGAACGCGCAGCGGATGACGCCCAACGCGGTCCCGTAACCGCCGGTCGCCAGGGAGCCGGTGTTGCAGTGGGTCAATACGCCGCACCGGGTCTCGATCAGCGCGGCACCGAGTTCGCCCATGCGCCGATTGGCGTCGATGTCTTCGGCGTGAATGGCTTGCGCCTCGGCCGTCAGCGCTGCCACTGGATCTGCCCCGTCCAGGGTATCGATCCGCGCCTGCATGCGCGCCAGGGCCCAGAACAGATTCACCGCCGTCGGTCGCGATTGCGCCAACCTCGCCAGATCTGCCGCCATGGCCGCGCGCCAAGCCTCTCCGGTCAGTGCCCGATGCTGCCGTGCCGCCAATGCGATACCGTACGCGGCAGTGATGCCGATGGCCGGTGCGCCGCGCACCACCATGTCGCGGATGGCCGCGGCAGTCTCACGGGCATCGTGGAGATCCAGGTAAACCGTTTCCGCCGGCAAACGGCGTTGATCGAGCAGGCGCAGAAAATCGCCGTGCCATTGAATGGCCCGCACGGCGTTGGCGGTTGGTTCGGGGTTGGACTGGGTCGACGGCATCGCGCCATTGTACTGCACCGCGGCGGCGGCTGTCGCCGCTGTTGCAGTGTACATAGCACCACTTTTCCCTATAATTCCGGACACTTTTTCCAACCGCTCTCACTATGCAAACCATCGATACGCTGATCCATGCCCGCTGGGTGATCCCGGTAGAGCCCGACCTCGTCGTGCACGAGCATCACGCCCTGGCGATCCATGACGGTCGCATCCTGGCCATCTTGCCCAGTGCCGAGGCAGAGCAGCGCTACGCAGCCGAGGTGGTCCACCGCCTCGATGGCCACGCCCTGATTCCAGGGCTGATCAATACCCACACCCATGCGGCGATGACCCTGTTGCGGGGACTGGCCGATGATTTGCCGTTGATGGAATGGCTGCACCATCACATTTGGCCTGCCGAACAGCGCTGGGTGGGCGAAGAATTCGTTCACGACGGCACCCAACTGGCGGTCGCGGAAATGCTGCGCGGCGGCACCACCTGCTTCAACGACATGTACTTTTTCCCGGACGTAACGGCGAGAGTCTGTGCCGATGCCGGCATGCGCGCCAGCGTCGGCCTGATCGTGCTCGATTTTCCCAGCGCCTGGGCCGGCGATGCCGACGAGTACCTGCGCAAAGGTATCGCGCTGCATGACGATTATCGCGGCGATGCGCTGATCCGCACAGCCTTCGCGCCGCACGCGCCGTACACGGTGTCCGACGCACCGCTGCTGCAGATTCAGACCTATGTCAATGAACTGGAGATTCCGGTGCACATGCATGTGCACGAGACCGCGGATGAAGTCCGCCAGTCCGTCGAAGCCACCGGCGAACGGCCGCTCGCCCGCCTGGAGCGCCTGGGCTTGCTGTCGCCCTACCTGGTCGCCGTGCACATGACGCAACTGGACGATACGGAAATCACGCTGGTTGCCGAACGCGGTGTCCATGTAGTGCATTGCCCGGAATCGAATCTGAAACTGGCGAGCGGCTTCTGCCCGGTGCATCGCTTGCATCAGGCAGGCGTCGGCCTCGCCATCGGCACCGACGGCGCGGCCAGCAACAACGACCTGAACATGTTCAGCGAATTGCGTACCGCGGCGCTGCTGGCGAAAGCGGTAGCGGGCGACGCTGCCGCCCTGCCCGCCCATCAGGCGCTGCGCATGGCGACTCTCAACGGCGCCCGCGCCCTGGGCATGGAAGAGCTGACCGGCAGCCTGCAACCGGGGAAGGCGGCCGACGTCGTCGCGGTGAATCTCGACGGCATCGAGACCCAGCCGGTATACCATCCGTTGTCGCAACTGGTGTACGCCACGGGGCGTGACAAGGTGACCGACGTCTGGGTGAACGGCCGCCATTTACTCAATAACCGCCGCCTGACCAATCTGGACGAAAGCGCGGTACTGGCCCGAGCCCGGTACTGGCGCGAGCGCATTGCCGAAGTCTGAAAGTGTTCGGCGGGCTGGCCTCGGCCATAGGCAACTCATCGACGCGTTGCCATACTTCCGGTGTGTATTTGCCGCGGCCCGCGGCAACGTTTACCGCCACCGGGAGCACGTTAAATGAATGAATATCTGACTTTCCGCAAGATGATCACACCCGCCATTATCCAGGTTCTGTTCTGGCTCGGACTCATCACCGTCGTCATCAGCGCCATCGCCGCCATGTTCAATCCGCAGGGCGGCTTCTGGGCAGGACTGATGATTCTGGTATTCGGCAGCATCGGTTGGCGGGTCTATTGCGAGCTGATCATCGTGTTCTTCCAGATGAACAGCGCGCTGGGCGAAATTCGCGATCGCAACGTCAGTCCCTGAGCAGCGGGTCCGCCTCCTTCGGGAGGCGGACCTATCCAGCCCTTCGGATTCCCGTTATCCTTAGTGCTATGTCCGTACATTCCACCCAGAACGTCGATGAGCACGAAGTCAGCAAGTTTGAACGCTTGGCTGCACGCTGGTGGGACCCCAATAGCGAATTCAAGCCTCTGCACGACATCAACCCGCTGCGGCTCGATTACATCGACAGCCGCACCGGCCTCGCCGGCAAAAAAGTGTTGGACGTCGGCTGCGGCGGCGGCATTCTGGCCGAAAGCATGGCCCAGCGGGGCGCGGACGTCACCGGTATCGACATGGGTGAAGCGCCGCTAGCGGTCGCCCGACTGCACCAACTGGAATCGGGCGTCGATGTGGATTATCGATGCACTACCGCCGAAGCACTGGCCGAGCAGATGCCTCACGCATTCGACGTGGTCACCTGTATGGAAATGCTTGAACATGTGCCGTCGCCGGCTTCGGTCATCGCCGCCTGCGCACACCTGGTCAAACCCGGCGGCCACGTATTTTTTTCCACCATCAACCGCAATCCGAAATCCTATCTGTTTGCGATCGTCGGCGCCGAATACCTGTTGCGAATGCTGCCCAAAGGCACCCATGATTACGCCAAATTCATTCGTCCGTCGGAACTGGACGGGTGGGCACGGGCGGCGCAGCTCGAGCTGCTCCAGGTCACGGGCATGACCTACAACCCGATCAGCCGCAGCTACCGCCTCGGCGACGACATCGACGTCAACTATCTCGCCTATTACGCCGCTCCCGCGCGCGACTGAAGCACCGGCCCGCACCCGGCCATGACGCCTGACCACCGTTCTGTTCGACCTCGACGGCACACTGCTCGACACGGCGCCCGACCTTGCGTTCGCATTGAATCAGGTGCGCCGCGAACAGGGCTTGGAAGCGCTGCCGTTTGAAAACATCCGCCCGGCCGTGTCCCACGGCAGCGTCGGGCTGTTGCAGGTCGGCTTCGGAATCACGTCCAACGATTCCGGGTTCGAAGCATTGCGCCGGCGCCTGCTCGATATCTATCAGACACACCTGGCGGACGAGACGCGTTTGTTCGACGGCATGCAATCGGTGCTCGAAACCCTGGAAGCGCGCGGCATGCGCTGGGGCGTGGTCACCAACAAGCCCGGCTGGCTGACCGATCCGTTGCTGGCGCGACTCGGTCTGGCGCAGAGAGCCGCCTGTGTGGTCAGCGGCGACACCACCGCCAAGCGCAAGCCGGATCCGGAGCCGCTGCTGCACGCGTGCGAACTCGCCGCCTGCGAAGCCCGAGGCTGCGTTTACGTCGGCGATGCCCAACGGGACATCGAGGCAGGACGCAATGCCGGCATGAAAACACTGGTGGCGCTGTTCGGTTATATCGGCGCCGACGAACGCCCCGAGCAATGGCAGGCCGACGCCTTGCTGCACGAGCCCGCCGACCTGTTGCAGTGGCTGGGCGGCAATAGCGACCCGGGCGCATGAAGCATGACGCCGAAGCGCGATGCTGATGGGGCGGCCCGTCGCGGGCAGATAGCCGTCCTATGCCCTTAGCTCAGGTGTGACCGCATCCATACCGTCTTGTCGCTCGTGACTCAGTAACCCGAATCCGTTGTGGAATGAGTCAAGTCATAGAGCGCGCTGTGCGCACCGCAAGCGCTAGACCACGCCGCGAAGACTGGACCGCCACCCCATAACGCTCGCCTCGCAAGCTGGAAGACCAGCTGAATGGGCAAGCGCGCAGCACGAGCACCTCCGACCTTTGAGCCATGGTAGGATATCGGATCGGCACCCTGCTCAGAGAAACGCCATCGACCCTATATTCACAACCACGATGCTGCTTGTACTCGGCGTCGGAGCGCTACTGGCCGGCGCCGTCGGTTATCTGCTGGCCCATTTGCGCGCCCAAAAGCAGATTTCGGCTCTCCGCGAAGAGCGCTCCAGCCTGCAGGCACGGATCGAGGCCGAGCAACGGGCCGCTGCCGAACGGCTGGCAGCGGTAGAACAAGCGCGAGAGCAACTGTCCGCCAGTTTCGGCGCCCTTTCGAATCAAGCGCTCAAACACAATACCGAGGAATTCCTCAAACTCGCGCAGGAAAACCTGAAGCAATTTCATATTCAGGCCAAAGGCGAACTGAGTCAGAAGGAAAAGTCCATCGAGCAACTGGTCAAACCGATCCGGGAAGCGCTCGAGAAGACCGAACGCCAGATTCGCGACATCGAAAAGGAACGCAAGCAGTCCTACGGCGAGCTGCACCGCCACCTCGAAACCATGGCGCGGGCGCAGGAAAACCTGCAGGGTGAAACCCGCAATCTGGTGCAAGCGCTGCGCCGGCCGGAAGTGCGTGGCCAGTGGGGCGAATTGACGCTGAAACGCGTGGTCGAGCTCGCCGGCATGGTAGAACACTGCGACTTCTACGAACAGGAGCACGTCGCGGCGGAAGGCGGCGCGATGCGCCCGGATATGATCGTGCGCATGCCCGAAGGCCGGGAAATCGTAGTCGATGTCAAAACACCACTGGATGCCTATTTGAGCGCCGTGGAGGCCGCGGACGACGTCACCCGCAATCGCGAGCTGGATCGTCATGCGCGAAAACTGCGCGAGCGGGTGTCCGAACTGTCAAAAAAGGCTTACTGGAGCCAGTTTCACAAAGCGCCGGATTTCGTGGTGCTGTTCATTCCGGGGGAACAATTCCTGTCGGCGGCGCTGGAGCGTGACCGCGGACTGCTGGAGGAAGCGCTGAGGCAAAAGATCATATTGGCGACACCGACCAGCTTCGTCGCGCTGCTGCGCGCCGTTGCCTTCGGTTGGCGGCAACAGGCCCTGGCGGAGAACGCCGATCACATACGACAGCTCGGCGAGGATCTGTATCAACGCCTCGCTACCTTCACCGAGCACCTGGGCCGGGTCGGGCGCAGCCTCGGCAGCAGCGTCGAACATTACAACAAAGCGGTCGGCTCGCTCGAACGCCAGGTGCTGCCGAGTGCCCGGAAGATGGGCGAATTGGGCATCCGGGCCCGTAAATCCCTGGAGGATCTCGAGCCTCTGGACAAAACCATCCGCAAGCTGGAAGCGGAATGAACAGCGTCACCCAGGATCGTGCCGAGCGCCAGGCGCGCCGGCTGGCCCGGCGCCACTATGAAAACTTTCCAGTCGCCTCGCTGCTTCTGCCGCGTGCCTATCGTGCGCCGGTGGCGCTGATCTACGCCTTCGCCCGCCGCGCCGACGACATCGCCGACGAAGGCGACATGTCCTCAGCGCAGCGCCTGCAAGCCTTGGAAGAAATGCGCAACCAGCTGGATCTCGCCCGCGCCGGGGGCGCCACTCGCGACTCCAACATTGCCGCGCTGGCACATGCAATGGGCGAATTCGGACTACCCTGGGAGTGTTTGTACGACTTGCTGGCCGCGTTCGCACAGGATGTCACCGTCTCGAGGTATCGCGACTTCGAATCACTGCGTGCCTACTGCACGCTTTCGGCCAATCCGGTCGGGCGGTTGCTGCTGCATTTGTACGATGCGGCGACTGCGCACAACGTTGCATGCAGCGATTCGATATGCACCAGCTTGCAGTTGATCAACTTTCTGCAGGACGTGGATGACGACTATCGCTTGCGCGGTCGCATCTACGTTCCAGAGGACGACATGACCCGCTTCGGCGTCGACGAATCGGATTTCCGGCAACGGCGCAACGATCGGCGCGTACACGAGTTATTCCACTTTCAGCTGCAGCGCGCCGCAGAACTGCTCCACATCGGTTCGCCTTTGGCGCGCGCTCTGCCCGGGCGTTACGGCCGCGAACTGCGCGCCGTGATTGCGGGCGGTCGGAGAATGTTGAAAAAGCTTCAGCGCCGCAGCGATCCGTTTCAGCGACCGCGCATGCACGCGGGCGATTGGATTGCCGTCGCCTGGTCTGCCGTACGGCCTTAGCCGTTTTCCGCGAGTACCAGATGAGTTCGCCAGCACCCCAGAATCCGCACGATTATTGCCAGCAACGGGCGGCCGCCAGCGGGTCGAGCTTCTACTACAGTTTTTTGTTTCTTCCGCAGAAGCAACGCGAGGCCATCACGGCGCTGTACGCGTTTTGCCGGGAGGTCGACGATGCCGTCGACGAATGCAGCGAACCGGCGGTTGCGAGGCAGAAATTGGCTTGGTGGCGCCAGGAAATCGAGCTGCTGTCGGGCGGCTCTCCCCAGCATCCCGTGACGCGTGCGCTGCAGCAGGTATCCGCCAGCTTCGAGCTACCCAGCGAGTACCTGCATGAAATCATCGACGGCATGGAGATGGACCTGGATCAAAACCGCTACGAATCGTTCAAGGACCTCAACCTGTACTGCCACCGGGTTGCGGGCGTGGTCGGGTCGCTAGCCGCAGAAATCTTCGGCTACGACGACCGCCAGACTCTGCGTTTCGGTCACGCGCTGGGAATCGCATTCCAACTGACCAATATTCTGCGCGACGTGCGTGAAGACGCAGTGCGGGGACGCATCTATATTCCCATGGACGAAATGCAACGCTTCGATGTCACTGCCGCCGATCTGTTACAACCGCAAACCAACGAGCGGCTTCGCGCCCTGCTGGCCGCGCAATGGGAACGCGCCCGCGATGCGTACGATCAAGCGTTCGCGCTGCTGCCGGAGGTCGATCGCTTTCGCCAACGATCGAGCCTGATTATGGCGAACATCTACCGCACTCTCCTTGATGAAATCCGTCGCGACCAATTCGCCTTGCTCGAACACCGCATCGAACTCACCCCCGTGCGTAAACTATGGCTGGCATGGAAAACCGTGCGCAGCGAACGACGTTATGCACGGCGAATGCGCAGGCGGCGGCAGTCGGGCGCGTGAAATCGCTGCCAGCAAAGCTTGGCACCGTGGTGGTCGGCGGCGGTTGGGCGGGTCTGACTGCCGCAGTCGAATTGGTCCAGCGCGGCGTGCCGGTCACCCTGCTGGAATCGTCTCGGCAACTGGGTGGCCGGGCACGGTGTGTGCGCTTCGGCGATCTGCGGGTCGATAACGGCCAGCATCTGATGCTGGGCGCCTACCGCGGTATGCTCGCACTGATGGAACGCCTGGGCGTCGAGGAAGCGCCGATCTTTCTACGCCAGCGTTTGCATCTACGGGTCCGTTCGCGCAAGGGACTGGCGCTGGACGTGCAATTTCACGGCGGCACTCTGCTGGGCCGTTTACGCACCCTGCTTACCGCCCGCGGCCTGCGCTGGTCCGGCCGCGTGGGCGTGGCCCGGCTATTGGCGATTGCCACCAACCCGGCACGTATTCCCGAGCCGGACATCGACGTGCAAACCCTGTTCGAACGCACACGGCAATCGCGCCGGGCAGTGGATCTGCTGTGGACGCCGTTGTGCCTCGGCGCTTTGAACACCGCACCGGGAGAAGCCTCGGCCCAGGTATTTCTGCGGGTCCTGGCGGAGGTCTTCGCCAACCATGCCGGCGCCTCGGACTTGCTGATTCCGCGCACCGACCTCGGCACCGCCATCCCGGAACCGGCGCTTGATTTGATCGAATCCCGCGGCGGCCAGTTACGCCTGGCGCAACCCGTACAACGCCTGCACGTACGCGGCGGCCGCATCCACGGTCTGCAGGTTTCCGACCAGGATGTGGAGGTCGAGCGGGTGGTGCTGGCCGTATCGCCGACCGCGGCGCTGCGGTTGCTGCAACCACACGCCGAAGCAGCCGGCGTGGTGCGGGCATTGCGCAATTTCGAGCATGCGCCCATCTGCACTGTGTACTTGCAATACCCCAAAGGCACGCGGTTGGAGACGGGAAATGTTGGGACTTCAGGACGGAATCGGGCAATGGGTGTTCGACCGGCGGGTGTGCGGGCAGCACGGCTTGATGGCCGTCGTGGTCAGCAGCCACGGTCTACACATGGCGCTCGGCAACGATGAATTGGAAAACCAGGTTGCAGCGCAACTGGCAGGTTTGTATCCCCACTGGGCGGCGCCGCAGCGCATGCTTACGATTCGCGAGAAGCGCGCGACGTTTCTGTGCCGGCCCGGACTCGACCACGTCCGGCCGGGCGTCCACAGCGGCATTGAATCCTGCTGGCTCGCAGGGCGACTTCACGGCCACTGGATTACCTGCCACCCTCGAAGGCGCCATCCGCAGCGGGTTAGAATGCGCCCGCGCGATGCTCGATGCGCGGCCCCAGCACAGCAACGGACACGATCAATGACGATCATCACCGATTATCAAGCGCCAGCGGAATTATTGCGGGACCGGGTCATCCTGGTTAGCGGTGCAGGCGACGGCATAGGCCGCGCCGCCGCCTTGAGCTATGCCCGCTACGGCGCCACTGTGGTGCTTTTGGGACGCACGATCGCGAAAGCTGGAAGCCGTATACGACCAGATCGAACAACAGCGCCTGCCGCAGGCGGCAATCTATCCCATGAATCTCGAGGGCGCCGCGGTCAAGGATTATGAGGAGCTGGCGCTGCGCATCGAACAGGAATTCGGACGGCTCGATGGCATATTGCACAATGCTGCCGAACTGGGCGAACTGACGCCGATGCAGCAATACGATCCGGAGATGTGGTAACGGGTCTTACAAGTGAACCTGACTGCACCCTTTCTCATCACCCGCGCCTGTCTCGCGTTGTTGAATCGTGCGCCCGACGCTTCAGTGGTATTCGTGTCCGATCGCGTAGGACGGCGCGGTCATGCCTACTGGGGCGCATATGGTGTTTCCAAGTTCGGCCTGGAAGGACTGATGCAGATGCTGGCCGAAGAAACCGAACGGCATACGGCGATCCGATTCAACAGCATCGACCCGGGGCCCGGTACTCACGCGCATGCGCCGGGCGGCTTATCCGGCGGAAGACCCGGCGGACCTGACCACGCCGGAACAGATCATGGGACCGTTTCTGTACCTGATGGGCCCGGACAGCAAAGGCGTCACGGGCCAACAGTTCAGCGCCCAGACGGGGTGAGCGTTTACAGTGAGCCGGATCCGGGCGGCGACAATCGGCGGGCGCAGCCCGGCCTAAGATCTGGTCGTCGAGCAAGTGATAGGGCGCGCTAGGCGCGCCGCGCGATGCACGGACGAAGGTATGTACGCCGCCTCATTTCCATAAATCGACCTGCTCGCCTTGGTTTTCGATCTCCGCCCGACGCCCCTGCAGAAAACGCTGAAAGTTCGGTTGGGTGTCATAGGCGCCGGAATTCACGTAGGCCATCGCGCCCTGTATATGAAAGGCTTTGAGATAGGCTTCGGTGCGGAATACCTCCCGACCGGCAGCATCGAAGAACACCAGACTCGGCGCATATTTCACATCCAGCGATTTTGCCCACTGGCGCGCCGTCGTGCTGGTGCCGTCCGGCGCCACCAGCGGTGTGTCGGCCCATTGATCCAACAGGACCACATCCAATTTCCGCAATCGCTCATTGCTGCGGGGTCGCTGCAGGATATCCTGATGCAACTCGTCGCACGCGCGGCAGCGTTTCTGTTCGAACATCACCAGCAGCGGCTTTTGCGAACCCCGCGCGCGCGCCGTCAGATCGTACGGCGGTTGGAGGAAACGGGGATCGTGATGCAATTTCGCGTTCGGCCGGTTCGCGATTGAGCTTGGCGTAATAATCGGCAAAGCTCAGTTCCGTTTCCTTTTTGGCGGCTACATAGTCGAGCGCTGCGTCGAATTTCTCCGGGAAATAGTAGCCGTTCACCCGCAACGCCACTTCTCCCTGCTCATTCAGGAACAGCAGCGTCGGTGTGAACATGACCCGCCGTTCGGCGGCGAATTCCTTTTCGGTGATGGTCTTCCCGCTGCATGTTGGTGACTTCCCGGCCGCCCCACATGTTGATGGCGATGACGTCGAAATGGCTGCGGGTCTTCTCGGCGATCTCCCGCTGGCCGAAATTGTCGCGCAACAATTTGGCGCAATAGGGGCAGCCGTCCTGATAGAAATACAGCAGCACCCGCTTGCCGGCAGCGGACGCTTCGCGCACGTCCTCGCGGAGATCCAGAAACGAGAGCTTGAACCAGTCGGGCTTTTCCTCGTATCCGGGATTCACCATGCCTTCGCTCAAGGCCTCGGATTGCGTCGCGCCTTAGGCTGACGGCGCCAGCGCCAGCGCAAGCCCCTGCCAAAAGACACATCTTCAAGATTCCCATGGATCTCGACCTCCGGATCCAAGTCCCGTGGAGTCTATCGCGGAATTGACGCTTGCACGTCCGCTACGCCTGCAAAACCTTGCCGCTGGTCGGCCCCGTGTAGTCAATTCATTGACATCAGCACCAACATTCCCACTACACCAATTCTAACTATTGTTTAGCATACGTTTAAAAACACGCGGCTCTTGGCATGGTTTTCGCTTCTCCGTGGCCAGTCGAATCGAAAAGCGGATTTCGTCATGGCAGCAACCAACGGTCTGATAGAACGCGCCAAGGCGTCACCTCGAAACACACCGTCTCCCACCCCAACCGCCGTGCGGTCTCCTGGGAAGCACGGCCGTGCGCTGCATCTGGCCCATAAACTTCAGACCACATTGGACGTGGAAAGTCTCATCGAACTGTTCCGCGACGAAAGCGGCAAGGACGTGCCCCATGACGGACTGGTGTACCGCAACCCGGAATTGGACCTGGAACTGAGCTCGGCACGCACGGCCGCGGCACAAGTGCCAGTACCGCCTACTGATCGCCGGACATACTCTGGGTGAACTGGAATTCAGCCGCCGGCGAGCGCTTTCAGGACGAAGAGCTGCAGTTGCTGGAATACATGCTCAGCAGCCTGCTGTACCCGTTGCGCAACGCGTTGATGTACCGCCAGGCGTTGCAGACCGCGTTGCGCGACCCGTTGACCGGAGTCAACAATCGCGCCGCGTTCGATGCCAGCCTGAAACGTGAAGTGGATCTGGCCCGCCGCCACGGCACCGCACTCGGGATGGTGGTGCTCGATATCGACCATTTCAAACAGGTCAATGACCGCTACGGCCATCTGGTCGGCGACTGCGTACTGCGCGACGTTGCGGGACATGCAGCGGCATGCGTACGCAGCACGGATATGTTGTTCCGTTACGGCGGCGAAGAATTCGTCATTCTGTTGAACAGCACCAGTGTTCAGGGTGCCAAACGCCTGGCGGAACGCATTCGCGCCTCGATCGAAAAATTGCATTGCCGCTATGGCAACGCCACGGTTCGTATCAGCGCCAGCCTTGGCGTCGCCTGCCTGCACGCCGAAGATACGGCGCAGGCACTGTTCGAACGCGCGGACAAGGCGTTGCTGCAGGCCAAGCAAGCAGGCCGCAACCGAGTCGTATTCGCCTCCTGAACGACTTCAGCGCCGCGCGCGAGTGCTCTTGCGGCGTTGCCCCGGCCGATTGCGGGCAGCCGGGACGGCGCACCGGCCGCTGGGGTTCCGCGTCCTGGATCCCCGTAAGTTCCAGCAATGCCTTGATCTGCTCACCGTCGGCGTCGGCCCAATGGCCGGCGCGTAAGCTGCGCGGCAATGCGATCGGTCCATAGCGAATCCGCGACAGGCGGCTCACCATCAGCCCCTGGGACTCCCAAAGGCGGCGCACCTCGCGGTTACGCCCTTCCCGCAACACCACGTGATACCAATGGTTGGCGCCTTCGCCGCCGGCCGCAAGCAAGCGATCGAAATGCGCGGGACCGTCTTCGAGTTCGACGCCTTCCGTCAAACGTGCTGCGGTATCCGCATCCACGGTTCCCAGCACGCGCACGGCGTATTCGCGCTCGATTTCACTGGACGGATGCATCAGCCGGTGAGCCAGTTCGCCATCGGTGGTCAGCAGGAGCAAGCCCGAGGTATTGATATCGAGCCTGCCCACGGGTATCCAGCGGCCATTGCGCAGGCTCGGTAAGCGATCGAAGATTGTCGGTCGCCCTTCCGGATCCGAACGGCTGGTCACTTCACCTTCGGGCTTGTGATACAGCAGCACGCGCCGGCGCGAAGGCGTCCGCTCAAAGGGCTTGATGAGATGGCCGTCAAGCTGTACCCGGTCGGTATCGGCGATGCGATCGCCCAACTGCGCCGCCGCGCCGTTGACGCGGATGCGGCCCTGGCGGATCCAGTCCTCGATCTCCCGCCGCGAGCCGAAGCCGCCGGTGGCCAGAACCTTTTGGATGCGCTCCGCCATGAGCGGCGATCAGCCGTTTTCGCGCCGACGCTGCGACGCGGGATTCGGCGATCGCTCGTCGGCGGATTCGGCCTGATCGGCATCGTCTTCCGGGTTGGGTTGTGTCGGATCTGCGACGGTCCTGGTCGTCGTCGACGGCCTGGGACGCGCCGAACTTCGTGGCCGCCGGACTTCTCGCCGTGCTCGGAAAGCGTCGCAGCCACATTGCGGTCCGGTTCTGGTCGTCGCCGTCGCCGGAGGATGCGGCGGCGCGTCGGCCTGGTCTGACCCGTTGCTCCGCTTGTCCTTCGACAGCGAGTGCTTCTGACTGATCCTGATCGCGCGGCGTCGCTATCGTCCGCGGACGACTGTGGCTGTCCCTCGGGCTCCGTCTGCGTCTCGGACGGCGTTGCGGATTCGTCGTCCGAGTCCGGCTCGAAAGCCGCCGACGCCGGATGCTCCGGCTCGGGGATCGACTCTCCCGGCGCACGCAAATCCAGCTCGGCATTGATACTGTCGATGTCGCGCAATTCCGCCAGGGTCGGCAGTTCATCCAGGGATTTGAGATCGAAATAATCCAGGAACTGCTTCGTGGTGCCGTACATGGCCGGCTTGCCCGGTACGTCGCGATGGCCGACGACCCGTATCCATTCCCGCTCCTGGAGGGTTTTCATGATGGAACTGGAAACGCTCACACCACGGATATCTTCAATCTCGCCCCGGGTAATGGGCTGGCGATACGCCACCAACGCCATGGTCTCCAACAACGCGCGGGAGTAGCGCGACGGCCGTTCCATCCACAGGCGCGAAATCCAGGGCGAAAGCTCGCGTTTGACCTGCACCCGGAAACCGCTGGCAACCTCCCGCAACTCGAAACCGCGCTCGTTGTAGTCCTGAGCCAGTCCGTTCAAAGCATCGCGTGCAGCGTCGCGTTCCGGACGTTCACCCTCATCGAACAAGCCCAGCAGGTCGTCAAGCGTCAACGGTCGGCCTGCGGCAAGCAGCGCGCCCTCGAGGATCATTTTCAACTGTTGTTCGTTCATTGGCTTCTAAGCTGTTATCCAACTGCCGGCGCCGCCGAGGACGCCGCTTTGACATGGATGGGTCCATACGGTTCGGCTTGCACGAGCTCCAACAGCGCTTCCTTGATCAGCTCGAGAATGGCAAGTAATGTGACGACCACCCCCATACGCCCCTCGCTGACATCGAACAGGCTGGTGAAATCGGTGAAGGTGTCGGCACGCACCGCCGCCAGTACCGCCGACATGCGCTCACGCACCGACAGCGCTTCCATCTGCACATGGTGATGGGAAAACATCTCCGCCCGCTGCAGCACATCCTTGAACGCCAGCAGCAGCTCTTTCAACGAAACATCCGGCTCGATGTCGAGCACTTGACGTTCGACCACTTCGGCGCTGACCGGAAAAACATCCCGTTCGAGACGCGGCAACTGATCGATATTTTCCGCCGCCTGTTTGTAGCGTTCGTATTCCTGCAGGCGTCGCACCAGCTCGGCGCGCGGATCGTCTTCCTCACCTTCCGCCTCCACCGGCCGCGGCAGCAACATGCGCGATTTGATCTCTGCCAGCATCGCCGCCATCACCAGATATTCCGCCGCCAGTTCGAGCCGCATGTCTTTCATCAGCTCGATGTATTCCATGTACTGGCGGGTGATTTCGGCGATCGGTATATCGAGGATATCCAGGTTCTGGCGCCGAATCAGGTACAGCAGCAGATCCAGCGGGCCCTCGAACGCCTCGAGAAACACTTCCAGGGCATCGGGAGGGATATAGAGATCCTGGGGCAGCGCCGTATACGGTTCGCCATTGACGAATGCCAATGGCAATTCCGATTGCTGGGGCTGGCTTTGCTGGGACTTGTCCGGCGCAGCTTCGGCTACCGTTTCCGTGACTTCGTCTTCCAGCGTTTGCGGATCTTGCTGCATGTCGACCTTACTCTTTATGTACGTCTCTCGACGTTTGGGCCGCTAGCGATAGGACAGTCCCATCGCGGCACGCACTTCTTCGAGGGTATCGCGCGCTACATCGCGCGCCGCCTCGCAGCCTTCTGAAATGATCCCCCGGACCAGCTTGCGATCCTTCGCCAACTCCACCGCTCGCTCCTGGATTGGCGCAAGCTCTTTGCTCACGGCTTCGATGATCGGCTGTTTGCATTCCAGGCAACCGATCCCGGCGGTGGTACAGCCGGTGCGTACCCAGCTCTTGATCTCGTCGCCGGAGTATACCTGGTGCAGCCCCCACACCGGACACTTTTCCGGGGTTCCGGGATCGGTACGCCGCACGCGCGCGGGGTCGGTCGGCATGGTACGCAATTTCTTCTCGACGTTCTGCGGCTCTTCCCGCAAACCGATGGTATTGCCATAGGACTTGGACATTTTCTGCCCGTCCAGGCCGGGCATCTTCGATGCCGGCGTGAGCAAAGCCTCGGGCTCCGGCAGAATAATGCGCCCGCCGCCTTCGAGATAACCGTACAGCCGCTCGCGGTCGCCCTTGGTCAGGTTTTGCTGCCCTTCCAGCAGTGCGCGGCCGACATTCAAGGCTTCGTGGTCGCCCTGTTCCTGGTAGCGTTTGCGGGCATCGCGGTATAGCTTCGCGTTTTTTTTGCCCATTTTTTTCAGCGCCAACTCGGCCTTTTCTTCAAAACCCGGTTCGCGTCCATACAGATGGTTGAACCGGCGGGCAATTTCACGGGTGATTTCGATATGCGCAACCTGGTCCTCGCCCACCGGCACCAGACCTGCCTTGTAGACCAGGATGTCCGCGCTCTGTAGCAGCGGATAACCGAGAAACCCGTACGTAGCGAGATCGCGCTCCTTGAGTTTTTCCTGCTGGTCCTTGTAGCTCGGCACCCGCTCCAGCCAGCCCAGGGGCGTCATCATCGACAACAACAAATGCAACTCGGCGTGTTCCGGCACCCGCGACTGAATGAACAAACGCGCCGAGCCAGGATTTACGCCGGCCGCCAACCAGTCGATCACCATTTCCCATACGCTTTCGGAAATGTCGCCGGTGTCTTCGTAGTGCGTGGTCAGCGCATGCCAGTCCGCGACAAAGAAAAAGCAGTCGAATTCATGCTGCAGCTTGATCCAGTTTTTCAGCACGCCGTGGTAATGCCCGAGATGCAATGCGCCAGTCGGCCGCATGCCCGACAAGACGCGCTGTTGTGGCAAAATCGAACTCAAAATTCCCCCCGCATTACTGCAACAAGCCGAGTGCGTGTAGCACGATCGTCAAGGACTGTTCTCCCATGCCTGCCGAATGGGTCAGCGTCAACAACATGTATTCGATCGGCGGCCAGATCAATACACCCAGGATCCGGGTGGCCAATAACACCAGCAGAATGAGAAAGCCGTATGGCTCGATCCGGCTAAGATACCAGCCGGCCCGTCCCGGCAGGATCCCGGCCAGTACACGGCCGCCGTCCAGCGGTGGCAACGGCAGCAGGTTCAGCACCATGAGCACTGCGTTGATGAAGATGCCCGCGACACCGGCGCCGACCAGGAACATCGCCGGTGCGCCGATCTGGTTGGCGAAAACCAGCCCGACCTTGAGTACCAGTGTCCAGATCAACGCCATCATCAGGTTGGCGACCGGTCCGGCGACGGCGACCAGGGCCATGTCCCGCTTCGGATGGCGCAGGTTTTCCCAGGTGACCGGTACCGGCTTGGCCCATCCGAATACAAACGGACTGAGCAGCAGCATCACCAGGGGCACGACAATGGTCCCAATGGGATCGATGTGCTTGATGGGATTGAGGGTCAGGCGGCCCAGCATCATGGCCGTCGGATCGCCCAGATAGCGGGCCACCCAGCCGTGGGAGACTTCGTGGACGGTGATCGCAAACAGAACCGGCAACGACCAAACGGCAATTTTCTGGATCAAACTGAATTCATACATCGCGGAAGTATACCCGTAGCGGCACCCCTATCTAAAGCGCGATTGCGCTTCAGGATTGCAACCAGAGCACGAACAGCGCGCCGAGCCCCAGCAGCGTCACCAGCCAGAGAACCAGACTCAAATGGCGGAAACGGCGCGGGGCCGCCGACGGCCGCGGGTCGAACAGAACCCGCCAATCGCACTCCCCGGCGCGGGCCGCAGCCTGCAGCACCGAAAGCTGATAGGTAACGATTCCGATCGCCAGCAGCACGGTCATAATCAGCAAGGTATGCATGGCTAGTCCTCGAGCAGGCTGACGTCGCCGCGGCCGCTGCGCAGCACGCTCGGAACCCCGGCCACGAGATCGACCACGCTGGTGGGTTCGAGACCGCAATTGCCACCGTCGATCACCAGATCCACGTCACGTTCGAGGCGCTCGCGCATCATTTCCGGTTCGGTCATGGGAATGTCGTCATCGGGCAGCAGCAGCGTAGTGCTCAGCAATGGTTCGCCGAGTTCATCCAGCAGCGCCTGGGTAATGCGGTGATCGGGCACGCGGATGCCGATTGTCCGGCGTTTCGGGTGCCAGAGGCGGCGCGGCACTTCATGGGTCGCCTCGAGAATGAAGGTATACGGGCCCGGAGTCAGGGTCTTCAAGAGCCGGTAGGCGCTATTGTCGACCTTGGCGTAGGTCGCGATTTCCGACAAATCGCGGCAGACCAGCGTGAAATTGTGGTGATGGTCCAACCGGCGGATGCGGCGCATACGCTCCACCGGCTCTTTTTCGCCAATGACACAGCCCAGCGCGTAGCAGGAATCGGTGGGATAGGCGATCACAGCCCCTTGGCGCAGCATTTCGACCGCACGGCGCACCAGGCGCAATTGCGGGTTATCCGGATGGATCTGGAAATATTGGCTCATGTGCGCGACGGTTAATGGGCGATGGAGCGCGCCGGATCGCCCGCCAGCGGCCACGCCGGACTTTCCCACACCGGCTGGCAATCAGCGGGGAGCGCCGGCAGGCGCCCCAGTTCGATCCAGGGATTCTCAGGTCCGTGATAGTCCGACCCGCAGGATGCCCACAATCCGTGGCGGCGGACGTGCGCGGCGATGGTGGCGCACTCGTCGGCGCTGTGGCTGCCGGTAACCACTTCCATTGCGGTACCGCCGCACTCCAGAAATTCGCCGGTCAGCTTGCGCAGCTTGGTGGCCGTCAAGCGGTAGCGCGCCGGGTGCGCAATCACGGCCAGGCCGCCGGCGCCCCGAATCCAGGCCACGGCGTCCGCCAGGCTGGCCCATTGCCCCGGCACATAGCCGGGTTTGTCGTTGACCAGAAAGCGCTTGAACACATCGCGCACGGAAGCGGCCCGGCCGATCTCCACCAGATAGTGCGCGAAATGGGTACGGCCGATAATGCTGCCCTTGGCATGGCGACTGGCGCCCGCAAGCGCATCGGCGACGTTTGCCTTCGCCAGACGGCGCCCGATCTCCTCGGCGCGCCAATTTCGAAATTCACGCAAGCCCGCCAGGCCGGCCTGCAGGGCGGAGTCGGCGGGATCGACGTGCAACCCGACGATATGCACCGTACGCCGCTCCCAGGTCACCGAGATCTCGACTCCGCGCACCAAGTTCAGCCCGGCGACCGCTGCCGCGGCTGCCGCCTCCTCCAAACCGGCGGTGGTATCGTGGTCGGTCAAAGCCAGCACCTGCACACCCTGGCTGCTGGCGCGCTGGACCAGGGCGGCCGGTGCCAGCGTGCCGTCGGAGGCGGTGGAGTGGCTGTGCAGATCGTGTTGGACTGTCATCGGCGCATTCTACTGTAGCCGGTGGCGGTTTGTCCTTTTGCCGCTGTACACGCTATATTGCGGAGTCTCGCGGTCGGCTTTGCAAAAGCCGCCATGCAACCGGAAATATCTGTTAAATGAGTGGATTTCAAATCAAAGCTTCGGCGCTGGCGCCGGCATTGTTGAAAATCGTGGACGAAGTGGTGGATTTCCGGGCCCAGAATCCCGCCGCCCAGAATGTACTCCCGAGCCAGGAAAAGCTGCGCCAGGACATGCACCAGTTCTGCATGCTGCTGCAGCAGTTGGAGTCCGTACGCGACAAAGATCCCGAAGTGATCAGCGATATGGGAGAATACGGCCTCTATCTGCTGCAGAAGCTGAGCGAAATCGTGACCCAGTTGGGCCTGATGCAGACCCGCCAGCGCCTGGACCGGCATGTCATCTCGTTTGCGCTATGGATCTGCAGCACTGGTGGCGCCCTGCGCGAGTTGGAACCGATCGTCGACGCCTTTGCCGCCGAGGCCAACCGCAGCCGCAGCGGCCGCGACCTGGAACGCTTGTGCACCGCCATGCTGCACAGTTTGCATTGTGTCGACGACGCGGTGGTCGAGCGCCAGGAACGGGTTCCGACTGCGCCCTGGCGACTGCTCAATCTGAATGCCGGGATCGTCGCCACGCGTACTCACAATGCCGAGCTGATCCGCACCGCATTTGAGACGCTGATTCGCAATCTGCCGGAAGAAGCCCCGGACTTCTTCAGCGAGGGCATGGAACAATTGGATGCAGCGGATTATCCCGCGCCGGTACGCGACTTGGTCGAACAGTATTATCATCGGTTTGCGAAAGCACGCACCCTGCACTGACAACGGCACCCGAATACTATGAAATTTCTGTTCGATTTTTTTCCGGTCCTGCTGTTTTTCATCGCCTACAAGGCGAGCGGCGGCAACATGTTTCTTGCCACCGGTGTGATCATGGCGGCGAGCGCACTGCAGGTCGCACTGTATTGGCTCAAATTCCGCCGCTTCCAGAACATGCATCTGGTGACGCTGGGGCTGGTGATCGTATTTGGCGGCATGACCCTGGCGCTGCACGACGAACAGTTCATCAAATGGAAGGTCAGCGTGGTCAACTGGCTGTTCGGCGTCGTCTTCCTGGGCAGCCAGTTCATTGGCCGCAAGAACCTGGTCGAACGCATGATGAGCACTGCCGTCAGCGTACAAAAGTCGGTTTGGGCGCGCCTGAACATGAGCTGGGTGGTGTTTTTCCTGAGTATGGGATTCCTGAACTGGTACGTCATGGCCAACTACAGCGACGACGTCTGGGTCGATTTCAAGTTCTACGGCATGCTAGGTCTGACCTTCGTGTTCGTGGTCGGCCAGGCGTTTTACCTCGGCCGTCACATCGAGCCGGAGAAGGAAACCGAGTCGTGATCTACGCCATCATTTCCGAAGACGCCGAAGGCACTTTGGAACAACGCCTGCAGGCGCGGCCCGCCCATCTGCAACGGCTCAATGCGCTCAAGGACGCTGGACGGCTGCTGCTCGCCGGACCGCATCCCAGCATCGATTCCGAAGATCCGGGGCCTGCCGGCTTCAGCGGCAGTCTGGTGGTCGCGGAGTTTCCATCACTGGAAGAAGCACGCGCCTGGGCCGATCAGGACCCCTACGTCGAAGCGGGCGTGTATCGCGCCGTCACCGTGAAACCTTTCAAGAAAGTATTGCCATGAGCCGCAACGAACAACGCGCCGCATCCATTCGCCAGCGCCTGGAACAAGCCGTGGCGCCGGTGTCGGTGGAGGTCATCGACGAAAGCCACAAGCACGTCGGCCACGCCGGGGCCAAAGACGGTCGCGGTCATTTTGCAGTCAATGTCGTCGCCGATGCATTTTCCGGCAAGAGCCTGATCCAACGCCACCGGATGGTCTACGAAGCGATGGGCGAACTCATGGACACCGACATCCACGCCCTCAGCATCAAGGCCCGTACACCCGACGAGGCTGCTGCAAACGGATGAAGCGCGCAGTTTGGTGCGCCGCGATCGCCTGCGCGGTGGCAGTCGGCGGCTGCGATCGGCCCGACACCGCAGACGCGAACGGCCCGGAAGTCCGCGTGCCCGGCCTCGAATCCCTTCCCGCCAAAGCGGGCGACGTGATCGCCACGGTCAACGGACGGCCGTTGACCGGCGCGCTGCTCGAACTCTATTCCGTCTCCAGACGCCAGCAGCACCCTTTGGGCAAGCAACCCCGGCCGCGGGAACTCACCGACGAACTCATCAACCTCCAATTGCTGGCGGAAGAAGCCGAGCGCGCCAGGCTCGACCGCAAAACCGACATTGCCACCGAACTCTATTTCCAGCGCGCCAACCTGCTCGCCAGTGCGATGATGGAACAGCGCGCGCGCGAGGCCGGTATCGGCGACGCGGCGGTGCAGCAGCGCTATCGAACGCTCTACCCGGACGGGAAAATCACCGAATATCGCACCCGCCAGATTCTGGTCAACGACCGCACAACCGCTGAAGCGATGATCCGCGACCTGCGCAGCGGCAATTCGTTTACGGAACTGGCCAAGGCACACTCCAAGGGGCCGGCGGCCGCCCGAGGCGGCGCGCTGGACTGGTTCCAACCGGGCCAGGTGCTTCTGGAATTCGCTGCCGCCGTTGCCGATCTGAAGATCGGCGAATTCACCAAGGTGCCCGTGCACACCACCTACGGCTGGCATGTCATTTTGCTGGAACACAAGCGTACCGTAGCCGCTCCGCCGCTCGAGCAGGCGGCACCGGACATCGTGCGCGAATTGATCACGGAACGACTCGACAAGCATCTGGACGAACTACGCGCGCAGGCCAAGGTCGAAATCAAACGACCGTAGGACTACTATTCGCCGCCTCCGGTGCCGGCCGCGGCCCGTTCCCCAACGTGTGCGGGGTCAGAGACCTGCCGGAGCGACAACGTGCATCCCGGACAACGGCGAAAGCGGCTTCAGTCGCGCAGCAGTTCGACCAGCTTCACCGGCTGGCTGAGCCAATTTCCCTGACCATAGTCCACGCCCAGATCACGCAGCTTCTGGTAGATGTCCTGGCTTTCAACGTATTCGGCGATGGTGGCAATATTCATCACGTGGCCGATGTGATTGATGGAGCCGACCATGGCGTAGTCCACAGGATCGAAGCTGATGTCGCGGACAAAACTGCCGTCGATCTTCAGATAGTCCACTTCCAGGTTCTTCAAATGCGCGAACGAACTCAGACCGGTTCCGAAATCGTCGAGGGCGAAGCCGCAACCCAGGTCGCGCAACGAGGCGATGAAACTGGTCGCATGGGCGAGATTGGAAACGGCTGCGGTTTCGGTAATCTCGAATACGATATGGCGCGCCAATTCCGGAAATTTGTCGAATTGCGCCTGCATGAATTCCAATGTTCGATCGTCGCCCAATGACTGTCCTGAAAGATTGATCGCGAAACGCCTTTCGGGCAGCGACGTGTGCTGGCGGCGTCTGGCGATGTAATCGTCGATGAGCGCGAAAGCGTTGGAAACCACCCAGCGGTCAAGGTCCGCCATGATGTTGTAACGTTCCGCCGCGCGGATGTATTCCATCGGCAGCACGAGTTCGCCGGAATCATCCAGCATGCGCAACAGAACCTCGAAGCGCTGGCCGTTGTGCTCGCCCTCGCGAAGCGGCACGACCTCCTGGGCGTAGAGCACAAACCGGTTTTGCGAATATGCCTGCGTGATCCGGTGCACCCATTGCATTTCACCCTGGCGGCGGATCAAGGCGACATCATCGGCCTGATACATGTGTATCCGGCTGCCGCCCTGCTCCTTCGCGACATAACAAGCCGAGTCCGCAAGGCTCAGCACTTCGGTCATGCTGTGTTGTTCCCGGGTCAACGGAACCATGCCGATGCTGACCCCGATTTCAAAGGTTTTGTCTGCCCATGAAAAACGGAATTTGCGCACGGTCTCGCGCAGCTCTTCGCCCCGCAACAATGCATCATCAGGTTCGCAGTCCCAGAACAATATGCCGAATTCGTCCCCGCCCAGGCGCGCCAGCGTGTCGGTTTCGCGGACATGGGGCGCCAACAGTGCGGCCAGTTGTTTGAGCAGCGCATCGCCGGCCAGATGGCCGCTGGTATCGTTGATCACCCGAAATTGATCGAGATCCATGTAACAAAGTACGTGATGACGGCCAAGCTGATGCACACTGTCGATGGCCTGCTGAACGCGCAGACCGAATTCCCGCCGGTTGAGCAATCCGGTGAGATCGTCGTGGGCCGCACGGTAGGCGAGCAAATGCGACATTTCCCGGGCCTTGGCGACGTCTTGGAGCGTGACCACGATGCCCAGCCCGGCGCCGGTCGAATCGCGCATGGGTGCGGTCGCGCCGATCACCGGGTGGCGCCGGCCGCTCGCGCTCACCAGGCACAGTTCCCCCGGTAAGCGCAGTTCCTGCGTCGATTCGTCGCATTGCGGCATGGGAATGGCAACCGGCCGTCCGTCAGCCTCGTCAATCAACCGCAGAACAGCGTGAATCGGTTGCCCGACCAATTGGGATGCCGTTTTCTCCAGCAGGCGCTGGGCGCTCGGATTCACGTAATCGACCCGACCCTCGCAGTCGACGGTCAGCACCGCATCGGCGAGCGAACGCAATGCAGCTTCGGCGCGTTCACCTGGATCAGACATAGGCAAGGGCTCTCGACTCCAACAGCGCGAGCGGCCGCAACCTTGGCGCGCAGCCGCGATCGATACGGATCACCATCCCTGAGATCAATTCTAGACTCCAATCAACTGGCTGAATGCTTGCTCGTCGAGAATCGTAACATCGAGTTGTTGTGCTTTGTCCAATTTGGAGCCGGGGTTTTCGCCAGCCACCACGAAGTCGGTCTTCGCAGAGACGCTACCGGACACTTTCGCGCCCAGGCTCTGCAGCCGGGATTTGGCCTCGTCGCGGGTCATCGACGTGAGTGTTCCTGTGAGCACGAACGTCTTGCCGCTGACCGCCGTTGCCGTGTGCTGAACGGCCACTGCGGGCCAATGGACACCGGCACTGCGCAACTTGTCGAGGACTTCGCGGTTATGGGCTTGGTGAAAGAACGCTGCCACGTGGCCGGCAACTACCGGCCCGACATCGGCGACACCCTGCAACGCTTCTTCGTCGGCCCGTTCCAGACCGTCCAGATCCCCGAAATGTCCCGCCAGGGCCTGGGCGGTGGACTCGCCCACTTCCCGGATTCCCAGGGCATATAGAAAGCGCGGCAGCGTGGTGCTCTTGCTGCGCTCCAGCGCGTCGATGAGATTGCGCGCCGATTTTTCTCCCATGCGTTCCATCGTCATGAGCTTTCCCACGTCGAGGTGATACAGGTCCGCCGGCGTGTGCACCAGATCCTTGTCCACCAGTTGGTTCACGAGTTTTTCGCCCAGACCGTCGATATCCATGGCCCGGCGCGAGGCGAAATGGATCACGGCCTGCTTTCTCTGTGCAGGACAGAACAAGCCGCCGCTGCAGCGCGCCGCCGCTTCTCCTTCCATGCGCACCACGTCGGAACCGCAAATGGGGCAATGCTTCGGATAGTGGGGTTTGCGCGCACCCTTGGGGCGCTTCGCTGCAACGACGCTCACGACTTCCGGGATCACGTCACCGGCGCGCCGAACGATTACCGTATCACCGACCCGCACATCTTTGCGGTCGATTTCGTCTTGGTTATGAAGCGTGGCATTGGTCACGGTGACACCGCCGACGAATACCGGGTTCAATCTCGCAACGGGCGTAAGCGCACCCGTGCGCCCTACTTGCCACTCCACTTCCTGCAGCACGGTGAGCTCTTCCTGGGCCGGGAATTTGTAGGCGATTGCCCAGCGCGGCGCGCGGGCGACAAAACCCAGTGCCTGCTGTTGATCGAAACGGTCCACCTTGAACACGACGCCGTCGATCTCATACCCCAACGCATCGCGCTTTGATTGCATCTGCCGATAGTAACCGATACATCCGTCCAGACCGCTGACCTGCTGCACTTCCGGCGACACCCGCAGCCCCCAATGCCGCAATTGCTGCAAGAGTTCGTATTGACTCTCGGGCAATGCCGCACCGCGCACCACACCGGCGCCGTAGCAGTAGATCTCCAGGGGTCGCTGCGCCGAGATCCGCGGATCCAGTTGTCGCAAGCTGCCTGCGGCGGCGTTACGGGGATTGACGAAGGTGCGTTCACCGCGTTCGCTTTGATCGTCATTGAGCCGTTCGAAACCCATCTTCGACATGTACACTTCGCCGCGTACTTCGAGCGCTTGCGGACAATCGGTGCCGCGCAAGCGCAGCGGCACGCTGTCGATGGTGCGTACATTCTGGGTCACATCTTCGCCGGTGGTGCCGTCGCCGCGGGTTGCCGCCCGCACCAACACACCGTCTTCATACAGCAGACTGACCGCCAGGCCGTCGAGCTTCGGTTCCGCCGTGTATTGGATCTGCGCCACTTCCAGACGTTCCCTGGCGCGGCGGTCGAACGCCTCCATCTCCGCTGCATCGAACGCATTGGCCAGAGACAACATCGGCAGTTCGTGTCGGACCTGGGCGAATTCCTTGAGGGGCTCGGCGCCCACCCGCTGGGTCGGCGAATCCGGTGTGATCAAATCGGGGTGTTGCGCTTCGAGGTCCTGCAACTCGCGCAGCAGGCGGTCGTATTCGGCGTCCGGGATTTCGGGCGCATCGAGGACGTAATACGAATAGTTGTGGTGATGGAGTTGCGTACGTAGCGCTTCGATGCGCCGCTGAATCTTGCTGGAGTCAGCCATTGCGGGAGAGCTGCTGTTTATCGAACGCCGCTGCGGGTACGTTGCTGGCGTTCGTATTCGCTGATTTCGTCGCGCAAATGCGCAATGGTCTGTTGGCCCATCACGCTGCGGCTGGCATCGCGCAGTTCACCGCCCAGATTTCGTTTCAAGGTCAGGGCCGCGGCGATCATCGCATCGAACGCCTTGACCCCTTCCATCGGCCCCGGGAGTTGTAGAAACAATACCAGCCCCGGGCTCTGCAACTGGTCTTTTTGTTCGTCGTCGAACCAACCGGGCTCGACCATATTGGCGAGACTGAACACCGATTGCAATTCGCCGCCGAGCGCTTCGTAGTGATGAAAAATCCGCATATCGCCGTATTCCAGTCCGGCGTCGCGCGCAGCATCGAAAATGTCCGGACCGCGGAAAGCCAACCCGGAGCGCGCCACGACGTAGACCATGACAATCTTGGGTTCCGGCTTCGGTTCCGGGGGCTTCGACCCCTGTGGCGTCGGGTCGCGCGGCTGCGCCCGGTTGGGCGGTCGTTCAGCCTTGATGGAAGGACTGTGTTCGGATCCGGAATGCGTTCCCGCCCGTTCTTCGATGGCGATACTGCGCCCGAGTTCCGCCAGTTCGGGATCGGGCACCGCCAACGAACCGGAATCGGCTTCCGAGTCGATCTCAGGCAGTTCCGCCCGCGCGCGGCGCCGCCGCAGGCGCGCGCCGACACTGCGCCGTCCGGCGAAATAGACGGCAACCAGGATCGCCGCACCGACGACCAGCAGTACCCAGCGAAGTAGATCGAGTCCGTTCATATCCAATGCAGCTTACAGACCCGCCACGCCCACGAGCGTAACGGGATCACCTTAGACCGCGGCGAGCCGCGCCGCTTCGTCCACGTCCACCGCCACCAGGCGCGATACGCCCGGTTCGTGCATGGTCACACCGGTGAGCTGATTGCTCAACGCCATAGTGATCTTATTGTGGGTAATGAACACAAACTGCACATGCTCGCTCATCTCCCGCACCATGTCGCAGAATCGTCCGACGTTGGCATCGTCCAGCGGCGCGTCCACCTCATCGAGCATACAGAACGGCGCCGGATTGAGCTGGAAGATCGAAAACACCAGCGCTACGGCGGTCAGCGCCTTCTCTCCGCCAGAGAGTAGATGAATGGAACTGTTACGCTTGCCGGGCGGCCGGGCCATCACGGCGACCCCGGTGTCGAGCAGATCTTCGCCGGTCAGTTCCAGATACGCATGACCGCCGCCGAATAGGCGCGGAAACAGTGCCTGAAGTCCGGTATTGACCTTGTCGAAGGTCTCCTTGAACCGGGTCCGGGTCTCGCGGTCGATTTTGCGAATGGCGTTTTCCAAAGTTTCCAGTGCCTGGGTAACGTCGTCGTACTGCGCGTCCAGGTATTTTTTGCGTTCCTGCTGCTCCGCAAACTCTTCAATGGCAGCCAGGTTGATCGGACCGAGACGCTGAATGCGAGTCGCCACCTGTTCGACTTTCTGCGCCCACTCCGACTCTTCGGCCTGTTCCGGCAAGGCCTCCTCGAGGCTTTGACGCTCAAGTGCCGTTTCCCGCAATTGCTCTTCCAGGGTTTCCCGCCGCACGCGGATTTCCTGGAAACCGACCCGGGCCTGCTCCAGTTCGTTGCGCACCTCGCCGACCTGTTGTTCCGCCTCGGTGCGATTGTGCTCGTGGCGGCGCAGGTTCTCGTCGATGTCCTCGACGCGCCGGCGCGCTTCGCCCAGTTCCGCTTCCACCTTGACACGCCCGTCCAGCAGGCGTGCCAGCTCGCTTTCCTGTTCCCGTAATGGCTCCGCGCCCGCTGCCAGCGATTCCTGCAATTGCTCGTGGCGCTGCTGCAGGCCCGACAACTGGCCCTGCATGCGCTCGCCATTCTGGCGCAGGGAATTCTGCTGGCTGCGCATGGATTCGATCTGCAGGGCCAGCCCGTGCGCCTGATCGCGGTCGGAACGCGCCCGGGCGCGGACCTGATCCAGGGCCTCGCGCAAAGTGTCCCTTTGACCGGCCAGCAATTCCCGCTCGCGGCCCGACTGCTCCATCCGTTCCAAGGCTGCGCCGAGCCGTTCGCGGGCTTCCTGCACTTCCCCATGGCTGCGCTGGATCTGAGCTTCGAGCTCCTCAAGTTCGGCACGAATGTTCTGATCGCGGTTCTGGATTTGCTCGAGCCGGGAACGCCGCGCGCTCACCTGGGCACGGAGCTCCGAATGCCGCCGGTGACCCTCGTTGACCTGCTGCTGCAACGCCTCCCGGCGCTGTTCGAGTTCGCGCAGATCCTCTTCGGTCGCGTCGGTGCGCTCCTGCAACTCATGTACCGTAGCTTCCAGTTGTTGCAGGCGCGCCGTCAGAGTCTTGATTTCCTGCTCCCGGGCCAATACCCCGGAATTCTGGTCCGCATCGCGAGCCACCCGCAGCCATGCCCGTCCCAACCAGATGCCATCCCGGGTCACGACGGATTCACGCCCGCTCAGGCGGCTGCGCAGCGCCAAGGCATCGTGCAGACCATCGACCGCGTAGACGCCACCGAGCACGGAATCCAACGCCCATGGCGCCCGTACCCGGCTCACCAGTAGATCCGCGCTCACCGGGTCGCCGGCCGCACCGGCGGACGCCGTATCGAACGCCGTCAACACACCTTGTTCCAGGGTTGCGAGACTTTCCGACAGCGGATCCAGACCGTTGACGCAGACCGCTTCCAGATGCGACCCGAGCACGGTCTCCACCGCCTGCTCCCAACCCGAGTCAACCTCCAGTTCCTGCGCCAGGCGCGGCGCGGCGCCCAGCCCCTGACTCTCGAGCCATTGCGCAACGACGCCTTCGGACTGACCCAATGCCGCCTGCTGCAAGGTTTCCAGCGAGGTCAGGCGGCCGCGTGAATCCTGCAACTCGCCCCGCTGCTGTTCCAGTTCCTGTTGCGAATGACGAACGCGCTCGCGCCCCAAGCGAATCTCTTCGAGCACCGTCTGCAGTTCTTCCTGCGCGTTCTCCGCCCGGGCCGCCTGTTCCTGCTCCTGGGCGCCGAGCTGTTCGATTTCGGCGCTGAGGGCGCTGCTGTCCAGCCCTTGCTGCTCGGTGCGCAACTTTTCGCTGCGCTGATCGAGCTGCAGAATCTGGCGGTCCAGGTGATCGATGCCGGTGCGTTCGACCTGGGCGGCTTCTGAACCGGCCGCGGCCCGCTCATTGAAGCTTTCCCATTCCCGCTGCCAATCCTGCATGCGCTCCTCGGCCTCGCTCAGAGCGGCTTGGGACGCTTCTTCCGCCGCTCTGGTCTGGGCAAGTGCCGGCTCGGATTCGGCCAGCTGACGTTCGAGTTGCTCCAGCTGCGCCTGGTCGTGCTGAATATGCTGCTGCAGTTCCCGCCAACCGCGCTCGGCCTGCTCCAGGTCCTGCTGCTGGCGCTGGCGCATTTCTTTGCCGTGCTGAATGGATTGTTCCAGACGGGCGATCTCGCTGCCGACGCCATAGTAGCGCCCCTGCACTTCGTTGAAGGCGTCGGTGGCTTCGATGTGGGATTCGCGGTCCTTCTCCAGCGAGGCTTCCACCGAACGCTGGGTGGCCACCGCAGCCTGCAGGGCGGTCTCCAGTTCGCCGATGCGCCGTTCCTTCACCGAGCCTTCGCGGGCGAGGTTGCGCAACCGCAGTGCCAGCAGCTCGCCCCGCACTTGGCGTTCTTCCTGCTTCAGTTCCTTGTACTTTTCAGCGGTCCGCGCCTGGCGCTGCAAATGATTAAGTTGTTTATCAACTTCATCCCGTAAGTCACTGAGTCTTTCAAGGTTATCACGGGTATGACGAATCCGGTTCTCGGTTTCCCGGCGGCGTTCCTTATATTTCGAAATGCCCGCCGCCTCCTCCAGGAATACGCGCAGATCCTCGGGCCTGGCTTCGATCAGACGGGAGATCATCCCCTGCTCGATGATCGAATAGCTGCGCGGCCCAAGGCCGGTACCGAGGAAAATATCGGTAATGTCGCGCCGGCGACAGCGGGTGCCGTTGAGCCAATAGGACGATGTGCCGTCCCGGGATACCTGGCGCTTGATGGAGATTTCGTTGTACGCGGCATACTGGCCGCCGACCGAGCCGTCGGCGTTGTCGAACACCAGCTCGACCGTGGCATGACCGACCGGCTTGCGCGAGGTAGAGCCATTGAAGATGACATCGGCCATGGAATCACCACGCAGATGTTTGGCCGAACTTTCCCCCATCACCCAGCGAACTGCGTCGATGACATTGGATTTGCCGCACCCGTTGGGCCCTACAACGCCTACCAGTGTGCTGGGAATCGGAATCGTGGTCGGATCGACAAAGGATTTGAAGCCTGCGAGCTTGATCTTCTTAAGGCGCATGAGTCCGGAAGTCTTGGTGGTGTAATGAGTGGGAACCTGTGCTCAGCGCCGCGCGGTCAAGCGGTCGGCGTGCTGGGTCTTGCTGTCTTGAATCCGCGCCCGTTGCAGAGACTGGTTCCGGAGTTTGGCGGCCGCGCAGCGCGATTCGTCGAGTCGCGGGCAACGCCTGAGCCAATCGCGTTAGTGTCGAATGAATCGCATTTGGTGTAAAGTAGTTTCCCGCCCATCGCGGCACGCCCCGACACCAATTCCACCCGACCCGTTTTTCGAGCGGCCGCAGACCGCGTTCCTCGCGGATCGCATCCGGGACTCGCCGGAAGCCGCGACACAGGACCCGGATATTCGAACCGCCGTTACGATGCCTTCCGAGAGAGATTGTCAGCAATGAGCGCTAAGCCCAGTACCGACCTGGAAACTTTCGACAACCCGCAGCCGCAACGCGATTACACCATCCGCATCGAGATTCCCGAATTCACTTGCTTGTGTCCGAAGACCGGGCAGCCGGATTTCGCCACCATTCATCTCGAATACGTGCCCGATGCGCGCTGCGTCGAACTCAAAGCGCTCAAGCTTTACATCTGGTCATTCCGGGATCAGGGCGCATTCCACGAAGCCGTAACCAACCGCATACTGGATGACTTGGTAGCGGCCTGCGATCCAAGATTCATGCGTGTACGGGCGGAATTCAATGTCCGCGGCGGCATCTACACCACCGTCGTCGCCGAACACTGCAACCCCGATTGGCACGCACCGCCGGCGATAACCCTCCCTTAATCAACATTATCAGATAGTGCTTTTATCTACTTGATAAACAGTGATAACCAACCGGTTTATATCGGCGTCGACCTGGGAACGTCCGGCTGTCGCGCCACCGCCATCGACCAGCAGCGCCGGACCCGGGCCAGCGCCGCTTGCGGGCTTGCCGAGCCGCTCCGCGACGGTGCGGGAAGCGAACAGGATCCGGTGCTGTGGTGGCGGGCCCTGACCGCGACACTGACGAGCTTGCTGCCGCAATTGGCGGGCGCGCCGGTCCGGGCCATCGCCATTGACGGAACTTCCGCCACGGTACTGCTGTGCGATGCTGCCGGAACGCCCCTGGGGCCCGCGCTGTTGTACGACGACGCCCGCGCCACCGCGCAGGCCCACGCCATCGACGCCGTGGCACCGGCCCACAGTCCGGCCCGCGGCGCCGCCTCCGGTCTGGCAAAGACGCTGTATCTGGCGCGCCGTTACCCGGAGGCGCGGCATGTGCTGCACCAGGCGGACTGGCTTGCCGGCCGCCTGCTGGAACGCTATGACCGCTGTGATGAGAACAACGCCCTCAAGCTCGGCTACGACCCCGTGCACCGCTCCTGGCCGGACTGGCTGGACCAGTTGCCACTGCCCCGCCGGTGGCTGCCGCAACCGCTGCCGCCGGCCACGGTTCTGGGAACCGTGGCCGCGGGTCCGGCCCAGCGGCTCGGGCTCAGCACCGATACCCTGGTGGTAGCCGGAACCACGGACAGCACCGCCGCCTTCCTCGCCACCGGCGCCCGGGATCTCGGCGACGCGGTGACCAGCCTGGGCTCGACGCTGGTACTCAAGGTGCTGGCCGCAGAACCGGTATTCGCGCCCGAATACGGCATTTACAGCCACCGCCTCGGCGATCGCTGGCTGGCAGGCGGTGCATCCAACAGCGGCGGCGCGGTATTGCTCGAACATTTCAGTCGTGCCGAGCTGGCGCAACTCACGCCGCTGCTCGAACCGGAGCGCCCGACCGGGCTGGACTATTACCCGTTGCGCCGGCTCGGAGAGCGCTTTCCGATAGCGGATGCGAACCTGCAGCCCCGGCTAACGCCCAGGCCGGCCGCGCCGGAACGATTCCTCCAGGGGATGTTGGAAGGCATGGCGGCGATCGAAACCGAGGGCTACGCACTTCTCGCGCGCTTGGGCGCGCCTTATCCGTCCTCGGTGCGCAGCGTCGGCGGCGGCGCCGCCAACCCGGCGTGGACCGCCATACGCGGCGCACGGCTGCGCGTGCTCATGCGCGAAGCCGAGCATACCGATGCCTGCTATGGCGCCGCTCTGCTGGCCCGCGCCGGCGCCCTTGGCGAAACCGTCTGGGCTTGCGCGCGGTCCGTTCAGCGCAAATAGCCCTCTAGGCGGCGCACGCCCTCGGCCAGTTTTTCCATCGACGTGGTGTAGGCAAAGCGGACGTGGGAAGTTGCCTCGAACGCGCCGAAATCCATTCCCGGCGTGATCGCCACGCCCACGTCATCCAGCAGCCGGGCGCAGAACCCGACGCTGTCCTGGCTGAAGCGGCTGCAGTCGGCGTAGATGTAGAACGCCCCCTGGGGTTGCACCGGGATGCCGAATCCCAACGCCCGCAAGGCGGGCACCAGGAAATCCCGGCGGCGGCCGAATTCCGCCCGCCGCTGTTCGAGGATGGTGACGGTTTCGGGATAGAATGCCGCCAGCGCCGCATGCTGGGCCGGGGTCGGTGCCGCCAGAAACAAATTCTGCGCCAGGGTGTCGAGGGAGTCGACGTACTCCTCCGGAGCGAGAATCCAACCCAGACGCCAACCGGTCATGCCGAAATATTTCGAGAAACTGTTGATGACGAAAGCCCGGTCGGACAATTCCACGATGCTGGCGGCATCGGGACCGTATACCAAGCCGTGATAAATCTCATCGACCACGAGCTGGATTTCCTGCGCCTGCGCCCACTCGCAAATTCCTTGCAACTGCTCACGGGTCAACACGGTACCGGTGGGATTCGACGGCGACGCCAGCATCGCCACCCGGGTACTGGGGTCAGCGTGCGCGGCGAGCCGTTCCGCGAGCGGCTGGAACCCGGTACTGGCATCCACCGGCACCGCCTGAGGGACACCACCGAACAGATGAACGAAATTGCGGTTGCAGGGATACCCGGGGTCGGGCAGCAGCACGCCGTCGCCTGGATCGACCAGTACCGCCAGCGCCAACTGCAGCGCGCCCGAGGCCCCGGGGGTGATCAGAATCCGCCGCGAGTCGACCGCCACGCCATATCGACGCCCGTAATCGGCGGCAACGGCTTCGCGCAGGGCCGGCAACCCGACCGCTGCAGTGTATTGGGTCAGGCCAGCCGCCAACGCCGCCTGGCCCGCACGCACCACGGGCTCCGGGGTCGGGAAGTCCGGCTCCCCCACCTCCATGTGGACGATATCGCGCCCCTGGGATTCCAGGGCGCGCGCCTCGGCCAACAGCTGCATGACCCGAAACGGGCGAATCTGCGCCATCCGCGCCGCCAGCCGCGCCTTGCGCGCTCCGGTCATGATGCCTGGCGCGACCGTTTCCCTGCGCCCCGAGCATGCAGCCGTCGCGCCAGCGCCAAATCGAACCAGCGCGCGTCGCCCGCGTCGCCGGCCAGCACGCGGAACGGCGCGCCGGGCTCGCCGAAGTCGTCGAGCAACAGCGCGGCGCCGCTGAAATCGTGGTCGCGGGTATAGTCGTTGATGACCGCCACGGTATCGAGTTTGGCATCCAAGGCAGCGCAAAGGCCGTTGTGGGAATCCTCGAACGCCAGACAATCCGCGGCATCCAGCTGCATTTGCTCAAGCGCATAAAAATAGATGTCGGGGGCCGGCTTTTTCTCCGGCACGATATCGCCTGCGGCGATGACCTCGAACCAGGACGGGGCGTCGGGGGCCAAGGCGTTCTCCAGCAATGCGGTGACGTTTTCCGGCGTGGTCGTGGTGGCAATGGCAATCCGCACACCCGCCGCGCGCGCCTCGGCCAAAAGCCGGGCAACTCCCGGCCGCATCGGAATCAAGCCATCGGCGAGCATGGCGGTATAATGGGCGGTTTTGGCTCGGTGCAGGCCGGCGATGAAGCCGTCCAGATCCGCGGGGCGCTCGAAGTCCGGCCGATCGCGGTCGAGAAAGAAGCGGATGCGCTCCTTGCCGCCGGTGACCTGTAGCAAGTCACCGTACAATGGTACCGTCCAATCCCAGTCCAAGCCGGCATCGGCGAATGCGCGATTGAATGCGACGCGGTGACCGTCCCGTTCGGTGTCGGCCAGAGTGCCGTCGACGTCGAAAATCAGGGCCTGCAGAGCTGACATAAGTAATCCTAATTTGTGCCTTGTGTGAGGCATAGGATACTCAACTGTGCCGTTGATCGCCTCGGTCTGTTTTCTTGCAGCAGCGGGGTGATTCTGGTATAGAAGCCAATTTAATTTTGCCAGCGTGTCTACGCCAGGAGTTGGAGCAATGCCCGAGGCCAAGAAAAAGGCTGCCAAAAAGACTTCGACCAAAAAGAAGTCTGCCGCCAAAGCCGCGCCCACTAAGTCGCGCGCTGCCAAGCCTGCGGCAGCCAAGCCGGCGGCTGCACCGAAGAAGACCGCGCGCAAGAAGCCCGCGTCTTCCGCCGCCAAGGCGCCCAAGAAGTCCACCGCCGCTGAAAGTGCTGCCGCTGCAGGAAGTACCGCGGAACATCTGCTGTTCAAGAGCTTCAAGCCCTACTCCCAGAAGAAGGGCGAGGACTACATGAGCGAGGAAATGGAAAACCATTTCCGCCAGTTGCTACGCGCCTGGAAGCGGGAGTTGATGGAGGAAGTCGACCGCACCGTACATCACATGCAGGATGAAGCGGCCAACTTTCCCGACCCGAATGATCGTGCGACCCAGGAATCGGAATTCAGCCTGGAACTGCGCGCTCGGGATCGCGAGCGTAAGTTGATCAAGAAGATCGACGAGGCGGTCAACCGCATCGATATCGGTGAATACGGTTACTGCAAGTCCTGCGGCATCGAGATCGGAATTCGCCGACTCGAGGCCCGCCCCACTGCGGAACTTTGCATCGACTGCAAGACGCTGGACGAGATCCGCGAAAAGCAGATGGGCTGATCGGAGCCGACCATGCCCGCCAGTTGTAGCTGCGGGCATGGTCCACCGTTGCTTCAACCGTCGTTGCCACGCTCCGGCGGCGCGCGTAACTTCGGTACCCACCATGGACGTAATCGAAGCGATCAAGGCCCGCGCCAGTACCCGGGCATTCCTGAACCGCGAAGTCGATCGCGCTACAGTCGATTCGATCCTGGACGCCGCGCGCTGGGCACCTTCGGGCGTCAACACCCAACCCTGGCAGGTCATTGCCCTCAGCGGCGCCACCAAGCAAGCCATCGGAGAAGCGATCATTTCCGCCCGCGCCGAGGGAGTGCAACCCGATCCCGACTACCGCTACTACCCCAGCCGTTGGGCGGAGCCCTACAAAACCCGACGCTACCAGTGCGGCATGGCGCTGTATGGCGCCCTCGACATCCAACGGGATGACAAGCAACGGCGGCGCGAAGTCTGGGAAGCGAACTATCGCTTCTTCGACGCTCCGATGGGCTTGCTGTTCCTGCTCGACCGCAACCTGGAAAAGGGTTCGTGGGTCGACATGGGCATGTTCGTCCAGAACGTCATGCTCGCCGCGCTCGGTCACGGCCTCGCCACCTGCCCGCAGGCGTCGCTGGCGGAATACCCCGGACTGGTGCGCAAGTTGCTGGGGCTGACCGACGAGCTGGCGCTGGTGTGCGGCATGTCCCTGGGCTTTCCTGATCCCGAGGCACCCGTCAATGGCTACCGCACCACCCGGGAAGCGGTGGCCAGCTTCCGACGTTGGTACGACTGACCAGCCCGCGCCTGCGCCTTTATGCCGATGCCCGGTTCCGGCACCCCAGATTCGAATGGTTCCGCGTATCGCGGCCGATTCGCGCCCTCGCCCACCGGTCCGCTGCATTTCGGGTCGCTGATTGCCGCACTGGCGAGTTTTCTTCAGGCTCGAAGCCAGGGCGGTACGTGGCTGGTGCGCATCGAGGATCTCGATCCGCCACGGGAAGTCGCCGGCGCGAGCGACGATATCCTGCGTGCCCTGGACGCACTCGGCTTCGAATGGGACGGCGAGGTGCTCTACCAGAGCCGGCGCGACGAAGCTTATCAAGCCGCCTTGCAAAGTCTGCTCGAACACGGCCGGGCGTATCCGTGCGGCTGCAGCCGCCGCGAAATCGCCGCGCTGCAAGGCGATCGAAAGGCGCCCGCGGAACTTTTTTATCCCGGCACCTGTCGCCACGGCTTGGCGCCCGGACGACAAGCACGCGCCTGGCGCGTAGTGACGGACCGCAGCGCCATCACCTTCCGCGACCGTCTGCAAGGTCCGCAATCCCAGCAGCTGGACCAGACCTGCGGCGATTTCGTGATTCGCCGGGCGGACGGCTTATTTGCATACCAACTGGCCGTGGTGGTGGACGATGACGCGCAAAACATCACCGAGGTGGTGCGCGGCTGCGATCTACTGGACTCGACCCCACGTCAGATCCACCTGCAACGATTGCTGGGGCTGGCGACCCCTGCCTACGTTCACGTCCCCGTGGCCTTGGACCGGTCCGGTGACAAACTCAGTAAGCAGACCGGCGCGGCCGCGGTCGATCGGCGTCGGGGCGCAGCATATCTGACTGCCGCTTTGGATTTTCTCGGCCAGTCGCCGCCCGCGGACCTGGCGCGCGCGGTTCCCCGCGAAGTTCTTTCCTGGGCCCGCGCCCATTGGCGCCTCGAAACGATCCCCCGGGTTCGGGGCATTTTCGCCGACCCCCAATCCGGTTCCGGCTGAGAATCGGCACTACCGGTGGCAGGTTATCCCACAGATACCGCGTCATCCGAACCGATCGCGACCACGAAGCGCGGCATTGCCCTGGATTCGGGTCGCCGCGATCGCAGCAGCAGAATTCAGTTGTCGATGCACCGCGGATTGAGGCATCGTAGGCCGGTGCCGAAGCGAGATTTCCATGACCGAAAGCGATCCCTACCTGAGCGCATTCCGCGGCAGTTTCGTCAGCATGTTGCGTTGGCCACAACTCGATGAGCTGTGGCACAACCTGCGCCGTGATGGCAGCAAGAAATGGTATGCGTATGCCATCGGAGAACTGCCGCCCAGCGCGACGCTGTCAGACGACGAGCTCGTGCGCTTCATCACCGAAATCGATGCGCTGCTGCGGCGCGAGCACGATGAGGACTATTGCGGAATCGTCTACGTCGACGACCGCGACGATCCTCGATTCATCAAGATCTACGACCCCAACAATCTCGGCAGCGTGTGCGGCTCCAGTGGCGCGCCGCCGCCGCTTCCAGGATGGACGCTGTCCACGCTGCCACCGACCGATCTGCGGGCTGCATTTCCGCTTCCCGGCAATCGCCGGCGCTGGTGGCGACGCTTGTTCGCAACCGACTGAATCCGGTTTTCACGAGGAGATGTTGTAACGGCCGCGCGCGGCCCGGCCCAGGTAGCGCGGTCCATTGCCTGCGCGCCGCCGCACCGGGTGGTTACGGTGGTTGGCATCACGCGGCAGGCATTATACTGTACCCAGTCACGTCTCAATTCTTGCGGTATCGATACGGTCCGTTGCGGCGTCGCGGTCATCATGCGCACCAGTACCTGCCAGTTGGCCGCCCGACTGACCAATGTTGTAAAGGCCGGGCTCAAACGATATTGAAATGCTGCTCAGACCTGGTTCAGTACAAAACCGCGCACTGAAAAATGAACTGACGCGACCCAAGCCCTGAGGGAGAACAGAAATGTCCGATAGCAAGCTCTACCCCGTTCCGGAACAACTCGCGGCCAAGGCGCATATCGACTCGGAGCGGTACGCATCCATGTACCGGCGCTCGGTGGACGACCCGGAAGGCTTCTGGGCCGAGCAGGCCGAACAGCTGCTGACCTGGTACAAGCCATGGAACAAGGTCTTGGATTACAGCTATGACGCCAAGGATCTGCACATCAAATGGTTCGAAGGCGGCAAGTTGAACGTCGCCTTCAATTGCATCGATCGACACCTCGAGACGCGCGGCGATCAAGTGGCGCTGCTGTGGGAAGGCGACGACCCCAAGGACGACAAGAAGATCACCTACACGGAACTGCACGAGCAGGTCAACAAGTTGGCCAATGTGCTCAAAACCCGGGGCGTGAAAAAAGGCGACCGGGTCTGCATCTACATGCCGATGATTCCCGAAGCCGCGTTCGCCATGCTGGCCTGCGCCCGCATCGGCGCCGTGCACTCGGTCGTATTCGGCGGCTTCTCGCCGGAATCGCTGAAAGACCGGATCCTGGATTCGGACTGTCGCGTAGTGATCACCGCCGACGAGGGCGTGCGCGGTGGGCGTACCGTTGGGCTCAAGAAAAATACCGACACGGCGCTGGAAGAATGCCCGAATGTGCACACTGTGCTTACGGTCAAGCGCACCGGCGGCGATATCAAATGGCACGACGAGCGCGATGTCTGGTATCACGAAGCCGTGGCGAAAGCCTCGAACCAGTGCGAACCGGAAGAGATGGACGCCGAGGATCCGCTGTTCATCCTGTACACATCCGGTTCCACCGGCAAGCCAAAAGGCGTTCTGCACACCACCGGCGGTTATTTACTGTACGCAGCGGCGACGCACAAATACGTTTTCGATTACCACGACGGCGACATCTACTGGTGCACCGCCGATGTCGGCTGGGTGACCGGTCATACCTACATCGTCTACGGCCCGCTCGCCAACGGCGCCATCACTATGATGTTCGAGGGCATCCCGACCTATCCAACGGCGTCACGGCACTGGGAGGTATGCGACAAACATCAAGTCAACATCTACTACACCGCGCCCACCGCTATCCGCGCGCTGATGCGCGAAGGCGACGAGCCGGTCAAGAAGACTTCGCGCAAGAGCCTGCGTATTCTCGGTACAGTCGGCGAACCGATCAATCCGGAGGCCTGGTCCTGGTACTACGACGTGGTCGGCGAGCAGCGCTGCCCGGTGGTCGATACCTGGTGGCAGACCGAAACCGGCGGCCACATGATCACGCCGCTTCCTGGCGCCACCGAACTCAAGCCGGGGTCGGCGACCCACCCATTCTTCGGCGTGGTGCCGGCAATCGTCGACAACGAAGGCAATGTGCTCGAAGGCGCTTGCGAGGGCAACCTGGTCATTACCCGGCCCTGGCCGGGGCAGATGCGCACCGTCTACGGCGACCATCAACGATTCGTGGATACCTATTTCAAGACCTATCCGGGGTACTACTTCACCGGGGACGGCGCCAAACGGGATGAGGATGGCTACTACTGGATCACCGGCCGAGTGGATGACGTGCTCAACGTTTCCGGTCACCGCATGGGCACCGCGGAAGTCGAAAGCGCGCTGGTGTTGCACGAAGCGGTCGCCGAAGCAGCCGTCGTCGGCTACCCCCACGACATCAAAGGTCAGGGCATCTACGCCTATGTCACACTGGTGAAGCATATCGAGCCGTCGGAACAACTGCGGTCGGACCTGATCGCACTGGTGCGCAAGGAAATCGGGCCCATCGCCTCACCGGACGTCATTCAATGGGCGCCGGGACTGCCGAAAACCCGTTCCGGCAAAATCATGCGGCGCATCTTGCGCAAGATCGCCGCCAACGAGACCGACAGTCTGGGAGATATCTCGACGTTGGCCGATCCGGGCGTGGTGGAAGATCTGGTGAACAATCGCGCCAATAAATGAATCGCGCCATCGGCAATGCCGGGAACCGGTGCAGCGCCACGGGCATCGCTGGCGCAGTACCGTCCCGGCAGTCGATTCGGCCGCAAGCCCGGCGTTCGACAACGCGCAGCCGATCTGCGTCAGCCGGTGCATGGGCGAGCGGCGGTTGCGCATCTCGACTCTGACCACACGTTGAGCCATTGCAGCTCCAATCGACTTTCCGCTAAGGCGGCGGAGTAACCCTTGTGTCCGAAAGTCTGACCCGCTCCCGCGCTTCTCCGGACAAGGCCCGCGATTGGCTGGACAATATGACGGCGAACCCGGCGACCGGGACCGTCCCTGTTAGCGACGCCTGCGGCTGTGTGCTGCGCGGCGATCTGTTCGCCGAGGCCAATCTGCCGCCTACGCACATTGCCGCGACCAACGGTTACGCATTGCAGGCGCGGGCATCGGCCGGCGCTTCGGAGTACAACCCTTTGCCGCTGCGCTTGCGTTCCGGCGCCGAGGCAGGTCCCGTCGGTCCTGACGAAGCCGTCGCGGTCATCAGCGGCGATACGATACCGGACGGCGCCGATACCGTAGTCACCTGCGATGAGGCCGAACTGCGAAACGACGGTCTCGAACTCTACCACCCGCTCGCCGAGGGACAATACGTGGTCCATGCGGGCGCAGAGGTAACCGATGGCCAGCGCGTGTTCGCATCCGGACACCAGTTGCGGCCGGAGGATTTGAACTTGCTGTCGCAACTGGGACTGACGCGACTGGATGTGGTGCGCCGCCCGCGAGTACGCTTGCTGATGGTGGCCGCGCCGGAGCGCGACGCCAACGGCATCATGCTCGAGGCGCTGCTGAAACGAGACGGCGCCGCTTCCATTGCCACACTCCATACACCGGACCACGCAGCCCTGCGCAACGCATTGACCGAAGCGGACTGCGAGTTGATCCTGATTTGCGGCGGCAGCGGCGATGGCGCCAATGATTTTTCCGCTGCCGCCCTTGCCGAGGCCGGCGAATTGGAGTTCCACGGAATCGCCATGAGCCCGGGAGAAACGACCGCCCTTGGCCGGACCGCAAACGCGCCGGTGGCACTGCTTCCGGGCGCACCGCTGCCGTGTTTATATGCCTACGAGTGGTTCGCGGGCCGCGCAGTCCGGCGCCTTGCCGGGCAGTCGGGCGACTGGCCCTACGGTCTGCGGCGCGCGCGCCTGAGTCGCAAGGTCGCCTCCAGCCTGGGGCGCCTGGAATTCTGCCGTGTACAGATCCGCGGCGACCTGGCGCACCCGTCGGCAATTGCCGAACAGCGACTACTGTCCAGCGCAGTGCGGGCCGATGGATTCGTGCCCGTCCCACATACCAGCGAAGGCTGGCCGGAGGCGACCGAGGTGATCGTTTGGATGCAGACACCGTTCCCGAGTCAGGAGTGAATTGCATGCTCGATGCGAAAAAACTGAGCGAACAACGGGCCGCAGCGCGACAAAGCCAATTCCTGGAGGTGCTCAGCCCCGATGAGGCGACCCGGCGCTTCCGAGCGCACCTTACGATGGTGCCGCTGGGCAGCGAAACCGTCTCCCTCGCCGCGGCACTGGGACGCGTAGTCGCTGAAGATATACGCGCCGGCGTCGATGTACCCGGATTCGACCGCGCCAATGTCGACGGTTTCGCGGTGCGCTCTGCCGATACCGTCGGTGCCAGTGAGGACGCGCCGTGCCTGCTGCGACTCAATGACGACGTCATCACTCCTGGCGTCCAGGCGCGCAATCCGGTAACGCCGGGCAGCGCGACCGTGGTGGCGACGGGCGCCTTGATTCCGCGCGGCGCCGACGCGGTGGTCATGGTCGAAGATACCGAGTTGTCGGAACACGAATCGGAGACATCCGTGCTGGTACGACGGACCGTCGCTCCAGGCGCATTCATCACCTTCGCCGGCACCGACATCGGCCAGGGTGAAACCGTGCTGCGCGCCGGCCAACTGCTCACTTCGCGCGAAATCGGTGTTCTCGCGGCGGTGGGCTGCGACAAGTTACCGGTCTACCGCAAGCCACGTGTCGCCGTGATTTCCACCGGCAACGAAGTCGTCGCACCCGGCGAGCCGTTGCCGGTCGGTTGTGTGTACGACTCCAATGCCGCGATCGTCGCCGCGGCGGTCAACGAACTCGGCGGCGAAGCCGTGTGCCTCGGCGCAGTGGCGGATGATGCCTCGGCGTTGCGAGAGATCCTCGATCGCGCCTTGCAATACGATATGGTCATCCTGTCGGGCGGCACTTCGAAAGGTGCGGGCGATTTGTCCTACCACGTCCTGGACCGACTGCAAGAACCGGGTGTTTTGGTTCACGGCGTGGCGTTGAAACCAGGCAAACCCCTTTGTCTTGCAGTAAGCGGCACCACCCCGGTAATTATCCTGCCGGGATTCCCGACCTCGGCGATTTTTACCTTTCATCAATTCGTCGCGCCGGTGGTACGCGCATACTCGGGGCTGCCGCAGGCCCAGCAACAGACGGTATCGGCCACGCTCCCGGTACGCATCGTATCCGACCGCGGACGCATGGAGTTCGTGATGGTCGGGCTGGTTCGCACCGATTCCGGTTTTGCCGCCTACCCCATGGGCAAGAATTCCGGCGCCGTCACCGCTTTTTCCCATGCCGACGGATTCATCCGCGTCGACACGGAGACCGAGCAGCTGGCCGCGGGCAGCACGGTCGAGGTGCATCTGCTATCCGAGCAGCTCGAGCCTGCCGATCTGGTTTCCATCGGCAGTCATTGCGTGGGCCTCGATCGCTTGCTGGGACGTCTGCAGACCCGTGGCGTGCAAACCAAATCACTGCATGTCGGCAGCACAGGCGGTTTGGCTGCGGTTCGCCGTGGCGAGTGCGACATCGCCGGAGTTCACCTGCTCGATCCGCAGACCGGCGAATACAACCGGCCGTTTCTGGAGCCAGACATGGAGTTGATCAAGGGCTATCGTCGCCTGCAAGGTATCGTCTATCGCGCCGATGACGAACGATTCGCGGACAGGAAGTCACCGCAAGAGGCCGTACGCGCAGCGCTAGCGGACCCCGAGTGCCTGATGGTCAATCGCAACGCCGGCAGCGGTACCCGCATCCTGATCGATGGACTGCTCGAAGGCGCGCAACCCCCGGGCTACGCAGTACAACCCAAATCTCACAACGCTGTGGCCACCGCCGTTGCCCAAGGCAGGGCCGACTGGGGCGTGGCCATTGATACCGTGGCGCGCTTCTACGGACTCGGCTTCATACCGCTGCTGGAAGAGCACTATGACTTCGCCGTACCGAGACCCCGGCTACAGCGCCCGGCGGTGCAGCGCTTCATCCAGTTGCTGCAGGAACCGGAGGCGCAAGCCGAGCTACGCGAACTCGGTTTTCGGATCGGGTGATCGGCCGCCACGGATACACGAAAAATGGAAGCTGGAAGGCGGGAACCTCCAGCTTCTAATGCGATGGCGGCAGCCATCGGAGCCCGACCGCCCTCGCCTTTCACGAACCCGTTATTTGAACGTGATGAACAGCGCCGAAGTCCAGGCCATGGAACCGTCCGATTGCCGGCCGGCCAGATAAACCGGCCGGAACCCATGGGGACCGTTCTGCGGCGCCACATCCAGCGTGCCCGACACGTCCCGGGGCATTTCCACATCGCTCAAGCGTTCGAGTGCCAGGAACATGTCTTGACCGCCCAATTCCATCCGCAAAGCGCCATCCTGGCTTGCCAATAGTTCCTTGCCGGAAATCTCCCAGGAAAATGTCGGACAGTGAACGAAGGGGTTGCCTTTCAACGGATCGCCGACTTTGACATATCCATCGATGGTACCTTCCACGCGGATGCGCGCATTCGCCAGATTGGAGAGTCCAACTCGATTCCGTCGGAATCGCCGTAGGTGTCGGACTTGAAGGCTACCGTCACCGGATCCTGGCGCCAGCAGGTTTCCTCGGCGTGCTCGAAGCCCTGGCCGCGGAAACCATGGACCACGCCGTTGATGACACTGATACGACCCTTTCCATGCAGCCCAGCGATAGCGGTCCTTGATGCGGGCGCCGCCCCAGCGCAAGCGGATGCGCCGCTCGGAGAAGCCGTATTCACTGTGCAGGTCCCGCCGCCACAATAAGCCGGCGTGGTCGTAAGCGGCGATCTCATCCCAACCGACGTCGCCCAGGAATCGGTAGCTGACTTCGGCACTGCCTTCGTGTTCGAACTCATCGCCCTGACGTATTTGCCGCAGGACGGCCAACGCGACGCTACGCTCGCCGGTGGTCGCCCAGGTATGGCGCTCGCGCAATGCCTTGCCGATGGCTTTGCGGCTCAGCTTGTCCGACAGAATACCGGTGACGCCGCCTTTGACGCCGAACACGGCGGTACCGGGAACACCGCCGCCGCAACGGCCGCGGTGCTCGTCACCGTTCGCGGATGCTCCGAGCTTATAACCGCGTGCCATCACGTCACGATAGAGCCATGGGAACTGGCCCCAGGCGGAGCCGATCTCCACTAAACGCTCCAAGGTCGGGTGATGCCAGTCCATGATGCAACGACGGCCGCCGACATGGGGCATCAGCAAGATGTCCTTCCGGGATCGTGGATATAGGCCGCCCAGAGTTCTTCGAGCGGCCAGGCTCCCGGCTCGATCTGATCGCCGCTCATGTCCTCGTTCCACTCGAACGAGCGCACCAGATTGCCGTGGCGATCGAACGGAAACTCGGGCTTTTTGCCGTGCAGGAACACGACGTTATGATCGCCGCCGGCGCAGGAATTGCCGCACCATTCGGTGCCGGGATAGCAGACGAATTCGCCCGTCTTGTCCAGCTCGTCGATCAATTCGACCGTCTTGTCCCAGCGCGCTTTGGTGATCTGGAAGTCGTTGGCGGTGTATCCCAGCACATCGAGCCCGGCGACATCCCGGCCATAGGTCAAGTTGTACACCGAATCATTGGTGCCGACGGTATCGTCGGAATGGACGTGCAGAGTCACCGTAGAAAACGCGCGGGTACGACGCTGGATTCCTCGATCGTGACATAAAACGTTTGCTCCACGGGACGGGCTGCGTTGAGCAGCTTCGCCGTGATCGCCAACTCACCTGGCTCTTTGGTCGGCAAATCCTTGAGCAGCGCGACCGCCCATCCCTTCGGCGACAGTTTCACTTTCTTGTCGAAGACCCGCTCGCCGTCGCATGCGGCGCCTGGACTTGCACTTCGCCGCCGATATCCCAGCAGGTATTGCCCCAGCTATCTTCGGCGCGAATACGCAACGGAACTTTTTCTGCCGACTGCGCAAGTCGCGAACCGACGATAACCAGTTCCGACGGCTCGCCGGCGACGATGTCGATCACCGCGTCGCCCGGAATATCGGCAAAACGCGAGGTACCCAGGGGATCGACGTAGCAGCGGAAGCGGAAGCCGTTCTCGACGAATGTCTGCACCCGGGTGCCGGGACCGCCGGCGCGTTTGTCGCCCAGCCGAATGATGATATGGTCGCCAGGCTTGAGGTAACCATCGACGGTGTCGACGATCACCGCTTTCTGGAACGGACGTTCGTGACCCTTCTGGTCGAAACGAACTTTCAACGCCTGCACGGTGGCCGGGCTTTGGCCCGGAGCAAGAGGCCCAGCCTGGTATTCGGCCGACACATAATTCGCTCCGGCGGGATCCGTAGTCTGGAACAAGGCCCAATCCGAGTAGAATTTGAACGTGGCCTTGATCCACGCGCCGTCGGCGATACCGGACGCACCGACTTCGTAGTCCAGTACAATTTCTTCCCAGCTTCCCGCCACCAAGCGCGAGACATTGCAGCTGACTTTGCCGAGGAACGACATGCTTTTCGTTTTTCCATACAAGCCCTTCGGGCGCCGTATAGTCGCCGAGCTTCTTTTTGATCTGAGCCTCGGTATAGGCTTTAGCGGTATTCTTGGGCACCTTGCTTTTATCCACACGTTTGTCCATTACGCACCTCTCGTTAATCATAATTTCAGCTTCGACACCCTGGATCGATCGTGCGCTATTGTCAGAACGGCCATGGCACGCTCGCGATCCCAAACCGGCAGGCCGAGAAACGCATACCATGGCGCCATGATCAGCAAGCCGTAGGCGATCGCGATCAGAATGCATGCCCAACCGGCCTTGGCGTAGTCAGTGGTGGAAAAGGTTTCCGAGCCGTAGGCGATGACCGCGGCTGTAATCTGAGTCGGCAGCAGGTACGCGTAGGTATCCGTGTCGCAGACCAGCAGAGTAAACGCCACCGGGTGCAGGCTCAGGGATTTGGCCATGGCGTAGGTAATCGGCGCCAGCATCGCCACCGCGGCGACGTTGGAGAGCATGCCAATACGGATGACATGGGTGCCGACCATCAGCGCCAACACAATGCCCCACCAAGGAAGTCCAACGACTGAATGGTGAATCAAATCGGACAGCCAGCCGGCGAGGCCGGATTTGGTCATCGCCGCCGTCATGGTGATTGCACCGCCGAGCAGCAGGAACGTTCCCCAGATGGTCTTTTGCTGCACTTGATTCCAGGAGAACGGAAACAGTCCGGGGATAAACAGAAGCAGCAGGCCGATCAGTCCGATGACGCCGAGCTGGAATGTGTGGAGTTGATAAATCGGGCTGCCCTTGCCCATCACGAACAACAGCGCAATGACCGCGAACACCAGCACCAGCGTCCATTCGGCGCCGCTCATCGGACCGAGCGCTTTGTGCTGGTCGTGGATCTTTTCGTGACCGCCGGCAATCACCACGCGACCGGTTTTGAAGTGGTAACGCACCCAGGCCTGGGTGAGTACGAACATTCCCAAGTACGGAAACTGCAAAACGGCCCATTCCAGATAGCTGATGGTGTATCCGTCCTGAGCGAATATGTTCACCATGATCAGATTGGGCAGGTGGGCCGTCATGATGAACACGCCACAGATCATGGTTCCGTAGACCAAGAGACTGTATTACAATCGCTTTTTTTGCCTCCTCCTCTTCCGGACTGTCGCCTAGCAGATTGGTGATGCCTTTTACCACCGGCAGCAAGCGTGGCAGCGCGGGCGTTGGCTGCCGGAATCAAGAACGCCAGGATCACATTGACGAAGAACATTCCCCAGATTACGCGCCCGACGCTCGACGCCTTGATTTTGTCGAGAATCGCCAACGCTATACGGCGGTCCAGCTTCAACAATTGCATAATCGCGCCGACGATGAACGCGAACAGACATAGCCATACGACGTGTTTTGTGAATCCGGCAAAAACGGTGTTCATGGGCGGAGCTGCAACTTGCCATTCTTACCCACTGGCCAGGGGATACCGTGCGTCAGGATCAACAAGGTGGGAATCGATAGCCCGGTGATACCGACAGGCATCGCTTCCGACACCCACATGAGGCTGGCCCAGACGACGACCGCCAATACCGCCATGCCGTTTTCCGACAGGCCTTCCGGCCGCGGAAATACCCAAAGGATCAGCGCAAACATGATCCAGGCCGCGAAAAATCCGAACAGCACGCGCGTCGGATTGCGGCCGCTTTCCCGGATATTTTCGATCATCCGGGTCGCCGATGCGGGATGAAACCCCGCCGTTCATAGATGCAGGAACAGTGACCATGCGCCGCCTCCTCCTCTACCTGATCTGATTATCGTTATTGGGCATTGACCGAAGTCCCGGCCCGGTTGCCGCGAATCTGCGCGGTAACGGCTGCTCGCGGTTCAGGACGTAGATATACGGCCGGGGCGTACTCAAAGTCTGTCGGCTGGCCGACATCGTGCCGCGCTGTGACACGGGCATCCTGAACAATCGCGCTTTTAGACTTGGTTTAACCACCGCCACTTGCATCCCTTCGTGGTTGGGTATATAGGCTATAGCGCAGCTATATTGTAGAACGCAGCCGGCTTACAAACGACCGGGCGATGTACCGCCCTCCGCATCAGTAACAACCGGTGAACTATGGCCAGCACGCCTGAAAACGTGATCGATGCACTCGACGGCACAGCCTTACCACCTTCTTATTTCCTTCGCCGCCTGACATACGGCAGACCGTTCCGCACTTTTGGAATCTGGCGAGTCGACGCCATTACGAGCGTGGCGAATTCGTGTTTGAGTCCGGTTCACCCGGCAACAATGTCTATATACTCGAAGAGGGCCGCGCAAAGGTTTTCAAGCTGGCCGAATCGGGAAAGGAAATGATTTTGTGGTTTTGCTTTCCCAGGCGAGATCTTCGGCCTGGCGGAAATCTCGGCCGGCGGCGGCAATCGAGAGGTGTTCGCGCAGGTGTGCACGCGCGGCACTTGATTCACTGCGTATCGCGCGAGGCATTCGTTGGATTTCTCGCCACGCATCCAGATACCGCAGCGCGCGTTATGGATCTGCTGGCGTGCCGCATGCGAACTTTGGGTGAGATGTTGCTCAACCTGGCGAGCGACGATGTACGCACGCGACTGATCAAACTGCTGATGCGGTTGTGCGCGCGCTACGGGCACATGTGGGAACGGCATCCATTATCTGGAAATACCGCTGACACACCAGGATATGGCGGATATGATCGGCACCAGTCGCCAGACGTAACCAGCGAAATCAACCACTTGAAGCGGCTTGGGATTGCTCGATACCGCCGGTCATCGGGTCGTGATTCAGGATCAACTTCTGAAGGATCCTTACGCTGCCGTTCAACGGAACAAGACGAAATGGCTTCATACAACCGTGAGCGCGGTTACTCCGGAGAGCAATTGACGTGGTCATGGAAACCGATGCTGGGCGTGCTTCTTCTGATTTCGCTGTACGTTTTGATTTATTTCGGCTTCATGGTGCGCTTTCATCACGCCCGAGTGAACGAGAAAAAAGAACGCAGCTTCCTCGCCGTACTGACGGTGCCGCCGTATCGAAACCTGGACGAAAGCGGCAAAGCGTACGCTCGACGGTGGTGGTACACACTGTTGTTTATGACATTGATTGTCGGCGTACTGGCAACGCGGGTCGATCTTCAGACATGAACCCGCACGGATTCGACGGGTTGCGCCGAGCACCACAGGCGCATAGCGCAACCCGTTGCCCACAGCGCAATGATGGCACGACCGAACGGTGTAGATCGAACGGTACAGCTAAAGTTGGATTGCGGGTTGTTCCTATCTATCATCTTTGCGCGCGAACCTACCATGGGCGACACAAATTTGAATTGGCCACCGGAATGGGCGACACCGCCGGCTGAAGGAATTGTGCTGGCACGATCTGGCAGTCAAACCGTGTTCTGGACTTTCATGGCTCCCCTGTCACGTGCCGCGCATTACTTTGTTGTCCGACGGCAATCACCACATGGCGCTTGCCGACAGCCTGCAAGCATTCGTGACGGAACATCCGGAGATCGGCGACGTGTTTTACGTAACGTTGCCACCGCCCGTGCTGCTGCAAATATTTAGCGGCAGGCGGTTACGCCTCGCGCATCTGTGCGCTCGACATTCAACCCGCAAGTGTTCATCGGGCCGAAGGCGTTTATCGACAAAGTGTCGCCGCGCACGGCGCCTGCAACCATCCGAGCGCGTTTGCCCGCAGCAAAGGCCAGGCTCTGCTGATCGCTCGCGGGAACCCCGAAGGGCATCGCGAAGCGCCGCTGATCTGAGCGGCGCGAAGACGTGCGCCTGTTCATTTCCAATCCCGAAGCGCGGAGGCCGCGAGTTTCGAAGTCTATATGCAAGCGCTGGTGGATCTGTGTCGCGGCGCAGACTTGAACTCCGACGACATTGCGTGATCGGCTGGTCAGCGGCTGCCACAACATTGTGCATGGTCGAGCACGTGCATCATCGGGAAGCGCCTGCCAGCGTCGCCAACGGGCAACGCCGACGTCGCGATCGTGTATCGGCACTTGGCACTACGCTATTGCCGGGTGTTTCCAGAGCAGTTCGAAATGATCGAACTGAACGAGATCGAATACCGGAATGCGGTGATCACCAGACCGGTGAGTGACGGAATACTTTGTGAGCCGCCATCGAAGGCGATCCCTGGGCGGACAGACTGGCGCAGTTCATGTCCAGCGAGATCGTCGGCGAAGCCTATCGATACCACGGGCTGGAGCCGCTCAATCTGCAGTGAGTACTCGCAACGGCGCACACGTGTTATTGCTCAGCAGGATTACAGGCTTCCAGACTGGGATTGGCATGGCCGGATTGGATATCCGAAAGAAAAATATCGACGAACTCTTGCTGAAAGCGGCGTAGATATTTTCCCCGGGCATAGGCGATCTTGGTCGTTTCCCAAGGGAACAGATGGCCCAGGTCCTTCATACCCAGGTCGTCGTCGCGCTCCGGTTGATATGCCAGTCGCGCAATGATGCCGATGCCCAGGCCTTCGCGCACGTAGGTCTTGATAACGTCCGTATCCGCAGCGCTGAGCACCACGTCCGGTTTCAATCCCGCATCCTGGAACGTATCGCTGAAATGTCCGCGGCCGGTGAATCCGAACACATAGGTGATGATCGGATACTCGCATAAATGCGCCAGACTGACGCGCCGTCGCCGCAACAACGGATGACCGAGCGGAGCGATCACACACCGGTTCCAGCGATAACACGGGATGGCGCGCAACGCGGAGTGTTCACCCAACGCCTCGGTACAGATCGCAAAGTCCACCGCGTCATTCACCGCCGCCTCCACCAACTCGGCTGGAGTACCTTGGTGGATATGCAGACTCACCGCCGGGTAGACACTTTTGAAGCGGTGGATTATCGAGGGTAGGACGTAACAAGCCTGGGTATGGGTGGTGGCGATGCGCAACTCGCCGCTCGCCTCTTCTGCGAAATCGCGCCCGATGGCGAGAATACTGTTGCTGTCGGACAGGACCTTTCGGGCGTACTCCGCCACTCTTTCGCCAACCCCAGTCAAGCCGACCAAGCGTTTGCCTTCGCGGCGAAACAGTTGCGTTCCAATCTCCTCCTCGAGTTGTTTGAGTTGCTGGGAAATCGCCGGCTGGACCACATGCAATTGTTCCGCGGTCCGGCTGACACTGAAGCCGACGTCCACCAGCGCGATCAACGACCGCAGGTGCCGCAATTCCATATCATCCACCGCTATATACTATAATTTTTTATCATTTTACCTTATTTACTCCTCACGGCAAGATTGCACGCAACAGGCTGGCAGCATGTCGCCTACCGAGCTGTAGAGGAAGGACATACTCATGCAAACGATTCCCTATTCCGCCCCGTCCGCACCCCCCCTAGCAGCCGTCCCGGCTTTGGATGAAGGCGGTTTTTTAATTGACGCGAGCGCGTGGAACCCACAAGTCGCCGAAGCACTCGCCGGACAGTGGCAAATCGGACCACTGACCGAAGCCCACTGGCAGGTGATCTATTTCATCCGGGCGAAATATCTGCGCTTCGGTGCATTGCCGGCCATCCGAACCCTCTGCCGGGGCACCGGCTCGTCACCACAAAGCATCCACGACTTGTTTCACAGTTGCGACCGGTTACTGAAAATTGCCGGCATTCCAGACCCGGGTGAAGAAGCGAAGGCGTATTTCCCCGCGCTCTGAATCGGGACGCGCGCCGCGCCCGCCCGGCGGAACCCGGCGATTGAAATCGGTAACGGGCTTGGACACGCGGCTACCCCCCAACCAGCGCGACTAAGGGCACCTGGGTCCGCGCACGAAAGTTTGCATTCCGTATGGGTCGGACGCGGCTGGTGAAACCGCCTCAAAAGGCGGCGCCCGATGGCGCGCGGCAGTTTAGCCGGTCGATTCGGGTAAACTGTGGACCATGTCCGCGAAAGCCACTCATAGTCCCGACTTCACTCCTGCCTGGTGGCTCCCCGGACCCCATCTGCAAACGTTGTGGCCCAATCTGTTCCGTCGGCCCCCGAAAGTCGCGTTGCGTAGAGAGCGACTGGAACTGGACGACGGCGATTTCCTGGATTTGGACTGGACCGAAGGTGTGACGGGGCCACTGGTCCTGATTCTGCACGGCCTCGAGGGGTCGAGCGCCTCACCCTACGCCGCCGGCATGTTGAAGGCGGTGCATGATCGAGGCTGGCGCGGGGTGTTGCTGCACGCCCGCGGTTGCAGCGGGGAGCCGAACCGGCTGCCGAGGCGGTATCACGCGGGCGAAACCGGCGACCTGCAATACGTGGTGGAGCAACTGCGTGCCCGTGAACCCGACGCATTGCTTGCCGTAATCGGTTATTCCCTGGGCGGAAGCGTGTTGCTGAATTGGCTGGCGGAACCGCGCGCATCCAGACCGGTGAGCGCCGCGGTAGCGGTTTCGGTGCCCTTCGATCTCGATGTCACGGCTGATCGACTCGAAACCGGTTGGTCGCGACTCTATCAACGACACCTGCTGAGCCGTTTGCACGAAGCCGTACAGCAAAAGCATCGCGGTATGGATCATCCGCTGGCCGAGCGCGTGCAAACCCGCCCACGCAGCTTCCGCGCCTTCGACGACGCCTACACGGCACCGTTGCATGGGTTCAAAGACGTGCACGACTACTATCGGCGTGCTTCTTGCGGCCCCAAGCTGGCGCAGATCCGTACACCGGTTCTGATCGTGCATGCGCGTGACGACCCGTTCATGGAGCCGACCGTGATCCCATTGGCGCATTCGCTGCCGGGTTGTGTCCGGCTGGAAGTCACGGCTTCGGGCGGCCACGTGGGCTTCGTCAGCGGTTCACCGTGGCGGCCTCGGTACTGGCTGGAACAACGCATTCCGGACTTTCTGGAACAGATGTTCGCGGCAGCGCCCGACCACGCGGTCAATGACCGCTTGGCGAGTGGCTGAGGTATTTTTCCAAAGCGTCGCTCACATCGCCTGCGAGAAGTTTCAGTGCCTCGCTCTGCGCGGCTACTGCTGCTTCGTATCCGGCGCCCTTCACAGGTACCGAAAGGTTGTCGCGGCGCGTCATCAACACCGCCCCGCTATCGGCATTGCTCAGGGTCCAACGACCGGCCAGCTTGACTTCGCCGGCGTCCTGACGCTCGAAGCGTTCCAGGCTCATCGTCAGCCGGAAGGTGGGTTTGAAACGTTGTTCGCGGTAGTTGATGACCACCAGATCATGTATGCGGGCGCCGAGATTCTCCGCCAACACCCGTTCGATCTGCTCGTTCAGCGGTGCTGCCCAGCGATCGAACTCGGCCACCTGGATACGGTTGTCACCTTCGCGGCTCACGATCTGGGGGCGGCGTAGATAATCCGGTAGATCCACGGGCCCGACCGCCAATACCGGCAGCGAAGCACTCTGGTCCGACATCGACGTCGCGTCATAGGCGACCGAGCTGAGCGTATAGAGCTTGGAGTCCGGGCTGTTCATCGTTACGCAACCGGACAGCATCAGCATGATTGCGGCGGTCACCGCGCGTTTGTACTGACTGAAGGTCATTGTTCCTTACCCTTGCCCCGCAACAGCGCCTCTGGATGCTGCTCAAGATAATCCGCCAACAGACGCAGAGAGCGCGCCGCGTGGGAGAGTTCTTGCAACATGTGCTCCAGATCCTGCCTGGCGGGCGAATTGGCCTGCAGCAACTGTTGCGCGGAATCCAGTGTCTTGCGCGCCTGGTCCAAAGTGTCCTTGATGGCTGGCGCGATTTCCTTGTCCACGTTCTTGACCAAGGCTTCCGTGGTCTTCAACGTCGCGTTGAGCCGCTCGATCGCGCTTTGCAGATCCGTCCCGATCTGGGCGAACGGAACCTGCGAAAGATTTTTGGCAATTTTGCTTACATCCTGGGTAAGTTGCTGCGTACCGGAAGCTATGGTTGGCAATTCCGGATACACACCGCTGCGGTCGATTTCGGCGGCCTTGGCATCGGGATGGAAATCCAGGTCGACGTAGAGCTGTCCCGTGAGCAAATTGGCCATCTTCAGCTGTGCCCGCATCCCGCGCGCCACGAACTGCGCCATCAACTCCTTCTTCGACTTCCGTTCGCCTTTGCCAACCGTGTCGATTCGACTGTGGTTGATATCGATGACCACAGGAATACGCAGCTCGTTGCGGTCGGAGTCGTAAACCAAGTCGATACTGACGACTTCTCCGATCTGGATGCCGCGGAATTCGACCGGCGCGCCTTTCGACAGGCCGCGCACGGAATCGTCGAAGTGCAACATCCAACGGCTGCGCATGCTGTAGCCCTTTGCGAATGCAGTGTCACGGTCGGAAAACAGCGGAAATTCCGAGTTCGATTCTGCTCCCGGACTTGGCGGTGCGCCGTCCGGTTCGCCGAACCCGACTCCGCCGACCATCAGGCTTACCACCGATTCGGTCTCGACTCGCATACCGCTGGCATCCAGGGTCACGTTCAAGCCGCTGGCGTTCCAAAAACGCGTGTTCTTGTGTACAAACGCGTCATAGGGTGTCTGTACGAACACCTGCACATCGACATTCTCGCCGTCCGGATCCAACTCGTAACCAACCACTTCACCCACTTTGATTTGCCGGTAATACACCGGCGACCCGATTTGGATCGAGCCGAGGGCGTTTGCCTTCAAATGAAAATGCTTGCCGGCAGAATCCGCGGTGACCACCGGCGGCACTGCCAATCCCTCGAAATAGCGAGTCGACTTTCCGTTTTCAACCGGGTCCATGGCGATATAGGCACCCGAAAACAAAGTCCCCAGGCCCGAGACACCGGACGCGGTCACTCGGGCCCGCACTACCCAGAAGCGAGTCTTGTCGGTCAGATACTTCGCCATTTCGTTGACCAGCCGCGCCTTGACCTGGACCTTCGACAGGTCCTCGCCCAAACTGATCCCTTCGACCTGGCCTACCTGCACATCCTTGTATTTGATCTTGGTTTTTCCAGCCTCAAGGCCTTCGGCGTTCTTGAACGATATGACCACGGAAGGCCCCCGTGAGCTGATGTGATCGTACAGCAGCCAAACCCCGATAATCGCCGCGACAACCGGTATGATCCACACCAGCGAGACCCGCGGTCCTCTCGACGGACGCTCGACAACAGCGGTTGGAATCGCTTCCCAATCGTTATCTCGGCCTTCAGCCATGCTCGTCTTCCATGCGGTCCCAAATCAGCCTCGTATCGAAGGTCATCACCGCAAACATGGTAATGACGACGACCGCCGCGAAAAACAGTGCCGCCGGTTCGGCTTCGATGTTGGCGGCCGCCCCGGCATGCACCAATGTCACCATCAACGCGACGACGAACACGTCGAGCATCGACCACGGCCCGATCAATTCGATCATGCGAAACAGCCGAATACGATCCTTCGGCCGCCAGCGGGAATGACTTTGCACGGAAACCAACAGGTAACAGAGCACCAGGAGCTTGGTCACGGGCACCACGATACTGGCGGTGAATATCACGGCCGCCAACATTACGTCACCGGTATCGATGAAATACAGCACGCCGCCCAGGATCGTATTGCTTTCGGACTGACCGAGTTGGGTGGTGGTCAGTATGGGCAGGACATTGGCCGGTATGTACAGAATGAACGCCGAGATCACCAGCGCCCAGGTGCGCCCGACGCTGTGGGGGATTCGGCCGACGAGCCCGGCGCCGCAGCGCGGGCAGTGAACATGTGCGCCACGCGCCCCCGGGAATCGCGACAGCAAACCGCATCGACGGCATTCCGCCAACCCGTGTTCCAAAGCGGTAGCCGGCGCTCTCATCCGCTCACCGGTTCAATATTTGACCAAAGCGGCTCCGGATCGAAGGAGGCGTCCGTTGCCGCCAGCACCACGATCAAAGCCGCCATGGCGGCCAGGCCGGGGCCGAGCACCACGTCGGCCAGTGCGCTCAACTTGGTAAGCGAGACGAGCACACCGAGGAGGAAAATACTGATCATGTTCCAGGGCCGGCTCACCTGCATGAGCCGTAGCACGCGACTCATGTCCGGCGGAACACGGCCAAATCTGCCAGGCAGCAGCACATACAGCACGCCGCCGAGTCGAATCAATGGTGCGGCAAACCCCGTGATCAACACCACGGTCCCGACCACAGGCCTGCTTTGCGCGAACAGTTCGCGCACGCTGCCCAACAAAGTCGCCTGGGTCGCACTCCCTTGCACCACGACACTCAGAACAGGGAACGCGTTGGCGATTACGAACAGAATCAAGCCGGCCAGCGCCCAGGCTATGGTTTGTTCGCTACGGTCGTGACGATGGGCGTACAACACTGCCCCACAGCGCCGACAGTGCGCGACACCGTCGGTCGGCAGCGGCGTGCAGCGGTGTAACAGGTCGCACTCTCGGCAGGCGACGTATTTCGGCAAAGCCATTGGTTTGGGTCCGTGAGTTTTCGTTCTTGTCTAGAGTATGGTACCGGGCGTACTGCATACAATCCGCACCGGGCGCCGCTAGCGGGAATCGTGGTTGTGCTCGAGCGGACCTTTCCCGCCGCCATATCCGGGGAAAGCGGTCCGGGCGTATTCGGAGTGACATGCTGTACAGCTGGATATCAACTGATACAAGCGAAAATTCACCAAATCGATGTCCTTGCGCATCGCCGCGTCGCTGAGTTTTCGGGCGTCGTCGTGGAACTTTCGGTCCAACCGTTGAAAGTGTGGCGGCAAGGCGCGCTCCAACTCGTTGCGTTGCGCTGTATTGAGTTCCTGCTCCAACACGAAGCTGGCAGCGATCTGGCTGCCGATTTCCGCGACCGCATCCCACCGCGCCTCGGTGATCGCCGGAATCACCCGCGCCATGGCGCGGGTGATTTCACGCATTTCACTCCGTAACAGCTCGCGGGTCTCGGGCGAAAGTTCCAGCGCCGCGGCCCCAGCTTCGACTGCGCCGGCGCCTGGCGCCCAGCTCAACGCCGCCGCACCGATCGCTAGACTGCGCAGCATACCGCTATACATTTGCGAAATTTCCCGCAAGCGACTCAACTCGAGACCCCTATCCCGGCGACACCGGCCGTGCTCACATTTTCGACATCGAACGCCGCGGGAGGCGCATCAAATGCGAGCTCGTCCGCCGCGCGGGCCGGACAGAGAAAATTACCCTGGCCTTCGTCGCATCCCTGATCCCTGAGCATCTGCAGCTGCTCGAAGTTCTCGACACCTTCGGCAATCACACCAATACCCAAGCTCTTGGCCATTGAAACGATGGCGGCGGCAATCTGGGCACCGTCAGCGCCGGGCATATCCTGAACGAAGCTTTGATCGATCTTGAGGCCATGGATCGGCAGGTCTTTGAGCACACTCAGCGATGAATGCCCCGTTCCAAAATCATCAACAGTGATGGAGATGCCCCGCTCGCCCAGTGCCTTCAATACCATGGCGGCGCGATCCAGATTTTCCATTACACTACTTTCGGTCACTTCCAGTTCCAGGAACGCCGGGTCCATGCCGGTTTCAGCGACAACGTTTTCCACCCTCATCAGCAAATCATCCTGACTGATCTGTATCGGCGACAAATTAACCGCCATCCGCAGTGCGCAGTCGCCCCGTTTCCGCCACAGCACGCTTTGTTCACACGCGGCTCGCAAAGCCCATTCCCCCACCTGCACGATCAAACCAGTCTCCTCCAGCACCGGCACGAAATCCTTCGGTGCAATCACCCCGTGCCCTGGGCGGTTCCAACGAAGCAGGGCCTCGCATCCGCGCATCTGACCCGATTGCAAGTCGAATTTCGGCTGATAATGCAACACGAATTCCTCGTGTTCCAAGGCCCGGTGCAAAGCCTGCTCCAATTCGCGCCGTTCGAGCAGATGCGCGTTCATCTCACTGCGGAAGAATTTGTAGGTATTCTTGCCGCGTTCTTTCGCCACGTACATGGCCAGATCGGCGTTCTTTAGCAATGTTTCCGCGTTGGTCCCATCTTCCGGAAAGCAACTGATACCAATGCTGCAGGTCACGTAGACCTCCTCGCCACCGATCACCACCGGCTGCGCCAACCTATGCAGCACTTTTTCCGCCACCATGGCTGCCTCATCTTTGGTCGAGATTCGATCGATGATGGCGATGAATTCATCCCCACCGAGGCGTGCGGCCACGTCATTTTCCCGGATGCAGCCGCGCAGCCGCTTTGCAACCGAGCGTAACAGCGCGTCACCAACGTCATGCCCCATGGTGTCATTGATCAGTTTGAAACGATCCAAGTCGAAAAACAGGACCGCTGACATCTGTCGCTCGGGGTCCTCACGCCTGCCCATGATTTCCCGCAGCCGGTCTTCGAGCAGATGCCGGTTCGGCAGGCCGGTCAACGCATCGAAATGCGCCATCTGCGCAAGCCGCTGTTCGGCTTCTTTGTGAGCAGTCACGTCCACCATCACGCCGCGCAGCTGGATGGGCCTTGAGTGTTCGTCGCGCACGACGCGAATCGTGTCCCTGATCCATAGGAAACGGTCGTCCGCGTGCCGGGCACGATAAATCACCTCCCGGCTCTCGAACGACTCGAGTACCTTGCTGTAGATTTCCATTGCGCTTCGACGATCGTCCGGGTGCATCAAGTTGGACAGAAAATTCTTGTCGTCCCTCCACTGCTCCACCTGGTACCCGAGAATGGTTTCCGCCTGTTGGCTGACGAATGAAAATTGCTGCTCGAGTACGTCATATTCCCATACGATGGCATCGAGCCCCTGAACCAGGTCGTAGAACCGTTTCGCCGAAGCTTTCGCCGCTCTTCGCAAGGCCTCGCGCTGTTGCTTGATCTCGAAATTCTTCTCGTAGAGATCCACGAATACCATTACTTTCGAGCGCAGCACCTCCGGCACGACAGGCTTTACCATATAATCGACCGCGCCGACCTCGTACCCTTTGAACACATAGGTATCTTCGGCGCTTTTTCCGGTCAAGAAAACGATCGGCGTTTGATAGGATCGGCGTCTGCCGCGAATCAGCGCAGCGGTTTCGAAACCGTCGAGCCCGGGCATCTTCACGTCGAGAATAATCAGCGCGAATTCGTGTTCGAGCACCTGCCTGAGCGCTTCCTCTCCCGAAGTCACCGTAACGATCTGCGGACCGAGATCCTCCAGCAGCGCACCAAGTGCCGCGCCGCTGGCCGGGTCATCATCGACCACCAGGACTCGCGTGTCGGTCAGTCGCGTCATAGCCTTCCCCTTCGGCGGTTACAGTTCCACCCGATGAAGCCACACCCGCAACAGCGCCAGCAGTTGCGCTACATCGATTGGTTTGGCCATATAATCCGACGCTCCCGCGTCGATACATTTCTCACGATCGCCTTTCATGGCCTTGGCCGTAATGGCGATCATGGGCAGCTTCTCGAAGTTCTCCAAAGCCCGGATTGCACGCATCGTGTCATAGCCGTCCATGTCGGGCATCATCACGTCCATCAATACGACGTCGATGTCCGGGCGATTTTTCACCAAGTCAATGGCATCTTTTCCGTTTTCGGCATACAGCACTTCCATGTCCTGCTCTTCCAATACACAGGTCAGCGAGAAGATATTGCGAATATCATCGTCGACGATCAGAACCTTTTTGCGCGCCAACAGCCGGTCCGTGTGACCGAGCTGACGAATCATGTCCTGCTTTTCAGGGAGCATGTCTTCAACCGGCACGTGCATCAACAACATTGTCTCGCTTACCAGGCGAGCCGGCGAACTTGCATCCTTGGTGATCACCGCTTCGCTGTATTCCCACAAGGTGACCTGATCTGTTTGGTTCAGGTCCTTAGCGGTGTATACCACCATCGGCGTGTTGTTCAGTCTCTTCTTGGTACGCAGAGTCTTCAACAGCTCCAACCCATCCATATCCGGCAGGGTCAGGTCCACCACAACGCAATCGTAGGCAGAAGCCTTCAATGCATTGATGGCTTCCTCGCCAGTACCCACGCCATCGGCAACCATATTGCCCGCACTCAACAATGAGGTGAGGTATTCGCGTTGGATATCCTGATCTTCGATCACGAGGATACGCTTGTTCTGTTTTTCATGAATCTTCTTCAGGCGCTTGAGCGTTCTGGTGAGCTCCGTTTTCTTGGCCTTGCTCTGCAGACACCCTACTGCACCATTCATCAATCCGCGCGCCACGTTGGCATCCTGACATACCATCTGTACGGGAATATGGCGCTTGGATAAGTCATGTTTGAGCAGGTCCAGCACCGCCCATCCATCCATGTCACTCAAGCTGGCATTGAGAAAGATTACCGAGACGGAATGTTTGGCGGCGAGGGACAATGCCGCGGTGCCGGTCCAGGCGACCAAGGTTTTCATCCCCAGCGAACGGCCAACTTCCTGCACCGTGTCGCAGAACGCATGATCGCTGTCGACGATCAGAAGAACGCAATCGTCTTCTTGAATCGAAGGGCGATCGTCGCTCGGCATGTCGTCGTGCTCCAGATGCCGCTGCACCAGCCCGGACCTTGGCACGAAATCTTCCCGTTCGATCTCGTCCGGCGTCGAGAACGGCGAACGCAGCCCTACGTCCGAACCGGCCGATTTAAGCGGCAGGTACAAGGTGAACGTACTACCGAGGCCCGGCTCGCTCGAAACCGCCAATTCACCGCCCAAGCGCCGCGCGATCTCACGACTGATCGACAGCCCCAGACCCGTGCCGCCGTATTTACGGCTGGTCGTGCCGTCGGCCTGTTGGAATGCTTCAAAGATGATCTGCTGTTTGTCCCCCCGAATTCCGATGCCGGTATCCGATACGGAGAACGCAACGACCGACTCCGCACTATTGAGCACTTCGTTGTCCTGCGTCCATCCGCTCTCCGCCAACTCCATCTTGAAGCTCACTGAACCCTTGTCGGTGAATTTGAACGCATTGGACAATAGATTCTTGAAAATCTGCTGCAGGCGTTTGGCATCGGTTTGGATGGTGGCCGGCAAACGACTGTCGATTTTGATGGAAAATTCGAGCTGTTTGTCGTGCGCGACCTGCCGGAAACTGCGTTCGACATAATCTCGCATGTCATTGAAGCGCTCGTTGCCCATCTCCAACGTAAATGTGCCAGACTCGATTTTCGACAGATCGAGAATGTCGTTGATCAAGGCCAGCAGATCAGAGCCCGCGGCGTGAATGGTTTTCGCGAATTCCACCTGCTTTGGAAGCAGATTGTTGGAGGGGTTGTCGGAGAGAAGACGGGCTAAAATGAGCAAGCTGTTCAGCGGCGTACGCAGTTCGTGCGACATATTGGCCAGGAACTCGGATTTGTACTTCGACGCCAAGGCGAGCTGCTCGGCCTTTTCTTCCAACGCCACCTTCGCAAGCTCCACTTCCCGGTTCTTCAGCTCGACCTGTGCTTTCTGTTCCGAGAGCAATCGCGCCTTTTCTTCCAACTCGCTGTTGGTGGTTTGCAGCTCTTCCTGCTGCGCTTTGAGCAATTCCTCGGATTTGCGCAGATTCTCCGCCTGCTGTTCAAGACGGTCGTTGGTGTTCTTGAGCTCCTGCTGCTGGCTCTGCAATTCCGCCGTCAGCGACTGAGACTGCGTCAACAGATCCTCCGTGCGCATATTGGCCTCGATGGTGTTCAGCACGATGCCGATACTTTCCATCAACTGATCCAGGAAGGATTGGTGAGTCTCACTGAACCTACCGAAAGACGCCAGTTCGATGACCGCTTTGACTTCGCCTTCAAACAAAACCGGCATCACGATGATATTGCGCGGCTTACTTTCGCCCAGCCCGGAGTTGATCTTTACGTAGTCGTTGGGGACTTGTTCCAGAAATATTCGCTTCTTCTCGTAAGCGCACTGACCGACCAGGCTCTCACCCAGCTGGAACCGGGTTGGCACTTCGCTTCGTCCCTTGTAGGCATAGGCGGCCTGAAGATCGAGCGCCGTCTCCTTGTCGTGCACCCTGGTAATGTAGAACACACCGTGTTGGGCATTGACCAGCGGCGCCAGCTCGGAAAGTACGAGCCTTGATACGGTAAGCAGATCGCGCTGGCCCTGCAGCATCTTGGTGAACTTGGCGACGTTGGTCTTCAGCCAATCCTGCTCGGTATTCTTGAGCGTGGTCTCGCGCAGGTTGCTGATCATCTCGTTGATGTTGTCTTTCAGGGACGCCACTTCGCCAGAAGCCTGCACGGTGATGGACCGGGTCAAGTCGCCCTTGGTAACGGCCGTGGCCACTTCGGCGATGGCGCGCACCTGAGTGGTGAGGTTCGCCGCGAGCTGATTCACGTTGTCGGTCAGGTCGCGCCACAGACCCGCTGCGCCCGGAACTTTTGCCTGGCCGCCCAGTTTGCCTTCGATACCCACTTCGCGCGCCACGTTCGTTACCTGATCGGCGAAGGTTGCCAGGGTGTCGATCATGCCGTTGATGGTGTCGGCCAGGGCGGCGATTTCGCCCTTGGCTTCCACCGCCAGTTTGCGTTTCAGGTCGCCGTTGGCCACCGCGGTCACAACATCGGCGATACGGCGCACCTGGTTGGTGAGGTTCGCCGCCATCGAGTTCACGTTGTCGGTGAGATCCTTCCAGATCCCGCCGACGCCTAACACGTTGGCCTGGCCGCCGAGCTTGCCCTCGGTGCCCACTTCGCGGGCCATACGAGTCACTTCCGAAGCGAACGAGCCGAGCTGATCCACCATGGTGTTGATGGTGTTCTTCAGTTCGAGAATCTCGCCCTTCACGTCCACGGTGATCTTCTTGGAAAGGTCGCCGCGGGCCACCGCGGTGGTCACATCGGCGATGTTGCGCACCTGGCCGGTCAGGTTGCTGGCCATGGCGTTCACGTTGTCGGTGAGATCCTTCCAGGTACCGGCAACGCCGCGCACCTGGGCCTGGCCGCCGAGCTTGCCTTCGGTACCCACTTCGCGGGCGACGCGGGTCACTTCCGAGGCGAAAGAGTTGAGCTGATCCACCATGGTGTTGATGGTGCTCTTCAATTCCAGGATTTCGCCTTTGACATCCACGGTAATCTTTTTGGAAAGATCGCCGCGGGCCACGGCGGTGGTCACTTCGGCGATGTTGCGCACCTGGCCGGTCAGGTTGCCTGCCATGGAGTTCACGTTGTCGGTCAGGTCCTCCCAGATGCCGTCGACCCCGGGCACGTTGGCCTGGCCGCCGAGCTTGCCTTCGGTGCCCACTTCGCGGGCCACACGGGTCACCTCGGATGCAAAGGAATTGAGCTGATCCACCATGGTGTTGATGGTGTTCTTCAACTCCAGAATCTCGCCCTGCACGTCCACGGTAATCTTTTTGGAAAGATCGCCACGGGCCACGGCAGTGGTCACATCGGCGATGTTACGCACCTGGCCGGTGAGATTGCGGGCCATGGCGTTGACGTTGTCGGTCAAGTCCTTCCAGGTACCGGCCACGCCCTTCACCTGGGCCTGGCCGCCTAGTTTGCCGTCGGTGCCCACTTCGCGGGCTACGCGGGAGACTTCCGAGGCGAACGAACTGAGCTGATCCACCATGGTGTTGATGGTGTTCTTCAGTTCGAGAATTTCGCCTTTCACGTCTACCGTGATCTTCTTGGACAGATCGCCGCGGGCCACGGCCGTGGTCACGTCGGCGATGTTGCGCACCTGGGAGGTGAGGTTGGCCGCCATGGAGTTCACGTTGTCGGTCAAATCCTTCCAGGTGCCGGCCACGCCCTTCACCTGGGCCTGGCCACCGAGCTTGCCGTCGGTGCCCACTTCGCGGGCCACGCGGGATACTTCCGAGGCGAACGATCCGAGCTGATCCACCATGGTGTTGATGGTGTTCTTCAGTTCGAGAATTTCGCCCTTTACGTCCACTGTGATCTTCTTGGAGAGATCGCCGCGGGCCACGGCGGTGGTCACGTCGGCGATGTTGCGCACCTGGGAGGTGAGGTTGGCCGCCATGGAGTTCACATTGTCGGTCAGGTCCTTCCAGGTACCGCCGACGCCGGCCACGTTGGCCTGACCGCCCAGTTTGCCCTCGGTACCCACTTCGCGGGCGACGCGGGTTACCTCCGAGGCGAACGAGTTGAGCTGGTCCACCATGGTGTTGATGGTGTTCTTCAGTTCCAGGATTTCGCCTTTGACGTTTACCGTGATCTTCTTGGATAAATCCCCGCGGGCCACGGCGGTGGTCACGTCGGCGATGTTGCGCACCTGGGAAGTCAGGTTGGCCGCCATGGAGTTCACGTTGTCGGTGAGATCCTTCCAGATGCCGCCTACACCGCTCACCTGGGCCTGGCCGCCCAGCTTTCCTTCTGTGCCCACTTCACGGGCCACACGGGTTACTTCCGAGGCGAACGATCCGAGCTGATCCACCATGGTGTTGATCGTGCTCTTGAGCTCGAGAATCTCGCCTTTCACGTCGACGGTGATTTTTTTCGACAAATCACCGCGCGCCACGGCGGTGGTCACCTCGGCGATGTTGCGTACCTGGTCGCGCAGGTTGGCGGCCATGAGGTTGACGCTGTCGGTGAGGTCCTTCCAGGTGCCGGCCACACCTTTTACCTTGGCCTGGCCACCGAGCTTACCTTCGGTACCCACTTCACGGGCCACGCGAATGGTCTCGGTGGTGAAGGAATTGAGCTGGTCAGCCATGGCGTTCACGACTTTCCCGATGCGCAGGAATTCGCCCTGCAGCGGATAGCCGTCGATTTCCAGCTGCATGCGCTGGCTCAAGTCGCCCTTGGCCACCGCGCCGATGACCCGGGACATTTCGCTGGTGGGCTTGGCCATGTCGCTGATCAAATGATTGATGGAGTCGATGCCATCCGCCCAGGCGCCGGTGACGTTACCCATCCGCGCCCGCTGCGAGATCATGCCCTGCTTGCCGACCACCAGACCGATACGCGCCAGCTCCTTGCCCATCATGTCGTTGAGTTCGACGACGTCGTTGAAGGCGTCCGCCAGCTCTTGTCCCAGAGGTGATTCCGTAGTCGGCATTCGTACCGAGAAATCCCCTCTTTTCAGCGCCTTGAGTGCTCTCAGCAGCTGCCGCGCCTGATTTGCGTCGAGGCCGCCCTGTTCTGAAAAGTGAGCTGCAGATTTGTTCCGCACGGTCGCACTCAGGTCTTCGCGTTCCATAGGGTTTCTCGCTATAGTTTCAAAGAGATAGGACGGATATCGGGTATTATTTTATAGTTCTGTGGCGCAATCCCCTGCTCAGGGTAGTGGTAAATCAGCATCATGCCAGTCCCGGAAGACTCGACACATGAGCCCCCCGACCCTGTTCACAGATCGGAACGCCAGCGGCCCGCAGCCGCATGTACCGGCAACTGCAAGCCCATCTCATTATACCCGCCCGGGGCCGCCGGAGCGGCGGGCGACATCAAGCAGGACGAGGGACAAGCGTATCAGCATGGCCATCGCGAACAAGCCCCGGATGGCGAGATCACGGTACCAAGGTGTTTCCAGTCGGGGAGTCGCTGAGGAGTGACGCGGTTCCGGGATGACCGGCGCCGTGGACGCGGTCCGAGACTTGACCGCGGGCTTGCCGGCCTACGACGCCGAGCCGCCCGCTGTTTGCAATGGTAAGGACGAAGGTCCGAACGGACCTGGAGATGCGCCTCGGCAAGCGCCTCCCGCCCCGCACCGGCAAGGGTAGTGGTCTGTAGAGCTATTGCTGTGGCCCGTTTCCCCTGCGTGCGGCGATGCATCTCCGCACGGTCGGCGCCGGGCTAAGGATCTTTCGAGCCAATATCCAGATTCTGCGCCGATTCGCGCTAGATACCGGCCGGTCGAAAGGTCGCATTGGGCGGCGCGCCCACTGAATCGCCGCCGGCTACCGGCACGGACGTGCCTGCCGTCGCCGAAGAACTGTACTCGTCCTGAGCGATGAATGCGTCTTTGCGAATTGCACGGCAGCGAATCCATTCCACCATCAATTCGTTGCTCAATAACCGATCGGGACCCGTCTCCCGTTCGGCGATGATTTGCAGCAGGACCCTGCGTGTGATGTCGCCACCGTCCTGACTGTCCACGACGCGCACTTCGCTCCCGTCACGGACCAGGGTGCGGATATCGGCAAGCACGATGTAGCGACTGCGATGGGTGTCGTACAGTCGTCGGTTCGGGTATTTCTTGATTAAGCGCGACTCGGCCATGTGTGCCCCCAAAATGGTCTGGGCGTGCGGACACGGCGCTTTCGCGAGCCATCGGTGCCATGTCTCCCACGAATGAACGTGCGGCACGACAGCGCATTTCGCGGCGCAGTGGGCTGAATCCGTGACCTATTCGGACAGACGCTCTACTGCCATTGCCACTCCCTGCCCCCCGCCGACACATAGTGTCGCGAGACCGCGCCGAACTTGCTGCCGCTGCATACCATATAGCAGACTCACGAGAATTCGCGCGCCCGAGGCACCGATGGGATGACCCAATGCGATCGCACCACCGTTAACGTTGACCTTGGCCGGGTCCAAGCCCAGTTCCCGGTTCACGAACAATGCTTGTGCCGCAAACGCTTCATTCGCTTCGATAAGATCCAAATCATCAATGGTCCACCCCGCTTTCTCCAGGCACCGCTGGGTAGCGGGTACGGGCCCGGTTCCCATCAGTTTCGGATCTACCCCGGCACTGGCGAATGCAACGATCCGGGCCAATGGACGCAATCCCCGGGCGGTGGCGTCAGCGGCGCTGGTGACCAGCACGGCCGCCGCACCGTCGTTGATGCCCGAGGCATTGGCCGCCGTCACCGTACCGCCGCGTTTGAACGCCGGACGCAACCTCGACAGTGATTCCGCCGTGACGGCCCCGCGGGGATGTTCATCGCGGTCGAACCAGCGTGATTCACCGCCGTTCTGGGCGATATCGATGGCGACGATTTCGTCCTGGAAAACGCCTGCATTCTGAGCCGCCTCGGTGCGCTGCTGGGATTGCGCGGCGAACGCATCCTGGGCGGCCCGGTCGACTCCCCGCTCGGCAGCGATATTTTCGGCGGTGGCGCCCATGTGACAATCGGACATGGCGCACCACAGCCCGTCCGAGAGCAGACTGTCGATCAGGTTCCAGTGGCCCAGGCGCATGCCGTGGCGCGAACCTGGCAAGAGGTGGGGCGCCAGACTCATATTTTCCTGACCGCCAGCGATCACCATGCGCGCGTCTTCGCAGCGCACGGCCTGGGCTGCCAAGTGCACGGCTTTCAGTCCCGAGCCGCACACCTTGTCGATGGTCATGGCCGGTACGCCCACGGGCAAACCTGCGGCCAGTGCCGCCTGGCGGGCAGGATTTTGGCCCGCTCCTGCCGTCAGCACTTGACCCATGATCACTTCGTCGATTTCTTCGGGACTCACACCCGCACGCTGCAGTACCGCTTCAATGACGCGTGCCCCCAGCGCCGTAGCGGGGATGCCCGCCAATGCACCGCCGAAGGCGCCGATTGCGGTACGAGCCGCGCCGACGATCACGATCTCCGCGGTCACGTTTCATTCCCTGCTCGGGCTAGCGCCGACATAGGTCACCTCGCTCACGACACCGGCGCGCCACGCCGGCGCGAATCAATCGCTCAGGCATAGAGCTGCGACGCATCGACATAAATCGAATATTCACGGATGCCGCCGTCGCGCAGTCGAAAAACGTTCGCAAACGGCACCCGCAATTCGGTTCCATCCAGACGGGTATAAAGCACTTCACCACGGCAGATACAGGTGCTTTTTTGTTCCACGTGCCATATATCGTCGAGCCGATGGCGCAATCCCGCAACCGAGGAAAAAAACACCTCGATCACTTTGCGCGTCGCCTCGCGGCCTCGGGTCGGATCGGAGTTCCCGAAGCGGAACACGACCTCCGGGTCCAGAAACGACAAGAATCCCTCCAGATCCCGTGTGTCGATGCTCTCGAACAGGCGCGCGACCCAACCGCATTCATTGCTTTCCATTTACAACTCCTTTCCCGCGCAGAATCGATCCTCGTGCTGCTCCAAGGTCCATATCGAACGATTGCCGAAGCGGCCTGGACACGCCACGCCGCAGGGAACGCTACAGTTGGATATCGGCGCGACGCCAGGCGTCCAGATAGCGCGCTTGATCCTTGGTGAGGCTGTCTATTTCGATGCCGAGGGTCTTCAGTTTGATGTCCGCCACTTGCCGGTCCACAGCATCGGGCACCGCGTGAACGCCGGCGGCAAGCTTCGAGCGATGTTCCAATAAATGCACGGCAGCAACGAACTGCATCGCGAAGGTCTGATCCATGACTTCCACCGGATGCCCCATCGCCGTCGGCGCGGCGAGATTGACCAATTCGGCCCCGGCTATCACGTTGATATTGCGACCGTCGGCGAGACGGTATTCGACAATACCGGGGCGCACTTGGCGCTGCGATTGGGCCATCTCGGCCAGCGTGCTGATATTGACTTCGACCTGGAAATGACCTGCGTTGGCAACGACGACGCCGTCGCGCATGATTTCGAAATGTTCGCGGCGCAGAATGTCGCGATTGCCGGTGGCGGTTACGATCAGATCAGCATCCTGTACTGCTTGCGCCATGGTCGATACCTCGAACCCGTCCATGTGGGCCCGCAACGCGTTGCGCGGATCGATTTCCGTCACCGTCACACGTGCACCCCAACCGCGGGCCTTGTGTGCCACCCCTTCACCACAGTAACCGAAGCCGGCAACCACCAGCCGCTTGCCGGCAATCAAAAGATTGGTAGTCAGGGCAAGATTCGCCAAAGAAGACTCGCCGGTACCGTGGACGTTGTCAAAGTAGTGCTTCATCGGCGTGTCGTTGACGGCGTACGCGGGAAACGACAAGGAGCCTTCGCGCGCCATTGCGTGCAGGCGCTGGACGCCGGTAGCGGTCTGTTCGCACACGCCATAAAGCCGATCCAAGTGCTCTGGATACCGGTGCACCATGCGCGCGGTCAACTCGGCGGCATCGTCGAGAATGAAATTCGGCCGCCGCTCCAGGACCAGATCGTGATTGGCTTCGGACTCCTCCGCATCGGCGGCACGCCGCGCGAAACCTTCGATTGTCTGCTGCTCATTCAACGCCGCGACCACATCATCCTGGGTAGTAGCGGAAACCGACGCAGTGAACACAACTTCGGCGCCCGCTGCCGCGAGGGTTTCGATGAATACGCCGGTTTTGGCTTCGATATGCGAACCCACTGCGACCGTCATACCCGCAAACGGACGCGTGGCGGAATACAGCCGCCGTAGCTCGGCATGGATCGGCATGTGGTTGCGCGCCCAATCCAGTTTCCTGCGACCGAGTTCGACGTCAGTATCCGGCATGATGGGATCCCTGTTGAATCTCGTTTCAGTGACGTGCGGCGAAGTTATGAAACGAAAAAGGGCCTCGCGGCCCTTTTTCATTCACTGCCGATTTCCGAGCGGCATTACTGGCCGATGGCTTTCATGCTCAAACGGATGCGGCCCTGCTTGTCCACTTCCAGCACCTTGACCTTGATCACATCGCCCTCCGAAAGCTTGTCGCTGACATTTTGGACGCGCTCTTCGGAGATCTGAGAGATGTGCACAAGACCGTCGCGGCCGGGCAGTATGGTCACGAATGCACCGAAGTCCATGAGCTTGGCCACTTTGCCTTCGTAGATCTTGCCCACTTCGACATCCGCGGTGATCAGTTCGATGCGCTTGCGCGCCTCGTCACTGGCCGCCTTATCCACCGATGCGACGCGAATGGTTCCATCGTCGTCGATATCGATGCTGGCGCCGGTTTCCTCGGTGATCCCGCGGATAGTAGCGCCGCCCTTGCCGATGACGTCGCGGATTTTTTCCGGATCGATCCGGAAGCTGATGATGCGCGGCGCGTATTCGGACATGTCGGTACGCGAATGCTCGATCACCTTGTTCATTTCCGCCAGGATGTGCAGACGGGCCTGCTGCGCCTGCGCCAGCGCCGACTCCATGATCTCTTTGGTGATACCTTCGATCTTGATGTCCATTTGCAGCGCGTTGACGCCGGTTTCCGTGCCCGCGACCTTGAAGTCCATGTCGCCGAGGTGATCCTCGTCGCCCATGATGTCGGTCAACACCGCGAACTGGTCGCCATCCTTGATCAGGCCCATGGCGACGCCCGCCACCGGTGCCTTGATCGGTACGCCGGCGTCCATCAACGCCAAGCTCGTGCCGCAAACCGAAGCCATGGAGCTGGAGCCATTGGACTCGGTGATTTCAGAGACGACGCGAATGACGTAGGGGAACTGATCCATGGTGGGCATCACCGCCTGCACGCCCCGGCGGGCGAGACGGCCGTGACCGATTTCGCGGCGCTTCGGGCTACCCACCATGCCGGTTTCGCCGACGCAGTAGGGCGGGAAGTTGTAATGCATCATGAACGGCTCTTTGCGCTCGCCTTCGATGGCATCGATGATCTGCGCGTCGCGACCCGTACCGAGCGTAGTGACCACCAGCGCCTGGGTTTCGCCGCGGGTAAACAGCGCCGACCCGTGGGTGCGCGGCAGCACGCCAACCTTGATATCCAGTGACCGGACCGTTTTGGTATCGCGCCCGTCGATGCGCTTCTCGCCGGCCAGTATGCGGCCGCGAACGATCTTCTTTTCCAGCTTCGAGAATGCGCCGCGCACGGCTTCCTCGGCATGTTCGCCGTCGTCTCCGGCCAACTTCTGGATCGTAGCGTTGCGCACTTCGGACACGCGTTCCTGGCGAACCAGCTTTTCAGCAATGTTGTATGCCTGTTCGAGATCCGCCTTGGCGGCGGCCGCCACGGCCTCGACCACATCTTCGTTGGCGACAGGCGTCTGCCAGTCCCAACTTTGCACACCCACGGCATTGCACAGGTCGCGGATCGCAGCGATGACTTTCTTGCCTTCTTCGTGGCCGAAAAGTACGGCGCCCAGCATCACGTCTTCAGGAAGCTGATCGGCTTCGGACTCCACCATCAGCACGGCGTCTTCCGTACCGGCGACCACCAGGTCGAGTTTGGACTCTTTGAGCTGACTGAAAGTGGGATTGAGGACGTACTGATTGTTGATATAGCCGATCCGTGCACCGCCGATCGGGCCATTGAAAGGCATGCCCGACAGGGCGAGCGCGGCAGAAGCACCGATCATCGAAGGAATATCAGGATCGATCTCGGGATTCAGGGAGACCACCGTGGCGACCACCTGGACCTCGTTGGTGAAGCCTTTGGGAAACAGCGGCCGCAATGGGCGGTCGATCAAACGCGCCGTCAGCGTTTCCTTTTCGCTCGGCCGTCCTTCACGGCGAAAGAAACCGCCGGGAATCTTGCCGGCTGCGTAGGTGCGCTCCTGATAGTTCACGGTCAGGGGAAAGAAATCGCGGCCCTGGATCGCCTCTTTCATGCCGACCGCGGTCACCAGGACCACCGTCCCGGACATGTCCACCATCACGGCGCCGCTGGCTTGCCGGGCAATTTCGCCGGTTTCCAGTTTGACCGTGTGATCGCCGTACTGAAATTCTTTGGATGTCGGTGTCAGTGTCACTAGTTGATCCTTGCGCTTGCTTTATGGAATTCGGGAGGAGACTTCCTGCATCGAAAGCGGCGCGGGATCAACGGCGCAAACCGAGGCGGCTGATGAGCTCCTGATAGCGATTCAAATCGTTGCGCTTGACATAATCCAACAACTTGCGGCGACGATTGATCATGCGCAACAAGCCTTGACGGGAATGGTGATCATGCTTGTGGGCAGCGAAATGCTGGGTAAGGTCATTGATACGCGTCGTCAACAAAGCGACCTGCACTTCCGGCGAGCCGGTGTCGGCCGCCCCGCGCTGGTACTCCTTGACGACCTCATTCTTCTGCTCGGTACTGAGTGCCATGAAAAGCTCCTAATAGCTCCTAACTTACTGAAATGCTGGGCGCCACATTGTACCCATGGACCCGCGTGCAAACAAGATTCAATCCGCGCCCGGCGCGACCCCATTCGCACCGGCCGCCGCCATCGCTGCCGACAACCGCCGGGAACTCAACCGGTTGCGGCTCGGGGGAGATGAAACAAGCGCCGGGGCGCAACCTTGCCATCGTCTTGAATTTCCCCTACTCCGAGGAACTGCTCGTGCTGATCGTAAAGCCGCACCAAGCCGGAAGTGGGCGCCTTCGGTACCAACACCGCTTGCCCCTGGCGCAGATAAAAGGCCGAATCGGCGCTCAACCGTAGCTGCGGCCAGTCATATAGCGCGCTCTCCACGGCCAGCAACCGATGATCCAGCGCGGCATAGCCATCCTCGCCCAGATGGCGCAGCTCCTCCAGGGTTATCATCGCCTCCGGATCCCGATAGGGCCCGACCGCCAAGCGACGTAGTGCCGACACGTGAGCGCCGCAGCCCAGCGCTTCCCCCAGATCTTCGGCCAGCGCGCGCACGTAGGTGCCTTTGGAACAAGCCACTTCCAGGTCTATTTCGTCGTCACCCTGGCGCAGCACGGTGAGTTCATGGATCATCACCGTGCGCGGTGCCCGCTCCACTTCCTGGCCCTGGCGTGCCAGTTTGTACAAACGTTCTCCCTGATGTTTGAGGGCCGAATACATGGGGGGTATTTGCTGAATCTCGCCTCGGAAACCGACCAGAGCGCTTTCGAGCTGGTCAGGGTCCAGTCGCGGCACGGGTCTTTGCTGAAGTATTTCGCCCTCTGCGTCACCCGTCGCCGTCTTGATCCCGAGTTTGCAAGTCATGCGATAGCGCTTGTCGGCGTCGAGCAGAAAACCCGAGATTTTCGTCGCCTCGCCCAGGCAAATCGGCAGCATGCCCGTAGCCAGCGGGTCCAGGCTGCCGGTATGTCCCGCCTTTTGCGCGTTGAACAAACGCTTCACCTGCTGCAAGGCTTCGTTGGAACTCATCCCCGCCGGTTTGTCCAGCAGGAGCAGGCCGTTGACCGCTCTTCGGTTGTTGCGTTTGCGTGACATCTGAGTCCTTTGCACACGAGGGCGGCGCGCCGGCCGCTGTAATTCGGTCATTGGTCTTCATCCTCGTGTTTTTTGCGGTCGTCGGCGAGCGCGGCATCGATCAGCGAACTGAGATGGGCACCGCGCGTAACCGATTCGTCGAAATGGAAGTGCAACTGAGGCACGGTGCGGATCACCATGCGCCGACCCAATTCGCTGCGCAGGAAGCCTGCAGCGCGCTGCAAGGCGTCGATGGTTTGCTGGCGTTGGGAATCATCCATCACGGTCACGAACACTTTGGCGTGGCCGAGGTCCTTGGAGACTTCGACGCTGTTGACTGTGACCATGCCGACGCGTGGATCCTTGACTTCCGTGCGAATCAGATCGGCCAGTTCGCGCTGGATCTGTTCGCCTACACGGCGGGTACGGCTGAATTCCCTGGGCATGCTGACGGTAACCGCTGGCTGACGTACTGGGACCGGCGCGCGCCGCCCGGGACCATCCCGGACAGCAACACGCAAGACCTATGATTACAGGCTTCTCGCGACCTGGGTGCGTTCGTACACTTCGATCTGGTCGCCGACCTTGACGTCGTTGTAGTTCGTACGCCGATACCGCATTCGAAACCGGAGCGCACCTCTGCGACGTCATCCTTGAATCGGCGCAGCGATTCCAGCTCGCCTTCGTAGATCACGACGTTCTCGCGCAGTACACGGATCGGATTGTTGCGCTTGACCACCCCGTCGACGACCATGCAGCCGGCGATGGCGCCGAACTTCGGTGCCCGGAATACGTCGCGTACTTCGGCAAGGCCGATGATCTCTTCCTTGAACTCGGGCGCCAGCATGCCGGTCAGCGCGTTCTTGATTTCGTCGATGACTTCGTAGATGACGCTGTAATAATGCAGGTCGACGCCTTCATCTTCGATCAGGCGTTTGGCTGCATTGTCGGCGCGGACGTTGAAGCCGATGATGACGGCATCCGACGCCACCGCCAGATTGACATCGGACTCGGTGATGCCGCCGACGCCGCTGGCCACGATCTTGACCTGCACTTCCTCGGTGGACAAGCTTGGTCAGCGAATCGCCGAGCGCCTCCACTGAACCCTGCACATCCGCCTTGAGCACTACGTTGAGGGTGCTGGCTTTGCCTTCCTGCATCTGCGAGAACATGTTCTCGAGCTTGGCCGCCTGCTGGCGTGCCAGCTTCACTTCGCGGAACTTGCCCTGGCGGAAGTTGGCCACTTCGCGGGCTTTGCGCTCATCGGCGACCACCAGCGCTTCGTCACCGGCGTCGGGCGTTCCCGAGAGGCCCAGCACTTCCACCGGAATGGACGGTCCGGCTGCCTCGATCTGGTTGTCCGGTTTCGTCGAGCATGGCCCGCACGCGACCGTACTCTTTGCCCGCCAGCAGGATTTCGCCGCGGCGCAGGGTGCCGGACTGCACCAGGACGGTCGCCACCGGACCGCGGCCCTTGTCCAGGCGCGATTCCATCACCACGCCTTTGGCCGGCGCATCCTTCGTGCGCTTTCAATTCCAGGACTTCGGCCTGCAGCAGAATGGACTCCAGCAGCGTATCGACGCCCTCGCCGGTCTTGGCGGAAACGTTGACGAACTGCGCGTCGCCGCCCCAATCTTCCGGCACCACTTCCTCGGCCACCAGTTCCTGCTTGACCCGATCCGGCTCGGCATCCTGTTTGTCGATCTTGTTGACGGCAACGACCAGCGGCACGCCGGCGGCGCGGGCATGCTGGACCGCCTCCTTGGTCTGCGGCATGACGCCGTCATCGGCAGCCACCACCAGTACCACGATATCAGTGGACTGCGCACCGCGGGCGCGCATGGCCGTAAACGCCTCATGGCCCGGTGTATCGAGAAACGTGATCGTGCCCCGTTCCAGTTCGACGTGATAAGCGCCGATGTGCTGGGTAATGCCGCCGGCCTCGCCTGCCGCCACCTTGGTGCGGCGGATATAATCGAGCAGCGACGTTTTGCCGTGGTCGACGTGACCCATGATGGTGACCACCGGCGGACGATGCACTTCTTCGGCGTCCGAGGCTTCCTGCAGCAGCGCATCTTCGACCGCGTTTTCCTTGATGAGCTTGACCTTGTGGCCCATTTCCTCGACCACCACGGAAGCGGTTTCCTGGTCCAGGATCTGATTGATGGTAACCATACTGCCCATGGTCATCATGGTCTTGATGACTTCAGCGGCCTTGACCGACATTTTCTGCGCCAGATCGCCGACGGTGATCGATTCGGGCACCAGAACTTCGCGCACGATCGGGGCCGTAGGACGCGCGAAACCATGTTCGGATTTGCCTTGGATGGATACCGACCGTTGGCGCGGCTTCTTTTTCCGCCGCCCGGTCTTGTCGCCGGCGACGTGCAACTCTTCACGCCCGTATTTGGTGGCTGACTTGTCCTTGCCGCGCTTTTCTTTCTTTTCCGGCCGCCGCTCGGCCGTCTCCGTAGCAGCCGGAGCCGGTGCTGGCGCTTCGGAGGCGACGCGAACCGCCTCTTCTTCCGCTTTGCGCAATTCCTCGGCGGCTTTGCGCTGCTCTTCCTCGGCGCGTGCCGCAGCTTCTTCCTCGGCTTTGCGCTCTTCTTCCTTCGCGCGCGCGGCCTCTTCCTCGGCGCGCTTGCGGTCTTCTTCAGCCTGGCGCGCGGCCTCTTCCTCGGCGAGCAGACGTTCTTCCTCGGCTTTGCGCGCAGCCTCTTCTTCTTCGATAGCGGTGCGCTTGACATAGGTGCGCTTACGCCGTACCTCGACGCTGACGGTCTTGGCCTGGAGCCACGGCCGGCGGACACGCGCAATTCGCTCTGCGTCTTGCGACGCAGGGTGATTTTCTTCGGCGTCGAAACGCTGACCTCTGCGCTCTTGCCGTGGCTTTCGCGCAAGTACGTCAGAAGCTGCATCTTCTCTTCGTCGGTGATGGTGGATTCGGCGTCATCCTTGCTCAGGCCAGCGTCACCCAGCTGGGACAAAGCCGGTCGACCGGAATACCCACTACATCAGCGAACTGTTTTACGGTTACATCGGACATCTATTTACCTTCTTCAGATCGCTCGACCTGTTGCTCGTCAGCAAACCAGTGAGCCCGGGCCGCCATGATCAGCTTGGCGGCGCGATCTTCATCCATGCCTTCGATTTCCATCAATTCATCCACCGACTGCTCGGCGAGATCGTCCATGGGAAAGGATCTTATGGTTGGCCAGTTTGTAAGCCACTTCTCTTCCATGCCTTCCAACTTCGAACAAGTCGTCGCTGGGCTTGGAGTCGCCCAATTTCTCTTCGTCGACGATCATTCGGGTCAACAACACATCGCGTGCCCGGCCGCGCAATTCTTCGACCACGCTCTCGTCGAACTCTTCGATTTCCAGCAGTTCGTGGGTCGGCACATAGGCGATTTCCTCGACACTGGAAAAGCCTTCCTGCGCCAGGATGACCGCGATTTCCTCATCCACGTCGAGCTGTTCCATGAACAGCTTCTGCAGCGACTTCCATCTCGGCTTCGGTTTTCTCTTCGGCCTGGGACTCGGACATGACGTTGAGTTCCCAGCCGGTGAGTTCGCTGGCCAGACGCACGTTCTGACCGCCGCGGCCGATGGCCTGGGACAACTGCTCGTCGGCGACCGCGAGATCCATGGCGTGGCGATCCTCGTCCACCACGATGGAAGCGACTTCCGCCGGGCGACATGGCGTTGATCACGAACTGAGCCGGATTATCGTTCCAAAGAATGATATCCACTCGCTCGCCGGCCAGTTCGTTGGACACCGTCTGCACCCGGGAACCGCGCATGCCGACGCAGGCACCGACGGATCGATGCGCGGGTCGTGGGATTGCACTGCAATTTTGGCGCGCAGGCCCGGGATCGCGGGATGCACCCATGATCTCGATCAGGCCCTGGCCGACTTCCGGCACTTCAAGCTTGAACAGTTCGATCAGACAACTCCGGCGCGGTACGACTGACGAACAGCTGCGGACCGCGAGGCTCGGAACGCACGTCGTACAGATATCCGCGCACACGGTCGCCGGAACGCAATGCTTCGCGGGGGATCAAGTCTTCGCGCAAAATCACGCCCTCGGCGTTGGCGCCAAGGTCCAAATAGATGTTGCCGCGTTCGATGCGTTTGACGATGCCGGTGATCAGCTCGCCCTTGCGATCCTGGAAGGCTTCGACCACCTGGGCGCGTTCGGCTTCGCGCACTTTCTGCACGATGACCTGTTTGGCGGTCTGCGCGGCGATCCGCCCGAATTCGACGTTTTCGATTTGCTCTTCGGCGAACCCGCCCACCTCGATGTCGGGCTCATCCTCGCGGGCGACGGTCAACGCCGCCTGGCGCAACGGAAATTCCAGGTCGGCATCGTCTTCGATCACTTCCCAGCGGCGGAAAGTGGAATATTCGCCGGACACGCGGTCGATGGCGACACGCACATCGATGTCGCCACCGTGGCGTTTCTTCGCGGCGGATGCCAGCGCCGCTTCGATCGCCTCGAAGATGATGTTCTTGTCGACCCCTTTCTCGTTGGAGACCGCATCGACGACCAGCAATATCTCTTTGCTCATTTCCAGTGCCTCCAGCCGTCACCGGCCTCAATACTCCGGGACCAGCCGCGCCTGTTCGATATTGTCCAGGGGCAACCGAACCTCCTGTTCATCCACTTCGAGACAGCACTGTGCGGCCGTCGATGCCGCGCAGGGTGCCGGTAAACTTACGTCGCCCATCGAGCGGCATCCCAAGCCGGATGCGCACCCGATTGCCGGCAAAGCGCGCAAAATGCTCGGCCTCGAACAATGGCCGATCCAGGCCGGGAGAGGACATCTCCAGGTGTAGTGACCCTGGAATCGGGTCTTCCACGTCGAGCGCCGCGCTGACCTGCTCGCTGGCCCGCTGGCAATCTTCCACCGTGATGCCCTCCGGCCGGTCGATATAGATCCGCAATAGGCCGCTGCCGGGCTGGCGGTGATATTCGATCCCCACCAGCTCATAGCCCAGCGCCTCGACCGCGGGACCCACGATATTGCGCAGATTTTCCGATACTTGCATCACCGCGCCCAGCGCAAACAAAAAAATGGGCCTACGGCCCATTCCCAAATTGCACGAGAATCATGGACATAAATTATAACCCGGCGCCGCGAATCCGCCAACTGGAAGCACCGCCGGCGGCGTCCGATGGGCCTAACAAAAAGGCCCCTACCGGGGCCCTTTTGTTAGACGATTCGCATCCGGCACCAAACCGAACCGGGTACGTGCCGGAGAAACTGGCAGGACCCGTATAGCGCCGCTCAGTATACGGCGAGATCCGGTACTTTACAAGGCGGGGCCCGGTCGCGCGTGCAGCCCGCGGTCGCAATCGGTCTCACCAGGGGGCGGGGACTACGTTGCGGGTCAGAAAGTCCGCCAGACTGAGGCCGAACATCAGCAACAGCCATACCAAGCCGACCGCGGAGAACAGGCGAATGAGGGGCGAAGCACCTTTAAGGTGCATAAAAAACAAAGCGCCCAGCAGCATCTGCGCAAACGCCATCGCCAGATTCGAAACCAGATTGAAGGGGCCCATCGGCACATAGGCACTGCCCAGAGAGGCGAAAATGAGGATCATCTGGGCGATCCAGACCAGGGTGAAGCTCATTACCGTCGGTACATTTCGCTCGCTCATGCGCGCGACACCAGATAAAGCAGCGGGTAAAGAAAAATCCAGACGATATCGACAAAATGCCAGTACAGGCCGGTGACCTCTACCGGCGTGTAGTAGTCTGAGGAAAAGCGTCCGCGTGCGGACAGCCAGGCCATCACCGACAGGGCGATCACGCCCAAGGTGACGTGGATGGCGTGAAGGCCGGTCATCAAGAAATACAGAACAAAAAAGAGCTCGACCTGTTGACCGGGTGTTTGCCCTCATAGGCGAAATCAAGTACGGGTACGAGGTGATTGCGGTAGTCCAGGTGGTATTCATAGCCCTTGATACCGAGGAACATCAGCCCAATGGCAACGGTTACCAGCAAAAACATGATCAGCGCCCGGCGCCGGTCGAGTTGGGCGGCCCGCACGGCCAGTGCCATGGTAAAGCCGCTGGTCAGCACACCAGCTGTATTCAAGCGTACCGAGCACAACATCGGTTTCCCGGCTCGCTTCGGCAAAAGCTTCGGGGTACAGCACGCGACCGATCAGGTAGCGGCAAACAAGACACCAAAGAACAGTACCTCCGTGATCAGGAAAACCCACATGCCCAGCGTGGCTGCTTCCTGCTGCTGTTGCGGCTCCTGGAATTGTTCGGCGACAAATGCGGCGCGCTCATTCATGGTCAGTCTCGCGGGTCGTAGGCGTAGGCTTCTTCAGTGACCACCGGTATGGTCTCGAAGTTATCCGGCGGCGGTGGCGATGGAGTCGTCCATTCGAGTCCTTTGGCCTGCCATGGATTCGGGCCCGCCAATTGCCCGTGGCGCAACGACCAGAAGAGGTAAATCAACGGCAAGAGATAGCCCACCGCCAGTACCGAGGCGCCTGCGGACGACAGAACGTTCAACACCTGGTACTGCTGTTCATAGGCGTGATAGCGCCGTGGCATGCCTTCGAACCCCAAGCAGATATTGCGGAAAGAAAGTGAGATTGAAGCCAATGAAAATAATGATCGCCGCGAAACGCGCCAGCGGTTCCGAATACAAGCGGCCTGTGATTTTCGGCCACCAGAAATGGATCCCACCCATGAAGGCCATGATCGTGCCGCCTACCATGATGTAGTGGAAATGCGCGACTACGAAATAGGTGTCCGTGCAGATGCACGTCCAACGCCAAGGCGGCCAAAAATAGTCCGGTAATACCGCCGAGCATGAACAGGCCTATGAATCCCAGCGCATACAACATGGGCGCTTCGAATGAAATGGAGCCCCCGTACAACGTCGCAGTCCAGTTGAACACTTTGATTGCCGAGGGAATCGCAACCAGGAAGCTGAGGATGGAAAACACCATCCCCGCGTATACCGACTGCCCGCTGACGAACATGTGGTGACCCCAGACCATGAAACCGACGGCTGCGATACTGAGAATCGCGAATGCCATGGTTTTGTAGCCAAAGATCCGCTTGCGCGAGAAACAAGCGATGATTTCGCTCACCACTCCCATGGCCGGCAGAACCATGATGTACACCGCAGGATGGGAATAAAACCAGAACAGATGCTGGAACAATAACGGATCGCCCCCCAGCGACGGATCGAAGATGCCGATCTTCATCAACCGCTCCATCGCCACCAGTGTAAGCGTCATCGCCAGCACGGGCGTGGCCAGCACCATGATGATCGAAGTGGCGTAGTTCGCCCACACGAACAACGGCATGCGGAACCAGTACATGCCCGGCGCGCGCATCTTGTGCACGGTAACGATGAAATTCAAGCCCGTAAAAATGGACGAAAAGCCAACCACGAACACGCCGACGGCGACCATGATGACATGGGTATTTGAAAACATGCTGCTGAAGGGCGTGTAGAACGTCCAGCCGGTATCCACGCCCCCTAGTATCAAAGTCAGCACGGTAAACGCGCCACCGATGCTGTAGAGGTACCAACTTGCGAGATTCAGACGCGGAAAGGCGACGTCCTTGGCGCCGATCATCATTGGCATCAGAAAGTTACCGAGCGTCGCCGGGATCGACGGTATCAGGAAAAACCAGACCATAACCACGCCATGCAGCGTGAACAGCTTGTTATAGGTGTCTGAACTGACCAGGTCGCCGGCCGGGGTCAGCAATTCGAGCCGGATCAAAGCGGCAGCCAGGCCGCCGATGAAAAAGAACAGCGTGATCGATGCCAGATACAACAGACCAATTCGTTTGTGATCCCGCGTGAACAGCCACGAGCGCAGGCTGTGTTTGATGTTGAAATAGTTCGCAGGACTCACCGACACGACCGCACTCATGGTTTGTTTCCTTCCTGATCGCCGATGGATTTGATATAGGCAACGATCTGCATCAACTGTTCGTCGTCGATCTGGCCTTTGAACGACGGCATGATCGGTTGGTATCCGGCTACCACCTGCTTGGCGGGCTGCAATACCGAATCGCGGACGTAGCGCTCGTCGACTACTACGGTATTACCGTCCTGCAGGTGCACTTCCCGGCCGTATATACCTGCCAAAGGCGGCGCGTGGACGGCGGAATTAGGGCCGTGACAGCCACTGCATCCGAATTCGCGGAAACGCTTGGCACCTTGTGCCGCCATGCCCTCGCTTGCGGGACGCGCTTGCAGCCAGTCCTGGTAATCCTTGGGTTCCATCACCACCACCTGCCCCGTCATCTTCGAGTGGTCCGTACCACAATATTCCGCGCAGAAAAGATCGAACGTGCCGTCACGGGTCGCTTCGAACCAGGCCGTCGTATAGCGGCCGGGCAACACATCCTGTTTGACTCGGAATGCCGGCACGTAAAAGCTGTGGATCACGTCCTGGGAGGTCATGATCAACTTCACCGGCTTGCCCCGCGGCACGTGCAATTGATTGATTTCACGCTGACCACCCGGATGCTGTACCTTCCACATCCATTGCTTGGCGACTACGTACATCGGCAACGAATCACCGGGAGGAGAATACAGATCGAAATACAGCTTGCCCGCCCATGCGCAAACACCAAGGAACAGGGCCAGCGGCACCAGCGTCCAGGTCAGCTCCCAGCTCATGCGCTTGGTAATGTCCTTACGCGCGACATTGGCACCGCGCCGATAGCGCACGGCGAAATACACGATGAAGATCGTGACCCCCGCGACCACCAGTACACTCAACCCCAGAAGAACGTAAAACAGCAGATCGATCGAGGGTGCGATCGAGGACGCTTCGACGGGGGCGAGGGAAAAGCTCACAGCTGTAATCCTGCGTCCGTGGTCGGCCTGCGTCTACGTTCGCGTCGTACCGAAAGCCAGACGAAGATGCCAAGCGCAATCACCGCCGCGGCGCCGGCGAGCCGCAAAATATTCATAATCACGAATCCATATCGACCGGTCGTGGGGTCGTATTGACAGCAAAGCAAAAGAAGTTTGTCTACAACAGAACCGACCTTGTTTCCGGAGGCGTCCACCATCGCCAGTCGAAGATCGGACGGTTGGAACTGCACGCCGAACATATAGCGCGAAACGACACCCTTGGGTGTTGCGATCAACAGTCCGGCGGCATGGACATACTGGTGCACATTCTGGTCGTAGTAGTACCGAAAGCCCGCCGCCTTTGCGACCGCTTGGATATCGGGCCGCGCACCCGTCAGAAAATGGGCGTGATCGCGCGCGCCCGGAAACGGATAGCGGCCAAGTTCGGCCCGTTTCTTGTCAGCTGCATCGCGGGCGCTTTCGGTCGGGTCGATGCCGACCACCACCAAATTGAAATCATCGCCGCCGCGGTAGCCGGTCTTGGCGAGACCGTCGAATACGGCTGCGAGTACCGAATCGCAAAGATTGGGACAATGGTAGTACGCAAACACAAGCACCACCGGCCGATCACCCTTGAAGAAGTCTCCGAGTTGTGCCGCCCTGCCGCGCTCGTCGCGAAATGCCGTCTGTAGAGGCAGCTGTGAGCCGAGTCGCTGATCGAAACCGACATCTTCCAGCCGGCGTTGTACCGAATTCGCGGCCACCGCCGGCACGCAGACCCCGAGCATGAGTACGACCAGTGCGGCAATCATCTTCACGAGCCACCGCCCTGGGCGTCGTCGGCCCGCTGCACAGTCAGTTCCATCGCGCGATCGATCGGGATGCGCACGGTTCCTTTGTTTCGGTCCACCCACCCGTAACCGGTCAAAAGCGCCTGCTTGGCCGCGCGGTGCTTAAGGAGATCGGGCCGTGGGTTCGGCTGCAAATGCGGATCCGGCGCAGCCACTGAAACCGGTGTGGCGCCACGGGTAGCGCCATGGGTGGACTGCCCATACCATCCGGTCAACCAATAGGCGACTACGCCGACGAACACCAGACACCCGAACACGATCGCCGCGATCATCACTAGCTTGCGCGCCTCGATATCGTTCGCCTGATACCCGGGCGAGGCGTGCTTTTGCTCAAGCTTCTGCATGTGTCCTCACTCCGCGGTGCGCGTTCCACCTGCGCTCGTCGCGATCCAGAAACACCAAGAACATGGCGAACCAAACCGCCCCCAGCGCCAGGGGTGCGACCCAATCCAACCAACTCAGCAAATTGTCATGCGGGCGCAAACACGGCATGACCAACCAATAAACGTTCAAAGCACTGCCAATCAAAACCGCGATTGCCAAGCTGCGCATGCGAGAGGCGTTGCGCTTCACGGCGCGAAACAGCAGCAACGCGAAAGGCAACGCGAACTGGAGTACCCAAACACTGATACCCAGCCCTTCCCAGAGGGGCACGGACCGCTGCCGATACCACTCCGTCTCATGAGGAAGGTCCGCGATCCAAATAGTCACGAAATCGCTGTAGGCCAGATATGCCCAAAGCAACGTGAAAACCAGCATCAGATTGCCGAGGTCGTGATAGTCCTGCGGGCGCATCTGGATCGGGCGCGGTTCGCCGCTGCGCCCCGAGCCCAGGACCACCACCGCGGTGGCCGCGAGCATCTGCACTGCAAGCACCTGTGCCCCGAACACAGTCGAGTACCATACCGGCAACAAAGACATCACCCAGTCGATCGCCGCCAGGGTTCCCGTCAATCCGTAGAGCAACAGACCCGCGGCGCTGACCATGCGCACCCGCTGCCAATCGTGCGGCGTGTCCCGAAGTTCGGCATCGTATAAGCGACTCCTGAAAACAAACGCCAGCGAAATCCAGATCGCGAAATACAGCGCCGCCCGCACTATGAAGAAGCCAACATTGAGATAAGGCTCCTTGTGATTGAGCAGATGTTGCGGTGCGCCGAGTCCCACGGTCCAGGGATACAATTGCTGGAGTCCGAACAGCAACGGCACGAACAGCACCGCAAGCACCGGCAGGACGCCAGCCGCCGCTAGCGCCGGGCGCCGTACCACCTGACCCCATCGTCCGCCCGTTACCTGGGCGATCATCGCCAACACCAGCGGACCCAGGGACAGTCCCAGCAAAAACAGAAAAGCATACAGATATGCTTCGAAAAACCGCTGACGGTCGAAAATCGCCCCGGCCACCATTGCCACCGCAGCCAATGCGCCAATGATCCACGCTGCGCGCCGCCCGGTTGAATGCTCCGCCCAACTCACCGGCTTTGCTCCAGACGTGCTCGTTGCGCAATAGGAATGTCCTGCAAAGAGGCATGTTGACTGAGTTGCAAGGCGCGGATGTAGGCAATAATGGCCCACCGGTCCCGGGGTGGGACCCGCGCCGCGTAGGAATACATCACGCCATAGCCATTGCTGATCACGTCATAGAAATGCTGATCCGGCATGGCCCGTAAACGTTTGCTGTGAAATGACGGCGGATGAGGAAAACCGCGGCTCGGCACCATACCGTCGCCGTCTCCGGCCAAACTGTGGCAGGGTGCACAATAAATGTTGTAGCGGTTGCGTCCGTGCTCCATGAACGTTTGAGTCAGCTTCGGCATGCGCTGTGGCGCATCGACGTCCTCAAGCGCCAGCGTTCCGTCCGGCATCGTGCGGGCGGACATGCCGTCGTTCCACAGCTCGCTGGTCTCAAAGGTCTCGTATTTGGGCTGGTCATACATGTTTTGCATCCATTTCTCGCAGCCGCCCAGGCTTATCGAGACGAAAACCACCACCCCGATCCAGCCCAGCCGCCCCCTCATGGCGCCACCTCGGATACCCGCTGCGCGCCCAGTTCCTGTAGCAGCGTCCTTGAGCGCTCGCTGTCGAACCGTGAGTCTTGAGCACGGATACATAGGAAGAAGCCGTCACGACTGGCATGTTCGAAGCGCGGTACGTTGAATACCGGGTGGTAGAGCTTGGGCAGCCCGTCGGAGATCATTAATGCCAGCGCCGCACACACGGCAGCGCCGAAAATGGTGAACTCGATACTGATCGGCAGAAACGCCGGCCAGCTGTTGAGCGGTCGCCCGCCTATATTGAGCGGATAGTCGACCACTGCCGCGTAGTATTGGATGAAATAGGAAACGGCTGCGCCCGCAATGCCGCCCAACAGGGTCCATAACGGTAGCCAGTCGCGCTGGTGTCCCAGCAATTCCGCCAATCCCTCCACCGGAAACGGACTGTAGGCTTCCAGTTGCGTGTACCCGCGGTTACGTAATTCACCCACCGCAGCGCGCAACGCATCGGGTGAGTCGAATTCGCCCAACAGACCGTACATGGCGGCGGCGGTCATGATTGCGCCCCACTGGGGGTAATCAATTTACGCACTTCGTGCATCGAAACCACCGGCATCAATCGCAGGTATACCAGGAACAGGAATACAAACACCCCCAAAGAACCAATCAATGTACTCCAGTCCCAAATGGTCGGAATGAAGACGTGCCACTGCGACGGGATGAACTCGCGATTGAGGCTGATGATGGTAATGACGAAACGCTCCAACCACATACCCACCAGAACGACCACGCTGATCGCAAACAGCGCCTTGAGATTCAAGCGCACGCGCCGAAACCACAGCAACTGGGGAATCACCACGTTACATGCAATCGTGGACCAGTACACCGGCGCATATGGTCCGGTAGTGCGGTTAATTTCGAGGTAGATTTCATATTCATTGCCGCTGTACCAGGCGATGAACGCTTCGGTCAGATAGCTGTATGCGATAATCAACCCGCAGGCCAGCATTGCCTTTGCCATGCTTTCCAGATGCCGCTGCGTAATGAGGTTCTTGAGGTCGTACCCGGCTCGCAGTGGAATGGAAATCACCAATACCAAAGCGAACCCTGAATACAGTGCGCCGGCAACGAAGAACGGCGGAAAAATGGTCGAGTGCCAGCCCGGCGTGTCGCCGATCGAGAAATCCAACGCCACCATACTGTGCACCGAAAACACCAGCGGCACCGCCAATCCGGCCAATAGCTTCAGGAACAACTCGTGGCGATGCCAGTGCAATGCGTCGCCGCGCCAACCCAGGGCCAGGAGGCCGTAGAACCGCTGGCGTCCACGGGTTACCGCCCGGTCTCGCACAGTGGCCAGATCCGGCAACATGCCGAAGTACCATAGCAACAGCGAGACCGTGAGATAAACCGAGATCGCCGTGAAATCCCACGTCAGTGAACTGCGCCAATTCGGCCAGACGTTCATGGTATTGGGATAGGCTGCCACCCAATACGCGAACCAGAAGCGGCCCAGGTGAAAGACGGGGAACAATCCCGCGATGGCTACTGCAAACACCGTCATGGTTTCCGCCGCTCGATTGATCGCCGTTCGCCATTGCTGGCGAAGTAGCAAAAGCGCTGCCGATATGAACGTGCCCGCCATGCCGATTCCGATCCACCAGACGTAATTGGTGATCGCGAAACCCCAGGCGACCGGGATGTTGATTCCCCAGACTCCGACTCCAGCCACGATCAGATAGCCGACCGATACCAGAAATACCGCGACTAGCAACAACGACAACAACAGTCCCCATACCCATCCCCGGGAAGCGCTGCGGTCCTGGAATGTGCCGCATACCTCGTCGGTCACCGACGCGTACGTCAACTCGCCACGGGTGACTGGAAATTCCTTTGCCGTACCAGCGCGCTTTTGAGCATCGGCCATCCGTCAACTCCTTTTGCGAAGAGCCGGATTCGGGTTCCGCAACTTCGCCGTATAGCTGGTACGGGGTCGCGTGTTGAGTTCTTCGAGCATGGTGTAATCCAGGGGCGATTGCTTCTCCTTCTGCACCTCGCTTTCCGGGTCGTTGATATCGCCAAACGTAATAGCGGCTGCCGGGCACACCTGTTGGCAGGCGGTCTTCACTTCGTCGCCGCGAAACGGTCGGTCCTCACGTTGCGCCGCGATTCGCGCGCGTTCGATACGCTGAACGCAATAGGTGCATTTCTCCATGACCCCTCGCATACGCACGGTGACTTCCGGATTTCGCTGGGCTTTGAGACTCGGGGTATCCCGGTCGGCATATTGCAGGAAATTGAATCGGCGCACCTTGTAGGGACAATTGTTGGAACAAAAACGCGTGCCGATACACCGATTGTAGACTTGGACGTTGAGCCCTTCGGAGTCATGCATGGTGGCACCGACCGGGCACACGACTTCGCAGGACGCGTGTTCGCACTGCATGCATGGCACCGGTTGGAAATAGGTTTCGGGTTCCTCAATCGAGCCTTTGAAGTACCGGTCTACGCGGATCCAATGCATTTCCCGGCTCATGCGGACCTGCTGTTTGCCAACCACTGGTATATTATTTTCAGCCTGACAGGCAATCGTGCACGCACCGCAACCGATGCAACTGTTCAAATTCACCACCATGCCCCAGGCGTGGCCTTCATACGCATAGGGCGGGTACAAACTGGGCTTCGGGCCCGACTCAGAACGCTTGGCGAACTTTGGATTGCGCCGGTATTGGTCCAGACTCGCTTCGCGGATCATGTGCCGGTCGTGGAGACGGTGATGAACCTGGGTGGTCGCTAACGGGTAGCGATCGTCAGTCACACGCAGTTCCAGACCATGGTCGAACCACGGCGCCGTGGAACGGCGCATGTTATTTGCGTTGACGCCGGCGCCGGCGGCCACTTGGCCGCCGCTTTGACGGCCGTAGCCGAGTGTCAAAGTAACCGCGCCGTCGGCGTGTCCCGGCGATATCCAAGCCGGTACACGCAACTCGTTACCGCTGTAGCGCAATATCAGCACCTGTTCGTTCTCTATGCCCAGCTCTTTGGCAGTCGTGGGACTGAGCTGGACGGCGTTGTCCCAGGTAAGCTGGGTCATGGGTTTTGGCAATTCCTGCAGCCAGGCATTGTTGGCGTAGCGCCCGTCCCAGATCGTCGAGTCAGGCGCGAAGCCGATCTCAAGGCTGTCATTGGGGGGCGCTTCGGCCGGCAGATCCGCAAACATTGAACCACGCACTTGCGCTGCTACTGCCGGCATTGCACTATCCTTCACGAGGCCGGTACGCAATGCTTGCTTCCATTCGGAATCGAACCCATCGCCCCACTGGACGCGCCAGTATTCACGCACCAGGTCGTGATCACCGGCGCCCACATTTCCCATTGCCACAGCGAACAGTTCCTGCGGCGTGTGCCCTCCGTACAAAGGTGCTACAAGCGGTTGCTGAATGCTGGCGGTCCCGTCCCGGTCGCGCGCATCGCCCCAGCTTTCCAGCTCGTGGGCTGCGGGCACGTGCCAGGTACAATGCTGTGCGGTTTCGTCTGCATACAGGCCCAGATGCACCGACATTGGTACCCGCTTCAGGGCCGCTGCAAACTGCAGGTCTGCAGGTGCGCCATAGGCCGGGTTTCCATCGATGATCAACAGCGTGTCGACGCCGCCGCCGCGCATGGATTCGACCAGTTCACGCAGCGAGTCCATCTGTTGCACGGGCGGTACCACCGGTTTGTGGTACACCACCGTTTCTCCGCTGGCGCCGATATGCTCGTTGATCCAGTGCGCGAGGGCATGTACCTGAGGAGGTTGGCGTCGCCCGGCAACCACCAGCCCCGCCTTGCCGTGATCCTGCAGGTCCTGCACCACCGCATCCAACCATTGCGCGTCGACGGCAACGCGATCCGGCGCTTTCAAAGGCGCCCCCAGGCGGCTGGCGATCGCCCGCGCCAAACCCTCCACGTCTCGCGCGCGCACGGCTTTGCGGTGATCCGCCAAAGCGCCCGTCAAGGTGGGATAACTTTCTACGGCGTACAAGCGCAGCATGTTCCCGCCCTGTTGGGCTTCGCGTCGGGATTTTGCGAATTGCCGCGCCAGGCGTGTCTGGTCGGGGCCGGGGCCGAGTATGTCCGCGTCCAGGCTGATGACGCACCCGGCCTTCTCCAGCTTCAGCCCACTTTGCAACGGTTCACCGAAGGCGATCTGGGCGCCGCGGCTGACGTGGTCATCGCATATCGGTTCATACTGGTGCCAACGGGCCTGAGGAAAAGCTTGCATAAGCGCTCGCAACTGCGCCAGCAGACTTGGAGAAGTCACGTTTCCGGTGAGCACCCGAAGACCCGCGCCGCCTGCGGCGCGCAGTTTCGCCAACCTGTCGTGCAGGGCAGCGGCAAGATCATCCCAGCTTGCGCTTGCGCCTTTTCGCAACACCAGTGCCGATCTGTCCGGATCCCACAGCTGCAGAATCGCGGCCTGGGTGAATATATCGGTGCCGCCGTCGCTGGCGGGATGGCGCGGATTGCCTTCGAGTTTCACCGGACGTCCCATATAACTGGTCGCAACCACGCCACTGGCGAATCCGTTCAACGTTACTGCCGATGCGTAATGACGGGCCTCCCCTTCGACTCCTTGCAGCGGAGCATGCACATAGGGTGCAATCTCCTCGTCGGCAGGGCCGCTGCAGCCGCTGACACCCGCCAGTGCCATTGATGCGCCCATCAGCTTCATGAAATCGCGTCGGGACCACAATAATTCACCGCCCTGCAGCGGCGACGGGAATTCATCCTGCACGCAGTCGTCCAGCGCATCCTGGTTGTACTCCTCGATACTCTTCCACCAAGGATCGGCCGGAGCCGACGGCGACTGCTGAACAGTGGATGGTTGTTTGGGCTCGCGGCTCATCCCTTCCTCAACGGTGGCAAACAGAACAATCGGTCAGGCGTGCAGTCGTAATGTGATATTTGCGCATCAGTGCGCGGCCGAGCGCACGCCGATCTCCTTTGGGTTGCCAATCCAAGTCGAAAACACGATCCCTGGGCCGCAAATGTGGCGCAGGATCGCGATGACAGCTCAAACACCATTGCATGGTGAGTGGCTTCACACGTCGCGTCAGGGACATTTGATCGACCCTGCCGTGACAGGACACGCAGCCGACACCGTTCTGCACGTGGATGCTGTGGTTGAAATATACGAAGTCTGGTAAATCGTGTACGCGCTTCCAGTGAATGGGCTTGTTCCGGGCGAAGCTCTGAATCACCGGCTGCAACATCGGTTGGTCTGTAAACAAGCGCGAATGACAGGTCATGCACGTTTCGGTAGGCGGCATACCCGCGAATGCGGAGTGTTCGACGGAGGTATGGCAATATCGGCAATCCAGTCCGACCTCCGATACATGGTGCTTGTGGCTGAATGGCACCGGCTGTTCGATCGGTTCCTCAATCGGTGGGCTGAACGCGACCGCGATGCGCCACACTACAACGGCGCCGCCCGCGAACAGAACGACGGCAATCATCGCGATGCGCAACCCCAAGACTTGGGCACGGCTGAATACCTGCGCCATACCTGAGCGCTCCCCTACCTCCGCAACTGCTTTAGTTCGCGCGTCGCTACTAACGCGACGCGTATGCGATCGTACTGAGTAAAGCCAATTCGGCTTGTCGTGAATCCAGGCGGGTATGCTGTACGACCACCGGCACGTCGGACGTGATCATGCTAGCATAGTCGGTATCCCGCGGAATCGGCTCCGGGTCCTGCAGTTCGTTGAAGCGCACATGCTTGGTCCGGCGGGCGGGCACCGTTACCTGATACGGGCCCGCCGGTTCGCGATCGGCGAAATACACCATGATCTGGATATGAGCATCCTGGTCACCGCTGTTGAGCAGACATGCAGTCTCGTGGCTCGTCATCTGCGGCTCCGGTCCCGTGCTGGAGCCCGGGATATAGCCTTCAGCGATCGCCCAGTGGGTGGAGCCGATACCATGCATGCGCTTCTCCTTCGATTTCTTCTTGGTCGTTTTCAGTGCCGGGCGAGACGACGGAACCACGAGCGTGGTGCCTGCCGTGCATGCCCATTGCGTTTACGACGCCACAGCCAGCCGCCCAGTGCCGCGCCGCCCAGCGCGCCGGCGAGTGCGACCCAACGCCGGTTCTCACTCAACCACAGCTGCGCGCTGTACTCATGCGCACTGTTATCGAAGGAACCGTGGGCGCCGTGATCGCCGCCTACCGGGGTCCAAAGATTGTCGGGGCGGTCGGAAGCCACCCGTTGCGGGGTTTGCTGGGACTTGAAGCCATTGCGCGCCAGATACCAATCAGCGATACCGGGCGCAATCCGATTTGCCCATACTGCTTTCAAAGAAGACATGCCGACGAAAAGATCCCGGCGGCGGTGATGGGCCGCCCAGTAGATCGCGCTTGCAGCCACCTCGGGCTGAAAAATCGGCGGCACCGGTTTCGGATGGTGACTGAGGTGCGTGCGGCCCCAATCGAACTGCGGTGTGTTCAACGCGGGCATGTGAACCATGGTCACGTGAATGTCGCTGTTCTCGTGCATCAGCTCGCTGCGCAACGAAGTGGTAAATGCCCTCAGCGCGTGTTTTGCCCCGCAATAAGCCGCCTGCAGGGGGATCGCTCGATACGACAACGCCGAACTCACCTGAACGATGACTCCGCTGTTGCGCGCGCGCATGCGTTTGAGGGCCGCCATGGTGCCCCACACGGCACCGAGATACGTCACCTCGGTCGCGCGTTTATATTCTTCCGGCCTTATTTCCCACACCGGAGAAAACACCGTCGCCATCGCATTGTTGATCCAGATGTCGATCGGTCCCAGCGTGTCCTCCACTTCCGTGGCCGCACGTTCGAGCTGGTCCTGATCGGAGACGTCGGTGGGCACGACCATGGCGTGGCCGCCGAGTGATTCGACTTCCGCTCTGGCGGCGTCGAGCCCTTCCTGTCCCCGTGCGAGCAAAGCGATATGGGCGCCACGGCGCGCGAATTCCCGCGCAGTGGCCCGGCCCACGCCGGCGGATGCACCGGTAATGACCACGACTTCCTTTCGTCCTGTATTCATACGTTCCTCCTGAACCGATATCAGCTCTTGTGTGGTTCGTTCTGCAGCGCCATGGCCAGCACTTCCGCCAGATGATGGGCGTGGCGGTCAGTGGTTTGCGAAATCTGTTCGCGGCAACTGAACCCGTCGGTGATCAACAGCGTAGTATCTTGCGCGGCACGCACCGCCGGTAGCAGACCCTGTTCGCCGATATCGATCGACACCTGATATTTGTCCTGCTCGAAGCCGAATGAACCGGCCATGCCGCAGCAACCGTCGTCACGCCACTGGTAATCGAGGCCCATACGGTCGAGCAGACGACGCTCGGACTCGACGCCCAGTATCGACTTGTGATGACAATGGGCGTGGACCACAGCTTGGCGCGGCAGCTTGGGGGGGCGCCAGCGCGCTTTCTGTTCCAGGAATTCACCCAACGTATGGCTCTGCTCCTGCAGTCGATGGGCCAACTCGCTGTCCGGAAAAAGGTTACCCAACTCATCGCGGAACACGGATACGCAACTTGGTTCCAGGCCGACGATGGGTATTCCGCCATCGATGGAATCGCGCAAAGTGTCCATTACATTCTGCAGGTAGCTTCGAGCCCGATCCAACATGCCAAAGTCGTACAGCGGCCGCCCGCAACACAGATGCTGTTGCGGGACACGGACCTGATAGCCAGCGGCTTCCAATACCAGCACCGCGGACTGCGCCACTTGTGGATGGAAATAGTTGTTGAACGTATCGGCCCATAGAATGACCGGTTTGGCCTTCTCCTGGGCCGGAACACGTCCTGCGAACCAATGTTTGAAGGTCTGCGGCGCGAACTTCGGAACCCGGCGCTGTTGCGGCATCCCGGCCAACTTTTTCGACAGGGCGCTCAACCCCGGAGTCTGGGTGAAGAAGTTCACCAGGCGGGGCATATGGGCCGCATAGCGCGACCAGGTATCGATCATGCCGAAGGCATACGCCTGGCGGGGTCGCAGTCTGCCCTTGTAATAATGATGCAGGAATTCGGCCTTGTAAGTGGCCATGTCCACGTCCACGGGGCAATCGCCTTTGCAACCCTTGCATGCCAGGCAGAGATCCAAGGCTTCACGTACCGGCTCGCTGCGCCAGCCGTCCGTCAGCACGTCGCCTCGCAACATTTCGAACAGCAAGTGTGCGCGTCCGCGGGTGGAGTGTTGCTCATCGCGCGTGACCCGATAACTCGGGCACATGGTCCCTCCCTCGTGCCGTCGGCATTTCCCTACGCCTACGCAGCGCAGCATGGCGCGACTGAAACTGTTCTCATCCTGCGGGAAGCGGAATACGGTCTCCAGGGTCGGCGAATCGTAGTGGTTGCCCAGGCGCAGGTTCTGATCGACGCCGTCGGCATCGATCACCTTGCCGGGGTTCATTTTCCAGTCGGGATCCCAAATGCGCTTGAACTCGCGAAACGCTTCCATCAGTTCTTCGCCGTACATCCGCGGCAACAGTTCTCCCCGCGCCTGGCCGTCGCCGTGTTCGCCGGAAAGCGAACCGTTGTATCGCACAACCATATTGGCGGCTTCTTCCACAAAGCTGCGGTAATTGCGGATACCTTCCGCGGTATCGAGTTTGAAATCGATGCGGGTATGTATGCATCCTTGTCCGAAATGACCATACAGATCGCATTTGTAGCCGTATTTTTGGAACAACTTGCGCAGGTCGCGCAGATATTCGCCGACCCGCTCCGGGGGCACCGCGGAATCTTCCCACCCCGGCCAGGTCACCGGCTGGTCCGGAATGTGAGCGGTAGCGCCGAGGGCTGACTCGCGCACTTCCCAGATCCGCTTTTGTTGGTCGTCGTCGGTAAATAAGTGCATGCTCGGCGAATTGTCGTCCTTGGCCAACTCGTCCATGGTCTGCCGTGCCCGCTGCACTGCTTTTTCTTTGCTTTCGTCGCCGAACTCCACCACCAGCCAACCTTCTCCTTCCGGAAGGTACTTCAAATCGTCGGTGTGCAGATTAACCTGTTGCATGTCGCGCACCAGACCCTGGTCGATGCCCTCCAACCCAATGGGGCCGTGCTTCATGATTTCCGGAACATGGTCGCCGGCGCAGTAAATATCCGGATAACCCAACGCCAGCACCACCCGCTCCTGCGGGCTCGGGATCAGCCGTACCGTGGCTTCCAACACTGTCACGCAGGTGGACTCGCTTCCCACCAGGGCGCGGGCAACGTGAAATCCTTGTTCCGGCAATAAATCGTCCAGGTTGTAGCCGGAGACACGCCGGGGAATGTCGGGGTAGCGCTCGCGGACCTGATCGGCGTAGCGGTCGCGCAGGGAACGCAAGCGTTCATAGATGGCACCGACACGGCCGCCGCCGTCGATGATCTGTTGCAGAAGCTGATCGGAGGTTTCCGTCACTTCCATGCGCGTGCCATCATAGAGCAGGATATCGAGCGCATGGATATTATCCGACGTGCGCCCCCCCATGACCGAGTGCACACCACAGGAATTGTTGCCGATCATGCCGCCCAGGGTATTGTGATCATGGGTGGAGGGATCCGGCGCAAAGGTCAAGTTGAATTCTTCAGCAGCGTTGCGTAAATCATCCAGCACGACCCCAGGTTGAACCCGCGCGACCTGCTTTTCCGGATCGATTTCGATGATCTGGTTCATGTACTTGGACATGTCCATGATCACCGCTACATTGCAGCATTGCCCAGCCAGACTCGTACCGCCTCCGCGGGACAATACCGGTGCACCAAACTCCCGCGCCGCAGCTACAGTGGCGATCACGTCCTCGGCGTCACGCGGGACCACCACTCCAATGGGCACCTGACGATAGTTGGACGCATCGGTCGCGTACAGCGCTCGTGAGCCGTCATCGAAGCGGACTTCACCACGCACGGTATCGCGCAATCGCTGCGCCAGCGCGTTGACGTCCACCCCGCTGCTGGCGCCGACATCGGCGCGCCCCCGGCCGTAGCTTCTGCTCAATGGGATGGATTCAGATCGCATAGCGTTGCGCTTCCTTTCGCTTCAGTTCGAGTCCGAGACCCGACCGGTCTCGGTCGGGTCTGACGACACCGTTGGATATTTCGGGTGCGCCTTCGAACAACATGTGCTCCAAACGCACATGGTCGTGAAACCATTCGATGTGCCGTACCGGGTTTGCTGCGCAGGCGAGGTGGAGGTGAATCGCCGGGGCCGTGTGGCAGGACAACGGCACCTGGAAACCTTCGCACAGTGCGGCGGCTTCCATGAATCCACTGATTCCGCTGCACCGGGTGGCATCGGCTTGCAACACATCCACGGCGCGGGCCTCCAACATATTTTGAAAATACGGTGTGTGATAGCCGTATTCGCCGGCACTGATCTGCACGTCTCCCGGCCCTGCATCCCGCAACAAGCGCAGCCCGTCCAGATCATCGGACGACACGGGTTCCTCGAACCAGGTCACCCCTTGCTCGCGCAGATATTCCATCTGCCCTAGCGCCTGTTTACGGCGGTAGCCACCGTTGGCGTCCACGAACAGCTCGACATCGTCTCCGATCGCCGAGCGCGCGGCGGCGATTCGTTTCCGATCCTGTTCCGGATGGCGGGCGATTTTCATTTTCACCCGTTTCAAGCCCTGCTCCGCCCAATCGCCCAGCTGTCGCTGCAACCGTTCGACGGCGTACGAGGTAAAGCCACCGCTTCCGTAAGCCTCTGTTTCCTGCCTGACAGCACCGAGTAATTTGTACAGCGGTTGTCGCAGCATGCGTGCTTTGAGGTCCCATAACGCTACGTCGACTGCAGCAATGGCCATGGAACAAATACCGGGACGCCCCAAGTTGCGAATGCTGTCGATCATCGCCCACCAGCTGGCATGTACATCCATTACATCCCGGCCGCAGACCTGTGACGCGAGTTTGTCTTGAATCAGTTGCGCGGTGCACTGATGGCCATAGGTGTAGCCGATCCCGACCTGGCCGCCGGCATGGGCTTGCACCAGCACCATGGTGGTCGAGTCCCATGCCAGGGTACCGTCGGACTCGGGCTCGTCGGTCGGCACCGTATACGCCGACACGTCCAGCCTTTCGATTGCGGTCACAGTGCTCATCGCCGTACGGTTCAATCCTTGTGCGGGACCAATTGCTCGGCAAATTCGCGGATCGAATGGGTAATCACGCCGCCTGCGTCGGCATCGCCTTTGAGCATGGATTTGAGATAGGCCTTGGCCTGATCAAAGCTGATGTGCGGCGGCAGTGGTGGCACGTCGGGATCCGTATAGACTTCGAGCAGTACCGGTCGGTCGGCCTGCAGGGCCCGGTCCCAGGCGCCCGCGATCTGGTCCGGTTCGTCCACCCGTATGCCCTTCAAGCCGATCATTTCCGCATAGGCGGCGTATTGGAAATCGGGCATATCCTGGGACGTCTCCCACTTGGGATCGCCTGCCATGACCCGCTGTTCCCAGGTGACCTGATTGAGGTCGCGATTGTTGAGTACGGCGATGATGAGGTTCGGATTGGCCCACTCGCGCCAGTATTTGGCGATGGTGACCAATTCGCTGTTGCCGTTCATCTGCATCGCGCCGTCGCCTACCAATGCGATCACCGGACGGTCTGGAAAAGCGAATTTGGCGGCGATGGCATAGGGCACGCCCGGCCCCATGGTCGCCAGATTGCCTGACAGCGAAGCCATCATGCCACGCCGGATTTTCAAATCCCGAGCGTACCAGTTGGCTGCCGACCCGGAATCGGACGCGAGAATACAGTTGTCGGGGAGCTTCTTCGACAGTTCCCAAAACAGCCGCTGCGGATTGATGGGGCTGGCGCCCTGATGGGCGCGTCCTTCCAACACCTTCCACCATTCGCTGACGTTCTTTTCGATTTTCTTGCGCCATTTGTCGTCTTTTTGCTGCAGGCGCGGCAGCAATGCGCGCAGCGTTTCCGCGCTGTCGCCCACCAAGGCCAATTCCATCGGATAACGGATATTCAACATGCGCCCGTCGAGATCGATCTGCACACCCCGGGCTTTGCCCTCCTCCGGCAGCCACTCCGAATAGGGGAAGCTGGACCCGACCATCAACAACGTGTCGCATTCGTTCATCATGTCGTAAGTGGGCTTGGTACCGAGCAAACCAATGGATCCGGTGACGTAGGGCAGTTCGTCCGGCACCGCTGCTTTACCAAGCAGGGCTTTCGCCACACCGGCACCAAGGCGTTCGGCCACAGCCACAACCTCATCCGTGGCGTTCAGGGTTCCCGCACCGACCAGCATGGCTACCCGCTCACCCCCGTTCAGAATCGCAGCGGCTTTGTCCAGATCGTCCTCGGTTGGAACAACGCGCGGGGAACTGTACCCCGTTCCTGAATGCAAGGTGCCGTGGGCGCGGGGCGGTTTCGGTACGGCAGCGGTTTCCTGGATATCGTTGGGTACGATGACGCAGGTAACCGTGCGCATGGCCTTTGCAATGCGCACCGCGCGGTCGATGACATGGCGCGCCTGAGCAGGACTCACGATCATTTGCACATACTCGTTGGCGACGTCCTTGAACAGGGAGATCAGGTCCACTTCCTGCTGGTAGTGACCGCCGAGCGCATTACGCGACTGTTGGCCGACGATTGCCACCACGGGTTGGTGGTCAAGCTTGGCATCGTACAGACCGTTCAAAAGGTGGATCGCACCGGGGCCCGAGGTCGCCAGACAAACGCCCACTTCGCCGGTGAATTTGGCGTGGGCGCAGGCCATGAACGCCGCCATCTCCTCGTGCCGTGTCTGCACAAACGAAATTTTGTCTTCGATGCGCTCAAAAGCGCCCATGATGCCGTTGATGCCATCACCCGGAAATCCGTAGATTCGCCCGATACCCCATTCCTTTAGGCGCTTGAGAATAAAATCCGCTGTGGTATCGCTCATGACCGAAAGCCTCCGTTGCCTTGGCTAGTTGGAGCGCGAGCCCGAAACTCGCCGCTCGGTGACGGCAGCGCGGCGCTGCAACGCCAGAACCGCCGATACGTAAGAAAGATGAGTCAACCCCTGGGGAAAGTTCGCCAGCAATTGTTGCTGGTCGACGTCGTACTCTTCGGAGAACAGACCGACGTCGTTGGCGGTGGCGACCGCCCGGTCGAATACCTGCTGCGCTTCGTCGAAACGCTGTTGTCCTGCCAGACACTCCACCAGCCAGAACGAACAAGCAAGAAACGCCCCTTCCTCGCCGGGCAGCCCATCCGGGGAATCGTAGCGTCGCAGCAAGCCGTCGACGCCGAGGCCCTCGCGAATCGCATCCGTGGTACGGATCATACGTTCGTCGGTGTATTCGATGAATCCCACCGAAGGCATCCGTAACAGAGCTGCGTCCAGGTAATTGCGCTCGAACGCCTGTATGAAAATACCCCGCTCGCGATCGTAGCCATCCCGCTCGATCGCTGCGCGCACTTGCTCACGCGCCTCGGTCCACTGGTTCACCGGGGCTTCCCGATCGAGTTCCCGCGCCAGTCCGATCCCGCGGTTCAACGCGCTCCAGCACATCACCTTGGAATGCACGAAGTGCTGCGGCTCACCGCGCATCTCCCAGATGCCGTGGTCCGGATCGCGCCAATGGCTGCAGACCCGGTTCACCAGGTCCACCAGGAAATGCCAATAATCGTCGCTTGGGGAATGTCCGTGACGATGCCAGATCCATGACAGTTCCAACATTTCGCCGAACACGTCGAGTTGCATTTGCTGCGAGGCTTGATTGCCGATGCGCACCGGTGTCGCGCCGCGGTAACCTTCGAGATGTTTCAGGTCGATTTCGTCCTGGCGTCTCGAACCGTCGATGCCGTACAACGTCTGAAATTGTTTTGCGCTTCCCGCCGAGCTGCGCTCGATGAAACGGCGAAAACCGTACGCTTCTGCCTCGCCTCCCAGTTCGACCATCACATCGGCTGTGAACGCAGCGTCGCGAATCCAACTGAACCGGTAGTCCCAGGTTCGGGTGCCCTGCAGTCCTTCGGGCAGCGAAGTGGTCGGCGCCGCGATAATCGCGCCCGTAGGCGCATAGTTGAGGGCCTTTAGTACCAGAGCGGATCGATGCACCCCGGGGGCCTGATCGGAGTCATCGTCTTTGATCTTTGCGCTCCAGGCGCGCCACCAATTGACCGTGTCGTCCAGGTTGCGCTGCAGTTCCTTCACCGAGGGCACCGACTTCGGTCCGTCGTCCAATTTCTCCGGCGAAACGAATTCGATACCCAGACAACGGCGTTCGCCTGCATGAACGCGAATCGACGCGCTCAGCGAGTACTGGTCTTCCTGGCGCAAATCCATGTTGCCACTGATGACCAGTCCCTTGTTACCACCCACGGCCGTAAATACGCAGTCGTCGTGCTCTCGAACCCAGGGTTTGACGTCTCCAAAATCGAAACGCGGAAGCACCTCCACGCGCAGGTCAGTGCTGCCGTCGATGCCCTCCACGATACGAATCAGTCGCCGCTGTGGAGATTCGTCGCGCAACCGCTCCTCGTCCAGGGCCATGCAATCGTAAACCCGCGCCTGCCCGCTTTCGGTTCGAAAGGTCGTACATAGCACCAAGCTACGGTCGACATACTCGCGTTCGCCTTGGTATTCGCTGGCGAGTGGTGTAATGGTGCAGTTCCCGCCACGGCGCCAGTCCAGCAACCTACCGAAGCATGGTTCGGAATCGAACCGGGGCATGCAGCACCAGTCGATCGAACCATATCGAGAAATCAGCGCGGCGGCGTGACAGTCGCCGATGAGCGCGTAATCGCCAATCGGCGCAGCCTGCTGCGGTGTTCTCATTCTCGTGCTCCTTCCAATCCTTCGGAGGCTGCACCCTGCGGTCGGGCCCTATCAAACAGGTGGCTCCATCGCAGGCGCGGGTTCGCAACCCCGGGCCTCACCATCAGTGATGCCGAAGCGCTGAAATCAGTTCTTTTTTTGACATTTTCGAGCGACCCTCTATACCGACGTCCTTGGCCTTGCGGTAGAGATCGTCGCGCTTCCATTCTTCGTAGGACGGGGAGGAACCGCCCTTGCTGCCGGTGGAGCTGCGCCCGCCGCTGTTGGCGATGCGCGCTGCTTTCTCCTTGCTCATCCCTTGTCGGCGGAGTGCTTCGTACTGCGCGTCATCCTTGACGCTCGGACCGGGTTTTTTCGCCATGACAACCTCCTTGTCAAAGCAATCGGTTATGTTTGGTAGCTTAGCCAGCGGGTGCAGCGTCGCAACGCAGCGACTGTTGCAATATTGTTTCAGGTTGTGAGCACGGCGGGCGCGACTACGGCCGCGGGGGACTACGGTCCGCGCTGATTGAGCGCCGCCCACATTGCGCGGGTCAGGCTTGCGGCTGAGTTTTGATACTCTTTCCATGGTTCGCTGGCGGACATCTCCAGCAGACTTGCTGGACTCCGGGCACTGAACGTAACCCCATTGCGCCCGGCTTCAAGGGCGTCCCACGGGATCGGCACCGATACCGGCACACCCGCGCGTGCCCGGGTCGAGAACGGCACAATCGCCGTCGCACCCCTTCCATTGCGCAGATAGTCGATGAAGATTTTGTCTTCGCGCCCGGCCTTGGTCAGGTTTGCAGAGAATTGTCGTGCATCAAAGCGCACCAATTGCGCGGCAACTGCTTTCGAGAACGACTTGACTTCATCCCAACCGTAGCGGCGTACGATCGGAACCACGATATGCAATCCCTTCCCGCCAGTGGTCTTTAGAAATCCCCGCAGGCCGAGCCCTTCGAGCAACGTACGCAAGAGTTGCGCCGCCCGGGACACGGCATCCCACGGCACACGCGGTCCAGGATCGAGATCGAAGGTGATCTGGTCTGGCCGGTCGGGGCGGTCCGACTTGGCACCCCAGGCATGAATCTCCAGCGTACCGAGCTGCACCAGCGCATAAAGCCCTTCCAAGGTACGTACCACCGGGTGCCGAATTGAACGGCCCCGGTGATCGATTGCAACGAACTCGAGCCCGTCCGCCGCATCGTCGGCAATATGTTTCTGGTAAAAGCATTCGCTCTGATACCCGTCGGGACAGCGCACCAACGTCAGAGGTCGATCCGCGATGAAAGGCAGCATGAACGCGGCGACCCGCCGGTAATAAGTGGCCAGGTCGGCCTTCGAAAACCCGGACTCGGGGTAAAGCACTTTGTCTGCATTGGACAGTTTTGCGTCGCTGCCGACACGCCCGGCGCTCGCCTCCGCAATCGTACCGTCACCGTCATGTTCCGACGGTTGCGCCAACTCCCGCTTCACGTGCCGTGGAGACTTGTCCTGGCGAACCCCTTGAAACGATGGGTGACGCAACGATCCGCCCGCGGTCCAGTTGCTGAACCGTACTTCCACCACCATTTCGGGGCGAACCCAGTGCACGCGTTCACGCCCCTCAACGGGCGGACATCGCGTCAATGGACACTCGGGCGTCTCCAGCGCTTGGAGCCGACTGTACAGCGCAGCACTGTTGCGGTTGTTGAAACCGGTTCCGACGCGACCGCTGTAGACGAACTGCTTTCCGTCGAACACCGCCAGCAGCAACGCACCGAACGGGCGCCCTGCCGCGGCGGATTCCGTATGACCTACGACCACGAATTCCTGTTGCTGCTGGCATTTCGTTTTACACCACGACCGACTACGCCCGCTGCGATAGGACCCGTCACTGCGCTTCGAGACGATACCCTCCAAATCGATACGGCAGGCGTGTTCGAAAAACCGCTCCCCGTTGCCTTGGACATGATCGCTATAGCGCAACACATTCCCGTCCGAGTCGCCGGACATCAATTCGCGTAGTTGGCGTTTGCGTTCGATCAGAGGCGCCTGCAGCAGTGATTGTCCGCGCAGGTACAACAGATCGAACAGGAAATACACCAGCTGACTGTCGTCGCCATCGCCGAGCTTTTGTTGCAGCAGCGAAAAGTCGCTACGGCCATCGCGGTTCAATGCCACCAATTCACCGTCCAACCAGACATTGTCGAAACCGGAATCGCGTAACGAGCCGCGGATTGCAGGCAATTTCGAGGTCCAATCGTTGCCGTTGCGTGTCAGCAGTCGTACGTCGTCCGACTCGATCCGGCTGAGCAGTCGATAGCCGTCATACTTGATTTCGTGGAGCCAGCGCTCGCCCGTAGGCGGAGATTCGACAAGGGTCGCGAGCTGCGGGGCGAAGCTTTCCGGCAGCCCGGGCTCCCTATGGCCCTCGTGTGTCCGTTGTGCGCGCTTCGTTGCCATTACTCACCGCGAAGCACTCTTTTTGGCCGTCCCGCGACTGCTGCTCTTTTTCTTGGCGCTGCTCTTCTTTTTCGAAGTACGTTTGCCGCTCTTGGTTTTGGCGGAAGTCTGCTTGCCGTTCTTGCCCTGCTTTTCGACAGATCGCTTCAGCAGCGCCATGAGGTCGATCACATCGGCACTTTTCGGCTCGTCGGACGCCGCCGGAGCGCTGGTGATGCCGCCTTTGGTGACCTTTTGCTCGATCATTTGCAACAGGTCTTCGCGGTATTCGTCCTTGTATTGCTCGGGCGACCACGGTTCTGTCATGTCCTGAACCAGACGCTCGGCCATCTCCATTTCCTTTTTCGTCACACCGAGACCGTCCAGATCCGCTTTCGGAACCGAGAACTGCGACATTTCCCGCAACTCGTATTGAAACCTCAACAGCTCGAGCACCAGGAGATCGTCCTGCGCCACCAACGCCGCCAAGTGTTCCCGGCTGCGAAGCACGACTTTCGCGATTCCCACCTTCCCCGTCTTTCGCAGTGCCTCACGCAGCAGCGCGTAGACCTTTTCGCCCTTGTTGATCGGTTCCAACACATAGGGACGGCTGTAATACATGAACGGGATTTCCGCACCCTCGACGAAGCCCAGGATGTCCACTGTCTGGGTAGCTTTTACATTGGCAGCCTGCAGATCCTCCTCTTCGAGGATGACGTAGCTTCCCTTTTCGTACTCGTAGCCCTTGGCGACGTCATCCCACGCAACCTCTTTCCCGGTACTCTTGTTGATGCGCTTATAGCCCACCGGGGCACCGTCGCGACGATCCACCATCGACAGACTCAACTCGTTGCGTTGCTCCGCCGAATAGAGCGCGACCGGCACGTGCACCAGTCCGAAACTGATACTTCCTTTCCAGATTACCCGGGCCGCCATATCGCCATTCCTTGTGTCTTAGTCACTTTACGCTGTATTTTTCAGCCGCCATCCGTAGTGTCGGCCTCCACCCTGAGCCAGCATGCAATGCACAGCGGCGGTTCGAGGAACGCCACATGTAGTTCTCCACACTCTTCGCATGCCATCAGTATCGACACAACCGTCGCACTGAATTGGCATCCGTCCGTATAGCACTCGGAGCGGCCGCACTGGTCGCCGGTGCAGGGACACACTCCCATTGTCATTTGCGATCCTTCTCGAGGTTCGTCTCGATCCAGTATAGCTAACCCAATTTGGGCTGCTGGCCCGCGGCGCGGCGCCAATACGCTAAATAAATTGATATTTTGGTGTAACACGTTAAGGCGGGATAAAGCTGGCACAGCTGCAAATTGCGCCTAAGATGACCAGCGAAGGCGCTACTCACAGACGATCAACGCCAAGGAGAGACAGACATGAATTGGGACCAAATCGAAGGCAATTGGAAGCAGGTCAAGGGAAAGGCACGCGCAAAATGGGGCGACTTGACGGACGACGATGTTGATTCCGTAAACGGCCGGCGCGACGAGCTGGTCGGAAAGATTCAGGAACGCTATGGCATGGAGCGAGCCAAGGCGGAAAAAGAAGTCGATGACTGGATAGACGAAATGTAGCCCGGTTCGCCCACGAATCCGGCAGCGGCACTAGCCCGCTGCCGCTTCTTGGGATGCTATGCGACGTCGAACCTTGCTTGCGCCAAGCCCATGAAATCCAGTTCCAAACGGTCCCCTGACTGAAGGGGCCCGGCCCCGGACGGGGTTCCAGTAAAAATGATATCGCCGCGCGCCAGGGTACAGATGCCGCTCAAACCGCTGACGATCTCCTCGATGCTGTAAACCATGTCCGCCACATTTCCGTTTTGGCGGCGCTGTCCGTTTACGTCCAGGGAAAAGCGGGCTTCGTTCGGCTGTTGTACATGGTGCCACTCGACGAATTCGGACAGCGGTGCAGCGCCGTCGAATCCCTTGCAGGTCATCCAGGGCGACCCGGAAGACTGCGCTTGCTGTTGAAGATCGAATGCGGTCAAATCCAGCCCGACACCATACCCCAGCAAATGATTGAGTGCGTCGGCTTGCGCAATGTCTTTGCCCTCTTTTCCAATCAATAGCACCAATTCGATTTCGAAGTGAACTTCATCGGAAAATTTTGGCAATATGATCGGGCCGGGCGCCGACATGACCGCCGCGGTCGGCTTCATGCACACCACCAGGGGTTTGCTGCGTTGTGCTGACTTGGCTTGCGGGTCAGCGATGTAATTCTTGCCAATCACGAACACGTTATTGACGGGAAGTTCCGTACCTGACGGAATCAGACGTACATTTGGCATGAAGGATCCTTATTATGTGCGCTCAGGGCTTGCCCGAGTGTACGGCTCCCGCCGTTTCGAGTTCTGTGATTCGTTCCCGGTCGTACCCAAGCTCCGTCAAAATTTCAACTGTATGCTGGCCGAGGATCGGCGCAGCGCGGCGCACCGCCCCAGGCGTATCGGAAAATTTGACCGGTACACCCATGGTAGGCATGGTCCCAAGCCGCGCGTGATCCACGTCGACGACCATGTCCCGCGCGCGCACTTGGGGGTCGTTGAGCGCGTCGCCCACCGACAATACCGGGCCTGCGGGAACGCCGGCGTTTTCCATGGCCCGCAACCAGTGTTCGGTACTTTGCTTTTTGAACAACGGAGCCAATTCCCGGGTCAGTTCGTCCAGATTGACGCGACGCGCGGCGTTGTCCTTGAATCGCGGGTCCTCCGCCAGGGGCGTCGCGCCCAAGACATCCAGCATGCGCAGCCAATTCGCTTGGTTTGCCGCACCGATATTGACCCATCCGTCGGTAGTTTCGAACGACTGATACGGCGCACTCAATGGGTGAGCGGTCCCCATCGGCTGCGCCGATAGTCCAGTGGCAAAAAATATTGCCGCCGGCCAATAGGTGTGGACCATGCTCGCTTCCAGCAGAGAAGTATCCACCCGTTGCCCACGTCCGGTCTTCAACCGATGAACGTAGGCGGCCAGGATTCCCATTGCCGCAAGAATACCGGCGGTGATATCGCCCACCGGAACGCCGACCTTTACCGGCGGACGTTCAGGTCCTTCGCCGGTCACGCTCATCAAGCCGCTCATGCCCTGGGCAATCAGATCGAAACCGGCACGCATCGCGTAGGGACCCGTGCGGCCGAACCCGGTGATCTGGCAATAGATCAGACCGGGATTCGATTCCGCCAACGTTTCATATCCGAGTCCGAGACGTTCCATGGTGCCGGGACGGTAATTTTCGATCACCACATCGGCGGTCGCCAAAAGATCCCGAAGTACAGCTTTGCCTTCTTCATTTTTCAGGTTGATGACCGCGCCGCGCTTGTTCCGGTTGAGAATCATGAAAGCAGCCGATTCATCGTCCATTGTCGGCGGAGTCATACGTCGGCTGTCGTCTCCGTCTGGGGCCTTTTCCACCTTCACTACATCCGCGCCCATGTCCGCCAACATCAGTCCGCAGACCGGGCCGGCCATGATGTGAGCCAGTTCGATGACTTTGAGTCCGGCCAGGGCTCCATTGTTGGTGGACATTTGTCTACTTCCCCTTGAATTGCGGCGACTGTTTGGCGAGAAACGACTGATAGCCGATACGGAAGTCTTCAGTGCCGTAGCAGGCATAGGCCGGTTCTTCGTCGGCAGCGTCCAAGGCGCGAGGCTGCTCCAGCCGACGCATGAAATCCTTGTGCCAGCGCGCAACCAGCGGAGCGCCGTCGGCTACGCGACGGGCCAGCGCATAGCTCTCCTGCTCGACCTGCGCATCTTCGACAACGCGATTGACGAGTCCTTTGGCCAGTGCTTCGCGCGCATCGAAAACCCGCCCTTCAAGAAGTATTTCCAGGGTCACAGCCTTGCCGACCAGAGAATACAGAATCTGCATTTCCCTGGGCCCCAGGGTCAGCCCAAGCTTGTTGATCGGAATTCCGAAACGACTTGATTCGCCGCAGATGCGGATGTCGCACAATCCCGCGATCTCCAGCCCGCCGCCGACGCAAATGCCCTTTATCATGGCCACCATTGGATGCCTGCAGTGGTACAAGGCATCCAAGGCGCGATGATGTACCGTCCCGTAGCTGCGTGCCTGTTCGACACTGGCCCGTTCATTTTCGAACTCGGAAATGTCATTGCCGGGCGCGAACGACTTATCGCCCGCTCCGCGCAGGACAACGCAACGCAGGCTGTCGTCGGCTGACAGCGCCTCAATCGGTCTCGCCCAGCAATTTCCACATGGGCTTGGTCAACGCGTTCAGCTTATGGGGCCGGTTGAGGATCACGGTCGCGATATCGGCGTCGCGCTCCACCAAAATTTCGTCTGACATAGTGACGTTCCCGAAAGGTTCAGCCGTAGAAAAAATGTACCAGCGACATGGGTATCGCCGGAATGTAGGTCACCAACATTAAAACGAAAAATAACACGCATATGAAATACACGTTGACCTTGGTCACTTCCCAGATATCGGCCTTGGCGATTGAACACGCGGTCGTCAGAACGCTGGCGACCGGCGGCGTTTGTTGTCCGAGACCGAGATTGATGGTCACGATCAATCCAAAGTGCACCGGGTCGATGCCCACCGCCAATACCAGCGGTAGTACTACGGGCACCACCAGGATGATCGCGGCAGCGGAGTGCAGGAACAGTCCCAGCATCAGGAACAGCACGTTCAGCAGCGCCAGAACCAAATATTTGTTGTCCGTAAAGCCGGCCACCGCCGAGGCGAGCCGTTGCGGTGCCTGGATCTCGGTCAGATAGACTCCGAGCAGCGCCGACGCCGCCACCAACAACATCACGACCGCAGTCTGCACGCCCCCTTCGATCAGCGCCGCTTTCAGGTGAGTCCAATCCAGTTCCCGATAGATAACCAGGCCGATGAACAGCGCAGCCAACACCGCCAGGGCCGCGCCTTCGGTTGCGGTAACGAAGCCGCCGAAAATGCCGACCAGAATAATGGTCGGCAGAACCAGTGCCCAGGAAGCCTCCTTGAGGGTGCGCCAGACCCGGCTCAACTGGAACGATTCCTCGACCGGAAAGTTGTACCGTCGAGCGAACCAGTAAGCCACCGCCATCAACAACAAGCCACCGAGCACGCCCGGAATGATGCCGGCGACGAATACCTTGACAACCGAGGTATCCGACATGGCCGCGTACAGAATCATCGGAATCGAGGGCGGGATGATGACCGCCAGCGTCGCCGACGACGATAGAACCGAAGCGGAAAACTCCTTTGAATAGCCCTTCTTCTTCATTGCCGGTATCAGGATCGAACCCAACGCGGCCACATCGGCAACGGCGGAACCGGAGATTTCAGCGAAAAACAGCGACGTACTGATAGCCACCATCGACAGGCCGCCGCGGACGAAGCCGATCAATGCAGATGCAAGATTGATCAGGCGGCGGGAAATACCGGACGCATTCATGATCGCGCCGGCGAGAATAAACAGTGGTATGGCGATCAGTGGAAAGCTGGTCGCGCCGTTGAACATGGTGATCGGTAAATTGTAGAGTGCATCGGCGCCGCCACTCCAATACATGGCCGTCACCGCAACCGCCCCCAGCGCCACGGCAATCGGCACATTGATCAACACCAGTGCCAGCACTGCGACGAATAGAATCAGACCGTTCATGGACGTCCCACCTCCGCGGCAACTTCCTCCTGAGGCTCGGGCGTGCCGGTCCTCGCAGCACGGACAATGTCGGGCAATACGAGTAATTCCGCGATGATGAACAGCACTGCGCCGACGGGCATCACCGACTGGGTCAGCTCTACCGGAATCGGGACGCTCACCAACGTGTCGCCGGCGAGGAGACCCAGAACGATCCAGCCGTACCACGCCAGCAATCCGAAAAATATCAGCACACACGACTCCGCGATCAACGCCAACGGCAGTCGAATTGCGGGCGAAAAGCGCTCGACCAGTCCCGGAAACCCAATATGCGCGCGCTTCAGCGCGGCCAAGGCCGCGCCGTAATAGGTCAGCCATGCCAAGAGCACGGATGCGACCTCGTCATACCAGGTGAAAGGATTGTTCGCTACTCGATAAATGATTCCAAGAATTACAATGATTGCCAGCACCAGCAATAGCCCGACGACCACGATTTCCATCAGCGTCTCGAAGCCGCGACGCAGTTTCGCAAAGGCCATGAAAGGTCTCCGAATTGATCGAACGCCCGCCGCCATGACGGGCGTTCGATCCAAACTTTAATGCTAGTTCGAAGCAGAACCCAGCTTCAGCGCGGTATCGATCATCTCCCGACCTGAAGACACTTCCTTTGAGAACTCGTCGTAGATCGGTTTGCTGGCATCGATAAACGCTTGCTTGTCGGCTTCGTTGACCTTGATGCCGGCCTCTTTCATTTTTTCGAGCAGTTCCTCGTCTTTCTCCGCAGCGGTCTTGTAAACGAAAGATTGCAGATCGCTCGCGGTCTCCTCCAGCGTCTTACGCACGTCGGCCGGTAACTTGTCCCACTTTCGCGCCGACACCACCACATAGGCCGGCGTATAAACGTGGCCGGTCAGACTGAGGTACTTCTGTACTTCCTGGAACTTTTGCGAATAAATCTGGATGAGCGGATTTTCCTGCCCGTCCATTACGCCGGTCTGCAGCGCGACGAACACTTCCGACAGCGCCATCGGTGAGGGGTTCGCGCCGTAGGCTTCGAACATCTTCACCCGCCACTTGCCCTTCGGGGTACGCAGTTTGATTCCCTTGAGATCGGCGGGCGTCACGATCGGCCGCACATTGTTGGTGATCTGGCGAAAACCATTTTCCCAAACGCCGATGATCTTGTAGCCCTGCTTTTCTGCAAGTGGGGCCAGTTTCGGTATCACAATCTCTTTGGAGATTCGTTTCATATGGTCACGGTCTTTGACCAGATAGGGCATCTCGAAAAGGCCGAATTCCGGCACCACGGACGACATGACGGTCGAGGGAAGCGCGAAATCAACCGTTCCCAGTTTGACCTTCTGCAACAACTCCTTGTCGCCACCCAATTGGCTGGAACCGTAAACCACCACCTTTGCCTTGTCGCCGAGCTTTTCGTTTGCCCGTTTGGCGAATTCTTCGGCGGAAATCGCAAATAGCGATCCCGGCGCACCGACGTGACCAAACTTGAGTTCCATGGACTCCGCCGTGGCTGACGCCGAGGCAAAAACACTGACACATGCGAACAGGGCCGATAACACACCGACCTTCAGTTTATTTTCCATCTTTTGTCTCCTCTAGTGTGACTCACGAACGGGCGGGATTCCCCGGACCGAACTTTTCTCGTTATGTTTTCCGCACTTCGGTGTGACCAAATAATCATCCATGCATCGCAATGAGAGCCAGACCGGTTGCAGTATCGGTCTTCTACGCCCGCCGCGCAGTTGTCGCACTGTCGGGCGCGCTTTTTTGCTCAGCCAGGTATCTCATTGCGGCGTCCACACCGCCCTTGGCGTGGGGAACGCCGGCAATGGACAGCCCCATCTCGATACCGGCAAGAGTTCCACACAGCATCAGTTCGTTGAAATCGCCCAGGTGGCCGATACGAAATACTTTGTTTTTGACCTTGCCAAGGCCGCTTCCCAACGACATGTTGAATCGCTCCAGCACGACTTGACGAAACGCCGCTTCATCGTGCCCTTCAGGCATCAGGACCGCAGTCAATGAATCGCTGAATTCATTGGGATTCAAGCACAACAATTCCAGCTTCCACGCCCTTACCGCCTGCCGTGCGGCTTCCCCGAGTCGGTGGTGACGCGCGAACACGTTTGCGAGTCCTTCCTCCAACAGCATCGCGACCGCTTCTCGCAGGCCATAGAGAAGATTGGTCGCAGGCGTGTACGGAAAAAAGCCGTTCTCGTTGGCGCGCAACATGTCATCCCAGGTCCAATAGGATTTCGGCAGTTTGGCCGATTTCGATGCCGCCAGCGCCTTTTTACTGACGCCGTTGAAACTCAAGCCGGGAGGAAGCATCAGACCTTTTTGCGAGCCCGCGACCGTAACGTCAACGCCCCACTCGTCCTGGCGATAATCGATTGAGGCCAGTGACGAAATCGTATCCACCATGAGCAATGCCGGATGACCCGCGCGGTCCATGGCTTTGCGGACTGCGGCAATATCGCTGGTCACGCCAGTGGAAGTTTCGTTATGGACCGCCATGACGGCTTTGATGTCATGCGCCTTATCGTCGCGCAAGCGATTTTCAACAGTCGCCGCATCGACACCGTGGCGCCAATCACCATCGACGAACTCGACTTGAAGGCCGAGGCGCAGCGCAACTTCGCGCCAAAGCGAGGCGAACTGACCGGTTTCAAACATCAACACCCGATCACCGGGCGATAGCGTATTCACCAACGCCGCTTCCCACGCGCCGGTACCACTGGCGGGAAAGATAATCACGGGATCTTCAGTTTGGAACACGGATTGCAACCCTTGCAGACACTCCTTGCCCAAGGCTGCGAACTCCGGTCCCCGGTGGTCGATCGTCGGCCTGTCCATGGCCCGTAGAATGCGATCGGGCACGTTGGTCGGCCCGGGAATCTGTAGGAAATGGCGGCCACTGGCTTCGGACATCAGGATGCTCCCCTGCGCGGCGTCACTTGCATAGAGCCTCGAAGTTCCGACCCTCTAATCAGTGCGGCGTGCGTATGCTTTGGCTATTTTTTAGTACACAAATACAAAATTTGGAATATTGTATACAATATTATCTGTGCCGCTAGCCAGTTTTTTACCCCATTCCGTTATTCAGTGATTCACCAAATACTGATATTAAAGGAGCCGTGATGAGCCAGCGCGACACCGACCTTGGCCATCGCCTGCGGCGCGAGATCGAGGGTGAAGTGCTTTTCGATCGCTTCAGCCGCGGCCGTTACAGCACCGACGCCTCGATCTACCAGATCTTTCCGGTCGGCGTCGTGGTGCCACGCCGGCGCACCGACGCGCGCATCGCGATCCAGATCGCGATCGACGCCGGCGTCGCGGTACTACCAAGAGGCGGCGGCACCTCCCAGTGCGGCCAGACCGTGGGCGAAGCACTGGTTATCGACAACAGCAAATACCTCAATCGCGTAATCGAGCTCGATGCCACCAACCTCCGTGTGCGGGTCGAGCCCGGCATCGTATTGGACGACCTGAACCGTTACTTGAAACCCCATGGATTGTTCTATCCCGTGGACGTGTCCACTGCCAGCCGCGCAACCATCGGCGGCATGACCGGCAACAACAGTTGCGGCTCGCGCTCGATCCGCTACGGAAACATGGTGCACAACGTGCGCGCCGTAGACGCCTTGCTCAGCGACGGCGAACGCATACGCTTCGCCGACACTGCGCTAGGATTCGGCTCCGCGCGCCATCGGACTTTGATCGAAAATATGCGTACGCTGCATGCGCAACAAGGTGAGGAAATCGCGGCGCGCTTTCCAAAACTTCTGCGTCGCGTAGGTGGTTACAATATCGACTCGATTTCCACCACCGATTTCAATGCCGCCCAACTGCTGGTGGGCTCCGAAGGAACGCTCGCCTACTTTGAAGAAATCGAACTCGATCTGCAACCGTTACCCGCACACAAGGTGCTGGGCGTATGCCATTTTCCGCGCTTCTACGATGCCATGGATTGCACCCAGCACATCGTCAAGCTTGACCCGGCGGCTGTGGAACTGGTCGACCGGACCATGATTGATCTGGCGCGCGACATACCGGCGTTTCGCGCAACCGTAGACCGCTTCCTGGTGGGTCAACCCGACGCGTTGTTGCTGGTGGAATTCGCTGGCGACGACCATGGCGAACAAGTGCGCCGCCTGCGCGAACTCGGTGACTTGCTATCCGATCACGGTTTTCCCGATGCGGTGGTCGAAATCATCGATCCGGCACAACAACGCGACACCTGGGAAGTCCGCAAGGCCGGCCTGAATATCATGATGTCCATGAAGGGCGACGGCAAACCGGTGTCGTTCATCGAAGACTGCGCGGTACCGCTCGAGGACCTGGCCGAGTACACAGACCGTCTCACCGCCGTGTTCGAAAAGCACGGCACCCGTGGCACCTGGTATGCGCATGCCTCTGTCGGCTGTTTGCACGTGCGGCCGGTCCTCAACATGAAGCAGGACGAAGGCGCGCGCAAAATGCGCGCAATCGCGGAAGAAGCGTTTTCCATGGTGCGCGAATATAAAGGCTCGCATTCCGGCGAACACGGTGACGGCCTGGTGCGCTCGGAATGGCATGAACCGATGTTCGGCAGCCGGATCGTGCGGGCTTTCGAGACCGTAAAGCGGGAATTCGATCCCAGCGGACTGATGAACCCGGGCAAGATCGTCAATCCAAGCAAAATGGACGACCGCAACCTGTTCCGCTTTCCGCCGAACTATCGCGTGGAGCCTCTACCGACGACATTGGACTGGAGCGCCTGGGGCGGATTCGGCGGTGCAGTGGAGATGTGCAACAACAACGGTGCCTGTCGCAAGTCGAACGTTGGCGTCATGTGCCCATCGTATCGCGCGACCGGCGACGAACGACATCTGACCCGCGGCCGTGCCAACAGCCTGCGCTTGGCGATCAGCGGCCAGTTGGGGCCCGATGCACTCACTTCGGACGACATGTTCGCCACTATGGACCTGTGCATCGGCTGCAAGGGTTGCAAACGCGAATGCCCGACCGGTGTCGACATGGCGCGAATGAAAACCGAGTTTCTGCATCACTATCATCTTCGTCATCGACGGAGACTGAAAGACCGTTTGGTCGCGCATCTGCCCCGCTACGCACCAATCGCGAGCCGCTTCGCTCCGCTGCTCAACTACAGCGCCCGGGTTGGCTGGTTGCGGAAGTTGGCGGAACAAAGGCTCGGCCTTAGCGCGCGGCGTTCGCTGCCTTCGTGGCACCGGCGCGGATTCATCGACGGCAATCTCTATTTTCCGGGCGATAAGGGCGAAGTGGTCCTGCTGGTCGATACTTTCAACAATTGGTTCGAACCGGAAAATGCCCGTGCCGCCCTGGCGGTACTACGCGCCGCCGGACTCTCTGTCCACATCGCGGCTGCCGCTGACGGGCAGCAGCGACCACTGTGTTGCGGACGCACTTATCTCGCGGCGGGAATGGTGGACCGGGCACGCGACGAAGCCAAGCGCACGATGGATGCCCTGCTCCCATTCGTGCAACGCGGCCTGCCGATCATAGGACTCGAACCGTCATGCTTGCTCACCTTACGCGACGAATTCAGCGCGCTGCTGCCCGGGGAAGACAGCGCCGGGCTGGCACGCTGCGCAATGCTGCTGGAAGAGTTTCTGGCTCGCGAAATCGGCGAAGGACGCATCGAACTGCCCTTATCGCCAACTGCCACCAAACGCGCCTTGGTGCACGGTCACTGCCACCAAAAAGCATTCGGTACCATGGGTTCGCTGCAAAGTGTTCTGGAACTGCTGCCGGAATTGAACTGCAACGTAATCGAATCCGGCTGCTGTGGCATGGCTGGCGCATTCGGCTACGAAGCCGCACACTACGACATTTCCATCAAAATGGCGGAAGCTGAATCTGTTGCCCGCGGTACGCGCCTCCGACCACGACACGATTTTGATCGCCAACGGCACCAGCTGCCGCCATCAAATTCGAGACGGATCCGGGCGCCCCGCGATACATTTGGCGCGCCTGCTACATTCCGCACTTCGTGGATAACCCCAATGACAGACGAACCGAGCCTGGCACAACCGAAACCCGAACCGAACACGGATACACTGCAAATTCGGCGTGCATCACTGCATCAGGAAGTCGTGCCACGCTTGCGCGACATGATATTCGAAGGCGAACTCGCACCCGGCGAACGGGTGCCCGAAAGAATACTTTGCGAGCGCTTTGCAATCTCGCGCACGCCGCTACGGGAAGCGCTGAGGGTGCTGGCAGCCGAAGGACTGATCGATTTGTCGCCACACCGAGGGGCTACGGTCTCGAAACTCAGCGCCGAATCTCTCGAGCACATATTTCCGGTAATGGAGGTACTGGAAGGCGTTGCGGGTGAACTGGCTTGTCAGCACATGACCGAACAAGACCTGGACGCGATTCGTGATTTGCATGCGCGCATGGTGGCGCATTATCAAAACGGCGAACGTTCCGAGTATTTCCAGTTGAACCAGCGCATCCACCACAAGATCGTCGAAGCGGCGCGCAACCCGGTGCTATTGGAGATATATGTCGGGCTCAGCGGACGCATTCGCCGCGCCCGCTATTTGGCCAACCTCGACGGCGAACGCTGGCAGCAGGCCATCGCCGAACATGAAGAGATTCTCACCACTCTGGCGGCCCGGGACGGCAAACGGTTATCCCGACTGTTGGCGGATCATTTGCAGCACAAGTATGACGTGCTCAAGACCGGATTATTGAAGGAGCATCCGTAGCTACTGCGGCGGCCGACGCTATTTCATGGTCGGCATATGGAAGTCGGCGGCGGCGCGGATTCCTGTAGGCCAACGGGCGGTCACCGTTTTCAGTCGCGTATAAAACCGCACGCCGTCCGGGCCATGCACGCTCAAGTGGCCCGAACAGAGACTGCTTCCAACCCGCCGAAACTGTGAAACGCCATCGGCACCGGAATGGCGATATTGATGCCGACCATTCCCACCTGGACGCGGCGTGCAAATTGTCGCGCCGAATCACCGTCGCGGGTGAATATCGCGGTGCCGTTTCCAAAGGCGTGTTCATCGATCAGGGAGAGGCCGGTTTCGAAATCCGGTACCCGAACTACGCATAGCACGGGCCCGAAAATCTCTTCCTGGTAAATACGCATCTGCGCCGTGACGTGGTCGAACAAACAACCGCCCAGAAAGAAGCCGCCCTCGTACCCGGGAACCTGAGGATCGCGACCATCGACCACCAGCGTTGCCCCTTCCTGCACACCGGTATCCACATAGTCGTGCACCCGTTGGCAATGTTCGCGGGTAACCAACGGCCCCATCTCGGATGCAGGGTCATCGCCCGGCCCAACCCGAAGAGCCGCCACCTCGGTCGCGAGGCGCGAGACCAGTTGGTCAGCGACATCACCGACCGCGACCGCTACCGAAATCGCCATACAACGCTCGCCGGCCGATCCATACGCGGCCCCTAGCAATGCGGCCACCGTCTGGTCGAGGTCGGCATCGGGCATGACCAGCATGTGGTTCTTGGCGCCGCCCAAGGCCTGTACACGTTTGCCGTGCTCACACCCCGTGGTGTAGATATATCGCGCCACGGGTGTCGAACCGACGAAACTCACCGCTTGCACGCGGTGATCCTCCAGCAACGTGTCGACCGCTTCCTTGTCTCCATTGATAACGTTGAATACGCCGTCGGGCAGACCCGCTTCCTTGAACAACTCCGCCAACAAAAGCGGGCAACCCGGATCCTTTTCCGACGGTTTGAGCACAAATGTATTGCCGGCCGCGATGGCAATGGGAAACATCCACATCGGTACCATGGCAGGAAAGTTGAACGGCGTAATGCCTGCGCATACTCCAAGCGGCTGTCGTACGGACCAACTGTCTACGCCACCGCCGACATCTTCCGACATCTCGCCTTTGAGCAGATGCGGAATGCCACAGGCGAACTCGACGACTTCAATGCCGCGAGTGAGCTCACCGCGCGCGTCTTCCGCAACTTTTCCGTGTTCCGAACTGATCAACGACACCAATTCGTCGGCATGCTGTTCCAGCAGGCTCTTGAATTTGAACAGCACGCGCGCCCGGCGCAGCGGCGTCGTATTGGACCAGGCGGGGAACGCGTTTGCCGCCGCCTCGATCGCGGCGCGGGTTTCCGTGCTCGACGCAAGGGCCACGCGCGCCTGTAAGTTGCCGGTCGCAGGATTGAATACATCGCCCATTCTGCCCAAAGCGCCTGGAACCGCGCGCCCGGCGATGAAGTGACCGAGTTCTCGCAAGTTTTTCGCTACGTCATCACGCATTTTGCCGCTCTCCATCGCGCGCTATCGCACAGCGCGTTTTCGCATCACCTGTAGTTTGTTGCAACCGCAAGCGCTCACTCGCCATCGGAAATACCGCCATTTTTCAAATCGGCGCCTGGCCACAGACGCGGCAAGCTTCGCTCGTATTGGGGCACGACTTTTAACTCCGTACCCAGGGTGTGTGCCGCGTGCCACGGCCAGCGCGGATTATCGAGCAGAGCGCGAGCCAACGCCACCATATCGGCATCTCCGTCGGCAATGATGCGTTCCGCCTGGAGTGGATCCAAGATCATGCCCACGGCCTGCGTCGGCATCCCGGTTTCCCGCTTTACCTGTGCCGCGAACGGCAACTGATAATCGGGCCCCACCGGAATGTCCAATCCGGGAACGATACCGCCGCTGCTGACACAGACGTAATCGAGACCGATATCCTTCAGTTCCCCGGCCAGTCGCACTGCCTCATCGGGGCCAAGCCCCTGTTCGTGCCAGTCGCTACCTGTGATCCGCATCCCGACGACATGGGAACGTGGCACCTCGGCGCGCACAGCTCGGGCAACCTGCAACGGAAAGCGCATCCGGTTTTCGAGCGAACCGCCAAACTCATCCTCTCTGCGGTTGGAAACCGGGGAAAGAAATTGATGTAGCAGATAACCGTGCGCGCCGTGCAACTCGATGAGCTCGAAGCCGAGATCCATGGCACGCCGAGCGGCTAGGACGAACGCTTCGACGGCGCGTTCCAAATCCGACGAGTCCATGGCCGCAGGCGTGTGCCACCCTCGCCCTACCGGAAGCGCCGAAGGTGCAACGGTCGTCCAGGGATCGTCCGTTGCCGACAACGCGCGCCCACCTTCCCACGGACGCTGCGCAGACGCTTTGCGACCCGCGTGGGCGAGCTGGATGCCGAACTTGGTGTCTTCATGGGCGATCCGCCGAGCCGCTGCCAACACCCGCTGCAAGGCGGCGACGTTGGCCTCGGAATACAATCCGAGATCGCTATGGGTAATGCGCCCGCGGCGTTCGACTGCAGTGGCTTCCAGAATGATCAGGCCGACTCTGGAGATGGCCAGCTGCATCAGGTGTTGCAAGTGCCAGTCGGTGGCACAACCGTCCACGGCGCTGTATTGGCACATCGGCGAAGCGGCAATCCGGTTGGGAATTTCCTGCTGCGCAAGTCGGATCGGGGAAAATAACTGGGACACAACTGCCCTCCTTCGGCGGATACGTCGATTCTACATGCTGACGCGGCAATTGTTCATCGCAGGGGCGGGATGCAGCAAAACAAAACCCCCCTAAACCAGGGGCCTAGGAGGGTTCTGTAATCAAAGTGGTAGCGGGGGCAGGATTTGAACCTGCGACCTTCGGGTTATGAGCCCGACGAGCTGCCAGACTGCTCCACCCCGCAACTGCGAGGGCGCAGTGTACCGGCTCTGCAGAGGCTTTTCAAGTCAATTGCATGAGCCAAAAAAACGGGCGCCGAAGCGCCCGTGTCGAAACAAGCCGATCAACTTTGTTCAGGGCTTGATGTATTCGTAGCCCTGCTGTTCCAAGTGCGCAATTTCAGCGACACCGGACGGAACGATCTTAGCGTTCAGATTGATCTTGCTTTTGTCGATCTTCTTGCCGCGAATGGTGTTGGCGCAGATGTCGAACTTCACACCTCGATTGGCCAGTTTCTGGACCATGTCTTCGAAGCTGTGGCCCTTCTCATCGGTGGAACCGTCCACCAGCGTGAAGGCACCACCCGAATGGGTTACGACGACGATATCCGCGTTCTCATCGCCTAGCGCATTGAGGTGGTTTTTCACGTTGCGCAGAGCACCGTTGGCACTGTTGATGTCATTGATGTGATACACGACTTTCTGTTGCATATAGCCGTTCTTCGCCGGCTTCAGGTTCTGACCCTGGGATTGACAACCCACCAGAGCTGCGCCCATCACTACAGCAGCCGCGATCGCGATGTACTTCTTGATCATTTTGAACTCCTCCTGGGATTTTTTATATGAACGCCAACAACTCGGAAGCAAGGATTATTCCAACGCTTTGAATCGTTATCATTATGCGAAGTTTCAGTATGTTACTTCCCGTGTCCGGTGGCTCATGAACGTAACTACTGTGTAACAGTTGCAGATTGCAGTGTATTTTGCAACCCGCGGCTGTGATTTTCAGTTTTCCTGTCGCTCGTATCGGCGCAGTTTTCGCCAAAGCGTGGTCTTGTCGATCCCGAGAATACGCGCAGCTTTGGTCTTTTTGCCGCCCGCCTGCTTCAAAACGTGATTGATGTACTCCTCTTCCAACGCTTCGAGGGACACCAATTCGTCGCCGCGGAAACGCAGGCTCCCGGACTCGTCCGGGGCCGCAACCTTTTGCTGCGGGTCCGGCCACGTTAACAGGGGACCGTCCGCGAGAATTACACAGCGCTCGACTGCATTACGCAGCTCACGCACGTTGCCGTTCCAATCCGCGTCGTACAACCGGCGCATGGACTGCGGATCGAATCCATGCACCCGACGTTGGTAGCGTTCGCTGAACTCCGCCACGAAGCTTTCCACCAATGCCGGAATGTCGTCTCGGCGCTCGGCCAACGAGGGAACCCGCACATTGACCACATTGAGGCGGTGATAAAAATCATGGCGAAACCGGCCTTGCCGGACCATTTCCTCGAGATCGCGATTGCTGGCCGCGATTACACGCAAGTCGATCGGAACGGGCGTGGTACTGCCGACCCGGGTAATACGTTGATCCTCTATTGCGCGCATCAGCTTCATCTGCATCGCATCTGAGATATTACCGACCTCATCCAGGAACAACGTGCCCCCGCTTGCTTGCTCCATAAGCCCGCGCTTGCGTTGGGTGGCGCCTGTGAAAGCGCCTTTCTCGTGCCCGAAGAGTTCGCTCTCCAAAAGCGTCTCGGTCAAAGCGCCGCAATCGATCACCACAAAAGGCGCTTCGGCGCGCGGACTATAGTCATGCAGCGCTCGCGCAACGAGTTCTTTGCCCGTGCCCGACGGCCCCGTGATGATAACGTTGCAGCTTACGTCTGATACCTTTTCCAGCGTGTTGAACAGCGAACGCATTACCGGAGTATCACCGATCATTCCGAAACGATTGCCGCCACCGCTGCGTAGCCGTTTCTTCAATAGGGCGTTTTCGCTCTGCAAACGAAGGGCCTGCAGGTTCCGATCGATGATCAGGCGCAATTCCTCGAAATCGAATGGCTTCTTGATGAAATCCGTCGCTCCGAGCTTCATTGCTTCGACTGCATTTTCCACGGATGAATAGCCCGTCATGACCAAGACCGGCATATCGGAATCGATGTCGCGCAATGCGCAGAGCAGCTCGAATCCGTTCATTTCCGGCATGCGCAAGTCGGTTACCACCAGGTCGGCACCGTGATCCCGAAATTCTTCCAAACAGTCCTTGCCCGACCGGAATGTTCTGCAAACGAAGCCAGCGCGATCGCAATTGCGCTGCATCACCGAACAGGTTACTGGATCGTCATCGACGAAAAACAGCTTTACGGGATTAGCTGACACTACTTGCTCCGACGTGCTTGACCGCCCGCTCAGCCGGGGCCGCTTGCTTGAGCGGCACCGAGATCTGGACTCGCACTCCGCCGGTGCTGCGATTCTGCAATGCGATGGTTCCACCGTGCCTGCGGACAATGCCGTAACTCACCGAAAGCCCCAACCCGGTTCCGCTCCCCTCTTTCTTGGTAGTGAAAAACGGGTTGAACACCTTATCCAGCGCGGACTCGTGAATGCCACTGCCTTCGTCCAGCACCTCCACCTGTGCCTGATCCCCTACCGTGTGGGCGCGCACGATAATCGTCGAATTGCGCGGTGAAGCCTGAATGGCGTTCAGGAGGACATTGACCAGAACCTGCTGCAACTGCCCGGCGTCGCCCTGAATGTGCAACGATCGCGCGACGTCTAATTCCATTTTTAGCGCAGAAGCTTCGGCACGGTGGCGGAACAATGCGACCGTGGTTTCGATGAGTTCCGCCAAATCGAAGCGTTCAAAACTTGGAGCCGTCTCGCGAGCGAAATTCAAGATCCCTTGCACGATTCGCGCACAGCGCCGCACCTCGCTCTGCAGCGAGCGAAGATCGTCGCGTCCCTGAAGATCCTCCCGCGGAACCGAGTCCTCCAGCAACCCCGCCAGCGAATTGATGTTCATCAGCGGATTGTTGATCTCGTGGCCGATACCGGCGGCCATTTGACCGATTGCCGCAAGTCGCTCGGACTGACGGACAGCCCGCTCCGCGGTCTCGCGTTCGACCTTCGCATGCTCGAGACTTTCAGTAAGGTAGTTGAACGCTTTTCCGGCGCTGCCGACGTCATCGTTTCGATGGCCCATGTAGCGCGCGCGATGATCGCCATCCGCGTATCGCCGGATGATATTCGTCAAGTCCTGCACGGGACGCGACAATCGAGCCGCCGCCCACCTTGCAATTACCAGACTGACAACCAACATCGTGACGATGAGCCACGTGAGCCAGTTGCGTAATCCGGCGATCGGTGCATGCACCGTAGTCCGATTGGTTTCGATCACCAGCAGCCATTTGGTAGCGCGGTCCGCGAAAGGCGCGAACTTGCGCCAATACAACCAGCGACCACTGGTGGTGTCGACTACGCCGCGAATGCCGCCGGATTTAATGGATTGCCAGGTCGAGTTGCCCAATTCCGTAGACAATCGATGATCATTGCCCAGCTGATTGGCGAAGCGCCAGTCTGGATTCTCGTGATAGAGGTAGATCCCGTCGCGTTGTGCGTTTTCATCGTTCAACTCGACGATATACGCCTTGCCCGGGTACCCGCCCAACGCCGCCTGCACTGCATCGTCGACCCGCCGCCCCCAGATATTGACCGTCAGCATGCCCAAGGGAGTGTCCAACTCGTCTCGGATCGGCACCGAATAACGCACCATCGCGGGACAGAAGTCGGTTTCTCCGGCCACCTTGCCACGCTCGAAATCCGACACCGCGACGCGCTTGTCGGAGCCTAACGCCCATTGAAAAAACGGCTTGTAGGCAATGTCCTCGACAAATTGCCGACCCTGGAGGTCGCGCAACAGTGCCGGAACCAAATGTCCTTCTTTCACCTTAACCAGCGTCTTGCCTTGCAGATCCGAAAAGCGCACCGCTTGGATGCTGGGAACCGTTGACTGGTAATTGAGAAAGAAGGTCGCGAGCTCGTTGGACATGGTCTCGAATCGTTCGGATTTCGGGTTCTCAACGGTGCCCGCAAATTCGCGCACGATTGGAACCCGCGCCAAACCCTCGACGATGGACTGCTGGGTACTCATCAGCGTGTCCAACTCCTGCGCCATCTTGCCGAGGGTCGCGTTGAGCTCGTCCGCAGTCCGTCGCTCAAGATCGGTTTCGATGCTTTCCACCACCTCGAACAAAAGAAACAGCAATGGCACCATCGCCATAAGACTGAGGACGAGGAACAGTTTCTGACGCAGCGCCATGGGCACAATGCTACCATAAGCTGCATTTTGCAGCCTTGTCGGACGTGCGTGCGCGCCTAGCGTTGCTGCTATTTTATTAGAATATTCAGATATTCGATCTTCTGAGCCGCGCAAACATTTTTCGCTGTGCAGACCTGCACAGTGCGAAAATCGAAACCAGTCAAAACGCGAAAACCGAAACCATCGATTCTGAGGTGCAGGTCGCCGCAAGCCACGTGCTCGGCGCCACCTGCAGGCAACTCGACAAAACTCAGTACCAACCCTTGCAGTAACCGCGTCCACTCTTTCTGGCAGTGGCACTTTGGCCGGAGGACAAACAGTCTTTCACTCAGCCACAGCGAATGAGCGGCCGGTGATTGCAATCACCAGCCGCCAGCCACCGCAGACATGAACCTGTGGTTTCAGCTGAATGCGAAGGTACAGAGCGACATGAGCGCGCCAGGAAACACCCCGAGAGCGAGAACGGCCAAGCCGTTGGTGCTCAATATCACGCGGGTGTCTATGCTGGAATCCAAAGGCGCCGCGTCCTCGGCTTTGTCGAAATACATCAACTTGATGATTCGCAGATAATAGAACGCGCCGATCACGGAAAACGCCACCGCAACCACCGCCACCCAGGTCAGACCGGCACCGATTACAGCCTCCAACACCCACAATTTGGCGTAGAAGCCGACCGTGGGCGGGACCCCTGCGAGCGAGAACATCAGCACCAGCATCACGAAGGCGAACCACGGGCTGCGTTCGCTCAGTCCTTTGAAGTCTTCCAATCGCTCGGCTTCGAATCCGGATCGGCTAAGGAGGATCACGATGCCGAAGCTGCCGGTGGCCATCACCGCGTAGATGATGGTATAGAACATGGCCGCCGAGTAGCCGTCGGGTGTCCCTGCCAAAATTCCCAGCAACAGAAACCCGACATGGGAAATAGTCGAGTACGCAAGCATGCGTTTGATGTTGGTTTGCGCGATCGCCACCACATTACCGAGGCCTAACGAAAGCACCGAGAGCATGATCAACATAGCCTGCCAGTCCGCGCTCAATCCCGAAAGTGCATCGACGAACAGTCGCATGGCCATCGCGAACGCGGCGATCTTGGGAATCGAGCCAACGTACATGGTCACGGCCGTAGGGGCACCTTCGTAAACGTCGGGCAGCCACATGTGAAATGGCACGGCGCCCAGTTTGAACGCGACCCCGATCAGCACGAACACCAGTCCGAAGGCGAGGATCAAGTCATGTCCACCTTTCGCGACAGTGTGTTCCGCCACGGTTGCCAGATTCAGGCTGCCGGTCGCGCCGTACAGCATCGACATGCCGTAAAGGAGCATGCCCGAGGCGATCGCGCCCAGGACGAAATATTTCATCGCTGCTTCCGAGGCATTCTTCGACTCACGATCGAACGCCACCATGGCGTACAAGGCGAGCGAGAGCAATTCCAAGCCGAGGTATACGGTCAGGAAGTTGGCAGCGGATATCAGCACCATCATTCCCAGCACACCGAATAGCCCCAGCACGAAGTACTCGCCCTTCAGCAATCCGCGCGCGTGCAGATAATCGCGAGAATAGAGAAATACCATTGAGCAGATCAAATAAGTGAATATCTTGAGCACATCCCCCATTGAATCGCGTACGAATGTATCCGTAAACGCCATGATGGACTCGTGGGGCATCGTCGCCCACGTAATCAACAATGCTCCGAGCAGACTCAACTGCGCCAGCAGGTAGGACACCCAGCGTGTGTTATCCGACAGGAACAGGTCGATCACCAGTACAGCGCAGGTGCTCGCGAGCAGAAAGATCTCCGGCGCAGCGACGAGCAAGTCAGGTCTGAGCGTTTCCATTTCTTCCCCGCGGCTATAGCTTGGAAATGGCGATATGTTGCAGCAAGTTCTCGACACTCGCATGCATGACATCGGTCAAGGGGGCCGGCCATATACCAACACCGAGCACGACCACGGCCAAAATCCCCAGAATCGCAAACTCCCGCGCGTTGACGTCGGAGAGCGTCGCCACCCCTTCGTTCGCAACTTTTCCGAATATCACTCGCTTGACCAGCCATAGCGTGTACGCCGCGCCCAGGATGAGCGTGGTGGCGGCCAAAAACGCGAACCAGAAATTGGCTTTGAAGCTACCGAGGATAACCATGAATTCGCCCACGAATCCGCTGGTGCCCGGCAATCCGGAATTGGCCATCGCGAACAGCACCATGAACGCCGCGAATTTCGGCATAGTGTTCGCCACACCGCCGTAGTCGGCGATATTGCGGCTGTGAAGCCGATCGTACATCACGCCCACACACAGAAACAGTGCGCCCGAAATGAAGCCGTGGGACACCATTTGCACGATACCGCCCTCGACGCCGAGCGCCGCGCCGTGCCAACTACCCGTTTGACGAATGATGTAAAACGCTGCGAAAAAGCCCAGCGTCACGAAGCCCATGTGTGCAATGGAGGAGTAGGCGATCAGCTTTTTCATGTCCTCCTGCACCAACGCCACAAAACCGATGTAAACCACTGCGACCAACGACATCAGCACGATCAGCCATGCCAACTCGCCACTGGCATCCGGGGTTATGGGTAAGCTGAAACGCAGGAAACCGTAGCCGCCGATCTTGAGCATGATCGCGGCAAGCACCACGGACCCGCCGGTAGGGGCTTCGACATGCGCGTCCGGCAGCCAGGTATGCACAGGCCACATTGGAACCTTGACTGCAAAAGCCAACAGAAACGCCAGGAATATTGCGATCTGCGCGCCCATGTCCAGCGGCAAGCGGTGGAAATCCAATATGGACAAGCTGCCATGTCCAAAAACGTCCGGCGTCTGCAGGTACATGTAAATCAACGCCACCAGCATGAACACCGACCCAAGAAACGTGTAAAGAAAAAACTTGATGGTCGCGTAGACGCGCCGCGGGCCGCCCCAGATTCCAATAATCAGAAACATCGGGATCAGCATCGCTTCCCAGAACACGTAGAACAGGGCCGCGTCCAACGCCGCGAACACGCCTACCATGATCCCTTCCATAATCAGGAAGGCTGCGTAGTATTGCGCACGTCTAAAGGTAATCACCTGCCAGCCGGCCATGACCACCAGCACGGTCGTAAACGTCGTCAACAGGATCAACGGCATGGAGATGCCGTCGATACCCAGGAAATAGTTGGCGTGGAATGTCTCGATCCATGGCGCCAGCTCCTGGAACTGCATCTGATACGTACTCGTATCGAACTGCGTGAACAACGGAATACTGAGCGCGAACGTCAGCACGGCGACGGCCAGGGAGAATTGGCGCGCAAACCGGTCGCCCGTTACCAATACCGCAACGCCCCCGGCAATCGGTATCCAAATCAACAGGCTCAGGATTGGCCAATCTGCAGCCATCAACATTCCTTTCGGTCGCTCAGTAGCGGTACAGAAGCCAGCTCAAAAGCGCGAGCAAGCCGATAATCATGGTGAAGGCGTAGTGATACAGATAGCCGGATTGGAAATGGCGGATCACCCCCGAAAACCAGCCGACGCTGCGCGCAGTTCCATTGACCAGGAGGCCATCGATCAGACCTGTATCGCCCACGCGCCAGAGCACGCGGCCAAGGCCGCGACCGCCGCCGGCGAAAAATATCTCGTTGAAACGGTCAAAACCATACTTGTTAACCAGAATCCGATGCACGAACGAGAAGCGGTTCCGGACGCTGTCACCCAGTTCGGGACGCTTGAGGACGAACAACCAAGCCGTGGCGACACCGAGCATGGCCACGATGAACGGGGGTTGCGTCAGCCCGTGGAGCATGAACGCCTCAACGCCATGATAATGTTGGCCCAACTCCGTCAGCACGTCGTGTTTATCGGCGACAAAAATAGCATTGCCGAAATAGCCGCCGAACAACATCGGCTGGATCGTGAACGCGCCGATCAACAATGACGGTATTGCCAACAGCACCAGCGGCACGGTGACCACCGCCGAGGTTTCGTGCAGATGATCACGTGTATGGGAATCCATCCGCTCCGGGCCGTGAAACACCAGAAAAAACATTCGGAATGTATACAGCGCCGTAACAAAGACACCGATCAGCACCGCAGCGTAGGCCAATTGCGCTCCCGGCAAGGCTGAATGATGCGCGCTTTCAATTATCGCGTCTTTGGAGAAGAAACCGGAGAAGCCAGGGAAGCCGATCAACGCCAGAGAGCCAACCAGCGAAGTCCAATAGGTTACGGGCATGTATCGACGCAGCCCGCCCATACGGCGCATGTCCTGCTCGTGATGCATGGCGATGATGACCGAGCCCGCGCCCAGGAACAGCAGTGCTTTGAAAAAAGCGTGTGTCATGAGGTGGAAAATGCTCGCGGCATAAGCCGACGCCCCCAGCGCCACCGTCATATAACCCAGCTGGGAAAGCGTCGAATACGCCACCACCCGCTTGATATCGTGTTGAACCAGACCCAGGAAGCCCATGAACAGCGCGGTAATAGCGCCAATGATCATCACGAACACCAGCGCGGTTTCGGAAAGTTCAAACAGCGGCGACATGCGCGCGACCATGAAGATACCCGCTGTGACCATGGTCGCGGCGTGAATCAGGGCGGAAATCGGGGTCGGGCCTTCCATCGAGTCGGGCAACCACACATGCAACGGAACTTGCGCCGATTTACCCATCGCGCCGATGAATAACAAGATGCACACCACCGTGGCCGCCGACCAAGGAGTACCCGGGAAGATTTCGATCGTTTCCGTTGCGAGGTTCGGGGCGGCGTGAAACACGGTCCCGTAGTCCAGGCTCCCGGTGAAAAAGAGAATCGCGGCAATTCCCAGCAAGAACCCGAAGTCGCCCACGCGGTTTACCAGAAACGCCTTGAGATTGGCGTAAATCGCGGATTCCCGCGTGTACCAGAATCCGATCAGCAAGTACGACACCAGCCCTACTGCTTCCCATCCGAAAAACAACTGCAGGAAATTATTGGCCATCACCAGCATCAGCATCGCGAACGTGAACAACGCGATGTAGCTGAAAAACCGCTGATACCCCGGATCGTCCCGCATGTACCCGACCGTATAGATGTGCACCATCAACGAAACAAAGGTCACGACCACCAGCATCACAGCGGTCAGGCGATCGATCAAAAAACCAATTTCGAACCGGATTCCATCCGAAACCATCCACGTGTACACCGACCCATTGAAAGGTTCACCGCCGGCGAAGACGAGGCGCCAAAACACGAAAAGCGACAAGATCAGGGACACCGCCACGCCCAGGATCGTGATCCAATGGGCGCCCGCTCGGCCGATTTTTTTGCCGAACAGACCCGCGACGATGGCACCGAGCAGAGGCGCCAGTGGGATGGCCAGATAGGTGGCTTGCATGGTTCGGTTCCGCTACCCTTTCATGGTCTTCAGGTCTTCGACATTGATGGTTTGTCGATTGCGATACAGCACCACCAGAATCGCCAAGCCGATCGCAGATTCCGCGGCCGCGACCGTGAGCACGAAGAACACGAAGACCTGTCCGGAAATATCCTGATGAAAATGCGAGAATGCGATGAAGTTCATGTTAACCGCCAGCAGCATCAATTCGATCGACATCAATAAAATGATGACATTCTTCCGGTTGAGGAAGATGCCGGCGACACTGAGGCAGAACAGGATCGCTCCCAGCACCAGGTAGTCGGAAAGCGCGATCATCGTGGCCCCCAAAAACCGATTGTTCTCTGACGCCCGCTCACCGGTCGGTCCGTTCACCGGATTGTGACGTCATTTTTATGATCCGCAGCCGGTCAGATTTACGTGCCAGCACCTGTTTTGCAGGATCCTGATGCCGGGACCCCTCCCTTCGGCGCATGGTCAGCGCAATTGCCGCGACGATCGCCACCAACAGAATTACCGCCGCTATTTCGAACGGCAGGAGATAATCGCTGTACAAAACGTTGCCGAGGGCTTTGGTATTGCTATAACCCTCGGCCATTCTTCGCGGTGCCGCCGCGGAATCCGGTCCGAAAGAGTCACTCAGCACCACGAACATCTCCGCGACAATTACGAACGCCACGGCTACACCCACCGGCAAATAGCGAATAAAGCCTTCCCGTAGCTGGGTGAGGTTGATATCCAGCATCATGACGACGAACAGGAACAGCACCATAACCGCGCCCACGTACACCAGCACCAGCGTGATGGCGAGGAATTCCGCTTCCGCGAGAATCCAGATGCCGGCGCTGGAGAAAAACGCCAACACCAGGAACAGGGCCGAATGCACCGGATTGCGCGCCGTGATCACACGCGCAGCAGCGAATACAAGAATCACCGCGAATATATAAAATACAATCTTTTCGGCGCTCATACTTCGTCTCGGATCCTATCGATATCCAGCATCGGCCGCGCGGTCTGCGGCAATCTGCTGCTCATACCGGTCTCCGATAGCGAGCAGCTTTTCCTTGGTCATGATCTGCTCTCCACGGTTTTCGAAGTGGTACTCGTAGATACGCGTCTCGACAATGGAATCCACAGGACAAGCCTCCTCGCAGAAGCCGCAGAAAATACATTTGAACAAGTCGATGTCGTAGCGCGTAGTGCGTCGGCTACCGTCGGCGCGCGCCTCGGAATCGATGGTGATTGCCAATGCCGGGCAAACCGCCTCACAAAGTTTGCACGCAATACACCGTTCTTCGCCGTTGGGATAACGGCGCAGCGCATGCAGACCGCGGAAGCGCGCTGATTGCGGCGCGCGTTCCTCCGGGTACTGAATGGTGATCTTGCGCGAAAACAGGTAACGGCCCGTCAACTTCAAACCCAGAAGCAGTTCGAACAACAGGAGACTTTTCACCCAATGTTTCAATGATCGCATGTCGTGATCCTCCCTAATCGAACCAGGGGGGCAGCTTGCCGACGACCGCGGCCGCCAACACCACCAGCCAGACGATGGTCACCGGTATGAAAACTTTCCAACCCAAGCGCATGATCTGGTCGTATCGGTAGCGCGGAAACGTTGCCCGAAACCACAGAAAGCAAAACATGAAGAAGGCGGTTTTCGCCAGCAACCAAACCAGCGGCGGAACCCACGACAACAGCGGCGCCAGCGGCGTACCCTCCACCGGAGACAGCCATCCGCCGCAGAACATCAACGCAGCCAAAATCGAAATCATGATGATATTGGCGTATTCGGCCAGAAAAAACACGGCAAACGTCATCCCCGAATATTCGACGTGGAATCCCGCGACGATTTCCGACTCCCCTTCCGCCACATCGAACGGCGCACGGTTGGTTTCCGCGACGCCGGAAATAAAATAAACCACAAACAGCGGCAATAACGGCAGCCAGAACCAGTGCAGCAGACCGCCGGACTGCGCGTGCACGATGTCGCCCAGATTCAAGCTTCCGCCTGCCATCAACACGCCTACCAGGGCAAAGCCCATGGCGATCTCGTAGGCAACGATTTGTGCCGCGGAACGCATTGCGCCAAGAAAGGAATACTTCGAATTCGACGCCCAGCCGGCGACGATCACGCCGTACACGCCTACCGAGGTGAGCGCCAGGATATAAAGGAGACTGGCATCTATATCGGCCAGCACCATTTCGTCAGTGAACGGAATCACAGCCCAAGCAGCCAGCGCCGGGCCGATGGAAAGAACCGGCGCGAGCACAAACAAGAAGCGGTTGGAATTGCTGGGTACGATGATTTCCTTAAATAACAGCTTCAAGGCATCCGCGATTGGCTGCAACAGACCGCCCGGTCCGACGCGGTTCGGGCCCAGCCGTACCTGCATAAAGCCAATAACCTTGCGCTCGGCATAGGTCAGGTACGCCACGGCCACCATCAAAGGCGTGAGCAGAATACCGATCTTGACCAGGATGTAGAAAATGTCAGCCATCTGGATTCCGTTACTCCGCCGTCAACTCGATGTCGCCGAACATCGGGCCCAAACGACCGGAAGCCGCGGTCCCGCTAGGCAACCAGACACAGCTGTCAGCGACCGTGTCATCGATGATCAACTCCACGCTCGCATAGGCATTCCCTTGCCGCAGCAAGACCCGATCGGCTCCGACCAGACCGAGCCGCTGGGCCACACCGGTATTGACCCGAGCCTGTTCGTCCCGTGCGTCCCGGGTCCGCTGCAGACTGGGCGAATTGCGGGTCAACGGATCCTGGCCATACGGATTGACGCCTGCAATTCTGACCAAGCCCTGTTCCGTTGGCGAGGACTCGGGCCAGGTTGTAATCGAGACCGCGTTGTCGGGTTTCGGTGTATCCGCTTGCTTGCGGAGTTCTTCCAATACCTGGTCCGACGAAACATATTCAAATCCATCGAGTTCCAGGTAATTCCCCAGCACCCTCATGACTTTCCATCCGGGGCGGGCTTCGCCCGGCGGTGCCACGGCACCAGCGGCACTTTGCCAACGCCCTTCCGCGTTCACCAGTGTACCCGACGTTTCCGCTGCAGCCGCGATCGGAATCAGCACATGGGCGTACTCTCGGATCGGATCATGCTCGAATGCGCTGAAGGCAACCACGAACTCGGCGGCATCCAATGCCAGGCGCACAGCCGCCGGATCATAGCAGTCATATTCCGGTTCGATGCCATACAGGAGCATTGCCTTGCGGGGTCGCGCAGTCATCTGTGCCGCGTTCAACCCGGACGCCCGTTGCCCGTCCCCCGGTGCGCGGTGCGGAACTGCGCCCGCCAGCCATGCGCCCGCCGCGTTGGCGCCATCGCTTAGCAAGCCCCATGTCGAATCGCTGGCCTGGGCGATTGCAGCGGCGAGCAGACGCAGTTGCTCGAAATTGGGGTGGGCGATTGCCTGCGGTCCGAGCAGGACACTACCGCGCGCACCGTCGTTCAACGCCCTCGCCATTTCCTGCAAACCCGTTTCCGCGGGAGCGGAATCCAACAGCGCGTCCAGTGCGCGCGGAGTAAACTTCCCGAGTTCGCGCAATGCACGCAGAATCCCAGCCAACGCTTCGATCATTTCCTCGGGTCGGCAAATCGCGGTGCCCGCCACCGGGAAGTTGAACTCGAACGCGCGGCCATTGACAGCAAATACGCGCGCGCCCCGAAGTGCCGCCTTGCGCAAACGGTGCGCGGCGATCGGTTGTTCCTTGCGCACATTCGAGCCAATCAGCAATACCGAATCGAGCCGCTCCAGATCTTCGATGGACTGGCCGAGCCAAGGGAACACCGGCGCCTGATCCGATCCGGAAAAATCCACTTGCCGCAACCGGTGATCGATATTGTGACTGCCGAGACCACGCAGCACGCGCTGCAACAGATACATTTCCTCGACAGTCGCATTGGGCGATACCAGAGCGCCCAGTTGATCCGCTCCATGCGCCGTGACCACCTCTCCTATACCAGTCGCGATCGCCTGCAGCGCGGTGTCCCAGTCGCAGGGCACCCAATTGTCGTGCTGCCGGATCATAGGGGTAAGCAAACGCCTGCTGCTTTTCAGTCCTTCGTAGCTGAAACGATCGCGATCCGAAATCCAACATTCGTTGATCGCTTCCATGTCCCTTGGCACCACGCGATTCACTGAATTGCGCAACGTGTGGAGATATGTGTTGGAGCCAATGCAGTCGTGCGAGGCGACACCGGCATGTTGCTCGAGCTCCCAGGCTCGCGCGGTCATTCGAGACGGTTTGGCATTCAGCGCGCCAACCGGACAAAGGTCGATTACATTGCCGGACATCTCAGAATCGACAGTACCTTCGACATAGGTTGTGATGCGCATATTCTCGCCGCGCCCCGGCGCGCCCAATTCCATCACTCCGGCGACTTCCTGGCCGAATCGCACGCAGCGCGTGCAATGTATGCAACGGGTCATGTCGGTGGAGATCAGCGGCCCGATGTTCTTGTCCGCAACTACTCGTTTACCTTCGCTGTAACGGGAAATGTCACGGCCGTAGCCCATCGCCACGTCCTGCAACTCGCATTCACCGCCCTGGTCGCAGATGGGGCAATCGAGCGGATGATTGATCAGCAAGAATTCCATCGTGCCCCGCTGCGCTTCCAGCGCTTTCGGAGAACGAGTGAAAACCTTCATTCCTTCCATAACCGGCGTCGCGCACGCGGGCAACGGCTTGGGCGCCTTCTCGACTTCGACCAGACACATGCGGCAGTTGGCTGCAATAGAGAGCTTGGAGTGGTAACAGAACCGAGGAATGCGGATACCGGCATCATCGGCTACTTCAATCACCATAGCGCCCTTACGGGCCTGCAGGGCAACCCCATTGATCTCCACATTGACTTTGGAATCGTCGTTCATGCTGTCACGTATTCGCTAGCTCTGCTGCCGGTCGAACCAGGCATGTGCCATGATCGATGTGATATTGAAATTCGGCCCGATAATGCTTGATGAAACTTTGAACGGGCATTGCGGCCGCATCACCCAAAGCACAGATCGTGCGGCCACCGATTTTGCCGGCCACATCATCGAGCATATCGAGATCCTGCTGACATCCCTCGCCATGCTCGATTCGATGCACAACCCGCGCTAGCCAGCCGGTGCCCTCGCGGCAAGGCGTACACTGACCGCACGACTCCTGCATGTAGAAATGGGAAAGATTCTCCAGGACTTTTACCATGCAGGTCGTTTCATCCATCACGATCACTGCGCCGGAACCGAGCATGGAGCCTGCTTTGGAAATGGAGTCATAATCCATATCGACGTCGAGCATCACCTCCCCCGGCAGGACCGGCACGGAAGAACCACCCGGAATGACCGCTTTGAGATTGCGCCCGTCACGCATGCCGCCGGCCATCTCGAGCAATTCCGCAAACGGCGTACCCAGCGGGACCTCGTAATTGCCCGGGCGCTCGACGTGGCCGGATACGCAGAAAATCTTCGATCCACCGTTGTTCGGTTTACCGATGTCGAGAAACCATTTGCCGCCGTTTTTCAGAATCGCCGGTACCGAGGCGAGGGACTCCGTGTTATTGATCGTCGTCGGTCGGCCATAGAGACCGTAGTTGGCCGGGAATGGCGGCTTGAACCGCGGCTGGCCTTTTTTGCCTTCCAACGATTCCAACAATGCCGTTTCCTCGCCGCAGATATACGCGCCGGCACCCAAATGATTGTAGAGCTCGAAGTCGAAACCGGACTCCAGCAGATCGCGACCCAGATAGCCGGCCGCACGAGCTTCCTCGATGGCCGCCTCGGTTCGTTCGTAAGGCTCCCAGAATTCGCCGCGGATGTAGTTGTACCCCACGGTCGCACCGATGGTGTAACCGGCGATGATCATACCTTCAATCAGCGCGTGAGGGTTGTAGCGCAAAATGTCGCGATCTTTGCACGTACCGGGCTCCCCTTCGTCGGAATTGCAGACGATATACTTCTGACCCGGCGCGTTGCGCGGCATGAAACTCCACTTCACGCCCGTGGGGAAGCCGGCGCCGCCACGACCACGCAGTGCCGACAGTTTCAATTCCTCAATGATGGTTTCGGGCGCCGTCTTTTGCCGCAGGATGCGCTCCAACACCTGATAGCCGCCCGCAGCTCGATAGGCGTTCAGTGTCCACGGCTGCTCGTGGCTAAGGTTATTGAAGCAGATCTCGTTACTCATAGACTCGCCGTGTCCTAGTCCAATTGATCCAGGATCTGATCGATGCGTTCGGGCGTCAGGTTTTCGTAGTATGTCTTGCCGATCATGCACATCGGTGCGCCGACACAGGCCCCAAGACACTCAACTTCCTTGATTGTGAATTTTCCGTCGGGCGTTACCTCTCCCAACTCCACGCCAAGCTTTTGCTTGAGGTACTCGATGGTCTGCTCCGAACCGTTCAGCATGCAGGAAATGCTGTTGCAAACGCAGATCTTGTGGCGGCCAACGGGCTTGAGTTCGTACATCGCATAGAAAGTCGCCACCTCGTACACCGCGATCTTCGGCATATCGAGATAGTCGGCAACCGCTTGGATCAAGTCGCCGCTCAACCAGCCTCCGTTCTGGTCCTGTGCGATACGCAGTGCCGCCATTACCGCCGATTGCTTCTGATCCTGCGGATATTTCGCGATCCAGCGATCGATTTCAGTCCGCGACGCCTCCGTCAGCAATTGCTCGGGGACGGTCTCGATTTGTAATTTCACCGATCGACCTCCCCGAAAACGATGTCCTGAGTGCCGATTACCGCAACCACGTCCGCCAGCATGTGGCCGCGCACCATTTCATCCAGCGCCGACAGATGCGCGAAACCCGGCGCGCGGATCTTTACCCGGTACGGCTTGTTTGCGCCGTCGGAAATCAGATAGACCCCGAATTCTCCTTTCGGGTGTTCGATCGCGGCGTATGCTTCCCCGGCCGGCACACAGAAACCTTCAGTGAAAAGTTTGAAATGGTGGATCAACGCCTCCATGTCGTCCTTCATCTCTTCACGTTTAGGTGGTGTGATCTTGTGATCTCCGAGCATCACCGGCCCGGGATTGGCGCGCAGCCATTCGATGCACTGTTGCACAATCCGATTCGACTGCCGCATTTCTTCCATACGCACCAGATAGCGGTCGTAGCAGTCGCCCTCTTTGCCGATCGGAATGTCGAAATCCATCCGATCATAGACTTCGTAAGGCTGTTTCTTGCGCAGGTCCCATTCAACGCCGGAGCCGCGCAGCATCGGCCCGGAGAAACCCAACTGCAAAGCCCGCTCCGGAGATACAACCCCGATACCGACCGTTCGCTGTTTCCAGATGCGGTTGTCGGTGAGCAACGTTTCATACTCGTCGACATAAGTGGGGAAACGTTCAGAGAAGTCCGCCAGGAAATCCAATAGCGAACCACTGCGCGCATCGTTCAAGCGCTCGGCATCCTTACGGCTCCGCCAGCGACTTTCTTCATACTGCGGCATGGACTGCGGAAGGTCGCGATAAACGCCGCCGGGGCGATAATAGGTTGCGTGCATGCGGGCGCCCGAAACCGCCTCGTAGCAATCCATCAGATCTTCGCGCTCGCGAAATGCGTACAAAAACACGGTCATCGCGCCGACGTCGAGTGCGTGGGCGCCGAGCCATAGCAGGTGATTGAGAATGCGCGTTATCTCGTCGAACAGCACCCGGATGTACTGCGCCCGGATCGGCGCCTGGATTCCCAGTAACTTTTCGATGGCGAGCACGTAGCCGTGCTCGTTGCACATCATGGACACGTAATCGAGCCGATCCATGTAACCGATACTCTGGTTATAGGGTTTGCTTTCAGCCAGTTTCTCCGTAGCCCGATGCAGTAGGCCGATGTGCGGATCGGCGCGCACGATCACTTCACCGTCCATCTCCAGCACCAGGCGTAATACGCCATGGGCAGCGGGATGCTGCGGACCAAAATTGAGGGTCAGATTTCGAAGCTCAGGCATCCGTGGGAGATCCTTCCGGTTCCCGTCCGTCATAACGATGATCGGAACGGATTACCCGCGGCACCAATACCCGCGGCTCGATGCTCACCGGTTGATAGATCACACGCTGCTTTTCGGGATCGTAGCGCACCTCCACCTGGCCGATCAGCGGGAAATCCTTTCTGAAGGGATGACCAATGAAACCGTAATCCGTCAGAATCCTGCGCAAGTCGGGATGTCCATTGAACATGATGCCGAAAAGGTCGAACGCCTCTCGTTCATACCAATTGGCCGAACTCCAAACTGGAGTCACCGAATCCAGCGTCGGGAAGTCTTCATCGGCGATGAATGCCCGAATTCGCAAACGGTGATTCAGACTAACCGAAAGTAACTGATAAGCGACTGCGAAACGGGCGCCCCCGGCGACAGTGCGCGTGTCAGTGTGGTCGCGATCAACACCGCGACTGAAGCCGGTATCCGTAGCCGCATCGGTTTTCCATTCCGCGTCTCCGAGCGCGGAATAGTCGACGCCGCACAGATCCATCAGGCATTCGAATTGAAAGTCCGCCTCGTCGCGCAGTGCGTGGCATATCTCGAGTATGGATCCGGCGTCGACATCCATGCAGATTTCGCCGCGATCCTGGCGAATGGACTCAGCCGCGGCGTTGAAACGCGCGTGCAGATTGTCAGCCAGCTTTTGTATGGCAGCCATATGAGGATCTATCCGCGCTTCAACGAGCGATGGTGTTGGTACGCCTGATTTTGTTCTGCAGCTGAATAATGCCGTAGAGCAGCGCCTCAGCGGTCGGCGGGCAACCGGGAACATAGATGTCGACCGGCACAATACGATCGCAACCGCGAACGACGGAGTATGAGTAGTGATAATAGCCGCCGCCATTGGCGCACGAGCCCATGGATATGACCCAACGTGGTTCAGCCATCTGGTCGTACACTTTGCGCAATGCCGGCGCCATTTTGTTGCATAGCGTGCCGGCCACGATCATGACATCGGATTGCCGGGGGCTCGGCCGGAACATCACGCCGAACCGGTCCAGGTCGTAACGCGCCGCGCCGGCGTGCATCATTTCCACCGCGCAGCATGCGAGCCCGAACGACATCGGCCACATCGAACCCGTACGCGCCCAATTGATGAGCTTATCGGCGCTGGTTGTGACCCAGCCTTTTTCGAGTACGCCCTCTATTCCCACTCCAGCGCCCCCTTCTTCCATTCGTAGATAAAGCCGATCACCAGAATGCCCAGAAATACCATCATGGACCAGAAACCGAACCAGCCGAGATGATCCAGAACCACTGCCCAGGGGAATAGAAACGCGATTTCCAGATCGAACAGAATGAAAAGAATGGCGACCAGGTAATAGCGTACGTCAAAGGTCATGCGCGAATCTTCGAAGGCTTCGAAGCCGCATTCGTAAGGCGAGAGTTTGGCGCTGTCGGGACGATTCGGCGCCAGCACATAGCCGACGATCATCGGCACGCTACCGAACAAGATCCCGATTACGATGAAAACCAAAATGGGCAGATAGTTTTCGAGCATCGCGCTTCCATCCCCGCCCCGGCGGCTCCAACTCGGACACGCCCGAGTCAACCTTATCGTTATCGTTTTATGGCATTAACGCAAAATCACAGAGTGCGAGGCAGTCTAGGCTAGTTCGTTTCAGACTGTCAAGTTTGCGAAACGGTTAAAATAGTTTAGAAATCAGTAGCTTTTGTGGCTTCTGGGGGCATAAAAACTTTCTGTTTCAAAGGTATCTCCCGGCACGCGGTAGCCTGCCGGAAAGCACCCGCGGTGGATTCATCGCGGATGCGGTTCGGGCCGGACGGCCCGAACGACGGGATGGTGCAGAAGAATACATCAGATATGGTGCCGATGGCCGGAGTCGAACCGGCACGGCTTTCGCCACCGCCCCCTCAAGACGGCGTGTCTACCAATTCCACCACATCGGCATATTGAGCGCGCGCGATTGTACTACGTTCGCGGGAAATGGTCAGCCGCCGGCTATTCTGTCGGCGGTTTCGGGACATCACTGCCGGCGTTGTCCGCCGGCGGCGTCGGAGCTGCCGGTTGCGTTCCGCTGGGCTTGGTCGGCGCGCCAGGCGCCGGCGCGGTATCAGCGGGCGCACCCGGTATTGCCGGGGTTTGCGGCGTGCTGGGCAGTACCGAGGAAGACGTGGCCGGGCGGGACGCCATAATCGCCAGCGCCAAACTGACCACGAAGAACAAGGTCGCCAGCACTGCCGTGGCGCGACTCAGAAACGAGGCGGAACCCCGCGCACCGAACACGCTGCTCGATGAGCCACTGCCGAAGGCAGCTCCTGCGTCGGCGCCTTTCCCGTGCTGCAACAGCACCAGGGCAATCAAACCGATCGCCAGCAAAACGTGAAACACCATCAACAACGTGTGCAGCATCAGCTAAGTCCAGTTTCAGTCAGCAGCCTGGCAGATCGCCAGGAACTCTTCAGCCTGTAACGACGCGCCGCCGATGAGGCCGCCATCGATATCGGGCTGCGAAAACAACTCGGCGGCATTGGCGCCTTTAACGCTGCCGCCATATTGAATGATCAGGTTTTCAGCCACACCGGCGTCGTGCTTGGCCAGCATGGCGCGGATGAACCCATGCACTTCCTGCGCTTGGGCCGGGCTGGCGGTCTTACCGGTGCCGATCGCCCAAACCGGCTCGTATGCGACCACGGCGTCGGCGAAGGCAGCGATGCCCTCCAGTTCCAGCACCGCGTCGAGTTGCCTTTCCACCACCTGCTCGGTCGTGCCGGCTTCCCGCTCTTCCAACAACTCGCCAACACAGAGAATGGGAATCAGGCCGTTGCGACGCGCGGCGGCAAAGCGGCGCGCGACCAAGTCGTCCGATTCAGCATACAGGCTGCGACGCTCGGAATGGCCGACGATGGCATACCGGCAACCGAATTCCTTCAGCATCGAGCCGGCGATTTCACCGGTATAAGCACCGCTGTCCTGATCGCAGACATTTTGGCCACCGACGGCAATGCGCGTGCCCTCTGCCATGCGCACCACTTCCGGGATGTACACGGCGGGCGGACACACCGCCACTCCGGCCGAACGCACCGAGTCCAGTCCTTGCTTGATGTCGTCCATCAGGCTGCGGACACTGTCCAAGGATCCGTTCATCTTCCAGTTGCCGGCGACCAGTGTTCCGCGCATGTCTTCTCCCGGTTGGTGTTTCGTTGGAAAGTCAAAAAATGACGGCAAGCTTACCGGCGCCGCGCAGTGAAATCAATGATTACAGGCTCTTGGCGTCAACTGCGTGACGTACCGCATCGGCAAGCCGCTGCGCCAGCAGGTTGACTTCCTTGCCATCCTGGCCCTCGACCATGACCCGCACCAGCGGCTCCGTACCGGACAGACGCAACAGGACGCGGCCACGATCGGCCAAGGAGGACTCCGCATCGTGCACCGCGGACGAAATGGACGCATTCGAATCCAGATCGAGCCGCTCCGGCAGCGGCACGTTGACCAGGCACTGGGGATACTTCTGCATGCCGTTCTTCAACTCCTGCAAACTGCGCCCGCTGGCAACCATCGCCGCCAATACCTGCAGTGCCGATACCGTGCCATCCCCGGTACTGGTGCGATCGAGACAAATAATGTGTCCCGAGCCTTCGCCGCCGAGCATCGATCCGTGGACCTGAAGCAGTTCCATCACGTAGCGGTCGCCGACCCGCGCCCGCACGAATCCGAGCCCGAGCTTGGAGAGTGCGTGTTCAAGGCCGAGGTTGCTCATCAGAGTGCCCACTACCGGGCCGCGTAGCTGGCCAGCAGCGTGCCGCTCGCTGGCAATGACGTACAGCAGCTCGTCGCCGTCCACCAGTTCGCCGGCATGATCCACCATAATCACACGGTCGCCGTCGCCGTCGAGCGCGATGCCGGCGTGCGCGCCGTGCTCCAGCACGGCCTGCTGCAGCCGCGCCGGGCTGGTCGATCCGCAGTCACGATTGATATTGAGTCCGTCGGGCTCGGTGCCGATGCGAATCACATCCGCACCCAGTTCCTCGAATACGTCCGGGCTGACGTGGTAGGTGGCGCCGTTGGCGCAATCGACCACCAGTTTCATGCCATCGAGACTCATGCCCATGGGGATGGTGCTTTTGCAGAATTCGATGTAACGACCGGGGGCGTCTTCCACTCGCCACGCTTTTCCCAACGCGGCCGACTCCACGGTTTCCATCGGTCGGTCCAACTCGGCTTCGATCTCCAGCTCCACGGCATCGGCGAGCTTGGTACCGTCGCCGGCGAAAAATTTAATGCCGTTATCTGCGTGTGGGTTATGGGAGGCGCTGATCACGATCCCAGCGTCGGCGCGGAAAGTGCGGGTAAGGTAGGCGATGGCGGGCGTCGGCATCGGGCCGAGCAGATGCACGTCCACGCCAGCGGCGGACAATCCAGCCTCAAGCGCCGACTCGAGCATATAACCGGAGATCCGCGTGTCCTTGCCGATCAACACCTTGCCACCATCACCGGCGCGGCGCCCCAACACCCGGCCGGCTGCCCAGCCGAGCTTGAGCATGAACTCCGCCGTTACCGGCGGTTGTCCCACCCGTCCGCGAATACCGTCCGTGCCGAAATACTTACGATCCATTGCACCCTCTGTTCATATGAAGCGCCCGACCGCCAAGGATACCCGATTTGGCATGCCGGAATCACGGCGCATCGCGCATGGCGTCCACGACGCGCACCGCATCGACCGTCGCCCGGACATCATGGCAGCGAATGATGCGCGCTCCCTGTTGGGCCGCGATTACCGCTGCCGCGACACTGCCGTAGACACGCGCTTCGACGGGCGCATCGAGGATGGTGCCGATCATGCTTTTGCGCGAGATCCCCACCAATAGAGGCAAGCCGAGTTCCCGCAATTCCCCCAAGCGCCGCAACAGCGTCAGATTGTGCGGCAACGATTTGCCGAATCCGAAACCCGGGTCCAGTAGCAAGCGCGCGCGGTCGATCCCGGCGTTCTCACACGCAGCCGCACGTTCGGCCAGGAAATCCAGCACTGCCCTCGCCACATCATCGTATTGCGGCGCCTCCTGCATGGTCCTGGGTTCGCCGCGCATGTGCATCAGACATACAGCGGCATTCGAAGCAGCCGCGGCATCGAGCGCGCCGTCCTCGCGCAACGCCCGTACATCGTTGATCAGTCCGGCACCCGCAGCGACAGCCGCGCGCATTACTTGCGGTTTGCTGGTATCGATGGAAATGACGGTGCCCGGAAGCGCCCGCGCGAGTGCTTCAATCACCGGCACGACACGTTGCAGTTCTGCGGCGGCGTCCACGGGTTCAGCCCCCGGGCGCGTGGATTCACCGCCGACGTCGATGATACTGGCGCCCTCGTCGACCATCCGGCCGGCGTGTTCCAAGGCCCGCTCGGGATCAACGAATTTTCCGCCGTCGGAAAACGAATCCGGCGTGACATTCAAGACCCCCATGACGTGGGTACGATTCAGATCCAGCGTCAAGGCACCGCAGAGGAGCGCGTGGTTCATAGACTCAGTACGAAGGTTCGGAAACGATTGCCGCAAATGCAAAGCGGCGGGAATTCCCGCCGCTCGCTCGGTACGACACCGTCCTTTTAGTGCTCGCTGGCCGGGCCACCGATCGGACCCTGGTCGGCACCCTTGCCATCGGTCACGGGCGCACTGCCGCCCCGCGGCGGCTGCTGGTCGTCGGTCCATTCGGCCGGCGGCCGCGGAGGTCTGCCTTCCATGATGTCTTTGATCTGATCCGCATCGACTGTTTCGTAACGGATCAGCGCTTGCGCCATGATTTCCAACTTGTCGTTGTTCTCCTCGAGAATACGGCGTGCACGGGCATAAGTCGTATCGATGATGTGGCGAACCTCTTCATCGATCTGCCGTGCCGTACCGTCGGAAATGTTCTTGTGTTGCGTCACGGTGTGACCCAGGAACACCTCGCCGTCTTCTTCGCCATAGGCCAAGGGACCGAGTTTGTCCGACAGTCCCCATTTGGTGACCATGTTGCGCGCAATGTCGGTAGCGCGTTTGATGTCATTCTGCGCGCCGGTCGTGACCCGGTCATTGCCGAAGATCAGTTCTTCCGCGATACGGCCGCCGAACAGACTGCACAATGAACTTTCCAACCTGCGCTTGCTGTAACTGTAGCGGTCTTCCTCGGGCAGGAACATGGTCACGCCAAGCGCCCGCCCGCGGGGAATGATCGACACTTTGTAAACCGGGTCGTGATCCGGAACGCTGAGCCCGACGATGGCGTGGCCCGCTTCATGGTACGCCGTGAGCTTTTTCTCTTCCTCGCTCATGACCATGGACTTGCGCTCGGCGCCCATCATGATCTTGTCCTTGGCGCGCTCGAAATCGTCCTGGGTCACCAGCCGCTTGTTGGCGCGGGCCGCAAACAACGCTGCCTCGTTCACCAGATTGGCCAGATCGGCCCCGGAGAATCCCGGCGTACCACGGGCGATGACCACAGGGTTGACGTTGTCGCCCAACGGCACCTTACGCATGTGCACGCGCAGAATCTGCTCGCGGCCGCGCACGTCCGGCAACGGCACGACCACCTGACGATCGAAACGGCCAGGCCGCAACAGCGCGGGATCGAGCACATCAGGACGGTTGGTCGCGGCAATTACGATCACGCCTTCATTGCCTTCGAATCCATCCATTTCCACCAGCAACTGGTTCAGTGTCTGCTCGCGCTCGTCATGTCCGCCACCGAGACCGGCGCCACGATGACGGCCGACGGCGTCGATTTCGTCGATGAAAATGATGCAAGGGGCGTGCTTCTTGGCCTGCTCGAACATGTCACGGACGCGCGATGCGCCCACGCCCACAAACATTTCGACGAAATCGGAACCGGAAATCGTGAAAAACGGCACCTTGGCTTCGCCGGCAATGGCTTTGGCCAAAAGCGTTTTGCCGGTTCCGGGCGAACCCACCATGAGCACGCCGCGGGGAATCTTGCCGCCGAGTTTCTGAAACTTACCGGGGTCGCGCAGGAATTCGACCAATTCGCCGACTTCTTCCTTAGCTTCGTCGACACCCGCCACGTCAGTGAAAGTGACCTTGACCTGATCTTCTCCCAACATGCGGGCACGGCTCTTGCCGAAGGACATGGCGCCACGGCCGCCGGCGCCGCCCTGCATCTGGCGCATGAAGAAGATCCAGACACCGATCAGGAGCAACATCGGGAACCAGGAGATGAAGATCTGGGCCCAGATGGATTGCTTATCGGGAGCAGCGGCATTGATCTCGACGTTGTTGTCGAGCAGATCCTTCATCATGCCTTGTGCGTCGCCCGGCGGCGTGAACGTGACGAATCGCTCGCCGCTGGCGCGCTGTCCGGTGATGGTACGGCCGTCGATCTTCACGCCCTTGACGTTGCCGTTACGCACCTGCTCGAGGAACTGGCTGTAGGGAATGGTGCTCGAAGGCTGCGAACTGGGTCCGAAGCTGTTGAACACAGACATCAGGATCACCGCAATGATGATCCAAAGGATTAAATTCTTCGCCATGTCGTTCAAGGCATATACCTCGTTTGCACCTGGTGCCAGCGTTCAAAGCCAGCCGGTTTTATACGGCAAACGCGCCGTAAGACAATTACTTAAAACCTTACTACAGAACCCTGTCACGGGCCAGCGCATACACTTCCCGCGACCGCGCCCGCGACGCCTTGGGCTTGCGGAACAAGACCTTGCGGTAACGCCCGCGCAGTTGCCGGGAAAACTCATCGAACCCGGCGCCTTGAAACACTTTCACCAGCAAATCCCCACCCGGTCTGAGGACCTCGTCGGCCAATTCCAGCGCCAATTCCGCCAAGTGCATTGCGCGCGGCTGATCGACGGCGTGCATACCAGCTGATATTGGGCGCCATATCCGACATTACAAGGTCTACCGGCCGGCCGCCCAGGGCAGCGCGCAATCGCGCCAATACATCCGCCTCGCGGAAATCGCCCTGCAGTATTGTCGTACCCGGTATCGGCTCCATGGGAAGAATATCAAGCGCGAATACGTAACCGGCGTCAGCCACCGCTTTCACGGCATACTCGGACCAACTGCCCGGTGCCGCGCCGAGATCGACCACGACCATACCCGGGCTCAGGATACGGTCTTTTTCCTGAATCTCGATCAGCTTGTAGATCGCGCGGCCGCGATGGCCCTCTTTCTGCGCCCGCTGCACATAGGGATCGTCGAAGTGCTCCTTGAGCCAGCGACGGCTGCTTTTGCTACGCGCCATTGCCAGCACCCACGGCCGCGACGCGTTCGCGGGATTGCCGCGCGGCCATGCTCACGCGTGCCGCACCGGCTCGCGACGGCCATGCTACACTTGCCGCCCTTTCGACCCATCCAGATTCGGAAGCCATGAAATTAAGTGAAAAACAAAAGCGGCATCTGCGCGGCCTCGCGCACCAACGCAAACCGGTGGTCATCGTCGGCGACAAGGGCCTGACCCCTTCCGTACTGCGCGAAATCGAACTGTCCCTGGCGCACCACGAGCTGCTGAAAATCCGAATCAATGCCGGCGACCGCAGCGGCCGGGAGGCCATTCTCGACGCAATTGCGCAGCGCTACGGGCGCAGAACTGGTGCAACGCATCGGTCATGTCGCCATCGTCTATCGTGCGGCCGAGCGGCCGGTGATCCAACTGCCACGCTAGCCGACCGACCCGCGGCGCTCAGCGCCGACCGGGGCCAAGCCGAACGCCACCAGCGCCAGGGCCAGAATACTGACGACCAGGAACAGCGTGGAGGAAACGCCGTGCAGCATCGCGAAGCTCTCGGCGCCGGCGCGGCCCTGGGCCTTCAAGGCCGCCATGCGCGGTTGCAGAATGAATTCTCCGAAAGCGGTTACCGCCAGCATGACGATCAAAGCGTAGACTCGCCAGCCGCGCCAACCGCCGCGCACCACTTGACCGATCAGCAGCAAAACGCCGCACACCAGTCCCAGGTAGGCGACGATACCGAACAATCTACCGGCCAGCATACCTGCCAGATGGCGGTCATCGAGTACGGCGAACAATGTCGGCGCGACCAGGTACCGACCGTCCACATTGAACCCGCCCACAGCGTCAGCAGAATTCGTTCACCGACATGCATACGCAGGACCTGCTCAAGCGTCGCGGCGCGCGCGATCAGACATACCGTACTTCTGCGATTTCGTATTCCTTTTCACCGCCCGGCGCGCGCACGACCGCGATATCGCCCTCGGCTTTGCCGATCAGGGCCCGCGCAATCGGTGAACTGACCGATATCATGCCTTGCTTGATATCCGCTTCGTCCTCACCCACGATCTGATAGGTCACTTCTTCACCGGTTTCTTCATCGACCAGATCGACCGTAGCGCCAAAAACGACTTTGCCGCCGGCATTGAGTTTGGTGACATCGATCACTTGTGCGTTCGACAACTTGGATTCGATTTCCCGGATACGCCCTTCGATAAAACCCTGCTGTTCGCGGGCGGCATGGTATTCAGCGTTTTCCTTGAGATCGCCGTGGGCGCGTGCCTCGGCGATCGCCTGGATCACCTTTGGACGTTCGACGTTCTTGAGTTGCTTGAGTTCGACGCGAAGCTTTTCCGCGCCGCGGGCGGTCAGTGGTACCTTGGTCATACGGCGCTTTCCTTGTGCAGATCCTGGAGTCGATTCACGGCGGCGACAGCATCCAAATGCAGCAATGCCATGCAGGTTGCCTCACCGCCCGCGAGCGTGGTCGCATAAGTCACCTTATGCTGCAGCGCGCTGCGTCGTATGGTGTAGGAATCGGCGACAGCCTGTTTACCTTCCGTGGTATTGACGATGAAGCTGATTTCGTCGTTCTTGATCATGTCCACGATATGCGGCCGGCCCTCGTTGACCTTGTTCACGACCATGCACGGCACACCCGCCTCGTATAAGGCTGTTGCCGTGCCTCGCGTGGCAAAAATCTCGAATCCGAGCTTGTCCAGATCCCGGGCCACCTGCACCGCATCCTCCTTGTCACGATCGCGCACGCTGATGAAGGCCCGGCCGGTGGTGGGTAAAGATACCCCCGCGCCCAACAACGCTTTGGCGAACGCTTCGCCGAAGCTGCGCCCGACGCCCATCACTTCGCCGGTGGATTTCATCTCCGGGCCGAGAATCGTATCCACACCGGGAAACTTGATGAACGGGAACACCGCTTCCTTTACTGCAAAATACGACGGCACGCGCTCGGTGGTGAAATTCTGCTTCTTGAGCGATTTGCCCACCATGCAGAGTGCCGCGATTTTGGCCAGCGGCGCACCGATCGCTTTCGAAACGAATGGAACGGTGCGCGACGCCCGCGGGTTCACTTCCAGGATGTAGACCTTCTCGTCCTGGATGGCGAACTGAGTGTTCATCAAACCGACGACCTTGAGTTCGCGCGCCATTTTTCCGACTTGTTCACGCAACTCGTCCTGCACTTGTTTGGACAACGTATAGGGCGGCAACGAACACGCTGAATCGCCCGAGTGCACGCCAGCCTGCTCGATATGCTCCATGATGCCGCCGATGACCACGTCCTCGCCGTCGCAAACCGCGTCCACGTCAACCTCGACCGCGTCGTCCAGAAAACGATCGAGCAGTACCGGGGACTCGTTGGAAACCTGCACTGCATCGCGCATATAACGGTTCAGATCGTCTTCGTTATAGACGATTTCCATGGCGCGTCCGCCGAGGACGTATGAAGGCCGGACCACCAGCGGATAACCGATTTCTTCGGCCAAGCGCACTGCATCGGATTCGGTGCGCGCCGTACGATTGGGCGGCTGCAACAGACCGAGCTTATTGAGCATCTGCTGGAACCGTTCGCGGTCTTCCGCGAGATCGATCGAATCCGGGCTGGTCCCGATGATGGGCGCCCCTGCTTTCTCAAGGTCCCGGGCCAGCTTCAGCGGCGTCTGGCCACCGTACTGGACAATGACGCCCTTGGGATTTTCCTTGTGAATGATTTCGAGCACGTCTTCCAATGTCAGAGGTTCGAAGTACAAACGATCCGAAGTGTCGTAATCGGTCGACACGGTTTCCGGATTGCAGTTGACCATGATGGTTTCGTAACCGTCATCGCGACAGGCGTGGGATGCGTGAACGCAGCAGTAGTCGAATTCGATACCCTGACCCACCCGGTTGGGCCCACCGCCAAGCACCATGATCTTCTCGGCGTCGGTCGGATCTGCTTCGCATTCTTCCTCATAAGTGGAGTACATATACGCGGTGCGGGTCGCGAATTCCGCCGCGCAGGTATCAACCCGCTTGTACACCGGCCGCACATTCAACTGATGTCGCAGGTCGCGCACGACGTATTCCGAGCTATCCAGCAGTTGCGCAAGCCGACGGTCGGAAAACCCCTTGCGTTTGAGCGCCAGCATCCGCGTCGCGTCGAGCTTGTCCATACCCTCGGCACGCACCTGCTCTTCGAACTCGATCAATTCCTGAATCTGCACCAGGAACCACGGATCGATGCCGGTAAGCTCGTGCACTTCCTCCATACCGAGCCCAGCCCGGAACGCATCGCCGATGTACCAGATCCGGTCCGGACCCGGTTCGCGCAATTCGCGGCGAATGATATCCAGGGCACCTTCCTGATCCCGCGCCACCTGTTCGTTGAGGCCGTCGGTGCCGGTCTCGAGGCTTCGCAGCGCTTTTTGCAGCGACTCCTGAAACGTGCGGCCGATCGCCATGGCTTCGCCGACGGATTTCATCTGCGTCGTCAGGCGTGAATTCGCCTTGGGGAATTTCTCAAAGGTAAAGCGTGGCACTTTGGTGACCACGTAGTCGATGGACGGCTCGAAGGAAGCCGGCGTCATGCCGCCGGTTATTTCGTTCTGCAGTTCATCGAGGGTGTATCCCACCGCCAGCTTGGCGGCCACTTTGGCGATGGGGAAACCGGTCGCTTTCGACGCCAGAGCCGAGGACCGGGAAACGCGCGGATTCATCTCGATGATGATCATGCGCCCGTCGTCCGGATTGATGGCGAACTGCACGTTGGAGCCACCGGTATCGACGCCGATTTCACGCAGCACCGCCAACGATGCGTCGCGCATGATCTGGTATTCCTTGTCGGTCAGCGTCTGCGACGGGGCCACCGTGATGGAATCGCCGGTATGCACACCCATGGCATCGAAATTCTCGATCGAGCAGATAATGATGCAATTGTCCTTGCGGTCGCGCACCACCTCCATCTCGAATTCTTTCCAGCCCAGCACCGACTCTTCGATCAGCAACTCGTTGGTGGGCGACAGATCCAGGCCGCGCTCACAAATCTCGACATACTCTTCCTTGTTATAAGCAATACCGCCGCCGGAACCGCCCATTGTGAAGGATGGCCGGATGATGCACGGGAAGCCGATGCCCGTGACCACCTGCATGGCTTCCTCCATGCTGTGCGCCATTTCCGAATGGGGGACGCTCAAACCGATGGCGCGCATGGCCTGCCGGAAACGATCGCGGTCCTCGGCTTTGTCGATGGCATCTTCCGACGCGCCGATCAGCTCGACGCCGTATTTTTCCAGTACGCCCTGGTGCGCCAGATCCAGTGCGCAGTTCAATGCAGTCTGCCCGCCCATGGTGGGCAGCAGCGCATCGGGGCGTTCCTTGTCGATGATGCGTTCGATCGTTTGCCAGCGGATCGGCTCTATATAAGTTGAATCCGCCATCTCTGGGTCGGTCATGATGGTGGCCGGATTGGAATTCACCAGGATGACGCGATAACCCTCCTCGCGCAGCGCTTTACAAGCCTGCGCGCCGGAATAGTCGAATTCGCACGCTTGGCCGATGACGATGGGCCCGGCGCCGATGATCAGGATGCTATGGATATCGGTTCTTTTCGGCATGTCTCAAATCGCAATGGGTCGACCGCAGTTCGGCGTACGCCGGTCTCACTTGCACAGCGGTGATGAAGGTCGATCAGCTTCAGCGCGCGGCACCTGCGTGCCAGCGCTGTTGCATCAGCTCGATAAAATGGTCGAAAAGCGGCCCGACGTCGTGGGGCCCCGGACTGGCTTCCGGATGCCCCTGAAAGCTGAACGCGGGATACTCGTTGTGATGAATGCCCTGCAAGGTCTGATCGAACAATGAACGATGGGTGGTGCGCACGTTGTCGGGTAGGGACTTCTCGTCCACTTCGAAGCCGTGGTTCTGGCTGCTGATCATGACCCGGCCGGTTTCCAGATCCTGCACGGGATGATTGGCACCGTGATGTCCGAACTTCATCTTTGCAGTGCGACCACCGCTGGCCAACCCCAGCAACTGGTGACCGAGACAGATTCCGAACAGCGGCATGCCGGTGTACATGATTTCGCGGATGGCGGCGATGGCGTATCCACAGGGCTCCGGGTCGCCCGGTCCGTTGGCCAGGAAAACACCGTGAGGCTGCATGGCAAGCACCTCCGCTGCGGGCGTTTGCGCCGGCACCACCGTCAGCTGACAGCCGCGATCGACGAGCATGCGCAGGATATTTCGTTTGACGCCGAAGTCGTAGGCCACGACTTTCCACGGCAACTGTTCGTCGATGGACTCGGGCACTTGTGGCATCCCGCCTTCGAGGCTCCAGGTGCCCTGCACCCAATTGTACGACTCGGTCGTACTGACTTCCTTCGCCAGATCCATGCCCTTGAGGCCGGGGAATGCGCGGGCTGCCGCAAGGGCCGCATCGGCGTCCACCTCGTCTCCGGCGGCGATGCACCCGCTCTGCGCACCCTTCTCGCGCAGGATCCGGGTCAGGCGGCGGGTGTCGATGTCACTGATGCCGACCACGCCGTTGCGGCTGAGGTATTCACCGAGCGATTCGCGGCTGCGCCAATTGCTCGCCACCAGTGGCACATCGCGCACGATCAATCCGGCCGCCATGATCCGCGCCGACTCCTCGTCCTCCGGGTTGGCGCCGACATTGCCGATATGGGGATAGGTCAGCGTGACCAGCTGTTTGGAATAGGACGGATCGGTGAGGATTTCCTGATAACCGGTCATAGCGGTGTTGAACACCACTTCGCCGACAGTCTCACCTTCCGCGCCTATCGACAGGCCGCGGAAAATACTGCCGTCTTCCAGTACCAGAAGGGCTGGTTTACGCAATTGGACCTCCATTCGCGTACAAAGACAGCGGGAGGAACTCCGGTTCGTCCCGCTCCATCAGATGACCCTGCGGATTGAAGCTTAGTAAACACTCAGGCTGGAGTTAAATTCTAACAACAGGGACAAGACATTCAAAGCGCCGAACCACCGACTCAGCGCAAACCGAGCACATCCTGCATATCGAAACGGCCGTTGCCTTGATCCATGAGCCAGGCGGCCGCACGTACGGCACCGCGCGCGAACGTCATCCGGCTGGATGCCTTGTGGGTGATCTCCACGCGCTCGCCGGTGGCGGCGAACATCACCGTGTGTTCGCCGACAATATCGCCGGCACGAATGGTTTCGAAGCCGATGGTCTGGCGGTCGCGCTCGCCGGTACGGCCTTCGCGCCCATAAACCGCGCAGCTTGCCAGATCGCGGCCCAGCGCTTCCGCCACCACTTCGCCCATACGCAGCGCCGTCCCCGACGGTGCGTCGATTTTGTGACGATGGTGGGCTTCGATGATTTCCACGTCCGCTTCGTCGCCCAGCACCCGAGCCGCCAAATCCAACAGCTTCAGACACAGATTCACGCCGACGCTCATGTTTGGTGCGAATACCAGGGGAATTTCCGCGGCAACAGCGTCGATGCGGCGTTTGTGCTCATCGCTGAACCCGGTGGTGCCGATCACCATCCGTTTGCCCGCCTGGCGGCAGATTTCCAGATGAGCGGCCGTGGCCTCGGGAATGGTGAAATCGATCAATACGTCGAATTCGCCGGTCATCGCTTGCAGATCATCGCCGATCGTCACGCCCAGCTTGCCGAGTCCGGCAACCTCGCCGGCGTCCGCGCCAATCAGGGAACTGCCCGGCCGGTCGAGGGCCACGGTCAGCTGCAAGGCTTCGGATTCCGAGCAGGCCTCGATCAGGGTGCGACCCATGCGCCCGCCGGCGCCGGTGATGGCAATACGCGTCATGTCCGTGGGAACTCCCCTATTGCTTCGAATCCGGCGACGGCAGTGCCTGCCCCGGCTCGCCATAACTGCTCAAGCATTACATGAAGTACAGATTAAAACTTCATGGTTTCGAAGAATTTTTTAACGCCATGCAGCCAGGAATGGGCGCGCGGATTGTGACGCTTGCCGCCGGCCGCGAGGCTGCCACGGAACTCTTCGAGGATCTCCCGCTGGCGCGCATTCAAGTTCACCGGCGTCTCCACCGCGACCCGGCACAGCAGATCCCCGGTGGCACCGCCCCGCACCGGTTTCACGCCTTTGCCGCGCAGGCGGAACAACTTTCCACTCTGGGTCTCGGGCGGAATCTTGAGCATGACCTTGCCGTCCAGGGCCGGCACCTCGAGTTCGCCGCCCAGGGCGGCACTTACGAAATCGATCGGCACCTCGCAATGCAGATCGCTGCCGTCGCGGACGAAGATCGCGTGCTCCTTGACCCGGATCTGCACATACAGATCCCCTGCAGGTCCGCCCTGCTCGCCGGCCTCGCCCTCGCCAGCCAGGCGAATCCGGTCACCTGTGTCGACCCCCGCCGGAACCTTCACGGACAGGGTCTTGTGCTGCTGCTCCCGGCCCTGCCCGGCACAGACGATACATGGATCCGTAATCATCTGGCCGCTGCCATGGCACCGCGGGCAGGTCTGCTGCACCGAGAAAAAGCCCTGCTGCATCCGAACCTGGCCGTGTCCGCCGCAGGTGGTACAGGTAACCGGACTGCTGCCCTTCCGGGCGCCGGTGCCGCCGCACTCGGCGCACACCACCAAGGTCGGCACGCGAATCTTGACGGTAGTGCCGGCGACGGCCTCTTCCAATGTCAGATCCAGGTTGTAGCGCAGGTCGGCGCCACGGAACGCCCTGCCACCCCGCCCGGGGCCGCCGGCCCCGCCGAATATATCGCTGAAGACGTCGCCGAAAATATCGGAGAAACTGAAGCCGCCCGCCGCCGCCCCGGCGCCGAAACCCGGGCCGCCGCTGACACCCGCGTGACCGAATTGATCGTAGGCCGCACGTTTTTGGGGGTCGGACAGCACATCGAAGGCCTCACGCGCCTCCTTGAACTTGTCCTCGGCTTCCTTGTCACCAGGGTTGCGATCGGGGTGGTATTTCATGGCCATGCGCTTGAAAGCTTTTTTCAGCTCTGCTTCGCTGGCGTTCTTGGCTACCCCGAGCACCTCGTAATAATCACGTTTGGACATCTGCTTCGCTTAGGTTCGTCAATACGGCACGGCACGCTTTAGCCTGGGTACGCACACAATGACAGGCGCGCCGCGAATTGCCGCACGCCTGTCAGCTTTTGTTATGTGCGTCCGGCGGCCGCGGGAAAACGGCCGCCATTATAACGCAGCTTTACTTGTTATCTTTCACTTCCTCGAACTCGGCGTCGACCACCTCATCATTGTCCTTGGCCGTTTCGGCACCGCCCTGGGCCTGCTCGGCGCCGGCTTGCGCTTCCGCGCCCTTGCCATCCTGGGCATAGAGACGCTCCGCCAACTTCGCCGACTTATCGGACAGCGTACGGGTGCGGGCCTCGATTTCGTCCTTGCTGTCGCCCTTCATGGCTTCCTTCAGGCCCTCGATCGCCGCTTCGATATCGCTCTTCTCCTCCGCGCTCACCTTCTCGCCCAATTGCTCAAGAGACTTGTTGGTGGCGTGGATGAGATTGTCCGCCTGGTTACGGGCATCCACCAGTTCGTGGAACTTCTTGTCCTCCGCCGCATGGGCCTCGGCATCCTTGACCATTTGTTCGATTTCGGAATCCGACAAACCGGAGGATGCCTTGATGACGATCGACTGTTCCTTGCCCGTGGCCTTGTCCTTGGCGGACACGTTCAAAATGCCGTTGGCGTCGATGTCGAACGCCACTTCGATCTGCGGCACGCCGCGCGGGGAAGGCGGAATATCGCTCAAATCGAAACGCCCGAGCGATTTATTGGCAGTGGCCATTTCGCGCTCGCCCTGCAACACATGCACCGTCACCGCGGTCTGATTGTCGTCGGCGGTGGAGAACACCTGCTGCGCCTTGGTCGGAATCGTGGTGTTCTTGTCGATCAGTTTGGTCATGACACCGCCGAGGGTCTCGATACCCAGGGACAGCGGAGTCACGTCCAGCAGCAGCACGTCCTTCACTTCACCGCCCAGCACCCCGCCCTGAATCGCGGCACCGACCGCCACCGCTTCATCGGGATTGACGTCCTTGCGCGGCTCTTTGCCAAAGAAGTCCTTCACCGCAGCCTGGACCTTCGGCATGCGGGTCTGGCCGCCCACCAGGATCACGTCGTCCACCTCGGACCCGGACAGGCCGGCATCCTTGAGCGCGATCTTGCAGGGTTCCAACGTACGCGCGATCAGGTCTTCGACCAGCGATTCCAGCTTCGCGCGGGTCACTTTGATGTTCATGTGCTTGGGACCGTTCTGATCCGCCGTGATGTAGGGCAGATTGATGTCGGTCTGCTGACTCGAGGACAGCTCGATCTTGGCTTTCTCCGCGGATTCCTTCAGACGCTGCAGCGCCAACGGATCCTTGCGCAAATCGATACCCTGATCCTTCTTGAACTCGTCGATCAGATAATCGATCAGGCGCTTGTCGAAATCTTCGCCGCCGAGGAAGGTATCACCATTGGTGGACAACACCTCCACCTGATGCTCGCCTTCGATTTCGGCGATCTCGATGATGGAGATGTCAAAGGTGCCACCGCCCAGGTCGTAGACCGCCACCTTGCGGTCGCCGCCCTTTTTGTCCATGCCATAGGCAAGCGCCGCCGCGGTCGGCTCGTTGATGATGCGCTTGACATCGAGGCCCGCGATCTTGCCCGCGTCCTTGGTGGCCTGGCGCTGCGAATCGTTGAAGTACGCCGGCACGGTGATCACCGCCTCGGTGACCTTCTCGCCCAGATAGTCTTCGGCGGTTTTCTTCATCTTGATCAGTACCCGCGCCGAGATCTCCGGGGGCGCCATCTTCTTGCCCTTGACCTCCACCCAGGCGTCGCCGTTGTCGGCCTTGATGATCTTGTAAGGCACCATGTCGATGTCTTTTTGCACCTCGCCATCCTGGAATTTGCGGCCGATCAGGCGCTTGATGGCGTACACCGTGTTGTGGGGATTGGTGACCGCCTGGCGCTTGGCCGACTGGCCGACCAGGATTTCCTCGTCCTCGGTGTAAGCGACCACGGACGGCGTGGTGCGATCGCCCTCACTGTTTTCGATCACCCGGGGTTTGCCACTTTCCATCACCGCGACGCAGGAGTTGGTGGTGCCCAAATCAATGCCAATGATCTTTCCCATGATGCGAAGTCTCCGTTCTAAATTGGTACAAATGCGAAATCAGCGTTCGAATTCGTTCGTTACCCGGTAAATGCGGGCCAAATCAGCAGATTCAAGCCTGCTCGTCGATATTTCCACCGCTGCGCCCATCCGCGCCGGGCGGATACTCTTCGCCGACAGGGGAATTCTGCGAGCGCCCACCGCTGGAGACGATGACCAGCGCCGGACGAAGCAAGCGTTCGTTGAGCTGGTACCCCTTCTGGACCACCGTCAGAACGGTATTTGGCGCCTCATCCGCCGCTTCCTGCATGGACATCGCCTGATGCAGCTCCGGATTGAAACGCTGCCCTTGGGGGTCGACCGGCTGGGCGCCGAACTTGGCCATGGCGTCGGCGAACATCTTCAGGGTCAACTCGACTCCTTCCTTGAGCTTCGCCGGATCGATGCGGTCCCCGTCGCCGGCGGCTGCCAAACCCAGCTCGAGGCTGTCCCGCACCGGCAGCAACTCGACCATGAATTTTTCCAAGGCGAATTTATGGGCATTCTCCAGCTCCCGCGCGGTTCGCTTACGCCCATTCTCCAGCTCGGCCTGCAACCGCAACAGCTGGCTGTAATGCTCGTCCGCCTTCGCCCGCGCATCCTCCAACAACAGCGTCAGTTCCTCGTGCCGGGACGGGTCGTCGAGCGGCCGTTCCTCGTTGCTTTCCTGAGCCTCATCAGTCGCCATATTCTTCGACGATTTATCCTTTTCAGACATGCACTTTCTCCACCTTTTTAACATAATTCAACAACAAGCAGAGGCGCCCGACGGTCGCCGGTGCTGCAGAGTCTCGACTGATATTGGGCTCAGGCCCGGGAATTCAAGGCGGCGCCGACCACCTTGGCGGTGATATCGACGATGGGGATCACTTTGTCATAGGGGATGCGGGTGGGGCCGATGACACCCAGCACACCGACCGGGTGGCCTCGCTCACCGCCGTAGGAGGCGGTCACCACGCTGCAATCGTCCAGGACCTTATAACCACATTCTTCGCCAATGAAGATTTGCACGCCCTGGGCGTTCAGACATTGATCCAATAGATGAAGAATGTCGCGCTTCTGACTGAAAGCCTCGAATAATTGCCGGAGCTTTTCCACGTTCGAGAGTTCTTCGAATTCCATCAGTTTGGTGTGGCCGACCATGACGTAGCCGTCCTCCACCGCATCCCCGTCGAACAGGGAATCGGCCATGCTGATGGCATCCTGCATCAGTTGATCGACCCGTTCCCGGGTTGCGCGCAACTCGTTCATCAAGTGCTTGCGCACTTCGGAGATTTCCTTGCCCGCAAAATGCGCGTTGAGATAGTTGGATATGGTTTGCAGCTCGTGGGTACTGAAGGTACGAGGCAAGTGCAAAATACGATTCTGCACCTCGTGTTCGTTGATCACCAAAATCGCCAGCACCCGGTTGTCGGACAGCGGCAGAAACTCCAACTGACGCAACTCCAGACGCTGCATCCGGGGCAGGGTCACGATACCCGCCAGCTTGGTGAGTCCCGATAGAAACTCCGACACGCTCGACATCAAGCGCTGGGTGTCGGTTTCTCTGGATATCTGTTGCTGCAACTCTTCGATCTGCACCTCGGGCAGGGGCCGCGACGCAATCAGACTGTCGACGAACAGCCGGTAGCCGCGCACAGTCGGAATGCGTCCGGCAGAGGTATGTGGCGAAGCAAGAAAGCCGTGGTTCTCAAGGTCGGACATGATGTTGCGGATGGTCGCCGCACTCAGGTCCAATCCCGATGCGCGCGCCAGGGATTTCGAACCGACCGGCTGGCCTTCTTCAATATACTGGCGCACCAGCACCCGCAGCAGATGCTGGGCACGCTCGTTCAGGGCGGAACTCGGTCGTTTGCTGGGCATAATGCCTTCCTGTCAATCGGATGCGGCTGTTAGCACTCAGCATGGTAGAGTGCTAACTTATGGGCGTCAATTCTTCGTTCGGGGCCGGCATCACCGACGTGCACCCGGCCCGGCCCCATGGTACGTTGAGCGCGAAAATTTCCCTTTCGAAAGAGCCCCGATGCCCCGCAATTTCCAATCCGTAGGCCTGATCGGCAAATACGAGGATCCCGGCGCCGGGGACAGTCTACGCAACCTTGCCCAGCATTTGCGTGACCGAGGCCTCCGTGTCGTGCTCGACCAGGCTACCGCGGAACGGATCGGCGACCTCGGCATCGAACCGGCCAGCCGCGAAGCCATTGGCGAAAACTGCGACCTGGCGGTGGTGGTCGGCGGCGATGGCACGCTGCTGAACGCTGCACGCACCTTGAGCGATTTCGATATTCCGGTGGTCGGCGTCAACATGGGCCGCCTCGGCTTTCTGGTCGATGTGTCGCCCGCCAACATGATGCCGTGCCTGGATGCCATTCTGGAAGGACGGTACCGGGAAGAAGACCGCGTCCTGTTACACGCGCAAGTGTACCGCGACAACGCGCTGATCATGGAAAGCGACGCCCTCAACGATGTGGTCATCCACAAATGGCAGGTCGCGCGCATGATCGAGTTCGAAACCTGGATCGACGGCGCGTTCGTGCACAAACATCGATCTGACGGTGTCATCGTGTCCACGCCCACCGGTTCCACCGCCTATGCGCTGTCGGGCGGCGGCCCGATCCTCCACCCGGGTCTGCCGGCAGTCGTACTGGTTCCCATCTGCCCGCACACTTTGACCAACCGGCCGATTGTCGTGGGCTCTGACAGCCGCATCGAAATCAGTATCACCCAGAGCGCCGAAGGCGAAGGGCAGATCACCTGTGACGGCCAGGTGAACGCGCGGGTCGCGGTGGGCGATCGCATCTGTATCAGCGCAAAACCGCGCAAGCTGCGTTTGCTGCATCCGGCCGACTACGATTACTTTCGTATTCTGCGCAGCAAGCTGCGCTGGTCGGAACATCCATGATGGCCCGGGCCGCTGCAGATCGGCGCAGGGGCTTTGCACCTTGAGCGTTCCCATATATCGTTGCGCGACATGCTGACTCACATTCACATCCGGGATTTCGCCATCGTCGAACGGCTCGAGCTCGACCTGGAGCAGGGCATGACCGCGTTGACCGGGGAAACCGGCGCCGGCAAGTCCATTCTTGTGGATGCGCTTGGCTTGGCCCTGGGCGATCGCGCCGACATCGGCGTCATACGTCACGGCGCCGAACGGGCGGAAATCGTTGCCCAGTTCGATTTGACCGCCGCCAGCGACGCCGGCCTGTGGCTACAGCAGCACGATCTGGCCGAAGACAACGACTGTCTGCTGCGCCGGGTGATCACTGCCGAGGGCCGCTCCCGGGCCTATATCAACGGCCGTCCGGTGCCGGTGCAATCGCTGCGCGAGCTCGGCGACCTGCTGGTCGACATCCATGGCCAACACGAGCACCAGTCGCTGCTGCGCAGGGACACGCAGCGCCAACTGCTCGACGATTTCGCAGGCAATGGTGAACTGTTGTCCCAACTCGATCAGGTCTACGGGGATTTGGATCAGCGCCAGCGGGAACTGCAGACTTTGCGCACCGCCGCCGCAGACCGCAACGCCCGCCTGGATCTGCTGCGATTTCAGGTGCAGGAACTCGAAGCGGCCGATCTGCGAGCGGAAGAACCGGCCCAGATCACCGAGGAGCACGCACGCGCCGCCAACGCGGGCCAGCTGCTAGAGACCTCCCAGGCCGCCATCGCCGCGCTTTACGAAAATGATGACGATAATGTGCATGATCGCCTGAGCCGTGTGCACGCCGATCTGGACGGACTGTGCGACCTCGATAACGCCCTTGCCCCTATTCGCGAACTGATCAACGAAGCCATGATTCAGGTGCAAGAGGCAGTCGACGAACTGCGTACCTATGTCGACCGTCTGGACCTCGACCCGGCGCGACTGCAGTGGCTGGAGGACCGGCTCGGCCTGCTGCACGGGTTGTCACGCAAACATCACGTCGCGGCGGAAACACTTCCGGAAGTGTTGAGTGCGCTCCAGACTGAGTTGCGTTCGCTGGACAACGCGGACGAGCGATTGGGCGCGCTGCAAGACGAGATCGACGGCTTGCGCGCCCGGTACAACGAACTCGCATCGCAATTGACACGCCAGCGACGCAACGCCGCCCGCACGCTGAATAACCGCGTCAGCGCCGTGATCGGCGAACTCGGCATGACGGGCGCGGCATTCGAGATCGCGGTCGATACCGCTACGGACGCCAAACCTGCAGCCCATGGGCTCGACCGGGTCGAATTTCAGGTACGCACCAATCCCGGCCAGCCGTTGAAGCCGCTCAACAAAATCGCCTCGGGCGGTGAATTGTCGCGCTTCAGCCTGGCGATTCAGGTCGTGCTGGCCGACAGCACCCGGATCGCAAGCCTTATTTATGATGAAGTGGACACCGGTATCGGCGGCGCCGTAGCCGAAGTCGTCGGCCGCCGCCTGCGTGCGCTGGGCGATGGCCGCCAAGTACTATGCGTAACGCACCTGCCGCAGGTAGCCGCCCAGGCACACGACCACTTGCAAGTCAGCAAGCATGACGATGCGCACTTCCGTGGCACGCGGATCGCGCGGCTCGATCCACCGGCGCGCATCGAAGAGGTCGCACGCATGCTGGGCGGCGTGGAGATCAGCGCCCAAACCCGCGCCCATGCCGAGGAAATGATCGAAAAAGCGCAAACCACCGTCAGCGATGGAACGCCCGTCAAGCCGCGTGGCAAACCACGGGGCAAACGAGCCTCAGCCTGAAGTCGGGCAACGACGCTCCCGCTACGGCGCTAGCCGGAACGGCTGCTAGCTTTCCTGCTTCTGGCAGTCCTTGCAGATACCGTAGATGTACAAACTGTGGTCGGTCATGCGATAACCGGCCCGCTCTGCGATCGCTTCCTGCAGCTGCTCGATGGTATCGTCCATGAACTCATCGACCCGCCCGCAACGCACGCACAGTATATGGTCGTGGTGGGGCCCTCGGTTCAACTCGAACACCGAGTGGCCGCCTTCGAAGTGGTGACGCGTCACCAGTCCTGCACTTTCGAACTGCGTCAGCACCCGGTAGACCGTCGCCAGCCCGATCTCCTCCCCGGCCTCGAGCAACTGCTTGTACACATCCTCGGCGCTGAAGTGCCGTGTATCGCTTTCGTCGAGGATCTCGAGGATCTTCATCCGCGGCAGGGTGACCTTCAGGCCAGCCTTCTTCAGGTCTTTTGATTCCACGCCTGGGTCCTCCAACGCTATAAATCCCGGGATGCTTCCGGTATGATTCAGCCGCAGTTTGCGGTCAAATCCCAGGTCAAATGAAAAAGCTTATCATTCTAATTTTATGGCTTAACGCCGCGCTTGTCACCGGCTGTTCCTCGTTTCCCTACAAGATCGATATCCAGCAGGGAAACATCATCGAGCAGGAGCAGCTGAACCGCGTACATCCGGGGATGACCAAAAACCAAGTGCAATATGTACTCGGCACGCCACTGGTGGAGGACCCCTTCCACCCGAACCGCTGGGACTATTACTATTCGCTGAAAACCGGCGGCAAGCTGCGAACACAACACCACGTGGCGCTGTTTTTCGAGAACGACCAGCTGGCGCGACTGGAAGGCGACATGCGCCCGCATCCAGAGGCCGCATCAGCGTCTTCGGAGAAATCCGAAGTCGTAGAGGTCAACCCGGCAGGCGTAAAGAAAAAAGGTTTCTTCGGCCGCATGCTGGAAAAGATTGGAATCGGCGACTGACCAAAGCCGAGCCGATCAATCCGAACCATCGGCCGAATCGCCACCGCCTTTCTTCATCGCCTTGCCCTGGGCCGCGCGCTGACGCCGCACTTCCTTGGGATCGGCAATCAGAGGCCGATAGATTTCGACCCGGTCATTGGCGCGCAGCACACGATCCAGCTTGGCCAGCTTGCCGAACACACCGACTTTGTTTGTCTTTAGATCGATTTCCATGAAACGCTGCAGAATGCCTGAGCGCTCGACGGCCTGTTTCACGGTCGTGCCGGGTTCCACGTCGAGCGGCACGATCACTTGTTCCTGCGGCAGCGCGTAGGCCACTTCCACTTTGATCCGATCAGCGTCCGCCATAGAGATCATCGGCGCGCGCGACGAAAGCATCCACCATCGAACCCGCGATCTGGCTGAAGACCGGCCCGATCATCATGCCCATGATGCGGCTCGAGAATTCGAAATCCATATCGAGACAGACTTTGCAGGCATCCTCACGCAACTGTTCGAAGCGCCAAAAACCTTCGAGATGACGGAACGGACCTTCCACCAGGCGGATCTCGATCATCTTGTGCTTTTGCAGGCGATTGAGGGTGGTAAAAGTCTTGTTCACGCCGCTGCGGGAGATCTCGATACTGGCACGCACTTCGTCGTCGTCGCGGGCAAGCACTTCTGCACTGCGACACCAGGGCAGGAATTGCGGATACGATTCGATATCGTCCACCAGCGCGTACATTTCGGCGGCGCTGTAGGGAACCAGGGCGTTTCTACTGATCGTGGGCATAGCGGAAAATGCTTCAAATCTTGCTGCGCGAAGGCGCGAGTATATCATTGCCCGATCAGATTCAGCAGCCGTTGCAGCAATCCGGTCGCGTTGAGCAGCACGATCGCCACGGCGACCGGGGCGATGAAGCGGGTCAGCAAGCGCCACAATTGATAGCCGAAACGATCCCGCAGCTTGAGTTCGTCCAGGGTCGACTCCTTGGCCATCACCCAGGCCGTGAAAACCGCAATCAGAAATCCGCCCAGCGGCAGCATGATATTCGCGGCAAGGAATTCGACGCCGTCGATGAACGTCATACCCAGCAGTTTGTAGTCCGGACCAGACATTGAGCGAGAGCAGTGAACAAATACCCATGATCCAGGCTGCCAGCCCGGCCCAAGCCGAAGCTTTGACCCGACTCATCCCGCGGTTCTCGACAAACCATGCGACCATCGGCTCGAGCAGAGAGATGGAGGAAGTCCACGCCGCGAAAACCAGCAGAATAAAAAACAAAGTGCCGAACAGCGTGCCGCCCGGCATGTGCCCAAAGGCAATGGGAAGCACCTTGAACACCATACCGGAGCCCAGCTGCGGCTCGAGTCCATTGGCAAAAACGATGGGGAAGATCGCCAATCCGGCCAGCAGCGCGACCAAGGTGTCCATGCCGGCAATGATGACCGTTGTCTTGGTGATGGATGCATTGTGGGACAGATACGAGCCGTACATCATGATGGCGCCCATACCGAGACTGAGGCTGAAAAACGCCTGGCCCATGGCTTCGAGCACCCCTTTCGGGGTCAGCTTGGTGAAATCCGGCCGGAACAGGTAAGCCAGTGCCTGGTCGAAATAGCCGGTATTCATGGCGTAGCCGACCATCGCAATCAGGAGCACGAACAGCGCCGGCATCAGAGAATCGCACGGCTTTTTCAAGACCACCTTTGACGCCTCGTGACACGACCACGATGGTCATCGCCATGAAAATGGTGTGCCAGGCCAGCAGGCGCTCCGGGTCGGCAATGAACTGATCGAAAATCGACGACACGCCGTTCGCAGTGGCGCCGTCGAAAGTGCCCAAGGCGGTGCGCACCACGTACGCCAATGTCCAGCCCGCCACGACGCTATAAAACGACAAAATCAGGAACCCGGCGATCATTCCCATCCAGCCAAGCCCCTGCCAAAGCCGACTCCGGCCCTCCTCGTGGGCCAGCGAACGCATGGTATTGAGAGGACTTTGGCGGCCGCGGCGGCCGAGCATGACTTCGGCCATCATCACCGGAATCCCGACCAGCGCGACACATAGCAGATACACCAGCACGAAGGCGCCGCCGCCATATTCACCGGTGATATAAGGAAAGCGCCAGATATTGCCCAGACCGACAGCCGAGCCGGTTGCGGCGAGAATAAACGCCAGGCGAGACGACCATTCGCCGTGGATCGAAGTTCGTTTTGCGGGCATTGTCAGGGACTCGATTGGATTTTTTTCAGCATTCTGAACGACATTGGACTGTGACTCAACCGAACTGGACAACCGTCATCGGCGTCGCCCCGGCGCGGATCTCCTGGCATAATGTGCTGATGGCAAAGAAAAAGGAACAAGGCTCGGGGTCCAGCACCATTGCCCTGAACAAGAAGGCACGGCACGACTTCTTCATCCTCGACCGCTTCGAGGCCGGCCTCGCGCTGGAAGGGTGGGAGGTCAAGGCGCTGCGGTCCGGTCGCGTGCAACTGCGCGACAGCTATGTGCTCGTCAAGGACAACGAAGCCTGGCTGCTGGGTGCGTTGATTACCCCCCTACCCACCGCCTCCACCCATATCCAACCCGACCCCACCCGGACCCGCAAACTGCTGTTGCACCGCCACGAACTGGACCAACTCATCGGTGCAACCGAGCGTAAGGGGCTCGCCCTGGTGCCCACCGCGATGTATTGGAAGAAAGGCCGGGCGAAAGTGGAAATCGCCTTGGCAGAGGGCAAAAAAGCCCATGACAAGCGCGCGGTTCTCAAAGATCGTGACTGGCAGCGGGAAAAAGCCCGGGTCCTGAAACACGGGTGAGTTTCCGACAAACACTGACGAAAGTCTTGAATTGTCGGTATACTGTTTATATATAGGAAGTACTTTGGGGGCGACCTGGATTCGACGTGGGTAGCGAAACCTGAGGTGCATGCCGAGGCGCAGACAACCTCGTAAATCCAGCTGCAAACCATATAGTTGCCAACGACGACAACTACGCACTCGCTGCTTAAAACCCAGTAGGGTGCCGTCTGACCGGAGCCGTGCTTGTGCGTCCGTAATCAGGCGTCGATTCTCACAAGACCGCGGTGACGTTCTCCCAGGACTGACCCGTTAAAACCTAACTGGGATCGCTGCTTGTTTTCCCTGCCCGTCGGGTAGCAAGCGGTTAAATCAATAGACCGGGATAAGCATGTAGAGCCAACGGCGGAGTGCTTGCGGACGCGGGTTCGATTCCCGCCGCCTCCACCAAATAAAACTAGGGCTGCCCACGGGCAGCCCTTTTTATTGGGGGCGGTAGTGCGGATGAAAGCCAACGTTCGGCGGGATGCCGTAGCGCAGCGTAGATTCAATTAGTGAACCGACCGTCGGTGTGTGGAAAGCGCCAGCAAAACTATTGACGGTCTCATGCATCGTCATACTTCGTTCGTCGATCTCTTTGACCCGAAGCGGGATTGAGCCTCGGCAAAGTTTCTTCGCCGAACACCAGGACCAGGAGCCCGGACAACGCCATGGCTCCGGCGACGAACCAGAACGCCGGATCGAGCGTACCCGCCACGGCAGCGGCGATGCCCAGCAAGAGCGCTCCGACGCCATAGCCGAAGTCGCGCCAAAAGCGATAGATGCCGATGGCGGACCCGCGCCAGTCGGGATGGGCGATGTCGGCCACCGCCGCCGACAAGGTGGGATACAGCAGCGCCATGCCGAAACCGGTCAACGCCGCGGCCGTCAATTGCCATCGCAGCGCGTCGGAAACGGGCATCAGGGCAACCCCGGCGCCGCACAGCCACATCCCCCATATGATCGGCTTCATACGACCGACGCGGTCCGACAGCCGCCCGGTGAAGAACTGCGATACGCCCCAAACGATGCCATAGGTGCCCACGACCCAGCCGATGGCGGGCAACGACAGGCCATGCTGATAGAGCCAGACGGGATACACGACCCACACCAGCGCATCGACGAACTTTTCCACCAGTCCGGCCTGGCTGAAGACGGCCATGCGGCGGTCGCGCCACGACATCAGGGTGAACATCTCCCAGGTACCGGGCTGTGCGGACACCTCACGGGGATATCGGGGTTGGGGCCCGGTATGTTGGCCCGACGCGTGGCGCGCTGACTCCAGCTTCGCCCAGGGCAGCGTCTCTTTGACCCAGAGCAGGGTCGTGATGCCTGCTGCCGCCACGACCACCAGGCCGAAATACAGAAGACCGGTTCGCGGTCCGAGTTGTTCGGCCAGATACGCTGTGATCACGCCTGCGACCGCGACCCCCACGTACCCGGAAAACTCGTTCAGACCGATCGCCAGGCCGCGCTGATCGCCGTGGGCCAGGTCCAGCTTGCTGGTCTGGGTCATCGACCAGGTGAACCCTTGATTGACACCCAGCAGGATCGTTGCGGCAACGATCCAACTCCAGGACGGCGCGTACCAGATCATGAATGGGATCGGGACCGCGCTGAGCCAACCTAGCAGCAGGACGTTGCGTCTGCCGATGCGTTCCGAGATGCGCCCAGCCGCGAAATTCAAGGCACCCTTGACCACCCCGAAGGCGACGACGAAGCTGGTCAACAACAGGAACGAGCCTTTTGGCACCCCGAATTCGCTTTCCGACAGAGCGGGCACCACGGTGCGCATCATACCCAGGGTCAGGCCGACGAAGAACACCTGCAGCAACTGGTGCGAGAACTGCTCCAGGTTGTCACGGATACCGTGGCTGAGATCCGAAACGACCGAGCCATTCATGTTGCGCGGCCGGTGTTCACGACCACCATTCTGTCCATTTCCGCCGGACGCGGCGGGATTTCCCTGGTCAATGCCTGAATGAACCCGTCACGGTCGGCGGTCAACAGAGGATTCCAGCGCTTCTCGAAGCCCAGTGTCGAAGATGGTTTACCTGAAATACCGGCACCGCAGGCGCTGCCCGCCTGATGGCCGGGGAAGATTTCCACCTGGTCCGGCAGGGTCAGCAGCTTGCTGTGCAGACTGTCGTAAATCTGGCCCGCCATTTCCACTTCCCTGCCGGCCAGATCGGGACGGCCGACGGACCCGACGAACAACGTGTCGCCGGTGATCACGAACCAGGGCGCTTCACCGCGACGCTTGTCGGTCACCAACAAACAAACCGAATCCGGCGTGTGCCCTGGCGTGTGCAATACTTCCACCTGGACGTTGCCTACCTCGATCCGCTGCCCATCGCGCAACGGCTCGAACGGAAATTGCACCTGCGCGGCACTGCTCTCGTGCAGGCAATAGGGTGCACCGGCCTTTTCAGCAAGCGCACGCCCTCCCGAATAATGATCGGCATGAATGTGTGTGTCGATCACATGGGTGATCTTGACGTCCTGTGCCGCCGCCTGCTCGATAAACCAGTCTTCGTCTCCCAGGACCGGGTCGACGGCGACGGCGACATGGCAGCTGCCGCAGCCCAATAGGTATGACAGTGATGCGTCTTTGGCTGGCAATTGCTTGAAGAACATGACTCCGATCCTCCGTTAATTTAATAGTCAGGCAGCTTCCAGCGGCAGGCCTTTGGCGCGCCACTCCACTACCCCGTCTTCGATCCGTACTGCGTTCAAGCCCCGCGCGCGCATTACCTCCACGGCTTCCTTCGCCATCAAACAGAAGGGCCCGCGGCAATAGGCGACAATCGTTTTATCGATCGGAATCTCAACCAGGCGTTTGCGCAGTTCATTGAGCGGCAACGATCGCGCGTAAGGCAAATGCGCTGTTGCATATTCGTCCCCTGGACGCACATCCAGGACCACAATGTCGCCTCGTGCGGCCTGGGCAAGCAGTTCCTTGCCGCTCAGTGGCGCCAGGGAATCCGGGCTGGCGACCAAATCGCGCATCGCGGCCTGCAGCGTGGCCAAGCGTTCCTCGGCCAATTCGCGCAGCCCCAGCCACAGGTCCGCGACTCGGGCATCCGCCAATCGGTAGAACACCCGTTTGCCGTCGCGTCTGGTATCCACCAAGCGGGCAGCTCGCAGCGCTTTCAAATGGGCGCTGGCAAGCTTGAGCGAGATCTGGGCATTCCCGGCCAGTTGCTCGACGCTCTTCTCGCCCTGGCACAGGATTTCGAGCAGCTCGAGCCGCTTCGGATTGGACACCGCCTTACCGATGCGCGCCACCTGTTCGTACAGCCGGTCTTTGGTGTTCCGGGAACTCATTCCAAGATTCTAACGATTGTTAGAATGTATGCAACCTGCAACGGGCGGAACACGCATATATCTGCCGGATGTCATCCAGGACATCCAGCGTCGGACTGGACAAGCTGACAAATACGCTGCGATCCGCTTACGCGATTTGGAGTGGCAGAGCGGCGGCCTTACGTCGGATCGGGAGGCATCGCTGTCGAGCAACAGGCAGCCGATTACACAAAAATGGGCACAAGAATCATGATCGCATTTCGGACGACCTACCCGGGAATGAAAACGTTGCCCTCGACCGATTGAAGTTCTGGTACCGCCCCCGCCGGAGCGGTCTACTCTCCGACTATCATCCTTACCGGCGCGATGGCCTACGCCAAACGGGCTTGGCCGACTCGATCATCGTTCTCGCACTTGAATTGACATTGGGCGCTGTCGCCTACCGAGGGGCGACCATTCGATCGCTCGCAGGCTGCAGGTCAGGGTGCTGGGCCGTTGCGCTCATGCAGCATGTTGCTGCCAAGTCACCCAAACCAGTTAACTCGGATAAGGATCGTTCTGCGCGTCTCCCGCGCCGGTGAGTACCTGCCAACATTTTTTAGTATGGGCGGATTTCTCAAGCTCAGGGCACGGCGGTACGGAACTGGCGGATTGCATTGAAAGTTCATAGCCGCAGTCGGCACAGCGGTATGCACCCGCGGCGACGTCACCCCGTCTTGAGTAGCGGGCGGGTTTAGAGTCTGGTTGCCACTGTAGCCGAGTTTTCCGCCAGCTGCTTCGCATAGGCGACGGGCGTTAATCCGCCTAATGCCTTCTTTGGTCGCTCCTAGTTGTACTCTCGCCGCCAGGTCTCGATGACGGCGCGTGCGTGTGCCAGATTCAAGAACCAGTGCTCATTCAGACATTCATCACGCAGACGCCCGTTGAATGACTCGATGTAGGCATTCTGATTCGGCTTGCCGGGTTCGATCAGTCGCAAGGTCACGTGGTGGGCGTGCGCCCAGGTGAGCATCGCACGCCCGCAGAATTCCTTGCCGTTATCTGTCCGAATCACCCGTGGTAGGCCACGCGTTGTCGCCAGTTGATCGAGGATTCGTGTCAGGTGCTGTCCGCCGATTGCCCGCTCCGGCACGATAGCCACTGACTCATGCGTGGCATCATCGACGATCGTCAGGCACTTGATGACACGACCATCCGCGCTGCGATCGAACACGAAGTCCATCGACCACACGTCGTTGGCGGTCGCCGGCCGCACCAGCGGCTGGCGTTCTCCTACCGGGACCTTCTTGCGTTTGCGGCGGCGAACCTGCAAGCGAGCTTCGGCATACAGCCTTTCCACCCGCTTGTGGTTGACTACTAGCCCCTGCTGGCGCAGCTTCAGGTAGATCATGCCCGCGCCGTAGCGTCGGTGGCGGTGCGCGAGCGCCACAATCGAGTCCCGCAGCTCTGCGTTGCGATCCGGCGCCGGCTGGTAGCGCAAACTGCTCGCGCTCATGCCGGCCACCTTCAGCGCAAGACGCTCCGATAACCCCGTGTCACACATCCAACGCACCAACTCGCGACGAGCCGGTGCGCCTACCACTTTTTTCGTAACGCCTCGCGGGTCACTTCCTGCTCCAGCAGCGCCTCGGCCAGCAGCTTCTTGAGCCGTGTGTTCTCCGCCTCCAGCGCCTTCAGCCGCTGCGGAGATATCACTACCATACGGTACGCAATCTTTATTCGCCATGAAATCATCCTCCGCATGCGATTCAACGATCTGAACGTAATCTTACCTGCCGATCAACCGTCTTTTATAGTAGAACGTAAGGATTCAAGTTCAATCTGCCACGCACATGGAGCGCGGCCCTAATGGACTGCGGCAGCGGCGCCCTGATTTGCGCCAACTCCTTCGAACTCATGGCGGAAACTTTCGGCGTGGTTGCCGTTCAACTTCCCCGACATGGGCACAAGTCGGCCACGAATTTGCGTAACGACATGATTTGGATTGCCTTCGCACCGGGCTCGATTCGCGCCGCTTCCGCCAAAATCGCCACGTTTTTTTATGACAGTGCTGCCGGGAGCACGGCCTGACCAATCCCGCGCGTGTTAACGAACATATGGGAATTTCGAGGTTGAAGAACGAGCCTCGAAGCGTCTCGCGCGTTGACGCCGTTTCGCAGAATCTCCGCTGCGCCTCATTTCGTTTCGGTCGGGACGTACTCTGCGTTGCCCCTCATGTTGCTGATGTAGGCAAATCCTTGCATCTGCTTTTTGGCAAGCTGCAGAATTCCGGCTGGAACCAGTTTCATAAATGGATACAGGTCGTCCGGAGACTGGTCGAGCGCCGCAAGAGAGTTGTTGCAGACTACGAATTCGACGCCGTGTTCATGGAGTTCCTTCATCAGTGGCGCGTAGCCGGCGCCTTCTGTGGCGAACTGGCTGGCGGGGAGGACCGCTTTGCCGTACAGGACGATCTGGATTTTGTAGGCGATGTTCCGCGGTCTCAGGTACTTGATCGTATACGCCGCGTTGGTCAGTGATTCGCGCATCTGATCGCCGGGGTCAGACACTCCGAACACGATCTTGACCGGCTGATGTTGGTTGAAGAAATCACCGTAGCCCGCGCCCTTGGGCACCGGGATATTCGGCACATTGGGGAATTCTGGGCCGCTCTCTTCTGCGGCCCTCGCGGGCGCGAACGCGATGTTCGCCAGCAAGAGTGGCCCGAATATGAACCTGATTGCCCAATTCATCTTCAATTCTCCTCATTGCGATGCGCGCTGCCGCCTATTCGGCTGGATCGTACCACGATGGCATCCTGGCGAGCGCGTGCTTCCTCCCGGCACCCGTCTAACCCAACCGTAATCGCCCGCAGTTCAGATTATATCCGACCACGCGAACCACGAACGACACCTCGACGGCCAGGCGCGGCAGGCCGATCTCCAACCCTACGTTGTCAATCACCGCCCGACACTCCTGCCATACGACTCGAAAGTACTTGGCGGTGGACCAGCAGGACAACGGGCGCGCCTGCGATCAAGGGTAGGTCTGCCGGGTCGGCATGATCAGCATTTCCTGAACGTTGACATTTGGCGGTTGGGCGAATGCGTGCACCAGCGCCGCTGCTATGTCTTCGCTATGTAACGCTTCCAATTTGTCGCGGCGTTCGCGCATCGCTTCTTCGGATACGTTGTGCCCCCACTGGGTATAGACCGCTCCCGGCTCGATCAACGACACCCGAATTCCTTCCGGACCCAACTCTTTGCGAAGTGCGTCGTGCAGTCCCACGACCGCAAATTTGGTTGCGTTGTACACAGCCCACCCCTCGATTCCGTGTCGCCCGCCGACACTGGATACCGTACTGATCATCGCACCGGGGCGGTTACGCAATAGCGGTATGGCCGCCCGCGTGCAAAACAGTACGCCGTATAGATTGGCATCGATGGTGGCGCGCCATTCATCGGTATTACCCTTTTCGAACGGGCCCGCGTAACCGACTCCTGCGTTATTGAACAGCAGATCAAGCCCGCCCCACTCCTGCCTGACACGGTCAAACAAGTCGTTCACTTGCTGTTCGTTGCCAACGTCCGTGGGCACCACCATGCAATCGTCACCGAACGTCGCCGCCAAGGCTTCAAGTTTATCGACACTGCGAGCGGCTACCGCCACTCGCATACCCTCGTCGTGCAGCGCGCGAGCTGCGGCCATGCCGATGCCGCTCGACGCACCCGTGATGACGGCGCACTTTCCGGACAGATTCTGCAATTGCATCGTGATTCTCCAGCTTCGAGATGGTCAGACAGGGTTCATGAGCCGCGGCTTTCTCCAGGCTCCCATGCTCGCTAACCCGGGATTTGCGCACCGCCGGGCCCCGGGACACACCTGGCGGGACACCTTCCCAAGCTTCAGCCGCGCTGGAATCTGCATTCATTGTTTGCGGACCACGCTTATACTGCCATCCCGTTCCATATACGCGGACATGACCTCCTGCACCTTTGCGATCCCCCTGCTTCGCAGGGCTTCGGCCAAGTCGCCCTCGCTGAACCCGTGCCGTCGCATGGCCTGCCAGTCTACTTCGCCATCGTGGATCAGGCGTGTGGCACGTCCCTTCACCAGCCAGCCAACCGGCTTGAAGCGAAAGGCGATTCTCATAATTGCCCAATAAACCAGAACCAGCCCGGCAGTGGCGGCAAGCGTCGCTCCAAAGGGCGCGTTTCCGGTTAGCGCGCGGCTGAGATTCGAGCCGATCAGCACCGCCAAAATGATGTCGATCGGCGCGCCCTTGTTGAAAACTCTTTGGCCCGCTGCGCGCAACAGCGCCAGACCAAAGAGGAAAACGAGTACCCCGCGGATGGTCATCTGCCACCACGCGATATCGGCTCCCTTTTGGCCTATGTAGGTGTGCAAACTCATCCAATCCATGGGTTGCGCCTTCCACCGCTCCGCCACACGAACCAGCATGCTCGGATCTCACTCATCTTAGAACACGCGCCGGACGCGGCTCGCCTGGTGAAATTTCGCCTAATCCCGTCCATGCCGTGCGGTAAAGTCCTGAATGACACCTAGACTGCCGATATGCCCATTCATATGCCGTTTTCCGTCGTCACCGCGGATAGGCCTCGCACTCCATGAACGAGTCCTCGCTCACGCCTCTGATTCTGATCGGCGTATTCGGGATCGGCGCGCAGTGGTTGGCGTGGAGGTTGCGAATCCCGGCGATCCTGCTGCTGATCGTGACCGGCCTTGTGGCCGGCCCACTGACTGGCTTGATCCAACCTAGCGAACGGTTCGGATCGATATTGCAACCGGTGATCAACCTCGGTGTAGCGTTGATACTGTTCGAGGGTGGTTTGAATCTGCGCTGGTCCGAATACCGGGAAGCCGGCGTGCAAGTGATGCGGCTGGTGACGGTCGGCCTGCTCATCACCTGGCTGCTGGCGAGCGTAGCAGCACACTACATCATCGGCTTGTCGCCGCCAGTCTCGATGCTGTTCGGTGCGATCGCCGTGGTGACAGGCCCCACCGTGATCGCGCCCCTGCTGCGACACGCACGCCTGCGACGTCATACGGCCGCTTTGTTGAAATGGGAAGGCATCATCAACGATCCGGTAGGCGCTTTGCTGGCGGTATTGGTGTTCGAATACTACGCCGTCACTGCAGCATCGCCGGAACTTTGGCCGGCCCTCGGCCGGCTCGGGCTCGCCTTCGGCGCCGCTACAGCCATTGGTGCGAGTACCGCATACGCCATGGGCTGGGCATTTCGCAGCGGCCGCATCCCGGAGTTCCTCAAATCGCCCGCCATGCTGGCGCTTGTACTGGGGGTGTACGGCCTCGCCAACCAGGTTCAGGCCGAAGCCGGGCTATTGGCGGTCACCATAATGGGAGTGGTGTTCGCCAATCTGAAGCTGGCCGACATCGACGAACTACGCCGCTTCACTGAATACCTCAAGCGTCCTGCTCCTGTCAGCGATATTCATTCTGCTGACCGCGGACCTACCGCTCGATCTATTGGGTCGCCTCGACTGGCGCAGTGCTGCCCTGATCGGCGTGATCATCTTTTTGATCCGACCGGTTGCGGTGTATCTGGCCACGATCGGCACGCACATGGAATGGCGTGAACGTGCGTTGGTAGGCTGGATAGCCCCGCGCGGCATAGTGGCCGCAGCCATGGCGGGCGTGTTCGGACCGCGGCTCGTCGGCCAGCAATTCCCAGGCGCCGAACAGCTGCTGCCACTGGTATTCGGCCTGGTATTGACCACCGTGGCTTTGCATGGCCTCAGTATCCGCCGGCTTGCAAGCCGCTTGAACCTGGGCGCCGGAAATCCCCACGGGATTTTGATTGTCGGCGCAACGCCCTGGTCGGTAGGGTTGGCGCAGGTGCTCCAACAGCTCGAGGTACCGACCGTTGTCAGTGACGTTTCCTGGCATCACCTTCGCAAAGCGCGCATGTCGGGGGTACGGGTGCACCATGGACAGGTCTTGTCGGACCGGGCTGAGGAAACGCTAGAGTTACACGAACTCAGCCATTTGCTCGCCATGACAGCGAACGACGCCTACAACGCTTTAGTATGCGGACGCTTTGCTCCGCTGTTTGGCCGCACTCGGGTTTATCAGCTTGCTGTCGCGGGCGGCGACGAAGACGATGCAGAAGCACTGGCGCCGGGCGCACGAGGGAACTTTGCCTTCGATGAGAAGACAACTTATGAAGGCTTTACCCAAGCCTATTATCGCGGGTCGCGATTTCGCAAAACCGAGTTGACTGATACCTATGATTACGACGCCTATCAGCGCGATACCAGCAATGACACGATCGCCATTCTGCGCCTAAGTGCAAAGGGCGAGCTGAGTATCTATCCGTTATCCGAACGTGACAAACCAGGGCCTGGGGACACCATTGTGAGTTTTCGCGCAGGGTAAAAGCTATTGCCCAGCAATATTCGCCGGTACCGGGCCGTCCGCCGTGATTCAGGGTACTGAGTCGCTGCGCGTAGCGGCGGCGTCCACATTCATGGGCTGCATCCGACTGGAAGCTCCCCTGGCCTCATCCGCGGCCTCGGTGCCTCCCGAGGGGTTCGTAAACTGGTCGTTGAGGCGCTGAATGAATCCATCGGCCTCGGCGCGAATCGCGCGCAGTTTCCGCGCAGCGCCCCTTCCCCAACCGGCGGGGCGACATGTAAGAACGGTGCGCCAGAAGCTGGTGCTGCGTTTGAATGCGCCCAAAAACTGATCGCGCTCCGTGCCCGGACCCCAGGTGCGCATGATACGCCGTTTGACGCTGTTGGCGGACCAACGGCGTGCACTGTGATGCAACCAAAAGGCCACAAACAACAATACCAGCGCACTGTACAAAATACCCGGGAACGAATTCATGAGTCCCTGCATCCAGGACGGGGCCGTGAATTGCAAGCCCTGCCAATAGCCGGCAGCAATGGTCGCGCTCAGGGCCAATACAGCAATTGCAGACACGAGCAGCCCGTCCCGCCACCACACGCCGCGGCGCCATCGTTTGAGCAATTCCCGGATTTTCGGCACCCGCTCTTCTTCGATTTCCCGTGTGGTTTTGTTCAGTGCGCCGATGATTCGATAGGCGCGTTCAACCCCGACTCGATGGATTCGGGCGTGAATCTCCGCAAGATCCGCGTCACGCTTGTTCTCGAAACGCTGTCGCAGCGGTTCATCGTCAATACTCAACTCGATGTCGGGACTGTAAATGGAATAAAAGCGCCCGGCGGTAAGGCCTTCCTGCGCCAGCGCCCGCTGCCACGCGGCCACCACATCTTCAGGATTGTCCTCGCGGGCGGTGGTATCGATCTGATTGAGTACATACAGGAACTTGCCGGAGTCGCGTCGCCGTATGGTATTGGCGACCAGGTGGGTAAGCGTGTCCTGCATCGCGCCTGGCTCCGGATGCCGCGCATCGAAAAAGACGAGCACCAGATCCGAAAGGCCCATGATGTAGTCTGTGATGCGCAGGGTTGCGCTGCGCTGCGCGTCGGCATCGAAGCCCGGCGAATCGATGACGATTGTTCCGCGCAAGCGTTCGCTCGGACAGGTCTTCAGTCGCAGATACGCATCGACATGACGCCCTTCACCAGGCACAACTTTCTCCAACTCCTCGCTCATTTGATAGAACGGAAAGCGGGGGTCCGCGTCCAGCGCCAGTCCGGGTAATTCCCGTGACTCTCCATCACTGGCAAAGCAAATGACCGTGAATTTGTCGTCCACGGCCTGCGTGCCGGTACGTTGCAGCGGCTGACTCAAAAAGTGATTAATGAAGGTGGACTTGCCTGCCGAGAAAGTCCCAAGCACCGATATCAATGGCCACCACGGGATTTGTGTGGCGTAGGATTGTTCGGAGGCCAACAGGCCCATTCGCCGCCCGATGCGGTCCAGTCGTCGGAAGCTTTTCACAGCGTCCACGAGCAGCGGGTTTTCGTTGCGAAGATGCTGCTCGAGACTAGCCAGCTTCTGCTTGGTTCTTTGATCAGCGCTGGTATTAAACAACCCTGACACCCCCCATTACTGCGGTAGTATTCACCATGGCATGAATGAATTCATAAACGACATCGGGCGCCCGACCGTTCGATTCATTACCGCGAAGTGGTAGCGCATCTGGTCCACGGTGAAGTTCATCTGCCGCATCTGATCATTCATGCCCTCGAGATGTGCGGTCATTTGCTCCATGGTCTTGGACTCGGCGTGAATGTCGCCGGCCACGACGTTCATGTTGGCCGATACCGCTTCCATCTGCTGAGCGACGGCGTCCATGTTCTTGGTGATAGCCTCCATGTGGGCAGCCACCAAGTGCACGTCCTTGGTCAGACTGTAGACAAGATAGAAGCCATAGCCGGCCAATATGACAAACGCAATGAGAGCAGGATAAACGATCAATTCCCAACGCCGTGCGCTGGCGCGGAATGCATCGGAAAGCTGCTCGAGACTGCGGCCCATGCATTCCTGCAAGTATCGTGCGTCAGGCCGCGCGTTGGGCTGTGCCGCGGATGCAGCCGATGGAGACTCGGCGTCGGCGGGCATTGCGGTCGAACTGATGAAATTATCGCTCATGGGAAGCTTTTAACCTTCTGGGGACACGGACTACCGACTGCTGTGGCTACGGCGAGAGAAACTGGCCACCCTGCCACACTGCGGCGTCTCTATCGGTACCTCGCCCGGGTTTTGGCGAACGCGCGGTCGAGTTGTTTCGCTTTCTCAGGATCAAGCCCGCGAATGACGCGCTTCAGATACGTGGCGCGCGAAATCTGGCCACGGCGCAGCAACCGCTCGGCCGCTTGGTAATAGGCCTCCGCGGCCTCGGACCACTGGCCTTGCGCATAATACACGTTGCCCAGTTCGCCGTAGAGATCCGGATCCGCGTCACGCTGCCGGATCAACTCTCGGTACCATTGTATCGCGCGCGCGTAGTCACCAGACCAAAAAGACTCCCTTGCCTGGTTAATTTTCGTCACAAACTCGTCTGCGCGCGACTCTGTCACGTGAACGGGCGGCCTGCCCCACTGGCGATTGCCAGGCTTCGCAGCAAGGGAGCCGCGGTACTCCTCATTCGCCGGCGCCGAGCGGCTCGACAGCGGACTGCTATCAACCCCCGGCCCCGAGTCGGGGTTTTTGGATGGAGCCTGGTGCGAGCCACCGTCTGCGCGATCAGCTTTGCCCGCGGCGTCTGCCGAGCCCTGCGCTGAGCCAGACGGCTGGTCTTCACCGGTCGGAAGCGCTGCAACTTGAGCCTGCGGCTCTTCGACTGCTACGGTTTTAACAGCTTGTTCCTCTGCGGGTTCGACCGGACCTGGAAACAATCTTTCGCGCTGACTGTATCCGATGACGATGATTATAATGAAAGCGATCAGCCATCCATGCCGGAAAATTCTCTTCGCGATACCCATGAGAGTTTCCTCTGTACGGAATTGCCCTGAGGCGGCAGGTTCATCGCGCCACTGTCGCGCTTGGCATACGAGCGGCGTCGCCGCGGTGGCTAAGGCTGGCGCGGGAACCAGGCATCCATCCTTCCCCAGACATGCCCCCGCACCCAAAAATCGCCGCGCGCGGTCATCGCGCCGCATACGCGCCAGTACGGGCCGAGCCCGGCAGGCTCGGGCCATTGCGCTGGACGCCAACTGAGCGCCTGTCCGACCGCGGGACCCAGATACAGCACCTCGGTGCCGTAGCCGAGCATGCAAGTGGGGGGGGCCATCCATCCACCATACGGAGGCCCGACACCATACATGGGCCATGCCGCTGCTGCGTGCGATCCGAGTAGCGATATTAAGCCCACCACAATCAAGGGCAGGTTCGCCGCTTTCGCTGCAGTCATCGGGGCCGTAATCATAGTTCACACAAAGGTTGCATCTTTGGTTAGCGACGCTGCTGGCCTGGATAACCGGGAGGCGTGCCTTGTCGCGGAATCGATTGCGACGGCACACGTGAAGGTGGCGGTGGTTCTTCTTTGCGCAATCCGTCTGGCAGCTGGAACAAATGTGCCGGTTGGGCGCCGATCTGGATGCTGCGCAGCTCACGCACGTAGCCGCCTTCTCGTTCTTCCCGGATGGCAATGCCAAGCACCGGGTCGTACCATTGAAACGAATTGACCATTCTGCCGTCAGGATGACTGGCGGTCATTTTCCACTTTTCCACCGCACGCCCGTTAAGATGCTCATCACCTAACTTTTCAAGCTCGAGCACCGTCCCGTCGGGGAGGAATTCACGAATCGGGATACCCCGTTCCTTGTCGACCCAGTGCAATGAGCGCAGGGTGGTATGGTCTCGTTGCGTGACAATCTCCCACTTGACGGTATCGCGCCCTTTGACGGTCTCTTCTCCCAAACGCTTGCATTCAACGGATTTCGCTGTCAGTCCCGCGCATGGATCTAAAGTGGTCTGCTTCGGCGGTGGCGGCATCTCAGGCACGTATTCTCTGTAGGCACCCTTGCGCGGCAGCAACAGCAGACGCCGCCCGGAATCACGGTACGCAATCTCCGCCACCGGTTCACCATCGCGCGTGTATTCGGTGCGCACCGCGCCATCGCCCACAAACATGCGTGCCGTCTGCGGCGGCTGCCCGGGCGCCTCTTGGACCGCTTCGGCCGAGAACTGCAGCGCGTCGCCAGCACTATGGGCTGTCGCAGCGATCACGAGCAAAACGGACCGCAGAGTAACTGCGCTTTGCTAGCCATGTGCACACCTTCGGACCGCGGTATTAGAGCGGACCGGGCTTCCCGCCCAGCCCGCCCCATTCCAGCCACGCGAATCCGTTCGCGCGGCCTCCAGCAACAGCGGTTTATTGGCCGCCGGCCTGTGGCGCCTGCTGTGGCGCCTGCTGTGGCGCGGGGGCGCTTGCTGTGGCCCGCCTTGAGGACCGCCATAACCACCGCCATAGCCGCCATAGCCGCCACCGTAGCCTCCACGCGGACCACCCCAGTAGCCGGGACCGCCACCATAGCCACCGCCGTAACCGCCGTAACCGCCGTAACCGCCGGGACCGCCGTACGGACCACCCCAGTAACCGGGACCGCCGTAACCACCGCCGCCGTAACCACCGCCGCCGTAACCGCCGTAACCGCCGTACGGACCACCCCAGTAACCGGGACCGCCGTAACCGCCGTACGGGCCACCCCAGTAACCGGGGCCGCCGCCCCAGGGGCCACCGCCCCAGCCATCGCCATAGCCGCGACCCCAGCCGCTACCGCTCATATTGAACGACATGTCGCCAACGCCACTGCCGTTGCCCCATGGACCCCAGCCCCAGGCTTGCGCGGAAGACAGCGGTACAGCAACCGCGCCGACCAATGCTGTAGCAGCCAACAATTTGCTTAGCTTACGCATAATATTCTCCTCACTTCATTGCACACTTCGGTGGCGGCGTCGATGCCGCCACCACCATCAACCCCCCGGCGACTCCGTCTTCGGGGGAATTCCAACACTCGGAATCGAAAACGCTTTACTACTGATCCCGACTGATGAATTTCACTAACCGTTGCGCTCGATAGAACGCGCATTACCTCCAACCAAACGGGAACCCTCCACCGAACGGACCACCGAACGGATCGATGCCGAAAACCGGATTCCAGCCGCCCCAAATCCCGCCGCCTGCAAAAGGGGCATACGGGTATGCGCCCCAGCCCGCGTAGGGATAGGCGTTCCAGCCATCGCCGGGCCAGCCATGAGGGCCTTGCGCCGCATAGGGGTCGTAATAGCGTTGCCGGTGATCGTCATAACGCTCATACGCTCGGTACCCCCTGTCGTGGTTGGGCGGTTCGTACGATCGGTACCGATTTGGCTGCGGATACCGAGGGCCGTCCTGGAACCCCGGGGCGCCGCCGCGCTCCCGCCGGTCCCATTGCCCATAAGGGTCCGGCTGCGGACGGCGTTGATCGTAGCGATCGCCGCCATCGCTTGATGGTTGTGGCCGCTGTGGCCACTGCGGCCGTTGCGTGGCCCAGGGATTATTCCGTTGTCGATTGTCGCGCGGTGGATAATCGCGGGCGGAGCGTGACCAATCGTCATACCGGGACTGCGGTTGCGGGTCCTCCGGCTGCAGGGGCCGGTAGCGGATGTCCCGGCCCTGGTCCGCCTCGCGCGAACGCAGATAGTCGCCTTCGTCCCACGCATGCGCGTACGGTAGCGCCAGCAACAACCCCAACAGCCCGGCACACGCACGCAGTTTCCGAACACCGTCGTCGGTAACTTCGCCGCGCATCGGCTGCAGTCCCGCCATGCCGGGCTACTCACCGCCACCCTCAGGCCTCACTGCCGCTGCCGCGGGGGCGTATTGCGATCCGTGGCCGGGGCTCGCCGCCGGGTCAGCATCCTGAGCCCCGCCCTGGCTATCGTGGTTTGGTGACGATGAAGTTGGCGGATCTCCTTGCCCGTATCCGGGCGGCCGATACATTGGCAAAGCTTCGTCTCCCACCACCTCGGCTCGCGTGCGTGGTGCATGACGTGAATCACCAGAGGCGCGTAGCGACTCTGTGCCCGTTTCCGCAGGAACACGGTCACGCCAATGCGATGGACCCGAACTGGCTTGGGGCGATCGGTACGTCGACCCGGTAGGCGCTTGTGCAGGGCGCCCGCGCCCGTCATCGGTCCCGGGTGCTGATCCGAAGCCTTGGGGTCCGTAACCTTGGGGTCCGTAACCTTGGGGTCCGTAACCTTGGGGTCCGTAACCTTGGGGTCCGTAACCTTGGGGTCCGTAACCTTGGGGTCCGTAACCTTGGGGTCCGTAACCTTGAGGCCCGTAACCTTGAGGCCCGTAACCTTGAGGCCCGTAACCTTGAGGCCCGTAACCTTGAGGCCCGTACCCTTGAGGTCCGTAACCTTGAGGTCCGTAACCTTGGGGTCCGTACCCTTGGGATCCGTAACCTTGAGGTCCGTAACCTTGAGGTCCGTAACCTTGAGGTCCGTAACCTTGAGGTCCGTAACCTTGAGGTCTAATGGGCGTAACCTTGATAGCCGTGATTGCCGTTGGCGCCTGCTTGGTCACTCGGCGAATTCGGGCGGCCGTACGAGCGGTCATGCTGGATGCCAGCCGGCGGACTGTAGACGTGACCACGACTCTCGGGCCCATAAGAGTCCTGTTCCCGCGCCGCCGGTTCACGCGGCGCGTCGCCCATCCGATATCGCTTCATTGCGTCGTACGGGTAACCGCGCGTCACCTCGCCCCATCCGCCGCTACCTGACTGTTGCGAGGACTGGTACGGACCTACGGGTGGGGCCGCCGTCGGGCTGCCATATGTGCGCGCCGATCGATGGCTGGCTTTTGCATCTCCGGGTGACAGTTGCGACGGCGAAGCCTCCTGCTGCGCCAAAATCACCGTGCTCCAGCAGAGCGCCACGAGCACTGTAGCTTGCGCCATCAAGGTCATCCGACTCCTGCGATCGTGAAAATTCATAACCTTTCTCCGTGAGGACTCAACTGCGGTCTCGACGCGGGTCGCCTTCAGCGCGCTCGCCCAAGCTCGACGAGCGTGCCGCCGATTTCGATTTCGACGTTTTGCTGCGTTTGGATCCGGGCGTTCGCTTCGGTGCCGGCATTTGCGATGTAGCCGATTTGCTCTCGCTGTCCTGCGCTGACGAAGTTGCGCTCGCTTGGGAAGCAGGTCCAGCGCCGGAAGGTGTTGGGTTTTGGGCTTGCGTTACCTGCGTCGGCGGCGTGGTTTGGGTCGCGCGTTCGCCGCTGCCGCCCGAACCACCCGACCCATCGCCCGGCACACCGCCCGTCGGAGGCGTCGACGGCCCCGCCCCATCCGGACCGGCTCCACGCAGTCGCGCGAGCAACCTGACGATTAGCCTGTAAACCGCCCGCACCGCCAGCAAGACCCATGAGACAACCGTTACCAACACGCCCCACAACCGCAGCGCCAGAGGGCGACGCGCGACGGCACCGTGAGGAGCACCCGTATCGCCAGGTGTAGGAGAATCCAGCGCCTCTTTTCCGCTTGCAGAAACCAGATGGCGATGAGCACTGATGCATCCCAGTGGGATCACCACCAGGGTCAATACAGTGGCCACGGCAGCACCGAACAGCAGGCTTACGGCCATACCTTCGAAGATGGGGTCCGTCATGATGGCTGCCGCGCCCGCCATCAACGTCAACGACGTGATGAAGATCGGGCGCATACGTGTCTGGCCCGCGGCGAGCACCGCCTCGCGAATCTCTTTGCCTTCGCTAACCTCGTTCTTGGCGAATTCAACGAGCAGAATCGAGTTGCGGACAATGATTCCCGAAAGCGCAATAAAGCCAATCATCGAAGTTGCAGTGAATTCGGCCCCCAACAATAGATGGCCCGGAATAATGCCGATCAGGGTGAGCGGAATGGGCGCCATGATTAGGCCGGCCAGCGTGAAATTTTTGAACTCCCAGACAATGAGTCCGTAGATCAGCACCAACGCCGCCATGAAGGCCAGGCCCATGTCGCGAAAGGTCTCATAGGTAACCGTCCACTCACCTGTCCACTCAATACCGGACCGACGACCAGTAGCCGGGGGACCGATCAGGCCCATCGGCATGCCGGTGACGTGAACCCCGTCGGGCGCGGTGTAGTTTTCCAGCAAATCCTCTACTTTGAACATGCCGTAGATCGGCGCCCCCAGCCGGCCCTGCATTTCGCCGGTCACATACTCAATCGCACGCAAATCTTTGTGATATATCGTCGGATCCTCGACGCCTCGAACGAATCTGCCGAGTTCCGCCAAAGGCACCGTGCCACCTCGGCCGTCCGAGATGGGCAATCCGCTCAGTCGATTGACTTGTGAGCGTGCAGCCAACGGAACCTGCATGACGATGTATGTCGGTTCCAAAACAACGCCACGCTTGACGTCTCCAAGTTTGTAGCCACCCAGCGCCATCGCGAGATTGTTTCTCACGGCATCGACGGAAATTCCGCGTCGCACGGCTTTTTCGGTGTCCACTTCAAAGCGCCAATACTCCTGCGGCTGGGTCATGTAATTGTCTACGTCGACGATGTTGTCTACTTTTCGAAACATCGCTGTCAGGTCCTGCGCAAACTCACTTCGTACAGCGGCGCTCGGGCCGTAGACCTCTGCAACGACTGTCTGCAGCACCGGCGGTCCCGGCGGCATCTCAACGACTTGGATGCGCGCTCCCATCTGCCGCGCCACTGGCGTCAAAAGCTCACGTGCCGCAACGGCGAGCTCGTGGCTGCCCCGATCGCGCTCGTTTTTATCCAGGAGCATGACCTGAATGTCCGCTTCCCACGGGGATCGACGCAGATAGTAGTGGCGCACCATGCCATTGAAATTGAACGGCGAGGACGTACCGACGTAGGTTTGCAGCGCTCGTACCTCCGGTATCGTGCGCAATCGGTCCGCGAGCCTCGCCGTCACGTTTGCGGTAACGGGAAGAGCACTGCCCTCGGGCATATTGATGACGACATTGAACTCGGGCTTATTGTCGAACGGCAGCATCTTCACCGGCACCCACTTGAAGTAAAACATGGCGCAGGAAAACAACGTGGCTGCAATCAATCCAAACAGGAACAACAGGCCCAGGCGACGGTTACCGACCAGGGGATCCATGATCGGCCTGTAGAAGCGCCCGACCAGGTTGCGGGTGCGCTCTTCGCGCCGCTCGGCTCGCTCCAGGGCCGTGAGTCGTGGCCGCACCCGCATGGCAAGCCAGGGCGTGAAAATGAACGCCGCCAACAACGAAAAGAACATTGCCGAGGAACCGAGCACCGGGATCGGGCGCATATACGGTCCCATGAGGCCGCTGACAAACCCCATCGGCAGCAACGCCGCAATAATGGTCAACGTGGCGAGCACGGTCGGATTGCCTACTTCTCGCACCGCATCGATGGCGATCGCCACGGTGGTCTGACCAGCCGCCAGCCAGCGCCTGAAAATGTTTTCCACAACCACGGTGGCATCGTCTACCAAAATGCCGATCGCGAATACCAGTGCAAACAAACTCACTCGATCGATTGTGTAATCAAGCACCCACGCCGCCCACACGGTGATCAGGATCACAATCGGAATTACCGTAATCACAACCGAAGCGGCCCGGAGGCCGAGTCCGATCATGCACAGAATTGCCACGGCGATCGCGGCTTCGAATAGTGCCGAGAGTAGTTCGTTGACTTTCTGGTTGGCGGTTTGACCGTAATTTCTCGTTACCGTGACGTGCACGTTATCGGGGATCAATTGGCCTTTCAGTGCGTCCAGCCGCGAAATGACCGCGTTCGCCACCGTTACACCGTTGGAACCGACTTTCTTGGAAATCGCAATCGTTACCGCCGGCTCGCCGTTTCCAGCCGGCAGACTCTTATCCCATGCAGGGCCGCTGTAGAAGCCGACTAATTGGCGTGTTTCCTCCGGACCCTGGAAGACTTTCGCGACATCTCTCACGTAGACCGGTGCGCCGCCCTGACTGCCGACGACAAGGCTCGCCACGTCTTCGGCCGTGTGCAGAAATGACCCCGCGTATACCGTGAACGCCCGGTCGCCCGACTCTACGCTGCCAACCTGCTGTTCAGCGTTTGCCGTGCGGACGGTGTTGGCCACCTGTGCCAAGCTGATGCCGTATCCACTCAAGCGTTCAGGCATCACCTCGATACGAATCTGTTCCGACCGCCCGCCCGCAACAAAGCCTTTCCCGGTGTTTGGAACTTCATTGAGCCGCTGCAGCACGTCCAAAGCAAGGGTATGCAAATAGCTGTCATCGATATCGTCGGACCACAAGGTGACCGTGACGATGGGCACATCGTCGATTCCCATCGGTTTGACCAGGGGCATGGACACGCCTGGAGGAATCTTGTCGAGATTCGATTGCAATTTATCGTGCACTTTGACAATCGACGGGCCCATCTCTTCGCCTACTTTGAAGCGCACGGTCACCAATGCACTGCCGCGCTGGGTAGCGGAATAGACGTGTCGTATGCCCGGGATTTCGCTCATAATCCGTTCGAGCGGCTCAGTCACCAGACTCGTGACCTGCTCGGCAGAAGCGCCCGGGTATTCGACGAAGATATCCACCATCGGTACGGATATCTTCGGATCCTCCTGACGCGGCGTGAAGAACAGACCCAGCAGACCAATGCCCAACGCCGCCACCATTAGCAGCGGAGTAACGGGTGAATTGATGAATTGCTGCGCCATCCGCCCGGCGATGCCGAGGTGAGACGAGTCCAATTCCTCTTTGTCGTCCAGCTCGCTCATAATGGTTTCAGCGTTCCTGTGGCGACGATCGGACGTTCATTGATTCCCTGAACCTTGGGCTGGCGGTCGACGGCCACCAGTCGACCAGTCCGATGCCATTCCCGGTGCCGGATCTACCAAAATCTGTTCACCGGCCCGCAGCCCCGACAACACTGCGACCGTGTCGCTGCCCATCCCTTCGCCCAGGCGCACCATGCGCAACTCGGTACTGCCGCCAGCATCCACAACGAACACCGCGGGCAAACTACCGCGCCACACGACCGCTGCGTATGGAATCACGGGTAAATTTCGAACTGTAGCGTTCACGTCAGGCAACAACGCTTCGGCATACATCCCTGGTCCGCCGGGCGTATCCCGCGGTAGATCGAACTTCACGGTAACGGTGTGGCGCTGTGCGTCAGCGATTGGAAATACCTGCGCGACGCGGGCGTCCACGCGCGTATCGCCGATATCGAGCTTCACCGGAAGGATCATGCCGATCTCTAAACCGGAAACGAGGCGCGCAGGCACATCGAGCTGCAGCTGCAGATACCGCGTATCGGCATACCGGATCATGGGCTGGCCTGGCTGCACGGTATCGCCCACTTCGACCAACTTTCTGGTAATGACCCCGCCAAACGGCGCTTCCGCCCGCGCGTCGCGCAGCTTAGCTTCGACCTCATCGATCGCAGAGCGGGCTTGCGACATACGCGCTTGTGCTTGACTCACTTGGCTACCGTAGGAATAGAGGTCGGCGGAGCGCTCGAGAGCCGGATTGCCGTAGCCCATCACATCACCCGCTTGGCGGGTGAACATCTGGTCGAACAGATTGGGCATGCCCATTCCGGGTAAACGCCCGGGACTGCGAGACTGCGGTGCCCACAGTTCCCGCGAATATTGAACCTGCGCGTTACGCGTGGCCGCGTCGGCGTTGCGCAATTCCGCCATTGCCTGCTGCCGTTTGGCCAGTAGGTCATCGTCGTTTATGGCCAGCAGCAGATCGCCCTTCTTGAACCAGTCACCTTCGGACCCGGCGATGTACTCGATGCGGCCGGGAATTTGTGCGGCAAGCGTCACTTCTTTGTAGGGAACAACCGTACCGCCCAGAACCACATTGGCGCCGACCCGAGAGCTCGGCACGGTTATCACGCGCGGCTGGCTCGGCGCAGAACGCATTTGCGGACGCCGCGTGCCCGGCACCAGCGGAGCGTCCCGCCAGTGCGGTTGTGGATAAGACGGCGCTTCCTGGGTCTGCTGTCGATATGGCTGGGACCGCGATGGCGCCCTGCCATCGTAGTCACTGTCATAAGGGGCGTTGCGGCGGGGATTGATCGGACCCGGCGCCGGCGCTGACTGGCCGTATCCCCACTGATCAGACCAACCTGAATCCGGCTGTTGTGCCAAGCTGGGGGCGCTCGGCAACGTAACAGCGAGCAGACAGACCATTAACGCAACATGACGTGCCCGGATCGGCATAAATCGCTCAAGCCCGGCCCATGACAGCGAAACTCTTGATGAAGGGTCCCGCCATACGAGGGTCCTTGACCATTGCCCCGTAATCACCCAGGCGGAACTTCAGTTTTCGCGACGTGTAGGCGACTCCCAACGCCATCATGCCTGGAGGTTTCTGCATCCATTTGCGCCAGTTCTCTCGCGAGGCGCGCAAATCCCAATTCGGTGTCTGACCGTTAACGGGACCGGATTGCACGACTCGGCCATGTTCGACCCGGACCATTCCCCGAGGATCGTCTTCATCATCGAACCCGTAAGCGATCGTTGAGTTGAAGCCGATGTTGGCGAGCGCATCGCTCAGTTCCGGTTCCGCGTTCCACGCCTGCTGGTAATTTTGAAACCACTCGTTGGAAAACAATTCCGCCATTGCTGCAGCCGCTCCTCGCTCGGTTCAAACCAATGCTTGAATTCGCGTTCTAAGCCGGTGCCTCCAGGGGAAGGCCCTTAATCCATGGCAACAGTCGTGCCAAACGCCTAAGACCTTGAATTAGCACAAATCAGAAAGTGTGTGTTGCATAGCCATATTTCCTGCACGTCGCAGTTTTGATCGCTATTTTGCTGTTTTCTTATGAAAATTCCGCATCGGGGCATGTTGCACGATGTTGCGTTTCAGAAAAGCCGTGCAACACTCAACCAAGGCGAAGCCACCCTTTAGATGGTCGTTATGCGAGACACTCGGGAATTGGTTCCGTTGTTCGAAGCGGTCGTCAGCTACGTCGACGAGGGAGTTTTGATCGCCGACCACGCGGGCGCCGTGATTTATCAGAACCCCGCGGCGGGCAGACTTTTGGGTCGCCCCCCCAACGAACCGGTCGAGTTTCTAAATCAGATCGGCAAGATCAATATTCAACGGGCGCTACTCAAAGCGGCACTGGACATGGGCGAAGTAGATGCCGCCGGACGGCCCAGCGGACGTTTCGTGGGCTTTGAACAATGCATCGACAGTGACGGTGTGCGCCGCCACCTCGAATTCAGCGGCGGCTTGCTTGCGACGCTGCACGGCACCGAAAAGCTGCGTTTGGTAATGATTCGAGACCGCACCGAGAAACGCAGGTTAGAGGAAGTCACCAACCCGGAAAGCACGGCACTCAAGGGTTTCGATCCTCGCATGCTGCAAATTCTGGATTTGATTAATCAAATCTCGCCGAGCCCGGCCTCAGTGCTCCTGCAAGGTGAGTCCGGTACCGGGAAAACGCAGTTGGCCCGCTCAATCCACCGTCTCAGCAGCCGACCGTCGGGCCCTTTCGTGGAAGTGAATTGCGCGGCAATACCCGACGCGCTGATTGAATCGGAGCTTTTTGGCCACGTCAAAGGAGCGTTCACCGGCGCTCACCAATATCGGCAGGGACGATTTCAAGCAGCACACCGAGGCACGCTATTTCTAGATGAAATCAGTGAGATACCGTTGCAGTTGCAGGCAAAGTTGTTGCGCGCTCTGCAGGATCAAGAGTTTGAGATGGTGGGGTCTGACAAACCGGTACGAGTCGACGTGCGGATCATCGCGGCGTCCAATCAGAATCTACGGGATATGGTCGACAATGGTGCTTTTCGGGCGGATCTTTACTATCGCATCGCCGTGATTCCGATCACCATACCCTCTCTGCGTGAACGGCCGGGCGATATTCCAGTATTGATCCAACACTTCTGCAAGCGCATAGCGGAGCGCGGCTATACGGGAAAATATCAATGCACCGACGAAGCCATGCGCATGATGATGAACTACCCGTGGCCGGGAAACGTGCGCGAACTGGAAAACGCGATTGAGCACGGTCTCATTTGCGCGCGCAAGAACGTGATACTGCCAGAAAGCCTGCCGCAGGACATTCGAGAATACTGCCGGCCCGAATCAACTACGGCAAGCCAAGCGAGTACGAACGAGATACTTGAGGAACAGCGCAAGATCCAAGCGGCGCTACGCCGCGCTAATGGCAGCAAGGCCATGGCTTCGCGCATTCTGGGCATAGATCGCACGACCTTGTGGCGACGGATGCAGCGCCTGGGACTGTGAGCCGCCGAGATACCCCCAGGTGAGTCGATCCTCATCAATCGATTGGCCGGTTGCAGCCGCGCAGCTTGCAGATACCGAACAAGGTGGCTGCGATCACCACGACCGAAATAAGCCCGGCCAAGGTCAGTTTGTCCAAGATCATGATGTGTCACTCCTTAGCTCGTTTGCACTCAACATAGTTGATATATCGTTATCGGCTAATATACGAATACTTTAATTGGTATTTTGTGACACGTTCATGGTTGCGTAGAAATTGCCGCGAGTACACGTGATGCCAGTTGCGAGATGCGCTAGGGTATTGTCCACAGGCGGGAAAGGATGCCGGCCGCAAATGTTTCCGCCGTACGACTCGCTACAATTGCAATTGAGCAGGACTAGACTCGGCGTAAGCGCCAAACTGTCCGACAGCAAGCGATGGAGAAAATGGCACTGAGTCCTAAGATCCAGAAAGACGCGCGGAGTCCTGGGTGACTCCAAGGAGCAATTGATGACTTTGAAGGGCTTGATCAAAATGAAGTGCTGTATCGTGCTGGCATCCACTTTGGTGACCGCAGCGATCGTCCTGTTCCACCTCAACGCGCTTCATGCCGGCATCTCCGCCACGGTGGCACTGGTCTATGCCTTGGCAGTTTCGATGTACATCGGCATCGGCGTCCAGGATCATCGCGCGAACCGCCAACATCCGGAATATACGCTGCCGGATCGCGAGTTAACGCGCACCTAGACCAGGGTTACAGAGGCAGCGGCCCTGGTCGAAATCATCCGATCCAGGCAAACCCGTGCCGCTGCCCTGCTCATCCGGTTTGCGCGGGCAAGGCCGCGGGTCAGCCCGCGGCCCCATCGTTAGCCATTGCTCCGGCCGGTCCCGGATTGCCCCACTCTCGACCATTGCCGGGTTATGCGAGCGCCTGACCTTGATTCGGTTGCGGCAGATACAGTCGCAAGCCGGCCACCAAAAGCCGATTTGCTCCTTCGACAGCCAAGCTTAGGACCGGGCAGTCCGGGTTTCCTACTTCTGTTCGCCCGTCGAACCGCTGTCTGCAGCGGGCGCCGTGTCACCGGCGCCCTGCCCTCGCGCGCGGGGACGTTGCCATTGTTCTAATTGTTGGCGCTGCTCCGGCGTCAGCATGTCGAGGATCTGGTTGTGGGCTTTTACATTCGCCTCCATCATTTGTTGGTGAACCTTGCCGACGTCGGCATAGACGGCACCCACCTCTTGCGGATCGGGTTTTTCGGCGGCGAGTGCGGAACGTAATTTGACGTTCGCGTCCATCATCTGGCCCATCGCCTGCCAATGACTTTTGCGCAGTTCGTCACTGATGTCTTGGAGCTTACTGCGCTGCTCGTCGGACAAACGCAACATACCTACGGGGCCAAGACCGAGCCCAGCCATCATGCCCGGACCGCCACCGTTGCCACCGCCCGGTCCCATCATGCCCGGACCGCCACCGTTACCACCGCCCGGTCCCATCATGCCCGGACCGCCACCGTTGCCACCGCCCGGCCCCATCATGCCCGGACCGCCGCCGTAGCCACCGCCCGGCCCCATCATGCCCGGACCGCCGCCGTAGCCACCGCCCGGCCCCATCATGCCCGGACCGCCGCCGTAGCCACCGCCCGGCCCCATCATGCCCGGACCGCCACCGTAGCCACCGCCCGGCCCCATCGTGCCCGGACCGCCGCCGTAGCCACCGCCCGGCCCCATCATGCCCGGACCGCCGCCGTAGCCACCGCCCGGCCCCATCGTGCCCGGACCGCCGCCGTAGCCACCGCCCGGTCCCATCATGCCCGGACCGCCGCCGTAGCCACCACCCGGTCCCATCATGCCCGGACCGCCGCCGTAGCCACCGCCCGGTCCCATCATGCCCGGACCGTGTCCATATCCATAGCCCGAGCCACCGCGCCCAGCAGTATCTGTGTCGGACTCGGGCATATCAGAGCCGGTAGCATATTGTCCTTCACCGCCATTTTCAGTATTCGTCACATCAGCGGCGTACCCGGCGACGAACGTCACCGTGCCAAGAACTAAGGCTACTGCCATAGTCGTTTTTTTGATCGTCTCGCTTGTCATAGTTGTCTCCTGTCAACTGAGCTGTTGCCTTCGTCAATCGGCCCGTTGCCGTCTTCGGCATGAGGCTGCCGTACCAGACAAATGCTTTACCGAACGAGCATCTGCACGTAAAAGCTTCGAATTTGTGTCCGCATTCAATCGTAAGGCCATTTCCAATCTTGTACTTCAGGCATGTCCCGCCCGTGCGCATTGATGTATGCCTGTCTACCGGCCACGATCACATTGATGAAGTTACCGCTGCGCAAACATTTGTCCGTGCAACATAACAAGCAATTGGCATCCGGTGGCAGGTCGCCTTCTTATTCACCGCGTGATCGATAAAGCCCGGGGCTTGGTGGGGAAACCGTTGTGGTCCTGACGCCAGACGTGGGAAGTAGGCAAGTAATTGAGCGAGGCGTTCTGCCGCCGCCAGGGTATTTCCATGCTGATCACCTTCAACCATTTGGCGTGCTAATTGAACATCGAGTCGACAACTGGAACAAACGCCTCGTAGCAGAAAATAGCCGCGTATTCATCAGTGGGCAGGCGTTCCGCATCCCGGCATTTTCAGCGGCATCGTAGACTGCATCCAATCAGCTCGAAGCGGTCTCGTCCGGGCCGAACAGGCGGAAATATTGCGCCTGTGCGCTGGCGTTGAAGACGTTCTGCAGCAGCCTGCCCATGGTCCGCCGCTTCCGCATTGACGCTGGCGGGCGGCCGGAATGTATTTAGCGTAGGCGCGAAAATCCGGGAGTTCCAGGTCTTGCAACAGCAAGCCGCCGTTCGCATACGGGTTCGCGCCCATCCGCCGCGGGCCAACAAGGGCGAGTGCGGGCCGCAAAATGCCTTGCTCATCGAACAGTTCTTCCGGCCGGTAACTTTTCATTCAATCTTCAAGCAAACGCCCATGTTCCGGGTCACTTGCCAATTACGCCCACGGCACTTAATGGGCACGCCACGTATTTTCGATGGGTTTGCCGTCGACCTCCTTTGGGCCGGTCCAACCCTTGGGCCACCGCAGCTCAATCAACGGTCATTGCGGACGCTGCCGTCCACCCTTGTCCCTTGCATCGCCCTGAATTCGGTGGATTTCACCAAGCGCCGATTCGAGTGCGCGCGTCATCAACCGGTGCATAGTCGCCGGATTGAGAAACTTGTTCGAATGGCAAGAGGTCGCCAGTGGCCCCCTTTCCGCCTCGCCATCGCCCACTACGCAGGGGCGATCAAGCCCGGGTTGTCGAATACAGCGCCGGACGCAAGCGAGCGTCGGTCACGCGATTCAAATGCCCGTAAGTGAAATTCAATCCGCGCGTCGTGCCCCAAGGACCCAGCAAGCGCTGGCTTCACATACTCGATCCGTAGCGGTTCACCGAGCAACGGATTGTCGAGCAGATGAATTTGCCCGACGGACGAGTTCGTGGGACACCGTGCAATCCACGTGCTAACAGCAGCCAGAGAGCGCACAGGCCTACCGTACAGGCCAACAGGTAGCCGAAAAACGGGGCGTTGCAACGTTGAAGGTGGCCGATTTGGGCTGCAGGCCGAAATCCGTTATACTAGTCGCTGCTATTTGCTATTTTCGTCGTGGGAACAATATCCCCGCGTACTGCCACGCGGGGAAGCCACGATTTCAAGGTCGGCTGACTACCGCCGTCAGCCGGAGGCGGCATACACCGCCCGATCCAGGCTGTGGTCTCATCGTCGCATCACAGTCATCAACCGAAAACGAATACAGATCGCGGAACTTCAACCATAGCCAGCGCTATTGCGGCTAATGGTGCAGCGCCTGGAAGTGCATTGCCGGGCCAACGGTTCATGACGCGATCAAAGTACGTACACGGATTTTCGCGCGGCGCCCGTACCGAACTCAGTGCTGGGCTGCATTGCGCCATCCGCACGCGCGTTTGCTTCGGTATGCGCCACCGCACTTTTGTCCGATCAGCTCACCAGCAGATCGAAACCGGGTTCCGGCTTTTCCGCGAACCGACATACAACAACTCAGGGAGTCGCTATGTCCACTGCATCAGAGTCAACGCTTCAACAATCTTTTGGTTCCGATCCCGTCAAAGTACGTGAGACCGATCATTATCAGCACGAATACGTCGAGTCTTTCGTGGACAAATGGGACGAACTGATCGACTGGGACTCTCGCGCGGAAAGCGAGGGCACCTTTTTTATCGATATTCTCAAGGAGCGCGGTGTAAAACGGGTTCTGGACGTCGCCACCGGAACAGGCTTTCACTCGGTGCGCCTGATCGAAGCGGGATTCGACGTGGTCAGCGCCGATGGCAGCCCCGAGATGCTCGTAAAAGCATTCGAGAACGGGCGCAAGCGCGGACACATTCTGCGCACTGTCCAGGCGGATTGGCGTTGGCTCAATCGTGATGTGCACGGCGTGTTCGATGCTGTGATCTGCCTTGGAAACTCGTTTACGCATTTGTTCTCGGAGCACGACCGCCGGAAAACACTGGCAGAATTCTACGCGGCGCTGAGCCACGACGGCATGTTGTTGCTCGACCAACGGAATTATGATTCGATTCTCGATCACGGATTCAGCTCGAAACATAAATATTATTATTGCGGCGACAATGTCAGCGCCGAACCCGAGCACGTCGACGAAGGTCTAGCACGCTTCAAGTACTCGTTTCCGGACGGCTCCGAGTTCCACCTGAACATGTTCCCTCTCCGCAAGAACTACAGCCGTCGACTGATGCAGGAAGTGGGTTTCCAACACATTGAGACCTACGGAGACTTCAAGGAAACGTACAAAGAAACCGAACCCGATTTCTTTGTCCATGTGGCTGAAAAGCTCTATGAGACCGAGCAAGACGGGGGCGATTCCAAATGAGCAGCGATTACTCCAGTGCGGTAACCACGGCTCGCGACTATTACGACAGCGACGACGCCGACAATTTCTACTACACGATCTGGGGCGGCGAAGACATACATGTCGGCCTATATCAGTCTGACGTGGAGCCAATCTCCGACGCCAGCCGGCGCACCGTCGAGCGCTTGGCCGCTCGTCTTTCCAACCTGAACAAAAACAGCCGTGTGCTCGATATCGGTGCCGGCTATGGCGGGGCGGCGCGATACCTGGCTAAAACCTACGGCTGCCAGGTGGTGGCGCTCAATCTGAGTTCGGTGGAAAACGAACGTGATCGGGAAATGAATCGCGCGCAGGGCCTGGATCACTTGATCGACGTGGTCGACGGCAGCTTTGAATCGCTGCCATATCCTGATGCAAGCTTCGACGCCGTTTGGTCTCAAGACGCGATTCTACACAGCGGCGATCGCCCGCAAGTGCTGCGCGAGGTGGTGCGTGTGCTCAAGCCTGGCGGCGAATTCGTATTCACGGATCCCATGCAGGCGGACGATTGCCCGGATGGGGTGCTGCAGCCGATTTTGGACCGCATTCATCTGCAGACATTGGGCTCCCCTGCATTTTACAAAAACGAGCTCGAATCCCTTGGCATAAAAGACCTCGGTTACGAGGATCACCGCGAGCAATTGGTCAACCACTATGGACGGGTGTTACGGGAAACCGAGCAACGCGAAGCGGACCTTTCCAAGGTTGTGAGCAAAGACTACATCGAACGGATGAAGAAAGGTCTCGCGCATTGGGTCAAAGGCGGCAAGGACGGTCATCTCGCCTGGGGTATCTTTCATTTTCGCAAGCCTTGAAAGCGGCGTGAATGATCCCCGGTCTTAACCCGCCAATCAGAAAGCGCGAGCTGCGGCCGGTAACAAAAAAGCCTTCGATCCATCGGATCGAAGGCTTTTTTAATTGCGTCGGTTTTGCGCTATCGGGCTTGGGCGGCGCGAACTTCGTCGCTGCGATTGAGGTCCGACAAGTTCAGGTTTCGCCATAGCGCCAGCGTGGCCTTTGATTGATTCATGGTATAGAAATGCAGGCCAGGTGCGCCGGCCGACAAAAGCCGTTCGCACAGATCGGTTATGACATCTTCACCGAATGCGCGAATCGACTCACGGTCGTCGCGGAACCCTTCCAGGCGCTTCGCGATCCATCGAGGGATCTCCGCTCCGCACATGCTCGAAAATCGTGCCAATTGGCTGTAATTGGTAATCGGCATCACCCCCGGAACGATGGGTAGCGTTATGCCGCGCGCTTCGCAGTCATCAACGAACCGATAATAGGCGTCAGCGTTGAAGAAGTATTGGGTGATCGCGCCGTCCGCCCCGGCTTCTACCTTCCGTTTGAAGTTCTCCAGGTCGTCCTCCGCGCTCTTGGCTTGCGGATGCACCTCGGGGTACGCGGCTACTTCCAGGTGGAAATAGTCGCCGGTGGTCTCGCGGATATACGCCACCAGTTCGTTTGCATAACGCAGTTCCGCCGGCCCACGCATTCCGGACGGCATATCACCGCGCAAGGCAACGATTCGCCTGATTCCGGCTTCGCGATAAAGGTTCAGCAGCTCCGAAATGCTTTTCCGGGTCGAGCCAATGCACGACAAGTGCGCGGCGGCGTCGTATCCCGCCTGCTTGATTCCGACCACGGTGTCGTACGTTCCCTGTTGCGTACTGCCCCCGGCACCGAAGGTCACCGAAAAATACAACGGATTGAGCGCGCCTAGCTTGTCTCGGACCACATTAAGTTTGTCTGCGGCATCCGGGCTCTTTGGGGGAAACAGCTCGAAAGAAAACGTTCTGGGGTATTGGTTTTGGGATTTCACGTGTGTTCGTCCCTATGGTTGTGGTTTTGGCCATGATCCTGGGCCATCACATCGATCCGGATCGCTACGATCTGGGCCGCGCAGACAAGCCTAGACTCTGCCTTTCACGCGTCCCGACGAAGTGTTCGAATGTATAAGCGATGTGGAGTACAGCTCGCCGCAGCGACGACTCGGACGAGTCCCACCCGAAGTAACCGGGCAGCCGAGTCGGATTTCCAGGAACTCAGCGCTATCGCGCGCCTGACCCCGAGCAGCCTTTTTACGAACGGATCTCGCGCACGGTCTGCGGATACTTCAGCCAGCGCGGCTCGTGCACCCTAAACCGGACGCGTCCCGACGGCGTATTCGCCGCCGGGACGTACCGTCATTCTTTATTAGTAGCGGTAATGCTCAGGCTTGTAGGGACCGTTGACGTCCAGCCCCAGGTACTCGGCCTGGGCCGAGGTCAGCGGTGTCAGGTCGGCACCGATCTTGGTCAGGTGCAGCCGTGCCACCTGCTCATCGAGGTGCTTGGGCAGCACGTAGACCTTGTTTTCGTATTTGTCCGGATGGTTCCACAGCTCGATCTGGGCCATCACCTGGTTGGTGAACGAGGCCGACATCACGAAGCTCGGATGGCCCGTGGCGCAGCCCAGGTTCACCAGCCGTCCCTCGGCCAGGACGATCAGCTTCTTGCCGTCGGGAAATACCACGTGGTCCACCTGCGGCTTGATGTTCTGCCACTCGTACTTGCGCAGACCCGCAATGTCGATCTCCGAGTCGAAGTGACCGATGTTGCAGACAATGGCTTCGTTCTTCATCGCCTGCATGTGGTCATGGGTGATCACATCGATGTTGCCGGTGGTGGTGACGAAGATATCGCCCAGGGCTGCCGCCTGGTCCATGTTCACCACCCGGTAGCCTTCCATCGCCGCCTGCAGGGCGCAGATCGGATCAATCTCGGTCACCCACACGGTCGCACCCATGCCGCGGAAGGCCTGGGCACAACCTTTGCCCACATCGCCATAGCCGCAAACCACCGTGATCTTGCCGGCGATCATCACATCGGTGGCCCGCTTGATGCCATCGATCAGCGACTCCCGGCAGCCGTAGAGGTTGTCGAACTTGGACTTGGTCACCGAGTCGTTGACGTTGATCGCAGGACAGGCCAGCGTGCCCTTCTTCATCATCTCGTAGAGACGATGCACGCCGGTGGTGGTCTCCTCGGAAAGCCCCTTGACCTCTTTCAACAGCTCCGGGTACTTCTCGTGCATCAGCAGGCTCAGATCCCCACCGTCGTCCAGGATCATGTTCGGGCGCCAGTTGTCGGGCCCGAAAATGGTCTGTTCGATGCACCACCAGAACTCCTCTTCGCTCTCGCCCTTCCAGGCGAACACCGGCACTCCGGCTGCCGCCATGGCAGAAGCGGCCTGGTCCTGGGTGGAGAAGATGTTGCACGAGCTCCAGCGCACTTCGGCGCCCAGATCGATCAGCGTCTCGATCAGCACCGCGGTCTGGATGGTCATGTGCAGGCACCCGGCAATGCGCGCGCCCTTCAGCGGCGCCTTGCCCTTGTACTCCTCGCGCAGCGCCATCAGACCCGGCATCTCGCTCTCGGCGATTTCGACTTCTTTGCGGCCCCAATCGGCCAGGGATATGTCGGCGACTTTGTAGTCGGGATTCAGATTCTCTACAGGCTGTGTACTACTCATAAATAAAAAGCTCCTTTAAATTTGAGTGCTGGACGGAAGGTTCAACTCGCGGCGCGCAGTCCGGCGGCGTCGCGAAGCGCATCTGCCTTATCCGTGCGCTCCCAGCTGATTTCGTCTTCAGTGCGACCGAAATGGCCATATGCCGCCGTCTGGCGGTAGATCGGGCGCAACAGATCGAGCATTTGCACCATGCCGCGAGGACGCAGATCGAAATGCTCGCGCACCAACTCGACCAGACGGTCTTCGCTAACGCCGCCGGTGCCGAAAGTCTCGACGCGGATGGATGTGGGCTCGGCGACACCGATCGCGTAGGAAACCTGCACCTCGCAGCGTTCCGCAAGGCCGGCGGCGACGATGTTCTTGGCCACGTAACGCGCGGCGTAGGCAGCGGACCGGTCGACCTTGGAGGGATCTTTGCCGGAGAACGCACCGCCACCATGACGGCCCATACCGCCATAGGTATCAACGATGATCTTACGGCCGGTCAGGCCACAATCGCCCACGGGACCGCCGATGACAAAGCGGCCGGTGGGGTTGATATGGAACTGAGTATCTTTGCTGATCCATTCCGCCGGCAGAACGGGCTTGATCACCTCATCCATCACGGCTTCCTTCAGCGTCTTCAGTTCCACATCCGGCGAATGCTGGGTGGACAGAACCACCGCATCGATACCGACCGGCTTGTTGCCTTCATAGACGAACGTCACCTGGCTCTTGGCATCTGGACGTAGCCAGGGCAACGAGCCGTTCTTGCGTACGTGAGCCTGGCGCGCGACCAGTCGATGTGCATAGGTGATCGGCGCCGGCATCAACACGTCGGTCTCATTGCTGGCATATCCGAACATCAGACCTTGGTCGCCCGCGCCCTGCTCCTTGTCGTCGCCTTCATCCACACCCATGGCGATATCCGGGGATTGTTTATCGATGGAGGCCAGGACGGCGCACGTTTCCCAATCGAAACCCATCTGCGAGCTGTTGTAGCCGATTTCCTTGACAGTTCGGCGCGCGCACTCGGCGTAATCGACCTGGGCAGAGGTCGTGATTTCGCCAGACAACACGATCATTCCAGTGTTGATCAGCGTTTCGCAAGCGACGCGAGCTTTGGGATCCTGAGTCAGAATTGCATCGAGAATGGAATCGGAAATCTGGTCGGCGACTTTATCCGGATGACCTTCGGATACCGACTCGGAAGTAAACAAGCTCTTGTTCGTCATGGGCTCTCCTCATGTTCAGCGTCCCGTGTACCAGGGACAACGTGCCGACGGAACGACACTACATTGACGTAAATCACGCGGTTCCAGCCATGCCGTTCAGTCGGCACAGCACCGCTGTGTATGTTGATCGTCGACTGCGTCGACGGTCCGCGTTAATCAATTAGCTTTCAGTACTGTGCTCGCGGCCTCGTCTGGCCCGACCGCTTGCTTCGAATCGTTATTCTTGAACTGTCACGGCGCTACCTTCAAAGGCAGCGGTGGTGGACGACGCGAAGCGTTCGCCTTTTGGTTGCAATTGCACCAGGCGGACCGAGCACCGGTTTGGCATTCATCAGCGGCGTGGGCACTTTGTGCAATATGCCTTTCGCTTCCCAGGCCGATCTCATGGCTATTCCTGGTCGCGCGGCCACATCAATTGCGCAAGGGCGTAACATTCAAACATAGCGGCGAGATTTTTTCAAATCGCAACCGCCTCCGCCGCAGTGCAATCCAGGGGAGCTGGAGTTCTAGTCTATTGATCCTCGCGGAAATTTCCGTATCCTTGTACTAAAGACAATACAGAGAATAACGAGATGCACGGCGAGCTCAACCAATTCATCGAAGACGTAGCCGCGCTGGTTTCGCCGCCCGAGGTCTGGGTTCGGCTCAACGAGGTTGTCAACGACCCGCACTCATCCGCATCGGATGTCGCCGAAATAACAGCCAGGGACACCGCACTTGCGGCACGCATTCTCAAAGTCGTCAACAGCCCATTTTACAATTTCCCATCCAGGGTCGATACCATTTCGCGCGCCGTCACCATCCTCGGAACGAACGATCTTTTCGCCCTGGCCACTGCGGTGTCCGCAGCCAGGGTATTCGCCAATATCCCCAGCGAACTGGTAAAACCCGAGAATTTTTGGCGCCATTCCATTTGCACGGGACTTGCAGCACGCAAGCTCGCCAAGCGCTGCGGCGTGCTCCGTGCGGAGCGCTTGTACGTAGCGGGCTTGCTGCACGATGTGGGAAGTTTGATTCTGTATTACAAATTCCCCAGCAAGGTCACCGCCGTCCTGTTGGCGTCCGCGGGCGATGAGGAAGTTTTGGCGCGCGTGGAACAGGAAATGTTTGGATTTGATCACGCCGAGGTCGGTGGCGCATTGCTGGAGCTATGGAACCTGCCGCCGTCCTTGCTCGCGGCGGTGCGCTACCATCACGAGCCTGACAACGCGACGGACAGCCGGCTTGAAGCGGCATTAGTACACATCGGCAGCGTAACCGCCAATCGCATGGAGCGTGCGGCGTTCATGGCGGACAAGTCCGCGGCCGATTCCGGGGTCGATCCCATTGTCTGGCAGATTGCCGATCTGGACCGCAGCGTAATGGATGAAGTCTCCGACCAAATCGAAGACGAACTCGAACAGGCCGTCGCTTCGTTTATGCCCTGCGCAAAGAACTCCTGAAGGCTAAGGTCTTCACGGCCTGTCGGCAGGTTTCTCCAGTGCTTCGGTACGGTCCATCAATGCGTTGATGGCCCGATCCAGCAACGGTACTTCATCCAGTACTACAGCACGGCCGCTGCGCAGATCTGCCGCCAGTCCTGAGGGCGTTTTATCGGCAATTTTGATCCCTTTCCGGTCCACGAACAGACAGCAGCCGGTCAGCGGCGAGCGCCAGGAGAATTTTGCACGCACGGACTCACCGCTTTCGTCGGTGAATTGAACCCAACTTCCGCACCTCAGGCCTTCCGCCTGCTCGAGAAACTCATCCCGCGCCTGCGGAGCGGGCTCCGACTCAGTTTCCGGCGACTGCAATACAATCTCTTCCACGTCACCGTCGACGAGCTGCGCGATGTCCTGCTCATAAAGCGCCGTGGCTTCCTTTACGTGACTCGTGTCACCATCGACCTCGTCGTGCTCCGGCTCGGCATCGGTCACGCTGTCCACGGGCGCACCGATTTCCCGCTCCACGCCGCCATTCACCGTCTTTGCATGCAATGCTGCAAGAGAACTGAAGAACGACTCGATCAACTCGGGATGAGCGGAGCTGAGTTCCATACCTTCCCGAATCTCATCCAATATGCTGGGAATCATTTCCACCAAGAGCCGGCCGCCCTTTGCGGTTTTCTTTGGGGTGATACTCCATAACAGATTGTTGACTGTCTTGATGCGCTGAGCCCATTGCCTGCTTTCTTCGCCATGCCGGTGCATGGTGATCAACAATGTGTTCTTCCATGTGCTGCGCAGAAATTCGGCAATAAAGGGCGGAACGTTGTCGCGGCCGGCCCACATTTCGATCCAGGCTTCGGTCCGGCGTTTTGCGAATTCAACCCGCTCTCTTCCTTCTGTGGTCTTACGTGCCCGATCTTCGAATACCCGCGACCGCTCCTGGTCTTGTTCGCGCCAATCGCGGAAATCGACCAGCAAGGCCTCGAACAACGCAGGGTCGTCATCGAACTCGCTCAGTATGCGTTCAACGATTCCTTCCATTGTGGTCAGCAAGGACTCGCCGTCGCGATCTCGCTCGAGATCAAAGCCGACCGACGCGGTTGCCATCTCGTTCAGCAACACCCGCGCGGGATGACGCCTACGACTGAAGAACTCGGGATCGAGCAAGGCGACTTTGAGCACGGGGATCTGCAGGCGAGCGATCAGCGTTTTCACTCGGTCCGGCACGTCGGCATCGTCTAGGATGTAATCGAAGACCATGGACACCATGCCAATGGTGCGTTCGTAGTCGGAGTTGCTTTCGTCCTTACCAACGATCTGGCGCGACAAGTGTACGAGTTGGGTGCCGACCTGCGCCGGAGACAAATCCGCCGGGTAGCCGTGCTCGACGACGTAACCCTGAATGGCCGACAACGCGCCGACGAAATTGGTCGCTTGCGGTACGAAGCCGGCGAAACCGCCGGCCTGTGTCCCCGCACCATACCCGTAAACGCCCGCACCCGGGGGCACTGGTACCGCTTGATCGTTGAACAAATCGCCGCCGGGGCCAGGCGCGTTGCCATAGCCATCCAGATTCGGGGCGCTGTAGCCGCTATTGGAGGTGGTGCCCTGCTTGCGCACACGATGGCGGATCTTGGGCAACACGCCTTCGCGCACCAAGGTACGATTCGCGTCTTTCAAAAGCTCACGCGATTGACTCAGTACATTTTTTTCAAAAAGCTTGTAAAGGATCAGCCGAACCTTGATATCCATACCCACAGGCGATACGGCGTCTGCGAACGCGTGCACGAGCATGCCCGGATAAAATGGGTGTGCGGTTTCGTCGAGGTCATTACGGCGCGTCAGCGAAGCAAGTCGAACCGTCAACTCGAACAACTCATGGTAACAGTCGCGCTCCGCTTTGCTGGACATATTTCTCAGCGCGATCTGCTCTTCCATGTCCTCTTCTTCAACCAATGTCAGGTTCAATTCTTCCGCGAGCTGATCGGTATCTCCTCTGCCCAATGGCTTGCCTGCCGCAAAGCGCTCGAACGTTTCGCAGATTGCTTGCGCGAACCCTGACTCAAGGCTGTTGCGCTGGAGTCTCACGTTGCGCATAGCATCGAAGTACAGTTGCTGGCTGGCGTTGCTCTCGGCCTTATTGGCGAGATCGAATAGCGTATCGTCGGCACGGTCGAGCATTTCGCCGGTCAACTTGCGCAAACTCCCGGCCATTGCTTCCTGCAGAGTCCGCATAACAGCGCTCGCCCGGCTGTCGAGCTTGCCGGCGAATTTGCTCATGCTGACGATCTTTTCAGCGCGCGTGGAATCGTTCATGACAATTATGTCCCGCAGTGCGATTGGGGTTTGTGACATTTATAGCGGGAAGCGCGCCAATGCAGTCGTGAAGAAACTCACATATCGGAGAAATTTCACGCATTTCCTGTCTGCATAGCGGGTTCCTCGCCCTCTGGTTAGCGGGCAGTCTTGCAGGATCTTGACGCGCATGCCTCGATATATGACGGGAGTCACAAAACGCCGGTGTCGGGCGCTTGGAGAGCGACGAAATCTATGCGGCCGTTCGCAGAACGACCCGCGAGGGATTTGATTTCCGCAGTTACCCACGTGTAGTCGCTGTCCGTGAGCTTCAAGTGGGCCATTTCGTCTTCGGCGTGGGCGTCGAAACCGGCCGGCGCCAACACCAGTTCCGGTTGAAACCGGTCGACTGCCGGTAACCAGATATCAGAGACCGCCCGCCGAAACTCCTCGCCGCCCGCACCCGCCGCAAGCGGTACGTTGACGATGTGGTCGGCGGCCGGCTCGTTGCCGACGTGCGGATAGTACGGATGCTGAAAGGTGTAGCAAAATAGTACTCTTTCGTCGTTTTCGAATATGCCTTGGGTGCCATTGCCGTGGTGAACATCAAAATCAAGAATGGCGACCCGCGTCAGGCGGTGGACCGACAGCGCGTGGGCAGCTGCCACGGCGATGTTACTGAAAAAGCAGAATCCCATCGCTTGGTTGCGCGTGGCATGGTGCCCCGGCGGGCGAACGCAGCAGAACACCACCTTCTCCTGCCCGGAAAGGACCAGATGAACCGCCTGCGCGCCTGCACCCGCGGCATGCCGTGCGGCCTCAAGGGTATATGCGCTCATTACGGTATCCGGGTCGACTTGAACATAGCTTCTCGGCGGCGGAGCCATGCGGAAAAGTGCCTCGATGTGATCCACCCCGTGGACCCGCTGCAGCTGTTCACGGGTAACCAGCGGCGCGTCGTAGTACCGCAGCAGTGATTCGATGCCCGCAGCGCCAATCTGGTCCTCGATGGCGCTCAACCTGGCAGGCGACTCCGGATGGCCGCCGCCCATTTCGTGGCGCCGACAGGCTGCATGCGTCGAGAAACCTACTTTACACGTCCTATACCAGTTTTTTTGTAATGTTTATAATCTTGTCCTCGCCGCTCCATGAACGCCGGCCTCCGGCCGGGAGCGACGAGGCAAACCACGGCATTCCCCGTCCGTGCGTATTCCCGCATCGGCCTCGCCGCAGCACGAAGGCCATTTCACAGGCGCAGATGCTGTTTGCGACCCCAGTCGGTGCGGGCGGTACCCTATGCTTAAAGACTCCCGGCTGTCTTCAGTTCATAGCACACACGCCGACACTGCTAGGGAGGGCCTTGAGCGACGTCGCCGTCCCTCTCCGCTCCGTAACGAACGGCAAACCCTACAGGTTACATACAACTCCAGGTACCTATGCATCCGAAGATCGAGGTGATCGTCCGGCGCGCCGGCGAAGTGATCGTGGGCAAGGAACCGCAGCTTCGGCTGGCGCTGACATGTGTGCTCGCCGGGGGCCACTTACTCATTGAGGACCTCCCGGGCGTTGGCAAAACAACGCTTTCCCATCTGCTGGCAAATTTGCTCGGTCTGCAATTCAAACGCGTTCAGTTCACCAGCGATCTGCTACCCGCGGACATTCTCGGTGCGTCCATCTACGAACGGGACACTGGGAATTTCCGCTTTCAACCAGGCCCGATCTTCACTCAAGTATTGTTGGCCGACGAAATCAACCGAGCCACACCGAAGACCCAGAGCGCACTGCTTGAGGCGATGGAAGAGCGCCAGGTCACTACCGACGGTGAGACACGCAAACTACCCGACCCGTTTTTTGTGATTGCCACTCAAAATCCAGCCCACCATATCGGTACGTTTCCACTTCCCGAATCGCAGCTGGACAGATTTCTGATGCGGATCGAGTTGGGGTACCCGGATCGGCAAAGCGAACGGCTGGTGCTGCTCGGCGACGATCGCAGGGTCATGCTCGAACGTCTCGAACCATGCATTGAGCTGGATGAGTTGTTTGCGCTGCGCTTGGAAACCGCAAAAATCCACGTCTCGGAAGCGTTACTGGATTATCTACAAGCGCTCGTGGAACACACGCGCACGGGTGCCCGATTCCCACTGGGGCTGTCACCGCGGGCCAGTTTGGCGCTTCTGCGCAGCGCCCAAGCCTGGGCTTTGATCGACGGACGCCGGCACGTCTTGCCGGAAGATTTACAGGCCGTGCTCGGCCCGGTCGTTAGGCATCGACTGCAAGCGCATGTCGGCGACTCTGAGATTGACAACTTCGATCCAGCGACCGAACTACTGCACGCAGTAGCCATACCTTAGTATTGTGATCAAGCAACTTGCCGTCCGCTTTCATCGCCGCTACGACATCCCCGCATCCGGCCGGATGCAATTGAACCCTCGGCGCATCTACATTCTTCCGACCCGGTTCGGGATGATGTACGGCATCATCGTCGCGGTCATGCTGATCGGCTCCATCAATTACGACAATAACCTTGCCCTTGGATTTACGTTTCTACTGATTGGTCTGGCATTGGTAACCATACTGCACACGCACCGCAACCTGAGCGGACTGCAATTGCGCAGCGGTCACGCACAACCTGTGTTTGCAGGTGGGACAGCACAATTCCCCCTGCATTTCTCGGCGCCGAGGTCTCCGGCGCGCCAAGCCGTGGGCATCCGCATCGGCCGGCGTCCAGCCGTGTTGATTGCGGTCCGCGCAGAACCCGGACAGTTCAGCACTGCCGTGCTCCGTGTAGCCGCGCCTCAGCGCGGACTTTTGGCGCCCGGTCGCTGCACGATTTTCACCGAATACCCGTTGGGCCTGTTCCGAGCTTGGGCTTGGGTGACGCCGAGCAGCAGTTGCCTTGTATATCCGCACCCCGAGTCAGGGCCAGTACCGCCGGTACCGATTGCCGAAGCCGAGGCCAGTACCTCCCGCCGCGGGCAAACCGGTCGGGAAGACTTTCGCGGCCTGCGGCTCTATCAGCCGGGTGATTCACCGCGTCATCTGAGCTGGAAAGCTGCGTCTGCGGATCTGCAGCCATACGCCAAACAGTTCGAAGGCGACGCCGGCGGCGAAGGCTGGCTCGACTGGGATCAGATCCCGGACATGCCGCCGGAAGCACGATTGTCGCGGTTGTGCCGTTGGATACTCGATAGTCACGCCGCCGGACACCGTTACGGATTGCGCCTGCCGGGAGTGTGCATTGCGCTCGGAAACGGCGAGCAACATAAACATCGGTGCCTCGAGGCCCTGGCGCGGTTTCAGCTTCCGCAAGCTTTCCGGGAGCCGGGCCCTTGATGCGAGTCAAACACAGATCCGTCGTCGGCGAACATTTCCCTGCGAACAAAGTGCTATGGACCCTGGTCGCCCAGGGAATGGCGGTCGTTCCCCACTTTGCGCATCTTCCATCCTGGATTCTGTTGGTGGCAGTGATCGTGGGTGTGTGGCGATACCATGCCAGCCGCCGCCAATGGCGTGCGCCCAGTGTCGTGCTGCGCATGCTGCTGGTCGGTATCGGGTTAGGAGGGATCTACCTCAGCTATGGCACGTTGCTCGGCCGCGACGCCGGAGTTGCCACGATTATTCTGATGCTGGCACTGAAGCTGCTGGAGTTGAACCGACGACGGGATGTGGTGCTGTTCGTACTGCTCGGATACTTCCTGGTGGTAACCAACTTTCTCTACTCCCAAACGGTGCTCATGTCCGTGTACATGTTCCTGGTTACCATTCTTCTGACCAGCGCACTGGCGGCAGTGAGCGACCCTGGTTGGCACATCAAACCGGCCGCTCACATACGGCTTGCGACGGTATTATCGCTTCAGGCCGTGCCAATCGCGGTGCTACTGTTCTTACTGTTTCCACGTATCTCCGGCCCGCTGTGGCAACTGCCCGAAGACGCACACGGCGGCACCACCGGGCTCTCCGCAAGTATGAGCCCCGGAAGCATAAGTCGGTTGATACGCTCCAACGAAGTCGCCTTCCGGATTGAATTCCAGGACCCGGCGCCTCCGAAGTCCCTCATGTATTGGCGCGGCCCGGTGTTCGACCAATACAACGGCGAAAGCTGGTCCGCAGCGCCCCATGCCGAGTCCGCCGCCGCACCGTCGGCACACGGCGCACGCACTGTGCGCTATCAGATGACGCTCGAAGCGAACGGGCATCCGTGGCTGCTCGCACTGGACATGCCGGTGTCAAAGCCAACCGACGCATCCATCAGTGCAGCGTACGAACTCATTTCGGCAGTTCCGATTCAGGAGCGCAAGCGCTATCGAGTGCGTTCACTGGTGCGGCGCGGAAACGGTATCGGAGGCACACTACCCGCGGCGGCTCGGCGTCAGAACCTTCAACTCCCGCCCTCCTCCGACCCCCGCACGCGCGCACTCGGTCAAGCGCTCGCGGCCTCGAAACACCGGCCGCAGGCGATCCTCGCGGCGGCTCTTGAACGATTTCGCTCCGAAAACTTCGTCTACACTCTGCAACCGCCGCTGCTTGGCGCAGATCGAGTGGACGACTTCATGTTCAATACTCGGAAGGGTTTCTGCGAACACTACGCCAGCGCGTTTGTGTTTTTGATGCGGGCGGCGGGTATACCGGCTCGGGTGGTGACCGGTTACCAAGGCGGAGAATACAATCCGAACGGCTCATACTGGATCGTGCGGCAATCCGACGCACATGCGTGGGCGGAAGTCTGGCTCAACTCACGCGGATGGGTTCGGATCGATCCGACTGCCGCAATTTCCCCCCAACGTATTGAAGCCGGTATCGATGCGGCGTTACCCGATAACGGGCACTGGTTAAGCATCGATCGCGGGCGTATTCCATGGGCGCATCAAGTAAGACTTCTTTGGGATAGCGTTAACAACGGCTGGAACCAGTGGGTGCTCGGCTACAGTCCGCAGCGCCAATTGTCGTTTCTGCGCGAATTGGGGCTTCCTCGCCTCGAGTGGCTCGACATAGCACTGATTGCAACCGCTGCTGTCAGCGCCGCCCTGCTGCTCCTGGTGGCCGCCATGGCATTTCGCCACAGGCCGCCGGCGTTGGCACCCGCCTCCAGGGCATGGCGTATCTTTTGTCGAAAATTGGCACGAGTGGGGATCGAACAGCGTCCGTACGAAGGACCGATCGCTTTTGCCGAACGTGCGGCCCGGCTGAAGCCTGAGTTGGCGGCAAGCATCTTGAGCATCGGCACACTGTATGCGGACTTGCGCTATGCAAACAACGAAGGCGGCGGCCGCCTTCGCGACCTCGTGCGTCAAATCGCTGTGTTTAAATCTAGAACGCGAAAACCCCGGCCTGAAACTAGCGCCGGGGTGTCCGCACAATCGACCCGGATCAATAATTGATACCGAATCCGATCGTGTGTGCCCAGGATCCGTTGTCGAACTGATTGTCGATCTGGTTCGCGTCTTCGAACTGGAACTGATACTCGGTCTGCAGGAATACGAACGTCTGCGGCTTGATGTAGTACTTCAAGCCCACTTCGGGACCGGCAATCCCCGTGTCGTTGACATTGTCACCGTAGATTGCGCCGATATTGACGCCTGCAAACGGGCGTAGCCGGTTACCCGGCATAAAGTTGTAATCAACACCCAACCGAGTGGAACCGTTCCATGCGTTTGCACCTGCGGCCGATGAATAAGATACATTTTGGCGTACCGACCACGACCACACATCGGTCAGATACTGGCCCCAGCTGCCAGAGATACCGAAAGCGCCATTGTCGAAATTCTTGTCGTTGGTGCCGGTTCCAGACAACGTGATCTCATGATCTCCCGCGTGCGGGCCGATGTCTTCAGCAGCCGCAACGCCTACGTTCAAGGCCGAAACCGCGGCCAGGGCAATAATCGCTTTCCTTTTCATGAAACGCCTCCTTCAACTGCGTTGTGTTTACGCTCGGCGTCAGTGTAGGGGACGAATGCAACTAGTCGAGGACGTGTTCCGTTTGCGGGGCGTAGGTAATTTGCGACACCGCCACACATTGAAACGTTGCATTATGATTGGAAACGCATCGACGCCTGCTCGACTCGACTAAACGGCCCAATCGCCCTGCAGATCAGGCAAACGCACGATGAAGGTATGTGCGACGTCTGGCGGCTGCGCGCGAGCGCGCGGTTTCGCGCAACAACTTGAAACTCGATCGGCGAAGATAAAAGAAAGCCCGGTAAATACCGGGCATTTTTATGCCACACGAAATACCGGGCTTAGGCGATTTTTTCATGCACGGTATTATCCAAGTGGTAGGACTCGATCCGAGCCACTTCACTTTTCGATCCCAGAATCACCGGCACACGCTGGTGTAAATCGGACGGTGCGATTTCCATGATCCGCTCGAGTCCGGTAGTGCTGCTACCGCCGGCCTGCTCGACGACAAAACTCATCGGGTTAGCTTCGTACATCAAGCGCAGCTTTCCAGCCTGGCCTTTATTTCGCAGCTTGGCGTCGATTGGGTACATGAAGACACCGCCGCGCGTCAGTATACGGTGCACCTCCGCCACCATCGAAGCCACCCAACGCATATTGAAGTCTTTGCCGCGCGGCCCGTCTTTGCCCTGGACGCACTCCTCAACATAGCGCTTCACGGGCGAATCCCAAAAGCGCTGGTTCGACATGTTGATCGCGAACTCGCCGGTCTGCTCGGGAATACGCATGTCAGGATGAGTGAGTATGAATTCGCCAATGGAGCGATCGAGCGTAAAACCGTTCACGCCATGGCCGGTGGTGAGAATAAACATGCTCGCCGGCCCATACACCGCATAGCCCGCACAGACCTGTTCGGTTCCCGGCTGAAGGAAATCCTCCACGGACGGCTGCTTGCAACCCTCCGGCGCGCGCAAAATCGAAAAGATCGTGCCGACCGAAACGTTGATGTCGATATTCGACGAACCATCGAGCGGATCGAAGAGGATCAGGTACTTTCCCTTCGGATATGCCGCGGGAATCGGTAATGGATCGTCCATCTCCTCTGATGCCATGCCGGCAAGATGTCCGGTCCACTCGAGCGCATTGATCATCACGTCGTTGGAAATGACGTCGAGTTTCTTTTGGGTTTCGCCCTGAACATTTTCAGTGTCGGCGGAGCCGAGAATGCCGATCAGACCGCCACGGTTCACTGCGCACGCGATTTTCTTGCAGGCCGTAGTAATGTCGTTGAGCAGCGAAGTGAAATCGCCGGTGGCGCCGGGGATGCGGCGCTGCTCCTCGATGATGAACTGGGTCAGTGTGGTTCCGTGATCCATGCGCAATTCCTGTGGTCCGGGTGAAAACCGGAAATAATATCAGAATATCATGATGTGTTCATATACAGGCCCGGCTTCTGCCTTCGCCCCCCCCTGGCAGGTAGTCCGGCGCTTCCTATCCGATCGCCCCAACACTTTTCCCCTCGTCGCGACGCGATTTCCACGACCTTGACGGAGATTATGAATCGGGGAAAATCACTGCATATTCGCCCTTTTTTCGCGATATTTTGCGCCAATTAACGACGTCGCCACCCTCATGCCGGGCGCTTCGACAGGCTTGACGAGCCAACAATCGGGGCCGTGACATGGGGTTTCATGCGGCCGGCCCTTGCACGCCATCCAGCGCGCCACCGCCCGGCGTCCCACCTGCACTGCCGCAACCGTGGGGCTATGCGGCGACTGGTCTCCGAGTCGGCCGGATCAGCCGCCCCGACACTGACCTCGCTCGCTTCGAACTCAACTCCCTTGTGCACTGGGGCCTTTGCTCCGGGGTCGACGGAGATTACGGGTCGGTTCCCGTACCACCTCGGGCGCAGCCCGAAGAGCGACGACCCAGCGGCGGTATGGAGTGGCGTTTTGGCGCCAAGCGGCAACGGCACTGACGACGTTGCAACTGCGTCAACACACCACGGCATCAACACGCTTCGGCGCAGACGCGTCGCATTCCGTATCCCGACGTCATCGGCAGCGGATCGACGTCGGATTGTTTTTCCGCACGGCGCTCGTCAATCACGTTGTCCCGTTCGGCCGCCGTCAAATGCTGCCGCGATCGGCTGTGCACTCGCGAATCACGAATCCGGCAGACCGTTTGCTACAATGACCGTTTCGGCGCAACGTGGAGTAAATCGATGCACACCACACTCGTCCACATACACGTGAAACCGGAATGGGTGGACGCCTTCATCGTCGCCACGCGGGAAAACCACCTCGCGTCAATCAATGAACCAGGCAATTTCCGATTCGATGTGCTGCAGCAGGACGACGATCCGACGCGGTTCGTACTCTACGAAGCCTATCGCACCGCCGAGGACGCCGCCGCCCACAAGCAAACCCCTCATTACAGGAACTGGCGCGACACCGTAGCTGAATGGATGGCGGAGCCTCGCCGGGGTGTTTTACATCGGGGCTTGTTCCCCGACATGAATGACACTTCACGATGAACCCTTTTTCGATTGCGCGCCTACCGAGAATCGAATTCGGGCGCGGTACGGTCGCCAAACTACCGGGGCTTGCCGCTCAATTCGGCAATCGAGTTTTGCTGACGACCGGTCGCGGCGCAATCGAGCAGGCACCGCAATGGCAGTCGCTGCTCGACGGACTCGCCCGTTCACGCATCGAGTGGCAGCGCGTTCGCATTGCCGGTGAACCTTCGCCCGAACGCATCGACGCCATCGTTGCGGAATTCCACGACGCGGCATTCGATGCGGTGATCGGCTTGGGAGGCGGCAGCGTATTGGATGCCGCGAAAGCCGTCGCAGGACTCCTGCCTAGCGGCAACTCCGTCATGGATCATCTCGAGGGCGTAGGACCGGAACTGCCCTATCGAGGGCCGCCCTTGCCATTCCTGGCGGTACCGACGACCGCCGGCACAGGAAGCGAGGCCACCAAAAACGCGGTGCTCAGCCGCCAGGGGGCCGAGGGGTTCAAAAAATCCTTCCGCGACGAGCAATTGGTACCCGCTTATGCGGTGGTCGACCCGGATCTGCTGGCAACCTGCCCGCCGGTGCAAATCGCTGCCAACGGCATGGATGCGCTCACCCAACTCATGGAGTCCTACGTATCACTGCGGGCCAACCCGTTCACTGACGCCCTGGCATCGACGGGCCTTGCGGCAGTACGCGATCACTTGATTACCTGGTACGAGCATGGCGCCGAAGTACCCGACGCGCATACGCACATGGCCTACGCATCGCTCCTCTCGGGGATTTGCCTGGCGCAAACGGGTCTAGGCTCGGTACACGGCCTTGCATCGCCGCTTGGCGCCTACTTTCCGATTCCCCACGGCGTGGTGTGCGGCACGCTGGTGGGCGCGGCAACTCGAATCAATATCGACGCCATGCAAGCGCGCGATCCGCACAACGTTGCCTTGAGCAAATACGCCGATGTCGGTCGCCTCTTCGCGAAACCGGGCATGGACGACGAAGCTGCGCGCAACGCCCTGGTCGAGATGCTGGACCAATGGACTTCGCATATGCGCTTGGAGCGCTTGCGCGTATATGGCGTTCAGGCCGCAGACGTCGACCGGATCGTCGCTGCCAGTCGCGGCAGCAGTATGAAAACCAATCCGATCGAACTTACCGACGAGGAAATCAAAAAGGTGGTGGCCGCGCGCCTTTAGTCGGCGCGCTTCGGCGGGCGCAACCGTATCACGGTATATCCCAGTTCGCGATATGCCTGCACCTGCGCAGGCCCTGCCGCAGCCACCTGCACATATGCGGGAAATTGCTCGGCGCTCACGCTGTTGCGCTCGGCATAGGTCTGACACACATGCACCGGCACGTCCTGGTCACGCACCAGCTCTTGGACTTGATTATGGAGAGCGGGACGATCCGCGCGATGCTCGGAAGTCAGCGCGAATTGCTCACGTCCGTGAGCCACCAACGCGACCTCCACGCCCGGGAAACGCTGGCGGAGTGCGCTCACATAACGCTGCACACGCGGCATGGCCCATTCAAGGCCATTGACATCGTTGCTGGCCACTTCAAACACGACACCGTGGGGCGCTGTATGCGCGGCGAGCAACGCCTGCACATCCGCAGCGTCATCGGCGCGACTCGCACCGGTAACGATGATTGCCAGAACCAGCGTTGCCAAACTGCGCCGATGGCCGCCCGACCACGCTAAAATAGCTGAGAAGCTCACGGTGGAAGGACTCCAGCGGCATGCATCTGACCAATCCCGGGGCGAAACGGATGGCAAACCTGTTCGGGTTTACCCGCCGTGTGACTGTCCGGCCAAAATTAAACCCGGCCGCGCACACCAGCAACTGGTGTCACGTACCGGGCAATCCGAGATCAAACGATTCTGGTATCAGTTTCCGCGGTCTATTCAGGCGGCTTCGGAGCGGTCGTGGTGGCCGCCGCCGTCGCTTTTGTTGCCATCGTCGTGACGGACCTGTTCCCGGGCATTGGCCTGAACGAACTGATCCAGAGTCATGTCGTTGAGGAAGCCGTAGATCTTACCGCTCAAATCGCTCCACATTTCTTCGAGCAGGCCTCGTTCGCCGCGATCCTCTTCGGCTGCGGGCCCTTTGAAGACTTGCTCGTCTTCCTCGTTGATTGCGGTGATCACCTCGGCGACGCTGATTTCACTCGCCGCGCCGCGCCAACCGATATCCGCCACCCGGTCCGCGGACACCGCGAACCAGTCCTTGTTTGCGAAGCTTGGCGAAAAGCTGCTCCAGGTACGACAACGAGATGCCCTGGTAGTGGGAAATATCCGCTAAGGTAACGGGGTTTGAATTCTCATGCAGCGCCAGATCCATCATGGCGGTAACTGCATAGCGAGCCTTAGTCGACAGTTTCATGGGTACCGCCTCCTCTCCGTCAGATTAAAACGCCAGTTCCATCTGCGTTCAGTATGGATAACCCGACTATTTCAATCAAGTATTAAACTGTGTCAAACTGTTAACCTAGTAGCCCTGAGGAATTCCAGGAAGCTCCTGATAATTCAACTAAATTTCGGAGCTACCTAGGGCGCTGGTTCTCACGGCGAACCGCAGATCCGGCAGTAGGCTTTAGCGTAGTGCGGGAAAATGCACCCGCAACATTGGAGGGTCAAAAATAAGAATTAGTTCCAGAGGGGATCCGCTTACGAGGCGGTTAGCGTGGGCTCGCGCTGCGGCGGGAGAGAGTCGCCCTCGACCGGTTCGAACCTGTGCCCCAGGGAAAGTGAGTAACGCAGCCACTTTTCGAGGAACAGGTTACTATCCCACTTGCAGTCCAAAGCAGACAATGGGACTCCGGAATTGGATTGCAAGGGCATGAATCCGCGCTGGCGGCACGCCATCGCCTCAGCTTGGCCGGCGTCGTGGTAGAGACGTATTTGCAGGTCGGGATCGGCGACCCGGGCACCCTCGGGCGAAACGAAATAGTACGTCAGGCGCAGGGTGGTGGTGAACGGGCAGCGCTCTTCGACCATCAAGTAGAGATCGGGCGATTCCGGGACTCGCGAAACCGCGCCCGCGTCGATCGTCTGCAAATGCGGAACCAATCGGTTCAACAAACCATAATTGATCTCATAGAGATCCATGAGACCGGAAAAGCTGCGCCGCTTCAGGATGCGCTTGAGCAATTCGCTTTTTACTAAGGTCATGGCTTCATCATATCACAGCAGATTTCAAATCCCGGATACGCACACTACGAACCGCGGCTGAACATACCATGGAAATCATCGAAGTCGATACCACACCCTTTGACGATCAACGGCCGGGTACTTCCGGCCTGCGCAAGCGCGTTGCCGTATTTCGCACGCCCCATTATCTCGAAAATTTCGTCCAAGCCATATTCGACGTCTGCCGACCTCAGGGCGATACTCCCCTAGTGGTCGGCGGCGATGGCCGATTCTTCAACCGCGAAGCGATCCAGATCATCGTGCGCATGGCGGCGGCCAACGGCGTACAGCGAATGTTGCTCGGAAAAGGCGGCATTCTCTCCACACCAGCTGCATCCGCGGTGATCCGCAAACACCGGGCGTTTGGCGGCATCATTCTTTCCGCCAGTCATAACCCCGCCGGGCCCAACGGCGACTTCGGCATCAAATTCAATACCGCAAACGGCGGCCCCGCACCGGAGAAGATAACCGAAGCGATCTTCGCCCGTACTCGCGCCCTCAAACGCTATCGAATTTTCGCAAGCGACGACGTCGATCTCGATCGTCTTGGGTCCGTAGGCCTGGGCGACATGACCATTGAAGTCATCGACCCGATCGCGGACTACGCAACGTTGATGGAGAATCTGTTCGATTTCGACCGCCTCCGCACTTTGCTCGATTCATCTCGCTTTCGGATGCGGTTCGATGCCATGCACGCCGTGACCGGGCCGTACGCCGTCGAGATTCTGGAACGCAGACTAGGCGCTCCGGCTGGCACCGTGATCAATGGCAAACCCCTGGAGGATTTCGGTGGCGGCCATCCGGATCCCAATCTCGTGCATGCCCACGAACTCGTCGAAGCGCTGTTTCAGTCCGATCGATACGAATTCGGTGCAGCATCCGATGGCGACGGCGACCGCAACATGATCCTGGGCCGGGGCCTGTTCGTAAACCCCAGCGACAGCCTGGCGATACTGGCGGCGAATGCCAGGCTCGTACCCGGTTACCGCAACGGTCTGGCCGGCATCGCACGCTCGATGCCGACCAGTCAGGCCGCGGACCGGGTAGCCGAGTCTCTGGGAATCCCTTGTTTCGAAACCCCGACTGGCTGGAAGTTCTTCGGAAATCTGATGGACGCCGGCCGGGTCACCTTGTGCGGCGAAGAAAGTTTCGGCACCGGCTCATCCCACATCCGCGAGAAGGACGGACTGTGGGCGGTGTTGTTCTGGCTCAACCTTCTCGCGGCCCGAGAGCAGTCGGTCGGCGACATCGTGACCGAACACTGGCAGCGTTTCGGCCGCAATTATTACAGCCGGCACGATTACGAGGCGATCGATACCGGGCGGGCGAACGACCTGATGGATGCGCTGCGTCAAAAACTGCCGGGGCTGAGCGGCAGCCAATGGTCGGGTTACCGTGTCCGGCATGCCGACGATTTCGCCTATACCGACCCGGTCGACGGGTCCGTCAGTGAGAATCAGGGTATTCGAATATTGTTCGACGATGGATCGCGTATCGTGTACCGATTGTCAGGCACCGGAACCGAGGGAGCGACCCTGCGGATATATCTGGAACGCTATCAGGCCGACCCGGCTCTCCAGGGCGTTTCCACCGACGAGGCACTTGCGGGACTGGCTGCGATCTCCACTTCCCTGGCGCAATTGCGGGAAAGGATCGGGCGCGAGGGACCGGACGTTGCCACCTGAACTTCTGCGTCCGGCAATGGTAATATTAAGTGCTTCATCTCTTTCGTTGTCTTTCACTGCATGGTTCCCTAATGAAATACATCCGCCGCTTTGCCGAACTGACCAATCAGGACGTACCGCTGGTGGGAGGCAAGAACGCCTCGCTTGGCGAAATGTACTCCGCGCTTTCCTCCAGTGGCGTACGCGTACCGAATGGCTTCGCGACCACCGCAGAGGCCTATTGGCATTTTCTCGATCACAACAATTTGCGCGCGCGCATCGATTCCGCACTGAACGATCTGGTCGCGGATGACATGGAGGCCCTCGCGCGCACCGGAAAAAAAGTGCGCGGATGGATATTGGAAGCCCAGATCCCCGCAGACCTGGCCAACGAAATTCAATCCGCATACGCCGAACTCGAGCAGGAGCACGGCTCGGAGACCGATGTCGCGGTGCGCAGCTCCGCAACCGCCGAAGACTTGCCGACCGCCTCGTTCGCCGGTCAGCAGGAGACATATCTCAATATCCGCGGCATCGACAACATCATGGCCGCCTGCCGCCGGGTGTTTGCCTCCCTGTTCACGGATCGGGCGATCTCCTACCGCACGCACCAGGGCTTTAGCCACCACAATGTCGCTTTGTCGGTCGGCGTTCAGAAAATGGTGCGCTCCGACGTCGGCTCTTCCGGCGTCATGTTTACCCTCGATACTGAAACCGGCTTTACCGATGTCGTATTCATCACCGCCGCATTCGGTCTGGGCGAAAACGTGGTCCAGGGAACCGTCAACCCAGACGAGTTCTACGTTTTCAAGCCGACTTTGGAGCAAGGCTTCAAGCCGGTGCTCAAGCGCCAGTTGGGCACCAAGGCTTTGAAAATGATCTATGACGACGATCCGAACGCGGAACATCCGACCAAAAACGTGGAGATCGACGAGCACGAACGCCGAACGTTCGCGTTGACCGACGAAGATGCGCTGCAATTGGCGCGTTACGCGGTTCTGATTGAGAATCACTACACGGACCGTGCCGGACATGCGATGCCAATGGACATCGAATGGGCTAAAGACGGCATTTCCGGGGAGCTGTTCATCGTCCAGGCCCGACCCGAAACAGTTCAATCGGCATCGGATCGCCGATATCAGGAGGCATTCGAACTCAAGACCCGCGGTAAAGTCATCGCCGTCGGCAAGAGCATCGGCAAGAAAATCGCCGCAGGCAAGGCGCGCGTGATCCAGACCGCCGATCACATGCACGACGTCAAGCCGGGCGAAGTACTGGTGACCGACATCACCGATCCCGACTGGGAACCGGTCATGAAAATCGCAGCGGGTATCGTCACCAACCGTGGCGGGCGCACCTGTCACGCCGCCATCGTCGCGCGGGAGCTGGGCATCCCGGCGGTCGTTGGATGCGGTAACGCCACCGACGTCATACAGGCGGGGCAGGAAGTAACGGTGTCCTGCGCGGAAGGCGACACCGGCTACGTCTACGAAGGGATTCAGCAATTTGAGACCAGCCGCATCGAGCTAGACCGGCTTTCGCACCCACGCACGAAGATGATGTTGAACGTCGGCAATCCGGAGATCGCCTTCGACGTGTCGCGACTTCCCAGCGACGGCGTCGGGCTGGCTCGCCTGGAATTCATCATCAACACCAGCATCCGTATTCACCCGTCCGCCCTGCTCGGCTACGACGAGCTCGATTCCGATATTCAAGCGCAGATCGACGAACTCATCGCCGGATACGACGACCCGCGTACGTTTTACGTTCAGCGTTTGGCGGAGGGCGTCGGTACCATTGCGGCGGCATTCTATCCCCGCCCGGTGATCGTGCGTATGAGCGATTTCAAATCCAATGAATACGCTTCGTTGATCGGCGGCTCGCAATTCGAACCCCATGAAGAAAATCCGATGCTCGGCTTTCGCGGCGCCAGCCGGTATGCGTCCGAGCAGTTCGCCGAATGTTTCGCACTCGAATGCGAGGCGATGAAATACGTCCGCGAATCCATGGGGTTGGATAACGTGACCTTGATGATCCCGTTCGTGCGCAGTGTCGCCGAAGGTGTAAGCGTGATCGAAGAGCTGAAGAAACATGGTCTCGAGCGGGGCAAAGATGGGCTCAAGGTGTATCTGATGTGCGAGATTCCGGCCAATGCTCTGCTGGCGGATCAATTCCTCGAGCACTTCGACGGCTTCTCGATCGGCTCCAACGACTTGACCCAATTAACCTTGGGGGTGGATCGAGACTCGGGTATCGTAACCGGTTTCGACGAGCGCAACCCGGCGGTATTGAAGCTCATGGAGATGGCGATCGAAGCCTGTCGCCGGCACAACAAATACGTCGGCATTTGCGGCCAGGCCCCGTCGGATTATCCCGAGATCACTCGTTGGCTCGTGGAACACGGAATCGTGAGTATTTCGCTCAACCCCGATAGCCTGCTGGCGATGAATCAGGTGGTGCTCGAGATGGAACAAAGCCACGCCGCTAAAACCAATTAACGCGGCACCTGCCGGACCCCCTTCGCTGCGATGGCTGCCTCTTGATGGAACAGGAATTCAATCACCCAACCGAGCCGCTGGATCCCGATCACGTGCAAGCGCTGTCACGTGAGAGACGGCATGACTTGATCGCCGAACTGGATCTGGTATTGCCCCCAGGGAGTCTGTTGCAGAGCGCCGAGGACCTTCGTCCGTTCGAGTGCGATGGCCTGTCCGCATACCGGCGTCTGCCGTTGGTCGTAGCGCTGCCCGACACGGTCGAACAGGTGCAATCGATTCTGCGAATCTGCAATCGGCACCGTATCGCCGTGATTGCCCGCGGCGCGGGTACCGGCTTATCTGGCGGTGCCTTGCCGCGTGAGGACGCGGTACTACTGTCGCTGGCGCGCTTCAATCGTATCCTCGAAGTGGATCCGCTCGCGCGCTACGCCCGCGTGCAACCCGGCGTACGCAACCTTGCCATTTCCGAGGCCGTGGCGGGCCATGGTCTCTATTATGCGCCCGACCCGTCGTCGCAGATTGCCTGCTCCATCGGCGGCAACGTGGCCGAAAACGCGGGCGGTGTGCATTGCCTCAAATACGGCCTAACCGTACACAACATAATGGAGCTGAAGGTCGTCACCATCGACGGTGAACTGCTGACCATCGGTGGGCTGGCTCTGGACGCCCCCGGATTCGATTTGCTGGCTTTGATGACAGGCTCCGAGGGCATGCTGGGCGTGATTGTTGAAATCTGCGTTAAATTGCTGCCGATACCACAACGAGCCCAAGCACTTTTGGCCGCTTTCGATTCCCTGGACCGCGCCGGCGCGGCAGTCGGCGCAATCATCGCGGCAGGGATCATACCAGCCGGCCTGGAAATGATGGACAACCCGGCAATACGGGCGGCGGAGGATTTCGTGCACGCCGGTTATCCGGTCGACGCCGCCGCAATACTGATATGCGAGTTGGACGGCACCAACGAAGAGGTGTCGGGGCAAATCATGCTGGTGCGCGAGCTGCTGCGCCAACAAGGAGCAGTGGAAGTACGCACCGCGGCGGACGAAGCCGAGCGCCTGCGATTCTGGCAGGGCCGTAAAGCGGCGTTTCCCGCCGTCGGACGCATTTCGCCTGACTATTACTGCATGGACGGAACCATTCCGCGGCGTGAACTGCCGCATGTACTCACCCGAATAAGCGAGTTGTCGCGCGAGTACGGTTTGCCTGTCGCCAACGTGTTCCATGCAGGCGACGGCAACTTGCATCCGCTGATCCTGTACGATGCGAATCGCCCCGGTGAACTCGAGCGCACGGAGGAACTGGGCGGAAAGATCCTCGAACTTTGCGTCGAAGTGGGCGGCACGATCACCGGCGAACATGGCGTCGGCATGGAAAAAATCAACCAAATGTGCGTGCAGTTCCCACAAGCGGAGCTGGAACGCTTTCACGCGCTCAAGGCCGCGTTCGATCCGCAAGGTCTGCTCAACCCCGGCAAAGCGGTGCCGACGTTGGCGCGCTGCGCGGAATTCGGCGCCATGCATGTGCACCACGGAGATCTGCCGTTCCCCGAACTGGAACGATTTTGAATTGCCATCCGGGGGAGATCGAGTGAGCGACATCAGCCAGGAACTGCAGTCGCAGGTAGAAAAGGCGGGAGCGGCCAATACCCCGCTTTGCGTTGTCGGCGGCGACAGCAAGGCATTCTTTGGTCGCACTATAGAGGGCGAACCGCTGCGCACCAGCACGCATCGCGGGGTCGTCCACTACGAACCCACCGAGCTGGTGCTCACTGCGCGTTGTGGAACCCCGCTATCCGAGATTACAAACCTGCTTGCCGAACACGGCCAGATGTTGCCATTCGAACCGCCCGCGTTCGGTGAAACGGCCACCGTCGGCGGCACGATTGCATGCGGTCTTTCCGGTCCGCGCCGCCCTTACGCCGGCGCGTCGCGAGATTTCGTGCTGGGCACCACCATACTCAGTGGCGACGGGCAGATTTTGCGCTTCGGCGGCGAGGTGATGAAGAACGTCGCCGGATACGACGTATCGCGTTTGATGTGTGGAGCTCTCGGAACCCTGGGCGTACTTCTCGAAGTATCTTTGAAAGTGCTGCCCCGGCCCGCCTACGAAGCATCCCTTCGTTTGGAGATGTCTGCGACCGAGGCAATCGAAGCCATGAACCGCTGGGCCTCGCAACCGCTACCATTGAGTGGCGCGTGCCATGACGGCGGCGCCGTAATCCTGCGCCTTTCCGGCTCAGAGGAATCGGTGCGCGCGGCGATGGCACAACTCGGTGGCGATCCACTCGCGGAATCGGATCCCTTCTGGTCCGATTTGCGTGAACAGAGGTTGACGTTTTTCGACAGCGACAGCCCGCTCTGGCGTCTATGCGTGCCATCGGCGGCAGCGCCGATGGAACTGCCCGGGAAATGGTTGCTGGATTGGGGCGGCGGTCAGCGTTGGCTGAAAACTCCGGCCAATGAATCCACTGTCCGGGATGCAGCAGCCGGCGTCGGTGGCCACGCCACTCTGTTCCGCGGCGGAGACCGCTCCGGAGACGTGTTTCAGAAACTCCAGCCACAGGTTGCCAAACTGCATCGAGAACTGAAGCTTCGATTCGACCCGCCCGGTATCCTTAACCCGGGCCGAATGTACCCACAATGGTGATTTGAGCCTCAGGCACCCATGCAAACCAATCTTCTTCAATCGTTTCTCGACCAACCCGAAGGCCTCGAAGCCGAGCGCATTCTGCGCAACTGCGTTCACTGCGGATTTTGCAACGCAACCTGCCCGACTTATCAATTGTTGGGTAACGAACTCGACGGACCCCGCGGCCGCATCTACCTGATCAAGCAGATGTTGGAAGGCCAAACGCCCACCGAACGCAGCCAACTGCACCTGGATCGCTGCCTGACTTGCCGCAACTGCGAAACCACCTGTCCGTCGGGGGTCGAATATTCGCGCTTGCTGGAAATCGGACGAAGCGAAATCGAACGTCAAGTATCGCGGCCCATGCGCGAACGCTTGCTGCGTTTCGGGTTATTGCGCCTGCTTCCCTACCGGCGGCGATTTGCCGCGGCACTACGCCTGGGTCAGGCGGTACGGCCGCTATTACCAAAAAAACTGCGCCTGATGGTGCCGCGGAAAACGCGCGCGCGACGCGCGCAGCCATCGCAACACTCACGGCGCGTACTGCTACCGCTCGGGTGCGTGCAACCCGCATTGGCCCCGCAGATCGACCGTGCCACGGTACGGGTATCTGGACCGCCTCGGCATCACAGCGGTACAATCCGCCGAAGGCGGCTGTTGCGGCGCTATCGATCTCCACCTCGGCCAAGAGTCGAAGTCACTGGATTTCATGCGCCGTAATATCGATGCTTGGTGGCCGGAAATCGAAAAGGAGTGGAGGCGATCGTGGTCACTGCGACCGGTTGCGGTGTCACGGTTCGTGAATACGGCCGGCTCCTGGCCCACGATACCCGCTACGCGCAGAAGGCCAGCCGGGTGTCGGCATTGGCGAAAGATTTATGTGAGATGCTGGCTGACGAGCCCTTGGACACGTTGATCGCCCGACGCCGAAGCGCATTGCATTTCATGCGCCTTGTACGCTGCAACACGGCATGAAGTTTCCGGAAAAACCGAACAATTGCTGAGGCGCGCCGGATTTGAACTTACTCCCATCCCCGACGCCCATCTGTGCTGTGGCTCGGCCGGCACGTACTCGATTTTCCAGCCCGAATTGTCGCGTGAACTAGGCGACCGCAAAGTCGCGGCATTGGCGTCCGGAGGGCCGCAGGCAATTGCGACCGCGAACATCGGCTGCCTGATGGAAATTCGGAAACGAACTGAACTTCCGGTCGCGCACTGGATCGAGTTGTTGGACGCCGACAACAAACTGGCTGGTTGACGATCAGACCGCGTAGCGAACTCGACTCTGCGTCAAGCAGAACCTCTGAATAGCTGCTCCCGGTAATAGCGCAATTCGCGTATGGAGTCATGTATATCGTCCAGCGCGAGATGGCTCGAAGTTTTGTGGAAACCTTTGGCAACGTCAGGGTACCAGCGACTGCACAGTTCCTTGATGGTGCTGACGTCCAGATTCCGGTAGTGAAAATAAGCTTCCAGTTCCGGCATCAGGCGGGCAAGGAAACGCCGGTCCTGGCAAATACTGTTGCCGCACATGGGCGACACGCCCGTCGGCACGTATTGCTCGAGGAAGCCGATGGTCTGGTATTGCGCTTCCGAATCGTAGATGTTGCTGGCGCGAACCCGCTCCACCAAGCCCGACTGGCTATGCTGATTCGTATTCCATTCATCCATTGCATCGAGAATGGCGTCGTTCTGATGAATGGCGAGCACCGGACCTTCGGCGACGACGTTCAGATTCACATCGGTTACAACCGTGGCGATTTCAATGATGCAATCATTCTGGGTATCGAGCCCGGTCATCTCGAGATCGATCCAGATCAAATTATTCGGGTCCTGGGCCATGCGAATACCTGTGGCGTGATATGAGATTGCCCATGCCGCGAGTACGGCTGGACCGCCAACCACCTTTTGATTAGAGTTGAAACAGCGCGACAAACAAGCGTAGCCGGAAACACGTCACGCATCAACGAGAAACCATCCAATGAATGCTTTCACCGCCGTATTTTTATTCATGCTCGCGATCAGCGTCGCCCTGCAATTGTGGCTCGGGTTTCGCCATGCCCGTTACGTAGCGGCGCACCGCGACCAGGTACCCGCAGAATTTCGCGACAATATCCCGTTGGCCGCCCATCGCAAGGCCGCCGACTATACGGTCGCCAATACCAGGCTCGGCGGAGTGGAGACGGCATACAGCGGCCTTTTGCTGCTGGCATGGACCGTTGGCGGGGGCCTGGATCTATTGGATCACGCGTGGCGCAGTCTGCAGATGGGTTCGCTCGCCACTGGCGTCCTGGTGTTGATCAGCGCGATGCTCTTGATGTCGCTGCTGGAATTGCCATTCTCGGCAATCAGAACGTTTGCGCTCGAACAACGTTTTGGCTTCAACCGCAGTAGTGTTGGCGTATTCCTGGGCGACCTGCTCAAGGGCGCGGCGTTGATGTTGATTCTTGGAGCGCCACTGGTGGCGCTCGTTCTGTGGATCATGGCCAGTGCGGGAGCACTTTGGTGGTTGTATGTGTGGATGGTGTGGTTTGGATTCAGTCTGTTGATGATGTGGGCTTATCCATCGGTCATTGCCCCGCTGTTCAACAAGTTCACACCGTTGCAAGACGCGGGACTCAAGGAGCGCATCGAGACACTCCTGCATGAATGCGGCTTTAAGAGTGATGGCATCTTCGTGATGGACGGCTCAAAACGGTCCACCCATGGCAACGCGTATTTTGGCGGACTCGGTAGTAACAAGCGGATTGTGTTCTTCGACAATCTGATCAAGCAGCTCGACGGCGACGAAATCGAAGCGGTATTGGCCCACGAGCTGGGACATTTCCGTTTGCACCATATCCGTAAACGGCTGGCCGGGCTCGGCGTAATGAGCCTGCTCGGCCTGGCCCTGCTCGGGTGGTTGATTACGCAGCCCTGGTTCTATCACGGCCTCGGCGTCAGTCAGCCGTCCCACTACATGGCGTTGTTATTGTTTATGCTGTCGGCACCGGTGTTCGGCTTCCTGCTGACGCCTGCGGGCGCATGGATGTCGCGACGTCACGAATTCCAGGCCGACGCCTATGCCGCGGGTCGGCGCGATGCCGCCGCCCTGGTGCGGGCGTTGGTCAAACTGTACGAAGAAAATGCCAGCACGCTTACGCCCGACCCGATCTACTCGCGCTTCTACTACTCGCATCCGCCGGCATCCATACGGATCGAGCATTTGAAAGCAAGCTTCAGCAGCCGGGCTCCGGCGTGAGTCGCGAATATTCGTTTCGCTCATAGTCATGGGAGTTGCATCATGACGAACCTTGCGAACCAGCATTGCACTACGCTTGGAAAAGGTGACGCGCCGTTGGATGCCACTCGGATTGCGGCGCTGAAGGAGCAGATCGATGCTGACTGGCAGGTGATGCGGAACAAAAGCGTATCCGTCGCGACTTCACCTTCAAGGATTTTTACGAAACGGTCCCGTTCGTCAGCGCTCGGGCGTGGATCGCGAACCATGAAGACCATCACCCGGATCTCGAGGTCAGCTACAAGCACTGCACCGCGCACTACAGCACCCACGCGGTTGGAGGGCTGTCGGAAAATGCTTTCATCTGCGCCGCGAAGGCCGACGCGCTTGTATAAGCTGCCTGCGATGGTCGGTCATGGCACGGCGTAAACTAAGCCAGCAGCAGGCGCGGCGAATTCAGGCGCAGCAGGAGCAACGCAAGCGTCGCGCCCAACATCAAGAGCCACAGGATCGGGATTCGGATGCCAGCGAACTCGGTCCCGAACAGCACGGCTTGATCATCGCTCATCACGGCGCCGCCCTCACGGTGGAGGGTCGCGACGGCGTCCAGGTACGCTGTTCCGCCCGGCGCAATCTCGGCGCTTTGGCGTGCGGCGATCAGGTGGTGTGGCAACCTTCGGGATCCGCGGAGGGGGTCGTGGTGGCAGTGCAACCGCGTCGCTCCCAACTCGCCCGCCCGGACAGCAGCGGTCGACAAAAAACGTTCGCCGCCAACCTCGACCGTATTTTCATCGTCGCCGCCGCGTACCCGGAGCCCAGCGAGTATCTAATCGACCGTTATCTGGTTACCGCGGAACTGACCGGCATCGCACCGGTCATTGTCTTCAACAAGATCGACCTGCCCGATGCGTTGACGCTGCAATCGTTGCGTCGACGCATGGCGGTCTATGAGCAGACTGGGTACGAGGTACTGTACGTGAGCGTCGCAGACGCCCACGGACTCGACCCGCTGCGCGAGGCGCTGGCCCATCACACCAGCATCCTTGTGGGGCAGTCCGGAGTCGGGAAATCGTCGCTGGTGAAGGCGATGCTGCCGGATCAGGACATCCGTATCGGCGCGCTGGGTGAAACGCGCCAGGGTCGCCACACCACCACGACCGCACTGCTGTACCATTTATCCGGGGGCGGGGACTTGATCGATTCGCCGGGGGTACGGGATTTCGCCGTTTGGCATATCGAACCGGCGCAGATCGCGCAAGGCTACCGGGAGTTTGCGCCGTTCCTGGGCGGATGCAAGTTCAGCGACTGCAGCCACCGCCATGAACCGGGCTGTGCACTACTGCGCGCGGTCGAAAACGGCCACATCAGTCGTCAGCGTCTGCAGCGCTATCTGGAGATCATGGACGAGGTGAGTGCTTTCCGGGCATCGTGATCAGCCGGGCGGCCAGTGCATCGGCCGTCCGCCGAGCACATGCAGGTGTACGTGGTAGACACTCTGGCCCGCTTCAGCGTTGCAGTTGATCACGGTACGGTAACCGCGCTCCGCCACCCCTTCGCGCTCGGCCACCATGCGCGCAGCCAGGTACATACGTCCGAGCAACTCCGCATCATGCTCCTGGATCTCGTTCAGCGTGCTGATATGGCGCCTTGGAATCACCAGCACGTGGGTCGGCGCTTGCGGGTTGAGGTCTCTGAAAGCCAGGACGTGCTCGTCTTCGTAAACCACATCGGGTTGAATTTCGCCTGCCGCCATCTTACAAAACACACAATCTGACATGGGTTACCTCGTGAATGCGCAGCAAAGCGACTGGAATTTCGCCAGCGCCTTCGATTGCTGCGGGATCAAATGAAATAATCGACACCGCGGCCGCTGGCGGCCGTAGCATCCGGATTCGAATAGGCTTGATAAGCGGCCAACGCATGCCGCTGAACAAACTGCTGATTGGAGTGACGGCGATAGAACGCCGGATGGTCCTCCCGGCGGCTATCGTAAGTCTCGGCCCGGTGCCCGGAGAGCGGCTCGGGCTCGCGCCCTCCCTGCAGCAGCTCCCCCTGCAGCACCCGCTCCTGGCCGGTGCGGGCACTGGCATGGGACAGCAGCTCCGAGACCCGCTCCACAGCCTTGCCGGCGCCTGTGCGTTCGGCAACCACCGCGCGGGCGGGAAGCAGATTGTTGGAGACGGGGACGATCTGCATGGTGACTATTCGGCCGGCGCACGCGCCGAGCAATCATCGACTGGGACTGAAAAGGATAGCACAGCAACCCACGGGCGCCTGTGCCGCCGTCACACCTGCCGGCGATCCGTGAACGCTTGCGACAGGGTGCCGCCGTCGACGAACTCCAGCTCGCCCCCCAGCGGCACCCCGTGGGCGATACGACTGGCGCGCACCCCGCCTTGTCGCGCCATTTCCCCGATATAGTGCGCTGTGGCCTCCCCTTCGACCGTGGGATTGGTCGCCAAAATGACTTCGTTGATGTTTCCGGCCCGGAACCGCTCGCCCAAAACTTCCAGCCCGAGCTCATCGGGGCCGATGCCGTCCAGCGGCGACAAATGCCCCATCAATACGAAATACAATCCTTTATAGCCGGTGGCCCGCTCGATATTGGCGATATCGGCCGGGCTTTCGACCACGCAGAGCAACCCCTGGTCCCGCGCCGGGTTGGCACAAAGACCGCACAGTTGAGTCTCGCTCAGCGTCCGGCAGCGCTCACAACGCCCGATACCGTCGGCAGCGGCTACCAGTGCGTGGGCAAGCTGGCGGGCGCCGTCGCGATCACGTTGCAAGAGATGGAATGCCATGCGCTGGGCGGATTTCGGCCCTACTCCCGGCAGGCATCGCAATGCCTCCACCAGGCCGTCGATCAACGGCGAATATCCCATTTCAGAACGGCAGTTTCATGCCTGGAGGCAGCGGCATGCCGGCCGTGGCGTCTGCCATCTTTTCCTGTGTGGTTTTCTCGATACGATGTACTGCGTCGTTGACCGCCGCCGCAATCAGGTCCTCCAGCATGTCCCGGTCCTCGCCGAGCAAACTGTCGTCGATCGTGACCCGTTTCACCTCGTGGCGGCCATTCATGATCACGCTCACCAGACTGCCTCCCGCCTGACCGGTTACTTCCATGGCGGCAAGCTCCTGCTGGACCCGCTGCATATTTTCCTGCATCTTCTGGGCCTGCTTCATGATATTTCCAAGACCACCTTTCATCGCCACACCCTCGCGTTGGCCAAACTCCGATTAACATTAGTAGCGGATGATACCGACCGCGACCACGCGATTGCACCCACACGCTGCACACCCCGCGCCGTTCGCGCCGCCCGATTATCCCGTGCCCCGTATCTCAATCGACCGGATGAATCAGGTCAGGCCTGATTTCCGCGTTGAACACTTCCTGCAGATCCTGCACCACCGAGTCGTCCCGAATCGATTGCTCCGCCTGGTCCCGGCGCTGCCGCTGCTGGGCCGCACGCCGGCGCGCCGGCGTTTCCAGTTCGCCGCTGCCGAGCTTGATCTCGAGCTTGACAGGAATGCCGAAGTGGGCGCCCAGCGCCTGTTCCAGGCGCTGCCGGGCGCTGGCGCCGGCAAGTTGTTCATAGGTCGGGTCCAACAACAGGTTCACCCGATCCTCGTTGCGCTCGCCGAGCGCGCAGTGCACGGCCAATTGCCGAGCGGCGCCGCGCAGTCCCAGCTTTGCCACGATTCGATCCCATTCCGGCGCGTCGTCGTCGAGTGGCGATGGTGCGGGTGCTTGCGCAACCGCCGCCTGAACCGGCGCAGGCGCGGAGGACTCTTTCGCGCCTGGCGCGTCTGCAGCATCTGCGCGACGCCGCGGTTCCGATTGCCCCCGTTCGCCGCCCGCAGACACCGGTTCACGGGCGGTGCCGTCGGCCGGGGCCGCAGGCTGAAATGCCAGCATACGCAATAGCACCATTTCAAATCCGGTGCGCGGATCAGGCGCCAACTCCAGATCGCGACGACCCAGCAAACCGATCTGGTAGAACAACTGCACATCCTCGGGCAACAGCACGTCCGCCAGGGCGACGATCTGAGCCCGGTCTCCGAGAGCGTCGTCCAACGCGCCGGGAACGGTCTGAGCCAATGCCAGACGGTGTAACAACGACAGCAGATCGCGCAATACGCCGCTGAAATCCGGCGCCTGTTCGGCCATCAGTTCGACCCGTTCCAGCAGACCCTGGCCGTCGCCCTCGGCTAACAGTTGCAGCAGGGCCATGACGTGTTGCCGCTCGATGGTTCCCAACATGGCCTGCACTTCGGCCTGCTGGACGCTGCCGCCGCCGTGGGCGATCGCCTGGTCGAGCAGGCTCAGTGCGTCGCGCATACTGCCGTCCGCTGCCCGTGCCAATTCCATCAGCGCGCCCTGCTCGAAGTCGATGGCCTCGGCGTGGAGCAGCTGTTCCAGGTGGGCAGCGATTCGGTCCGGCGGCAAACGCTTGAGGTTGAACTGCAGACAGCGGGACAAAATGGTAACCGGCAGCTTCTGCGGATCGGTCGTCGCCAATAGAAATTTGACGTGCGGCGGCGGCTCTTCCAGGGTCTTCAACAGCGCATTGAAGCTGTGGTCCGACAGCATGTGCACTTCGTCCACCAGATACACCTTGTAGCGGCCGCGGGTTGGCGCGTACTGGACGTTGTCGAGCAGTTCCCGGGTGTCTTCGACCTTGGTGCGCGACGCCGCGTCCACCTCGATCAAGTCCACAAATCGGCCCTGGTCAATCTCCTGGCAGGCGCTGCACTGGCCGCAGGGTTTGGAACTGACTCCCTGTTCGCAGTTGAGTGACTTGGCCAGAATGCGCGCGATGGTGGTCTTACCCACGCCACGGGTGCCGGTGAACAGAAATGCGTGGTGCAGGCGATCGTGGTCCAGGGCGTTGATCAACGCCCGAAGCACATGCTCCTGTCCCACCATCTCGTCGAAATTACGGGGACGCCATTTGCGCGCCAAGACCTGATACGTCATGGGAATTGCGAGTTGCCCTGGGTGGCTCGAAGGTTCGAAGGGACTGACTGCATCATAGCGAAAAACAGCCCGCCCGAGAAACCCGGACTCGTGGCTGTACTTTGAATATGGAGGCGGCCCGCACCAGCCACATCCCGGCACCCGAGTCCGCTGCTACCGTTGCTCCCTTCCGGGCCTGGCGGGGTTTGCAGCCTATCGTTGCGGGAGGACCAGCGCGGACCACCATTGCTCGGTGGTGTCAATTTCACGTATTCGGCAGGGCGCAAACGGCTTTCAGCCGATTGTCGAACCGCTCGATCATAATCGAGGGTTCGAATTCCGCGTGCCACAATGTAACGCAATTCGCGGCGTATTCAATGCTTCATGATTTGGCGGAGAGGGAGGGATTACTCGACGCTGCGCGTCTCGTCCCTCCGGGGCCGCCGTTGCCGCGTTGCGGCGCCGGCGTTCCACCGACCTGCGGCCGGTGGTCGAACCGGTCGATTTGAACCGAGGGTTCGAATTCCGCCATTCGTCCTGTAACGCCACTCGAAGCGTATTCCCACTTCGATTACTTGGCGGAGAGGGAGGGATTACTCGACGCTGCGCGTCTCGCCCCTCCGGGGCCGCCGTTGCCGCGTTGCGGCGCCGGCGTTCCACCGACCTGCGGCCGGTGGTCGAACCGGTCGATTTGAACCGAGGGTTCGAATTCCGCCATTCGTCCTGTAATGCCACTCGAAGCGTATTCCCACTTCGATTATTTGGCGGAGAGGGAGGGATTACTCGACGCTGCGCGTCTCGCCCCTCCGGGGCCGCCGTTGCCGCGTTGCGGCGCCGGCGTTCCACCGACCTGCGGCCGGTGGTCGAACCGGTCGATTTGAACCGAGGGTTCGAATTCCGCCATTCGTCCTGTAACGCCACTCGAAGCGTATTTCCACTTCGATTACTTGGCGGAGAGGGAGGGATTCGAACCCTCGGTACGGGGTTACCGTACACACACTTTCCAGGCGTGCTCCTTCAGCCGCTCGGACACCTCTCCGGAATTACATTCGCAGTCACCATATCGGCATCTTTTGACTGCTCGCCGACCTCTGACACCGGTCGGGATTACTCGGGTGCGTTGCACCCTCGCCGCGGCTGGGCCGCCGCATCGAGCCAGCACCCGCGAGCGAGGACTTCCAACCACATCCGGCCGGCGCGAAAGAGTACCCCAGTTACCCTGTTCATGCAAACCGCGCAGGCAATCGGCGACCGAATTTCAATTGCTTAGGCGCGGCGCAGACGGGCGATTGCAGCTGTGCTCAACCGGCACAACTTTTTGAACCGCTGGTACGCGTAGACATCCAAACGTGAGTCCGGCAAGTGGCGATCGGCGTAAAACAGCCCGATTGGCTTATCGTCGACAACCACCGAGGCCGCGAAAAAAGTATCGGTCTGGATCAAACGACGTACCGGCTCGGGCACCAGCGGCCAAAGCCGCTCATGGTTGTCTTCGTTGACCCACACCGCCTGCTCACGCTCCAGCATGCGGCTGAACAAATGCGTCTGGTCGAGACGCAGTGCAAATCGGCTGAATCCCGGATCATTGTCGGTCCCGGCAAGATAGCGTGCCTGCAGCAGACTGCGATCTCGATTGAGCATGGCGAAGACCACGCGATTCAGGCCAAGACCGTCGTGTAATCCACGCATCACTTCGGTCATCAATTCGTGCAGGTTCGAACCCGCCGGGGCGTAGTTCACCAATCGAGCTGCGACTTCTTCATATATCGCCAGTTGAGGCATCAGGCAAAAATGCACAGGCGTCGGTTCGCCGTCATGCGCTTGCTCGTCTTGGGCCGCCTCAACCGGCTCTTCGCCCGGGAGCATGGGCAGACGTCGCGCCGCGGGAAACACACGTAAGTCCTGGACGTCACGGGCCGCCTCGACGGCGGTCACGTGCACCTCTGAGGTAACCTGTCCCTCCGGCACTTCCAACCATGCCGCTACGTTTGCGAGGCATTCCTGCAGCTCGTCGCCATACCAGCCATCCTCGGCCAAACGCGCCAACTGCGTTGCATACATCACACCTAGCACCCGTGGCTGGCTCGCATGTTCCGCCTCCAAGCTTTGCATCAAGAGCTCCGGAAGGTTCCAGCGAGCGGCGAGTGTGCGGGTGAGCTGTTCGAGGCTGAAACCAAGAACCACGTATTGCGCTTCGTCCGCAGGCATGCGCTCAACGCGTTGCAGCACACGAATGCGCTCCAGCTCTCCGGCGCCGCCATGGAGGCTCATCAACAGCTCGCCGACATCGTGGAGCATGGCCGCCAAAAATACTTCGTTGGGCATCATATCGCCGCGCCAATGCGCCCAACGGTAGGCTTGCAGGCCGGCATGGTAGCTGCGGCTCGCCAGTTGCAGGTATCGGCGTTGAGCCGTATCGGCTTTGCTGGGATCGAGCCGATCGAGGGTCGACGGCAGCGCACGCAATTGGGTCATACCCAGCATCATGGCCGCATTGTCCAAGGTCGCAACACGACTGCCCAAATTACGCGTGCGACCGGCATTTGCCCGGCGCACCATTTCCAAAGCCGCGCCCGGATCGCCCGGCACCCGGTCACACACCCGATCGATTGGTATGCCCGAGTCCGGATTCAGGCTGGACAGGGCCCGCGCCGTGGACGCCAGCAACGGCAAATGACACTCAACCAAACGGTCAGCCCACTGCCCGACCGAGTCGGACAACCGGTTGACTTCGTCCTGTGCTGGGGGCGATTCCATAACTCACACGCGGGGATTGACCGTCTATTACATCGGCTCAACACGGCCGCAACTTGAATTCGATCAACTATGTCATGCAACCGCATTTGTTTTGATTTTAATACTCAAGCAGGCGCGGGCATTGCCGATAGATTCCGTGTGCATCCGTAATGAACCGCTCAGAGTCCGCGCTCCCATGTTTTTCATCATTGGTACTGTGATTGTCCTTGGTTCGGTGGCAGGCGGATACGTCCTGTCCCACGGGCATCTGGCCGCGCTGTGGCAGCCTTTCGAACTGCTGATCATCGGTGGTGCCGCATTCGGGGCCTTCGTGATTTCGAACCCGAGCAAGGTGGTAGCCCAGGTATTCAAAAGCGTCCCGGCGCTTTTATCGGGCTCCAAGTACACCAAGCCGCTCTACATGGACCTGTTGTCACTGTTGCACGATGTCTTCGCCAAGGCGCGCAAGGAAGGCATGATGGCGATCGAAAGCGACATCGAGGAACCCGACAAGAGCGAAGTGTTCAATCGATATCCAAAGATCGTCAAAGACCATCACATCATCAGTTTCATTACCGACTATCTGCGCCTGATCGTGGGCGGGAACATGAATCCGTTCGAGCTTGAGAACCTGATGGATGTGGAGATCGAAACCCACCATCACGAAGCCGAACAGCCCTCACAGGCCCTGACCAAGGTTGCCGACGGTCTTCCCGGATTCGGTATTGTCGCAGCGGTATTGGGTATCGTCATCACCATGGGCTTCATCAGCGACAGCGCAGAAGCGATCGGAGGACACGTCGCTGCCGCTTTGGTCGGTACTTTTCTTGGCATTTTACTCGCCTACGGATTCGTCGGTCCCATGGCTGTTGCCATGGAACATCGGGTCGCCGAAGAATCGAAGGTGTTCGAATGCATCAAGGTCGCGCTGCTGGCCACGGTAAACGGTTACAGCCCACAGATCGCCGTAGAGTTCGGGCGCAAAGTATTGTTCAGTTCCGTACGCCCGAGCTTCCAGGAATTGGAAGAGCATCTGCGAGGCCAGCGCAGCTAACCCTGCAGGCAGTCGAAAGGGATCGTTGCGGTGCCATTGGACGACAAGAAACAACCGATCGTCATCAAGCGCGTGAAGAAGATCGCCCATGGCCACCACGGCGGCTCATGGAAAGTGGCGTTTGCCGATTTCGTGACCGCCATGATGGCCTTCTTTTTGGTTATGTGGATTGTCGGCGCCGCCACCACCGACCAGAAAGCGGCGATATCCCAGTATTTCAAGAACCCAAGTCTGACCGAAGGTATGAGTCAGTCCCCCACGCCTGGTCCCATGGGCCCGGGGGGCGCCAGCACCAGCATGATTGATTTCGGTGGCAGCATGGATCTTACCCGGGGCGAAGGCGAGAAAATCCTGGAGAAAGACAAAAAGGAGCAACGCGCCAATCAACGCAGCGAAACCGAGGCGACGGGCGAGGATGCAAAGGCTGCCGACCACAAACGTCTCGAGTCCCTGCTGGCGGACCTCAAGGAAGCCATCGGCAAAAGTCAGGCGCTGAAACCGTTCAAGGACCAGCTATTGCTCGACATCACACCGGAAGGCCTGCGCATCCAGATTGTCGACAAGGAGAACCGACCGATGTTCGACTCTGGGAGCAGCGAACTCAAATCCTACACGGTCGACATCCTGCACGAGATCGCCAAGTTTGTGAACCAAGTGCCCAACCGCATCAGTATTGCCGGACATACGGACATCACACCGTACGTGAGCCGTAGGGACTACAGTAACTGGGAACTTTCCGCCGACCGCGCCAACGCGGCCCGACGCAGTCTCATTGCAGGGGGGATGGACGCTGGCAAGATGGGGCGCGTGGTCGGTTTGGCATCGTCCGTCCTGTTCGACAAGGACGATCCCCGCAACCCGATCAACCGCCGCATCAGTATCGTGGTCATGAATCAAGAGACCGACGATGCGTTGCGAAACGGCGAACAAAACCCGACGTCCAAGGTCACCGCTGTCCAACCCCCGGTCGCCGACACCGGATCGCAAGCGGTCATTTCGCCGCCCGCCCCGACGTCTGAAACGACACGGGTTGAACACAGTGCAAGCGCTCCGGCCGCAAGTGCAGACGACGATCCGACGGTGACCCGCGGAGCCGTGCAGCTGCCTCCCGTCACGTCCGGCCTGCCCGGAATCAACTTGGCGCCGCGTTGAAGGCGCAGAACGGCAGTCATCACCACGTATAACGCACGCGGTAGCGGACGGTCGCTTCACCTCTGGCAGGCACTTGCACCGGGAACCGAATGGTATCGGCATCCTGTTTGTCGAAGGTCTGGTTGGCGTCAACGATCTTCCATTGACGCCAGCGAGCAAGATGCTCGTCGACTTTGATATCCACCGGTTGCGGTCTGTGGTTGCGCAGCCGAATCTCGATTTCCTCTTCCAGCAATCGCCTGCCCTGGTCGACCTGAAAGTCTTTCTGGGACCGTTTCGCCACCACGTCGAAGTCGCGGCCGAGATCAAGGCGCACCGTCTCGCCAACCGCCGTGTGGCCGATGCCATCCTCACCGACGAACTCCCAATCTCCGTCCCGATCCGCTTCGCGTAACCGAACTCTTCCCGCCGGTAGCGGCAGACCCAGGCCATTCTCGTCTGTGTTGCGGAACGCCAATGAGAGGCGTACGCCGGAATCCGCTCCCGCGCCATAGGCGGGATCGACGATGGGTTGGCGCAACATCGCCGTCGAACGATCGACCGATCCGGTATACACGCGCGTCTGTTCACACTTGATGCCAGCGGCCCGGGGAAACAGAGCCAGTTGTTCCACTGCCCCATCGATCAGACTGACCGGCCGTTCTAGCCGGTAAAGGTGATAAGCCGAAAATGATTGCTCGGCGAATTCCTGGGCCGGCGCCGCCTTCATCATCGTCGTTCTCAGCGCCGTTCCAGCCGCGTTCGCGGACACGCGGTGGACGTCACCCGCGACCAGCTTGAGTCCTACCTGCTCGTACGACCGGCCTGTGCGATTGACGATGTGGGCAGTGGCGCGCAGCGCGCCGGTGCACGTATGCCGCTCCGTCGAAAAAGAGAATTCGTAATCGGCCCACCAGGTCATGCCAGCGGTTTCATAACGTACGTTCAAAGGAAAGTCTCCGCCCGCGGTCGATTGCAACGACCACACGACCACCGGTTTGGCTGAAATTTCGGCAGGCAGATCGGCAGCGCGGACATCCGCATAGTCGCGGATCACACGCACCGCGCCATTTTCCTGCTGTAACGCTAGGCCGTCGTCGGCAGCCAACAATCGGCCGCTGATCGTTGATCGATCGCCGCCGGGCGGCGTCACTTCTACAATGTGTCCAATCGCGCGCTGCAGTAGTTCTCTGGCGCTGGCCGGCCCCGACTGGAATCGTTGTCCGAGCAATTCAGGCTGTCCGCTCTGCCCCAGGTCGAGCCGAATTGAACTCGGATCCACCAGCGCGGGCAGTTCATCGAAGCGAACCGTCGCCGTTCCCTGGGTCAACGAAAACGCGTGACGGGCGTTCACTAACACGTAACCCGGCAGATTTGACGCGTCGCCGCCAGCAGCCCTTGACACGCCGGCCGGCATGGAGCCGGGACCTGCGGTACTATAGATCGTCAATGTAGTGCCGGGTTGCGGTTGCGCCGAGACGGCTCCGCTCAGCAGCGCCGTCGATAACGCGATGATCCGTGCCTTCATCAATTGCCTCCTCAAGCACACGCGCTGGCTCTGGTATGATTTGCCGTCGAGTCCCGAGCCGGAATTCACATGGAACATAACCAATTGACATGGCAGGCGCCACCGCCGCGGCTCCGGATCTTGGGCGCGGAAGCCCATGTCTGGCTCGTGCCGGCGCAACGCTCGGACCCCGATGCAAACGCCCTGCTTTCGGTCACGGAACGGGAACGTGCTTCGCGGCTCCGCCGTGGGCGCTCGCGCACTCAATACATCGCGACCCAATGCATGCTGCGGCGCCTGCTCGGCGAATATCTGGGTCTGTCACCGCAATCAGTCGAGCTGAAGCGGACCAGCGCCGGAAAGCCTTTCGTCGATCCTCGCCATGATTCGACACTCAATTTCAACGTCTCTCATTCCGGAGGCTGGGCTTTGATCGCGATGGCACGCGGGAGAGAAATCGGGGTGGACCTCGAAGCCCATCGGGCCCTCGACGCCATGAGCCTGGCGCGGCGTTTTTTTTGCGAGCACGAAGCGCTTCGCCTGGCGGATATAGACGAGGATATGCGCAATAGTCGTTTTTTCGATCTATGGACTGCCAAAGAGGCGCTGGTCAAGGCCATGGGAACCGGGATTGCCGGCACCTTGAAGCGATTCGAGGTCGACACCGAACCTGCAATGGGCTGGCGGGACCTGTCCGGCCGCGTCGAACCATCGCGCTGGTCGCTCCATGCGCTCCCGGCCCCGGCGAACCACAGCGCCGCTCTCGCAATTGAACGGGAACTGGGGCAGCTGAGCTTGTTTTGCGCCGAATAGCATTGCTGCCGGACGGCGATCAGCCGGCAACGACGGTGCCTCCATTGGGGTGTAACACTTGGCCAGTCATATAAGACGAATCCTTACTGGCAAGGAAGACGTAGCTGGGCGCGACTTCGACTGGCTGACCGGCGCGCCCAAGCGGTTTGCTGTCGCCGAAGCTCTCGACTTTGTCGGCTGGGAAAGTAGCGGGAATCAGCGGCGTCCAGATGGGCCCCGGCGCCACAGCGTTGACGCGGATGTTCTGCTCGGCCAATTCCATCGCCAGTGAACGGGTAAACGCCACAATGGCGCCTTTGCTCGATGAGTAGTCGATCAACCCGGGCTTTCCTTCATACGCTGTCACCGAGGCGGTATTGATGATCGCGGATCCGTCACTGAGATGTGGCAGCGCGGCGCGGGTCAAGTAGAACATTGAGAACACGTTGGTTTGGAAGGTGCGTTGCAACTGTTCGTTGGTAATCTCCAAAAAATGATCACGAACGTGTTGTTCGGCCGCATTGTTTACCAGGATGTCCAGTTGCCCGAGGGTTTCGACCACTTGCCGCACCACTTTCTCGCAATGGGCCGGATCGCCGATATCCCCCGCAATGTTCAGACAGCGCCTTCCGTGGGCTTCCACCCGCTGCTTGGCATGCGCCGCGTCTTCATGTTCATCCAAATAGGCGATCGCAATGTCGGCGCCTTCGGCGGCGAATGCAATTGCAACGGCGCGCCCGATGCCGCTGTCGCCGCCGGTAATCAGCGCGACCTTTCCGCGCAGCTTTTCGGCGCCGCGATACTCCGGATCTTCCGTAATGGGCTCCGGCTTCATCGCCGTTTCACGGCCGGGCTGACGGTCCTGATGCTGCGGCGGTCTATCTTGCTGCTGCTTTTGCAAATCCATGGTGGCCTCCATGCGCGCCAAAGTGAAATCGACTGGCTGATCTGGAGGATTAGTACATCCGGGCACATGCCGCAAATGTCGCGGCGCGCAGACTCATGAGGTGGGGGAGTCGGCGTGCTGCTGCGCGCCGAGGATCCTGGCGACTTTCGGCAGCGCTTCGTCGAGAGAGCGCGAAAAATAAATTTTACCGGGTCTGGTTCGCAGTCCCGCCTGGCGCAGTTTCAGTATCATGCGCGGCCGGAGGTTATTGATGAGCAGAACAATGCCGTTCATTTCCAGGTTTTTAAGGATGGATTCCATCGCCACAATGGCGCTCATATCGAGCATCGTCACCTTGCCCATGTCCAGGACGACCAGCCGAACTTCGGGATTGAAATTGGAAATGTTTTTTACGGCCTTTTGCGCGGAACCGAAAAACAGCGGCCCGTTGATCGCGTACACCGCCACTTCCTTCGGAAATCCCGGATTCAGATCGGTTTCGTCGCCGACATAGCCGACCTCGGTGAGACTGATGCTGCGCCGTATGAACAGTATCGCGGCCATTCCCATGCCCACCCCCACCGCCAGCGTCATATCAAACAACACTGTTAGCGCGAAACAGGTAAGCAAAGTAATCACGTCGTTCCTGGGCGCGACCTTCAGGATACGTAGAAAATGCCTGGCTTCGCTCATATTCCAGGCGACCATGATCAACAGCGCTGCCATGGACGCCATCGGAATGTACGACAACACCGGCGCCAACGACAAAATCGAAACCAGAATAAACAAACTGTGGACGACGGACGATAACGGGGACGAAGCGCCGGCGCGCACGTTTGCGGCGGTACGTGCAATTGCAGCCGTGGCCGGAATGCCGCCAAACAGCGGCGCCACCAGGTTGCCGATTCCCTGGCCGATCAACTCATCGTTGGGATTGTGCTTTTTACCCGACATGCCGTCCGCGACCACGGCACAGAGCAGTGATTCTAATGCGCCCAGCACGGCGATACTGACCGCCGCGCCCATCAAGGTCCGAACCAATGCGAATGAAATACCGATCGGCGCGCCGCTGGGCCCCGGCTGTTCCCACGGCCAGTTGAACGCCGGCAAAATCGGCGGAATGCCGTTTCCCTCCAGGCCCTCGAATTGGTAGTGAAACCGAGAACCGATGGTTGCCACTGAATAGTCGCCAACGGCGTGGGACAATAGCCACGCCAGCACCGAGCCGACGAGCAACGCGACCAGATGCCCGGGTATTCGCGAGCGCACGCGTGGCCACACCAGCAACACGATGAACGTCACCGCGCCGATCAGTGCCTCGCGCCAGTCCAGCGTCGGCATGGCGTGTGCCAGGGTCGCCACCTTGCCAAAATAGTCACCGCTCAGCGAGCCAATCTGCAGCCCGAGGAAATCCTTGATCTGCAAAGTCGCGATCACCACGCCGATGCCCGCCGTAAAGCCCACCACCACCGGATACGGTACCACTTCGATCAATCTCCCGAGTCTCGCCATGCCCATCAATACGAGCACGAATCCGGCCATGAAACCGCTGACCAATAGCCCGCCTAAGCCGTAGCTCTGCACGATCGGAAGCAATACGACCACAAACGCAGCCGTCGGTCCTGAGATATTGACTTTCGAGCCACCGGTCAAGGCGATCACGATTCCGGCTACCAGGGCCGTATACAGGCCGTGCTGCGGAGCGACGCCGCTGGCGATCGCCAGCGCCATAGAAAGCGGCAGTGCGATGACGCCAACGGTCAAGCCGGACAATACGTTGCGCTGCACACTCGCGAAGGTGCGCTCGTTCTTGAGAGATTTTTTCAGGGCCGAAAACATGTACGCTCCCCTATTCGGCCGCCTTCCCGTACCGATTATCCCTATCGGCACTGGCGTAACGCGACCCCAGATGACCTGACTTCAATTGCACCACATGGTCCCATAAATCTCGGGACTTGCGGAGTGGCAGCGTTCGGAAACCCGGTGGTTTAGGGGTGCGCACGTTCCGGACCCAGGCATCGTGAAGGGTCGTCCAAACCGCGTCTCCGGGTCCGCGGGGGATCGATTGCCGCTGCGAGGCCGGGCCCGAGGGCCCGACCAACTCCGCTTCCCGTTCATTCTCCAGGCGACGCGGGGCGCAGCTCGAGTATCGCTGCAACAAGCCCGCGGATTGGGCTCCAACAATCGACCCGGCAGAAATCCAGCGGGGCGTTTCATTGGAATCAGCGAAGCGGATTTACGAGACCATCGGCGCTCACCCTCCGGGCCGCCGCGAGCGCGCCGGTGTTAATCGGCGCCTTAAGGCGCGCGGCTCGAAGCTGCACGATTTACTTCGGATCCGTGGGCTCAAATTAGCTTGCCGCGCCATAACGAGACGGGCGATCCGGACCCCTTCGGCTATTGCTTGGCGGAGAAGATGGGGTTACTCGCCAACGGCGTCGGCTCGCCCCTGCGCGGCGCGGCTCGAACCCTCAGGTCCTCAACGAGCCTCCACAGTACGCAAATTAAATAAGGGGCCGCTTTGGGCCCCTTATTTAATTTGGCGGAGAGGGTGGGATTCGAACCCACGGATCCCAGAAGGGGTCACTTGATTTCGAGTCAAGCCCTTTCGGCCGCTCAGGCACCTCTCCGATGACGGCGCGCGGCGTGATTTGCGTGCGATATGCGACCACGCTCGCGATTTTACATGACCGCCGATCGGATTGCTAAATCTTTGCCCGATCGATCCGTTACAATAGCTATGCCGTTTGGAGCGGAGTAAAGTTTGCGCGCACTAATCGCTGTACTGATATTGATGGTCGGCGGGTGCAGCTGGCCAGCCCAAGACGCTGTTGGAACGCATCAAACAGCGAGGGGAACTGGTAGTTGTAACACGCAACAGTGCGACCACCTACTATATCGGTCCCGACGGCGCCGCGGGGCTGGAGTACGAGCTGGCCAGCCGGTTCGCCAAGCAACTTGGCGTACGTTTGCGGTTGGTGGTTCCGGATCGCTCCGGCGAGATTCTGGAGCTGGTTGCCAGCGGCGAGGCCGACATCGCCGCAGCCGGACTGACGGTAACACCGAGCGGCAGACGCTGGTCCGTTTCGGGCCAACCTACCAGGAAATTACCCAACAGCTGGTGTACCGCCGTGGGAGCCGGAAACCTGCCGATATCGCCGGCCTCGCATCCGGGCAATTGGAAGTGGCCGCCGGCAGCAGCCACGCAGAACGCCTGCGCGAATTGTCAGAAAAATACCCGGCGTTGTCGTGGGCCGAAAATAAACAAACCGACAGCGAAGGACTACTCAACCTGGTGTCCCAACAACTGATCGATTACACGGTCGCCGATTCCAACGTTATCGCCCTCAATCAACGCTTTTATCCTGAGCTGCGCGTAGCCCTCGACCTCGGCGAACCACAGCCCTTGGCGTGGGCGTTTCCACTGCAGGCCGACGACAGTCTCTACCAGGCGGCAACAAAGTTCTTTGCGAAAATCCGCAAAGGACACACCCTCGAACAGCTGTTGGAACGCTATTACGGCCATGTCGCGGAATTCGATTATGTCGGCACCCGGCTTTATCTGCGCCACATCCAACAGCGCTTGCCGCACTTTCGATCGACTTTCGAACAAGCCGGCAAAAAGAATCGGATTGATTGGCGCCTCTTGGCCGCCATGGGATACCAGGAGTCCCATTGGAACCCTAAAGCCCGTTCCCACACCGGCGTACGCGGCATAATGATGCTGACGCTGGATACCGCATCTCAGGTGGATATCGACAACCGCTTGGACCCGGAGCAGAGCATCAATGGTGGCGCGCACTATTTCCAAAACGTAAAGCGCAAGATACCGAGACGCATCCCTGAGCCCGATCGTACCTGGATGGCGCTTGCCGCGTACAACGTCGGCTTCGGCCATCTGGAAGATGCGCGCAAATTAACGGAAATGCGCGACGGCGATCCGGACAAATGGGTCGACGTCAAAGCGCACGCTGCCGCTACTGAGCCAGAAAAAATGGTACAAGCGCACCCGGTTTGGCTATGCCCGCGGCCAGGAACCGGTTCGTTACGTGGAGAATATCCGAAGTTATTACGATCTTCTGGTGTGGAGCCTGAAGCGGGAAGATACCTACAGTCGGACGCAAAAGGCACCGACCGCGCCGAACATCGCTTCGCCTGTCCTTTGAATCCCAACGGCGATTGTGGCGGCCGCCCCGCATGGGGGATTTGGTCGGGAACTCATAAATCTGACACACGAAAGTAACGGCGAAGTAACCGCCGAGCGCGATCCTGTTCGCAACAGTCAATGTCGCTGCAAAGCCACGCCGACGCCTGACGGCAGGCGGCTGGCGGCAGGCGGCAGGCGGAAGGGGCTGAACATGGACACAAAGCCTACGCTGGTCGAGGGTATGCCACGGTCTGGAACGACTTGGATCGGGAAAATCATCGACAGTCACCCCGACACATTGTTCCGACACGAGCCGGACAATTTCACCGATGTCAGGCGCCTGGTCTGGTGTCCTCCAGCCGCGGCTCCGAGATCGGGGTGCCGTCAATGCTCAGCGCGCACATCCTTTCGCGACGGAAGACCAAAGTGGTGGCGTTGCGCCCCGTGTTACCCCGGATGGCATGGCGGGAGTAGTCACCGACCGCCCGCCTTCCCGGTCCGGGATCGCTCAATTGCCGCTCAGCAATTCCTGCTCCATGGACAAGTACACGGCGTAAGCGTTGCGCCGATTGGCTGCATCGAACGCCGGCATGTCTTTCCATTCCGACCAATCCACCGCCCGGTAAGCTTCGTCGAACGGCAGCAACTGATCAACCGCGGCCCCCATTTTTTCGCGCATGAACGCCAAGTAGCGGCGCGTGGCCTTTAGCGCGCGATTGGGCTCGCTGGCGGCCGGCCCATGACCCGGGATCAGTGCCACAAGCTCCGCGGTTTCCATCTGCTTTAACGTCTCCAGCCAACGCTTGGTGTTCGAGTCACCAATGTACGCGACACGTCCTTCGAAAATGATGTCGCCTGAGAGCAGGACCCGGTCGGTCTTTACGTACAGGGTCATGTCCGCATCCGAATGCGCGGCACCCACGACATTGATCGAGAAATTCCACACCGCCCAATCTGAAGGTCTCGGTGTGCGCAATATATCGATCCGGCGCCACCAAATGCGTATCGTCGTTGACCCATGGATCGAGAGACAGACGACGTTCGTCCAGACGTTCTTGAGCGTAGGTCGAGTTCAGATATTTCTGCGCGCCCTCCGGGGCGAAGATTTCCGCGCCCAACCGCTTAAATACCTGCAGACCATAGATATGATCGGCGTGATAGTGACTGACAACGACCTTCTTGATCGGTTGATCGGTGATGGAGCGAATCTGTTTGCACCAACAATTCCGCCAGAGCGGGCGTTCCCAGCGAGTCGAAGACCACGACGCCGTTTCCAGTAACCATGACGCCAGCATTGGAGATGAACCCTTGATTCTCGGTCGCGATACCCGCCTCTCCCTGCGCATAGTAGACATGCTCGGAAACGCGCTTCAGCGTCATTTCTACAGTCGCCGGCGGAAACTGCGGTTCGAACGCCGCGGTTTTCACGCCGGGCCCGGCACTCGCAATTCCCACAGCGGTCAACGCCGCTGCAAAGATGATCAATCGAATCATGGCCCCTCTCGTCTGAAAGCAACGCGGAAATCCCGCTCAGTTCGTATTGGATCGCCGGGCGCGGAAAAAGTTCGTCAACAGATTGCCGCACTCGTGTGCGAGAACTCCACCGGTCACGCGCACTCGGTGATTGTGCTCGGGCGCGTGCAACAGATCGAATACCGAACCCGCGGCGCCGGTCTTGGGATCGCGCGCGCCAAATACCAAACGCTCGATACGCGCATGGATCATGGCTCCCACGCACATGGGACACGGTTCCAAGGTTACGTACAGCGTCGTGCCAGGAAGTCGATAATTGGATTCCTGCTGCCCGGCAGCTCGCAGCGCCACGATCTCTGCGTGCGCTGACGGGTCGTGACAACCGATCGGCTGATTCCAACCTTCGCCGACCACGATCTCATCGCGCACCAGGACGGCTCCCACCGGCACTTCGCCGCGCTCCGCGGCCCGTCCCGCCAGTTCCAGTGCGCGCACCATCCAGTCTTCGTCGCTACTCATCGCACCCCTGGCAGGGGCAAACCCTGTCCGACGCGCACATTCCACCGCTTGCACGGCGCGCCAACGCAAAAGTCCACCCTTTTGCGGATAAGCCAAGAACGTCGCTCATCCCCTTCGATTGTAAAACACTCACGACAAGCCAGTAGTGGCGCTTGGCAAAGTGACCCAAAACCCTCAACCAATATACCGCGCCGTATTTCATCACATCCATACCGGTCAGCGAATTTCAGATCCGCCATCAGCAAATCCGCACCGGTTTCCCAATCACGTCACCTTGTGCGTAATCCACACCCAGTTCCTGTAACTTTGCCAAGATTTCCTCGTTCTCGGTGAACTGGGCGATCGTCTTATTACCCATCACATGTCCTATTTCGTTGATGGCTTTGACCATTGCCAGGTCGATGGGCTCATCAACGATATTCTTCACCAATAGACCCGAAATCTTCAGATATCCCACCGGCAGTGACTTCAAATACGAGAATGAGAATAAGCCGGTGCCGAAGTCATCGATGGAAAAACAGCAGCCTAATTCCTTGAGGGCATGCATAAATCTATTCGCATCGGCAAGGTTACTGATCAGTGCCGTTTCCGTTATTTCGAAACAGATGTTCCCGGGCGGTACCCCATGCTTGCTTAACTCGGCGAGCGTGAAGTTCAAGAACCCTTCGTCTCCCAGGGCGGAGCCAGACAGGTTGATAGTAAACAGACAGGTAGGCTCAAGTTGCTGAGGGTTACGCGCAAGCCATTCCAGCGCTTTGCTGATGACCCATTGATCCAATTGTATCGATAGATTGTAGCGTTCGGCGGCTTTGAGAAAGCTGCTAGGCAGAATAACGCTGCCGTCATCATCTTCCATGCGCAACAAGAATTCGAAGATGGTTTTATCGCTATCAGCGCCGTCGATGGCGACTATCGGTTGAGAATCGAGGCGTAAACGATTCTCCTCCAAAGCCCTGTTGATCTTCACAACCCAGCGCATCTCCCCCCGACGCGCAGCCAACGCCGCGTCCTGCTCGTGGTAAATATGAATGCGATTACGTCCTTCATCCTTGGCGGCATAACAAGCGGCATCCGCTTCCTTTAAGGCCTCGGTCATAGTGCCTGTGTCTTCGGTAATGGATACAACCCCGATGCACACCCCTACCGTATACGTCTTGCCTTCCCACAGGAACCGGTAAGCGGCAATCGCGTCCCGGATGCCACTGGCGACACGCCCCGCCTCCTCCATGTCGCAGTGTTCCATCAGTAAACCGAATTCATCACCGCCCAAACGGGCGATCGTGTCCCGTTTCCTGACGTGCTGCTTTAATAGCCCGGCGATCTGTTGCAGTAACTCATCGCCGGCCAAATGTCCGCAAGTATCATTAATCAGTTTGAACCGATCGAGGTCCAGAAAACACAGGGCATGTCGTACATTGCTGTTTCTGCTTCCCTCAACGACCCGATTAAGGCGATGTTCGAATTCCCGCCGGTTGACGAGTCCGGTCAATGAATCGTGCCGCGCAAGATGATCCAACTCGGTGGATAACGCATGCGCCTCTGTCACGTCCCGTAACGCCACTACCGCACCTGTCACTTGCCCATCCTCGATTAGAGATTCCGCAGTGAAAAAAGCAGGGAACGAGGTACCGTCCTTGCGCCATAACACTTCGTGATCGCCATGATAAGCCTTCCCTTGCGTGAGGCATTGGTATAGAACACACTGCCCCCATGGATACACGCTGCCATCGGCATATGTGTGGTGGATCAGATCGTGTACCCTGTTGCCAGATAAGTCAGCTTCCGAGTAACCCAGCAATTCCGTAAATTTCGGATTGATGAATGTGCAGTGCCCTTGCTTGTCTACGCCGAAAATCGCTTCCCCTGTCGACTCCAGCAGCAGTTGCAGATAATTTTTGGTGTTGCGTAGAAGGCGTTGCACCCGATTGCGTTCTGTTATATCGATGAAGGTAATGACGACCCCCTCGATCTTGTTGTCATCAGTCCGGTAGGGCAGCACGCGCTGGAGATACCAGCGATCGTCTTCGATGCCAATCTCCCTTTCAATGGAGGAGAGCGAGCGCAATACCTCATCGGCGTCCGCCTGCAATGTCGAATCATGCATCTGGTGAGAAATATCGCCGATCGGCCGGCCTACATCCGAGGCAATCAGGTTGAATATCCTGCTGATTGCCGGTGTGAAGCGTTTGATGCGCAATTGCGCATCCAGAAACAGAGTGGCAATGTCCGTGCTGGTCAACAGGTTTGCCTGATCATTGTTCAATACTCTCAGCTCGTCCACTTTGTCCTGAAGCTGATTATTGACTGTCGCCAGTTCCTCATTGAGCGATTGCAGCTCCTCCTTGGATGTCTCGAGTTCTTCATTCGATGACTGAAGCTCCTCATTCATCGACAGCACTTCTTCGTTATAACTTTTCAGTTCCTCATTCGACGTCCCAAGCTCTGCGATCGTGCCCTGCAGTTCCGCCCGGGTCGATTGCAATTCCGCTTCCAGCTGGCTCTGGAATGTCTCATTACTACGCCTCTCGCCCTTAGCCTGCCCGTTCTCCGCTCGTGTTAGCTCTTCTATTTCGGAAAAGGTCGCAAGCAACAAGCCTTGGGCCTCCCGTGGCGCATTGACCGGCAATACCGTCAGCGCTATCGGGCAATAGACTCCGCCGCGCTTTACCCGTGCCCTAGCGGTGACTTGCTGTTCCTGCTTAAGCGCCATTTGCACGGCATTGCGCAGCGCGCCGCGCACTCCGTCGCGGACCATGGCCATCAGGTCCTGCGTCATGTCACCTGTAGTGAGTTCCAGGTAGGGACCGGATGGTCCGTGCAGATAGAGAATCTCAAACCTGCGATTGAACAGCACCGCAAACGGCGCATAATGTTGCAGCAGAAGCTGTTGCGTAATGTTGCCGAAGTGGACCGGCTTGGCCAAGCTCGTTTGAGCGCTCTGGCGACCGACCGGAACGTGTCTTACCATCCCGTTACTCACCGGGAAATCGACCTTATCCCGACGTGTCGGGCCGACGCGCTGGTACACCCGCGACTTTTTGGAAATGGGCTTGAAAAGATCCACCTGCTGCCCGATCGTCTCGGAGGTGCCCAGAAACAGATATCCGCCTTCGTTGAGCACGTAATGGAATAAAGAAATCACCTTTTTTTGCACTTCCGGGACAAGATAGATCAACAAGTTTCGACAACTGATCAAATCCAGCCTTGAGAACGGCGGATCACTAATCAGGTTCTGTACAGTGAACACCACGCTATCGCGCACCTGTTTGCTGATTTCGTAGTTACCTTGATCCACCTTTCTGAAAAATTGGCGCAGGTGCTCGGGCGATATGTCGGCGGCGATATTCTCGGGATAGACGCCGGCGCGCGCGGCCGCCAACGCCTCCTCGTCAATGTCCGAGGCGAAGATCTGGATCGTGCAGTGCTTTTGCATCGCCTGAAGCTGTTCGAGTAGCAACATCGCTATCGAATAGGGCTCTTCACCTGACGAACAACCGGGAACCCAGACCCGTATCGCCGCTTCACGCTCCTTGTCGTGTACCAGTTTGCGGATAACTTCCTGCTCAAGCAGATGGTATGCCTCCGGTTCACGGAAAAAACCGGTGACGCCAATCAGCAGATCCTTGCACAGGAGGCTGCTCTCGCGTTCATCCTCTCGCAGTAAACGCAGATAGTCCTCGGCTTGCTCGATATGAGCGAGCCCCATGCGCCGTTTGATACGGCGTACTAAAGTGCCAGTCTTATAGTAGCTGAAATCGTATTTGTTACGCTCACGCAGCACCATCAAAATCAATTCGAGTAGATCAGGCACGTCATCACTCAGCCTTTCGGGCTTGATCAACTCCCGGGTGTGCTGCATGTATTTCATAAGGATTGCCGGCAGTTCCTCGACCGGCGCCACATAGTCGATCAGACCCGTACCGACGGCGCTACGGGGCATGCCGTCGAACTCCGCCGTCTCCGGATCCTGGGCCATGGCCATCCCTGCGTTGCCTTTAATCGCCTTGAGTCCCAAGGTGCCATCGCGACCAGTTCCGGACAGAATGATGCAACTGGCTTTGGCCTGTTGGTCCTCCGCCAAGGTACGGAGAAAGAAATCAATCGGCATACGCAGGCCACGTTGGTGCCTCGGTTCACTCAGGTGCAACACACGGTCCCGAATACTCAGATCCTTGTTCGGTGGAATCACATAGACATGATTAGCCTCGACCGAGACCTCGTCCTCGACCTGCGCCACCTTCATCGCCGTATGCTTGCCCAGGATTTCCGCCGTGAGGCTTTCATGCACAGGGTCGAGATGCTGCACCAATACGAAGGCCATGCCACTGTCGCCAGGCATGGCAGTGAAAAATCGCTTGAAGGCATCCAACGCGCCGGCGGAAGCTCCGATCCCGACGATAGGAAACTCGGGCGGGTGCGTTACATCGTGAATAGCGGACGAGCGTTTGCTGGCACTTGTCTTCTTAGCGCGGGGTTTTGATGACATAACACGACTGTCCTTTGACTTCACAGCGAAACCATCTGATTACAGAATCTATTCTTATCCCCTGGGCAAGAGTACCGGCCTACTCCGCGACCCGAACATAGCGCTCAACGGCTTCAATACCGCTCAACACTATCCCAGACAACCGCGTCGGGTCCAATTCGACGAGATCGCGACCGACAAGCAGCTAGGCTTCTTGGCCAACAACTTCAGCTTGCCAGCATTGACAGTCGCCGAACTCGATCGCTAATGGTCCGTAACATTCGAGGATATCGTATATCGATATACACTCAAGCCGACCAGAGTTTCGGCGTCAATCCGAGGTAGGGCTGCAAAGAATGTATTGGTCTTCACCCAGTTCCGCGAAATGGGTGAACTACTGAGCGGCTGAGTCCGCGAACCCTAAGGACAGGCGTCGCCGTTCCTTCATGGCGGCATAGTGGGGACCAAGCGTGATGCAATCGGTGAAGCGGTTCCAGGACGGCAACCCAGAGCGCGTGTTCATTCTCTCGCTCGGGTAGTTTCCCGCCACCATCGACGATGCCATCGAAAAATGAGAGCTACCTGTTCAAAAAACGCCAAGCTCATGGATATTCGAGATTCGCACACTCGTTGATTATGTGGTCGCATCTTCAACAAGCGCGTTAATTCCAGAATCACAACAACCTACCACCAAAGGCACAATCTGCCGGAGTACACCGGGGAACTTCGTTATGTTCGCAACGACGGCGCCATTCGCTGGGTCAGCGTCAACGCAGCCATGGTCCGTGACGAGTCGGGAATCGCACGCAGTGTCGTTGGCGTGGCCGTCGACCACACCGAGCGCAAGCGCCTGGAGGCCGAACTCTTCTCCAGCCAGCAGCTGCAGACCGCGATCCTCGATTCGCTCCCTCAGCACATCGCGGTACTTGACCGTGCCGGCGAGGTCGTCGCCGTGAATTCCGCATGGAAACGTTTTGCGCTGGGAAATGGGATTGCCGAGCCCAAACGCGTCGGCGTGGGCGCCAACTGTCTGGACGTCTTGCGGCGCGCGGCGCAACAGCACGACGTTGCCGACACACGGACCGCCCTGCGCGGCATCGAGCGTGTGCGGTGATGGAATTCGTCATCGGCGGATGGCTCAACAACAGATCGCCGGAACGCTCAGCATTGCTGAAAAAAACAGTGAAAGTGCACCGCGGCCGGGTAATGCACAAGATGGACGCGCACACCGTGGCCGAACTGATCCCTTTGTGCTAGTTCCTCGCGTGCAACGGACGCCCGCCGGTTCGGCTATTGCGGGTGGAAGGGCATTTTCCTTGAGCGCGCGGAGTCACGGAGGCACACGGCACGGGCGGAGAGTCTGCGCGAGATCGCGAACGACTTGTCGCCTCCTCCATCGCGGTGACTTCTGAAATCCATAGGACATCTGCCGGTCGGCCATAAGCCGAAGCCTGCGCTCCACCGGCGCGGGTGTTCCGTGTAAAGGCAAACGGGCGGCAAGGGGCGCCGATTCAGGTTTCCCCTTTAGGGGCGCAAACTGGCGTAGGACCAAGGTCCGATATACACCGCCGTTCGATCACAATAGCTTCCCGGTAATCTACGGGAGGCGTACCGAGTGACCGGGACCACGAACGATACGATCGTGTATATCGTTGACGACGATGATTCGGTGCGCAAAGCGCTGGTGCGTTTGATGCAGGTCAGCGGACATACAGCGAGGCCTTTCGTGTCGGCGGAAAGCTTTCTCGACGAAGTGCGCAACGAGCCTTCCGGCTGCATCCTCCTGGATATCACCATGCCGAACCTTTCTGGACCTAAAGTGCGCAACGTTTGCAACAGAAAGGCATTTCGATGCCGGTAATTGCCCTAACCGCGGTCGACGATCCCGGCGCGGAAGCCAAGGCCCGCGCATTTGGCGCGCAGTTCTTCTTTCACAAGCCGGTGGACTCGCAAGCGCTGCTCGATGCGATTGCCTGGGTGGACGGCACAGACCCGGAATCGATAGCGCGCGCCAGCAGAGTCCGGCTCGGCGATCCCGTCGCCGCCAGCTTTCGGCAGCGCCGCCGCGCCAGACACGGCACCGCCCCAAGTGGGACCAAGGTCCAATTGTCGCGTCGCCCCCCCGCCCTAGGATCGCTTCGAGAACACGGTTCGCGCCGAGCCTTGTTCCGCAGGCTCGGAACTCGCAACGACGTCAGGACGGGGGTTCCGCACGCCGGTAGTTCATGAGAAAGGCCTGGGCCGGCAAGATCGCCAGCCCTATGGGAGATCATTATGGTAACTCGAAATTCAGCATTGGTCGCGGCGGTCTACTGCACGATCGGGGCCTTTCACGTCACCGTTGCCGCCGCGAGCGATAGGTGGGAATACGAGATCACACCTTATCTATTCGCCGCGGGCCTGGATGGCACCGTCGGCGTTCGAGGCGTGAACTCCGACGTCGATGCGTCGTTCAGCGATATTCTGGATAACCTCGATCAGGCTTTCATGGCCATGTTCGTTGCCCGCAAAGGCCCGTGGAGCTATGGCCTGGAGGCCATGTACTTCAAACTCGAGGACGAAGGCGCCAAAGCCGTGACCGGTCGGTTCGGCCATGTCTCGGTCGATGGCGCGCTGCAAGTCACATCAAAGATGTACATCTATCAGGGTACGGTCGGCTATCGAATCCTGGACGGAAGCACCAACGTAGACCTGATCGGCGCGGTTCGGTACACGAAATTGGACGTCGATGCGGACGTGGTGATCACCACCACACCCGGAATCGTGTTCCCTGGCGGCGCCCGCAGCGCGAGTGGCTCCGAAAGCTGGACCGACGCCGTGGTCGGAGTGCGCATACTTCATCCGGTCACGGAGCACGTCTCCCTGCTGGCATACGGCGACGTCGGGGGCGGCGGTTCCGATTTGACCTATCAGCTCATGCTCGGTGCGAACTGGCAGTTCCGCGACGGCTTCACGGCCAAGGTGGGCTATCGGTATCTGTATTGGGACTACGAGCATGACGGCAACGTCTGGGATATGACCATGGCCGGGCCATACCTAGGCGTGGGGATCCGGTTCTGACGCGTGGCACGTTAATGAGATTTTCCCAAAAAGCATACAACCCAATCAGGAGGAATATTATGAAAGTCGCTACTTCGTTTTTGATCGTGCTGACCCTGGTTCTGCAACAGGCGGCGGCAGCAGCCGGTTCGGAATTCATCGAGGACATGCCGCAGCTCAAACAGGATCCGGACCGTCCCGATGCGATGATCTGGCAAAAGCCGGACGTCGACCGCTCGGCTTATAGGAAGGTGATGATCGAGCCCATTACGATCTTCATCAGCCCCGATTCGAAATACAAGGGAATGAGCACCCATGATCTTTTGGGGCTGTCGGAGTCCTTCGCCGAGACGTTGTCCAAGACGCTGGAGCCGGAAATTCCGATCGTCAGCCAAGCGGGCCCCGGCGTCCTGTATCTGCGGGCCGCGCTCACCCATGTGGATGTTGCCAAAAAGAAGCGGGGGCTGCTGGGCTACACACCGATCGGTTTTGTTGCCGGCGCCGTCAAGAACGCGACTGTCGGACCGAGTGTCTCGCTGAAGAACGCGGTGCTTGAAATCGAAATGCTCGACTCGACGTCCGGCGAGCGTGTGGGCGTGCTGGTCGACAAGGCACCAAAGGCGGCGGAGGGCGAAGAGCTCTCGTGGGATTCGATCAATAAGACGTTCGAATTCTATGCGCAGCGCTTCAAGGCGCGTATGCAGGCCGCCAAGTGACATGAAGGATCTGTTCTGACGGCATCCAGCCGTTAGCCGGGCGCGGGAAATATCCCGCCCACTCCGTTCGAAGGAAGCAGCACGATGAAACCAAGCACATTGCACAGCGCCATCGCCCTCACACTGGGCTCGGCCTGTGCCTCAGTTCCAAACGCGGCCGAACTCGACCGTACCGTGCTCCCCAGCGCTCGGTCGATGCGACGTTCGGACCGCACAAGGAGCGGGCCCTGGCGTGTAATTGTCGTGAATGCGAGGTCGAGGAGGCCTGCTGGGGCGGGCGCCCGAAACACTGCTTCGACACCACGCCCGACGGCGAGCCGGGGCTGCACTACCTCTGCACGGGCTACAAGAAATTCTTCCTGCCTATCCGCAAGTATCTGCGCGGTATGGCCACGTTGATCGAAAACGGTCTGCCTGCCTCCTATGTGATGGAGGCGGTCAAGGGTCCACTGATCATCAAACGACTCGAAATGGATAAGGCGGGTAACGCGCCGTGTTTCGTCAACATCAGTTCGTCAGAGAGGGACGGCTCATGAAACAGACAGCACCACCCCGTAGGCGCGGCGCTCGCACCATGATGTGCGCCGTCCTGCTGGGCACTGTGTGTTGAGCAGCGTTCACGCATTCGCTACGGAACACTGGCAGATATGATGGAGGCTTTTCTTGACGAAACCTTTTCGATCTTAACGGTATTGTTGCGAACGAGATCCTTTCCCGTAGCGCTACAACCCGTAACGACCGCAAGAATCATCGCAATGACGATCTGCTTCAGTATATTTTAGTGGATATCCTCATTCCTCCATCTCCCATTACGACGATTATCTGGCATTTTTCACCCGGAAACTCTACGCGGCTCCCTAGAAGGGTTTATGCTATGCCGACGATACGAATCTCGACAACAGCGCTCGGAATCCTGGGGCAGCTAACAACGAGGCTTGCCGAGACACGCTGTTACACCGTTCCCGCCTCTGCGTTGCTATCGAGCTCAGAAAACTCGACGCTTGGTTCGCGAACCTGATCGTCGCCGCAGTAATGACCCGATTTTCGATACGTGTGCGGTCACGAGCCATCTCACCCAGTTAGATCGCGCGATGCTACTCCCCGATGGGCAACGCAGCCTGTATCTCGCTGATATAAATCCACCCCGCTTCAGGTTGTCCGGTGCGTGCGTTTTCTTGGATGATTCTTACAGCTTCGGCGGTTGAACCATCATCTTGGCAGACCAACTCGAGTTTCACTTCTGTAATAACGGGCTCGCCGATCTCGATTGAGTAGTCTTGCTCTCGGACATCCAGTGCATTCAACATTCCCTTGACGTCGATGACAGTCAGGTTACGAAAGTTCGCCCGCTTCAAAGCCCGGACGACATCTGCAATGCGGTTGCGGTGAATGAATGCTTTGATTTCTTTCACGACTCGCTCTCCCTGAAGCGTTATCCGTTTCCCAGGCCTGCGGAAACGAAGGTAAACAACACGAAGCCGCCGATCATGGCGAGCACGGAACTTTGCACGTCGTCAGTGCTTTCGTGCGCCTCGCCGATCATGTCTTCGACCGCAGCGACGGTTAGGAGACCGGCTACAAATATCAATGCGCCCATTTGGATGACTTCGCTCTGGTTGCGCAGCAGATAGTAGGCACCAACCGCAGACCCCAGCACGGGCACGGCGAACGATGCCGACAGCAGCACTCGCCGGATGCGAGGTACCTCCTTGTCCCGCATATTGGCGACCACCGCGAACCCTTCGGGCACGTCTGCCAGCAGCTGCCCCACCGCGAGAATCAATGCGAGGCCGGTACCGACGCTGGCACCGGCCCCGATCATCAAGCCATCACTGAACAGATCTACTGCTACCGCAACGTAGATCATCCACATGCGGGTCCGATCTGCGTCACCCGAACCGGATACCTGCAAGCGCTCGACTAATCGCCGGACACCCAGATAAGCGCTGCCGCCGATTCCGAACATGGCGCCGACCCACCACCCCGAAGTGTTTTGCAGCGCTCGCGGCAACAGCTCCACCGCGACGATGGCTAGGACAATCCCCGCAGCCGCATGCAGTGCACGATTGAGATTTCGCTTCGATGGTTGCCGAAACTCCGCTACCGTGCCGCCCGCGAAGTTTCCGAATGCCGGCAGCAGGGCGAAGCCAATTACGGTCAGGAGCTCGTTCAACGGCTGCCTCCTTTGCGAGCTTCCATCCATTCGTAGATCACCGGCAGGAGCACAAGGGTGAGCAGGGTCGAGGTGATGAGACCACCCACCACCACGGACGCCAGCGGGCGTTGGGTCTCGGCACCAACGCCGGTGGAAAGCAGCATCGGAATCAAGCCCAGGATGGCCACGCTAGCGGTCATCAGTACCGGCCGCAGCCGGAGTTCACAGCCTTTGCGCACCGCCTCTCCGATACTCAGCCCCTTTTCCCGCTGCTCATTGATGAAGCTGACCAGTACGATACCGTTGAGCATCGCTACACCAAACACAGCAATGAAGCCAATCGCCGAAGGGACTGACAGGTACTGGCCGCTAATCCACAGCGCTACTAAGCCACCGATGGTCGCAAACGGCACATTGGCGATGATCAGCGTCGCGTACTTGATAGAGTTGAACGCCGTATACAGCAGCACGAAGATGAAGAAGATGGTCAGCGGTACGATGATCGACAACCGCGCCAGTGCCCGCTGTTGGTTCTCGAAGGCTCCGCCCCATTCAATCCAGTACCCAGGCGGCAGTTCCACCTGTTGCGCGATCGCCGCGTTGGCGTCTTGGACGAAGCCATCCACATCGCGTCCGCGCACGTCCATCTGAATCACCGCGTAACGCTGCAACTGCTCGCGGCGCACGAAGGAGTAGCCCTCGGCGGTGGTCACCTCCGCCACTCTGCCCAACGGCACGATAGCCCCGCTTGCCGTGCGCAACGGGATATCGCGGATCGACCCCACGGAAGCTTTGGAGGCATCCTGAATACGCGCCGTGATATCGAAGCGCTTGACGCCGTCGATCAAGGTAGAAACCGGCTGGTTGCCGATACCGGTGCGCACTACGGTCAACACGTCGTCGGCGTTGAGCCCGTTGCGTGCCAGCGCTTCCCGGTCCACCTGGATACGGATCTGCGGTTTGCCGATATTCGCCTCCAGCGACAAATCGGCAACTCCGGGCACATTGGCAACCGCTTGTTTGATGTTCTGGCTCAGGCGGTCGAGCTCGCCCAGCTCTTCGCCATACAGTTTCGCGGCCAGCGTCGCCCGCACCCCTGAGATCAGCTCTTCGACGCGCATCTGAATTGGCTGGGTAAAGGCGATCACCGCCGTGGGCACGGTCTTCTCCAATTTCTCACGCATCGCCTCCGCCAGTTCTTGCGACCGAACGTTTTCGCCGGCCTTTCGGCTTGAGGCCCGTATAGATCTCCATGTAATTGACATCCGCAGTCTCACCCTTTTCGGCACGACCGATCATCGCGATGGTAGTTTCCACCTCCGGAAAGTCACCCAACGCTCTCTCGATCTTCTTGGAGATTTCGATCGACTGGTCCAGCGAGATCGACGGAATGGACGTCACCCGCCACATGATGGAACCCTCCTGCAACTGCGGCATGAACTCCTTGCCCAGCAGCGGAAACAGCGCCAGGCTGCCCACCAACAACACGATGGCGCTGACGACCACCGTCTTTTTGTGGGCCAGCGACCAGGCCAGCAGCGGCAGGTAGCCGCGCTTGATCCAGCGCACCAGCAGGGTGTCGCGCTCTTCCTTGGGCTTGAGAATGATCGCTGCCAGCACCGGGATCAGGGTCAGAGTCAGTAGCAACGAACCCGCCATGGCGAAGCTGATATTGAAGGCCATGGGCTTGAACAGCTTGCCCTCCAGCCCCTGCAGGCTGAACAGCGGCAGGAACACCACGATGATAATGAGAATGGCGAAGGCGATGGGGTTGGCAACCTCGCGCGCGGCGCTCAGCACCGCCGCGGTGCGGTTGACTGGCTCGCCCTTCGCCCGCCACTCGGCCATGATGCGGAACGCGTTCTCGGTCATGACCACCGCGCCGTCCACCATCATGCCGATGCCGATGGCGAGCCCCGCCAGTGACATCAAGTTCGCTGACAGCCCCGCCTCGCCCATGAAGATGAAGGCGATCAGCATCGCCATCGGCAGAGCTGCGATCACCACCAGCGCCGAGCGCAGCTCGCCCAGGAACAGAAACAGCACGATGGCCACCAGGATCGAGCCTTCGATCAGCGCGCGCTCGGCCGTGCTGACCGCCTTTTCCACCAGCTCGGTACGTTCGTACACCGGCTTGATCGCCACACCATCGGGCAGCGCCGATTCGGCGATCTTTACTTTTTCCTTGACGGCGTCGACGACATCGGCCGCATTCGTGCCGATGCGCGACAGTGCCATGCCCAGCACCACTTCCTTGCCGTCGCGGGTCACGGCGCCGAAGCGCAACGACGGCGCCTGCTCGATGGTCGCTACATCGCGCAGATATACCGGCGTGCCATCGACCGCCTTGAGCATGATGTTGCCGATGTCGCGCTCGCCGGCCACCAGCCCCAGACCGCGTACCAGATACTGCTCGGGACCCAGGTTGACGTACTGGCCGCCGACCTGGCGGTTATTGGCCTCGATCACGGCCATGACATCCTTGTAGCTGAGCCCGTACTTGATCAGATCGCAGCGGATCGATCACCACCTGGAACTGTCGCTCCTGGCCGCCCCAGGACATCACGTCATCTACGCCGGGAGCGGTACGCAGGATCAGGCGCACGGTCCAATCTTGGATGGTGCGCAGGTCCATGTCCGTCAGGCCATCCTTGTAGCTTTTCATCTGCCCGCTCTACGGTGTACCAGAACACCTGTCCGAGACCGGAGGAGTTCGGCCCCATCTCCGGCGAGCCGTAGCCTTCTGGAATACGAGCGCCTACCTCTTGCAGACGCTCCATCACCAGCCGTCGAGCGAAATAGATATCCACGTCGTCTTCGAAATAGACCGACACGTAGGACAGCCCGAACAGGCTCACGGAGCGGATCTGCGTCACGCTCGGAAGCCCGGCCATGCCGGACTCCACCGGGAAAGTCAGCAACTGCTCCACGTCCTCGGCTGCCAGACCTGGCGACTCGGTGTAGATATTGACCTGGACGGGGGTGACATCGGGGAAGGCGTCGATGGGCACGGTGTTGACGGCCCGCCAGCCGAGAAAACCGACCACTAGGAAGGCGATAATCACCAGAAATTTATAGCGCAAAGACGCTTCAACGAGTGCGTTCAACATGAGCAGCGTCTCCTAGTGACCGTGGCCTTCGCCCATCTGCGACTTGAGCGTGAGCGACTTGAGCAGGAAGGCGCCCTGGCTGACTACTTCGTCGCCGGCCACGAGTCCCGCCTCGATTTCGGTCCAGCCGCCGCTGCTCTCACCGATCTCCACCGGTTGCGGGTGCAGTTCGTCTCCCTCCAACTTGAATACCGTGGGCGAACCTTGCATCAGCAACACCGAGTTTTCGGGCACTGCGATACGCACCCGAGTCGCGGCGGTCCGTACCGCCACGTCGACATATTCACCGGGATGGAGCTCGTCGCTTCGATTCGCCACCTCGATGCGCACGCCTTGTGTGCGCGTGCGTTCATCCAACCGGTGATGCAATTGCACGACTTTGCCATCCAGCCACAGCCTTCCGTCACGACTGACGCGAGCGGAAGACTCCACACGTACGTTTGCCGCGTGTTCAGGGCGGAGCCTGGCCTCGACCCACAGCGTCGATTCATCGCTGACCTCGTACAGCACACGTCCCGGCTCGACCACTTCCCCAATCACGAAATCGTCGCGGATCACCGTACCGGCTTGTGGACTCAGCAACTCGAACTCACCTGTCGCGCGTGCACCTTTGCCGTTCAGCAAACGCTCGATCTGCTTTTCCGTCATTCCGTAGGCACGCACCGTCGCGTAGGCCCTTTGTCGCGCCACTTGCGCGGCCACGTAACGCTTGTCGGACACGATTTTGCGGCCAAGATTACGGACCCGGTTCCACTCCTGGTCACTCTCGATCAGTGCGCCCTGAGCCTCCGCCATGACGACACTGGAAAGGGTCACCAGCGGTTGCTCCGCTGCGACCGTTTCTCCCAGGCGTGCATGACGGCCTACGATCTGGGCGCTGATGCGCGGCGTCACCTGAGCTGACGCATAGACGTTCATGCGCACTTCTCCGGGTGCGGTGATCGCATCGGCCAACGCCCGCTGGTCGACGCGCACCGTCTCAATGCCCTGCGCACGGCGTTCGGCCGCGGTCATTTTGAGCACACTTTTCTCATCGTGCCCCTCCTCGCTCTCCCCGGCATGTTGCTCAGTGCCAACTCCGCGCTGCTCTTCATGCTGCGTTCCTTGGGTTTGTGCCGAGCGCACCGGCTGCGCACTGAGCAAGACCAGCAGCACGCCGGATATGATGAACCTCTTCATGATCACTTCTCCGAAAGACATTGAATTGAGAACCCGGCGAGTGAATCAGCGCTGCACGCGCACATCCAGCCAGTCATCGACCCGGCCGCTGGCAACCAGCCAGTCGAACCACGAATCCCATAAGCGTCCCCGCACCGCCAACGCCTCGGCGCGTGTATCCAGGGTCTGCTTGAGCTGCACCAGATAGTCGGCGGTGCTGAGTTCCCCGGCGCGCCAAATGCGCTCCAACAACTGCACTTGGCGGTCGATACTCGGTTGGCCCGTGCGCTGCCACACGTTCCAAGCGCCACGCGCCAGGTCATAGCGTTCGGCGGCGGACCGCAGCCGCGCTTGCGCGCGGCGGTACAGGTCATTGCCTTCTCGCTGGGCCTGGATCAGTTCCGCGTTGGCCGCATCCACTTCCGCTTGGAAGTTGTTGCGGACGAACAGAGGCATGGAAAGCGTCAACCCGACCAGGCCGTCGGAGCCTTCGCGACCGCCGCGCACGCCGATGGTCGGATCGGCGCGCCGTTCGCGGCTGCGCAGGCTGACCCGCTGGCGCGCTGCCGAGATTTGCGCTCGTTGCACGCGCAACTCCGGCAGCGCGACGAGGACCGTTTCAACGTCGAACGTGTCGATTGCCGGCAGATTCTGTGGCAGCGGGGGCCAGTCCTGCCGCCACTCGCCCAGCACTGCTGCCAAGTCTTGTTCGGCTTTGGCGATGTCGGCGGCGGCCTGCGCCAGCTGCAGTTGCGCCTGCGTCGCTGCCAGATGCGCAAGATCTAGCTCGACTCGATTCAGGTCGCCGGCCTGCGAACGCCGTTCGGCCAGATCGCGAAAACGCTGCATCAGCGTCACACGGCGCTGCGCCAACGCCTGGACGGCGCGCGCAGTTTGTAGCCGCCCCAGTGATGCCAGCAACGTGCCGGCAACCCGCTGGCGCACTGCATGCAACTCCGCTCGGCGCGCAGCCAGCTCTTGGGCGGCAACTCCGGCGCGCGCACCGCGCTTGTCGGCCCAATCGATGGTCTGATTCACACCGAGGCTGGCGGTATTCTTCTCCGCCTTCTCAGCATCGATGGCAATTTCTGGATTGTATAGCGGCTGATCCGCCGCCCGGCCGCGTGCCTGCGCCGCCTCCGCCGCTGCGCGCGCTGCTTGGACACCGGGATTTTCCTCCAGCGCTTGGCCGACCAACCGCTTCAGGGCTGGACTTGGCGATAAGGCGGTTGGCGATTGCGCTACCGCAGCAGGACATACCGCAAAAAATGACGTAATACTCAGCCACCGGACCATGACGGCCAGCCGCTGGTTTGAAAGGATAAACATGAGACTGAATCCCAAATGACACAGGTAAACCCACCCCGCAGCCTGCCGCGAGGCACCGTCAACGAGTTTGAAAGGATTCAGATCTTTGGTGGTTGGAGAGGTGGTTCTTTAACGCGCGAGCGCCAAGCGGTCAGCCAAGGCGTAGAGGATGTGGAGCCGGAGTCGGCAAACATGAATACGGCCTCTCTGAGAAGGCCGACGTAGTGCGCGCTGCCATGACAGCAATGATCACACGCGCCGTCGTTCAAGGCATTTTCGCCAGCACCACTATCATCGGTTGCGCCGCCCTGCTCATCGATAATAGTGAGCAGATTGCTAGTATCATGTGCTGTATTCAACGCCTCGACATGCCCGGCCCACGCAAGGTTTGCGAACACAACGAAGAATATGAGTATTTTGACGATCGCCCGGCGCATGACTCGACACGTTACCCTGGCGGAACGAAATTTTCAACTGCAAGCACAGCCATCCTATGCACGCCTGTCTCAATTAATGAACGATGGTTCAATAGACCGAGCTATCGTCGTTACGCTTTTGACTTGAGTCGTGGCAGAGACTTTCACAAAGCGCTTGTAGAACCTCTGCACCGAAACCCCCTAAATGCTTGCTACATCGGCCACCGTGTAGCCTCGTTCGATGACCTGCTTGACCGCGTGTTCCTTAAACTCGTCGGCAAATCGACTGTTTGTCTTGACGCTGTCGCCGGTCCTTATAGATTAAAGTCTAGGTGTGTCTACCGGTTCGGAGAAGATCCATTACTATACCATGTGGGCGGGACGCTCGATCATCACTTTGGGATGGCAGTAACCAAACGTTTCGCCAAAGATCAATGGCCGCCACATGCACATCAATCGCGAGAAGAGACTACACGGTCTTCATTGCCGACCCATTCCACGTGGACACGGATGGCGACAAGCGAGAGGACCGTTTGCGCATCTTGCATGCGCTTTTTGATGACCAGTGCGAAACGCTTCAGGTCATCGACGAAACCGCGATTCGGAGCGGCCCGTATGCTAGGGGCGGCCAGGACGCACATGGTGCATAAAAGTGCGCTGCGGAAGTTGAATCTACTAGCAGGATTTGTGGCGAAGCCGATGATTATATCGATTCGCTGCGCACCCGGCGTTCACACTTTTGGCTGTTTGATAGCGCTTTCAGCTCCGCAAACTCGGAAAAACTCGTACACCACGACGGCACGATGGAGGCTTTCGGATACCATAACCGTCGTAGATCCTGACGGCCATTCAACTCCACCCGGCGATGTACATTGTCCTAAAAGCAGGACGAGCGGATCCAGCGCGAAAAGGTCATGTGCCGTTCTGAAAGTAACCTGATTCGAAAAGGTGTACCCCGATGCGAAGAGCGCAATGGCGACACGACGGACACGACCTAATTGGCCTCCGCCCACTGCGATTCACCGTGGACTGCTCAGAACCGGGACCACTTTTTCCGAGGCGCAAGGCACACGCAGTTGATAGCGCCGAGGGGCTCACCGAGCAGCGTATCCCGATCGGCCGCTGTGTGGGAAAATTTAGAGCAGATATCCATGCCGTTGATGCAACGCATGACATTCCTCGTCAAGCCGTTGCCGCGCGCCGAAATTAACCATGCGTTTATCGGTTCGCCAAACATTCTCTTTTGTCAAAATTATTCGCACCATGCTAGTGTTTATGGCGTTGCGCGATGGTAAAGCCGAGATCTGCATTGCCGGGACAGAGAGCAAAACGATGGACGATGAACGACGAGCTCTTCGGAGAAATATCCTCATCAATCGAAAGACGCTATTGGCTATGATCCCGCTGTCGGAACGCGCGATCTTCAACATGGAGAAGCGAGGGGACTTCCCCTGCCGAATCGTACTCACGAGCCGTAACGTCGCCTGGGACCTGGCCGAAGTGGAGGAATGGATCGAATCGCGCAAGCGATCCGGAGAACAGGCCGGCCGCCCCGGCGTTACAGCCGTCGCCCGATAGTCCACTCGTCAATCATGTCGGCCCAGTCCTGCAACATCGCCACCCGCTGTTCTCGGTACTCCGCCTTGTTATAGACGGCCCTCACTCCCTTCTGCTCGTGAGCAAGACATTTCTCGATCCAGTCCGTGTTGTAACCAGCCTCATGCAGTAACGTGCTGGCCGTGCGGCGAAGATCATGCGGGCCGAATCTGGCGAGCGGCTCGCCTTTCTTCTGGGCAGCCTGGTACGTCAAAGTCATGACTCGATTCAAGGTTGCGGCGCTCATGGGCACGTCCGAGTCGTACCGTGACGGGAGCACGTATTCAGATCCACCCGCAAAGGTCTTGAGCGCGATGAAGATGTCGAGCGCCTGGCAAGATAGGAACACCAGATGCGGGTTCCTTCGTTTCATCCGTTCTTTCGGGATAGTCCAAAGTGCCTCGCTGAAATTAACCTCGGACCACGTAGCATTGGACAGCTCCGATTTTCGAACCATCGTCAGCAACAACAGCTTGATCGCCGCTCGGTATTGTGGCGATGTCCCCACCCGATCCATGTACCGATACATCAGACCAATCTCGGCCGGCGTCAGCGCACGGTCGCGCGGCTCGAACCGAGCAATGCTTGTTGGGCGCACCATCTCGGCAGGGTTCTCCACCTTCTGCCCGCGTTCGATTGCCCAACGATAGACCTGCAACACCACTTCGCGAGCATGCACTGCCGTGGCTGGCGCCCTTCTTTCGACAATGGCATCGGTCAATGCGCGCAGATCTTCATGCGTGATTTCGGCCAGCTTCTGATTACCAAATTGTTTTTTCAGTTCGCGTGTATAAACCGACTTGCGCATGTCGCGCGTCGAGTCAGCCATCTGATAACCACGCAGCCACTTCTCGGCCCACGCACCGAACGTCTCGGCATCCTTCAGGCGCGCCTTGTCACGCGCCTTTTCCCTGGCCGGTGATTTCCCGGCCAAGATCATCTTCTTCGCTTCGTTGAGTCGTTCTCGCGCCTCTGAAAGCGTGATGCCACCTGTCCCATACCGGCCTATCGTCAGCGTCTCCTGGCGCCCGTTGATCGAGTAGTTGTATCTGAAGGAGATGGCTCCTGCCGGCGTCACCGCCGCGTAAAGCCCATCGCGGTCGTTCACCTTGTACAGCTTGTCTCCAGGCTTCAAGTTACGCAGCTTGGTATCCGTCAGCATGACAACGTCCTTCCTTGGATATAAATACCATGACTAGTTACAGCGTGTTTTTCCATCAAAAACTCTCAAATAACAACGCCATGCGCAATTGCGATACCATGATCTGCCAGAAATTCATGGCATGGTATTTTGTTGCGATTCGGGTATGGGATTTGACGATACCATCAAACATACCATTAAAAAGGCTGCTTGGGCGTGCTCGTCAGTGCCGGTGAGTGCCGGCTCAAAACGCAAAAAAGCCCGCATGTACGTGGGCTTAGGTGTGATTTGATGCCTTCAGGTGCCAGCCGGTGCTGGACGCGGGATCATTCCCACTCGATTGTGGCCGGCGGTTTGCCGGAAATGTCGTAGGCGACACGAGAAATCCCCCCGACCTGATTGATGATGCGGCGGGAGATCTTGTCCAACAGCTCGTATGGCAAATGGGCCCAGCGGGCGGTCATGAAATCCACTGTCTCTACCGCGCGCAGCGCCACCACGTAATCGTAGCGGCGACCGTCGCCCATCACTCCGACGGAGCGTACCGGCAGAAACACCGCGAAAGCCTGACTGACTTTGTCATACCAGCCGGCTGCGCGCAGTTCTTCAATGAAAATGGCATCGGCCTTGCGCAGGATGTCGGCGTATTCCTTCTTCACTTCACCGAGGATGCGCACGCCGAGGCCAGGCCCCGGGAAAGGATGGCGCATGATCATATCGGACGGCAGTCCCAACTCCAGCCCGATTTTGCGCACTTCATCCTTGAACAGCTCGCGCAACGGCTCGATGAGTTTCAACTTCATGAACTCCGGCAGCCCACCGACATTGTGATGGGACTTGATGACGTGCGCCTTGCCGGTTTTCGAACCTGCCGACTCGATTACGTCGGGATAGATCGTCCCCTGGGCCAGCCAGTCGACATCTTCGAGTTCTGCAGCCTGTTCTTCAAACACTTCAATGAACAGATTGCCGATGATCTTGCGCTTCTTTTCGGGATCGTCGACCCCTTGCAGTGCGCGCAGGAACCGCTCTTCCGCATCCACTCGAATCACATGCACGCCCATGTGTTCAGCGAAGGTCGCCATGACTTGATCGCCCTCGTGCAAGCGCAGCAAGCCGTTGTCCACGAACACGCAGGTCAACTGCTCGCCGATTGCCTTGTGCAATAGTGCCGCGACCACCGACGAGTCGACACCGCCTGACAAGCCCAGTACGACCTTGCCGTCGCCCACCAACTCACGCACGTGGGCGATGCTGTCGTCGATGATATTGCCCGGCGTCCACAAGGCGCCGCAGCCGCAGATCTCATGTACGAAACGGGCAATGATGCGCGCGCCCTGGGTGGTGTGGGTCACTTCCGGATGGAACTGCAATCCGTAGTAGCCACGGGCTTCGTCCGCCATACCCGCCAGGGGCGCGCCTTCTGTGGAGGCAATGATTTTGAACCCCGAGGGCAATTCCGCCACACGGTCGCCGTGGCTCATCCATACATCCAACAGCCCCCACCCGTCCGCATTGGTGTGGTCTTCGATTTCGCGCAAAAGCGTGGAATGGCCGCGGGCGCGCACCTGTGCATAACCGAATTCGCGATGATCCGAGACTTCGACCTTGCCGCCGAATTGGGTCGCCATGGCCTGCATGCCGTAGCAGATGCCCAGTACCGGCACTTGCAGATCAAACACCGCCTGGGGCGCACGCGGGGTTTGCTCGGCAGTCACCGACTCGGGGCCGCCGGACAAGATGATGCCCTTCGGATCGAAATCCAAAATCGCCTGCGGATCACAGTCGCACGAATAGATTTCGCAATATACGCGCGCTTCGCGAATGCGGCGGGCGATCAATTGCGTGTATTGAGACCCGAAATCCAGGATCAGGATTCGGTCTTGATGAATATTGGCGCGGGAATCGGTCAATGTGGGAGCCTCAGGCAACGAAACAGCCCCGACAACCGCCGCGCAGCGACGGTCGCCGGTGGGCTTCTCTATAATCAGTCGGTCCGGTAATTGGGTGCTTCTTTGGTGATGGTCACGTCATGCACATGGGACTCGCGCATGCCCGCGGGGCTCACTTTCACGAACTGCGGCCGGGTGCGCATGTCCTGGATGTTGGCGCAGCCCACATACCCCATACTGGAGCGCAGTCCGCCCAGCAACTGGTGCACGATGTTCAAAAGTGGACCCTTGTAGGGAACCCGCCCTTCGATGCCTTCCGGTACCAGCTTGTTGACGTTGCCGCCGTTGTCGTCCTGAAAATAGCGATCGCTGGAGCCCTGCTGCATGGCACCCAGTGAACCCATGCCGCGATAGGATTTATAGGAGCTACCCTGGTAGAGCTCCACTTCGCCGGGCGCCTCCTCGGTGCCCGCGAACAAACTGCCGATCATGATGCTGTGCGCCCCGGCCGCAATCGCTTTGGCGATGTCACCGGAAAAACGGATTCCGCCATCGGCGATCAGCGGTACGCCCGTATCTTTCAACGCCTCAGCAACGTTGGAGACGGCGGTGATTTGCGGCACGCCCACTCCCGCCACAATACGCGTGGTGCAGATCGAGCCGGGGCCGATGCCCACCTTGACCCCGTCGGCGCCTGCTTCGACCAGGTCGCGGGCGGCCTCGGCGGTGGCGATGTTACCGCCGATCACCTGTACATCGGGAAAGTTCTGCTTCACCCAGCGCACCCGATCGAGCACTCCCTGGGAATGGCCGTGGGCCGTATCGACCACGATCACGTCCACACCCGCTTCGATCAGCGCTGCAACGCGATCCGCCGTGTCGGCACCTGTACCGACCGCCGCACCGACCCGCAGACTACCCTGCTCGTCTTTGCTCGCGAGCGGGAAGTCCCGTGACTTCTGGATGTCTTTGACGGTAATCATGCCGCGCAACTGAAATTGCTCATTGACCACCAGCACCTTTTCGATGCGGTGCTTGTGCAGCAATTCCAGCGCTTCGCGCTGCGCGGCGCCCTCGCGCACGGTCACCAAGCGTTGTTCCGGCGTCATGATGTTCGAGACCGGATTGTCGAGCCCGGTCTCGAAGCGCAAATCGCGGCTGGTGACGATTCCCACCAGTTTTTCGCCCTTCACCACCGGCACGCCGGAGATGTTGTAGGCGCGGGTCAGTTCCAGCACGTCGCGAATGCTCGTCTCCGGTGCCACTGTGATCGGGTTCTTGATGACACCGCTTTCGAATTTCTTCACCGAGCGAACTTCCGTGGCTTGCTGCTCGATGGTCATATTCTTGTGTACGATGCCGATGCCGCCTTCTTGCGCCATTGCAATGGCCAAGCGCGCTTCGGTAACGGTGTCCATGGCGGCAGACAACAACGGAATACGCAGGCGAATGCCGCGTGTAAGGTAAGTGGTGAGGTCGGCGTCGCGCGGCAGCACGGTGGAATGCGCCGGCAGCAGCAGGACATCGTCGAAGGTAAGTGCTTCCTGAAGAATTCGCATGAGGGGTCCCGTTACGATAAGAGGCTGTATCGCAAAGCGATATATTAGCCGGTCATTATAGAATTTGACGGCTTCCGGGTAAACTGGGTAGCCTAATCCCCTACGTACTGAGCGACAATAACAAACGGCGTTTCGCGCCACTGCCACCACAGCGCCATACCGCTTTGTACAGCACCCGATGCAGCGCTGACATCAGAATAACAACGAAGTTACCCCAATGGAGGAAGCAATGAAGAAATTCGCCTACGCATTGCCTTTGCTCGCGGTCTTTGCCGCTCCGTCGGTCCTGGCCGCGAGCCAGCACGAAGCCAGCGAAGCGATCCTGCACGCGGTCAAGATGAACAACCAGGCCACCGCCGCCGGCTTCGAATGGCGGGATACCTACAAAAAACTCCTCGGTCCGGCCAAAAAGGCCTACCACAAGGGCGACTACGATAAAGCCGAGGAACTGGCCAACAAAGCGGCCAGCCATGCCCAACTCGGTCTCCAGCAGGCCGCGGTAGCGGACGACGCCAAGCCGCGTTTCTGACCCGGCGCAACACCATCACAAGCCGGGCGACGCCCGGCTTTTTTGTTTGCGCACCGGCGTCGCCATACGCAGGCCGGCGTCGTGGCCGCCATTGGTAGTGCAGTCCACATTGGGTATCATGCTGTGCCGATCCCATGACCTTATGCCACTCCCTTTGAACCAAGACCCAATCAGCCGCGACGTGTATAGCGTCTCCCGCTTGAACCGGGAAGCACGCGCCGTGCTGGAAGGCAGCTTTCCGCTGGTGTGGATAGAAGGCGAAATATCCAACCTGGCAAAGCCGAGCTCGGGTCATTTCTACTTCAGCCTGAAAGATCCGAGCGCCCAGGTACGCTGCGCAATGTTTCGCAGCAGAAATACATACTTACGATTCATTCCTGAGAATGGACAACAAGTACTGGCCCGCGCCCGGATCAGCCTTTATGAGGGCCGCGGCGAATTCCAGTTGATCGTCGATCATATGGAGGAAGCCGGTGACGGCCTGCTGCGGCGGCGCTTCGAAGAACTGAAACAGAAACTTGCGAACGAAGGTTTATTCGATTCGGCGCGCAAGCGGCCGCTGCCCGTATTGCCGCAGCGAATCGGAGTCATCACCTCCCCCACCGGCGCCGCGATCCGTGACGTGCTCAGCGTATTGAAGCGGCGCTTCCCGAGCGTGCCGGTGCTGATCTATCCGGTGCCGGTGCAAGGCCAGGATGCCGCGCCGCGGATCGCCGCTGCCTTGCGCACGGCGTCGCTGCGCGCCGAGTGTGACGTACTGATACTGGCGCGGGGCGGCGGTTCTCTGGAAGACCTATGGGCTTTCAACGAAGACGTCGTTGCCCGCGCCGTGGCGGCCTGCACGATTCCCGTGGTGGCGGGCATCGGCCACGAAATCGATTTCACCATCGCCGACTTCGTTGCCGATCTGCGCGCCCCGACGCCATCGGCGGCCGCGGAAGCGGTTACCCCGGACATCGGCGATTGGCGTGCGCGCTTCACCGCCCTGTCCGGGCATTTACGGCAATGCTGGGAGCGGAGGCTGGTTCAGGGGAGCCAGCGCTTGGAGTGGCTGATGGGTCGTCTGCGCCTGCAGCATCCGGGAGTGCGGCTGCGACAACAGGCGCAGCGTCTGGATGAACTGGAAAACCGGCTGTTGCGGGACTGGGGGCACAGGTTACGCCATCATCACGCGCGTTTGGAGCAGCTGCATGAAACGCTAAAGCGCCACTCCCCCGCCGTGCGCCTTGGGGCGACGCGGAGCCGGACGGCCGAGTTGCAGCGACGTCTACGCGCAGCGCTGGATCATGAATTGGTGCGCCAGCGGCAACGCTTGGGTTCCCTGGGCCGGGCACTGGATACCGTCAGCCCCCTTGCCACGCTGGCACGAGGCTATGCCATCGTGCGCACTGAGGACGGCCAGATCGTTCGTTCCGTGCGTCAGGCGCCGATCGGGACGCGGGTCGAGACAAGACTGGCAAAAGGTGTGTTAGTGTCCACGGTCGATGACACGCGCGATGAGTAAGCTTATGAAAAATTGGGTCCTTCTAGTGGCGGGTTCGATCCTGACCATCGCCTCGGCGCAGGCAGAACCGCTACCGCAGGTCGAACCGGTGCCGGGCGGTGTCGCCTTGGTGCCGCTCGGAGATGCACTCTCCGCCCCTGAGGTTCGCTACCACGGCCACCGGGTAATGGTTCTGCGCGATCACGGCCAATGGCTGGGATTGGTTGGCATCCCGCTGAGTGCGAAACCCGGACGCGAGCGAATCGAAGTCCGGCTGCCGGAAGGCGGCCGCCAGACCCGGCTGTTCAGCGTGCACGACAAGCAATACCGCACCCAGCGCCTCAGCATCAAAAACAAACGCATGGTCAATCCCAACGCCGATGACCTGGTGCGGATCCGCAAGGATCGCAAAGCCATCAACGCGGCGCTGGACCAATGGAGCGAACCGCCCACGGTGCCGTTGCGCTTCGAACCTCCCGTACCGGGCCCGCGCAGCAGTTCTTTCGGCCTGCGTCGCATTCTCAACGGACAGCCGCGCAATCCCCATAGCGGTATGGACATTGCGGCGGCCAAGGGCACGCCGATCCAGGCGCCGGCAGTGGGGACCGTGGTCGAGCGCGGAAACTATTTCTTTACCGGCAATACAGTCTTCATCGACCACGGCAAGGGCTTGGTCACGATGTACTGCCACCTCGATACCGTCAAGGTCGAACCAGGCCAAAAAGTGTCCCGGGGGGACCTTCTCGGTACGGTCGGGATGACGGGGAGAGTGACCGGACCCCATCTACACTGGGCGGTCAGCCTCAATCACACCATGGTCGACCCGGCGCTGTTCATCGACCAAACGCCCGACCACGATAACAATTCAGCTGCTGGCGGCAAATAGCGCGCCTGTACCGCGCGCTCACGAGCGTGCGATTCGGGCTAATCCGCCAGGACCAGGAAATACTGCGGCGGTTCGTGACCGTTCACCGGGATGACGCCGGAGTACGACCGCACTTCGCCAGGATCCAACAGATTCCGATCCGTTTGCGTCGTGGACGCCGACTTGTGCAGCGAAATCATGCCGATCTGGATCCCGACGGAATCGAACAAAACGAGCTTGACCTGAGGATTCACCACCGACAGGGAATCGTTGTGTAGCACCATCCGAAATTCGTGGGTGACTGAGTCGCCATTGCGCGTCAACGTGAAAATCACGTTGCGGACATAGGCCTCGTTCAGCGTGATCGCCTGATCGTACTTCAACGAATTCAAGCCCGGAATACGTCCGCGCACCAGAACGTCACGCTCTTGCGTCACTTGGTTCAGCTGCGCTTGCAACTGATCCAGTTGCCGCGCTTTACGGTTGTTGTCGGTCACCAGTCGCGCATTGTCCGCGGACAGACTCGACAGGCCGATCGACATCACCATGATCACCAAACCAATAACAACACCGCCAACAATGGCCACGGCTTTGATCAGGGTTCGGCTGGAAATGCTGGATCGCCGATGGCGCGAGCGACGGCGCCGACGCGCAGTCGGATGGGTCGCCACAGTGGACGAGGATTGACCAAGGGCTTCGGTAGATTCGGGCTCCGAAACCGTCTGGCTATTGATTTTAAGGTCCACTGCCGCCTCCTGAATTTGCGAGCGCACTCCCCATCAGCGGCCTAGATATGAACGCTGGCTTCCCCCGCAATGGCAAAGCATTTCCTGTGCCTGCCTCTAAAATTGCTCTATTAAACAATATCTTGTTAAATAAGAAAGAATTTGATTACAAAATCTGGCAATTGCTTGTAAAAATATCCGGCACCCTGTGCGCGATACGCCCATGGCGAACTAGGCTCTCGGCCCATGCAAATATTCGAAGGAATCTCTCCGCGTTCCGTGATCCCTGCGCTGGCTTGGATGGCGCTGATATTCGGACTTTCTTCCATACCCGGCGTTGTCCATCCGGACGACAATCAGATCTACAGCCTGTTCGTCTGGCTGCCGCCGGATCTGCAAAATCTGCTGCATGTGCCGGTGTTTGCGATCTTGGCCTGGTTGTGGCAACGCGGCTTCCGGCAAAGCCCCGCGCACCCGGCACAGTTGGACGCGCTGGCGGTCATGCTTACGGTAGGTTATGGGGTTTTGGACGAATGGCACCAGGCTTTCGTGCCGGGACGCTATGCCAGCCTCACCGACGTCGCGCTCGACGGGACGGGCGCTGTACTGGGCGTGTTGGCTGGGCGCTGGTTAGTCAAGCGCTGGGCCGCCAGATTAGCGGACCAGCGGTAATGGACCAGGATCAGTTGGCTCGCAAGCCGCGCCACCCCAATCCCAACGCGACCAGCGCCAGCAACGAAAGCACCGATGGTTCGGGTACGCTGTATTGGGCATCGTGGGAAAACGGTGCATTGGCGTAGATTTGGTTCGATAAGTCACCCGGCGCGAGTGGATTGCCGTTGCTGTCGGTCGTTTTCAGCTTACCGTCACCGACTACCGTGAAAAGATCCATGTGCACCCCGCCGACGCCGGCTTCCAAGCTGTTGACGGTTACGTCGAACAACTCGGTGTATCCGCTTCCGCTGCCCGTCTGACCCGGCTGGGTATCGTAAATGGTGCCCGGCAAGCCATCGAAATTGAATTCGTACACGTAAAAATAGGTGTCGTAGATGCTGTGCGACGGCAGGTCGTCAGTGCTGTTGCCGGAGTCAGGATCCGGGGGGCTGCCGAAACCCTGCTGAACCAGCGTCAACGGGCCGGAATCCCCGATCACACTCAACGCAAACGGCGTCGTCGAAGTGGTGCTGGGCACTGCCGAAAATACCAAGTACGCCGTGCGATCCTGATTATCAGTTTGGGAATCGGAAGGACCGGTGTCCTTGTAAAACGCGTCGCCGCCCGTCGCCCCGACGGCATTGGCATAGGCCGCCAGGGTAAACGAGCTATCGCCCGTGTACCAAGTGTCGTCACCGCTGGCGACGTAATTCCAACCGCTCGAGCTGCCGGGCCCCAACTGCAGTGATGGCAAAGCCCAAACATTCGAAGTCAAAAGCAACGATAGCCCGATGACTTGGGCCGCAGTCGAATAGAACCTTTTCATTTGCTTCCCCGTGCGCGTCTGGCGATGCGCGTCCCGATCATTACTGAGCCTCTTTGACGGCTCTTGGTTTGTAACGGAAACTGCTACAAGAATCAGGCCAAAATCAATAAATCCATACGAAACTTAACCTTATGAAAATTAGAGCATAGCGGCTGTAAGGAAAATTGACGCGGCGCGCAACCGGAGCGCGGGCAAAGCTTTCGGGCGACCCTATTTGTTCTCGAGGCGACGCAGCATCGCCTCGGCCTGGGTCTTTTCGGGAAATTCAGGGTCCGTGTACAAAATCTGCTTCACGTGCCGGCGGGCTGCATCGAAATCTCCCACCTGTTCCAGCGCTTGCGCCACATGGAAACGGATGCCCGATTCCTGGGGGGCTTTCAGGAGCGCCTCCTGCAGCAGGCCAAGTCCCGACTGCGGATCACCCTGCTTGAACATGATCCAACCATAGGTATCGATGACGGCCGGGTTCTGAGGGGCCTGGCCATATGCTTTCTCCGCCCACGTCAGCGCTTTCTTAGGGTCGCGATCGATGTAGGCCCAGGCGAGGTTGTTCATCACATCCGCGCGCTCGGGCGCGGCCTTCAATACCAGTTCGTACTCCCGCACCGCATCGTCGAACGCGCCGTCGACCTGATAGGACTTTGCCAACAGAACGCGCGTTTCGATGTCCTGTGGATGCCCGGCGAGCCATGTCTTCAAACTCTGATACGCTCGTTGGTTGTCCCCACTCTGACGTTGGGCGGTAAAGCGCTTGCGGGCCAGGCGCGCGCTGGGAGCACGCTGGTACGCCTGCCCGAAAGCGTCGGCGGCTGGACCGGAAGCACCCGCCGCCGTTCGCAGGTCGCCCTCCAATTCAAACCCGGCCGAATGCTCCGGGTGATCCTGTTGGACTTCCTTGGCAATCTCCAACGCCCGCTCCCGATTGCCGGCGCGTGCTTCGAGCGCTCCCAGTCCAATGCGCGCCTGCAAATACCCCGGATTAAGTTTCAGTGCGGTTTCCAACTGTTGCCGCGCGCCTCCCACATCGCCATAACTGGCCAAGGCATCGGCGTACAATGCGTGCCCCTCGGCCACGTCGGGTTCGACCTGCACCAGGTGCCGGAAAGTGCCTACCGCGCGTTTGATCAGGCTTGCGCCTTGCTCCGCGATACCCAGTGCACGCAGGACCTTGGGCTCATTAGGATGCGATCGCGCCATCTCCTGCGCCAAATCCAGCGCAGCCTGCGTGTCTCCCTGCTTAAGGCGGTATTCGTATAGCTGCATGCGCGGCGCCAATGCCCCCGGATTGGCCTTTCTGGCCTTCTCCAGCCACTGCACCATTTTTTCCGCATCCCCTTCGCGCCGGGCGAGTTCCGCCAAACCCTGCAGCGCTCCGGTGTGATCTGGCCGATGCTCAAGTATTCCGTCGTAATAGGAACGGGCCGCATCCAGATTCGACGCTTGTATTGCGAGCGCGGCGAGGTTCATGGCCGCCAGAGCGAAATCGGGCGCCTTCTTCAATGCCTGGTGAAACTGTTCCTCGGCTTTTGCGCGATTGCTCAATCCCAAATACGCGACGCCCGCCAAATTGTATCCGACGGGATTGTCAGGCGCCTGGCCCTGTAGACGCATGGCTTCATCCAGCGCTTCTTGGTACGACTTCTGCGTCAGCAGCAGCTGCGTGCGCATGATCGAAGCCTGCACCGGGTCGGCGCCGAGCTTGATGGATTCACGCAACTGCTTATCGGCAGCTTCGGTCGCGTCCGACACCAGCAAGCTCACGAACAATTCCTGGCGCGCGTCGGCTGCTTTGGGATTCAGTTCGACTGCCTTGCCGTAATGTGCCGCGGCCCGGTTGGCATCTCCCATGCGCATGTAGGTTTCCCCTGCCAGCGACTGCAACTGGACATCGGACGCGTGATCCTGCAGCGCCGGCTCGAGGGCTTTGAGCGCCTTGTCGGGTTGCCCCAGCTTCAAATAGCTCGCGATCAAAAGTTTGCGCGCTGGCAATTGGTCGGGCCGGGCCGCTAGGTATCGCGACAGATGATCCGCGGCGTCGGCGAAGTTGCCGTCCGCATATTCAATACCACCGAGCAGCATATGACTGGGAAGATGGCCCGGCATAACGGCCAATGCGACCTTCAAGGAGGCCTTTGCTTCGTCGCGCTTGCCGGCCCGGTAGGCGAGTTCGCCGCGCAGGTAATTGCCGACCGGATGATTCGGCCAGTTGTGCAGCACCAAGCTGATGTGCTTTCCGGCATCATCCAGATGGTCCTGGTCGAGCAACACTGCCGCCAGACCCAGATGGGCTAGCGTATTTTCCGGGCGGCGCTGCAGCACGTGCTCGAACGCATTTGACGCTTGTGCATATTGATTGCGCACCCGGGCGAGCTCCCCGGCAACCAAAAGATTGTCGACGTTGTTCGGATCGCGCGCTGTCACAAATTCGACATGGCCTCGAGCGGAATCCAATTCCCTGTTTTTCAGGTCCAGCCGCGCCGACCCGATGTGGCCTTCAATGGAATTCGGGTCCATTTTCAGCGCCGTAGCAAATGCTTCCTCGGCTTTGTCGTCGTGCCCCAGACTCAATTCCGCAATACCGCGCTAAGGCGATAACGTTCGCCTGCCCCGCCTTGGGCATGCTCTCGTCGTTGTGCACATGGTCGAGCACACCTTTATAGTTTTGTTGCTGCAAATACGCGTGAGCGGTCAAGTGCGAGCACCTGCGCATGATCTGCTCCCATCAGATCCGCCCGCTCGAGTTCCGCAAGGCCGATTCGGGGTGCTCCAGCTCCACATAGGCTCTGGACAGCAACAACAAGCCGCCGAGCGTTGTCCGGATCGCTTGGAGTGCGTTCTTGACCTCGATCTCCGCAGCGCGCGGTTTACCGGCTTCCAGATCAGTTCGGCCTGGCGCAACAATGTCTCAAGACTTGATGCCGCCAACTTGCAAACGCCGCCATGCCCAGTACTAGCAGCGCAACTGACCGCAACGTGCAACGTGCGCGTTTGCCGAGGCTGGCCGTCGAATAACGTGCGATGTCCATAAAGCTATTGCCCTCTAGTTTTTTCGCGTTGCAGCAGTTCGAGCACGTATCGCACCGGGATTGCGTAGGCGATGCCGCTTGGCTTTTGCAACACGTTTTCACGCGTCTCTTTGACAAATACCATATTAACGACACCAACTACGCGGCCGGTTCCCTGCTCATACAGCGGGCTGCCGCTATTACCCGGGTAGGCGGTGGCATCGAGCTGAAGCACATCGTACGGATGTCGGAGCCGGGCGATCACTTCTGCCGTCAATTGGCCACCGGTGTCTTTCGGCGCAACTATCGGCGTAATCGCGGAAACCATTGCGCGGTGCGTCACTGGATATAAGCCTAATACCGCACCAAGCGGAAAACCGGTGAACGCCAACACGGATCCTTCTCGCGCCAATTTATCCGCTCCGATCTGCAATGCAGGAAGAGGATCTCCGCTGATTTTCAATAAAGCCAGATCGTGCTGTGGATCGACTTCCACTTGTTTTGCGCTGCGCACCTGCGGTTGCGGCCCCCGACCCACGAAAACTCTTAAGTTTTCCCGATTCGTGTCATCAAGCTGCTTCTCTACCACGTGCGCGTTGGTAATGACGTGGCGGCCGTCGTCGACCACGAACCCGGTCCCAAACATTGCCATTCGCGGCGTGCGGTTCAACTGAACGGACCCGATGCCGACGATACTCGGTCGCACCCGGTCGATGGTATCCGGCAATTCCGCACTCCATGCCGATACGCACAAAAAACCTAGCAGTAATACAGAACATAATCCCCACCGAGATATCAGCATACCGCGCACACTCCTGCACACACGTAACGATAATCAGTAAACCCTTATCCAAGCCTACGTCCCTGAATTACGGGAGGCCTTTTGCTCACTATGCCGTAATCGCTTCGCAAAATGCTGTAGATCACCAGCAAATAAAACCACAGCATCAGCTTCGGGTCGTCCATGACGCTGCTGAATACCCCCATTGCCAGCCAAGCCCCCAAAGACGAGAGCACGGCGATCGATACCAGATCTCCGCGTCGCGCCGCAGGAATCAAATGCGCGATTTGATAAAGGATCACTGCCGCAATCGTCAGCACTCCGAACCAGCCTTGATCAAAATAGACCTGTAACCAAAAATTCTTCGCGTGCCATGCCAAATGATCGTCCACGGTAAAAAACCAGCGAGCGTTTGCCCGTTCGAAATCGCCATTCTCGATCAACTTTCCCGGTAGCAATTTCACGTTATCAAGATCGATCAATCCTCCGCCTTCGGCATTGAACGACAGCTCGACGGGCCGTCGAAAGCCATGCACGAGCTCACCCACCGCTCCCGTATAGATAGGCATACGGATATGCGCCCACTCACCTGAACTGCTGGGCCGCCAGTGCAGATTCTGGCATCGACTAGACTGGGTCACATCCTTTTCACACAAGTGCACACCAACCCCGGTTCCGGTGGGGACACGGGCATCGAACTCGAGAACATAGTGGTGGTCGGGAAACGTGTCGACGCGTTGGCCGAAGAACATTAGATCGCTGCCGCCGAAGCGCAAAAATCGGTTGCCTCCGTGAGCAATGAAGCGATAGTTCGCGATGGGACGAGCCTGTGGATTTTCGAGCAGGTAGGTCCGAGGAAACGTTCCCGCGCCTACCCCAACTAAGGACTGCACCCAATTCGTGGAAACGAGGGCCGCTACGTCGCTCCAGTGCTCTGCCCGGATGTTCCAATCCTTCCGCACCTGCTGAAACCGCTCATTTAAATATCCGTGCCCACTGGCAAGCAGAGCAGCGCCCGTAACGGCGGCGAGGACCAGCATCGCCCACTTCAAGCGGCGGCTAAAGCCCCAGGCCAACACTAGTAAACCAGCGAATACTGCCAGTTCCACCAGCAGCGCGGCGAACGCGCTCCGCGCGAAAGTAACCAATAGGGAGTACACTCCCAGTGCTAGCACGATTGTGGTAGCAACAAAACGCAGCAACGGCGCCCTGGCGCTCAACGCCCACACCAACGCCAGAGGCATCGTCAGTACAAGGTAGGTTTCCACCGGAGAACCACCAATTTGCAAGCTTGAGAACGTGCCACTGACTCGATAGTGGGTTACGAAGTCGAACACCCCTGGAAACAGAAACCGCTCCCACACTACCGTCGCTGAGAACGCCACCAGCCCAAGAGCAGCGCCAGAGATCCAGAGGCGTTCAAACGTGGTTGGACTCACGCGCAGCCAGCGATTCATCAACCAACCGATCGCCAGCGCTTCAAAAAAGCCTTTCACTGAGCGCAATGCATTGAAATTGCTGAAATAGCTATCGAGGGAAGTGCTGGCGGCAAAGTCCAATGGCATCAGCCCCCGGAATAATGCAATGCAGTAGGACAGCGTCACGAGACACAGCAGCACGACCCACCCGCGACTCCGCTTGGGCGTGGTGTCAACCGAGGGCGGAACCGGAGCCCCGCCACGACCCAGGTTATTAGCAGCACCAGATCGAACTCGTTAAACAGAACACGTCCGCTCCAAGGTGCGAAATCGACGACCGGCAACAAGAGCGGCAAGGATACCGCCCACCAGTCTGGCCGCAGCCACAGCACACAGGCATAGGTCACTAGCCCGAGCAGCAAGGGTGCTGGATCAATCGGCCAAGCCAGCGCCATCCATGCGACGGACACTCCCACGAACACAACCGCTACCGCGGCGACCGGGGCCCAGCGTATCGGCCAATCGCGCGCTTGGTGCGCAGCGGATCCGACCGGCTGTTGGCGCGACGCGCCGCCAACAACCAGATCGAAGCCGCGGAAGGTCAACCAAGCGGCACCGAACGCAATCAGGAGATCCGTGGGATCCGGGCGTCGCGCCTGCACGAACAATTTTCCCGTCTCGATTAACAGCGCCAATACGGTCGCGATAGCACCCGCCCTGACCGCCGTCAGGCGAGTTGCCCCTCCTGCCCACCGCCAAACCCAGAAGGCGCCCCCGACCGGGGCATACATTAGCGCCACCGCCATCAAGCTCACGATGGCGGCCGTCTCGCTGGTGTAATAATGGTAATAAAACGGCGTCCAGTGGACGCGCCCGAGTTCAACGATTGCGCTATTGAGCCCCCGCCATGGCGCGGCGAACCAAGCATTCACCGCCACCAGCAGAGTCAGATAGCACGGAGTCACGAGCACGAGTAACGGGCGCACGATCCGCCGCGATACGGCTGGCGAGGCGTTTTGCAATCGCGCCGCCAAATGGAATCCAAGCGCCACCCCCAGGGCACGCGTCAGCACAGAAGCACCCTGAGAAACACCCGACACGAGCAACAGCTGCGCGCCTTCTATCAAGATTCCGAGACCCAACCCGGATAGTAGCGCCCCACCCAATCCGAATCGGTTGTTACGGCGCGCCCAGAATTGCAGCAACACTCCCAACGGCACCGCAGCAACCACCTCAGCCGTCAACTTCGCAATGCAGGGGACGAACGACGCACATCTTCCCGCAACCAACAGGCCGTAGGTATCGGTGGCCGCCAACTTCGCCGCAAGTTCGTCTCCTCCCAAGAGAAAGTCGTACGGGAACAAACTAAGCCCTAGGTAGGTGGCCGTGTATAAAATCACACCCGCCCTCACCGTAGATCCGCCGCCGACCGCAGTCCGGCGTAACAGCTCGAACACACGAGTACCAAACAGTCGATAGCCCGCTACACCAATAACTCCGCCCGCAGCCTCGGCAATGACATCATTCAGGGAAACGGTGCGGCCAGGGGCATAGACCTGAAGGAACTCAACTGCCAAGGCGATAATGAGAGAAATGGATATGCTGGTAAGCGCCGCGCCTGGGCGAGTCTGAGTTTCCGAAAAATGGTCGCCCCTCGCGAACATCGCGCGAATCAAGAACCCAATTGGGATATATAGGATGAGGTTGGCGACCCAATCGGCGCGTTCGCCCATGTTTAGGTGCAAGTAGCGCATATGAAGGAAATGCGCCCATGCTTCGGATAGGCTCAGGTCCTGGAAAACGAATGGCACAAAACTGCCATAGACCACAAACGCGAGGTAAAGCCACGCTGCCGCGGTCACGGAATACGCGGGCCGCCCATTGCTCTCAGCTAGCCCCATAAATCGGTTAGTCGCGCCCTGTCGGTCGTGCCCGTAAATCCGATGATCGGACCATACTCCGAGCCCGGACCCACCTGCGCTGCATCCCCTTGCTCAAGCCGTCGCCTCATCTTGAGAATCGGCATAGACACCCCCCAGGGGCGAGTCTTCGACCACTGCCAAGACCCGACGAATCTCGTCCCGGCTCAACTCTTCCCGCCATTTGTTGGCCGCGCGCAGTGGATCTTTGTAAACGCTGTAATAGGATTCTCGTTCACTGGCAGTGCTGGCTCCGACAAATCGCGCAGTCTGGTCCGACCATCGCAAACCGGCAAACCCGAACATTGTTCGTGTTCCCGCTTCGGGGTTGCGACACACATCCTCGTAACGAATACTCATGTAGTTACCCGCATCTTGGTTGCACTCCATCGCGTACTCGTTGAACAGCAGCCACCGCCAAGCCAAGCGCTCTATTGGACGCATATTTTGAAGTCCGCCAAGCGTCAGTCCACGCCGGCGCGCTTGATTGCGTTTCCAGCAAATGCTCGTAAACCCCGTAATCTTCGCTACTCTGCAGCCGTTCGGAGAATTTATCTTTGGCTTCTCCGCGCTTGACCGACGCGACATAACCACAGGGATGGCGCAAAATGTGGATGCAGCGTGCTGCTGGAAACAGCTGCGCAAACAACCCGAGGCGCCCGATCGATTCAATCGATTTCCAGACCAGAACCGGCGTCTCTCCCTTCGGCTTCGGCAACGGCACGGGGAACTCGCCGATCACTTTTGCCGCCGCCTTAGCGGCTCGCACTGCGAACAGCTGCAGATAGTGATCGAACCAAGAATAATATCGCTTCTTGAACACCGGCAACGTCGCGCTAACTTTAACGTCACGCATGTGCGGCAAGCTCTCGACGAAGGCGCTGCCCATATCCGCGGAAGCGCTCGGCCTGATCGGGCTGGGCAAGTAAAGGCATGGCATTCAAACGTCCCCACGCGTCCGGCTCATGCCGGTACAGGGTCTCCGGATGGCTGTCGAAAATTTTGCCCAGCCAAGTGGTGCCGGAGCGCGGCATGCCAAACACTAAAACGAGACGATCGTTTACCACTACGCGACCTCTATTTGCTATTATCACTTTGCAGCAGAGCCAGAAATCCGAGCCTGCGATTGTCGAGATAACTGAATCTAACCGAAACACACCTATCGCCCAATTTCATGAATCCGCATCCCGACGGTCGACTGCCAGCGGGCCGTCATTTGGCACGCCGAACAGGATTTTCTCTCATGCCGAGACCGATGGAACCACCTTGCCTCGTGAATGCCGAACCGGTCGGTGTTTCTAAGGCACGAATGGTTCGACGCAGCGTGGCAATGGGCCAGTACAGACTCGCAACTGTACATCATCGCCATACACGAGAGCGATAGCCTGATCGGCATAGCGCCACTGATTATGCGAATTGCAGCCGACGACTCGAAATTGAGGACCTTGAGCTTCCTCACAGTCCCTGATACGCAGAGTTGTGATATCTTGGCCGAACCCAAGCGCCGCGGTGAGGTCATACGCTTGGTGCTGCGCGAATTAGGCCGACGAGGAGATTGGGACGTACTGAACCTTTCCTATTTAACGCCGTCCACTGCCGAGGAAGTCTCGATTCTGGCCAAAGCGGCGGGTAGGCCGAGCATGGTCATCGACCAAGGCGCCAATCCCGGCATCAAACTGCAGGGAACCTGGAATGAATATTACGGGCGGCGCAGCCGACGGCTTAAGAAAGGCAACAACCTAATCGTCAACAAATTAAAAAAAGGCGGTCATGAATTCCAACTGGAACACTTCACCAGCGGAACGTCTGCAGCAAGAGGTCGAAACCGCGTCGACTGCTCGAAGATATCGTTTCCATTTCCGCGCATTCGTGGAAACGTGATACCGGTTTGAGCCTCGACTTTCCCGGCCCAAACGCGTTTATTCGCCGGCTGTCGCGAGTTAGCACGGGCAGAGGGCTGGCTTTCCGTTTGGCGGCTTAAGATCGACGGCCGGCCGATGGCAATGGAATACCAGTTGAACTACAACGGCTGGATCTATGCCCTGCGCTCGGATTTCGATGATTCCGCTGCGGAGTTGTCCCCCGGCACATATTTGAATTGGAAGATGCTCGAGCAGATGTTCGGATACAAACAACAACCGCTACCTGATGGGCCCGGGCGACAATGCCTACAAACTTCGCTGGGCGGAAGAATTCGAACTGGTCCAACGAGTAATGATCTACGCCAGCACCATGCGCGGACGCTGGCAGGCGCTGCGCGACCTGCGGTTGCGCCCCGCCGCGCGCTGGGTCCGCGACAAAGCACTGGCATTCAAATGCTCCAACAAGGAGTAGGCATGAGCGGAATTTGCGGCTGGTTCACGGCAGCACCTCAGGATATTCGATGCGTATTGACCGCAATCGAGGCCATGATCGAACAGCTCGCCCCTTCAAGGTCAAGAGGCAGAGCGGTCACTTGAGAACCAGCCGACGGCGCGTATAGGCGCTGGCCGGTATAGCATGCAGCGCCAGCGCCATGAGCGATACTGGTTGCAACTCAGGGATGCCCTGTCTGGGCGCGACCGCTAAACGAGAGTGGACCCAACACCAAAATATCGGAGCGGGCTGTGCACGCGGCTTATCGCGATTGCGGTCCGGATTTCCTAGAGCATCTCGACGGCCAATTCGCATCTGGTCGTGATTGACCTGTTGTCGCGACAAGTTGCTACTCGCAGTAGACCGGTACCGGAACCGAATCGCTGTGTTACACGCAATGAGACACGGAATCGCATTTGCGTCGCTAACCGATGCACTGACGGCCCATCCGGCAGTCAACCGAGAACTCGATCCACAAGCACTATTCAATTACGTGTATTTTCATATGGTGCCGGGCCCAGACGGTGTGTTCAAAGACGTACAGCGACTGCTCCCCGGACATTATCTGCAGGTCCAAAACGGCGCCACCCGCACCGGAGAATACTGGCACCCCCATTACGTCGATATCACATACGAAGGATTCGCTGACCGCAAGCAAACACTGCGTACCCTGTTGCGGGAGAGCGTAAGCCGACGCCCTATGCGGTGGTCGGGCAGGTGCATTTCTCAGCGGAGGCACCGATAGCTCGACTATAGCCGGCATCTTGAGCGAGGTGCGTTGGCGCTGGCGCACGGACATACTCCATCGGATTCGACGCACCTGGATACGACGAATCCGAGTTCGCCCGTACTGCTGCCCGCCATTTCAAAACGAACCATCGACGAATATTACGTCACGCCCGGAGGATGTAGTGCGTGCGGTTCCATTGATGGCCCGCACCTTCGACACCCCATTCGGCAACGCGTCGGCCATACCAGCGTACTATTGCGCAAAAGTCGCAGCAGAGGATGGAGTCGAGACCCTATCTCGGGAGGAGACGGCGGTGACGAATTGTTCGGCGGCAATGCACGCTATGCCAAGCAGTGGGTATTCTCCCTGTACGAACAGGTACCCGGCATGCTGCGTAAAACGGTGTTCGAACCCATGCTTTCCGCACTGCCCGGCGCGGGCCCCGTACGCAAAGCACGCAGCTATGTCGCCCAAGCCAATCTTGGCATGCCGGATCGAATGGAATCCTACAATCTACTAGAGCCGACTCGGCATGAATCGCGTGTTCACAGCGGAATTTCTGGCGACAATCGACACTGGACGACCGATCGAATTGGTGCGCGAAATTTACCATGCTGCGGATGCAGACCATGCAATCGAATCGCATGTTGGCACTGGATATGCGCCTAACCCTGGCCGACAACGACCTGCGCAAAGTAACCCGGGCGTGTGACGCTGCCGGAATGAAGCGTGACATTCCCATTACTGGATCGCCGTTTAATCGAATTCGCCCAGACGCTACCTCCCGATTGGAAGGTCAAACGTACAAAGCTGCGGGACTTTTTCAAGCGCGCGTTGGCTGATTTTCTACCTCAACAAATCATCACCAAGTCAAAGCATGGATTCGGCTTGCCATTCGGGATCTGGATGCAGACACATGACGGACTGCATGCGTTGGCCCATGACAGTCTATTGAACGATTGCGCAACCGCAACATCATTCGTCCGAAGTTCATCGATGATCTCACTACGACGCACCTTGAACAACACGCCGCATACTATGGGACAATGGTGTGGATCTTGATGATGCTTGAACAATGGCTAGAGAGTAGGCGAATTTGATATCTGCACTGGCGCGACTGCATCAAGGCAATGACACTTCAACCGCACTGCAGCCACGGAGACCGTTTGGGTCATAGTCTACTTGAACTGCGCCAGCAATTTTGCTGTCGGCAAGGAAGCTGAGATGACGGCTCCTGTCAGGCCGAAGCTTGTGTCTCGAATGCTCCTACGACACTGATCAACCCCGCATCGAAACGACGTTGATCTATTCGGATAAGCCCTCACTGAAGCTCCTCATCAACGAAACGTTCAATGGGACATTGCCCGACCCACTTCGAGCCCGGTCGGCACAGATGACACCGCTCGAACGTAAATCGACACTGGGTGCTCTACGCCACGGGACCAATTCCAGATATTCGAAACGCTACAATTCCGGCAGGTCGTTCACGTGGCAGATTCTGTCAGCGATCCAGGATCCAGCACAAAAGATACGCGTCGCCCGGAAAATCCGTTATTGTAGTTCTTATAACGTGAGCTAAACTATGGATTCTAAAAACCGCGCGGACCAATTGAAGTGTAACATGGCTCTCTAGGGTTCTGCGGCAAGGGGGGCTTATGAAGCAGGCACTATGCGCACTACTCAGCGTGGCATGTTCGATGCCTCTGCTAGCCGAAGCAGACGAACAAAATCAATGGCATTACATGGGGGGCTGGTTGAGCGTCACGAGAGGATGGCTCGACTGGAAGAAAAACGATTACGATGGCAGGTATTGCCTGTTTTCCGGTCATTCGTCCTGGAAGGCGGAGAACGACGTTCGCTGTTACGATCCCGCCCAGAATCGCTGGCAAACGGTCTACGCCGGCGATCAATCCGCGACGCAGCCGATTGGCGGTGACTTGCATTCGTGGAGTTGGGATCCCGTCGACCAGGAATACCTCTTGTTCGACAGTGCGAAAACAGGCTGGCGCGCCTATGCATTCCATATGGCGAGCCGGACATGGAGTCCCATTACTAATGCCGATATCGCCGGTATAGATAATCGCACATTCATCTCGGATGCTGGAACAGCGACATCACCCGACCATAATTTGACCGTCATTGTCGGTGGATCGATCTATTCAACCCCGATCAACGTAGTCCGGTACATTGATCTCAACACACATACTTATTCCGAACAGACCAAAAACGTACCTCCGGCGCGAAGCGGAATTCAAAATCAATTCCTCTATATCTCGTCGCTGAAAAAATTTCTGCTATTCAGTGGCCGCTCGGCGACCAACGACTTGTGGTTGCTTGATCCGGCGACCCGGGTATGGACGCCAATTGCGCACGTAAATCCGCCGCCCGCCACCTTCACAGGTCAGATGGCCTACGACCCAGAACAAAACATCGTATATTTGGTCGGCGGCGCAAAAGGTTCTGCGAGGGTGTGGATTCTGCACATCTCCAACTGGACTTGGGAAGAACTTCCACTCCCGGCCGGCACACCGTTGGTCAATTATCCATCGCGTCGCACACACGGCACCGCGATGTTCGATCCGGCAGTCGGCTTTTGCACCACGGCGGGCTTAATGGACGGCGCTGCGTGGACGGACACGTTGCGTACCTGGTGTTTCCGACATTCCGTGCAGACGGATACGGTACCCCCAATTTCACCCTTGGCAGGATCAACGACGTTTGTACCTTCCACAGTCGGCGACCTCACTGCCACATGGAGTGCCAGCCCAGACGATCCCACAGATGTAGACCACTATGAGTTGCAGCGCTCAGACGACAGTGGCAATACGTGGAAAGACCTGGTCACTGTCCCTGCATCCGGCGCCCCTACTTACGCCCACACGTATCAAAGTGTCCCGAGCGGACCGACGCGTGTCCAGGCCGTAGACGCCGCGGGAAATGGCTCGGGATACGTGATTATCTACTGAAGGATCGCCATCGGACCGCGAGCGAGCTGCTGCGGTTAGGTCAGATAGTTGCGCACGAGCGCCATGTGAAAGCGGCTCGGCGTTGTATGCCAGGGCGTAAAGCGCGGAAGTTGGAATAAATCAGTTCCCGCACGCGCGGCGCCCCAGCGGGTCGAAACGGCAGCATCGAAGCCCATCGCCGCCACTATATCACGTTGCGCTTCTGTGTAATCTGTGCCCGGCTTGCCATTCGGATAGGCGAAGAGCCTCACGTTGTCTGCAATGATCTCTTCGAGCAACTCTTTGCCCGTGCCGATTTCGATACGTGCGGCTTTGTCATCTAGTCGCGCAAGAATCGGATGGCTGTGAGTGTGCGCTCCTATCTCCATCCCAGAATCATGTAGTCTGCGCACCTGCTCGCTTGACATCATCAGATCGTCAGGCAATTCCACCCGAGCGCGCTCGAGCAAGGATTCAACCTTTTCCGCACGCCGCTGCGGATCCAGATATTTGACGCTATGAATAATTCGCTCGGCCAACTTCCAGCGTTCGGCCGTACCGCCCAAGTACGGTACCGAGTCCTAAATCCGATATAAGTCGACAGCCGGGCCTTCCACGCGACGCGCCCATTCGATCACCGAATCGTTCCACATTCTACCGCCATTCAGAAATGCCGTAGCGATGAAAAACGTCGCGCTCAATCCGTACTTTTTCAGCAAGGGCATGGCCACGGACTCGTTGTCGCCATAGCCATCATCGAAAGTAATGCACGCAGCTCGTTGCGGGAGATCCCCAGCCGCGAGGCGCCGAATGGCCTCGCTAAGTGGCAGCACGTGGAAATGGCGCGCCAACAACTTCTAAATGCCAGTCGAACGTATCCCGATCGACTTCTCCCTGCCGAAACAGATCAGGCTGATTCCGTACCCGATGATAAATCAGGATCGAAAGCCGTGCCCTTGGTCCCGCCGGGGACGAGAGACTTGACGCGATACCGATCGGTAGATTGAACAGCTTCTGTGCGAAAGCCACCGCTAGATTCCTTCCGTCGACTGAGAATAAACGGCCATAGCCGACTTTGTCGCCGGAGTTGGTATATCCTGTATTCAAAGCAAGCCAGCCTCGTTTTACCCAATTCGACCCGTTTTCAATAAGAGCCTCATTCATCCGTGCCCCGACTTTCTCTTCAATCTCGCAATGAGGCGGAAGGGTGTGTTGGACCGCAGAGACCGTCTAGCAGGAACTGAGATCCTACCGGAAACGATCATCGAATGGCTTACCGTAGCGCCATTCCCGGAACATTTTTCAGTATCCATTGGATCCCGGGAATCTCCAAGAACCATTGAAACCGCTGGAACCTGCGCGGCAGGATTGGCAGCCAATGAATTTGACCTCTTGCATTCCCGCAGCGATGAGCAAACGGCGCAAGTAATATGGCGACTCGTAACGGACATGCGCCGGTCGCCCTCGGATACGCCTAGCTGCTGACTCCAGCAAGTGAGGCACACACCAACTGTTGAGGCCATCGATCCAGACTTCGCCGTCTGGACGAACCACGCGCGCAAGTTCCGATACCACGGAATGCGACGATGACAGCGCCTGCGTTACACCAAAGCAAAGGATGCCATCGACGCTGGCGGGCTTCACCGGTAATGCCGTCACGTCCCCGACGGCCCACCCATAAGCACCTCTCGTACGATCACGCGCCTTCTGCACAGAGATCGAAGAATAGTCCAAGCCGATGGCTCGGACCTCGCGTTCGCGCATCACTCGAACATAGGTCCCAGCTCCGCATCCGGCGTCCAGCCATAGCTCATCTTTCCGATTTCCGCCCCAAGTCTGCGCGAAGCGCCGTACACGCGCCTCGAGGCCGGTAGGACTCCACCCCGCAATGCCGGCATCATCCTCATTGCTGGCCGCAAACGTGACAAAGCGTGCGCGCCACTGTCTTTCAAATGACTTCGGATCCTCAGTCATTATGATTACCCGTAATGGTGCAACCACTCGGAGAGGAAATCCTGCCTCCCATCATTGGCATCCTTTCACTTCCGGTTGCCGCGACCAGCACGGGTAGCCATCTTGTCCGGGTCCCGCTCTCACCGGCATATGCACCACGAAAGGCTCTCCGCCGTACCCGCGCGTCAAAATCACACCGCGCACCCCGAAACTTACCCATCATGTCGGTGATACTCACACCCCCCGCCAGCGCATCTCCTACTGGATGCAAGTCAAGGCTTTGGAGACTTTCGGTGCTCGCAAGATACTCGCTTGCAGCTGATCTGAATGCAACGAAATTGTCCTTTTGATCGCCTCCACGCAGAGGCTGCGACGCGAATACGGCGTTGCCAATCACTGGATCTGCGTTCGTTCCGCGCGAATTACACTGATTCCGATGTCGCGCGCCAAAATCGTATTGTGAAAGACGTAAACACGCCGTGGTATCCATTTATGCGGCTGAATCGCAATCGCATCGCCGACATCGTTTACGAATAAATTGTCATACAGAGCCACGTTGCCTTCGCCCTGAAATAAGAGCTCGGTGGGATTCTGATAGAAGAAGTTTCCATATATCAGGTATCGATCGTCGGCGCCCCATCCTGGCGCGGGAAATGCCCGACCAGCACGTTTGGACGCGCCATTTTCTCTCGCGATCCGTTATTCGCTTTCGTGAATACGTTGTAGCGAATGGTAGTCTCGAAGGGGCCAGGGCCAAGTCCCGGCAAGTCCTGTGGACGACTCAACTGGTGCTTGACTTCAATATTGTAGCCACGGGTATCCGCCACCAGATTATTCTCAATTAGTCCGGCGACGAATGGCGCCGTGCCATCAGATCGCCGAAATACATTCCGGTTCCCGCGCCTTCAATGACATTCTTACGGATTATCCACTTCCACGCCGGACATTTGGTCAGAAATGGCGACGTCTTGCTGCGAAGCGTTGTAACCCCGGATTACAAGGGTTTCTAGCGTGATGTGATGCGCCCACTTCGAGGTTCCCTCCGCTTTAACCGCATCTGTATTCTGCCCATCCCCTAACAACGTGAGGTGCTCAACCTTCACGAAGCTCGCATTGCTGATGCTAATCGTATTCGTTCCTGTCTGCCCGACGAACACCGCTCGAGGTCCTGTCGCAGTCCCTCGAATCGTGATCGGGGAACCCTCGCGGCCATTTAGGTCGTGGATCCGCAAACCGTCTTCATATCTGCCTGAAGCCAACTCGAGAACGTCCCCCGATCTAAGCGAGCGTAATGCCGACCGATAGTTTTCCGGATCGCCCCGGACCAGCTCGCCGACACTGTGGACGCGCACAACACGCCGAACGTAAATAACGAGGCCGCCGAGTACCAGATCGATCGTGAGCCTGTCCTAACACGCCAAATCCATACCTTCAATTGCGTACACCTCAGAGATAAACGTAGTAGCGTTGCGTACGAGTCTGAAAATCTAGGTCTGGTGAGCAGAAAAATACGTTGCAAAGCCTAAGCTCTGAGCGACATCAAGATACGGCACCCACCGAGAGCCTCGCAAAAATATTGCGAAGACGTCGCAGAACATAGGCCTCCGCGCCGTCCGGGTAGCCCCTCCAGCGCCACATCAGATATATCATCAAGGCGTACACGCTCGCGCCGAGGGAGGCTTTACCAAATAATGTGATTACGGGATGGCTGCCGGACCAAACTGGCGCCACGAACGTGAGCACTCCGATCATCCCCGCCATGGCAACCACAGGCCGCCAAATCGCGTTGAAAACGGCGGTGAGCCCAACGTCCAATGCACGTGCTATCACATACGTGCTCGCTGGTATAATCAGCCACGATACCAATAGTTGCGACCACGCGGCGGCAAGAAGCCCATACTGGGGCACAAACACCACCAACGCGCAAACGAGCAGAGCAGCTCGGGCTCCGAAAAATGCTGCATTGGTTCTCGGCCGGCCCAGCGCCATTTGTGCGCTTATATTCGGCGAAAATATCGCCACCAACCCCCCGTTGATCGCCAGTATGTGCACGATCGGAATCGCAGACCTCCATTTTTCACCCAACAGCACCAACACCAATTCGGGCGCAACAAGTGCGATTCCAACGGATACTGGCAATGCGATTAACGCCATGACGGAGACGGTCCTCAAATAGTACCATCCGAGTGCCGCGCTATCGGTAGCTAGTTTTGAATATCCGGGAAAAAGCGCGTGACTGATGGGCGCAACGAGTTCCGTAGCGGTTAGGTTCGAGATCTCATAGCCGATGGTATAAATTCCCAACGGCCCGGCTCCTAAAAACTTCCCCACCATGAGATCATCGGATTTTTCATTCAGAAATGAAAATATGCTAGTCGCTAGAACCCACTTCGAAAACCCGACCAGCTCTTGCGTTTTCGCCGTGCTGAGTCGGGGCCGAAACGGATGAGCTACATATGTAGAGATAACACGAACAATAGCCCCGACCACCATTCCCACAACCAGGGCCCAGTAGCTTTCGTAAATCAATGCCACTGCCACGGTCGCGGAAAAACTCGAAAGCTTTCGTATTACCTGCAGCCAAAATAATTTCGATAGCTCCAACCGAATCCGAAAATTTATCACGCCGACGTTTTCCAGCCGCGAGACGGCTGCCACGGCAGCGAGCACATATATGACGCCGGCGATTTTCGGCTCGTTGAAAAACACTGCAGCCGGTTCAGCGAGTAGCAATAAAGTCTGAGCCGAAACCGTTCCCGGTAATCAAATTCAAGGTCCATGCCGTATCGAAGTAGGCGCGTTCCGTTTTTTGATTTTGAATTATCGCATTGCCGAAATTGAACGCCCCCAGAATGTCTATGATCGCGTACAATGACATCGCTAGCGCAATGATGCCGAAGTCTTTCGGTACCAAGATTCTGGCGAGAGATAATCTTGACCCTGACAAGGCCAATCGCTCGAACAAATAACCGCAACACAACCATCCATGCGGCACCCCTCGCAATCTTTCCCCTTAGTTCGCTCACAACAGTTCATGACCTCGCCAAATTTCAGCACTAACATTTTCTCGGAATTCCGGATCGGACGTAAATACTTCAGCACGCTCGACATCTGATTTCCACCCAATTAACATGAGCACGCTAATCAAATAACCAAGGAATCCTACGCATGTCGAACCGGCGCGATGTAGCAGGGTGGTTAATGCAGCACCAGCGATTCTACGACGTTGCGAACGCGTTACACCTTATCCGCGGCCGAACAGAAGATGCCATTCTGGTAATCGGAGCACCGCGCTCAGGAACAACTTGGCTTGCACAACTCCTAGCTGGACTGCCTAGCATAAATACATCGACGAGCCTCTGCTTCCGTCACCGTACTTGGCGCAGCGCACAGGCATCAACACGTGGCGAAAATATCTTGATCCTAATGACGAAGCGCCTGCGGTTGAAAAATATCTGCGCGATGTGTTCAGCGGCCGCGGCTACCTTAATACCGTTCTACCTGCTGACGGATCATTCAATCGGCTGCGAATTTTAATCAGCCCGGCCGGCACGGTTGTCGAGCTGGTGCGAGCAAATCGATTGTTGCATTGGTTAAATCGACGCATCCCGACAAAGGCGATTGTATACCTGATTCGCAATCCCTTTGCTGTCGGTGGCATCCCAATTGAATTTTCGTGACGCATGGCGCAATACCAAGCCCCCGAAACCATCCGAGTTCCAGACCGCGTTCGGGGGATGGATCCCGCAATCTCTGGTTACACAATTCGAACCGGTCCTTGCGCACGCAACAACGCCGGCGACGACATTGGCGGTTACCTGGTGCCTCGACAACTATGTAGCTCTCCAACACCATCCGCCGTTCCCAGCAATCGTGATCTCATACGAGGATCTGCTTCGCGAGCCGGAATTGCACGTTCAGCGCATCCTATCGGCTACGAGTTACGAACTCACAGACCGGATCAGGGAATTATTGCGAACTCCATCGCGGTCGGCTTCAAAGGATCTTTCGACTACGAGCTACGAAACGCAACTACTCAAATGGCGCAACACACTTTCTTCGCGCGCGATCCACGGAATCGATTCGATTCTCGAAGGATTCGGACTGCATCTATACGAAGCCAACGGGCTTCCGAATCTGCAAACTGCGCGAAATCGAAATCGAGACACAGTCGCTCGAACTATTGATTGATCGGCGATCGAGTCGAACCGAAAACACTCACCGAAACGGATTTAGTTTACACCGCGCCGCCGCGCGCATAATCGCCCGACGCTTCCGCATCAGAAGCGTCCGCTGGGCGCATTTGCCTCTCGGGCCAATATCGTGGACAGCGCTACGAATGTATAGAAAAGGTCGAAGTACGCCAGACTAGGAATGCGCCATAAACGTCATGTAACCGATCAATGAGAATCTGAATAGCTTTCCGGATATCGCCGCATCCATGCGGCTCGCCTCGGGTTTCCCAACGCCTGAACGACCTTAGCTTGAAAAATGTCCGAACATGAGGGCAACAAACAGCGCCAACCGATAAATCCGTGTCGGCCTGAGCATTCTGGAAATAGATGCTATGCGCAGATCTCGCGCCATTATTCCATTAACCAAGGCAAACCGTGTAATGAGCGAACTCATCTGCGCCAAAACCTATTCAAAGTTGAATCCAGCCCCAGTTAACGGTTCTTCCAGCGCGATGTTTTCTGCGATGCTCTCAAGCCTGGATGCGCTGCATCGCCGAGCCATCTTCGGTATAATCCAGCGTCTAACTCCGTCTGGCGAACCACGCGCCGGGCACAAAGTTCCTGCAACAGCACACCACTGATCACGAGTACAGCACCTAAAGTAAATATGCGCGCTTTGTATTTCCAAAATAAGGCCAATAAGACACAAACGAGCCCTAGAAGTGCGCCGCGGGAATAGGTAAATATAACGGCTAAAATCGTCAACCAAAACGTCGCATACAGAAGCCATCGTATTGGCGGCGCAATTCCTCTTTTGCAGCTCCAAGAAGCAACGGCAAAATCATCGTCAGCGCCAAACCAATGGAATTGTTATCTCCTATAAATGAGTTTTCTGGACCCCAAATTTTGAATTGGCCGCCCGTTGCAATCGAAAAAATTCCTCCCTGAACCCGTAGAAACCAAGCGAGAACAAAATCACGAGGATAAGGATACGAATGCGATCCTTGCCATAGATGACCATGGGCATCACCGCGGTGAAAAGTAAAATCTTCATTACCTTTTCCCATTGCGGCCAAGCAAATTCAGGATACCATGCGAAAAGCGTCGTAACCGTCATTTGCGCCGCCAGCAGGAGTAAAAGCACCATTTCTCGCGTCCATGGGATTGCCCGGCGGTCTCGCGCGAGTAACAGCCCGGCCAATGTCGCTAGCCCGACGGCCATTGCTACGGGGTACTGTTGGATGTTCCAAGATAGCTTGTGCGGGTTCATTAAACCGAGCCATGCCCATGTCAGCACGCCCACCCAGGGGCGCAGGAAGGCGATTGGAATGAGCGCGCCCAATATCGCCAAGAGCACGATGTCTCGTATACCCACGGTTTATTCCCCTCTTCGACCTTCACTAACGACGTTCATCAGCGCCTCCAACTCAAGCGCTTTTCGGGCCCAAGTATAATTCTCGATCACAGTTTCGTGCGCTGCTTGGCCTATCGCTTCCTGTCTGGGGCGGTCCTGAAGAAGGTCCGCGATGGCTACCGCAAGGTCTTCTGTATTGTCACGAATAACAATGTTCTGCTCCCGACGCACTGCCAAACCGCCAGTTGCGGTTGACGTAGCTACTACGGGCTTGGCCATAGCCCAGGCCTGGAGCAACTTGTTTTTAATCCCCGCCCCTTTCCGCATTGGACATACGAACACGGTCGCGCTATCTAGGTAAGACCGGACATCATCCACAAAACCCGTAACTTCAACATATTCACAAGCAAGCGCCTGAACTTCCGGCGCGGGGTCGCGCCCGACCAGCACGACGCGTGCAGTGGGGACCCGTTGCCTAACCAGCGGCAACAACTCGAGTACCAGATACCGAGCCGCGTCCACGTTCGGCGGAAACTCCATCGAGCCTTCGAATACCAGCGTGGTATCGTCCACCGGTGCACCCGTAGGTCGGAAATGTTCTTCGTCCACGCCGTTATGGATTACGTGCACTGGTGTCTTCGGGCACACACGCGCAAAACTGTCCCGATCACGTTCGGACACGACCAAGCAAGCGTCCGCAGGCGCAAAAAAAAAGCGCTCCATGATCACATTTTCCAACAGACGCTTAGCGGCTCGCACTCGCGGCAACAATGCCTTCCGCGACTTGAATTCCCGCCATAGTTCCAGCACACCATCGTCCACAATATCCGCTAAAAAAGGCACCGGACAGGGACGCGGAACGCTGATGACCGTATCCCAGCCCGACATCCATACCAGATCGTAGCGACCTTCCCTCAGGACACGACCCAGATACTCCGCAAACTCCGGATTTTCTGGAAGCATCTGTGAGGGGCGAAACGGAATTGAATAACCGAATTTACTTCCCACGAAAACAGGTCGAGAAAATGCTGTGATCGACCCAAAGAAACTAGTTATTTCCGAAGGCGGGCTCCCGTCTCCGTAACACAACAGATCAAAACTGTGCCGCGTACTAAGGTGCCGAACATAATGAAAGATCCGCAGATTTTGGCCGTTATATAACGGATACGGATATCGGTCGCAGAGAACGAGAATTTTCATGCCTTTAGCGCTCTGACACACACATAGCTCGGACCGGAGTCCGCAAATTTTTTCTCCCCTAGGCAAGTCGAGGACATCTAGTGAAGCTTCGAGTCCGCGAAACCTGGTCTAAACACCGGTCTCGGCGGTAGATTGTATGGCTCGTTAATCGTGTCCCCGTCGCGGGTATGCCGCTCGGGCGCTTCCCGGGGCCACTTTTTACTCTGACCGCTTCCGACAGATGCCTCCTCTTCCACGTGCTTCAACTCCTGGCTTGCCTGTTTCATCGGCTCCGCTGGACGTTCTTCAGACGCCGGCGGCTCCGCCACGGGCATGTGCGCTGCCCTGCGCGGTAGCACACGGCTCGACGAAAGCGGTAGAAACGAGAGATCTATCAGGTAAAACTTGTTGAACCAAGTGCCCCACTTCTTCTGCTGTCCGAATACAAAGATTTCTTTCCTGTATTCGTTGACTGTCCATGAAGTGCCGTAATCTGGTTCCATCACGTCGGATGTCCGCACGGCTGCCATCGCCACGGTGTTCGTCACGAGGTCATATACTTTCAGATCTGTCTGCTTCGGTTTATTCCACGGTGGAAACGTTACTAAATACTGGCCATAGCGTAAGCCATTATATCCTTTGTTACCGGCGGTGCTCACAAGATGCAACTTGTTATCGTCAAGGTTATACCTGAACAACCTTCCTTCCGCTGCGTCGTTCACATACACATCCCGCCCCGACCACCTGGGGCTTCGAGAACCGAAAGTTCAAGTCTCCCGGGAAATCTCCGCCGTTGTGGCGCTTGATTCGCCATTGCCCAGCTTTTATGTCGAAAATCGCAGTCTTGTTCGAGCCAATCCTGAAAAGCGCATCAGTTTGGGGAAGATAAGCGGCAAAATAGTTTGGATCGCCACCGAGCGGCTCTCCTTGCTTGCGCCCTGGATAGTGATCCGGTCCAGTTTGCCTAGGGTGGTTGAACTTTCCATTCTTGGGATCGAAGAAAAGTACTTGCCATCGGTAGTAGGTGCCTTTGTCGCACAATTCTTCATTCGACGGCATCATCCCAGGTGTAAACCAGAACCCACCGCGTGTGGCATCAAAGTTCCACCCAACGACGTCGGGATGCCGCCAACTGAACTCACCGTTACCGACACAGTAATTCAACTCTTTGCGCCATGTATTCGACTTCGGTTCCCAAGACCAGATTTCCTGTCGGTAGGACTGCATTCCCGGCGTGCCTCCATAGTCACCACCGGCACTGTAATAGCGCTTGTTTACAGGATCATATGCCCAAGATATGTGTTTCGCCGACTGCGCGGGCGCCATGTTGTAACTATTGTCGTCAGTGCCTTGAGGCATGGTGATCGCCGTGATCTTCGGCTTTGCATAACGCTTTGCAGCCACGATAAAGCGATAGATCCGATTCGTTTCTTTGTTTCCGGAAGGATCAGCGTCATGCCACAACCTCGCCATTACCAGATACCGTCCAAATGCGTGAGCGACCGTAGGCTGAGATGATGGAGGAAGCGGGACTTGCTCACTGATATCCTGCCACTTATTCGTCTCGAGGTTATACACAAAAACCGCTCTTTCCTCCCCACCGGAGACGAGCACTGCCAGATTCGTAGAAGGGTCAAAAGCCGCCGCATTCCATACCCCGGGGCGAGGCATCGGAGCCATCTGCTTCCACTGGCCATTCTCGACGTTATAACGCCACACTTGGTCGGTTCCCCCGCCGGTGCCGCGGCGTCCTCCGAACATGTAAAAACAGGACCCGGCACCGATTGCCCCGTTCCGGTTACGCGAAAGTTTTCCGGGGGAAGCATGATCAATTCGAGTCAACTCGAATTTGTAACTCGGGTCTTTGGACGGACGCATCACCCAAAGGGAATCTACAGGTGAACTATATATTGTTCCGCCATAGGCAATCCCGAAACCGGGGCGAGGCCCTTCTCGGTCCGGATCGACCCACGCATGTGCAGCATTCATGGCCCACGCGGCTTTTTGATTCCAACCCGAAGGGACTTTCAGATAGCCTTGAGAACCGACGTCACTGAACTCCCTCCACGCGACGGTCCACTTTTCGAGTTTCGTGTTGTAAACGCCCCCAAACATAATATCGCCTGCAGGCTTGCCCATGATCACCATCTCGTGACGGTCAGGAATGAACCATTGAATATGGTTGTCCCGGTTCGTCACGATTTTACAACTTGCGGGATCGTCCGGACAAAAGACCTCTTTCGCCTTCTTCGACCAAGTTTTCGTTTTTCGATCGTACTCTGAACCAACGTCCGGATGTATTCTCAACCACTTATCCGAGGCTACGTCGTAGATTCGAATGGAATTGTTACCTTGTGCATCATGGCTGTTCCCGCCCCACGGCATCACATGTTGTTGGTCGATCGCACGCATCGAAAACCACCCGTGCCCGTAGTTTTCCGGATCGTTCGCGCCCCGCCCTTCCCAAACGACTTGGATGCCATCGACCCCACGCTCCGCCACTCCGCACGCCCTATTAAATTCTCCGGCGAACGCGATACCTTGCATCCAGACTAAAAGTAATACTGCGATTTTATCCATAGCGTGCAAACGTTCAGGGGCCCCGAGCCCGGTGTTTCTTCGTAACCATATTGCAGAATGAGGTCGTTATATCTTTCCTTAAAATATGCGATGTGGCGCTCCGTGAAATGGTCTTTCCAATCACCGGCAACGCCTTTCCGGTAATGGCTCCTCACGTCCTCCTGCCCCAACCTCCTGCCTTTGGTCTTACGCACAAATCCATGTTCCCATAGGATACCCAAAAAGCGTTCGGCAGGGATCCGCTTCGGTGCGGACGGGATTGAAAGTTTGTCCTTCGATAAATGCTCGATTTTGCGCAGCAGCTTGCTCACGAAATAGACAGAGCGTTTTGACGCTGTGTAATCTTCGTCGTCGATTAGTTCCAGGTATTCGAAGACCTTCAACATCTCTTGATATGGCGACGTGGTCGAATCCTCCATTTTGAGTTGCAGGATGCCATCCACTTGTTGCGGCCACGTGCGCATCTCATCAAAATGATCAGCTAACCAGTCTATCTCAAGCATGATTCCGTCTTCTTCCGATGCTTCCTGCAATCGGGCCCTGTGTTGCTGCATAGCCGGCCAGGTACTGACCTCGTGACTGTGCTTGTGAGAAAAGTAGGCTGAAACACAAATATCACGCGGGTCGCGTACAACATGGAAACCTCGCACTTGCCCGAGCGCTTTCACTTGCCGATAGTCGGCGTTGGTATAGGCGATAAAATCCAGTTCTTGATCACGCGTGTACGCGTTGAGATCGTCACCTACGTGCGCGGCTTTGTATACGATTCGGTACTTCAATTTCAATTCGCGGCAAACTTCACCGCAAATCACCTGAAACCAAGTACTTCCGCATTTGTGGTGCCCAAAATAGCCCAATATGGGGTTCCTGCGTTCGCCTACCATCCTTCACATACCACCTGTCGTTGTGTCTGTTATTACATTCGCACTCTCGCTGAGTATAGAAGCGAACGCGGCCGATAGTTCTTTCCGCTCGAATTGCTTGATATACGCCCAGTTTGGCTCAATAGACGGTACGCCATCGGTAATAATCCGCTCTAAAAACTTCGCGCAATTTTCCACGTCGCCATGCTGGATCACAGTGGCAAGCCCGGATGGGCCCAAGATCTCCGCTTGCACTGAAGATTCGGGTAATAGCGCTAGAATGGGTTTCCCAACCGCCATATATTCGAAAGATTTACCTCGAATGGTTTCGTCGTGTGGCGGCGCGGACAATATCAGCAAGACATCGGCCGCTTGTTGCTCTTTCAAACAATCGCGGTGAGACATAACGCCTAGAAATTCTACTACCCCCTCCAGTGCTTCTGTGCGCATGAACTCTCTCAAGTGCCCCCAGTCTTCGCCACCCGGACCGATCAATTTTACACGCAGGCTCGCTCTGACCCGTGAAGCGCCCATTTTGCGTGCGACGTTCGATAATGCTTGTGCCACTGGCATTGGGCTCTCACCTTCATGGATAGCGCCGGTGTACAACAATGTGATGGGTAGCTCGCCGACTGCTTTTGCCCCCAACTCTGTAGTCGAGTTCATCAGGTGTTGGTCGTAACCGTTCGTTATCACGCTCACCTTTGGGCTAACCCACGGGCCGTATCGGCGTACGAAAATTGGCTCCCAACCGGGTGATGCGAACACTAGGCGGTCGCAATTGCGGACCACCGCAGCCTCGTATTTTCGGTCGAGATAATGATGCCAACGGTACGGTAAGTTTCGATAAGGCCGACCAACCCAAAGATCGCGGAAATCCGCGACCCAAGGAATGCCGAACCTTTGTTGCAACGCCAGGCCAACAAAATGGGCGGAAAACGGTGGCGAACTGGTCACCACGGCGTCGAAGTGCCGAGCGCGGGCTAGCCGGGTCGCAGTGCTCACGGCGGCGGACGCCCAAATCCGACGGGGATCGGGAACATAAAATGCGCGCTCAGCGATGACGGCAAGCTGCCATAATGCCCCGGCGATCCGTTTCCAAGCCGACCGAGCGACTGGCTTTCCGCCATCTGCCCCGTCGACCGATGGACTATACTGTTTTGTTTTGCTGGGTTTTTTTCCGCGGGCCCGGCGCATCATTGCCTGGAGCCCGGGGCTTTTCTACCCGGATCGTCTCGATTTCGCCATCACCCTGCCACGACGACTCTATGAGCGCCATGTCTTCAATCGCCAACGTCAGTACCACGGGCTGCCATCCGTACGTGGGGAGATATTTCGCGAAAGCTTCGATCCGACGCGTGTTTGTGCCAGCCAGCGGCGGATAATCGGTCGTTACTAACAATACACACCGCCGGCTTTCCTCGGACGGCTGCGGAGAGTCCTGATGTACCGATTGTCGAATATCGGTCTCGATACTATTACTATTATTGGTTAACAACGTTCGCTCCCCAAACCCCGACGATGGAGTACCGTATGCGCGCTTTGTTTCGAATTTCGTTCCTTTTCGTACTGCTATGCCCGGCGGCTGCATTCGCGATTGCGAGCCCGCATAACTATTACAGCAATGACCATACTGAAAAATTACTGCATATGGTCGAAAAAGTATCATTTGCCGCCTGCACGGGAAAAAATGCAAAGCCCCGGCACAATCAAATGGGCGCTGGCAGATGTCGAGTTTGTACTTGCGTATTTCCCTAATCATCCGCAGGCGCTATCGCTCGCCACCGAAATCGCCCGGCGTATGGGGAGCCCCAAGCAAGCCGACCGCTACTACGAAAAAGCTATACAGCTTTACCCTGGTTCGGCACAGACGTGGATGCTATACGGAATACAGTTACATAGGACCGGACGGCTTGAAGACGCCATAAAAAAATATCGCAAGGCCCTCAAGCTGGACAACAACCTCGCGGAAGCGCACTACAACCTTGGCCTTGCTCTCTTAAAAGTCGGTCGTGTGGAAGAAGCCCAACAACATGCCGACAAAGCCTACGCGATGGGCTACCCATTGCCCAGGTCTGAGAGACGAACTCAAGGCACGAGGTCATTGAAGCAATTTACAGATTACAGATCCATGATGCGTCGATTCCGCTTCCCGTCGACACTACCGGATGCGTTTACGCATGCCGCGACGTGACTCACGACATACCGATATTTTCCGGACCGCTCAGGCGGGATATTTTCGACCCGTTCTACATTGACTTGCTCCAGCGGTCTCCGAGCCGCCGCTTAAATCCAGCCTCGATTTCCGCAGCGACATCAGCAGTGTAGGTTTTGCTGGGCACTATGAGCACCTTAATACAATCGATGGTTTCCTGGACGATTTTAAATGCTTCTATCTCCGGCAGTTCCCGGACGACATAGATCAGTGACAAACCGTGCATGACAGTACCATCGTAAGCGACAACGAAATCGGTAGTTCGTCCTTGAACTCCTTTAAAAGCGGCAAGCCTCGACCACATCTGCAAGACCTGGCAAACGAAGCCACATCGCCGGTTTTGTACCGAATAAAAGGAAAATCGCCATGTGCGCAAATGGGTGATCACGATTTCGCCCGCGGCCCCCGCAGCACGGGCTCGCCCGATTTATCAACAATTTCGACAATTAGGTCGTCGCCGGTAATATGCATTCCGCCTTCAGGGCACTCGTGGGCGACGAACCCCGCGTCGCGACCACCGTATCCATTAGCGACCACGCATTCAAATGCACTGCTCGATCTTTTCTTTTTGATCCGCGTACAAATGTTCTGCGGTCACGAATGCGACTTTCACGCCTAAATCTGTCAGCACTTCGCCGTGCTTTAAAGCGTAGTCACGCGATGCGGGCTATGGCAGATGGGTAACCAAACAACATTGTCGGCTTCGCCGTCTCAGTATGCATTTATAAACGCCCGCAAATTCGATTGGCTCATCTCGAACGCGGGCAACAACCTGCTGCGCAGCACTCGATCACGAAGACGCCTAAGGTCGATCCTGTGCGTCTAACTCGATCGGAGAACCCCATACGACGGCTTCGTCTATCTCCGATATCAACCCCCCACCACCGTGTCGCGCGCCACTTCGCAGCAACGTCATGACTGACGCGTTCGTGACCGATCAGAAATGTCAAGGGTTCTCCGGTAGATCCTCCCGTGCTGCAAGGCGTTGTAGCGCCCGCGTCTCCTGCTTTTAACGCTTGAGAATGTTCTCGGATCATCGCTTTTGTCAGGAAAGGAATTTTTCGTAAATCGACCTCAGCGCGTATATCTGTCGCCGACAGCCCCAGGTGACCAAATAAATCTCGATAATACGGCACATGTTCTACGGCGTGGTGAATGAACTTGGCAAGTTCCGCATTCCGGTACTTGGCGAGGTCTTGCGAACTCCACCACTGCATTTCTTCCATGCGCCGACGGACGCTTAACGTTCCATGCCCTTTCAAACGTTCGTGGAGCGGAAATACTAGCCCCGAAACGAGACGAGTGTATGCGCTAGGCATCCTGGCACCCATCCTTATGTTTGGGTCGTGCATCAAGCACATGGTCATAGACTGACAGCAGCTTCTCGCGGACATCCGTCCATTCGAACTGCTTGACGAAGCGGCGCCCAGCCTTCACCATCCGTCTGCGATCGGTATCATTGCTCCAAAGAAATTCAATTGCTTTCGCCAGCTGCTCGACATCTCCGACTGGCGCGAGCAGTGCGTGTTCTCCATCTTTTACTAAAAAAGGAATTCCACCGACTGCAGTGCTTACGATCGGCACGCCGCTCGCGAGTGCCTCCAAAAACGAAACTGGCATGTTGTCAACTCGACTCGTGTTAAGCATAAGGTCCGCATCGCGATACATGTCTGGAATAACATCGTTGTCGAGCCTTCCAGCAAAGGTAACTGCGTCACTGATCCCCAAGTCTTCGGCGAGCTGCGCCAATGCGGCTCGTTCTGGCCCCTCTCCCGCGACCGTAAGAAAAGCATCCGGCCAGCGGTTTCTTACGCGTGCAAACACCCGAAGAGCCGTCGAAATGTCGTAGATTTTCTCCAGATTTCGGGTAACGATTATGTGCGGGCCGCGGCGCCTGCGACTTTGGGGGTCTCTGTACTCTGGATAGAACCGCGTCAAATCCACAATATTAGGTACGACGATCGACTCGATACCCCATCGACTGAACACCTCACGGAGGTATTCCGAGGGTACAATTATCGCCGAAGCCCGATTCAAAGTGGGCTTTACGACTTTGAATGCGCGCGAAAAAAAATCGCTAGCGCCCCCACCCCGATAGTTCACGACCACGGGTCGTCCACGCAAGGTAGCGATCCAAATTGCAGGAGCTGCAAACAGATGCCACGACCATCCAGAGTTCGCCATGACGTGAAAAAGACTGGCGTCCCGTGCTGTTCTCCAAAGACGTATAAGATATGGGACAAGCCTAAATATCGCTCGAAGTCCGCGGACCCGTTCGACCCATTTCGGACGATATGCCTCGTTGACGCGTATAAGGTCTACTCGGATACCTTCACGGCGGTCAACAAATGATTAAGCTGCTTGGTTTGATTTGCCATACCACCGCTGGGCGGTGGCAGAGGACCCACGAGTGCAACGCTCAGTCTCACGAGCAACAATCCACTTCTTCTTCACCTACGAACGGATAGACCTTACGGTATCGAAGTATGCTATTGGCCCAATTGCGCTCAGATTCAACGAATCTGCGGCCGGCCGCACGGCGCTCCGCCCAACATTCGGGCGATTTGAGCAATTTTACCACGGCGGACGAGAGGCCCTTTACGTCGCCCGCCCGAAACAACGAACCTGTTTGGCCGTCCCGGATCAACTCGCGATGGCCTCCGACGTCTGAGGCAATCGAGCAGCTTGCCTTGGGCCATCGCTTCAAGCGGCTTGAGCGGCGTGACCAAGTCGGTTAATCGCATGGGCAGTCGAGGATAAACTAAAACATCAATTAAATCATAGTATTGCCGAACCTTCTCGTGCGGCACCCGGCCTACAAAAGACACGTGGGAGTCCAAATTCAGCGAAGTCACCAAATTTCTTAGCTGGGTGTCTTGGGGGCCGCCTCCCACCAGTAACAAATGGACGCCCGGTATACCATTGAGAATATCTGGCAACGCCTGCAACAAAAGATTCAACCCTTCGTAGGCGTAGAACGATCCTACGAACCCAATCACGGTCTTGCCTCGCAAACCCAACGATTCACGCAACGCGGGGTCTACTCCCGAGCAGAACCGGAACTGATCCGGATCAACGGCGTTGGGCACGACGGTGATCTTGGCCGGTGTAATACCACGTCCGGCGATTTCGTTACGGAGACCTTCGCATATTGTCACCACCGCATCTGCTCGCTTTAGCACCCGACTTTCCAAGGCCCTTGTAAGGCGGTACCGCAAACCCCACTCGGCGCTGGTACCGTGATCGACCGCCGCGTCTTCCCAAAAAGCGCGAACTTCATAGACCACCGGTAAGTTGAATTTTTTGGCCGCACGCAGTGCAGCCTCACCGTTAAGTGCCGGCGAATGTGCATGCAACACGTCGGGGCGAACTACCGGAATCAATTCCTGTAAGCGCTTCGCCGTCGCGTCTATTATGGCTAACTGATTGAGTATCGGCAGACGCGCGAGCGCGCCAGTCGGCGACGGCGTGCGGTAAAACTTGAGCCCATCAATCTCTTCTTCGAGCCCCACTGCACCGGCTGCCTCGTTATGTTTCGGGCTAGTCAGGTGGTATGTTTCCCACCCCAACTCGCGTTGTCCCCGCAAGATCGCCCGGCTACGAAACGTGTAGCCGCTGTGAAGCGGTATCGAATGATCAAAAATATGCAGTATTCGCACCGATTAGACTCTAACTATAGCGCGCGGTGCGTTCGCCTCGGCTACCTTTTCGCCGGTAGTTTGTCGGTAAAAAGACTCGAACATCAATAACGACCAGAGTGCCGCGCTGTTGTCACGGCGACCGGATTGATGCTGATCTACCAACTCGCGGAGAAATTTTTGCTCGAAAAATCCAGTTCCCGCCAGAATCGGGCCTAACAAAGCATCTCGAACACGCTGGCGTAACGGCCCACGGAACCAGCTTGCTAATGGTACCGCAAACCCCATCTTTGGCCGATAAAGAATATCCTTCGGCAAATACGGTTCCAAAGCTTTCTTCAAGATGTACTTGCCTTCCTTACCGCGCAGTTTTAACTCTGGCGGTAGACCCGACATCCATTCCACGAACTCATGGTCAAGAATCGGGACACGTACCTCAAGTGAGTGCGCCATGCTGGCGCGGTCGACCTTCGTCAAAATATCACCGACCAAATAGGTCTTCATATCGAGATATTGGACCCTGGATAGTGGGTGGTCACTGGGCGCGTTGCGGGCATGTTCGCGCAATACATCGACCGCACGGTATCCCTGCAAAGCACGCCTAAACTCTCTACTGAACAGCCGAGCGCGCAATGCGTCACCCAATATGGAGATACTGTGAAAATAGCCTTCTTCGGCGTCGCGGGCCAATGCTTCGAATGTGGCTTTGGCTCGCAGGATTTTCGGTGCCCAATCAGCTTTAGGATAGGTCTTTCCTAAAACGCCGAACACCGGCTTACGAAGCGCGGAAGGAAACCAATCGCGCAGACGCTGCTCGTAAAGATGCCACCGGTAACGGCGATACCCAGCCAAGTTTTCATCTCCTCCATCACCGGAAAGAGCGACGGTAACGCGTTTCCGCGCGAGTTCACAGACACGATAAGTCGGCATCGCCGAACTGTCGGCAAATGGTTCGTCATAAAGCGCTGCCAGACGATCCACCAAATCGAAATTGTTCGGATCGACCGCCTCGACCTGATGGTTCGTGCTGATAGCGTTCCGCAACATTTTGCGGCGTGATCGGCTTCGTTGAATTTCGGATCACTGAAGGAGATCGAACAAGTATTGACGGCGTTATCCGAAAGTCCCGCCATCATAGCAACCACCGCGCTCGAATCTACGCCTCCTGAAAGGAAACGCACCCAACGGTACCTCGGAAATCAGGCGAATACGTACGGCTTCCCGTAATCGTTCGATCAGCTCCTGCTCGGCGTCTTGTTCGCTCATGGAGCCTAGTGAAAGGAAGGGAACATCCCAATACTGTCGCGGTTGCGTGATGGCTTCGCCGCGTTTCATTTCCAGCGTGAAGCCCGGTGAAAGCTTCCGTACGCCGGCGAAGATCGTTTTCGGCTCCGGCACATACCCGTACGCAAAATAATCTTCCACTGCAGTCGGGTCCATTTCCGCGGCAGATCCGGATGCACACGCAATGATTTGAGCTCGGAGCCGAATACCAAGATAGCCGCTCGGCAAGAGCGAATAGTATAACGGTTTGATTCCGAGGCGGTCGCGAGCCAGGAATAGCGGTATCGCGATTGCGATCCCAGATCGCAAAAGCGAACATCCCTCGGAAGCGTTCTACGCACGACGCGCCCCATTCCTCCCAGGCATGCACAATGACTTCCGTGTCGCAATGGGTTCGAAAACGGTGCCCACACGCCTTCAGCTCCGTTGCTAGCTCCTCGAAAGTTGTAGATTTCACCGTTGTAGACGACGACCACGTTCCCGTCTTCGTTGAACAGCGGCTGCTGGCCGCTGGACAAATCGATGATCGAAAGACGACGATGGGCGAACGCAACGCCTGGCTCGATATATATAGCCCTGTTCGTCGGGCCCGCGATGCAGCTGAACGTCGTTCATACGGGCGACCAATTGTCGATTGACTTCCCGACGGTCGTGTACGTCAACGATGCCTGCAATTCCACACATGTGACGCGCACTTCTCCTAATCGAATTTCAGTCATGACCATAGCGGCCACAAGGACGCGTTCGGTTCACCGGCGCTCGAACACCCGGTCGGCGTGCGATTGTCGTCCACCTGGAAGCACCAGTCGTAGACCTGCAAGTACTGCTCGACCATTCCGTCGATACTGAAGCAGTCTTACCGCTCGCAGCCGCCCGTTGTGCACCATGGCTCGCCGCAATGCGGCGTCGTCCACATAACCTGCAGTGCTGTGCACATCGATTCCGGATCGTCACGTGGTACGAGCATCCCTGTACGACCGGTCCTCAACCAATTCGCCGTTGCCCCCAACGTCCGTGGCGATCACCGGTCGTACCGCTGGCCATTGCCTCGAGAATGGTGTTGGAAATACCTTCTGCAAGCGAAGGCAGCACGAAGATGTCGAATGTCCGAAGCAATTCGGCAGTGTCATCACGTTGCCCCGGCAGCCAAGCAATTCCGCCAGGCCCTGCTCCGCAAATAATTCCGTTACCGTTGTCCGAAGCCGTCCATCTCCGATCATGACCATCGTAACGAACTCACGAAGTCACGGCCGAGCATGCCATCAGCCGCGCAAATGCCCGCGCAAGTGTCATCTGGTCCTTGACTAGCCTCCATACGGCCGACGGTCCCGATTACCAACGCGTCCGTGTCTTCGCAACATGTCGCGCGGCAGCGTTTCGCGGCCAGTCGCTGGCGGTTCATGAAATTTGCCTGTATCGACGCCGTTGCAAATACAACTGATCCGCGCCGGGGCACGCCAACCTCCGATTGCAAGTAGCCGGCCAAATGTTGCGATAGCGGGATATAATGTTGTACAAACGGCCGAAATGCCCGCCTCCACAAACGATACTTTCGACTGAGCCATCGAAATCATGCACGTCCCAACCGTGTTCGCCGTGCACTCGCCCCTCGACTCCCGCCAGCCAAGCAGGCAACTGCGCCTCTAATGCGTTCAGATTGCGCGTATGCACGATATCCGGTTTCAGCCGTCGGAACAGGCGATAGAAGCGCCAATGTAGGCCAAGATCCTTCCCCTCGCGCTTATGCAAAGCGTAAACAGGAATTTCACGGTGCAACCGCTTTGTGAAATCGGTGGACTCACTGAGCGCTACGATAGCATGGCGGTAACGGTCCCCGGGGATGCGGTTGATCAGATTGACCACGCCATTTTCCAGACCGCCCACATCAAAGCGGTACAATACATGTGCAATGAGGGGAACTTGATCCATTAGTGATGAGTAGCGGTGCGCTGTGAAATCGGCTCCGCCGCAGACAAAACATGATCCAGCGCCGGGATCGCCCTTGCAGAGAAATCACGCAAGGTTTCTCGGGCACTGCCTACGCTGTCGACCATCGGGGTATACACCACCACGCCTGCCCCTCGCCGGCGGCCCACGGTCAGTTTGTCAATGGCCTCATGAAACTTCACTGCATATGGGCTGTCGAGGTGATTGCCGTTCACCCAATACCATTGCCAAATCAGAAGGTCCCTTTCACCCGCTCGTAATCGGCGCTCCCTGACCCGGCGCCGTTCGCCATTGAACTCGACGCTTACCTTGCGCCTTGCGGTCACATGCCAGGCGGCTTTTTCCTTCGCGAGCACATTTTGGAAATTGATCAACTCGCTTCCTTGGCGCTGCGCACCGTAATAGGCGACAAAAAATCCGGTACGGTCCTCGCCGTGACGGTATGTACAGACACCGTAGCGGTCGGATTAACGTATACGGGCCTCCAATCCGTGAATGTCTGACAGCCTGGATCTGCCATCCGTGATCAATCATTGGCGCGGCCAAATGCGTCCCCGCCACCTGTGATGCACCCGACCCGGTCCGCTGCATCCAGACAGGAAACACCGACAGCACGACAAAGCCTGCAAAACCGGCAATAGCAGCCGCTTCGTTGAACCTGGCCTCCCGACGCAATCGACAGCTGTCGACTTCGAATTTCGTCTAACTCGGTTCCTGCAGGAAGCTTCCGATCCAAAACAACAGCACCATCAATAGCGCGAAAAACACCCAACCATATATGAAATGATCAACGCCCACCGCTAAGCGCATTTGGCTCAAATGCCCGATCATAACAATCGCATAGGCACGCACGCCATTGGCAAAAATCGCTAGCGTAACCGCAATCGCGAGGAACAGGACCTGACGCCACCGGCTCCGGTAATTCAAGTAAACGTACAGCAAAGCCACAGTCAATGTCGCATATAAATAGCGAACACCGCTGCACGCCTTAATGACCGACCAGTCGCCACTGGGCAGACTGAAGCGGTTGCCTTCCCAATAGACCGGCACACCTGTCAACTTCAGCGCGTGGACGGTGAACGAAGCGGTGAAATCGATAAGATACGGGACCAGGAACTCGCCGATGGGAACCGCCAGGAACAAAAACGCTAACGGAAATGCAATCAGTCTCACGATCCGCCATCCGAACACCAACGCCACCAGAAACGGCAACATTACAGTTACAGCGAGCTGCTGAACTCCCAATACATCTGCGGCATCTCCGAGCAACCAAGAAAACCCCAATAGGGCAAGCACGAAAAGTGCTCCCGGATGAGCAACTGGCGCCACGCGTCGCAAAACGTGACGCTTCCGCCAAATCAGGTAAATACTGATCGGAACCACGATAAATCCGTGCGCAAACGTCTCCGAGCGCCACCACGTGGTAACCATGGACCAATAGGAGGCGCCGAACATCACTAGCGTCGCGGCCAAGCAGGCTTGCGAATACAACCAAATGCTTGCGCCAGGCACGCGGACGTCGCGATCATGTACCGATCGGCCTCGCCCGAAGAGGACGGATTCGCATCGGCATGGCTGGAGTCCACGTCGACTGAATTCGCGGCCTCGCTCAAGGTGACATACTCCCCTGAGTGCGCCGTTCAGAACGATCGTCCCCGACTTCAATCGCGTCCGAGAGCAGATGATCGAAGTGCGCAAAACTCTCCGTCCACGAGTAGTGATTGACCACGGCATCGCGCCCGATCGGCCTAACCCCCGCGAGTCTCCCGCAACCAGCAACTCCTGCGCACATCGGCGAATTCCGCCGGCTCAGTGCACACCAACGTATGCAGTCGCGGTGGGCATCGAATCCCGTCCATTGCCGCGGTCGTCGCCAATACCGGCTTGACCATAGCCATAGCCTCCAGAACCTTGTTTTGAATTCCGCGGGCAATTCGCAACGGCGCCACAGCGGCTCGCGTGGGCCAAATAAGGCCGAATATCGCGACCGCTCCGGTTACCGTGACTCCATCGATTCGTCCAAGCTTTTTGACTTGTTCACTCGGTCGTGCGCCGACGATATAGAACTGCACTTGAGGTATGCGCTGCTGAATCGCGGGAAGAACATCTTCCGCAAACCACTACAGCATCGGCGTTGGCCCAATAGTCCATGGCGCCGGTGAACACCAGCACCTTCGCACCGGCTTGATACGGACTTTGAAATACGGAGCCGGAGAAAAATATTCGGTATCCACCCCATTATGGATGGAATAAACGCGATCCGCGGACTCCGGCGCAAGCTCCCGAAACAATTGCGCTTCTTGCGGGCTGACCAAAACAGTCGCATCACAGCGTGCGCCACCATTCGTTCAAAGCGCAGCAGCAGTTTCGCTTCACGAGCGTAGATCCAATTCATCGGCCAGCGGTGACGGGACCATATTCACGCCATTTCTCCGAATCCACGTCCACGAGGTCGACGATGCACCTTCGAAAATGAGACCGTCTCACCCAGCACATACTGCGCCATCGCCGCGGAAAAAATCACGACTCTGGTCGATTCCAGCGCTTGTGCATTTCTGCTTCACCCATGCGGCCATTTTCCGGTCGCGATAATAGGGAAGAGTCAGTGGCTCTCCGCATAGCAGGCCTCGTAAACTGGACAATCGCTTGAACCGTCGGCTTTAGAGGGCGCAGAAAGGACTCCGCACACCAGTTTTTCAATTCTGCTTGATGTTGCCAATCCGACGTCGTCGTCAACAAAAGCGCCAAGATGTACTTCGTGTTGACGCGCAAGCTGTTCCATGAGGTGAAACGACCGGATCTTGTCACCCTTGTTCGGAGGGAACGGAATCCGGTGCACCAGAAACAATACGGGAGTCACAGCAAGATCAACCCAGATTTCGCGACAAGATCGGACCGATCCGATTGGCGATCGGAAGCGGCAAACGCTTCCAAGCGTCAATGAAAAGCTTATATTTTGGGTTCATCGGGTTGACGTCGGGAATACTTCGCGCGTTCACCAAGTGGTATTGATAATGAAGCGGAATCGGCTCGAAGCCCCAATTCTTCTTGAAGTGAAATGAACCGGTCCCGACTTTGCTGCGACCGTAATCGAAAATTCCCAGACCCCGCTCCGCCGCGCGCCGCATGACTTCCCAATACATGAAATCGTTGCCCTTGAGGTCACGCGCACCTTCACCTCCGCCACCGTAATACGGTAGCACCTCATTGCGAAAGTAGAAATTCATAACCGCGCACACGACCTTTTTACCTTCATGCGTGACGGTCAGGATTTCGCAGCGGTCAGCGAAGTACTTCAGTATCTCGAAATACTTTCGCGAAAACACGGGAGTACCAAGATTGCGCACACTTTCGGCATAAGCCGGAAAGAACCGATCGATACCGTATGGTCGATCTCGCTCACGAGCCCCGCTTTGATGCCTTTACGCACCATGGCCCGTTGCTTCCGCGGGATCGCTTTCATGTTTTCGTCGGTGTCGGCGAGATCGCTTTCCTGAACGTCACGTAGAGTGACTTCTCCGGCCATTCTTGGCTGGCGTTGACGCATTGCGCATCTCCAAATAGTCGACCTTCAATTCCCCGGCCAAACGAATTGCTTCGATCTTCAAGCGCCATCTCGACTCCTCGCTCGTCGCCGCGACTCCACCGTAAACGCAAAAAGGAGTCGAGCTGAGGGAATTACCGAAAAGCCTGCTGCGAACGTGGACCAGCGGTAGAACACCAGTGATTTGTTCGCCTTCAGTTGGTAAAGAGAAATGGGTCCGATGTCCGAATGCAGCGTTGAATTACTTCTTGCCATTCCGCCAAATGGAAAAACGTCGCCGATGGCGCATTGTTCCACGAATGCGTTCCACTGCCTGTCGATCGGATCTAACTCCGCGATTTTAGGTGCTGTGTCTTGCAACGCTGCGATCTGTACGGCGGACATCAATGGTTCCTAGTGGCTTGGAGAAAGACGCGGTCCATACGATCCCAGTGGAAATCACGCAACAGTCGGCGCAGGCGAGTTTCCGTACGTGCCAGATTCAGATAATGGCGAAATCGTCGTTTTCAATCGGCAGACCGGTCTGCCGCGGTTGCTCGGGATCGATTTCCCAGGGATGAAAATAAAAAAACACGATTGCCGATCCTGAATATTGACGCGTCGTATCGCCCAGCGGGACAGCGGGTACGGGAACAGTCGAAAATACCCGCCGCCGCCACATGGTAGCTTCCGCCCGCCCAAGCGGACCGTGCTCACCGGAATTTCGAGAATTCCGTCCGGCTTGGGACGAAAGGCAAATCGCGGCGCATCGGGCATGCCGTATAGGTCATGTTTGATCGGGATATATGCTCGAACTGTATCGATATCCTGCTTCGTGCAGGACATCCAACGCCCAAAGATTTTTTTCGCCGATCGAGTAGCTCGCCGCCCGATAGCCGCTAAACCTCCACTCCGCGATATTCTTCAAGCAATTTTTGGTTTTGATTACATCCGCGCGAAAATCCGCCGGATTTTGGTTCACGACCCGCACGTGCTCGTAGCCATGACTGGCAAGCTCGTGGCCCTCGTTGACCAGCCGACGCACCAAGTGAGGATAGCGTTCAGCAATCCAGCCGAGGGTAAAGAATGTTGCATGCACACCCGAACTCCCCAAAGAGGTCGAGTATACGATCCATGTTTCTTTCGATCCGACACGGCACCGAGTCCCAGTCGCTTCGGCTGATATGCGGCTCGAACGCCGAGACTTGAAAGTAGTCTTCGACATCGACCGTAAGAGCATTCGTTGTTAATTGCTGATTCATAGCTTCTCTGGCGATCGCACTGAGCCCGGGCACGCTACCGCCCTCCCCGTCATTCAGAGGCTGCTTAACGCCAGATTTTGAGCGCTCGCTGCGAAGAGCTGCGTTCTGCCGCTCACCGTACTTGAATCGATTTGGTCGCAGTTCGGTTCAAATGGACGCCGATTCGCCGTCCTGTGGCGCGCCCAGCCAATCGATCAGCCGGTCGCGGATCCGAAGCGCCGCCTGGCCATCCCAACCTTCAGGAATGCGTCCGGCTTTACCGCCGTTGGCCATTACTTCCTCGAATGCATCCAGAATTTTGCGGGCGTCGGTGCCCACAACTGTATTCGTCCCCTCGACAACGGTAATCGGCCGCTCGGTGTTTTCCCTTAACGTGATACAGGGCACACCAAGAGCGGTCGTTTCTTCCTGCATCCCGCCAGAATCGGTGAGAACCACCGAAGCATTGGCCATCATTCCCAGCATCTCGTGATACCCCAGCGGCGGCAGACAATGGATTGCGGATTCGTCTGTACCACATCCAGCAAGCCCGCCTTGGCCAGCGCGCCGCGGGTACGTGGATGCACTGCAAATACCAGCGGCAGTCGCTCAGCGATCTGTTCGCATCGTTTCCATCAAGCGCGTCAAGACAGCGCGTCGTCGACATTCGATGGCCGATGCAAAGTCAAAACCGCATAGCCGTCTGCACAGGACTGCGCCGCAGTCAGGTATCAATATATTTCGCCAGCGTTGTCGGACGGCGCAATGGCGCGCGATTTCTCGCCAGCAAGCGTATCGATCATCACGTTACCCACGAAATGAACCCGCTCGTCAGGGCAATGCCTTCGCGCTCCAGGTTAGTCAACGCTGATCGCTTCCGTCGTAAACAGAAAATCGGAAAACTGATCTGTCAATACCCGATTGATTTCTTCCGGCATTGCACGGTCGAAGCTCCGCAACCCTGCCTCGACGTGAACAACAGGGATTTGTTTCTTGCGAGCCACCAGTGCACAGGCAATGGTCGAATTCACGTCGCCTACCACCAACACGGCTACGCGGCTTCAGGGCATCGACCACCGGCTCGAAGCGACGCATGATTTCGGCAGTTTGAACTGCATGGCTTGCCGGAACCGACTCCGAGATCCACATCCGGTTCGGGAATCCCGAGCTGAAGGAAGAACGATTCCTTCATATCCTTATCGTAATGCTGGCCAGTATGCACCAACACCGGCGGCGGGAAGTTGCCGCAATTTCTCGCAAGGCCGCCATGATCGGTGCGATCTTCATGAAATTCGGCCGCGCTCCGACGACACACAGAATCGATCCGCTGCGGCAGAGTCGACAACGGCGCTGCCGCGCCGTCGGACGAATCGGTAATTTCGCGGGCGCGTGCTATCGACCCCACTATCGCTCATGCCTTCGATCCTTGCCCACGTCAAGCCTGAGGCATCGGCATCATCGCAAAATGCGGCCTTCAGTACGGCGCGAGTTCGATGAATGCCTCCTCCAGGGCGGCTACGCGCTGTTCAAGATCGTCGAGCTGCGAACCGCCGGCAATGCCGGCGTCTGCCCGGCAGCGCTTCGCCCGGTTCAATATAGGGAAATTCCTGATCCAGTTCCTCCGTAACGCGGCGCACTATATCGGCGTCGATCTGATGCAGCTCTTCCAGATACCCGTAGAGCAGTACACGGTCGCACAATGTGTTGATCCGCCGCGGAACACCGCCGGTGAAATCATAAATCCCGGCATAGGCTTCCGGCGTGAACTCCGGATCCCCGCTCCAGCCGACATGGCCTAAGCGGTGTTCGATGTATCCCTGGGTTTCCTCGAGATTCAGCGGACCCAGATGATGAGAGGCGATAATGCGCTGCCGCAACTGTTCGGAATCCTGAGAACGTAGCAAATCACGGAATTCCGCCTGCCCCAGCAACACGCTCTGCAAAAGAGAACGCGTCCCGACCTGCAGATTCGACAACATCCGCATCTCTTCAAGAGACTTCAGCGGAATATTTTGCGCTTCATCGACAATCAGCAGCACCCGTTTCCCCGCGTGCGCCTGGCGAATCAGAAAAGCTTCCAGTCGGCGGATCAGCGCCGCTTTACTAACGCCGTCATGCTCGACCCCAAACGCTCCGGCAATCATGCCCAGCAACTGGTCAGGATCAAGTTGCGTCGTGACCAATTGGCCGATCACAAGTTTGCGGTCTTGCGACAGTTCCTGCAACAAGCGTGCGGATCAATGTGGTCTTCCCGGCCCCCACTTCGCCCGTCACCACAACGAAGCCTTCGCCCTGTGCAATTCCATATCGCAAATATGCGAGCACGCGTTTATGACCGCTGCTGCCGAAAAAGAATCGCGGATCCGGATTCAACTGAAAAGGTTTGGCTTCCAACTTGTAGAATGTCTCGTACATAGCTTAAAACTGCATGTTGAGGCGAACTGAAATACGGTTTTCTGTATAGCCGTTCGTTGCCTGACCGGAGAAGTGCGCTCGCCGTGGCTAACCGTCAGCAGCCCGAAAGTTTTCGGGCTGATTTGCTCCTGCAACCCGGTCTCGACACGCCAAAAATCGAATTCGGACGACGGAAGTGCGCAGATTCCGCCGCGACCAGTTCGGCGTTTCCGAGCCAGCTGGTGCGGGGGGCGAACTGCCAATTAACGGCGGTATTGACTCCTTTATCGGATTCCGTATCGCCGCTGTTGGTGAACTCGCGCTGTTCATCGTAAACAATCACAGTCCCCGTGGTACGGCCGGTCTGCAATCCAAAGCTGAATTGGCCGCGTTTGCGAATGAAAATTTCATCCGTTAGTGCGTAAACAAATCGACCGAACCGAACGAAACTCGACCGGCCCGGGATCGGGATAAACGTTTGCCGGTAAGCGGGTCTAGATATAGAAACACTGTCTGATTGAAAGCCAGTTCCTGAATAGTTGCTGGTTGCTCGAAATAGGTGAGCGCCCAGCTCGTGCGCTTGGTGCGCAACAGACATATCGGCATTCCAGGATTGTCCGATGTTGGCGCCGACCTTGGTATCGCGCCAGCCGAGCGCACGGAAGTGCGCCGCGTCGGCGTCCACGCCAATCGACGCCGACTGATAGCGGTCGCCGTACAGCGCGTCGATCTTGGTGTGTCGGTTCGGCCGCCATTGGATACCGCCGGCGGTATAGGATCCGTTTTGGTAACCCTTGTTGTCGCGGTATCGAATTCGTGATGTTCGTCATCCGGCGCGGCCGAGCACGACTGAAATGACGGGTCAGCGCATAGCTGCACATCCGCCACGGCAACCTGGTGCTTCGACATCGCCGATCCGGCTTTCGCTGCTTCGATTCACACGATCGTCATAGTAGGAAAGATTCCATCCCAGGCGGGTAAATCGGCGGCCACTGGCCGAGGTTGAGATCGGCACGACTCAGATTCGGAGTCGGACGCGCCGCCGTTGCTCGTAACGAACGATGCCGTAGGAATATTTGGCATCGAATCTTGGCGTAGCCACCAAAATTCTGCTGATAGCGCGGACCCACGCGAAGACTGTAGACGTCACTGCGCGGGACGCTGTTGATGGTATCGTGCGCAGTACTTTGACTCGGATCGATGGCGACCTGGGTCACAACCGCGTCGGAATCGAAAAACAAATGATCCTGCACCAATTCGGCGCTGGCGTTACCCTTGAAGCGTTGATTGACGGTGCTCCGACTGGGGTCGTGCACGTAGAGCAGGTTCTGAAGACGGTAATCCGCGTCCGCCTTCAGCCGAGCGCTCTCGACCATGGACCGAAAGGCCCGGCGTAACTTCCGTCACCAGATCCCACTCCTTGCGCCGGCGGGCGCAAGGTTGATGTTGTCGCTATAGGTTTCGGCGACCTCGATAGCTTGGAACGAATGCCATCGTCGTCCCGCCACTTCATCCTCGGCAGAATCCGGAGGTGCTGCCAAGGCGGAGACCGAAAGTACCGTTAGCAGGAACCAGGCCGACGAGTGAGACAACGTTCGCAGCTCACTCCCCGTAAGACCCATAATAGCCCCCGTAGTAATACTCGGTTCCGAAAGCACGGCGGCCCTTGTTCAGCACCATGCCAATAACTTTGTCTTTGTCCAGATGTGCGACCGCATCCTTGATCGCGCTTTGCGGCGTTCGGCCGGCTTCGACCACGACCATGATCTGACCGGCCAATTGCGAAAGCACCCCGGCCTGGCTGGTCACCAGCAACGGCGGCGCATCGAACACCACGACGCGATCCGGATATCGTTCGGACAACTCGACCGCAATGCGTTCCATCTGATCGCTGGCCAGCAATTCCGTGGAATGGGCATGACGGCGGCCGGCGGGAATTACACGCAGCTTGGGCATATCCGTCGGCACGATCACCGATCCCATGTCCAATTCCGGATGGAGCAATACGTCGATCAGGCCCGGCTCTTCCTCCAAGCCCGAGCAACCGCGTGAGAGATGGCTTGACCACGTCGGCATCGACCATGAGCACCGTAGTATCCATTTCCATGGCCATGCTCATAGCCAGATTCAGCGTCGTGAACGTTTTTCCCTCTCCGGGCAAAGCGCTGGTAACCGAAATCAAATTGCCGTAGCGCACCGGAGCCGCGCCTTTGCCGAACGCATTGCGGAGCAACGGGCGTTTCAGCAGAGCGCATTTCCTCGGCGAGCTGACTTTGCGCGGAATGCGGTGTCAGATAGCCTTTTGCCCTGAGCGTTTCGAAGTCCAGGTGGCAAACACGTCCGCCGCCTTCCTCCGCTGCTCTCGGCCGACTCTTGCCCGGCTCGCACGGTGCGCTGTTGATGTAGATCGGTCCGTCTCGCCGCTGTTTTGCGCCAGCCTTGTGCTCATTGAGCATCTCGGCTGCTTTTTCGATACTCGTCATACCCACCTCCGCGCCACGTCCAGTAGCTGGCGGAATTGATCCGAGCTATGGAGCCACATGATCAAGCTATATACCGCTAGCAACGTCATTCCGGCCGTCGCAAAACCCATGACCTCAAGTCGCCGCTTGCGCAGCAGATCCTGAGTCCATATCCGCGAAACGGTCCCGAACACAGGGAATCCAGTGATATCACGCAACGCGCGGCGATCGTAGACAGCCGGCCAAAGCTGCGACAGCAGCAGTGCCAGAACCACTCCGGCGGCCAAGCCTGCGAACAGCACGCCCGTGCTCAGCAACAAGCGATTGGGGCCGGATGGACTCGGCGGGACATGCGGAGGATCAACGACGCGAAATTGCACATTGTCGCCAGTTTGCTCGACGTCTTCGCGCCATTTGCGCCGACTCTCTGCCGCGCCAGCAACGCTTCATAGTTTTGCTTGGTGACCGAATAATCGCGATTCAATCGCTTCAGTTCGGTTTCGACCTCAGGGATGGTATCGATCATTTCCCGCAGCGAGGCGACCCGCTTTTCGTATTCCTGCACGCGCACCGTAAGCGACGCGATCTTGCCATCGGATTCGGCCAAGCGAGATCTTCATCTGCTGATAGACGGGGTTGGCGTCGAGTGGCGAACGCGCGGCGGCGCCTCTGACTCGCCGCATGGCCTCGCGTTCTTCTTTGCGCTTGCGCCTTGAGTCGCGCTCAGGGTTTCCTTGGTCGAGATTACATCCGGGTGCTTGTCCGTGTATACGCAGCTTAAGTTGTCCAGGCTCTGCTCGAGCTTGTTGATGCGCTCATCCAATTCGGTGTTCGGAGCCGCCGAAGCGCGTAGGTCCGGTCCAAAACCGAAAACGGGCTCTTCGCCTTTGAGTTGACTCTGGATTTCGTCTCTTCGCCGCTGCTTCTTCATGCAGTTGCAGTTTCGCCTGGGCAAGTGCGGCTTCCGCATCCTGCAAGTCGCGCGAAATAGTCCTTGTCGTCGCCTGGCATCATGCCGACGTGTTTACGCTTGAATTCCTTGAGGCGCTCTTCCGATTCGACCAAGCGAGCTTCATATTCCCGCAGCTGCTGGTCCAGAGAATTTCTGCGCGGAATCGGAATCCTGTCGACTTTGGCCCGAGCGTGCTCTCCACGAAGATTGTCAACAGAGCTTGAACAACCCGTTTAGCCCGTTGCGGATCGCTGTCCGGATACGAAATTTCATATAGATTCTCGCGTCGCCGACCCGCGCTCTTGAGCTGAATGTCCGATCCGAAGACGCTGAACAAGCCGATCGAGATCCTCAGGCGTCCGCGCCGTGATATCCAAGTCGGTCATGCGCGTAACTTTTTCAAGATTCGGACGACTCAGCAACGTGCGCGTCATGATCTGGACCCGTCTGGTCCAGATTGGTCTGGACTGCAAGGCCTCTTCATCAAGCGGCCGCAGGATGGAATCCGTATCGACGATAGATACGCGCGCTCGCCTCGTACTGATCGGGTAGTTTTGCCACGACGAACCAACCGGCCAAGCACCAGCGCCCACGCAAGAATCATCGCGTACCAGCGGTATCGCCAGATACCGCGGACGTACGCCATGAGCTGGTCCATTAACTCTTTCATTGCCTACTAGCTCCTCGAGAGCGAATTCGACCTAGAACCAAGCTTCCGGAATAATGACGATGTCGCCGGGGCGCAGCGCGACGTTGGCGCTGATATCACCGTCATTGAGCAGATCATCGATTCGCAAGCGGTATTGCTTTTGTTTGCCGTCTTCGGTGCGAATCAGACTCGCGCTGTTTCCGCTGCGCAAATTCCGTAAGACCGCCAACGGAAATCATGACGTCCAGCAAACTCAGATTTTCGCGATACGGCAACGATTGCGGTCTGGTGGCTTGGCCCACCACCCGAATCTGTTCGCTGAACCGGCCGACGAAGCTAGTCACGATCACCGTGACGACCGGGATTCTTTATATACTTGCCCAGGCGGTTTTCCATCTCCCGGGCGAGTTCGGTCGGAGTCTTGCCGCTAGCTTGGACATCTTCGACCAACGGTGTGGTGATTTTGCCGTCGGGCCGCACTGGCACGGTAGCAGACAGGTCCGGAGTTTCCCCATACGAAAACGTTCACCGAATCGCCCGGACCAATGATGTAATTGGGCGTTTGCCCGTCGCTGGCGGACCCTTCCAGGGCGGTCGAGCCTCCCTTTCCGGCGCACCCTGCCAGGGAAGCGCAACTGCCAATCGCCGCGAGGGCACGGATCCAAAATGAACAGGTAGAAATTGCTTGTCGCACGGAAATGCCCTCCCTAGGCACGATTTATTGCACAGCACTTGGGACCGGACACGCCGGTAACGCTGCGGTTACCCGGCGCAACCTGAAAAAGTCGACCGCCAGTCATTGATCTGGAACCTTGTTTTGGTCTCCCCGACCGTTACTGCCGCGCCCGGTTTCAGCGAGTCGCGGCTGCCGAATTTCCCGGATCTGATCCGAGACTTCGGTATTTGTCCGAATAATGTAGTACACACTTCAGTAGTGGCTATCCCGCCGCTCTTTTTTCGTTACTTCGCCGAGCCAAATGTAACACATCCACTATGGATGAGTATCCACAAATGGGCACCAAAAAACGCGCATTTCTGCTTACTTTCTATTACGTTAGTACTACCGACGAGGTGCTGCTGGCGCACTTCGCGGACCACAGCGATTAGGATACAGTCCAATCGGACCGGGCGCCCGCTCAGTACGGGCTGTTCCGCGCGGTGCCAATCCGAAGTAATACGCTGGCAACCGTTTCGCGACTACTAGTTAGGATGAGCCCGCTGCGTGGAGTTCCTGCGCGACATTCGCACCGACAATCAGAGCGGATTTGATGGGAAATCATAGCGTTAGAATTGGTAGTGCGCCTCCGCCGGGGGGCGGGTCCGACGGCAGTCGCTTATACGCCGGCGCTGGCATTGGAAACCGGCCAGTGGCGAGCAAGAAGGAAACGGTGGAGCCTTTGATCGGCCAAGTGGGCCGAGCCGGCGCCAGCCGCCGAACTCAAATGATTACTTAACAATCCATTAAGGCGTTATTGCGTAGACAAATCGATCCCAACTCGCATTACCTGCGTATTGGCACAGCGGTGACTGAAACAGACGAATTCAAAGCCCGGGCCATCCGAAATCGTCCCGGACAGGCAGCCGGTCGAGCGCTCTCGAGATCTCGGAACCGCGCCCGAACACCTCAGTTCGTAGCGGCACGAGTAGACGGGATCGCACGCTCGTTAAGCGGCCAAACTCGGCCTTGGTCGGTAACGATTTCCCACACGTCAGGCCGCTCGAGATAGATCCGAGTCAGAATGTCGTCTGCCACTCCTGCAGCCGGCTGACGCTGACCGTGGTACGAGACCGGAGTGCCGACCGGCGTGAAGTAAATTCCAAACCGCGTCAACAAACGCAATAGAGTCGGTTCCATGACTGCGTACCAGTGAGAAATGCCGTGTTCGGCGCTCATGCGCACCACCGCGGAAAACAGACCTAACGTAATCAACGGCAGCAGGCGCCGCATGTGTTCGCGCTTCTTTGTGTCCTCATAAACAGCCAGTTCACTCAATCCACTTGGGCTAGCTGCTTCGGCGATTCGGCGTTTAAAAGCCTTTGACACGGCGAACCGCGAAATTTCCGCAGTAGAGCCGCGCGGCATATTCCGCAGCATCGGGTGTTCCCAAGACAAATTGTCACCACAGTGCTCTTCGATGGGAAACGGAGCCGCGAGCCCGGAGGTCTTCGGTAGAACCAGTCGGGTTGTGCCTGCGAGGATATCGGTATCGCGATGGTAGATAAGGCTATGGGCGGAGCGTTGATCGTAATGATCGATCTCAAACTGCTCGGGGAACTGATCTGGCGCTTCGAATTGGTTTTCGATGCAATATACTTGGTATCTTAGTGCCTGTGCCTGCTTGATTTGCTGTTCGCTGACAGCGCATCGTACTTCGAAAGTTTCTTGGAATGTGCCGAATAGGCTTTGCATGCTTTTGACCCTCCGCGGGAGTGCGGATTCCCGCGCGACCGGCTTTCGTGGGTAATGGTGCATCTGCCGCAGAAGTAATATCCCATTAAAAGAAGATCGAAACGTGCAACCACGTCACAATTCTGGCCTCAGTCCTTCGGGAGAAGGCGAACAATCGAGCGTGCCGCGGTCAATTGAGGCGCGAGGCGCGCACGGAAACATCAGCTGCGGGCGCCGGCCATGTGCGGCCGTCGTCCGTTATTAGCTCCCAAATATTTCGCCGCTCGCACCATATGCGGGCGAGCACGTCATTGATTTCACCAAAACAAGGTTGGCGGAAACCGTGATACTCGATGAGTCCCCCCACAGGGCGGAACCGGATGCCAAAGCGCACCAGCAGGCGCATCAAGGCTGGTTCCATGACCGCGAACCAGTGTCTAAGGCCTTGATCCGCACTCATACGAACAATGGCCAGAAATAAACCCAATGTCAAATGCGGAATAAGACGAGCCTCTTGGGGGCGCCTGGAATAGGCCACGGACCCGCCACAACTCGCGCCGGTAATCGAGTCGCCCTCTCCTGCTCGACGCCTGAATTGCTTGGACACACCGAAGCGTGAAATCTCGCCAATGTGCTCCCTGGCTATCCGATCTGGTCCCAGTCCCGCTGCTGTCAACGTTTTGGAACAGAGCCGCTCCATAGGTAGCAAGACGCCACGATCGCACCTATCCGGAAGCACGAGTCGTACAGTTGCGGCGAGGGCCCCCGTGGGACGATGGCGTACCAAGCTGTGGACCGAGCGGCGATCCTCGTCGTCCACTTCCCGTTGGTCTGGAAAACGCCGCGCGTCCTCGAAGGGATGTTCGATGCAATACGTCTGGTACCGCAGCCGGTACACCTCGTCTTTCAAGGCTTCCGTATTTGCCTCGCAGACTTCGAAGTAACGATGAAAAACCTCTATAAGGTCTTGCGACATATAATCTTTCCTGTAACGCGTCCGTATGAGACTTCGCCTCACCCCCCTCTATATCGACCGATTTCGAAAACCTTTGCGTGAACTGACCTACATTTCTAAGCAAATCGGGTAGTCACAGCGGCGAAAGGCACGTTATTCCGTGCAAAAGGCGCGAACGAGGATATTTGCGCAGCCTGCCGTCCGAGACTGGGTGCGCGGAAATCATCCATAGGGTGAGCTGAGCGCCGGCGCGTCACGGCGCGTTCGCCGAACTCAAATCAAGCGAAACCTCAGAACGCGGTTCGAAGAATCCGATACGGTGTGCGCGGGCTCCGCCATGCCACCGCCTCTGGTAAGACGGGTACCTGTGACCGTACCCCCAAAATCCGGTCCATTTTCAAGGAGGGATTTCCCGATACGCTAGACTCAGGGAGGTCCCGAGATGAAGCGCAAACGGTTTACCGAAGAACAGATCATTGGGATTTTGAAAGAGCACGAGGCGGGTGCGAGTGTGGCCGATCTCGCCCGGCGCCATGGGGTAGTCGAGCAGTCGATCTACCGTTGGAAGAACAAGTACGGCGGCATGGACGTGTCGGAGGCGAAGCGGCTGCGCGAGTTGGAAGCGGAGAACGCAAAGCTCAAAAAGCTGCTGGCCGAGTCGCTCCTGGACAATGCCGCGCTGCGGGAGATCGCCGGAAAAAAATGGTACCGCCCGCGGCGAAGCGGCAGGCCGTTCAACACGTAGTAGCGATGAAGCTACTGAGCGAGCGGCAGGCGTGCCAGTTAGTTCGGTTGTCCCGGTCGATGTGTCGGTATCAGTCCCGGCGAGCCGATGACGCCCGTTTGCGGGTGCGTCTGCGGGAACTGGCGCAGCAGTACCCGCGCTACGGCTATCCCACGTTGCATGGTTTACTCAAGGCCGAGCAACGGGTGATCAACCCTACGAGGACGTATCGGGTCTATGCCGAAGAAGGGCTCCAGGTCCGTACCCGGCGCCGCAAGCGCTTGCAGCGGCCCCGAACGCCGATCGCACTGCCCAATCGCGTAAACGAACGCTGGTCCATGGACTTTGTGAGCGATCAACTGGCTGACGGCAGACGATTCCGGGTGTTGAACATCATCGGCGACTACTCGCGCGAGTGCGTTGGACAGCTCGTCGAAACCTCCATCTCCGGCATCCGGGTCGCGCGCTATTTAAGCGAACTGTGCCAGCAGCGCGCCAGACCCGCGACCATCGTCACCGATAACGTGCTAACTGTGAAGTCAAGCACTGAGGTACGGGCGAGTGTAAGCGAGGCCGTGCTGGACGTCCTTGATTCGCTGCGTTCGCGGCTATCGAAAGCTGGCCTGAGCTTCCACGCTCAACAAGATCCCCTGGTCTGACCATAGTGAACACTATGGTCCGGTAGTGAACGGCCTCGACCGTGCTTAAAACAGTATGGGGTCCCGTGGAAGGCCCGAACATTATCTACGGGATCCTAAGAGGTCCCAACGGCCCTACAGATAGGGATCGATCCACGGGGCAAACTGGTTTCGAAGTAGCAGCGATAGGTGGTTTGGTGCTTGACCAGGCTGTAGGCGACCCGTGCCATCTTGGCCGCTACAGCGGTGAGTGCCTTGCGCTTGCGGTCGGCGTCGAGGGGATCGGGCTGCATGTAACGCTCGTACTTTTGCCGAAAACTGCTCTCGCGCATGCGCACGGCGATCGTGGCGGCGAACCAGAACGCGAAGCGCAGGCGCGCATTGCCGCGCTTGGACAGCTTCTCCTGACCCCGGCACTGGCCCGATTGTGACTTGGCCAAGTCCAGCCCGCAGTACTTGAGGAACTGTCGGTGATGGGAAAAGCGCCGCAGATCGCCGCCCTCGGCCAAGATGGTGAGTGCCAGCACAGGCCCTATACCGGGCAAAGAACGCAGTGACTCGTAATCTGGGCGGCCCTGCAGCAAACGATGCGCAGTCTCGGCCAACGCGTCGCGTTGTTCGATCAATTGCTGATAACGCCGCAGCTGGAGTCGAAACGTCTCGATGGCCACATCGTCGACGGAGACCGGCAGACCGATGCTGGTGCACGCCAAATGTACAACTCTCGAATCCAGGTCCGTTTGTTGACCTTACGGCCAACCAAATCCCATGCGTCACGCTCGAACGCTTCGAATGCCAATGCATGGATCGATGCCGCCGTCGGGAAACGGATCAGGAACCGTGCGAACCAAGCCGCCTGCGTGGTGTGGAAGTAGCGCTCGCTCTCCGGAAAATACAGCGGCAAATAATGCGTCAGAAGACTGTGTTGGAGCCGCGTGCGCGCAAGACTGATCTGATAGTGGGTTTTGGACAGCTCCTGCAAACCGTGGTGGCCGGCGATCAGTGGATCGACGTAACGTTGGGTGATCCCTTGCTTGAGCAGGGCAAGGACGACCCTGGCGTCCTTCGGGTCGTTCTTGTCCCGCGAATTGAACATCGCCTCACGGTAGCGGGCTGCAGCGACCGAAGAGACTAGACACACGTCAAAGCCTTCCTTGAGCAAGCGATAAGCTAGCGTGCGGTGACAATCGCCGGTCGGCTCCAATGCCACGCGAACTGGCACAGGACACGCACGCAACAGATCAACCAATCGCTGGTGGTCGTCCTGCGTGCTGCTCATCCTGAAGCGCTTTGGCTTGCTGTCAGGGGTCTCGATTAGAACGGCATGGGACCGCTTGGCGATATCGATCGCCACCCAGGTGACCGCCGGTGTAGTCTCGTTGCGGGTAGTCAGCATCGTGAATCTCCTGTGGTGTGTGAGAACCCTCAGGATGATCCTTTCGATGGTGGCTGCCCAACCGGTCATGCTTCGATATGTACTACGGCCCGGAGTTCACCAGCAAGGCACTGTTCTTCTGGGCGAAGGATCACGGCGTGCAGTTGCACTTCATCCAGCCTTGCAAACCGACACAGAACGCATTCGTCGAAAGCTTCAACGGCAAGTTCCGGGATCAATGTCTCAACCAACATTGGTTCCGTGATCGGTTCGACGCCCGCAACACGATTGAACAATGGAGAACCCACTACAACCACGTCAGGCCGCACCGTTCCTTGCAGAACTTGCCACCCGCGGTTTTCGCCGGACAGGCCGCCTGATATGCTGAGATCCTCTCCAACGAACTGGACCGAATTCAGGGGTACGGTCACCTGAGGCATATGCAGACGCAAATACCTCGACCTCCCGGGTGGGCTGGCTTGAGCCAATCGCCAAATGCTCCTACCGGGGAACGACGGCGCTGTGGGCCAAGGCACGCGAGCACCCTCCGCCGACCCAATTCGCCGGTCAAAATGCGTAACGAAGCTCGGTGTAGATCCGGTCTTGATTGTCGTACTGGCCGAATAACCCTGTCGAAGGGCCGTCGAAAATGTCGATACCGCCGCCCAATCGCCAGTTCCTCGCGAAGCCCCAGGTCACCTTGGTTTGCAGCAACCAATCAGGCCGATTAAGACTATGAATAAGAAGCATTTCGGGCACCACATTCGCACCGAACTCCTTGCTCCAGAGCAAACTGATCCCGCTTTCGACACTATCGGGGATCATGTCAGGATCATGATCCGGAAACCAGCGCTGGAAAAACTGGATATTCAGCCTCGTACCGTCACGCAGACTCCAATTGAGGCCGACTATGTAATCCAGGAAATCCTGCTCGACCAAACCGTCGGCGTCTGACGGTCGCGTAACCGCGAAGCGCTTGTCTTTGGTATACACGGCCTCCGCCTTTAGCACAAAACGGCGGAAATCCTTCGCCACCGTACCGCCAAACTGATGTATTCGGTGGTGAGTGGGCATGAACACGTAGGTAGGCCGCGCGCCCGGAATGATGGTGCGCTCGAAGGCCGGCGCTGATTCCATTGTTGTGTAATAAAACGCCGAAGAGTCCCAACCGTTATGAAGATATGTCCACCGTGCACCATAGGCCATGGTGTCGCTGCCCCTCGGCTTATCCTCGGAACGCACCTCCACAGGGATGCCGGGAGGCGACGCGAGCCGCGGGAAAAAATCCGCGCCAGGCTTCCCAATGCGGTCGTAGGTCATGTACGGGACCCAGACGAGTTCGAGATGGGCGTTATCGCCGAAATATTCCGCTCTTGCCGCCCACTGAGGAATGCGCAGAAACTCAAAATCCGGTAACACAAATTCCCGCAAATCTTTGGCGGATACCACGTCGGCAAAAAATAACCCTACCATTTCGCCCCAAACGATGTTTTGGCGGCCGAAACGGAAATCCCACCCCGCCTGTGACATATCCACATACGTCTCGCGAAGCATAAAGTTGAAATCCTGGTCCTCGCGGACCGCGTGGGGATAGAAATCGTTACCAACGTATACGGGATCAAATTGTAATCGCGCGCTCGCCTTCCAATCGAAACGCTTCGCGTGTCCGTCTGAAGCGATGTCAAAGGTGTTGAGAAATTTAGAAAAATGCGCCGGTTCCGCGTAGGTGTACGCGAACCCGTTTTGGAAAAATCCGCTCACCACAGGCGTCGACGGCGAAACCTGGGCTGTTTACAGTACCGAACAGTTCACCTACTGAATCTGGCTCAGGGCTGCGAGTGATGGGAGAATCTTTTTCGGAGGCCCCGTCCGCTTTCTCGGCCGGCCCAGGCGCAAACAGCTCGTCCATAGTGGCGGGCTCATCAGCAGCCACGATAGCTTCCGCCGAGGCGGCTTGATCCGCGTCACCCACGCCCGCCGCCGACTCCTGGGCCTCGGGTAATTGCGCGGGCTCATCAGTTGCGAACAGATCATTCATGCTTGCCGGATCGGCTGCAGCGACCCCGCGCTCTGCGGTTTCTCCGCCCGGCAGAGGCTCCGGCACGAAAAGTTCGTTTATGCTCGACGGCTGGGCTGCAACCTCCCCCCGGGGCGACGTGCCGCTTTCCGCGTCGTGCTCCGGACCCGGCCGACCAACCACACGTATCAAAGTTGGCTCAGGCCATTGGTTGGCAATTAGGTCCTGTTGCGCTCTTTCGGCCTGGGAACGCGTCTCATATGGCCCCAACCACACGCGAGTTGTATTCGGATTCCGTGCAGAATCGATGCGCGCATGATTCACCGGCAAGCCCGAAGCCTTGATGCGAGACACCACATGAGCAGCATTCTCCGGGTTCGCAAATACTCCCACGGTAACCTCATAGGCAGCATGAGCGAAACTTGAAAACAGCATCCAAGCCAGGAGAACACCGATCTGCACAGCGGCTTTATTAGGTGGTGGTTTCACTGTCTTTTTCTCCTGAATGCTATTCGGAAATTTGGCCATCGCTGAGACCGACTAGCCGATCAGCCATTTCCATCACCCGTGGATCATGGGTTGAGAACACGAATGTAGTGTCTTCCTCACGGTTGATCTCTCTCATCAACCGCAAAATGCCTTCTCCCGTAGCGTGATCAAGATTTGCGGTCGGCTCGTCCGCCAATACCACCGAGGGGCGCGTGGCCAGCGCCCGAGCAATCGCGACCCGCTGGCGCTGTCCTCCACTGAGCTCGTTGGGACGGTGTCGTTTGAATTTGGACAATCCTACGACGTCCAGGTAGCGCTCCACTCGCTGGCCCCGCTTTTCTCGAGATAGATCCTTATTTTGCAAAAGAGGATACTCGATGTTTTCCCACGCAGTAAGCACCGGAAGCAAATTGAAGGTCTGAAATACGAAACCCAATGTCTGGGCCCGAAGGTCCGCCAGTTGATCGGGACTGCGCGAACTCACATTCTGATTTTCGATGTAAATATCGCCACGAGTAGGCGTATCGATACAACCGATCAAATTGAGCAGCGTGGATTTTCCGCTGCCGCTTGGACCGGCCAAAGCCAAAAACTCGCCTCGCCGGACTTCGAGGCTTACGTCGCGCAACGCCGAGACCGTCTGTTTGCCAAGCGCGTATTCCTTCCACACTTTGTCGACCCTGACCAGTGCATTGTCCGTATCCGAAGCGGGGTGGTCGACTCCTGAGACCGCAAAGGTTAGCCGGTAATCGCCGAGCACAACCAAGTCACCGTCCCGCAGGGCGCTGCGATGACACTTGGCGCCGTTGACGATGAGCCCGTTGGTGCTGTCCAGATCTTCGATGAGGAAGGTACCGCCTTGCGTGCGGGTGATCTTGGCGTGCTTTCGGCTGACCGAGCAGTCTTCCAAGAACAGGTCGGAACTGGGCAGTCGTCCAATGTAGAAGCGAGCCCGGCGAACTTCGACTGTCCGCCGTCGCTCGGAGCCTCGTTCCACTTGCAGCGTCGCAATCCGGTCTTCCATTTGCACAAACTCGGTTCCCGCCCCTCCCGTCCGGGGGGCCAATCGCTGACGCGCACCCGCCCTCTTCCCAACCATGAGGGAACACCCTCGGCTGTGGTAAGCTCTGCCAAATCGGGTGAACACGAGCGACACGTTATCTATGAGCTTGAATACTAGCAGACTTTTTACCGTTTACGGATCCGCGAGGCCCGTCAAGCGCGCAGCGGCATGGCATGTCGGCCTGCTGACCATGATCTTCCTGGCTACATCCTTGTGGGACTCGCCGCGGGCATCGGCGACTCAGACGCCTAAGGCTCAAGAGATCCTGCAGCGTGCGGACCGCATCCGCTTTCCCGGCGATCCGTTTCAGGTCGATGTTACCGTTACCAACGAAGAACAGGGTCGCAACGAGGAAGTGCGCAAATATCGCATACTGTCCAAAGGGCACGACCGCACCCTCGTTCAGACGCTAGCCCCGGCAATCGACCGCGGCCAGATACTGCTGATGCGTGATCACGACCTATGGGCGTTTCTTCCCAACATCTCGCAACCGATACGGCTACCACTTTCGCAACGTTTAACCGGACAAGTAGCCAATGGAGACCTAGCAAGAGCCAATTTTGTCGGTGACTACTCGCCGAAGTTGCTCGGCCAAGAAAAACTCCGCGGCGACGATTACTATGTGCTCGAACTGAACGCGGTCGACCGATGGGTCACTTACCATCAGGTCAAATATTGGGTTCATACCAAGTCCTTTCGCCCCTACAAGGCTGAATACTACGCCCTGTCCGGACGCCTGCTAAAAACCGCGCGTTACCTGAATTTTCAACGACTCGGTGGCGACGAACGCCCCAGCCGCCTTGTCATTGACGACGCTCTTCGCAACGGTCGTCGTTCAATCATGGACTACGCGCACATGCGACTTCGCAACCTTCCCGACAAGTACTTCAATAAGGATTACTTGAAAAAGCTGAGCCGCTAAACGGATATCCAACGGGACAAACTCGACTCGAGCGGTTTGCCTCATATATTTTGGCGCAGCGCATTGACGATATGCAATTTCGAGGCTCTTCGTGCCGGAAATAACGACGCCAAGACTGCCGCGACTGCACCAACAACACTCGCCAATGCTAGCACTGACGGGACAATGCGAATCGATGCGACATAGCCAGTATTGGAGCCCGGCGGAGGAGGCATCTGTATTCCGATTTGCGAAAGCACAAGCGAGAGCAATGCACCAATACCGACGCCGAGTGCCGCGCCGGTCAAGCCCAGTATTATGTTCTCAACCAGCACCAGTCGAAAGATTTGGCCACGCCGGTTGCCGAGCGCCAGCAAAGTCCCGAATTCGCCAGTTCGCTCGTAGATTGTCATGTTGACGGTGCTTGCGACACCGAGCAATACCATGATCAGGATAATCGCCTGAAGCGTAGCGAACTGACGCCGGTAAAGTGCGACCGTCTTATTGTAGAAATCTGCCAACTCGTACCAAGGCTTGATTTCATATCGCCCGCTGTCCAAGCGGTCGGTCAACGCCTGGACGACACGATCCGTATTTTCCGTCCGGTCCAGGACCGCAATGATCGAATGCACTGCATTCGAAAACAACAACTCTTTGGCCGTGGACAACGGGACTCGAACCGCGCGATCGTCGTAATCCTTGGAAAAACTTCGAAATACGCCTATCACATTGAATTCTAATGTATTTAACGCACCTTCTGGCGTGCTTACCGTGACTGTCACGTAGCTGCCTGGCTTGAGTTGCAGCGCTCCGGCGACACCCTCACCAATCAATGCGCCATATTGATCCGATCCTGTTAACTGTCTGCCCGCAACGATTGTCAATGCGGAGCCCAGCCGGGCTTCCGCATCCGGCTCGATCCCCTCCCCGCGGATTGGAATATCCCCTTTTCCATTGCTCGCCATTCCGGAAAAATAAGAGCGCGCCAGCACTTCTTTCACATGCGGCAGCGCCGTCAACCGCTCCACTAGCTTCGCCGGATCGCTGATCGAATACTTCACCGGATCACGACGACCGAATTTTGAGTACCCTGCGTGGAACACTTGCAGGTGTCCCAAGCGAGAATGAATCGTGGCTTCGCGCAACTGCACGAACGAGTCTTCGATGAAGCCACCGCTGACGACGATCGCGGCTACGCCTGATACGATCGCCGCCAATGTAATTGCCGTGCGAAGACGATGCCGAAACGTATTACGAAATGCGAGCTTCAACATTTCTGAGCACCAGCGATGTTGAACTTAGATAGAATGACGCAGCGCATCCACAATCTCTAAACGAGAAGCCTTCCACGCCGGATAGACTCCAGCGATACTCGTAGTCACCCATGCGAGCAAAAATGCATTAGCCACGATCCCCCACGTGAGAAGGATTTGACCAGTGTATCCTTTGTCCATTCCTGGCGGCGGCGGCATGGGGATACCGATTATTGAAATCAGCCACGCGAGCACAGCGCCGATGCCAAGTCCTAAGATCGCTCCGATCAACCCCAAGAGTGAGCTTTCCCAAAGAAAGAGACGAAGAATCGTTTTTCTCTTTAAGCCGATCGCCATCAAAGTACCGATTTCTCCCGTACGCTCCAGTACATTCATCACCAGAACATTGGAAATACTCAACACCACGATAAGAGCGATGATGAGCTCAACGGCCCCCATTTGCTCAGACAGTAACTTCACCGTTTTTCTGTAGAAATCCGCACGGGCGTACCACGGAATGAATTTCACATTACGACGCTCGGAATGGAACCGTGCTCGTAACGCTCGCAGCATATCACCAGTACTTTCCGTATCGGTTAGCAAAATCAGCCACGAATGAGATCCCGAAGTTCGCAACAGCGTGCGGGCTTGGCTGATAGGCAACCGCAGAGCGGCATCATCGTATGCTTTGCTTACACTCACGAACAGGCCGACCACGCGGAGCTCGATCGCGTTTATTCCTCCACTTTCCGAATTAGCCAAAAGCACCACCGAATCGCCGGGTTTAGCGTTTAGGTTTCTAGCCAGTCCGCGTCCAAGAACCACTTCACGTTCATCGGGGGCCCCCGCGTGGGATAGGCCTCTACCTGACACTATCCTTAATGCACGACTGAGCTTCACTTCTTTTCCGGGCTCGACCCCCTCGCCGAGAAATGAAACGGTCGTATCCCCCCGACTAATCATGCCGCTTAGGGAAAGGCGCTCGGCGATTAGGTCGACGCCGGGCATTTTTTCTATCTGTTTCTCCAACGGAGAATTTTCCGGCAACAGATAGGCAAAGGGATCCGCGACGCCCGCTTCCTCGTAGCCTGGCTGAACCACTTGAATGTGGCCGAATTGTGAATGAATCGTCGCTTCACGCATTGCCCAAAAAATCCACGCAACGAAGCCCTCGGCCAGCATCAGGGCCACTACCGCCGCTACGACCGTAGCCAGCGCTATTGACGCACGTCGGCGATTACGCAAAAGATTCCGGACTGGCAATGGTATTTGCACGATACGCTGATGCCTAACGACGCTCTGTTAGCAGGCGCCAATCTTACCACGGCACGATTCCGCGCCGCCGAAAACCACGGTCTCGCAATCGACCAACGATGGAACACCACACATGGCAAAAATGACTATGCACAATCTTGCGGAGAAATCGCGATCATGGCGTCCGCTCGCCATTCTAAAGCGAATGCCCATGCCACTACTCGACTACCCCAGCCAATACTGTCAGCACACAGACGCCATTTCATCCAACGAGAAAAATGCGGCGTAGGTCACAGATGCCTTCTAGACAAAGGCCGCTTTTTCAATTATATAACGGTATCTGACACACCGCGCGACAGGTTGAATTTCCCATCCCGGGACGGGTTCACGACCCGTCTACCGTCGTCACGCTGAATAGCAACGATCGGCGCGCCTCGAGTTAATCGCCGATACCGGCCATAAAAAACAACGCTCGACAGACAATAATTATGAAGCTTTGTGCTTTGCCTGCCCTTCTCCCCTCTCGATCGAGTTGCCCTAGCACGACCCGCACAAAGGATCGCGACAAGAGTATCGACCGAAACGATGTGCTTAAATAGACATGAATTCTTCAGGTAGCCAAAAGGTGGTCACCAATTACGGACTCATGACTGCGTTTTTACAACGCATGATTGCTGCAGGCATCCGCGCCCCATCTGGAGACAATTGCCAGCCGTGGTGGTTTGAGGCGAGCGCAGGGAATACACTTAGCATCCACGTCGATCTACCGCAGGCCGAAAGCTTTTTCGATTTCAAGCACCGCGGGTCCCTGCTATCAGTCGGAGCAGTAATCGAGAACATGCGCCTCCAGGCAGCCATGGAGGGTTTTGACTGCACGTTATCGTACCCCGGGAACACCGGGGAAACCGGTCCCGCAGCTCAGGTAGCATTCCGACCCACATCCGCCAAAGGGTCTCAGGCTACGCTGCAAGCCGCAATGTGGCAACGTACCGTCAACCGACGGCCGTTCCTACCAGCACGGATCATGCGCAGTAAACTTCAGGCGTTGACTGAGAACCCTGTCGCAGGCGTGCGCGTCAGATTTTTCCAGCGTCGCAGTGAAATCAAACAATGGGCGCGGCTGATCTATGCAGCGGATCGAATACGATATTCTCACCCAGTTATTCATGAGCAGGTATTTTCGAAAATTCTTTTGTCCAAGAATGAAGCACTAACCAAACGTGTCGGACTGGAAATCGATCGTCTCGGCGCAGGACCCATCGCCAAACCACTCATGCGCTTGATACGTCCTTGGGACCGAATGCATCGGCTCCGATATATTGCCGCGGACCGATTACTCGCCCGTCAAGCACAGATGCTGGCCCTGGCCAGCGGTGCGCTGTGCGTCGTTTCGATCGAGACCAATGACAACGACGCTTGGATTCGCGCGGGCGAACAAGTCGAACGCTTATGGATCAAAGCACAGTCATTAGGACTATGTGTACATCCTATAACCGTGGCTCTTTTCCTTGACATGCGCTACCGCGAAACCGGCACAGACGGATTTCGGGCCGATCACCAAAAGTTCTTGGAAGAGATCCGCGCGGGCATCGACCGCTTGATCCCAGACGGCCAATGCGCCATGTTGTTTCGGCTTGGAGTTGGCCCAATGATGGCACATCCGGCCGTTCGCAAATCCCCGGAAACGTTTCTTCGGCAATAAAACGCAGCGTCTGCGCATAATAGCTGTCATATTCAAACGAAACGCGTGCCCCACGGAGAGTGTAATATGGACAAAGAACTGAAATTCGACGACTTAGCCCTGATTGCCGCGGGCCATACCGCGTTCCAACTATTGTGGTCCGGTCTGCAACTCGGGTTGTTTGATTTCCTGTCCGCGAATCCCGGTGCATCACGTGACCAGATCATGAAACACGCGGACCTCCAGGAGCAACCTGCCCGAATTCTCTTGATCGGTCTAACGACACTGAAGCTGATAAAAAAGGAAGGGGATGGTTATCGGAACGCCGACGTGGTAGCGCAAGTTCTGGTATCCAATAGCCCAGCGTACATGGGCGACGTGTTGGGATGGCAATACCATATTGTCTATCCGGGCGAGATGGACCTTCTTCGCGCGTTGCAGGAAAATACGAATGTGGGGCTGGGGCGATTCACCGGCACGGAAAACAACCTCTATGATCGCCTCTCGCACACCCCCGAACTGGAGAAGATTTTCCATGACGCGATGAGTTCGTTATCGAAGTCGGCCAATGTGCTTCTGGCCGAAGAGGTCCCCCTCACGAGCATCTCTCATCTGGTCGACGCAGGCGGAGGCGATGGTACGAACGCTATCACCCTCGCTAAAGCCAACCCGCATCTCAAGGTCACCGTATTTGACTCGCCCACGGTCTGCGCCTTGGCTGAGCAGAACATACGCGAGGCAGGCATGGGGGACCGTGTAGACACCTTTCACGGCAACCTTTTTAACACCGACCTCCCCACTGGTATCGACGCCATCTTGCTGGCGCACATGATGACCATCTGGTCTCCGGAGCACGACACGACTGTGCTGAAAAAGGCTTATGACGCGCTTCCCGCCGGAGGTCGGGTGATCGTGTTCAATATGATGGGGAACGACGATGAAGACGGGCCAATCACGGCAGCGTTGGGATCGCCCTATTTCCTGTCGATCGCCACCGGCGAAGGCATGCTATACACCTGGAAAGATTATGAATCATTTATGGACCGCGCCGGCTTTAAAAAGATCGAACGCATTTCACTGCCAAGAGATCACGGCGTGCTAATCGGCATCAAGCAATGACGCAACCGGAAGCCGATAAGAAGCCGCGCAATCCACAAGGTCAAGTCGACGCGCAATTCGACTATCACGCTGCTTTCAGTCGCAACCTTGGGCTGGTGCAACCCGAAGAGCAGGACACGCTTCGCCGCAGCAAGATCGCGATCGCGGGCCTGGGAGGCGTTGGAGGGGTACATGTGCACACCCTTGCACGGCTGGGCATCGGACGATTCCATCTCGCCGATTTCGACTCGTTCGAGTTGCCAAACTTCAATCGCCAAGCGGGCGCAACTGTGTCAAATCTGGGCAAGAGCAAATGCAGCGTGATGGCTGCTACTTTGACGGACATAAATCCAACGTCTGAAATTACGAGGTTCGAAGACGGGATCCATGCCGGCAACGTAGATCGGTTTCTTGAAGATGTCGATGTCGTTGTGGACGGCCTCGATTTTTTCGCCGTTGAGGCCCGCGATTTGCTCTATACCCGCGCTCGCGAGGCTGGCCTTCCCGTCGTCGGCGCAGGCCCCATCGGTTTCAGCGCGATTCTGCTTGTTTTCACACCCGATGGAATGGGCTGGCACGAATATTTCGCGATGGACCTCGCCAAAAATACGGTGGACAAGTACGTGCTGTTCGGCTTGGGTAATGCGCCGAAGGCTACCCATCTATCCTACATGGATAGGCGCTATGTCAGCCTGGATAAGAAAATCGGCCCTTCCTGCGCCGCCGCCGTGCAATTATGCGGCGGCTGGATCGGGGCCGAAGTGGTTAAACTGTTGTTGGGCAGGGGGCCTGTATTGGCTGCGCCCTATTACCACCAATTCGACGCATACAAATGCAAATATGTGCGCGGAAAGTTGAGATGGGGGAATAAAGGACCGTTACAGAGGCTGAAGTTCCTGATCTTCAAAAAGATCTATCTCTCGAAATCGCAGAACGCCCGTCAACCGATCTAGCGACACCCGTAAGCCGCTTATTCGCTCACGCGCCGACCCGATCTCAGCAAAACCTGTTTGCCGCTGCATCGGCATAAAAAAACCGCACAGCCAAATCGGCTGTGCGGTTTCAGGCAAAAGCCGCGCTGCGCTTAGCTACGCGAGGCTTTCTTCCGACGGCGGGCGGCGCCCGCAAAGCCGGACACAGCAAGCCCGGTTCCCAGCAGGGCCAGTACGCCAGGCTCCGGAACTGCAGTCACATTGACGCTGGTCAGTGCCGCCAAGGTTAACGTCCAGTTCCCCGCCGTCAGTCCGCTCACATTGAGGCCGAACGTGGAGGCGCCGGTACCAAGGCTGTGGCTCTGACTACTGTTGTCGGGGCCGACACCCAGGGTAAGGTTCAAGTCTTCGCTATCTGCGGTCTCGGTACACGCAAGGCCGCCAGAGGCGTCACAATTGTTTGCTGCGGTACCTTGCGGCGACCAGCTCACTTCCCCGCTGCCACCGGATAGCTGCTGCAGACCGAACGACGCTGTCATGTTAGACTGGGCCAAACCGAGTCCCGTCAACTGGTTCACCAGCGCCTGCATTTCCGGATTGGCGCTGAAGTCGAGAATCAAGGTCGCGGGTGAGACCAACCCATTAGCGAGGGTAAACGACAGCGTGAAGGTAGTGTTGGATTGAATGTTCGTCGATGCCTGCCCTTGGCCGGTGTTCGCAACCTCCGACTCCGCGACCTGCTTGGTCGAAGTCGGTGTTCCCGTCACCAACTCGGAAGTGGAGATTTCCGCGTTGGAGTTCGAGTAGGTGCCGGAACCGGGCCCAAACAGGCTGTAGTTGCTGTCCGCACGAGTGATCGAGCTGCTCGGCGCATTCGCGGCAGGCACGGTCAACACCGGCGATGTAGCGCTACACGGGGTGCCAAAGCTACCACAACCCGCAGCATTCGCATCGGTAGCGCCATTCAGCGTCGCCGAATCTTCGACGTTGAAGGTGTACCGGGGGCTAACCCCAGTGATCGGGTCATTGTTGGCATCGAACAGTTGGATGCTCAGGCTATTGATATCGAGAGACGAACCCGCGTATACGTTCGCGCTGGCTTCGCCTACTGCTCCCATCCCGATCGCAGCCGAGACAGCAGCTACCAAAGTTGCTTTTTTCATGTTCATCGCTCGTGTTCTCCTTATGTTCGAGCAGTTCCAAGATACTTAAACGTGTGTAAATTTTTTGGGGCTCTTCGTCCTTGCCCCGGCCGTATCGGCTCGCGTCGTCCTCATGAATGCAAACAGCGGGCCAAGATTTCGAATACACTGTAAATCAGTGGCTTACAATCGCTCACCCGTGCCGGTCGGTGTCCGCGCGGCGCGGCCTGTAAAATGCGCTGACAGCGTGGCGCAGCGGCAGCGCGGCACTTTACGGAACGCGGCCGCGCCGCCGCCGCTAGTGGCTCGAAGCGGCGCTAGCGGGCTGTACCGTCGAGTCCTTTTACAGTGCCTACACGCCGCGATATCGGCCCAGGCCCCGCGCGCGACAGCGCATCGGGACTCGGCCACGTTCGCCGCTACCGATTGGAGGCGGTTCGCGCCCCGGATTTGTCGAACTTATTGAAGAATTTAACGGAACCACGCCGCGTTGGGAGTATCTTTCTCTGCGAAAGTGCAGCAAAATCGAACCATTGCGCATCGGACGCCGCCCACACGAGCCCACGACACGGTTCCCTCGCACCTAGACAACCCATGCGCGTTCTAGCACTCCCTTATACGCAGATGCTTTCCCATGTCAGCCGACCGCTGCTGGTCGCCCAGGAACTGAGAAACCGCGGCTGGGAGGTCATCTTTCGCGGGCGAAGGCCGGTACGCCGATTTCATTGCTCAAGCCGGATTCCCAGTTTTGCCGCTGGCGGAACCGGACCCCAGAAAACTCTTGGAAAACATCCGTAAGGGCAAAATGAGGTTCGTCACCGACGACGATTTCCGGGACTGATAGAGGCGGATATGCTTTTATACCGGCAAGTGAAGCCAGATCTGGTACTCTCCGACTTCCGTTTTTCTGCGCCCATCTCAGCCCAGGTGGCAGGCATCCCGCACGCAGCCATCGTGAATGCTTCTTCGACGCAATATCGCGCCCTGCCCTATGTGCCGGTGTTCGGCAGGTTGCAGCGCGGCTGACCGAACCCGCGCCAACGCTGAGCGCTGTGCTCAACCGCTTCAATGTCGGCCTAGAGATCCGCATTTTTAATCGAGCGATGAGCATTTTTACCCGGCTCAGTAGAAAATATGGTCTCCAAAAGACCGTTACTGCCACCAACTGCTTAGCCGGCGCCGATCTGACATTGATCGCCGACATTCCCGAATATTTTCCGACCCGACGATTGCCCCCCGACTACCATTTCGTCGGTCCCCTGGCGCTTAAAAGCGACGCACCGGCTTCATCCTGGTGGCCGCCGAAAAGAACCGGGCGACCGCTGGTCTACTTCACGATGGGCACAACGGGATTGGGAGCGTTTTTCCAGTCAGCGCAGAAACTCTTGGCCGATTCTGACATCAGCGCCGTAATCACCACCGGCCAGCAGGCTGAGGGTATTCATTCTATCGATGACAGGATCTATGTCGAACCATTCATAAACGGCGACCTGGTGATGGAGGTATGTGATCTCGTCGTGTGCCACGGAGGCAACGGCACCGTTTACCAAGCCCTGCAGTACGGCAAACCGATTATCGGAATTCCCACGCTAGCGGATCAGCAATTCAACATGCGCATGGTGGAACGCTTGGGCGCCGGGCGGATGATGTCCTGGCACCGATTCCATCGTTACCCCAATTCACTAATGGATCTGATCCATGAGACTATGGAAGATTCATCGATACTGCACAATGCCGCTCGGCTGCGAGACTCTCTCGCCGAATATCATGCGGCCGATAACGCTGCAGACCTTATGACACAGCACTTTTCGCCACGCCGCGCGAGATCGGCTGACGGCGCTACACCTGCGTGCCAAGCGCTGCTTCGGCGATCGGTGGACATAGCGAGGACGTGCTAGTGATTCATCCGCCCGAACAGCGAGCTTTCGTCAAAATCTGGAACGGCGCCGCGCGCCGCCTCGCCGTACCCGTACTACGCCCGTCACTCATGCTTGCCGACGTTGTCGATACGGCGCGGAAGAGGACCAGATATGACGGCTCCAACGGACTCAACATACTTGAGCCGCTGGAGATCCTCCTGACTTCTCTGCGTGATTCGGGCGATTTGCACGCGTTCGGACAATTCTACGTTAGAGCCGTGATCACGAACTTGCTGGAAAACCGACTGAAATTATTTAACTTCTGGCAACAACGCCCTGATATTCTAAGGCAGCGGTTAGAACGGCCGGTGTTCATACTGGGACTTCCCCGTACCGGCACATCGCTTCTGTTCGACCTACTTTCGCGCGATCCCTGTCATCGATTTTTATCCAACTGGGAAACTACTGTTTCCCAAATAGACCCAATCGCGAGGCAGCCGGGAGGAAGATCCCGGCGCAGAATCGGTAAACGCCTCGTGCGTTTGCAGGACTATCTGGCGCCAGACTTAAAGAGCATTCACCGCTTTCACCTCGATGGTCCTGAGGAATGCACGCCTCTGCTGATGCAAAGCCTCAGTACCCAGGCACTTGCCGGAATGTTCAATGCCCCCGCTTATTCAGCGTGGCTCGACTCGGCACCCCATCTGGAGACATATCGCCATCACAGGCGGACACTTCAAACATTGCAGTGGACGTATCCTGCGCAGCGCTGGCTACTCAAGTCGCCTGACCATACGGCTGCAGTTAACGCCATTCTGGAAGTCTATCCAGACGCTTGCTTGATCCAATTGCACCGCGACCCGGCCAAATCCGTTTCCTCCTGGGCCGATTTAAATGCCGTATTTCGCGAATCTATAGCCGTGTCGTGGACCGTCAATTGTTGGGACAGCAAGTACTGGAAAGGCTGACACCGACATGGCCAGCTGTCTACGGCAGCGACAAACGTTCTCCCCGGCCAGATACTGGATTTGCAATACAATGACCTCATATCCGACCCCATCGGCACGGTGCGGCGGATTTACGTGCATTTTGACCTGCAATTATCCGCCGGTACTTTAACGGCTATCCAAACCTTGCTAGAGAGTCCTCGTCGTTCTAAAAGTGCGCACCGTTATCGTCCCGAAGACTTTGGCTTGACCACTGGCGAGATCCACGAATACTTCGCAACTTATATGCAGCTTTTCTCTATTCCGACCGAAGACTAATTAATTCCGCAGCCGCGCCAATCATCGCGGACTCACTCATCGCAACGGTTCGCGGGCAAGAACAGTGCATACGCTCAAGGAATGCAAAGGATGAGACTAAGCACCATCACTGCTATCGGATCCAGCATATCAGTGGCGGCAACCAGTCTGGCTGCCCTTGGGCATGCCAGTAAGCTTTTGCTATTTTCCTTCGCGGGCATTGCTGCGGTATGTATTACGTCACTCTTGGCATGGAGTTACGTCTTTATCGCCAACGCCGAGTCCAAAATTCCCTCGAGGTGCCGGTATTGCCTCCGGCTTCACATCGCGTTGCATCTCGTACCCGCAGGCTTCTTGGCTATGAAACTGATTTACCGCGCCCCCGAGCGCTGGGACGCTTGGTACCTCCTTTTAGTGATAGCATTTTTCTGGACCGGAAGGGAAACCTGGCGAACGATGTATCAGTACACCAGGTCCATACAATATTTGCTATTTTTTCGTGGCAATACGGGGCTGTTGATCATGGCTCCTATAATGCTGACGCTAGGTCATCTATTTCCGCACACTTTTTTCGTCCACGCATTCGAGCGTTTGCTGCTGGTGTACTTCGCCATTCACCTGATACTGACCGGTCCTGCCATAATTAAACTGGAGAAGGATATCGAGGTACGAACTTCGTAACGTGCGACCGCGGCCGGATGACTAACGACGAGCATGCTAGCGGGGTACAAATATGTCAATTCTCGGCTGCGCTATCCATAGACCGCTTCAAGTCTTTCGCGGCCAATTCCACTCTGGATCGAGCGTCTCGTTAGTAACGGATCGACGATACGTCGTGCGTCGCGTTTCGCGTCGTCTTTCAGTAGCGCACGTGCCAAGTCAAGCTGAATTCGCGCATCGTTCGGTACAATTTTAGCAGCCTGTTGCAGTGTAGAAAGCGCCAGCTTGGTTTGACCGTTTCTTAGCAGCAACATGCCCATTGTGTCGAGCACCTGCGGGTCGTTAGGCGCCAGTTGTTGAGCGCGCTCAGCAACCGAAAGTGCGCGCGGGAGATTCTGATCCCGCAGTAGCCAGGCGACATTGTTCAACGCCCGAATATTGGATGGCGAGTGCTCCAAGACTTGCTCGTAAGTTTTCAAGGCATCGCTTGATTGATCGTTCGATAGGTACGCGCCGGCGAGTTGCATCGAAACCGGTGTATCGCGCGGGTGCTTGTCGACCCAAGTGCGCATGACCTGGACGGCACGATTGCGCTTATGCTGCGCCCAAAGTGCCCGCGACCAGAGCAATGTCAGCTCTGATCCGGCTTCTTTGCTGTCGCCTGCTCTAACTTCTGGGCAGCTGCGGCGTAATCACCAGTGAGTAACGCATACCATCCTTCTAGGCCCAACACCTCGACGCGGTCACCGAATTCCGCCCGTAGTTGCTTGATCTGGATATCCGCATCGTGGATGCGACGCTCCTGTACCATCAGCTTGATCTTACCGATTCGCGCCGGCAAATACTTGGGATCAAGCGAAGTCGCTTTATCGACCGCCTCGCGTGCGGCCTCCAATTCACCGTTACGTGCCAACGCCTCCCCATACATAAAATTGGCCTCTGGCGACTTGGGAGCAATTTCTTTCCATTTCTTAAACGATCCCTTGGCACCCAACACGTCGCCAGTCATCAGCTCCGTCCTACCCTTAATGTCGAGCAACCGGGGACACTGGTTAAGTTGACTGGGCCCAATGTCGCGCGTCAGCTTCATACGTCGTCGAACCGGTCTTGCTCGAACAACCGCTTGGCCAGTGCGAAGCGAATCTCCACCGATTGGGGATTTCTGCTCAGCGCATTAGAAAGGAGGTCAGTTGCTTTTTGTGGCTGCCCTTGGCCGTCAGTAATTTCGCCAGCAAGAGAGCCGCATCCTGATCTTGGACCTTCTTCTTGAGGTATCCCGTCAATAAAGATTCTGCTTTATCGAGGTGCCCCTGCTGACGCTCCGGCTTCGCGAGGTTTTTCACTGCAGTAGGGTCAGTCGAGTCCAACTCCAGGACTTCGTTTAGATATTTTCGCGCCTCGCTCCAATCCGCTGTAGCGAGATAACACCCGGCGAGCAGGTTCAAAGGATCTATCCGCTCCGGAAACTGCTCGTGTAGCTTTTTCGCCCTGGTCACGGCCAGCTCGAAGTTGCGCGCCTTAAACGCCTCGATCGCATACAATAACTTTCGCACGTATTCCTGCTGCGCGCTCGCATTACCCGTAGCACCCGCGTCCACTGCGTTGTCGAGCTGCTGATTATTCAGGAGCTTTGCCACCATCAAAGTATAGTTCTCACCGGGTGAACCTGAATGCGGGTCCTCGATTTGCTTGGCATATTCCATAGCGCGCTTTGGGTCACCTTCGAGCCATGAAAGCGTTGCTGACAGCCGGAGTATCTCCGCGTCGTTTGCGTGCCGAGCACGCGCCTGCTGCAGAATCTGGTCCGCCTCTTCCAATTTTGATTGCCGCAGATACACGGCAGCGAGAATGCGTTGGGGGCCGACCGCGTACGGCGCTTGTGATGAGGCTTTCTGCGCGAACTGGAGGGCTTGCTCTAAGTTACCCAAAATCAAGTTGGTCGCGGCCAAATACATGGTGGCTTGATAAAAATCGGGCACGCGATTGATTGCTGACTGAAATTCCGCCTCGGCCTGGCGATACTTCCGCTGCTTGAAGTAATTGATGCCCGCCACGTAATTGACGTACGGATGTTTCCGCAGGCCGTATTTCTTTAATGTACGCAGATCTTCGTCCGCTTCGTCGTACTTTCCCTGCTGAGCACGCGCCAAGGCGCGCTTGGCTACGTCCGTATTGACATAATGACGGAGGGCAATCGCTTTACTGAACGCCTTTTCCGCCTCATCGGCTTTACCTTCGCTCAGGGCCATCTCCCCAAGCAAGCTCCAGCTGGCTGCGACATCAGGGTGTTGCTTTTGAACATTCTTCAGTTGCTCTCGCGCCCCAGTCAAGTCACCTTGACGCCACGCTAGCTGCGCGATACCCACCTGCGCCTCCGGATAGTCATTGACGACACCCAGCGCATGTCGGTACGATTCGTCGGCATCACGAACGCGGCCCGACCCTAAATAGGCGTGGCCGCGCAATGTCCAGTACTCCGCCTGCACGGGCGCCGGCGAGTCTGCCGCGGGCGGCTTCTGGCGCAAATTTCGTCGATCTGAGCTTCCAAAAACTCCGCTCTCATCAGCGGTACCACGACGGCATCCTCGCTTACACCGAGATTCATGGCGCGCCGCAGTTCTTTTTCTGCGCTTGCGCCATCTCCCAACTCGATGTAGGTGCGACCCAATAACCAGCGAGCTTCAGGATTATCTGGATTGACCTGGAGCGCGTTCTTAAGGTCGATGGCCGCGGCTTGGTAATTCCCGCCGTCCCGCGCGTCTTTTGCGCGCTGTCCGTGCTAGAAATAGGTAAAATTGGTGTCTGAACTGCACCCCGAAATCGCTGTCAGAATCGCGATCGAGAGGCCCGAAAAGATAACTTTCAACGTCTGCATATTACCCGCATCCTACACAGTGGATTCAAATCACGCCATAAGCTGCACTGCCTGGGCCCGCTAACCCCTAGTCTTGAGTTCTCGCAGAAGCGCCTTCGCGTCCTCGGCTTCGGGAAAACCGGGGTTTGATTTCAACAGTCTCTGCAACTCTTTGCGCGCTTCGATGGCGTTTCCCGCCGCATTCAACGCCACCGCGTAATGGTATTGTATGCTGCCGATATGCGGAGCCCTCGCGACTGCCATGCGAAGCATTTTCAGACCTCCTTCGACATTTCCGGTCTGTAGCAGCATCCAACCATAGGTGTCGATGATTTCCGGCTGATCCTGTTTGAGTTCATAGGCTTTTTTTGCGAGACTTAATGCGTTGCTTTGCTCATTCTGGTCAAGATACAGCCATGCCAGATTATTTAATATAATCGCGTTATTAGGCTGTAGTTTATTGGCCGCTGCGTATTGGTCGATCGCCTCCTCGCGGTGTCCGGTCGACTGTAGCTGAGAAGCCAACACCATACGTGCACGAACGTCCCTCGGATTCTGTTCAATCCAGGCGAGCAGTCCTTGTACGGCTTGAGTTCCGCGGCCCAAATTTTGCCTCATCTTAAAGAGCGCGATCGCTCTGTCACTCGTCGACTGGATCGCTTGCGCTTTCTCGAATGCGCGCTCTGCGGATTCATACTCGCGCTTCTGGAATTCGGCCTTTCCCTCTAACTCAAACCCGACTCCTGACTTCGGATAATGTGTTTGGATCGTGCGCGCAGTCGCGATAACTTGCTCGTAATCGTCACGTGCAGCCTCGAGTTTGGCCCGCAACAACAGAGAGGGAAGATGATTCGGCGTTAAGTTCAATGCTTCCTGTAATTCCTTTTCGGCAGTGGCGCTGTCGCCGGAGATCGCACGCGCATTTGCAAGCAGGTAGTGTGATTCACTTGACTTTGGCTCCACATTCACCAATCGCTCGAACGTCACCAAAGCGCTCGCTTTTTCACCGACTGCAAGTTGTGCCCGCCCTAAGGTACGCAAAGCGCTAGGATGTCGAGGAAACTTATCGGCCAGTTGACGAGCGGTGCTCAACGCTTGCAGTGGGGTATTCTGGGACAGTTCCAAACGCGTCAACAATACCAGTGGCTCGAGAGCATCGGGATTTGCATCGCGCGCCTGCTGAAGGCGTTGTCGAACTACATCAGGCTTTCCCTCACCTTCAGCCAGGCGCGCGAGCTCCAACAGTATCTGCAAATTGCCGTGGTCGTAGTTCAATACCTCCGTGAGTCGTTTAATGGCGGAGTCACGGCGCCCTTCTCGCTCGTCCAATCGAGCTAGATTCAATCGCGCCGGTGTGAATTTGGGATCAATCTCCAGAGCCCTGTGCAAATACTTCCGTGCTTCCTTGGGCACTCCTTTGCTAAGATAGGCAGCCCCGATTACGTTATACGGCAGAGGGTTGTCCGGATGCCGCTTTGCCATGGCCTGTGCCGCTTTCAGCGCTTCTTCGTACTGCCCTTGGCGCAAGTGGACCATGACCAACAAAAGATCCGCCTGAATCAGATCAGGATCCAACTGTACAGCCGCCTCAAGCTCGGACACCGCACGCCCGGTATCTCCGCTACCCAGTTGACTGATGCCAAGCTGGGTCCTGATAGCAGCCTCATTGGGTGCCAGGTCCGCGGCGCGATTCAGGTACTCGCTTCCCTTTGTAAAGTCGCCGCTCTTCATGTACGCAGTACCCAGCAATGCAAAAAACTGGGGATCGTCCCCGACCGTCGGGATACGGGGCTCGAGCATCTGCAATGCGCCTTTAGGATCTCCCCGCTTGAGTCGCACGACCGCCAACAGTTTTACCGCACGCAGGTCGGAAGGTTGCATCGAGACGAATTTCTTCAAAAAACTTTCCGCTGTTTCCAGTTGCCCTTTCCGATAGTTCAGAACCCCGAGCAGCAGATTGGCTGGGGCGTAATCCGGGGCGCTACGCAGGATTTCGGTGAGCTGATTTTCAGCATCATCATTCTGATCCCGCCCCAACGCGATCAATGCGCGCATATACCGGGCAAGTACCAACCGGTTGGAGATCTGTCCGAGCGCATTGAGATCCTGTTCCGCCTCGTCGTACTTTCTCACCCCCAGATGCGCCGCCGCTTGCGCAATACGCAGACTGATGTGGTGCGGATTAAGTTGTACACCTTTGTCGTAAGCCGCCAAGGCATCCGTGAATTTGCCCTGATGCTGGAGCATGCGGCCTTTGAAAAGGTAGGCCTCAAGATAGTTTGGGTCGGCCGCAATCGCTTGCTCTGCGAGGGACGCGGCCCGCGCCTCATCGCCGTCCTGACGCGCGAATTGCGCCTCCAACAACAAGACTTTTGCGCTTTTGGGGGCCAGTTGACGCGCTAGTTCGAATTCTTCGTGAGCCAGTTTTGGATTCCGATTAATCAATGCAGCATCGGCTCGCATGGCATGGATCTCGACTTGAAGCTCCTTGGAATCTCCTTTTTCCACCTGCAGGTCCTTGAGCACCTCGCCGGCTTTGTTTTGCCACAAGTCGCGCCTGGGCCAAGCGGAATCAGCCACTTGTCTCGAGGTGCACCCAGTGTCGCGGGCGCGCTGCAATTCCTTTTCAGCCGAAATCACATCACCGGCCCGCAAATAGGTGTTGCCCAGAAGAAGGCGCGCCTCCGCATCCTTCGGATCATTCTGAAGCGCGTTTTTGAGTTCGATCACAGCAGTGCGCAAGCGGTCGTTGCTGGAGCGCGTCCTTTGCGGACTGCAGATGGTCTCTGGGCTGCGAACGACGGCGCAGCCGCCGCACAGCGCAACCATCGCGGCTGCCATTAAGAGCGCCGCTTTCGGCAACATCGTGTGTTTGATCGGCTTTCCCATCGATTCCCTCCCGCAAGAACTTGCGTATCGCATACCTTTACGGCCCGCGATTGGCATGGTGACGCCTGATTAAGCCGCGAAGGATTCACGCCCAGGTCAGGACGGACCTGGCCGGATGCAATCCGGCCGACTGCGGCTCGTAGTCAAGAGCGCATATTGAATTTATCCAGTAACGTATACAGCGTCGGACGCGTGATCCCCAACAATTCGGCCGCACGCGACAGATTCCCATCCGCGACGGACAATGCACGCGAGAGTGCGTGCCGTTCGGCCTGCTCCCGTACCTGGCGAAGGTTGAACGGCATGCTTTCGTCCTGCGCCTCAGCCAGTTCCAGGTCTTCTGCCGTAACCTGTGTCCCCTCGGCCATGATCACCGAACGCTTCACCCGATTTTCCATCTCTCGGACATTGCCCGGCCACTGATAGTGCTCGATCGCGGCCAATGCTTCTTTGCTGAAGCTGCGCACGGAGCGGCTGTTCTTGTCGGCATAGCGCTTCAGAAAGGTACTCGCCAACACTACCGCGTCGCCTTGACGGTCCCGCAGCGGAGGCACAATGAGCTTGATTTCGCTGATTCGGTAGTAGAGATCTTCTCGGAACGTGCCTTCCTGAATCAATTGCGTCAGGTCACGGTGCGTGGCGCAAACCACCCGTACATCCACGGCGATCTCGGCTCTGCCGCCCACTCGCTCGATCACGCGCTCCTGTAAAAAGCGCAACAATTTGGCCTGCAGCGCCAACGGCAGATCGCCCACTTCGTCGAGAAACAGCGTGCCGCCGTCAGCGTATTCGATTTTACCTTTGGTCTGCTTGGCCGCGCCGGTGAAAGCGCCCTTCTCATAACCGAAAAGCTCGCTTTCCAGAAGGTTTTCAGGGATCGCGGCGCAATTGATGGCGACGAAACTGCCCTGGGCGCGGCTGCTCAGATTATGGATCGCTCTCGCCACCAGTTCTTTGCCGGTACCGCTCTCCCCCAAGATGATCGTCGTCGCGTCCGTGGGCGCCACTTTTTCCACGGTCCGACATACTTTGAGCATTTCCGGGCTGGTGGCGATGATCCCCTCCAGAGGCGAATCGCCTTTTGCGCTGGCGAGGCGGCGGTTCTCGTCTTCCAATTCATACACGCGGTAGGCGCGCTCGATGATCAACCCCAGGATTTCCGGTTCGATGGGTTTCTGGTAGAAGTCGTACGCTCCAAGGGCGATGGAACGCACGGCGTTTTCCCGATCTTCATTGCCCGTCACGACAATGATCTTGGTGTGCGGCGCAAGTCGCAAAATCTCCTCCAGCGTCGCAAGTCCCTCGCTGGCATTTGCCGGATCCGGAGGCAGCCCGAGATCCAAAGTCACCACGGCCGGCTCGTGCCGGCGCAGTTCGTTAATAGCCGTCTCCTTGTCCCCCGCGATCAGCACATCGTAGTGCTCAAACGACCAGCGGAGCTGGCTTTGCAATCCGGGATCGTCCTCAATTACCAGTAGTGTTTTATTGGCTGTCAATTCGCAGTCTCTGCAGCGCGTTGAACGTCGTGTCCGGGCGCGTCTCGGTACAGCGGCAACCGGACCTGAAATTTGCTTCCGTTCCCGGGCTCGCTGGTGACCAGCAGGTCGCCGCCCTGCGACCAGATGAATTCTCTGCTTTCGTAGACGCCGATCCCCATTCCCGCGTTGCCCTTGGTGGTTTCAAATGGCCGGAATAAGCGTTCGCGAATAAACTTTTCGTCCATGCCGCAGCCATCGTCCGTAACCTCGATGAGAACGTCATCGTGATCGACCCCGGCCTTTACCAGCACCCGGCCCTGCCGAGACGTGGCTTCCTGCGCGTTTTGGATCAGATGCGACAATACGTTGGTCAGTTTTTCGGCGTCTATCACCAGTAGCAATTGACGGTCTTCGGATTCCAGCGACGGTACAGGATCCTGACCGGCACAAGTCGATACGGCATCGCGCAAGATTGGCTGCAAATCGACGATCGATTTAGCAGCCTCTACTGTACCACCCTTGCGCAACTGTGCCAGCATCCTGTTCATCTTCGCAGTCGCGTTTTCGACCGTACTGATTGCGTCCGCCACGAAAGCGGGGTTATCGAGATGACGCTTCGCATTTTTTACTACCAACGACAGCTGCGCGCTGACATTCTTCAAATCGTGCACCACATATGATGAAAGTCGATTGAACGCTTCGAATTGACGGGCGTTCATCAATGCTTCGCTGGTCTCCACCAACGCGATGTAACTGGCAATCTGCAGTCCGACCGTCTTCAGCAAGTCACGATCTTCCCAGTTAATATTACGCAGTGCGCGTGGCCTTCCCAATACCACGAAAGCGATAAGTGTCTCGTCGCGCAGCAACGGGACCACGAGCCAAGCCCGCGGCAACTCTTCGAGCCAATCCGGTAGCATCAGATCTTCATATAACTCTGGATTCTCCCTGAATTCGTCCAGATCGATGACCCACTTCCGGGTGCGCAGAAAACGAATCACAGGCGCGTCTTCCTTGATCACTGCATGCGCCGTCTCGTTCATGTTCCAATGCTCAGCCCCCGCATAGTGCCCGGCGTCGGTCTGAGTCCAGAGCATGCCGCCGGTACTTTCGACGATATCCGCCAGCGATCGAATCGCCCGTTGCCGCGGGTTCAGTTCGCCGTCTCCGGCCAGCAGACTTCCCGACAACTTCAACCATTCTTCTCGGTAATCGTACTTGTAATTGAAAAAATGCTTACTGAGAAATACCTTGAGTTTGGCTCGCATCTGCCCGGAAAACAGCAACACACCCAACAGCAGCAGCGCGAATGCCAAGAACGTCGCCTGTGCAGCGGTGCCCCAACTACCTCCGAATTGGCGTATGTAATAGCCGGCCGCGGCCATGACCAGCAGGTAAAGTCCCTGCCCCGGCGAGCGTGACGGTATGGAACACCACCCGTCTGGAGATGAATACATCCAGGGACCAGGCCGGGTTGCGTGCCGCCGAAACCGCCAGCATCGGAACAACCAAAGCGTTGACGAACCCACGCGCTGTCCACAAATCGTAATCGATCTGCTTGAACAGCAACGCATCCGAATACAGAAAAAAATCGTAGGCGAAAATGGCGCCTACGCCCAAAAATAGATACTTCACCGACCAGCGCCCCGACGGGCGGGTATTGCGAAATAATTGCTCCACCAAGGCCATGCCGATCAAAGCCAACAGCAAGTGGCCGGTCATTGCCGCCTGTGTCGGCGATGCCGAGTGTATTACCTTCGTGACCAGTTGCGGCACCAAGTCGATCAGCAGGACCACCGCCGCGGTGACTAGCGCGACAGGCTCAGCAAACGTCAACAACCCCGTATGCTCGCGCTCCGAGACCTTCAATGGTCGCAGCAGTCGAAACAGGAACACGTACCAGGTGATGTCGCGCAGGATTTCCAGCGTGTGATAGGCGATCGGAGAAACCGGTGCCTGAATCTGTGGCCCGAGTGCTGCCACCACCCCCCACACCGTACTGGTGGTCACGGCGGCGACCAGCGCCGCGCCTTCAAGGCGGCCCCGCCAACTCGTCAGCAGCAACAAAGCAAGCAGTAGAAATGCGCCCGCTGCGACGAGGTAGCTCACCAGGCCGATGTCAACCGCTTGCATTCCCGTCCCCCGCCGCCCGTTCAGCAGGTCGTTGCCGCTGGTGCCTCGACATGCGTCGGGCGGTCAACCCTTAGCGTGCGCCCTTCCCCCAGACGACCGCGTGGGCTGTCTGGAAGAGGATCATGAAATCGAATAGTAAACTGTAATTCTTGATGTAATAAAGGTCGTATTGCAGTTTTTCCATAGCGTCCCGCACGGAGGCACCATACGGGTAGGAAATCTGCGCCCAACCGGTGATGCCGGGGGCAACCTTGTGGCGCAGATCGTAAAATGGGATTTCCTGCTTCAATTGCTCGACGAACTCCGGCCGCTCGGGCCTTGGACCGACGAAACTCATATCTCCGCGCAGCACATTGAGCAGCTGGGGAAGCTCATCAATTCGGAATTTACGGATCAAACCGCCTACCCGGGTGACGCGGCTATCGCCCTTCTGCGCCCACTGCGCCTTGCCGTCCTGCTCGGCGTCCGCCCGCATGCTGCGGAACTTCAGCACTTCGAATGGTATGCCGAAACGCCCGACACGAATTTGGCGATACAGTACAGAGCCGGGGGATTCGATGCGAATCGCCAGCGCGGTGATCAACATGAAGGGCCACGCGAACAACAACAAGAACAGACTGGCGCCGATATCGAACACCCGCTTGCTGTTCTTGCGCAGTACCGCCTGCGAGAATCCGTCGGCGAAAATCAGGCTACTGGGATGCAGCGTATCGAGGCGGATTTTGCCGCTTTGACGCTCGAAAAACGTCATGAGATCGACAACTTGCACGCCTTTCATTTTGCACTCAAGAATTTCGTCGACCGGAAAGCTTTTGCGGCGATCATCGATCGCCACCACGATTTCGTCGATCTGATATTCCTCCACCAATTGATCCAGGGGGGTGTCGGATTGCAGAACTTTCGCGGGATCGACCGAATCGCGTTCGCCGCGAATATGAATGTAGCCGATCAGCTTGAAGCCATGCCAATCGACGCGGCGCCGCAGGCTTTCCAGCAAGCGCGCTTTGCGGCCGGCGCCGACCACCAAAACGCGCGCTTTCAATCCCTCCATGTCGGCGAAATGATAGTGCAGTGCCCGCGCGCCAAGCACGAACCCCAGCGCAATCAACAGCGAAATGGCAAGTGCGCCGCGGCCGATGAACAGATCGGGCAGCACGTAGAACATCAGCGCGAGCATCACCACAGTAAGCATGAACGCGCCCAGCAGCCGCAGCACGATATGCCATAGACTGTCCACGCGCAGGTGGCGCCAATAGAGCCCCATGGTGGTCATGGAGAGGGCGACGATGGCGGCGAACAGAATTCCTTTCCAAAACAGCCCCTCGACGGAAGGATCGTCGACCGGCAGGCCACCGTCGTAAAACCGGACATACACGCCCAGGTAAACCGACGCCACCAGCAAAACCGCTTCGCCCAGTCCGAGGAATATCATGGACTCCGGGATGTAGTGTCGAAAAAGGCGAATCATTGACTGCGGCGGTCCCTTATATTTGCTTGTGCAATCCGTCGAGCGCGGATCCGGTCACTGCGCTGGCCGCGCGAAAACGTCCGTGCTGCGGATGCCGCTCGGATGGGTAGCGCGAACCGAATGTATCTCTGCATAGCGGCCTGCGGTGAAGAAAGCTGAACCACTTCACACATCGACCACTTAATCTATCTCTGGTCCGAATTGATCAATTCACCCGATCGATCTTGAAAATATTTTTTTATCAATCACTTACAACAACCCCTACAAATGCTCATCGAATCCGCGGGCCTTGAGCCCCCATGCCATCAGAGAGAATAGTTTACGATTGGTTTTTCGCAGCCGCACGACCAGTGCGCCCACCAACTCCTGCAATACCTCGTATCCCAGTTCCCGGTGCTGATCGAGAAATGCCAGTAAACGTTCGCCGTCGATCACTGCCAATTCGCAATCCGTGACCGCCACCACGGACGCCGAGCGGGGCCCACGGTCGAACAAGGCCAACTCACCGAAAACCTCGCCGGATCCAAAATCGAAGAACCCCGGACGGATGCGTCGGGCCTCATCCAATGCGACGTCTCCAAGCACGCGCACCTTGCCGTCAAGCAACAGATAGACCTGCGACCCGGTAGCCCCTTCCTCGACAATCGACTGATGGGCCAGAAACCGTTCCCGCGACCAATGCTGACCCTCCACGAAATCGGGATGCTGCAGCAACGCCCGCAGGGACTTGTTCACACCGCCACCTTCATCTCCAACATCCTTACAAGTATAGAAACAAGCAGACCGGGTGTTCTAGTGGCGGCCCCGAATTGTCATGGAGTCGCGTCGGTCCACGACCACAAATATGCCTCTTGACCTATTCAAAAACGCGTCGACTACGGGGATAATCCGGTGTTCATTTGTCCGCTCGGTGCGGACTGCATTCGAGCCAGACGGGAGCGAAAAAGGGATGTTGAGCATCGACAATATCAAAATCGGCGTCATCGGGTTGGGCTACGTGGGCCTGCCGCTGGCGGTGGAACTCGGCAAACACTTCGATACTGTCGGGTTCGACATCAATAGCCGCCGAATCGACGAGCTCAAACAAGGGGTCGACCACACCCTTGAAGTGGAACCGGAGATCCTGGCGGCTGCGACAAAATTGCAGTATACCGATCAAGCCGCGCAAATCGAGTCATGCAACTTCTATGTCGTCACCGTCCCTACTCCCATCGATCGTCACAAACGACCGGACCTCACGCCACTTGAATCCGCCAGCCGCACCGTCGGCCGCGTCCTGAAAGCGGGAGACGTGGTCGTCTACGAGTCGACCGTATATCCCGGTGCCACCGAAGAAGTCTGCGTACCCATTCTCGAGCGTGAATCCGGACTCCGCTTCAACGTCGACTTTTTCGCCGGGTATAGCCCGGAACGCATCAATCCTGGAGACAAGGAACATCGAGTTTCGACCATCCTGAAGGTGACATCCGGCTCGACCCCCGAGGTGGCCGAATATGTGGACTCGGTGTACCGCCGTGTCATCACCGCCGGCACCCACAAAGCCAGTAGCATCCGGGTCGCGGAAGCGGCGAAAGTCATCGAAAATACCCAGCGCGACGTCAATATCGCCCTGATCAACGAACTCGCAATGCTGTTCAACCGGCTTGGGATCGATACGCTCGAGGTCCTGGAAGCGGCCGGCACCAAGTGGAACTTCCTGCCGTTTCGCCCGGGCCTGGTGGGTGGCCACTGTATCGGTGTCGACCCCTATTATCTGACGCACAAAGCGCAGGAAATCGGCTATCACCCGGAGATGATTCTCGCCGGCCGGCAGATCAACGACGGCATGGGTTCCTATGTCGCCGAACAAGTCATCAAACTCATGACCCGCAAACGCATCCACGTGGTCGGCGCCCGAATCCTGATTATGGGATTGACGTTCAAGGAGAACTGTCCAGACCTGCGCAACACACGGGTGACCGATCTGATCGATGAGTTCAAGCATTATCACGCCGAAGTCGACGTGTACGACCCGTGGGTGGACGCGAAGGAAGCGCAGCACGAGTACGGCATCGAACCAATTTCAGAACCGCAACAAGGAGCCTACGACGCGGTCATTCTCGCGGTCGGCCATCGCCAATTCCAGGCCCTCGGCGTCGATGGCATGCACGCGCTCGGGAAATCGAAGCACGTGCTGTATGACGTCAAATACGTCCTTCCGGCGAAGGCGGTCGACGGTCGACTGTAGAGTTCCGTGCGCGGCGGGCGCGCCTTCAGTCGGTCAAGGTGTGATCGACACTGCGGATCAGCGCCAGCAGCCGCGAGGTATCGGTGTCGATATTCTCGAAGACCATTTCCGCCAGGGGCGCGATCTCGCAATTGCGCGGCAATGAGTCTCCCACCGCGATCAAGTCGGCGATTCTGGGTATGAACACCCATTGCAGCCACTGAGTGAAGTCCAACGTATCGACGCTGAAGGGCTGCACGCTTTGCAGCGCCGTGGGCGGCGGTGCAACCGACTCCCACAGCCCCAATGCGCGCATTTCGCGCTCCAACTCCAGGACCAAATCGGCCATTCGGTGTTCAACACTCTCCATCGGGGCCCTATATTGGCTGGTCGATCACGTGCAGCCGAGGCGCGGCAACCGCACGCGCGAGCGCGGTGTGCAAATCACATCGTATCAGCTGCGTCTCGATTTCTTCACGTGCTTGACCAAGCGCTTTTTGCGGGCGATCTGACGCCCGCTGAGTTCATTGCGTCGTCCAGCGAACGGATTCGCTCCGGATTTGAACTCGACTCTCACCGGAGTTCCGCGCAGCCGCAATGCGGACCGGTACTGATTGACCAAAAAGCGTTTGTAACTGTCAGGTACCGATTCGGTCTGGTTACCGTGAATGATAATGACCGGTGGATTTCGACCGCCCTGATGGGCGTAGCGCAGCTTGATTCGTCGACCGCGGACCAACGGCGGCTGATGGGCGGCAACGGCGTCCTCGAGTATTCGCGTCAGTTCCGAGGTGGACAAGTCCCGCGTCGCTGAATCGTATGCACGATCCACGGCTTCGAACAGATGTCCGATGCCCGTCCCGTGTCGAGCCGAAATGAAATGAATTTCGGCGAAATCCACGAACGAAAGACGCCGATGAAGCTCGCTGCGCACCCGTTCTCGCTGATCGCCGCTCAAACCGTCCCATTTATTGACTGCGACGATCAACGCTCGGCCGCTGTCCAGCACCTGACCGAGTAAAGTTGCATCCTGCTCCGCGATACCCTGGTGGGCATCGAGCACCAGCACCACGACATGCGCCGCTTCGATCGCCTGCATGGCCTTGATGATGGAAAAGCGTTCGACAGTCTCCGATACCCGCGCCCGACGGCGGACACCAGCCGTATCGATCAAGACGTAACGATTGGCGTGATGTTCGAATGGTATGAACACGCTGTCACGGGTAGTTCCGGGCATATCGAAGGCAAGCACCCGCTCTTCGCCAAGGAGCCGGTTGACCAGCGTGGATTTGCCGACATTCGGACGGCCGACAATGGCGACTCTGGTTTCCTGTGGCGCTTGCGGTTCAAGCGGCTCGTCCGCAGACACAAAGCCCGCAAGCGCGGTGTGCATCAAGCGGTCGATGCCACGACCATGGGCAGCCGCGATGGCGAGCGGATCTCCCAAGCCGAGAGAGAAGAAGTCACCGGCGACCACCGCCGCATCCAAGCCCTCGCTCTTGTTGACAACGATCAGGACCTGTTTGCCGGTACGGCGCAGGAACTGGCCGATCTCGGTATCGACCGGCGTCAATCCCTGACGGCCGTCGACCATCAGCATCACCAGATCGGACTCGGAAATGGCGAGCCTGGTCTGCTGCGCCATGAGTTCATCGATGCCTTCTTCGGCCCCGGACAATCCGCCCGTATCGACCACGATGTAGGGCATCGGCCCCACTTCGCCCCGACCGTACTTGCGGTCGCGGGTAAGTCCGGGCAGATCCGCCACAAGCGCATCGCGGGTTCGGGTGAGGAAATTGAACAGTGTGGATTTGCCCACGTTAGGGCGACCCACGAGGGCGATAACCGGCAACATGCGGCTGGGCTCCAGGCCCGGGTTCTCCGAAAGCTGGCTATGGTAGCAGAATCGGGCCCGAGCCTGGGGAGTACGCCATGATTATTGGCGGGCGGCGCCGTTTACGTGCCACGCACTCAACTCCCCATTGTTGGTCAATACCAACAATTCACCGGCCACGGTCAATGGCGGCGCGGAAATGCCCGAATCCTCGGCGCGGGTGCGGGCCACGATGCGTCCGTCGTCCTGGGACAGCCAGTGCAGATAGCCCTCGAAGTCGCCGACCACGACGTAGTCACCGATCACCGCTGGGCGGCTCACGCGCCGGTAGCGAAGCTTGTCCTGCTTCCAGAAGGTGGCGCCCGTGCGCCGGTCCAGCGCCCAGACCTGACCGGTATCATCGGTGACGAACACTTGTGTCGGACCCACGGCCAGGCCGGCGTAGGACGACATTTCCCGAGCCCATAGCAGCTGACCGGTGTTCAGCGTCAGTGCCGCGATCCGACCCTGATAGGTGGTGACATAGACCACACCGTCGGAAATCACCGGGTCGGCATCAATGTCGACCAGCCGCTCCAACTCCGAACGTCCGCTCGGAATGGCGACACTGCGTTCCCACAGCGGCCGCCCGTCGGATAAAGCCAGCGCGGCTATCTGGCCGCCGTCAAACCCGGCCACCGCCACGCCTTGTTGCAAGGCCGGCATGCTGGTCCCGCGCAAGGTGAGTACCGGCGCATTGCGATCATAGATCCACAATCGCTTGCCGTCGCTGGCGGATAATCCCGCAACGCGGCCGTCGATGGTGTGGACGACGGTCACGCCGGACTCCGATTGAGGCGGCGATAGAACTTCGCTGGAAACCTGCGCCTCCCATGCTTTTTCACCGGTATCGGCGCGCAGCGCCAGGACGCCGGCATCGGTGGTGCCGACGAAAACCAATCCGTCGCCGTACCCCGGGCCTGCGGAAATCGCAGCCTCGGTCTCGGTCCGCCATGCCTGCTTACCGGTCTTCAGGTTGACCGCAGTCACGTCACCTTCCCGGCCTGCGGCAAAGACCAGGTCGCCCGCCACCGCTGGTCGCAATCCCAGGCGACGCTCCTCGCCGCCGTGACCGACGGAATGGCTCCACATTTGCTGCACGTCGATCTTGGGCGCAACCTCCGTGAGCGGAGTCGGAGGCTCGGAATTGTCCTTACCGGCAAACCAATTGGTCAGCCACGTACAACCCCCCAGGGGCAGTGCCAGCAGCAGCACCAGATACTTCAACTTCATCCGCCCTCTCCTTTTCCATTCGCGCCGCCGGCGTCGCTCAATTTCATGCGCAGCGTCGCTTGCAGGGGGCTACCCGGCACCGACTGCGCCAAGGCTCGAGTGTATGCGTCGCGGGCCTTGTCCAGATCGCCCTTGGCTGCGTAGGCGTCGCCCTGCAACTCCGCGAATGCGGCCCCATAGGCCCCGGAATCCTTTTCCACCAGTTTGAGGACGCCGTCGGTATCGTTTTCGGCCAATAACAAGCGCCCCAGCCGCAGCCGCGCAAGTCGCGCCAAAGCGGGATCGTCGGCATTTTCCATCGCCCAGCGCAGATTATCCCGGGCACCGGCGCCTTCTCCCGCATCGAGGCGCACCTTGGCCACCGCCAGGGCGCTCAGGGGGGCGTAGCTGGAGCCGCTGTATTGCGTCATGATGCGCTTGCCAAGTTCGAGCCCGGCGTCCCGGTTGTCGCCGCCCAGTGCCACCATCATCTGGCTATAGAGCGCAGATGCCTGCTCGGCCTGCTGGGTCTGATAGCGTTCCCAGGCTTGCCAACCGAATACCGCCGCCAGCCCAATGGCGAGGCCGACAATCAACGAGCGGCCGTTGGCTTTCCACCACTGCTTGAGTTGTTCGCCCTTTTCGTCGTCGCTGGCGTATATATCCACCATGTCGTTACTCCCCGATCGCAGCGCCGGCAACATCAGCACCGGTCGTCAGTTCATTGTATAGGTAGGACACCAACTCGTCCTCGTTAAAACTTTGTTGTTCGCTTTTTGCACGTAACGATTTGACACCCACTCTGCCGTTGGCAATCTCATCGTCGCCAATGACCAGTGCCAACTGCGCACCGCAGCGGTCTGCACGCTTCATCTGGGCCTTGAAACTGCCGCCGCCGCAATTCATCAGCAATCGAAGTCCCGGAAGTTGATCGCGCAAGCGCTCAGCCAGCAGCATCCCGTGACGCTCCGCGGCAGCGCCGGACATGGCGATGTATACGTGGGGTTCGGTTGCAGGCACCTGGGCATTGCCATCGTCCATGAGCGCGGTGAGGCGCTCGATGCCAAGCGCGAATCCAGCCGCAGGGGTGGGTTTACCCCCCAACTGCTCCACGAGTCCGTCATAGCGCCCACCCGCACAAACGGTGCCTTGCGCACCCAACCGATCGGTCACCCACTCGAATACGGTGTGGCAGTAATAATCCAGGCCGCGCACCAGACGCGGATTGACGGAGTACCTCACTCCGGCGCTATCCAGCAGCGTTTTCAAGGTTTCAAAATGCGCCCGGGATTGATCTCCGAGATCGTCCATCAGCCGCGGCGCAGCAGCCAGCACGTCGACCATTTCGGGATTCTTACTGTCGAGTATGCGCAGCGGATTCGATTGCAGGCGACGCTTGCTGTCCTCGTCGAGTCGCTGATGATGCTGCCTCAAATACGCCACCAGCCGGTCACGATATTCCGCGCGCTCCGGCGCCGTGCCGAGGGTATTCAATTCCAGCCGCAGGTCGTGCAGTCCCAATGCCCGCCAGAGACGCGCATTCAGCAGGATCAGTTCGACGTCGATGTCGGGTCCTGGCATTCCAAAGGTTTCGACACCCACTTGATGGAATTGTCGATAGCGCCCTTTCTGGGGGCGCTCGTGACGAAACATCGGCCCCATGTACCACAGTCGCTGCTGTTGGTTGAACAACAAACCGTTTTCGATGCCGGCACGCACGCAACTCGCGGTACCCTCGGGACGCAACGTCAGACTGTCGCCATTGCGGTCATCGAATGTGTACATCTCCTTTTCGACGATGTCGGTGACTTCGCCAATAGAACGCTTGAAGAGCTCGGTTTTCTCCACCACCGGCATGCGGATTTCGCGATAGCCGTAACCCTGCAACACGGACCGGACCTGCTTCTCCAGGTGTTGCCACAGCGGGCTCTGGTCCGGGAGCAGGTCGTGCATTCCCCGGATGGCCTGAATGTTCTTCGACACTTGCGAACCTTACTTGTTACGGCGCCAGGACGCGCGCCGACTTGACCGCTTCGTCCGACATGCCTGGTGATTCCTCTGCCTTTGCGGCCGAGCGCGACGTCGGCGTCAAGGGGCCTGGCGACCGCGGCGCTGACGATATGCAGTCGATGGACGCGGTGCGGTACGGTGACCGCGCAACGGTAACCGCTGACGATGCGGCGCCGCCGACCCGGACCTTCCCGACCATGAGCGGTGGGGATTCACGACGCGCAATCCGAATCTCATTTTGCATGATCGGTTCCACTTGGATGATCGGGGCGCAGCGGCCCCGTCGCGCCCGTCAGGGCGAGACCGAGAATCGTGCGGTACGGCCCCGGGTGTGGGATGCCACGTCTACCGGCTTGCCGTTGAGTTCCAACCGTACCGCCGGTGCATTCCCCAGCACCAGTCGGAACGGCGGTTTGCCCTGAACCGTACGTGTTTCGCCCGCATTCGCCAGCCGATACAACAGCCGCTGCCCCGCAGCATCGCGCACTTCGACCCAGGAGCGGTCCGTAAACGCCAGCGTCAGCGTGTCGCCCGCGACAGCTTCCGACGATTGCGGCGCAGCCGAGGGCGGCGCGACGGTACTGGGCGACGTCGGTTCGACAGGAGCGGGCGCTGCCGGTGGCGCAGCATCTTCGCCGGGCGGCCCGACATCGTCCGGCGGCGGCACCACCGGCTGTGCCTGAGGCGGCAGGTCGCCATCGTCCCCGGGCGTTTCAGCCGAACCGCTTCCCGGCTGCACGGGCTGTCCCGGCTGTCCTGCGGGCGGGATACCGCCTTGGCTTGGCTCACCGGCATTGTTGGAAGCTGCAGGCGGTGCTTGCGTTTGGCCGACATTTTGAGCGGAGCCTGGCCGGTTACCGACGATCGTCCGGGCGGCGAAGCGGTACGTTGCTGAAACCACCAACCGGCGGCGACGGCAATCACCAGCACCAGCAGCCAGACAAGATAATTTCGGCGTCGCGCGCCGACCAGTTGTTGCTGCATGGGTCCGGCGCGCAGACCCTGATTCTGGGCACCACCGACGGAAGCGTTGTAGGCCTCCACCAGTTCCTGCGCCGGCAATCCGAGCAGCGCCGCGTAATTGCGAACATAGCCGCGAACAAAGATCGGTGCCGGCAACTTTTCCGCAGCGTCGTGTTCTAGCGCGTCAATGGTGTCGACGCTCAGGCGCAACTCCAACGCCACATCCGCCAGCTTGAGGCCGGCGGCTTCCCGTCCTGCGCGCAACCGCGCGCCAGGCGGCTCCATGCCGCTGTCGGCGCTTTCCATTTCAGCTTCACTGGCCATGCTTGTCCGAATTCAGCAACAATCGGGTCTGCTCGGAGTCTGGAAATTTCGCCCGCAACCGCAAGGCGTAACTCGAAGCCGCGTCGCGATCATTGAGCTTACGCTCAGTCCGAACCCCCAGCCAGAGACTCTCAGCGGTGGTTTGCCCCACTTCGGCGTAACGCTGTAAGTAGGCTCGTGCCTGCAGGTAGTGCGCGCCCTGATAGCTGATTTCACCCATTTTCAAAAGCGCTACCGGGAATTTCGGATTCCTTCGCAATGCGGCGCGAAAATGCTTTTCCGCCGACCCGGTATCCGAGTGTCGCAACGCACAAAGGCCGGCATTGGTGTGCGCATGTTCCGGTGTTTCGTACAGCGGATTCTTCAGCGCGTCCATGAACTGCTCTTCGGCCTTGTCGTACTGCTCCTGTTCACAGAGGAACACGCCGTAATTATTGTGGAACTGGGGGTCGCCGGGGTCCAACCGAATGGCTTCACGAAACTCGCGTTCGGCCTTGTCCTTTTCACCCAGTCGCCAGTTCAAAATGGCCAGCGTGCCGTGCGCCTCGGGGTAATTCGGCGCGTCGTCGATGGCCCGCTGCAGCTTGACCATAGCCTGCTTGAAGTCGCCTTCGTGAATATAGGCCTTGCCCAGTTCCACATTCAAACGCGCCGGACTGTTGATACTTTCCTCTCGCGCATTGTCGGGCGTACAGGCTGCCAACGGCATCAGCAACAAAGTGCAGCACAAAGTGCGCACGATACTCATGCGCCTAGCTCCGGTCGGTCGAGTTCGACCTTGATGCGATGTTTGGCCTGCCGGCTGGTGCGATCCTGTACTTCGCCGACCAACTGACCGCAGGCGGCCGCAATATCGTCTCCGCGTGTCTTACGCGTCACTGTCATAATGCCCGCCTCCATCAGTACGTCGCGGAACTTGTTGATGGCACGGTCGCTTGAACGCTGCCAGGGCGCGCCCGGAAAAGGGTTGAAGGGAATCAGATTGATTTTCGAGGGAACGTCCGCCAGTACGCGAGCCAACTGTTTCGCGTGCTCAACGCCATCGTTGACGCCGTCGAGCATGACGTATTCGAATGTGATGCGCCGATGGGCTTGACCGTCCACATAGCGTTTGCAGGCCGCCAACAGTTCCGCGATTGGATACTTCTTGTTCAGCGGCACCAGGCGATTTCGCAATTCGTCATTCGGCGCGTGCAGAGATACGGCCAAGCTCACGCCGCTCACCTCCCGCAATCGGTCGATCTGCGGCACGACGCCGGCCGTGCTCAGCGTGACACGTCTGCGGGAAATACCAAACCCCAGATCTTCCATCATGACGTCCATGGCGGGGACGACGTTGTCGAAATTCATCAACGGCTCGCCCATACCCATCATCACCACATTGGTGATGACGCGTTCGCCCCGATTTTTCGGGATGCCCAAGGCGCAGGCGGCGAACAGCACCTGGCCGACGATTTCCGCGGCGCTGAGGTTACGATTGAATCCTTGGGTCGCGGTCGAACAGAAGGTGCAGTTCAGGGTACAACCGACTTGGCTCGAAACACACAGGGTGCCGCGATCCGACTCCGGGATGAATACCGTCTCGATGGCATTGTGATCGCCCATGCGCAACACCCATTTGCGGGTACCGTCCGAGGAAGGCTGATCCAGCACCAACTCCGGCATCCGCACCTCGGCGACGTCACCGAGCTTAGCGCGCAGCGCCTTGCTCAAATTGGTCATGTCGTCGAAATTGGTCACACCCTCATGGTAGATCCAACGCATGACCTGTTGCGCCCGAAACGCTTTTTCGCCGCGCTCGGCGAAAAAGCGTTCCATCTGGCTTCGGGTCAAGCCAAGTAAATTGATCTTGTCCGGGTGTATCCGCAATTTCAGTTACCGGGTGCGCGCGCAAATCTCGTCGTCTTGAAAGAAAAACGCGATCTCCTGCTTGGCAGTCTCCGGCGCGTCCGATCCGTGCACCGCATTTTCGTCAACGGTTTCGGCAAAATCAGCTCGAATGGTGCCGGGTTCGGCATCCTTCGGGTTGGTAGCGCCCATGATTTCACGGTTGCGTGCAATGGCGTTGTCGCCTTCGAGGACCTGTACCATCACCGGACCGGAAGTCATGAATGCAACCAGGTCCTTATAGAACGGACGCTCTTTGTGAACGGCGTAGAACTGCTGCGCCCGCGCTTCGCTCAAATGGACCATCTTCGCGGCGACAATGCGCAAGCCGCCCTTCTCGAAGCGGCTGTAGATTTCGCCGATGACATTTTTCGCCACGCCGTCCGGCTTGATGATGGATAAGGTTCGTTCAATAGCCATCCGATACTCCCAGTTGCACGCCTGTCAGAATTGGAACCCGTCGCAAAACGGTGGATCGCAGACCACTACGAGGCTTGGTGGTCGCGCACTTTCCATAGCATAAACCCGCGTGATGCCGCGGGTTTGCCGTAGTTTACCGCCAGCCACGGACGCAGGCAATCAGCCCCGCTCCGGGAACCCCGTCAATACCGCCCTTCGATCAGGCAATCTCGATCGCTTCCAGGACGCCGCAACGTTCGGGCGGCGTCGAAATGCCTCGCCCACGCCCACCATTTGATGAGCACCACCGGACCGCATGCCGAGCTGACGGCCGCCGCCGCGCATCTGGGCTTCACAGGGCACGCGTTCGCGCGTACGAGGCACCCACCCGTTCAGGGGTTGTAAGTTTCATGGGCGGCTAAAACATCAGTTCGACTTTGCTGCGCGAAAGATCGACCGCCAGCTTAGCTGGCGCTCTGGGTCGCATCGCGGTCGAAAATCACACTGCGCTGGCGACAAATCTCGTCCAGGGCGTGCGATGTCCTGAATAACGCCGATATCGTTGTTTGTCGTGCATGATAGAGGCGACTGACGGGTCGTCCCGCGGCGCTGCCTCGAATTGGCAGCGGGATCCTGCAGCCCGTTTGGCGTGCTCTCACAGCTGACGTCGTAAGCTTCGCAGCGCAACTGCCGGCAGGTATCAAGCCTTGCCTTGTGCTCGGTTTTGCAGCTGTGCTCGGTTTTGCAGCGGCCCCGGTACTGGCCTTTACTTCTGATAGAAATGGAACGCCCTTGTCGCATTCCGCCCCCCGGACGTCCGGAGGATTTCCTTCGGGTGTCCGCGTTGATCAGCGGCGGCAGCTTCGTCGCGAGCCTGTGGCGCCGTCGTCTCCGCCTGCCAACCATTGGTATGCGACCGCGCTGCGTACTCGACGAAACCATCTTGTATGGTCAGGTGCGCGCACCGTTGTTCCGCGAATCGCGCGGCCACAGGGGTGCGTGTCAAATATTCCAGACGAATCGGCGGTTTTCGGTCGCTTACGATGACTTCCGCGTTACTCGGATGCGCTCTCAGACCCGTGCGCCGCCGGCACTGGCCGTTCGCTCCAATTTCACGGGATGACTACCGGTGCTCTTCAAGTCCTGGCGGTCGGCCACTTCCCGAACGCCCTTGCGGTCCATCAGTTGCCGGAGGCTGATCGAACTCAAAAAAGTATAGATCTGATCGCTCAAATCGACCCAGAGTTCATGGGTGAGGCAACGTTCATCGTCCTGGCAATTGCTCATTCCGCCACAACGAGTCGTGTCGACCTTTTCGTCGACAGCGGTGATGACATCGGCCACGGCGATCTCGCTGGCCGGACGGCTGAGCGCGTACCCACCACCCGGGCCGCGGGTGCTCTTGACCAGTCCGGTACGCCGCAGCTTGGTGAACAATTGCTCCAGATACGACAGCGAAATACCTTGGCGCTCGGAGATGTCGGCAAGGGAGATAGGGCCGTTTTCGTAGTGGATTGCCAAGTCCAACATGGCGGTCACCGCATATCTGCCTTTGGTCGTCAGTCTCATTGATCTGTCCCGCGTTTCATAATAGGATAAACAAGCTTATGCATTTCTGACTAAATTGGTCAAGTATTATACCCCCCGCTCCCCATTAGTCAACTTCGCGGTCATCGGGCTTGGCCGGCGGACCCTCCGGCACGTCATCCAAGCGAGCGTCCTGGGCCATTCGTTCGGTCGCGCTGCTGATTTCACACGGCTCCAGCTCCGGCAGCTGCAGATCCCCCACTTCCGCCCCCACGCTCTTGATCGCACTGCACATGTCTTCCAAACGCTTGTCCATTGTGTGGATATGATCGAGCATGCAGTTGATGGCATGGGCAACCGGGTCTGGAGTGGACTTGCTCATCCCGTAGGCGTCGAATCCCATTTTCTTGGCAATCGCTTCGCGGGTACGGTCCCGTTCGGTCTTTTCCGTCGTTGGCGTCACGATCCGCCCCGGAACGCCGACCACCGTCGCCCCGGGCGGCACGTCCCGTAACACGACTGCATTGGAACCGATGCGCGCGCCATCGCCCATGCGGATAGGCCCGAGAATCTTCGCCCCGGCGCCGATCACGACGTTGTTGCCCAATGTCGGATGGCGTTTGCCTTTCTGCCAACTGGTACCACCCAGTGTGACGCCGTGGTAAAGCGTGCAATCGTTGCCGATTTCCGTGGTTTCTCCGATCACCACACCCATACCGTGATCGATGAAAAAACGCCGTCCGATCTGCGCTGCCGGGTGAATTTCGATTCCGGTCAACCACCGCGCGATACTCGACAGCCAACGCGCCAACCATTTCAGGCCGAGCTGCCACAAACCGTGGTTCATGCGATGCCACAGCACTGCGTGCACACCGGGATAAGTGGTCAAGACCTCCAAGCGATTGCGTGCCGCCGGATCGCGCTCGAATACGCAGTTAATATCTTCCCGCAGACGTTCGAACATGATTCTCTTTCGCCGTAGTGTGGCAGACGGACTCCAGTCCATCTTCAGAGTGATCTAAGCCACCATTATAGGGGCAGACCTCCAACATCATACTGCATCGTCGGGCCGAGGCGGGCTGCCGCCGGACTGGCGCTGCACGGCGCTCAACACACCGCGGAGGATGTTGATTTCGCGCAAATCCGGATGGGCGCGATTGAACAAGCGCTTGAGTCGACGCATGAGGTGTTTGGGTTGCGCCGGATCGAGAAAATCGACCGCCACCAGCACCCGTTCCAGGTGCTCATAGAATCGCAACAGGTCCTCGGTGCCCGCCGGCCGGTCCAACGGATCGACGGTCTCGGCGATCTCCGTGGCGTTCAATGGCTGCTGGCCTGCAGCCATCATGAGTTCGTAGCTCAGGACTTGCACCGCCGCCGCGACATTGAGGGAGCTGAATTCAGGATTGCAGGGAATGTGTACCAGGTAGTGACAGCGCTCCAGTTCCTCATTGCTCAAGCCGCTGCGTTCGCGCCCAAACACCAGCGCGACGGCGCCGCGGGATGCCTCGCGTGCGACCAATTCTGCGCATTCACGCGGGTCCAACTGGGGCCAGCGCAGTTTGCGCAACCGGGCGCTTGCACCGATGACCAGATGACAATCGGAGACCGCTGCCTCGAGAGAGTCGTGGACACCCGCCCGGGCGAGCACGTCATCGGCGCCTGAGGCGCGCGCAGTTGCGTCTGCATGGGGAAACTGCGCGGGACGCACCAGGGATAAGCGCGACAAGCCCATGTTCTTGAGCGCGCGCGCGGCGGCGCCGATATTACCCGGATGGGTCGTTTCCACCAGCACCGTTCGGATGTTGTCCCTTTGCATCGCGGCACCATACCGACTTCACGCCCGGCGAGGCAAGCGGTCCCGGTTATCCGACGGTCGGATCTCTGGTATCCTTGCCTGCTCGCCGACACGCTACACCGGAACCACCTCATGCACCCCATGCTCAACATTGCTGTGCGCGCCGCCCGCAGCGCCGGCAACGTCATTACGCGCTACGTTAGCCGGCTGGATACCCTTTCCATTACCAGCAAGCAACGCAACGATTTCGTCAGCGAAGTCGATCATCTGGCCGAACAGGAAATCATCGCGGTATTGCACAAAGCCTTCCCCAGCCATGGAATTCTCGCTGAAGAGAGCGGCGAGCAAGGCCGCGACGATGAATATCAATGGGTGATCGACCCCCTCGACGGCACCACCAATTTCCTGCACGGTTTTCCGCAGTTCGCAGTATCCATCGCGCTCAAACACCGGGGCCGTCTGGATCAGGGCGTAATCTACGACCCGATCCGCCAAGAACTGTTCACCGCCAGCAAGGGTGCCGGCGCGCAACTCAACAACAAGCGCATCCGCGTCACCGGCCGCAAGACGCTCGAGGGCGCGCTGCTGGGGACGGGATTCCCGTTTCGCCAGCAACAGCACCTGGACGCCTATCTGGAAATGTTCCGGGCGTTGTTCACAGATACCGCCGGCATCCGGCGTGCAGGTGCGGCATCTCTCGACCTCGCGTATGTAGCCGCCGGGCGCCTTGATGGCTTCTGGGAAATCGGCCTTTCAGAATGGGATATGGCGGCCGGGGCTTTGATGATTCGCGAAGCGGGCGGCCTGATCACCGACTTCGGGGGCGGCGAAGATTATCTCGAAACCGGAAATGTCGTTGCCGCCACGCCAAAACTGCATCATATTTTGCTGCAGTCGATCGCGCCTCATCGGGGAAAAGCGTTGGCACAGTGAGTGATCGGCTGTAGTTTTCCTCAAGTTTTAGCTCGTAATTCCGAAACAGTTGCTAAGCGCGCCGGCTGTGCGCGCACGGCCCAGCAGCTTGGAAGCAACCATGTCGGATTCACGCACTCCCCGGGTACTCGGTCCAAAAGCTTTGGAAATGATCATGCGAGACGTGCTCGGCGGCATGGAAGAACTGGCGCTGATGAAAGGCTATCAGCCGGGCGCCGATGTGGTCGAAATCATCGCCATCGAACCCGCGAACAAAGCCAGCCATCCGCCCGCCGACGGCGAGTCGCGCGTCGTCTCCTTCGCATCCTGCCGGCGGCGCAAGGCCGGCTGACAAGCCTCGCGTTCACATTCCGCACCGCGGCCCCAGGGACGCTTCACTGTTTCACCCCGCTATCGCCTGTGGTATACAAGAGCCAACCAGAGTTGTTCTATTCTGGATTGGTCGCAAGACGAGTTGCGGAGAGACTTTCGATGACGCGTTCCGCCCTTTGCTTTATCGTGCCACCTTACGCAGTATGCCGCTACGGCTGCGCCAGTTGCTGCGCAGCACCGATTGCCGTTTTCTGGATCGCCGGGATCACGGGACTGGTCTATGGCCTGTTTTTTGGCGGCCCGTTGCACCTCGACACAGTGAGCTGGAATACGGTGGGATTGGGCGCGCTGCTATGGGCCATCGCCAGCGTCTGGTCCCTGGTCACGGTACATACTGTCGACGACGATCGCTGTCAGCGCCGCAACGCACCGATCTGCAACAAGGTCAAACCCCGCACCGACGAGCAGGATCCCCTTCGAGGAATTGCGTAAAGCGCGTTAGCGGGCAAAGTGATTAAGGACGACCGTCGACCTCGGCGCCTTCTTTTTTGACCTGCGCAAGATCGGCTTTGCTCAATCCGAGCGCCAACGCCAGCGCGCTGGCAACGTAGATCGAAGAATAGGTTCCGAACACGATTCCGACGATCAACGCCAAGGAAAATCCGTGGATGGCTTCTCCGCCTAGAAAATAAAGCGCAAACAACACCAGCAAGGTCGTACCTGAAGTCATCAACGTGCGCGACAGGGTTTGATTGATCGACGCGTTGATGATCGAAACCGGCGTACCCTTGCGCATTCTGCGGAAATTTTCCCGAATTCGATCGAACACCACGATGGTGTCGTTCAGCGAATAACCGATTACCGCCAAGACCGCCGCCATCACCGACAGGTCGAACGGAATCCAGAGCACAGAGAATACACCCAGGGTCATGATGGTATCGTGGGCCAGCGCGATCACCGAGCCCAGTGAAAGCCGCCACTCGAATCGCAGGGTGACGTAAATCAGAATACCGAACAGGGTCGTGAGCATTGCCAAGCCGCCCTGCTCGGTCAATTCCTGTCCGACTTGCGGACCGACGAATTCCACGCGACGCAAAGTAATTTCCGACTTGCTGCCGCTGCGCAGGCGGTCCATCACCCGGTTGCTCAGCTCGCTCTGCGTGACCCCCTCCTTGGGAGCAATGCGAATCAGCACATCTGTGGAAGTGCCGAAATACTGCACCACCGCGTCGCCGAAATCATCACCGCGCAGCGCTGTGCGCACGTCGTCGAGTTGGACGTCGCCGCTGTAGTTGACTTCGATCAGCGTGCCGCCGGTAAAGTCGATACCGAAGTTCAAACCGCGAACCGCGAGGGATACGATCGAACCAAGCACGAGTATCAGAGAAAGGATCATGGCGGCTTTGCGCACGCCCAGGAAATCGAACTCTGTTTGCTTCTTGAAAAATCGCATTTTGAAGCGTCCCGATACTCAGATTGACAGCTTCTGCAGGCGCTTGCCGCCGTACAAAAGATTGATTACCGCGCGGGTGCCCATGATGGCGCTGAACATCGAAGTCAGAATACCGAGCGACAAGGTTACCGCGAAGCCTTTGATCGGGCCGGTGCCGATGCCGTACAGCACAACGGCAGCGATCAGCGTCGTGACATTGGCGTCGGCGATGGTCGAAAATGCCTTTTCATAACCGGCGTGAATACTGGCCTGCGGCGTATTGCCGTTGCGCAATTCCTCGCGGATGCGCTCGAAGATCAGAACGTTGGCGTCCACGGCCATGCCCACAGTCAGGACTATGCCGGCAATGCCGGGCAGCGTCAGCGTCGCCTGCAAGAGCGACAACACCGCGACCAGGAGCACCATGTTGAAGCCCAGCGCCAAATCGGCCACCAGACCGAAAACGCGGTAATAGAAGGCCATGAACAACAACACCAAAGCAAAACCGACGACGACGGACTCAAAGCCCTGCTCGACATTGTCGCGCCCGAGGCTGGGCCCGATGGTGCGTTCTTCAACAATCTCAATTGGTGCAGCCAAAGCACCGGCACGCAGCAGCAAGGCCAGATTGTGTGCCTCATCGGGACTTTCCAGACCTTCGATCTGGAACCGTTGTCCGAGGCGATCGCGAATCACAGGCGCACTGATCACGTTGCGTTCGACCTTCTTCTCGCGCACCCGCTTGCCGTCTTTGAGCTTGGTTTCCACCTTGGTCTCGATGTAGACCACGGCGAGCCGTTCGCCGATATGGTCCTTGGTGAAATCGCTGAACCGACGTCCGCCCTGGTTGTCGAGATTGATGGTGACCACAGGCCCGCTGCGCTGATCGAAGGTCGAAGCCGCGTGGGTAATCGAATCGCCGGTCAGTATCACGCGACGACTGAGCAGGATCGGCGTGCCGTCACGCTCATGGAACAACTCCGTGCCCGGCGGTACATGGCCGCTGGCAGCGATACTGCCGACATTCTGGTTGCGTTCGTCCACCAGCCGAAATTCCAAGGTGGCGGTCGCACCGAGAATGTCTTTCGCCTGCGCAGGATCCTGCACACCCGGCAGTTCGACCACGATGCGCTTGTCACCCTGACGCTGGATCAGCGGCTCGGCGACGCCAAGTTCGTTGACGCGATTGCGCAGCGTGGTGATGTTTTGTTCGAGCGCGAACTCCTGGGTCTCGCGCTTGTGCTTCTCGGTCAAGGTCGCAAACAAATATGGATTGCCGTTCTGCTCCTTGTCGACGAGTATCAAACCGACGAATTGCCGTTGCAGCAGATCGCGCGCTTTCTGCCGTTCATCGCTATCGCGAAAGCGGATTTCCAGGGTCTCGCCGTCGCGGCGAACACCGAGATGGCGGATGGTTTTATCCCGCAACTGTGATTTGATCTCTCCCGCGTAGCGCTCCAGCTCTTTGTCCAGGGCCGCCTGCATGTCCACTTCCATCTGAAAGTGGATGCCGCCCTGCAGATCGAGGCCCAGGTACATCGGTTTGGCGTTGAGTAGTCGCAACCATGCCGGGGTCGCCGGCGCCAGGTCCTGGGCGACGGTGAAATGGCCCTGCAATTGCGGCGAATCGGACAACAGCCGGGTCGCGCGCAGCTGCGAGTCGGTATCGGCGAAACGCAGTTCCAGTTTGCCGTTTTCGAAACGCATGGAGCGGACATTGACGTTGGCGTCCTGAAGCAATTTGGCGACCGTGTCGCGCGCAGTCGCATCCAACTTTTCGTTGTGCACGGGACTTACGACGATCGCTGGATCCTTACCGAACAGATTGGGAAGCGCATACAGCACGCCTACCAACATGACGACCAAAATCAGGACGTACTTCCAAAGCGGATAGCGGTTGATCATGCGGGAATTCTGCTCGGTGCTATTTCAGCGTGCCTTTGGGCATCAACGACCCTACGGCATTGCGCTGCACACGCACCCGCACATTGTCGGCAATCTCCAAAGTGACGAAATTCTCATCCAGTTCCTCGATCCGACCCAGCAGACCTCCGTTGGTGACCACTTCGTCGCCCGTGGAAAGGCTGGAAACCATATTGCGATGCTCTTTGGCGCGCTTGCTCTGAGGCCGGATGAGCAGGAAATAAAAGATGATGAAAATGATGATCAGCGGTAGGAAACCCAGGATTCCGGGCTGTTGTGACGCCGCCGCACCGTTCTCAGCCAATGCGTCGGAAATGAAAAAACTAAGCAAGCTCATGACGTATCCTTCAGATGTCCGAGTTCCAGGCCGGCAAATGTTAACACACTCATATTGCTGATAATAATGCCGCAAAGCCCGGCACAAACGGGATGTGTGACGCTGGCATCTTCCCGCCAATCATGGTGTAGAAGACAGGCTTGGCCGGCAACCGCCACAGTGGCTGTGGCCAGTCGGCGCCGTATTATTGCACAGAACCGGGGCCGCGCGCATAGGCCGGATGCGGTTCAAGGCCCCGGCGCGTGTTGGCGCGCGGCATGGAACCCGCGCACGTAGTCGGCCAATCGCCCAGTTTCGATTGCTGAGCGCAGTTCGGCCATCAGCGACTGATAATAATAAAGATTGTGGATGGTGTTGAGTCGGGCACCGAGAATTTCGTTGCATTTGTCCAGGTGGCGCAAGTACGCCCTGGAGTAGTTACGGCAAGTGTAACAGCCGCATTGTTCGTCCAATGGCCGAGGATCATGGCTGTAACGGCTGTTACGAATACGGATCAGCCCGCTGCGCACGAACAGGAAGCCGTTGCGGGCATTGCGCGTGGGCATGACGCAATCGAACATGTCGATGCCGCGGCACACTGCGTCGACGATATCTTCCGGCGTCCCGACACCCATCAGATACCGCGGTCGATCGGCGGGCATGCGCCCTACCAGATCGTCCAGAATCGACGCGCGCTCTTCCTTCGGTTCACCCACCGAAAGCCCGCCGATGGCATAACCGTCGAAGCCGATTTCCACCAGTCCGGCCAGCGACTCGGCGCGCAGGGCCGGGTACATGCCGCCCTGGACGATCCCGAACAGAGCGTTGGCATTGCTCTCGTGCGCAGCGCGACTGCGGGCCGCCCAGCGCAGCGACAACTCCATGGACTGACGCGCTTCGCTTTCGGTTGCCGGATACGGGGTGCATTCGTCGAAAATCATCACAATATCCGACCCCAGAGCGCGCTGTACTGCCATTGACTCTTCAGGACCCAGGAACACCCGATCGCCATTGACCGGTGAGCGAAACTCGGCACCGCGCTCGCTGAGTTTGCGCATGCGCACCGAGACTGAACACTTGAAAGCCGCCGGAATCGGTCAGTATCGGCCCGTCCCAGTGCATGAATTCATGCAATGTGCCGTGGGCGGCGATGACGTCGGTACCCGGTCGGAGCATCAGATGAAACGTATTGCCAAGGACGATCTGCACGCCCAGCTCCCGCAGTTCCTCGGGCGTCATCGCCTTGACGGTTCCATAGGTTCCCACCGGCATGAAGGCGGGCGTATCGACCGTCCCGCGCTCGAAATGCAGCACCCCGCGGCGGGCCGCGGTGTCGCGGGCGAGCACCTGAAAGCGCATCATCCGCCGACCCCGGCATCAGGCTCGGCGCGGTTGAGAAACATGGCGTCGCCGTAGCTGAAAAATCGGTAGCCTTCGGCAACCGCATGCCGATAAGCGCCCATCACCGCGTCGTAACCGCCAAACGCACACACCAGCATCAGCAACGTCGATTCCGGTAAATGAAAGTTGGTGAGCAAAGCATCCACCACCCGGAATTCGTAGCCAGGATAAATAAAGATGTCGGTTTCGCCGGTGAAGGCCTGCAGCACCCCGCCGCGCGCCGCGGTTTCCAGACTGCGCACTACCGTAGTACCAACGGCAACCACGCGCCCGCCTCTGGCGCGCGCCGCTGCGACACGCTCGACCACCGCCGGCGAGACCACCACGTACTCGCTGTGCATGCGATGATCCTGTACGCGCTCTGCGCGCATAGGCTGGAACGTACCAGCACCGACGTGCAACGTCACGAATGTCTGCTCGATACCGCGCGCCGCAAGGCGATCGAGCGCCGCCCGATCGAAATGCAAGCCCGCGGTCGGCGCGGCGACCGCACCGGGTTCACGCGCATACACGGTTTGGTATCGCTGGCGGTCGGTTTCGACATCGGCGCGGTGGATATAGGGTGGCAGCGGAATATGGCCGTGGCTTTCCAGGAGTTCGAGCACCGGCGCTTCCCCTTCGAACCGCACCCGGAACAGATCTTCAGTTCGTGCCTCCACGACCGCCGCAATGCCGTGCTCGAATTCGACCCGCGTCCCTGCCCGGGGCGTCTTGCTGGCGCGCAAGTGGGCAATGACACGATGGGCATCCAATACCCGTTCCACCAGCAACTCCACCCGACCGCCGCTTGGCTTTTGACCGAACAGACGGGCGGGAATCACCCGGGTATCGTTGAACACCAACAGATCACCGGGCACCAGCAGATTTTCCAGATCGGCGAAGCGCAAGTCGTGCCACGCCCCACTGGGCCCGTCCAGGTGCAATAGACGACTGTCGCCGCGGCGAGACAAGGGCTCCTGGGCGATCAATTCAGCGGGAAGTTGGTAGGAAAACTGCTGACGCTGCATGGCGATGCGGATGGTAGCAGCTTCAAGCGCAAGGGACGAGTTGTGGCGGCGGACGCAGTTGGTGGTTGCCCTCTGCCAGGAAAACCTTATACTTTGGCGCCTGGTCGACGGAGCCGAGTTCAAACCGGTACCGCGGGCCGTATGCCGGGGTGGCGGAATTGGTAGACGCGGCGGACTCAAAATCCGCTGGGGGTGACCCCTTGAGAGTTCGAGTCTCTCCCTCGGCACCACCTTTGCACGGCAGCCTCGCGCCCAAGTCCGGGTAGCGGCCTGTCCGTGAAGCAACCACACTAATCAGAACCACGGCCGCGGCTCGAATTTTCCCGCGCATCACACCGAACCCAGAAGCGAACCATGTCGGGCACCTGTTATTCACTGGAAGTCCAGTCCAATATTCCTGACCGATTGACGCGCCTCACTGAGCTCGCCAACGACCTGCTCTACAGTTGGGACCGGCAGGTACGCGGATTGTTCTTCCGCCTCGATCCGATCCTGTGGGAACGGTGTGGCCACAATCCCAAAGTTTTCTTGCGCCGCGTATCCCAGGAACGTCTTGAAGAGGCTGCGCAAGATCGTATCTTCCTGGAGGACTACCACCGCGCTCTGTCGGTATACGACACCTATCACCAGGACCATATGCCAAGCACTGTGCACGAGCATTTGGACCCTGAAAAAGACCTGGTGGCTTACTTCTGCGCCGAATTCGGCTTCCACGAAAGCCTGCCCATTTATTCCGGCGGCCTTGGCATTCTCGCCGGCGATCACTGCAAGGCGGCGAGCGACCTGTATCTGCCGTTCGTTGCCGTGGGACTGCTGTATCGCCAGGGATACTTCACCCAGACCATCGACGGTCACGGCAACCAGATTGCCCATTACACGCCGACCAATTTCGATGATCTGGTGATTTCTCCTGCGCGAGATACAAACGGTGAAGAGATCCATGTCGCGGTTTCGATCGATAGCCGCACGGTAACTTTGAAAGTCTGGCAGGCCAAGGCCGGCCATATCACCTTGTATCTTCTCGACAGCGATCTGCCCCTGAACAGCGAGCGCGATCGCTCCATCACCTACCAATTATACGGCGGCGACAGCACCACCCGCATTCAGCAGGAAATCGTGCTTGGTATCGGCGGCGTGCGCGCCTTGCGCGCCCTCGGCCTGACCCCGAACGCCTGGCACATCAACGAAGGCCACGCCGCGTTCCTGATCCTGGAACGTTGTCGCGAGTTGGTCAGATCAGGCATGGATTTCGACAGCGCCCTGGAACTGGTGGCCGCCGGAACCGTGTTCACCACGCATACGCCGGTGGCTGCGGGTCACGACATCTTTGAATACGATCTAGTCACCAACAATTTTCGCGAGTTCATCAAGGAACTCGGTATCGGTGAAGAACGGTTTCTGCGCCTGGGTAATGGCGCCGATCACCACGCCGGTTTCAACATGACGACGCTGGCGTTGCGCGGCTCCCGCTTCCACAACGGGGTCAGCCGCATTCACGGTGGCGTCGCCTCGCGTATGGAAAGCTACGTCTGGCCGCAGATTCCGCCTCAGGAAAATCCAATCGGTTACGTAACCAACGGCATCCACGTCCCGACATTCCTCGCCCGCGAGTGGTCCAGCATGTTCGACATGCGTTTCGGCGGCGAATGGCGCAACGAACTTCTGAACGAGGAATACTGGGAACGCATCGAAGATATTCCCGCCCACAGCTTCTGGAGTTTGCGCCAGTCGTTGAAGTCCGAACTGATGAAAGACGTACGTCAACGGGTGACTTGGCAGCATCGTCGCAACGCTTCGAGCGATGCGCAGATCGAGCGCATCAGCAAATTGCTCGACCCCGATCTCACGGATGTATTGATCCTCGGTTTCGCGCGCCGTTTTGCCACCTACAAGCGGGCAACGCTGCTGTTCTCGGATCCCGAGCGCCTAGCGCGTATGCTCGGCAATCCCAAACGGCCCGTGCTGTTGATATTCGCCGGCAAGGCGCATCCCAACGACATGCCCGGCCAGCACCTGATCCAGGTCATTCACGAGTTCTCACGCAAACCCGAATTCGAAGGCAAGATTATTTTGCTGGAAGGCTTCGATCTGGCCCTGGCGCGCAAGCTTGTTACCGGCGTCGACGTCTGGCTCAACAATCCGGAATATCCGCTCGAAGCAAGCGGCACTTCAGGACAAAAGGCCGGCATCAACGGGGTGATCAATCTCAGCGTGTTGGACGGATGGTGGGATGAAGGCTACAACGGCGCAAACGGCTGGGCCATCACGCCCCACGGTCCGCAGCACGATGCCGCGTTCCGGAACCGGGAAGAGTCACGCGAACTTCTGGACATCCTCGAGCACCAGGTGATTCCCTTGTATTTCCGGCGCGAAGGTCACGGCTATTCGGAACCCTGGGTGAAAATGTCGAAGCAATCGATGAAAACGTTGCTGCCGCGCTTCAATGCCCAACGCATGGCCATGGACTATGTTCGCGGCTACTACGGTTCGGCGGTGCGCCAAACCAGGCGCCTGAGCTCCGACAACGCCGCTCCCGCCCGTGAGCTAGCGGAGTGGAAGCAGAAAATCCGCGCCCATTGGGACAAAGTGCAACTCCAACGTACTGACGAAACCCGCCCGGCAATCCGCGCCGGAGAGTTGCTTCCCATCCGCGTGCAGGCGCTGCTCAACGAACTCAGCCCCAATGACGTGCGCATGGAATGCCTGGTAGGGACCGAGACCACGGACGGTGAATTTGTGCTGCACGATACCTTTCAGCTGACAGCGGGCGCAGCCGACAGCAGCGGGCAGACCGAGTTCGCGTTGGATCTACGCCCGCCTCTGCCCGGTTTGCAGCGCTACAAGTTGCGCATGTACCCGCACCATCCGTTGCTCAGTCATGCCCTGGAAACCGGCTGCATGCTGTGGCTTTGAGTCGGACTCAGGCTGCGGGTTCTTCCAGACGACCGTAGGCCGCCAGCATGTCGCGCAACCGCTGCGCCAGTTGTTCGTCGACCATGCTCCACTCAAAACGCCATCCCCAGTTGCCTTCGGTGACTCCGGGCACATTCATTCGATGGCGATCGTCTAGCGCCAGAAGATCCTGCATCGGCAACACGCACATCTCGGAGACCGAAGCGAGCGCTGCGCGAATCAGCGGCCACGGCTGGGGCTCCTGCGGGTAGCCCAGGTATTCGCGCACCCGTTCCTGCTGGTCGTCGCTGAGCGAGTCGAACCAGCCCACGGTGGTATTATTGTCGTGGGTGCCGGTGTAGACGACATAATCGCGTTCGTGGTTATGGGGCAGATACGGATTTTCCGGGCCGCCATCGAACGCGAACTGCAGAATCTTCATTCCGGGCAGGCCGAAGCGATGGCGTAAGGCATCGACCTCCGGCGTAATCAGGCCCAGATCCTCCGCCACCAGCGGTAACGGATCGAAGCGGCTGCGAAAGTGTTCGAACAACTCCTCGCCGGGGGCCTCCACCCAGCGGCCGTCCACAGCGGTTTCCGCCTCTGCAGGAATTTCCCAGAAAGCCTGGAATCCGCGGAAATGATCGATGCGTACCAGATCGAACAAATCGAATTGATGTCCGACTCGACGCAGCCACCAATCGTAGCCGCTTTCACGCATGTGGTCCCAGCGATAGAGCGGATTGCCCCAGCGCTGGCCGGTCGCTGAAAAATAATCCGGCGGCACCCCCGCCACGGTCAGGGCGCGGCCCTGGTCGTCCAAGGTGAAATACTCGCGCCGTGCCCAAACCTCCGCGCTATCGTGGGCGACGAATATGGGCAGGTCGCCGAACAGCAATACGCCTCGTTGATTGGCGTAGGACTTGAGCGCCCGCCATTGACGATCGAACACGAACTGCTCGAAGCACACGCGCTCGCGTTCCTCGGCCAGTTCCGCTTTGGCATTCTCGAGCGCTTCCGGCACCCGATCGCGTACCGGCGCAGGCCAATCAAGCCAGGAACGGCCGCTGTGCTTGCGGCGCAGTGCCTGATACAGACAATAGTCGTCCAGCCAGTATTGCTGGCGCTCACGAAACGACCGGTAGTCCGCCTTCTGTGCCTGGTCGGCATGTTCCGCGAAACCTTGCACGGGCGCGCTGCAACAACTGCTCCCGCCAGGCGGCGGCGTCGGCACCCGGTTCACCCAGGTCACCGAGCCAGCCTTCAGCCTGCAACTGTTCGGCGCTCAATCAGGCGGGACTGCCGGCGAATACCGACAAACACGGCATAAGGTGAACCGTCGGAATGGGTCGGACCAAGGGGCAACATCTGCCAGACGGTCGCACCCGTGGAGACCAAAAAGATCGACGAAATTGCGACCTTCCTCGCCTAGCGCCCCACCGGACGCATCGCACGGCAGCGACGTCGGATGCAACAGGACGCCGGCGCGGCGCCTGCTGAATGGCGACTCTTCGGCGATTGCTTTCCGGTCGCTCATGACCGCTCCAATACCCGGCCGCGCAGAACCGGCAGCCAAATGTGGGTACCGGCGGCCGCGGCGAGCGGCACTTTCCCGAGCGCGTTCATGTTACGAAACCACAGGAAGCGCAGGACGCATTACACCGCCGACCGCGGGTTGGCCGCCGCCGTGGGTGAACGCATGCTGCAGATAGTCGCGGCGGCTCCCGCTGCAGTATCTGGTACAGGCGGGTCAGATGCTCGCGGTACAGCCAGTCGAAATCGCGTACCGACTCGGCAGGATTGTCGTCGCCAAACCACCAGAACCAATCCGAGCCTTCGCAGATCGCGAGCTGACGTGCGGCCTGAGTCGCGGATTTCAGCGGACAAGCCGCCGCGGGCCGTCGCTGCGTCGAATGCACGCTTGGCGTCGGCAAGCATGTCCCAGCCGCGGTTCTTGTCGGCGTGGCCGACCCAGGTGGTCAAGGTGCCATACACCCAGCTGCCGGCCACGACGTGGTCGAGAGTCCGGTTTTTGGCCGCGACCTGCAGGCAATCGCCGAAGGTGGACAATTTCAGTTGCCCGTGCTGGGCCAGGCGTCGGTAGAGTTCGTCGAGAAAGTGATACCCGTTTTCCGGAAAGTGCTCCCAGGCGTTCTCACCATCGAGAATGATTGCCACGACGGCATCGTCGCGGTCCTTGCAGGCGAGTCTGATGTTTTCCAGGTGATGCACCAGATTGGCGACGGCATCTTCCGCATGCCAGTTCGAATAACTGAAACCGATCAGATCGGACAAGCCGTCGTCGCGAAAAAAACACGCCAGTGGATGGCCACCGAACCGGTAGACGCGGTGCTCGCAGTCATGGGACGCCCCGGCTTTGTGGCCAGCCGTGCTGAGACTGTTGCGCAACACCTGGCCGCCGGAGGCGGTCCATTGAAACCCGGCTTCGTCCAGCAAGTGCAGGGTGGCATCACTTACCGCACCCTCCCCCGGCCAGCAGCCGCGCGGACGGAATCCGAAATGGGCTCTCGAAAACGTCCATGCCTTCTTTGATATGCCAGCGGGCGCGGTCCGCGCCGCCCGGGTACAATTTGCTCGCAGGCAGCGCCAGGCCCGGCACCGCTTCCTGCGCGCTGGCCGCGTCCAACAACAGCGGTACGATGGGATGAGCATAGGGTGTGACCGACAACTCCACGCGTCCGGTTTCCGCAAGCCGGCGATAACGGGGGACGATGCCGCTCACCAGTTCGGAAATAATCGCAACCAGCGTGCGGCGGTCGCGGCTGTCGTAGTCGGCGGACTTGTCCATGAGTTCCCGCACGCGCGTGTCGCTGCGGCGTACCGTTTCGCCAATCCAGGCCAAGTGATACCAAGTGAGCAGATCGAACAGGAACTGGTCGTTGACATAGCACGCGAGTTCGGGGTCTTTGTCGATTTCACCTGCCAGCTGTACCAGGCGCCGGAACGGTTCGAACCGATCGATCATGCGCGACTGGTTAGCGCGCATGCAGGCGCGTATCAGGCTCAGGCGCCGATTCGGGTCAGCGGGCAATTTCTGTGCTGCCAGTCCCCGCAGCAATGGGTCGGGCAGCGGTTGCCCATGGCTTACGAATAGCTGCAAGGCGGTGCTGTAATGATCCAACTGTTCCAGTAACGTCGGTGTAAAATTCACCACCGCCCTGGCGCCGTCGACACGCTCCAAGTGGGCGGCCATATCGACGTAGTCCTTGATGGCGTGCAGATAGGTCCAAGGAAGTCGGTACCGGCCGCTGATCGGGTCGAGGTATTGCGGTTGGTGCATGTGCCAGCACAGCACCACCCGCAACGGAACATCACCCCGCATGTGAATGCTCCTGACCCAGCATTTCCGGGGTCACCAACACGATACCCGCCGCCGTGCGATGATACCGACGTGCGTCCTCCTCGGGATTAACGCCGATGGCGGTGCCGTCAGGTATGCGGCAACCCTTGTCGATCACAGCGCGATGAATCTGACAGTGCTGCCCGATATTGACTTCGGGCAGGACCACCGAATCGGTGACCACGCTGAACGACTCCACTCGCACATTGGAAAATAACAACGAATGACGCACGGTCGATCCGGATATTACACATCCGCCGGACACCATTGAATCCATCGCCATACCGCGACGGGATTCCTCATCGAACACGAACTTGGCTGGAGGCGCCTGCTCCTGGTAGGTCCAGATGGGCCATTCCTTGTCATACAAATTCAGCTCCGGCGTAACGCCGATGAGTTCGAGATTCGCTTCCCAGAAGGCGTCCACCGTGCCCACGTCGCGCCAATAGGCGTCGCCGCCACTAATCGGATCCCGGAATGCGTAGGCATTGACCCGGCAATTTTCGATGGCGCGCGGGATAATGTCGCGACCGAAATCATGGCTCGACGACAGTGCCTCGGCATCAGCGATCAACTGATCATACAGAAATTCGGTATTGAAAACGTATATGCCCATGGACGCCAGCGCGCGGGTCTCATCGCCCGGCATCGGTTGCGGCTGATCGGGCTTTTCGTCGAAGCGCATCACGCGGTCATCGTCGTCGATACTCATAACGCCGAAACTGCGCGCCCGATCAAGGGGCACGCCGATGCATCCGACGGTCATATCCGCCTCTGTTTCCACGTGCCGAGCGATCATGGCGCCATAATCCATCTTGTAGATATGATCGCCGGCGAGGACCAGAACGTAATCGGGATTGTGATCGCGGATGATGTCGAGATTCTGGAATACCGCGTCTGCGGTACCGCTGTACCAGGATTCCTTATCCAAGCGTTGCTGGGCAGGCAGCAGTTCCACGAATTCCCCGAACTCGCCGCGCAGGAAACCCCAGCCCCGTTGAATATGAAGAATCAGCGAATGGGCTTTGTACTGGGTCAGCACACCGACCCGGCGAATACCCGAATTGATGCAGTTGGACAACGGGAAATCGATGATCCGGAACTTGCCGCCGAAAGGGACCGCCGGCTTGACCCTCCAGCTGGTCAATTCCTGCAACCGCGTACCACGTCCGCCGGCGAGAATGAGCGCCAACGTATTGCGAGTGAGCAGACTAACGAACCGAGGCGCTTGATAAACCGTCATGACGCTGACATATCTCCTTTATGCTTTTCCAAATGCCGGGGTTGCGCGGCATTGCGAGCGGGGCGATCGCATGCGATCAGTACAGTCCGGCACTTCGCACCAACATAGTACGCATGGAGCGATTCGCGCGAGCGAAGGATTCGTCTATTTGGGTATGCTATGCTGAAATCCAACCCACGTGTTCGTTCTGAAATAGTAGCCCGCTCACCATGACAGCGCAGTTACACGGAACACCCTCGCACCTCCATCCGAATCTACGCGACGCCGTGACTCGGCTCCAGGAAGCACGCCACCACGATCCGTTCGCCGTACTCGGGAAACACCAGCAAGGTAGCGACTGCGCGGTGCGGGCGTTCCTGCCCGATGCCACCGAAGCCAGTATGCTGGAAGGCGCCCTGCCGATGCAACGGCTCGCGGACAGCGACGTGTTCGAGTGGCGCGGTGCCACCGACGACTTGCCGCAGCACTACCGGATCGCATGGCAGGACAGCAGCGGACGCTTGCACCAACATTACGATCCCTACAGTTTTGGTCCGGTTCTATCGGACTTCGATTTGCATCTGTTTGGCGAAGGCCGGCATTGGCACGCGTATCGCTTTCTGGGCGCCCACGCGCGCGAAATAGACGGCATCGACGGATCGGTGTTCGCGGTCTGGGCGCCGAACGCCGAACGCGTGAGCGTGGTCGGCGACTTCAATCATTGGGACGGACGCCGCAACCCGATGCGCGTGCGCGGCGGCACCGGGGTTTGGGAACTGTTCCTGCCCGAGTTGCCGCCGGGCACGCTGTACAAATTCGAAGTCCGTAATCGCCAACACGGCGATATTCATTTAAAAGCGGATCCTTATGGTCGCCAGTTCGAACGCCGGCCAGCGACTGCCGCCGTGGTGCCCGATGATTCCCGTGCTCATCAATGGCACGACGAGGAATGGTTGCAGCGGCGCGCGGGGCAGGACTGGTTGCGGGCACCCGTGTCCATTTACGAAGTACATCTGGGCTCCTGGCAGCGCGACACCGACGGCAATTTCCTCAACTACCGCGAACTCGCCGACCGACTGGTCGCCTATGTGCGCGAACTCGGCTACACCCACGTCGAGTTGCTGCCGATCACGGAACACCCCCTGGATGCGTCATGGGGCTACCAGACCGTTGGTTACTTCGCCCCCACCAGCCGCTTCGGGACGCCGGACGAATTCCGTTATTTCGTCGATCTGTGCCACCGCAACGACATCGGCGTATTGCTCGACTGGGCGCCCGGGCATTTCCCGAAGGACGCCCATGGCCTGGCTCAGTTCGACGGCAGTCCTCTATATGAGCATGGCGATCCCCGGCGCGGCGAGCACCGTGAGTGGGGTACCTTGGTCTTCAATTACGGTCGCAACGAAGTACGCAATTTCCTGGTATCCAGTGCCGTGTACTGGATGCAGGAATTTCACCTCGACGGGCTGCGGGTCGATGCCGTGGCTTCCATGCTCTATCTGGACTATTCCCGTGAAGCCGGGGATTGGCTTCCCAATATCTACGGCGGCCGTGAAAATCTGGAAGCCATCGAATTCCTGCGCCAACTCAACGAAGTCACTCACAGCCAATTCCCCGGCACGTTCATTATCGCCGAGGAGTCCACATCCTGGCCGCAGGTCACCCGCCCGGTGTACGTGGGCGGTCTCGGCTTCTCCATGAAATGGAACATGGGCTGGATGCACGACACCCTGGTGTACATGTCCAAAGATCCGGTGCACCGCCATTTTCATCACGATCAGCTCACTTTCGGGCTGCTGTATGCGTTCACGGAAAACTTTGTGTTGCCGTTTTCCCACGATGAAATGGTGCACGGCAAAGGATCGATGCTCTACAAGATGCCTGGCGACGACTGGCAGCGGTTTGCCAATCTGCGCACTCTGTACACCTACATGTACACCTATCCGGGCAAAAAACTGTTGTTCATGGGCGGCGAATTCGGTCAGGGCGAGGAGTGGAACTACGATGCTGCTCTGCCGTGGTACCTGCTGCAGTTCGAGCACCATCGCGGCATGCAGAAGCTGGTGGCGGACCTGAACCGCCTATATCGGGAAGTTCCGTGCCTGCACCGTCACGATTTCGAATCTGAAGGCTTTGAATGGATCGACTGTCACGATGCCGACCAATCCATTATCAGCTACCTGCGCCGCGCCGGCGAGAACTTCGTGGTCGTAATACTCAACTTCACGCCCGTGCCGCGCAGCCGGTATCGAATCGGCGTTCCTACCGAGGGCGTTTACCGCGATTTGTTGAACTCCGATTCCGTGCACTACGGCGGTAGCAATCTCGGCAACGGTGAACCTCTGGTCGCCGAACCGGTGCCGTGGATGGGACGACCGTATTCAATCGAAATCACGGTGCCGCCGCTGGCGGGTCTGGTGATGAGCGTGAGCGAATGAAGCGACAGCAGAATCGCGCGCCGTTTCAGCACCATGACAGGTGAGGGTCACCGGGTTTGCCAGCGACGCTCCGCGCGCTTTTCCCGACTGCGCGCAGCTCACGCGTAGCGTTTGAGCTGCACCGGCATACGCTTGGCGCCCCAGCGCCCGGGCGCCGCCTCGAAATGCCCGGCACAGGAGGTGCCGCATTCGCGGCAACGCCCCGCCTCGTCGAGGCCCCAGTCGTGAATCACATACCAATCGCGGCCGATGATGCGGCTGCCGCAGTGATGGCAGTAGGTGCTGCCGCCGTCGCTATCGTGGACGTTGCCGGTGTAGACGTATCGCAATCCCTTGGCCATGGCGATTTGACGAGCGCGGGTCAGCGTCGCGGCCGGAGTCGGCGGACGGTCCATCATTTTCCAATCGGGATGAAAAGCGCTGAAATGCCACGGTACATCGGTTCCCAGATGTTCGGCGAACCAGTCGCTCATGCGCTGCAACTCGTCCTCGGAATCGTTCAATCCGGGAATCAACAGGGTCGTGACTTCGAGCCACACCTCGGTTTCATGCTTCAGGTATTGCAGCGTATCCAGCACCGGCTGCAATTTTGCGCCGGTCACCTTGCGGTAAAAATCTTCGCTGAAGGCTTTCAGATCGATATTGGCCGCATCCATGTATTGGAAAAACTCATTGCGCGGCTGCGCCGACATGTAACCCGCGGTGACCGCTACCGATCGGATATCGCGTTCACGGCAGGCCTTGGCGACATCGATCGCGTATTCCATGAAAATCGCGGGATCGTTATAGGTGTAGGCGACGCTTCTGCAACCCAGTTCTTCGGCAACGCGCGCAATCTTTTCCGGTGACGCCTCGTCGGCCAGCGTGTCGAACTCGCGCGATTTGCTCATATCCCAGTTCTGGCAGAATTTGCACGCCAGATTACATCCCGCCGTGCCGAACGACAGCACGGGCGTGCCCGGAAAAAAGTGATTCAACGGTTTCTTTTCGACAGGGTCGATACAAAATCCGCTGGATCGGCCATAGGTCGTCAGCACGATTTCATCATTTTGGCGTGCGCGTACAAAACACAGCCCGCGCTGTCCCTCATGCAATTTACACACCCGCGGGCAGACGTCGCACTGCAGCTTGCCGTCTGCCAGACGGTGCCAATACCGGGTGGGCACGGTGTCGGTGAATTCTTCAGGCATGTTCCGGATCCTGATCGCAGCAGGGCGATCTCGGTGCGTTGGGTATTAGATGGTGGCGCAGGGCCCGGCGTGCAAGTACCAAATTACCTGCGTCACGAAAAGGGTTGAGGAAACACCTGCGGCGCTATATCTATAGCTGTGAGACTTGGAAAACTACAGGCGAATCATCTTGCACACTCGGAGTCCCGCTGTTGCTGGAATGTTCTATCCCGACGACCCCGTCGAGTTGCGCAGCGAAATCGACACGTACCTCGGTGCGGTGGCCTATGAAGGCCCGGCGCCGAAAGCCCTGATTGCCCCCCATGCCGGTTATATATATTCGGGTGCCGTTGCCGCCAGCGCCTATGCACGCCTGCGCGCTGTACGCCACCTCATTCGCCGGGTTGTATTGCTCGGCCCGGCACACCGGATGCCGTTCCGCGGCTTGGCAACCAGCAGCGCCCGGGTTTTCGAGACGCCATTGGGTGCGATCCAGTTGGATCAGGATGCACTCGCCGTCCTCGCCGGCCTGTCACAAGTTCAAGTACTGGACGAAGCCCACCGCCGCGAACACAGCCTTGAAGTCCAGTTGCCGTTTCTGCAAATGGCATTGGCGGAATTCACCCTGGTACCGCTGGTAGTCGGCGATGCGTCGGCCGAAGAGGTGGCAGAAGTGCTGGAGCGACTATGGGGCGGCGCGGAAACCCTGGTCGTGATCAGTTCCGACCTCAGTCACTATCACGACTATGAGACCGCCCGGGTCCGTGACGGCAAGACCACGGCCGCCATCGAAGCGCTGCGCGACGATGTGATCGGCTACGACGATGCTTGCGGGCGCAACCCGGTAAACGGCTTGCTGCACGTGGCCCGAGGCCATGGCCTGCATGCGCACACCGTCGATTTACGCAATTCCGGCGATACCGCCGGGCCGCGGGACCAGGTCGTAGGGTATGGAGCCTATGTTTTCGAGTGACGCGGACACGAGTCCCGCCTTCATACCTTATCGGGGCGCCCTCCTCGCTACGGCCCGACGTTCGATTCGCCAAGGACTGGATCAGGGCGATGCCCTGCAGCCGGATCTGGATGCGGCGCCCGAACCCCTGCTCGAGCCCGGTGCGTGTTTCGTGACCTTGCATCTGGAAGGGGACCTGCGCGGCTGTATCGGCTCGCTGGAGGCAGTGCGGCCACTGATCGAAGACGTTGCATTCAATGCGCACGCGGCGGCGTTCCGAGATCCACGTTTCGGACCGTTGCGCGAGCAAGAGTTCGAACGCGTGCTGTTGCATATCTCGGTTCTGACGCCGGCCATACCACTGAGATTTTCGTCCGAGGCGGACTTGCTCGAGAAACTGCAGGCGGGCATCGACGGACTGATCCTGGAAGCGGGGAAGCGGCGCGCTACTTTTCTGCCGTCGGTGTGGGAGGCCTTGCCGGAGCCTGGTCAATTCCTGCGGGAACTGAAACGCAAGGCCGGTCTGCCGGCGGACTTCTGGGACGAAAAAATCACATTCCGGCGCTACACCACCGTGTCGATCGCGGAACATCCTTGATCCACAAATCGCGGCACGCGCCGGCGGCTAGCATCAGCGACAATCTCCCAACGATCCGGCGGCGCATACCCGGCCGTCGATCCAGATGGCCTTGTCGAGCCGGGCGCCTTCCAGATCGGCGCCGCCGATCTGGGCACCACGCAAATCCGCATAGGATAGATCCGCCTGGCGCAGAATGGCGTTGCGCAGATCGGCGCTGCGCAGCCCGGTTCCCAACAAGATGGCATGGCTAAGATTCGCGTAACGCAGATCGGCGGTGCTGAGATTGGAGTAAGCGAGGTTGCTGCGCGTCAGATCGGCGCCCCGGAGCGCGGCACTATGGAGATCGGCGTTGTCGATTCGCGCACCCATCAACGCCGCGCCATCGAGTTTCGCGCCTTCCAGGCTGCAGTTGCCCCAATCGACTTCCGGTGCGGCGCTGGCATCACAATTGCGCACCGGCTCCGTGCCGCGCGGCGCGGACATCCCAGCGTAAATTCCGGCAATCAATAAACCGCCCAGCACCACACCCAATATCGACCACGCCAACACCATACTGCGCCGCGGCGCCGCGGCGGTGTGCTCAAGCTCCCGCTCGCGGGCGGCGCGTCGGACGACCAAAATCTCGGGCTCCGGTCCGCGGCGGTCGCTGCCGCGGCGGCGTTCGCGGCCGGCATCGTCGTCGTCGTGGCGCCGGTCGCGGCGGCGTTCGTCTTCCCGCAACCGCGCTCGCAACAACCGTTCCTGATCCTCGGGCGTTTCGAGATGCTTCAATTCTTCGGGAACCAGCCGTTCGATGTCGCCGAGACGGAACCAGGCTTCCCGGTCCGGACTCACGTCGCTGTCTTCGTCCAAGCGCCCGAGCAGCACGAACCTGCGCACCATACCGGTGGGGAACGGTCCTCTGACTGCACCGCCCTTGCGGGTGTACCAGATCTGGCTGTCAAGCGATTGACGTTCGTTCATGAATTTCAATGAAGCAGGAAACGTGCCGCTATGGTCATTATCGGCGCTTGGGCACGATGCCTGAGGCCGCGCCGGACTGATATAGTCGTTGCAAGCTCCCAGGCCAGCCCATGGAAATCACGCCCAACCCAAAATTAAGAACCGGCAGCCTGCCGCCAGACGCCTCGCCGGCGGAAGTGCGCAACTGGCGTGTCGGACAGGTACTGAGCGCGGTCGCCACCAGTGCTGATCGCGGCGGCAGCGCCGATCTTCGTATCGGAGGCCAGACCTACCGCGCCCAAGTACCCTTCACGGTGCAGTCCGGGGACCGCATGCTGTTGGAAGTCATCCGTGCGGGCGGAACGCCATTACTGCGGCCGATGGGCGCCGAGCGCAGCCCGGATCCGGTGCAGGCCGCACTCCGGGCTGCCCTGCCGCGCCAGGGCGCGCTAACCCCGCTGCTCGCCAATCTGGCCCAACTGGCGAAGCCGCAAAACGCGCCGCCTTTGCATCCCCTGGTACTCGAAGCCGCGCGGACCTTGTTTCAGCGCCTCGCCACCGTTTCCCAGGTGAGCACCGCCGACGGCTTGCGCCGCGCCGCGGCGAACGCCGGCACCCAGTTGGAAGCCAAGCTCGCCCAAGCGGCCTCGGGGCGGACGCCGGCTGCGCCGCTCGGCGACGACTTCAAAGCCGGTCTGCTGCGCTTGCGCCAAGCCGCGGAACAAGCGCTGCGGGCATCGCCGCCGCCGGCGACCGCCCCGTCGCTGCGGGCTGCGGCGCCGGCAGCGCGCACGCCGGAAGTCCGCACCCTGCCCCTGGCCGTGCCGACGAATCAGCCGGCCGCTGCCCAAAACGGTCGCCCGACCAACACCGCCGCCGCAACGGGGTCTTCGAACCCGACCGCGGTGGCCGCCACTGTGGCCACCGTGCGGGTGGTGGCGCCCCTGCTGCCGCCGTTGACCGAATCCCAACCCCAGCCCCAAGGCCGCGCGGCACCGTTTCCGGCATTGCTGGAACCCGCCAAGTTCCTGCAGGGATTGCTGCAGCAGGTGGAATCCTCGCTCGCCCGGTTACAGCTCAACCAACTCGCCTCTCAGCACACCGACGGCGATCAACGCCAGGTATGGCTGCTGGAACTACCGGTACGGCGCGATCAAGCAACACTGGACCTGCTGCACTTGCGTATTGAACGGGAGAATGAATCCGGCAGTGGAACTGCCCGTCGGCAAGGCACCGGCTGGACCGTGCAAGTGGCTCTGGATCTCGACGGTCTCGGACCGGTGCAAGCCCGCATCGGTCTGCGCAATCGACAGGTATCGACAGCATTCCAGACCGAACGCGAAGGCACATCGCTTTTGTTCCGACGCCACCTGGACGAGTTGCGCACGCAGATGGAAGCCGCGGGCCTGGACGTGGCCGCCATGAGCTGCCAGGTGGGCCAGACCCAACCGCCACCCACCGCGTCTGGCACGACCAGCGGCCTTGTGGACGAACAAGCGTGAGTACGCGCAAACCCGGGCAACACGACATCGCGGTGGCCCTTCGCTACGATGGCCGCGATGCGCCCCGGGTAACCGCCAAAGGCGAAAACGAACTCGCCGAAGCGATTCGCAACCTGGCCCGCGAACACGATGTGCCGTTGTACGAAAACCCGCAGCTCGCCGTAGTGCTGTCGCAAATCGAGTTGGGAGAGGAAATACCCGACGCCCTGTATCGTGCCGTCGCCGAGGTGATCGCATTTGCGTACCTGCTATCGGGCCGGGTGTGCGGCGTGCCGCAGCGCGAAGAAGCCAGTGCTAGCGAACCGCCCCGCTTGGCTGGGCCCGACGATCTGGAACACGAGCCCTGAAGCGGCGTTGGGCCCGCGCTGCGCGCTTGACCCAACCTACGTCTCACGTGATGCACGGCACTGCCCCGCATCGCGTTACACGCTTTCGTAGGCGATTTGCCCTTTGCGCGGCGTGGCGGTGATGTCGGGTCCGTGCTGCGCGCTTGACCCGACCTACGGCGCTTGATCCGAACTCGGTTGAATGGCGTTAGCCAAGCGGTAGGTGGGTCTAGGCCCAAGGGCCGACGTAAGGGCTGGGAACGGAAACCGGGTTAACCGGCTTTGTCGACGCTGTGCATCATGATGATCAATTCGGCTTCATTGCGCGACAGCCCGCATACGGAAACCAACTCGTCGGCACCGCTGCCCTTTTGCACCATGCGGATCGCCTGGCTGTAGAGACGTTCGCCGCTGTCGCGCAGCTCAAGCTGTTCCTGTCGTTCTTTGAGGCGTCGACCGGACTGCTCGATCCGGGCCAGGCGTTCGTCCAATCCCACGGCGCCGGCACACAGACCGCGCACGTCCTGGCGCAGTTCCGCGAGCCCGGTTTCGTAGCGCGCCGCGAGCGTCCGCCAGCGCCGCGCCGAACGCCACGCGAGCAGCGCAACGGCCATGCTCGCTACCGCGAGCACGGCACTTGCAAGCATCAGCAGCGCGCTGTCAAAGATCATAGCTGGCACCTGGAATCGGGTTACACATATTCGTCGATGTGATGATCGTCATCGGCATCCGGTTTGCGCTGGCGGGGCGATTGCTCGGGCTCAGACCTGTCTTCGCCGGCATTGCCTTCGCGTTCCCGGTGGCCGCGCCCGCGTTCATCGGGCCGGGTCGGCCAGATGGGGCGCAGCGGATTGACGTCGGGAATCTCCGCCATCGTTCATCGCGTCAGAATTGCGACATCTCGGCCCACTCTTCGTCGCTGAGGAGCTTGTTGATGTCCACCAGAATAAGCAGTTCACCGTCATGATTGGCGACGCCTTCGATGTATTTGGCGCTCTCGTCGTTGCCGACGTTGGGCGAGGATTCCACCGCGGAACGGTTCAGTTCCACCACTTCGGCGACGCTGTCCACCAGGATGCCGACGACATTGTCCTCCGCTTCGATGACCACGATGCGCGTGGAATCGTCCATTTCCTGGGGCGCCAAGCCGAAGCGCCGACGAGTATCGAGCACGGTCACGACATTGCCGCGCAAGTTGATGATTCCCATCACGTAATCCGGGGACCCCGGTACCGGCGCGATTTCCGTCACGCGCAGCACTTCCTGCACCTGCATGACGTTGATGCCATAGGTCTCATTGTCCAGCCGGAACGTCACCCACTGCAGGATCGGGTCGTTGCTGGTGTCCACAGCTTGGTTACTCATTAAACGGTTCCTCTTTGCCACGCCGGTTTTTTGATCGTTGCCTATGGCGGGTTATCGTCAAGATGCAGGCGTTTCTTGACCACTTTCCCGCAATCAAGCAGTTTCTATGCCATTCAGACTTCGCGCTCTCCGTGCAACAGCAACTCCACGAAGGCGTCGGCATCGAGCAATGCGCACAGATGTTTGAGTACGGTGCCGGCCAGCCATGGGCGTTTACCCTGGGCGCTGCGCCAGCGCACGTCGTCGGGATCGAGGGTGAGCACTTCGCCGATCTGATCGCAGGCCAGTCCCCAGCGGCCCTCGTCGAGCAGGATGATGTGCGCGACCCGTTCTGCGGCCGGCGCCAAAGTCGCCGGTTGACGGCCTTCGGGCAATACCATGAGCGCGGTATCCACCACCTTGACGTTGCGCTGTTGGTGCCGCAACAGGCCCAGGAACAATGCCGAGCGATTCGGCATCGGGGTCACGCCCTCCTGCCAGGAGATGACGCCGTTCAGTTTGGTGAGCGGCACCGCCAAGGACAGGCCCGCAACCTGAAATACCAGGCACTGGAACCGCTCCTGCGCCCATTCCGGCAACCCCGTTTCGGTGGCAACGTCGAGCGCGGATTCGGCTTGCTCCGACGCTGCTGGCGGCGGCTCGACTAGCGCGGGCGCTTCCGGCACTTCGGCCACGACCGGCGGCGCGTGCGGCGGTATCTCGACCACGCCCGGCTGCGGTTCTTCGAAGTCCGGTACATCCTGCAGCAGCGCCGACAGGTAACTGGTCAGCGCCACCTGCTGTTCTTCGAGCTGGTAGATCTGTTTCTTGTTCACGACATCACCGCCTCCGCCGGACGGGCCTCGCCCAGCAGATCGCCCAAAAGATCCTTGTATGCCTGGGCGCCGCGCGACGAACCCAGATATTGTCCCAACGGCCGGCCGGCACGGCTGGCTTCGCGAAAACGGGTATCCACCGGGATCACTGCCGGCCACAGATGTTCGGCGAAGCGTTCGCGCATGGAACGCAGGCTGTCCAGTGAGGCGCGGGTGCGGCGATCGAACATGGTGGGCACGATGGTATAGGGCACGTTCAGGCCGCGGGCGCGTTCGATCATCACCAGTGTGTGCAGCATGCGCTCCAAGCCTTTGATGGCCAGGAATTCGGTCTGCACCGGGATGATCAGCCGTTCACACGCGGCGAGCGCGTTGACCATCAGCACACCGAGCATGGGCGGGCAATCGATCACCACATGTTCGAAGCCCGACGCCACCGTCTGCAGCGCCCGCGCAATCACCAAGCCCATGCCGTCCCGGGCGCCGAGTTGCCGATCCAAGGTCGCCAACGCGGTCGCAGCGGGCAACAACCAGAGGTTTTCCTCGCTGGTGGGGCGCGCCAGCCGCATCACGCCATCGCCCTCCAGGCGTTCGGCCCGGAACAAGTTGTAGACGCTGTGCTCGAGCGACTCCGGGTCGTACCCGAAATAGGCCGTCAGCGAGCCATGGGGATCGAGGTCCACCATGAGGGTGGGTGCGCCGCGCGCAGCGCACCAGCCGCCCAGGGTAACGGCGGTCGTGGTCTTGCCGACACCACCCTTTTGATTGGCGACACTCCAGATCTTCATTGTGAGTCTCCCGCGCCGCCGTACGGCATTTGCAGCACATGATCGAACGGCAGGCGAATCGGCGGTGCGATCACCGGGAACTTTCCGGGTACCCGCAGCGCGCCCGGGTTGGTCGGACGTTGCACCTGTGTCGCCTGCGTCTCTTGAGCGCCGGCCGCCGCGCTCGGCGCCGATGAGCGCGACTTCTGGCCGTCGCTGAGCTTCGCCAGCCCCGCCACGACTTCGCGGGTATCGGCCGTCGACTGGATGACCAATACCACCCGCCGGTTCTTCGCCCGACCTGCGGCAGTGGCATTGTCGGCAGCCGGCCGAAACTGACCGTAGCCGATCGCGACCAAGCGTTCCGGGTTCACACCGGCTTGGGTGAACAAATGCACCACACTGGCGGCACGTCCGGCGGACAGTTCCCAGTTGGACGGAAAGATCACGTTGTTGATCGGCACGTTGTCGGTGAAGCCCTCGACATGAATCGCGTTGGGGAACTTGTTCAAGATATCGGCCAGTTTTTGCAGTACCGGCAGCGCGGCGCTCGACAATGTCGCACTGCCACTGGGAAACAGGATGCTGGTGTTGATTTCCACTTCCACCCAGTGCTTGCTGCGGCGCACGCTGATCAGACCCCTATCGATCATTTCACCCATGGCCTTTTCGATCTGGTCGGAAATTTCCGTCAGCGCCTGCTGCGCCTGCTCGGGTGACGGTTTACTGGCGTCCTCCGACTTTTTCCGCTCCGATTGTTCCGTCTGCGCGTCGGGCTCGGGACGCGGAATCGGCATATTGGGCAACTGCACCACGGTCGGCGCCTGGCGAAAATCGAGACTGTCGATCAGCGGCGACTTGGCAGTGTGGCCGATCTGGATCGGCATGATGGATTTGGTCGGCGAGCGGAACGCAGCCGAAAGTGACTCGGATAACACGCGATATTTGCCTTCGTTTACCGACGACACGGCATACATCACCACGAAAAACGCGAACAACAAGGTGATGAAGTCGGCGTAAGACACCAACCAGCGTTCGTGATTTTCGTGTTCTTCATGTTTTTTCTTGCGTGCCATGCACCGGACTCTGGATCAGCCCCTCGCTGTATACCCATGAAACTATGCAAGTGCCGTTCCAACCGCGGCGGACACCCCTCGGCGTCAGTGCAGATAACCCTGCAACTTGGATTCAATGTTGCGTGGGTTCTCGCCCTCGGCGATCGAAATGATGCCTTCGATGACCATTTCCCGGAATTGTGTCTGATCGTGGATCACCGACTTGAGTTTGTTGGCCATCGGCAGGAAAAACAGATTGGCGAGCCCGACGCCGTAAATGGTCGCTACGAATGCCACCGCAATGCCGGAACCGAGTTTGCTGGGATCGGCCAGGTTGTTCATCACGTGGATCAAACCCATCACCGCGCCGAGAATACCGATGGTGGGCGAATAGCCGCCCATGGCTTCATAGACTTTCGCCGCCTGGGTGTCGGTGTGCTCTTTGGTCGACAATTCCACTTCGAGGATGGTGCGGATGGTTTCCGGCTCGCTGCCGTCCACCAGCAATTGCAAACCCTTCCTGGCGAACGGATCGTCTTCGGTTTCGGTGATGGTCTCCAGACCCAGCAGACCTTCCTTGCGCGCGATGTTGCTCCAGTTGACGATTTTCTCGATCGCTTCCCCCGGCGCCAGTTTCGGGGGCATGACCAACCACAACACCAATTTCATTGCCCGCAAAAAAATGCTGAGCTGGGACTGGATCATCAATGCGCCGACCGTGCCCCCGAACACGATCAGGAACGCCGTCAACTGCATCAACGACTCGGTGTGCCCCCCCTCCATGAGGTTGCCACCGATGATCGCGCCCAGCGCGACCACGACGCCCAATAAAGTAAGGATGTCCATGGATCACACGCACTCCAGGAGACGTGTACTCACCTCCCCGAGCGGCAACACCTGATCGGCAAGGCCGGCCTGGGCGATCGCCATGGGCATGCCGTAGATCACACTGCTGGCCTCGTCCTGGGCCCAAACCGTGCTGCCTCCTTGCTTGAGGGTGCGCGCGCCCTCGCGACCGTCGGCACCCATGCCGGTCAGGATCACCGCCAGGCATTTGCCCGGCACGGAGCGGGCAAGCGAGTTGAAGGTAATATCGACGCTCGGCTTGTAGTTTTGACCGGGCTCGCTGCGAATCGCCACGCGCATCTGATCGCCGCGACTTTCCACCAGCATCTGCATGCCGCCCGGCGCCAGCAACGCCGTGCCGGGGCGGAGTAAATCGCCGTCGACCGCTTCGCGGACGTTGATGGCGCACATGGAATCCAACCGTTTAGCAAAGGCGGTGGTGAACGACGCCGGCATATGCTGGATCAGCACGAGGGGCGCTTTGAAATTTGCCGGGAGCTGGCTCAACACCTGCTGCAACGCCACCGGTCCGCCTGTGGACGTGCCGATGGCGACGACGCGAAAATCGCCCCGCCGCGGCGGCTGACGAGGCGCCGGCGCGCGCGCGGGTACCGCGCCTCCGCTGGCAGTTACCACCTGTCGCGCAGCCGCCGGCTGTGCAAATCCCACTTGCCGCGGCAATCCGCGAATGCCGATGGTCCACACCCGCTGGCGCAATACACGGGCGACTTCATCGCGGTTCTTGGAGATGTCGTCGAAGTTTTTCGGCAGATAGTCGACGGCGCCGGCCTCCAACGCTTCGAAGGTCGCTTGCGCGCCTTCGTGGGTCAGTGACGAGAACATCAGCACCGGCTTCGGCGTCGCCGCCATGATCCTGCGCACCGCGGTGATGCCGTCCATGACCGGCATCTCGATGTCCATGGTGACGACGTCGGGGTTGAGCTCGCGTACTTTGGCCATGGCATCGCGACCGTCGACCGCCGTTCCCACGACTTCCAGACGCGGATCGGAGCCCAGCATGTCGGTTACACGACGTCGGAAGAAGCCCGAGTCATCGACCACCAGCACCCGTACTGTCATCTAAATATTCCTCTGCAACAACGTACGCGAGACACACCTGACGTAGGCGTGGGCCGCAGCGCAATCAGAGCCGCCGCGCATGTGCGCGCATCAAACTGGGCACGTCGAGAATCAAGGCTATCCGGCCGTCACCGGTGATGGTGGCGCCGGCAAAGCCGGGCAAACCGTGTAGCAGTGCGCCCAGAGGCTTGATCACCACTTCTTCCTGACCCAGCACTCGATTGACGACGAACCCGACTCGTTGGTTGCCGTATTGGGTCACCACCACTTGTTCGGTTTCGGTTTCGACCCGTTCCGACGGATTGCGCAGTAGCCACTCGTGCAAATAGAACAGCGGCATGGCCCGTTTTCGCATGCGAACGCAAAGCTGACCGTCCACCACGTTGGTGCGATCTTCTTCCAGGTGGAAAATTTCGCTGACCGACGACAGCGGCAGCGCAAAGGTGCGCTTGCCCACTTGCACCATCAGGGTCGGCAGGATCGCCAGGGTCAGCGGCAGCTTCAGGCTCAGACGGCTGCCTTTGCCCTTTTCCGAATCGATTTCGATGGTGCCGTTGAGCTGCGAGATGCGGGTTTTGACCACGTCCATGCCGACGCCGCGGCCGGAAATATCGGAAATCTCCGATTTGGTCGAAAAGCCGGGGGCGAAGATCAGATTGTAGCAATCCTTGTTATCCAGACGCGCCGCGCTGTCTTCATCCATCACGCCCTTTTCTACTGCTTTGCGGCGCAATACGTCCGCGTCCATGCCGGCGCCGTCGTCGGTAATGGTCAGCAGAATGTGATCGCCTTCCTGGGCCGCCGCCAAGACCACCTTGCCGGTCCGCCGTTTGCCGGCGGCTTCACGTACATCGGGCATCTCCACACCGTGATCGACCGCATTGCGCACCAAGTGAACCAGCGGGTCCGCAAGCGCTTCGACCAGATTTTTGTCGAGGTCCGTATCTTCGCCGATGAGTTCCAGTTCCACTTCTTTCTTCAGGCTGCGGGCCAGATCGCGGACCACCCGCGGAAAGCGGCCGAATACTTTCTTGATCGGCTGCATGCGGGTTTTCATCACCGCGGCCTGCAAATCGGACGTGACCAGATCCAGGTTCGCCACCGCCTTGGACATGGCGGGATTTTCCACCGTCGCTTTCAGCGTCGACAAGCGATTACGCACCAGCACCAACTCACCGACCATGTTCATGATGTCGTCGAGGCGCTTGGTGTCGACGCGCACCGAGGTCTCTGCCACCGGACGGGCCGCGGCCTGCTTGGCAGGTTCCGCGGCCGGTTCCGCTTTCACCGCCGTCGCCGCCTCTGCGGGCTGCACGCGCGTTGCGGGCGAGGCCGCACGCGCGGGCGCCGGTTCTACGGGTACAACCGGAGCCTTGCCGGCACCGTGAAGGTCATCGAGCAAGCGCTCGAATTCGTCGTCGGTGATCTCGTCGGCGCCCTTGGTCTGGGCCGGTTGCGCGTCAGGTTTCGGCGCTTTGCCGTCGCCGTGTAATTCATCCAGCAACTGTTCGAATTCATCGTCGCTGATTTCATCGCCGCCGCCGGCCTTCGAGTCCGCTTCCGGCGCAGGCTTATCCGCGGCCGCGATCGGCCCCTTGCCGGCACCGTGCATGGCGTCGAGCAGCGCTTCGAATTCGTCATCGGTAATATCGCCGTCGCCACCATTGGCCGGTTCAGGAGCAGCGGCGATGGCCGGTTCGGGTTGGGCTTCAGCTGGCGCTGTCTCGATAGCTGCGTCTTCGCCGTTGTCGGGCGTGGCGTAGCTTTCCAGCAACTCGAGCAGCTCTTGCGGAGCCGCGACCGGTTCCTGGCCGGCGGTAATCTCCCGAAACTGATCGTTGACGATGTCCAGCACTTGCAACACGGCATCCATCAATGCCGAATCGATTTGGCGGTCGCCCTGGCGCAGGACGTTGAAGACATCCTCGGCTCTGTGACACACGGCAACCATGGTATTGAGATTGAGAAATCCCGCTCCACCTTTTACCGTGTGAAAGCCGCGAAACACCGCATTCAAAAGATCCGTGTCCTGGGGGCTTTGCTCCAGTTGCACGAGCTGCTCGCCAAGCAGCTCCAATATCTCCCCGGCTTCCACCAGGAAGTCTTGCAGAATCTCGTCGTCGACATCGATACTCATACGGTGGCCCCTAGAAACCCAAGCTCGACAGCAGGTCGTCCACGTCGTCCTGGCCCTGCAGTACCATCTCGGGCTCGCTATCGTCGACGCCGGGGACCATCGGCCCCTCTGCTTTGATGTTTTTCGCTGCCGGTGCTGCGTGCTGCGCCGCCGGCAGCATGGCCCTCCCGGAAATCCGAATCAGATCGACCAGGCTCTGCTCTACGTCCTGCACCAGGTTGATGACCCGGCGAATGATCTGCCCGGTCAAATCCTGAAAATCCTGCGCCATCAGCACGTCGGACAAATTACTCTGCAGGGTCTGCGCGTTTTCGCGCACCTGCGGAAAAAAGCCGTCCAACTCGCGGCTCAGATCGCGGAATTCGGCCGCCGACATTTCGCGCTGGCGAAAGCGTTCCCACTGCTGGTGCAACTCGCTCGAGCGCTTTTGCAAGCCTTCCGAGACCGGCAGCGAATCCTCGACCGCGGTCAGCGTCTTGTTGGCAGCCTGCTCGGTCATGGAAATGACGTAATTGAGTCGTTCCTTGGCGTCTGGGATATCTTGTTCCGCGAGGTCCGCAATGCGCGAATCCAACCGGAAGTTGTTCAGCGTTTCATGCAGTTCACGGGTGAGCTTGCCAATCTCCTGGAACAGGTCGGTCTCGCGCATTTTGGCGAGATCTTCCAGGGTCTGCTTCGCTTCGACGTCCTGCCCGGCCTCGATCTGTTTCACCAACAGACGTGCCTGCGTCAGCGTGTCCTCTCCGATCATTCTCGCTCCCCTAACGGTTCTTTTATTCTGCGTTTCACGAAGAGGTGGCAGCCAGACGCTCGAAGATCTTGTCGATCTTCTCTTTCAACGTCTGAGCAGTGAAAGGCTTGACGATGTAACCGTTCACCCCTGCTTGTGCGGCTTCCACGATCTGGTCTTTTTTCGCTTCCGCGGTCACCATCAGCACGGGCAATCCGGCGAGTTTTTCGTCCGCGCGTACCGCCTTGAGCAGCTCGATACCGGTCATGCCGGGCATGTTCCAGTCCGTGATCAGGAAATCGAAGTTTCCTGTCTGGAGCATGGGCAGGCCGGTCTTTCCATCGTCTGCTTCCTGCGTGTTGTTGTATCCGAGATCCCTTAGCAGATTCTTGATGATTCGGCGCATCGTGGAAAAATCATCCACGATCAGGATCTTCATGTTCTTGTCCAAGACAACCTCCTAGCACTCGGCCCGTATTTCCAATCTCTGTCTCTTGTGCCGTAACGCACAAAGCGTCACTCCGCTTCCGGCACCCACTCGCTCATGCGGGCGCGCAACCGGATCAATGCCTGGCCATGGATCTGGCACACACGCGATTCGCTTACACCCAGCACTTCTCCGATTTCCCGTAGATTCAACTCTTCGTCGTAGTACAACGACATCACCAAACGTTCGCGTTCCGGCAACCCCGCGATCGCTTCCGAGAGGTTGTCCTGAAAGTCCTCGTTCTGCAGCATCTCCAGAGGCCCGGAGTGCGAACCACCGGATGGACCTTCGGAGTCTTCGCCGAGGATCGCCGGGTCGTCGTAACTGAACACCCGGCAGCCTGCCGCGTCCTGCAGGATGGCGTGGTATTCATCCAGGTTCATGCCCAACGCTTCGGCGACTTCATTGTCGCGGGCATCGCGGCCCTTGGCGTTTTCGATCTCACGCACTGCCTCGGCGACCATGCGCACCTTGCGGTGCACCGAACGCGGCGTCCAATCCGAGCGCCGAATCTCATCGAGCATGGCACCGCGGATGCGAATGCCGGCGTAGGTTTCGAAACTCGCACCCTGAGAAGGGTTGTAGTTTCGTGCCGCTTCCAACAAGCCGATCATGCCCGCCTGAATCAGGTCTTCGACCTGCACGCTCGGCGGTAAACGACTGACCAAGTGGTAGGCGATGCGCTTGACCAGCGAAACGTGTTGGTGAACCAGTTCGTCCTGAGCCGTCTGACGGCCGGCGGCTGCAGGGGCTGCGTACATGGCGTATCCGTTCATGAAAGTGACTCCGCTTCGGCATAGCTGGAGCCGATCAATCGTTCGACGAAAAACTCGAGGTGCCCCGCGGCAGCGTCCGGTCTGGGCCACTTATCGGCCTTTTGCGCCAGATTCTTGAATGCCATCGCAGAACGGCTGCGGGGGAATGCATCGATCACCGGACGCTGCTTGCGCACCGCCTTGAGGAGGTACTCGTCATAGGGCACGGTACCCAGGTAATTGAGCGTTGCATCGAGATAACGATCGGTTACGTTGACCAGCTTGGCGAACATTTCCCTACCCTCTTGAGCGCTGTGACTCATATTGGAAAGGACATTGAAACGCTGTACGCCGTGATCCCGGTTAAGGACTTTCATCAGGGCGTAAGCATCGGTAAGCGACGCAGGTTCGTCGCAGACCACGACCACCACTTCCTGGGCGGCGCGGGTAAAACTGATGACGCTGTCGGAGATTCCGGCGGCCGTATCCACGACCAGCACGTCGAGGTCGAAACTCAGTTCACTGAAGGCGCGGATCAGTCCGGCGTGCTGCATGGGATTGAGTTCGGCCATGAGCTTGACACCGGAGGAAGCCGGCACGATGCGCATGCCGCCGGGGCCTTCGACCAGGATCTCCTCCAGCGTGCGTTCACCGCGAATGACGTGGGACAGGTTGTGTAGAGGCTTGAGTCCCAACAGCACGTCGATGTTGGCCAGGCCCAGATCGGCGTCCATGAGCATTACCTTGCGACCCATCGCCGTCATGGCGAGCGCCAGGTTGACGCTGACGTTGGTCTTGCCAACCCCGCCTTTGCCGCTGGCAACGGCGATCACGCGCACAGGCTTGGGCTTTGCCATGCGCCGTAGTCCTGCCGCTTGGTCGTAGTAGTTCTCAGACATGAGCATTGGCCATGTTCCTGTTCGGTTCGGCGTTGCGTCCGCAAGCTTGTTGCATCAGTGCCACGGCGCGGCTTACCAGCGTGTGGGCGCGGGCCGGGTGCAGGTCTTCAGGCACGCGCTGGCCGTCGCCGACGTAGGCAACGGGCAGGCCGTTGCGCACCACCGCGGTCAACACGCCGCCCATGCTCGCGGCTTCGTCGATCTTGGTGATCAGACAGCCGGCCAGCGGTACATTGCGAAACGCGCTTACCACTTCGCTCAGGGTGGCCAGCTGAATGTTGGCTGACAGCACCAGGTAGGTCCGTATATGTCGCCGCTCGCTGGCCAGTGCCTCCATCTGTTCGGCCAGGCGCATGTCACGCTGGCTCATACCGGCGGTGTCGATCAGCACCAGGTGTTTGTCGGCAAGGTCGGTCAGCAAGCGGTCGAGTTCTTCGTTGCTCGCCGCCGAATACACCGGCACACCCAGCAATTGGCCGTAGGTGTGCAATTGTTCGTAGGCGCCGATACGGAAGTTGTCGGTGGAGATCAGTGCCACGTGCCGCTTGCCGTGACGCAGCGCATAGCGGGCGGCCAGCTTGGCGACCATGGTGGTCTTGCCGACGCCGGTGGGACCGACGACGCTGACCACGCCGCCGCGGCCGAGAATATCGTCGTCCGTAATCTGGATGCGATGAGACAACATACCAAGACCGTGACGCCAAGCGTGGTCGAGGTCCTTGGCATCAGGAATTTCGCCGGCCAGTTCCTGTGCCAGTTCCTTACCCAGACCCATATCCGAGAAACGCTGCAAAACGCCGGCGTGCGCCGGATTGCGGCGCGCCATGTCCGCCCATGCGAACTGCGAAAGCTGATTCTCGAGCATGCCGCGCAAAACCCGGATCTCCTGCTGCATTGCCACCAGCGCCGGGTCCTGGGTCCATTCCACATTGAGCGGCGTCCGTGGCGCCGGGGTCTCCGTTTTCGCGGTCTTGGGTTGCGACTGGTTCGCCGGTTCCGGCTCGGGCGTTTCGATGCTCGAAGCCGCAGCGGGCCGCTCCGCGGGCGCTGCCGGCGCCAGTTCGCCGAACAAGGAATCGTCGTAATCCAAAGCTGCAATGATCTCGATGCCACCGTTGACCCGACGGTTGGACAGGATCACGGCATCGGGGCCCTGCTCTTCGCGCACCTTGCGAATCGCTTGTCGCATATCCGGTGCGAAGTACCGCTTTATTTTCATGCGCGTCTTACCTCGGTCACTGAATCCGTCTGAGTTCCGGCTCTAACGCCGCCGGGTGCTTCCGCGGGCCTGTTGTTAGGCGGCACCCTGTGCCGGCAATTGCTGGCCTACCGTGGCCACCACCTTGATCTGTTTGTTGTCCGGCACTTCGCCGTAGGACAGAACGTGCAGGCCCGGAATGCTGTGGCGGATCAACCGCGCCAGCCAGGTGCGCATCAACGGCGGCACCAGCAATACCGCGGGCTGGCCTACGCTCTCCTGACGACGGCTCTGCGCCGCAAGGGCGGAATGCAACTGATCCGCCAGTCCCGGCTCTATGCCTGCACCGCCATCCGAGGCGGACTGCACGGCCTGTTGCAATATCTGTTCCAGTGCGGGATCCAGCGTCATGACCGGCAATTCCGGCGCCATGCCATTGATATGCTGGACAATTGAGCGGCCGAGCGCGGCGCGCACGGCGGCGGTGAGAACGTCGGTATCTTGACTGCGGGGTGCCACCTCTGCCATCGCTTCGGCGATGGTGCGCATGTCGCGAATCGGAATCTGCTCCTGCAGCAAGTTCTGCAACACGCGCAACGCCTGACCGAGGGACACTGCCTTCGGCACCAGGTCTTCCACCAACTTGGGCGCCGACTTGGCGAGTACGTCCAGCAGCTTTTGCACTTCCTCGTGGCCGAGCAGTTCGTGGGCGTGGGTCTGCAAAAGCTGACTCAGATGAGTGGCGATCACGGTACTGGGATCGACCACCGTGTAGCCCATGGTCTGGGCCTGATCCCGTTGCGCGCGCTCGATCCAAAGCGCGTCGAGGCCGAAGGCCGGATCCTTGGCGGCAATGCCCTGAATGGTGCCGAACACTTTGCCGGGGTTGATCGCCAATTCCCGGTCGGGAAACACGTCGGCCTCGCCCATGGGGACGCCGAGCAGGGAGATGCGATAGGCGCTGGGGGCCAGGTCGAGGTTGTCGCGGATATGCACCGGCTGCACCAGGAAGCCAAGTTCCTGGGACAACTTCTTGCGCACGCCTTTGATCTTGGCCATCAACTCGCCGCCCTGATTGCGGTCCACCAGGGGAATCAGCCGATAACCGACTTCCAGGCCGATCATGTCGACGGTATTGACGTCGTCCCAGGTGAGATCTTCATTGCGCTCGGCGGCGGGCTGTTCGGTTTCCTCGTCCAGGTCCGGCTCCCGGGGCTGCAAGCCACGCTGTTGCACGTAGTACGCGGCACCGCCGCACAACGCCGCCAGACCCAGGAACGCGACGTTCGGCATACCGGGAATGATGCCCATGAGGCCGAGGATGCCCGAGGTGATGGCCAGTGCTTTTGGCGTGCCGAACATCTGCCGCACCACCTGCGCGCCCATGGCTTCGCGGCTGGACGATACGCGGGTGACGATGATGGCCGCGGCGGTGGAAATCACCAGCGCCGGAATCTGCGCCACCAGGCCGTCACCGATGGTCAGCAAGGTGTAGTTGTGCAGCGCCTGGGACAACGTCAGGTCGTGCTGCATCATGCCGATGGACAAGCCGCCAAGAATGTTGATGAACAGAATCAGAATGCCGGCGACCGCGTCGCCGCGCACGAATTTCGAAGAACCGTCCATGGAACCGTAGAAATCGGCTTCTTCGCGGATTTCATCGCGCCGCTCGCGGGCCTGGTCCTGGGTAATGAGACCGGCGTTGAGATCGGCGTCGATGGCCATCTGCTTGCCGGGCATGGCGTCCAAGGTGAAGCGCGCCGACACTTCGGCGACACGGGTGGCGCCCTTGGTTACCACCACAAAGTTGATGATCACCAGGATCGCGAACACCACCAGGCCGACGGCATAGTTGCCGCCGATGACGAATTCACCGAAGGACTCGATCACCTGCCCCGCTGCGCCGGTACCGGTATGACCTTCCAGTAGTACTACGCGGGTGGAAGCCACGTTCAGCGCCAAGCGCAGCAGCGTGGTCATCAACAGCACAGACGGGAAAATGGCGAAATCCAGCGGCCGCAGGACGTAGACCGCCACCAACAGCACCACCAGGGACAACGCGATATTGAACGAGAACAACATGTCCAGGGCGATGGGCGGCAATGGCACCACAATCATCGCCATCATGGTCACCAGCAGCAGCGGCGCGCCAAGGCCGCTGCGCAACGTCTGTTGCAGGGTTTGCAGGTTCAGATTCAGTGCCATAGCGGGTTCCGGCGTGCCTACTGTCAAAATAGTGACGGGATCTTGACTCGTAGGGAGCTAGTGCAAAAACCGTTCCCGCGCCACAGAAACACTATAACCACCTGTATTTATTTTTAATTTCACAGCGGCACAAAATTTCGCGGCGTCATCTCAGCGGCTTCACGCCGGAGATCGGCCGCAGGTCTGGCAGCAACGGTCAGGGCGCTTCGGGGGGCGGTGTGCTGCGCTCGCGGCGCAGAAATTCTTCGGGCACGTCCAGGTCGGTCGGCGGTTCGGGATTGGAATCGGAACCGTAAATCGAGACTTTCAATTGGTAGACATAAGCCAGTACCTGGGCCACGGCCAGATACAGTCCGGCGGGAATTTCCTGATTTAGCTCCGTGCTGTAGAACAAGGCGCGGGCGAGAGGCGCTGCCGCGAACAGCGGTACGTTGTTCTCGCGGGCGATGGTGCGGATCTGGCCGGCGACCAGATCGGCGCCTTTGGCGACCACCCGCGGCGCGCCCATGTTCTTGTCGTCGTACTTGAGGGCGACCGCGAAATGGGTCGGATTGGTGACCACCACGTCGGCGGCGGGCACTTCCGACATCATCCGGCGCATCGCCACTTCCTGCTGTACCCGGCGAATGCGACCCTTCACCTCCGGATTACCTTCCGTATTCTTCGATTCCTCTTCCACTTCCTTCTTGGTCATCCGCAACTGCTGCTTGTGATGCCAGAGCTGATAAGGCACGTCCACCGCCGCCAGCAGGATCAAACAGCAGCTGATCGAAAAAAAAGACCAGCCGACGATCTGGAACGAACGCGCAATGGCACCCTGAACCGTTAAGCTGCCGATGCCCATGAGATCGCCGAACACATGGCCGATAACCAGATACGAAGTGCCCGCCACCAACACCACTTTGATCAACGACTTGGCCAACTCAATCAAGCCGTTGGTGGAAAACAGCTTCTTTACACCGGAGAGGGGATTCAAACGGCCGAGCTGAGGCATCATGGCTTCGGTACTGATGTTGAACCCGCCGATCAGCATCGGCGGCGCGAACGTGGCCGCCAAAGTTACGCCAAGGAAGGGAAGGATCAGTACCAGCGCACTCAGCAGATTTTGCCCGAGCACATGCGGCAGCACCTCGGCGTCGAAGATCATGTTGCGCTGGATCGTCAGGCCCGCGCTCATCATCTTCGCCAGACCCTCGCCCAGACTGCCGCCGAGCACCAGCAACGCGGATGCGCCGGCCATCAGCATCACGGTGGTATTCAGTTCCCGGGATCGCGGAACCTGGCCTTTCCGGCGTGCGTCGTCGAGCCGTTTGCCGGTAGGTTGTTCTGTTTTCTCCTGCCCATTCTCATTCTCGGCCATGCTCAACTCCCGTGCAGCAACAGCGCTTGGGTGAGATCGAAGCCGTCCATCACTAAGTCAGTGAAGCGCGGCAGCAGGCTGGGCAAAGTCAGAAAGATGATGACGTAACCGACCGCCATCGTGGTCGGAAACAACACCGAGAAGATATTCAGCTGCGGCGCGGCGCGGGTCATGACACCGAAGCCGATGTTGATCAGGGTAATGGTCACCACCGCCGGCAGCGCAATCAACAATCCGCCGACGAACATCCGCGCACCCCACAACACCAGTTGCATGAGACTGTCGTGGGACAGTCCCGGTCCGCCCACCGGCATGGACTGAAAGCTCTCCAGCAACACCCGGATCGCCACCAGATGGCCGTTCAATGCCAAAAAGATCAAGGTCCCGAGCACGGTGTAGAATTGACTGACCACCGGCGTCTGCACCCCGTTGGGGTCAATGAAAGTCGCGAAGCCAAGACCCATGGTCATTGAAATACTCTGTCCGCCGAGCACCAGGGCGCTGAACACCATTTGCAGCACGAAACCCATCGCCATGCCGAGCAGCAATTCGTTGGCGACGATCATCACTCCGGCGGCACTCAGCGGCTCCACCGCCGGCGCAGCCGGCAGCAGCGGATACACGACCCAGGTAAGCACCATTGCCATGCCGATGCGGATCCGGGCAGGCGTAACATTGCGGGCACCGAAGATCGGCGCCACCATGAGCATTGCGCCGATACGCATGAACGGCCACAGGAAGCCGCCAAGATAGGACGCGATCTGCGCGGTGGTGAACTCCACGGCGACGAAAACTCAGCCGATCAGCCCGGGGATATTTTCGAATATCCGTTGCGTGAAGCTGATGATGGTGTCGATCATCCAGGAACCGGCAAGGGTCAACACAACCGCCAATACCATCAGCTTCGGAATGAAGCTCAAGGTCATCTCGTTGATCTGGGTGACGGCCTGGAACATACCGATCAACAAACCTGTTACCAGTACCGCGATCAAAATCGGGCCGGCCAACAGTGCCGTTACTTTCAGCGCTTCCTGACCGACTGTCAGCACCATTTCCGGAGTCATGCAGGCTACCTCCGCCGTCCGCGACGGCGCGCTATGAAACGTAGAAGCTGGCGGCGAGTGTGCTGATCACCATGCTCCAGCCATCCACCAGCACGAACAGCATCAGCTTGAACGGCAACGCAATCAGCATTGGCGACAGCATCATCATGCCCATGGACATCAATACGCTCGCGACCACCATGTCGATCACCACGAACGGCACGAATACCAAAAAACCGATCTGAAATGCCGTCTTCAATTCGCTGATAATGAAAGACGGCGCCAGCACCGAGAACGGTACCGAGTCCGGGCCGTCGAAGCCCCGCTTGCCGGCCAGTCCGGCGAACAACGCGATGTCGCTCTCCCGTGTCTGGCGCAGCATGAAATCGCGAAACGGCTTCTGCGCCCGCTCCACAGCCTGTTCGCCGCTGATCTTTTCATTGAGATAGGGCTGCAGGGCATCGGTGTTGGCACGGTCGAACACCGGCGCCATGACGAAAAAGCTCAAGAACAGACTGATGCCGATAATGATCTGCGTCGACGGTGTCTGCGGCGTACCCAGGGCCTGCCGCAGGATGCCGAGCACGATCACAATACGGGTGAACGAGGTCATCATGAGCAACGCCGACGGCAACAGCGTCAGCACCGTCATCAGTACCAGGATCTGGATAGTCACCGAGTAGCTTTGGCCGCCGTCGGGGGTGGGCGCGCTGTCGATGATGGTGAGGCCCGGTTGCGCCATGGCGACGCCCAGCGGCGCGCAGGCGAGCGCAAGCGCAAGTACCAGCTTCAACCACTTCACGACTGCTTGCCTCCCATCGCACTACGCAAGCGTTCGGCAAAACCGCCCGTGACGGCCGCAGAGGCCGCTTGCGGCTGAATCGGTTCCTCGAGCACGTGCAAGGTTTGCACCCGGCCCGGCGCGACGCCCAGAAGAATCTGTTTGTCGCCGGCCTGAATCAGCACGACGCGCTCGCGCGCACCCATGGACAATGCGCCCACCACCCGCAGCGCGCCCCGGGCATTAACATTGACGTTGCCGAAGCGGCGCACCGCCCAGGCGAGCCCGAAAATCAACACGACCACGAGCGCCAAGCCGGCCACCATCTGCAGCACGCTGCCGGCGCCGACCGGTGAGCGGCTGATATTGCTGGCCGCCGCTTGCGCTTTGATCGACTCGGCCAAAACCGCACTGGGCGCGCACGCGAGCAAAACGATGCAGCGCTGTACACGGGACATCAAATTCGTCCTCACTTGAGTTTTTTGACGCGTTCGGCCGGGCTGATAACGTCGGTAAGACGAATGCCGAATTTCTCGTTGACCACCACCACTTCTCCGTGGGCCACCAGGGTTCCGTTGACCAACACGTCCATGGGTTCGCCGGCCAGCCGGTCGAGTTCCACTACCGAGCCCTGGTTGAGCTGAAGCAGATTGCGGATCGGGATCTTGGTACGACCGATTTCCATGGACAGGGTCACGGGGATGTCGAGAATCACATCCAGATTGACGTCTTCGCCGGAAGTGCTCGGTTCGTGGTGCAGATCTTCGAACTGGGCGGTCTGGTAGGTTTGTTTCGGCTTTTCTTCGGCCGGTGACTGGTCGGCTGTCGCGCTCTCCAGGGCGGCATCGACGTCGAGGTCATCGGCATCGTCCTGTTCCGCCAGCGCCGAGGCCCACTCGTCGGCCAGCGCATCCTGATCTTCGGCTTCGTTCGGTTCCAAATCGGTGGTCTCGTTCATGGCCGTCTCCAGCGCTTAGCTCTGTCGCCGTGCGATCGGTACGGTCGCCGGCAATTGATGTGCAATCTTGTTGAGAATCTGAATGGATGTCTGTCCCCGGTGGCTGCCAACCCGCGCCCGGAACGCCGGAATGTCCTCCACCCGCACCAAAACCTTGTCTGGCAAGTCGATGGGGATGATGTCGCCCTTCTTCCAGCTGGAGTACCTGCCGCAAGCTCAGATCGGCCTCCACCAAGCGTACTGCTGATCTCGACCTCGGCAAGCTTCATCTCCTCCTGCAAGGACAAGCTCCAGCGGTCGTCCACCTCGTCGCGATCGCTCTGCAGGCCGGTGTCGAGCTGTTCGCGGATCGGCTCCAACATCGAATAAGGCATGGTCACGTGCAAATCACCGCCGCCGCCTTCGAGTTCGACGTGAAAAGTGGACACCACGATCACTTCCGTAGGGGCTGACGATATTGGCGAACTGCGGATTGACTTCGGAGTTGATGTAATCGAACTCCACCTGCATGACCGGCGACCAGGCTTCGCGCAGATCGCGAAACGCCAATTGCAGCACCATCTGGATGACCCGAACTTCGGTGGGCGTGAACTCGCGGCCTTCGATCTTGGTATGAAAGCGGCCGTCACCGCCGAAGAAGTTGTCCACCACCAGAAACACCAGTTTCGGATCGACCACGAACAAGGCCGTGCCTCGCAATGGTTTGACTTTGACCAGATTGAGACTGGTGGGTACGAACAAACTGTGCACGTATTCGGCAAACTTCAGCATTTGCACGCCGCCTACGGAAATTTCCGCGGAGCGGCGCAGCATGTTGAACAAGCTGATACGGAAATGGCGGGCGAAACGCTCGTTGATCATTTCCAGCGTGGGCATGCGCCCACGCACGATGCGGTCCTGGCTGGTGAAGTCGTAATGCTGCGCTTCGCCGCCGGGAAGCCCTGCATCGGCATCCGTGTCGACGTCGCCGCTGCCTACACCGTGCAGCAGTGCGTCGATTTCGTCTTGTGACAGCAGGTCGTTGACGGACATGGCGGCTATTGACCGACGATGCTGGGAAGATAGAGTGCATCCACCAGCGGCTCGCCGGTGACTTCCTTCAACGCATTGCGTACCGTCGCCAGCGCTTTTTCCTGCAACGCCACCTTACCGTCGCGGGTCTTGATATCGGAAAACTTCTGGCTGCTGAACAGCAGCATCAGGTTGTGGCGCACCAGCGGCATGTTGGCCTGCACCTTGTCCAAAGCTTCCTGGTTGTACGCCATCACCGAAACGGCCACCTGCAGAAACCGCACGCCGCTGTCGTCGTTGAGATTCACCACGAAGGGCGGGTCGACGTCCAGATACAACGGCGTCTTGCCGGCAACTGGTTTGGCTTTTGCCGTCTTCGCCTCCGGTGCCGACTTTTCCGCGACCGGTTCTGCCGCTGCACCCTCGTCGTGCCCCCCGCGCATCAGCAGCACCGTAATCGTCACTGCCATGGCGACGATCAATACGCCGATGCCGCCGAACAAAAGAATCTTGCCCAACTTGCCGCTCTTTTGCGGCTTTTCGGTTTCTACGTCCAGGTCCAGGTCTTCGTCTTTCTGTGCCATCTGCGTTCCTCGTGCCATACAGTGGGCTTGCGCTTGGCACAAGGGATAGCAAGACACATGCCACCCCACGAGGCAATATTTCTCGTTTCAAACAGACAGTTAGAAATGGTTTATTGGCGGCGCCGGGAGATTGACTCGCCCGGCGGCGGTGCCAGATTCGGCAGTTGCTGCCAAGAATTCGGCGCCGGCTGGGCAGGGTTCCGCGCGAGCGACGCGCCGGTTTCGAAGTTCAGGCACGCTGCGCGCACCAATGGAACCGCAAAGGCAAACGGCCCCGAACGCAATTGCGCGCTTCGGGGCTGTCCGGATGCGAACGGGGCTGCCGCTAGGCGAAATAATCCACCAGACCCAGCGCGATGCTCCGCGCCATGTCGTCACTTGCGGTCCCATCCAGATTGCCGTCGGCCTGGGTCAGCCAATTGTTCGGCGAAGGGCTGCTGATCCCGCGCCTGGCCGTGGGAATGCGCCGACACATCGACGCCGCCGAGATTGAACCGTTATCGGCCAACATTTCGCGCAACCGCGGGATCGCGGCTTCCACAGCATCGCGGACCGGCGCGTGGTTCGACAGAAAACGTGACAGTCGCGGTCTGATCCTGCTGCAGCGAAAGCGCACTTCCAGCGGACCGAGATGCGCCGGATTCAGGCGCAACTGCGCGCTTTGTAAATCCTGTTTGCTCATCCAAACCATGCGGCTACCGAGTTCGTGGTCCCAACCCTGTCTACCCACCGGCTGCTGCAGGGTGGACTGCACCGCCGGTGCGACTTTGGACTGAGTGTCCGCCGCAGCCTTGAGGCCGGGATCGGCCGTCAATGCCGCAGTCTGGCTACTGCCCGACTGATCGCCGCTGTCGGCAGTGTGCTGCGGCGGGTTTGCGCCCGCATGTTGCAGCAGTACTCCGGCACGGTCGACGTCGGCACGCAGTCCCGCGCCCTGCAGGACACGCAGGATGGCCTGGTCGTCGCCCGACTGCTTGTCGTGATCGAGCGGCAGCTTATGGAGATTGCCGGTATCGGTTTCCCCCATCGCCAACTGCAGCAGATTCAAAGTCCAATCGGCGCCGCCGGCCTGGGCCGTCTGCTGGTTGGGGTCCGCGGCGTCGCCCTGGGGCAGTTTCAGAATTGCCGCTCAGATCCAGCGACGCGAGCAGTTGCGAGCCGGGCTTGATCTTTGCGGTCGCTGTCGGCGCCCGTCTTGTCCGTTGTCGTGGCGGTTTCCGTATCCGGCAAACGCCTTGCCGTTCTGCGGCAACAACTGCGCCAGTTCGGCCGGCAGTTTGCCGTCCGCCAGGGTAACTGCGAGATCCTTGGCCGGTGCCCAGTTCGGCGGCGGTACGCAACCGCCCCGCGAGCAGTAGCGCAAATGGATTCTTGTTGCCAAGTGCTTGTCCAGAGAGGCTTTCCGGGCCGCTTATCGGGCCCACCCTGGGCGCCTAATGGCGCGTCCACGGCAGCGCCGGCGGTACTTGGAAACGTCGAAAGAGTCACATTCATGCGTAGGATCCCGTTATTGATGAGATGCGGTCAACGGGGATAGGAGCAAGGAGCGTGCCATGGACAGACTCGGGTGGATACAGCGCATCGTTTTATCGGTGACGGCCCTTGGCGTGGCAGTTGGGTGACGACGGTTCCGCGTTCCGCCAGCACCGTCTCAGATCACGTTCCGCATGACCTTCGCCCGGTTCCGGTCACGGCGCTGCGGTTGATTTGCCGCCCTTTCAATCGCGGTTCTTGGGTTCGCGACTGGCGCTCTGGGTACTGCGTTCGTCGAGATCGGCCTGTTCCCGCCGCTCCGCCTCCTGGCGTTCGACGTGCTGGTAGCGTTCACGCACTTTGTCCAGCGCCTGGCTGCGGGTCCGGGTGCGCATCCAGCCGGACCGGCAACGTTCCACGTCCCGCTCCGCCTGCAGCACGGTCTTCTGCTGCTGGGCGATGGCGTCGTTCAGCCGGGCCAGAAACAGGCGATACTCCTGCAGCTGTTTGACATCCACGCCGCGTGCGCAGGTTTGTTGGTACTTGAGGTGATATTCCTCGCGGTAACCGACCAGTTCCCGAAGTCGAACCTGTTGCTGCTCCAGCCGCTGCTGGCTTTGGCCGAGCAGACGTGCTGCGTCTTTCTCGCGATGTTCCGCGACTTTGACTACTGGATTAAGACGTTTGAACGGGTCATCGAATCGCTCGAATTTGATATTCAGTACCAGGCAACCGTCAGCGCCTCAGCCGATCAGCCCGTCCAGTTCCTTGAGGCTGCGGTCCAACCCCACCGGCTCGTGCATGTCCTGCTGCAGGAATTCCATCAGCCGCGGATTCATGTGAATAGCCGCGTCGATGCGCGGGTCCGACCCCTGCTGATAGGCGCCGACGCTGATCAAGTCACGATTCTGTTCGTAAGATGAGTACAGTTTCTTGAATTGCTGCGCGCTTTGGCGATGTTCCCGGGAGACGATTTCGGTCATGGCGCGGGAAATCGACGCTTCGATGTCGATTGCCGGGTAATGTCCGGTCTCGGCGATCTTGCGCGACAGCACAATATGACCGTCGAGAATCGCCCGGGCGGCGTCGGCGATGGGATCGTTCTGATCGTCGCCTTCGGCCAGCACGGTGTAGAACGCGGTGATAGAGCCACCGCCGTGTTCACCGTTGCCGGCCCGCTCCACCAACTGCGGAATCTTGGCGAACACCGATGGCGGATAACCCTTGGTGGCCGGCGGCTCGCCGATGGCAAGGGCGATCTCGCGCTGGGCCTGGGCGAAACGGGTCAGGGAATCCATCAGCAGCAAAACCTGTTTGCCCTGGTCGCGGAAATACTCCGCGACCGAAGTGGCGAGCATGGCGCCGTGCATGCGCATCAAGGGCGTGTGGTCGGCCGGCGTCGCCACCACCACGGAGCGGGACAAACCTTCCTTGCCGAGGATGTTGTCGACGAATTCCTTCACTTCGCGGCCGCGTTCGCCGATCAGACCCGACCACGATCACATCGGCATTGGTATAGCGGGTCATCATACCGAGCAGCACGCTCTTGCCGACGCCGCTGCCGGCGAACAGACCCATGCGCTGGCCGCGTCCCACGGTCAACAAAGCAGTTGATGGCGCGCACGCCCACATCCAGCGGTTCGCGAATGGGGCTGCGCGACAGCGGATTGATGGAACGCCCGGTCAAAGGCGCGAACGTGCGGGTGCGCAGACGGACCTTTGCCGTCCAGGGGATCGCCGGCGCCGTCAACCACACGCCCGAGCATCGCCTCGCCCACGGGCGCTTTGGCGACCCGGTCGGTGGGGATCACGCGGGCGTTGGGCGTCAAACCCTGCAAATCGCCGATGGGCATCAGGAACAGACGGTCGCCGGCAAAGCCTACGACCTCCGCTTCGATTTCATAATCGTCCGGGCCCACCACCATGCAGCGGGCACCGATCGCGGCCTGGCTGCCGATGGCTTCGAGGGTCAAACCGACCATACGGGTGAGACGTCCTTCCACCACCAGACGCGCAGGTTGTCCCGCATGCTCGCGATAGCCGGCGAGCTTGGCGCGCCATAACGGTCCGCGACTGGAGTTCGGCACTGCACTCATGCGTCGCGGCCGTCCGGTCTACGATCGGATTCGCGCTCGCCGCCGAACACCTGCGCGAAGAACTGCACCATGCGCGTTTCGAGACTCGCATCCACTTGCGAATAATCGGTATTCACCTTGCAACCGCCGCGGCTGAGAATCGGATCTTCGACAATCACCCAACTGCGCTCGTCGTCGGAAACCGAAAGGGCTTCGCGCACCAAAGCGGCGTCCTCCGGATGCAGGTGCACACGGATGTTGCGCGATGCCACCGGCAACAGGCCCATGGCTTCGCGCACCACGGCGATCACTTGACCGGGGTCGGCACGCAATTCCCGCCGTACCAATTGGCGCACCAGGGAAATCGAAAGGGTAACCAACTCCTGCTCGACCTGTTCGTCCAGTTCCTCAAACGGCTTGTGCAACGCCTGCAGCAAGCGGTCGAACTCCATTGCCTTGCTTTTTACTTGTTCGCGTCCGGCCGCGCGGCCCTCCTCCAGACCCAAGGCATACGCTTCTTCGTAGGCCTGTTGCTGGACTTGTTCGATCTGGGCCGCGGTAAGCAGGTTGTTGTGCTGAGCGACGGCACCCTGTTGTCCGCCGGCATCCATGCGTCGGCGGCTGCCAGGAGCGCGCTTCGGAGACCGACTTGCCGGAAATGATTTTGGACCCCATGCACTTCGCCTGTTGCTGAATTGGAGCGCGCCGTTATGCGTGCTGCGACTGCCGGGTCCGCGATCCGGGCCCGGCCGCTTGTTATACGAATTGTTCGGTGCCCTTGCCGCCCAGGACGATGTCCCCGGCGTCGGCCATGCGCCGGGCGATGGCAAGGATTTCCTTCTGCGCCGTCTCCACTTCGCTGACCCGCACGGGACCCTTTGCTTCGAGATCGTCGCGCAGCATTTCCGACGCGCGCTTGGACATGTTGGCGAAAATCTTTTCCTTGATGCTTTCGTCGGCGCCTTTGAGGGCCATGATCAGGCTTTCCGAAGAAACTTCGCGCAACAATGCCTGGATTCCGCGGTCGTCGACGTCGGCCAGGTTGTCGAACACGAACATCAGGTCCTGGATCTTGTCGCCCAACTGCGCGTCCATTTCCTTGATGTTTTCCATAATGTTCGATTCGTTGCTCGATTCCATGTAATTCAGAATATCGGCCGCCGACTTCAGTCCACCCACGGAAGAAGATTTGACGTTGCTGTTGCCTTGGAACTGACGTTCCATGATTTCGTCGAGTTCCTGCAGTGCCTGGGGCTGAATACCGTCCAGGGATGCAATGCGCATGAGGATATCCGGCCGTGTGCGCTCGGGCAGGAAGTTGATCACCTCTGCGGCATGATCGCTGTCGAGATAGGCGAGCACGATGGCCATGATTTGCGGATGCTCCAGGCGGACGATTTCCGCCACGGCCCGCGGATCCATCCACTTCAAAGCCTCCAGTCCCTTCGAACTGTGGCCCATGAGAATGCGATCGATCAGTCCACCGGCCTTGTCTTCGCCCAGCGCCGATACCAAGACATTGCGGATGTAGTCTTCGTTGCCGATACCGAGGTTGGTCTGCTCTTCGACGGTAGTGACGAACTCGTCGAGCACCTGACCGACGGTCTGCTTGGAAATATTCCTCAAGGTGGCCATCACCGTGCCCACCTTCTGCACTTCCTTGGGACCCATCAGGCGCAGCACTTCGGCGGCGTCCTTCTCTCCCAGGGTCATCAACAATATTGCGGCGCGTTCGGCACCGGACAGACGTGCTTCAGCCATCGTTCGCAACCCAGTTCTTCACCACTTGCGCGACCCGGCCGGGATCCTGGTTCGCCATGCCCTTGGCCATGGTCAACTGCTGTTCATACTGCCCTCCCGCCGGCAGTCGTGGTGGCTGCGCGCCACCGCTCAGGCTGAGCTGGTCTTCTCCCACTTCGCCCCCGCCTTCGACTGCCATCATGCGCACCGGGGCCTTGGCGCCCTTTTCCGCCAAGCTCTTGAGCACCGGACGCAGCACGCCGAACACCAGCAGCAACACACCCAAGCCGCCAAGCAACTGCTTGCCGAGGTCCATCACCCAGGGTTGCTCCCAAAGTTTGGGCTCCGGCAACGGCTCGGCGGCCGGCGCCTGCTGGAATGCCTGATTGATGACGTTGACGGTGTCGCCGCGGGTGATGTCGAAGCCGACTGCATCCTTTACCAGTGCGGTGATCTGCTCGATCTCTTTGTCGGTCAGGGGCGTGCGCACGACGCTGCCGTCATCCTGCACCACTTGACGATCGTCGAGCACCACCGCCACGGACAGACGCTGCACGCGACCGCCGCCGGTGCGGGTATGGCTGATGGTCTTGTCCAACTCAAAGTTGCGGGTGCTGCGGCGGCTCGTGCTGCCGGCGACCTCGGTGGATTCGGTCGCCTGCCCGGTCTGCTTCTGCCCTTTGCCTTGCGCGGCCTGCGCCGGGTTGGTGGTGCCAGCCTCCGGTGGTTGGTTGCTCAGCGCACCGGGCACGCCGGAGGGGGCGCCGGAACGATTGCTTTCCTCCACCACTTCTTCGCTGCGCAGCGCCGGCAAATCGGGGTTGTAACTTTCACGGGTTTTTTCCACCCGGGTGAAATCCACATCGGCGACCACCTGGGCGCGCACGCGGCCGGCGCCGACGATCGGCGACAGCAACGCTTCGATGCGCTTGATATAGGAATCCTCCAACCGCCGGGTGTAGTCGAACTGACTGGAGGTCAGTGCCAATTGCCGATCATTCACGCTCTGAGTGAGCAAACGGCCGGATTGATCGACTACCGTGACTTTGTCGGGGTCGAGATCGGGAATACTGGAAGCGACCAGATGTACGACGGCGGCGATCTGACCCTCTTTCAACTGGCGGCCGGAATAGAGGTCCAACACCACCGACGCTGTCGGATGCTGCTGCTCGCGCACGAAGACACTGCGCTTGGGAATCGCCAGGTGCACCCGGGCGCTGGAGACATTGCGCAAACTGGAGATGGAACGGGCCAGCTCGATTTCCAGGGCGTGCTGATAACGGGCCTGCTCCACGAACTGGCTGGTACCGAGTTCCTGGTCCTTCTGCAACAGTTCCAGACCCACCGCATTGCCCTTGGGCAGTCCGGAGCCGGCCAGTTTCAAACGCGCTTCGTGCACGTTTTTCGCCGGCACCAGCAAGGCGCCGGACTTGTCGTCGATCTTGTAGGGAATATCGGCCTGCTGCAGGGCCTGCATCACGGCGCTGGTATCGGCTTCCGACAGGTTGGCATACAGCAAACTGTAATTCGGGGTTTGCGACCACAACACCACGGCCACGCCGATGGCGACGCTCGCCGCCAGTCCGATCATCAGACCGAGCTGGCGCAGCGCCGGCAGTTGGGAAAATCCTTGCGCGGTTTGTGCCTTGATCATTGCCATGTTTGCGTGTCGCTCTTGTTATTGTCGGTGCTCGAAAATCGCAGCGGCGACTAGACCTGCATGCGCATGATTTCCTGGTAGGCATCCACCAGTTTGTTGCGAACCTGCTTCATGGCTTCGAAGGACACGCTGGCCTTTTCCAAGGCGACCATCACTTGCGCCAGATCGGTATTCGGATCGCCCGCCTGGAATTTCTCCGTCAATTTTCCGGCTTGCTGTTGGGTTTCGTTGACGGCGTTCACTGACTGCTTGAGCAACTGGGAAAAATCCGGCTTGTCGGCACCGCCAACTGCTTGCGCGTCGGGCGCGCCTTGGGCACGGGCCGCCATTACCCGCATCTGGGCCAACACTTGTGATACGTCGATATTGCTCATCTCATTCGCTCCGCTCAGTGCTTTTGGCGCATCGATGGAATTTCGCCATCGGTATGCAGATTCCAGGCCAGAGTTCAGGCCGGCACTTCGATGCCGTCTTCACGCATCCGCGCCAGCTTGTAGCGCAGGGTGCGAGGGCTGATGCCGAGCCGTTCGGCAGCGGCCTTGCGGCTGCCTTTCACCGCCCGCAGGGCATCGATGATCAGGCTGTACTCGCGGTCCCGCAGGCCGCCGCCCAAACCACCATCGCCGGCTCCGCCTTCCCATGTCGGCTCGTCGGCGAACTCGCGCGCGGTGGTCGGGGCGGCAGTCGTGACCGGGGTCGCACGCGGCGCGGCCTGCGGCTGCTCGTCGGCCACCACGCAAATGTGGTCGGCCTCGATCCGCTCGCCACCCTTGAGAATCAGGGCCCGCTGAATGACGTTGTCCAGTTCACGCACGTTCCCGGGCCAACGATGGGCCAGGAGGCGCTGGCGCGCGCCGTCGGACAACAGCGGCAATGGCGTGCCGGGCGGCCAATGGCGGCCGATCAGCCGTTCGGCCAGGGGCAGGATATCGCGCGTACGTTCGCGCAACGGCGCCAGGTGCAGCGGGAAGACGCTCAAGCGATAGAACAGATCTTCCCGAAAGCGGCCGGCCGAGACTTCCTCGCGCAGGCTGCGGTTGGTGGTGGCGAGCACCCGCACGTCCAGGGCGATCACCTTGCGGCCGCCGAGGCGCTCCACTTCCCGTTCCTGCAACACCCGCAACAGCTTGGCCTGCAGGCCCAGGTCCATTTCCGAGATTTCGTCCAACAGCAACGTGCCGCCGTTGGCCTGTTCGAACTTGCCGGCGTTGGCCTGATAGGCACCGGTGAACGCGCCTTTCTCGTACCCGAACAACACCGCTTCGAGCATGTTCTCGGGAATCGCGGCGCAGTTGATGGCGACGAACGGGCCGTCGCGACGTTCCGACTGGCGATGGATGTAACGGGCGAACACTTCCTTGCCGGTGCCGCTTTCACCGCTGATCATGACCGTGGCGTCGCTTTTCGCGACCCTGCCGGCCAAGGCCAGCAACTCAAGGGTCTGCACGTCCTCGGCGACCACGTCGTCGCTGGAGACGGCTGCCGGCTCGTGCATGAAACGGCTGACCATGTTCACCAGCACTTCGGCGTCAAAGGGCTTGACCAGATAGTCGGCGGCGCCTTCGCGCATTGCTTCCACCGCTTTTTGAATGGTCCCGTAAGCGGTCATCAGCACCACCGGCAATTCCGGGTGAGCCGATTTGATTTTCTTCAACAGGTGATGGCCGTCCATGGGTTTCATCTGCACGTCGCTGACCACCATGCGCACCTGGCCGCCGTGTTGGGCCAGCACGTCGATGGCGGCGTTGCCGTCCGATGCCGCCACCACCGGGAAACCGGCCAGTTGCAACGTGTCGCACAATGCTTCCTGCAAGGAAAGATCGTCCTCCACTACTAATACAGAACCTTGCATCATGAGTCCCCTCAGGCTATCTGGCTGCGGCGGCTTGCGCCTGCACCGGGCTGTCGCCACTGTGCAGCGCCCGTTCACCGCCGGCAGGAATTCGAAGTCCGAACGTCGTGCCCGCGCCCTGTTCCGAGCGCATCCACAAATCGCCCTCGTGAGCCAGGACGATGGCGCGTACCACCGGTAACCCGAGACCGGTGCCGTCGGGCCGGGTGGTGAAAAACGGCGTGAAAACCTTTTCGCGCACTTCTTCGGGAATGCCGGGGCCGTTGTCGGCCAACACCAGTTCCACCACCGACGGTCCATCGCGGCGGATTTCCAGTCGCAGACAAGGCCGGTCGGCGCAGGCCTGCAGCGCGTTGGTGGCGAGATTGAGCACGGCGCTTTGCAGTGCTTCGCGGTTGCCGCGCATGCAGGCGCCGGGCGCGCGATTGTGGACGTCCAGGCGACCGGACACCGCCTCCAGTTGCGGTTCCAGGGTCTTGAGGAGATCGTCGATCAGGTCCTGGACGGCAAAATCCTCTTTATCGAACGAGCCGCCACGGGCGAACTGCAGCATGTCGTTGACCATGCGCTCGAGGTGGCGCAAGCGCCCCACCACTCGGTCGGTAAAGCGCTCGCGGGCGGATGTTTCCAAAACCGGACTCGACAATTGCGATGCATACAGCAGCGCCGAGGCCAGGGGTGTGCGCACTTGGTGCGCGAGACTGGCGACCATTTCGCCCATGGCGGAGAGACGTTTGTGGCGATTGAGCATCTCGCCCAAAGCGTGCTGCTCGGTAACGTCCATGAGCAGCACGATCTGGCCCGGTTCCGGGTCGAGGCTGCGCACCGACAGGCTGACCCGACGACCGTTCTGCAAAGTGACTTCGCTGCCGCCCTCGGACGTGGGCGCGAATGCGCGGGCGATGATGTCGAGCCAACGGACGCCGCGCAGCGGTTCACCCAGGAGGCTGGCCGCGGCCGGATTGCGGTCGGCCACCACGCCGTCGCCGTCCATCACCACAACGCCGCCCGGAAGCAGTTCCAGCAGTCGCTGCAGGCGGTTGGCCAGACGTTCTTTCTCGGCCAGTTGCTGCAGCCGCTCGCTGCGGGCCGAGGCGAGCTCCTCACTCAGGTGCGCGACCCGGTTCTCCAGCACCTGATAGGACGCCTCCAGTTGCTTGGACATACGGTTGAACAGCGCAAACGCGTCTTCCAATTCCTGGCTGCGGGCGGGCTGAGCTACAGACATGGCGACTCCGGTCGGCTGACGAAACTCGGGCGCTAAGCGCCGTCGCTCCAGCCGGAGCAAATTCCATGCCTAAGGTAGGATGTAGAGCTTAAACAACAGGTTAAAAATCGCCGGCGAACGCGGCGTCAATTACTCGTCGCGTCCAAACCTCGATGTAGACCGTACTTGCGGAGTTTTTCCACCAGGGTCGTACGGCGCATGTCCAACAGCTTGGCGGCATGGGCCACGACACCATCCGCCTCACTCAGTGCCTGGCGAATCAGGCTGATCTCCAGATTACTGAGATGCTCCTTGAGGTTGATGCCGTCCCGCGGTAAACGCACATCGCCCGGATCGGCCGACTGCGTCATCACCGGATCCGGCAGCAATTCGGTGTAGGCCTGGGACTCGGTGTAATCGTCAGGGCGATATTTTTCCGGAAGGTCTTTGACGTCGACCACGCCGAACGGAAAGAGAATGGCCAGGCGCTCGATCAGGTTGGCCAGCTCGCGTACATTGCCGAGCCATTGGTACTGACACAAAGCCATTACCCCTGCCGGCGACAAGCGCACCGAGCCGCGCTTTTCGTGTTCGATGCGGGCAATCAGTTCGTTGATCAGCAACGGGATGTCTTCCACCCGCTGGCGCAGCGGCGGCATTTCGATGGGAAACACGTTGAGGCGGTAATACAGGTCTTCGCGGAAACCGCCGTCCTTGATCAGTTCCTCCAGATTACGATGGGTGGCGGCGACGATGCGCACATCGGTGGTGATACTCTTGTTGCTGCCGACCCGCTCGAAGGTCCGTTCCTGCAACACCCGCAGCAGCTTCACCTGCATCGGCAGCGGCATATCGCCGATCTCGTCCAGAAACAGGGTGCCGCCCTCTGCCATTTCAAAGCGACCCTGACGAGCGCTGATGGCACCGGTGAAAGCGCCCTTCTCGTGACCGAAGAGTTCGCTCTCGAGGAGTTCCGGGGGAATCGCGCCGCAATTGATGGGCACGAACGGCGCGTCGCGGCGGGAGGAATAATAGTGGATGTTGCGTGCCACCACTTCCTTGCCGGTGCCGGATTCGCCCAGTACCAAAACGGTAGCGTCGGAACGCGCCACCTGTTCGATCATTTGCCGGACCTGCTTGATGCGCCGGCTGCTACCCACCAGGCTGCGGAACAGTTCCACCGGCCGGCGCTTGCCGGAATTTACCCGGCTGTCCCGGTACAATGACGCTTTGTGCAGCGCATTGTTCAAGTTCGCATAACGGAACGGCAGCTCGACATGGCCAAGCACATGGCGGTTCCAGTCGCCTTCGGCCAACTCCTCGTTCTCGCCTTTGAGGAGTAATACCGGCGCATCCGGATCGCGCTTCTGCAATTCCCGGGTCACGGTGGCGGGATCGCAATCGCCCAGCAAAACGGCCAACACCGGGTGCTCGCGATCGAGGCTTTGACTCCAATCGTCGGCGGGGTCCATCGCCTGCGCGGGGTGATCGATGAATTCCAACACCGTGGCGAGCTCTTTGCGCCGCGCGGCATTGCCATCGATCACCAGTACCTTGCCCTCTCCTTCGGTGGCCGCTTCAGCTGCATCACTCATAAGGTCACCCTGCCCTGGCGGTGTGGTCGTCGCCACTTGCCGCGATCTGACACTAGTTATTGTTTTTGCTGGACCTTAAGTTAAGCATTGCGCGAAGCGCATGTCAAAAAATCGTCAGTCCGAGTTTGGGCGGGATTTCGGGCGGGAATGGGCGATGCTGCGACGGTGGCGGCGGAAAATGAACTTTTCCAGTAATTCCACCACCAGTTCGCTCAATTGCGCGAGCGCTGCGGTGACGTTCGCCTCCCCGGCGGCCGCCTGGACCTGAAGGACCTGCGCCGGCAGGCGGATGGGCCGCGGCACTTCCGGGCTCAAATAAACTTCCAGCAGCAACCGGTCGCCCGTTTTCGGCGGATCGGCGCCGATGTGGTCCCATTCGACTGCGTGGGCATTGAGCCGCAAAGGCGACGCCGGCGGCAGGCTGCGTTGCGCCGCCAAGAGCTGGGTGACCAACTCAAGCAAAAGGTTGAGCTTGAGTTCGAGACGCGCGAATTCGTGGCTCTGGCCGTGCTCGTCGGCGATGTCGGGAAAGAATTCCTCCACCGCGGCCAGTAAGCGCAGCGTCTGTTCATTACCGGCATTCAGGGCCTCGGCATCGAGTTCCGCCGGATCGGCGATTTGGCGCCATGCCAGCGGCAATTCGGACCGATACACCAGGCCTTCGTCAAACGGGTCAGATTCGCTCAAGTCAGCGGCCTCCGCGGTTCGCCGGTCTCGGTGCAAAGCACAATGGTTCGATTGCCCCAAGCATACCGCAAAATTGCAGGGCAACCGCCAAGACGAAAACTGAACCGGCGATAGCGCCGAAACGAGGTGCAGCCAAGTAAGTGGAGCGGTTTCGAAACACTCATCCGCCGCTGTAACGCGACTCGGGATGGAAGCCGCAGCGCGTTCCGATCAGCGGCCGACGGCGCCGTAGGCCTGTTGTGCCCGACGGCCGGAACGCAGATCGTTCATTGCGCCGGCCAGTTCATCCATTCCCTGACGGCCGAGGTCCATGACCTGGCGATCGAACTCGAGTATTTGGCGAATGCCGGCCGCGACCTGTTCTGCGGCCGCCTTACTCACCGGCCCCGCAAAGAATGACTCGAAGCGACGCTGGCGTTCGTTCTGCAGTTCCATGACCGCATCCCAACGACCGGCGCGCGCTTCGTGCAGCATGCGTTCGCTCATATCCACCAGCGCGCTGAACGGGGTACGCGCGGCGGTTGCGTCCGAAATGGCGAGAGCTGAGGTCATGTGGGAATATCAGACGCTGCCGGCTTGTACCGCGGCGCCCGGTTTCCGGTGACGCAGTTCTTCCGGGATGGCATCCCAACCCTGCTTGATTTCCAGCAGCAAACTGCTGACCTCTTCCAACACCGCCTCATCGTTGTGCAAGTTGGCTTCGAGCAGTCGACGGTTCATATATTCGTACAAGGCATCCAGATTCTCGGCAAGCTCGCCGCCAGCCTTCAAATCGAGACTGGAACGCAAACCGTCGATAATGGAAATGGCCCAGCTGATGTGCTTGCCCTTGGCCGCAGTTTCGCCGCGCCCCATGTGGCCCTTGGCGACGTGAATCTTGTCCAACGCCCCTTCCAGCAACATCTGGATCAGACGGTGAGGACTTGCATCCGCAATACCGGCATGCACACCGACTTTGCGATACTGATTCAATGCCCCCTGGACGTTGCCGTAACTCATTAGGCGTACCTCATAGAAAGACGATTGTTGTGGGGTGTGGTTCTATCCAAGTTATCGGTTGTTCGATCAGGGACTGAACCTTCGTAAAGGTTTTTTATTGCGAATGTGTGTTACTTCATCCGCCATAAGTCGCACCTGGCAACGATGCCAGCTGCTGCGACAAAAAATTGCTGGTTTTAGTCATTTCCGATACCAACCCGTCCAGCGCAGTGAACTGCTGCCGGTACCGCGTTTCGGTTATATCGAGTCGACGATTCATCGAATCGATGCGCGATGTGATCGAACTGATGCTATCGTTGATGCCGTCCTGGCGCGCGCTGATCAATCCATCGGTTTGCAGCATCGAGTCTGCCAGTGCGCGGACGCGGTAGGCATAACCTTGATTGTCGTTGCCTAACAATCCCGCGACGCCGTTGAAGTCAGTGCTCAACGCTGTCTTGAGCGTATCGCTGTTCAGCGACAAAGTGCCGTCCTTCTGGAACGAAACCCCGATCTCCGATAAGTAGCTGTACTGGCCGCTCAGTCCCGAGGGCGTGGTGTTGAATACCGACCGCAACTGGCGGTCGATGCTCAGCAGCGTGTTCTCCGCTTCCAGGGTTCCGCCGCCGAGGGAGTCGATGGTGCTCTTGAGATTATTGTACGCATCGACGAATGCCTGGGCCTGCTTGACGATTCCGTCGGTGTCACGGGCCACCGTAAGATCCGTGGCCCCCGCTGCCTTGAGATTGAGGGTTACGCCGTCGATTGCATCGCTGACGGTGTTGGATGAACGGGTGACAGTGAACTGGCCTTCCAACACCATCACGGCATCCAGATCGGATGAGGTAAAACCGCCCGAACTGTCGCGATCCGAATTCAGGGTTTGCAGCGCGAACGGGTCCGTACCGCTGTAGGAGACGGCGAGCGCGTTACTGCTCCCGGTGTCGTTGGCGGTCAATACCAGTCGGTTGCCAACGTCATCGTTGATAATGCTCGCAGTCACGCCCGGGTTGTCGCTGGCGCTATTGATCGCGTCGCGAACAGCGGCCAGTGACTTGCTCGAAAGATCGACGGAAAACGCCGGATTGCTGCCGACCGTGATGGACATGGTGCCGCTGGCACCGATGTCGGTGTCCGTGGTCGCATAGGTGTTGGCGTCGCCGGCAGCCATGCGGTGACGCTCGGCGGTACGCACGACGTCGACATTGTAAGTGCCAGCCGCCGCGGTACTGTCCGCGGACGCCGTGAAATAATCTTCGTTGGCGGACGTCGCAGTGAAGAGGCGGAAGTCAGACGGTGAATCGAGCTTGGCCATGGAATCGCGGAAGCCCGAAAGCGCGCTCTTGAGCTGCCCGTAGGCGCTCAGCTGCGATTGGTAAGTGGACTTCTGTGCCGTCAGGCGGTCGACCGGCTGACGCTCGACGGCCATCAGCTGACTGACGATGGAATTGACATCGAGTCCTGAGCCGATACCCGGTGAACTGATCATGTGGCCTCCTCAGTGTGACGCCACTGGTAAAAGCAAGTTTGGTGCCAGCTACGCCTTGGCTTTCAAGATCGCGCCGTCTCTGCTGTACTCGATGTTGCGAGCCAGATGCACGACCTCTTCCGGCGGAATTTCCCGGATGACTTCTTTACTCTCGGAATCAATCACTTTGATCACCGTACGGCCACTGGCGTCATCGACGCTGAATTCCAGATTGCGTTGGATATTCTGCACGAAACCTTTCAGCTCGCTAATCGCATCGTTCAACCGTTGCTGGTTGCTGGCAGCCCCGTGCTCCGCTTGCGGCAAGGCTTTGCCGTCCGCATTCACGCTTGCCGGCTTGCTTTCCGCCATCGTCTGGGTGAGGTGGTCGACCGGCCGCTTGTCAGGCGTTCGCGGTACCGCACCGCCTGGAATGGAAATTGTGGTAGAGGACATTGCCGTTACCCCCTTCAACTCGCCGGAGAGGCCCGAGGCATTACGCCTCGGGCCCGTCTACCGATCCCGGATCGTTTACTGCAGCAGGGCCAGGGCCGACTGCGGCAGCGAGTTCGCCTGGGAAACCATGGCCACGCCAGCTTGCTGCAGAATCTGGGCACGGGTCAGCTTGGCCGTTTCGGCGGCGAAGTCCGTGTCCTGAATTCGGCTGCGGGCAGCGGTCAGGTTCTCTGCGTAGTTGTTGAGGTTTGAAATCACCGCGTCGAACCGGTTCTGCACCGCACCCATGGTCGACCGAGCAGATGCGACGGTGGTGATGGCCGATTCAATGTTGCTGATCGCGGCGGACGCGCTACCCGACGTGCTGACGTCGATGGTGCTGGTGGCGGTCACGTCGGTGCTGTAGCCGCTGATACCGGTCAAGCTGGACAGGGACACCGAAACCTGATTGTTGGCGACGCCATCCTGACCCACCTGGAAGCTCAGGGAAGCCGTGGAACCGTCCAGCAACTTGGTGCCGTTGAAGTCGGAGGTCGCGACGATACGGGAGACTTCCTGGGTCAGCTGGTCCACTTCCTTCTGGATACCGCTGCGGGCTTCGTTGGAGGTCGCGCCGTTAGCAGACTGCACCGCCAGTTCGCGGATACGCTGCAAGTTGTTTTCGATTTCACCCATGCCGCCTTCTGCGGTCTGTGCGAAGGAGATACCGTCAGAAGCGTTGCGAGCTGCCTGCTGTACGCCTCGGATGTCGGCCGTCTGCACTGCGATCTGGTACAGACCGGCAGCGTCGTCCTTAGCGCTGTTGACGCGGACACCGGAAGACAGACGCTGCAGGGAAGTCTGCAGATCGCCCTGGGTACGGGACAGGTTACGTTGTGCGTTCAACGACGCAATATTGCTATTGATTACGAGTGCCATGATTTAGATCTCCTATCGACAGGCGCGCGTCTGCGCAAGCGCTGTCGTTGGATTTATGCCTAGCGGATATGCCGACCAAATGCAGCATTTACCGCCTCCGACCAGTTTAACGGCGTTGCCTGTGGAAACTTTAGGACCCGAATACACTTTCTTAGCGGCCCCGAGGTGACCCGCAAGAACGCCCTAGCCTACGGTTTTAGCGTGCATTTTCGGTCGGACTTTAGCGCTGCTGGGATCCTGCGCGGGAGCTTATCCGGCGCGCCGATGACGGCGCTAGCGCCGCCGGATGGGCCCGCAATACGGCGTTGGTAAAACACGCATGCGCCCCCTCGCAGGGGCGCCCGCTGGAATTTGTGATCTGTTTTGTGCGTTGGCGCACACTTTTGCCGGGGACCGGCTTTCGCGGATCAATCGTCTTGCAGAGGAATTGTGCCCGCACTGATTTGCGTTCAGACCGCTATGCGCGAGGGCTTCACTGCGTGCAATACAAATGCCAGTTTATGCTCCAGCTCGATCAGCTGGATCCGTTGAAAGTCCGCCTGATATAGATACCGGAAATCGGACTAGGGCGTGGTACCCACCGGCGCGGTGTACTGCGGCTGTTCGAGGAATGTGAAGTTTTCCTTTGGCAGTACCCGGGTATGAGACGAATCGCCCCACGCCCAGATCGACGTCGCCAACGACACGGTGCCGATTAGCACGCCGTCGGGCTTCAACAGGCGCCAGAAATCGGACAATTGCGCAAAAAAGAATTTGTAATGCCCTTGCGTACCCACGTGCTCCAACACCTCGTACGCATGACTCTCGTCGAAACTGTTATCGGCAAACGGCAGTGGTATACGCGCGATGTCCCGTACCATATCCGGACCGTGATCGGGGTTGACATCCAATGTGATTAAATTGCTCCACTGCGAACGTTCATTGACATGGATATCCTTTACCCGTCGACTCCCGCAGGGTACGTGCAGGGGCGTCCATAGCAGGATTCTCCGAATAGATGACGTCTATCGCGCTGGGCGCCTCGCCGTTGGCGTGCCGGCGCCACATTTCGCGATACGCGCGCTCGAGGTTCTTAGCGAAACGAGCAGTATCGAACAATGGCGTGGTCTGCGGCTCGCGCTGCAGGCGCCGGCGCAACGTTTGCAATTGCTGCGGGTCGCGAGCTAATTCAATCGCGCGCTCAACATAGGCCTCGCGGCTCGCCACGATCAATTCCGGCAATCCGACCGCATTCAGGAGACTTGCGCCGACGCGGGCGGCGAAGGTGTACCCAGGGCAAGTCAACATGGGCAGTCCAGCCCAAAGTGCGTCGCTCGCAGTGGTATGGGCGTTGTAATACAAGGTGTCGAGAAATAAATCCGCCAGACGATGGCGCGCCAAGTGCTCCGCTTTCGGCATCCGCGGCGCAAACACCAACCGTTGCGGATCGACGCCGCGCGACTGCGCTGCGGCACGCAAATTTTGTTCGGATTCCGGTGACGCGCGAAACAGCCACAACACGCTGCCGGGAACCTGCTCCAAAATCCGCATCCAAAGGCCGAATACATCCGGTTCGATTTTGTAGTTGTTGTTGAAGCAACAAAAGACGAAGGACTGTTCCGGCAAACCGCATTCCGCACGCGCCGGCGTATGCGCGGCAACGACCTGCTGATGATCGTTGACTTGATAAGAATGCGGTAGACGTGCGAATTTCTCGTCGTAATAACACTGCTGCTCGGACGGCGTGACCACTTGGTCGGTGATCACATAGTCGATGAACTCCGCCCCCATGGTTCCAGGAAACCCAAGATAGTTCACCTGAATGGGCGCAGGACGCAGCGCGAAAATCTCCGGCCGAATATCCATGGTGTAGCCCTTGAGGTCCACCAGAATATGTATGCCATCTTCGGCGATGCGTCGCGCGATATCCGTGTAGTGCAATTCGCGCACATCGAGGAACTGATCGCAGTCTGCCTCGATACGTTTGCGATAGTCGCTGCCGTCGTCTTTACCCAGGGAATAGGCGTAGATTTCGAACTCGGCGCGGTCGTGCAAGCCGAATAAGCTCAGCATCAACTGTGCCGTGGCGTGATAATGAAAGTCTGAGGAGACATAGCCGATACGCAGGCGAACGCTTGGGTCCAGCTTTCGCTCCCGGCTTATATCTGCACCCACTAAACCCCGCAGCACCACAGTCTGAGCGAAATTACGCGCCACGCGCTGCTGAAAAACGGCGCTCACGGGCAACGAGAGCGCGAAGAACGGTGGCATCGGCACTCGCTTTCCTTCCTCGAGCATTCTCTCGGTGTGCTCGATTAAACGGTCCAGCGTAGTTTGGTATCGATCCCAACAACACGTCTCTTGATAGACTTTGGCGAGATTCCCGAGGGCAAAACTAAAATCCGGGTCGACTTCGAGCGACTTCTCGAACCATTCCTGCGCTTTGCTCAGTTGCCCGCGATCTTTATATAAGGTGCCCAGGTTGTTGTAACCTGCGGGCAGGTTCGGCTGCAGCTCTACCGTTTTTAAATAACAGCACTCCGCTTTGTCCGCCTCGCCCATGGCGCGGTAGGTATTGCCTAAATTATTGTGCAAGCCGATATCGTCGGGCTGCAGCTCCAGCCCCCGCTGGAACGTTGCCACCGCCATTTGGTGGCGACCTTGATCTTTATGGATACTGCCGAGCAAGCGATGCGCGTCGACGCACTCGGGCTCGATAGTCAGCACTTGGGTGAGCAATTGCGCCGCTTCATCCAGATGACCTGCGTCGTAGCTTAGTTGCGCGCGCTGTACTTTCGCCGCAACACTGTTTGGCGCGTGGACCAGCAGATCGTCCAGCACGGTCCGAGCTTCCTCGTCCCGGCTCGACATTCGCCAACACATGGCAAGATTAACCGCGGCGCGCTCGTGCTGCGGCATGAGCTGCAATACATTTTGATAGGCGTCAATGGCGCGCTCGGTTTCACCTTCCAATTGATGAACTACGCCGGCACCGAGCCAAGCGTCGACGAATGTCGGCTCCAATCGCAGCGCCGAGCGATAGCATTGCAACGCCAAACCTTCCGCATGTTGATCTTTGTACACATGGCCGAGACTGGTGTAGATCAGGGCGGAATCCGACACGCTAGCCAGCGCTTGACCGATCAACTGCGCCGCGCGGTCCAGATCGCCCGCGCGATGGGCAAGCGTACCCAACAACCGCAGGGCATCGGCGTCGTTCGGGTCGTCGGCAAGAATGCGTTCGTACAACGCCGCCGCCGCGTCCCACTCGCCGGTTTGATGTTTAACCATTGCTTGCTGCAGGAGTTCCGAGGCGTGGCTTTGCTCTGCCGCGATTTCGAGCGTCGCGGTCGGCGCGGCAGCCTCCGCCGATTCGGATGCCGGTGCTTTGACTTCGGTCGCGGTAACCGGCGCGGAAAAACGTGCCAGTTCGGCGGCAACCCGCTGCATCAGTTCCGACCAATCGCCGGAACGGGTTTGGCGAAACAAGCGCATGGACGGATACCACGGCGAGTCGGTGCGCTCGAGCAGCCAGCGCCAATCGGGCATTTGCGCCAGCAATGTCCACGTCTGCACGCCTAAGGCGCCTGCCAAGTGAGCAACCGAGGTGTCCACCGTAATGACTAAATCCAGATTCGCGATCGCCGCTGCCATGTCGGCAAATTCGTCCCACTCGGTATCCAACGGCTGCAGCGCAAATCCGACTGACGCTACTTGCTCGGCGGCCGGGCCGCGCTGCAAGTTGAACAAGCGCACGCCGGGAATTGCCGCCAACGGTGCGAACTCGCGCAACGCGCAGGAGCGTTGACCGTTGGCTAGATAGGCGGGACTGCCCGTCCAACAGATACCGATGCGGACCGACTCATCGCCCGTGGCGAGTTGCGCGCGCCAGTGCGCGTTGCGCCGCTGGTCGATACGCAAATACGAAGGCGGTGCGGGCAGCATTGCCAAGCGCACGCCCAGCAACGCGGGTAGATCCAGTAGCGAGGCATACACATCGAACGCCGGAGGGTTCGTCCCGGCCACAATGATATCGTCGGCAAGCTCGCTGTTTCGTAACAAGTTGTACAACGGCGCCGGACATTCGCATATGACATGGGCGCCCTGCTCACGCAACACGGGCAAGAAACGCGCGAATTGCAGGGTGTCGCCGAAGCCTTGCTCGGCGTAAATGAAAATACGCCGGCCATGCAGCGCGTCGCCTTGCCAACACGGGGCATTCAAGTCGCGCTGCGGCCGATCGCCGGTGGCCACGCCCCAGCGATACTCGGGCCAACCACGCTCGAAATCACCTTGCTGCAACCATAGCAGGGCGCGATTCCAGTGCGCTTGAGCAAGTTGCGGCTGCAATGCCAAAGCGGTTTCGTACATCTGCGCGGCCGATTGCAAGTCGCCCAACGCCTGACAAGCGTTGCCGACATTGCTATATGCCGCCGCATCGCGGGGATTTTGCTCGAGGATTTTACGATACTGCGCGATTGCAGCGGCCGGATCGCCGTCCAGCTTGAGGATATTGCCGAGGTTATTCAGCGCATCGTAATCGTTCGGCGCCAACGTCAACGCTTGCTGCAGGTGCTCGCGTGCCTCGTCCAAGCGGCCAAGCTTTTTCAACGCCACGGCGATGTTGTTGTGCAGCGCGGCCGCGGGCGCCAGCGTCAGCGCCATGGCATAGACTTCGGCGGCACCTTCATTTTGGCCGCAGTGCTGCAACAGGTTGCCGAACCAGTTGTAAAGACGCACTTCACGCGGCGCCAATTCCAGCCCGTGACGTAGGGCATCAACGGCCTCGCCGTAGCGGCCCTGCTGTTCCAGCGCCTCTGCCAACGCTAACCAGGCATTCAAATCCTGGGAGTTGGCTTGCAGGCTGGTTTGGGCACGTTGTTCACGTGCACGCGCGTCGTCGCGCGCGGACAGCTGTGCATTCATGATGCGCCTGCTTTCACTACCGGCACCGTTTGGGAGTCCGACGACAGTGCAGCCAACCATGTATCCAGATGCCATTCCAGCAACCAATGTTCGTGCACCCATTGGCGCAGCGCGTCGCCTTCACGAGCGGCGTGATCCAAATTGGACGTCCGGGCACGGATCGCTTCCAGCCACTCGGCGGTGCGATTCGCGACACGAGCTACCGGAGCGCTTTGGTAGGGAGCGATGTCCGTGCAAACCACCGGGATGCCCAGAGCACCGTATTCCAATACTTTGAGATTGCTCTTGCACTCGTTGAATCGATTCACTTCCAGGGGCGCGATCGCCAAGTCCAGGTCGAGCCCGGCCAGGGTATTTGGATAACGTTCGAATGCAACCGGATTGATCACTTCGGCGACGTAGGGTACCAGTTCCTCGAAGCACAAACCGAAGAACACCCAGTCGACTTCGCGCGCGGTACGTTTGACCACGTCCCTAATCAGACACAGGTCGCCCACATGTTGTTGCGCACCGGCCCAACCTACGCGCGGCTTCGGACCACGCCGCCGGCGCGAGTGCAGTTTTCCCCAGATTTCCCAGTCGAGACAGTTCGGTCGCACCACGATTTCTGTTGCCATGTCGCGGTATGCCTCGGCCAGCGGCTCCGTGCTGACCACCAGCCGGTCACACATGCCGATCGCCTTGTGCAGCCGTTGTTTGATGTCCGGATAGACCTGATCGTGAAACGGGTTACTCCTCGGCAACTCGTACATCAGGTCGTCCTGACCGAATACCAAAAACGAATCGTTGAACCGTCGATAACGGGAGATGGCGTCCAGGTGAACGTCGTGTACGCAATTGTGCAGCAGCACGACATCGGGATTTTCACGCGCCATCTCGGCCACACTCGGCACCCGAACACGATCTCTGAATTTCGGCAATATCGCGGTTTCGGCGCGCGCAGAGGTAGCGAGGCTATGAACCGGGATGCGCACACGATGTTCCCAGGAGCCGTCCGAGCCGAACGCCATGGCCATGATCCGCGGTTTGTCGTGTACCGGCCCCCAGTTGGCGTGGGTTTCATTGTCGACTGCGAAATCGCTTCGCAACAGACTCAGGTTCGGGTTGTAGGCCGGATCGCGGGCCAACTGCGGCAGCCAGCGTTCGAGCATGGTGGCGACTTCATGCGCGGCGCGCTCCCCCTGCCCCGCATCCTGCAATTTCGGATCCCGCAACGACACCGAGCCGTGGTGGCGCAGCGTCGCCGCCGGGGTCCAGATGACACGATATCCCGACTCCCGCACTTTCAGACACAGGTCGATATCGTTGTACATCACCGCAAGGTTGCGTTCATCCAGCCCGCCCACCTCCTCGTACACCGATTTCCGCACCATCAGACACGCGCCCGTTACCGCGGAAAATTCTTGTGCGACCTGAGCGCGGTTCATATATCCCGGAATTTCCATGGGCGCCCCCAGGTACGGATGCTCCGCCACACCGTTTGCGCCCATTCCCAGTATTACGCCCGCGTGCTGCAGCTTTCGGTCCTGAAAAATCAACCGCGCCCCGACCACGCCGACATCGCGCCGCTGTGCCTGCGCGAGCAGTTCGTCGAGCCATTCGTCATGCAGAATTTCGGTATCGTTATTGAGCAGGAGCAGATATTCGCCGCGGGCCTGCCGGGCAGCGGCGTTATTGATCGCTGAAAAGTTATACGGACGCGGATAATCCAACACGCGCACGCGCGGATCCTGCGCCGCGTCGGCCAGAAATGCGCGCGCGTCGGCATCGGTGGTGCCATTGTCCATTACCAGCACTTCGAAGTTGGCGTAGCGCGTAGCGGACAGCAGGCTCGTGAGACAAGGACGAATGTAACCCGGCCGGTCTTTGGTTGGGATAATGACACTGACCAGCGGCGCACCGTGATGCCGATAGCGCACCGCCACGGTACCGAGCACGGCGCCCGGCTCCACTTGGGCTTCGATCCCTGCTCGGTGCAGATGCGATGCGACCACATGCAGCGCCTGCGCTGCGACACCTGGCTTGCTGACCACGGACTGCCACGTTTCGCGGTGCGCGCTCAATAACCTTGGGATGTGCCCCACCGCTCGATCGCCGGACATTTCCCAGGCGGCGAAGGCCAGTTCCTGGATGAGTAGCGGCACCACGGTGGATCGGAGCTCTGCGGTTGTCAGCAGATCGCGATGCACCAGCGCAACGCCACCTAGGTAAGGTTCGGCACGCAGTAGTTCGAGATTGAAGTCCGGTTTGAGGTATGCCGGCTTCGCTGCCCCGGCTTCGATGGACGCTGCATCCACATAGACCATTCGCCACTCGCGATGGTCCGCGACTGCTTTGGCAAAGTACCCAAGGGCGCCCGGATCAAGCACCGTTCCCGGTTCGCAAAGCAGCAACCAGTCGGTTTCACCACCGGCGGCCATAGCAGCAAGTTCCGCGCCGGGCGATTGCATACTCTGCCGCCAAGCCAGAACCGGCAGCTCGTCGAACAGTGGATTCGGAGACGGGCGATCGGCGACGACCGAGAAGCGCCAGTGGGCGTAAGTCTGCGCGGCCAGGGTATCGATAGTCTCCGCAATGCGCGAATCGTCGTCGGTATCGACCACCGTGATCACGTGGATGCTCGCGGCTCCCATTAATTCAACTCCGGAACGCCGGTCGCCAGCGACTGCCGGCCGCGGATCAGGCCAGGCATTGGCTCACCTCACGCAACCGTTTGCGGTACCAGTCGTTGTCCGGTTCCAGCTCGCACGCGCGTGCGTATTCGTGTACCGCCGCTTCGTACATGCCCAACTTCGCGAGCACGCGACCCCGGCTCGCGCGGATATCGGCACGCCCCGGATTCAGGTCCACTGCCCGATCCAATGCGGACCTCGCGTCTTCGATACGACCGATCTTGAGAAATGCCATCGCCGCCTGGAGCCAATGATGGGCCGCGCCCGAAGACGGCAACCTCGCCGCCTCGACATAGGCACTGGCTGCGCGGCCGGTCTGTCCAAGCTTCATCAAGGTTTCGGCCAAGGAACCGCGATGTGCCGCTTCGCTCGGTGACCGTGCGATCGCCTCCTCCAAAGCATCTACCGCCTCCTGGTGGCGCCCCGTCTGTACCAGGGCGGCGGCGAGATTGTGCCACCCCCACGCTTGCTCCGGACGACGCTGAACCGCCTCCGCGAATGCCTCGCATGCCAGCTCGTGAAGGCCGAGTTCGGCATATCGCCGGCCTTGCTCGCCCGCGCCGGTGAATTGACCGGATACGATGTTGCGGGCAAGATTCGAAGCCCTGCTTTCACGGTCCGAGCGATCGTCTGGTTTAGCTATCAGATCGCTCGCAAGCGTCAGCGCCTCACAATTGATTTCCGTCGCCCGCGCCGCAAGCTTCGCCCACGGATTGAAAAAATTCATGGCGCTGCGCCACTGCGCACAGGCGGATGCCAGCGCCGACGAGTCGTTGGTTTCGGCCGCGCGACGCAATTCGGCATATGCGTGCGCAACGATGGGGTTACCGGTCACCGAATTCTGCTCGGGCCGCTGATTCCAGAGCTCGGGACGGATGGATGTGAGCGCGTGCTGCGTCCGCTCCTCAGGTATGGCGTCGAGATGGTTTCGCTCCAACAGCGACGACAGCGCATGCAGCTGCTTGCGGGGCTCTGAAAACCAGCGCTCGTACTCGATCACGCCGGCGATGTCCTGCCCCAGTTCGGCAATCGCGTCGGCATAATGGATGAGCCATAACAACTCCGCATGCTCGGCATCGATTCCGTCGCGTCGCGTCAGAGACGCGGCAACTGCAGCCGGATTTCGAAATGCAAGCAGCCACACGGGAGTGATCGACAATTCCGCGAATATGTCCTTCCATAGCGGCACCATGCGCATCGCGTGCGGATCCTTGAATCCCCACAATGCAGGACCTTTCGCGAGTTCCGCTGCCACCGTTTTCTTTAACGAGTCCCGAAGCGGCGCGACCCTGGCTTCGCGCCACCAGTTGTCCGGATACGGGAGTACGCCGGTGGGCGTCATGGGCAGCCGCGCCATTAGGCGATTGATGTGAATACCGGTGCGCACGATCGCGCGGTGCTCCCACAGGCCGAGCGGATTATCTTCGCGCCCTTGCAGGAGATCGTCACCGAACTCCACACCCAACGAACTCAACACGTTGCCGGCCAGAGACGTTCCCGAGCGGTGCATCCCCAGTACCACCAGGACTTTGTGGGTAGTTTGCCCCATGGTCGCTAGGCGCGTTTGCCTGCCGCAGTCGCCGCTGCCGGTGCCGCTGCGTGGCCTCCGCTTCCCATAGCCGCGCCTTGCACAACGTACGCCTGCAGTTCCCGCGCTTGTGCAACCGCACCGAAATGTGCTGCCGATGCCGCCACGTCCAAGGCGTCGTTCACCAATTGCAGCGCCGGCCCCCATCTGCCGATATCCGCCAGCAATTTAGCAGTGTTCAACAGTACCTCGAGGATCAGAGGTGTCTGTCCTGAAAGTTGCGCGGCGTCCATCGCTTCCTTGAACAACTGCATCGACCCGTCCGTATCGCCGCGCAATCCGACGGTTCTGGCAGCGCGGATCGAAGCCTTGACGTCGACCGCCACCGCGGATGCGCGTATGTCGGTGAGCCCGCCCCGGTGCACATTCTGGCCGTGGGCCAGCAGGATGATGTCCCGCAGCGACTCCGGCACCGCCTGCAGATAGGGTTTCAAGCTGTTGAGGTGGAACCGGTAGGAATTGCGAGTGCGTCGCTCGCGCCCCACTTCCGACTGCCGGTACCAGAACAGCGCCTCAGGCACGACTTCCAACCGGTAACCGGCTACTACCGCCCGAGCCAGCAATTCCCAGTCCTCATGCCCGATTCCGTATTCCTCCCCGAAACCGCCAAGCGCACGAAACACGCTGGTTCTGAACAACGCGTTGGTATCGCCGAAGCAATTCCTGAACAGACCAACCGGCGCGCATCCCCCAAGGAACAACCACCGCCTGCCGGCCCCGGACGGAACCGGGGCCCCATCGCCGGCGAATGTTTCCATACAGCATGTGAGAACGTCGGCGCCGGAGTTCGTCGCGGCTTTCACGAAGGTCGAGATTTCGTGCGGCATGGCGCAATTGTCGTCGTCCATAAACAGCAGGTATTCGCCGGACGCCACTTGAGCGGCGCTGTTGCGTGCCGCGCCGCGAAAACGGTTTTTCTCGCGCAGCAGCTTCCAGCTCCGGGTGTGAAACTCCGTTTCCAGAGAATCGAGAAACTGCAACGCGGCAGGATCGGTACTTCCGTCATCCACCAGAACGACTTCGAAATTGTCGTAATCCTGGCACCGCAGTGAATCGATGGCATGACGCAGATAATTGGGACGATTGAAGTGCAACAAGCACACGCTGACCCGCGGCGAGGAACCCGGCGTCTGCCGTGTAGATGGCGCGATCCGTACCGTCCCATGCCAATCGATCCAGCCTTCACAGGTGGCACGAGACGAGACCGCCTGCGCCGCCGGCCGCAGTCCTGTGCGGGCGAGATCAGTCAATCGACGGGCCAGCGCCTCGTCTTTGGGTTCAAAGCACACCCGCTGCCGGTCGTCGGCCGCGATCAGTTCCGCGATACCGCCGACGTCGCACGCAATGACGGAGATCCCATGGCCGAGACATTCCAGCACCGTGAACGGCGAGTTGTCGGTCAACGACGGGATTACCGCCAGGCGACCGGGTTCACGCAAATAGGCGATGGCCTGGCGGTGATCGAAGTCGGAAATCATCTCGACATTCCATGGCCAGGCCGGCGCGCGCTGCATCACGAAATCCTTGCCGGATACACGCTCCATGTCACCGGACTTGCCCAGAAAAGTGACGGTGAATGCAGCGCCGGGGGTTTCTTTTCCTTGCGCCAAACGATCCAACGCACCGCAAAACAGTTCCAGCCCTTTGCGTTTTTCCAATCGACCGAAGAACACCACCTCCCGCAGACGCGCTTCCTGCTCTTGAGCAGGAGCAGCGGCATGTTCGCCGAGCAGGACATTTTGGTGCACAAAGGAACGCGCCGGCAGCTTCCATCCGCAGCCGCGCATCCATTCCAACATGAAGCGACTTGGACTTATGACCACGTCGGCGGCTTCCACTGCCCTGCGCTCCATGAATTCCGTTTCCAGTTGATCGGTCGTCGACGGGAAAGATTCATTGCCCATGCGATTCCAGGATCGCGGACCGTGGGTGCCGATGCATAACAGCGTATCGGCGAATGCCAACCCCTGACGCTTGGCAAGGCACGAGTAATAGGCGCGCCCCTGCCAGTCCGGAAAGTGGACGATGTCGAATGAGTGCTGTTTCAGCCACTCGTAAATGCTGTAGCTGACGACCAGAGCTCGGCTGGCGCCCACCTCGCCCTCCGGCGCCGGAAGCGCTACGAAGTGAACGCCCAGCCGCGCGTAATAATCAATCCAGTGATCGATCGATTCGCTCTCGCATACCTGGCTGGCGGTGTACAGAACGGTCACATCGTGGCCGGCCGCGGCCAGCACCTGTGCGAGACCGCTGTAGGCGGTGCCGATACCGCCATTGCGCACCGGGCCGACGATATCATCGGTGGCAATACAAATACGCCGGCGCGCAGCCGACGACTCGCGGAGATCCTCGGACAATGACCGAATTCCACCGCTACTCGCGGATAATGTGGATCGCGTTCCGTTTGTGGTCATCGGTGTCCCTTCAGCAACTTATTGTTCGTTTCGAATCGCAGCCGCTCGACCGACTCGCGCAGTGGGCGGTAGCACGCGAGCACGAACGAACAACGAATATTGCAAAAATAAATTCGCTTTTGCGCGCCGCTACGCCTTAGCCGCGGAAATGGCCGCGTCGTCTGTGGCGCGTGTCGACTCGGGCGCGTTGGCCGACGTCCAATACGACTTGCACAGAATTTTCGAAGTGTCGCAACGCGCGGCGTACTTCTTGGCAATCTCGTGCACCTCGAGGAGCAATCCCTCCTGAAGCGTCGTAGGCTTCAGGCCCATATCGAGGAAGCACTTGTTTTCCACGTGCAGTTCGTTTTCATCCGCTTCTTTTCTCGGATTCTTCAAGTGTTTCACTTCGCTCCCGATCAATCCGGCAACCAGATGGGCCAAGTCGCGCACTCGGTGGGTCTCGGTCATTTGATTAAGAATCTTGACCTTTTCACCACGACCCGGCGGGTTTTCCAGCGCAAGCTGGATGCACTTGACCGTATCGGAGATATGAATGAATGCCCGTGTCTGGCCACCCGTTCCGTGCACGGTCAACGGATGACCAATGGCGGCCTGCATCAGAAAGCGATTCAGAACGGTGCCGTAGTCGCCGTCATAATCGAACCGGTTCATCAACCGCGGATCGAGCTTGCACTCGGGGGTATTAGTTCCCCAAACGATGCCCTGGTGTAAATCCGTGACCCGCACGCCGTCGTTGCGGCTATAGAATTCAAAGAACAATTGATCTTGCGTCTTGGTCATGTGATAGACACTGCCAGGACTGACGGGGTAGAGAATTTCCTTTTCTATCGTTGCACCATCGTCGGCGGCAAGGTGGACTTTGAGATAGCCCTCGGGAATACGCATGCCGCTGGTGCCGTAGCCGTACACGCCCATGGTGCCCAAATGCACCAGATGAATGTCCAATCCGGATTCGACGATCGCGCAAAGCGTATTGTGGGTGGCGTTCAGGTTGTTATCGACGGTATAGGTCTTCTCGCGCGGTCCTTTCATGGAATACGGGGCGGAGCGCTGCTCCGCGAAGTGCACGATTGCGTCCGGTCGCTCTTCGCGCATCAGGTCCAACAAGCGTTGGTACTGCTCAGCGACATTGAGTTTCGCGAACCGGATCGACTTCCCGGTCAGCTCTCGCCAAGCGCCCAAGCGCGCTCCCAACGGCACGATCGGGGTCAGTGAGTCGACTTCGAGGTCGATATCGATCTTGCGGCGGGACAGGTTGTCGATCAGAACGATCTCATGGCCGAGCTGCGAAAGATGGAGACACGTGGGCCAGCCGCAAAAGCCATCTCCGCCGAGAACGAATATCTTCATTGCGATTCCTCATATTGCGGAGCGCCGACTTTCGCGTGGCAGCCCCAAGACGCAGTGTCTGAGGAAAAGCAAAATCCGCACCAACTCGCGGAATCTGTACTACTTTGTTATATAGGGATTTTTCTACGCCCAACTGCGGCCCGGACTGTCAAAAGACCGTCACTCTTGGAGCGAATGTCGGCAGAACCTTGGCAGGCGAACACCTCGGCCGCAACGGGAGGCGGATTCAGTTCCCCACAGCACGACGGTCGCTGGCATCCGCCAACAACCCCGCGGTTTCGTGTTCGCCCATCTCCTGCAGCACTACAACCAAGTTCCGTAGCGTATCCGGGTGGGCCGGGTCGCGCTCCATGGCGCGCCGCAGATATGTCAGCGTCTGTGCGCGGTTACCGGCCTGCCAAGACAGAACCCCTAGATTATTGAGCGCATCCACGTGTCCCGGGGACAATTCCAGCGCATGTTCGAATGCCCGGCGCGCACCGTCCATGTCGCCGCGCGCGAAACATGCCTCACCCGACGCCGTAGCGGCAGCCTCGGGGGACGTGTCGCCCTCCGTCAGCGTGCGCAGCCGATGTTCAATTTCTGGATCACAGGCAAAATCCTCCAGATAGCTCTGATAGAGCGCCACGGCGTCAGACGTACGTCCGTTCTCGGCCAGCACATGGCCCGCGTTCAACACCAAGTTGCGGTCGTCGGGCGCGTATTCCAATCCCTTGCCGAAAAACATCAACCCTTGCGCGGCGTCGCCTTTCGCCCATAGGCACACGCCCATGTCGTTCAGACACTCCGTGTCGTGCGGAGATTGTTGCAGTGCGCGCTCAAAGCAGGTGTGGGCCGCGTCGAAATCGCCGGCGTCAAAATACAGTTCGCCTTCCCGTTGCCAATTCCGTGTGCCGGGGTGCATGTCTCCGTGTGCGCTCGCTGCTGTATCCCGAACGCCTGCTTGGGCTACAGCGTCGTCTTCATTCGACAGACTTGCCAGGTTGTCGCGCGCCGCGGCGCACTCGGAATCGAGTTCCAGCACTGCATCGAAGCATTGCGTAGCGGCATCGGTTTGACCTTGCTCAGCGAGGATCACGCCGAGATTGTTCAGTGCGTCCACATGCCGTGGTGCAATCTTCAAAGCCTGTATGAAACGCTGTCCCGCCTGTACCCGCTTGCCGCTCGCGTATAGTTGCTCACCTTGTTCGACTAGCTCGGCCGCGGACGTCGCCGGCTCGACGACCTGCTGGTCGACCCCCGTATCCGATCGCGGCGCGGAATGATCGGCAGTTTCCCGGTCGGCGAATTCTCGTTTGGTGAAAGTACTGAGTTCAGCGGACAGGTCATGAATCGCGGCTTCGATTCGAGTGATGCGGTCTTCCAAGTTTCGCCCCTGTTCGTCGAACGGCTGCGCGTGCGCACGTGAGGCCACCGCGGGATATGCCGCCAGGGCGCGTTCGACATCGTCGAAGAGGTCACGGCGGTGGTTACAATTGAGTGCCGCCAGGGTCGAATGCGGATTGGTTTTCATGCGCCGGTACAGCGTCTTCAGAATGCCATCAACGACCGGAGTTTCACTGACCAGTTTCGCGACGCGGCCAAACATGTCGGGCAGGAGATCGGCGCTCGGCTTGGTCATGATGGCGGTCACCCCGTCCCATAACGGTAACGGGTTCTGCAAAGCGTCCAAGGTGTACGGATCCGCATCGCGCGCGTGCAGGCTTCCGTGTAGCACGCGCTGCGTCAGCGCGTGCTTTTCCCAGTTGAACAACACCGAAACGCACAGGGCGTTGCGCTGTTCGACGGGATCGGCGTAGTCGGCAAACATGTCGCAAATCGAAATTAACCAGGCGGAGTCCAGATCACGCAGGATCGCGTCCAGATTGTCCTCCACTTCGGACCGAAACAGCTCCCAATCCCCATGGGTCCCGCGCCTCAAACGAATGATTCTGTGAGTGACGCGAGCGTACAAACAGGGTACCTCGGCTGCCAAATCCGTGGGGGCGGTGGTGCTTGGCTCGCGCGTTTCGGCCATCGTCGACACACAATCGGCGAGCGTGCGATGGGCGGGAACTGCGCACAGTTTGTGGTCCTTCATTGCGTTCTCCGGTGCCGTGCCGCTAGTTGCGCGCACCAAGCGGAAAATACGTCCTTCGCTTCAAAGCGCAGACGTGCGAGGTTGAATGCAAATCGAATCCGATGCGGCCCTGAATCATCGAAAGATTCGAAGCCCACGGGACGTTATCGTGACTCGCGTCAGAGATAATTGAACAGCGATAATCCCTGGACTTTGACATAGCTCTGTTGGGCAGCCTGCAGCCCTGTCATCTGCAAGTTCAAATCGCTGACCGCCTTGGCGTAGTCGAGACCTTCCAGCGACGAACGGGTTTGTTCGAATTGCAGAACAGCCGAGTCGTTTACGTTGCGCTGGGTATCGATGGCGTTGAGACGCGAGCCGATTCGGGATTGGGCGTTGGCGATATTGTTCATGGCCGCGTCGATATCGTTCAAGCGCGTCGCGTCGGGCGCGTTGCTGTCGAGTTCGCCGGCCATGTCGTACAGCATCTTGAAGACATCGTCGGTGCTGCCCGGAATGTTCATGAATACGCTGTCGCCGGAATCGCCAACTGCCACATGCCGGGTCGGCCCCACCTGCAAGGTCCGCTGCCCCTGATCACCGTTGTAGGTGTAGGTGCCCGCTCCGTCATCGGTGATGGGCTGGGTATCGGTCTTGAACCCGGCGAACAGATATTCGCCGTTGGCATCTTTGGTGTTGGCCAGTCCGACCATGGTATCGAGCACTTGGCGCACTTCCGTCGCGGTCGCTTTGCGAGAGCCGGCGCTCTGGGTACCGTTGGCGGCCTGCACCATGAGTTCCCGCGCCCGCTGCAGCAGATCCACCATGCCGCCAAGCGTGCCTTCTTCAACCTGCAACCGCCCTTCGGCGGCGTCCGCGTTGCGTTGATACTGTTTGGTGGTGTCGATGACCTTGGCAAGGTCCAGAACGCTGGCCGATGCCGCAGGATCGTCGGAAGGCGACAGAATGCGCCGACCTGTGGACAGCTGCATCTGGGTGCGCGCGGTGCGGGTCTGTTGTTCGAGAATGGCGCTGATTGCCTGCTGTTGCATGAGATTGGTGGACACGCGCATGACTTACCTCCCCACCGCAGCGAGCACGGATTGGAACAATGTGTTGGCAACGCTGATGGCCTGGGCCGACGCCTGATAGGCTTGCTGGAAACGCACCAGGTTGGCGGCTTCCTCGTCCAGGTTGACACCGGATACCGCCTCCCGCGCCGCCACCGCCTGGTTCAGCAACTGGGATTGCGCCTTGCCGGCAAGTTCCGCCTGACGGGTGCGGGAACCCACGTCGCCGACCATACCGCCGTAAGCGTCCACCAGGGTCGTGCGGCCGCTGTCGAGGGAGCCCTGTTCCGGAACGCCGGCAAGCAATACCGCATTGCGATTATCACCAATGCCGCCAGTATTGGCCGCCACCGTAAACACATCACCGGGCGCCGGAGTGCCTTTGACCTGCATGGTCCAACCGTTGTACGTGATGTCGGCACCGGAGGTATAACTCACGCCGCTCGCCAACGTGCTGCCGGTGGTTACGTCGTACACATCGAATGTGGTCGCAGGACTGTTGAATGTAATGGTGACCGTATCCTTGAGCTGCGCATTGACGGGCGACGGCGGGTTTACGCTGCTGGCACTGATCGATCCGGTACCGGAGTTAGCGCCAGCGGCGTTGGTCGCAATAGGTGCCGCGGCGGCGATGTCGTTGGTGTGGCTGATCGCCATGTCGATGCTTTGCGCGCCGGTGCGAGTCGGCCGCACCAGGAAACGATCGCCATCGTTGATGGTGCCTGAAGCGCTGAACTGCAGACCGTCCACGGTCACTGCACTGCCGGGAAAACCGGCTGTGCCGATATCGGTAGTGCTGCCGTCGGTGAGACGCGTGAGCGTGTAATTACTACCGCTGCGCGAAATCCGATAGTTGCTGGTGGTGAGCTTGCTGATGTCGGTGATTGCAGCCGACACCGCCCCGATGCCGGTATTGTTGCCGTTGGGCAATACTTCAGGAGTTGCCGGTTTTGAAAAAGTCGCCGCCGATGTTGCCGTTCAGATCCTGCCCAAGCTTGTGCTGGTCATTGAATGTTTCACCGAGGGCGATGGCCACGCGGCCCAAGTCGTTTATAGCGGGATCGAGGACGTTGTCACGAAAATCCAGCGTGCCCCCCAACTCGCCGCCGTTAAGCTGCGAAGTAATGTTGGTACTGTTGCCGCTGGAGTCGATATACGCGACCTGCTTGCGGCTGGGGTCGTATGGATCGTTGACGGCTGCCAGTTTCTGTGCCGAGGTGCCGACCACCAGGCTCTGGCCGTTGCCGATGAAGACATTCACTGAACCGTCGTCCTGCTGAACAGTCGACAGCGATACTTTTTCCGACAAGTCGTTGAGCAACTGGTCGCGGCGGTCGAGCAAATCGCCCGACACTTGGCCGTTGGGCCCCGTGGGCGCGTTGATGATGTCACTATTGACGTCGGCGATCGACTGAGCCAGGGAATTGATGTCGCGCACCTGGCCGTCGATGCGGGTATTGACGCCGTTGCGCAAATCGTCGAGGCGGCTGAACAAGTCGTTGAAGCGCGACGTCATGGATTCGCCTTCGCCCAAAACCACCTGGCGCGCCGCAGTCGAGGTCGGGTCGGAAGCCAGGTCCTGGACGGCGTTGAAGAAGTTCTGCATTACCGGAGCAATGCCGGTTTCCGGATCGGCCAGCATATTGTCAATCTGCACAGCGAGATCGTAGGTGGCATTGCTCTGGCTTGAAAGCGAAGTCGTGCTGCGCACCTGGGATCCGAGGAACTGGTCGTAGACGCGGCGCACGCTTTGCACATCGACACCGCTGCCGACGTAGTTGCCGCCCAGATACTGCGGCGAGGCGGCACTGAGTTCCACACGCTGGCGGCTGTAGCCGGGCGTGTTGACATTGGTGATGTTGTGACTGGTGGTATTGAGCGCGCGCTGATAGGCGAGCAGACCCGAGACCGCCGTACCCAGCAAGTCAGCCATGGCTCACCTCCCCTGTTCCGACAGCGTCGGACCCTTTGGCGCCGCGCACAGCGCGGCTCAACCTGTTAACGGCTGACGGAGTCATAAATTGAGCGCTCCCAGCGCGTCCCGAAGTGTATCGCCGTCTAGAATGTTTTTGATTTTGCTGGCATAACCAGGGTCCGTCGCATAGCCCGCCCGCTGCAATCCGCTGACGAAACCCTGGGCATCGCCGGCGCCGATGGCGCCCTGGTAACGGGGATTGGCCTTCAGAAAGCGCACGTAGTCGTTGAAGCTGTCGCCCAGCGACGGATAGGCGCGGAACGCCGCCCGCTCCTGGGCCATGACGCCTTCGCGGAATTCCAAGGTCTGCGCCGCCACCTTGTCGCCATGCCAACTGTCGTCCGCTTTGATACCGAACAAATTGTTGGAACTACCACCGTCGACGCGCGGCAGAATGTGCTGCCCCCAGCCGGTCTCCAGCGCCGCCTGGGCAACCAACACTTCCGGGGCGATACCCAATGCCGTCGCGGCGGTCTTGGCGTGGTCCCAGATCGCGCGCACGAATTGCAGCGGCTGGTCGAACCAACTCTTTGCATCGGTGGCGCTTTCGGCGGCGGCGTTGGCCTTCGGATCGGCCAGCGCCAGCAGCGGTTGACTGCTGTCCGCAGCCAACAGAGGCTTGGCGGCAGCGTCGGTCGCACGTAGCAAGGTTGCCGCCAGACTGCCGCTGAGGTTCTCTTTTGCGGATGCATCGGTCTTGCCGGTGTCGGGCAGGTTGCGGCCCAATTGCCGCACCATGGCATCGGCAATACCGAGGCCGCCCTTCTCCGCCAGGCTCAGCGAAATCTGGCTGTCGAACATGTCGCGATACATGCCGCTTTGTTCGCTGTCGAACAAGCCGTCGCCCATGCTCGCTTCGCGCATGCTCTTCAACACCATTTGCATGAAAATGGCCTCGAATTGCTTCGCTACCGCTTGCAGGCTGCCTTTCGGGTCCTGCTTCGCGTCACGCCGCAGCGTCGCCAGACCGTTGAAGTCTGTGTAGACAGCAGCTTGTGGGTCGTTCGCCATATCACTTCCCGTTGTCATTGGGTCCGGTCTGGGCGGGCCGTGTCGGGTCCGCGCTGCGCGCTTGCCCCGACCTACCTATTTGACCCGCCTTTTCCAGGCCTGCAGGGCTGGACGCAACCGTTCAAATCACGATCAATTCCGCGCGCAACGCGCCGGCTTCTTTCAATGCTTCCAGAATCGCCACCAGATCGCCGGGGGCCGCGCCGACCCGATTCACCGCGCGTACGATTTCATCCAGTTCCACACCCGGGTTGAACAGGAACATACGCTTGGCTTCCTGGGTGACCTGGACATCGGATTGCGGCACTACTGCAGTTTGGCCGCCGGACAACGGCGCGGGCTGACTGACCACAGGACGCTCGGTGATGGTGACGGTGAGACTGCCATGACTGACTGCGGCCGGCTGCACGCGCACGTGGCTGCCGATCACCACGGTGCCGGTTCGCGAATTGACCACGATGCGAGCCGGCGCGTCGCCGGGTTCGACGTCGATATTTTCGAGCAAGGAAACGAACGCCACGCGCTGGCCAGGATCGCGCGGCGCGCTCACTTGCACCGAAGTCGCATCCAAGGGCCGTGCAGTGCCGGCGCCGACGGTGCGATTGATTGCGGTCGAAACGCGATTGGCGGTGGTGAAATCGGAATCGTTTAGGTTGAGGACAACGTAGTCGCCGTGATCGAACGGATTCTCCACCGCCCGTTCCACGGTGGCGCCGTTCGGGATACGCCCGGCGCTGGGAATGTTGACCGTGACTTTGGAACCGTCATTACCCGAAGCGCCGAAGCCGCCGACGATCAGGTTGCCTTGGGCGATGGCGTAGATGCGGCCATCGGCGCCTTTGAGCGGAGACATCAATAAACTGCCGCCGCGCAGACTCTTGGCATTGCCCAGCGACGAAACCGTGACATCGATAGTCTGGCCCTGCTTGGCGAAGGGCGGCAGTTCGGCGTGGATGGCGACCGCAGCAACGTTCTTCAACTGCGGTTTGACATTGTCGGGCACCACGATGCCATAGCGCGCCAACATGGCCTTCAGGCTCTGCACGGTAAACGGTGTCTGGGAAGTCTGGTCGCCGGAACCGTCCAAACCGACCACCAATCCGTATCCCACCAGTTGATTGACCCGTACTCCGGCCACCGACGCCAGGTCTTTGACCCGCTCGCCGTAGGACAAGGTGCTGTAGAACAACGATGCGCACATCAGCACTACGCTCATCAAAGAAGCACTCAGCAGCAACAGACCCCGGCCTTCGACTCGTTCAGACATGGCGAACCCCTCAGAAAGGCCAGATGGGACTATTGAAGAAGCGCGACAACCATCCCTGGGCACCGGAATCGGCGACCGCCCCGCGGCCGCTGTATGTGATGCGAGCATCCGCCACGCGTGTGGACAGCACCGTATTATCGGAACTGATGTCCACCGAACGCACAATGCCGCGCACTTGCACGTACTCCTCGCCCTGATTGAGCCATACGCGTTTCTGGCCCCGCACCAGTAAATTGCCGTTGGGATAGACCTCGGCCACGGTAACCGTGATGGTGCCCGTCAGTCTGTTGCTTTGACTGCTGTCGCCGCTGCCGGCGAAATCCCGGTTCATGTCGATTTCGTTCTTGAAGATCTGTTTACCGTTCATGGTGCCGAATATTGTCGGGACGTCCGCCGCAACACTGCTCTCCTTCTTAGTGTTGGTAGTGGCGGATTTCGACCCATTGGTCGACTCAGTCAGCACGACGGTGATCAGATCGCCGACATTGTGGGCTTTAACGTCTTCGAACAGCAGCCGCGCCGAACCTTCCTGGAAGATCGAACCGCTGGCGGCGCGCTCCTTGTCGTAGGTACGGGGAATGACGGGCGCGTAATCGGCGCTGTCCTTTTCCGGCAAGGTGGAGCAACCGGACAACAGCGTGAACGCCAACAGCGCCAGCGCTGTGGTCAGCAGCGTGCACAAACCCCGATTGCTCATAATGTTTGGAACCTCGCGCGTCATAAACCCGACTACCGTCCCGTAGCTATGCCAGAACCGTGCCAGAGGCTTGAAAACATTACAGAGACTGAGACGCGTACTGGAGCATGTTGTCGGTGGTGGAAATGGCCTTGGAGTTCATTTCGTAGGCGCGCTGGGTTTCGATCATATTCACCAGTTCCTCGACCACGTTGACGTTGGAGCTCTCCAGAAAACCCTGGGACAGCGTGCCCAGGCCGTTCAGCCCGGGCGTACCGGCCTGGGGTGAACCGCTGGCGGCGGTTTCCTGGAACAGGTTCTGGCCTTCCGGCATCAAGCCGGCGGGGTTGATGAAATCCACCAGTTGGATGTTGCCCACCTGGGTCGGGGTCGCGCTGCCGGCCACCGCGACGCTCACGGTGCCGTCGGAACCCACCGTGATGGACTGGGCGTTGGCCGGAATGGTCACAGAGGGCTGCAAGGCATAGCCGTTAGCGGTCACCAATTGCCCCTGGTCGTCGACCTTGAACGAGCCGTCGCGGGTGTAAGCGACATTGCCGTCGGGCTTCAGGATCTGCAGGAAACCGCGGCCCTGGATGGCCACGTCGAGCGAATTGTCGGTCTGCACCACGTTGCCCTGGGAAAACATTTTCTCGGTGGCCACTGTGCGCACGCCGGTGCCCAAGGACAAGCCAGAAGGCAGGCGCGTGTCTTGTGATGACTGGGCGCCCACCTGGCGAACGTTCTGATACAGCAAGTCCTCGAATACCGCGCGGCTGCGCTTGAAACCGGTCGTGTTGACGTTGGCCAGGTTGTTGGAAATCACCGCCATGCGTTGTTGCTGGGCGTCGACACCGGTCTTGGCGATCCACAGAGCTGAATTCATGGTCGTTGTCCTTTATTGCTGATGTTCGGTTGCGTTGCTTGCGGCGTACGCGTTAGGCGACGCGCAGAATTTCGGATGCCTTTTCGGCGTTGTCGCGGTCAGTCGACATCATCTTGATCTGCATTTCGTACTGCCGGGCCATGTCGATCATGGAGACCATCTGCTCGACCGCGTTGACGTTGCTGGATTCGAGTTCACCCGAGACTACGGTGACCTGGGCATCCGGCGGCGGCGTGCTGCCATCACTGGTACGCAGCAAGCCCTGCGCGTCCTTGGCCAATAGCTTGGGATCGGGATTGACCAGTTTGATTCGGTCCACCACCGCCAGGGTCGAAGCCTGCTGTCCTACAGGCAGAATGGAGATGGTGCCATCCGCGCCGATGTCGATTTTCTCCGCCGGCGGAATGGCGATCGGACCGCCGTTGCCGAGCACCGGCATGCCGCTGGCCGTGGTCAGCAAGCCGGCGGAATTGATTTTCAGATTGCCGGCACGGGTATAGCCTTCGCCGCCATCGGGCGCTTGCACGGCAATGAAGCCGCGATCGCGAATCGCCACATCCAGTTCGCGACCAGTGGTCACGGTACTGCCTTCGCTTTGATCGACGCCGGTGCCTTGCGCCTGGGCATACACCCGCGACGGCAAACCTTGGCCATACACCGGCAACGCGCGCATCGCTGCCAGGTCGGCACGAAAGCCGGTGGTGTTGACGTTGGCAAGGTTGTTGGCGGTCATGGCCTGGGCGTCCATGGTCTGGCGGGCTCCGGACATGGCGATATACAGCAGGCGATCCATGATGCGGCCTCGTTATCCGTTAGCGGATGTTGATAATGGTCTGGGTGACAGTGTCGGCAGTGGTGATCACCTGGGCGTTGGCTTGGAAGTTGCGCTGCGCGGTGATCATGCCTACCAACTGTTCGGTCAGGTCGACGTTGGAGCCTTCCAGCGCACCGGACTGCACCAGACCCAGACTGCCGGTGCCGGGACCGCCCACCAAGGCGGCGCCGGATTCGTAGGTTTCGGCCCAAGCGGTATCGCCGATCTGACGCAAGCCCTGGGGATTGGAAAAATTCGCCAATGCCACCTGAGCCAAGGTCGAGGACTGACCGTTGGTGTAACGCGCGGTGACGATGCCGGTTTCGCCAATGTCCACACCCGACAGACGGCCGGTGCTGAATCCGTCCTGGTTCAGACTGTTCACCGAAAAGTTGCTGCCGAACTGCGCGGTATCAGCCAAACCCACGTCGATGGTGAAGGCCGAAGCGCCGCCCGATGCCGCGATGGTGCCACTGGCAACCGTCGGGGTGCTGGTCAAAGCGCCGGTGGCGTCGAAATTGACCGTGCGCGCCGCCGAGCCGCCGGTGGCATTGACCTGGGTGCCATCCACCGACATGTACATGTTCCATTCCGAAGTGCTGCCGGCGGGCGCGGTGGCGGACACCGCGGGCTGCTTGACGAAATACATGGTGGTCAAGCGCGGATTGCCGAGACTGTCGTAGGCGGTGAAGGTGGTCGAGTTGTGGTAGGTGCTCGGGTCGGTCATGTCGAACGGCACTGCCGTGGAATCGATTCCCGTCACCCGCGAGTCGAGATTCGCCGACACATCGACACCGGTGGTCTGGTTCGGCGCCAAGTCAGCGGTGGACAACTGCAGGTCGCCCAGCGCGCCGGTGATGTTGCCGCTGGCGTCGGCGTCATAGCCGGTCAATCGCTGCGCCTGGCTGTTGACGATGTAGCCGTCGCGGTCGACACCGAAGGCACCGGCGCGGCTGTAAACGTTGACGCCGTTGTCGCTCAGGCGGAAAAAGCCCGAACCGCTGATGGCCAGGTCCAGGTTGTTGTCGGTGAAGCTGACGTTGCCCTGGTTGAACTGCTGGCTGACGGAAGACACCTTGACGCCGCTACCGATCGCATTGGCGGTGACGCCGAGGTTGGTGGTGGCGTAGATATCGGCGAATTCCGCACGCGACTTCTTGAAACCGGTGGTGCTCGCGTTGGCGACGTTGTTGCCGATCACTCGCAGTTCCGATGACGCTGCATTCAGACCGCTCAGTGCAATACGAAATGGCATGGCTGTGTTCTCCTAAAAGGACTCTTAACGAATCTCGCGCAAACTCGAGAGGGCTAAAGACCCGAGGCCGGCGAGATTGACCTGAGGTTCCTGACCGACGCCGCCGAAGGTCACGCTTTCCACAGGCGCTTGCGCGAAGCGATCGAGGTCCACGTTGTCACCACCGATCACGGCTTGAGCCTGCACTTTGTAAAGACCGGGCTGCAACGCGGAGCCGTTGTCCGCGGTGCCGTCCCAGCGATAATCTTTCAGTCCTTTCTCCTGGGCGCCCAAAGACATGTGTTTGACCACCTGGCCGGCGCCGTCCAGGATGCTGATGACAACATCGGAAGCGTTGTCCGGCACATCCACCGCACCGGACAGACCGTTGCTGTCCAAGAGTCCGTACTGGGTCGGCGCGAGCACGTTGCGACCAACCAGCGATGCACTCTGCAGGCTCTGGTTCGAAACCATGGAACTGGCGAAGGTGTCGAAGGACTTCTGCAGATCCTGAATACCCTGCACCGAACTGAACTGGGCGATCTGAGTCATGAACTCGCCGCTCTGCATGGGTTTGAACGGATCCTGGTTGGCAAGCTGGGTGGTCATCAGCTTCAGAAAATCCTGCTGTCCCAATTGATCCCTGGCTTTCGCGGTTGGCGCCGCAGCCAGACCGGCATTCAAATATGAACTGTCGATTGGAGTCGTCATCACCGTCACCTTCGGGCTTACTCGCCCATCCTGATCGTGGCCATCATCAATTGCTTGGTCGTGTTCAGCACCTGGATGTTGTTCTGGAAGCTGCGCGACGCCGACATCATGTTGGCCATTTCTTCCACCGGATTGACGTTGGAGTGGTACACGTACCCATCGGCATCGGCGAGCGGGTTGCCGGGTTCATGCACCTTTTCCGGCTCGCCGGTCTTTTCGACGATGCCGAGCGTGCGCACGCCTACATTCGAGCCGTCGCTGTTGCGAGCGCGGTCGAGTACCGCGGCGAACACAGGTTCGCGCGCGCGGTACACATCTTTGGGATCGCCGCTCATGCTGTTGACGTTGGCCATGTTGCTGGCGACGGTATTGAGGCGCACCGTTTGCGCGCTCATTCCGGAACCTGCGACATTGAAAACGGAGAACAAGGACATGGCTTATTGCTCCTTCATTGCGTTGATCATGCCGCGAAAGCGACCGCTGAGAAATTTCAGCGTCGCCTGATAGCGCAGCGCGTTTTCGGCGAACGCCGCTTGTTCGGCATCGATATCCACCGTGTTGCCGTCGAGGGACGGCTGACTCGGAACGCGATACCGCAATTCGCCGCCGGGAAGATTGGCGCCGCGCTCTTGTATGTGATTGGGGTTGGTGGCGAGCAGACGCACAGTGTGACCGGCCTGCTGCAATGCGCTGCGAAAGTCGATGTCGCGCGCCTTGTAGTTCGGGGTATCGGCGTTGGCCAGATTCGAAGCCAGTACACCGGCGCGACGCGACTGCAGATACAGTGCTTGCTCGTGACTGCCCAGGGCCTTGTCGAAATTGATTGCCATCTTGCGCTCCAAAGCTGATTGCCTTTGCGAGCGAATGAAGCAACTCCCGTGCCAAAACGTTTTTCAGATATTTTTCAGTTGATTGGCTTGGATTCCAGGCGGCATTGCCGCTCTGGAATCGGCCAGCGATTGCCGCCCTGGCGGCAATTGCGGCAACCGGGAGCAGGCGTTCCCGGGCAAATACATGGCGGAAGCTGCAGCACGAGACCACGACATTGCCCTACCCGACGGATATAGGCGAAATTGCAATCGAGCGCGGCGGGAGAGCGGAAAACGCGGCCTGAAAGGTTGCCGCGCGCGGATGAGGCTGCGGCCGTCAGCCTTTCAGGCGATACACCACGCCGCCGCCGTGACGCACCATTTCGAATGCGTCGCTAAGGCCGGTGATGGACTCGGAGCCGCCCAGGAACAGGTAACCCCCGGGGTTGAGCGCGCGGCCCAACCGTTCCAGGATGTCGCGCTTGGAATCGCCGGCAAAGTAGATCAACACATTGCGGCAAAAGATGACGTCGAAGCGACCCAGCAAGGCATAGCTTTGCAGTAAGTTCAGTTCGCGGAACTGCACCCGTGTACGAACCGCAGGGATGATTTCCATCATATCGCCCTCGAGCCGGAAGTAACGCTGCTTGCGTTCCAGGGACAGACCGCGCGCCATGGAAAGGGAGTCGTAGCGCGCCGAGCGTGCCTGATTCACGATCGCCGGGGAAATATCCGTGGCAACGATCGCGACTTCACCGCTCATCACGCCCGGATTGGACATCTGAAACTCGTGCACGGTCATACTGATCGAATATGGTTCCTGGCCCGAAGAACAGGCCGCGGACCATACCCGAATCGGATTTCTCCGCAACTTGCCGAGTTGCGGAAAAATCAGTTCCTTCAATGTCGCAAACGGATGGTTGTCGCGGAACCAGGAAGTTTCGTTGGTGGTCATCGCTTCGACGATGCGACTGCGCAGCAGGGTCTGCCCATCGCGCTTGATTGCAGCGACCAAGTCACCGAACGACTTCAGGTTGAACTCGTGCATCACCCGGCTGAGACGGCTGGACACGAGATATTGCTTGTTTTCGCCCAAGACGATGCCGCACGCTTTCTCAAGAAAAGTGCGGAAATCCCGATATTCTTCCGGGCTGATCACGGTCGCGGACAAAGTCGTGTTCCGTTGCTGGAGGGTTGATAGCACGCGCATGTACCACCGTTCACAACGGCGTGCAGCGCAACAGAGTCATTTAGCACGCGCGCCCGCGCGGCCGCAAGAAAAAGTCGGACCATGGTGCTTGTCAGGTTGAACTAAGGCGTATCAGCGCGTAATCAGACCGCCATCGCCGCCGCACCGCTCAGCTCGTCCAACGCCGCGGTGACGGCGGTCGCCAGTTCGTCGGGATCGAACTTGGCGATGAACTTGTTGGCGCCCACTTTCTCCACCATCGCATTATTGAACACGCCGCTGAGCGAAGTGTGTAAAAGCACGTACAGCTGATTCAGGCGGGAATCCTTGCGCAATTCGGTGGTCAGTGTATAACCATCCATCTCGGGCATTTCGACGTCCGAAATCACCATCGAAACGTTCTCGGAAATCGCATCTTCGCTGGCCCAATTCTGGAGCATCTGCAACGCTTCACGACCATTACGGGCGAGCACACTTTCGAAGCCCAGTTGCTGCAGCGTGCGCTTGACCTGATTGCGCGCGACACTGGAATCATCCACCACCAGAATACGGCGCACGTTCTCGCGGGCACCGAGGCCGACACGCACATCTTCCGAAATGTCGCCTTGCTCGCCGATCACCTCGGACAGGACTTTCTCCACGTCGATGATTTCCACCAGTCTGTTCTCCACGCGGGTAACCGCGGTGAGATAGCTGCGCATGGCGGAACCTTTCGGTGGCGGCAGGATTTCTTCCCAATTCATATTAACGATGCGATCCACGGCGGCGACCAGAAAGCCTTGGATGCGACGGTTGTACTCGGTCACGATCACATAGCAACTATTCAAGTCCGCGACCGGCGCCCGGCCGATGGCCATGGCCAAATCGATTACCGGAATGGTTTTGCCGCGCATATGCGCGACACCGCGCACCACCGGGTTGGCATTGGGCAGCCGCGTGAGCGGCGGACACTGAACCACCTCCTGTACCTTGAACACATTGATACCGAACAGCTGAGAATCGCCGATGCGGAACAACAGCAATTCCAGGCGATTGTGTCCCGCCAGGCGGGTTCGTTGATCGACGCTGTCCAAGAGCCCTGCCATCTTCATCTCCAGATTTACCGTGGCTTTGGTGGCTTATCGGCCACGCTCCGTTGAAGCTTGAGGGCATTCACAACGGCACGGGATTTGCTTTGAGAGTACCGGATGCGGCCTAGACGTCGAATCTCTGACACTTAAGAACCGGATTGGAAGTCGGGTGTTATATTGTTCATCTGCAAAACAAAGTGGCTGCCGGCCCTGTTATTGACAGTGGCGCTCTGCAGCGCGGGTGCACACGCACAGCGTGCAGCGATACAGTCGACGGACAGCATCCGTGCCCGTGCCAGAGAGTTCCTGATGGCGCGGCTTGAGCCATCGCAGCGAAAGGACGCGCAAATCGAGGTCGGAAGGCTCGATCAGCGTTTGCGCCTGCGGCAATGCGACGCCCCCCTGCAAGCCTTTGCCGTCGGTCATCGGCCGAGCATTGGTGCCACCAGCGTCGGCATCCGCTGTGACGACCACAAGCCGTGGACGTTGTACGTCACCGCTCAAGTAGTGGTATTCGGCGACGTAGTCGTGGCAGCCCACGCGGTCAGCCGCGGCGAGGAACTGCGACCGGGTGACCTGCGCCTGCAACGCAAGGATCTATCCAAGCTTGCCTACGGTTATCTGACCCAGTTGCAGTCAGCGACCGGAAAAGTACTGAAACGGAATTACCTCAGCGACCAGGTCTTGCAACCGGATCAATTGCGGGCGCCGAAACTGGTCAAGCGCGGACAACAGGTCACCCTACACGCCGAAGCTGGAGGCATCGAAGTGCGGATGACGGGCACGGCATTGAGCGACGGTGCGGCCGGCGACCGGATCCGGGTCCGTAACAGCCGCTCCAATCGGGTGGTCGAAGGCGAAGTCGTGGCGGAGGGCGTGGTCAAAATTCGAATTTGAGTACCAGGCGCGCCCCCGTCCGGACAGGGCAACGCGTCGGTGTTAAACTTGAGTGAACTACTCCACATCTATACGTTAAAGTTCTAATGAGAGTAGCCGTTACAGAGTGCGGAAAGGTACATTTGTTACCGAGGAGCATTTGCAATGGCTATAGAAATCAATAGGTTAAACGGACCCAGCAGCCAGGGGACGGAAACCGGACAGGTTTCGTCGGCAACCAGCAGTAGTAATCATTCCAAGACCGAAACCTCCCAGGACGCGGCGCGTGTCGATTCGGTCAATCTGACGGATACCGGGCGGCAGTTGTCCCGCTTGGAAAACGAGATCCGCAACGTGCCGGTCGTGGACACGAAACGGGTGGATTCGGTGCGTGAAAGCGTCAACGACGGCACCTATACCGTCGACAACCGGGCCGTGGCGCACAAGTTGATGCAATTCGAAGCCTATTTGCCCAACAACTGAGAACGGCAGTACTCATGAGCACGCACCCGGGACCGCAGTTGGCGAAATTGATGGACCAGGAAATCGAGACGGCGCGAACGCTGCTCGACACGCTGGAGGACGAGACCCAGGCGCTGGGTCGGGATCCGGACGCGCTGGAACAGGCGGCGCAACGTAAGCACGGCTTGGTCAGTCGCATGGAAAGCCTGCACAACCAGCGCTGTGCGTTGTTGCAGAGCAGCGGCTGCCCCGCATCCCGCGGCGGCTTGGAAACGTTCATCACCCGGTTCGACCACGGTGGGCGGTTGCGCAGCCGCTGGGCGAGTCTGCTGGAAATCACCGAGCAATGTCGCGACGCCAACCTGAGTAACGGCGCAGTGGTGGAACTGGGCCGACAGCATTTGCGCCAAGCGCTGGCGGCACTCCACGGACAATCTCCGCAAACCGTCACTTATAGTGCCAGCGGCGAAAGCCAGGCCGCCGCATTCAGCCGCGTACTGGCTAAGGCCTGACCAGGCTACCGCGCGATTCGGGCGAACGGTCGCGACGACGGCCGGCGCCCGCCGGACCCCGGCTCGATTCCCCATCGTCTTCGATACGGCGCCCGTTGCTGCGTCAGCGAGCAAAATTCACTCAACCATTTCCGTGCTGCTGCCGACAACCACAAGCAGGAGCTGACCGCGCCGGTAAGCGCATGTGTGAGGATCGGCGCCGAGCCGTTCGTTAGTGAGGGAATTCCCGTTGGCCCAAGGCGACACCATCCGCGATCCGCAAATCATTGCCAGCCTGCTGCGCCGGATCGCCGACCAGCGCGCGCTGTTGCGCGTGACCCTGCCCGGCTTTCGCAGCAGCTACAACAGCGCCATTTTACGCATGGATCCGGAACAGGATTTCTTGATCCTGGACGAACTCAACCCGCGGCAGGGCCACGAACGCTTGCTCGAGGTACGGAGCCTGAACGCCAGCGCCACGGTCCAAGGTGTGGAAACCCGCTTCAGCGGTGACCTGGAAGAAATCGGCGACTCGTCCGGCATTGCCTACTATCGGCTGCCTTTCCCCAAAGAGGTGCTGTATGTCCAACGGCGCATCAGCTTCCGGGTCAAAGTCAGCATGACCGCGCCCATCGCCGCAATCTTCGAACGCGGCGAGGGTCCTTCGCTGCGCGGCCGCATCCTCGATTTGTCCGAGGGTGGTATCGGCGTCGAGTTCAGCCAATTCGTCACCCTGCGCCCGGGCGAGATCGTACCCTGCCATATGCGCCTGCCGGACGGTCGCCAAGTGGGATGCAAATTGGAAGTGCGGCACTGCAGCGCTTCGCAGGATCAAGCGCGGGTGCGCATCGGCGGCCGCTTCGTGGAGCTGCAGCCGCAGCGGCGCAAGGCGCTATCGCGTCTGGTCGCCGACCTGCAACGGCAATTGATCCGCAAGCAGCCGCGCGGTTAGAGACGGCCGATGGCGACAGCTTGGATCGAGGTGTTAGAATATCGCGCTGCTGACAAATTCGGCAGACTTACGGGGCGGTAGCTCAGCTGGGAGAGCGTCGCGTTCGCAATGCGAAGGTCGGGAGTTCGATCCTCCTCCGCTCCACCACTCAATCAAGAACCGACCGTTTCCGGTCGGTTTTTTTGCGGGCCTTGGCGAAAACTATCAACAAAGCCCGAGGCTGCGCGGTTTCGGTTTATGCCGGCGTTGCGGATCGCAATCCTGGGCGGGTCCAGACGGCGGTCGCCGGCTCCGGTCGACGCCTCGATGCGCAGCGAACCGAGACAGCCAATATTTCAGTTGTTATAATCGCGCCGTCATCGGGGAGTAGCCGCTCTTCACAGCGAAGAGGCTTACGTCAACATACTTGACCCAACGGTCGTGGCGTAAGCAGTTCCCAAACCTGGCAAGACCTTTGACCACAACGCCTCCGACTTGGCCGGGGATGCGTAGTGGTCAATCGTCCATATCCGGCCAGGTAAATATTCATGGAATCCGTACTCGTATCTACCGGAGTCGTCGCCCTCGCGGAAATCGGCGACAAGACACAGCTCCTGGCATTTATCCTCGCCGCACGCTTTAAAAAGCCGGTACCCATCATCCTCGGCATCTTCGCGGCGACGATCGCGAACCACGGACTCGCGGGTGCACTGGGAGCATGGATCACCCGCGCGATCCACCCGGAGACCTTGCGCTGGGTACTGGGCCTATCGTTTATCGCCATGGCGATCTGGACCATGATTCCAGACAAGATCGAGGAAGAGGAAACCCAGATTGCCAAGCGCCTCGGGGTATTCAGCGCGACGCTGATCACGTTTTTTCTGGCCGAGATGGGCGACAAGACCCAGATAGCCACCGTGGCCCTCGCCGCTCACTACGGCGCACCGTTGTTGGTGGTGGCGGGCACCACGCTGGGCATGCTGATCGCCGACGTGCCCGCTGTGTTCGTCGGCGATCAGCTCGCCAATCGAATTCCGATCAGGCTGATACATTTCGTCGCCGCTGCAACTTTCGCGCTGTTAGGGTTGGCAACCTTGTTGGGCGCGGGTGCAAATCTCGGGTTCTGAAGAAAGCGTCGAGATGATATGATAACTAATTGTTTAAACTTGCGATTACGACCGCCGGCTGCCCCTTGAATGATCAGGCGCAGTCAGGCGGTGCGGTCGGCGGGCAATCCCATCCGACCTTGCGTACAATCGCAACTCGCGCGCCGATCCACACCTCGCCCTTGTAGCTCAGCTGGATAGAGCAATCGCCTCCTAAGCGGTAGGTCGCAGGTTCGAATCCTGCCAAGGGCACCACGTCTTGAGATTCAGCCGTCGCGCCGAGCCTCGATCACGTTGGGCAATTGTCCGATCTTGTCCAGCAACCGACTCAGTTGACGCAAATCGCTGATCTTCATGGACAAGCGCATGTGCGCCAGATTGGCCTTGTCGGTGACCGTGTTGAGCGCGATGACGTTGATCTTTTCGTTGGACAGAACTGCAGTGACGTCACGCAGCAGACCATGCCGATCGTAGGCCACGATCTGCACGTCGACGGGATAGACCGACTCCGGCTTGCCGCCCCAGGAAACCTCGATCAAACGCTCTCGGGCCTGATTTTGCATGCGCAGCACGTTCGGGCAGTCGCTGCGATGAATGGTGACTCCATGGCCGCGGGTGATGTAGCCCAGGATCGAATCCGGCGGCACCGGCTTGCAACAGCGGGCAATGTGGGTCAGCAGGTTGCCGACGCCCTCGATCTTGATGTCGCCCGGCAGCCCTTCGCGCCCGCGCACCCGCGAGGGCCGCACCTTGTCCTTGGCCGGCGCCGGAGCCTGCTCCTGAGCTTCGGCGGCGATTTGGGTGGATGTGATTTCACCGCGGCCGATGGCGGCGAGAAAATCGTCCAGACGCTCAAAGCGGAAACGCCGGGCCAGGCGTTCGAAATTCAGATCGACAACGCCCAGCCGATGCAACTCGCGCTCCAGGGTTGCGCGGCCAGCGGCGGTGTTCTTTTCCAGATCCTGCTGTTTGAACCAGCTGCGCGCCTTGGCCCGGGCACGGGAACTTTTTAGATAACCCAGATGCGGATTGAGCCAGTCGCGACTGGGGGTACCGCTGCGGGTGGTGAGAATCTCCACCTGTTCGCCGCTGTTCAGTTCATAGGTCAAAGGCACGATACTGCCGTTGACCTTGGCACCGCGGCAGCGATGGCCCACATCGGTGTGGATGTGATAGGCAAAATCCAGGGGAGTCGCGCCGGCGGGAAGGTCCACGACATTGCCCATGGGCGTCAGCACATACACCCGATCTTCGAACACTTCACCTTTGAAGCGATCGAGAAACTCACCGGCACTGGCCTCCTCGTCCTTCCACTCCAATATCTGCCGTAACCAGGCTATTTTCTGCTCGAAGCCGGCATCGAAACGCGCGCCCTCCTTATAGCGCCAATGGGCGGCCACGCCGAGTTCGGCGTGCGCATGCATTTCGTGGGTGCGGATCTGCACTTCCAGGTTGCGGCCTTCGGGTCCCACCACGGCGGTGTGCAGAGACTGATATTGATTTTCCTTGGGCGTGGCGATGTAGTCGTCGAACTCCTTGGGAATGTGCTGCCACAAGGTGTGCACCACACCGAGGGCGCCGTAACAGTCGGCAAGGTTGTAGACGAAAACGCGCACTGCGCGGACATCGAAGATGTCTTCGAAGTCGACGCCCTTACGCTGCATTTTTTTCCAGATGCTGTAAATGTGCTTGGGTCGACCGGTGACCTCCGCGCGAATGCCCGCTTCGGCAAGTTCCCGCTGCAGTATCGCCACTACGTCATCGATATAACGGGAGCGATCGACGCGCCGTTCGTCCAATAACCGGGCGATACGTTTGTAGGACTCCGGCTCCAGGTAACGCAGCGCCAGGTCCTCCAATTCCCACTTCAATTGCCAGATACCGAGCCGATTGGCCAGGGGTGCGAATATGTCCAGCGTTTCCCGCGCGATGCGCCGCTGACGTTCCTCGCTCAGATGGGAAAGCGTGCGCATGTTGTGCAGGCGATCAGCGAGTTTGATCAGCACCACGCGCACGTCGTCGACCATCGCCAGCAGCATCTTGCGCAAACTTTCGGCATTCGACCATTCCCGGCGAGAGGCGGAACTCTGCTCGGGATATTGTTGGATGAGCGCCATTTTGGTCACGCCGTCCACCAACCGCGTTACCGAGTCACCGAACAGACTACGCAACTGCTCCAGGGTTACGCTGGTGTCTTCGACGACATCGTGAAGCAACGCAGCAGCGATGGTCTCGTGGTCCAAGGCGAGGTCAGCAAGGATTTCCGCGACCGAATACACGTGCCGGACGTAAGGTTCGCCGGAGGCGCGGGTTTGGCCTAGGTGAGCTTCGGAGGCAACCCGGGCCGCTTCCCGAATCAATGCGCACTCGGCCTCAGGCCGTCCCGCGCAAATGTCTCGCAGCCAGGCTTCGGTATCGAATTGGTTGACGCCGAGCTGACCGGCGTCCTTTTCCTTCACGCGCACCATGATTGAGCAACCGCTGGACCCGGGGCGCATTGCGTGGTCCGCGCGCCGCACCCCACAAGTCATATATGGTTTAAGTGCCGATGGTTTGCAAGCGTTCTCAGGAGGCGGCAGCACCCGAGACACTGCGTTCCCGCCAATCCTGGTAGTTTTTGTACTTCAGATAGCCCTTTTCAAGGACGTAGCGCAGCACGCCGCGCAGGCGGTTGAAGTGCACCACCGATGACACGCGAATGATCTCCTTGCCATGGAGATCGTAGAAAACCAGGGTCGGCGCGTAATAGAGACCCAGCTCTTCAGCCCACTTCCGTGCCGTGGTGTGCTGCCCTGAGGGGGTAATCACCGGCGTCGGCGCCAGTCGGTTGAGCTGTATGACGTCGAACCTGCGCAGCAGTTCGCGGGTTTGGTCGCTGTTGAACGGCCCGGCGTGTAATACATCGCAGGCATGACATTCCGGCTGCTCGAACACCACCAGCAATGGCTGTTGGGCGGGAATTTTGGAACGGACCAAGGCGTAGGGAGGCGGGCCGAAGAAGAACTCGTGGTTGAGTTCACCCTCGCCGTGCAGAGCCGGTTCGCCGCGGGCGAGATATTCCGCAAAGGTTTCGTGCCGATAATGCGCGTCGGCTACGAACTCCAGAGCGGCGCGCAATTCATAGGGCGGATGATAGCCGACCAGCCGCAGCACCTGTTTACCCTTGGGGTCGAAGAACACCAAAGTGGGCGTCAGCTGGGCTTCGTATTTGGCTGCATAATCACGTTCCGGCAGCACCGTGCCATCCAGGCCGGTGACCCAGCGGCTGCCCCGGGTATCGATGGCGATGGTATCGAAATGCCGCTGTGTATACGTCCTAATGTCCGCCTGACCGAAATCCCGCTCCAGCAGCGCTTTGCAATAGGGGCAGTATTCCTGCCCGAAATAGATGATGAGTCCACGCTTGTGTTCGGCGGCGACATCTTTGATGTCGTCGCGGATATCGAGAAAGCTCACCTTGAACCATCCCGGAATCTTTACCGGTTTCTTCAACGGGCTGTCGTCGAACCCCGGTTGCAGAATATCGGGGTCCGCGCCGTGGCCGGGCATCGGGAGCAGCAGGGCGGACAACAGAAGCAAGTCGAAAATTACTGCCAACACTTTCCACCGGCGCGGAACGCGGCGCCTTTTTGCCTGCATCATTGCTACATCACCCGCGCGACTGGCTCGTCGGTGAGCATCAGGGTTTTACGCACGATATCGAGCGCCTCGTCGGCAAATGCCTGTTCGTCACGCCAGCGATCGGAGACGCCCAAATCCTTTTCCGCGTTGCCGGTCAACACCCGAAGCTTGTGGGAGCCCTGGTCGCGCTGCGCTCTCGATGCACGCTCACAGATCACGTACATCAGCGGCGCCTCATCGCCTTCCCTTACAGCAGCGAACACATACTGATAACGGTTCGGGTCGGTTGATTCGATCTCCGCCAATAACACACTATTGAACTCGCCGATCACATAACGCCGCTTTGGTATTGCGGTGGTGATATTGGGTGCGTTCACGATTCCGTCTCCTTCGCACTTGCCGCGCCGCGATCACGCTTCGAGACGCCGCAAGTCCAGTATTCGATTATTGGCATCGATTCGCAGCGCGAACAACCCATGCACCCCGTCAGGCCGCACGTAAGGACCCAAAATGCTGGCCGGAAAGCGCACCCGCCTGCCATCCGCGGTCAGCGCCTGAATCGAACCCGCCTGGCCGGAGTAGTAAGCCAGATATTGCTGACTGGACAAGTCGAGCCGGAAGCACAACTCAGTGTAGGACTGATTCATGCTGCTAGGGGTCCGGGACGTCGTTTATACTGCAGGCGTGCATAGACCGATTCCTACATTACTGTTGCAGGCCGTGGGTCCGCAAGTGACCGCGCGCAGCGAACGACATGCCCGGACCGCCGAGTAGCGTACAACGCTGCCGAGACTTCAGTTACCGCCTGCACCCGCAAACCGGTACCCATCAGGCCACGGTAGAGTTCGAAGGTGTATTCGAACACCGACCGGTACGCTGGTTGGCGACCATTGTCAGCCTGACCGATGGACACGCCGACGCGGCATCCGAACATGAGCGCCCGTTCATCGAAATCGATACCAAAGGCGCGAACGCAGACGGAGTAGTTGCCGTGCGGGTTGGGCTGCGGGTCGCACAAATCGACCTTCCGACCATTTGCAAAACCATTATTATGTTACGTCAATACAAACGCCTGCGACGCGGCCGGATGGAGTTCGGCTGAGCAGCCACGCCCCGTTCTCCGGTCCGAGCTTGCAATTGCCGAGTCCAACCCTACGCGGAATGCGTGACGCGTTGCTCCAGGCGATCCCAACTGGCCTGCAATTTGGGCGACACCGGAACATCGCTCGCCGCCAGTTCTTCCGCCAATCCCGCCAGCATGAACACGCCTGCCGGGCGCTGGCGCGGGAATCGGCCGGCGTCCGTGAACACCACCACGCCCTGCACATTCGCCTCCGGCACCAGGGCGCGCACTGCCGCTTCACGGGCTCGATTGCGATAAAGCGGATTTTCAAACTTGTAACTACGGCCATCGACGACCTGCGTCCAGATGTCGGTGTTCTGCCCGCCGAACAGCATGCCGCGGTAGTCCTTGACGTCGACGACCAGAATACGCTGGCCGCTGAGCACCAGAAAATCCGCGTGGATTCGACCCTCAACCGAATCCGGCACCAACACATCGGCCATCACCTTGGTGCCGAGGGCCCGTATTGCGCGTCGCAACCTGCGGGTTTGCCGGGTGCGCCGGTAGCGCAGCCCGACTGCCAGCAGCACCAGCATCAGCACGCCGCCCGATGACCAGAACCATGGCGTGTCATGCAGCGAGGCAAGCAACACTTGCGGGATTCGAGCGATCGATTCCATGAACGATGATCAGCCTGGATGATGACTTGGCAGCGGGCAATCATAACGGAAGCAAACACCCGGACAAAGTGCCGGTTGAACCCCTTCGATCAAGTGCGCATACTGGCGCCACACCAAACAATCACTGGATGTGAACTCTCATATGCCTGCGGTCCTCGAGTCCCTCGAATCTTGCCGCAAGTGGATCCCGCGTCTGATCGCCTTGTGGCTGGTCATGCCGGCGTTGCCGGCGCAAGCTGACAACCAGTTCGCTGGCGCGCGCTACCAATTCGTCGCCGCGGAGCAGGCACTGGATCGCGGCGACCGCGCAACCTACGAATCCTTGCTGCGCTCGCTACGGAGTTACCCGCTCTACCCTTATTTGATCTACGACGACTTGCGCAAGCGGCTCGTAACCAACCCCGCGACCGAAATCAAACATTTCCTGCGCGACTATGCCGATACGCCCCTTGCCCCGCGGCTGGAGCAGGCTTGGCTGTCCTACCTGTATCGGAACGGAAAGTGGCAAGCGTACGTCGATCACGCACGGGACAACGACTCGCTCGATGACGACTGCAAGCGCCGACACGCATTGCTCGAACTCCATCACCGCAAACAAGCTTTGCAGGGAATTGAGGATCTGTGGTTACACGGGTTTTCACTTCCCGACAGTTGCGACCACGCACTGAACGCATGGGCGGACGGCGGCGGCATCAGCAGTGATTTGGCCTGGCGGCGAATCAGCATGGCGATGGGCGAAGGCAATGTCGGCCTTGCCCGTTATCTGAGCCGTTATCTTCCGCAGTCACAACGACCGCTGCTGGAGACATGGTACGAACTGTACCGCAAGCCGGAAAACATCGCCGACGCTGAATTGCACGACGCTGCTGGACGCGCGCGCGAAATCGCTTTCAACGTAACGGCGCGACTGGCGCGCCAGGACCCGGACCAGGCGGCTGCGTTGTGGCCACAGCTGGTGCGGCGATTCGACTTCGACGCCGATCAGCAGCATCGCTTGCAGCGCAGAATAGCACTCTCGTTCGCCTATGCCGGCAATGCCGCGGCGCTGGACTGGTTTGCAAAAATTCCTGCCGACAGCAGCGATCGTTACGTGCGCTATTGGCGCGTGCGCGCAGCCTTAGCGCAACAGGATTGGCCAGCCGTTTTGAAATGGATCGACCAGCTCACGCCGACCGAGCAAACCGAGGACCGCTGGAAGTACTGGCGAGCACGCGCCCTGGAAGCGAGCGGCAAGAAACTGGAAGCCAAGCATTTGTATAAGCAGATCGCCCAGTCGCGGAGCTATGAAGGATTTCTTGCCGCCGACCGCATACAGATCCCCTATTCTCTCGATAGCAAACCACTGCAATTTTCCCAATCCGATCTGCATCGCTTCGCGGCGCGACCGGCGATGCAACGTGCCCACGAGCTGTTGATACTGGATCGCAAGCTGGATGCGCGCCGCGAATGGTACGCGGCAATGCAGCACTTCAACGCTCGTGAACTGGAACTGGCCGCGACCTTGGCACACGACTGGGGCTGGCATGACCGGGCAATACTGACGGTCAGCCGCGCCCGCTACTGGGACGATCTCGACCTGCGTTTTCCATTGCCCTATCTGCAGACGGTAAAAACGCGCTCCGAGGCGGTGGGTATCAACGATGCCTGGACCTATGCCGTGATCCGCCGCGAAAGCGCATTCAACACGGAGGCTCACTCCCACCGGGGCGCCGTCGGGCTGATGCAGTTGCTGCCCAGCACGGCACGGCATGTTGCGCGCACCGTCAACCGCCGGCTGCACGCGGTAGCGGATTTGTATAAGGCCGATGTCAACATCCGCTATGGAACCGAATATCTACGCATGATCCTGCAACGCTTCGGCGATCATCCGGTCCTCGCCACCGCGGCCTATAACGCGGGACCCTACCGCGTCCAGAGCTGGCTGCCCACCCACGACACCGTACCCGCCGACATCTGGGTGGAAACCGTTCCGTACAACGAAACGCGCGAATATCTTCGCAATGTTCTCGCCTATACCGCGATCTACGAAAAGCGAATGGGACGGGAAGCCACGCCTTTGACGCAACGCATGCCGCCCGTAACGCCGCAGGCACAGAATGAACGGGACGACGACGCGGAATGACAACGACTATCGCGGCCGGCTGCTGTACCGCAGCGAAACCGCGGAATCGATTGTCGAAGTCGTCGAGACGGACACCACCCGAGCAATGCATTTCGGCACACCGGCGCGGCAGAGCTGCATGTGGCTGCACGATCCCGAGCGGCTGCAATTGCCCTACACCCGGGCGATGATGAGTTTTCTACTGCTGCTGCCCGACGTGCCCAGGCGGGTGCTGATGCTTGGCCTTGGCGGCGGCTCCATTGCCAAGTTCCTGCTGCACGGGTTCCCGCAATGCGAGGTGCACGCCGTGGAACGCAGCAGCGAAGTAATCGCCCTCGCGCGACGATATTTCGCGCTGCCGGATTCTGAGAGATTGCAGGTCCATGCCGCTTGCGCCGAGGATTTCGTCGCCCATAGCGCGGCTGCCGGGCACTTCGACGCGGTACTGGTGGATACCTTCGACGCCGCCGGTGCGGCGCGCTGCATTGGCCAGCAGGCCTTCATCGATCAGTGCAAATCCGCGCTTAACGACCACGGCGTTTTGGCGATCAATCTGTGGCGTGGACGCGCCACCGGCTATCGCGAGACGCTGGCGGCAATGGCACGGGCGTTCGCAGAAGCCCCGATGCAACTGCCGGTGCCGAAACGGGGAAACGTGATTGCGTTTGCCAGCCGGAAGGCAGGCGGCTGGAAGCCGCTGCAGGATATTGACGCTCGCGCTCGCGCCTATGAACGAAGCCTGCAACTCGACTTCACGGGCTATTTGCACAACCTGCACCGCGGCCGCAACGGTTGGTTTCGCTGGCTACGACGGTGACAGAACCCGTCACTACATCCACTGCTTGCGACGTAGCAACCAGAATTGCACCGCCGCCAGACCTCCGAGCAAGAGACACACCGCCAAAAAACCGTAATGGTACTCCGCCCCCGGGAACGCCGCCGACATTGATCCCCAACAGGCCGGTCACGAAACCCAGCGGCAAGAACACGGCGGCAACGATGGACAGCACGTACATCCGCCGATCCATTTGTTCCGATAAACGGCTGTTGAGTTCCTCCTGGGTGACCGCGGCACGCTCACGTGCGGCATCCATGTCCTCCACGTATCGGGTAACCCGGTCACCGACTTCCCGCAGCCGCAAACGGTCCTGCGCATGCAGCCATTCGGCCTGCTCCTGTATCAGGCGCGCCATGGCTTCGCGCTGCGGCGCCAGATAGCGGCGCAAGCTGATGATTTGACGGCGCACGTCGGCAAGCAACGGCCGCAGGCGATGACTTTCCGAAACCAGGATCTGGTCTTCCAGTTCGGCCACGTGCTCGTCGATGCCGTCAATGACGTCGGCCATGCGGGCCACCATCCGATCCGATATCTGCACCAGAAACTCACCTGCGCCGCGCGGTCCGCGCCCCACGGCGAGCGCCGCGCGCAGGTCTTCTATCGACAACAAGTGCCGATGCCGGGCCGTCACGATCCGCTGACGGTTCGCCCAGATGCGGATCGAAACCATGTCTTCAGGCTCGGCGTTGGGATTGAGATTCACTCCGCGCAGCAGCACCAGGAGACCATCACCCACCGGCACGCTGCGGGGGCGGGTTTCTTCCTGCAGTAGATTGTCTGCTACCAGGGGATCGAGACCGCTGGCTTCACGCACCCAGCGGCGGGCGTTGTCGCTGGTGTAATCCAGGTGCACCCACAACACGCCCTGTTCAGGTTGCCAGGCCTTGATCTGCTGCCAGTCGTAAACCTGGGCGCCACCCTGGCCGTCCAGCAAATAGGCGGCAATCAGTCCGTCGGTGGTGAACATAACAGCCCCGTTCGTCGCGGATTCGCGCAAATAAAGTGTACTCCGTACGAGTTTACACAATTTTCGTGCGTGCTTTTGGTCTGAGAGTCCATAGGCATTATCATGGCAATATCTAACCCATCTTTCAGAGGGATTTTATGCCGAGTTTTACTTCGAGCGCGCTGGCCGCGATGCTGGCCGGCGCCATGTCCTGCTCCGTGCTTGCCGACACGGTTATGCTTCGCAACGGCGACCGCATATCCGGCAAAGTGGTACGTAAAGAAGACAACAATCTGGTGTTCAAAACGCCGTATGCCGGTGAAATCAAAATCCACTGGATCGACGTCAGCGGCATTACGACCGACAAACCGGTACGAGTCATGCTCAAAGACGACACCAGCCTCAATGCCACTTTCCGAAACGCAGATGAACCTGGAAAGGTAACACTGAAAGCCGGTGAGATCATCGAGACCGCGCCGATCGCCCTGGACAAAGTCGCCTATATCAATCCATCGCCGGCCGTAAGCGGCAAAGGCGTCGAGTTTACCGGACACGTCAAACTCGGTGTGAATGCCACCTCCGGCAACAGCGAAACCAAGAATCTGTATCTGGATACCGAAATGGTGGCAAGGACCAAGGAGAATCGCTACACCGTCGGCGCTACCGCACAACGCAGCAGCGAAGACGGCAACAAGACCGCCGACCGGACCGCGGTTTACAGCAAATACGACCACTTCCTCACCGAAAAACGCTACCTGTACACCAACGCGTCCTTCATCCGGGATCGCTTCAAAGATCTCAATTTGCGCAGCGTGCTCGGCGGCGGCTTGGGACACCAGTTCGTCGAATCCAAACGCAAGAATCTGTCGCTGGAAGGGGGCTTGACATACGTCAACGAGGACTTTATGTCGGCCGCGGACGATTCATTTATCGCCGCACGCTGGGCACTGAATTACGACCAGTATTTCCTCAACAACCGGCTGCAGTTTTTTCACAAGCATGAAGGCCTGCAGAGCCTGGAAAACTCGGAAGACCTGATCATACGCAGCGAGACGGGCGTTCGCGTGCCTTTGATGAACAACCTCGACACATCGGTACAAGTGAATGTGGATTGGGATCGCAGCCCACCCCCTGGCACGGAGCAGACCGACCTGACTTACCTGCTTACCGTCGGCTACAATTGGTAGGGGATCAAGCGCTCTCGATGCGTGATATCGGCCGAAACACTGCTAGGGACGGAGGACGGCGCGCTGTGCTCCGATGGGGGATGGGACTCATCCGCGGTTCATTGTCAAAAAGCTAAGGATCCATGCGCGAGCCAGCGTCGTCGCAGACCATAGACTCTCGCTCTACGTTCCGCAGCGCGTGGCTGTGGTCGTTTCTAGTTCTTTTGCTGCTGGTCGCCGCAGCGGTGGTGGGCATGCCATATGCTCTGCGCTACGGGATCGAGCAGTGGTTTTATGCGCACCAGGCCACCGATGTCACCATAGGCGAGTTGGATAGCAACCCGCTGAAGGGCACGGTCCACATCCGCCAGTTGGTAGTCGAGGGTAGCGATGGCGACATCCTGAAGGCCGAAGATCTTCAATTGCGTTTTCTCTGGAAAAGCTTGTGGCACCGTCGCCTGGGGTTCGATACCGTTACCGTGCACGGCGCCAACATGCGTTTTGACATGCCTGCGATCGCTTCGCTGCGTCGCGGCGGTGCTCAAGACTGGCCAATCGACATCCGCAGTTTGCGACTCTCCAACGTTGAATTGTTGCTGTCCATCGGCGCACAGCGTATCCCATGGCGCATTCGCGAGGGCACGCTGTCGCGCCGGTCGAGCAATGCAAAAGATCGCAGCAACGTAATGCTGGAGGGCGATCTCGCAGGCGCACCGCTACGCCTGCACGGAACTTTCAATCTGGCGACCTCCGCCCCCGAAGGCGAAGGGGAAATCGAGCTCAACAATCTCGATCTGGCCCGCATTGCGCCATTCGCACCGGCGCTGCGCGAGCTCCAAGGTCTTGCCGATGCCAGGCTGCGCTTGCGGTTACTGCGCGATGTCGAAAACCACCTTCAGTTGGCCCACGAGGGCACCGTCCGCGTTCATGACCTGCGCGCTGCCAGCGAAGATACGCAACTTCAGAGCGGCGAATCCGTCTGGGCCGGCGAAGGCGAAGTGCAACTGACGGGTAGCGGCGCCGGATTCCACCAGCAAGGCCAATGGAAATCGACGCAACTCCAGATCTCCACGCCTGGCGGCACCGTCCGGACCGACTCGATGGAATGGCACGGTCGCTTGAACGCCAAGGTGCATTTGCGGCAGCCGACGACCGTATCCGCCGATGGCGCGTTGGAAGCACAGGCCGTTGCCTTACACCGCACGCGCACAGACGTGTCGGTGAGCGCGCGCCGCGCCCAATGGCAAGGCGTACTCAGCGAAGGCGCACTGGACGTACCGGGCGGCGTTTCCGCGACCGGGCAGCTAGAGCTGTTCGATCTGCAAGTGAAACGTCCGAAGCGGAAAGTGGCATTGCTGGACGCCACTCAAGCGTCGTTGCGCGACCTGGACATGAAAGGTACTTACAGCGTCACCGCGCGGTCGCTCGAACTGACGCATTACCGGATCGACGCTCCGACGCCCGACGCTCAGGAGCCGCTCGCACACGGTGAGTCGGCACTATTCGAACAACTTGCACTCACCGGTCGCCAGCGCTTCTCCGCGGAACGTCTCGAACTCAGCGATTTTCATTTACTGCTGCGCAAACAAGCCGACGGACACTGGCTGGGATTGGGCGCAGCGGCGCAATCGAGCGCGGCAACATCCGGCACCGATACTTATTGGCGAATCGACCGCGTCGTCGTCGAGAACGGCAACAATACCTTGCAATTCGAGGATCAGAGCGTAAAACCGCCGTTCATGAGGGCCATAAAGTTGCAGCATTTCTCGCTGACAGAACTCGACAGTGCCGAGCCACTTCGACTGAGCCCGATGGCGCTGCAGGGAGCCGTCGGCGACGGCACGCGCATTGTCGCAGTCGGTAAACTGCGTCCGTTCGCCGAACACCTGAACCTGTCGCTCAAAACCAAAATCTACCAACTGCCTCTGCCGGCATTGAGCCCCTATGGGAAAGACCATCTGGGTATCGAGTTCACCGCCGGGCGGATGAACATCGAATCGACCTTGCACATCATCGACGGCGAACTGCGCAGCGAAAATAAACTGCGCGCGCGCAGGCTGGAACTGGCGAAGGCGGGGACTCCTTCACCCGCAATGAAGAATAAGCTGCAAATACCGGTGCGGCTCGCGCTGTCATTGCTGCGGGATGAGCACCTTGTCACGACGTCGAGTTGCCGCTGCGGGGCAACGTGGAAGCGCCGGACTTCGATCTGGACACAACCTTCGACCGCGCCTTTGGCAGTGCGCTGCGCGACGCTGCGTTGGCAACGGTACGCAATACACTGCAGCCGTTCGGACTCGCGGAAACAGCCGGCGCCGCATCTGCCGAAGGCTTGCGCTTGGAGCCACTGCTGTTTCGCGCCGGTTCGGCGGAACTCAATCCTGTGGCCGACACATATCTGAGGCGTCTGGCGGCGCTGCTGCGGCTGCGTCCTGCGGTGCACTTGCAAATATGCGCCATGACGACCGAAAACGACCGTGCGGCTGCGAACGCACCACCGATGCTGACGCAGAACCGTACCACGGCGGTCACAAACGCTCTGACCGGAAACTACGGCATCGCCCAAGAGCGTTTGCAATCCTGTACGCGGAACGCGACCAATGACTCGGGGCGACCGCGCGCCGAGCTGACGCTACAGTGAAGCGCGCCTATTGGCCGACCGCAAATCAAACCCGAGCGATCGACACCAATATCAGCGAGGGCAACCCGAGCACGCTACGCGTCAACGTTCGATGGTATAGAGTATATCGGCGCCGCTGGAAGTGCCGCTTTCGCCTTGCACCTTCCAATGTTCGGTAAGCTCGTAGCGCAGACGCACCACACTACCCGGTTCGAACAAGCCGACGCCGTAGCTGACATACAGTTTCGGCGACAGATATCGTCCGACGGTCAGCCATGGCTGGTCGGAATTTGCTTCGCGGGTGACGCTGACGTCCTGAAACCCTAGTTGGTGGCCGATGCTTTCCGCCAATGCTGCTCCTTTCGACAACCCGGCGCTGGTTGCCGCGGCCATCAACGCCTGGCTGTCCCCTGGCCGGCGCTGTTCAACGGTCGCCCCAGCACCAGATAGGACAGGATATCGCCTTCGCTCATACTCGGATTTGAAAACAAATCCAGCCGTGGATTCTCGGCAGTACCGCTCACCCGCACACCCACCTTATTGTCCTCCACGGTGCGGGTAGCGGTGAAATTGAGTCCGGGATTGGTTACCGGATTGCCCGAGTAGGTGAGGCTACCGCTGTCCACCGTCAGCGTCTTGCCGTAGGCAGTGTAACTGGCGTCATGTATGTCCAGCGTTCCGGTGGCAGTGGTGACCTTGTCCGGTACGTCATTGAGTGCCAAAGCGCCGCTCACACGGCCGTCGAATCCGTAACCGGTAAAGTGCACTTTGTCGCCGAGCTTCAGTCGGACCTGGGCGTAAACTACCCAACCGGCTTGCTTCTCGGTTTCGGGCTGAGCGGCACGTACGATCTCCACATCGCTGGAAGGCTTGACCGCGGAACGGCCCTCGCTGGGCGTGAGCTTGGCTTCCGGGACGGTCAATTCGCCGCTGACATCGATTCGCTTAGGTTGTGCTTTGATGTCGAGATCTGGGGAGATATAGACTTTCGCCTCGGTGGTGTTCACGGCGAGAAAACGATCGCCGCTGACGTGCAATTGCGTGCGCCAGAGATCGCCACTCGGCTTTTTGAAATCGCCTTCGATGCGCACGGTGCCGCCACCCGAATGGGCACTACCTTGCAATTGCAAAGCACCGCGACCGGCGTCAGCGATCCGCAAATCGACGTCTTTGAGTACCGTGCCGGCCTGAGGCAACTCGACTTGGCTGGCGCGCAAACGGGCCTCGCCTGAAATCTGCGGTTCACCGACCGTGCCAGCCAGCGTCAAACGACCTTGGAGGTTGCCGTCGACACCGCTGACTTGGGGTACGAAGACTTCCACGATGTCCCAACGGGACATATGCAGATTCAGTTGCCCGTCGATCCGGCTCGCATTCCAGGCACCGCCGCCGCTGGGCATGGCGACACGCATCTCGCCTTCCACTTGATCTTTACCGGCCAGGTCGATCTGCAGGTTGCCGACCAGCTGCTGACCCTTCTGGCGGATGCTCAGCACGCCGCCGCCGAAGGATTCATCGACCACGTGCTCGGCATCCGCCTGGTAACGCACGGCGCCGGAACTCAACCGCAACTGTCCATCCAGCTTCGACAGCGAGCCGTTGCTGGATGCGACCGCGGCGTTGCCGTTTACGGTGCCGGTGATGTGAATGTCCTCCGGCAACAACTGCGCCAACGCCGCCAGCGGCAACTGCTTCAGTTCGAGGTTCCCGGACCAGGGGCCGGCCCCCTGCCATTGCCCAGCCAGGCAAATGCCGCCCTGCTGGCGTTGGAGACAGGCGCGATCGAGCGCGGCGTGATCGGTCGCCAGGGTCAATGCTGCGGCCTGTTGCAGTTGCCACGTGCCCAGTCGGTCGGTTGACAACCGCAACGTGCGCAGCTCGCCGCGCCAGACCGACTGTGGTTGCAGTCCCCCCGCGAGCGCCAGCTTCACGCCACCTTGCGCCTGTCTGATCTGCAATTCCAATTGGTGCTGTGCAGTGGTGCCGGAACCGGTGAAGGTCAAGCGTTCGGCGTCCTTACCGGCGGCACTGAGTTGCGTCGCCTGCAATTCGATTTGAAGCGGTTGCTGCGGACCGATCCCGGCAGCCAGTGAGCCTTTCAGGGACGCCATGCTGTAGTCCTGGTACCGCAGCTCCTGGCCGTCGAGCTTGGCCTGCATACGCGGGGCTTGGCTGGTACCCTGCACTGCGCCCGATGCATGCAGCGATCCGGAGGCGTCCGGCAACAGGTCCGCCAACTGGCTGGCATCGAGTTTCCACGCCAGATCGAGCTGGTCGCCATAGTCGCCGTGAACATCGAGTCGCGCGTCACCGGAGCGAATCTGCAACTGCTCGATGCGCCAGCGCTGGTCAGCCAACGCCACTTTTGCCTCGGCTTCGAATCTGCGTTGGCGCAAAGTGCCCCTGACTTGCTGGAGCGTCAATCGCAGCGAAGGGCCGCCCTCGGGCGCGGCGCCCGAAACCTGCACCCTGCCATCGAGCTTTCCGGGCCAGGCCGGATCGATGGCGCCGGGATTGAGGTTCTGCAACTGCAGTGCAAACTGCCACTGCAACGACTCTCTCCAGGCAACGGCGCCGCTCCCCGTCATGGAACCATCCAAAACCTGGGCGTCGATCGATTGGAACTGCACCCGCCCAAGATTGCCGTCACCCTTGACCTGCCAATGGCTGGACGGCAGCTGCGGTGCGGCCAGCTCGAGCTTGGTGTGGAAACGGTAGTCGTCCGGCTCACCCTGCACACTGAAATCGCCTTCGCTGCTGGATGCCTGCGGCGTTCCCTGCAATGGCCATTGCAATTGCTGCCAGGTTCCGCCGATATCCAATCGCGGTGACGCACTCCGCCATTGACGGATCTGGCCCTGCATCTGGATGCGGGCATCGCCCCCGTCCTCGCGTGCCACCAATTGCTCCAGACGCAGATCCTGACCGCTGTTTCGCAGCGCCCCGTTGACTTGCAGCTTTGCCGGCGCATTGGCCATGCCCGGCAGGGACAGCGCAGCATCCAGGCGCAGCAGAAAATCGTCCATTCCGCCGCGCAAACGGGCGCTACCCGCGGCACTGGCGACCTGCGGGTTTTGTTGCAACGGCCACTGCAGATTGCGCCACTGCAACGTCAAGTCCGCTGTACGACTGTCGTCCAGCCAATCATGGACGCTACCTTCGATCCGCGCCTCTCGATCGCCCTTCGGCAAGTGGACCCGCAACGGGTCGAGCACCGCCTTGGTGCGGTCGCCGTGAAGGTTCGCATGCACTTCCACTTGCCCCAAACCCAGCGGCGCCGCTGGCGGCGCTTGATCCTTGGCCGGCGCCTGCAATCGCCGCAGCAACGCATCGGCATCGAACGGTGGCACATCCCAATTCGCCTGCCAGCGGGTTTTGTGGAACACGTCTTCCAGTTGCGCCTGCAGCTGCGCTTGCAGCGGAGCTTCCAGTTGATGGTGTATGCGCAAGTCAGTGCGATCGCCTTGCACGGTGCCCGCGCCGCCCCAATGCACTCCATTGACCTGCAGCCCCCATTTCACAGTCAGGTCGGCGCTGTAGTCGTCGCCGAGTTGCGCCGTGCCCATACCGGACAACTGCACAGTCGGGCCCTTCACTACGAGATGGTCGAGGCCCAAACGATTGCCCTGAAATGTCGCTCCGAGTTCGATGCGCTCGATCTTGACGGGTTCCTGATCGGCCTGGCTGATGCTCAGATCCTCAACCACGGCGTTGGCCAAGGAAATGCCGATCGGAGTACTGAATTGCGGCGGAAATTCACTGGCTTTCGGTTGGTCGCCGGGCTCGGTATGCACTCGAATTCCCTGCGCATGGAGCGACTGCACTTTGAGCAGTCCGCGCAGCATGGACGACGCTTGCCAACGGGCTTGGAATTGGTCGATTTGCAGGCTCAAAGTGGCGCTGTGAAAGCGCAGGTTCTGCAAGTGCACGCCGCGTAACAGGGAGCCATCGACCTGGCCGATCTGCAAAGCATCGCCCATGCGTTTTTCAGCCTGACCCAGCGCCCATCGCAGCCCGGAACTGGTACCGCCCACGTAACCGAAGACAATCAGCAGCAACAACAGCAATACTGCGAACAGCCATCCGAGCCCGCGCAATATACGCTTCATAAGTCCGGTCCAATGGTCAGGTGCAAGCGGATGCCGGCGTCCGGCTCACTCAGTGGCTTGGCCAGATCGACCCGCACCCAGCCCACGGGCGAGCGCCAGCGCACGCCGATACCCACGCTGTGCTCCAGTTCATCGCCGAAGTGATTGATGGCGTTACCGGCATCGTAGAAAACTGCGGCCGCCCATTTTTCTTTGATGCGGTGCTCGTACTCGATGCTGCCTACCAGCAGGTGACGGCCGCCGATCACGTTTCCCGCACTGTCTTTCGGTCCCAGAGCTTGATAGGCGAACCCGCGCACGCTCTGGTCACCGCCGGCAAAGAAACGCACCGAGGGCGGTAAAAGCTCGAAATCCTGCACCCACGTAGTCCCCGCCTCGGCCCGCGCAATGATGCGGTCGTTACCGATGGAACGGATCCATTTACCGTGTAGACGTGCCTGGACAAATGAAGTGTCCGACAAGATCCCTTCGTAGGCGCCGCGCAGATCCAAGCCAATCCGGGAACCGTTGCGGGTATAAAGCGGGTCGTTGGTCTTCACCCGCGTCCAACTGGCACCCGGCATCAGTAACGATGTATGCCCTTGCTGTGTGCCGACCGTGAAATCACTGTCGAGATAAGTCAGCGAAAACACCTGTCGCCACAGTCCCAGCTTCTGCTCGAGCCCAGTTCCTAGTTCGAATGATTTACTGGTGCTGGTCTTGGTGTCTTCGTCGGTGAATTGGGTACGGACGAAGGCCTGGTCGGTACGGGGGTCCCGCACCGGAATTTCATAACGCGCTTCCACCCGGTTGCGGATCTGGGAAAGTTGCAGCTGACTTTTGAAACGATGCCCTTTTTGATTGACATAACGACGGTCGAAACCCACGCTGCCGCGCGGGCCGGTATCGGTGCCGTAGCCCACGCCGAAGCTGTAACGGCTGCGCGGCCGTGCTTTCAGCGTCACTTGCACCGGCACCGCCAGCCCGGAACTCTTGCCTGGCTGAGGGCTGACTTCCACACGTTCAAAGTAATCGCTGTCGATCAGCGCACTCTGCAGGTCGAGTAATTTCCCGGACAGGTACGGTTCGCCCTCCTGAAACGAAACGTAGCGGCGAAGCAACTTCTCGTTAACCACCGTGGGTTCGAACTGTACCGGGCCGAAATGGTAGCGCGGACCACTGTCGAGCTCGAGTTCGACCCGGGCCGTGTAGGCATCCATGTCGACCTCGACCTGGTGTTTGGACAACTTGGCGTCGAAGTAGCCGCGTTCCGCGGCCAGGGTCAACAACGCAGTCTTGGCCTTTTCATAGCGCTGATGGAGCAGTGGCGCCCCTTTGCGGATGGGAAAATCCTGCAGTAATTTCCTGAACGCCGGGTCGTCGCGGGCATCGCCCTTGATCTCCAGGCCCAACTTGCCGATGCGCACCTGGGGGCCGGGCTTGATGACGTAACGCGCCAGCCAGCCCTTTTCGGTTTGTTGCAGCTGATCGTTGACCTGGACCTGGTAATATCCGTACGGCTCCAGGGCCTGTTTGATCTCGTCTTTCGCCCGCCCGTGCAAACGGCGGATGCGCGCGGGGGTGAGGTCGGCATCATTTTTGTGTTGCTCGACGCTGAGCAGCTGGCGGACATTTTCGAGCGCGTCGTCTTTGACGCCCTCGATTTGCACTTGCAAGGCGGACGCAGCCCACGCCGAGGGGACGACGAGCAGCAGCAATACGCCCCAACACCAAGCGACACGCCAAGTGCCGGGGCCGCAGATTTTTGTTAAACCCATGATTTATATACGTGGCGATAGCAAAACCGGGTGCGCGGAAAGCGGGTTCGAGCGTGCGTCATTACCACAGCATAAGACGCCGGAGCGGGAGTCCCAACCACAGGCGCCCCGGTTTCTTTAGTCCGCCCGCGGCTGAAGTCAGGAAAATAGCATGCTAGGGCGGCAACTTGGGTCAAAACCCGTTGCCGGTCGGGGAATGATAGAGTCAGCGATTCGAATTTGTCGCCGACGGATCCTCGAGGTTCAAGGTCACGGTAGGCTCATCAAAGGCCTGCGCCGCACCTCGGTCGTGCAATGGCGCACCGGCGGGCGCGGGCACCAACAATACGGTGATATTGTCGGACCCGCCGTGTTCCAGCGCCGAGGCCACCAGTGCCTGGGCCGCGTCCTGGAGATTGTCCGCGCCATGCAGCAGAGTGCCGATCTCGTCTTCGGAGACTTCCCCGGTCAGGCCGTCGCTGCATAACAGCACGATTTCGCCCCGGCATAGTGTCCCCGACACCGACCCGACGTCGACACGATCCAGGTCCGCCACGCCCAATGCCTGGGTGATGACGTTGCGATAGGGATGATTGACCGCTTCGGCGCTGCTGATCTGGCCTTCATCGAGCATTTTTTGAACAAAGGAATGGTCGCGGGTCAATTGGCGCAAGGCGCCGTCCTGCCACAAATAGGCCCGGCTGTCGCCCACCCAGACCACCTCGTAACGGGCGTCGCGCAGCTGCAAGGCCACCAGAGTCGAACCCATGCCCGGCTGGCCCAGCCCGTCCTGCGCTGCCAGGGTCACGACGTCGTGGGCACGTGCCGTGGCCTCCTGAAGCCCCACGCCATGGGTGAGTTGTTCGTGGATGAAATCCGCAGCAATGCGGCTCGCGACCTCGCCACATTCGTGGCCGCCCATGCCGTCGGCGACGATCCACAGCCCCAGCTGCGGATCGGCGACATAACTGTCTTCATTCAGGTCGCGAACCCGGCCTTTGTGCGTGGCTTCGCCATGACCGCGTGCCTGCTCCGTCATTCCATCTATCCAGCTTTCGATCCGATTCTCACAAGTATAGCGAGGAATTGTGCGGCAAACGCCTCTTCGCGGCGTACGATCACGCGCAACTCCGCGTCATTCAGCCCAAGTTAGCGAACCGTTTCGGCCAAGCTTGAGGTTCGGTTACCATAATAGGGGCAGTCTAATTATGATAAATATACAGGGCGAGACGGCATCAGCACGAGCCGTTGCGGAACAGCTCACGGCAAGGGGCGCCATCTATGAGCAGCGAATTCCTCAAAGTACCTAAGACAATTCGGCCCGTGGTGCTGTGGGTTCACCCGGAAGGCCAGGTGCGCGGCTCCCTGTTCGTCCATACCCAGAGCCGCAGCCACGCTGGCGAGCAGGACCCTTCGGAGTTGTTGAACGAAGCGGCGCCGTTTCTGATCGTCCAGCGACACGATCCCGACGAACTGCGTTTCTACCAGCGCTCGGCGATCGTCCGGGCGGAATATGATGAGCCGGCCGGATCGGCCCCCGATGATGTCCGACCTTTCCAGTGCCGCTTGTATCTGATGGACGGTTCGGTGATCTCCGGCCTGGTGAACGAATCGCTGGCCCCTGACCATTCGCGATTGATCGACTATCTCAATCTACCGGAAACGCGCTTTGTACGTCTGTGGCTGGAAGACGAAAGAGTATGCTTGGTCAACAAGGCGTACATCATCCATGCCACCGATCTCGGATCCGAAGGGGTCGAGTGACCCGCTGACCGCAACCGGGTCGTCGAGCAGCACGCCATGGGTCTACTGGACAGCTATAAAGCCAACAAGGCGATCGCGGCGATTCTCGGTTCAGCCAGCCCGAACTCGCCCGAGGCGCGTCAGGCGTTGCTGAAGCTCCGCCAACTCGGACCTTCGGTGGTACCCCGCTTATTGGACGCAATGGCGGTCTCCGCTCCCAGCCCGGCGATCGAGAATTTATTGATCAGTTTCGTCGACGAACGCAGCCTGCCCCATTTCGTAAGCGCACTGGGCAGTGACGACCCGCGCCTGGTGGACAGCGTGGTCGGCGTACTGAGCAACGCGGAGCGCCTGAACGCCGCCGCGTTGGTACCGTTGTATGAAGATCCCGATGTTTCGAAAAAAGCGCTCACCAGCATTCTGCTGGCCCACCGCAAGCAGCTGCGCCCGCGCCCCGTCCTGGGACTCCTGAATACGGTGCCCGCAAACTTGCGCCCGTTCCTGTACCAGCTGCTGGATCAAACCGTATCGCTGCAGGACATTCCCGATGTGGCGCTCAGGGCGAAAAGCAACGACCCGGGAATTCGGACACGAATGGCAAAGATACTCGGCCGTTTCAGTACCGATGCCAGCCGCGACGCCTTATTCGAGTTATTGCAGGACCCGGCAAAGCAAGTCCGGCTGGCGGCACTGGACTCGCTCATGGAATTGCAACTACCAGTGTCTGCGAAACCGGTATTCGCGCTGCTACGCGATTCCGATTTGACTGTGCAAACCAAAGCAATCGAGGCGCTGATCAAGATTCGCGACGCCAAGACCGTGCAATATTTGATCGAAAGCCTGCAGGACGAATCCGAATACATCCGCCGCGCCGCGGTCGAGGTACTCAATGAAGTGGGCGATCAGCGCGCGGTCAAGGATTTGCTCAACGCTTTGCGGGACAAGGATTGGTGGGTGAAAGTCCGGGCCGCGGATGCCTTGGGCAGTATCGGCGGCCCGAAAGTATTGGACGCAGTATTGCAATTGATCCGCGATGATGACGAGTTCCTGCGCCGCACTGCTGTGGAGATCCTCAATTCCTCCCGGCACGAAAAGGCCTTCGATTACCTCGTCGAAGCGCTTCAGGACGACGATTGGTGGGTACGGGAACGGGCCGCGGACGCCTTGGCGGCGTTGGGCAAGGAGCGCGCCGTGCCGCACCTGGAACGCCTGCTGTCCGGCGACCCGCGCACGGCGCGCGTGGCGATTCGGGCCCTCGCGGGCCTGGGCGATCATCATGCGGTGGAACCGTTGTTGACGGAATTGAAAAACAACGCCGATCCCGACGTGCGCAAGGAAGCAATACGCGCCCTGGCACAACTGACCGATGCCCAGCACGCGCATGCCGTGCGCGAGGCCCTGACGCAGGTCATCGATGCCTCGGACCCGCGCATGCAACAGCTTGCGGACGAAACCATGGCGACCATCGCAATGCGCTTGGACAGCGGCCCCACCAACAGCAGCGGCATTACCCGGGCAACGCCGGGTCCCATGCTCGACCTGGCCTCGGGTGACGGCAAGCGCGATCTGTACATCGATGCGCCCTCATTGCGCGACGGCGATTTGCTCGCGGATCGTTACCGGGTGGTGCGCCAGGTGGGGAGCGGCGGCTTCGGGGTCGTGGTCCTGGTAGAAGACACTGTGGTCAACGACCAGTTCATTCTCAAATTCCTGCACCCCCATGTTTATTCCGACGCCAACGTGATCCGCCGCTTCACCCAGGAGTTACGCTACGCCCGCAAGATCACCCATCCGAACGTGATCCGCATATATGACCTGATCACAGTCGGGCAGTCATATGCCATTTCGATGGAATACTTTCCGAGCCATTCCCTGGCCGACGAAATGGCGCCGAAGAAAGCGATGGATTTGCGGCGCGGGCTGACCGTAGCGGCCGCCGTAGCCGACGGCATGGCGGCAGCACAGCATGCGGGTGTCGTGCATCGTGATCTGAAGCCCGCCAACATTCTGATCGACGACTGCGACCTGGTCAAAGTGGTGGACTTCGGCCTGGCATCGGCCACCAGCCAGAACGACGCGCGCCTAACGCGCACGGGATTGCTGGTCGGCACGCCCACTTACATGGCCCCGGAACAGGCGCGCGGTCACGGCATCGACTCCCGTACGGACGTTTACAGCCTCGGCGTCATGATGTACGAAATGTTTTCCGGTCGCCCGCCTTACACCGGCGATGATCCGATGGCGATTTTGTTCCAACACGTCGAGGGCAACGCTACGCCGCTGCAGGAAAAAAATCCGGAGGTTCCAGAACGGCTCGCGCGAGTGATCGCAAAAGCCATGGCCGCGGACCCGGAGCGCCGCTATCAGGATTTCGACGAGCTGACCGCTGAATTGGCTATGTGCCGCCGGGAGATGCAGGTTTGAGCCGCATCAACGCATTTCTGAAACTCGGACGCGAGCAGGGTTGCTCGGATATCCATTTCGCGGTCGGCATGCCGCCGATGCTGCGACTGATGGGCGAATTGACACCCATTCGCTATCGCAACTTGTCAGCCGACGAACTGGAATCGCTGATCAAGGAGCTTCTCACGCCCGCGCTGGGACAAATGCTGGCCGCGGGTCACGACCTCGATTTTTCCTATCAGGACGAAGAAATCGGCCGCTTCCGGGTCAACGTGTACCGCAAAGTCAGCGGCCTGGGCGCGACCCTGCGCGCCATACCGGCGACAATTCCCGGCTTGGACCAACTCGGGCTGCCAAGCGCGGTCACCAGCCGCCTGCACCAGGCGCACCAGGGGCTGATCCTGGTCACAGGCGCCACAGGCACCGGCAAATCCACGACCCTGGCATCGATGATCGACCTGCTCAACCATTTCCGTCGTCTCAACATCATCACCCTGGAAGATCCGATCGAATTCGTGCACAAGAGCAACCTGTCCCTGGTGGTGCAACGGGAAGTGGGCACCCATGTGAAAAGTTTTGCCGCCGGACTTCGCGCCGCGCTGCGCGAAGACCCGGACGTGATCCTGGTAGGCGAATTGCGCGACCCGGAAACCATTTCCATGGCCATGACCGCGGCCGAAACCGGCCACCTGGTGCTCGGCACGCTGCATACCTCCTCCGCCGCGAAGACCTTGGACCGCATCATCGATGCCATGCCAACCGAGCAGAAGTCCCAGGCCGCCGTGTTTCTCGGCCAACACCTGCAAATGGTCTTGAGTCAGAAGCTGGTGCGCACCGCGGACGGCAAAGGCCGCAAAGCCATGGTCGAACTCATGTTCAACACGCCTGCAATCGCGAACCTGATCCACAGCGGCAAAGTGCATCAGATCCCGTCGGTAATCCAGACCGGACGCCAAGCGGGCATGCAACTCATGGATCAGGCATTGCTGGAGGCGTTGCGCAAACGCGAGCTGGACCCGGATGACGCCTATCTGCACTCCACTGACAAGAAACAGTTTCAGCGTTTCGTCACCAACCCCGAGCTGTTGCCGCCGGTTGACCTCACGGTCGGCTGAGTCCTGGCCCTGCGCGCACCATGAGCCGAATCGATACTTTCCTCGAACTGGTAGTCAAGCAAGGGGGGTCGGACCTGCACCTGATTTCGGGCAATCCGCCGCGGATGCGCTTGTACGGCGACATCTATCCGGTTCGCTTCCGCACCCTGAGTGCCGAAGACACCGAGGACCTGCTGTACGAAATCATGCCGCCGCGGGCCCGGGAGCTGCTCGAAGCCGACGGCAATATTGATTTCGCGTATATGGTGCCGGATCTGGCCCGGTTCCGGGTCAACGTGTTTCATCACATCGATGGCATCGGCGCCGTGTTCCGCGTCATTCAGGACGAGGTGCGCACCCTTGAGCAGCTCGGCCTGCCGCCGGTGCTGGCAAATCTGGCACGCCAGCGCAAGGGGCTGTTGCTGGTGACGGGACCTACCGGATCCGGTAAAACCACCACCCTGGCCGCACTCATCGATCGCATCAACCGGGAACGCAAAGGGCATATTCTGACCATCGAGGACCCGATCGAGTACGTCCACCTCAACCAAGGATGCCTGATGAGCCAGCGCGAGGTGGGCGCGCATACGGAAAGCTTTGCCGACGCCCTGCGCTCTGCTCTGCGCGAGGATCCGGATGTCATCCTGGTCGGTGAAATGCGCGATCTGGAAACCATTCATCTGGCGGTAACCGCTGCGGAAATGGGCATCCTGGTGCTGGGCACCCTGCACACCAACAATGCGGTAAGCACCGTCGACCGGATCATCAATGCATTCCCGCCCGGCGAAGCGCCTTATATCCGTTCGGCCCTGTCCACGTCCCTGTGCGGGGTCGTTTCGCAGCAGCTGCTGCGCACCGCAGACGGCAAGTCCCGGGTGGCCGCCGTGGAGATCCTGATCAACAACGCCGCGGTGGCGAATATAATCCGCGAAGGCACGCCGGATCAGCTGGAGAACGTGATCCAAAGCGGCGCCATGCAGGGGATGCAGAGCCTGGACACCGCACTGCGCCGACTGCTCGACAACAAACTGATCAACGGCATCGACGCGTTTCGTCTGGCCCGGCAGAAATCCCATTTCGAGCAATACCGCGAGCACGGCAATCCGGAACCCGGCTGATTCGCACAGCCCCCTGCCAGTGACAAGACGCGCGGGGCGCAGTATAAGATACTTATTTTCGTGTGGCTATTAACGCCAACAAAACCAAGGTCCCGTGGCGACGTGAATGGGGGAGCCGATGGCAGCAAAACTGATCATGACGTTGGACGGCGCAATCGTGCGCGAGTTCCCGGTGGCCGCCGACAGCATCAGCGTCGGGCGCAAGCACGGCAATGATGTCCAGATCAACGATATGACGGTCAGTGGCCGGCATGCCCTGGTGACCACCCTGGTCGGCAATACCTACGTCGAAGATCTGGGCAGCACCAACGGCACCCTGGTCAACGGCCGCAAGGTGCGCAAGCTGCTGCTCAAACACGGTGACGTGATTCAAGTGGGCACCCATCAGTTGACCTACTTCCTCGAGGACAAGGCAGCCTATGAACCGACCATGTTTCTGCGGGCCGAGGTGGCGGAAACTCAGGTCATTGCCGCCGACGGTGACTTCGGCGCGGACATCAAAGGAATGCCGCTGGCCGGGGTGCGCATCTTGAACGGGCCATTGGCAAAGAAGGTGCTAGAGCTGCGTAAGCCTTTCAACACCCTGGGCTACAAAGGCATCAAAATGGCCATGATCACCCGCAGCAACATGGGCTACGTGATCATCACGGTGAAAAGCAGCAAGGGAAAGCGCGCCAGCGACGTGCCGCAGGTGAACGGCAAACCGCTGGATCAGGACGCGCGCCAGTTACATGAACACGATATTATCGAAGTGGCCGGCTTTCAAATGGAGTTCTTCTACATCCATTGATTTGCGGCGTGGCCTGGCCGCGCCCGGCTGACAATCCTGGGGCGCACCATGGCCGCCAATTCGCGCCGCGCATGATCCCGCGACGAGTAAGGACCGCGCACTCCTTCGCGGCACTCCACATACCAACCCGGCTGGCTGACACCAGGCCCGCCAACCCAAAAAAATCGACTTCTACGGAACGCATCGCCGCTCCAATTTTGCCTGTCCATTCGCCGCTCCCGGTTACCGTTTCCAAATACTATGCCCAGCCTAGTAAACGGCGAACGGGCTGCCAGTCGCCCCGCACGCCCCAACGACGGCGACGAGGCCTGTCATCGGGGCGCTTGCGAGGCGAAATCCGAAACGGCGATCAGCGCAGCGCGCCTGGGCAATTGCAGGGCAGCGGTCGCACCTGGCACCAGCTTCCGCTGCAACGGCGAATCGGTCACGGGCCATTCGCCCTTGCTGACATTGGCCGCCTCGGGGCCGGCAAAGGCCAGGTAGCCGAAGCGGCTGTAGTGCGGCAGCTTGCGTGCCAACGCCGTAACCGCTGCCGGCGAGGCGGCGTCGATCCAGCCAACCGTCGCCGAAGCAGTCGCGCCGGGAAGCGCCAAAACGGTACTGCGATCACCACCGGAAATGACTTGGCCGTCGATTCGCAGGGCCTCGCCATCCACCTGCAACGGCAGACTGCGCGCGGCCGCGAGCATTTGCGGCCGCAGGCGATTCTCCCGCCCCAGCACCCAGATCGCCTCGGCGGCACTCAGATCTGCGGTTTCGTCGTCGGTAACGACGCGGTCCTGAGGCCGCGCCCAGGCCCGCGCCAGTCGACGGTAAGCCGTGCGCATCGCCGCCGACGCGCCGCTTGGGAGCACGTACACGGTCCGTTCCGAGCCCAGCAGGCGCCCCAGCGACGGCGGCAATTCACGGTAATCCAGACGTCGGAATACATCGAAGGCGGGATCTACCGCCAATCGCAACGGCCTGTTGGCGAAGCGCAGCTCGAACGTCTGTTCGCGACGGTCCATGGAAACGGTGCGCAACTGCGCCGAATCGGCTCCTTCCACCTGCACGGCAACTGGGATCTCCAGGCCGTAGACGGCGCCCGCTTGACGCTGGTGCAGCGTTGCGCGCAACACATAGCCGACGCCGCTGTTTCGGACCTCTACGTCGCCCACAGACAGAGCCGGAGCGCCGCTGCGCTGCAGCCACTGTCCAAAAACGCCCTCCAGTTTCTGGCCGCTGGTGTGCTCGAATACGGTTTCGAGATCGTCGAAGCCGGCCCGCTGAAACCGATATTGCCGATAGAATGCCCGCAATGCGGCAACGAATTGCGCATCGCCAATCCGGCGCCGTAGCATGTGAAAAAACATCATACCCTTGCTATAGCCAACGGCCTGGCTTGCTTCACCGTGCCGGGCGCGGAATTGCCGCAGCGGGAAATCATCGTGGCCGGCAACGAAATCCGCGTATTTCTGCAACGCCGCGCGCCGCTGCAGTGCGCCGCGACCGTCCCGTTCGGCAAGCAGATAATCCGACAAATAGGTGGTCAGCGCTTCCGCCCAGTTGCCTGCGTGGTAGTCGACCCAGACACCGTTGCCCCACCAGTTGTGCAAAATCTCATGGGGATAAGAGGTATGCACGATAAACGGCAAGCGTATTACCTGTGACCCGAGCAACGTGAACGACGGCATGCCATAGCCCGTCTGTTGCGCATTCTCAACCAGGGCAAACTTGGCGTACGGATAGGGTCCGATCAAGTCGCTGTACAGGGCGATATAGCGCGCCGTGGCATCGAGATAGCGCTGCGCCATGGCATCGTCTTCGGTACGCAGAAACACTTTGCTCCGACCCCATGGGGTATCGCGCTGGTAGCGCACGAAAGCCGCGGCGATCAGATAGATGCCTTGTTGAGGGGTATCGGTGATCCACGTCTCCTCGTCCGAACTCGGCGTACCACCGGCCCGCCCCTGGCTGACGCAGTGCCAGCGCGCGGGAAGCCGCACATCCAGCGAAAAACGCACTGGCTTGCCGGCAAAATCCGCGTACCAGGCTGACTCCGGTCCCAATACCACGTTGTCGGCCGCCACATCGGCTCCCCAGCCGTGGGGCAGCCTGCCACGATAAGACAAAATGAAGCTTCGTATCCCTTCCGGCAATGACACGCGGTAGGTTCGCACGCCGCTTGCGGGATCGCTGTCGGCGTTTTCACGCACGTCATATTTCGCAACGTGCGGCTGCAAACCGGCGTCGAGCGTAAACTGCGAGTCGCCGCCGGCGGGCAGCGTCACCCGGTCATGAACCGCCAAGCTACCGGCAGCGGGGTCGAGCTCCACCGCCAACTGATGATGAATCGCTTCCGCAGCGGCGACGTTTGCCAATGCGCAAAGCACGCCAAGCAAAAAAGTCCGCAATCCCATATCGTTGCACTCCCGTGTTCAGTGTCGATTCCGCTGCCTGCTATCGACTAACCTTGAGGTCATGAATCAGCCTAGCGGTACCTGTGCACGACTGGCGTTCGCCGTGTTGCTCGGCGTCAGTCAGATCTCCACTGCTGCGCCGACAGATACGGGGGCGGCAGCTGCGATCGGCGCCACCCCGGCGCTGAATCTAGACGACACCGAATCGATCGACGATATCATCGCCGACTTGGCGGAAAAACGGGTCGTGTACGTGGGCGAAATCCATACGCGTTACGACCATCATCTCATCCAACTGCACATCATCCAGGCGTTGGCCGCGCGGAGCGGACCGCTGGCAATAGGCGTCGAGTGGTTCCAGCAGCCGTTCCAGAATATTGTCGACCAATACATCGCCGGCGATATCGATGAGCAGGAACTGCTGAGGCAAAGCGAATACTTCACGCGCTGGCAGTATGATTTTCGTCTCTACGCTCCAATCCTGCGCTATGCCCGAGCGCATCGAATCCCCGTGATCGCGTTGAATCTTCCCACAGAGGTTACGCGCGCGGTGAGTGAACGCGGCTTGAACGCATTGCCCCCACGGCTCCGACGATGGTTGCCGCGCACTTTGGATCGCTCCAACATGCGCTACGAAGCTCGGCTACGCGAGATTTATGCAGCTCACCCACAATCCGAACACGCCGACTTTGAGCGCTTTTACAGCGCCCAGCTGCTCTGGGACGAAGGTATGGCACAACGGGCTGCGGCATATCTGCATGCGCACCCCGGAACCCGGATGGTGATTTTGGCCGGCAGCGGACATCTTGCCTACGGCGACGGAATTCCCGCGCGCCTGCAACGCCAGACGGGAGCGACGTCAGCCATCGTACTCAGCCAATGGCAAGCGCTCCTGAGCACCGACGCCGCAGACTACTTGTTGCTACCGCAACCGATACAGCTGCCGCCCGCCGGGATGCTCGGCGTGACCATAGAAGTCATGCGCGGTGGCGGCGTTCGCTTACGTGATGTGGGCAAAGCTAGCGCTGCTGCCCAGGCGGGAGCTCGGGACGGAGACCGTTTGCTCGCCATCGATGGCGAACCGATTGCGAATCTGGCCGATGTTCGAACCGCCATGTGGGAAAAAATGCCGGGCGACCATGTCACCGTGACCGTGCGCCGACCGTCGGGCGATGCCCGTGATCATGCACCGAAAACGCTACGGGCCACCTTGCAGTAGGTCTCTTCAGCCGGCGCCGTAATACCTCAGGGCTCGTTCGAGCCCGCTCCGTCAGGGAACGACCACCGCCTGCACCAATTGGCGCGCGACGTCGTGGTAGGTTGCCGCCAATACCGCCATTTCCCGCTCGGAACCGTAGCGCGCCTCGGCCAACGCGACTCCATCTGGAAAGCGGGTGAATTGCAGTGTGGCACGTTTGACCTTGAAGCCGGGTACACCGCGGGCCTGATCGACGAGGGTCTCGCTGTCGTCCAATAGCGTAACCGAACCGGTAACCAGCACGTCGGCGCCCATGGCCTTAGCCAATTCCGCCAATTTCGCACGGTCGCGAATCGGATCGAACGTTTGCTGCGACAGGTCGTGAGCCTTAAGCACGGAATCGATTTTTTTCCGGGTCACGACCGCTGCGCCACGATCCAGCAATTCGTAGCTCACCCGATCGGCCATCACCGCACCGTGTGGGCCAGCAAAAGGCAAAACTGCGACGCCGTTCAATTCGCTGGCACGGATGGCGCCACTGCTTTCGACTTTGCCGATCATTTCTTTGACGTTGGTGCACGCGCCAATCTGCAGCGCCAGGACGAACAGACCTGCGACCCACCCAAGGTGAAAATGTTTGCGATTCATGCGGTCCTTTCTCGTTGCTTTGCTTAGTATGTGTGAGTCGACCACCCGATCGGTCTCAATTGAGTTGCACGGAGAAATTCAATGCCACAGCCGGATCATCGATCAAATCGGGAATCTTCGGCAGCACCGAAACGTTCGCCTCAAAAGGTCCGGCACCGAGCGTCACCAGCGGCAATATTCCACCCGTCAGATCGCGGTCGCTTTTCCCGAACTGCAACCGCCTATAGGTGACCCCGGCAAGCAGGCCCCCCGCCACATAGACTCCGCCGTTGGCGCTGTGCCACCATGGCCAGCGCTTGCCGACACCGGCCAGCCAGGCATCGCCATCGTAGCTGTCGATATAGCTGGACGCGACAGCGAACAATCCAGCCGGCCAGCGGGCTTCCAAACCGATGCCGCCATTGGTCTCGCGCAGTTCCTGGCGCGGCGTTTTGGTGTCATAGTGAAAAGATAATCCGTTGAGCACCAAGCGATATCGGGCGTGTTCGAAATCCGGTGCCGCCGCAGCGGCGACACTGAATGACGTCAACGCTGCACAAACGGCGATAAGTGCTGCTTTGCGGGCGCAAAATAATGCTTGGTCGCGATACATGGGGCCACCCGGACACGATCAATATGGCTGTTGAAGAGGGTAGCTCAGATCCCGCCCCTTGCATAACCTGCCCTTGCCGCTGGGGCCGTGCCGCCGGTTCCGCTACACTGCGTGGCCAATGGATCGTGGCCGGCGGTCATAACTGCGTGCGGCCCGCATCCCGGTTCCAGCCTCGTTTCGGCAATCGTGCGCCGAGACGAGCGCGCTGCGAAGCGGCGTTCACATCGAGGAACTGATGGCAACTGAACAACAATTCGTTTTGGGCGTCGACCTGGACGGAGTGGTTGCGGATTTCATTCGTGGCTTGACACCGATTGCCGCGGAATGGCTCGGCGTGCCGGAACAAAGCCTGACGCAAGAGCTGAGTTATGGATTCGCCGAATGGAATCTATCTTCGTGCGGCGGCTATGAAGCTCTGCATCGCTTTGCCGTCAAGGAACGCGACCTTTTCCGCACGCTGCCGACCGTCGACGGTGCGCCCGCCGCTCTGAGGCGCCTGGCGACTCGCGACATCCGCATCCGCATCATTACGCATCGCCTGTATATCCCGTGGTTTCATCGCGAAGCGGTCCAGCAAACCGTGGAATGGCTGGAGCAACACGGCATTCCATATTGGGATCTGTGCTTCATGCGCGACAAGGCGGCCGTGGGCGCAAACCTGTATCTCGAAGACAACCCTGCCAATATCGAGTCCTTGCGTGCCGACGGTCACCGCACCATCGTGGTACTGAATTCCACCAACCGCCATTTGGTCGGCCCCCGCGCCGAAACCTGGCAGCAAATCGAAGAACTGGTCATGACGGATCTCGACCAATGGCGCCAGGCTACGCCGTCCGATCCAATGGCGGGTGGTTGAGCCGCGCTGCCGATCCCAACTCAGCCGGAAAATGCTTGCGGATGGACGCCCGCGTGGACTTGCGGCGCCGCCTCCGCCGTAGTCCATGGCCGCCCTGCACTGCTAGAACCAACCTTTTCGTTTGAAGAACACCAGCATGGCGACCGCCAACACAATCATAACCAGCCACACCAAAGGGTAGCCGTAGTACCAGTGCAATTCCGGCATCGCCCACGGACTCGCATCATTGCGAAAGTTCATTCCGTAGACGCCAACGACGAACGTCAGTGGAATGAATATGGTGGCAATCATGGTCAGCACGCGCATGATGTCGTTGAGCCGGTTGCTGACACTGGACAGATAGATATCCAACATCGACGTCGTCATGTCGCGATAGGTTTCCAACAGGTCCATGACCTGAATGGTGTGATCATAACAATCGCGGAAATAAATCTTGCTGTCGTCGCCGATCAACCCGCTGTCGTCGCGGATCAGCGCGTTGACCACTTCCCGCTGCGGCCAGAGCATACGCCGCAGCTGCAACAAATTACGCTTCAGGCGCTGAAGGCGGTAGAGCGTCTCGCGACCGGGATTTGCAAGCAAGTCGTCTTCCAGGCTTTCGATATCGTCACCCAATTGCTCCAAAGGCGGGAAGCTTTCGTCGATCACCAAGTCCACCAAGGCGTAGAGGAGGTGGTCAATCGTTCGGCCGCGGATCTTACCCGCTTGCTCCCTGAGTCGCTTACGCACCGGCTCGAAAGGATCCTGGGCGCCCTGGTGAAAGCTGATCAGGAAGCGCTCGCCCATGAACAGGCTGACTTGCTCCGTGCTGGCCGTGCAGGTTGCCTGGTCGAAACGCGCCAGGCTCAGCACTGCAAACAGGTGCTTGCCATAGGTTTCGAATTTCGGCCGCTGCCCGGTATTGGCGATATCTTCCAGTGCCAGGGGATGCAGCCCGAATACCGCGCCCAACTGGCGCAGGGTTTCGGCGTCTGGGTGGCCTTGCACGTGGATCCAGGTATTGGAATCGCGGTGCACAAACTCCCGGCAATCCTCCCCATGGAGCAAGTGCCGTTCTTCGAGGTTTTCAGTGCCGTAATCCAGCAGCGACAACGTCAACGGAAGCTGCCGTTCGTGGGCGGGACGTTCCAGCGTGCCGGGCGCCGTGCCGGGAGGGTGGTAACGTTTAATGAAATAGGCCATAGCGAAATACACACGTAGGGAGAGAAAAACGGTTATACCCCGCACTACCCGTGGCGTAGGGAAATCAGCGGCGGCGAAGGATATCCGGGTGAGTTCCCAACCGCACATCGGCCGTATACGATGTGTCAATCCACATTCGGGCCGTGACCGGCGTCGACATTTTTTACACGAACCTGCGCTATATTCGTGCAACTATTTGCAAGCTCATGAAACCAATGTATAAATGCTAATGGCACTGATATTGCTCCGACTACCATCAGCGGATCAAACCATTCGATTATTGGAAAGGTAATACATGAATACGGTTTTGCTGATATTGGCGGCGCTGGGACTGGCGTTTATCGTCTTGGCGATGGCCGTATTTCTATCGGCCGCGCGTCGCAACGTATCCGACGCAGAACTGGAATTGGAGCAAAGCGGATTGAACGGCATGGCGGGCAAAACCTTTCGCCTGCGCTCGGGCGTCGATCGCCGACAAGCAGACCGCCGGAACCCACAGAATATCGTCCGCTTCCCCCTCACCGACAGCGAAGGTCGGATCGTCGAGCAGGATCGACGACGTGGGCAACGGCGCGGACAGCGGGAAAGGCGGCGCGCGTGAGACAAGACTGAGCGCCGAGACAGACGTGCTGCCGGCGCTCGCATCAGGTTTGACTGCTTCAACGATTGTAATAGAGGAAGAAGAACCGATCGCGTATTTGCTTGAACTTGAGATCCTCATCCAACTTGCCGTCCTGGCTGCGAATGTGGACTCGATTCTCCTCTTCGAACACTTGAAAACTCAGATCGGAAACGCTCCGATTGGCATATTCCCTACCTAAGGTATTGATTAAATAGCGGGACGGGAATCCGGTTGCCGCACCGCGACTGACAAGATCCAGAGCTGTTGCGTCGGCACGAATCATTGCGAGTACGAATGCGCGCGCCGCTTCGCCGAGGGTCCTGTTGCTCTCTGCGGTAAACGCAGAACCCGTGGACGCATACTCAGGCGACCAAACCATTTGTCTTACCCTCCTGGTAATTGCCCCGTGCGGGGATAGTAAATTAAGCAGTGAAATCGCGACCTGTCAAAGTATCCGTCAGACCGGCCAACGCAGTGCCCCTAAGAAATCCCGGCAGCTGCCACACAATACCGCCTCAGCGTGACAGAACGCTGACTTTTCGACCGAAAGTCCTCGGATGTTTACACGTCAGCCAAGCACGAAAAGTTCCGTACAACGTGCCGGGACAGTATTGCACTGTTTATTAACCCTACTTTAGTCATAAACATCGCAGATACAAACGCGGCGTCCGGCGTTCGCCCTCGCGGGCCGGGCTGGGCCCAAGTTGGTCGTCGGATGACGCTTTGCGGCGCAGCCGTTACTATCGTTCGCGTCTCTCTCGGAAAGCCGTCGCATGCAAACGAGCATGATCATTTCGCTGGCCGGTATCGGATTCCTCGCCATTGCCTGCCAGTGGTTCGCGTGGTGGGTCAAGCTGCCCGCCATCCTGTTTTTGCTGGTTGCCGGCATCGTCGCCGGGCCGCTGACGGGCTGGTTGAATCCGGAAGCGCTGTTCGGCGACCTGCTGTTTCCCTTTGTGTCGCTCGCCGTAGCCGTAATTTTGTTCGAAGGCGCGCTGACGCTTCGCTTTCACGAAATCAAAGGCCTGGAGACGGTGGTCCGGCGCATGGTCACCACCGGCCTGGCGGTCACCTGGGCGGTCACCTCGATCGCCACCCATCTGCTGCTCCACCTATCGTGGGAATTGTCATTTCTGTTTGGCGCCGTCACGGTAGTCACCGGACCGACCGTTATCGTACCGATGCTGCGGACCGTGCGTCCGACCGCGCGCATCTCAAATATCCTGCGTTGGGAGGGCATCGTCATCGACCCGATCGGTGCGCTGCTCGCGGTACTGGTATTCGAATTTATCGCTTCCGGCCAACGCGGCGGCGCGCTGGGCCACACGCTGCTTACCTTCGCCCAGATCATTTCCATCGGCGTCGTCCTGGGGGTGGGCTGCGGCTACTTGCTGGGCACCATCCTGCGGCGTCATTGGCTACCGGAATATCTGCACAACGTCGGTACCTTGTCCCTGGTATTCATCGCTTTCGCGGTCTCCGATTCCATCCAGCCGGAATCGGGGCTGCTCACGGTCACCGTGATGGGCGTCTGGCTCGCCAACATGCGCAACGTCTCGGTCGACAACATCCTCGACTTCAAGGAAAGCCTGAGCGTGCTGCTGATTTCGGGCCTGTTCATCATTTTGGCGGCGCGCCTCGATCTGGCCGAAGTCAAGGGACTGGGCTGGGCTGCTGTCGGCGTGTTTCTGGCGATGCAGTTCATCGCCAGACCGCTCAAGATCCTGATCTCCACCTGGGGCTCTTCGCTTTCCTGGCGCGAGCGGGCACTGCTTGCCTGGATCGCACCGCGAGGCATCGTCGCCGCCGCCATCGCCGCTCTTTTCGCCATACGCCTCGGGTCACAGGGTTATGACCAGGCACCGCTGCTGGTTCCACTTACTTTCCTGGTGATCATCGGCACCGTGGTCCTACAAAGCGCCACCGCCCGCCCTATCGCCCGGGCGCTCAAAGTTGCCGAACCGGAACCCAAAGGTTTCCTCATCATCGGTGCCAATCCGGTCGCGCGTACCATCGCCATCACGCTATGCGAGAAAGGTTTTCGCACTCTGCTGGCGGACACCTACTGGGACAACATCCGGGCCGCCCGTATGGCGGGTCTGGCGACATATTACGGTAACGCCGTATCGGAACATGCAGACCGCAACCTGGATCTGGTGGGCATCGGTCGCGTCCTGGCGCTGTCACCGCAAAAGGAGCTCAACGCCTTGGCGTGCGTACGTTACCGGAGCGAACTGGGCAACGAAAGCGTGTTTGCGCTGCCCGCGACCGCTGAGAAGGACAAGGAGGAAGAACGGATTGGTACTCCGCGCTGTGGGCGGCTCGCTTTCGGCCACGACGTTACCTATTCCAAACTGGCCAGCCTGTTGTCCCAGGGTGCCGAGATACATGACACGCAGCTCACCGACGACTTCACCTTCGATGACTACAGCCATAAATACCAGCGCAAAAGCATTCCGCTGTTCGCTATCGACGGCCGCGGCCGGCTGCGACCCTTCACGGCCGAAGATGGTCCGAAACCAAGCGCTGGGTGGACGATCGTCGCGTTGGTGCAAGCAAGCGAACCCGAGACAAAGACGGAAGAAAAAGATCAGGAGGCGGCAGAGCGCAACCCGGGCCCGAAATCGCAGACCCAAGCCTGACGAAATCGCGCGTCGCCACAACCTTGCAGCCGTCGGGCTGGCCCCGGTCAATGTACACTGAGACGACTTGCCGCAAGACGCTGTCCACTGCTCAGCGGAGTCATCGTGGTGCAACCCCTGAACGACTCGACCATTGACCGCCAGCCCGTATTCGAAATGCGGGCCGTCACCAAGACTTACGTCATGGGTGAAGTCGAGGTCAAAGCCCTGCGGGGCGTCGACCTGGACCTCTACCGCGGCGAACTGGTCGTGCTGCTGGGTCCGTCCGGGAGCGGAAAATCAACGCTGCTCAACATCTTGGGAGGGCTGGACAGCGCGACGTCCGGTATCGTCCGCTATCAGGGCCGTGAGCTGAGCGATGCTGATGATAAGCGACTGACCGAGTTTCGACGGTTTCATGTCGGATTCGTGTTTCAGTTCTACAACCTGATTCCCAGCTTGACCGCGCGCGAGAATGTCGCCGCGGTCACTGAAATCGCCCTGAACCCGATGCGCCCGGAAGAGGCCCTGAATCTTGTCGATCTCGGCGCGCGCATGGATCATTTTCCGGCACAGCTTTCCGGCGGCGAGCAGCAACGGGTGGCGATTGCCAGGGCAATCGCGAAAAATCCGGCTGTGCTGTTGTGCGATGAACCCACCGGCGCCCTTGACTCGGCCACCGGCGTAGTGGTGCTCGAAGCGATTGAACGGGTCAATCGCACCCTGGGGACGACCGCGGTCCTGATCACCCACAATGCCGCGATTGCCCGCATGGCGGACCGCGTGGTGCGCATGGCGGACGGCTTGATCGTAGAGGAGCGGCGCAATCCCGACCGCCGCCCGGCTCGGGAACTCAGCTGGTAATCGGCTTATGGCCGCACTGGACCGAAAAGCCCTGCGCGACATTTGGCGTTTGCGGGCAGTGGTAATGGCAATTGCCCTGGTATTGAGCGCTGGCGTTGCCACGTTCGTGATGTCGCTCTCGACCTATGACTCACTGGCGTTGAGCCAACGGGTGTATTACCGGGATTATCGCTTTGCCGAGGTCTTTGCCAGCTTGAAACGGGCGCCGGAGAGTGTCCGCGCGCGCATCAGCGATATCCCCGGTGTCGACAAAGTACAAACCCGCGTGGTGGCAAGCGCGAGCCTTGAGGTGCCTGGCTTCACCGAGCCCGTGATCGGCAAGCTGGTGTCCGTCCCGGATATGGGTCAACCGGTGCTAAATGCACTGCACCTGCGTCAGGGTCGCATGATTCGCGCGCAGTACGCCGACGAGACCCTGGTCAGTGACACCTTCGCCAATGCGCACCATCTGCAACCTGGCGACAGGCTAGACGCCATCATCAACGGCAAGCGCAGGTCGCTTCGCATCGTCGGCATCGCCGTGTCGCCGGAATATCTGTACCAGTTCCCGCCCGGCGGTGCCTTTCCCGACTACCAGCGCTATGGCGTGTTGTGGCTGGGTCGCAGTCAACTGGCGGCCGCCTACGATATGGACGGTGCTTTCAATGATGTCTCGCTGACCCTGGCTCCGCGCACAGACGAGAAAGACGTCATTGCCCGGCTGGATGCCGTGCTGGCGCCCTATGGCGGAGCGGGCGCTGTCGGCCGCGTGGACCAGATTTCCCACCGGTTCCTGTCGGAGGAACTGCGCGGCCTGCGCACCATGGCGATCGTGTTTCCGACCATATTCATGAGCGTCGCGGCATTCTTGTTCAATGTCGTGATCGGCCGTCTGGTGAGCACCCAGCGTGAACAGATCGCGATCCTGAAAGCGTTCGGGTACAGCAACGGTACGATCGCGCTGCACTTCGTCAAGCAAGTGCTTGTCATCGTCGCTATCGGCCTGACCGCAGGCATCGCTCTGGGAGCATGGCTCGGTCATGGTTTAAGCGGCCTGTACATGGAATTCTACCGTTTCCCGGTACTCTATTATCGAATACCGTCATGGGTTTGGGTTTCGGCTGCGGCCATCAGCGTCCTGTCGGGCTTGAGCGCCACCGCGGTTGCGGTGGCGCGCGCGGCACGCCTGCCGCCGGCGCAAGGTATGCGGCCGGCTTCGCCGGCCACCTATCGAAAGACTTTGATTGAACGCCTCGGCTTGCAGAATCGGCTGTCCCAGCCCAGTCGCATGATCGCCCGCCATCTCGAGCGGCGCCCAGGACGCGCGCTGATGACCGTCGCGGGAATCGCCAGTGCGTGCGCGATCGTGGTCGTGTCCAATTTCCAGAAAGATGCAGTCCGGTACATGGTGGACGTGCAATACGGCATGAGCCAGCACCAGGATCTGACCGTCACGTTCACTGAACCGACTTCTCAGCGCGCCCTGTATTCGCTCTCCGGGCTCAAGGGCGTGCGCTACGCCGAAGGCTTTCGAGCGGTCCCGGTTCGCTTACGGCACGAACAATTCAGTTTCCGCACCGGTCTCGAAGGTCTTGAACCCGACGCTCAACTGTCGGAGTTGCTGAACGCGCAGCTTGAGCGCGTAGCATTGCCAAAGCACGGTATGGTATTGACCGATTACCTCGCACAGCGGCTCCATGTGCGGCCAGGTCAAACTGTCACGGTGCAAGTGCTGGAGGGCGCCCGGCCGACGCTCGAAGTTCCGGTCGCCGCATTGGCCACACAGTTCCTCGGAGTCAGCGCGTATCTGCCACGCCGCACACTCAATCGCCTGCTGAGCGAAGGACATACCATCAGCGGCGCGCATCTTGCCATCGACCCCCTCTACCGGGAACAGATATACCGGGAACTCGAGGGCATCCCCAGAGTAGCGGGAACCATCTTGCGAACTGCGGCCATCGACAATTTCAATAAGGCGATGGAAGAAAATATTCTGTTTTTCACCTTCGTGGCGGCAATGCTCGGCAGCGTTATCGCTTTCGGTGTGGTCTACAACAGCGCCCGCATCACCTTGTCGGAACGCGACCGTGAGCTGGCCAGTCTGCGGGTGCTTGGATTCAGACGCAGTGAGATTGCCTATATCCTGCTGGGGGAACTCGCGGTACTGACACTCGTGGCGATTCCGGTTGGCTTTGTGCTTGGACGCGTCCTTTGCGCCTATATCGCCTACGCATTCCAATCCGATCTCTATCGCATACCGCTGATATTGCAGAACGGCACTTACGCATTCGCCGCTGCCGTGGTGCTGGCTTGCACACTGATATCAGGTACATTGATCTGGCGCAAACTGGCCCGCCTGGACTTGATCGGCGTGCTCAAGACGCGGGAGTGATATGAGAAATCGTTGGCAGAGAAAATCCGGTATCGCATTATTGCTGGCGACTGTGATCGCAGCCCTGGCATGGGGCCTGTGGCCTCGACCTGTTGCGGTTACGGCGATCGAAGCCCGAAGAGGCAATTTCGAAGTCACGATCGAAGAGGAAGGCCGCACCCGGGTCAAGGACCGGTTCGTGATCTCCGCGCCCGTTGCCGGATACCTGCGCCGATCGGAATTGCATGTCGGAGATCCGGTGGCCCAAAAGCAAATGGTGGCTCGGCTGGAACCGTTGCGTCCGGCCGTCTTGGATCCCCGCGCCAAAGCGGAAGCCGAGGCCGGTGTGTCGGCCGCGCAAGCCGCGTTGCGGGGTGCTGAACAAGCCGTCGCCGCCGCACGTGCAGAAGCGCAATACGCCCGGAACGACTACGAGCGGAAAGCCACACTGCACCAGGGCGGCCGAGTATCCCAGGAAGAACTGGACCGCGCAGACACCCAGTTGCGCCAAGCGACCGCCAACCTGCGTTCGAGTCAGTTCGCGGTCGATGTAGCTAAATTTCGACTGCAGGCGGCGCGTACAGCATTGCAGTACTCGGCCGCAGGCATTGGCGATACAGACGAAACCGTCGAAGTCACGTCACCGGTGAGCGGTAAAGTGCTCAAACTTTATCGCGAGAGCGAAGGCCCGATCCAAGCCGGAGACAACCTGGTCGAAGTGGGTGATCCGACCGCACTGGAAGTCGAAATTGATGTGCTCTCCGAAGACGCTGTACGCATTCAGACCGGGACGCCGGTACGCTTCCTGCGCTGGGGTGGAGAGCCGGCTTTGCACGGGACCGTACGTACGGTGGAGCCGGTGGGATTTACCAAGATTTCGGCCTTAGGGGTCGAAGAACAGCGTGTGATGGTGATTGCCGATCTCACCTCGCCGCACGAGGAATGGCAGAAGCTCGGCGACGGTTACCGGGTCGAAGCCGCGTTCATACTGTGGCGCGGCGCAAACGTGCTGCAGGTGCCGACCAGCGCCTTGTTTCGCTACCGGGATCAATGGGCGTTATTCGTCATCGAAGATGGAAGAGCCCGGCGGAGAACGGTCGAAGTCGGGCGGCGCAACGGACTCATGGCCCAGATTCTCGATGGCCTGCGGGAAGGTGAATCGGTGATTGCCCATCCGGATGAACGCATCACAGACGACGTCCGCGTAGAGGCGCAACGTGTTGCGCCCTGAACTTGGCTCCGCGCAAACGCAGCGGACTCAGCCCTGCATCGAACCTCCGCCCAGCGTGCGACGGCGGCAGTGCCAACCCATTGCGCCCAATGCCAACGCCAGCAGCACACCGGTGCCGGGTTCCGGCACGCTGGCGCTCGCCAGCGGCGCGACGGACTGCATCCAATTGCGCGCGGTATTCTCCAGCGGACGATCGTCCGCGCCCTTGAGATTGTTGCCGCGCAATTTGTGGCAGTCGTTGACGGAATAGGTTGACGAAATCGCGGGACAGTCCAGCGCGACCTGCAAATAGTCCCCAGAAGCCCCGGCGTACGCGGCGACGCGAGCCGCGGCTGTGGTCACAGCATTGACGTCTTCGTCACCGTAAATGTCCAGCACCGGAATCGTGATTTCATCCAGGGTGTACACGACGTTGTACGGATCGATGCTGTTGCCGTACATGCCGACGTTGAGCAGACCGACAATGGGTAAATCCCCGGCTTGCTGGCCGCGCGCGATATGTGCCGCTGCCAGTCGCGAGCCGAGACTGAAACCGGACAGCACAATTTGATTGACGCCGAGAGACTGCAAATAGGCCGATGATGCCCGGATACGTGCGTAGGTCTCCGGGAACACGTAATTCGCCCCTGTGGAGCCGATATCACCAAGATAATCGAAAAAATCAGTATTGATGCCGTTGCCGTTGTAGTCCGCCGGCACGGGATTTTCGATTGCCAGCGTGCTGTAACCGTCATGATTCAGACTGTTGCGCAACTGTCGGGTGACTGCCGAGTTAGGCGTCAGTCCCCTCCCGTGAAGGAGAATCACGCCGACCTTGGGAGAACCGGCTCCTTGCAGGAGTTCGCCCCCAAAAACACCAGACCCGGTCGACAGTGAGATCGATGTAGCTTGAGCGGTCCCTGCCGCCACTCCCCCCGATACCAAACACGCACACACGGCCACTCGAGCCAAGGCTATCCTGTGCATTGCCAATTTCCCCGTCGTTTTCTTATTCTCAACGGTTGCTTTCTGCGAGCAACCACCCCGGTTTGTTTTTACTAACCAAAGCGACAGGGGTCAAGGGTTCACCCGCCTTGAAAAGGCGTCAAATAGAACTTAAGTGATATGCATCACCCCGAAAACCGAAACCACCTACCAGTGGGAAGCTTCCTGCAGTTCGCGCATCACCTCTGATAACGAAGCATCGGCGTTTTGCAGCAGACAGACCAGATTGCCGACGCTGCACACCGACATTTCGCCACTGCGCACAATCCAGCCGCCGGGCGGGGTCCAACCGCGCAGTTGCGTGAACATGGACAATTGGTCGGCATTGCCCTGGACAATGCGCTTGTAATCGTGCGCGAATTTGGCGAGCGCCTCCAGGTGCTGCTCCGGCATGGCGCCGTATCCTTCCACGAAAGCGCCGTCGTCACGAAACTGGCAAACTGCAATGACGCCATCCAATGCCATCAAGCGTTTGATCATGGAGCCTCCTACCGCGCCAGCGCGTCGTACGCTGCCTGGTAGTCGGCACGATCGTTGGCGAGCACCACGCCGTGGTTGCCGTAGGTGACAGCGGACCAGTCCAGGCCGACCATTGTGAAACCACCGATCGGATAAAAGCCTTCGCTGCCGGTCATGGTTTCCCACCCCCGGGCTTGCATCGTAGCGATGGAAATATTGGCCACGCACACATGGCTGAGCAGATCCAATACCGTGTCATTCAAATCTCCGCCGTCCGCGACTTTGCTCGACAGCAGTTCGCCGCGATCGGAAAAATTGAATGCGGCAATCGCCCCGGGCAATGCCATCAAATGATCAAGATCGGCCATCGTTCTCCATCTCCTACTTGCAGAAATCGTGCTTTGATACGGTCAAGGTTCGCAGGGCGCCTAAACCAGATTGTCCGAAGCGTCCGCCAGTTTCTCGCGCAATGCGCTCATGACTTCGTTGAGGGATGCCGCTTCGTTATCCAGGAAACAGAATACATTGGCGTAGACACAGACGCTGAATTTCGGGCCGCGTACAACCCATCCTCTGCCGGGCGCGATTCCGCAATCGTCGCAGAACGCATGCAGTATCTCGGCCTGCATATGGACGCTCATGGTCGTCGCTCGGCACATGATCGAGGCCATACGCGCCTGTTCTTCGTCAAGGTTTCCCTTATAGGAAAATCGATCGCCACGGTAAGAATACTCGCCTACCGCGGTCACTCCCGGAAGTGCAGCCAGCTCTGCTAGAATGGCCATGTCTCCTCGCTTGGCTTTCGTTTTTGTTATGTTGCTTTATATAGCACAGTGTTTATCACATGCGCGGCAGAAGTGACAACATCACATTGCAATAATGACACACGTTTCAGTGATTCATTGAGTGCTGTTTGAGAACATGAACGTCGCAAAAATTTCAGCAACACAAGAGCCGGTAGGCCTACCGCGTCGCTTCGGCGCTTTGTTTTACGATGGCATGTTGCTGATCGCAATTTTGCTGTTGGCGACGGCACTCGCATTGGCGATCACCAAAGGCCAGCTCGACAACCACGGCTGGGGATACCGCGCCTACCTGCTGACAATCATTTGCGCTTTCTACGGCTGGTTCTGGACCCACGGCGGTCAGACATTGGGCATGCAGACCTGGCGCATCCGAGTCGAGCGTTTGGACGGGACTACGATCCGATGGTGGCAGGCATTGATACGTTTGGTGGTGGCTATGGGGACCCTGGGCATCGGGCTGCTGTGGACAATTTGGGATCCGGACCGACGGGCGCTTTATGATCGCATCGCGCGCACCCGGGTGATCCGCACCGGATGATTCAATGAATACGCGACACTGCGTATAAACCGCCCGCGGCGAAGATCAATGTCGGCGCCAGCGCGCTGACCAGCGGCGGCAACCCGTATACCAGCCCGACATGATTGAGCGCCTGGTTGAGCAGATAAAATCCCATCCCAAGCAGCACACCCACGAGGATACGGGTGCCGGCGTGTGCGGAGCGTAACGACCCGAATACGAACGGTACCGCGATCAACAACATCACCAAGGTTGAAAACGGCGTTACGATCTTGACCCAAAATGCCAACCGGTAACGATCGCTGCTCAGGTTGTTCTCATCCAGGTAGCGGACGTAGCGCGCCAGCGCAACGGCGGCCAGATCTTCCGGCTTGACCGACAGCACTTCCAGGAGATCGGGCTTCAGCAACGAGCGCCAGCCGGCACTGTCCAGCGCCCGCGTCGTCACCCCTTCGGGATCGATCCGGCTTTGCTCCACGTGTTCCAACTGCCATTCGCCGTCGACGTACGAAGCGGACTGCGCATGTATCAGGCGTTTCAACCGCAACTGATCGTCGAGCTCATAGATCGTGATATCGCGCAACTCCGCGCCGGGCAGAACTCGGCGGATCTGCACGAAATTATTACCGTCCCGCGCCCAGAAACCATTGTCGCTACGCAAAGTGATATAGCCGGTCTGCGCCGCGCTGCGCATCGACTGCGCGTACTTTTCGCCCGGCGGTGCGACGACTTCGCCCAGCACGCCGGCAATGAGCGCCAGAACCAGACCCGCCTGAAGCACCGCGAGGGTAATACGCGTGACCGAAACCCCCGCCGCCCGCATCACCATCAGCTCGCTGTTGGCAGCCAGGCCCCCGAGGCTCATCAGTCCGCCCAGCAGAACCGCGGTCGGGAACATTTCGTAGACACGCCGGGGCAGGGTCAGCAGGACATACAAAGAAGCCTTGGCGAGATCGTAGTCCTTGTGCAGATCACCGAGCTCACCCAGCAAGGTGAAAAACGCCGACAGCGAGGCCAGCACCAGAAGCGCCAGCAAGCGCGCCCCGTATCACCGTGCCGCCGAGGTAGCGGTCCAGTATCGTGATCACGCCGGGCGTCCCCGCTTGCGCGGCCCGGCGAAAACCCAGCGCGCGCCGAGCTGACGAATCAGCAGCACGGCGGTCAACAGCAAAAACAAGCCATGCACCCACCAGAGGCCGAAAGCAGCGGGGATGGCGCCGCGCTCGGTCCAGGACTGCGCGAACGCCAGTAAGTTGACATAGCTGACGTACAGCAGAATCGCGACGAACAAGCGCCCGAAGCGGCCGCTGCGCGGACTTACGCGACCGATCGGTAGGGCCAGCAGTGCCAGCACCAGCGCGCCCAGAGGCATCGACAACCGCCATTGCAACTCGGCCGCCTCCGCCGGGTCGTTCGAACGCCACAGCTCTGAAGTCGGACGAGCACCCATTTTGCCGGATTCGGCAATCACATCACTGCGTCTCAATAAAACGCCGTGGCGTTGAAACTTCACGATCCGAAAATCCGCATCCCCCGGCTTGCCCTCGTAACGATAACCATCCGTAAGCACCAGGTAACGGCCGCCGGGCTTGGACTCCAAATGACCTTCAGCAGCGGTGAGCATGACGCTGCGTCCGTCGGCTCGCTGCACGTGGATGAAGACATTGCGCATGCGCGGTTCGTCCGTCACCTCCTGGGCATACAGGATACGCGTACCGCCCATGCCCTCCTGGAACCGCCCAGCCCGCACGGCGTTGACTTCCATGTCGCGCTGGGCGGCGTCGATCAGGCGTACTTCTTCGGCATCCGTCCAGGGCACCACCTGCAACGCCATCCATCCCTGCACCGCGGCCAGTGGCAATGCCAGCATCAAGATTGCCCGGTACAAGCGCGGCGCGCCGACTCCGCAGGCCGACATGGCCGCCATTTCCGAGTCCCGGTAAAGACGGCCGAGCACCAGCAGTACCGACAGATACAGCCCCAATGGCACTAAGAGAATGAGATATTTCGCTGCCTTGAGCGCGACCAGGGTGAAAATCACGTCTCCCGGCAGTTGGCCCGCTGCGGCGTCTGCCAAGTAGCGCACCAGCCGGTTGCTCAGAAAGATCAGCAGCAACACCACGAGCACGCCAAACAGGGTCTGCAGCACCTCACGCGCGACGTAGCGATCGATCAGCGTGAACACGCGACGGCTCTATGAAAATTGCGTTTTGGACTGAAAATCCACATGTGTTCGGGTAAACTTGGCCAAATTTCAAGTTTAGTAGTCGCCGCGGTCCCGGATCCCCCTCGACATCAGAGGCGACCCAGGCAACGCTCCGGAGCATATTGTATGGAATACAACGTCAAAAGCGGTAATCCCGAAAAACAACGTAGTGCCTGTGTGGTCGTAGGCGTGTTCGAGCCGCGGAAACTATCTGCCGCAGCCGAAGAACTCGACCGTGCTGCCGACGGGATGCTGTCCTCGCTGGTGCGACGCGGCGACATGGAAGGAAAGTCGGGCCAGACATTGATGTTGTACAACGTACCCAATACGCTCTGCGATCGCGTGCTGTTGGTGGGATGCGGTAAAGAACGCGACTTTGATGACCGCCAGTTCCGCAAATCCATTGCCACCGCTGTTCGTTTGTTGAACGACGGCGGCGCCATGGAAGCGGTGTGTTACCTCACCGACGTGCCGATCAAAAGCCGCGATAGTATCTGGAAAGTCCGCCAGGCCGTCATCGAAGTGCAATCCGCACTGTATCGGTTCGACCAGCTCAAGAGCAAGAAGGACACGCAACGCCGTCCGTTGCGAAAAATCACCTTCAGCGTCCCCAGTCGGCGGGATCTGGGCGAATGCGAACAAGCATTGAGCCAGGGCCAAGCCATCGCCAATGGCATGCAATTGGCGCGCGATCTGGGAAACCTGCCGGGCAACATTTGTACACCGAGCTATCTCGCCGATCAAGCCAAGGCGCTGGGCAAGGAATTCCGTCGCGTGAAAGTGAACGTACTGGAAGAAAGCGACATGGAAAAGCTCAGCATGGGCGCGTTGCTGTCGGTATCCCGAGGCAGCCGGCAACCGGCCAAGTTGATCACCATGGAATACCGTGGCGGACCCAAGGATCAGAAACCGGTGGTGTACGTCGGCAAAGGCCTTACGTTCGATGCCGGCGGTATATCCATCAAGCCCGCACAGGCCATGGATGAGATGAAATACGACATGTGCGGCGCAGCCGGCGTATTCGGCGCCATACGCGCATGCGCCGAACTGCAATTGCCGATCAATGTCGTCGGCGTCGTACCGAGTTCGGAGAATCTCCCCGACGGTGCTGCCAACAAGCCGGGCGATATCGTCACCAGCATGTCTGGGCAGACCATCGAAGTGCTGAATACCGACGCCGAAGGGCGCCTCATTCTGTGCGACGCACTTACCTACAGCGAACGCTTCGAACCCGCAGTAGTAGTGGACATGGCGACACTGACCGGCGCTTGCGTAATTGCCTTGGGTGCTCATGCTCACGGGTTGTTGGGTAACAACAAGCCACTGATCCACGATCTGCTCAGTGCCGGCAAGGAAGTCGGCGATCGCGCGTGGGAACTGCCGCTGTGGGACGAGTACCAGTCGCAGCTCGACAGCAACTTCGCCGACATGGCCAATATCGGCGGGCGCGAAGCCGGCACGATCACCGCCGCCTGCTTCCTGTCCCGTTACACGAAGAAAATGCGGTGGGCGCATTTGGACATCGCCGGTACCGCCTGGTTGTCGGGCAAAGACAAAGGAGCGACTGGGCGTCCGGTTCCGTTGCTGGTCCAGTTTCTCCTCGATCGGCTGCGAGGCGCGGCCTGATCCGGCTGGGCTGCGATTGCACACAGCGCGCTGACATGACCCGGGTGGATTTCTATGTACTGGCCGAATCCGATGCCACCGCCGCTGAACTGCTGGCGTGCCGACTGGCGGAAAAAATCTACAAACTCGGCCATCAAGTGTATGTGCATACGGAATCGGACGCTCAAGCACAGCGTCTCGACGGCCTGCTGTGGACGTTTCGCCCCGGGAGTTTCGTTCCCCACGGCCGTCAAGGCGGCGAATCCCCAGAGCAGGTGCCGGTACTTATCGGATGCGGCGAAGAGCCGGCGTCCCATACCGATGTTCTGGTGAACCTGGCGACGGAAGTGCCGGGATTTTTCAGCCGCTTCGAACGTGTTGCGGAACTGGTCGCCGGCGAACCCGAGCAGCGCGCAATGGCCCGTGAACGATTCCGTTTCTACCGAGACCGTGGTTATGAACTGCAAACGCACAATCTCTGACGGCACCCTATGAGTGACGGTTACCAACCAGTTGACGGAGAGACGAACGCGATCCCGACCTTGGACGTAATGGTCGGCGACGATGGCGAATCGTCCGCGGGTGCGGAATTGGAACGCATGGCGGCGCATATCGACAGCGAGTTGCAGTTCGAATTCGAGAAGATCGTGACGAATGCCGTTAACGAAGCAGTCACCCAGGCTTTGACGTCTTACCACGAAAAAGCCCGGGCACTGGTATTACGCGAACTTGCCGCTCAAGTCGGCCAGATTCCGGATTCCACCGATTCGGAATAGCGCTGAAGCGCCGGGGCGCACGAGCGCTCAGGGCAACCATCCATTTGCCACATCGTTTGAGACCGACGTCCACACCATGGAAAAAACCTACGATCCGCAGTCCATCGAGCAACGCTGGTACCAGACCTGGGAAGACCGCGGCTACTTCGCACCGCAGGAAAACCCGGCGACGCGGCCCTACTGCATTATGATTCCGCCACCCAACGTGACCGGTAGCCTGCACATGGGCCACGCGTTCCAGGATACGATCATGGACGCCTTGACCCGTTACCACCGCATGCGCGGTGACGAAACGCTCTGGCAGGCAGGGTCAGACCATGCCGGGATCGCCACTCAGATGGTGGTGGAGCGACAACTCAATGCCGCCGGCAAGACGCGCCATGACCTCGGGCGAGAAGCTTTCCTCGACCAAGTGTGGGAATGGAAATCCGAATCCGGTGGCACCATCACCCGGCAACTGCGGCGTATGGGCGCCTCCCTCGACTGGTCGCGCGAACGTTTCACCATGGACGAGGGATTGTCGGAAGCAGTGAAGGAAGTATTCGTGCGCCTGCACGAGGAGGGTTTGATCTACCGGGGCAAACGCCTGGTGAACTGGGATCCGGTGCTGCACACCGCGGTCTCCGACCTGGAAGTCATTTCTGAAGAAGAGCCCGGATTCCTGTGGCACATGCGCTATCCCCTTGCCAATGGCAGCGGTCATGTGGTGGTCGCGACCACGCGTCCGGAAACCATGCTCGGCGACGCTGCGGTCGCCGTGCATCCGGATGACGAACGCTATCGGCACTTGCTCGGCCAATTGATCGAACTACCTCTCACCAAGCGCAGGATTCCGGTGATCGCCGACGATTATGTCGACCCGGAGTTCGGAAGCGGTTGCGTCAAGATCACGCCTGCTCACGATTTCAATGACTACCAGGTCTGGCTGCGGCATCGTGACGAATCTGCAATTGCGTCACTTCCCAACGGCGGTCTGATCAACATCTTCTCCGCGAGCGCGAGTATCGTCGACAGGGGGGATGACAACGGCGAGCTGATCCCTGCCGATCTCAACGGCATGGACCGTTACGACGCACGCAAGCAAGTGGTGCAGAAGTTGGAATCCCTGGGGCTACTGGAAAAAACCGACGATCACAAGCTCATGGTGCCGCGCGGCGACCGCTCGGGTGCGGTGATCGAACCGTTTCTCACCGATCAGTGGTACGTAAAGGTGACGCCCTTGGCACAGCCTGCCGTGCAGGCGGTCGAGGACGGCCGCATCCGATTCGTCCCTGATAACTGGAAGAACACTTATTTCGAGTGGATGCGCAATATCGAAGACTGGTGCATATCGCGTCAGATCTGGTGGGGCCATCGCATTCCGGCCTGGTACGACGACAAAGGCGACGTCTATGTCGGTCGCAGCGAGCAGGAGGTGCGCAGCAAGCACGGAATCGGCGATTCGATTCCACTGGTCCAGGACGAAGACGTGCTCGACACCTGGTTCTCGTCCGCGTTGTGGCCCTTCTCGACTCTCGGCTGGCCGCACGCCACGGCGGCTCTGGAACGCTTCTATCCGACCAGCGTGCTGGTCACGGGCTTCGACATCATTTTCTTCTGGGTGGCCCGAATGATCATGATGGGCCTGAAGTTCATGGATGACGTGCCATTCCGCGAAGTCTACATCCATGGTTTGGTGCGAGACGCCCACGGCCAGAAAATGTCCAAATCCAAGGGCAACGTACTCGACCCCATTGACCTCATCGACGGCATTGAACTCGAGGCGCTGATCGCCAAGCGCACCAGCGGCCTGATGCAGCCGCGGATGGCAAAGAAAATCGAAAAACAGACCCGCACCGACTTTCCCGACGGCATACCCGCATTCGGGACCGACGCCCTGCGCTTCACGTTCGCGGCCCTGGCCACCACTGGCCGCGATATCAACTTCGACCTGGGCCGCATTGAAGGTTATCGCAACTTCTGCAACAAGCTGTGGAACGCCGCCCGCTACGTGCTCATGAATACCGAGGAACACGACTGCGGCCAGCAGGGAGGCGAGGTCGAATTGTCGGTGGCCGACCGGTGGATCGAGTCGCGCCTGCAGCGCACCGTCAACCAGGTTCATGAGTCGGTCGCACAATACCGACTGGATCTGGCTGCGCAGGCCTTATATGCATTCGTCTGGGAAGAATACTGCGACTGGTACCTGGAACTGTCCAAGCCAGTGCTGGCAAATCCACACAGCACGCCGCAAGCGCAACGGGGCACCCGGCGCACCCTGGTGCGCGCGCTGGAAACGGTGCTGCGCCTGGCGCACCCGATCATGCCCTTCATCACCGAGGAAATCTGGCAGCGAATCGCCCCCCTCGCCGGCCGTAGCGGCGCTACGGTCATGCTCGCGCCTTATCCGCCTGAAAGTGAACAGGAACTGGACACCGACGCGGAAGCGGAGATGCAATGGGTTATGGAGTTCATCCTCGGCATCCGCAAAATCCGCAGCGGCATGAACATTGAGCCGCGCAAGCCATTGCCGGTATTACTGGACAATGCCGCCGATTCCGATCGCCGGCGTCTGCAAGCCAACCGCCATTACCTGGAAGCAGTTGGCCGCACCGAATCGATCCAGGTGCTGGCGGCCGGCGAGTCGGCGCCGGAGTCGGCAACAGCGTTGGTGGGAGAACTCAAGGTATTGATTCCTATGGCCGGCCTGATCGACAAAGAGGCCGAAAGCCGGCGCCTTGGGAAAGATATCGAGCGTTTGGAACGGGAAATCGAGCGCGGCGAACGCAAACTCGAAAATTCCGAGTTTGTTTCCAAGGCACCGGCCGCCGTGGTCGAAAAAGAACGGGGCAAGGTTGCGGAAATGCGCAAGTCTCTGGCGCAGCTGCAGGAACAATTGGCCCGTATTCGGCGGCTTTGACCCGAAAACCCTTCAGAATCCACGCGAACGGGTCGATATGACCAATACGCGGAATGCGCCGGAGATCCACGGACTGGTCGCCGCCGTTTACTTTGTTACAGCAATATCCAATACTTACAGTGCTTTTGCCGGACTTTGCCGGTCGCAAGGCACCAGCAGATCGGGAATGCCATGACGCGTATCGTGATCATCGACGACCAAGCTATCAGTCGAAAGCTGCTGGACAAACTGATCGGCACCATTGAACAATCCGCGGAGGTTCGTTCATTTTCGGATCCGATCGAGGCGCTGGCCTGGATCGAACAAGACACGCCCGACCTCGTACTCACGGATTACAAGATGCCCAATTTGGATGGGATTTCGTTCACGCGGCTGTTCCGGCAGCTTCCCGATTGTATGGACGTACCGCTGGTCATGGTCACCTGTATCGAGGATCGCGAAATCCGCTACCAGGCGCTCGAGGCGGGGGCCACCGACTTTCTGACCAAACCCGTGGATCAAGTGGAATGCCGCGCCCGGTGTCGCAACCTGCTCACCATGCGCCGCCAGCAGCACATTATCAAAGACCGCAATCGCTGGCTCGAATCCCGGGTCTCGGAAGCGACTGGCGCGGTCCGCACCCGGGAACGGGAGACGTTGATTCGATTGGCGAAAGCCGGCGAATACCGGGATGAGGAAACCGGCAACCACGTACTGCGCATGGCTCGCTATTCGCAATTGATCGCCGAGGAACTGGGCCTGCCGGCGCAGGAAAGCAAGTCCATCGGCATTTCGGCGCCCATGCACGACATCGGCAAAATCGGCATTCCCGATGCGATCCTGTTGAAGCCCGGCAAACATACGCCCGAAGAATTCGCCATCATGAAGCGGCATACTTTGATCGGTTACGACATTCTCAAGGAAAGCCCGTCCAAATATCTGCAAATGGGCGCCACGATCGCTGTCGGCCACCATGAAAAGTTCGACGGCAGCGGCTACCCTTACGGGCTGCGGGCCGAGGAAATTCCGCTGTGTGCGCGCATCGTCGCCGTAGCGGATGTGTTCGATGCGTTGACTTCGGTGCGGCCATACAAGCACGCCTGGCCGGTACAAGATGCTGTCTCCTACCTACGCAAACAACGCGGAAGCCATTTCGATCCTGCGTGCGTGGACCGGTTTCTGGCGCGACTGAACCGGGTCATGGATATCTATCGAGAACTATCGGACGAGCCAGCTCGACAAACTCAATAATCATGCGCGGCACCACGGACGAAAACCAGCGCGACAGAGCATCGAATCCAGTCGACGACGACGAAGCTAGTCTGGCGCTCGGCGGCGCGCTGGAGCAGGACATCTTGCGGCTGCTGCTGGTAGGCGCCGCGAGCGCCTATCTGCTTTTGTCCGTCCCCGACCACGGCCGATCCGGGGCGCCCACCATCGCCGCCGCAGCGGCCGTGCTCGGTGCGTTGGTTCTGCTCGCATTGGGTATTTTCCTGCCGCGGCCGTCGGTGCAACGTCGCATGTTTACGATCCTCTTCGATACCGTCGCCATCACCGGCGGTATGCAGCTCGGCGGCGCTGCCGGCGCGCCGCTGTACTTGCTTTACCTCCTGTCCGCTTTCGGCAACGGCTTTCGATTCGGCCTGCCCTTTCTATATCTCACTACTTCCCTCAGCTTGATCGGTTATCCGTTGGTGGTCATGAATTCGCCGTTCTGGCTCAGTCACATGGCCCTGGCCGTCGGTTTCTGGATCGGGTTGGCTACCCTGCCGGTGTATGTGGCATTCATGTTCAAGCGGCTATACCGGGCGATCAGGCGCGGTGAACGAGCAACCAGCGAACAGGCCCGGTTTCTGATCGAAGCGGGGCAGGAACTGCGCCCGCCGCTGAACCGGTTGCTTGGTGTATCCGATCTGCTGCGGGAAACGTCCCTGAGTCGAGAGCAGCGTGAGTTCGCTGACACAATCTGCGAATCCGCAAATACTGCGGTAGCCGTGATGGACAATATCGTCGACTACTCCGCCATTTCAGGGGGGACGATCAGTCTTCGCCGCACAGAGTTCGATTTGCACAATATGCTCAATGGCGCGGTGCGCCTGTTACGGGAGCAGGCGAACAAGCGCAGCATGAGCCTGGGCCTGCAGATCGACCCGCGAACGCCGTACCAACTCACGGGCGCACCCGCGCAGTTGCGCCAGGTCCTTTCCAACCTGATTACCAACGCAGTGGCCTTTGCTCGCCACGGGCGACTCGACGTGCGTGTTCGACCGTTGCGAGCTAACGACACCGGCACAATCCTGCGTTTCGAGATCGAACAAAACGGAAGCGGCGAGGCAGCACGCCTCCTTACCCGCGTCAGCGACCGGGCGCGGCGTGAGGCGTCGACAACGACCCCCTATGACGGCACCGCCCTCCGGGCAGTTGTCGCCGTCGAACTGGTCAAGCTCATGGGCGGCACGATCGGAGTCGAGAATCAAGAGGCGGGCGCGTCCACCGTATGGTTCGAACTGCCGTTCAGTCCCAGCCCTGCTGAGGACGTTGCGGTCACTTCGTTACAGCACACGCGGGTCCTACTGGTTTCCGATGAGCGAAGCCCGAATATTGGAGTGGTGACCGGGTGCCTGGGGGAATGGGGAGTACAGCTCGAAACGAACGATAGCGCCAGTGGCGCGTTCGTACGAGCCGAATCCGAACTGCGCCGCGGCCACTGCTACCATGTGATCATCGTCGACAAATTGCTGATCGACATCGACGCCAGACAGTTCGCCCGGGCGCTGCGCAAGGTCACGAGCAGTGCCGACACGGCATTGGTGCTTATCACCAGAGAAGACAACGATTTGGAGCACCGTTCGCTGCTCGAGGCCGGATATTCATGCCTGCTATCCTCCCCCGTGGACAAGAAACTGCTTTTCAACGCGTTGCATTCGGCGCCTGTTGTCGAGCGGCGCGGCGGCGAACGCATCGTGCCGCTGCGCGCGCGCATCAATCGTGTCGGCACCGCGGGCAGATCGCGGATCCTGGTAGCGGAAGATAATCCGACCAGCCAGAAATTCATCGCCCGCGTCCTGGAACGGGCCGGACATGAAGTGGATTTGGTGCACAATGGCGAAGAAGCGCTGGATGCATTGGAATGCGGCGACTACGACCTGGTCATGCTGGACATGCATATGCCTGTAATGGACGGCGTGCAAACCGCCAAGCTGTACCGTTTCATTTATCCCAACAAGAACAACCTGCCGTTCGTAATGCTGACTGCCAACGCCACCACGGAAGCAAAATTGGAGTGTGAAGCAGCCGGCATCGAAACGTTTCTCACCAAACCCATCGAAGCACCCCGACTCCTGGAAATAATCGAACGCATTCTCGAGCGCCACAGTGGCGGCGACCTACCCGACCTTCGCACTGATCGCGATCTGCTGCGGCAACGGGAACGGCCGGCGGCAACCGAACTTTTCGACGGCGCGCCCGTTCTCAATCTCGCGAGCCTCCAGGAAGTTGAGAGCCTCGGGCGCGGCAGCGATTTCTTTCACGAGCTGATTCAGGGTTTTATCCGGGACGGTAATGGACTGCTCGAAAAAATGCAGGAGTCTCTGTCGCAGGAGGACTATGCGGATTTTCGCGATGCCAGCCACGCGCTGAAGGGCAACGCAGGCAGCATAGGCGCGGTGAAACTCTACAAGAGCTGCTTACAGGTGGAGCGCATGAGCCGAGCGGATTTTGAACTGTTGGGAGTACAGACGCTGATCGACATTCGCGGTGATTTTCGCCAAGCCTGCACCGCGCTGATCGAATATTCCAAGAAGCTTGGACAAAACGCCAGCAATTGACGACGTCTTAGATCAGACGCCGCTGAACTTCAGTACCAGCATCACCACGCCCACCAGGGTGCCGACGAACAACGCGGTAAAGATCAAGCCAACGATGATGTAGGCGGCAGGCCGGCCTTTGGTGAAATCCCGTTCGTGAGCGTGGCGGCCCCGCACTCCAAACATCGCCGCAATTACGCTGGCGACGACATGCAGCAGACCGACCTGTTGCTCGTGGTCTTTGTGCTGTTCGTTCGAATCCGACATCAGTAGCTATCTCCAGGCTGGCAAAAAGGCTGCCGACAAGGTTCGTTCTCCCATGGCGATTCAGCGACAGGTATCAGTGTCCCGCTGCGCCCGGTTCCTCCAGCCCACGGGCCATGTCGCGCCCGCGCTGAACATCCACGCGCAGCAGCAACACCGCGCCAACCACAAATAGTATCACGGTCGACAATAACGCGAGCCGGGAATCGCCGCTTTCGAGTGCGACCACACCCATGAGAACCGGGCCCAAAACTGCGGCGAATTTACCCAGCATGTTGTAGAAACCAAAGAACTCTCCGGATTTGTCGCGGGGTATGAGCCGCGCATACAAGGAGCGGCTAAGCGCCTGGATTCCGCCCTGCACCAAACCGACGATCGCCGCAAGCAGGTAAAATTCCCTGGTGTTGGTCATGCCGTGGGCCCAGGCGATGACGAATACGTACGCCGCGATGCAAATCAGTACTCCCCGCTTGGGGCCGATCCAACCGGCGAGATAACCGAACAGCAGTGCGGACGGAAAGCCGACGAATTGGGTAACCAACAAGGCGAGCATGAGATCCTGCACCTGAAATCCCAACGACAGCCCGTAATCAATCGCCATTCTCACGACCGTGTCGACACCATCGATATAGAGCCAGTACGCCAGTAGAAACAATGCAACCACGCGTAGTTTGCGCACGTGATGAAACGTATCGCGCAGCTGACGAAAACCGGCCCGAACACTCCCCTTCGCCAATGGCCGCCGCGTCGGCTCATGAACCCAGAGCGCCAGCGGCACTGTAAACAGCAGCCACCATACGGCCACCAGAAGAAAACTCACTCGCACGCCTTCGGCGGCGTCAACCAGGCCGAAGCGCTGCGGCTGCACCGTCAGCCATACGCATACCGCGAACAGCAGCCCGCCGCCCAGGTAACCAAGCGCATAGCCCAGCGAAGAAGCCCAATCCAAGCGCTCCTCGGCACCAAGGCAGGCAGCAGAGCGTCGTAAAAAACATTGGCGCCGGCAAAGCCAATTGCCGCTGCTGCGTACAGGAGCACCGCCCACTGCCATTCGCCCATATGAACGAAATAAAGGCCTGCGGTCGCGGCGACCCCAAGGACGGTAAAATACAGCAGGAACCGTTTTCGCGCGCTGGCCCGGTCTGCGATTGCGCCCAAGATCGGCGCCAACACCACGATCACCAGACTTGCCGCCGAGTTGGCCGCGCCGAGTCGGAAGGTGCTCTCCGTAACCGGCACACCGGCGCTCCAGAATTGCTTGAAGAACACTGGAAAGAACGCGGCCATGACAGCGGTCGCGAACGCCGAGTTGCCCCAGTCGTACATGGCCCACGCCCAAAGTGAACGGTGGTCTCGCGGCGCTGCGGTCATCGTAGCTTCGGCCGCGCAATACGAATCACGGCTACAAGCTCATGCCGTGTTCGCGGGTAGCGTGAAATTCGATGTCCGGGGCACGTTCCATTGCCAAGTCCAAATTCACCCGCGTCGGCGCCAGATAGGTGAGATTACCGCCGCCGTCCACAGCAAGATTGTCCCGGGCCTTGGTCCGGAACTCATCCAACTTGCGCGGATCCTTGCTACTGACCCAGCGCGCCGTGGCGACATTCACCGATTCGAAAGCACAGTCGACTCCGTATTCATTCTTGAGTCGAAACGCCACAACATCGAATTGCAGGACGCCGACCGCCCCGACAATCAGATCGTTGTTGCGCAAAGGCCGGAAGAGCTGCGATGCGCCTTCCTCGGAAAGCTCGACCAATCCTTTTTGCAGCGCTTTCAACCGCAGGGGATCGCGCAAAATCACGCGCCGGAAAAGCTCCGGTGCAAAATTCGGAATGCCGGTGAATTGCAATACTTCGCCTTCGGTGAAAGTGTCACCGATTTGAATCGTGCCATGATTATGCGAGTCCGATGATGTCGCCAGCCCACGCCTCTTCGACGTGTTCGCGTTCACTTGCCATGAAGGTGATGGCGTTGGCGACCTTTACGTCACGGCCGATGCGCACATGGCGCATTTTCATGCCTTTGCTGTAGCGCCCGGAACACACGCGCAGAAATGCGATGCGGTCGCGGTGCTGGGGGTCCATGTTTGCCTGGATCTTGAACACGAAGCCGCTGAACTTATCCTCTCCAGGCTCGACTGAACGATCGATCGTGTCTCGTGGACGTGGCGGCGGCGCAGTCTCGACGAACGTATCCAGCAGTTCCTTGACGCCGAAGTTGTTGATCGCTGAGCCGAACAGCACCGGGCTCAGTTCGCCCTTGAGATACGCATCCTGATCGAATTCATGGCTCGCACCCCGCACGAGCTCGATTTCCTCGCGCAATTCACGCGCCGCGCCGCCAAGAATTTCATCCAACCGCGGATTCTCAAGGCCGCCGATGACTTCACCGGACTTGATGCGCCCGCCATGGGTCGCACTGAACAAATGCACGTTGTCGCTGTAGAGGTGATACACACCCTTGAAACCCTTACCCATGCCGATCGGCCAGGTGACCGGAGCACAGCGGATTTTCAGAACGTCCTCCACCTCATCGAGCAACTCGACCGGCTCGCGGCCTTCCCGGTCGAGTTTGTTGATGAAGGTGACGATCGGCGTCGCCCGTAAACGGCAGACCTCCATCAGTTTGATGGTTCGCTCCTCGACACCTTTGGCGGCGTCGATCACCATCAGCGCGGAGTCCACAGCGGTGAGCGTGCGGTAGGTATCTTCCGAGAAATCCTCGTGCCCGGGCGTATCGAGCAGGTTTACCAACCGGTCCCGATAGGGAAATTGCATTACCGAGGAGGTCACTGAAATACCGCGCTGCTTTTCCAGCTCCATCCAATCCGAGGTGGCATGGCGCGCCGCCTTGCGGCCTTTCACGGTACCCGCAAGTTGTATCGCACCGCCGAACAACAGCAGCTTTTCGGTGAGCGTGGTCTTGCCCGCATCGGGATGCGAAATAATGGCGAATGTTCGCCGACGCTGGACTTCCTTGGGTAACACGGACATAGGAAAACGGTCAGAGGGTTGCTGCGAGGCCGCTATTGTATACGAAGTGCAAGACCATGCGCGTCAATCGCGGCCGGGTCCGGTCACAGCGGCAACGCCATGATAAGTGCGTCCTCCCGGCCTCCTTTGGCGGGATAGTAGTTTTTGCGAACCCCGACCTCCGAAAAACCGACGTGTTCATAGAGCGTCAAGGCCGCAATATTCGAAGGTCGCACTTCCAACAGTACCACCTCCACGTGCAGGCGGCGGGCCGACTCCACCAATTGCCGCAACATCATCCGCCCCAGTCCCCGCCGCTGGAAATGACGATGCACGCACAGGTTCAAGACGTGGGCTTCACCGCCCCCGCTCGACATCACGCCGTAGGCATGGACCGCGCCCTCGATCTCCAGCACCTGGCACAGATATCCTACCCGCAGACAGTCCTGGAAAATCCCCCGAGTCCACGGCTGCAGGTAACCCAAATGCTCGATCTCCATCACGGAGTTCAGGTCGTCTTCGCACATGCTGCGAAAGACCGGCATCGAACGGTCGAATACGGCGCTCATTGCGGGCCCCGCAGCAATCCGCGTGCGGCGCACAGATCCTGCCACGCCTTGGCTTTGTCCTGCGGAGTACGCAACAGATAGGCAGGATGGTACGTGACCAGCAGGGGCACATTTTCAGCTCCGAAGTGATGGAACTCACCACGCAGGCGCGCCAGGCTGACCTGTGTATGCAGCAGATTGTGAGCTGCGACTCGCCCCAGAGCGAGTATCAGCTTCGGCGCCACCAGTTCCACCTGGCGTCGCAGATAAGCTTCGCATTGCTGGACTTCCGCAGTCTCCGGATCGCGGTTGTTGGGCGGGCGGCACTTGAGGATATTGGCGATGTAAACCTGCTCGCGCGCAAGTCCGATCGCCCGCAGCATCTCGTTCAACAGTTGGCCGGCACGGCCCACGAAGGGTTCGCCTTGGCGATCCTCTTCGGCGCCGGGTGCTTCACCGATCAGCATCAAGTCGGCGCGCACATCACCCGTTCCGAAAACGGTCTGGGTGCGGCTACGATGCAAGGCACAAGCCTTGCACACGCTGACCGCGCTACGCAGGGTTTCCCAATCGGCCCGGCCTTCCGGTTGCGCGGAAGTCGGCGCCGGGAGCGGTTCCGTCGGCGCCCGGCTGCCTGGCGTGCGCTGCTCCCATACCTCGATATCCATCGCCGAGAGATAGGCTTGTCGTTGTGCCTCGTTCATTCTGACCTCGCCCGCGACGTCTCCTATACGTCTGCGGCCTGCGGATGGGCTCTTTGCACTGGGTACATGATCTTGTTCAACGCATTCAGATACGCTTTCACCGACGCGGTCACGATATCGGTGTCCGAACCCTGACCGTTGACGATACGCCCGCCTTTGGACAGACGCACCGTCACCTCACCCTGGGAATCGGTGCCGCTGGTGATATTGTTCACCGAATAGAGCAGCAATTCCGTGTCGCTGTGCACGACGCTGTCGATCCCCTTGAACGCCGCGTCCACGGGTCCTCCGCCGACACCTGCAGCCGCATGCTCCTGGCCGTCGATGCTCAGGGTAATCTGCGCATTGGGCATCTCTCCGGTTTCGCTGCAGACCCGCAAAGCAACCAGTTTGATGCGTTCATTTTCCGCTTCGAGACTGGTCTCGGTTACCAGCGCCTGCAAATCCTCGTCGTAGATCTCGTGCTTTTTGTCGGCAAGATCCTTGAATCGTGCGAAAACATCGTTGAGCGCTTCCTCGGAGTCGAACTCGATGCCAATCTCTTTCAAACGCGTACGGAATGCGTTGCGCCCGGAATGCTTGCCGAGGACCATGCGATTCGCGCTCCAGCCGACGTCTTCGGCACGCATGATCTCGTAGGTTTCTCGGCTCTTGAGTACCCCGTCCTGGTGGATGCCCGACTCATGTGCGAATGCATTGGCGCCGACGATCGCCTTGTTGGGCTGCACGGGAAATCCGGTAATGTTCGACACGAGACGCGAACTGGCAACGATCTGCGTGGTGTCGATTTCGACGTCGCAGGGAAATACGTCCTGGCGGGTGCGCACTGCCATCACCACCTCTTCCAACGCGGCGTTGCCGGCGCGTTCGCCAAGACCGTTGATCGTGCATTCCACCTGCCGGGCGCCGTGCAGCACGGCCGACAATGAATTTGCGACCGCCAATCCCAGATCGTTGTGGCAATGAACCGAAAACACCGCCTTATCGGAGTTGGGCACCCGTTCGATCAGGTCGCCGATCAAACGCCCGAATTGCTCCGGCACGTTGTAGCCCACGGTATCGGGAATGTTCACGGTCCGCGCGCCTGCATCGATCGCTGCTTCGATCACCCGGCAAAGGAAATCCAGCTCGGATCGGCCGGCATCCTCGGCCGAAAATTCGACGTCGTCGGTGAACTGGCGGGCACGCTTGACCGCGCGGACCGCCTGCTCCACGACCTGATCCGGCTCCATGCGCAACTTCATCTTCATGTGGATGGGCGACGTTGCGATGAAGGTGTGGATGCGCGCAGACGGCGCATCCTTGAGCGCCTCGCCGGCGCGGTCGATGTCTTTATCCAACGCCCGCGCGAGACCGCATACTGTGCTGTACTGGACTGTCTTGGCTACGGCTCGTACGGCTTCGAAATCGCCCTTGCTGGCGATCGGAAAACCGGCTTCGATGACATCGACCCGCATGCGGTCCAGGGTCTTGGCGATACGCACCTTTTCCTCTTTTGTCATCGACGCGCCGGGGCTCTGCTCGCCGTCACGCATGGTGGTATCGAATATGATGAGTTTCTCTTTTTCGCTCATGATCTTGTGCTCCGATCGCAGGCTCAGTTTACCTGAGGCCATACGCTGCGCAAACCGGCCGGGCCGGTACTCGTAAGGGGATTGCGGGTGCGTGATTTACCCTCGCCAGGGTATGCCGAGTATCTGCCCGTCAGGGCAGCAGTCGCAGCAGGGTGAGCAGAAGAAGGGAAACGGACAGGAGCGAGCCCGCCGCCGAATGGCGGTAGTGATCCGGGTCGATTTGGCAAATCGGTGCGTTCATCGGGCTCGTAGGTACGGACTTCAGGAAACTATAGCGTTATTCCTCATGCTTGCCAAGCGGGGGCGCGGCGGCATCCCGCCCGTGTTCGCCGGCATGCGTGTGGCGCATGCGTTTTCGACGGACTCGCACCAGCCATTGCAGTGGTCCCGACAACGCGTAGGCGAAAAATACCGCGAAGATCACCTTGGGCGGATCGATCGCAATCAATATCAGCGCCAGGACTACCACCAGGATTCCAAGATAAGGGATCCGGTCCTTTCGCTTCACTGTCTTGAAGCTGTGGTACAGCACCGGGCTTACCATCAGCGCGCCGGCACAAATGGTAAGTACGAGCGCCGGCACCCACAACGCACTGCCGGACCAGTCGAGATCCACCGCCAGCCAGATGAAGGAAACCAGCAGCGTTGCCGCCGACGGGCTCGCCAGCCCATAAAAATAGCGCTTGTCCACTTTGCCTATTTGGACATTGAAACGGGCCAGGCGCATCGCTGCCATGGCGGCGTAGAAAAACGCGGCCAGCCAGCCGATCTTGCCCCATTGGCCGCCGAGCTGAGCCATGCTGATCAACGACCACTTGTACATCACCAGAGACGGCGCGAGCCCGAAGGACACCAGATCGGCCATGCTGTCGTATTGGGCACCGAACTCGCTCTGGGTGCCGGTCATGCGTGCCACCCTGCCATCGATGCCGTCCAGCAGCATGGCTACAATGACGGCGATCGCGGCGATATGAAACTGACCGCCCATCGCGGCAACGATGGCATAAAACCCGGCAAACAAGCCGCCGGTCGTAAACAAATTGGGCAACAGATAGACGGCGCGCCGACGACGTCTGGCCTCTATGACTTCCTCATCCATTTTATATTGATCCACGATGGGGCTCAGATCCCTTTTGCGATTTCATTCAATGCGCCACGGCCGCCTGCGCTGCCGGTACCGGTTTGCGCACCAGGGTGCCGATCAAGTCGGATCCGGCCTGGACACGGCTCCCGGCGGGAATACCGACCCTGGTTCCGGATGGCAGAAAAACCTGCACCCGGGAGCCGAAGCGAATCATACCGCAACGTTGACCCTGGCCGACACGTTCACCGGAATGGACATAGCAGCGCGGCGCACGCCAGGAGGAATGCCGGGTCATCACCAGAACGACGTCGTCAGCTTCATCGGTTTGTATCCACACCGCGTAATTGAACTCGCCGTCGTCGCCTTCACGATCCGCCCCAGGGGCCCGATGCGAACGCCGCACCACCTTGCCTTCCACTGGGCTTCGAATCGCGTATGCATCCAGCGCGCCCATGCGCAGCGTAATACGAACCGCGTCTCGGTCCAGAAACGGATCCCGGCTGTCGCCGGCGAATTCCACGGTTCCATCCGCAGGGCTGACGACCCCCAGCGGGGCTGCAGGCACTTCGCGATCGGGATCGCGGTACAGATATCCGCTGATCAGCGCGAGGATCGCAAATGGGATCGCCGCCCACACGGCAACCATTGCCAACAGCAGCAGCGCGATGCCGGCAAAAACCAAAATGAAAATGCGGCCTTCCCTTAAAATCATATACTTATAGAACCGTTTTACGGGCGCGGCGGCGAAACTTGAGGAGAGACTAGACAAAAACGACGCGCCCGCCGAATCCGGGTGGATGCGGCGGGCGCGAGGTTGGTAGCGGAAGATCGACTCAGTTTTTGCTCTTGTCGACCATTTTGTTGGCTTTGATCCAAGGCATCATGTCGCGCAGCTTGCCGCCGACGATTTCGATGGGATGCTCCCGCGCGACCCGGCGCAAAGCTTTCAACTTCGCAGCGCCAGCCTGATTTTCGAGAATGAATTCCTTGGCGAACTCCCCGGTTTGGATTTCCTTCAAGATCTTGCGCATCTCGTCTTTGGTCTGTTCCGTGATGACGCGCGGCCCGCGGGTGACGTCGCCATACTCGGCCGTATTGGAAATGGAGTACCGCATGTCGGCGATACCGCCCTCGTACATGAGGTCGACGATCAGCTTCAATTCATGGAGGCATTCAAAATATGCCATCTCCGGCGCATACCCGGCTTCGACCAGTGTCTCGAACCCTGCCTGCACCAAAGCCGTGGCGCCGCCGCACAGTACAGCCTGCTCACCGAAAAGATCGGTCTCGGTTTCTTCGCGGAAGCTGGTTTCGATCACGCCCGCGCGACCACCGCCATTGGCCGATGCATAAGAGAGCGCGATGTCCTTCGCGCGCCCGGAAGCATCCTGGTAGACAGCGATCAGGCTCGGTACACCGCCACCCTGCGTGTAGGTGGAACGCACCAGATGCCCCGGCCCCTTGGGCGCCACCATGATCACGTCCAGATCCTCGCGGGGGACCACTTGCTCGAAATGGATGTTGAACCCATGAGCGAACGCCAGTACCGCGCCCTGCTTGAGGTTCGGTTCCACTTGCTCGCGATACAAGCGCGCCTGATGCTCGTCTGGCGCCAGAATCATAACCAGATCGGCGTCCTTCACTGCAGCTTCGATATCCTTAACCGCCAGGCCTGCGTTTTTGGCTTTGGCCGCAGAACTCGAACCGGGGCGCAGCGCCACGGTCACGTCCACTCCGGAATCCTTCAAGTTGTTGGCATGGGCATGCCCTTGGGATCCGTAGCCCACGATAGCCACTTTCATGGCCTGAATAATCGAGAGATCCGCGTCTTTGTCGTAGTAGATGTTCATGTTAACAATCGACCTTGTGCTGAGGTTTCGAACGAAACGGGTTAAATGCGCAGTGCCTTGTCGCCACGGGCGATGCCGATGGCGCCCGAACGCACCACTTCCAGGATCGGCACACTGCCGACCGCGTGAATAAAAGCATCCAGCTTCTCGCCGGTGCCGGTGAGCTCGATCGTATACGCGTCCTCGGTGACGTCGATCACGCTGCCGCGGAAGATGTCGCTAAGGCGCTTTATTTCTTCGCGGGCTTCTCCGCCCGCGACGCGCAGTTTGATCAACATCATTTCGCGTTCAATGTGTACGCCTTCTGTCATATCGACCAGTTTGATCACGTCGATGAGTTTATTGAGTTGCTTGGTGATCTGCTCAATGATCTCGTCCGTACCGCTGGTAACCAGGGTCATGCGTGAAATAGAAGCTTCATCGGTCGGCGCCACCGTAAGCGATTCGATGTTGTAGCCCCTTGCCGAAAACAGGCCCGCGACCCGCGACAATGCACCGGATTCGTTCTCCAGCAAAATGGAAATGATATGCCGCATGTTCACACCAGGATCATCTCGTTTTGTCCCGCCCCGGACGGGATCATCGGATACACGTTCTCGTTCTGGTCGGTAATGAAATCCAGGAACACGGCGCGATCGCGAATCTTCATTGCCTCCTTGAGCGCGCCTTCCACATCGCCTGGCTTGTCGATCAGAAAGCCGGCGGCCCCATAGGCTTCCGCGAGCTTGACGAAGTCCGGCAGGGATTCCATGTACGACATGGCGTAACGGCCTTGATAGAAAAACTCCTGCCACTGCCGCACCATGCCCAGATAACGATTGTTCAAATTGATGATCTTCACCGGCAGCGCGTATTGGCGCAGGGTCGACAGCTCCTGAATATTCATCTGGATGCTGCCCTCGCCGGTCACGCAAGCGACGGTCGCATCGGGAAAGGCAAACTGGACGCCCATGGCCGCCGGAAGTCCGAAACCCATGGTGCCGAGGCCGCCGGAGTTGATCCACCGGCGGGGCTGATCAAACTTGTAGAATTGCGCCGCCCACATTTGATGTTGCCCGACGTCCGACGTCACATACGCGTCGCCGCCGGTCACCTCGTACAGCTTTTCGACCACGTACTGGGGCTTGATCACAGCGCTGCTACGATCGTACTTGAGGCAATCCATGCTGCGCCATTCGTCGATCTGCTTCCACCATTCGCGCAGAGCCTCCGGGTCCGGGCGCTGTTCAGTACTCTTCAACGCTTTGGACAATTCCTTGAGCACTGCGCCCACCGAGCCGACGATCGGGACGTCCACTTTGACGTTCTTCGAGATCGACGCCGGATCGATATCCACGTGCACAATCTTCGCCGTTGGACAGAATTTCGCGATGTTGCCGGTAACCCGGTCATCGAAACGCGCACCGATCGCGATCAGCACGTCACAGTTGTGCATCGCCAAGTTGGCTTCGTAGGTGCCGTGCATGCCCAGCATGCCGACGAACTGGCGGTCGGTAGCCGGATACGCGCCCAGTCCCATCAAGGTATTGGTAATCGGAAATCCCAGCTCGCGGGTGAAACCGATCAGGTCCTGGGAAGCGTTGTCGAGAATGACCCCGCCGCCGGTGTACAGCATCGGCCGCTTGGCACTCAGGATCAATTCCAGCGCTTTCTTGATCTGTCCCCCATGTCCCTTGACGACGGGATTGTACGAGCGCATCGACACTTTCTTCGGATAACTGTACTCGGCTCGGTTGGCGGTGACGTCTTTGGGAATGTCCACAACCACCGGACCTGGGCGGCCGGTGGTCGCGACGTAAAACGCCTTTTTCACCGTAGTGGCAAGATCATTGACGTCCTTGACGAGGAAGTTGTGCTTGACGCACGGACGCGTGATGCCGACCGAATCGACTTCCTGGAAAGCATCGTTGCCGATCAGACTGGTCGGCACCTGGCCGGTGAATACCACCAGTGGAATTGAATCCATGTACGCGGTGGCGATACCGGTCACCGCGTTGGTGGCGCCGGGGCCGGAGGTGACCAGCACCACGCCGGGTTTGCCGGTGGCGCGGGCATAGCCGTCGCCTGCATGGGTGGCTGCCTGCTCGTGGCGCACGAGGATATGCTTGACGTCGTCCTGGCGGTACAGTGCATCGTAAATGTGCAATACGGCACCGCCCGGGTATCCGAAAACGTATTCGACGCCCTCATCCTTCAAACAACGGACGAAGATCTCGGCACCGGTCAATTCCACAATCGGGGTCTCCTAAGGACGACGGCTTGCGCCGGCCATAAGCGCCCGCCCAGACCCTGGGCGGCGCTGGAAGCGCGACGCTACGACAAAAAACGCCCGCAAAACGGGCGCCACGCGTGCTCAGCGTAATTGTGGAAAGTTACTGATTGCGGGCGCAAACGTCAAGAAAAAGGCTGCAATGCGGTCGAATTGCGGAAAAGCGCACAACTCGAGGGTGCGCTCGCCGATTCCGGCTCATCGAGCCTTGTGTTTGGCTTCGCCCTGCCGATAATACCTACGGAATCATAAGGGGATCACCCCATGTCGCGGAGCACAATCGATGCATAGGACCGGTAGCCTGATGATGGTGCTGTTGCTTGGGCTGGGCGCCAACATCAGCCAAGCACAGGTATACAAATGGGTGGATGCCGACGGCATCACCCACTACAGCCAACAACCTCCCGAGAACGGCAGCGCCAGGGAAATCGCGGTGCCGCGTCCGGCGGCGGCCCCGGCACCGGCGCCATCTGCGGCGGCTCCGCAACCGAACTCCGGCGCCGACAGCCGCGAAGCCAGCGAACTGAGCGATCAGATTCGTGCCCGCCGCGCCGAAGCGGATCGCAAGCAAAAGCAAGCCGCAGAACAGCAAAAAGTCGCTTGCGAAGGGATGCGCAAGAACCTGGAAACGCTCCGCACCCATGCCCGGGTCAAGGTCGAGGACAACGGCGCCACCCGGATCATGAGTCCCGAAGAACAGGCCAAGGAAACCATCGACCTGGAAAAGCGTATTCAGGACAATTGCAGCACGCAGCAATAGGATCGGCCCGGGCAATTGCCACCGCCCCTACCCTCGGCAGCGGGACCAGGCTGGCAACTCCAGGTTGCAGACCGTCGACGATCGCCTCCGGTTTGAGTTAAGTTTCAGTCTTTACCGGAGCCTACCATGCCCTTTCTCAGTATCGCGACCAATCAGACGGCAACCGCTGCACAGCGCGACAGCCTCCTGCGACTCGCATCCGCAATGGTGGCCGAGCAACTCGGCAAGCCGGAACGCTACGTTATGGTCGATTGGCGGCACAATCCGCACATGCTGTTTGCGGGCAGCGACGCGCCTGTTGCCTATCTCGAGCTGAAAAGCATCGGTTTGCCGGGCGCCGCCACCGAGGCCATCTCCGCCGCGTTGTGCGCGCTCATGAACGAACAGCTGGGAATTCCGGCCGATCGGATCTACATCGAGTTTGCCGACGCCGCTCGCCACATGTGGGGTTGGAACGGCGCCACGTTCTAGTTTCGCGTCACTAGCGGACGCATGGCGTCCAGCCGCTGAATTCCCGATAATATCCATATACGACCAGTCATCCGCCGAGGGAACCCATCGCATGAAAACCATCTTGTTCTGGCTGATAGTCATCGTGCTGGGCGCGGCGGTATTGTTTTATTTCAAACCGGAATTATTCGAGCGGGTGCGGGAGCTGAGCGGCAGCGCCAGTTCCAGTACCACGGTCTACAAATGGCAGGACGAAAAAGGCGTCTGGCACGTGACCGATGCGCCGCCCCCCGATGGCGTGAGATACCAGGAACAGCAATATCTGCACGACGCCAACGTATTGCCAACACCGGACGGCGCCAAACCAGAGCAGCATTGATCGGATCGCCGCGACACGCCAGCCTTCCCACACCATGAGTCATTACATGAAAGTACGCCATGCGCATTAGTCAATTTCCGCTCGCCACCCTCAAGGAGACGCCCTCGGATGCGGAAGTCGTCAGCCATCAGCTGATGCTGCGCGCAGGCATGATCCGCAAACTCGCCACCGGCATCTACACCTGGCTGCCGCTGGGGCTACGGGTTCTACGCAAGGCGGAAGCCATCATTCGCGAGGAAATGAACCGTTCCGGTGCCCTGGAACTGCTGATGCCGGCCGTGCAACCGGCGGAGCTGTGGCAGGAATCCGGGCGTTGGGACCAGTACGGACCGGAATTGCTGCGGCTGCGTGATCGCCACGAGCGGGAATTCTGTTTCGGTCCCACCCACGAGGAAGTCATCACCGATTTCGCCCGCAACGAACTCAGGAGCTACCGGCAATTACCGGTCACGTACTATCAGATTCAAACCAAATTCCGCGACGAGATCCGGCCGCGCTTCGGCATCATGCGGGCTCGGGAATTTCTGATGAAAGATGCCTACTCATTTCATCTCGATCAGTCCTCCCTGGACCAGACCTACCAGCTCATGTACCGCACCTACATGCGGATCTTCGAACGCCTGCGGCTCTGCATTTTCGCGCCGTGCACGCCGACACCGGCAGCATCGGCGGCAATGTCTCCCACGAATTTCATGTGCTCGCGGCTTCCGGTGAAGACGCCATCGCGTTTTCCTCCGACAGCGACTACGCCGCCAACGTGGAGCTCGCCGAGGCGATGGCGCCGACCGAGCCGCGCCCCGAGCCTGTGGAGTCGATGCGAACGGTGGACACGCCCAATCAGCACACCATCGCCGAGCTTGCCGAATTTCTGAAGGTCAAGCCGTCACGTTGCATCAAAACGCTGCTGGTGACAGGCACAGACGGCGGCCTGGTCGCGTTGGTCGTGCGCGGCGACCACGAACTCAATGCGGTCAAAGCGGAAAAGTTGGCACCTGTTGCCGCGCCTTTGAACTTCGCCACGGCCGACGAGATCCGTGCTGCGGCGGGATGCGGGCCAGGCTCTCTGGGGCCGGTCGGATTGCCGCTGCAGGTGATCGTCGATCACGCCGCCGCACAACTGGGCGACTTCGTATGCGGCGCCAACCAGGAAGGCCGGCACCTGACCGGCGTCAACTGGGGGCGGGATTTGCCGCAGCCGCGGACGGCGGACTTGCGCAACGTGGTCGATGGCGATCCCAGTCCCGATGGTGAAGGACAGTTGAGCATCGCCCGCGGCATCGAAGTCGGGCACATTTTCCAGCTCGGCACGAAATACAGCGCTGCGCTCGACGCGACGGTGTTGGACGAGAATGGCCAGAGCCAGGTGATGACCATGGGCTGCTACGGAATCGGCGTATCGCGCGTCGTCGCGGCCGCCATCGAGCAAAACCACGATGAACGGGGGATCGTCTGGCCCGAACCGTTGGCGCCGTTCCAGGTCGCCCTGCTGCCAATGAACATGCGCAAGTCCGAGCGATTGCGTGCCGCGGTCGAGGATTTATATACCCGGCTGACGGAAGCGGGCTTCGAGGTGCTGCTCGACGATCGCAACGTGCGGCCCGGCGTCATGTTTGCGGACATGGAACTGATCGGCGTGCCGCACCGCCTGGTGCTGGGCGAGCGAGCCCTGGACGAAGACAAGATCGAATACAAAGGACGCCGCGACAGCGAGGCAACCCACGTCGCAGCAGGGGGAATTATTGAGTTTCTGCGCCATAAAGCCACGGCCACCAGTTGACGATATAGGCGGTATGAGCCGCCCACGTACCCACACCCGGCCAGCCATCTGGCTGCGATTGGCCGCCGCTGTCGCGTTGGCGGCGGTGGCGCTGGCCGCTGCGGCAGGCACCCAGGAGCGCCCCGACGAGGCCATGCGCGTTTTTCTCAAGCACGCGGTGCTGGATTCGAAAGCCTTCAAGGATCGGTTCCAGGGAGAGGTCTGGCTGACGGACATGGCCCGTCGCCTGGCGCAAAAGGTCCCCGATGGGCGCAGCCGAATCGAGCTGCTGAAACTGGTCCACGTGGAAGCAACCCGGGCCGGACTGCCACCGGAACTGGTGCTGGCCGTCATCGACGTCGAAAGCAATTTCAACCGTTACGCGATTTCCTATGCTGGCGCCCGAGGCCTGATGCAGGTCATGCCGTTCTGGGTGGATGAGATCGGTCAGCCTGGCGATAACCTGTTCCACGTCCAGACCAACCTGCGCTTCGGCTGCACCATTCTCAAATACTATCTGGATCAAGAACACGGCAACCTGCAGCGGGCGCTGGCGCGTTACAACGGCAGTATCGGCAAACGCTGGTATCCGGACCGTGTCTTCAAAGCTTTGTCGAGTCGCTGGTACCGGCAATAAGCAGCGGCCGTCCGTGCACCAGGAAATATGCTATTTGGTGCTGAACGCGCCCAGGTCCTGAAACGGCGCGTCCTGACATTGCACCGATTCCACTTGCGCCCCCCGCGAACCATCCCAGAGCCAATCGCGCAATGCATCCACAGCGGCGCGCTCGCCACAGGCCAGCACTTCGACACTGCCATCGTCGAGGTTGCGGGCGAAACCGCTCAAGCCCAGCTCGCGCGCCCGGTTTCGGGTTGAGGCACGATAGAACACGCCCTGCACCAGGCCGCGTACCCGGCAGCGTAAACAAAGCTTGTCCGATTGACTGGAATTCACAGGTGCTCTCTTCGGTCGGCAATCACCGGCGATCGCGGCGACCCCGCTCAGGGTAACTCGATGGTTGCCGCTTGGCCGGCGCGCAGTTCGCCTTCCTTCGGGACCGGTATCGCGACTTCCACTTGGTAGCGCGGGCCCTGATCGGTGCTCTCGGGCTCGAGCCCGAGGTTCCCGATCTTACCCTGATAAGATCGCCCGTCGACCCGGATCTCGACAGTACTGCCCGGTTTGAGCTGCGCCAGTTGTTCCGGACTGGCGTCCGCCCGCACCAGCATTTCCTCGGAACTGGCCAAAACCAGAAGTGGAGTCGTTTGCAGGCGGGTGACCACCGTCTGGCCAGGTTGCACGCGGCGCTGCAATACGATCGCGGGGTACGGCGCTTTGACAGTACTGTATTCCAAGTCCAGCTTTGCCAATTCCAATTCCGAACGGGCACGCTGGAAGTTCGCCTCGGCCTTGGCCAGCGCAATTTTGGAAAGCTGCAATTCGTGGGTGGACATGACCTGGCGCTCGAACAACTCCTGATCCCGCTCCAACTCGCGCTTGGCTTCCTCCAGCACGTCTTTGGCGCTGGCAAGCTCTGCCTGGTCCTTGGCCACGCGCGCCTTGAACGGTCGCTGGTCGAGCCGCAACAAGGGCTCGCCTTTACGCACTTTGGCGCCTACGTCCACGAGTACCTGGTCGACGGTTCCGGACACCGGTGTACTCAACTCGACTCGCCGGGCCCAATCCAATTGCCCTTGCAGTTCAGCAGCTGCAACCGGGCCAATGTATAAGACCATCAGTGTGGCAAGTAAGAGTCTCATCTTATTCATTTCGGTCACCGGTTCATTGTGCGGAAGCATCGGCGGCGGCAGCCCCGGCTTGGGGCTCCGGAATTGGCTGCCCGAGCAGCGCTTCGAGCCGCGCCAGGGCAAGCGCAAGCTGGAAATCAACCTGCGCACTCTGATACCGGGCGGCAGAAAATTGCACCATCGAATCGCCCAGATCGGTACGCACGTCCAGTTCGTAGAGAGCACGGCTCCGATCCAGATAAAGATCGCGATAATCGGTTTCCACCCGTGCTGCATCCCGGCGCGCGCGCAGCACGTAGATTTCCTGCCAAACGTCGAGCACGGCTTGTCGAACATCCAATTCCCGTTGCGCCCGACGGGCCGCCGCCCGCTTCATTTCCGCCATCTGGCGGGCGATTTCGGCGCGCACGGCACCGCCGGTATAGAGCGGCATCTTGAACTTGATGCCGGCGCGAACCCGGTCGCTGGAACCCAATTCGCGGGCATAATCCGCCGCTTCGACTTCGCCGGTTATGGTCGGGTACTTATCGGCCCTCGCTGCCTGCAGGCGTCCGCGGGACGCCTCTACCTGGGCGCGCAATGCCTCGAGTTCAGGATTGTGCGCCAGTGCCAACTCTTGCAGTCGCTCGACCTCGGGGAGCTTACGCTCCAGGTTCGGCAGGTCCGGTTGTACCAGGGTGGCCGGCAATTTGCCCGGATGGTTCAGTAGCGCTGCCAATCGAGCCCGCGCATTGCGACGGCTCACGTCACTCGCATAACGCTTGCTTCGTACCTGCTGATAGGCCGCTTGCGATTCCAACACCTGAATATCCGAAATCTTGCCTTGGGCCTTGCGATCGCGCTGGCGGTCGTATGCAACGTAGGCCGTGGCCATTGCCTCGTTGTCGCGGGCATACGCCAAGTCGGCGAGTATCACGTCGAAAAATGCTTGCATGATGGCAATGCGGCGCTTGGCCTGCGCTTCGGTGTACAGCAGTTCGCTGCCGTGCAACGCGGAATCGGCGGCCGCCAATGCCGAGCTGGTGCGGCCAAAGTCATAAAGACGCTTGCTGAGCACGAGACCGATTTTGCTGTCATTGTGCCCTTGATCCTCCACCCTGGGCGAAGGATCGACCCACTGCAACCGACCTTCCACAGCGGCGTTCCAGTTGTCACTGGCGTCAACGCCGTCACGAATCGCCCGCGCCCGTTCCACCTCGGACTGCGCTTCCAGCACCTGGGGATGCTCAGCATCCGCGAACGACAGGGCCTGCTCCAACGTTAGCGGTTCCGGCAACGGCGCGGCCTCCGGTGGCTCGGCACGAAGATTCGTGCAGCCCAGAACCAAGAGCACTGCCAGGGATAGTCGGGTCGATAGCGCCATGTCGAGTTATGATGTTATCAGCGCCGGGGGCCATGTCGCCAGTAAAGTGCGCGTACTATGTCGGCATGGCTCTGGAAGCGCCAGGGGATGAGCCACAGCCGACAGGCGCGCGGCTTGGTAGTGTGCAGTGTGCTTATGCACATAGGCAAGCGTGCGCAGCGCCGTATGCTATCGGGCTGCGCCGACTGCCGGCACCGAAAACACCGCAAACGGTCTTCGCCACCGACAGCGGACCGCCAGCCGCCACGACCGCGTCCGCCAACAACGAGGAGTACGTCCTTGAGGAACCTGCCCCTCAGGTCACAGATACTGCTGGCGCCCGCCGCGACCATTTTCCTGATCATGGCGTTGATCGGCTTCACCATGGCGAAGCTGCTCGACATCAAGCAACAGAACGAAGCGGTTAGAGAATGGGTCAACGTCTGTTCCCACGCCCAAGGCGCTATCACTGCCGGCCAGCGCATGTACGACATCGCCCGCCAGATGAGCGCCCGCGGCGGCAACGTCGACGACGACCTGCACTTCAGCTATTTGGAGCAATCCCGTTCGCTATCCGACAACTTCCGCTACCCGGAACTCGCCGGCAAACTTGCGCCCGCCGTGCGGGCGCAAATGGATCGGCAAATCCATGACGTGCGTTACCGCGACGATCTGGACCCCGTAGCCATACGCAACGGCATGCAGGAACTGCTGCCCGAGCTGGAACAGATCTATCGAAAGTTCTACGTTCAGAAGCGCACTGCCTACACGGACTATTACGACAACGTAAACGACATTACGTCGCAACTGGTGAGCGTCTCTCTGTACGTGCTCGCCATTGCAGTATTCACCGGCATCGCGCTGTCCGTGTGGACCATTCAACGGACCAAGGGCCGGCTGGGTGCCTTGGCGCGCGACGCCAAGAAAATATGCGCCGGAAACCTGGTGTTCCCGCCCGCCCCTGAACATGTCCGCGATGAAGTCGACGAACTGGCTGCTTGCATGTCCACCATGACCCAGCGGTTGCTCAATGTCGTGGCGAGCGAAAAGGTGCTGCAGGGCGCAGAAGACGAACGTAAGCGCATCGCCATGGATATTCACGATCAGACGCTTTCGGACATTACCAATCTCTCGCGCAATCTGTCTCGATTGCGGGGCGAGCCGGATCCGGAACAAAGGTCGCGCCACGTCCAAGCTCTCCAGGACGAACTCGAAGAGATCGCCAACAACATGCGCCGCATCATCGACGACCTGCATCCGCAGACGCTGGACCTGCTGGGACTGGAAAAGGCGCTGCGTTCGCACCTGGACAAGCGGTATAGCGGTGATGGCATGGCCGAATATTTTCTACACGTGGATCCGGATTCCGACACTGCCATGAGCGAGTTCGAGCGCTTGTCCGTGTACCGTATCGTATTGAACCTGGTCAACAACGTCGCGCGTCATGCCCACGCGACCCGCTACGAAATCGACTTGCGCCGTGACGCCCAGGGCGTGACGCTGATCGTCGAGGACAACGGCACCGGTTTCGACTACGAGAAAGCGCGCCGCAACGGCGGCCACGGGCTGACCAATATTGAGGAACGTGCCAAAGCAATCGGCGCCAGTTTCCGCTGGCGCGCGTCACGCTTCACGACCGGCACACGTTTCGAGCTCAGGCTCGAGACCAAAGGAGGCCAACGTGACTGAACAGCATCCGATCCTGATCGCCGAGGACAATCCACGGGACCGGGAATTTCTCGGCGTCAGCCTGGCAGACTTCGATCTCATCTATACCACCAATGGCCGCGAGGCCCTCGATGCCGCGCGGAAAGTCGAACAGCCGTGGTTGATCAGCGACTTGCAGATGCCGGAAATGGACGGCATCCAGCTTGCGCGGGCACTATGGCGGGACCGTCCCGCGGCCCGCATCGTGTTCTGGTCCCAGCACAAGGACGAGATCTACGTCCGCGCCTTGACCGATATCATTCCGCCGGAGACCGTGTACGGATACGTTTTGAAGAGTAATCCCGGCGAGGTACTGCAACGGGCCGTAGAAGCGGTGTTCAAGGATTGTCAGTGTTGGGTGGATCAGAAAGTCAGGCCGATCCAGGCGCGGGCCAACAAGCCGGGCAGCGGCATCACCGATCTGGAGTTCGAGGTATTGCTCGACATCGCCTTGGGACTCACCGACAACGTCATCGCGCGCCGCCGTTATCTGTCGCGGCGCGGCGTGCAAAGCCGCCTCAAGTCGCTATACGCCAAGCTCGGCATCGATCAGGAACAACAGACCGCCGAGGAATTGGGAGAGATCCTGAATATGCGCGCACGGGCGGTGTCCCATGCACTGCGCCGGGGATTGATCAATCAGTTCGAATTGGAACAGGAGGAGGAGAAACTGCGGGCCTGGCTCGCGCGCGAACGCCTGAGCGGCTGATCCGCACCGTCAATTGCGGCGCGACTCCTTGCGTTTTTCCCGCTTGTAGCGCGTGAATGGCTCCTGCTTATAGATGCCGTTGCTGGCATATTCTCCCAGCCACATGAACTCGTCCACTCCCGACGTCGCTCCGGTGTACCGAACGGTCAGATTGCCGTCGAGATCGAAGAACGCAAACACCGGCGTGGCGCCGCGATTGTGGGTGACATCGGCAAAGAATGCCTTCTGATTGGTGACCTTGCCCTTCGGATCGGTGACTTCGGCGGTGCTCTCGACGTCCATCGGAAACACCAGAAAGTGCTTCTTGTAGTACTCCTGCACTTCGAGCTGGTTCAGGACCGTCTCCTTCATGCGATGGCAGAACGGGCATTCCTCCTGTTCGAAGAAAATCACGATGCCCTGCTTGCCCTGCTGCCGGGCCGCCGCCAGCTCGCTCGGTGAGATCGCCCAGGGTTTGATCGAAGAAATACTGGTCCGGGTTGCGGGGCGCTGCCGCGCCGGCAAGCTGCGCCGCCACCAGCAACACCGCTGCCAAATAAAGTTTCAGTATAGGCATATCAAAATCCAGGTTAATAAAATCAATGGCTTGACCGCTTTTCCCATTGTGCGTCCGGCATCCCCCGTACACAAGGTGCATTAGCACAGTGGGACAATGGTAAAGAGCCGGACGTTACTGCCGACTTCTTGAAAATAGGCCGGCAGTGGGTCCCGGACAACTCCGCCGGCTGCCGGTATACTTGGGCGCGCTACGGCATTGCCTTGGACAAAACGCGGCTACGTAGCGCGCAAACGGGAGGGACCACCAATGACCGTAATGTACGCGAAGGCGCTCGATTATCATCTGACTCGAGACGGCCGCCTGGCAGATCTGGGGCAATGGAATGAAGACATCGCCGAATCGCTGGCGCTGCGCGAGGGGATCGTGCTGACAGCCGAGCATTGGGAAGTTCTCAGTGTGATGCGCCTTTTCTATCAGGAATACAACGTTTCGCCGGTACGCAAACTGCTCAAGAAAGCGGTTGCCGATCGTCTCGGTCCGGAGAAGGCTACCGATGCCTATCTCGACCAATTGTTCCCGGGCGATGTCCAGATCCAGGGCACCCGAATCGCCGGAATCCCCGAACCGCTGCTCGACCAGGAAGTGGAGCAGCGCGCCTCGAAGGACGCTTTGCGCAACGACAGCGGCCCAGGGCTGCAAACGTTCGAATTCGACGGCCAGGTTTACCAGGCCCATGCCAGCGGCAATCTGGTGGATCCATCCGTATGGAGCGAATCCCTTGGCAAGTATCTGGCCGAACGCGAAGGTATCGAACTCACGCCGGAACACTGGGAAGTCATCCGCTTCCTGCGCGGATTCTATTTTCAATACGGCATCACCCCGATGGTGAAGCTGCTGGTCAAGCACATGCAGGATCAGGACGGCGACGAACGAATCAACGAATCGTTCCTCTACGAGCTGTATCCGGGAGGCCCTTCCCGTCAGGGCTCGCGCATTGCCGGACTCCCCGAACCCCAAGGTTGCATCGATCCCTGATTCAGCCATGCGCTTGACAGGGCAATACGCTTGCCCGTAGATTGACGACCGCTTCAGGTGCTTCGCCGACCGTCGGAAGGCGAAGTGAAACGGGAAGCCGGTGCGTCCCTGTGAACCGCCTTGTGCTCTTGTCACGAGGTGATCGCGGACAAACCCGGCGCTGCCCCCGCAACGGTAAACGAGTTAAGAGACGGCATAGGCCACTGCACCGCAGGTGCGGGAAGGCGCCGCCTCAGGCCCCGCCCCTCGTGAGCCCGGAGACCGGCCTGAAGCCACGGGTCCGTGCGCGCAACGCCGCGGTCCTGCGAGTGGTGCCGCGGCGGGCGGTGCAGCCGGGCCAGCATGTTTGCTTCTCCCTGCCCCTCCCCCAACTGCACCTCCTATCCATGTGCGGGTGTGCACCACTAGTCATCGGGGGGGGGAGTCATGCAATACAAGTTTTTGGTCGCCGCCGCGGCAATCGCCGCCGGCGCGGCACCCGCGAGCGCCGAATCCGTTACCGAACCGCCGGTGATCGTCACTGCCACGCGTCTCGATGCCCACCGACAGCAAGTGCCTGCAAGCGTCACGGTCATTACTGCCGACGACATCGCTCGCAGTCCGGCCGCGAATCTCGCGGAAGTGCTGTCGATGGAAGCGGGGGTGCAGGCACGCAGCGTGTACGGCAATCAGGGTGCACGGGCCACCGTTGATCTGCGCGGATTCGGCATTACCGCGAAGCAGAATACCCTGATCCTGGTGGATGGCCGCCGACTGAACGACATCGACAACGCCGCCATCGACTTCACGGCCGTTCCCCTGAACGATATTGCGCGAATCGAAATCATCCGCAGCGGCGGTGCGGTGCTCTACGGCGACGGTACCGCTGGGGGCACCATCAACATCGTCACCAAGCGCGCCGCCGGCACCACGGTCTCTGGAGAACTGGCCGCCAATGCCGGCAGCTACGGCACGCGCGGCGCACAAGCGCGCATATCCGGCGGGTCGGGACTGTTTACCGGCCGCCTGCACACCAGCTTTCTGCAGTCCGATGGCTACCGTGACAACAACGAACTGCTGCAGCGCAACGTGCAAGGGGATCTGCGCTGGCTCGGTGATCAGGGCGAGCGATTCGTGCGTTTCGGTTTCGACTCGCAGTCCCTCGGACTGCCGGGCGAACGGCTGGTGGACCCGAGCATCGGCCTGAACGAGCTGGAAACCGATCGGCGCGGCACCGGCAACCCCAATGACTGGGGCAAACAACGTGGCGGTTACGTGACCGCCGGAGTCAGCCGCTATCTGTCCAATGACGCCGAACTGGTCATCGACGGCGGCGTGCGCCGCAAACAGCAGGAGGGCTTCTTCGACGATTATGACGGCTTCCCGCCGTTCTATCCGCCGGGCACGTTTGCACGCTACGTGGACTCCACCCTGGATACCTGGTCGCTGACGCCGCGGCTGACAGTGCCCCACGGTGCCGAAGGCCAGCATACGCTGATCGCGGGAGTGGACGTCTATTATTCCCAATACGATTCCGATCGCGGCCAGACTCCTCAGACCGAGCCGATCCATCACCTCGATGTGCGCCAGCGTCGTCTAGCAGTCTACGTGCAAGAGTCGGCCGCTTTGGACGAACGCACCCGCGCCACCGCCGGCGCCCGCATCCAGCGCGTCACCCTGGACTCCGAGGACCGTTACGACCCTGCGGCACCGGGACAACCGTTCGGCGGCAATGAGGCGGCGCCGCTCAAACGCACCGATACCGAACCGTTGCTGGAGCTGGGACTGCGCCGTCAATTGACCTCCACCTGGTCGAGCTTCGCCAAGCTCGAGCGCAGCGTACGGTTTGGCACCATTGACGAAATCTTCGAAACCGATCCGCGCACGTTTGCATTGGAATTCTCGCCTTTGGATCCGCAAACCGGCAATCACGTCGACATCGGCGCCGAATACCGCAACGGCACCGAGCAATTCAGCGCGGGCGTGTATTACATGCGGCTGAAAAATGAGATCCATTTCGATCCGGCCACGTTCACGAATATCAATCTGGACCCAACCCGGCGCTACGGCATCGAACTTCAGGGACAGCATGCATTCAACGCACGATGGAAGCTGACCGGCAACTACACCTACGCGCGCGCCCAATTCCGTGCAGGCGCCAATGCCGGCAATGACGTTCCGCAGGTCCCCCGGCACAGCGCCACACTCGGTGTGCAATGGCAACCGCGCAGCAATCTGCTGCTGTCGGTACTGGGACGCTACATCGGCGAACAGCGCTTCGACAACGATCAGGCGAATACCGCCGACCGGATTCCACACTTCGCCATGGTCGATGTGCTGCTGGCCAAACAGCACCAGGATTGGAGTTTCGAAGCCCGGCTCAACAACGTGTTCGATAAACGTGCCTACGACACCGGCGTAGTGAGCACCACGACCCCCGGCCGTTTCGCTGCCTACCCACTGCCGGAGCGCAACCTGAGTCTAACGGTGCGCCGTCGCTTTTGAGGCGTCGATCCCGTGCATCTGTTCACACAGCAGGCGGGCGCCGTCGAGCAGACGCGCGCTCGGTCTTTGCAACAAATCCGCCGGCACGTAGAACAAGTGTCGATTGCGTACGGCTCGCAGCTGCGGCCAGACGCGCCAACGCGCCAACGGCGCATCGTCGCCCGAGGTCCGACCGGCGACCATGACCTGTGGGTCGCGGGCGAGCACCGATTCCACGCTCACGCGCGGCGCGCTGTTTGCCAAGCCGGCGAACACGTTCACCCCGCCACAGAGAGAAATGACCTCACTGATGAATTGCGTGCCGTTGACGGTGATCAACGGGTCACCCCACACCTGATAAAACACCGACAATGGCTGCCTGCGTCCGAATTCGCTGCCGAGGTTTTCTTGCCGCCGCCGAAATTCGTCGGCGGCGGCACGTGCCGCCGGTTCGTGGCCGGTCAAGCGGCCAAGACGCTCCATGGTCAGCGCGATGTCGTCCAGGTGCTTCGGTTCGCTGACGTAGACCGCAATACCGGTGGCGCGCAAACGGGCAATCAACCGCTGCGGGGAACCGCTCTGCCACAGCAACACCAGGTCAGGGCGCGCGGCCAACAGGCGTTCAAAGTCGACGTGGGTGGCACTTCCAACCCGCGGCAATTCCCGGGCGGCAGGCGGGTAATCGCTGAACCGGTCGACACCGACCAGGCGACTGCCGGCGCCGATGCTGAAAATCAATTCGGTCAGGCCCGGCGCCAGGCTGACGATCCGCTGCGCGGGGCGCTGCAGCTGCACGCGGCCGCCGGCGTCGTCGCGCACCGCGATCCGCTCGGCTGCGGCAGCGCTGCAGCTCAGTACGCAACACGCCAGTGCCAGGAGAGATCGCAACATGGCGTGCTATTCTACAGCATGCACCGCAGACTCCCTAGCGAGGGTGGCTGAGCACCCATGTCGCAACCATTCTGGAAACACAAATCTCTTCGCCAAATGAGCCGCGCGGAGTGGGAAAGTCTCTGCGACGGCTGCGGCCGTTGCTGCCTGCACAAGCTCGAAGATCTGGACACCGGGGAGGTGCACTACACCCGCGTCGCCTGCCGTTTGCTGAACCTGCATACCTGCCGATGCACAGATTACAACCGGCGCACTGATCGCGTGTCGGACTGCGAAGTATTGTCTCCCGCGAGCGTCGGCAGCTTGTCCTGGTTGCCTGCGACTTGTGCCTATCGCCTGATATCCGAGGGTGCGGATTTACCGGCGTGGCACCCGCTACAGAGCGGCGACCCGGAAACGGTGCATGCCGCAGGTATCTCGGTTCGGAATCTGGCGGTCAGCGAAGTGGACGTGGATGATCTGGAAGATTACCTGCTGGACCGTTCCCTCGCCGAATGACACTTGGCAGCGGCGCCGCGCATTCGGCAGGCTTGATGTCGGTATCGACGGAGTCGGTGGCCGCACCGCTCAACTGGTTTCACCGCCCATTTTGCTTGCGCGTTCTGCGGCCGAATGGTCCGGGGCATGCAGGCTGCCGGCATGAAACAACAACTGCGTCCTGGCTGCCACTCCCCTGCCGTGCACGGCGATGCGACTGACGCCGGCATACGGCACATGGATACGATAGGCGCGCTCCAAAGGCGCGGCCAACACGCCGCCGATCACCATACGAATGACGCCAGCGTGCGTGACCAGCAGCACCCGGCGACCGGCGTGGGTGGTCGACAGCGAGGCCCAAGCAGACAGCACACGGTCGCGAAATTCCTCCAATGGCTCGGCGCCGACCGGGCGCTCATGGACGGGATCGCGATAGAAGGCAGCCACAGTTCCAGGCGCCCGCGCTTCGATTTCATCCTTGGTCATGCCTTCCCATGATCCAAAACCGACCTCTTTGAGCCGTTCCTCGAAAAATAGCGGGATCCCGCGCGCATCGGCCAGCCACTGCGCAAAAGCCTGACAACGTCGTAAAGGCGAACTGACGACCACATCCCAGGCAACGGTGTCCCCGACTGCATCGCGCATCTGCTGCCAGCCGCGCTCGGTCAAGGGATCGTCTTTCTGACCGCGATATCTGCTGCCGCCCCGGGGTTCGCCGTGACGCAGCAAATCGATTTGCGTGACTGCATTCATGACCGAATCTTCAATTTTCGTGGGACAAGATGGCACGACCGTGATCGGCGTGGGACAGATAGAGTGCCAGACCGATCAGTGCGATGCCCGCGGCAAGATAAAGCAGTTCGAGCGCAGAACCGAAGCGCACTTCCACTGCGTATTCGAAGAACTTGACGATCAGGATCATCAACACCACCTTGCCCAAGCGCGCCTTCAGATCGTCGAGGCTTTCGATGACCAGCACTTTGGATGAGGTTTCCGCGCCCGCCGCCTGATCGATCTTGCTGATGAACAACTCATATAAGCCCAGGGCGAAGATCAGCATCACTGTCGCCAGCAGATAGCCGTCCACGATTTCGACCACGTGAGTGACGGTGCTGGCACGCAGTTGTTCCCGCGCCTGGTCTGTCAATGCCGGCGAGGCATAATCGATCAGGTGAACAATCATGTAGTACGCGTCGACGGTGGCAACATAAAACATCGCCAAGCCGGTGAACAAACTCGCCACCACTGCCGCGACGACCACCAAGCGGCTGCGCCAAAGTAAGGATTCGAACAACTCTTCAATGCGTTGCATAGTAAGGCTGGCGGCGACCTCGGAACCGCCTCGATCAGGCGATCGCGGCGGCGGACCACGTTTTATCGATGCACCAAAGCAAAAGGGCCCTCAAGGGGCCCTTTGCCGACCGACCGGGCTCGGATTTTGTAATCAGCGCCCCAGATAGGCGCGATCGGAATCTTCCATCTGGCCAATGGTCCACGCGCCGCGGGTCTTGGCGTGTCGGACTGCAGCATCGACATCAGCCGAACTTGGAGAAGTGTCGATCGCGAACTGCTGGCCAGGAAAAATCAGGTCCGCGTCCTTGATTTTATCGGCATTGGTTTTATAGATCAGCGGCCACTGATAGGGATCAGAGTAGATTTCCGGTTTGCCGGAGATTTTCCACAAGCTGTCGCCGCGAACCACCTTGTAGTTGCCGGAATTGCCGGAAGAAGACTTCTGGAAACGCAGACCGCGATCCATCTGCTGCTCTTTCTGATACTGCTCGACTGCCAGATTGGCCTGATCTTTCGCCTTGTTTGCCTTCTTGATGGCGTCCTCGTATTTGCCCGCCTTGTAGTCTTTTTCGGCTTCCTTCAAGAACTTCTCTGTGTCGCGCCAAATCCAGTTGTTTTCCTTGGCCTTGGCGATCGCATCTTTGGCGTCGGCAATGGCCTTCTCGGCCGCTTGCGCATCGGGTCCCGCCTGCTTCGCGGCGGTAGGCTCGGCTACTGGTTTCTGCTGCTGTTGTGCGCAGCCGACAACCATGCCCATGGACAATACGATGATCCCCATAGTGGTCAGGCGAGAGAGCATGTTCATTGTTATTGACTCCAAAGCTACCGGTTTGTCTTATGAATTAATGCCTTACGTTAGGCACGTAAGTATTATGCAAGCTAACACCTCACTTGCAATACTGTCAAGAAATAATACCTAAGCCCCTTCGAATTGTGAACGATTTCCTGTTTGCGGCATCATCGCGCCGGCTGTTCGATGGCTTTCTCCCGGGCGCTCAGTGCCTGGCGCTTGGCAGACAACGCGTCCGAGCGCGCCCGCTTGTACTCGCCCAATTCCAAAGCCTTCTGGGCACGTTCAAGCATCTGCTGCGCGAGTTCGAATTCCGACGGCGACCGTTGCGGAGCACCGGCATCCCTTGCCGCCTGAATCGCCTGGCGGGCGTCGCTCATTTCCTGAACCGGTGCCACCGAACAGGCGCTCAAGAGTAAGAGCGCCAGCCCCAGCCCCAGCGGCCGCAAGATTGCCGTAAATCTGATATGTTTCACCATCATCTAGCGTGAAACCGTCAGCCCGATTACGACCACACTTGGTCCCCATTCCCATAATCGATTGCGCCAGACTAATCAGACCACTTTTTTGCGTCAAGCCGCAACTAATATGGATGGAAGGAGAATGCCAGCATGGCCGAACAGTCCGCCGAGGTTCGGATCTTTCACAATCCCCGCTGCTCGAAATCGCGCCAAACCCTGCAATTGCTCCAGGACCGCAACCTAGAACCGTTGGTGACATTGTATTTGGACCAACCGCCCGATGCCTCGGAGCTACGAGAACTCCTGCGCCGCCTTGGCATGGGCCCGCGGCAATTGATGCGCACCCAGGAACCGGAGTACCGCGCCCTGGGGCTGGACGATTCCAGCCTCGATGACGATCAGCTCATCGCCGCAATGGTACGCACGCCAAAGCTGATCGAGCGGCCGATCGTCGTGGTCGGCGACAAGGCCGCACTGGGCAGACCACCCGAGCAGGTGCTGGAGATCCTGCCATGACCGAAGTGTTGGTGTTGTATTACAGCCGCCACGGTGCGACCGCCGAGATGGCGCGCCTGCTGGCCCGTGGCGTGGAACAGGTGCAGGGGGTATCGGCGCGCCTGCGCACCGTGCCGCCGATCTCAGCGGTGTGCGAAGCGGTCGAGGACGACATTCCAGCTGCCGGTCCGCCCTATGCCACCATCGAAGATTTACGCGACTGCGCAGGCCTCGCGCTGGGCAGTCCGACCCGGTTCGGAAACATGGCGGCGCCGCTGAAATATTTCCTCGACTCCACCAGCAGTCTTTGGCTCAGTGCCGAACTCAGCGGCAAGCCAGCCACGGTATTCACGTCCACTTCCAGTCTGCATGGCGGTCAGGAAACCACCCTGGTGTCGATGATGCTGCCCCTGCTCCATCACGGCATGCTGGTGCTGGGCATCCCCTACAGTCAGACCGAATTGTTGTCCACCCACAGCGGCGGTACGCCCTACGGCGCCAGCCACCACGCCGGAACCGACAGCGAGCTACCGCTGACGGCCGATGAAAAACACCTTTGTCAGGCGCAAGGGCGGCGTCTGGCGATCGCGGCCGCAATGCTTGACGACGGGCAGCGCGAAGGACGGCAATTACGATGAAAAGCGCAACACTGGCGCAAGGCCTGACATTGCTCGGCTATCTCGGACTTTGGGCGCTGTTGCCGGCGTGGTATTTGTGGTTTGCGCCGTCGGCTCAGTTGCCGGCGTACTTCGTCCTGTTCCTGCTCGCGCCGCTGGTGTTCCCGTTCAAAGGGCTCATGCGCGGGAAAACCTATACCTACAAGTGGTCGATTTTCGTTTCCATGCTGTATTTCGTGCACGGCATCGGCGAAGGCTGGACATGGCCGGGAGAACGGGAGTTCGCATTCCTCGAAGTCGTGCTCAGTACCCTGTGGTTCATCGGCGCCATCGCCTACGTACGCAGCAGGCGCCGGCTGGCCGAATCAGCCGCCTGATTCGCCGCGACCGAGCACTTCACGCATAAACGGCACGGTCAGGCGGCGCTGCGCCGCCAATGATTCGCGATCGAGGCGTTCCAGCAAGCCAAACAATGCGGGCAGGTCGCGCCGATAGTGACGCAGCAGATAACGCCCGGCGTCATCGCTCAGTTCCAGTCCCTTGGCGCTGGCGTGGGCGCGAAGTACCGACAGCTTCTGCTCATCGTCGAGGGCAACCAGGCGAAACACCGCGCTCAACGATAGCCGGGACGCCAGATCGGCAAGCTGCAGACCGCATTCCGGGGGCGGTGCAGCCGCACTGGCCACCAACTTAGCGCCATGTTCCAGGACACCGTTGACCAAGCCGAACAGTGCCCTTTCCCAGGACGGTTGTCCGGCGACGACATCGATGTCATCGAGGCACACCAGGTCGGTTTCCTCCAGACCCTTGAGCATCTCCGCCGACAACGCCGCCGATTCCGCCAGCGGCACATAGGCGACTGCGTTGTTGTGGAGCGCCGCATGGTGGCACGCCGCCTGCAACAGATGGCTGCGTCCGGTACCCGGCGCTCCCCAGAGAAACAGCAAGGACGGCTCTCGACCGCTGGCGCAGGCCAGTGCCGCCGCCAGAGCACCGGCGTTGGGGCCCGGATAGAAATTTTCGAACCGGGCATGTTCCTGCAATTCCAGGCCAAGCGGCAACTGCGCGCCCATGAATTCCCCCGCGCCGGATTATTCCGGCTTCGAGCCTTCGTAGAGGTCGCTACGTAGATAGTGCGCGTGCCCATGGCGCAACAGCACCGCGATCACCGCCGCAACCGGTAACGCCAACAGCACACCGACGAAGCCGAACAACTGGCCGCCCGCGAGCACCGCGAAAATCACCGCAACTGGATGCAGGCCGATCCGGTCGCCCACCAGCCAGGGCGTAAACAATGCGCTTTCCAGCACCTGCGCGACGCCGAACACGGCCAATACCGGCAATAGCTGGACCCACTCATGGGTCTGCACCAGCACCGCGGTTCCCGCCGCGAACAGGCCGAGAATGAATCCCAGGTATGGCACGAAACTCACCAGGCCTGCGAGCATACCGATGAGCAGCGCCAGATCGACCCCCACCAGCCAGAGGCCGACGGAATACACTACCCCCAAGGCCAGCATCACCAGAAATTGACCGCGTAGAAACGCGCTCAGGGTCCGATCCGACTCCCGTGCGATCTGCACTGCCTTGCCCTGCATGGAGCGTGGCAGAAGTTCCCGTATTCGCGCTACCAGCAGGTCCCAATCCCGCATCAGATAGAAGCTCACCACCGGTATCAGCAAGAGATTCGCAACCCAGGCCACCACGGCCGCGCCGGAAGTGGACACCGCCTTGATGAGTTGCGCCGCGATACCGCCGGCCTTCTGCCAATGTTCGCGCAGCGCATCGTGCAGCGACTGTAGATTGAGGTCGCCGACTTCAACGCCGAAGGTGTGTTGCACCCACGGCAGCGCGGCATGCTGAATCCAGTCCAGATACGCCGGCAGCCGCGCGATCAGATGGGCGATCTGCGACTCGATCAACGGCACCAGCAGCAACGCCACCAGCGCGAATGCCGCGAACAGCCCGGTGAACACCACGATCACCGACCAGGTGCGCGACAGCCCGGCCGCCTCGAGCCGATCCACCAGCGGGTCCCCGAGATAGGCGATGAGCGCGGCCACCAGAAACGGCGTAAACACCGGCGCCAGCAAGTACACCAATACCGCGCTCAGCAACAGCAGCACCAGCGACAACCATTTTTGCGAATCGCTCATCCTCGGCTTGCCGAACGCACGCGCAACGCGCGGATCCCCCAGGTCCAGACATACCCGACACCGCTCAGCACGACGGTGCTCGCCACTGCCGCGGTCAGCAGCTGCAGGGCGAACTCCGGCAGCGGCACCGCGCCTTGATCGAACATCACCGCCATCACCAACATGATCTGCAACAGTGTATTGGCCTTGCTGATCCAACTCGGGCTGGCACGCACCTTCTCGATCCGGTAGTAGTACACCAGACCACCGAGAACGATCGTTACGTCCCGGATCACGACCGCCACCAACAACCACAGCGGCACCAGCCCCAACCAGGTCAACACCACGAAGCAGGACACCAGCATGGCTTTGTCGGCAAGCGGATCGAGCCACCCGCCCAGCGGTGTGATCCAGCCGTAACGACGCGCCAGCTGACCGTCGATGGCATCGGAGGCGCCGGCCACGGTGAACAGCAGCAACGCGCCGGCGAATTGGCGTTGGGCCAGCAGGATCACCACGGGCACGATCAACAATATGCGCAATGCGCTGATTATATTAGGGATATCCTGGCGCTTCACGGCACGAGTCGGAAATGCAGTCCGGCGGGGGATGCGCTAGGGTCCGGCGCGCCGGGATCATTGACGGCCGGCGCCACCGCCGCCAACCGATCCCACAAGCCCAGCGTCCGCCGCAAGCGTTCCGGCGAGCCCCGCACCGACAATTCGAAGTACGCCTGGTCGCCGGTGACGAACAACAGCCGCGCCGAGCTGACTAGTTCTCGCGAGCGCAAGAAAGTCGACAGACCAGCATAATCGTCCAGGGTGCGCACATCGTCGATGCGCACCCGGACCTGATCCAAGGCGCCGGTTGCGTCCGGCCGCTCGGCATAGCGAGCCGCCAGGGTATCGGCCAGTCCGTCGACGCCGGCCGCGGCGGCTGCCGCGAGATCCTCGCCGCTGGCATTCCACTGCCGCGTCTGGCCGCGATCGTAAAGGTTCCAGCGGCTACTCCAACCGCCACTCTGACGCTGCAGGCGACCGATCAATACGGCATCGGCCTGATATCGCGCAGACGCAGCCAGCACGTCATCGAAAAAGCCCCCCCAGATGTCGGCAAAGCGCACCCGGGATTGATCCTCCAGATCCTGTAACGGCAACATCACCGGCACTGCCCGCGCACGCGCCGCCTGGCGCAATGCCTGGCCTGCCGGCGCCGTGTCGTCGGCGCTGATCAGACGCCGCTCGGCACCGTCCTGGATTGCCAGCCACACCAGGGTGGTGGGCCGCTCGTTGCCCCAGACCGGAAGTCCCCGCTGGCGCAACATCTGCTCGACCGCCGCCGGGTCGAAACGCACATGCAGTTGCAGGCCGTCGGGGGTGGTGAGGTACCCGTACTGTTGTACGATGCGGTCCACCGCCCCGGCGCCACTGGGCAGATTTTGATCGTTTGCCGCCGTCCGCGACCCGGCCGCCCGTACCACCACTTCGCGCAAGGCTTCGGTCAGAGCGCGATCGCGTTCCGCCGCCGTCTGATCGGACACCGGCACCCGAACCTCGTACAGTCCGCCGACCTGGGAAGCGGCATGAGCCGGCGCAATGGCCGTGAGTAATAACCCCAAAATGAACAGATATCGAATCATGAGTCACTTTCACGCATAGTGGCGCCCTAGCCGGGCGAATCGGCCTTGTTCCACCCGGCGCCTGCATCGCGCTCTGTTTCGCACGCGCGCCCGGCACCGGATTGCCCGCCACGGCTGCACGCGGCGGTGCGGAGGCGTGTAAAATAGCGAAGCTTGCGGACCAGGTCCCGTTATTATTGGCGCACCGACATGCAGGTGCCCTGCCGCTTCAAAGGCTCATCGAGACGAGCGCCGGTCAGCGAATAGAACGCAGCGAAGGCAAGACTGCAGAATGGCAGCCGAAGGAAAGAAAGCATGTCGTAAGCGGTACCCTGTTTTTCCATGCCGCCGCGGGTTTCTCCGTTCGCCGGCCCCACCGGGTCCGCTCGCGCGCCGCCCCGGCGAACAGGCCCTTTTCAATCAGGCAGTACAGTACCATACCCTCGAAACCGTCCACCACGCCAGGAGCATCCTGTGAGCCAGTCCTCGGATTCCATATCACCCCCAACCGGCGCAGGTCTGCGCTACAGCGACGCTGGCGTCGACATCGACGCGGGCAACCGACTGGTCGAGCGCATCGGGCCCATCGCGCGCCGCACCCGGCGACCGGAGGTCCTGGGCGGATTGGGAGGATTCGGGGCGTTGTTCGAGTTGCCGCTGGATCGCTACCGGGAACCGGTGCTGGTCTCGGGCACCGACGGCGTCGGCACCAAACTCAAACTCGCCATGCAGATGCGGCAGCACGATACCATCGGCATCGACCTGGTGGCGATGTGCGTCAACGACCTGATCGTCCAAGGCGCCGAACCGTTGTTCTTCCTCGACTACTACGCCAGCGGCAAATTGGACGTGGAGGTGGCCACGCAAGTGGTTGCGGGCATCGGCCGCGGCTGCGAGCTGGCCGGCGCCGCGCTGGTAGGCGGCGAAACCGCCGAGATGCCGGGAATGTACGACGGCGGCGATTACGATCTGGCGGGTTTTTGCGTCGGGGTGGTGGAAAAAAGTCCGCATTATCGACGGCAGCAAAGTGGCGCCCGGGCGATGTCCTGATCGGGCTCGCCTCCTCCGGTCCCCATTCCAACGGCTACTCGCTGGTGCGCAAAGTCGTGGAAGTCAGCGGCGCCGAACTCGATGCGCCTTTTGGCGGACGCTCCCTGGGCCAGACCCTGCTCGCACCCACGCGGATCTACGTCAAACCGATACTCGCGTTGCTGCAGCAGGTGGACGTCCACGCAATCGCGCACATCACCGGCGGCGGACTGCCCGAAAATCTGCCCAGGGTCATGAGCGCCAAATACCTCGCCGTGATCGATCACAGTCGCTGGCAGCGGCCGACGATTTTCGACTGGCTGCAGGAGCAGGGCCGGATCGGCGACCGGGAGATGTACCGCACCTTCAATTGCGGGATCGGCATGGTGGTGTGTGTCGGCGCCGATCAAGCCGAACGCGCACTGACCGAATTACATCAGGCCGGTGAAGACGCGATGATTATCGGCGCGATCGAGCGCAGCGAACACGAGGAGGCGCGGGTCGAAATCCGCTGACGTCACGCCATGACCAGCGCGCAGCAAAAGGCCGCTTCCCGGCCGCGCATCGTGATACTGATCTCCGGGACCGGCAGCAACCTGCAGGCCATCATCGACAGCCTCGCCCAGGATCCGCGCCAGGCGCAGATCGTGGCGGTGATCAGCAATCGCGCAGATGCATACGGCTTGCAGCGCGCTACGCATGCCGGCCTGCATGCCATAGCGATCGAACATCGCAACTATGCCGACCGCGACGCATTCGACACTGCTCTTCGTGCCGAGATCGACGCCCACAATCCCGACCTCGTTGTTCTGGCTGGATTCATGCGCATCCTCGGCGCCCCGCTGGTCGATCACTATCGGGGGCGCATGATCAATATTCACCCCTCGCTGCTGCCGCGATTCCGCGGCCTCGATACCCATGCGCGCGCGCTGCGGGAGGGCGTTCACGAACACGGCGCCAGCGTCCATTTCGTCACTTCCGAACTCGACGGTGGACCGGTGATCGCTCAGGTACGGATTGCAGTCAACGCAGGCGACACGCCGCACGATCTGGCGAGCCGGGTGTTGGCGCAGGAACACCGGCTGTATCCGCTGGTGATCGGATGGTTTCTGCAGGGTCGGCTGCGCCTGTGCGACGGCAAACCCGAACTCGACGGCCACGTTCTCTCCACCCCCTATCAGTTGCAGGCGGACACCGGGGAAGTCGGCGCATGCTGTTGAGGGATTCGACACTGGCAGTGCTGATCTTGTGTGCGGCGCAGTCGACCGGCGCCGCGCAAACCGTGGCCACTACGCCACCCGCGCCGCTGCCGGAATTCCAAGCCCATTACAGCGCCTATAAAGGCGCTCTGCGGATCGCCGAATCGGTCGTGCGTCTACAGCGCAGCGGCGCAAAGTTCGTCTACAGCAGTGTCACCGAGCCGGTCGGGCTGCTGGCCATGTTCCGGCATGACGAAATCACGGAACGCAGCGTTTGGCAGCCGCACAACGGCGGCATCAGACCGCTGGAATATCAATATATACACAAGCGCAGCGACAAGAACCGCAACGTCGGTCTGGTATTCGATTGGCAGCACGGCGAAGTCGCCAACACGGCCAAGGGCCATACCTGGACCATGGACGTACCCCGCGGCACACAGGACAAATTCTCGGTGCAATTGGCCGTCATGCTCGACCTGCAGAGGGGCGACGGATCTCTGCGTTACGACGTCGCGGACGGCGGCAAGCTCAAGCAATACCGATTCCGACGTTTGGGAACCGAGCGCGTGCAGACCAAGGCGGGAGAATTCGAAGCCGTGAAACTGCAGCGGCTCCGTCGGCAGGACAATGAAAGGGAAACCTATTTCTGGTGCGCGCCGGCGCTGGACTATCTGGTGGTACGCCTGGAGCACATCGAAGAAGACGGCAGCCAGTTCTACATGGAACTCGACCGCATAGAGCGACTGTGATCCGGGCGATCCGGGCTTTACGTCACGGCAGTGATTTGTCGTGACCGGTGAAATCGGTGGCGCCTTGATCGGGCCTGCTGCGACCGCTGGGACGGTTCTGGCGCTTCGAGTTCATCTCTGCGCGTGCGAAAAAATCCTTGTCCATGATCTCGAGGAAACAGCGTGCCTGGGGCGAAATGAACTGCCCCCGACGCATGACTACGCCATAGCTGCGTTTGGGGAAATAACGGTTCAGCGGTATGGCCGCGAGTGCTTCATTGCCGGTCAGGCAAATGCTGGTCACGATCGACACACCCATCCCCATCTCAACGAACTTCTTGATCACTTCCCAACCGCCGGCCTCCAGCACCACGTCGTAGCTCAGGCCATGCTGATGAAAAACCAGATCGACGATGTGCCACGTGCTGAGGTGACGAGGTGGTAATATCAGCCCGCACGGACTGATGTCTTCCAGCGTGACACTTTTGCGCTTTGCCAAGGGATGATCGAGGGACGTAATCAGCATCGGCTCGTAGCTGAAGATCGGTGCATAGATGATGTCATCCGGCACATCAATCATCGAGCCGACCGCAAAATCCACTTCGCCGCCGCGTAACATCTTGAGCCCGTCGCGGCCGGTGACGTTATGCAAGTGCACTCTTACCTGGGAATACTCGGCAGTAAAACGCTGTAGAAATTCCGGGAGCAGATACAGAATGGTCGACTCGCCGGCGGCGATATCCAGGCTGCCGCCGTTGACGTCACCGAGACGCGAAGCGAACAACTCCGGCAGGTGGTCCATACCCTCCACCAGCGGCGCAGCGGTCTCGAGCAGAATCTGGCCCGCCGGCGTCAACTCGATCCGCGGACCGCGCCGTTCGAACAGCATGGTCTGCAGATCCTGCTCCAGACTTTTGATCAACAGCGACACCGATGGCTGGCTCAGGAACAAGCGTTCCGCCGCCTTGGAAATGCTGCCGGTCTGCGCCGCCTGGCAGAACGCACGCAACTGCCGTAAGCGATTGTGACGACCTGCGGTTTCCGAGCGCGCCATCGTGGCTCCAGAAGCGATCATTGCTACAAACAATAGTGCATATTGATGAATCAACCTAGTCAAATAGTACCTTCTTCCATAGCCTGCAAGAACAGCTCGGCCGCGATCGGCCGCTCGAACCCGCGGGACTTTACGGAGGAACACGATGACCAGCCATCAGCAGGCGCTGCAGCAGCAGGCACAGGAACTGAACCGAACCTGGCAAACCGAAAGCCGCTGGCGGAGCGTACGACGCGGCTATGAAGCCGACGACGTGGTGCGCTTGCGCGGCAGCAAAGCAATCGAATACACCCTGGCGCGGGACGGCGCCGAAAAACTCTGGCGTCTGCTCCAGGAGGAGCCTTTCATCAACGCCCTCGGCGCCCTCACCGGCAATCAGGCTATGCAACAGGTTCGCGCCGGTCTGAAGGCTATTTACTTGTCGGGCTGGCAGGTTGCAGGTGATGCCAATGTCGCCGGCGAAATGTACCCCGACCAGTCGCTGTATCCGGCCAACTCGGTGCCGGCGGTGGTACGTCGAATCAACAACACGCTGATGCGCGCCGATCAGATTCAGCAAATGGAAGGTCAGGGCGACATCGACTGGTTCGCGCCGATCGTCGCCGACGCAGAAGCGGGTTTCGGCGGCGTTCTGAACGCGTTCGAACTGATGAAAGCGATGATCGAGGCCGGCGCCGCCGGGGTGCACTTCGAAGACCAATTGGCTTCAGCGAAAAAATGCGGCCACATGGGCGGCAAAGTGCTGGTGCCAACCCAGGAAGCAATCCAAAAGCTCAATGCCGCCCGGCTGGCGGCGGACGTCATGGGCGTACCCACCTTGCTGGTGGCCCGCACCGATGCGGAAGCGGCGAGCTTACTGACTTCCGACATCGACGAATATGACCGCCCCTTCTTGACCGGCGACCGCACGCCGGAAGGCTTTTTCCAGGTACGCAACGGCATCGACCAGGCCATTGCCCGCGGCCTGGCCTACGCGCCTTATGCCGACCTGGTGTGGTGCGAAACCGGCAAACCGGATCTGGCATTTGCGCGCCGCTTCGCGGAGGCGATTCGCAACGAATATCCCGATCAATTGTTGGCGTACAACTGCTCGCCGTCATTCAATTGGCAGAAGAATCTCAGCAACGACGAGATCGCCCGCTTTCAAAAGGAACTGGCGGCAATGGGCTACCGGTTCCAGTTCATCACCCTGGCCGGTTTCCATGCGTTGAACTACAGCATGTTCAAATTGGCGAAGGGCTATCAGGAACGTCAGATGTCGGCCTACGTCGAACTGCAGCAGGAAGAATTCGGCGCCGAAGCCGACGGCTACACAGCCACCCGGCATCAGCGCGAGGTCGGTACCGGCTATTTCGACGCGGTCAACAACGCCATCAGTGGCGGCCGCTCGAAACTTGGCGCATTGAGCGGCTCCACTGAAGAGGATCAATTCGCAAGTCCCGCTTCGGGGACAGCGCCTGCTACCGCCGCAGCGAATTGATTTGCACAGTCCGCGCGCCGGTGCGGCCCGCGTCCAGCGGGTCGATCCGGTGCGCTTATCCGCATTGGGTCCTGGGTTGGTCTTCGGGTGCTATATTCGGAAGTATTCATGCAGGCCGTGACGTAATTTCCCAGGGAGACAAGCCATGATGCAGCACGCCGTAGTCGATATCCGCAGTCAGAAGCGCCAGGACACCGTTACGCTGATCCACAACGGCACGGGTCGCAAAATCGAGTTGCCTCTGCTCAGCGGTTCGCACGGCCCCGACGCGATCGATATCGCACGCCTGACTCGGGAACTTGGGCTGTTGACTTACGACCCCGGTTACATGTCCACGGGTAGCTGTCAAAGCGCGATCACGTTTATCGATGGCGACGAAGGCATCCTGCTATACCGCGGTTACCCCATTGAACAGTTGGCGACGCACAGCAGCTACCTGGAAGTATGTTATTTGCTGCAGTACGGTGAATTACCCAGCGCCCAGGAACTCAATCAGTACAAAGAGGTCATTCAACGCCACAGCATGGTGCATGAAGGCTTGCGCCACTTCTATAACGGCTTTCATCACGACGCCCATCCAATGGCCATGCTCGCCAGCGTGGTCGCTGCTTTATCGGCGTTCTACCACGACTCGCTGGACGTGACCGACCCCGCGCACCGGGAGATGTCTGCGCACCGGCTGGTGGCGAAAATGCCGACCATCGCCGCCCAATGCTACAAGTATTCCATCGGCCAGCCGTTCATGTATCCGGACAACTCGCTGGGCTACGCGGAAAATTTTCTGCGAATGCTGTTCGCCGTGCCCACCGAAACCTACCACGTGAGCCCGGTAGCCGCCCGCGCCCTCGAATTGATCCTCATCCTGCACGCCGATCACGAACAAAATGCCAGCGCGTCGACCGTGCGTCTGGCGTCCAGTTCCGGCGCCAATCCGTTTGCATCCATTGCCGGGGGCATCAGTTCGCTATGGGGACCGGCCCACGGCGGTGCCAACGAGGCGGTCATCCACATGCTGCAATCCATCGAGTCGGTCAAACACGTTCCCGAACTCATCGCCCGAGCCAAGGACAAGAACGACCCGTTCCGACTCATGGGCTTTGGCCATCGCATTTACAAAAACTACGATCCGCGCGCAAAAATCATTCGTGGCGCCTGCCACGAACTGTTGGGAGAGTTGGAAGCCGATCAGCGCGATCAACCGCTGTTCGAGATCGCACTCGAACTGGAGCGTATCGCGCTGGAGGACGAATATTTCCGGGATCGCAAGCTGTACCCGAACGTCGACTTTTATTCCGGACTGATACTCAAAGCGCTGGGTATTCCGTTGAACATGTTCACGGTGGTGTTCGCCATGGCGCGCACGGTCGGCTGGATCACCCAGTGGCAGGAAATGATGGACGATCCCGATTACCGCATTGGACGGCCGCGTCAGCTGTATGTGGGTTCCCCGCCGCGCGATTACGTTGCGCTCGATCGACGCTGAAAGCTGCGCCGACGCGCGCGGGTTTCGGCAATCACTGTTGCGCGGCGTAAGGCCCCTCGGCGCCATGCTCGGTCGCGCCATAGGTGAGGCCGAGAACGATCCCGAACACCCAATGCAGCAGCAAACTAAGCACCGACGCCATCGCACCCATCTGCAGTGCGAACAGCCCAGCGCCTGCCGCCGGCATCAGCACAACCATCATCAGCAGCCATGCGCCGGTTGCAAACATCACGCCGCGCCACCAATAGCTGCCCGGCAAACTTTGTGCCGACCAGGCGAACAGCGAGCCCCATACCACCGTGCCGATAAAGAAATGTGCGACCCAACCGATGGCTGGGTTATTGGGGGCGCCGAGTATTCCGCTCAGCATCTGAATGACGTTGAGATGGGGCGCCAGGCCGAGCGCGCTTTTGAGCATCATCAACAACGATAAAGCAACGGTGGCGATCAATCCCGCAAGCAAGCCTTTGCCATAATCGCGCATGGTGATTCCTCCTTTGCGCCGCGCCCGGAACGAGGTTGATCTCGGCTATGCACAGCCGACGGCACCGAAGCAGTTCCGTGGCGGTTACAAACCTTGGACCGAGTACGGACAGGAGGGTTCCGCAGCAACTCAAGGCCGAGGTGAGCGTTGCTAGCGGGGGTCTTTGCCGATGCGGCTTGCGACCGCGCCGTGCTGATCACGGTATTTGGCATCAGCGCGCTTGTTGTATGGACGTGCCGCGGGACCGGACATGGTTTCGAAATTAATGGCACCGATGGTCATCCCGGGACGCAGCGCCAAAGGCAGTTTGCCACTGTTGTAGCATTCGAGCACGATCTGACCTTCCCAGCCCGGGTCGATGCGGTGGGCGGTCACGTGCACCATCAAGCCCAGCCGCGCCAGACTCGAACGGCCGTCGAGCCAACCGACCACATCGTCGGGCAGGCCGATGGACTCCAGGGTCACCGACAATGCCAGTTCCCCGGGATGCAAGAAGAAAGCGTCGCCCGCGGCCAGTTGCAATTCCTGGCCCATGATCCGGTCGATGGCCAGATCCACTTCGGCGCGCGGGCCGCTGAGGTCGATGTAGGGCGCCGCATGATCGTTGAACACCCGAAACCGGTTGCCGAGCCGCAGATCCACACTGACGCCGCTGATGCGGTCACTGCCCGGTCGGGGTTCGATGCGAATCCGCCCCTCGTCCATGAGCCGCTCGATATCGCGATCACACAAGCGCATGCCCCAACCTCATTCGTGACTCGTCTGTGAACAATAGTGCCAAGGCGGGCGGCCCGACAGGCCAGACCACCGAAAACCGGTGGCTATTATGCACGAACGGGCGGAGCACATCCCGCCCGTTCGCAATTCCGGAGTGAGCCTGCAGATCAGTTGTTCTGAATGACAATCTGCGGAAATTTGGCAGCGTGGTTCTTGCTCTGCAGCGACAGCTTGGCGGCCGTGCGGCGGGCGATCTCGCGATAGATTTCCGTGATGCGGCTGTCGGGATCGGCGACCACGCTGGGCTTGCCGTTGTCGGTCTCTTCCCGAATGTGGATGTCCAGCGGCAGTGCACCCAGAAAGTCGACGTCGTATTCCTCCGACATGCGCTGGCCGCCGCCTTCACCGAAGATGTGCTCTTCGTGGCCGCAGCTGCTGCAGATGTGGATCGACATGTTCTCGACGATGCCCAATACCGGCACCTCCACTTTTTCGAACATCTTCAGACCCTTCTTGGCGTCCAGCAGGGCGATGTCCTGGGGCGTGGTGACGATGACGGCGCCGGACACCGGCACTTTCTGCGCCAGGGTCAATTGGGTGTCGCCGGTGCCGGGCGGCATATCGACGATCAGATAATCAAGGTTGGTCCAGTTGGTGTCCTTGAGCAGTTGCTCCAGGGCCTGGGTGACCATCGGGCCGCGCCAGATCATAGGCGTGTCTTCATCGATCAGAAAGCCGATCGACATGGCCTGCAAATCGTAGCTGACCATGGGCTCCAGGCTCTTGCCGTCGGCGGATTCGGGCTTGCCCGATACGCCCAGCATGCGCGGCTGGCTCGGTCCGTAGATGTCGGCGTCCAGGATGCCGACATTGGCGCCTTCGGCGGCCAGGGCCAAGGCCAGGTTCACCGCGGTGGTGGATTTGCCGACACCGCCCTTACCCGAAGCGACGGCGATGATGTTTTTCACGCCCTCGATGGTCTTGATGTTCTTCTGCACGACGTGGGAATCGATTTTCCAGCTCACGTCGACGTCCGCGGAATCGACCCCGTCGATGGCGGTAATCTTTTGCTTGAGCGCATCGCCGAGCTTGTCCTTGAAACCTTTGGCCGGATAGCCCAGCACCACCTTCACGCTCACGTTGCCGCCGTCGACTTTGATGTCCTTGACGCACTTGCTGGACACCAGATCCTTGTCGAGGTGGGGATCGATATAGCCCTTAAGGGCCTCTTCCACCTGCGCTTGGGTAACGTTGGACATACAGACAACCTCCTCATGAGCCGCACTGCGGCGACGCAAACCGGCGCTAAACCATAGCAAATCGATCAGGTATTATACACAAAACTTCCGGGGCGCGTAGTATTTCATAAACATGCGATAAACACTAAGATGTTCAGCCTTTCGCCGATTTGGCTGCCTTGTATCCCATCGCTGCGCCAAGCCGTTGTCGATCAAAGACTTCAAACTGGAATCCTCTGACCCATGAGCACCTCCGCGCGCCGCCGTATTCTCGTCACCAGTGCCCTGCCCTATGCCAACGGCAGTATTCACCTCGGCCACCTGGTGGAATATGTGCAAACCGATATCTGGGTCCGATTCCAGAAAATGCGCGGCCATGAATGCCACTACGTCTGCGCCGACGACACCCATGGCACGCCCATCATGCTGCGCGCCGAACTGGAAGGCATCACGCCGGAACAGCTCATCGACCGGGTGCACGCCGAGCACGCCGCCGATTTCGCGGCGTTTCATGTGGATTTTGACAATTATTACTCCACCAACTCGACCGAGAACCGCGACTTGGCGCACCAGGTTTACATCCGCTTGCGCGACGCCGGGCTGATCGAATCGCGGGTGATCGAGCAATTCTACGACCCGCAAAAGAACATGTTCCTGCCGGATCGGTTCATCAAGGGCGAGTGTCCGAAATGCCACGCCACGGATCAGTACGGCGACGGCTGCGAAGTGTGCGGCACGACCTACACTCCGACCGACCTGGTCAATCCGTTTTCGGCCGTGTCCGGCGCCACGCCGGTGCGGCGGGAATCGGAACACTATTTCTTCAAGCTCAGCGAATGCGGCGACTTCCTGCGTCAATGGATGCAAAGCGGCGGCCGCGACCAGGCGAGCCCACTGCAGCCGGAAGCGCTCAACAAGATGGATGAGTGGTTCGCGGCCGGCCTCAAGGACTGGGACATTTCCCGCGACGCGCCCTATTTCGGCTTCGAGATTCCGGACGCGCCGGGCAAGTATCTGTACGTCTGGCTCGATGCGCCGATCGGCTACATGGCCAGCTTCAAGAATTTGGCCGACCGTTCGGGATTGGATTTCGACACTTGGTGGCAGGCCGGCGCCGAACCGGAGTTGTATCACTTCATCGGCAAGGACATTTTGTATTTTCACGCCTTGTTCTGGCCGGCGGTGCTGCATTTCGCCGGTTTCCGGACCCCGGACCGCATCAACGTCCATGGCTTCCTGACCGTGAACGGCCAGAAGATGTCCAAATCCCGCGGCACCTTCATCACCGCCCGCACCTACCTGGAGTTCCTCGATCCGGAGTATCTGCGCTACTACTTCGCCGCCAAGCTCAACGAGCGGGTCGAAGATCTGGACCTGAATCTGGAAGACTTCATGGCGCGGATCAACAGCAACCTGGTGGGCAAGTACATCAATATCGCCTCGCGTTCGGCGGGTTTCATCAGTAAGCGCTTCGACGGGCAGCTGTGTGCGGAACTGGATCCGGCAGGTGAAGCCTTGTTGCAGCGGCTGCAGGCTCAAGCAGATCCGTTGGCTGAACTCTACGAACAACGCCGCTTCAGCGAAGCGGTGCGGACGATCATGGAACTCGCCGACGCGGCCAACGAATACATCAATCAGACCAAGCCCTGGGAAGTGGCCAAACAGGACGGAGCCGAACGCCGCCTGCACCAATTGTGCAGCAGTAACCTCAACGTCTTCCGCCTGCTGACCCTGTATCTGAAGCCGATCATGCCAGTGCTTGCCCAGCGCGTGGAGCAATTCCTGCGTATTTCGCCGCTGATCTGGGAGGACAGCGGCAAGCGCTTGGGTGCCCAGCGTATCGAGGTCTATAAACACTTGGCCAAACGGGTTGACCCTGCACAGATCGAAGCCATGATTGAAAAGAACCGAACCGAAACCGAACGAACCGGCGAAGCAGCGCAGTCCCAGGCCAGGCACGGCGAGCATCAACAGAACGAACGGGTAATTCCACCGATCGCCGAGACCATCGGGATCGACGATTTCGGAAAAATCGATCTGCGGGTGGCCCGGATCGTCAGCGCCGAACATGTCGAAGGCGCCGATAAGCTGCTCAAGCTCACGCTCGACATCGGCAGCGAAACCCGCACCGTCTTCGCGGGCATCAAAAGCGCGTATGAGCCTGCGCAACTCGAAGGTCGCCTGACGGTGATGGTTGCCAATCTGGCGCCGCGCAAAATGCGCTTCGGCCTCTCGGAAGGAATGGTACTGGCGGCGGGCGCCGGCGACGGCGAGGTATTCGTGCTGCAGCCCGACCACGGCGCGCAGCCCGGAATGCGGGTCAAATAGCCGCGTCTAAGGTCTGCGTATGACGCGTTCCAAGTGCGGATTCGCGCCTGCCGCGGCGCCGCCAGGGCGCGGGAATGTTATGATTCGAATTGGCAATTGAACCCGAGCAAGCGCGCGCCATTATGAGCGAATACGCCCTGATCCTGGTCAGCACCGTCCTGGTCAACAACTTCGTGCTGGTGAAGTTCCTCGGCCTGTGCCCGTTCATGGGCGTCTCCCGCAAGCAGGAAACGGCCATCGGCATGTCGCTGGCGACGACTTTCGTACTGACATTGTCGTCGATCAGCAGCTATCTGGTGAACGAATATCTTTTGGTGCCCCTGGGCCTCGAGTACCTGCGCACGATCAGCTTTATTCTGGTCATCGCAGCGGTGGTACAGTTCACCGAAATGGTGGTGCACAAGACCAGCCCATTGCTGTACCAGCTGTTGGGCATCTTTCTGCCGCTGATCACCACCAATTGCGCCGTGCTCGGGGTCGCGCTGCTCAACACCCAGGAGAAGCATGGCTTCCTGGAATCTGCGATCTACGGTTTCGGTGCGGCGGTAGGCTTTTCGGTGGTATTGATCCTGTTCGCCGCCATACGCGAACGGATCGCGGTTGCCGACGTCCCGGAAGTGTTCAGGGGCAACGCCATCGCGCTCATCACCGCCGGCCTGATGTCGCTCGCGTTCATGGGTTTCTCGGGCCTGGTGAAAGGCTGACATCGACGCGCTGAGCTGCACTTCGTTGCACGGAGGCGTCCGAAGCGACACGAACCATGTTGACGGCAATACTTGCAATCGCGGGGCTCGCCGCGCTATTCGGCATTTTGCTCGGATATGCGGCCGTTCGTTTCCGCGTCGAGAGCGACCCGGTGGTCGAGAGGATCGACGCGCTGCTGCCCCAGACCCAGTGCGGTCAGTGCGGTTACGCCGGCTGTCGCCCGTATGCCGAGGCGATCGCCGGCGGCGCGGCGGACATCAATTGCTGTCCGCCCGGCGGCGACAACACCATCGTCGCACTGGCCGACCTCCTGGGTCGTGACCCCAAGCCCCTGGACCCGGAACACGGCGAATCACAGGAGCAGAAGTTGGTCGCGGTAATCGACGAGCACATCTGCATCGGCTGTACGCTGTGCATTCAAGCTTGCCCGGTGGACGCGATCCTGGGCGCTGCGAAGCACATGCACACCGTGATCGAAGATGAATGTACCGGCTGCAAATTGTGCGTGGCTCCATGTCCCGTGGAATGCATCTACATGGTGCCGGTAAAAGAGGATATCGGCGAATGGAAATGGCCCTATCCTGCGGCGCCCGCCTCCGGGTTTGCACGCCAGACCGACAAGGCGAGTTCCAGTGCATGACCCGGCTTGGCGACCGCTACAGTCACCACCAACCGCGCGCCCGCAATGAAGATTGATCCGACACAATTATATTCGTTTCCCGGCGGCCTGCGTCTGGAAAGTCATAAGCGCGAATCCGTCGGCCGCCCCATCGGCCACGCGCCGATCGCGCCGCGTCTGATACTGCCGTTACAGCAGCACATCGGCACACCCGCAGATCCTTGCGTGGAGCCCGGCGAGCAGGTCCTGAAGGGACAGGTGTTGGCCTATGCCGACGGCTACGTGAGCGCCGCAGTACACGCACCCACGTCGGGAACCATCGTCGAAATCGCCGATCACCCGGTTCCCCATCCCTCCGGGCTGCTCGCCCGCTGCATCGTATTGGAAACGGACGGACAGGATCGCTGGCTGGCGCGCCCGCAACCGGAAGCCGATTACGCGACCCTGAACCCGAGCGCATTGCGCAACCGAATCCGGGAGGCGGGCATGGTCGGGCTCGGTGGAGCGGGCTTTCCCTCGTTCATCAAGCTCAACCCGGGAACTCGCCACAAAGTCGAGCTTCTGATTTTAAACGGCGCCGAATGCGAACCGTATATCAGCTGCGACGACATGTTGATGCGCGAGCGGCCCGAAGAGATCGTCCGTGGCCTGCAGATCATGCGCCACGCGCTGCAGGCGGCGGACTGCGTCATCGGCATTGAAGACAACAAACCCGAGGCATTCACGGCGCTGCGAAATGCCGTTGCGAAGATCGATCCCAGCATCGATGTGATTCAAGTGCGGACGCGATATCCGGCCGGGGGTGAAAAACAGCTCATCCAGGTTCTCACGGGGCGTGAAGTGCCCAGCCAAGGTCTGCCCCTGGACGTGGGAATCGTCTGCCACAATGTGGCTACCGCAGCATCCGCATACCGCGCCCTGCAGTGCGCGGAACCGCTGATTTCGCGGATCGTCACGGTGACTGGTGCAGGCGTCAAGGAACCGCAGAATCTCGAAGTGCTGATCGGCACTCCGTTCCGCGACGTGATCGAGTATTGCGGTGGCTACACGGAGGATCGCAAACGCTTGATCATGGGCGGACCGATGATGGGATTCGCCCTCGACACCGATACCGTACCGATCATCAAGACCAGCAATTGCATTCTTGTAGCAGGCCATGCCGAAGCACCGGAGCCACAGCCGGCGTTACCCTGTATCCGTTGCTCGGCATGCGCCGACGCTTGTCCGGCGCAGTTATTGCCCCAACAACTTTATTGGTACAGCCGCGCGCGGGAGTTCGACAAAGCTCAGGATTACCACTTGTTCGACTGCATCGAATGTGGCTGTTGCGCCTATGTCTGTCCCAGCCAGATCCCGCTGGTGCAATACTTTCGTTTCGCAAAGACCGAGATATGGGCTCAGGAACGGGATAAACGCAAAGCCGATCTGGCCCGCGTACGACACGAACTGCATCTGGAACGCGTCGAACAGGAAAAGCGCGAAAAAGAGCAGCGCATGCGCAAGAAAAAGGAGGCGCTCAAGACCTCAGAAGCCGGAGTGGACAGCCAGGATCCGAAAAAGGCGGCCATCGAAGCGGCATTGCAGCGCGCCAAGGCCAAGCAGGCGCAACGTCCGGACGCGGCGTCGCAACGCCGACAACCTCAACGAAGAACAGCACGCGAAGATCGACGATGTCGACGCCCGTCGCCGCAACGACTCCCAGTCTGCTGCGGACGCCGCCAAAGTCGACAACAGCGAACAATAACCGCAGAATGATCCGCTAAGCCGGATCCAAAACAGCCAACCATGTTATTTCCCCGCGCAAGTTCGCCGCATCTGCAACCAGGCACCAGCGTCTCCCTGGTGATGCGCCGCGTGCTGTATGCATTGGTGCCGGGCACCCTGGTGTGCATCGGCCTGTTCGGCTGGGGGGTACTGGTCAACCTGCTGCTCGCCAGCGCCACCGCGTTGCTGAGCGAAGCAGCCATGCTGCGGCTGCGCCGGCGCAAGATAACCTTGTTCTTATCCGATGGCAGCGCCCTGGTGACAGCAGCGCTGTTGGCGCTGGCGCTCCCCGCGTTGGCGCCGTGGTGGTTGACGGTGGTCGCCACCGGCTTCGCGGTGATCATCGCCAAGCATCTCTATGGAGGGCTCGGTTACAACCCGTTCAACCCCGCGATGATCGGCTACGTGGTTGCGCTGATCTCGTTTCCGCTGCCTATGACCCAATGGGTTACTCCCCATGCCCAGCAGCATCTGGATTTCGCCCAGACGGTGTCCTATCAGTTCAGCGGCCGCCTGCCCGAAGCCGAAAACGTGGACGCAGTGACCGCCGCCACACCCCTCGACGCTATCAAGACCGAGCTCGGTCAACGCCATACCATCTCCGAAATCCGCGAGCGCAGCGCCGCTTTCGGAACCTTTGGCGCCGCGGCGTGGGAATGGGTAAGCCTGGCGTTTCTCGCCGGTGGCGTGTGGATGCTGTACTTGGGCGTGATCCGCTGGCACATACCCGCGGGCATGCTCGCCGGCTTGCTGGTCTGTGCCTTGAGCTTCTACTTGTTCGACCGCGACGGATATCCCTCACCGATATTCCATCTGTTCGCGGGCGGCACCATGCTCGGCGCATTTTTTATTGCCACCGACCCGGTCACGGCCAGCACGACAGATCGGGGGCGGCTCATCTACGGCGCGGGAATCGGCGTACTGACCTATATCATCCGAACCTGGGGAGGCTATCCTGACGGCGTCGCGTTTGCCGTGCTGCTGATGAACATGGCCGTTCCCACCATCGACTATTACACCCAACCTCGTGTGTTTGGCGCCGGAAAAGAGTAATTCGCACCATGAAGCAGATTGTCACTTCGACAGTGCTATTGGCTTTGTTCGCCATTATCGGTACCGCGCTGGTCGCTTTCACTTACGACCGCACTGTCGATCAGATCGCCGAAAATGAACGCAAGGCGCTGCTGGACAGTCTGCATGCCATCATCGACCCCAAGGAGTACGACAACGATATTTTTGCCGATACCATCGAGTTGCGTGGACCGCATCTGCTGGGTACGTCAGAACCGGTTACCGTCTACCGCGCACGCAAAAACGGCAAACCGATCGCAGCCGTCCTGTCGCCAATCGCGCCCAACGGCTACAACGGCGCCATCAAGCTGCTGGTAGGGATCTACTACGACGGACGCATCGCCGGCGTGCGGGTGGTTTCACAGAATGAAACCCCGGGGCTGGGCGACGCGATCGAGATCCAAAAGTCGAACTGGATCACCGGGTTTTCCGGAAAATCACTCGACGATCCCGGCAAGCGCGGCTGGGCCGTGAAGAAGGACGGCGGCGATTTCGATCAGTTCACCGGCGCCACCATTACCCCACGGGCGGTGGTAAAAGCCGTGCATTCGGCTTTGATATACTTTCGCGAACACCGCGAACAATTGTTCAAAGCGCCGGCCCAGGAAATGCCTTTGAAGGTCCCTGCTGCCGGCGGCCCGGGCACCGCCAAGAAATAGGAACGCTCCATGGCCGAAAGTTACAGCAAGATCGCAAAAGACGGCTTATGGCACAACAATCCAGGGCTGGTACAGCTACTGGGTTTGTGTCCTCTGCTGGCGGTAACCGCCACGCTGATCAATGGCCTTGGCATGGGGCTGGCCACGACCGCCGTGTTGGTTGCATCCAACGTCACGGTATCCGCGATTCGCAACGTAGTGCGCAGCGAAATCCGAGTGCCGGTGTTTGTCCTGGTCATCGCATCGTTCGTAACCGCGGTCGAGTTGGCCATGAACGCTTATCTGCACGAACTGTACAAAGTGCTCGGCATTTTCATTCCACTGATCGTCACCAATTGCTCCATCCTCGGTCGCGCCGAGGCGTTCGCCTCCAAAAACAGTATTCCGCGCTCGTTTCTCGATGGTTTGACCATGGGGCTGGGTTTCACCGGTGTATTGGTGGTATTGGGCGGTATGCGCGAACTTGCGGGAAACGGCACCTTCTTCGCCAAAGCCAACCTGATGTTCGGAGACGCTGCCCGACATCTTCTCGTCCATGTGATCCCAAACTATGACGGTTTTCTGCTGGCAATATTGCCGCCAGGTGCTTTTCTCGGGCTGGGTTTTCTGATCGCATTCAAGAACCTGATCGACCGTCGGGCGCAACGGCGCGCAGTGCAGAGCATCGGTGTCGCCGTGCCGGCACCGCAGACGAGCTGACCTGCTCATTCCCAAGGACGACGATGAATCCGCAAAAGCGCGCCGAAATCTTTCGTCGCTTGCAGAACGAGAACCCAACGCCCACCACTGAGCTTGAATACGGGAATCCGTTCCAGCTACTGATCGCAGTCATGCTTTCCGCGCAGGCCACCGATGTCGGCGTGAATAAAGCCACTAAGAAGTTGTTCCACGAAATCAAATCACCGTCCGCGATGCTCGCCCTGGGCGAAGCGGGCCTGAAGCAACACATCAAAACCATCGGTCTGTTCAATACCAAGGCCAAGAACATAATCAAAGCCTGCGAGCTTCTGCTCGAGCAACACGACGGACAGGTACCCACCGAACGCGCACAACTGGAGGCGCTGCCCGGAGTAGGACGCAAAACCGCCAACGTGGTCTTGAACACGGCCTTCGGGCATTCGACGATCGCCGTCGACACGCATATCTTCCGGGTCTCGAATCGCACCGCCATCGCACCGGGCCGGAACGTACGGGAAGTGGAACACAAGTTGGAAAAGTTCGTTCCCGACGCGTACAAGAAGGACGCCCACCATTGGCTGATCCTGCACGGCCGTTATGTTTGTGTGGCGCGTAAACCGCGCTGCGGCGCCTGCGTGATCGAGGACCTGTGCGAGTACAAGCACAAGACCTCCGATTGACCGCTCGCCCATCGTGATCTATTAGAGATCGAGCAGAATTTGGAGCGCTGCGAATTGTTCACCGCCGACCGCAATCAGATTCACGCATTCTTGCGCGAGACGTGGCGCAAGTACCGCGCCGCTGAGCCCTTGTCACCGCTGGAAACGATCATTAGTGACGTGGCCGCTGCTCACCCCGAATATCACCATCTGTTGGCAGATCCTGATCCCGAACCGACCGGAGATGGTTCGGCAACGGCGGGGCAAGCCAACGGTTTTTTGCACATGGGATTGCATATCGCCTTGCGCGAACAATTGGCTGCCAACCGGCCGTCCGAATTGCGTCCAACGTATCGGAGGTTGCTGGCAAAAACCGGCGATGCGCACGCAGCGGAGCATCAAATAATTGAATGCATTGGAAAATTGCTTTCGGACTCGGCGCAAAATGGCAAGCCGGTCGATGAACGGCAATACGCGGAGTGTTTGCAGCGCCTGCGCTAGCGGATCGAACCTGCAGTCCGCGCATCGGCGACGAACTTTTCCCCAATACCACTGTCCTAATGCGTACGGGTCGGCGACTGCCTCTACATGGACGTCGCGTTCCGTAGCGAAACAACCAACCGCTGTCATCTCAATCGAATCATTGGAGGCTAGTCACCATGTCAAAAAAGAATTCCTATTCCCCGTTGACCATCGCTGTAGGCGCTGCATTCGCCACCTCGCTGATGGGTAGTGCGGTCGCCAACGCCGCTGACAATCCCTTCGGCATGACCGAACTCAGCCACGGCTACCAGGTCGCCGATGCCAAGAGCAAGGAAGGCACCTGCGGCGCCAATAAGGCCAGCATGGACAAAGAACACTCAGGCAAGGATATGGACGAAGATAAACAAGCCGGCACGGCCATGGGTAGCGGCAACATGGAAGACGGCCACGGCGCCATGGACGCCGCCGGCAAGAAGATCCCGGAAGGCAAATGCGGCGGCAACAAATAGGTCGGAATGGCCTGCATGAACGATGCGGCACATGGCGTTGAAGGCGCAGGACTCGGTTTGCGGCGGGCCCTATTGGGCCCGCTGGCAGACCTTGCCCAGGGCCGCGTCGACTTCATGGAGGTCGCGCCCGAGAACTGGATCGGCGTCGGCGGTGCGCTGGGCCGCAAACTGCGCGCTTACACCGAGCGTTATCCGTTCTTCAGTCACGGCTTATCCTTGTCGCTCGGCAGCCCGGCGCCACTCGATACCGCTTTGCTCGACGACATCAAGCAATTTCTGAATCAACACGGAATCAGGAAATACAGCGAACACCTGTCCTATTGCAGCGATGCGGGGCATCTGTACGACCTGATGCCGATCCCGTTTACCGAGGAGGCCGTCGAACACGTCGCCGGTCGTATTCGCCGTGTGCAGGACACGCTGGGCGAACGCATTGCGGTGGAAAACGTCTCCTACTACGCCGCGCCAGACCAACAGATGTCAGAGATCGATTTCACCAACGCGGTCCTGCGGGAGGCAGACTGCGAACTGCTGCTGGACGTCAATAATATCTACGTCAACAGCGTCAATCACGGCTATGACCCGCTCGCGTTCCTGAACGCCCTGCCAGCAGAAAGAGTCAGCTATATCCACGTCGCCGGTCACGACCAATACGCCGACGACCTGTTGGTCGACACCCACGGCGCCGAAGTCGTGCCCCCGGTATGGGGGTTGCTGCAACAGGCATACCGACATTGCGGCGCATTGCCCACGTTGTTGGAACGCGACTCGAACCTGCCGCCGCTGCCGAAACTACTTGCAGAAGTCGACACCATCCGCAGCTTTCAGCGCAGCCACGTTCACGGCCACGGTGCAGGCACGGGCCATGGCTGAACAGCCGGCGTTCACACATACGCAACGGGCGTTTGCCGCTCATATCCGCGATCCCCAACGCAACGGGGCACCGGCGGATGTCGACCCGCAGCGTATGGCCGTCTATCGCGAATTGTTTTTCAACAATATTGAAGAATTTCTGTCATCCGGCTTTCCAGTGCTGCGAAGCCTTTATGAAGATTCCGATTGGCGTCATCTGGTGCGCTGCTTCTTTGCCGCCCACGACTGCGAGACGCCGTATTTTTTGCAAATCGCACAGGAATTCCTGCGCTATCTGGAACACGAACACCGTCCGGGCGGCGCGGATCCTCCGTTCCTGCTCGAACTAGCACATTACGAATGGGTGGAACTCGCACTGCAGACCGCCGAGGATACGGTGAATCCGCCGGACCTCGACGCGGACGGCGATTTGCTCAGCGGCGTGCCGGTATTGTCGCCGCTGGCCTGGCCGCTCGCGTATCGCTTTCCGGTACATCGCATCGGCCCTGCGTTTCGACCGCTACAGCCGGGTGCCGATGCCACGCATCTATTGGTTCTGCGCGACGCGCACGACGAAATTCATTTTCACGAAATCAGCGCGGCGACAGGGCAACTGCTGTCCCGTATGCGGGAAAGTCCGCGCGCCACAGGCAGGGAGTTGCTGCTGTCCATCGCGACGGCGATGCAACACCCGAACCCGGAATCCGTTGTCCAAGCCGGGCACGACATGTTGCAGAATCTGCGCAACCAGGGTGCCGTGTTAGGCGCTCTTCCACCGGGGTCCTGATGCAAGACGCCGGCCGCAATGGAAGAATCAACATTGCCCGCAAAGAAAATGCGACCGCCAGCGTCAGTTCCCGGGGATGCGCCCGCATGCCCACGGCAACTGCGACAGATCGACGTTCCCGCCGCTGAATACAACCGCTACGCGTTTGCCGCGGGCAATCTGCGGATGTTCCATCAATGCCGCCAAAGGGACCGCGGCCGAAGGTTCGATGACGATTTTCATGCGTTCCCAGACCAAGCGCATGGCCGCGGCGATCCCAGCCTCGCTCGCCGAAACGATGCGCTCCACGTAACGCTGCAGGATCGGAAAGGTAAGCGCGCCCACATCCGCCCGCAGACCGTCTGCTATCGTTTGCGGATTGTTCGCGGAGACGCGGGTACCTTGTTCCAGCGAGCGCTTGGCGTCATCGGCTTGTGCAGGTTCGGCCCCTACCAGCGCCACCCGGGACGCACGGGTCGCCACCGCGACCGCAATGCCGCTCAACAGGCCCCCGCCGCCGACCGGGGCGATTAACAAGTCCAAGTCCTGCACCTGTTCCAGAATTTCCAATCCCACGGTGCCCTGTCCCGCAATCACGCGTGCATCGTCGAACGGGTGTACCAGCGAACCACCGGTTCTCTTCACCACGGCGGACGCAGTCGCTTCACGGTCAGAGATACTCGATCCGCACTCGATTACCTGCGCACCATAGTCCAGCACGGTCTGGCGTTTCACACCGACTGTGTTGCCGGGCAGTACGATGTGGGCGGGAATTCCGTTGAGTTGCGCCGCCAGTGCAAGCGCCGCGCCATGGTTACCGGAAGAATGGGTCACTACGCCGCGCGCGGCTGCGTTGAGCGTCAGCGCGGCATTGCAAGCGCCGCGAAACTTGAATGCGCCCGCGCGCTGAAAGTTCTCGCATTTGAAAAACAACTCCGCTTCCAACAACCGATCAAAGTAGCGAGACCGCAGGACCGGGGTGCGGTGAACGTGCGCGCGTATGCGGCGATAAGCATTTTCGACGTCCTCGAATTCGACCACGGCGGATTTCCCTTGTGTACTTGCAGCACTTGTCGGCGATTGGATCCCGGAATCGAGCCCGACTTTGGTATGACTACAGGCGCGGTACTCGAAATCCGCGCTCGCGAACCAGCCGGATGATAGTCGGTTGAGCAGCCAAAGTCAGGGTACCCACAGCCGTCCTCCCGCAGGCAGTATACTGGCGGGAGGATACGGGGATTCATGCACGCAACAGGATCGTTCGGCCGAATGCCGGTGCTGCGATCGACAATGAGGATCTGCGGTTCTGCAGTCTGATCAGCCCAGCGCCTTACAGTTCACGCAGCCTGATATAGGTAAGTTGCCGCGAAACGCCAAGGGCTCGTTGCTGAGCGAGGATCGATCAGCACGCGGCCCCACCAACGGACGCACACGCCGACGCCCAACGGCGATTCACCGGGAATGGATATCATTCGGGGATTGGGCACGGCAGCAACAGCCCGCGCCGGGACCTTGCCGCGGACTCGGCCAGCGGATCGAAGCAAATGATGGTGCAAACACACAAAGCTCGAATTCTTGTTGCCCTCAGGCGGGTCAGGCACGCGCGCCCAGCACATCCTGCACCTGACGGGCGATCGTCAGTTCTTCGTTGGTCGCCACGACCCAAACGCCGACACGACTGCGTGATTGAGACAGCTGCGGAGCATCCTGGTCGTTCGCGTCTTGATCAAGTTCGATTCCCAACCATGCACTGGCGCCGCATACGCGTGCGCGGACGCGGGCCGCGTGCTCCCCGATCCCGCCGGTGAATACCAGACCGTCCAGGCCACCCAAGGCGGCCGCCATGGAGCCGATGCCCCGCACCAGCCGATAGCAGAACAATTCCACGGCGCGCTGGGCGCCGGGATCATCGCTATCCAATAGCACACGCATGTCCGCACTGATTCCGGACACACCCAACAGGCCGGAGCGATTGTAAAGCAAGTCCGTGAGTTCGGAAGTATCGAGACCGCATTGATCGACGAGATGCAGGATTGCCCCGGGGTCGATGCTGCCGCAGCGAGTTCCCATCAAAAGCCCATCCAACGTCGAAAACCCCATGCTGGTGGCTACGGATCGACCGTTGTGGATCGCACACAGGCTGGCGCCGTTACCCAAGTGGGCCACCACCAATCGCGAAGGCAAGGGAGCGCGGGCGATTTGCGGCAAAGCGGAGACTACATATTCGTAAGACAAGCCGTGAAAGCCATAGCGCATGAGGCCACGATCGCGAAACTCCGCAGGCAAAGGTAGCATACGCGCCACTTCAGGCTGTGTGGTGTGGAACGCCGTATCGAAACACGCGACCTGCGGCAACGACGGTCCGATTTCGGCGACGGCGTGAATCGCGGCCAAGTTATGCGGCTGATGGTGGGGCGCCAGCGGTGAAAGCCGCTCGAGCTCGTGGATCAGCGCCGCGTCGACCCTGGCGGCGTGGGCGCGGCTGCCGCCGTGGACAATGCGATGCCCGACACCAATCCATTCAAGACCCAGATCCTCCCGTGCCTCGACCCACTCAAGAATCCGATCAATCGCTGCGCGATGAGTCCCGACCGTAGACGCTTCGAGATCTTGTTGATATTTCGTGCCGTCCGACTGGGACACTTGGAAGCTGGGCTTGCGGCCAATGCCGGAGATCTGCCCGCGCAACAATGCGTCCGCGACGAGCGTTTGGTGACGCAGCGCGAAGGCGGCAAACTTGACGCTGGAAGAGCCGGCATTGATGACCAGGATTCCCGGCGTCACAGCGGTTTCGGAAACGTTGATGACAACTCAGCGCACCACCATGACCGGGCAAGGAGCCATGCTGGTTATTTTATGCGCGACGCTTCCCAGTGCCAGGCCGTGTAATCCCGTCAGACCACGAGTACCGACCACAATAAGATCCACGCCTTCGCGACGCGCAGCGTCATCAATCGCCTTGGCCGCATCTCCAAACTCGGCGAGCCGCCTTACTCGCTCGAGACTATTTTCCCTGGCGCGCTGTTCGGCCTCTGCGAGTATTTGTTCGGCCAGTTCCCCGCCGACCCGGCGATACATCTGCCGTGCCGCTTCGTCCACCCGTCCTTCGAGATCTGCCCGCATGGGGCTCAACTCGATAGCGTGAAACAACACCAATTCGGACTGACAGCGTCGCGCCAACTCGAATGCGGCTTCCAACGCCCGCTCCGCGTGAGCCGAGCCGTCCACCGCCACCAAAACCTTGCGGAACACGCCGGACGGACTCGACTCTTGATGTGGATCCATCGTGCAGCCCTTATTCAGACAAACTCTTTGTATTTATCCAGAAACCGCACCGGTGCCTTGAGTGCGTCGCGACGGAACGGCTCGCCGAGTTCGCGGGTGCACATGATTTCGAGCACGGTGGACTTACCGTCCTCCTGATCCTTGCATGCTTTTCGAAATGCGTCCCCCACGTCACCGATTTGATCCACCGTAATTCCTTGAGCGCCCATGGACTCGGCTATTTTCGCAAAACTGGGGTTGTCGAGATTGCTGCCGACGAAACGGCGTCCGTAGTAGTCCACTTGATTCTTCTTTTCCGCGCCCCATTGACGATTGTGGAACACCACAGCGGTGGTCGGAATTCGCTCACGGACACCAGTCAAGGTCTCCAACATGCTCATGGCCCATGCGCCATCGCCGACATATGCGACCGCAGGCCGTTCCGGAGCTGCCACCTTTGCGCCGATGATCGTCGGATAGGCGTAGCCGCAGTTTCCGAAACTCATGGCCGCGAACATGCTCTTGGGTTGTTTGAAGCGCAAGTAGCTGTTGGACACCGAACAGATATTGCCGATGTCGGTGGAAACCATGGCGTTCTCGGGCATCGCGTTTTCAAGCTCCCGCAGCACTTGCCGCGGGTGCAGAAAATTGGCTTCGTCGCCGACTTCGACACTCCAGTCGTCTTGCTCCTGGGTCCACTGATCCAGCTCGGTTTCCCAAGCCTTTTGTTGGCGGGTGATCTCTTCCTGACGCTTTGCGCTGTTGTCGTCGGCCACCAGTTTTCTGTCGGCCAAACGCTCCAACAGGTCGATCGCCACTGCCTTGGCATCGCCGTTGATACCGACCGCGATCTCTTTGACCAGGCCGAGCATGCGCGCATCGATATCCACCTGAATGATCTTCGCCTTTTTCGGCCAGTAATCGACCCCGAACTGGGGTAAGGTGCCGAAGGGGCCCAGACGTGTACCCAGGGCCAGCACGACGTCGGCCTGGGAAATCAGATTCATGCCCGCCTTCGAGCCCTGGTATCCGAGCGCTCCGCACCAAAGCGGATGGTTGCAAGGGAATGCGTCATTATGCAGATAGCTGGTCACCACCGGCGCACCGAGTCGCTCGGCCAGTGCACGGGCTTCATCTACACCATCCGCGGTAACCACGCCGCCCCCTGCCATGATGACCGGGAACTTGGCTTCGGCCAACAGATCCGCCGCCTGCCGAAGGCTGCGGTGGCCGCCGCTCGGCGCGTCGATCCGAATCGGCTTCGGGAATCGTGGCATCGATTTCACCGTAAAAGTAATCCCGTGGAATATTGAGTTGCGTCGGGCCATGTTCCAGTAAGGCCCGATCGAATGCGCGCGCCGTCAACTCCGCCATGCGCGCCGGGTTGTTTACGTGGGCCTGATATTTGGTAATGGATTCGAATATCGACAGTTGCTCGGCTTCCTGGAAACCTCCGAGCCCTACGCCCATGGTGCCGGTCTCGGGCGTGATCATCACCACGGGCGAGTGCGCCCAGTAGGCAGCGGCAATCGCGGTAACGAAATTCGTTATACCCGGGCCGTTTTGCCCGATACATACACCCTGGCGGCCGCTGACGCGGGAGTAGCCATCGGCCATGTGCGCAGCACCTTGTTCGTGCACGACCGGGATGAAGCGTATACCCGCCGCAGGGAACAGATCCAGTGCGTCCATGTAGGCCGAACCGACAATGCCGAATACGTCCGTGACACCCTGCGCCACGAGGGTCTCGACAAACGCTTCGCTCGGAGTCATGCGCGCCATCTTGCAACCTCCTTACATTAAGAAATGGATCCGCTCGCTTTGCTGGCCTTGGCCGAAGCGGATTCGGTGGAAAATTGAGCGGCGAGTTTCAATCGTTGAATCTTGCCGGAAGGACCCTTCGGCAATGATTCCAATTGCATGATCTTTTTCGGTGCTTTGTAGGGCCCCAGGCGTTCGCGACAGAACGCTTCCAAGCTCTTCAGAAGAGCAACTCATGCCCGGTTTCAACGCCACACATGCCATGACCTCCTGCCCGTAGTGGGGATCATCCAGAGGGAACGCCGCAGCCTCAAGCACAGCCTCGTGCTGATACAGTACGTCGTCGATTTCGCGCGGCGCGATATTTTCACCGCCCTTGATGATCAGTTCTTTGATACGTCCGCTGATGAAAAAGTAGCCGTCTGCATCGCGATAGGCGAGGTCCCCGGAATGAAGCCAACCGTCCTGATCGAGCGCCTGGTCCGTCGCCTCCGGATTCTTATAATAGCCCTTGGTGACGTTGTCGCCACGAATCAGCAGTTCACCGACCTGACCGTCTGCCGCGTCGTTACCCGATTCGTCTATAATTTTGACTTCGTTGCCGAACGGGATGCCCGGAGAACCGTAACGCGGCGGCACCGGCGGTAACGGATTGGAAAGTATTTGCGCTGCGGTTTCCGTCGAGGCCCATGGTCTCGACCATCGAAATTCCGAAGCATTCCTCGAATGCTCGATGAACAGACGGCGAAAGCGGCGCCGACGCCGACCTCCCGAACCGCAATCTCGTCAACGTTTTCTCGCTGGGCCGACCGCCGTCCTGTTCCGCCCGCTCCAACAGATAGGAAATGATGGTGGGCACGACGCTGAACCACGTACATTGATAACGATCGATCAACTGCCAGAACTGCGAAGAACTGTAGCGACGCGGCATAACGACACTGCCGTGACTGACGAGCGGGCCCATCACGGTCACCATCTCGCCATTGATATGATAGATAGGCAACACACAGAGCGCCCGATCCGCCGACGTCAAGCTCATGTGCCTGAGTGCAATTGCGGCCGCCGGCAATGGCGTTTCTATGTGACATCAAGACGCCTTTCGGCCGCCCCGTGGTCCCCGAGGTGTAAATCAAAACACCGACATCGTCGGGATCCGGAATCGGCGGCGCGTCAGCGCCGGCTGACGCATCCGTCTGCGGCCAGTCCGGGCCGTCGTCTGCATCGGTAGTATCACGATGAGTCGTTGCGCGGCCGAGTCGATCAGGGCGCCAAATTTTTCCCGGTATTGTTGCGATACGAACAATACTTTGGTGTCCGAATGGTCCAACACGTAAGCCAGTGCGTCCGGACCAGACAATGCATTGAGCGGTACCACAACACGGCCGCTGTACATGGCGCCAAGAAACAGCGCCGTGCTCCAAAGTCCGTTATCGAGCAGGAAGGAAATTTTTTCACCGGGCGCAACGCCAAGCGCGTGCAGCCGAAGCCCGATGTTTTGCACCAACTCGCGCAGTTCACGCACATGCAGTTCGTGACCGGTCTCCGGAATGATCAGGTACACCGCATCCGGGTTCGACTCGGCCCATGAATCGATCAAGGAACGAATGGTATCCATGCTCTTTGCCTCAGCCACACCGCTTCCGATCGGGTCCGCGCCCTATTGCGGGCCCAGACCGTACTTTGCCCAATAGCTCGCGAACAGTTCGGACTCCGTCGGCTCGTCCACCGGTATAGTTCTGGCGATGCGCGTGATATTCAAAAAATGGCGATAATTTAGATTGTCGGAGATGCTATTGCCGCCCCAGGTTCCACATCCCATCGAGAGCGAAAACGGCAGCCCGTTGTCGAAGCTGCCACCGGTGGCGAAGCAATGAGCCTGGTTGACGATGACTCGGCAGACAGGCAACTCGAGGCCCAAGCGCATCGCGCGGGCCTCGTCGCCCGAGTACAGGCCGACCGAATGACCGGCGCCTTTGAACTCCAGAATCCGACGCGTAGTCGCTACGGCGGCGTCGAAATCGGCAACTCGATATACCGTCAATACCGGCGATAGCTTTTCGTCCGAGAACGGGTACTCGGGTCCAATTCCGTTTTCTTCCACCAGCAGCAAGCGCGCTGCATTGAATTCCGGGCGAACCAGGCCTGCGATCGACGCAATGGCAGCGGCGGATTGCGCCACGATCTCCCGGTTCAGGTGTCCCTCGATCCACATGCATTGCTGCAGTCGATGCTTTTCCTCAGCGTCCAGCAACACGCCGCCTTGCGCGCGCAACGCTGCCATCAGGCGCTCGTACACTTCGTCGAGCACGACCAAGCTGTTCTCCGACGAACAGCTGGTGGCGTTGTCGAACGTCTTTGAAGCTGCGATTTTTTGCGCCGCAGTCTCGAGGTCCGCCGAAACGTCGACGATCACGGGAACGTTGCCGGCGCCCACTCCGATTGCCGGTGTTCCGCTGCGGTATGCGGCGCGGACATTGCTCTGTGATCCGGTTGCGACGACCAGATCTACCTGCGCCATCAGCTCCTGGGTAAGCGCCTTGCTGACGGGCGCGGGAAGATGTTGCACCAGATCCTCAGGAGCGCCCACGCGGCGCAGTTCGCCGCGCATCAGTTTGACCAACTCCTCGCATACCACCTGCCCTTTGGGTGACGGCGCAAGAATAATGGCGTTGCCGCCTTTCAAGGCGTTCAATGTCTTGTTGAAAGGCGTCGCCACCGGGTTGGTGGAAGGCACGATAGCGCCCACTACACCAACCGGCCGGGCAATCTCCACGATGCCGCGTTCAGGATATTCGGCTATCACGCCGACCGTTCGGGCCCGACTCAAATCGCGCAACAAGCCCAATGTTTTGCGACGATTCTTGACGACCTTGTCTTCGACGTTGCCCAGGCCCGTTTCACGCACTGCCAATGTCGCCAGGGCGCGATTGTTGGACGTCTCAATGATCGCCCAGGCCACCGCGGTCACCACTTCATCGACCTGGTCCTGGACGTAGCCGGCGTAAACTCGCTGCGCAGCTCGGGCACGCGCCACCAAGGCACCCACTTGAGCGCCTACATCCGGCGCGTCTACTGATCTGCGCTGACCTGCTTTATCCATTGAGGCGCACTCCAATCTCGCCACTCGTGTAACTTATATATATGAGTTAACTATGTAACACAGCGCCCGGAGACTGCGCAAGCTGGGCGGTGCCCGCGCGGGACGCGGGCACCGCCGGTCGCGTTACTTTTTCTTCAATTCCGACAACAGTTTGGTGAGGTACTCCTGGCGGCGCTGCCACATTTGCTCGACCTTTTCCCGGTCCATGATGCGCATGGGCGAGCCACCGGCCGACATTTTCGACTGGACCTTCTTGTCCTTGAACATCATTGGAATCCGCTCGGCGAGCTTATCGATTACAGCCTTGGGCGTTCCCTTAGGCACCATCAGTCCGCGGAAATTGACGCTGGAGTCGTCCACGTCGATGCCCTCCTCCTTGAACGTCGGCACATCGGGCAGGAATTCCTTGTTCCGCTCCATGTCGGCCACGGCCAGTATCTTCAAGCGGTCGCGACTGCGATAGGCGTCAGAGAGATTATTGAAGCCGGCCTTCACTTTGCCGCCCATGACGTACTGCAGCGCCGGTACGCCGCCTTTGGTCGGAACATAGGTCAACTTGATTCCTGCGGCTTTTTCCAATTGCAGCGTGGCGATGTGATGACCAACATACAGCCCAGCCCCGGAAACCGTCACCTTGCCTGGGTTCTTCTTCGCATAGTCGACCAGGTCCTTTACAGAATTGAACGGGCTGTCCTTGCCGACAATCAGCACCGCCGGGTCCGCACCCCAATTGGCGATCGGTTCGAGGTTCTTGATGCTGTATTTGGTGTCGAACATGATCGACTGGGCGATGAAATGGGGTACGTTGTACGCGGCCATATCGTAGCCGTCATCACTGGCCTGCTCCGCGAACCAGTTCCAGCCCACCTGCCCACCGGCCCCGGGCTTGTTGACTATCACCATCGGCTCACCGAGGTACTCGTCTTTAGCGGACATCATGGTGACGATGCGGGCCTGAAAGTCGGTCGCCCCGCCGGGCGAATAGGCTACGACCACGGTCACCGGTTTGTCGGGATACTCGGCAACCGCCAGTCCAGGTATCAACGCAACCGCGATACCCAGCCACAACGAGCCGCCCAAAAGGTTCAGAATTTTTTTAATTGACGTCATTATTTGACTCCTCCACTGGAATTCCCAAGTTCCTTTCACGTTGCGGCGCCCACTTCCGCTGCTGAGCTCCGGCCATGTTCGGCATCGGCCGATTCGGCGACTTTCGCTACAACATCACCCCCTTTGGCATCTGCACCTGCAACAGGATGACAAAAACACCATACAGAACCAATAAAAACGCGAACGAAATCGGCACACAGCGCTTGGCGCTTACGAGGCTGGATTCAGCGGGTGAATAGATGGTGCCGATGGCAGCGAACGCCAACCAGGACGCCAGGTAGAATCCGAGCGGTTGCGCGGCGACCATGTACAGCACGAAAATCAACAGTACCGGCCATAATTTGCCCCATGGAATGCTCACCGCCGCCGCCCTACTCGCCGACGCACCCCAGTCGACCACGACCATGACAATGCCCAACACCACCATGATCACGGCGAGCAGCTTCGGAAACAGGTAAGCCTGAGGATTGTCTGCGCCCGCGGCCGCCCAAAACAGAAACGCACCAAGCAGCGTGCACAATATCGGTGTCAGGCGTTTTGCCATGATTGCCTTTCCGTTTGGCGCCGGCGGCGAATGCTGCGCAGCTCGCTTACGAAACTGTACACGATCGAGCCGACGCATAGCGCAATCAATACGATGTTAGCGGTCCCCGTAAAGAAGTACGGCAACATGCCGTCCCCGCTCTGAGCAATGAGCTTGCCTTGCATGTAGTTGGTTTCGGCGATCGGGCCGAGAATGATGCCGAGCACTACGGGTGAAGCACTGAAACCGAATTTGGTCGCGAAGTACATGCCGGTGCCAAGCACCATCATGACCAGTACGTCTGAAAAACTGTTCTGTACGCTGTAAGTCCCGAATACCGCGAGCACGGTCACGGCGGCCGCCATGAAATGATTGGGGATCCGCGTGACGAACCGACTATAGCGGCTGATGGAAAGCCCTGCGATGACCATCACGACCTGGCCGACCAGCAGCGAATCGATGAACGTCCAAGTCACTTTGGCATGCAGAGTGAACAGGTCCGGACCGGGAAACAAGCCTTGGATCAACAGCCCACCCAGCAAAACGGCGGCGGTCGGACTTCCCGGAACTCCCAAGGTCAGCAGCGGCACCAACGACGGTCCGACCATGGCGTTGTTGGCGGATTCGGCGCTGATAACGCCATCGGGTTCTCCCTGGCCGAACTTGTCCGGATCGCGACTGAATTTCTTGTTCTGGTCATAGGCGATCAGACCGGCGATCTGCCCGCCCGCGCCAGGAATCAATCCCACGATGATGCCGCATACGGAGCCGATGGTCAGCGCTCGCACGCGGCGCAGGTTCTCCACCAGCGAAGACCAGACACTTCGCTCCTCCATGTCGTACATGGTGGTACGCCGCCCGGTGTGTGCGGTTTCGAGCATGCTCAGCACTTGCGGGATCGCAAACAACCCGATCAAAGCCGAGATGATATTGATGCCGCCAGCGAGATGCGACGTAAAAACGAAGCGTTCCACGCCCAACACTGGATCGTAACCAATGGTGGAAAGCCACAAGCCGAGCGCACCGGCGAAAAGCCCCTTGATGACCGACTTCGAACCCAGCGAGCCAATTACCGTCACCCCGAGCAACGCGATCCAGAATAATTCCGACGGACCGAAACTAAGCGCGAAATCGGCGAGTACGGGGGTGAAAAAAATCAATACCACCACGCCGAGCAGTCCGCCGATCAGCGAACTGATGAAGCAATAGTGCAGGGCTTCGGTCGCACGGCCCTTCTGCGCCATTGGATGACCGTCCAGAATCGTGGCGATATTGGCCGGGGCACCGGGGATATTGACCAGGATGGCGCTGACCGCTCCGCCGGCAACGGTGGCGGTATAAACAGCGCCAAGCAGAATCAGACTCGCAACCGGCCCCATCTGGAACGTAAACGGAATCAACAGCGCGACTGCCATGGTGGGACTTAGGCCGGGCGTTGCGCCCAATATCAAGCCGCCGATGGTGCCGATGACCAACACCACAAAATTCCAGCCGCTGAACACCTGCGGCAGGTACTCGAGGAACTCCACCGTCCACTCCTCCTGTCATCGCGCCCGCAAAAGCGGCGCGCTGAACATTCTTGTTATTTTTAAATAGTAGGGCTAGCTTATATACATGAGTTATCTGTGATGCGTAAGAGCTAGCAGTCGGTGTTAAGCTTGTCAAGAACGATCGCCTCGCAAGCGACAAGGCGACATGCATTAAAGCACACGGTTAGCCGACCTTGGTACATTGGCAATTGGAGAACTCGTAATGGCGCGCACATCCGCCGACCATCCGCAAGTCAAACCCCTTTACCAAGTGGTCGAGGACTATTTGCGTGACCAGATCCAATCCGGCGCCCTGGTGCCCGGCGACCTGATTCCCTCGGAGTCGCAACTGGCGAAGCAGCTGCAGGTCAGCCAAGGCACGGCCAAAAAAGCGATCGACAATCTAGTATGGCAACGGTTGCTGTTCCGTCATCAAGGCAAAGGCACGTACGTATCACGTATCGACTTCAACAACAGCTTATTCCGATTCTTCACCTACGGCGATGCCGAAGGGAAGGACCAGCGCGTACATAAAGAAACGACTGCCCGACGCCTAGTCCTGGGTAGCACGGAGATCCGTGCCAAGTTGCAAGTTCCGGCAAATACACAGCTTTTGTATATCGAACGAATCGGTTACAGCGACAGTAACAGCAACAGCAAGCCTGTTCTCATCGAGTACAGCCACTGGCGCGCGGACGTGGTACCCGGGCTGGAAAACGAACAGGTGCACATCCCGGATCTGTTCTATGCCGTGGTGGTGGAAAAGTTCGGAGTACCCGTTTTGCGGGCGGAGGAAACGCTCACCGCGGAAGCGGCGGACGAGGAAACCGCCGGCAAACTCGAGATCGAGGTCGGCGTGCCCGTGGTGGTGCTGAAACGGGTGACCTATACGACCAATGATCAAATCATCGAGGTCCGCACGACCAAAGGTCGGGCCGATAGTTTCAGCTACAAAACTGAAATTCGTTGACCGAAATGAGAAAATCCCGAGCCGGCAGCGCCGACTCGGGATTTCTCACATCGTGTACCGCCCGTGATGGGCGTCGTGTAACGCTACACTGGCGGACGACGGCGTCCCAAGAACAAGAAGACCACGAACAGGATCAAGCCGACGACGAACAGGATCCACGCGATTTCTACTGCCACGCCTGCCACGCCGGTGAACCCGAGTACGCCGGCCACCAACCCAATAATCAAGAACGTTATCGCCCATCCTAGCATTGCCCTTCCTCCTTAAATTGCCCCAGGCCGATTCACGTGTTCCGTCCGCGGCCAGAAGCGCCGATAAATGACTATCCCCATGTGAGCGGATGCGCTGCACTTCCAAAATTGTTTCAGCTACTTAGTGCACCCCGCCCACCTAACTTACAAGGTAGGCTACGGAATCGGCACTGCAAGCACACTTCATGTGCAGCTACTAAATTCGTTTCCTGGGTCAGGAAGCCGCCTTGGCGGCAGCGAGCGGCGCGGGCTTGTCCCAGCGGTACAGGCGCATCGGCGGAATATTGAGGATCTCCAATTCCACTTCAGCGAGACCGAAAATGGGGCGCGCCAGCTCTTCCACCCTGCTACGCATCTGATAGGCGACGAACTTTCCTGCTGTTGCGAGCGAATCGAAAACCCCTTCCAATATGCCCGTCCCGACGTGCCGCGGCATGGTCGAAAACGGGATTCCTGAAACCACCAGGTCGACGGTATCCCAGTTCAAACTGGCCAGTACCTCGGGAAGTTCGGCAGCGTTGTTTTGTCGGATCCGCATGCGCGGGTCCCCGATTCGCTCCAACACCGGAAGGAACAGTGGGTTGAGTTCCATGCTGATCAGCTCTGCGTCGGGCGCCATGGCCCGCAACAGGGCACGCGTGGTGCCGCCGGTTCCGGAGCCAAGCTCGACCACGCGTTTCGCGGCGGCAACGTCCGCCAACTGCACCAAACGCCGCTCCAGGAACGGAGAACTCGGGATGATCGAGCCGACCTCTTGCGGCCGCATCAAAAAACCTCTCAAGAACACCACGCCATTGCGCGATTCAACACTGGTTCTAGCCATCGTTCCTCCTCGGCTTTGGTTATTCGGCGGGACGCGAATGCCCTACCTTTGATAGGCTTTTAGGCCGCCCACCAATACGTTAGTCGGCTTCCGCGAAGCCGGCAAGCGCACTGATTGCCCATTCCCGAACCAGCCGGTACCGGTTGACTGTACCCCGCGGCCTGGAGTCCGAATTAATCAAACGCGGACCAAAGGCCCCAGATTACGGCGACTACTACGGCCAGCCACACCACTGCGGTAACCCATACCACGCCATGGTAACCGGGGATGCGCCGGTTCCCTGCTTGTTCGGCTTGTTCGCAACAATCACGCCACACCGGTCCGGGTATCAAGCGCACCGCTAAGCTAATCAGCAAGGGCAGCAACAACAAATCGTCCAAATATCCCAGTACCGGAATAAAGTCCGGTATGAGGTCGATTGGACTCACAGCATAGGCGACCGCGATTACGATGAGCATTTTGGCGAGCGTCGGGACGCGCGGATCCCGACTTGCCAAATAGAGCGCGTACGTTTGGTCGCTTCACGCGCGAAGCCCAGGCCCGTAAACGCCTGGCCGGACCGCGAGCCGGATCTTGTCTCATTCGAATGCGCTCAATCTCGCCTGTCTCAGCGACGACTATGCACGCGATCCTCGGTTCGATCGCAATCCGCACCACGCTCCATGCACGCACGAGAACGGGACAGCTCGTCGCGCAACCAAACCGACGCGTTCTGCGGTTTGTGCGCTGGGCAATCGACCTGATAACGCTTGCCGCTCAACAGGCTTTTAGACGCTGCAAGATCGATGAAATCTTCGGTGGAATGAATGCGGTCGCGAAAATAATCGTATTTATCCAGCATATGACGATAACCTTCGGCACCATTGTGCGTTGTCCCATTTCGAATCATTTCGCAATCTGAATAACGTACGAAAGACAGCAGATGGGCGACTTCCGCGCGCTGCTCGGGCGGCACGTCAGCGAAGCAGGCGGCAACGGCCCCCAGCAACATGATCGCGAAGGCGACGCCGCGTATGAAAACACCGGTCTCATCGTTAGCTGTTGCCGATCATCAACGACCTCGTCCGTCCACAGACTCCGCAGTATAGTGCTGCATCACTTGGATGAACCGATCAGCTGGCCGCGCACGTCCTGTTACGCGCCTCATCAGGGATTTTTCCAGTTCAACGATCACAAACACCGCAAACGAGACGACCTACGATGCGCATCCAATCGGCGACATCGATCCCGGCTGTCGCGAATACGCGCTGCAATGGCGGCGCATAAGTAAACAGCAATTGGGTTCCGAGCAGCAGGCATACAGCGTAGAGTAAGTACGGGTTGCCTACCAGCGCGCGCCGGGACAATTCCAGATCCTGAGAATCGACGGCAATTGAACAGATAAAATATTTCGAAAAATACTAATGTATTGACTGCTACCGTACGCGCCAGCCTCAGGTCTGCTCCATGCTCTCGATACCACAGATAGAGTCCGAACGTGCCGCTAACAAGTAATATCGAAACGAATACGGTGCGCCAAACTAGAAACGACGACAACAACGGTTCAGTTGGCGGTCGCGGAGGCCTTCGCATCAGATTGTTTTCCGCGGGCTCGAATGCCAGGGCCAGGGCCAATGTAACGGCTGTCACCATATTGACCCACAGTATCTGTACCGGCGTAATAGGCAATTCACGCCCGATTGCGATCGCCGCCAAGATGGTCAACGCTTCGCCGCCGCTGGTCGGCAAAATGAACAAAATCGACTTTTTCAGATTGTCGAATACCGTCCGGCCTTCGACCACGGCATCCGCAATGGATGCGAAGTTGTCGTCGATCAGCACGACTTCCGCCGCTTCCTTCGCGACTTCGGTTCCTTTCCTGCCCATGGCAATACCGACATCGGCGCGCTTCAACGCCGGCGCGTCATTGACGCCGTCGCCGGTCATGGCGACCACTTCGCCGTCGGCCTGCAGGGCGGTCACCAGCCTCAATTTGTGTTCCGGGGTCGCACGCGCGAAAATCTCCGTGCCGGCTCGCCACGCGCTGCATCTCGACGATCGCTGAGTCCATCCAATTCGGCGCTGTCGATGGCCTTGCCGTGCATTCCCATGGCAGACCCGATCGCAATTGCAGTGACCACATGGTCACCGGTTATCATTTTTACTTTGATACCAGCCTCACGGCAGTTTCGAATCGCTTGCACCGCGTCGGCGCGAGGCGGATCGATCATGCCGACGATCCCCAGCAAAGAAAGACCGCTGGCGACGTCCGCGATTTCCAGTCCACGGCCGGAAGTCGCGCATTGCTTCGCCGCGAACGCGAGCAAGCGCTGGCCACTTTCCGCCATGCGCTGCATTTGCGCCTCCCAATCGTCGCGCGCCAAAGGAAAATCCTGGCCAGCGCGGCGCTGAAAAGAACACATGTCCAACACGCGCTCCGGCGCGCCTTTCACAAAGACATACCCTTTCCCATCAGCCTGGTTCAGGGTCGCCATAAACCGATGCCGGGACTCGAAGGGAATCGCGTCGACACGCGGATACGCGGCGCGCACCGCGTCCGCGTCCAGCCCCGCCTTGAGCGCCAATGCGATCAGCGCCCCCTCGGTAGGATCTCCGCGCAAGTGCCATTGGCCCTCCACGAGGTGCAGATCCGCGTCATTGCACAACAGAGCAGCGCGCGCCAAATCGACCAGACCGTCGACCTGAATCGGATCCGCCGGGGCGCCATCCAATACGAATTCACCCTCAAGGGCGTAGCCTTCACCGCGGATGCTGATGACTGCGCCGGATAGGGCGACGGTGCGCACCGTCATTTCGTTGCGGGTCAGCGTCCCGGTCTTGTCGGAGCAAATCACCGTGACCGCACCCAGAGTCTCAACAGCAGGCAGCCGGCGGATGACCGCATTACGCCGTGCCATGCGTCTGACGCCGATGGCCAAGGTTATGGTCATGATGGCCGGCAGACCTTCTGGAATCGCGGCTACTGCCAGGCCTACCACCGCCACGAACATATCCGCCGCTGAATACCCTCTGACGACCATACCAAAGGCGAAGGTCGCCGACTGCGCAGATCAGTATGATGAAACTCAACCAGCGCGAAAACCGCGCCATTTTGCGTAACAACGGTGTACGCAGTACAGGCACACCGCGCATCATCGAACTGATGCGACCGATCTCGGTTTCCTGCGCCGTCGCCACCACGACGCCCTCGGCAATGCCATCGGTCACCATTGTGCCGGAATAGGCCATGCAGGCCCGATCGGCCACGACAGCGCTTTCGTCCACCGGATCGACGCCTTTTTCGACCACAGTGGATTCGCCGGTAAGCATGGACTCGTCAATCCGCAATTCGCGCGTCGACACGAGCCGAAGGTCGGCCGGCACCTTGTCCCCCGACTGAAGCCTCACCATTTCTCCGGGCACGAGTTCGGTGGACAGCAGCGTTTGCCAGCGCCCATTGCGGCGCGCCGTAGCGTATTGGGGCAGCAATTGCTTCAGGCGCATTAAGTGCCTGCTCCGCTTTGCCCTCCTGAACGAAACCGACTATGGCGTTGATCACCACCACACCGAGAATCACGCCGGTATCGGCCCAATGAGCCAATGTGGCCGTCACTGCCGCCGACCCGAGCAAAACGTAAATCAGAATATTGTGAAACTGCAGCGCGAATCGTGCGGCCGGACTGCGCCGAACCGCGCGTTTCCAAGTGGTTCGGGCCAAAGTGCGCGAGCCTGGATTCGGCTTCGGATTGCGATAAGCCGTCGCGAGATGTTTGCAACTGAGTCAGCGTTGCCTGACCCGTGAGCGCATGCCAAGATCGGTTTCGTGTTTGCGCCGCGTTATCTTGCACGGCCACGGCGACGCTCGCACTGCCGGGCCGAAGGCCCGAAAAATTGACAATTTCCGCTCGCCTGCGCACAACCTCAGGCGGGGAGAGCCAGACCTTGTGCCAATGCAACCCGCACCTTCGACAAGGAGTAGACAATGTTGGAAGAGTTCAAAAAGTTCGCCTTGAAGGGCAACATGGTGGACATGGCCGTGGGTATCGTGATCGGCGCTGCTTTCGGCACTGTGATCAAATCCCTGGTCAGTGACATCATCAACCCCATCATTGCCGGCATATTCCGCACACCTGACTTCAGCAACCTGTTCATCGTCTTACGCAACCCCACCGGGGAATCGTTCACTTCCATCGAGGCCGCACGTCAAGCCGGCGCGGCGGTGGTGGGTTACGGGCTATTCATCAATGCGCTGGTCGCCTTTTTGATCGTGGCCTTCGTCTTGTTCCTGGTCGTGAAGAACATGAATCGATTGATGGAGAAGAAAACCGAACAAACCGCAACGCCGGCAGCACCTCCCGAGCCGACACCCCAGGAAGTTCTGTTGGCCGAGATACGGGATCTGCTCAAGGCCCGTGGAGGCCCTTCCGGCTGATCCTTGGAGTCAGACGAGCAATACCGTGGAGCCGGTGGTTTTCCTCGCTTCAAGCGCACGATGGGCTTCCGCAGCGTCGGCCAGTTCAAACGTCTGATTGACACCAATCCGAACAATCCCGCGTCCCACGACATCGAACAGGGCCCCGGCGCTTTCCTGCAGTTCTGCACGCGTGCCGGTATAGCTCACTAGGTTGGGCCGGGTCAGAAACAAAGCGCCTTTTTTGGCCAAAATGCCAATATCGAAAGCTGGCACTGCGCCGGACGACTGACCGAAACTCACCATCATGCCGCGCTTGCGCAGGCAATCCAGCGAACCCATGAACGTATCCCGGCCAACAGAGTCGTAGACCACCGCAACGCCCGCATCCCCGGTGATTTCTCTTACCCGCTCAACAAAGTTTTCGCGGCTGTATACAATTGGATGATCGCAACCGTTGGCGCGCGCTGCCTCGGCTTTGGTGTCGTTCCCGACTGTGCCGATCACCGTGGCCCCCAAGTGATGGGCCCACTGACAAACAATGGATCCGACTCCGCCAGCCGCTGCGTGAATCAGGATCGTGTCGCCCGCTTGCACGGGATAAGCGCGCCGCAGCAGATACTCCGCGGTCATGCCCTGCAGCATCATGGCGGCGGCTTGCTGGTCGGCAATCGCCTCCGGAAGCACCAGTAGGCGCTCCGCGGGCAAGTTACGGCGCTCGGCGTAGGCGCCGAGCGGTCCGCCAGCGTAGGCAACACGGTCTCCCACTTTGACCTCCGTTACCTGATCGCCAACCGCCTCCACCACCCCTGCACCTTCCAGCCCGATGCCGCTGGGAAATACGCCAACCGGGTAGAGTCCGGTGCGATGGTAGACATCGATGAAGTTCAACCCGACCGCTGTATGCCGGACCAACGCCTCCCCCGCAGCGGGAGCCGGTAAGTCAACCGGTTCCCAGCGCAGTACCGAAGGGTCACCGTATTCATGTATGCGTATGGCATAGGTATTCATCTGGTCACCTGCGAGATCGTGTTCACGGCGTCCGGGGGTACGCTGACGCGCCCCGGCGATGCATCACTATAGCGGATCGGGAAACGATACAGGAATACCAAGAGCCCCGGAGAACCGCGCCCGCAGACACAGTTCCCCGGGGACAGGAGGACAAGCTTGGAACTTGCACACCAAGCCACCAAGCCGAGCGAAATGCGCTCGCTTTACCACCGGGCCCGGTCTTGACTTCGCCCCCGTGTCCGCCGTCTGCACCTTGATAGTCGACATTGATAGTCGGTATTGCTGTCATTATTGGTTTGGCTGTACGTCGCGTACAAAACAATACGCGGATAGCCACAACAGTCGGCGGCGTAGATACACCGTAAGTCTCGCGCGAGACGTACGCCGTTTCACAGGCGCCGAGGCAATCTCACGCCGCATTCTTGTTCCGCCAGCTCCGAATGATTCGATGACGGTTGCTAAAGCGGCTGCGCATGGCCGCGCTCGATCTTCTCTTCCGCCAGCGCTTCCTCTTCCTGATCCGCGTCAGGAGCTTGTTGTTCGCTCTCAGCGGGTGGTTCGTGGTGCAATACCACGTGAATCGGGAAATGATCGGAACCGAATTTTCCCAAACGCCGCATCGACACCAGGGTGAAATCATCGGAGTGAAACAGGTGATCCAGCGGCCAACGAACAAACCAATATTTGGCGTGAAACGTGCTCATCCGGCCACGCCCAATACGCGGGTCCAACAAGCCACTGATCTTCTGAAACATATTGGTGGTGTCCGACCACGCGACGTCGTTCAAATCACCGGCAACGATCACAGAGCGGTTGCCCTGGCGCAGGTCCCGCCCCACTACCAACAGTTCCGCATCGCGTTCTTTGGAGGTGTCGTTCTCGGTGGGACTCGGCGGCGTCGGGTGCAGGCAATGCAATTCGACCACATGGCCGTTGTTCATCACGACTTGCGCGTGCATAGACGGAATATCGTCCTGCACCAGAAACCGAATTTCTGGATTTTTGAGCGGCAACCGCGAGTACAAATGCATGCCATAAAGGTTATCCAGTGGACATTTGACGGTGAAGCGGTATTCGCTTTCGAGAGGCGTCAACTGCTCCTGCCACCACTGATCGGTTTCCACCGCCAGTATGACGTCCGGATCCGCCTTGCGAATCTCGGCCAGGAGTTTGTTCGCGCCCCGGTTGGGGGTAAGAACATTGGCCACCACAACGCCGATGGTGTCGCGTTGGGAAACGTTACGCGCGGAGTGCACCTGCTTTTTGAACACCGGGGTATAAGGGAGAATCCGCCACAGCTGCCAACCGGTCGCCACACTCGTAAGCGCCAGGACGAACGCGTCCACAAGTTCCGCCTCGAACACCAGCGGATACAATGCCAGCGAAACGATTCCAAGGCTGGCGATTTGCAGGCGCGGAAAATCAAATGCTCGCACCCACCAGTCGCTTTTGCGAATAAACGGCACCAGGGTGGCGAACACACTGAAGCCAGCGACTGCGATGATGATTCCTTTCAGCATTGCTATATCCGAGTTGTTTGCAGTGGGACGATCCGTTGCCGAACTGGTTCAACGCGCAGCCCCTCCCGAACCTTGAGCGCCGCGGACAATGCGCATGGGACACGTGGGGCTGCTTTCAGTCGGTCGGGGATGGCGTCCTGGTGGATTCCCAGCCGTGCTTGATGAATCCGAGTGCAGACGCGTCACTGCCGAAAGCAATGGTTGGCGGTCGCGCTTGCGGGGCCGTTCCACAATTCCCCGACGCGTCTAATGGTGCGGTGGTCGTGCGATCGTCACTGGGTTTCGAATTGAAACCATACAGCTGCTTGCGCCATCCGCTGTCTTCGCACCGTCGGCCATGGGCGAAGCCTAGTTGGCACCAGGGCAGTTTAAAGCGCTGAGCCGGAATCGTTCGCGCAACGGCCGATCAGCCGCGGGCACCGAGCAATTCGATGGGATATCCGTCCGGATCTTCGACGAAGGCGATAATGGTCGTACCGGCATTCATCGGGCCCGGTTCGCGGAGGATTTTGCCGCCTTTTTCGCGGATACGCTCGGCGGCTTGGTAAACATCATCCACTTCCAGCGCGACATGGCCGTAACCGTTGCCGAGATCATATGCGTCGGTATCCCAATTGTGTGTGAGCTCCAGCACGGCTTCGTCTTTTTCCTCGCCGTAGCCGACGAACGCCAGGGTGAACTTGCCTTCCGGATAGTCTTTTTGACGCAGCAAACGCATGCCCAGAACGTTGGTGTAGAAGTCGATGGAACGCTGCAAATCTCCGACGCGCAGCATGGTATGTAAAATGCGCATGGTCGTGGTCCTCCGATTTTGCGGAAAAGAACGTCTTCGGCCGATTAGCCGTGGTGCTTGCGGGCGGCGATCCGCATCCGCAGCGCATTGAGTTTGATGAAGCCTTCCGCGTCCGCCTGATTGTAGGCGCCCTGGTCTTCCTCGAAAGTGGCAATGCTTTCGTCGAACAGGGAATCGCTCTCGGACTTGCGCCCGGCGACGATGACGTTGCCTTTGTAAAGCTTCAGCCGCACGACGCCGTTGACGCTCGCCTGCGAGGCATCGATCATTTCCTGCAGCATGCGCCGCTCCGGGCTCCACCAATAACCGTTGTAGATCAAGCTGGCATAGCGCGGCATGAGTTCGTCTTTCAGATGGGCGACTTCCCGGTCCAGGGTGATCGATTCGATGGCGCGATGCGCTTTCAGCATGATGGTGCCGGCAGGCGTTTCATAGCAGCCGCGGGATTTCATGCCCACGTATCGATTCTCGACGATGTCGGCACGGCCGATGCCGTTGTCGCCGCCGAGCTGATTGAGTTTCTTCATGACCTGTGCCGGCGATAGCGTTTGCCCGTCGATGGCGACGATGTCACCGCGAGCATAGGTCAGTTCTAGGGTGGTGGCGGTGTCGGGCGCCTGTTCCGGGGCCACACTCCAGCGCCACATATCGGCTTCCGGCTCCGACCAGGGGTCTTCCAGCACGCCGCCTTCGTACGATATGTGCAGCAGATTGGCGTCCATGGAATAAGGAGACTTCTTACCCTTTTTGAACTCCACCGGGATCTGGTGCTGCTCGGCATAGGCCAGCAGCTTTTCGCGGGAGTTGAGGTCCCATTCGCGCCACGGCGCAATCACGCGCACATCCGGCTTCAATGCGTAGGCGCCGAGCTCGAAGCGCACCTGGTCGTTGCCCTTGCCGGTGGCGCCGTGAGAAATGGCATCGGCGCCGGTTTCGTTGGCAATTTCCACCAATCGCTTGGCGATCAATGGCCGGGCGATGGAGGTGCCCAACAGATATTCACCTTCATAGATCGTATTCGCGCGGAACATAGGGAAAACGAAGTCCCGTGCGTATTCTTCGGTGAGATCCTCGATATAGATCTCTTTGACACCCATCTGCTGGGCCTTGGCGCGCGCCGGCTCCACTTCCTCGCCCTGGCCGATGTCGGCGGTGAACGTGACCACTTCACAGCCATAGGTATCTTCGAGCCATTTCAGAATCACCGAGGTGTCGAGACCGCCGGAATAGGCCAGCACGACCTTTTTGACATCGGATTTGGGCATGGTGCGCTCCGCAAGCCTGAGTCGCCGCCGCATCGATCGGCGGTCGGCGCAGTTTGAATTCGGCATCGATTGCCGGAAAGGCGGGAATTATAGCGAACTCGTGGCGCTGACGGCCACGATGCTTTGCGATTGCTTGCGAACGAAACCACCCCGGCTACGGATTCGACCGGGTACCGGGCTCAGCGATACAGGCGCACTTCCACCCGGCGGTTCTCGCGTCCCACCGGCTCCCCATCCGCGCCGCGCAGCGGTCGCTCCTCACCATAGAAGCGCACTTTCATGCGTTTCTTGCCGACCCCTTTGGCCGCGAGGTAATCGCGAACCGCGAGCGCACGCTGCTGCGACAGCAGGTAATTTTCCCGTCGATGTCCTGCCGTGTCGGTATAGCCTTCGATCATGGCGCTGGCAACGCCGCGGTCGAGATTCATCCAACTCGCGATCTGGTCCAACCGTCCCTGGGCTTGCTCATCCAGCGCCACGCTCCCCGGGCCGAACAGCAGGCGCGAGCTGCGCAATTCTTCAAAGGTATGAGGGATCAGTTGTGCCGCACAGTGATGAAAATCATCCAGGGAATCGAGGAAGTTCACCGCGGAAATCGACACGGTGACCGTATCCGTCGCAACGTTGGCCGCGTCGTAGGAAATGGTCGGCTCCATTCCCGCTTCCAGGGATGCCAGCAGCACTATGGCCCGCGAGCCTTGCAGCGTGAACGGCGCGCTTCGGTCGGCGAAGGGCACGGACCCCAGATCCCGGGCCGCAACGTCGTGTTTCCAGGGCGGCGGCAGCACGCGGATGGTGGCGTTTCCGGATGAACCAGGGGGTTGATTGAGGTCGAAATGAAAATCCAGGCCGCCGCCGGCCCGGCGCGTGAATACCGCTTTGCCATAGTCGGGAATCTCGTGCACCAGGCGGCACGCCAGCGCATTACCGGCAGTACGCCAAACCGAGTCGGTGATCGGCGATTCGAAATGGCGTTGCAAGTTGCCGGCGATCGCGGGCGCAAACAGCGCCAAAGTGATGGCGAGGGCGTGCAATGTGGGACCCATGGTGAAAAATGCCAGCGTGACAGACTCTTTCGCTATAGCGGAATCCGGCCGCCGATCTTTAACCCGGCGCACCCGCAGAATCGCCAATCGAATCGCTAACCGGTTGACTTCAAGTTATTTTGCGCCCCGAGCGGAAGTGCGAGGGGCTTGCGGGGCGGGACTGCGTCCGGACCCGGGCCGGCCGACCATGGCGCGGCGCCGGATCACAGATCAGGCTTTCGCCTTGGGCTTGGGCTTGGCGGAGCGCCGCAGACGCGACAACAGCCGTCGTGCCAATTCGCCGAACAGCTCGGTCTGGGTCGGGTGGGGATGAATGGCATGGGCCACCTGATCCAGGGTCATGTCCCCGGACACCATCATCACCGCTTCGCCGATCAAGGTGTCGGCATGGTCGGCCAGCAGGTGCACGCCGACAATCCGGCGACTGGCCTTGTCGGCGACGATCTTGATCATGCCGTGCTGTTCATCGGTGATCATGGCTTTGGCGTCGATATTCATCGGCACTTTCACTTCCACCGCATCGATGCCGGCCTGCTTGGCCTGTTCCACCGACAAACCGACGAAAGCGGCTTCCGGGCGCGTGAAGATGACCCCGGAATCTTTGGCCTGGTCGTACTTCAAGTCTTCGCCGAGGATGGTGGCGGCCGCCACGCGGCCCTGCTGGCCTGCGGTATGAGCGAGCATCAATCCGCCGATGACGTCACCGACTGCAAAAATGTGCGGCACGCTGCTACGGCAGCGGGCGTCGACCTTGATGACGCCGTTGTCCACTTTGACGTTGGCATGTTCCAGATGCAGCGGTCCGAGTACCGGCCGCTTGCCGGTGGCCATGAGCAGATAATCGCAGGTGAAGTTGCGGGCTTTGCCCTGGCTGTCTTCCCAGGCGACTTTGACCGCGCCTGGCTTGCCGGAAATTTTCTTCACCTTTACCGAAGTGTGAATGCTCAGGTTCGGATCTTCATTGAGCACCGCCGTGACTTGCTTGGCGATTTCCGCCTCCACTTCGAACAGGATGCGGTCACGGCCTTCCAGCAATGTGACCTTGGTGCCGAAGTCCTGGAAGATCTGCGCCATTTCCATGCCGATGGCGCCACCGCCGATGACACCCAGGCGCTTGGGCGGCTGTTGCAACTGCCAAACGGTGTCGGAAGTCAGCACCGCGCCGCTGGCCAGACCCTCCTTGGCGCCGTCGATCGGCGGCACGAAGGGCGGCGCGCCAGTGGCGATCACGGCGCAACCGAAACTGATGTGTTCGCCTTTGGAACTGTCGCCTTCGGGCTGGCGGCGATGGGGGTCGTCGTTGTTGGCGGATGTGTCGACAAACACCCGGTGTTCGGTTTCAAACCAGGCGAAACCTTGAATGACCTTGATCTTGACGCCCTTGTCGGTCTTGAGCGCCATATCGCCGCGGGTTTCGAGCACGCTGCGCCGGGTCTTCTCCAACAGTTCCCAATTGAGCTTGGCCTTGGTCGTGCCCTCGACGCCCAGGTGTGCATCGTGGGCGCGGTCGCGAATCCGGTCCGCCGCCGCGCGCCAGGCCTTGGAGGGAATGCAGCCGCGCCACAGGCATTCGCCGCCCGGAAACGGGGCGTCGTTGACCATCGCCACTTTGAGGCCGTGGCCGGCCAGGTCGCGGGCACAGTCTTCGCCGCCGGGGCCACCGCCGATCACCAGCACGTCGTAGTCCCAGTCGCCTTCCGGGATCGCCGGACCGGTGGGTCCGATCCATTCGTCAGGCTGTTCGATCAGGCCTTTCAGCGTATTGAGGAACAGCGCCGCCTCGGCGCCGTTGACCACCCGATGATCGGCGGTAATGGTGAGCGGCATGCCTTCGGCACCGGCCGCGGCGATGGCGAGGATAGCGGCTGTGCCGGGTGTGGGAATGGCGTCGAAATAGGACACGCCCAGCATGCCCATGTTCGAGATCATGAAGGTCGGATTGGCGTATTCCTCCGGCGAAAGGCGCCGCTTGCGGGCCCGCTCCAGCAGACCTTTCCAGGCCTGATTGAGATCGTTGAGGTCGGCGGAATCGCAGCCGCGCAGCACCGGCACCACCAGACCACCGCCCTCGGCCGAGACCGCCATGCCGATATCGACGTTGCTGCGTTCCACCAGTTTGTCCACCGGCTGGTACGCCCAATTGATGCTCGGGTGCTTGGCGATGGCCTCCGCGCAGGCCTTGGCGATAGCCACCGTCACCGACACCCCTTTGGCCTTGGCCGCCTTGATCAGCGCGCTGGGCTTGGCATGCACTGTGGCGTGAAAGGTCGGCATGGTCAGCGACGCAGTCATGGAATGGCTGACCGCCTTTTCCATCGCCGTCATCGGCCGACCTTTGCCGGGCACCTGAATCTCCGGCATCACATGCGCCGGCACCTGCTCTGCAATCTCGGTCGGCCGCTCCACCGGACGGGTGCGGCGCACATCCTCGGCGGTGATTTCGCCGCTGGGTCCGCTGCCTTTGACGTTGTTCAGATTGACGCGCAACTGCGCCGCCAATTGCCGTGCGTACGGCGTGGCGTATTTGTTGTCCGGACGCGGCGCCGGCGCCACGCTGCGATCGGTGGCCACGGGCGCAGAAGCGGCCGCGGCAGCCGGCTTCGCCGCGGTCGGCAGCGCTTCGGCTTTGGTCTCACCGCCCCCCGAAAGACTGAACGACTCGCGCACCACCTGTTCCGGTTTTTCCACCAGGTAGGCCATGGTGCCGCCCACCGCGACCACGCTTTCCACTTCAGCGCGCGGGCCGGACAGATAACCCTCGCGGAACACCTCCACATCCATGATTGCCTTGTCGGTCTCCACCGTGGCGACGATGGTGCCGCGCTCGATCTTGTCGCCCAACTCCTTTTCCCACGACACCACCACGCCTTCGGTCATGGTGTCGCTCAGTTGCGGCATTTTGATACTATGGATCACACCTTCGGGCTCACCGCCAGCGGGCGATTCCGGCGCGGCTTTGGTCTCCGCTTCTGCTGCGTGCTCGGGCGGAGCCGCGTCTTCCTTTTGAATCTCGCTTTCGTCCGCCACCAGATAGGCGATGGCTTCGCCAACCGCTACGGTCGCGCCCGCTTCCGCTAGCGGACCTGAAAGATAGCCTTCGCGGAACACTTCCACGTCCATGATCGCCTTGTCGGTTTCCACCGTGGCGACGATGGTGCCGCGCTCGATCTTGTCGCCGAGCTTCTTTTCCCAGCTGACGATGACACCTTCGGTCATGGTGTCGGAAAGCTGCGGCATCTTGATGGCGTAGGGTTCAGACATGTTCCAATCCTGATTGTGAGCTTGCGCGGAGGCGCTATCCGTTCAACGCTGCGACCGGCCTTCGAACTTGAGCCAAGCTACGGCGCCGAGCCAGGCGCCGGTGAGTCAAGCGTGCCGTGTTGATGCCCATTAGGGCGCGGACCCATCGATCCCTCAACGTCCAAACATCTGCGCGACTGCTCGCACGACGTCGTTGGCGTTTGGAATCGCCGCCTTTTCCAACGTATGGTTGTAGGGAATCGGCACGTTCTTGGCCGATACACGTACCGGTGCGGCGTCCAGCTCGAAGAAACACTCTTCGTTGAGGATGGCCATGATCTCGGCGCCTACACCCACTGGCGCTTCGGCTTCTTCGACGACCACCGCGCGATGGGTCTTGCGCACGGATTCCGCGATCCCTGCGCGATCCAACGGCGACAGCGCGTACAAGTCGACCACCTCGGCGTCGATATCGTACTGGCTGGCGAGGATCTCCGCCGCCTGCAGGCACCAATGCACGGAGATGTTGTACCCGAACAGCGTCACGTCTCGACCTTTGCGCGCGACTTCCGAACCTTCCAGCGGATGGAAATATTCTTCGTCCGGTACTTCGCCCTTCATGTTGTACATCAGTTCGTGTTCGTTGATGTACACCGGGTCGTTGCAACGCACGGCGGACTTGAGCAATCCGTAGGCCTGGCGGGGGTTGGATGGCGTCACCACGCGCAACCCGGCAATGCCCATGAACACCTTCTCCATACGTGCCGAATGCTGCGCACCAAGCTGATGGGCGGTACCGCCCGGCGAGCGGATAACGACCGGCGCGGTGAGTTGGCCGCCGGACATGTAACGCACCTTGGCCGCCGTGTTGGCAATCTGATCCAGTGCCAGCCAAGCGAAGTTGACCGACATGATCTCAATGATCGGCCGCACGCCTACGAACGAGGCCCCGATCCCCAGGCCCGTATAGCCGTTCTCGGAAATCGGCGTATCGATGACGCGTTCGGGGCCGTATTTGTCATACAGGCCCTGTGTGGCCTTGTAGGTACCGCCCACCACACCGATATCCTCGCCCATGCAGATCACCAGCGGATCGTGGGCGAGCTCTTCGTCGTGCGCCCGGCGCACCGCTTCCCAAAACATGATTTCGGACATTAGCGCGCCCTCCCGTGCACCCAGGGATCGTTCTCGGCGAGAACGTACTTGTCGAGCAGTTCGAGAGACGGCTCCGGTGACTCCTCAGCGAATTTGACGATGCCATGTTCAATTTCGTCGAGGATCTCGGCGTCCATGGCTTTGAAATCGTCGTCGCTGAATTCCTTGGCCTCGATCAGCCGATCGCGCAGCATGATGATCGGATCACGCTTGGACCACATGCGTTCTTCTTCCTTGGCGCGGTATGCGTTGGAATCGGACATGGAATGGCCGCGATAGCGGTAAGTCATCAATTCGAGAAAATACGGCCCGTTGCCGCCACGCACATGATCGACGGCTTCGCGCGCTGCGGCGTAGACCAATTCAATGTCCTGACCGTCGACCTGCTTGGAGGGAATGTGGTAGCCCGCCACCCGCTTGTATTGATCGATGACCGCCGTCGAGCGGTCGATCCGGGTACCGATTCCATACAGGTTGTTTTCGCACACGTACAGCACCGGCAGGTTCCACAGCGCCGCCATGTTCAAGGATTCGTGGAACGTACCCTGGTTGTTCGCCGCATCACCGAGAAAGCAGATGCAGATGTCGTCGGTCTTCTTCATCTGCAGCCCCTTGGCAATACCGGCAGCCAGCGGAAACGGTCCGCCAACCAGCGCATAACCGCCCATGAACCGCTGTTCGACACCGAAAATGTGCATGGAACCGCCCAGGCCTTTGCTGCACCCGGCTTCCTTTGCAAACAGTTCGGCCATCACCGCCTTGGGGTCCACGCCGCTTTTGATCGCGTGAACGTGATCCCGGTAGCTCGTGATCACATAGTCCTTGCCGGGACGGGCAGCCTCGATCACGCCATGGGCGCAAGCCTCTTCACCTGGATACAGATGCAGAAAGCCGCCGATCTTGCGCTCGACATAGGCTTCATAACAGCGTTCCTCGAAACGCCGCGCGAACAGCATTTCGCGCAGCAGGCGTTTCTTTGCCTCTACGCTGAGCTCAGCTCTATTCTCGGAGGTCATAGAGGATCCTTGCGTTTGAAGGTTGGGGTATAGCCGCTTGGACAGCCCGGACCCTCGGGACTGCCCGCAAAGATAAACGCGGTATGATCTTTGTTTTGGGCTTTGAGGTCAAGAAAAGGGCGCGCGAATGGGAAGTAATCCACAGTCTTTATCGCACGCAATCAGGCGCTTGCTTGTGGACACGGCAAACGCGAAGCCGCGCGATACTGACGCGCGCATGGAGAAAAGACATATACTGGCGGCAGGCAAAACACCACGCTGCACGACTCCATGAACGATCCCGACAAAATCAGCATCACCGAACCGGACGACTGGCACCTTCATGTGCGCGACGACGCAATACTCGCCGACGTACTCCCCCACACCGCGCAGCGTTTCGCGCGCGCCATCATCATGCCGAATCTCAAACCGCCGGTCGCCACAGTAGCGGCCGCGCAACTATATCGTCAGCGGATCATGGATGCTCTTCCTGGCGGTTCGGCCTTCGAGCCGTTGATGACGCTGTATCTCACGCCGAACACCGCTCCCGAAGAAATTCACCGTGCCAAGGAGTCGGGCGTCGTCCACGGCGTCAAGCTGTATCCGGCCGGCGCCACCACGCATTCCGATGCGGGTGTGCACCATCTGCAATCGGTACGCCCGGTATTGGAAGCCATGGCGGAAGTCGGCCTGCCGCTATTGGTGCACGGCGAAGTCACCGACCCGGGTGTCGATGTATTCGATCGCGAACGGGTCTTCATAGAGCGCCAGTTGCTGCCGCAAGTCGAGTCGTTGCCGTCGCTGCGCGTTGTGCTGGAACACATCACTACCAAAGAGGCGGTCGCATTCGTGACTCAGGCGCACGCGGGCGTGGCGGCCACCGTAACGCCGCAGCACCTGCTCATGAATCGCAACGAACTGTTTCGCGGCGGCATCCGGCCGCACCATTACTGCCTGCCGGTACTGAAGCGCGAAATCCATCGCGAAACGTTGCTGGCTGCGGTTTCCACCGGCAACCCGAAATTTTTTCTCGGCACCGACAGCGCCCCCCACTCCCGCAGCAGTAAGGAATCGGCCTGTGGCTGTGCGGGCATCTATTCGGCTCACGCCGCGATCGAACTGTATGCCGAAGCGTTCGACGAAGCCGGCGCCCTGGACAAACTGGAAGGCTTCGCCAGCTTCCACGGCGCGGATTTCTATGGGCTACCGCGCAACCGCAGGCGCATCACGCTGGTGCGGAAGGAATGGCAGGTGCCCGAAGAATACCCGTTAGGCGGAGAGACGGTAGTACCTTTGCGCGCCGGCGAACGCGTGCGTTGGCAACTCGTGCCGGCGCTGTAGCGGCGCCGCAGCTTCGCGCTTGCTCGATGCCGACGCGGATCGATACAGGCCGCGACTTCGAGCGCGCCGGATCGACACCGGGCTCCCTACCACACCGACGTGACGCGCCAGCCCTGGCGTTCGAGCAACTGCAGAATGCCGACTTTGCCCGGCAAATGCAGCGCCCCCACCGCAACGAAAGTGTCGCCCTGCTTTAGATACGGCTGCATCCGCTCGACCATGCGTCGATTGCGCTTGATCACCAGTTCATTGAGAAAACGGGCATTGCGGTCAACGCCGCCGCTCCAGGGATAAGAACGCGCAACGTCGATCAGCTTGCCGAGGTCATGCTGCAGGTAGGCGTTGAGCAGCGGTTCGTACATGTTGCCGATCTGCGGCAACTGGTCCAGGGTCGTGCGCAGGATCGACAGTTGATCGGCCATCGGCAAATTGCCCAGTACCGCCGCGTGTTCCTCGGCCTGTTCCAGGCCGCAGGTTTCCTTGTTCTCCCGCACTGCCCGCGTGTACAGGATCAGGTCCAGAAATTCGCCGGTCTGCTGCGGCGGCATACTCAGCATATAAGCGAGCGTCAACGGCTTCATGAACATCACCATCGCCTCCGCGAGACCGTGCTCGCGCGCCGCCGAAACCGCGCGTTGATAAAGCGGCTCTCCGGCTACCGCCCGAAGTGTGCGGCCGTCGCTGAAGAACATCGCCTGCATTTCCGCGGCAAGCGCGACATAGTCGAGCTTGACTTCGGTACAGATGCGCTTCGCGGATTCGAACGCCGACGCCACTGGCGCCGCCAGGTGCGTAACCCGAGGGTCTTCGACATGCATGGTGCCGAAGACGTAACTTGGCCGGACCCCCGGACGGCCGATCTTCCACAACAGGCCGTGGCGGTGCTTGTCCGGCTGCAGGACCGCGTACGGATCCTGCGGCTGCGCCGCAGAGGTCGTAGATGCGGCCGACGCCGCGAATACGCAAATCAGTCCGAGCAACCCAAGCAACAGTCGCGCGACCGGCAGACGCTTGTCCAGAGCTCTCATGTCCACTCCATTCGATTGCGTTTCGCACTGAATCCGAAAATCCACGGCCACTGTAGGATAACGTGCCTTGCACTGTCGTGCGCGGCACTGCCACGAAGCACGGCGCTTCGCTTTTCCGCCAGGCATTGGGTATCCTGTGAGTGATGAATAACGAGGATTCGAAGTATGTGATGGCGAACCGCTTCCGAGGTTTTTTACCGGTAGTGGTCGACCTCGAAACCGGCGGTTTCAACTCCCGGACCGACGCCCTGCTGGAAATGGCCGTCATCATCATCAAAATGGACGACGAAGGTTTCGTCCACGTTGCGGAAACATTCCATGAGCACATCGCACCATTCCCCGGCGCCCACCTCAACCCCGAAGCCCTGGCGTTCACCGGCATCGACCCGCACCACCCGTTCCGCAACGCAGCGCCGGAGCGGGATGCGTTGCAACGTTTGTTTCGTCCCGTCCGCCAAGCGATCAAGCAGCAGGGCTGCAAGCGCGCGATCCTGGTGGGTCACAACGCGTTTTTCGATCTCGGCTTCATCAATGCCGCCGTGGAACGCAACGACATCAAGCGCAATCCGTTCCACCCATTCAGCACTTTCGATACGGTTTCACTGGCGGGGCTGGCCTACGGCCAGACCGTGCTGGCACGCGCGGCACAAGCTGCAGGGCTCGATTGGGACAGCGAAGAGGCCCATTCGGCGCTGTACGATGCCGAACGCACGGCGCAATTGTTCTGCGCCATCGTCAACCGCTGGCACGAACTGCATCAGCCGTACGGCCGCGCGCCACGCCGCACCGGCTCCTGAGCGAGCAAGAAAAAACCCGCGCCCTTCGCAGGCCGCGGGTCCCGGTGCTGCTCCCAGCGCTGGATCAGGAAGCCTGTTTCGCAGTCGCTTCCTGGGTCATTTTCTGCAGCTCGCCTTTCTGGTGCAGTTCCAAGGTGATGTCGCAACCACCGACCAGCTCGCCGTTGACATAGAGCTGCGGAAATGTCGGCCAGTTGGCGAAGCGCGGCAAGTTCTCGAATACTTCCGGATCGGCCAGCACGTTCACGTAGGCGAACTCCACACCGCAGGACTGTAACGCCTGGGCGGCGCGGCTGGAAAAACCGCACTGGGGCATCTGTGGCGTTCCCTTCATGTACAACACGATGGGGTTGTTCTCCACTTGCTGTTTGATGCGTTCCATTACGTCCATTTTCACCACCTCTTGTAAGTCAATTTGTGGAGAACCCGCCGTGTTCGCGGCGAGATCATGAGTTCCGGTGCCCAACGTAATACCTGAGCAATTTGGTTAAGTATAATCGTACAGCCGGGGGCGGCACAAGTCGGCGCCGCGCAGTTGCTCGAAGGGTGGGGTTATCGGGGCGCGCGCGGCGCAATTCAACCCTGGCCGTCGACGTTCAGTTGCAGCCAGTATTCCAGCAACGCCAAGTGCCACAACTTGCTGCCCTGGATCCGGGTGAAGTGATTTTCAGGATCCGTCAGCAACTTGTCCACATAGGCACGCTGATACAGCCCGCGACTGCGGCACGCTGCGGAGTTCAAGATATCGCGCATGAACTCGAGAAACTCACCACGCACGTATTTGAGTGCGGGAACCGGGAAATAACCCTTCGGGCGGTCGATGACGGCGTCGGGGATCAGACCCCGGGCAATGGTCTTCAGCGGACCTTTCCCGCCTTGCTTGAGTTTCAATTCCGGTGGCATCTGCGCCGCCAGTTCCACCAGCTCGTGGTCCAGGAACGGCACGCGCGCCTCCAGTCCCCAAGCCATGGTCATATTGTCCACCCGCTTTACCGGGTCATCCACAATCAAGGTCGTCACATCGGCACGTAGCACACGGTCGAGGAACTCATCGGCATCGGGCAGCCCCAGCAGCGACTCGATCATGTCGGCGGTGTGATCAGCACCGTGCAGCGCCGGATCGACCATTTCCAGATATTCGTCGTGATCGCGGTCGAAGTACTGCGATCGGAAGCGTTCCAAATCCGAGCCCCGCGCTTCATTCATACGTCCATACCAGAAATAACCGGCAAACACTTCATCGGCGCCCTGACCGCTTTGCACCACTTTCACATGCTGCGAGACCTGTTCGGCGAGCAAATAGAATGCCACGGCGTCCTGGCCGAACATGGGCTCGGCCATTTGCCGTACCGCTTCCGGTAACCGTCCCAGTACACCTTCGTTGGCAATGCGGAACTTGTGATGTCGAGTACCGTAACGGGCCACCACCTGATCGGAGTATTCGAACTCGGATCCCTTCTCTTCCGGCATATCCTCGAAACCGACCGAGAACGTCATCAAGTCGTCGACACCCGCTTCGGCCAGCAACGCCACCAGCAAGCTGGAATCCAGGCCGCCCGACAGCAATACACCCACCGGTACGTCGGCGATGGTTTTGCGCCGTTGTACTGAGCGGCGCAGCGCCTCGTGGATGGCTTCGTACCACTCCCATTCCGAGCGCTGCTGTTGCGGACGGCAGGCACGCAAATGCCAGTAATGGTCCTGACTGACGCTGCCTTCGGCATCCAAGGTCAACGTCGTGCCGGGCGCAAGCTTGCGCACGCCGTTGAGAACGGTGCGCGGTGCTGGCACGACTCCGTGCAAGGTGAATTGGTGATGCAGTGCAACGGCATCGATGCTGGTATCAACGCCACCGGCGGCAAGCAACGCCTGCGGGTTGGACGCAAACGCAAAGCGCTGATCGTCGAGGCTGTAATAAAGCGGCTTGATGCCGAGGCGATCGCGGGCGAGAAACAAGCAGCGCTCGCGTACGCTCCAGATCGCAAACGCGAACATGCCGTGCAGACGATCGACGCAGCGCGCACCCCATTCGGCGTACGCCTTCAGGATGACTTCCGAATCGCCGTCGCTGAAGAAGTGGTAACCCTTCTGTACCAGTTCCGCCCGCAGGGTTGGATAGTTGTAGATCGTGCCGTTGAACACTAGTACCAGCCCCAGCTCGGTATCCACCATCGGCTGGTTGGAGCGGGGCGACAAATCGATGATCGACAAGCGGCGGTGGCCCAGCGCAACCGGGCCGTCGGAGTAGCTGCCTTCATGGTCCGGCCCGCGGGTCGCGAGCACGTCCATCATTCGGGCGATATCGTCGAGTTCGGGTTGGGTCGCGTCGAAGCGCAACTCGCCGCAGATTCCGCACATAGCTTCTTATCGGTCCAGTGGAGGTGGTCGGACGTTCGCAAACGCCTCAGTGGGCAACGCGCAGACGATCGACCACCCGGCGTACTTCGCGGGTCGACTCGGCCACACGCAAAGCGCGGCTGCGCACCTGGTCGCTGGGCACTGTGCCCTGCAGTGTGACGATGCCGCGTTGCGAGTTCACGCGTATTGCCATCGCCGGTATCTGCGAATCGCTCACGAAGGCGGCATTGATGCGATTGGTGATGCGTACGTCCATCTGCTGGTCCTCGGTGCTGCGGGAATCCGTTCTCGGCCTTCCGTCCGCGATGCCGGTTCCCACCAGGGACACACATCCGGTCGAGACAACGGCCGCCAACAGCAACCAAGCAATGCTGCGAACCTGGATCATTTCTGCTCCTGGTAAATGATGAGTGTAGTACGGGTCAGTTTGACGTCGGATCCACTTCAGCGGCGGTAGGTACACCCCAGCCTCCGCCACCGGCAGTCTCGATCCGCAGGCGATCGCCGCATTGTATTTGCAAACTGACTTTGGCCGGTAGCGGCGTATCGTTGAGCCAATTGGCCCCCACCTGACCGGCGCCACCGCCGGCGACGCCCCATGGCGCATGGCGGCGGCGCTCACTGAGTATGGTCGCCTGCGCGGGCGCCAGAAACTCGAACTCGCGCACGATGCCGTCGCCGCCGCGGCGACGTCCTGCGCCGCCCGATCCGCGCCGCACCTGGTAGCGGCGGATTCGCAATGGGTACAACATTTCCAAGACTTCGATGGGCGTGTTCAAGGTGTTGGTCATGTGGGTCTGCACCGCGCTCAGGCCGCCGCCGTCACGTCCGGCGCCCATACCGCCGCCAATGGTTTCGTAGTAATCCCAGCTTCCGACTTCCTGGCGCGCACCCAGGGCGAGATTGTTCATACTGCCATGGCTCGCGGCCGGGATCTTGTCCGGCAATGCCTGCGCCAAGGCGCCGCATACGACATCGACCACGCGCGTGCTGGTTTCGACATTGCCTGCCGCAACTGCGGCCGGCCGGCGGGCGTGTAACAGACTGCCCGGCGGCACCCGCAAACGAATGGGTCGGAAGCTGCCCGCCGCCGCCGGCGTCTGCGGCGGCATCAAACAACGAAACACGTAATACACTGCAGCCGCTGCCACCGACAGCGGGCAATTGATGTTGCCGGGGACCTGTGCCGCGGTGCCGTCGAAATCCAGCACCACCTCGCCCTGTCTAACCTCAGCCCGTACCGCGATAACGATGTCCTCGTTGCCCTGACCGTCGTCGTCCATGTAATCCGTGAAGTGATATTCGCCATCCGGAATCTGCCGCAAGGCGGAGCGGGCAAGCCCTTCAGCGTAGTCATTCAGCGCTCCCAGGGCCTGCCGGTACGAATCCGAACCAAGCCGCTCCACCAACGCCGTCAGCCGCTGGACACCGGTACGATTGGCGCTGATCTGCGCGGCAAAATCGCCCTGGGCGTTCTGCTCATTGGCGGTTTTCGCGGTCAAGGCCCGCAGCAGATCGTCATCCACCGCACCGCCACGCAGCAGGTAGGACGGCGGAATCACCATCCCTTCTTCGTCGAGTGTCCGCGAGATCGGCATCGAACCGGGCGTCGTGGATCCGATGTCGGCGTGATGGGCGCGGTTGGCGACGAAGCCGCATAAACGCTGGTCGACGAATACGGGCGCGATCAAGGTGACGTCGGGAAGATGCGTACCGCCCAGGAACGGATCGTTGACGATCACCATATCGTCACGACGCCAGGAAACCTGGGCGACGATATCCCCCATGGCGTACGCCATGCTGCCCAGATGCACGGGTATGTGCGCGGCTTGCGCGCACAACTCGCCGTCGGCGTCGAAAATCGCGCAGGAGAAATCCAGCCGATCCTTGATATTCGGAGAAAATGAAGTGCGCCGCAGCACTGCGCCCATTTCGTCGCAGATGGCATTGACGCGGCTGGCGAAAATGCTGAGTTCGACCGGGTCCATGGCGGCGATATTAGCAGACAAGCTTTTTGACGTTTTTCTTATCATCACTGCCTTGGCGTCGGCGGCCCATATAACTCCCATGCTTCTTTTAAGTTAATCATAAAGCCCGACCGCTGACATTCATGTCCAAGGGGGAACGGGCGTGGTCCTGGCGCCGATCATTGCCTTCCCGATACGCACCGGCAATGGCATTCCGACCGAATGGACTGTGTGGTTCCACGTCGTGGCGGCTGTGCTATGGATCGGCCTTCCATGCTTGTTCAACTTCGTGCAAGTACCGGCACCGCGCGAGCCATGGCCGGATGACGGCCCGCCCCTTTAAGATTTGCAGCGCCAATGCAATGGTTTCGAACCCGGCCCCAGGCTGGGTTCGTCGCTTAAGCGCCGTCCATGTTGTTGAAAATCCTCGGCACCCTCGATAGACTCGATTTTTTCCGGCAGTCTCGGCAGGGACTGCCGTTTGTTTTTGCCCTGCGGTAATCGAATGTCCGAGCACTTGATGAACACCTATGCCAGATTGCCGATACGCTTCGCCCGTGGCGAAGGCGTCTGGCTCTGGGACGAAGACGGCAAACGCTACCTGGATGCGCTGTGCGGTATCGCCGTGTGCGGCCTGGGCCATGCCCATCCCGAAGTGGCTGACGCCGTGTGCGATCAGGCGCGTACGCTGATCCACACCTCGAACATCTACGGCATCGCCCATCAAGAATCGCTGGCCGACCGACTGGTGGCGCTGTCGGGCATGGAGCAGGTGTTCTTCAGCAACTCCGGCGCCGAGGCCAACGAGGCCGCACTCAAACTGGCGCGTCTGTATGCGAACCGCAACGAGATCCGTGATCCGCAGGTAATCGTGCTGGACGGCAGCTTCCACGGCCGCACCATGGCGACCCTGGCCGCCACCGGCAATAGCAAGATTCAGGCGGGCTTCGAACCACTGGTGGCGGGTTTTCTGCGCGCCCCCTACGACGATCTGGGTGCTTTGGAAGAACTCGCCGACGCCCACGACAACATCGTCGCCATTCTGGTGGAACCGGTGCTTGGCGAAGGCGGCATCGTAGTGCCGGACGACCAATATCTGAACGGCGTGCGCGCACTGTGTGACCGCCACGGTTGGCTGATGATGCTGGACGAAATCCAGACCGGCATGTGCCGCACCGGGCGCTGGTTCGGCTTCCAGCACAATGGCGTCCTGCCCGACGTCATGACCCTGGCCAAAGCGTTGGGCAACGGTGTGCCCATCGGCGCTTGCCTGGCCCGAGGTCCGGCAGCCGGGGTGTTCCACCCGGGCAACCACGGCTCGACCTTCGGCGGCAATCCGCTGGCATGTCGTGCCGGACTGAGCGTGGTCGAAATCCTCGAACGCGAACGGCTGGAACAGCGCGCCGAAATCCTGGGCACGCGCATGGCCGACGGCTTTCGCACGCAACTGGGCTCCCTCCAGGGGGTGGTCCAGATTCGCAGCAAAGGCCTCATGTTCGGCATCGAATTGGACCGTTCGGCCGGCGAACTGGTACGCCGGGCGCTGAATAAAGGTCTATTGATCAACGTCACCGCGGACAAGACTATTCGCCTGTTGCCGGCACTGATCACCAGCGACGCCGAGGCGGAGCAAATCGTGGACACGGTCTGCACGCTGGTCCGGGAGTTCGTCGCCGCATGAACGTGCGTTCCTCGCCCATGGGTGTCCGCCATTTCCTGACCTTGATGGATATGAGCGCCGTGGAACTGCATCGCTTGCTGCGTCGGGCGGTGGAACTCAAGGCGATGCAGAAAGTCGGCCATCTCCACGAGCCGCTCAAGAACCGCACCCTGGCCATGGTGTTCGAAAAATCATCGACCCGGACGCGGGTGTCCTTTGAGACGGCGATGATCCAGTTCGGCGGTCAGGCGATCTTCCTGTCACCGCGCGATACCCAACTGGGCCGCGGCGAACCGGTCGAGGACAGCGCCCGGGTGCTGTCGCGGATGGTCGACGTGGTCATGATCCGCACGTACGAACACGAGAAGATCGAGCGTTTCGCGCAGTATTCCTCGGTACCCGTGATCAACGCCTTGACTGATCTCTATCATCCCTGTCAGCTGCTGGCGGACATGCAGACGTTTCTCGAGCACCGCGGCGAGATCCAGGGCAAGACCGTAAGCTGGATCGGCGATGGCAACAACATGTGCCATTCCTATATCAATGCCGCACGGCAGTTCGATTTTCATCTCAACATCGCCTGCCCCGAGGGGTTTGCGCCGAACCCGGAAATCCTTGCCGCTGCCGGCGACCGGGTGCAGGTGGCGCCGACGCCGCAGGACGCCGCCCGCGGCGCCGATCTGGTGGTAACCGATGTCTGGACCAGCATGGGACAGGAAGGCGAGACCGATACCCGGGCCGACGCTTTCCGCGACTATCGCGTCGACCATGAGATCATGGCGCAGGCCGGGCCGGACGCCCTGTTCATGCACTGTCTGCCGGCCCACCGTGGCGAAGAAGTGACTGCGGACGTCATCGATGGACCGCAAAGCGTGGTCTGGGACGAGGCGGAAAACAGGCTCCACGCCCAAAAAGCACTGCTCGAATTCTTGATGACCTGAATCGGGGAGACGCTATGCTTCGCCGCGCTTGCGCGCTGATCGCATTCACCCTGTCACTCTTCATCCCGGCGCACGCCGACGACATCCACGTTGCCGTCGCCGCCAATTTCCAAGCGACGCTGAAAACTCTGGCTCGACGCTTCGAACAGCAAACGGGGGATCGTGTACTCATCAGTACCGGTTCCACCGGCAAGCTCTACGCCCAGATCCGCCAGGGCGCGCCGTTCGAGGTTTTTCTCGCCGCCGACGACCAACGCCCCGCACTATTGGAGCAACAAGGTTTCGCAATCCGCGGCAGCCGCTTCAGCTACGCCCTGGGCAAGCTGGTGCTTTGGAGCCGCGAGCCCGGCAAAGTCGACCCGCGTGGCGAGGCATTGCGCCACGGCAAGATCCGGCGCCTGGCCATTGCCAATCCCAAGACCGCACCCTACGGACGCGCGGCGCAGCAGACGTTGCACGCCATGGGCCTGTGGCACGACTGGCAGCCACGGCTGGTGCGCGGCGAAAACGTCGGCCAGACCATGCAGTTCGCCGTCACCGGCAATGTCGATGCCGCATTTGTCGCGCTGGCGCAAGTGCCGCAATCGGATGGTGCGCCCAGCGGCAGTGTATGGATCGTTCCGGAATCGGACTACCAAGCCATCGAGCAACAAGCCGTGCTGCTGCGCACAGCAGGGTCGACGCAAGCCGCCCGACGATTTGTGCAGTTTCTGCAGTCCGACGGCGCAAGAGAATGGATCGCGCGGGAAGGCTACGGCGTGGTCGCCCGCTAGCCCCGAGCTTTGACGGTGTCCGGGAGCGCACCGTCGTGCAGCAGGTTCTGATCGGGAAGTTGATCGAGGCGTGCGACCAGGCGCCGCAACAGATCGACGACCTCTTCCTGCTGGGCAGCACTCAGCGCATCCACCAGTCCACAGGCTTCGCAACTGCGCTGGGCAACGGCCTGCTCCACCAGTTCCAGTCCCTGCGGAGTCAATTGCACCATGACTCGGCGCCGATCCTCGGCAGCCGTGGTCCGTTCCACCAAGCCGCGTTCCTGCAGTCGATCGAGTCGATGGGTCATACCGGAACAGGTGAGTAGAACGCTGCGTGCAAGATCGCCAGCGGAAAGCACGAACGGCGCACCCTGCCGCCGCAGCGTCGCCAGGACGTCGAATTCCCAGGGCTGCAGGCCGAGGGGCGCAAAGCTGGCGGCGGCGTGCTGTTCCACGTATTTGCCCAGCAACACCAGGCGCATGGTGATAGCCGCGCCCGACCAGTCCAAGTCTGGTCGCTCCCGATGCCAATCTGACAGTGCCCGGTCGATGCGATCGCGGATTTCGGTCATGCTCGCAGCCTAGCATATATTTCGATGTCGAGATATTCGACGCCGAAACAGTCTTGTGCCATGCTTATGTGCTCGCGCGCAGTTCGCCGGCCCCCAGGGCCGCCGGCCTCCACCAACGCACAAGTCAGGAAGCTCCGATGATCAAGCGCCTCATCGCCGTTGTCATTTTGTTGGTTTTGATATTCGGCGGCATCTTCGGTTGGAAATACATACAAATCCAAGGGATGATGGCGCAGATGTCGAAACCGCGGCCCCCCGCGACAGTCGCCTCCGCCGAGGTCAAACGGGAACGCTGGTACCCGACACTGGAGGCGGTGGGCAGTCTGAGCGCCGTGCAGGGCGTCGACGTCAGCAGTGAAGTCATGGGCACGGTGAGCGACATCCGCTTCGACTCCGGCGCCCGCGTAGCGCAGGGCGCAGTGCTGCTGAAACTCGATGACCAGGTCGACCGCGCCACCCTCGCCGGGTTGAAAGCCGACCTGCGCCTCGCGCAAATCCAGTTCCAGCGCGCATCGAACTTGCTCTCGAGCAAGGCCGTTTCCAAATCCAATTACGACGAAGCCCAGGCCAAACAGGAAGCCGCCCAGGCCCATGTGGCGGAGCAGCAAGCCATTATCGACAAGAAAACCATCCGCGCGCCGTTCGCGGGATTGCTGGGCATCCGCCAAGTCGATGTCGGCGAGTATCTGCAGCCCGGCGCCAAAGTCGTGCATCTGCTGATGCTCGATCCCATCTATGCCGATTACTCGCTTCCGGAGGCGAAGTATCAGGAACTCACTGTCGGCCAGAAGGTCACCGTGCGCACGCCGGCCTATCCCGGCCAGGACTTCACCGGCAAGGTCACCGCGATCGATGCGGGAATCACCGAGGGCACCCGCACGATTCAGATACGCGCCACGTTGGACAATCCGGACGGGCGCCTGCGACCCGGCATGTTCGCGGAAGTCTCCACCGTCAAGGAGAAGCCGGTCGACGTATTGACCGTGCCTCGTACGGCCATCAGCTACAACACATACGGAGATTTCGTCTATCTAATTCAAAACGCGGGCGACAAGCAGGAAGGCAACGACAAGGAGTTGGTAGCCAAACGTCAACAGGTCGAGACCGGGGAAGTGCGCGAAGGCCGAGTGGTGGTCACCAAGGGTTTGCAGGCGGGCGACCGCGTGGTGCGTGCCGGACTAGTGAAGCTGCGGGATGGTCAACCGGTGGCAATCGACAACTCTGTGACACTTGAGGACGACAAGGTCACTTCCCCATGAGATTCACTGATATCTTCATCCGGCGGCCGGTTCTGGCCACGGTCGTCAGCCTGTTGATCCTGATCATCGGTATCCGCTCGCTGCTGTCGCTGGAAGTTCGGCAGTACCCGGCGATGAAAAACACGGTGGTTACGGTCACCACCAGCTACCCGGGGGCCAGCTCGAACCTGGTCAAAGGCTTCGTGACGACGCCGTTGCAGCAGGCCATGGCCGAGGCCGATGGCATCGATTATCTGTTCGCCACCAGTTCCCAGGGCGTTTCGAAGATCGAAGCCCACATGAAGTTGAATTTCGACCCGAACGCGGCGGTGTCCGAGATTCAGGCCAAAGTCGCCAGTCAGCGCAACGTGCTGCCTGCCGACGCCCAGGACCCGGTGATCGATTCCACCACCGGTGATTCCACCGCGCTCATGTACATCGCTTTTTTCAGTAACGAAACGCCACGGCCGCAGATCACGGATTATGTGCTGCGCGTAGTGCAACCCCAGATCCAGGCCTTGCCGGGTGTGGCGAAAGCCCGCCTGTTCGGACAGCAGTTCGCACTGCGGGTATGGCTCGACCCGGACCGTATGTCGGCCTTGGGAGTCACCGCCCAGGAGGTCACCGACGTCCTGCGTGCCAACAACTACCAAGCCGCAATCGGGTCTACCAAAGGCAAATACGTCACCATCGATCTGACCGCCAACACCGACGTCAGCGATCCAAAGGATTTCAGCAAGCTGGTGGTGCGTTCTGGCAACGGCACGCTGGTACGACTGGGAGACATCGCCAAGACCGAGCTGGGCGCCGAAGATTACAATTCCACGGCTTGGTACAAAGGTATTCCGGCAGTGTTTCTCGGAATCGAACCGGCGCCGGGGGCCAATCCGCTCACGGTGGCGAATCTGGTCAACAAAGAAATTCCGAAGATTCGTGCGGCATTGCCCAAGGGCATCGACGTACGCATTCCCTACGACGCCAGCAAGTTCATCCAGGATTCGATCGACGAGGTCTACACCACGCTCGCCGAAGCGGTACTGATCGTGCTTCTGGTGGTCTACCTGACGTTGGGCTCATTCCGCGCCGCTGCGATTCCCGCCGTCGCCGTGCCGCTGTCTCTGATCGGCGCCGGCTCCATCATGCTGTTCCTCGGCTACTCGCTGAATCTGCTCACCCTACTGTCCATGGTATTGGCGATCGGCCTGGTGGTGGACGACGCCATCATCGTGGTCGAAAACGTGCATCGGCACATCGAGCGCGGAGAGAGTAAGTTCGACGCTGCCATACACGGCGCCCGCGAGCTGGCGGTGCCCATCATCGCCATGACCACCACGCTGCTGGCGGTCTATGCGCCGATTGCGTTTCGAAGCGGGTTGGTGGGCACGCTGTTCACCGAATTTGCGTTCACGCTGACCGCGGCGGTGCTGATTTCCGGCGTGGTGGCATTGACGCTGTCGCCCATGTTGTCGTCCAAAGTGCTCAAGCCCCACGGCGGCGAAGGCAAATTCGAACAGCGGGTCGAGGCCGGCTTCAATTGGCTTTCCGACCGCTACCAGCGCGCGCTGCACAGTTTATTGAATACCAAGTCGGTGCTGATCATCTTCGGCCTGGTGTTGTTCGCCTCCGTGCCGGTCATGTGGCTGACCAGCCCGCCGGAACTTGCACCCACTGAAGATCAAGGGATCATCTTCTTCCAGGCGACCGGACCCCGCACCGCCACCCTGGATTATCACGAGGCATATTCGCGCCAGATTCAATCGCTGTTCGAATCGATTCCCGAATACAACGACAGCTTCTACCTTCTGGGGCGTACACCCGACACCGTGTTCGGCGGCTTCAAGATGAAGTCCATCAGTGACCGGAAACGTTCGCAAATGGCGGTGCAACCGGAGTTGCAGAACAAGCTGAGCGGCGTCGCGGGCTTCCAGATCGGCGTCTTTCCGCGACCGAGCCTGCCTGGTTCCGCGGGCGGACTGCCGGTGCAATTCGTGATCACCAGCGACCGAAGCTACGAGGAAATGGCCGACGTTGCCGACCAGATTCTCGGCCGGGCGATGGCCAGCGGCAATTTCATGTTTCTGCGGAAATCCGTAACCATCGATCGCCCGGTCATCAAAGTGGAGGTGAACCGCAATCGCGCCGGCGATCTGGGCATCACCATGGCGGACATCGGCCGCGATCTAGGCAATATGCTCGGTGGCGGATATGTCAATCGCTTCAGCATGGACGGCCGAAGCTACAAGGTGATTCCGCAAGTGGGGCGGGAATTTCGACTCGACGCCGATATGCTCCAGCATTACTACATTCGCGCCGGCAATGGACAACTGGTGCCAATGTCGGCCGTCGCGTCGTTGCATTCGACCGTTGAACCTTCGGATCGACCGCAATTCCAACAGCTCAATTCGCTGACCTTGGAAGGCGTATTGTTCCCCGGCGTCACCATGGGCGCGGCGCTCGATTATCTGCAGACGCAAGCCGCGGAAATCCTGCCCAAAGGCTATTCCTACGACTACATGGGTGATTCGCGCCAGTACGCGCAGGAAGGCTCCCTGGCCACCCTGTTCCTGCTGTCATTGATCGTGATCTATCTGGTGCTCGCTGCGCAATTCGAGAGCTGGCGCGATCCATTCATCATTTTGGTTTCGGTGCCGCTCGCCACCGCCGGAGCTTTGGCGTTCATCACTTTGGGTTTCTCGACTCTGAACATCTATACCCAGGTGGGACTGATTACGCTGGTGGGTGTAATTGCCAAGAACGGCATCCTGATTGTCGAGTTTGCCAATCAGTTGCAGATCAACGAGCGCTTGTCCAAACGCGCGGCGGTTGAGAAGGCCGCGTCCATACGTCTGCGCCCCATACTCATGACGTCCGTGGCACTGGTGGTGGCCATGGTGCCGTTGCTTACGGCGACCGGACCGGGTGCGGTCAGTCGTTTCGACATCGGCTTGACCATCGCCACGGGCCTGGGCATCGGCACCTTGTTCACGCTGTTCGTGCTGCCGGCATTTTATCTGGCGCTCGCCCGGGACCACAGCGCAGGCCATTCCCGCGAGGAAGAGCCGTCACACGGCGATCCACTGCCGCCGCAGTCCTGACCGTGGTCCGCGCCCGGGTCTTGTCTGGGCGCTGCTAGGCGCGCAGGATGCAAGCCGTAGCATTCGCAATCGGGTTTCGCTCGAAAGGCCCTCGTTTTGCAGCACCTCGAACTGGCACCGCTGTGGCTGACGCTCAAGCTCGCCACGGTAACGACAATCGCCCTGCTCGCGTTGGGCACGCCCCTGGCGTGGTGGCTGTCGCGCACTCAATCCCGGGCGAAAACTGCGATCGAAGCACTCGTCGCCCTGCCCCTGGTGCTACCGCCCACGGTACTGGGATTCTACCTGCTCATCGGCCTCGGACCGGACGGCATCATCGGCGCCCCCTGGCACGCCGCGACCGGTTCCGGACTGGCGTTCACATTCCCTGGCCTGGTGATCGGCTCGGTGCTCTATTCGATGCCGTTCGTAGTACAGCCGCTGCAGAACGCCTTCGAAGCGGTCGGCGAGCGCTGGCTGGAAGCGGCGGCCAGCTTGCGCGCCTCGCCGCTGGATGCGTTCTTCTCGGTAGTGGCGCCATTGTCCCGCGGCGGCTTCGTCACCGCCGCGACGTTGGGATTCGCGCACACAGTGGGCGAATTCGGCGTCGTGCTGATGATCGGCGGCAATATCCCCGGGCGCACCCAAGTGCTGTCCATCGCCATCTACGATCACGTCGAAACTCTCGAATACGCCCAGGCCCACTTGCTCTCCGCCGGGCTGCTGGTGTTTTCCTTCCTGGTGCTGTTCTCGGTGTACCGGATCAATCGTCATTGGCGCCTGAGCGGGACACGTTGATGCTCGAAGCGCGCTTTCAGTTGCCGTTGCAGTCATTTCTGCTGGACGCCGAATTGCGAATTCCGCGCCGCGGCGTCACCGCCGTATTCGGCCGCTCGGGTAGCGGCAAGACTACGTTGCTACGATGCATCGCCGGTCTGGAGAGACGCGCCCGCGGATATCTGCGGCTGGACCAAAAAGTCTGGCACGACGACGGCGCCGACATTTTCGTCCCCGCCCATCGGCGCCCATTCGGTTTTGTGTTCCAGGACGGCAGGCTGTTTCCGCATCTGAAGGTTGTCGACAATCTCGACTTCGGCCAACGACGCGCCGGCGGTATCGATCTGGCCCACCGCGCTACGATCGTCGAACTGCTCGGGCTCGGCAAGTTGCTGGGGCATTATCCGCATCAACTTTCCGGAGGCGAACAACAGCGGGTCGCCATTGGCCGTGCGCTGCTGACCCGGCCGCGCCTGTTGCTGTTGGACGAGCCGCTCGCCTCCCTCGATCTGCAACACAAGGACGAGATTCTGCCGTATCTGGATGGTCTTCACGGCACCCTGGATATCCCGATGCTGTATGTCAGCCATTCTCCCGACGAAGTGCTACGCTTGGCGGATTACCTCATCCTCCTGGACGAAGGACGAGTCGACGCCCAGGGCCCGCTGAATGAATTACTGGAAAGACTGGACCTGCCCCTGTCCCACAGCAGCGAAGCCGCTGCGGTCGTGCCGGCGACCGTGCGCGCTTACGACGCCCACCACCAATTGACCGATCTGGTTTTCGACGGCGGCTGTCTGCGGATTGCCCATGCCGGCATTGCCCCCGGTCGGCAGGTGCGCGTGCTGATCCATGCCCGCGATGTCAGCCTGGCGCTGTCCCGAGCCCGGGACAGCAGCATTCTGAACATCTTCGAAGCGACCGTGTTGGATCAGCAGAGCCGCGGCGGCGGTCAGGTCACGGTCAGCGTGCAGGTCGGCGACACGGTATTGCTGGCGCGCATCACCGCGCTGTCGAGCGAACGCCTCGGCATCCGCCCGGGGCTGCGAGTGTATGCCCAGATCAAGAGCGTCGCCCTCAGTGGTTGAGGCCGGGAAGAGTTCGCCTCAAAGTAACGACTGCAGATCGTTCGGCCGGTAAAAATAAGAAAGTTCGGCCATGCCTGGCGCCATCTCGCTGACGAATGTCATGCCCAGAACTGCGCTTTTTCGGAACCGAATCCGCACGCCGCCGCTGCCCGCGAGCAAACTGGCCGCCCACGAACTCATGTCCGGTTCATGACCGACGCACATCATTGATTGGCAGCCGTCGTGCTTGCGCAGACCCGCGAGCAATTCGGCTACGTCGTAACCACCATCCAGAACCTGCAATTCGATCGGTTCCGGCACTCCCAGAATTTGAGCGGTGATTTCGGCGGTCTCCAGCGCCCGCAACCGGGGACTGGCAAACACTCGATCGGGACGACAACCGAGTTTGCGCAGCGCCATGGCGACCTTTTCCTGCGCTTTGCTGCCCTTCTTCGTCAGCGGCCGAAGCGCGTCCTCGGCATAGCCATCTGCGGATTCCGCGTCTGCGTGACGCACTAAAATAAGCTCCATGCTCATGTCTCCGGTATTGGTCCGACACGCCACAGCAAGGATTGCATACTCGCGAACGCTTGTCGCGCAGGGCCATGCAAACCATGACTGCATCAGGCATACTGGAATCAGCGCAAACAAAAGGATCACCCTCATGTGCCGCATGGCTGCCTATCTGGGCCCGGAGCTCGCGCTGTCTCACTTTCTGATTGATCCGCCCCATAACCTGCTGGTGCAAGCGCGCCAACCGCGCGAGCTGCACTACACCACGGTTAACGCGGACGGTTACGGGCTTGGTTGGTATCCGCAAGACGACGCGCCGGCCATTTATGTCTGCCCATTGCCCATCTGGTCGGACCCGAACCTGATACACCTCGCGCGCAGTCTGCGCAGCGGGCTCTGGTTCGGCAACGTCCGCAGCGCCACACCTGATCTCGGCGTCGGCTTCGCCAACACCCAACCGTTCGCGGCAGACAATCTGATGTTCATGCACAACGGGTTCATCCGCGACTTCCGCGCCAAGGTTCGGCCGCGGCTGCATGCCTATCTCGATCCGCGTATACAGTCCGACATCCACGGCGACACGGATTCCGAATTTCTTTGGGCCCTGTTGCGCCATCAACTCAGTGGCGGAGGCACAGCGATCGAAACCGCTGTCGCGGAAATGTTCGAGCTGTTGAGCGACTGGATCGGTAACGGCGCTGCCATGCTCAATCTTCTCATCACCGACGGCGAACAAGTGTATGCATCGCGCCATGCCATCAACGATGCTTGCCCGTCCCTGTACTTCACCACCGACGACGAAGATTTTCCCGGCGGCCAGCTGGTGGCGTCGGAACGCCTGACCGACGAAACCTACTGGCATAGTGTGCCGGATCACACGATTCTGATTCTCGATCGGGAGCAGCCGCCGGAGTTGCTCGCAATTTAATCGCGCACATCAGCGTTCGGTGTCCGGCGTGGCGACGCCCTGGTATGCTGATTCCATCTTTGCATGCATCGACTGTCCATGAACCAATCGGTCTTCCACGAAATATTAATACTGCTCGCCGTCGCGGTGATTGCGGTAGCGATTTTCCGGCGTTTTCGACTACCGCCGATATTGGGCTACCTGGCGGTCGGCATGTTGGTCGGCCCATACGGTCTGCAATGGATACCGGATACCCAGGACACGCGCTTCCTGGCGGAATTCGGCGTCGTGTTTTTGCTTTTCACCATCGGTCTGGAATTCTCGATACCGCAATTGCTGGCAATGAAGAGCACGGTATTGGGGCTCGGCGGCGCACAAGTGGTCATCAGCGCCGTGCTGGCGGGTTCCGTGGCCTGGACCGTAGGCGTGCCCTGGCAGGGCGCATTGATCGTCGGCGGCGTACTCGCCGTTTCGTCTACCGCCATCGTCATCAAACAACTCACCGAACAACTGGAGATCAATTCCCGTCACGGTCACAACGCGGTGGGCATTCTGCTGTTCCAGGACCTGGCGGTAATTCCTTTTCTGGTGCTGATCCCGATTCTCTCCGCGGACAGCAGCGAGTTGTCGTTTACGCCGCTGCTGGTCGCCCTGTTGGAGAGCGCACTGGCTTTCGTGGCCATGCTGGCCGTTGGGCGTTGGTTACTGCGTCCGTTGTTTCGCGAAATTGCGGCCGCCCGTTCCGCCGAATTGTTCGTATTGACGGTTTTGCTGGTCAGCCTGACTGCCGCCTGGGCCACTCATCTGGCAGGCCTGTCACTGGCACTGGGTGGTTTCATTGCCGGGGCAATGCTCGGTGAAACGGAATTCCGCCATCAGGTGGAAGCCGACATCCGCCCGTTTCGCGATGTGCTGCTCGGACTGTTCTTCATCACGATCGGCATGCTGTTGGACCTGCGCGGACTGCTGCACCTGTGGCCTTGGGTTCTGCTCACCTTGGCGGGGCTGGTGGTCGTGAAAGCGATTCTGATTACGGCCCTGTGCCGCGCATTCGGCAATGAGTCCGGCGTCGCGGTGCGTACCGGGATCGTCCTCGCCCAGGGAGGGGAGTTCGGTTTCGCGCTGCTGTCACTGGCCATAACTGCAGAGCTGATCGGCTTTCGAACCGGCCAGGTGGTACTCGGGGCAACGCTGCTGAGTATGGCGCTGGCTCCATTCATGATCCGCTTCAACGGTCACGCGGCGAAATATCTGTTCACCAAAAGCTATATCCGCAATCGAGAACGCCTGGAAGCGGACATCGCGCGCAACGTTCGCGGCCTGCGCGATCATGTCATCATCTGCGGTTATGGTCGCATCGGTCAGAACATCGGTCATTTTCTCGAACACGAAGGCTTTCCATATGCGGCGTTGGACCTCGATCCCTACCGTGTACGCGAAGCCCGCGCCGCCGGAGAGACGGTGTTCTACGGCGACTCGACCCACACGGAAATCCTGCAGGCCGTGGGGATCGGCAGGGCACGGGCGCTGGTGTTGAGCTTCGATGACGCAGCCGCCTCCATGAAGATTTTGGCCCGAGTGCGTGAAACCTATCCGGAACTTCCGATCTTGGTGCGTTCGCGGGACGACTCCTCTTTGGAGAGCCTGCAGCGATTGGGCGCCACCGAAGTGGTGCCGGAAATTCTCGAGGGCAGTCTGATGCTGGCATCCCATCTGCTGTACCTGCTCAACGTGCCGGTGTCCACCATCGTGCGGCGGGTTCGGGAAGTGCGTTCGGACCGTTACCGCTTGTTGCGGGGTTTCTTTCCCGGCGAGGAAGCGGTGCCAATCGAAGCTGCGGACGGTCAACGCGAACGCTTGCATGCCGTGACGTTGCCCAAGGGCGCGGCGGCGGTGGGCCGCAAAATCGGCGATCTTTCGCTGAATGAGTGCACGGTCACCGTGACCGCCGTGCGCCACGAGGGTGTGCGCAGCGCGCGACCGACGCCGGACCTCACCTTGAGCACCGGCGACGTGCTGGTGCTGTACGGCACACCACAGGATCTCGAGCGTGCGGAATCGCGACTGCTCAAGGGATGATGAACACTCACATGGCAACTGTATAATCCGGCCATGATCGAAGACCGGTCACAGGATTACATCGGGCGCACGGCGAAATTCATGATCGTCGGCGCCTGGGTACTGATCCTCGGTTTGCTCACTTTGTTTTTTTCCCATTGGTGGGAGCATGAACGCAACCCCAACCAGGTATTGCAAGTCGCAGATCGACGGCGCATCGCGCCAAGTGGTTCTGCAACGCAATCGTTTCGGCCATTACGTGGCCACGGGCGCTATCAACGGCACGCCGGTGACGTTCCTGCTCGACACCGGCTCGACGCAGATTTCCATTCCGGGCGACCTCGCGCACGACCTGGGCCTGAAGCCCGGGCCGGCGTATGACGTCAGCACCGCCAACGGCACCATCACCGTGCGCGGCACACGCATCGTCCACACTCTCGCTGGGCCCGATCGTGCTGCGCGATGTGCGCGCCAACATCAACCCCTACATGGATGGCGATGAATTGTTGCTCGGCATGAGCGCGTTGGCGAATCTGGAATTCAGTCAACGCGGCGATCGCTTGACGCTGCGACAGATCCTCAAATAACAGCCTAAAAGGAAAACGCTCGTGGAAGCGAACGACAATTGGATCACAACACTTGACACAATGGAGTGGCGATCTCTCTGGTTTGCTGTGGAACAATTATCTGACCCTGGCGTTCCTGGTTGGAACCGGGTTGTATCTCACCATTCGTCTGGGTTTGGTACAGATCTTTGGGTTTCGCCATTCCTTGGCGCTGATCTCCGGCAGGTACAGCAGCCATAAGGACGTCGGCGAAGTGTCGCATTTCCAGGCGTTGGCGACCGCGCTTTCGGCCACGGTCGGCACCGGCAATATTGCCGGTGTCGCCACTGCCATCGCCCTGGGCGGGCCGGGCGCGCTGTTTTGGATGTGGGTGACGGCGTTCATTGGCATGGCAACCAAGTTCGCCGAGTGCAGCCTGTCGCTCAAGTTCCGGGAAGTGGACCCCGACGGCAAGGTGGCGGGCGGGCCGATGTACACCTTGATGCACGGCCTGAACATGAAACGAACCGCGGTGTTGTTTGCCTCGTTTGCCATGATCGCGTCGTTCGGCATCGGTAACATGGTGCAGGCCAATTCGGTGGTGGACGGTCTCGGTTATGTATTCGCGCCGCTGCTGCAGCATGGCGGAGCCACGGAGCAACAGGCGCGCATGCTGTTCGATGCGCAATACGCGTGGGTGGTCGGGCGTGATCATGGCCGTGTTGGTGGGACTGGTGATCATCGGCGGCGTCAAGCGCATCGCCAAGGTCGCGGGCACGCTGGTGCCGTTCATGGCGATCATGTACGTCGACCGCGGCACTGATCGTACTGGGCAATCATCTGAGCGAAATCCCCGCCGCGTTCGGCACCATCTTCAACTATGCGTTGAATCCTTGGGCGGTGGGTGGCGCAGTGGTCGGCGAAGCGATGCGCTGGGGCGTCGCCCGAGGCTTGTTTTCCAATGAAGCAGGGTTGGGTTCCTCGCCCATGGCCCATGCTGCGGCGCGCACCAACGAACCGGTGCGCGAAGGACTGGTGGCAATGATGGAACCGTTCATCGACACGCTTGGTGATCTGCACCATGACCGGCCTGGTGATCGTCGTCAGCGGCGCATGGGGCGACGCTCGGCCCGCAGACCTGAATGGCGCGGCGTTGACGGCCCACGCTTTCAGTCAGACCCTCGAGCACAGCGGCTCCGCACTGGTAGGCGTCGGCCTGACGTTGTTCGCATTCTCCACCATGATCGCTTGGTCCTATTATGGCGACCGCTGCGCCCATTTTCTTTTCGGCGAGGGCGCGGTTCTTCCATACCGGGTGGTCTACGTGGTCCTGGTGGTCGTTGGCGCGACGGTGCCGCTGCAACTGGTCTGGAATCTCGCCGACATCACCAATATTCTGATGGCAGCGCCCAATCTGTTGGGACTGATCCTATTGGCGGGGCTGGTCAAACGCATGCGCGACGATTATTTTGCGCGCCGGCCCGGGCGCTCCCCGGCGTAACGGCGGAACCACCATGCGCATTCCATTGCCTGCAAGCGAAGTGATTCGCGCCAACGTCCGCGCCGCCCTGGCCGAAGACGTCGGCAACGGCGATCTCACCGCTGCGCTGGTGCCCGAGGATGCCCTGCCGAGGCGGCCGTCATCTGCCGGGAAGACGCGGTGCTGTGCGGCTGCGCCTGGTTCGACGCAGTATTTGCGGAACTGGGCGCCAGCATCGAAGTGCAATGGTCGGCCGCCGATGGCGATTGCGTGCAGGCCGGGCAGACATTGTGCACCCTGCGCGGTCCGGCCCGGGCGCTGCTTACCGGCGAACGGGCCGCACTCAATTTTCTGCAGACCCTGTCCGGCACGGCCACCGAAGTGCGCCGCTACACCGATGCCCTGGCGGGCACCAGTACCCGCCTGCTGGATACGCGCAAGACCATTCCCGGTTTGCGCGAAGCGCAAAAATACGCGGTGCGTGCGGCGGGCGGCCACAATCATCGTATAGGTCTGTACGACGGCATTTTGATCAAAGAGAACCACATCGTCGCCGCCGGTTCCATTGCCGCAGCGGTGGCGCAAGCGCGCGCCACCGCTGCGCGCGTTCCCGTCGAAGTGGAAGTGGAAACGCTGTCTCAGGTGGACGAAGCGATCGACGCCGGTGCCGATATCCTGCTGCTGGACAATTTCGACTTTGACGGCCTGCGCGCGGCGGTTGCCCGCAACGCCGGCAGTGCGCAACTGGAAGCTTCGGGCAATGTCAGCCTGGACAATATCGCCGACATTGCCGCAACCGGAGTGGATTTCATTTCCGTCGGCGCGATTACCAAACACGTGCGCGCGGTGGATTTGTCGATGCGCATCGGCACCTTCCTGTAGCCGCGCTCGACCGTCAATCCGCCAGCCACTGCTGCCAAAGCGCTTGCAGTTGCGGATCCCGGGCGCTGACCACCGAGCGCGGTTCGGTGCTGTCGCAGCGAATTTCCGCTCCCTCCAGGGTGTACGCGCTGCCGCCGGTTTCGGTCAGGATCAAGTGCCCTGCGGCATGATCCCAAAGCTTCATGCCGCCGTGGAGGTAAACATCGAAGCGGCCGGCAGCGAGCCAGCACCATTCCAGCGCACAGGAACCCAGGTTTCGCTGCGATCGATACGGCGGTTGCGACACCAAGCGTTGCGCCAGGGATTTCGGCAGGCGTTTGAAATCCACGCAGGCCAACGCCTCGCGCAAACTTGCGGCGCCGGCACGGGGCGTCAACGGGACTTCGTTGCAATGGGCGCCGCCGCCGAGGGAAGCGGAAAAGCATTCCCGTCGCACCGGATCATAGACCACCCCCGCGATCGCCGTACCGGCCTCCACCAGCGCCAGGGCCACCGAATAAAACGGTAGGCCGGCAGCGAAATTGGTGGTTCCGTCCAAAGGGTCCAATACCCACAACGGTCCTTGCGTCGCGGCCAACAGGCGGCGCTGCTCGTCAGCGGACATCTCCTCGCCCAGAAAGCGATAATCCCGCCGATGGTCGTGCAACACGGCCTGCAGATCTTCCTGCAACGCCCGGTCCAATGCGGTGACCAAACTGCCGTCAGCCTTCTCGTAGCCGACCGCATCGGTCACCGCCCGAAGCTGCCGATCGGCGCACTCCGTTACCAACTTGCGCAGCACCCGCATTTCCCGCTGGTCCGGTCCACGACGCATCATTGCCACCTCATTCGTTGTTGTCGTTCGGAGTCATTATATCGGGCTGCCGATCGCCTGAGGCGCTTGGATCGACTGCGGATGTGTGGGACGATGTTGCCCCGGCCACGGCCGGCCACTATGGTCCCAAGCCCAACAGGAGTCTGCTGATGTCGTATATTTCCCGAATCGGAATCGCTTGCATTGCCGCTGTCGGCCTGTCCCTGGCCGCCTGCAGCGACGACCACTCGGAACAGGCGCCCGCCGAGCCTCAGCAGACCAGCACTGCCGCGCCATCCCGCCAGCGGCCGCCACCACGCTGGACACCGACCAGGCGCGCTACAGCTATACCATCGGCTATCAGATCGGCAGCAGCCTCAAAGACCGGCTGGAGGATGTCGATGCCGCCACCCTCGCCCAGGGGGTGCGCGAGGGCCTGGCCGGCGAAAAAGCGAAGCTGGCACCCGAACAGATGCAGACCGCTCTGCAAGGTTATCAGCAAGCCCAGGCGAAAAAGGCCGAAGATCGCATGCAGGCCGCCGCGGCGGAAGGCAAGGCGTTCCTGGAAGCCAATCGCAACAAGGAAGGCGTGAAGGAAACCGAGAGCGGCCTGCAGTATCAGATTCTGCGTCCCGGCACTGGCGAGAAACCCAAGGCCGACGATACCGTCGAAGTGCAATATCGCGGGACACTACTCAACGGCAAGGAATTCGACAGTTCCTATTCCCGCGGCGTAAGCCGGTGACACTGCCGGTCAACGGTGTCATCCCGGGCTGGCAGGAAGCGCTGCAAATGATGAAGGTGGGCGCGAAATGGAAGATCTTCGTACCGCCCAAACTGGCCTATGGCGAACACGGCGCAGGCGATGCCATCGGCCCGAACGAGACACTGATCTTCGAAATCGAATTGTTGTCGATCAAGAACGACCAAAACGCCACGGAGTCTGCTCAACAGGACGACCAGGCCGCGCCGGAGTCGTCCGACAACCAGCAGCAGGACTCGGCGCCCGAAGCGCCCCAGGAGATCCCAGTCGGAGACCAAGCCGGGAGCCCAGTGATCGATTCAGGCTTGCTGACCGCCTTGGAGCTGCGCCTGCAGGAAATCCTGCAGGCGCATCCCGAAGGCTTGAGCGAGTATGAATTGATCGGCGCACTCCAGGCCGGCGAACGGCCATTGTTCGATGCCGGTATTTTTCAGGACAGCGTCAGCCTGTTCCGTGCCCATTTCCTGTTGTTCCATGCACTCTATCGACTGCGCGAGCGTCTGCTGGCAGAACGGCAAGCGCCGACTTGCACATCGAACCGTTGCGTATCCAGTTGGGGCCATTATCACGCCCCGGACCGCAGCCAATTGGACCATCCCGATCCGCTACGCGCCTATTACTTGGACCTCAGCCAGCTCGAAAACACCGGGCGCGAGGAGATCGAATCCATGCTCGGGCGGTTCTGGTCGCGACTGTATGCTGACGATCACCGGCTCGAAGCGTTGCGCACACTGGGACTGGAACGAACCGGTGGATTACGACACCATTCGCCGGCAATATCGGCAACTGGTCATGCGTCACCACCCTGACCGCGGCGGCGACACGGCGCGCGTGCAGGCATTGAATGAAGCGATGGCGATTCTGGCGCGGGTGTTTGCTTCCGAAGCACATTAGTCACAAGGAATCGCCCATGGAGCTGGAATTTCTCGGTGCAGCCCGCGAGGTCACGGGATCATGCTATCTCATCCGGATCGGCCGCCATCGCCTGCTGGTGGATTGCGGCCTGATACAAGGCGGCGCGAGGGACGAAGCACGCAATCGCGAGCCATTTCCGTTCGACGCCGCCCGGATCGATGCGGTGCTCCTCACCCACGCCCATCTGGACCATCAGTGGCCGTCTGCCCTTGTTGGTAAAAGCGGGCTTCAAGGGTCCGATCTACACCCACCGGGCCACCCGCGACCTGTGCCGCATCATGCTTCGCGATGCCGCGTACCTGAATGAAAAGGATGCGGAGTGGGACAACCGCAAACGTCAACGCAAAGGCCTGGAACTGGTGCAACCCCTCTACGACCAGCAGGATGCTGCCAAAACGGTACGGCGCATCCGGGCCCTCGATTATGACACCGAGCACGATGTCGTGCCCGGCGTGCGTTTGCGCTTGCGCGATGCCGGCCACATTCTCGGTTCGGCGATCGTCGAACTGTGGTTGCACGATCAGGGCATGGAACGCAAGCTGGTGTTCTCCGGCGATCTCGGTCATCGCGACGCACCCATACTGCGCGAGCCGAGTGCGATCGAAGACGCCGACCTGGTGCTGATGGAGAGCACCTACGGCAATCGGCTGCATCGCAGCTGGGAATCCACCTGGCAAGAACTCGGTGACGTGCTGACACGCGCGTCGAACTCCAACGGCAACATCCTGATACCGTCATTTGCCGTTGGCCGCACACAGGAATTGCTTTACACCTTTTTGCGCAACTTTGAGCAGTGGGATCTGGCCCGCTGGGAGGTCTTTCTCGACAGTCCGATGGCCATCGCTGCGACAGAAGTCTATACGCGGCACACAAACCTGTACGATTCCGACGCCCGCCTGGTCCAGCAAAGCCAGGGCAACCCCTTCCGGCTGCCAAACCTGCACATGAGCCAGACCAGCAAACAGTCCATGGCAATCAACCGTATCAACTCGGGCGCTTTGATTATCGCCGGCAGCGGCATGTGCACCGGCGGCAGAATCCGTCACCACTTGAAGCACAATATCTGGCGCAGCAACTGCCACCTGATATTCGTCGGCTTCCAGGCCCGCGGTACCCTGGGGCGCGCCCTGGTGGACGGCGCCAGCGAGATTTCCCTTTGGGGCGAACGCATGCGGGTCGCGGCACAGGTTCATACGATCGGCGGATTCTCGGCTCATGCCGATCAGGCCGGATTGCTGACCTGGTACGGACACTTTCGCAACCGGCCCAAACTGGCACTGGTGCACGGCGAACCCCACGCAATGGATGCGTTGCAAAGCGAGTTGACACAACGAATGGGGGCGCCGGCGCTCGCACCTACCCTTGGCACGGTCATCGACTTGCGCGAACTGCGGAATTGATCGAACTCAGTGCGCCACCAACAACGGACAGCGCAGATCCGGACGCGATTGGTCCAAACCGGAGGCGTCTGCGGCGCCCTGCACCCCAATGCGCGGGCCAAGACTGCGCGCCATCTTTTTCACGGCCCCCAGTCGCCGAGTCCCATGGCGCGCAACTGCCATGGAATACCGGTTCCAACTCGTTAGCGCTCCGCACGCCACCGTGGTAGACGACCATTGCGCCGCGGGCTGTGCAGTACCAGCATCATCACTGGAGTCTATAGTCCTGATTCATCCCCGTCGGCACCGTCTTCTGCGCCTTCCGATGCCGGTTTTGCGAATTCATGGCGGATATTGGCCAAGTAGGCCAGGCGGTCGCTGACCCGGCGGTTGATGCTGGCGTCCGGGAACCCGCCTTGGTCATCGGCCTGTCCCGCGGCGACACCGGTCATCAACTCCATGACCTGATCGACGTGATCCACCGCGTACACGGCAAAGCGTCCCTCCGCAACCGCCTGCACGACGTCTTCGCGCAACATCAAATGGGCCACATTCGCGCGCGGTATCAGTACGCCCTGCTTGTCATTCAGATTGCGCGCTGCGCAGATATCGTAAAAACCTTCTATTTTCTCGTTGACGCCACCGACTGCTTGTACATCGCCGTACTGATTCACCGCACCGGTGACCCCCAGATCCTGGCGCAGCGGCGCCAGCGCCAGTGCCGACAACAGCGCGCACAACTCTGCGGCCGAGGCACTGTCGCCTTCGATCGAAGCGTACGATTGTTCGAACACCAAGCTGGCGGCGAGGGACAGGGGCTTGTCGGCGCAGTAGCGGCTCGCAAGATACGCGGAAAGAATCAACACACCCTTGGAATGGAGGGCGCCGCCCAGTTCCGTTTCCCGTTCGATGTCAACAATGTCGCCTTCGCCGAGTGCGGCTGTGGCGCTGATCCTGGCCGGCTGTCCGAACGCGAAGCCGCCCAGCTCGATTACCGAAATGCCGTTCACCTGTCCCGTGCGGCTGCCCTCGGTGTCGATCGACACGATGCCCCGGTGGATCTCCTCGTAGCTGCGTTCACATACGCGATCCATGCGCCGGATCTGCGCATCGATCGCTTTTTGCACGTCGATCCGTTGTACATGCGCCGCGGCGCGCGTTCGCGCCCAATAATCCGACTCGCGCAACAGATCGGAGATACTCTGCAAATGCACCGTGATTCGTTCCGTGTCTTCGCTCAAGCGGGCGGCATGTTCGACAACGCGGGCCACTGCGTCGCGATCCAACGCCCGCAATCGGTGCCGCCGTGCGAGATCACCAATCAACCGGGCATACAGCCGCAGGCCCTCCGGGCTCCATTCCATGTCGTCCTCGAAGTCGGCCGCGACCTTGAATAACGCTTCGAAGTCGGGATCGTAATCCCATAACAGGTAATACAGCACCCGCTCGCCCAGCAGCACTACTTTCACATCCAGAGGTATGGGTTCGGGTTCGACGGTAGCGGTAAGGGCTGCGCTGCCGGTCGGCTGCGGGCATTCGATTCGCACTTCCCGCGCCTGCAGCGCACGTTTCAGCGCCTCCCAGGATTCGGGTTCCGCCAGCAGCTTGTGCGCATCCAGCAGCAGATAACCGCCGTTGGCCCGTTGCAGCGCCCCGCTCGTGGTCAAAGTGAAATCGGCTGACAAAACGCCCATTTCCGAACGCCGGCCAATGCTGCCGACCAGGTTGGTAAGCCGCGGCGTATCCTCGTAGACCACCGGCGCCCCCTGACTGGCGCCATGGTCCACCATCACCTTTACCTGATAGCGTCGAAAGAACGACGGCGGCACTGGATCACCGTCCGGCAGGAATTGCGCTGCGTGCTCAATCAGGTCCGCTTGTACCCGGTCGAGAAACACCACAACTGGTTCAAGGCCTGCATATGCGCGGCGCAGTTGATCGACGGATTTCTGCACCGCGAGCTGCGCCAAGCGGCGCTGCAATGCCTCGATCTCGGCTCGAGTCTCGCGCTGCCAGTCCGGAAGTTGCGCGAGCAACTCGTTCAAGCGCGCTTGCAACTGGGCGATGGCATGTTCAATGTCCCGCTGCTCATGGTTTGCGAGCGATTCGAAGCGGGTTCGGTCGACAGCTTCGCCGTCCCGTTGCAGCGCGAATTCGAAAGCGGACGGTGTTCGCACGAACTGCACGCCGCTGCGCTCGGCATCGGCCGCCAATTGCGCAAAGGCTTGTTCCCGGCGTTGCTTGAAGCCATCCTGCAATTGCACCACGCGCAACGAGAAATCCGCGGCGTCGAACACCGCCGGCAACGCTCTACGCAAGCCCGCGACCAGAGCCTCCATGTCCGCACGCAGGCGCGTGCCGAGCCCGTGCGGTAAGCGCAGTGCCAGAGGCTGCTCGGGGGCCGCAAAGTTGAAGACATAACACCAATCGTCAGGAACCGGTTGCGCCGCTGCATGGCGTCTCCAGGTACCGCCGAACCGCGGTAAGCTTGCCGCTGCCGGCAGGTCCCAGCGCGAACAGATTGTAGCCGTCGCCGCCCATGCCGGCGGCGAACTGCATGGCCTCCACGGCCCGTGGCTGACCGACCGTTTCGGTCAACTGCTCCAACTCGGCGGTAGTGGCGAAATCGAATTGCCCGGGATCGCAACAGCGCCGCAATTCATCGGGCCGCAATCGGGTTGCGGAAGCCATGGAACTCCTCGAGGGTTGGCTGGGCGATACGCGGCCGCGCGATTGCGACCTGAACTATTAGGGTAGCACTGTCACGGCTGCGGTCGGGCGTAGTAATAGCGCCACGACCGGGAGGTCGCCTGCTCCAAGGCCGTCAGCAGTTCATCGGCGGGCACGGCTTCGAACGGGTGGATGCCGCCCAACTCGACGCCGCATCGCAGTACGGCCGCCGCATGACGCCACTGGATCTGCGCCGGCGCTGCGTTCCGGCCGCAGGCCGGACAGTGCCACGCGGCGGCCATGGGTTCCGCCACCCACACCGGCAGCGATTGCTGCCATTGCGCGATCGGCGCCCGGCAATGGGGACAGCGCGGGGTGGTGCCGAAATCCCCCATATGCAGTCTTGGATGCCGGTAGCGACGCCGGTAGATGGACGTGGCAGAAGCGGTCCATTTGCGGTCGCCCTTCGCCATCGTCCTGACGCTGCAACTCGATCATCGGCGAACAGCCGAGGAACACGACCAAATCCAGAAAGCGCTCGCCCGGCAGAAAATATTCGCTGCCCCTGGTGGCGGAACGATTCACCGATCAAGCCGGTGTCGGCAAGGACCGCCGCGAGTTTCGCGGTTGCAACGGCAGGCAGCGCCGCATCCTGGGGATGCAGGATCAGGCGATACCAGGAGACCGGATCGGAAACACAACGCGCATTTGCAGGAACGCTGGACATGGCCATGATCAAAAATCGGTGACGGACAGCGAGCATAATACCGGCCGCGGCCGGAGCAAGCCAGGAAGGGAGTCGGCGGCAAACCGCCCGGCGATGGGACATGGCGTGAGCGACGGGATGTCGGCCAACGTTCGGCATCCGCGACCGTTCCGGTCGGCGCCAACTTCGTAGTACAAAGGCAGAACCGCGATCAACGCATGTCAGAAGCGAAGTTGCCGAGACGGCTCACGGCCACGAACAGCAATTCGATCGGTCGCCGCCGGCAGATCCGGGTGCAACGCAGGCACCGGGACAGTTCGACCGCGTCCATGTGGGCAAAGATCGAAACGCTGTTGTCTGCAGCCATGCTTCCCGCGCGCTTCCGGAAGACATGGCCACTGTGCGCCGCGATCGCGAAAGCGTCGTGACAGGGCGGTTACCAATTAAGGTTCGCGCCGACGCGCCTAGCGCAAGAACAGCTCGTACAAGGTCAGCAGGATTTCGGCGACGATCAGAATGACGATATACCACTCGACCCTCAGGCTGCGTTTGGACTGCAACAGACCAAGCAGCGTTTCCGCCGTTCGGGCGATTAGCTCGAGTTTTCTTTCCAGGGCGATGTGACGCTCGCGTAATTCGTACTCGTCTTCCAGACGCATATACAGCCGCTCGAGTTCGGGGTGTTCCCAAAGCACTTCGGGCTTTTCCAAAACTTCGACGCGTCCGACGGTTTTGCTGTGGATCAACAAAGTGTTGCCGATGTGGCGCAGCAATTCGCGCCCCTGGTGGCGCCCCTTGCCGCCGCGTTGCAGATCAGCAGCGAGCGGCTCGATGCGATCGAAGCTTTGCGCGAGGCTGGACTCGTAATACGCAAGTACCACGCTTTTCGCCAATACGTCCGCGACCAATTGCAAACGCTCGATGGTGAACTTGTGCAAGAACAGTTGCGTCTGTTCAACCCGCTCCGAGTGACTCGGGTCGGCGACGATCGTGATGACTTCGTACTCTGGCTGTGGAAAAGGCTCGACCACCAACCGTTTGAGGTCGTCCAGAAACGCCACCTCCTCGATGGCATCCATGCCAAAAAAAACCACCACGCCGTAGCGAAACAACACCGCTGCGCCGTTGCTGCCGGCGGCCACCAGAAGCGGCGCCGTAGCCAACCGATCGGTCTGTTCCAGGGCGCGCAAATCCAGCCTTTGGCCGACGAAAAGCGCCCGCGCGCCGATGCGGGTGTGGGTGCCGAACAGGGGAGTTTCCATCTGCGTTTCCTGACGTTTTTTCGTTGATCTTGGCGCCTGCCCCATTGCAGCGCATCGCGACACGCAGCGCAACCGCGGCGCAGTCGCGTCCATCTGTTTTGCTGATGGCAACGAATCAATTAATTCGCTTTCAATCCCGCGCCGCCGGCGCTAAATAGGCGCCGTGGCTGGCGCCACGTCTCGCGCAACGGTTCTTAAGGAGGACCACAACATGATCAAGCGCATCCTGACCATCTCCGCGCTGGCCGCCATTCCGGCTATTGCTAGCGCATCCTTGCCTAATTGGCCCCAAGGCACCATGGACGAGAAGGACCCCCGCGTCGGGGCGTTCTATCAGGCCCAGTGCACCGCCTGGTCCGATCAGGCCGGCCGTAAAGGGGAAGACCGCCAGAAGTACCAGAATTGGTGTGTCGAGCAGATGGCTTCCCTGCGCCCCGTGGGTTTTGAGGAAGACAAGGGCGGCGGCGACGAATAATCGGCGTCGAGCCGGGCCGCGGTGCGGCCCGGCTCCCCCTCCTTTCCCGGCGGCGTTTCAACGCCGCGCCACCACGACGGACTCCCGGCCGCCGGCAAAGGTATACACCCGGGTCTTCATCTGCCGCTGTTCGAACTGCGCCTGAATTTCCTCTGGTTGCAGGAAGTGATTGCCCTGCACGTGCTCGGCGAGATTCTGAAACGCCATGGCCCGGTACGCGGGATCGCGCAGTTGCGCGCGTTGCGCCGGCCAGCGGGGCTCCCAAATCACGGCGACACCACCAGGGCGCAGGTACCGGTACAGGATATCGAACACCTCTGTGCCGTTTTCCCACACGTGGTGCAATGCGCGATTCATGGCAATCAGATCGACCGGTTCATCGACGGTGAAGTCGTGCAAATCGCCCTGCCGAAATTGCAAACGCTGATCCAAGCCGTCGGCGTGGGCCGCCGCGCGTGCTTGCTCGACGTTCTCGGGCATCGCGTCGAGGCCGATACCGCGCAGGCTGGGAAACCGCCGCAGCATGTGGCGCAGGTACCAGCCATTGCCGCAACCCAGATCCACAGCCAAACCGGCATGGCTGTCGATTTCCGCAAATTCCTCCACTCCGGGCAGAATTTCCCGTTCCAGTAGCGGCACGAAGTTGGCTTCCAACATCGGGCCGAACCAGGGCAACAAGGTGTCGCGTTCGCCCAGCACCCGCTCGCCAGGGCGTTCCCCCCCTTGCGCCAGGCTCGATGCACGCTCTGCCATATGCGCCGACAGAATCGCTTGCACCGCGAACGGCATCAAGGTACCGGGCACATCGGGCAGGAACTGGCGACCAAGGACACTGAGGGCAAAGCCCTCCGGCTCGACTTCATCGATCAGTTCGAAACCAAAGGCGACATCGCACCAACGCGCCAGATAGCCGCGATCGCGCCCGGTAGCGGCTGCCAACTGCTCCACGGTCGTGGCGCTGGAGTTCGCCAGGGCCTGCAGGGCTCCGGTCGACAAACCCATGTATGCGGTATCGAGCAATAACGCGCCCTGTACATTGGCAACCATCTGCTGCCGGCGGAAATCCAATTCTCCAGACATTCTGAGTTACTCCTAAAGTCGTTATCGACGCTTCGATTCACGCAATTGTAAAGTCAGCGTCCGCTGGTTGTAATGCGCATCGGCAATCATGACCGCGAACTTTTCAGGGGAGTCGCGCCATGAGCCCGATCCATTCCCTGCGGCCGCTTCGATACCCCACAATCTGGATCTCGCACCTGGATCTGGATTCGAAGGCCTGCAAAACCGAGGTCGTACTCGACGTTATCAAGTCTGGGAAATCAGAGTTTCTCTATCTCGAGGGCGATGTCGTAGCGCGTGCTGATGCCGGCGACCTCGCGGTATCAGAATCGCAATCGCCACCGACGCCTGGTATCCGCAAACCAACGGCCTGGTCCGCAGCCTGAACCAGACCGCGTGCCACCTGCAGTCATTGGGCCACCAGCAACTGCTGGTGACGCCCCAAGGCTTCCGGACCCTGCCGCTGCCGGTTCCGCTTTCCTGGTCATACGCCTGCCTGCGTTGGTTTCACGGCGCCGCCCGACGCACCCATGGTCGCCACGCGCCTGGCTGCCGCCGATGTGTTCGTTTTTCCAAGCCGTACCGATACCTTCGGGCTGGTAATGCTGGAAGTCATGTCCTGCGGCGTACCGGTCAGCGGTCCGGTGGACGTGGTCCAGGACGGTGTCACCGGCACCCTGGATCGGGACTTGCGCAGCGCGGTGCTGCGGGCGCTGAAATTGGGCGGCGTGCCTGCCAGGCGCTATGTCCTCGAACACTCCTGGGCGGCGAGTAGCCGGCAGTTCCTCGCCAACTTGGCTGTCGAGGGCACGTATCCGGTCACCGCAAACTAACGTTCTTCCAGCATTTGCAGCAACGAGGTCGCGTCGGCCGGCGCGTGGCCTTCGGCCGTATTGTCGAAGTAGAAATGCACGTCGCGGCTTTCCCGCAGCCACTGCCGCGCCCGCTGCGCCCAGCGGCGCAACGAACGCTTGGCGTAGCCGGAGGCATACGTGCGACTGTGACCGTGCAAACGCACGTACACCAGATCCGTGCTCACCGCATCCCAGATCGGCCAGTCCGCCGCGTCAGACAGGCACACCGCCACCCGGTAGCGATGCAAGCATTCGCACACTGTGTCATCGAACCAACTACAGTGGCGGAACTCGATTACGTGCCGCACCCGCCGCCAGTGCCGAAGCGCCTTGAGAAAGTTTTCCAAACGCTCGTCGTGGCGGCGGAAATTGGCCGGCAATTGCCAAACCACCGCTGCCAGGTTGGCGCCGAGGCAGCGACTGCGATCGCGCTCGCGGCAGACGGGCTCCCGCGGATCGAGCAGGCGCTTGTTATGGGTGAGGTAGCGGTTACCCTTCATCGTAAAGCGAAAATCGTCGGGTACCTGTTGAAGCCATTTGCGGAAGGTCTCCGGACGTTGACTGCCATAGAACGTTGCATTGATTTCCACCGACCGGAAATGGGACGCATTGACACGCAACCAATCCTTACGCGACACGTCCCGATATATGGAATCCCGCCATTCCGGGTAGTTCCAGCCGCTGGTACCTACATAGGCGCTCGCCACCATTGTCACCGACCCTCGATCGCCTGCCCGTAACCCCTACTATAATGGCGACTCGGGCGCGCGCAGCAACGCTTGCGAGTGCCACCAGCAACCCCGGAGGTACCCGAGGTGAAAGATACGCGAAACCCGGAACCGGCCCTCGAACGGATGTTGCAAGAAATCAAGGCTGAAGCGCGCGCCACCTCCCGCTTTACTGGCAGCAAAACATTTTCCGCCGAGGTCATGGCCGCGATGCGCAGTGTGCCGCGGCACCGCTTCGTACCGGCGGAGTTGCGCGCAAATGCATACGACAATCGTCCGCTGCCGATCGGCCATGGGCAGACCATCTCCCAACCCTATATCGTCGCGCTGATGAGCGACTTATTGGCGCTGCAACCGCAACACCGGGTGCTGGAGATCGGCACCGGGTGCGGCTATCAGACCGCAGTACTCGCGACCCTGGCGGCGGAAGTCTACAGCATCGAAATCGTGCAGCCGTTGGCCGAAATTGCAGCTAAACGATTGCAGGAACTGGAATACCGGAACGTACGAACTCGCATTGGCGACGGCTATCACGGCTGGCCCGAGCACGCGCCCTATGACGGCATCATCGTTACCGCCGCTGGACCGCAGGTACCCGAGGCATTGCTCCAACAATTGAAGCCGGGCGGCCGCATGGTGATTCCCATCGGCACGCCCTACTCCAGCCAGAATCTGTTGCTGCTCGAGAAAGACGAGCACGGAGAAATAACTGAGCGCACCATATTGGCGGTTGCATTCGTGCCCTTGACCGGCCCCCGCGATCAGCGCAACTAGTCGCCCGACGATCGTCCCTGAACCGCACACGGAACGGACCACTCACAGACTGTTGCGCAGCATCAACTCCTGCGGATGCGGATTCAGATACGTTTGGCTGTCGATGTACGGATCGGGGTGACGGCGCAGATGATGCTTGAGCAGGGTGATCGGCACGATCAACGGCACCAGGCCCGTGCGGTAGGAATCGATCAATTCCGACAGTTCGGCTTTATCGGCACTGTCGAGGTAGCGCTTGAGATACCCCATGACGTGCATGAGCACGTTGGCGTGGCGCCGGCGCGTCGCCCGATGAGCGAGCGCCGCCATCAGGGTTTGCGCATAGGTATCGCCAAGCTCGACCAAATCGGTTTCGCCCGCCTGGGCAACCAGCCGTCCCAAGGCCCGGTAGCGCTGCTCGTCATGGGCGAGGATGCTGAACTTGTGCCGAGTATGGAAATCCACCAGCCCCGCCGGGGTCAAACCGCCCGCGACCAGGGTCTGCCAACGGAAATAGATGAATACCCGCTCGACGAAATTTTCCCGCAGCACCGGGTCCATGAGACGACCTTCCTCTTCCACAGGCATAAGCGGCAAATGCTGCGTCAGCGCTGCCGCGTAGAGCCCGCGACCATTGCTGTGCGGCATTGCCGACGCGCCATACACTTTGACCCGCTCAAGACCGCAACTCGGAGAACCCTTCTTGAAGATGTAACCCGAGAGCGCGGGATTTTCGTCGGCAATGCGATGTCCGTACGCCAGCAGCGGCGCGCTTACGTCCAGCGATTCATCGCGCACACCAACTGCGCGAATCTCATCGCCGCGCCGCTCGAGCCGGATCGGCGGCCGTGGAATGCCCAATCCAATTGCCACTTCCGGGCAAAACGGCACGAACTCGAAATGCTGCGCCAGGGTCTGAGTGATGTAGCCGTTGTGCTTGTGGCCGCCGTCGTAACGAACTTCTTCGCCCAATAAGCACGCACTGACGCCGATTCGGATGAGGCCTGCCGACTCCGTTGCGTTCACAGTCATAGCGAAAGCATGGCACGGTTCCGGCAACCGTGAAAGTGCGCCAGCTCGAACTCGAACCGCGGTTCAGGAACTCGAACGCGGAAAGTGCGGTTGGACTTCCAACGACGACGGCGCAAACATCGGGCTGTCGGCGTGGGCGCGCAGCCAGTCGCTGCATTGTGCGGCAAACATGGGTTTGGCGAACAGATAGCCTTGCGCTTCGTCGCAGCCCTGACGCCGTAGAAAGTCGAGCTGGGCTTGGGTTTCGACGCCTTCCGCCACCACGCCGCAGCTCAAACCGTGGGCCATGGCCACGATTGCCGTGGTCAATTCGGCATCGTCGCCGTCAGCCGGCACCCCGTCCACGAAGGTACGGTCTATTTTGAGGGTATCGATCGGCAACCGTTTCAGATAACCCAACGACGAATAGCCGGTGCCGAAATCGTCGATGGAAATATGCACGCCCAGCTTTCTCAGGCGTTTCAACGTGGTATGCACCAGTTCGGTATTGTCCACGAACACCCGCTCCGTCAACTCCAGCTCCAGGAACTGCGCTTGCAGTTCGGCGGTTCGCAGGGCATGCAGCACGGCGTCCGCGAGTCGGCCGCGGCCGATCTGGCGCGAAGACACGTTGACGGCGACCCGCAACCCCTCGAAACCTGCCTCATGCCAGCGACGGATTTGCCTGCAGGCCTGCTCCAACACCCAGTCACCGATCGGCACGATCAGCCCGGTTTCTTCTGCCACCGGAATGAACTCAGCGGGGCCAATCCCTTCGCCGTTCGGACATTGCCAACGCAGCAAGGCTTCAAGCGCGACAACATTGCCGCTACGCAAATCGACGATGGGCTGGTAGGCAAGCGCGAATTCACGCCGTTCCAACGCATGCCGCAACCTCCCTTCCAGCGCCACCCGCTGCGCCGCCCGTGCCGTCATTTCGGGAGAGTAAAACTTGTAACCGTGACCCCCCGTATTCTTGGCTTGGTACATTGCGGTATCGGCGTGCTTGACCAGGTCATCAATGTCGCTGGCGTCGTCCGGATAAACAGCGATGCCGATGCTGGCCGAAACATATACGTCTGTACCGCCGATCTGAGTCACCTGAGCCCCGTAATTCAACAAGCGTTCGGCGATCGGCGCCAACCCTTCGGGTGTATCCACTTCGGTCAACAGGATGATGAATTCGTCGCCTCCCAGGCGGGCGATACTGTCGCTATCGCGGACAACGCTGCGGAACCGTTCGGCCATCACGCGGATCAGGCGATCGCCCATGGGGTGGCCGAGACTATCGTTGACGTCTTTGAAGCGGTCCAGATCCAGCAGCATCACCGCCATGCGGCGATAGTCCCGCTGTGCCTGTGCCAATGCCTGTTGAAATCGGTCGCGGAATAGCACCCGATTGGCAAGCCCCGTGAGGCTGTCGTAGTAGGCTAACCGGTTGAGTCGCTCCTGAGCTTCATGCCGCTGTTCGATTTCGCCGCGCAACCGATGCGTGTTTTCGAACAATTCACGCGTTCTGACTTTCACCTGTCGCCGCAACAGCAAATTCATGCTCAACATGAGCAGCACCACACCCAGCGCTACGCCGCCGGCCCACAGGACCCACTCCGGCATTCTGCTGTTCGTTCGTCCCGTCAGCCAGCGCTCCAGCGACTGGCGATATACAGAGTGCGGATCGGATTTCAATGCTGCGAGATTGCGATCCAAAGCTCGAATGATCGGCGAGGGTGCGCCTTTTGGCGCCGCGAAACGCACCTCAACCGGATTGAAGATCACTGCCGTGGGAAAGGCTCGGTAACCGTCGCCGTTTTGAACGCTGAAAATACGATTGATGACGCCGGCATCGGCGCGGCCGTCCTGCAACGCGCTGAGCACGTCCGCGTAGCCGGGCACGAACACGGGTTCGAAATCCAATTGAAATTGCGCCATCAGTTTTTCGAAGGCGCGCGAATGAATACTGCCGCTCATCAGGGCAACGCGGCGGCCGCGTAAATCGAGCAAGGATGCAACTTCGACGCCGGGCGCGCGATATACGATCCCCCAGTTGCTGATCAGGGTCTGATCGGTGAATTGCATGTGCTTTCCACGGTCGGACGAATAAGCAACACCGACCAGCAAATCGAGCTGGCCGTTTTCCAACCGTGAAAGCAACTCACGCCACGATCCGCTTTCGTATTGCAGGCGCCAGCCTTCGTCGCGTGCCGTTGCCTGCAGCACGTCGATGGCCAAACCCGCCCATTCACCGGTAGGCGCTTCAAATACGATCGGCTTGTTGGAAAACACTCCGACTTTGACGGTTCCGGACCCTGCCGTTGCCGGCGCAGTCAACACCATCAGCGCCAGCATGCATCCGATGCGGGCCCACATGGAAAACTCCTTGCAATTCGATATCGTCCGAGCGCCGCGGAGCAGGCGTGCGCAGCGAAGGGTAACGGCCGTGATGAACATGACCAAAGCAAAGAAATGTAAACAATCGTTCCCGGGACAGCGGCCGCTGGAACACTAGGGTTATTCGGACTTCTCCCAGGCAAACGTACAATCGAGGTGAGCGCGTACAGCGATCAACCCGCCCAGGCCGTCTTCGACTATGGTTGCCACCGGTGTGCGCTGGTTGAAACGCCGGTGGGGTTCATTCATCCATTGCGGCCCCATATTGGCGTTACGGGGAAAGGTGGTGCGCAGGGCTTCCGCGATACCGACCAAGTGCTCGACCCGCTCCTCGACACCCGGGTCTGCAGGCAGCGGCGTATCCTGACGGTAACGACGCACAGCTCGAGCGGGCGTACCCTCCGGCAAGCCCAGTACGGCGACTTGATCGGAGTCGCGCAGCCCCCAGGTGTCGAGGATATTGATGATCACTCGAGTCGCCGCGACCTGGTCGTCGAAATTCATGTCCTGCATGCTGTCTCCGATGCCCTGCGAGCCGCGCGAGGGTCGCGAAGCCGGCTGCGATTGTATCACGCCGATTGCCGCACACTTCAACCAAGCCCCTCTGACTGCTGAGGTTTTAGTCGGCCCGACAGCCCATGTCATGGCGCTGTCACGGAGATCTGCTGCAATGGCAGCCGTCTACAACCACGTTTGGAGCATGAATGGACGAACCCTACACCAGCGAGTGGTGGCTGTGGCGCATGTATCGCTGCGTGGCCACCTATGTCAACGATCCCAGCCAGGGAAATGAGGCGCGGCTGCTGGGATTGATCGACGACTATCGCAATCATTCCAGCATGGCGGCGCGAACCGCATCCACCCCCGGCCGCCATAACGTCCGATCCACCTCTCGCGGCCGCTGTTGATCGCCTAAGCACTACTTGGCGGCATCAAATGGCGCGGTCAATTGCCGTACGACGTCGTACTCGCTGTCTTCCACCGGCGCAAAGCCGTCGTACTTTTTGTCCAATGCACGGATGACGTCGCCATGTTTCGGGTCCGAGGCATCCAGCTTCAGAAATGCGGCGCGCAACTGGGCGAGCAGTTTCGGGTCGACGTTGCGGCTGGCGGCAATGTTGTAGGGCGGTAGATGCGGTGAGCTGTACAAAATGCGGATGCCCTTGCCCTGCCATTTGAACGCCATCGTATCCTTGAGAATACCGGCATCGAAATCGCCACTCAAAACACCGCGGACGATATTGTCGTAATGACCGAGAAAGCGATATTCGCGCAGGTCATCGAGCGGCATGCTTGCGCCAACCACCACCGCGCGCTGCAGCAAAGCGGCGGGATCGCCAAACGCAAAGCGGGTCCCCTTGAGCTCGGCAACCGACTTGATCGGGCTGTCCTCGCGCACAACGATCATCAGCTGAAATGAAGCCTGGCCGTTGGTGACGGTTTTGGCGACCAATTGTGCGCCACCCTCGGCATGGGCACGCAGGTAAGCGACGGGGGTGAGATAGGCGAGTTCGACCTTTCCGCTTGCCACCGCGTCGATTGCAGCGGGCATGTCCGGGGACAGCTGTAACCGAACCGGTCGTCCGAGTTCCGTGCTCAGATACTCGGTCAGCGGCGTCAATCTCCTGTGCATGACCGGCGGAATGTCCATGGCCACGGAGCCGAAACGAATCTCGGCGTTATTTGCGGTCGCCGCTCCCCAGGCGGGAATCAATCCCAGGGCGAACAGCGCGCACAGCAGTTTGGACAGCAATTTCATGGCGTTCTCTCTATCAGGCGTGACGGGAATGAGCGGCGAAATCAAGACTGGCGAAATCGGTGACGCGGTTGCGGCCGTCGGACTTGCTGGCATATAACGCCGCGTCGGCCTGGCGGAAGCATTCCTCTGCACTAGGTGCTTCCGCGCTGGCGACTACACTGGTGATGCCGATGCTTACGGTCACGACCACCTGGTCTCCATCGACCTCGATCGGCGTTTCTTCGATCCGTTTGCGCAGGTGCTCGCCGATTTTCGCCGCTTCGTTGGCGCCAGCGTGCCGGCACAAAGCCACGAACTCTTCACCACCGATACGGCATACCACGTCCGTCTTGCGCAGCGAGGACTCCAGCAAGCTTGCTACCCGCTGCAACACGGTATCGCCGCTCTTGTGCCCATAGGTGTCGTTGACGCGCTTAAAATGATCGATATCGATCAGCAGCACAGAACAAGGTTCGGCATGGCGGGCAAACATTGCCAGCTCCGCTTCCATGATGCCTTCGAAATGGCGACGGTTGTACAAACTCGTGAGCGGGTCCGTGATGGACAATTTGGTCAACTCTTCGTTCACCCGTCGCAGTTCGCTGGATTGGCGCAGCAACTGGCGGTTGGATTCGCGCAATTGGGTATCGGCGAGATCGATCTTCGACTGCAGGCGTTGGTTGACCACGTTCAACTGTGCCCGCATGCGATTGAACTGCGTGGCGAGGTTGCCGAACTCGTCGTCGCTGGTCAGCGGGATATCCCGTGAAATGGTGCCGTCGTCTCCCACGCCATCACCAAGCGAACTGGAAATGAGCGTCACCGGCCGCACGATCAGGTACGACAGCGCCAAGAACTCACCAAGCGCGATCAGCAGGATAATGAACGCCTCGCGTTTGATCAGCGCGTCCCGCCGTTGCTCCATCTGATTGATGATGCGAGTGTTGTCCAGGCCGAGACTCAATGCTCCGACCTTCTGACCGTCAAAAACGATGTCGCGCTGAAAACTGGCGCCGTTACCGCCGGCCACATCGCCGCCATGGCCGGATTCCGCCATGAGATTGCCCTGATCGCTCACCACCCGGGCGTAGGCGATATCCTGGGATTGGACGATCTCGTCGAGTAGCATCTGCACAGCATGATAGTCGTAACCCACGACGCTGAAGGCGAGCGCCTGGGAAACGAATCGCGACAGATCCTCTCCGCGCTGCATGGTTTCGTGGAGGATATCGTCCTTTTGCTCGCGCAGTGTCAGCCAGCCGGTAAAGGTAAGCGACAGGGACAGGACGCCGAGCAATACGAGCACCATCTTCTGGCGCACGCCGAGGCGCAAAATGGCAGACAACCGATAAAAAATGCGCATGGATTCGACGGTCCCGGCCCTCTGCGATACCTTCAGACGACCTGATTCAGTTTCCAAACCTTTACAGACAACGCTGCAAAGGGAGTGGGCACGAGTTCGCAGCAGCCTTGCGGCCGCCGCTCGAACTCGCAATCGGACAATAAATCGGCCAGTCGCCCGCAGCCTTTAGGCTAAGCGCGCAAATTGATGAATCTGCAGAAATTTATCGGATTGGCGGCGGATGGCTCAACATTGCTCCCACGGCAAACCGTGGTGGCGCCAACCGCCCGTACTGCTGCGATGGTGATGGTCGTCGAGTTCACCCTCGAACCCTTCGACGATATTGTAAACTTCGGTGAATCCTTCCTTGATCAAGCGTTCTCCGGCGGCATGGGACCGTTTGCCGCTGCGGCAGATTAAGATCACCGGCGCGCAACCCGCGTCGTCGTCGCAACTGACGCCCCCGAGCAGCACCTTGCGCACTTCGGTAACGAAATGGGGATTGATCACCCAGTCCGGCTCATCGATCCAGGGGACGTGAATCGCCCCGGCGGGATGACCGACGAACAAGAACTCCATATTGGAGCGCACGTCGATCAATACCGTTCGCGGATCGTCCTGCAACCGTTGCCATGCCGCCTGCGGCGTCAGTGGCTTTACCGTGTGCTCTACCATTTCAACTCCCGGACGTTGACGACATTTGCCGCAATTATAGCCCCTGAGGGGTGTCCTCATGGACCCGCGCTGACGACTACGCGGTATCCCTACTACATCCGGGTTGATGCGCCGGGTCCGCGGCCCGATCATGACTGCCATGAAATCATTACAACAACTGCGCTTCGACAACTCCTACGCACGCCTGCCGGAATCTTTCCACAGCCGCCAGGCCGCGACGCCGTTCAGCAGCGCCCACGTAGCGGCCTTCAATCCGTGCGCTGCAGAACTGCTGGACCTGGACCCAAAGGAAGCGGCGCGCCCGGAGTTCGTCGCCGCCTTGACCGGCGCCGCGCCGCTCGACGGTGCCGACCCGGTGGCCATGTGCTACTCGGGCCACCAGTTCGGCCATTACGTGCCGCGCCTCGGCGACGGCCGAGCGATCCTGCTCGGCGAAATACTCACCGACGAAGGTCGCCGCTGGGATCTGCATCTCAAAGGAGCTGGACCGACCCGGTACTCCCGCAGCGGCGACGGCCGTGCGGTGCTGCGCTCCACCATTCGCGAATACCTGTGCGGCGAAGCCATGCACAGCCTCGGCATCCCCAGTAGCCGCGCCCTGTGCGTGATCGCCAGCGACGATGAGGTCTATCGCGAACGGATCGAAACCGGTGCCATGCTCATACGTATGGCGCCCAGCCACGTGCGCTTCGGCAGCTTCGAGTACTTTTATTATCAGAACCGCTTCGCCGATCTGAAGCGCCTGGCGGATTACGTGATCGAACTGCACTTTCCGGCATTGGCGGACCAAGCCGATGCCTACGGCGCGCTGCTCGCGGAAGTCATCGCACGCACTGCCCGCCTGATTGCCCAGTGGCAGTCCGTGGGTTTTACCCACGGCGTCATGAACAGCGACAACATGGCCATCCTGGGATTCACCTTGGACTATGGCCCATTCGGCTTTCTGGATGCCTATGAGCCGGGTTACATCTGCAATCACTCCGATCATCACGGCCGCTATGCCTTCGATCAGCAGCCCGGCATCGGTTTGTTCAACCTGAGCTGTCTCGCCCAAGCGATGCTGCCGTTATTGAACGACGACGACCCCGAGGCGGCAGCGGCACAGGCCCGCGCGCTGCTGCAGGACTACGAGCCTGCACTGCTGCGGGAATACGCCGCACGAATGGGCGCCAAGCTCGGCTTGCGGAGCGAGGAAGACGGAGATCGCACTTTGATCGCGGATTTGCTGCAACTGATGGCCGACCAGCACGTCGATTACACCCTATTGTTTCGCCGCTTGTGCGAATTCCAGGCTTCCGCGCCCGGGCAGCGTGCCGCAGCTGGGGATCTGTTCCAGGATCGGGCCGCTTTCGATCGCTGGGCGCAACGCTACCGGCAGCGTCTACTACACGAACAAAGCGATGACCGCGAACGGCGCGCCGCCATGCTGCAGACCAATCCAAAATACGTGCTGCGCAACTATATGGCCCAGATCGCCATCGAGCGCGCGGAGCGCGGCGATTTCAGCGAAACCGAGAACCTGTTGCGTCTGCTGCAGACGCCTTTCGACGACCATCCCGAGTACGAGCACTATGCAGGGCAGCCCCCGGATTGGGCGCAAGAAATCGCCGTGAGCTGTTCGTCCTGATACAGGGGCGGCATAATGGATGCCCGAACGCCGCGACGGTAATCCTATGAACTCCGCCCCGCCCGACGCGCTGCTGTTGCTCGCCCCGGGCTGTCCGCACTGCCCCGCGATTTTGGATGGTTTGGCGCGTCTGGTGAAAGACGGCCACATCGGCAGCCTGGAAGTCGTCAACATCGCCGCTCGCCCGGACCGTGCCGCCGCGCTCGGCGTTCGATCCGTGCCCTGGGTGCGGGTCGGCGAGTTCGTCCTGGAGGGGGCGCGCAGTCCGCAGGAGTTGGCCCACTGGGCCGCCCAGGTCGGCACCGACGAAGGCGTACGCGAGTACGTCAGTGCCCGACTCAAAGATGGCGCGCTGGCGGATCTGGAACGTGTCCTTGCAAAGCAGCCGCACTGGCTGCCGGCGCTGCTGCCGCTGATTGCCGACCCCGACACCGAGTTGCATGTACGCATTGGCCTGGGAGCGTTGTTCGAGTCCATGGCCGGAAGCCCGTTGTTGCAGGGGTTGGTGCCGGCGCTGGGGCAGTTGAGCACCCATACCGATCGTCGGGTACGCAGCGACGCCTGCCATTACCTGGCGCTGTCGGGCAGCCGCGATGCCATCCCTTATTTACGCGCCCGGCTTCAGGATTCAGAGTCGGAAGTGCGCGAAATCGCTGAGGAAAGTCTCACCGATTTGGCCGCCGACCCATGACCGAACTGGCCTTGGTCGCCGCCGCTGCCGCCATCGGCTGGTATTGGTATTCGAGTCTCCGTGCCCGGGAACAAGCCGCCCAGGCCGCCGCCGAAGCCTGCCGACGCCAGAATCTGCAATTTCTGGACGATACTGTGGCGTTGCAAAGACTGGCCCTGACCCGAGATCACTACGGCCACCTGGCACTGCGGCGCAGCTACCGCTTCGAGTACAGCCAGATTGGCAATGACCGCCAGCAGGGGTTCATCATCGTGGTCGGCGCGCGGGTCGAAACCGTCGGCCTGGCACCCTGAGGTCCAGCGCGTCAGGCCGACGGCAGCGCCTGCCAGCGAAAACCGGCGGCGGTGAGCGCCTCCTGGAGCGCTGCCATTGCTTCGTCGACCGCGGACCGGTCGCCGCGCAACCCCAGTTCGATCAGCGGGCGGTCGGCGTCGAGGGTCGGCAGACTGGATAGCCGCACCTGCGGGAACCTGGCGGTGAGCGCTTCCAGGATCGGCAGCAGTTCGCTTTCCGGGGTCTCGTATACCTGCAAGGAACGATCGAAAATACCTTCTAAAGCGAACCGATCCTGATAGTAGCGCTCCAAAACCCACTCCAGCATTGGCCAGGCCATGCGCGGAAACCCGGGCAGGAAGTGATGCTCGCCCCAACTGAAGCCGGGGATGCGGTTGTGGGGGTTGGGGATGATGCGACTGCCTTCGGGAAGCTCTGCCATGCGGATGCGATGCGGATACGCCTGGGCGCCGAACTGCGCTTCGATCTCCGCCACCGCCTGTGGATGCGGAACCAGGCGGACGCCAGCGGCGCGGGCGGCGCAGTCGCGGGTGCGATCATCGGGCGTGGCGCCGATGCCGCCGAAACTGAACACCACATCGTCGCTCGACAGCGTCGCACGTAGCTCGGTTTCCAGGCGCTGCGCGTCGTCGCCGAGCAGATGCGCCCAATCCAGGGTCAATCCGTGGGCGCTCAGCAATTCGATGCCGGCGGCAAGGTGGCGGTCCTGACGTTTGCCGCTGAGCAGTTCGTCGCCAATGATGAGCAGCCCAAATCCCACGGCGCAGCGGTCAGGGAAAAGCCCAGGCGGGAATACAGCGGGCGGCGTCGCGCAAGGTTTGTTCGCAGAAGCGATATTCCGGACAGTGGCGCTCAACCAAAGCCCAATAGCGACGGGAATGATTCAAGAACAACGTGTGGCAGAGTTCGTGCACCAGCAGATAGCGGGCCGCAACCCGGTCGACGAACAGCAGGTTGCGGTTGAGGTTGATGTTGTGCTGCGCCGAACAGCTACCCCAGCGCGTTTTCTGCGCACGAATCGACGCGCTACGGTAAGGGAGATCCAGTTCCAGGCTGAGTTCCCGCAACCAGGGCAGCAACCGGCGCCGGGCGCGTGAATTGAGCCAATCGCATAGCGCCTTTTGCATCTGCGCCTGGGTCTGATGGCGGATCAATACGCGATTGCCGGCGTGAAAACGTTCGCTGAAACGACGTGTAGCGGCACCGTACTCGACCCGCCAGCTTTCACCGATGGCGGGAAATTCGACTGCTTGAGGAAGTGCAGCGTCCAACTCCGGCTTCTGTGCCCGTTGCGCGCGGACTTGAGCCAAGGTCTGCCGTAGCCAATCCGAATGCTGGCGCACGAACGCTTCCGCGGCATACCGGTCGCAATGGACCGGAACCACCAATTCCACTTCCGCCAGATGGGAAACCTTGAGCTGAAGATAGCGGGCGCGCTTGCTCGTGCGTATCGAATAGTGGGGTAATTCGTCCACCAATTCCTTGCTTGCGTCGCGCCCGGCCATGCTCCGCATTGTCGCCCCTGCCCCGGCGCTGTCAACCGGGTATGCACGCAGGGCCTGTATCCGCGCCCGGTTCATCTATATACTTGGCAAGCTCGCAAACCACACCCCTTCAGTTGATGTCAAAACAAAGCAGTTTTTCCTACGAAAAGTTACTCGAATGCGGACACGGCCGGCTCTTCGGACCGGGTAATGCGCAGTTGCCCCTGCCGCCGATGCTGATGTTCGACCGCATCGCCCATATCAGCGACGAGGGGGGCGCCTTCGGCAAAGGTGAAATCATCGCCGAACTGGACATTCAGCCCGACCTTTGGTTTTTCGGCTGCCACTTCGAAGGCGATCCGGTCATGCCGGGGTGTCTGGGCCTCGACGCCATGTGGCAATTGGTTGGATTCTTTCTAGGTTGGATGGGTGCGCCAGGACGAGGTCGTGCGCTGGGATGCGGCGATGTGCGGTTTACGGGACAAGTTACACCGGACAAGCGTCTCGTCACCTATCACATCAATTTGAAGCGACTCATCATGCGCCGACTGATCATGGGAATCGCCGATGCTTCAATGGCCGTGGACGGCGTTGAGATCTACACGGCCAAGGATCTGCGCGTTGGCCTGTTTGCCGATACCGGGGGGCTGGAGGAAACCAAGTCATGAGACGCGTGGTCATTACCGGGATGGGGGCCGTTTCAAGTCTGGGCGCCAACCTGGATCAGATCCGCGATTCCCTCCGGGACGGTCGTTCCGGCATTCGCTTCATGCCCGAATACCGTGATCTGGGATTCCGCAGCCAAGTGGCAGGCGCACCGCCGGTGGAACCGGCGGAACGTATTGATCGCAAGCTGCTGCGCTTCATGGGTGATGCGGCCGCCTATACCTACCTGGCGATGGAAGAAGCACTGGCCACTGCCGGCCTGGAAGCGGATCAGATTTCCGATCCGCGCATCGGCCTGATCACCGGCTCGGGCGGCTCCTCCACTGCCAACATGCTCGCCGCCACCGATGCCTTGCGTGCCAAGGGCGTGCGGCGGGTGGGGCCGTACATGGTCACCCGTACCATGGGCAGCACCACCTCGGCCTGTGTCGGTACCGCCTATCGCATCAAAGGCACCTGCTATTCGCTGTCCTCCGCCTGCGCCACTAGCGCGCACTGCATCGGCACGGCGATGGAGCAGATTCAGCTGGGCAAGCAGGACATGGTGTTCGCCGGCGGCGGCGAGGAACTGCATTGGACCATGAGCGTTTTGTTCGATGCCATGGGCGCGCTTGCTTCCAATCACAATGACGATCCCGAACGCGCTTGCCGACCCTACGACCGTGATCGTGACGGTTTCGTCATCGCCGGTGGCGGCGGCATGGTGGTGGTCGAGGAACTGGAGCATGCGCTGGCCCGCGGCGCCAATATAATCGCCGAGATCGTCGGCTACGGCGCGACATCCGACGGCTACGACATGGTGCAACCCTCCGGCGAAGGTGCGGTGCGGTGCATGCACATGGCGCTGGAAGGCGTTACCGGACCAATCGACTACATCAATGCCCATGGCACCGGAACCCCGGTGGGCGATGGTCGCGAATTGGAAGCCATCAAAGCGGTGTTCGGTGACCAAATACCGCTGGTCTCTTCCACCAAATCCCTTTCCGGCCACTCATTGGGCGCTGCCGGCGTGCAGGAGGCTATCTACAGTTTGTTGATGATGCGCGATGGATTCATCAGCGCCTCGGCCAATATCGACAATCTGGACCCGGACGCCGAAGGCGTACCAGTGGTACGGAGTTTGCGCGACGACGTCAGCATTCAGCGTGTTCTCTCCAACAGTTTCGGATTCGGTGGCGCCAACGCCTGCCTGGTGCTCGAACGGTTCCGCCAATAGTGCGCCCATGACGCCGCCGGGCCACCGGCGGCCGGCGCTCTCCAGCCTCCGCCCGATTGCAAACCAGCCGCACCTTTTCCCCGGCACGCCTCCGCGCCTGCCCGGTCGCTTTTCTTTAGTTATTGAATTTGGGGCCGATATGGTTCGAGATTCAGCCCGAAGCCTTCTGGGAGCCCGCTTGACTTGAGCTGGGGAATGCACAATAGCCTGCGTACCCGCTACGCAGCGGTCGCGATGTTGCTGAGCCTACCGGTACTGGCAGGCGCGTTCCTGGCCAATGAAAACGTCAGCGGCGCCCGCAATCAGACCTCCGCCAACATCGAGTCGCGCAAGCAAGTATTGCAGCTTACCCGTTACATCCGCGATTCGGTGTGGCGCGCCAGACAATCCCTGGAAAGTTTTCTGCTCGAGCCCTCGCTGACCCGGCACGGCAAGCGCGTGCACGAATATTTGGGCCAAGCCCTGACCTATACGGCCGCACTCAGCCAGGCGCCGTGGGTACGCGAACACGAGCAGAACCGGGCGCTGGCGGAATTGAGCCAATTCCTGCAGCAGTTGGACAGGGCTGCCGATGCATTGATCGAAACCCGTCTGCATGCCACCAAGCAATATCCGGCGTTGGCGCTTGCTCGCGACCCCATGCTCTATCAGAACCAGCTCTTCTACACCGCCGCGTCACTGGCAATGGACGAAGTCCTCAGCAGCAAAGACGCGCACCAGGGCAATGTGTACACCGCCCTGGTCCAGAGCCGCCACTTGTGGGCGCAAATGATCGCCACCTTCCGCATGTATCTGGCCAACCGCCTGGGTTCGTTCGATATCGACTCACTGCCAAGCCAGGAACATGACATCGATCTGCAACTGGACGAAGTCGAACGCCAGTTCGCATTCCTGGGTCGGGAGGAAGCCGCTGGTCGGCTGGGCCTGGTCACCGAGCAATCGTTGAAAGACATGCGCGCCGCGACCCACACCTGGAAACAGGCATTCGCGGAGGTGAAACGAATTCATCGCACCAACATCTGGCGCGCCGACGCCAATATCGTCCACGAGCAAATCGATCCGCTCCTGGACAAGACGTGGAATATATTGCTGGGCTTCGACACCGCCATCGAACTGTCGGCGGCGAGCGACGTCAAAGGACTCAACGAAGTGGCACAGGCCCAGTCACGTTTGCTCTGGTCGCTGACCATAACGGCGCTGCTGTTCATCGCCGTCGGCTTCTTTGCCTTGGAGCGCTGGATTCTCAAACCGATCGCGATCGTCGCCGAAGCATTGAAAGCAGAAGCCGGCGGCCGCGCGGCGGCGCGCGCCCTGCCAGCGGCAAATTCGAAAGAAACCCGCAATCTGGTCGAAGCGTTCACCGAGATGCGCCGGCAGGTGCACAGCCGGCAGGTAGCACTGGAACATCAGGCACTGCACGATTCGCTCACCCTGCTGCCGAATCGCACGCTGTTGCTCGACCGTCTGCAACACGCGATCACGACTGCACAGCGCGAACATTGCAATCTTGCACTGCTGATGATGGACCTGGACCGGTTCAAGGAAATCAACGACACCCTGGGACATCAGATCGGTGATCGCCTACTGCAGGAAGTGGGACGACGATTGTTGGACATGGTGCGCGAGAGCGACACGGTGGCGCGTCTGGGGGGCGACGAATTTGCGCTGGTGCTGACAGGTGCCGATGCCGAGCACGCACGGCGGATCGCGAACAAGGCCCTCGATACGTTGGAAGACGTATTCCGGATCGAAGGACATCAGCTGTACGTCGGCGCGAGCCTTGGCATCGCGGTCTTCCCCCACCACGGCACCACCGCGCAAACGTTGATCCAGCGCGCTGACGTGGCCATGTACGTCGCCAAGCGCAACAAGCTGCGCCAGACCGTATACGACCCGAATCAGGACCAACACAGTGTCGGCCGCTTGTCGTTGATGACCGATCTGCGTGAGGCCATCGACGGCGGCGTCCTGGAACTGCACTATCAACCGGTCCTCGACATCGGCAGCACGCTGGTCACCGGTTTCGAGGCGCTGTTGCGCTGGCACCATCCTCAACACGGCAAGATCGCGCCCGACGAAATCATACCTCTTGCCGAACAGACGGGGCTGATACAACCGCTGACGCGCTGGGTCTTGGAGCACGCGATCAAGACCTGCGCGGCATGGCGTCACGAATACCCGGACCTTGGTATCTCCGTGAACCTCTCCGCCCATAATCTGCAGGATGTCCGCTTACTGGAACATCTCTCGATCTACCTGGAACGTCATGATCTGCCTGCGCAGTTCCTGACCCTGGAGCTGACCGAAAGCGCGATGATGTCGGATCCGGAAAACGGTCTGCGGATATTGAATGAAATCGACGCCAAGGGCATCGCCATCGCCGTGGATGATTTCGGCACCGGCTTCTCTTCCCTGGCCTATCTCAAGCAACTGCCGGTCGACAAGCTCAAGATCGACAAGTCCTTCGTCAGCCAGATGTGCCAAGACGACAACGATGCCGTAATCGTGCGTTCCACCATCGACCTGGCCCATAACCTGGGTTTGCGCGTGGTTGCCGAAGGTGTCGAAGACCGGGAAACCTGGGACTTGCTGCAGATACTGCGCTGTGACGAGGCCCAGGGTTATCATATGAGCTCACCGATGGCCGAGGATGCCGTGCGGGATTGGTTGCCAGCCCACTATCGCGGGACATCCCGCAAGGTCTGCCCGATTCGCCCCCGCGCGGTCGATTGATCCCAGGCGAGAACGAAACCACGGCCGTCCTTCGACGGCGGGCTTGGAAAATGAAATATTGCAGTCAGTGTGCGGGCCCATTGACCCTGATGGTGCCCGAGGGCGACAACCTACCGCGTCACGTCTGCGACCGGTGCGGCGCGATTCACTACCAGAATCCAAAGATCGTCGCCGGCTGCATCCCTGAATGGCGCGACCGGATTTTGTTGTGCCGCCGCGCCATCGAGCCCCGTTACGGACTCTGGACCCTGCCCGCCGGCTTCATGGAGAACGGCGAAACCACCGCTGAAGGCGCGGCCCGCGAAACCCTCGAGGAAGCCAATGCCCAGGTCGAGATATGCGGCCTGTATGCTTTGTTCAACATTCCGCACATCAGCCAGGTCTACCTCATGTTTCGCGCCCGGCTGTTGAATGAGCACTTCGGCCCCGGCAGCGAGAGCCTGGAGGTGGAACTTTTCAACGAAGCCGATATTCCCTGGCAGGAATTGGCATTTCCGGTCGTGCGCGAGACATTGCGACGCTATTTCGAAGATCGACGCCGTGGTGAGTATCCGCTGCAGATGGGCGACATCACGCCGGATATGAAACAGCGCATGGGACGGCCCTGGTAGCCCGGGACCGGGGCTATTCCGCGGGCAGCGGCCGCACCCGTCCGGCGCACTGCTTGGCGCGCTCCCGCGCCTCGGCGACATCCGCGGCATTGGCCAGCGCCACGCCCATGCGTCGACGGACAAAAGCCTCGGGTTTGCCGAACAGGCGCAAATCACTGCCCGGCACGCGCAGCGCCTCGTCCACGCCTTCGTAGACGATGCCGCGGGCATCGACGCCGCCGTAAATCACCGCGCTGGCGCCCGGTTGGCGCAAGCCAACGTCCACCGGCAAGCCCAATACGGCACGCGCATGCAGTTCGAATTCACTTTGCATCTGGCTGCAAAGCGTCACCAGGCCGGTGTCGTGGGGTCGCGGACTGACTTCGCTGAACCATACCCGGTCGCCGCGGACAAAGAGTTCGACGCCGAAGATGCCCCGGCCGCCGAGATTGGCGGTTACCGCACCGGCCACCTCCCGGGCGCGCTTGAGCGCGGTCGGGCTCATGGCTTGCGGCTGCCAGCTCTCGACATAATCGCCACGCTCCTGCACATGACCGATGGGCTCGCAAAAATGGGTTTCTACTTGGCCGTCAGCGCCCAATGCGCGCACAGTGAGCAGCGTGATCTCATAATCGAACTCCACCATTTCCTCGGCAATCACACGGCCGCGGTTGACGCGGCCGCCGCTCATGGCGTAGCTCCATGCTTTATCGATATCAGCCGGTTCGCGGACCGTGGTCTGTCCCTTGCCCGATGAGGACATTACCGGTTTGACGATGCACGGGTAGCCGATGCCACCGTCGATCGCCATACGCAACTGCTCGACAGTGTCCGCGAAAGCGTAACGGGATGTCGGTAGTTCCAGTTCCTCGGCCGCCAGCCGGCGTATGCCTTCGCGGTTCATGGTCAATTGCACCGCACGCGCAGTCGGCACGACTTCGGCAACGCCTTGTTCGGCGATTTGCGCCAGCGCATCGGTCGCGATCGCCTCGATTTCGGGCACCACGATGCGGGGTTTCTCCCGCTCGATCAATGCCCGCAGCTCATCGCCATTTGTCATGTCGATGACGTGCGCCCGATGCGCAACCTGGTGGCCGGGCGCGCCGGCGTAACGGTCGACGCCGATGACTTCGACACCGAACCGTTGCAAGGAAATGATGACCTCCTTTCCCAGTTCGCCGCAGCCGAGCAGCATCACGCGCGTGGCGGACGGAGATAAGGGCGTTCCAATTCGCACGAATGACTCCGATCGCAGTTTATAAACGGGCGCCTCAGTAGCGCTCTATGTGATCCACGAACAATCGTTCTTCGGGCAGCGCGTAATCGGTCAGGATTCTCTTCGCCGCAGCCAGGATGGATCGCGGCCCGCTCGCGTACACGTCGAAGTCGCTCAAATCCGGGTAATCCGCGATGACACGCGCGCCCGCAAGCGCCATCGCCCTTTCCGCCGCGGGCAATTGCGCGATTTCGTCTCCCGGCTGCTGCGACAGCCCGGCGTTGCCGTCGTGCTCGACTTGCGCCATCACCGGTGTAAACACGAAGTCATCGAGCGCATCCTGCCAGGAACGGCAATAGTTGGCCAAGTAGTGGTCGGTTTCGTCGCGGCCCATCCAGTACAAATGCATATGCTGCTGCTTTTCCAGCGCGATTGCGTGTTCGATCAAACTTTTGATGGACGCGAAACCGGTTTCGTAGGCGAGATAGATGATCGGTCGGCGTGAAGCCTCGTCGAGCGTGAAACCACCGAACGGCCCTTCTATTTCGACCTTGTCCCGGGGCTTTAGATCGCCGAATACATGTTGCGAGAAGGGATCACCGGGTACGTTGCGGACATGGAATTGCAGGAACATGCCATTGCAGGGACAACTGGCGATGGACTTGTTGCGCGGTGCAAGGCCGTCGATGCGCAATGTGGCGTGCTGACCGGCCAGGAAGCGCAGCGTATGGCTTCGCGGCGTGCGCAGATGCAGTATTATGACATCCGCGACCGGCTGTTCGATCTTGTACACCGTCGTAGTCAAGGTTTCCGGCGCAATATCCGCTGGACTACCCGCTTCATCGGCTTCGATCAGCAGATTTTCGGTGGTCTTCGCACAACACAGCAATACGACACCAAGGTCGCGTTCCGCCTGTTTGATCACGTAGTCGTGGGGCAGTTCTTCGCTCAAGCTGCCCGAAATCAGCTTTGCGCGGCAGTCGCCGCAGGTGCCGTTACTGCAGTTGTAGTTGATCGATACGCCTGATCGCAGCGCCGCTTCCAGCACTGTCTCGCCGGGCTCGACGAAAAACTCCTTGCCGCTCGGCAGCAACGTGACCCTGGCGGTCATGTTCCGCGCCGGCGCCGGCCGCCGCCGTTGGCCTTCGCTCCCGGATTCGATTGCTTCTTGGCGCTCACACGCTTGCCGTCCGCGGCGGGCGGCAAACCGGTGTGTTGCGTGAGAAACACCTTACCGGGCGCCGGCTTCTGCCGCCCCCGGTGAGCCGTACCTGCAGGCTGGAAGCGCGGTACCAAATGTCGTTTACCGTTGCCGATGAGATCTGCGCGGCCCATGCGCTTGAGCGCATCGCGCAGCAGCGGCCAGTTGTCCGGATCGTGATAGCGCAGGAACGCCTTGTGCAGGCGCCGTACCCGCAATCCGCGCGGCACAGGCACCGTTTCGCCGTTGCGCCGCACCCGGCGCAAGGGATTGGTGCCGGAATGGTACATTGCCGTCGCGGTCGCCATGGGCGAAGGCAGGAACGTCTGCACCTGGTCGGCGCGAAAGCCGTTGCGCTTCAACCAGAGCGCCAGATTCAGCATGTCTTCATCGCGGGTCCCGGGATGCGCGGCGATGAAGTACGGTATCAGATACTGCTGCTTCCCCGCTTCGCGGGAGAATTTGTCGAACAGCTCCTTGAAGCGGTCATAAGCGCCCATGCCCGGCTTCATCATTTTCGTCAACGGACCTTGTTCGGTGTGTTCCGGCGCGATTTTTAGATACCCGCCGACATGATGGGTCACCAGTTCCTTGACATATTCCGGCGACCGGATTGCCAGGTCGTAACGCAGACCGGATGCGACCAGGATTTTTTTCACGCCGGGCAGCGCGCGCGCCCGTCGGTACAAGCCGATCAGCGCCGAATGGTCGGTGTCGAGGTTGTTGCAGATATCGGGATACACGCACGAAGGCCGCCTGCACGCGCTTTCGATGTTGGGATCCTTGCAAGCCAGGCGGTACATGTTGGCGGTGGGTCCGCCGACGTCGGAGATGACCCCGGTGAACCCCGGCACCGAGTCACGGATGGTTTCGATTTCGCGAATCACGGAATCTTCGGACCGGCTTTGGATGATGCGTCCCTCGTGTTCGGTGATGGAACAGAAGGTGCAGCCGCCAAAGCAACCGCGCATGATGTTCACCGAGAAACGGATCATCTCGTACGCGGGAATCCGCGCGTCGGCGTAGCCGCTATGGGGCCGACGGGTGTAGGGCAACTCGAACACCCCGTCGAGTTCCTTGGTGCTCAGCGGTATCGGCGGCGGATTGATCCACACATCGCGATCGCCGTGGCGCTGCACCAGCGCCCGGGCGTTACCGGGATTGGTTTCCAGGTGCAGCACGCGGGAGGCGTGGGCATAGAGCACCGGATCATCGCGCACGGCCTCAAAGCTTGGCATGCGAATCACAGTGCGGGCGGGGTCGCGCTTCGGCACCCGGCGCTGGAAGCGCACGGCGGTGCCGCCGCCCAGCTCCGCAGTCGGGTCGGCGGCCGGCGTGCAGCCCGCCTGGGGCGCGTTGGCCGCATAGGGATCGGGGTGGGAAGCCACCGGTCCAGGCAGGTCGATATCGCTGGAGTCCACCTCCGCCCAGCCTTCGGGCAGCGACCGCACCAAAGCGGTCCCGCGCAGATCGTGCAGATCTGCGACGGTTTCGCCGGCGGCAAGGCGGTGTGCAATTTCAACTACCTGGCGTTCGCCGTTGCCGTACACCAGCAGATCCGCCTTGGCGTCGAGCAGCACCGAGCGGCGCACTTTATCGACCCAATAATCGTAGTGGGCGATACGGCGCAAGCTGGCTTCGATGCCGCCGATGATCACCGGCACGGCTTTGAAGGCTTCACGGCAACGCTGGCTGTATACGACTACGGATCGGTCGGGTCGACGACCGCCCGCGCCGCCGGGCGTATAGGCGTCATCCGATCTGCGTTTGCGATCCGCAGTGTAGCGGTTGACCATGGAATCCATGTTGCCGGCAGTGACACCGAAAAACAGATTCGGTGCGCCGAGGGCCCGGAAATCGTGCACACAACGCCAGTCCGGCTGCGAGATGATTCCGACCCGAAAACCCTGCGCCTCGAGCACGCGGCCAATCACGGCCATGCCAAAGCTGGGATGATCGACGTAGGCATCACCGGTCACCAGAACAACGTCGCAGGAGTCCCAGCCGAGCGCATCCATCTCCGCCCTCGAAGTGGGCAGTTCCGGCGCGGGCCCGAAGCGATGGGCCCAGAATTTGCGGCGGGAAAAAAGTTCGGTGGCGCGATGCATGGTTTTGGATCTCGGCGAGCGGCCTGCGGGCAAAGGCCGAAAAACGTGAAGAAGTATATCAGCTCCCGGCCTCGACCCCATAACCATCGGCGGATACCGTGCGGCTTGTGTTCCTTTGCCAGCGGCGTCATTCTGACGCCCATGCAACCGCACGAAATTGAAGCCATTCGCCAGCGGCTGGCGGCGTTACGTATCGAGCACCGGGATCTCGACAGCGCCATTACGAGCCTCGAATCGGCCGCCTACATCGATCAGCTTCAGTTGCGGCGTCTGAAGAAGCGCAAGCTTTATCTCAAAGACCTCATCGAACGTCTGGAAAGCAAACTCATCCCCGACCTCAACGCCTGAGAGGCCACCCCGGCTGCACTGCGCGTGTGCAAAGTCGACCGGGTTCGCCCTATTTCGGCGCCGTGGCCGAATGCCCCGTTGACGTAACGTCTTGTTTCCCGGCCGCGGGTGCTTGGCCGCAGTTGGTCTAAAATCTGCTTGCTACGATCCGACAAGGAGTGGATGGAGAGCTGGCATGAGCGAACCCAGGGTCTACGGCGATCTTTTCGCCATGGTCCGTCCATGGGACCGAAAGCGGCTGCGCGAATTCCTCGGCCATCCATCCGACGCCGGCTGGGAGACCGTCAGGCGCCTGATTGTCATTCCCATGCCCCTGACCACACTGGAAATGGCCGTATGGCAGGTCAATGTCCATGGCCAGGGCGAATTTCCCGATCCATTTACCGTTTACCGCGCGCTACGGCACGCCCGCGACACGTATACTGCATACTTGCGGGCATTGCGCGGGCCCGCATGATGAGCACGTTCACCCCTAGCACGTTCGTTTACACGGAGGTTTTTGCATGAGCGACGTTCCCACCCCAGGGCAGTCCGTTCCACCCAAGCGCAAGCGCAGCAAAGCGCCCGCGCCGACCAGCGCGACGCAACCGAAAAAGGCCGCGGCGAAGAACAAACCTCCGAGGGCCAAGGCCGACAAAGTCAAACCCTCTCCGGCCGCCGAACCGCCGCCGGCCACCACGGTGATTGCCGCCGAAGAACGCTGGCGGCTAATTGCGGAGACGGCATATCTTCGCGCCGAGCAACGAGGTTTCGAACACGGCGACCCGATCAACGATTGGCTCGAAGCGGAACGGGAGGTGGACGCGCGCCTGAAACGCGCTTGAGCGATCCGACAGACTCGGGAAAATCAGGGCACGGCGTGACTCAGATCGCCGTGCCCGTTGCTCGCTTTTTTGTTGTACAACGCGCGATCGACACTCGCGAGCAGCGTACCCAGATCAGTGCCGTCGCCGGGTGCTTCGCCGAGGCCGATCGAGGCGCTCAACGGCAGGTCGTTGGCGTGGGCCCAATCCTCGATACGCGTACGGATTCGTTCCGCCGCCACATTCGCCTGCTGCAGGTCGCTATCCACCAGGAGCATGACGAATTCGTCGCCTCCGTAGCGGGCCACCACATCTGAATCGCGCAAGCTGGTGCGCAGGATTCGCGCCACTTCGCACAACACCCGATCGCCCTCAGCATGTCCCCGGGTATCGTTGATGGCTTTGAACTTATCCAGATCGGCAAACATCACCACCACCTGCCGCGGCGCGCCATCTTCCGGGTTCAGGAGCTTTTCCGCGGCGGCGAACAGCGCCCTGCGGTTGATCAAGCCGGTTAGCGCGTCCAGGCGGCTGCTACGCTCCAGCATGCGCCTGCTGGCGTCGACACGACTCATGAGGATATAGGCGTAAACCAGCACCAGTGCCGCGAACAGATTCAGAAACAATACGCCTGGATGCATCAGACGGATGTCGGCCGAGTAACGCAAAGTCAGTACCACCAGCGCCGCTGCAAAGGTCGCCATCAAGGCCTCGGCAAAATAACGCATGCCGTAACGCATGCCGTTGCCCAGCACGATCAGCATATATACCAGGCTCGAAATGGGAGCTACGAACGGATCGGTCAGCACCGTCATGGATACGGCGACGACGTCGCCCCACATGGTGATCCGCACCCGGCGCGGAGAGAACCGCACGCGCCGCGCGCGCACGAACCAGAACGTCACCCAGCACATGTAGAGCAGCAGACCACCGCTGACGAACCGCTGACTGAGCCACGGTGAGGTATAGGCGAAGACAAAATTGAAATAGACGAGGCCGATGGAGGAAAAGACGTAGCGGGTGATGAACTGCAGGCGCTGGTCCGACCATCGCGGTTCATACCAATGGTCGCAGAACAGTTCCGAACCCCGCCGGCCGTCGGTTACATGAGCGTCACCGCGTCGGCGACGATTGGAGGCTACTCGACTGGTCGCCACACATGGGCCCCTGCGCTACTTTCACCATGATGGGAGGCATGCTCCGAGGCCGGCATCCGCCGACCGTTGTGCAAGCATAACCCAGATTTGCATATGTGAATACGCTACGATATCGGCCAAGGTGAATATCCCAGGACTATACTTTGCGGCTTGCGCAAAGCGAGCGGAACCATGAGCCAAAAAGAGAAACGCAGCGACCCCGGACACTACGCCGAAAACCTCGACGCCGAGCCCGATGAAGTCTATGACCCGGAGTTCGAATCCCTGATCCGCAACGTGCTGGTCAAGCTGGGGGAAGATCCCGACCGGGAAGGTCTGCGGCGCACGCCGCTCCGGGTGGCCAAGGCGCTGGATTTTCTAACCAGCGGCTATCAGATGTCCGTCGAACAGGTGGTGCGGGGCGCGATCTTCGAAGAATCCTGCCAGGAACTGGTTCTGGTCAAAGACATCGAGTTCTACTCCATGTGCGAGCACCATGTCCTGCCGTTCTTCGGCAAAGCGCACGTTGCTTATCTGCCGAACCAGAAAATCATCGGGCTGAGCAAGGTGGCGCGTATCGTGGACGTGTTCGCCCGCCGCCTGCAGGTCCAGGAACGGCTCACCAACCAGATCGCGGATGCGCTCATGCAGATCCTCGAGCCGCTCGGCGTCGCGGTCATCATGGAAGCCAGTCATTTTTGCATGATGATGCGCGGGGTCCAGAAACAGAACAGCTCCACGGTCACCAGCGCCATGCGCGGCAGCCTGCGGGAGAACGCGCGCACCCGCAGCGAACTGCTGGATCTGCTCAAGAATCGCTGACGCACCGCCGCAGCATGGCGCCATAGCCGGATCTGCAGCGGGTCGGCGAAGCGTTCGACCAGCTGCAGGATGCGTGGCGTAGCAGCCAACTGCTCGATGAACCGGAGTTCATCTACGAAGCCCTCGATCCGCTGCTGCGGGAACTGGCGAGCGATCTCATCGATGGTCTGAGCCGACGGCTGCGGGCGCAGGCAGCGCTGTTGCCCACCTTGGACCTCGACCGCGAGGCCTGGCGCCCCGTGCGTGGAATCCTGGAGCTGGCGGCCAGGCGCCGACTGTCGAAGCCCTGTCGCCGGCTGTATCCGGCGGTGCTCGACGAGGATGGCATGTGACAAGCACAGGTGGGGGCGACATTGCCTCGTGCGGCACCGCGATTCCGGTGATCCCGGCTGACAGTGCGCCAGACGCGGTGCATAATCGAGCCGTGCTGAAGGCCCTTCGTCAATATGCTAACGCCCTCTGAACTCCACGCGGCATTACGTCGTCGCCTTTGGAACATCGACCTCACGGGGTTGTCGAGACCGCGGCGCCGGCTGGTGTCGTCGCTACGGCTGGCTTACGCGGTGGGTCGCGACATCGCGGAAGGTCAACTCACGCTGCGCGCCATGAGTCTGGTGTACACGACTTTATTGTCGCTGGTACCGCTGCTGGCCGTCAGCTTTTCCGTGCTCAAGGCATTCGGTGTACACAATCAGGTCGAGCCTCTGTTACTGAACCTGCTCGCGCCACTGGGCGACAAGGGTCTTGAGATCACAGCTCGGATCATCGAGTTCGTGGAAAACATCAAAGCCGGTCTACTCGGGTCCGTGGGCCTGGCGTTTTTGATCTACACCGTCATTTCCCTGGTGCAGAAAGTCGAAAGGGCTTTCAACTTCACCTGGCACGTGAATCAGCACCGTCCTTTTACACAACGGTTCTCCGATTATTTGAGCGTGATTCTGATCGGGCCGGTACTGGTGTTTTCCGCGATTGGATTGACCGCGTCGGTCGCGAGCAGCGGTCTGTTCCAGCAACTCGCCTCGATCCAACCCCTGGGGACCGTGATCCAGGCAGCGGGCCGCTTGATCCCCTACTTGCTGATCATCGGGGCCTTCACCTTCGTGTATTTGTTCGTACCCAATACCAGGGTGCGCTGGTGGTCGGCCTTGGTCGGAGCCACAATTGCGGGCGTGCTTTGGGAGTCCGCGGGTTGGCTGTTCGCATCCTTCGTGGTGAATTCGGTCAAGTACACCGCGATCTACTCCGCGTTCGCCACCTTGATCGTGTTTATGATCTGGTTGTATCTGAGCTGGTTGATCTTACTCATCGGCGCCAGCATCGCCTTTTACCATCAGCATCCCGAGTATGTGCGCCTGGAACACAAACCGTTCAAGCTCAGCAACCGCAACCGGGAGAAATTGGCGCTCAACATCGTGGCGCTGATCGGCAAGCGCTTTTACGAAGCAGCGCCGCAATGGGATATCGAACGCATGGCGCAGCACCTGGGGATTCCGCTGGACGTGATCGAGGAAATGACCGAACTGCTCGCCGACGCCGGCCTGCTGGCGCGCGCGTTGGACAGCCCGACCCACTATTTGCCCGCCAGACCAATGGAAACGGTGACGGTCAGCGAACTGCTCGAAGCAGTGCGCCGCAGCGGCGGCTCTGCGCAGCTGGACCAACGCCACCGCGCCAGCAACCCTGCAGTCGATCGCATACTGGAATGCCTGGAGCGCCAACAGCGGGAGGCGCTTGCCGGACAAACGCTCAAAGATCTGGCGCTTGACGACCTGCCGGACCGCGAAGCCCGGGACTCCAGCGCCGCCTGATCAGCGGCGCCGCCACATCCACATTACGTGGTCGAACCCGACCGCGGCTCGGCAACCGGCGACCTTGCTGGTGCGATTATGTCTGCGGTGTAACGTTGGCGGCCTGAAGTCCCTTCGGACCGCGTTCGACTTCGAAGTTTACCGTCTGTCCTTCGGCCAGCGTCCGAAAACCGCTGCCTTCGATCGCCGAATAATGTACGAACACATCGTCCCCGCCGTCCTGGGGAGCGATGAAGCCATAGCCTTTCGATTCATTGAACCACTTCACAGTGCCAGTTGTCATCAGCAAAAACCTCAAACAGAAATCTCGAACACAGTCGATTTGAGAATGAGCCGTTGCGAAGCGAACTGCGACTCAACGCTCTCGAGAATCGACCACGGGCTCCGTGAGTATAGCCAGCAGTTTTTGAAGCTGCCATGACAGGACTGCGGCGCGGATCAAGGCATCCGCGGCGGTTCGTAAATGCAAACTGTGGGCGCCAAAGCGGTGCCAGAGACGGGGCGCGACACCCACCTCCCTCAGTCTTTGATCCAACCTTGCAGGGCTTCAATGATCTTGCGCGCCTGGTCGGCGCTGGAGATATTGAATTTCGATTTCTGTTGATACGCACCATTGCGTTTCTGGTACCGACGAATCGTGTATTTCTCCGGACCGTAGTCGTCCTTCTGCCGATCCCAGTCCTGGTAGCGGAACAGCACCGTCGCCCATGCGCCTTTGGTCAGCACAACTTTGTCGAGTTGTTTGACGAGTTGCACGCCGTCTTCGCTGTAATCAACACTGAGTTCTTCAACTTCCGACGCCATGATGTCCTCGCTATGTTTTTGATGAAATGGTCAGGGCACGACCGAATTGATTGTGCCGTTCAAAGCTGCGCATGAATCGGCGGCATCTGCAGGAAATAGCCTTCGACGCGCAACTGCGCCAACACTTGACCGGCGTCCGCGCGGGCCAGCGGCCGTGCGGGATGCAACTTTAGATTCATCACCCAATCCAGGCGCCCGAGTTTGGCCAATAACGCCGCTGGCACTCGGGAAAAATCGTTTTCCCGTTCCACGTATAGATAGGTATCCGACTTGGCACTACTTTTGTAGATTGAACACTGCGTCATTCGGGGCGCTCTGGCATGGTTGCCAACCGTTGCCGGAGCGCTACCTTAGCAAATGCGCAGTTGTGGCGACAGCACAGCGGCGTAAAGTTGGGTGCTATCAAGTTCTTGGGCCTGCGCAGCCCGAAACGCAGAGGAACCCGTCATGCACAGGCACGCCATCGCCAACGTAGGCCAACTGGTCCGTCACAAGCTGTTCGACTACCGTGGCGTGGTGGTGGACGTGGACCCAGTGTTCATGCAGTCCGACGAATGGTACGACACCGTGGCCCGCTCGCGCCCGCCCAAGGACGAGCCCTGGTATCGGGTGCTGGTCGACGGCTCCAATCAGCAGACCTACGTCGCCGAGCGCAATCTGGAAATAGACGACAGCGCCGAGCCCGTCAACCACCCGCAGTTGACAGAGTATTTCAACGACTTCTCCGAGGGACGCTACGTTCCGTTCCAGCGCAGTAACTGACTCGCCGGCGTCCGGTCCGGCCGGCGGATGGCCGCCGCTATTCAGTGCCCGGCCAAGAACCGGTAAACTGGGCGTTTCGCCCAAGATTTCGCCGGAGTGGCCATGACCAACAAGCTCAACCGTTACAGTTCCCGCATCACGCAGCCCAAATCCCAAGGCGCGTCCCAGGCCATGCTCTATGGTACCGGCCTGTCCGCGGAGGACATGGACAAGGCGGAAGTGGGTATTTCCAGCGTCTGGTGGGAAGGCAATACCTGCAACATGCACCTCAACGACCTCGCCGCCAAAATCAAGGAAGGCGTGCAAGCGGCGGGGCTCACCGGCATGCGCTTCAACACCATCGGCGTTTCCGACGGTATTTCCATGGGCACCGCCGGTATGAGCTACTCCCTGCAATCCCGCGACCTGATCGCCGATTCCGTGGAAACGGTCATGAACGCCCAGTGGTACGACGCCAACATCTCGATCCCCGGCTGCGACAAGAATATGCCCGGCGTGCTGATCGCCATGGGCCGGATCAACCGGCCGTCGCTGATGGTCTATGGCGGCACCATCAAGCCCGGTTACACCAGCAGGGATCACCAGGTCATCGACATCATTTCGGCGTTCCAAAGCTATGGTCAATTTCTCGGCCAGCACATCGACGAGGAACAACGTCAGGACATCGTCCAAAATGCCTGCCCCGGACCCGGCGCCTGCGGCGGCATGTATACCGCCAACACCATGGCTTCGGCCATCGAGGCCATGGGCATGTCACTGCCCTATTCGTCGTCTACGCCGGCGGTGGACCCCGGTAAGCTGGAGGAGTGTCTGCGCGCGGGGCAGGCCATTCGCCATCTGCTGGAACAGGACATCAAACCCCGGGACATCATGACCCGGGCCGCCTTTGAGAACGCCATGGTGATCGTCATGGCCCTGGGCGGCTCCACCAACGCCGTGCTGCACCTGATCGCCATGGCCCGCGCGGTCGACGTACCGCTGGGACTGGACGACTTCCAGGCGGTATCGGACCGGGTGCCGTTCCTGGCCGACCTCAAACCTTCCGGCAAATACGTCATGGAAGACCTGCACAACGCCGGCGGTACTCCGGCGGTGATGAAATATCTGCTGGACAAGGGCCTGCTCGACGGCGACTGCCTCACCGTCACCGGCAAGACGGTGGCCGAGAACCTGGCCAACCTGCCCGGCCTGGCGCAGGGCCAGGCGGTGTTCATGTCCCTGGAAAAGCCGATCAAGAAAACCGGCCACCTGCAGATTCTCAAAGGCAACCTGGCGCCCGGCGGTTCTGTGGCCAAGATCACCGGCAAGGAGGGCGAGCGCTTCGAAGGGCCGGCGCGGGTATTCGATTGCGAGGAGGATATGCTCAAGGGCCTGGAGGACGGCAAGATCCAAAAGGGCGACGTGGTGGTGATCCGCTATGAAGGCCCCAAGGGCGGCCCCGGGATGCCGGAGATGCTGACCCCGACTTCGGCGATCATGGGCGCAGGGCTCGGCAACGACGTCGCGCTGCTCACGGACGGCCGTTTTTCCGGCGGCTCCCACGGCTTCATCATCGGCCACATCGTGCCCGAGGCCCAGGAAGGCGGACCGATCGGTTTGATCCAGGACGGCGATCGCATCGTCATCGATGCATCCAGCCGCGAGCTGACGGTGGATTTGAGCGATGCCGAGCTGCAGCAACGCCGCGCCCAGTGGCAGATGCCGCCGTACAAGGCCAGCCGGGGCACGCTGTTCAAATACATCAAAACCGTAAAAGACGCTTCCCAGGGCTGCGTCACCGACGAATGACGCGCGCGGTGGAGGATGCCTTGGAACAAGCGGTAGCCGCGATCGAAGCGGCCCCCGAGTCGCAGCAGGCGCTGTTGTTATACGCCTTGATCAGTACCTTGGCGGTCGAGAAGGCCGGGTGCATGTTCAAACTGACCAAGCTGCGGGAAATGGACGCCGACACCCGGCAATTCGCCTACGGGCTGATGGAACGTATGGCGCGCGGCGGGAACAGCGGCACGGCGTGGGAACAAGCGCTGGCGCGCATCGAGCGCGCCATTCGCGGGGCTTGAATTCAGTCCTGATTCCGCGGCGGCAACACGTCGCGGGTATCGTCCGCGCCCTTTTCAAAACCGTGGGCGTAAGCCTGGCCCCAGGCCATGACCCGATGGGGGGCTAGGGATTGCGCCGAGTCCTCCGCACACTCCGGGTCAAGCGCTTTGCCGTAGCCCAGTTCCCGCATGGCGGAAAGGATTCCGCCGCCGTAGCCGCGGTTGTACCAGCTTTGCGAATCGCCGGGATCGTCGAGAAATCCGGCGCTTTCGCGGCGCAGACGCTTGGCTAGCGCAATCAACTGCGCGACGACGGGATCGGCCGTCACGGTCAGTCGAGCAGGTAGTGCTTACGCATGGGCTTGATGACCTCCCAAGTGCAGGACATACCCTTGGGAAAGTTGACCAAATCCCGCGCCTTGATGGTCACCGGCTCGCCGCCGGTGGGCGTGACCACCGCTTCGCCCTCGAGAATGTAAGCCATTTCCTTGGTGTCGTAGGTCCACTCGAACGTAGACGGTTCCTTGCGCCAGATTGGCCAGCTGTCCACGTACATCGCTTCCAGCTTCATGGGCGAGGGATTGTGTTCGATGGTGATGGTATCCATGGGCGCTCCGATCGGTCGCTGCACTCCAGCGGGGGATTATACCGCAGCCCTTGCCGCTGCTCCGCTGGCGCCGATTGACTAGACTACCCCCATGCCCCACGCCAAACGCAGATTCATTCGGCATCCGTTCGACATACCGATCGAAGTCGAGGCCGGCATCCAGGCGCGGGTGAGCCCCACCCTGCGGGACGTGTGCGATGGCGGCATTTCATTTCAGACACGCCAGCCGGCACGGCCCGGCCAGCGTCTGCGGATCCGCATACCGCTGTTGCAGCCGACCTTCGAAGCCGAGGGCGAAGTGATCTGGTGCGAAGCGGCGACTGCGGGCGGTTACGAGGTCGGCGTTTCGTTTCTAAATCCGGAAGACGCCTATCGGGCGCGGATGATGGAGCAGATCTGTCACATCGAACAGTACCGACGTGAAGTGGAAGTCGGCGAGGGACGTCAACTAAACGACCGGGAGGCGGCGATGGAGTGGATCGAGCGCTACGCACCCAACTTTCCCGGCGCGGAATGAATCAGCGGCTGAAATAGGCCATCCAAGCGCTACCCAATTGCAGCATATCCATGTCCTTGAGCACGATGGTCCCGGCACCAAGATCTTGACTGTTCAGACGCACCACCTGTTGCCGCGCCTCGGGCGCGCGTCGCACCACGCAGCGATCCTGCTCCCGCTGCACCTTTACACCGGGCAACAACTCCAATCCTTCGTCGGGGACGTTTACCCGCTGTCCGGCGCGCTCGCCCACCATTACCTTGAAGTAGCCGCCGTACGCCTGCGATGCGGAGTTTTCGTCGGCCGCTTCAGCCGCAATCGGCTTTGGCGCTGCAGCCGGTGACGATGGCGAAACCGCCGCGGCCTCCAGAGCGGACTTCGATTGGACTTCGGGTGCACGCTGCCGGCGTTGCAGCCCAGGCGGCGCCCCGGAATGCCGGCCCGGAGCGTCTGTCTTGCGGGCCAAAGGCGCTTCTCGCACCATCACCATAGTCGCATCGGCTGCCGGTGCCCGGGGCGGCGCAGCCGCCGGGGCCGCCGCATCGACGCGCAGTTCGAATTTGCCGATGACGATGACATCGCCGGCATGCAACGTATGCATACGCACCCGGCGACCGTTTACAAAAGTACCGTTGGTGCTGCCAAGGTCTTCAATATAGGAAGACTTGAAATAGCTGACGATCTTGGCGTGATGTCCGCTGACCGTCGCATCACTCAGGCAAAAATCATTGTCGGTCTTGCGCCCGATGGTAACCGTCCCGGGCTTGAGCTCACGCTCGGTCGGCGGAGTTCCCTCACCGCTGATCGTAATTCTGGTCATGGCGCCCCTCCGCTGTAGATTCTAATAGCGGCAGCATGGGCGCCAACTTTAGAAATTTTTTCAATCTTTGACGACTAGTTCCGCACTGAGCTGATCGCCCTGCAAATCTATGCGCACCGCGCGCAGATCGGGCAGGCGCTGGGCCAGATAGGTCAACATGGCCGCGGCCTTCTCTTCAGCGCCTTGCTGGAGCGCCTGAGCCATGGATTGAGCGACGAACTGCGCCCGCTGCATCGACTCCGGCGCCGCAATCCATTCCCCGTGCAAGTCGATGCCTTCGTCCATTTTGCGATCCATGCGGCTCAAATAGTTCTGCTGCAGAATCGGAACCGGCTTGCTGCGGTCATACTGCAGCACTTCGGCGCCGTTGAAGTAGGTCGATACGGTCTGGGTCATGGGAAATTTCGTTGCGTGTGCAGGGTGGTATTCTAACCCGGCGCCGGCGTCCACTTGAACCGGCCAACGGCTACCGGCGTGAACATTCCATCCCAGGCGCATGGCTTCGCGCTTGCGCTGCTGCGGCTCGGTCGAATATCCCGACCTCAGAATCCGGCGTACGGTGCCAACACCTGCGGCGGGCAACGACCGGATGGAGCGTCGCCCGCTACACGGCGGCGCGGGTCGGTTCCAAATCAGAGGGGTCGGCAAACGCGGTTTTATGGCCTGCGGAGACGGCTCGGGGCGCTGTGGTCACAGCTGCGCCGACGGGTCGGGAAACCTCCGGTCGATCAGAGGCTGCGCCCCGAATCGGCCCTTGAGGGACCCAGGCGCGCCGCGACCCAGCGCCAGACGTAACCGCTCGGCCGGTCGATGCCGTAGCGGACGTATTCGAGAGTGTTGTGGTTGCGCAGAATCCAATTCATATGGCGCTCGGCCTGGCTACTGCCGCACACCAATATCCGGTCATCCACCGCCAGGCGGGTATCCGGGGCCGGCAGCAATGTCTGCTCGCCCGCCCGATCGAGCAGCAGCACAATGGCCGGCAACGTATTGGCCTGCTGGCGCGGGTCGGTGAGCAAATCGCCCAGGCGCACCGCTTCCCCGGCCGCCAGCGCGTCAGCCACCGCCGGCGCGCGGGCGCGGTCCATGACCATATGCCAGCTGTCGGGCGCATCCTCGCCGGTGACGCCGGCGATTCGGCTCACCAGCACGTTGGCCCAGTCATCGTCCTGGGCTCGGGCATGGCGCAAAAAATCGGCCAGCAACGGCGTCGTGATATAGGCCAGGATGCGGCGCGCGATAATTCGCCCAGGCTGCATCACCATGTTCAGCCAGGCGGACTCGAACAACGCGCCGTTGCGACCCAGGTTCTGACGTGCCACCGTGAACAGGTCTTCTTTGATTTCCCTGGCGGTAACCAAAATGGACAGATTGTCGGCGTCGTTTTCGGTACCGGCAATGATGCCCACCGCTTGTTCGATACGCGCCTCTCTCAGCGTTGTCGCTTCGGTTCCGCGTCCGCGCACCGTCCCTTCCGGCGCTCCGGCTGCTTCAGGATTGCTTTCCACCACAATCACGTCCACGCCTTCGAATGACAACGCCCGCCGAACCGCCTTACCGAAGCGGCCGTAGCCGCACAACACCCAGGTGCCACGCGGCGGGCTGAGAGGGCGCTCTGCGGCGCCATCGCCGGTGCTGGTCATCCACTCGTTCAGCAAGTACAAACTGGGGGAGTGAACCGCCAGGGCCAGCCGGTCTCCGAATTCGTCGTCGGCGTTGATCACGTGATCGGTGCCAAAAGACTCAAGATTCGCCGCAGTCTCGGCATATTCAGCGCGGCTGATGACCTCTACCGTCGGCACCAGCAGTTTCGCGCTGATGGCGATGCCGAGGTTCACCTGATCGCTGTTGGTGAGCGCCAGCACGCCCTGGCATTCCGGTTCCAACAAGCCCGCAGCGCGCAAAACTTCCAGATCGCTGGCATCGGCACAGAGCGCCGGCACCGGCATCGGGAAGCCGGCCACATCCAGCGCATCAATTCGCGCTTGAACGATATCGAGGGCCACGACCCGGATGTTCCGTTCCGAAAGCGCCTGTACCAACAGGCTGCCGGTATCGCCGTAACCGCAGACAATGTAAAACGGTTCGGCGATACGGCGCACCGCGCGCACGAACATCGTATGCTGGACGATGCGCCAGAAGGCCTGATCCTGAAATGTCGCCAGTAGACTGCCGATTGCATACAGCCACGCGATCACCGTGGCGTAAATGGCGAACATGGTCCAAAGACGTTGCGCGTCGGAAAACGGATGTGGAACCTCGCCGAGGCCGATGGTCGAACCCATGAAGCTGACGAAATAAAAGGCGTGAAAAAAACTCATCCGCCACGGCTCGCCGTTGACATCGATTCCGGGAATCAGCACGAGGCCGAGCACCGAAACCGCATATGCGCACAACAGGATGATGAGCGGTACCCTTACCCGCCGCAGGAGCACGAAAATGATACCGTGCATGGCCGTTCCTCCTTCAGGGTCCTGAATCGGTGCCCGGCAGCCGGGAGCAGGTGGCCGGAATCACCGGCGCAGCATCACGGTCTCAACCACGAGAATCGCGACGGAGGTGATATTGGCGAGCAGCGCGCCGCCGGAGAGCGCGACGATACTGGCCATGGCGGAAGGCGTCAGGCCGGCTTCGGAGGCGTGAACGACGAATCCCCACAGCACCGCGGCGGCCACCAGTTGCAGGTCTGCGACGAGACTGGTGGCGAGCAATACCGCGCCGACGTGGGTGCGATCGCCGAATTTCAACACCGTGGCGATCAGGCTCACTATCAGGGCCGCGTACAGCTCGTAGACGTCGTGGTGATTGGGATTGTCGATGTCACCGATGAAAAATCCGAAATTCAGCGTCAGCGCCAGGACTATGAAAAACGCGAAAACGACCTTTTCCAGATTCATGCGCTCCTCCCCTTGTTATCCGACCGCGACGACGTCGCTCGTCATGGTGTAAGCCGCGTATCGAGCGGGATGGTTCCCTGGTATTCGAAACCGACCGGCACCAGACGGGTGCTCAACTTCACGTCACCCGCAAGCCGGTAGCGCAGCTCGCCATGCTGGACGTCGGGCCACTGTTTGAGCTGTGCGATCAGGGTGCCGATGGTGCTGATCATATCGACATCCAGCACACGCTCCTCATATGCGGGCACCGTGACCGATTGGCTGCTGACACCGCGGGCGAATTCGAGGCCGTTCAGATACAAACGATACTGCAGCCCCGCGATGGGCAGGGAGTAAGGGTTCGGGTTCTGGATCCGCAGCTGCAGCCGATACCGTTGCTCGAGGAGCTGGGCGTCCAACAGACTGAGACTGGAAATCGAAATGGACGGCGCTTGAATACGAATGAAAGGGCCTGAACACGCCATCAGCACCGAACAAATCGACAGCAGCAATCCGAGACGTAACCGCATCCGCATCTCCCAGGTAGTACCGTTACAGTATGTGCTTGCACAACTTGATGCAACGCCCGCCTTGGTTTGGTGTATGGCGTGATAAGATTTACGCCATCGCGCCAGCTCACTTGCGAAGCAATCACCCGGAAACGACGATGCTCTACCTGCGAATCATTGGCCTTGCCTTCGCCGCGTTGATCTACGGATGCGCCTCGGCACCGCCACTGCGTCCCGCCCAATACGGCCACCCGGAACTGGTCGAGATTCACCGCGCTTTCGAACATGCCGTGCAACAGGCGCACGAAGATCCTGACGTGCACTGGCGCAGCGGCTGGACCGGCAATGTATTAGTGAACATGAGCCCGGAAAATGACCACGGCTTGTGCTATCAGTGGCAGGAATTGGTCTACGCGGGCGTGCTCGACACCGTCGAACGCGTCGGCTGGCACGCCAATGGCATCGTCATCAACGACAAGACCCGGCATGAACATCATGCCGTGGTCGTCTTCGACCCGAAGGTCACGGACCAGGACCATATTCTCGACGCACCTGAAGCCAACCCGGCGTGGGTTTTGGACGCCTGGCGACGCGGCAAAGCCGACATTTTCACCGTGCAACAGTGGATCGAATTGCCGTTATTCAAACTGGTGCCACCGAGGATCACCGGCGTGACCATCGATTCCAACATCAGCGCTTCGCTGCATCATCAGGCGCGAACCGAAAGCACTGCGGAGTAAAACGACATGGCGACCCGAACCGAATTGTCCCTGCCCGAGGCACAAGTGGAGCGAGTCGAACTCGAAGGAGACACATTACGCATCCATATGCGCGAATTCTTCAGCTTCGTCTCTATTAGCGGTTCAGCCGAACAAACCCAATGGCGCCAAGCCGGGGTGTTGGTGATCGAAGCCGCGGAAATCGAAAATGAACTGCCGCAAGGTCCTTTCGTGCTTACAGGCGGCGACATTCAGGCCAACACCTACACCTATCGTGATCGAGTGCCGCTGCCGCTGGACTCGCGAGGGCGCGTCGGTTGCACGCTGAAAATCGAAGGCAATGAAATTCCGCTCTCCGCGTCAGGCACTCACCTGCAGCTGCAAACGCTGGGTGAGCGTCGTTACGTCGCTCACGTCAAGTAGTGTCGGCAGGGGGCGGGGGTTCAAGTTGGATCCGCGCCACGTGCGATCGATACTCATCGGTCCGCTTTATTTCGAGGCCCGTGCCCTGGCTTGCGCATTGGCGGCGATCTGCTGCTGCATTTGGCGTTGATTTCGAAGTTCGCGGCGCTTGTTGGCGAAATAATCCTCACGACTGAGTTCGTGCAACTGACGCCCGTAGTGCTCAACCATGCGGTACCAGGTCCCCATGCTGGCCTCGGGCTGACGCCGAGCCGGAAGGTCATCCGTCTGCAAATAGGCTCTAAGCGCGAGGTAGTAACGCATGGCGTTGCGTTCGATCATGCCGCGCACGCCCTGGACGAACTCCGGCTTGCCCGAATCGGTCTGCCCGACGATCGAAAAACCGATCTTGTCCTTGCCGAGCGTGGCCAAGTACGCCGATGTCGCCATGCGGCTGCGCCAACTGTCCTCGTAGCCCCAACTCAATTCCACCAGCGTACCCTGTTCCACCGGCGCCGCTTGCACTGAGATACGATAATCCTGCGTACCCAGGGGTCCGTCCGCCGCGCGCACGGTAACACGCAGATAATTGTCACGATTACTGGCGATGCTGAAGTTGCCGTTGACGTGATAAGCGTCCTGGGGAGGTTGATAGAATTTACGGCCGACGAACAACGACAATTCCGCGCCCTCTTGACCGTGGCGCCACGTGCAGGCTTTGACATTCTGGTTCAGCGCCAGGAATTGACACCACTGATCCGGCTGCCCCAGCGCATCCCGCACCTCGTGAAACGGTTGCGGCAACACCGCGTAAATGTCCGCGCCCAAGCGCTGACCGGAATTGTGCGAACGAATGTATAACGGCTCGTCGAACGGATTCCGTTCGGTGTTCTGGCGTACATACTGAAACTGCTGCAGCAACTCTTGCCGGTCCGCGTATGCCGGGACCGCCACCATCACCGTGAATAAAACAAGCCAGATCGTCTTCATGTCGATGTCCGCAGTTCTTCGCTGCCCTCGGCGCTCGCCTTATTTGCTGACCACGTGCACGCTGCTTGCCTGAGGCCCCTTTTCGCCCAGCTCTTCACTGAATCGAACCTGAGTGCCGACATCGAGTTTTTCGAAATCGCCGTTCAGCAGGCTGTTGCGGTGAAAATAAACCTCCCGGCCGTCGATGGTTTCAATCACTCCGAAGTCCTGATCGAACACCAGATTGCGAATGCGGCCCTGTGGCGGCGGCTCGTGGAGCTTGGTTTTGCCCCGAATCACACGGGTGTAATCCTCGAGTTGACGCCGCGCAGCGTCAAATGCATCGCGCACAGCGACATACACATCTTCGTGGGCATGATTGTCGTGCGGCGCACGACTCACCACCAGTTCCTTGCCGGGCACGGTGATGTCGATTAAAACTTGGTAGAGGGCGCCTTTGTGGTGATGTTTGTGGGGCGCTTCCACGATTACCTTGCAACTCATGACGTGATCCGCAAACCGATCCAGCTTGTCCGCACGTTCCCGAATCTTGCTCTCGACAGCCTCGGACGGATTCATGTTTCGAAACGTGATCTGCAATGGCAATTGCATCAGGTTCTCCTCGATATGGCGTAGCCGCGCGCGCGGACAGCGGCATCAGATTCACCCTTTGTATTCCGGCCTGTGGCACGTGCAGCGTCGCACTTCGGCACTGCCAGCGAACTGCACATTGAACGTGCGTCTGACTTTTCGCCCGGGCCGGTATCACGCTTCAGCATAGTTCCAGATTGGCGCGTAGCAGACTGGCGCCCGCGGTCCGCGGCTTCTAAGCTGCGTAACGAGCCCGGCAGCGGCCGGCGCACCGCGACGGAAGTCAGCCATGGCCTACGCCAATTTGAACGCACTGCAAACCCTTGCTCGCGCCGGGGATCCCGAGACGCCATCGCCGCCGCCTGAGGTGCCGCCGGATCAGCCACCCGAGCAGCCCCCGAGCCCGGTTCCGCCCGACATGCCGCCGGATCGGCCGGACGAATCCCCCGCCGAGCCGCCGCCGGAAATGCCCCCGGGGCAGCCGGCGGAAGTGCCACCAATGCCACCTGAATATTGAACGCTCGGGATGCGCTGATCACGGCCGATTGCGAACCTTTCGCTCGCGGAGCTGTTCGCGGCTCACTAGGCGTACCAGGTCCTCCATTTGCTCGGCGAACACGTTGATGAAATCGTCCACGGTGATGACCCCGATCAGACCGCCGGTTCGGTTCACGACCGGCATGCGCCGCACACCGCCGTTGCGCATGCGCTGCAGGGTCGCCATGGTGTCGTCTTCTTCGTTGGCGGTCAGCAGGTCGCCGCTCATGACGTCGGCCGCCCGAAGTTGATCGGCATCGCCGTCCTCGGCCAGCACTTCGATTGCCAGGTCTCGATCGGTCAGGATGCCGATCGGCAAGCGCTGGCCGTCGCGTTCCTCGACGATCAGCACATCGCCCACGTGGTGTTCGCGCATCAGGCGGGCCGCATCACGGACCGATCCATCCGCGCCCATCACAATCACGTCGCGATTACAGTATTCACCCACACTCATGTTGCTCTCCTTGTTTGCAGGACTTTGGCGCCTACTGCCGCGAGACGATCAAGCGCGCGCGGCTCCCACGCAGCGCCCCTGAGTCCCTATAATGGCGTCATGTGCGGTCGATACACTTTGACGGCGGACGCCAACGAACTCGCGGCCTATTTCGGACTCGACGCAGTACCCGAACTGGCGCCGCGCTTTAATATCGCGCCGACCAACCAGGTACCGATCGTGCGCACGGTGCCGGGGCTCGGCCGCCGTTTGGATCTGGTTCGCTGGGGACTGGTGCCGAGTTGGGCCAAGGATGTGAAAATCGGCAATCGCCTGATCAACGCCCGCGCGGACACGCTGGCCGAAAAACCTGCGTTTCGCAGCGCATTGCGTCACCGCCGATGCCTGGTTCCCGCGGACGGCTTTTACGAGTGGCGTCAGGAGGAATCGAAAAAGCAGCCGTACTGGATCGGATTCGAGGGACGCGCGATCTTTGCTTTCGCAGGGCTGTGGGAGCATTGGCAGAACCGCGACACCGGCGAGCGCGTGGAGTCCTGTACCATCATCACCACCGATGCCAATCAGGTCGTCGGGACGCTTCATGACCGAATGCCGGTGATCCTTCCCGAGCACCACTACGATACCTGGCTCGACACGCAATTGAACGACACAAACACGGCACTCGCCTTGCTGCAGCCGCACAACGGCACCGATATGATTGCGTATGCCGTGTCGCGCAACGTCAACAATCCTCGCAACGACCGAATAGAGCTGTTGTCTCCGCTGGGTAGAGATTGATCCTCGACCCAGGCACCCAGGACGCTTACTCGCCGGTGATCTGCGGCGTACGGCATACGTAATCAAGCGCTTCTGTCACCTCGATCTCGTACTGCGATGCTGCCGGCACGTGAAACTTCTCACCGGCGCCATATTCACTCCACTCCTGGGTGTCGGCCAGCTTCACCCGGCATCGCCCACGGATGATCTCCACGGTTTCCGGCCCGTCGGCGTTCATGCGGTGCAACCCGGGCTGCATCAAGGACATCGTGCGCAATTCGCCATCCGTCATGAGCGTGGTGACATTATCCCCGTGCGCCGCGGCATTGCCGAGGGTCGATTCCTTGTCACGATCGATCATAATCCGATTCTCCACTCGCCGTTTTACATGCCGCGTTCCTGGCTTGGCTCCCACCAGCGCAGACGGTCGCTGTATTCTTGCATGAAATGTTCAATGATCTGGTTCCGGTCGTAGCCCATCACGTCGTAGCGCAATGATCCGCTGCGCAAATAGACCTCCGCGTGATGATATGCGGGATCGTCGGATGCCTTCGGCGTCCATTCCGGGAAGGCAAACGCGGGCCGCTTATAGGTCCGTGCGCGCACCGAGTAATAAAACTCTTCGACGCCCTTGTGGAAAACGGTGAGCGAAACCGCATCCGGCTCCAGTTCCGCTTGCACAACCCGGTCGTGCTTTTGCAGTTCCTCCGAAACAGATGTTAGCGCCGGGGCGACTGTATTCTGCAAATAGTCGCAGACGTCTGCGCGGCTTCGCTGGGCGACACGGGCGCGTTTTCGGTGCTCGTGCAAGACGTCCTCCAACGTGCTGCGCCAGCCGTGGCTGGGTACCTGTTCGGGGTGCGACTCCGGCTGCCAATCCATTCGCGGCACCCTGGCAATCCGTTCCTGACGCAACCCTTTCACCAAGTTATAGCAGATGAACAGCAGTACCAGCGCGAATGGCAGACCGGTGGTGATGGCCGCGGTCTGCAGTGCTGTCAAACCTCCGGCGACCAACAGCACGGCGGCCACTGCGCCTTCCGTCAGCGCCCAGAAGATCCGCTGGGGTATGGGCGGATCCGGATCGCCGCCGGCGGTCAGAATGTCGATCACCAAGGAACCGGAATCCGAGGACGTCACAAAAAACGTCACCACCAGCAAAGTCGCGACCACGGAGGTAATGGCGGCCCACGGCAGGTGTTCCAACATCACGAACAGCGCCACCGGCAGATTGGTCTGTACCGCCGTGGCGATACTCGCATCGCCCTGGAACATCTCGAAGTACAGCGCCGTGTCGCCGAACACGCTCAGCCAGGCAAAACTCACGCCGACCGGGACCAACAACACCCCGGCAATGAATTCGCGGATGGTGCGACCACGGGAGATGCGGGCGATGAACATGCCAACGAACGGCGACCAGGCGATCCACCAACCCCAGTAGAACAATGTCCACTTGGCCTGCCAATCGGATTCCTGAAAGGCGTACATCTGAAAAGTGCGAGTTACCAGGCTACCAAGGTAAGAACCGACGTTCTGCACGAACGAGTCCAGCAAAAAAACGGTCGGACCCAGCGCCAGCACGAACAAGAACAGCAATATGGCCAAGCCGAGATTGAGTTCGCTGAGCCGCCGAATACCGGTATCCAAACCGAGCACGACGGACGTGGTGGCCATTAGTGTGATTACCACGATCAGAACCAACTGCACCCAGAGCGCAACCGGAACTCCGGCGACGTGATTCAATCCAGCATTGATTTGCATGACGCCAAGCCCCAGCGACGTGGCGACACCGAACATGGTCCCGAGAACGGCAAAGATATCGACCATATTGCCGATCGGCCCATATATGCGTTCGCCGAGAATGGGGTAAAACGCAGACCGTATGGTCAGCGGCAATTCGTGCCGGAAGGAAAAATAAGCCAGGGACAAGCCGACGACGATATAAATCGCCCAGGCATGGAACCCCCAGTGGAAAAACGTGAGCTTCATGGCCTCGCGCGCCGCGTCGGCAGTCCCGCCAGGCCCCACCGGCGGCGAAGCGTAATGCAGGATCGGTTCAGCCACGCTGTAGAACATCAGGCCGATACCCATGCCGGCCGAAAACAACATCGCGAACCAGGAAGCGTAACTGTAGTCGGGCTCCGAATCGTCCGGACCGAGCTTGATTCGACCGTAGCGGCTGAAAAACAGCCAGATCACAAACGCCAGAAAGAACGCCACAACGGAGATATACAACCAGCCGAGTCGTTCGACGATAAAGCCTTGCACCAACGCGAATACTTTGGTTGCGTTTTCGGTGAATAACGCACCGTAGGCGACTACTAGCAGAATCAATGCGGCAGATACAAAAAAGACTATGGGATTGACCCGCATGCCCATGAGTGTCGTATTGGTTTTGTTTGGCATTGGCCTTCCTTCGGCGGGACCACTGCGGGAGAAATGCAACTGTTTTTAAAATCCGCTTGCGTCATTTCTGCCCCAGGCACTGTAGCAACTCAGCTGCGTGGGGCACAACCTGGCCGCTACCACGGAATGCGGCTGCCATCGATATCGAAGAAACCACCGGAATCCGCCAGTGTCAGGCCGTCAAGAATACGGCGAATGTGGCGCACAGATTCTTCTACTGTGATTTCCGCATTAGGGCCGCCCATATCGGTCAACACCCAACCCGGGTGCAACAAGACGATGATTGCGCCCCGCGGGCGCAGATCGATGGCGGCACTGCGCATGGTCATGTTCAGCGCCGCTTTGGCCGACCGGTACACGTAACTGCCGCCCGAGCCGTTGTCTTCGATACTGCCCATCTTGCTGCTCATGGACGCGATCACTTTGCGCCGGCCGGCGAGTACGTTGTCCAGCAGCGCTTCGGCCATCTTCATCGGAGCGATCGTGTTGACCGCAAATGCATCGAGCCAGCGCTGCGGGTCGGTGTTGCCGAAACGGGCATCCGATTGGCCATAGCTGCCGGCATTGTTAAGCAGAATCTCCAATGCTTTCCCAGCCAGCGCCGTACTCAGACGCTCGATGTGATCCATACGCGTGACGTCGAGTTCGTGGACTTGAACCAACTCGCTGCTATCCGCCAACTGCGTCAGTTCCACAGCGCCTTCCGGGTCCCGGCAGCAGGCGATTACCTCCCACCCTAAGTACGCGTATTGGCGCGTCATTTCCAAACCGAGGCCACGATTGGCACCAGTGATCAGAATTGTCTCCGGCATACATCCTCCGGTTGCCTGTAGATGAATCGACACAAGGCGCTGCAAGCGTGATTGCGCCTACTACAGTGTGGGCACATTTCGAAATCTCGCACGCAACTTTTATAATGTTAGAATATTGCCATTCATATTGACGGGGCCGCGGTTGTCGCTGCAACACGGCTTCTGGACCGACTCCGATCACCACAACCTGAAGGAGAGTATTGCCATGGAACACAAGCTTCCCGAGCTCCCGTATCCAAAGAACGCCCTGGAACCGCACATTTCCGCGGAGACGCTGGAATTCCATCATGACAAGCATCACGCGACCTATGTGACCAAGCTGAACGGCCTGATTCCCGGCACCGAGTTCGAAAATATGGAACTCGACGATATCGTCAAGAAGGCGCCCGCGGGCGGCGTTTTCAATAACGCAGCCCAGGTCTGGAATCACACCTTTTACTGGAATTGCATGGCACCCAATGGTGGCGGCGAACCCAGCGGCGCCCTGGGCGATGCGATCAAGAAGGCATACGGCTCCTACGAAAAATTCAAAGAAAAATTCGGCGAAATGGGCGCCAACAACTTTGGCTCCGGCTGGACCTGGCTGGTGAAGAAATCGGACGGTTCAGTGGAGATCGTCAATACCAGCAATGCCGCCAATCCCATGACCGACGGAGTGACGCCGCTGCTCACCTGCGACGTCTGGGAACACGCCTACTACATCGACTATCGCAACGCGCGTCCGAAATACATCGAAGCGTTCTGGAAAGTCGTCAATTGGGATTTCGCCGGCAAGAACTTCGGCGGCTGATCGGCACCGCCGATCCGATACCAAAGGCGGGCCCAGGGCCCGCCTTTTTTTATCTTCAGTTGCCGAGCGACAGGTAATACGGCACCCAGGCGAGCGCAAATGCCGACGCCAGAACCAAGTCCACCCACAGCACGCTGCGGGCGCGCAGACGCTGACTGGACTCCGTATCGATGCTCATGACCCAGGTCATGAACATATCCATCAGCAAGCCGAGAAACACCAGCGGCGCAAGCGCCGGAACCAGCAGCGTGGTTACCAGCGGCCAGCCTTCCAACACCGGCGAGCCGCCCGAGACGGGCCGCATCGCCAGGAACAACAATGACACAATCACCAACCCCATCCGCAAACCGCCGAGTTGTTGCACGATCTTCACGAGTCTCTCCTATCGCAGCCGCGCACCATTATAACGACGCGGTCGCCACAGCGGGTCGCAATAATGCCATGGCAGCGTCACGCACGCGCGGTTGACAGTCCGCGCACAGACGCCAACAATCGCTATGGTTACATTCGGTAAAGACAGGCCTGCGATGGACCCCAACCGGTCGCCACGAATCGTAATAGAACTCGGACCCGCCGGCACGTTGGAGCACGCCCTGGCGCGCGGCACCACCACGATCGGGCGCCAGGTGGACAACGACATCCGCCTCGAAGATCCTACCGTAAGCGGTCATCACGCACAGATCGTCTGGATCTATGACGATCCTTATCTTCAGGACCTAGGCAGTACCAACGGCAGCTTTGTCAATGACCAGCGGGTCGGCCGCCAGGATCTGCACGACGGCGACCTGATCCGGGTGGGCCGCCAGCAGATGCGGTTTCAGGGCACCGGCGACCCCGCCCCGCGGGCGCCCAGGGCCAAGCCGGCTCCGTTCGCCTCGGACCCGACGCCGACGCCGCGCCGATCCGGTGGCTTGCGCGACAACACCTTGAGCTTCGAACAGGTTCGTGGTCTGGTGCAAAGCGCCCGCGGCGGCTCCGGTCCGTTTATCCCGGCGGAAATTCATTGGGTAGCGCAGGACGCGGCCGGCACCTGGTGGGGATTCGAGCACCGCCCGCATCCGGGCGGCAGTGGTTGGCGGGAAATGGATATGAGCAGCTTCGTGAAGCTCGGCCGGGGGCGGCCCAACCCCAATTGGCGCGTCAGCCTGCAGAAAGTCTGACCGCGCCGTTCGCGGCGGGATATCAGGCCGCGGCGGCCCGCCGGTCCTCGGCGCGGGAAATACGCCAGGATTCGGTTTTACGGCTATAGGACAACCGGTAATCAACCAGGGCCTTGGCGCGCCGGAGCCGGTTCATCTGCTCGTGAAAGCGGATCAGCGCCAATTTCGGCGCGCAGGCATCGCGCAGCTTGCGTTCGCTGATCACCAATCGGTCCTGGTCCTGCAATGCGTTGCTGAGATACCGCCGCAATGCGGCACGCAATTGCGGCGATTCCAGAGACTCGGACTTCCGGTCTCGAGACGCCGATTGCGAGCGCCCGCCGGCGCCTTGGGAGACGGTCGCCGGCACCTGCTCAGGGCCGGGACGAGGCACTGGGGCAGAGACCGGGGCGGAGTCGGCCCGGGACTGCGACTGCCGCGCTTTTTGCGCGACGCCGGGCGGTAACGAGGCGCGGCGCTCGCCGCCTGCGCTTGCCGGGGCATGGACACGCCGGGGCGCAGTGGCGCCGACGATGCGCTCCACCGGCTCGGTAGCCGCGATCATGGCCCGCAATTGAGAATGCCAGTATTTCGCCAAGCGCAAATCGGCGATGGTCAATTCGTGCGCCGGCGCGTGATGGTCGCGGGCTTCGATCCGCAATCGTACCTCGCCGGTCGGTTCCGCCCGCGGGCGGCCACGGCCAACCGCTTCGAACGAGGAGCCCCGCTCGACGCGGCTGACGGACTTGCCGTCGACCCACAATTCCGAAGCGCACAGATCCGCGAAAGGGACCACGTGCAAGCGCACCGTCTGGGTTTCGGCACAGATGACGCAGAGGGCCTGATTGCGATCATCTACGGCCAACGCCCGGCGTCCTGCCGGCAGGCGCCGTTCCGGGCGGATCCCAGGCAATTTGGCCAGCGCATCTTCCACCGCACGGCAGCGAGTGGCTTCCGTGCGCAATGCAAGCAGCAGTACCGACAACAAGCCGGCGGACATGACGCTGACGATGTACAGATAACCCGGCATTCGGCCGCCCTCCTCAAAGAGCTGGTCTTGGCTTGGTGTTCATTGCACCAAAAGCCAGGCCCCGGGACGGCGAGACACGTCACATTTCTGAAAAATCCTTTGCGCACGTGGTTATTGCTGGGCGAAATAGCGCTCCAGATATTCATCGAACGACAAATCCGTATTCGCCTCGAGGTCGTGCTGGCGCTCCAGAGCGCGGTCGGCTTCCTCCTCGAAAAATCGGCGCCGCTGATCGGTCAAGGTGCGCGCATTGAAATAGTCGTAATGCTGGCGGGACATGCGCATCGCGAACTGGAAAAAGCTCTCCTGATTGGCCCGCATTTCCGCAAGCATGCGGGCCGAGGGCGTGCGGTCCGGATCGCGAAGCGCCTCCTGTTGCTGACGCAAGGCATCGCTGTAGGGCGAACCCATCTTTTCGCCGTCGAGCAGGCCGCAGATGTCGATCAGCTGCTCGCACAGCTCGAGGCCCCAATCCTTGAGACTGATCTCGGCCCCGTTGCGGGAGAGCATCAGCTCCGGGTCGCGGCCGCGGTGCGCGGCGGCGAGTTCGTTTTCGTCGATCTCGATTCGTTCGCGCTCGTTGAGCGTCGGGCTTTCGTGAAGCAGACAAAACAACAGAAACGCCTCAATAAAATAGATTTGCTGCTCATGGATGCCCAGCGGGTCGAAGGCATTGACGTCCAGGGAGCGCAGTTCCACGTAGCGCACGCCACGCCGTCGCAAAGCGAGGGTGGGCTTCTCGTTGCCGCGCGGCACCTGCTTTGGGCGAATCGTGCTGTAATATTCGTTCTCGATCTGCAGCACATTGGCGTTCAGCTGACGATATTCGCCGTCCACCTTCACCCCGATCTTGGCGTACTCGGCACAGGGCGTGGAGATTGCGCAGCTCAGACTGTCGATATAGGCCTCCAGGTTGTCATAGCAGGCTTTGATGCCGACCTTGTTTTCCTGGTTGTTCTGATAACCGATGTCCCCCATGCGCAACGAGGTGGCATAGGGTTGGAAATAGGTGTTGGCATCGAAGTGGTCCATGGCGCCGTTCGACTCGCCCAGGAACGACTTGCACACTGCCGGCGATGCGCCGAACAAATAAGGCATCAACCAGCCGAACCGCTGGAGATTGCGGATCAGACCCATGTAACTGTCGGATACGAAAGTTTGAAACGGCCGCCGGTCTCCTTCGAAATCCTGCAGCAGCCGCCAGAAGCCGTCCGGGAATGAATAGTTGAAATGCACGCCCGCGATCACCTGCATGGTGCGCCCGTAGCGATAGCCCAGGCCGCGCCGGTAGACGGTCTTCATCAATCCCGGGTTGGAACGCCCGTAACGGGCGATCGGAATGCTGGTTTCGCCGCGCACCACGCAGGGCATACTGGTAGCCCATAACAATTCGTCCCGCAGTTTGCTGTACACGAATTGCTGGGTCTCGCATAAAAACTGCAGCGCCTCGCGCATGTCAGTGAACGGCGGCGTGATCAGTTCGATCAGCGCTTCCGAATAATCGGTTGTGATGTAGGGATGGGTCAGTGCCGATCCGAGCGCGCTCGGATGAGTTGTCTGCGCGATCGAGCCTTCGACGTTGACGCGCAGACTTTCTTTTTCCAGCCCGATTCGCCGATCCTTTAGAAAACCACGTTCAGCCGTACGTGCGAAGCGGGATAACCGCTGGCGTGCAAGATGATACGAAGACATGCGCTGCCCTGTTGACCCTAACAAGCGCGCCGCCGTGAAACGTGGCGTCGGCGCGGCACGTCGGATGCCGTTACCACGTAACTCGGTAGGCGACATCGCCCTCTGCGCGTCATGCCCTGGAGAGCATCGAATCTCGCAGTGCTGCGGGACCGCGATCCGCGTCGCGGCCCGTGGCATGTATGCCGCGGCCTGACGCGCCATACACGAGCGCGGCCTGGTCCGCCATTGCCGCAGATCGAGGTCGGATCTGTTCAGCGCTGAACACGGGGTAATATCGCCGCTTGAGCGGCGCAAAGTAGCGCATTATAGACCAAACGTCCGGCGCCGGCAGTGCCAGATTTGCAGTCGAAACCAAGGGGAATACACAATGATCGATGTTGCAGGCGCAAGCGGTTCAGTGGCCATGCCATGAGCGCTAAAACCGTATCTCTGGTGCTCAGCAGCGGCGGCGCGCGCGGCCTCGCCCATATCGGCGTCATCCGTTGGCTCGAGGCGCAAGGTTACCGGATTCGCAGTGTCGCGGGTGCGTCGATGGGCGCATTGATCGGCGGTGTCTATGCGGCCGGGGGCTTGGACGTCTACACCGCCTGGGTGAGCGCGCTGCAGCGCAGGGATGTCGTCCGCCTGCTCGACCTGTCCTGGAGCCGCAACAGCTTGTTCAAGGGCAACCGGATCATCAATGTGCTGCGCGAGCTGATCGGCGAGCAGGCAATCGAGTCATTGCCGGTGGCCTTTACCGCAGTAGCGACCGACCTCGACGCCGGTCGGGAGGTCTGGTTGCGCCACGGCTCATTGTTCGACGCCGTCCATGCCTCCATTGCCATGCCAATGGTATTCGCCCCTGTGCGCAATGGCGGCCGGTTGCTGGTGGACGGCGGCCTGATCAATCCGGTGCCGATCGCGCCCACGCTCAACGACACCACGGACTTGACCTTCGTGGTCAATGTCAACGCCAAGTCGGAATTCCCGGCCGTGACGCTGCCGCCGGCGGAACCTGGGCAACGAACGCCTCGCCAGTATCGCGCCGCGATCGGTCGATTTGTGGAGGACGTCCAAGGGTATATGAGTGTTGCGGAGTCTGAAGAACGCAGCCTGTTCGAAATCATCAGCCGCGCGATGGACACCATGCAGTCGACAATCGCCCGGCAACGCCTCGCCGCTTATAGTCCCGATGCCATTGTCGAGATTCCCCGCAATGTGTGCGCCTTTCATGAGTTTCACCGTGCCCGGGAGCTGATTGCAATGGGGCAAGCGACAGCCGCAACCGCCCTCGCCCGGTTCGCACAACCTAATCCCTAGGATGGCGGCACGGTCGCTCTGGGTTATCCACAGCATCTGTGGATAACTCTGTGGACGAACTGTGCCGGAACTAGCCAACTGCCACTGCCGATTACAGTTTTGTTAAAACGATCAAATAATGGGCGGTCAATGATCGGTCATGAAATCAATATCTTACATTATATTATGGGGTGCTAATGGGTGATCTGCCCTCTCTGGCGCCCGGACCTTACCACTGCCACCCTACTGTGCATAAAACCGGCCAATAGCGCTTGCGCAGGCTTGAAAAACTGTGCTAGCCGTGCATGCCCTGCTCCATTTCCTTAAATCACACGGGGTTGCGTAACGGTTCGCGACGAAGCGGCGGCGCAACGCTGGAAATTGCGGTATCGCAGCTTGTAGACTTGCCCACCGCAACTTGGGCACCGAGCACGACGAGGGTATTGCCATGATGGTTTATTGCATGCGCCACGGGCAGACGAATTACAACATCAAGCGCCTCTGTAATGACGATCCTGCCGAAAACGTGCATCTGACCCCGGCCGGGCGCCGACAAGCGAAAGAAGCGGCCGAAGGCCTCGAAAAAGTGCCGCTGGAGAAAATTATCGTCTCGGAACTGCCCCGGACCCGGGAGACCGCGGAGATCGTCAACTCCCACCACGGCGTCGATATCGTCACCGATCCGCAGATCAACGATGTTCGCTCCGGCTTCGACGGTCAGCCGGTTCGGCAGTATCAGCGCGCCATCGCCAAGGATCCGCTGCACGCCCGGCCGGCGGGAGGCGAATCCCTGGTGGACCACAAGCAACGGGTCGAGTCCTTCATTCGTTGGCTGAGTCAGCAGTCATTCGGCACCGTGCTGGTCGTCGCCCACGAGGAAACCCTGCGGGTGTTCTATGCCCATTTTCTCGGCCTGGACGACGAGCAGATGCTGTGGCTCGATTTCCGCAACTGCGAAATCATTTCATTCGAAATCCACTGAGCACTAAAAGCCGCCGCGCACGCCGCCATCGAGAACCACGACACCGGCGCCGTTCGTGCTGACGGGAACCCGCTCGGGGCTGGGCCAGATGGTGTCACGTGATCCCACGGCACCATGATTGTCCGGTCGGATGATGCCGCCATGACCGCAGCCGGCCAGCATCAGTACGCAGCACAGAGCCGCAAAAAAAGTCGACCGCTGATCTCCACCATACGTCCCCGCCACCATGGCGACTTGCCACCGCTCACGCGAGTTCCAATCTAATTGCGGCACGGTCGCGGATACGCGAGCGCGACCACGCTCATGGCCGCAGCCGCCTAGGGGAAAGGAATATGCTTGGAGAAATCCAGAGAACGGATCAGCGACGATTGCGACCGATGCGCGCACACGCCCAGTCGAGGATCGGCTGCAGTCGGGCATTGAGCAACAGGCGCGCAGATTGATAGTCGAGCCAGCGGAACTCGTGATGTTCAGGATGGCCGAGAGTGGGATTCACGGGCAGCGATACCGTACCGCGCGCGGCCTCGGCCAGATAGTAGCGCGCCACTTTGCCCCGCCCGTAGGGCGGTGTTTCACGGAATTCGTATCCCCATGGGAACTTGAGCGCACGCAACGTGGTTTCTTCTTCGACTTCGCGCCGCGCCGCGTCCAACGGTTGTTCGCCGTCTTCCAGCCTGCCTTTCGGAAAATCCCAATAGCGATACGCTCGCAGCAGCAGGAACTGGAAACCGTCCGCGTCCCGCTCGCGGCGCACTACAACCGCTCCGGCCGAGAGCACAGCAGGCTTACGCCGCCAGCCTTTGGTGCCTTGATTCATCGTTGCCATCCGTCGCTGTTTCCAGTGCGCGCCCCGCCTATTCCACCTCCGGCAACCGCCAGGCGCTTACCGAACCCATCAAGGCGATCAGCCCCAACACCAGCACCACGGCCGGCACGCCGATCCAGTCGGCGAGCGGGCCGAACACACCACCCACAAGCAGGAAGACACCGATCAAACTATTACTCACCGCGACGTACGCCGCGCGGTTCTTGGCGCTCGCCATGTTTACCAGGTAGGTTTTGCGGCCCAGGCGTACGCCGCTGTGGGCCGCGCCGATGATCGGAAACACCCCGGCATAGAAGTACTCGTTAGCCATCACCCGTGCGCCTGTCCACTGCAGCGCAAACAATACGATTGCCAGCAATCCGGCCATCGCCGCTGCCAACGCCAGCACCCGACGGCTCGAGCGGTCTGCCAAGCGCCCCCATGCCGGTGCGCTCAAACTACCGGCGAGGCCGGACGCGATGATCATCAATGCCAGGCTGGAAATGCCGCCGCCCGTATGCTCCCGGGCCAAGACGGCGTAGAACGGCAACGACAACGCCGTACTCAGCAACAGCGTACGGGCGATCACGAAATGGCGAAATTTCGCGTCCCGGCGCAGCAAGCCGAGACTTCGAACCGCTTGCGCGCCCGCGTTCACGCCGCCCTCGGTGGCGCCGGGAAACTCACGCAGCGTTGCGAACACCAATGCCGCAAACAGCCACAGCATTCCGGCAATGATCAGCATGCCGACGAACAAGGTGTTGGCGCCCGGATCCTGGCCGCGCAGGCGCGCGCAGGCGCCCAGACCGACGGTAACGATTCCGGCGGTCGCCGCAGCATACCCCATTACCGTGCCGCGCCAAGCCTTGGCGATGGTCTTACCCAACACATCCTTCGAGGCCACCGAGCATACTCCGCGCGCCAAGCTGAAAATTGCCAACAGGCCCACGATCCACCAACCTGCGCTGACGCCGACCGCGTATGCCGTGACCGCCGCCATCCCCAGAACGCATAGACCCTGAACCACACTGCCGGCGACCCAAAGCCATTTGCGGACCGCGATCGTACGCATGTAACCGGCCACCAACAGTTGCGGCAGCAAGGCTCCGGACTCGCGGATGGGGACCAATAGTCCGGTCAGCAACGGCGGAGCCCCCAGCCCGGTCAGCAGCCAAGCCAGCGCCAGCCGCGCGCTTGCCAACTCGTCGCCCATTTTGGTGGCGGCCGACGCCAGCCAATGAACGAAGAAATTACCCGGCATCACCCGGCATGCCTGATCGGGAATATCCCGGCAGGCGCGCGCGTCTTCGTCGCCGGTAATCAATTCGAACAGTTCGGTAACTGGGGTGCGCGGCCGCAACGGCAAGTTATCAGTCACATCCACCCCAGGTATGATGAGTTCCACCATCCTAACATCGCCGTTCCCCAGCGCGGGCTGTATACTGCGGGCTTCCTCGCGCGTGATCCCGGCTCGATGATCAGACTCATCACAATCGATCTCGACGACACCCTGTGGGCCTGCGAACCGGTTATCCTGCGTGCCGAGCAGGCCGTGTTCGACTGGCTGGCGGCGCGTTTCCCGCGCATCACCGAGCGCCATACCGTAGTGCAGATGCGTGAAAAACGCCTGGCCATGCGCGGCGAAGACCCTCGCCTGGCCTACGATTTCAGCGCCCTGCGACGGGCGTCGATCGCCTGGCATGCACGCGAGGCAGGCTATCGCGAAGAGGACGTGGTGGACGAGGCGCTGGAGGTATTCCTTGCAGCACGGAGTCAAGTGCAACTGTACGACGATGTGCGTCCCGCCTTATACGCACTGCGTCGCCGCTACGTGTTGGGCGCACTGACAAACGGCAATGCCGATGTTGAACGAATCGGCTTGTCGGACGTTTTTCATTTCGCGTTGTCGCCAGCGGCGGTGGGCGCCGCCAAACCGGACCCGGCCATGTTCGTTGCCGCCTGCGAACTCGCCGATGTACCGGTTTCGGCCGCGGTCCACGTCGGTGACAGCCCGGAACAGGACATGGACGGCGCCCGCGCTGCGGGGATGCGCTGCGTTTGGATGAACCGGTCGGGGGCGCCATGGCGCCATAGCAGCGCCGTGCCGGATGCGGAAATCGGCGCCCTGCACGAACTGCACCCGGTGCTGGCCCGCTGGCACGGCGAAGGTGAGGAGTTCGCCTGCTGAATGGGCCGAGGCACACAGCCGCCGCGGCCGCTAACAGGCGGTCACATCCCCGTGCAATCCGTGGCGGCGCAACACGCCGGTGATCTGCGAGGGGCCCAGGAAACGCTCTTCGTACTCCACCAGTAACTCATGGGGCGAGCATTGCACATTGGCGACGTGGGGATCGGCCAACAACTCCAAACGCAATTGCTCGAGGTCCGACGCGTCCGGACCTTCGGTAATGTAGATGTGCACCGTGTGCATGGATTCACCTCCTGCAGCCTGGCAAGCCGGGGTCCGCAAGCAGCTGCGTCGTACCCTGTCTCTTAGGTGAGCCCTGAGCCGTCGTCAAGCACGCGGGAAGTGCTGGCATTGGGGCATGCGCTGACCTAACCTTTTCAGTCATGACGGAACTTTTGCTCTGCTTGGTGCGAGGGCGCGCATTGGTATTTCGCATGCATCGCCGCTGGAGCGAGAAATAAAGGTAAACCGATGGCCAACCTGATCACCTCGGGGCGTTTTCTGCTGCTGTTCGTTCTGGTGGCGATGGCTTATTTCGCGCCGCCCCAGGCGCAGCTCCTCAACCCCCTGCTGCTGATCCTGATCATCGCCCTGGACGGCGTCGACGGGTATGTCGCGCGCAAGCGCGGCGAGGCCTCGGTATTCGGGTCGGTGTACGACATCGTCGTCGATCGCGTGGTGGAGAACGTACTTTGGGTTGTGTTGGCGGACCTGGATCTGGTGCCGGTGTGGGTCGCGATTGTATTCATCACCCGCGGAATGATGGTCGACACCATACGCAGTCACGCCGCGACCCAAGGGCAGAGCGCGTTCGGCATGATGCGCTCGCCCCTGGGCCGCTATCTGGTTGCCGGACGTTTCATGCGCGGTTTCTACGGCACCGCGAAGGCATTCGCCTTTGCCTGGATTCTCGCCTTCCAACCCGTACCGACGCTGTGGCCGGGAATCTGGCAGCAGTGGGCCGGACCGATCGAAGCGGTCGCAGCGTTCCTGGTCTACGTCTCGGTTGGATTGTGCATATTGCGCGGGGTACCGGTGCTGGTGGAGTTCTATCTCACGCACATGGGATTGCGTAAGCCTCGAACCCTCGGCGGACCCCATTGACATGGGCGCTGTACTCATGGACCTGGACGGCACCTTGCTGCCGGCCCCGAGTTCGGAAGCGCGCTTCATTACCTACCTTGCATTGCGCGCGAAACTCGGGCCGGTGCAAATCGTATCCGCACTCGGCTTCTATGCCGTCTATTGGCGCCGTTTCGGACACCATGTAGGGCGCAAGAACAAAGCCTATTTGACCAATCTGCGACGCCGGCAAATCGAACTCCTGGCCGCGCGCTTCGTGCAGCAGAAGCTGCTGCCGCGACTGCGACCTGCGGTACTTGGACGTCTGCGCAGCCATCAACGCGCGGGCGATAAGGTGGTATTGCTCACCGGCGCGCCCGATTTCCTCGCCGCACCCCTGGCCGCAGCGTTGGGCGTACAGAGATGGTACGCAACCGAGTGCGCCTATCGCGGTGAACGGTTCCATTGGCGGCCTCCGCTTCGCCATCCGCTGGCTGCCGAGAAACTCAAGGCCGCGCAATGGATCTGCCGCCAGGAGCACATCGATCTGCGGGATTGCACGGCCTACGCCGATTCCATACACGACTTGCCACTGCTGGAACGGGTGGCGCGGGCGGTGGTGGTACATCCGGACCGGGCACTGGCGAATATCGCCGTGGATCGTGGATGGGAACGGCTCGACGGCTCGGCCGCGGATGCCAGCGTGCGGGTTTCGGACTGAACCGCAACGGACTGGTATACTGCACATCAGGACGTCAATCGATCCCTTGGCGCACGGATCGCACCTTGCAGATCAGTGGCCATTCGCGGACATTGCCCCGGGGCGAGCACTTTGCAAAGCAATCGAGTCTATCGCGTACTGTTCCACAACCATGGCAAAGTCTATGAGTTGTATGCGCGCAATGTCACCCAAGGCGCGCTATACGCGTTCGTCGAAATCAGCGACTTGATTTTCGGCGAACGCAGTGCCGTCCTGGTGGATCCTTCGGAAGAAAAACTCAAAGCGGAATTCGCCGGAGTCAAACGTACATTTGTGCCGCTGCAGGCACTAATCCGGATCGACGAAGTGGAAAAGGAAGGTCCGAATCGAATTTTGGATGCGAGCGAAGCAGGCGCCAACGTCACACCGTTTCCAATGCCGCTCGGGCCCGGGCCGAAATCGAAATAAAGACCCGCTCAGCCGGTGAAAAAGACTTCACCTCCCGCGTCCACAATGCATACCGGCATGTGCCGGGTATTCCAGCTATATCCTGTACGGCCATTGCAATCGAGCGCAATCAGTCCCGCGTCGCTGTCCGTGCGCGCCACCAGCATGGCGAGGCTTTCGCGACAGGCGGTGTCCGGATCGAGGCCGGCGCGCATCAGATCTCCTGCGCTGCGCGCCATCTGTATGCGAATGATCGCCTCGCCCGCGCCCGTGCATGACACCGCACAGCGCTCGTCGGCATAGGTCCCGCAACCGATCAGCGCCGAATCCCCGACCCGCCCCGGCAACTTGCCGAACAATCCGCCGGTGGACGTGGCAGCGGCCAGGCGTCCGCGCAAGTCCAACGCGACCGCACCGACGGTTCCGTAGCGTTCCTGCCAACGGCTGCGTTGCGCCGCGGTGATCATCTGCCCGGGTTCGCAGATGTCCAACCCTTGCGCCAAGGCATAGACCCCGGCACCAGGCCCGACCAGGAGTATGTGCCGGCCGTCGTCCAGCAAATGACGGGCCAGGCGGATCGGATTGCGCACCCCTTGCACGGCGCCGACGGCCCCGGCCCGCAACGTGGCGCCATCCATGATCGATGCGTCCAACTCCACCTCGCCGGCGCTATTGAGCGGTGCACCGGTGCCGGCGTTGAACAACGGATCGTCTTCCAGTATCGCAACCGCTACCTCGACTGCGTCCAGTGCCGCGCCGCCACGTTGCAACATCTGCCAACCGGCCCAGGCCGCCCGCTGACAGCCCTCGGCGCGCGATGCGATGTCCTCGCCGCGATACGCGCCCGCGCCGCCATGCACCACAATGCAATATGGTTGTGCCATGCTCACCCTGCACCGGACGGGCCGATAACGCCGGCTTTCAAGTCTAAGTTACGCCCAGTATACTGCGTGTACGAATAAACAGGTCTAGGCTCAATGTCAGTGTCGGAATCCGTCGCACGTCCCGCCGTTAATATGTTCGGATTCCTTTCCGACGAAGCTGTGGAACGGGCATACCGGGACTGGGCCCACCCGGAGACCGTGCGTCAAACCCGTTGGGGGCTGATCACGGCCGGCGTTCTTTTCGCGTTGTACCTGCCCAGCGATTTCGCCCGCATCGAAGCCGGGATGTCGCTATCGGTTCTGGTGCTGATGCGCTTGCTGGTAACCGTGGGCGCTTTTGTCGCAGCTTTGCTGCTCAGTCGATTTCGCTCGCCGGATGCCCTGGCTCGCACATTATTCGCCTTCGAGCTGCTGGTCATTCCCGTACATTGGGTAGTCGTCGCACTCTATTACAACGACGTCCTGGCGTCGGCGCTGACCGAACTGCTGGTGGTGCTGGCGTTGTATCTGCTGATTCCCAACCGGCTCCCGTTGATGGCTACGGCCGGACTGTATGCCAGCGGCGGCTATTTCATCATCGCGTATCAACGCCTGGGCGCGGATGTGAGCCTGTTGTTGCAGTTGGGCACTTTGCTCGCGGTGATCAACCTGGTCGGATTGATCTACGCGCACCGCAGTCATCGCCTGCTGCGGCATCAGTTCTGGGAACTCATCGAGGAACGCCGTCTGCGCCATGCTTTGGAGCAGGAGGTCGAGCGTCGCGAGCGCCTGGAAGCCGAACTCCGGCAACTGGCCACCACCGACTCCCTCACCGGCGCCTGGAACCGGCGCCACTTTCTCGAACTGGCGGCCAAGGAAGTCAACCGCAGCCGCCGCTATGGCCGGCCGTTGGCGGTGATGCTGATCGACATCGACAACTTCAAGCGCATCAACGACACGCTGGGGCATTCCGCGGGTGATCAGATCCTGACCCGGCTCGCGCGGGTACTGCGACGCACGCTGCGCAAGCCCGATGCATTCGGCCGTTTGGGCGGTGATGAATTCGCGGTGCTGGCGCCGGAACTGGACGAGGACGCGGCCCGGCAAATGGCCGAACGCCTGCGCGAAGCCATGGAGATCACCCTCCCGGGAGCGGATCTGGCGGTCACCATCAGTATCGGCGTGGCAGCGTGGCACGACGGCGAAGAGACCATCGAGCCGGCCATGCACCGCGCCGACCAGGCGCTCTACCGATCGAAGGACGAGGGCAGAAACCGCGTCGCGATCCATTAGCCACAGGCCGCGGGGCGCACCGGACCGTCGTGCGCCAAGCGCTAGCGGGCGAATATGGCAAATGCCGCGCCGATGCCGTCCAGGACGTATTGCACTGCCAACGCAGACAGCATCAGTCCCAGCAAGCGGCTGACCACATTCGCTCCGGTTTCCCCCAGGACCCGCAGGATGCCCGGCGCCATCAGCAATGCCAGCAAGGTGAGCGCCAGCACCAGCGCCAAGACCGCGAACATCGCCGCGAAGATCCACGGGCGGTGCTCACCACCGGTCATCAACAACACTGTGGTCAGCGCACCGGGCCCCGCTATCAGCGGGAACGCCAACGGAAACACAGAAATGTCCGGTCGGTGCTCGGCTTCCTCCTGCTCCCGGCGCGTGGTCGATCGCAACCCCGATTGCCGTGCGAACACCATGTCGATGGCGAGCAAAAACAACAGCAGTCCCCCGGCGATGCGAAACGCCGGGATGCTGATCCCGAGGATTCTCAGCAGCTGTGCGCCGATAAAAAAGAATGTGAACAGAATCAGCGCCGACAACAATACGCCGCGCACCGCCGTGCGCCGTTGACTGTCGGTATCGTTGCGGCGGGCAAGCACCGCGAACATGCCGGCAACGCCGATGGGATCGACGACGATGAACAGCGTCACGAAGGCGTTGATCAGCGATTCCGCGCCGTTCACGAGACGCCCACGACGCTGCCGGCGATCACTGGCGGCGGCCTTGCCACAAGCGGACGTGGCGATACCGAAACACGGGGATCAACAGCATGCCGGTCAGGAATCCACCGACATGGGCAAGGAACGCGACGCCGCCCGCGGCCGGATTGGTTGCCGCGGAACTGAAAAGCTGCAGCGCAAACCAGAAACCGAGCACCACTACGGCCGGAAGGTAGATGGTGTGTATGTAGAAACCGAACGGGATCGCCACCAGCACCCGCGCATGGGGAAACAACACCAGATACGCGCCCAGGACACCGGAAATCGCCCCCGAAGCACCGATCATTGGAATTTGCGAGTCAGGGTTCGGTAGCGCCTGCGCCAACGCGGCGCCCGTGCCGCAAAGCAGATAAAACAACCCATAACGCACGTGGCCCATGGCGTCCTCGATGTTGTTACCGAAGATCCACAGATACAACATGTTACCCAACAGGTGCAGCAGACCGCCATGCAGAAACATGGACGTGAACAAGGTCAGCAAGGCAGGAATCCGGTACAAATCCGGCGGCAGAGCCAGATCGCCGACCAGTACGCCGGGCACCAGACCAAGGCCGTACACCAATGCTTGCTGCTCGCGCGGTCCATGGCCGATCTGCCAGAGATAGACCAGCGTGCACAGGCCGATCACCGACCATGTGACCCAGGGCGTGATGCGAGTCGGGTTGTCGTCGTGTATGGGGATCATGTTCGCAGTGTGGGCGGCCGTTTCACTTCTACCGAAGGCGAGCCCGCACCGGCACCGCTTTGCCGCGTGCTTGCCATCACGAGCATAATATCGCGATGAGAACCGTAAGCCAGCAGACCGTGCGCCGACATCAGACCCAGGTTCGAGGCTGCCGCCGCTGCCCGGATATGCAGGGTCCGCCGGTTACCGGCGAGCCGGTGATATCGCGGGTGATGTTGATCGGTCAAGCGCCGGGGCCCAAGGAAATCGTCGAAGCGCGGCCGTTCGCCTGGACCGCAGGGAAAACACTGTTCAAATGGTTCGCCGGTATTGGCATGAATGAACAAACCTTCCGCGAGCGAGTGTACATGACCGCAGTATGCCGCTGCTTTCCGGGCAAGAATCCTACCGGCGGCGACCGGGTACCGCGCCAGGACGAAATCGACAACTGTCGCGGTTGGCTGCAGCGGGAAGTGAAGCTGCTACAACCGCAGCTGGTGATTCCGGCCGGTAAACTTGCCATCACTCAACTCATGCCGGCGAAGCGCTTGGACACCGTCGTCGGCAAGCAGCATACCGTCACCGTCCACGGCCTGACCATGGATGCGGTGCCCCTGCCGCACCCTTCCGGAGCTTCTACCTGGCACCGTACCGAACCCGGCAAATCGCTATTGCACCTCGCCTTGCAGAAGATCGCGGTTCACCCTGCCTGGCAGGCCGCACGGGAAGGGGATTGAAGATGGTTATTGCTCTCTGGTCATCCGGCAGCGAACTGCGTTCGCGGTGACCGAAACGTTTGTCCGACCCGATGCGGTCGCGAATCAGCAGTTTGATCTCCTTTGCCTCGGGAAAACGCCCGGCTTCGCGGCGGGAAAACAAGCACTGCTGGTCCAAGCGCACGATGAAATGGCCGCCGCTGCCCGGCACCAGCGCTACTTCGCGCAATTCGTCTTCGAACGCTCGCAACAGCTCCTGGGCCAGCCAACCGGCGCGCAGCGCGAACCCGCACTGGCGGCAATACTCGATTTCGATTCTGGGAAGCTCGGACATCATCCAAGCGCACTGTCGGCGTTGCACGGACGGTTCCCGCGGCGGCCGTTACAGTCGAAGTGATCGCTACAGCAAGTCAAGCCATGCGTCCGAACAAGGCGTCGATACGGCGACCCAGATCGTCGAAGATGGCAAACAGCCCGGTGCCGAAATCCTCCTCGACCCAGGATTCGGCCTGCTGCAAACGCGCCTGCGCCAAGTGTTCCTCTGCATGCCGTTGGCGATGATGGATCTCGACCAACTCCCGATGCAAGTCTTCGCGCAGTTTCGAGTCGGCACGCGCCACTTCGTCCTGCAACTCCGCCGTCATGGCACGATAACGCGTAAGCAGGCTCTCCAGGCGAGTGATTTCGGTTTCGTAGTTCATTGCAAACTCCTCTTCCGATGGGGCCCATCGAACCTGCCCGTTCTTTCAAGTCATAGCAGAATGTGAGCCCCCCGCCGCGAAAAGGCTGGATCCCAGTCTCTATCCGGACTGCGGACCAATGGGTGCGGCTTCCACCACGTCGGTTCCCGAGAGCCGGTAGGCTTGGCCGAAACCTTTCACGTAAATCCCCTCGCGGGGCCGCAGGCGAAATAAGTGAAAATCCGGCAGCTGCCGCAGGGTGGCGACGATATTGCCGAACCTGCGGCTGAATTCCGTCAGCATACGCTCCCATTCCGGGCCGGGTTCGACCCGTTCGGCATCGCATTGATACGTCAGCCGACGACGAGCAAAGGGGTTGGCGCCCGAGGCTTGATCTTCGAGTAGCAGCACTTCGGCGCGCCCGCGTGCCAGATGCGCGGTATGGCGCGCGAGGGCACTGACGAAAACATAGAAGTCACCCGTGTTCGCGTCGCGCACGAAAGGCGCGTAACTGGCGTGGGGCATGGCGTCCTCGCCCACGGTGGCGAGTACCAGACTTTCGAATCGGCGCCGGAACGCCACCAGCTCGTCAGCCAAAGCGGCGCTCGTTGGCCGGGCGCCCATTCAAGGATTCCGGCTGGCGCCCGGCGGCTGTGGCGAAGCATCGGCGTCAAGCAATGGTTCGCGTCCGTCCCCAGTGGGCCAGGAGGTTTTGAGCGGCGGCGGTGATGCACCGCCGAACAGCGCCCGCAGTCGCGCAAACACCCACTTGATGGCACGCCACAGGCGCGGCAAAAGCCAAACGACAAGAATCACGAACGCGACCAGCAGCACCAGGAACAGCCACGGATGCTGCAACGCAGTCCAGAGGCCCACCACCACGGCAACATCTTCGGCCAACGATGCCAGCCAATTGCTGAACGGTTCCGGCGAAGTGTTGATCAGCACTCTGCTGCCGGCCTTGGTGGCGTGGGTTCCCGCGGCCAGGGTTCCGCCGACGATGGCGGCCGCCAACTGCGCCTCAGGACCGACGTGAGCTACTGCACCGGCCGCCAGCAACGCGCCGGCCGGTATTCGTATGAAGGTATGGATAGCGTCCCATCCGGTATCGACGCCCGGGGTCTTGTCGGCAAAGAACTCCACCGCATACATGAACCCGGCGGCGACCATGACCAGAGGGTCGGTCAAAATCTGCAGGTCCGGCGGCAGATCCACATAACCGGTCGCGCCCATGTAACCGAGCACCAACAGGGTTGCATAGAGATTGATGCCGCTTGCCCAGGCCGCGCCCATGGACAGGGCAATGGTTTCCGTAATTCCCATCTCGACTCCGCCCGCGCGGCTCGGCCGCGCATTCGCTATTCAGCGGGGTGCGTCACAGCCGCACGCCCGTTCCCCCGAGGCCACAGTATCCGCCAGGATTTTTGGCCAAGTATTGCTGATGATAGTCCTCGGCGTAATAGAAAGTCGGCGCGTCGATGATCTCGGAGGTGATGTGGGCGCGACGCCCGGCCGCCTCCAGCGCCTGCTGATAGGCATCGCGCGAGGCTTCCGCGGCGGCGCGCTGTTCCTGATCGTAGACATAGATACCGGAGCGATATTGGGTACCGACATCGTTGCCCTGGCGCATTCCCTGGGTTGGATCGTGGGATTCCCAGAACAGGCGCAACAGCTCCTGATACTCGACAGTGTTTGGGTCGAACACCACCCGCACCACCTCGTTGTGACCCGTGAGGCCGCTACAAACCTCGCGATAGGTCGGATTCGGCGTGTAGCCGCCACTATAACCGACCATCGTGCTGTAGACCCCGGCCCGCTCCCAGAACACTCTCTCCGCGCCCCAGAAACAGCCCAATCCGAACATTGCCAACTGCATGCCTTCCGGGAAGGGCGGCTGCAGCCGGTTACCGTTGACGAAATGCGATTCCGGTGCTTCAAGCGCTTGTTCGCGGCCAGGCAACGCCTCGTCGGGACGCGGCATTTCGGCGCGTTTGCGAAATCCGAGCATGGAAGTCTCCTGCCCGCCCCGTGACGGGGCTTCGGTCCCATTTTGGACCGCCTCGGGCAATAGGTACAGGGGTCGCCCACGGGGCTGAATCGCCACCGCCCGGATTCAAGACGGGCGGCAGCGCGTTTGCGCCAACTCCGGGCCGCCCTGGCGCTATTGCAAATCCAAGCTGCCGCTGCAATTGCGGTCGTAGACCGGCTGATCGGTCTCGCGGCGCAAGGTGGCGCTCAACAGGTGATCGCGCCGCGCGCCGAGTTCCAGCAAGTGCACAACCTGCAAGCCTTTCAGGGTCAGATAGTCGGAAAGCAAGCCACGGTGGCAGTGCTCGGGGGCGCGCTCGGCACACATTACGGCGATCGCCGTCTGACCGGCCAGACGCATCAACTGGGTTGCCGCACGCTGGAACGGGTCGGTTTCCATGTGGTCGGCGTAGCCGCGCAGGCCTTCATCGGTAAGCCCGTTGTGACGGGAGTTCGGCCGCGGGTCACGCTTGCCGCCCAGTTGACGTCCCGCCCAATGATAAGTCATGTCGTTTTGTTCCAACGCGTCGCGTAAGCGATCGCTGTCGAAATGCGGGTAACGCTGTGAGCGCGGCCAGGCGCGCACGTCCACAAGAGCGTTCACATTGGCTTCGCTCAGGACCGCCAGAAACTCCGTCAAGGGGCGATCACTGTGACCGATGGTAAAAACGGTGGTCAGTGGCATGGCTTAATCTTCGCAGGTACAGCGCGCGGGCGCAGCTTCAGCGGCTGGCGCCGTTGATCGCCCGATCGAGCACGGTAAACGGGTTCGACGCCGGCTTGTGCGAGTTCTCGGGCAAAGCTTTGCCGGGTGCCGCCACCCAGCCCGAATAGCATAGGCTGCCGTTGATTCTCCGCAAATTGTCGAGGTGGCGCGATACCCGCGCCGTGGGCACCGCGTCGGTCTTGGAGAGGTAATCATGCACCACGCGCAGGTCGCGCTTGCGGTAGCCCGCTTCCTGGCGGTAACGGATTGCGTCGTCCTCCACGGTCAGCACTGGATCTTTGCCGACATCGAATCGATCCAGGTCCGGAAAATGCAATACGCTGGAATGGCGAATGTGGATCGGATACTGCAGCGCCAACGGCGTATGCCGGCGCACCGTGTCCGGCAACGCCGTATAAGGCTGAATCGTGCCACCGCACAAGCGGAAATAGAGTTTGCCGTGTTCGCGATCCCAGAAGTCAGGGATGCGATAGCGCTCCACCACGCGCAGCTCGCTGCGGGCAGGGTCGGCGCGCACCTCCGGTTGGGCCTCGAGTTCAATCCCGGGATACCGGCGCGCGTAATAATTCAGGTACTGGCGTGACAGCCCTTCGACGGTGTCGCACGCCAGGCGTTGGCGCTGGAGTTCGGCTTCGGCACCGCGGTAGACCGATTGCACCCGGAATTCCACGGGCCGGTCGTAGGCCGAAACCTCGAACCGCTCTTCGACATCCACCGAAGCCCGCTGCGGTACATCGCTGTGCATTTCCTGCAGCGGCGGCGAATCTGCACCGACTGCCAGGGCGACGCCGTAGTCCGGTGTACTCAATGTATCGAGGGTGCCTTCCTGAAAGTTGCGGGTACCGTCCAGCCAGTACCGGTGGCCGTCGATGGTCGCCAGTACGATGACATGGTCGAACAGCCCCGGGCTCGGCAGCCAGTCGGCGATCGCACGATTGAACTCCGACGATACCAGCGCCGGCCGGGCCTTGACATCGAGGGCGCGCAACAACGCGATCAGCAACTGCGCCTTGTCCTTGCAGTCTCCGAACCGGCGCGCATACACGGTGTTGGGATTACCCGGGCGATGGGAATTCTGGCCCATCTCGATGCCGAAGTAGCGGATGTCGCGTTGCACGAACGCAAGCGCCCGCCGCACCGCTTCGCGCCGGTCTCCCAGAGCGCGCCACTGACGCACCATTTCCTGCAGTTGCGGCGCCAGCTTGCCGTGCCACGCATATAGATCGTTGGCCCAATGCTGCACTGCGCGCCAGTCCGGATATTCGCTGACTTGCACCCATTGCTGGGGTAGATACCAACGCGGATTCTGCCCTTCGTCGATGAACGGCGCGACGTGATCCAGTTGCCACCAATATTCCCGCTCGCCTTGACCTACTTTTGTCCGCGGTTGCGGCGCGCCATTGTAGGTACGCACCTGCAGCTTGTGCGAAGCCGGCACCAACACGCGCCGCACCACCCGCTCCACCGGTACGCCCCAGGACAGGGTGTCGGACGAGAAATAGCGGTTACCGAATACCGGATTGCGGCCCTGGAGGGAATAGGAATATTCGATTACGTCGCCGATGCGTACGTCGTCGAGCACGATCACTGCACTGACCGTGCCGACATACAGACTCTGATCCATTTCCGGTTCGCGTTGCAGCAAACGGACGTAGCCGCCGTCGCGCTTGTCCAGTTCGCGCCCACCGCGCTGAATTACGATGCGGTGAATGGTCAGCTTCTCATACTCGGGATTGAATGTGATTTCGTGCTGCGCGGCATCGGCCAGGCCGTCCTGACGCAACGGTGTCAGCGCCAAGCGCCGAAACACAGTCTCGCCCTCGCCTTCCACTTTGATCTGCTTTTCCACCAACAGGTAACCGATGGCGGCGCCTTGGCTCCGGGCCGCCGCCGCAGCAGCCGGCACCGCAACCGGAGTCACCCAAGCGGGCTCCGGAGCTGTGGCATAGCGATATTGCGCAGACACGACCGTGTCGGCCTGAGCGCGCGCCGAAAGCACGAGCACCAACAGCGCCAGACAACGCAATGGAGGTCGCAGGTAAAGTCCTATTCCCACGTTTCGACTACCAAGGCAGATCCAATTACCCTGATAGTCGGCAGGTTGGCGGAAAAATTCAGTTCACGTGCCCCGACTGAGGCGCAAACCGCAACAGGTAATTGGTGTGCAAAAGCGGGCTGTCTTCCAACAGGCGGAAACCGGCGGCCTCGATCTCCTGAATCACTGTCGCGCGGCCCGCGCGAACATGTCCCAGGACCCAGCCCGAACTCTCTCCGGGCTGGCGTCGAAAATCGACCACCATCAGTGTGCCCGTCGAACGCAACGCGCGGCGAATGGAGCGCAGCATGTCCTGGGGATATTCGAGGTGATGGTAGGTATCGCAAATGAACGCCAGGTCGACCGACGACGCTGGCAAGCCGGTTCCGTGGGCGTCATTCACCACCCCTTCGACGTTGGCGAATCCTTCCGCCTTGGCCCGCTCCACGCCTTTGTGCACGAACGCCAGCGAGATGTCGACGGCGTAGACCTTGCCCTCGCTGCCCACGGCCCGGGCGAACAACCGGGTGAACAAGCCGGTTCCGGCGCCAATATCGGCGACTGTCATGCCGGCGCGAACGCCGCTGGCGGCAACGATATCGCCGCGGCGGTCATAGACTTCGCGTCCAGGCCGTTCGAAAGTCGCGACCCAGCGATCGAAATCCGGGTGTTCGTAGTTACGGTTGATGCCGGGACGGACGCTGGCCTCTTCAGCCGACACCGCAGTGGCAAACGCCAACGCATACACCGCAATCAGAACAAAACGAAGCCACATCGGAATCACCTGCGAGGCCGTGCGCTGTCTCAACATAGCGCGCAATGGGCGCCATGCAAAGCAGGCGGCATACCCAACATTCCGTTACAGTAACGCCATGACACCTGGTCCGCCTGAAGATGCAGCCGCAACCCGCAAATTGGCCGACGAATTATTCATGTCCGGGCGTTTCCGGCAAGCGCACGCCGAATATACGCAACTGCAACGGGAAACCTGCGCCAATCCTGCGCTGCAACTCAACCTGGTGCGACTGAACCTGCTGGACGACCGCCCGCGGGAGGCTTTGCAACGACTACAACCCATTCTGGCGGCGCAGCCGAAGCTGCCGGGGGCGCTGGCATTGGCGGCCGAAGCGCATTATCGGCTGGGTGAGTTCCAGCCCGCGGCAGCGCTATACCGACAAGTCGGCAGAACTGCACTTGCCGACATTCTTGTCGCGTTCGAAGGCCGCGTGCCATGGCGCCTGAGCGGCGCGCGCCAAGCGAGCCTGAGCTGGATCGCGAGCGAACCATTGCCGGTGATCGGCGTCCAATGCGGCACGCACGTGCTGCATCTGGTGATCGACACTGGCGCAAGCGAATTGGTTCTGGACCGCGCCGCGGCGCAATCCCTGGGGTTGGCGCTGAGTGAGCCCGAGTCGGCGGCATTCGCTGGCGGGCGCAGTGCCAATTTGCAGCACGGGCGACTACCGGAACTGGACCTGAATGGAATTCATGTACACGACCTGCCGGTGCACGTGGCGGCGCTGCGCGAATCGGTTGCGCCTTGGTTTCCGCACTTGGAAATCGACGGCATTCTCGGCCTCGGCGCATTCGCCCACCTCGAAGTGGCGCTGGATTATCGGAGCCGGCAGATGCGGCTGCGCACTCCCGCGGTGAACGAAGGCGACCCGGTCGGCGCACCGATGTATTTGACGCCCGGGCGCCAACTGCTCACCGAGGCTCGGGTCAACGGCACCCTTCCGACGCTGGTGTTCGTCGACACCGGAATGAGCGGCGCCGCATTCGCAGCACCCGCATCCACGGTACAAGCGGCCAGGTTGGCGCTGCCCGAGTCCGATTTGGTTTCCGAGCACGGCGGCGGTGGTACGAGGGCGGGCATACCGTTCGTATTACCCGAACTAGAAGCGGGCGGGTGCCGACGCGAAAACGTCAATGCCGTTTTGTTGCCGCGCTTCCCGCTCGAACGCCAGTATGGCTTTCGGATCGGCGGTCTACTGGCGCACGATTTTTTCCGCGGCCAATGCCTGACCTTGCAATTCGATCGGATGCGCATCCTGATCGACTGAGGGCCCGCGCCGATCGATCCTCGATCATTCGACGAACTGCAGCCGTTCCTGCACGGCATCGACCCCGGCCCGGGCACACAGCCCGTCCTGGTCGCCTCCCGGCGCGCCGCTGACACCCACCGCACCCAGAAACGAACCGGCCGCGCGAATGGCGACGCCGCCTTCCAGCATCAGGACGCCGCCGACCTGATTCAGTTCCGGTCGGATATCGCGGCGGTTGTGGCGGAAATCCGCCGAATCGATTCCGGACAGAACGCTCGCATTGGCCTTGCGCTCCGCGATCTCGGTATTGAAGCGGCTGGCGAATACGTCGCGCAGCGTCACCATCACCATGCCGTCGCGATCCACCACCACGACGCTCACTTGATAGCCTTTGCCGCGACAGGATGCCAACGCGGCATCGGCGATGTCCCGCGCCAGATCCAGGCTCATGCGCCGGACCTGCACGACGTCGTTGTCGGGCGCAGCGGCCGCTTGCATTGCGCACGCCAGGAACGCCCCGAGCATGATCGCCGCGCGCACACTCACGACAACAAGAACACGATCAATACCAGCAACAGACAGCCGCCGGTGGCAAACCACGCAATGTCCATGACCCGTGACCAGCGACGGTAGCGGATTTCCATCTCGGTTCGGACCTGGTGACGTAAAGGATTCCAGGGATCGCAGTCCCGGAACAGGCGGGCCAGTTCCGGTGCACTCAGCTTTTCCAATTGGACGCGTTCCACCTGCATGCCTCCGTGTTGCGGCGCCGGGTCGGAAGGCACCTCCCGGCGGCTGTTACCCATTCCCGAATACTAGATGCTCGCGCAAAGCCCGGCGCGGGCGACAGCTCCATGTGCCTACTTTTTTTGGCACCGGGATCAGTTGCCATCCTCCATGCTCAGCAGTGTGGCATTGCCGCCGATGGCGGCGGTGTTCACAGACACAACCCGCTCCACGGCGAAACGCTGCAGATAATGCGGGCCACCCGCCTTCGGTCCGGTACCGGAAAGACCCTCGCCACCGAACGGTTGCGCGCCGACCACGGCACCTACCATGTTCCGATTGAGGTAGAAGTTACCGACTCTGGCGCGGTCGATGATCTGTCGCGCCGTGCGCTCGATGCGCGAATGGATCCCCAGCGTCAGACCGAAACCACTGTTGTTGATGGCGTCCACCACCTGGTCCAACTCTCGGGCGCGGTAGCGCACGACGTGCAGCATGGGGCCGAACACTTCGCCTTGCAGCACCTCCATGCGATCGATCTCGAACACCGCGGGCGCGACGAAATGGCCGCGACTGCATTCCTGGGTCGTCTGTGCTTCGCATAACACCGCGTCCCGCAGTTGCTCGCGGTGTGCGACCAAGGACTGCCGTGCGCGCCCATCGATCACCGGTCCCACGTCCGTGCACAATTGCATTGGGTCTCCCAGACGAAGTTCGCGTACTGCGCCGCATAGCATTTCCAGCAATCGTGCCGCGGCGTCCTCCTGCACGAACAACACGCGCAGCGCTGAACATCGCTGGCCGGCGCTGTTGAATGCCGATTGCAAAACGTCGCGCACCACTTGCTCCGGTAGCGCCGAGCTATCGACGATCATGGCGTTCTGGCCGCCGGTTTCCGCAATCAGCGGCAAGATTGGGCCGTCGCGTAGTGCCAGCGCACGATTGAGCGTATGACCCGTCGCGGTCGACCCTGTGAATGCCACGCCCGCCAGATCCGGATGCTGCAGCATGGGCCCGCCGAGCACAGCGCTGTCGCCAGGTAAGAACTGCAACGCCTGTACCGGCACGCCGGCCTGGTGCAGGATTTGCACCACGCGCATGGCGCACAACGTGGTTTGCCGCGCGGGCTTTGCGACCACGGTGTTGCCAACCACCAGCGCCGCCGCGATCTGGCCGGTGAATATCGCCACCGGAAAGTTCCACGGGCTGATACAGGCAAACACACCGCGACCGTGCAACGCCAGCTGATTGCGTTCGCCGGCCGGAGCGGGCAACGCCCGGGGCGGCATGTCGGCGACCGCCAGCGCAGCGTAGTAGCGGCAGAAATCCGCGGCTTCGCGTACTTCCGCCAGCGCGTCCGGTATACAGCGACCGCCCTCGCGCCCAAGCAAATGGATCAGTTCGGCGCGGTTTGCTTCGAGGCCATCCGCGGCGCGCTCCAATATCCGCGCGCGCTCGGTAACCGCGCACCCACTCCATGGGCCAAACCCCGCACGCGCGACTGCGAACGCGGCGCGGACATCATCCACCTGGGCCTCGACAGTTTCACCGATCTGCAACCGGGTGTCCGCCGGCGACCATACCGAACTCGGTTCGCCGGCGCATGCGCAACCGTCGATCAGCGGCGCGGCCCGGTATTCGCGCTGCGCCGCGCATCCCAGATCGGCTTCGAGCCCTGCCACACTCGCGGGGTCGCTCAAATCGATACCGGCGGAGTTGCGACGCAAGGGCCGAAACAAATCCACCGGCAACGGGATGCGGCGATGCCGGCGCTGTTTGTCGACCCGCAATTGTTCCACCGGGTCGCGAACCAGTGTTTCCACCGCGACGGCCTTGTCTTCGATGCGGGTGACAAACGAAGTATTCGCCCCGTTTTCGAGCAGGCGGCGTACCAGATAGGGCAACAACTGTGCATGTTCGCCCACAGGCGCATAGACCCGATGCCGCGTGCCGGGACGCAAGCGCAACAGCGCAGCGTACAGGCGCTCCCCCATGCCATGCAGTCGCTGGAATTCGAAGTTTTCGGTATCGGCGGCCAGTTCGAGTATCGCAGCGACGGAATACGCGTTGTGGGTGGCGAACTGGGGGTAAAAGGCGTCTGCCTCCCGCAGGAGCTTGCGCGCGCAGGCGAGATATGAGACGTCCGTGGCCAGTTTGCGCGTAAACACCGGATAATCGGACAAACCGCGCTCCTGGGCACGCTTGATCTCCGTGTCCCAATAGGCGCCTTTGACCAACCGTAATGGCATGCGCTTCCCGGCGCTGCGCGCCAAAGCGGTCAGCCATTCGAAAACGGCCAATGCGCGCTTCTGATAGGCTTGAACCGCCAACCCGAAACCGTGCCAGCCGGCGGCCGCCGGATCGCAGAACACGGCAGCAAATACGTCCAGGGTCAAGTCCAGGCGATCCGCCTCTTCCGCGTCCACGGTAACGGCGAGGCCACATTCCCGCGCCCGGGCGACCAACTGCCGCAAGCGCGGCACCAGCTCCGCCATGACCCGGTCGCGCTGGGCATATTCGAATCGCGGGTGCAGTGCCGAGAGCTTGATGGAAATACTGGCGGTGTCGGCCACATCACCGGTGCTTTGCGGGTCTTGGCCGATGCGTTGCACAGCACTGTCGTAAAGCTCGAAGAAGTGCACCGCCTCGTCGGCAGTCAGCGCCGCTTCTCCGAGCATGTCGAAAGAATACCGTGCCGCTGCCGATCGCTCGCCCCGGACACGGCTGATGGCATGGTCGATGTCCACTGCCATTACGAACTGCTGGCCCAGTATGCGCAGCGCTTCGCGCAGCGCGGCGCGCACCAATGGCTCGCCGGATGAGCCAAGCCGCCGCAGGAGCCCGCGTTCGGCGCGCAGCGCGCCCGGATCGAGATGCACGATACGGCCGGTCAGCAACAGACCCCAGGTGGCGGCATTGACGAACCAGGAATCGCTGCGGCCCAGGTGACGTTCCCAATCGCCCACCGACAGACGATCGCTGATGAGCCGGTCCGCAGTCGCCGAATCGGGGATCCGCAGCAGCGCTTCGGCCAAACACATCAAGACCACGCCTTCTTCCGAAGACAGATCGTATTCGCGTAGAAACGCCTCGATTCCGCGTCGATGGTGACTGGATTCCCGTACCGCGGATATGAGTTCCGTGGCGCAGCGCTGGATGCGCTGGCGGGCGGCCGGATCGAAAGCGGCTTGATCGAGCAGGCCATCGACCACAGCGGCTTCGTCCGCCAAGGCGGCAGCCGAAACCGCCGGCCGCTGCGGCGTTGCCAGACCCTCATGGCAAAGGCGAGCCATGGCTTCGATTATAGCGAAACGGGCCTGCGCCAGCGTTGTGCGACAGCCGCGCTAAACTAGACTGCCAAGCCTTCTCAGGACGGTCGTGGCCAGACAAGGGCCCAGGAGTTTTGGAATGGGAAAACGATTCGTAACCGCAATCGGACTGAGCGTATCGCTAATGGCTGCTTGGGCGGGGCCAAAGCCCGACCTTCGGGCAGATGCCAATTCGGCGGCGGATATGCACGCCGAACAACGCCAACGGCTCGATGAGCTGCAGCGGTTCAAGACGATCGATACCAATGGCGATGGCTTCATCAGCGAAGCGGAAGCCCGTGAGAATCGCCGCTTGCTGGAATCGTGGAAGAAGGCCGATTTGAATTCAGACGGCAAGATCGATCAGAGCGAATTCAGCGTATTCGAAACTGACCAAGCCACTCCAGCGCCCGACGGGCGCTGAGCGAAGACCGGCGCGGCGGAACCGTTCTCAGCGCTTGGCCGGCTCGGAATCGGTGTTGGCTGCTTGTGCGGCCGCCAGCACCGCGGCATCTTTCTCCAGCGCAGTATCATCGGCATCGGCGGTGGTTTCGCCCTTGTTCGGGGCCGGACCCGCCATGCAATTGCTGAGCACCAACTTCGGCGGATTGGTGGAGAAAATGAACGGCGACGCCTTGCTCAATGCGCTCAGACCCAAAATATGGCGCGTGCGGCCCGGAAACACGGCGGCTTCCACGTCTTTCAACCAGCATTCGCCGCCAATGTTCAAGGCGCTGATCCGATAAACCTTGACCACCATGCGCGAGCCGTTGGCGAGAATTCCGACAAGATCCTTGACGTATTTGGCGCGCCCATCCTCTTTGAGCATCGCCAGGGTTTCTTCATTGATGGTGGTGTATCCCGAACCCGTGTCGACCATCAAGTCGACCGGCCCGACCCCCTGAATTTCGCCGGGAACGTAATAGGTTGCTGCGCCACGGGATGTCATGGCGATGCTGGTGTCGAAGTCAGCGGCAAAAATTTGACTCCATCCTGCCAACAAACTGACGGTACAAATCAGCCAGGTTCTCGTTTTCATAGGGCTACGCTGCCTCGAGCTGGATGTGTGTAAGTTGTAGCGTAAGTTCAGCAAGCATCGTACCAACATCGTCGGTGGTGCCTTACTTCTAACGCGACTGTTCTACATTCAGCAACTTATGCGACCGCCGGCGGAATCGTTGAGCACATCCGCCAGCACCTCGGGCGCTCCCGCGCGTCAAATTCCTGCGGGGCCCGGGAGTTCAGCGCGCATCCAGCGGGCATCGACCCGGCCGCGTTCGGCGACCACTTGCGCAAACCGGCGCAAGACCCTGTCCCCGAACGGGGTGTCGTAACAACTGTTTGTGGACGGTGACGTCCCCGATCTTTTTTTGCCGGGTTCTGGCTCGTGATAGTGCGCAACGTAAGCGCGGGTAATCACGGCGTCGAACTCCGGATGAAACTGCAAACCCCAAGCGCATTCTCCAACGCGAAACGCGTGATGCGGATCCATGTCGCTTGATGCCAACAAAACCGCGGCGGGCGGCAACTTCAATACCGACTGCTGATGGCTGGCATGCACATGCAACACCTGCGGCAGTTCGGCAAAGAGATTATCGTTCCCCGCCGCTGACTGCAACCGTATGGCAATGGTTCCGACTTCAATTCCATTCGGGTTGTAATCGACGTTGCCGCCCAATGCATACGCGAGCAATTGATGACCGAAACAAATACCGAGCACAGGCACGTCTTGTGCTACTGCCTCACGCAACCAGGCAGCAGCACTTTCAATCCATTCGCTGTGATCCGTGACCATCGCAGCAGAACCCGTGACCACGATTGCAGCGGTGTCGCGCAACAACGGCAACGATTGTCCGAGCTGCGGGGAAACCACGCTATAGCGCGCTGCGGGCGCAGCCATGCCGTTGCGGATCCAAGCATCGAAATCACCCTCGATCCGGTTCAGCGCGGGAAGTTTGGTCCCGGTTTTCAACACGACGATTGGCAAGTTCGTAGCGGGTGTCACTACGGCATCCCCTTGCGTGAAGCTGCGGGCGGGCGAAGCTGTAAGCATCATTGCATCGGAATACGGCTCGGCGTCCAGCGACGTTGCCTGGATTGCGCGGCCGCGCACGTGGAACCCGATCGCAACGCATTTGAAACAGCTCGAAACAAAGCCGCTCGAAGATATCGCTTGCCGCGACCGATGGCCGCGGGTCGCACAACGACTAGAGTGTCAGATCAGGGGAGAATGGACTGTGTTATGCTGTCGTGCTTCCCCGCACATCTTGCGCATAACACTCGGCAGTACATCGCAACGAGCAGGCAATCGCAATGGCTACGATCATCGACATGGACCAGCAACGGCGCGTGCAACTGGCGCAGACGGTCATGGGTGTACTGCACGGCTGGAATGTGCCGCCCGAGGCGCAGTGCGTCTTGCTGGGGCTGCCCGAAGGCACCAAGGCCCGCAAGCTCAATCAGCTTCGGACCGGGACCGCATTTCCCGAAAACGACGCCATGTTGCTGCGTGCTCACTACATTTTGTCGATCCAAAACGCGGTGGAAAGCATGTATCCCCACAACACCGAGGTCGGCAATTTCTGGGTCACGACGCCCAATGCGTTTTTCAACGAACGCACACCGCTGGACGTAATGCTGGATCGCGGCGTCGACGGCATGGAAACCGTCGTTGCGCATCTCAACGGAACCGGGGATTGGTATTAAAGCCAGGCGCGGAATTCGGCAGTATCAGGTTTATTGAGCTGCACTACGACTGCCCAGCCAATCCCCCACCGCGGGAACGAAGTGCGCCACGCCTTCGAGCACACCCGCGGCATAGTTACCGTTCATTCCCAGAAATCCGCCCTCGGCCAGGTAAAGCCGCTCGCGCAATGCCTGTCTGGCTGGTGATGCGCACCGCCTCTTCGCGCACCTCCGGATGTGCGTTGCGCACCAGCACCGACTGCAGACCGCTGGTCAATACCGGCAAGTCGTTGCCACTGTCTCCTGCGAACACCGTGTGTTGTTCGCAAGCGCCGCAATGACGCATAAAAAGCGCACCGCGTGCAGCTTGGTGGCGCCGCCGGCAGTACGTCCAGCAGGCCCGTACCCGCGGCTTCGTCGACACTCCAGATGAGGCTTGCGCGCACGCCCCGGCTGCGCAGGCGCGCTTCCATTTCCGCACAGCAGATCGGCGCGACTGATGTCCTCGGGCGCGTAATAGCTGAGCTTGAAAACGTTCTGCTTCTCGTCTTCCTGCAGCGTCAACGGATCCAGGTCGTCAAACAGTGCCGCCAGATCCCCGCGGCTTGCGCCGTTCCAGTCCGGCGCAATGGCCTGCTCCCATTCTGCGCCAGCGATGCCATTGGCCGGCAACGATACGATAGATCGTGGTTCCGACATCGCCGATTGCGTAGGCCGGAACCGGAATCCCGTACTCGCTAATGGCACGCCGCAGCAATCGCTCGTGGCGACCACTGACATAGGCAAGCGTTCACCCGCGGATGCGCGGCCAATGTGCTCGAGCAACATACGCGCCCGCGGCGATTCCGGTTCCTTTACCGTTGGGTAGGATGGTGCGATCTAGATCGCTGCACAGCAACAATGGGTGATTCACGAACAATTTCCGAAAGCTGACGAGGGGTCGTTGCAGGGTCGGTCGCGCGAAGAACGACCGCAACGCCGGGCTGGGACGGCTAGCGACAACCGCTGGTCAGCATACTGCCGGCAGTGGCGCCGATCGCGTCCCAAAGCAGATCGCCCCAATCAAAGTCGGTGCGTTTGTAGCGCAGATCATAGAATTCCTTGCCGACACCGAACATCAGACTGAAGCTGATGCCGATTCCCGCCGCGCGGCAGTTACGGACTCCGCGTTCGCGCGCCCACCCGGCGCCCGCGGCGCCCAGCGCCATGGAAGCGAAAAAATGCTTCAACTTGTCGGGCTTAACTTCGACGGCACTGCTGTTGCTGGTTGCCGCGCACAAAGTCACGCCGAACAATGCCACCGAGAGCAGATTGCGAGGGCGATAAGTCATTGCGACTCGAAGTGGTAATAGTTGCTGTTGAGGTATTCCAACAACGTCGGCGATCTCCCCGGCGCGCCATTCCAGATTGAGGTGGCCGGACCAGCGCAACACCTGCTTGCGGATGTCGTCTAGCGAATGGGCGATGCGTTGCTCGCGAATATGGGCGACGCTGGTATGGCAGACCGTACAATGGTTCTCGTACAACAAACGTCCGCGTTCCGCGTTGGCTCCCAATGCCGCCGAAGCGGGTGCGAGCACCGCCGCCATCGCGATGCTCATGATCTTGCGCTGCGCGCGTTTCATGTCTCCTGTCCTCCCGGCAACCTCAGTACCCGTGCATGGTGCAGCCACTCCCGGCAACGGACCACGGCTCAATCCAACCAACGCACCAGATAATACAAGCGTCAGTCCTTCAGAAGACCGGGACGGACCGAGCACGCGAGCGGCAAAACGCTTCGCTCCAGGATCAGCAGCCGCAACCGCGGCCTGCTCGGAGTCGAACACTTCGACACAGTTCTCCGGAAACCGGTCACGGCTCTTGCGCGGCGCATAGACCACGCCGCACCGTTCTTCGACGACTTTGCTCTCACTGTCGACGAAAACGTCGCGAACGCTCATGCGGTGCCCACGTTGGCGTCATTGGGCGTATGGTAGTAATCGCTTTCTTCGGCGAATTCGCGCACTTCCTCCAACAGCAGGCGCATGCGCTGTTCCGCCGTACTGACGTCGGCGCAGTCTTCACAGAATGCGTCGCCGCAGGGTTGGCGCGTGTACAGCCAATACTGCACAGCGCCGGCCAACAGGCCCGACGCCACGTCCCACAAGTCCGCATCCGGGTCCGTATCCGCGAGCTGGTTGCCCAACTCCACCGCCTGCTGCGCGGCGCCGTCGAATATGCCCGGTTCTTCCTCTTCGATACCCATGGTTTTCACCAGCCTGCTGCGGGGTCGACATCGGCCCGATGGCCTCATTCTAGCGCCACTGCCGGTCTGCGCCCACCGGCGGGATGAAAATTCGCCGGCGCTGGTGCTATCTTGTGCTGTCCGGCCACCCAGCCTTTGGACTTTACAGGAGCGATCATGGATAAACAGACCCGGACCGAACTCGAGGCGGCGGCTTTTCGCGGCCTGATCGAACATTTACAGCGCCGCACCGACGTCCAGAATATCGATTTGATGAACCTGGCCGGCTTTTGCCGCAACTGCCTGGCGAAATGGTATATGAATGCGGCCAAGGAGCACGGTGTGGACATGAACTACGATGAGGCGCGCGAAGCGGTATACGGCATGCCGTTCGACCAATGGAAAGCCAAATACCAGCACGAGGCGAGCGACGACCAGAAACGCGTGTTCGAGGAAACCAAGCCTCTGCACGCCTTCGTCAGCGGCCATCAGAAAAGCTGACCGGCGCTGCGCGCTACTGCGCCAGGAGGTGATCCATGAAGTTGTATGACGCGCCGCAATCCGGCAACTGCCACAAGGTACGCATGTTGCTTTCGTTTCTTGGTTTGACGTACGAGACGGTGCCGGTGGACTCCCGGGGAGACGGCACCCGCAAGCCGGATTTTCTGCGCTTGAATCCACGCGCGCAGATTCCGGTGTTGGAAGATGGCGACATGGTCGTATGGGACTCGCAAGCCATCCTGGCCTATCTGGCGCGGCAATACGGAGGCGAAACCTGGATGCCGCTGGATACCGTCACCTTGACGCGCATTCTGCAGTGGCTGGCGGTGTCCGAAAATGAACTGTTTTCGGACTGGCGCGGGCGCGCGCCGTGCGGCTGCTCGGCCGGCCCTTCAATCTGGAGGAGTGCCAGCAACTGGGGCGCGCCGGCCTGGCGGTAATGGAATCGCACTTGCAGAACCAACCTTGGCTGGCCTGCGACCACCTCACCATCGCCGACATCGCCTGCTATCCGTACGTGGCGCTGGCGCCCGAAGGCGCCATCTCCCTGGAGGAATACCCGGCCGTGTGTGGCTGGATCGACAGAATCCAGCAACAGCCGGGCTACGTCGATATGCCGGGAATATTCCACCCCGCCGACTGACGCCAGCGCCGGCGCGTCACTGGCGACCGCCCAATACCACCCAGCGGTTGCTGCCGGCATCGGTCAGCGTCCGGGTGATCTTTTTCGACTCCAGATCCACCACCACGGCGGTATCCAGATTCTCTACGGTGGCCAGCGCTTTGTCGCCACCGTCGAACAGCGCCAGTCCGCTGAGCTTGTCCGGCCCGCCCGTGGGCCCGGCGTCGACCTTGATCTCTCCCAGATAACGCGCGGCATCGCTATCGAACACCAGGATATGCCCGGAAAAGCCGGCTGCGTATACGCGGTGGCGACGCGGATCGGCGGCCAACTGCATGAACCCTTCATGGGCGGCGCCGATGTGCTTGTAGTCGAATTGGGGATCCACTTCCGGCGTTTTGATTTCGGTGACCTTGCCGCTGTTCAAGTCCACCACGCTCATGACGCCGGTTTTCATGTCGGCGGAATACAGCTTGTCGTGCACGCGAATCAGATCGCCGCTGCGCGCCACCGGGAATTCGCCGCTGACTTTGCCCTGGGCGATATCGATGCGCTTGATCGAGTCGTCCCGATTGCCGCCCACGTATGCGTATTGCCTCTGCTCGTCGAAAGCCACGGCGTTGCCGCCGGCCGGAACGGTGAACAGTTGCTTGCGGCTGCCGGTTGAATAGCCCGCGGTCTGCTTCCCGGAAACCACCAACAGCACACTGCCGTCCGGCGACACACGGGCCACACGACCGCCACGGATGCTGGTCATCGATCCCACCCGGTTCAGGCCCGAGGCGTCGAATATGTCGGTGCGGCCTGCCGCGGTCGGCACGTACACCCGTTGATTCACGGGATCGAATGCGGCGTAAAAACTGTTGCCTGCGGGGGTGCCGGATTCTCCGAACGGTACGCGGTCGGTTTCATCGCTGCCGGTCTGCCACGTGACCAGCTCGCCCGGCCCGCCGCCTTTGGGCGGCGCCGGACGGGCACCGACGATGAGATCGGCACCGTGCGCGGGCGCCGAGCGACAGTGCCGCGTGCGCAGATGCCGAATATCAGGGAATGAATGGATCGTGCGTTCATGGTGACCTCCTGTCGCATTAGCGTCCTCAAAACCTGTGCGTTCGAGCAGTCATGACGACCTCGCCCCGAACCCAAAGCCTAGGTTGCAGTTGACTGCGCGCAGGCGCGAAAGTTCCGGGGGAGGCTTTCGCAATGCCGGCAACCGGGTATGATGGCCCGATGCGCATAACCACGATTTTGCTTCTGGCTTTTTGCGGCTTCGCGGCGTCGTCATGGGCGGCGGGCGGCGCGGAGAACATTCGGGAATTCGACAACGGCGCGCTCCGGGTACGCGCCAATCCCCGAACTCCGCAGCAGATCGCCGCGTTTTACATCGGCCGCAAGTTCCCACCGCAAATGGTCGCGCTGTTGCGCCAGCAATGCTTCATCACCTTTGGCATCCGCAATCGCAGCGACCACGTGATCTGGCTCGATCAATCGCGCTGGACGTTCACCTCAGGGGGCGAACCGTTGCGGCCGATGGATCGCGCCTACTGGAAGCAAAAATGGCGCGAGCTGAGCATGCCGCTGGCCGCGCAATCCACCTTCCGGTGGACCCTGCTACCGGAAACCCTGGACTTTCGCCCCAACGAATCGGAAGGCGGCAATATCGTATTGCCGCGCACCGATAAGCCGATCACGCCTGGTCGCCCGGTTCGCGGCCCGGAGTGCGGACGCCGACGATACCATCGAGGTGCGCTTCGACAATCTGCGTTGCGCCGAGGACCCGGCAAAATGAGAGCCGTAATTGTACTTCTGTTGTGCTGCCTGACGGGCGCCGTCGCGGCACAGGACCTTCCGCCGGGTGTAATCGCGGTCGACGGCCGCAAGGCGCCGCCGTTACAACTCAGCGATATGGACGGCAACGGATACACGCTTGCCGCGGGTTCCGGCCGCTGGACGTTCGTGCATTTCTGGGCGAGTTGGTGCGGACCGTGCCGTCGGGAAATGCCTGCCATTCAGCGCCTGGCGCAAAAGCTCGATCGGCATGACATCGAACTGGTGTTGGTGAATACCGCCGAGGATGAAGACACCGTGTTTACTTTCCTGGCGGCGGTGGCACCGGACTTGACCACGCTCCTGGACCGCGACGGTCAGGTCACGGAAGCCTGGCAGCCGCGCGGCTTGCCGGCGACCTATCTGGTGGATCCGCGAGGACGGATTCGCTACCAGGCACTGGGCGGGTCGCCAATGGGACACCGCGCTGTACGTGCAATTCGTGCAATCGTTGCCGAGCAGCGACGTCGGCGCGGACCGTCACTCGTCGCAGGAGTAACCCAGCAGATCGAGACCCTTCTTCGAGGAAATCCGCGACCAGCGGCGTCGCCAGCAGATATTCCGCAGCTGCGGTCGTTGCTCTGCTCGAGGGCCTGGACGACCGCCGCATTCCATTCGTCGACTTCGAAATCGCCCCTTCCGAGCCACATCAGCGCCACCAGGTCGGCCTGCTGATCGGGCTCCAGGTCCTCGATAGCGTCGATCACCTCCCGATAGGTGAGATCATCCAGATGATCGGCCAGGGTCTGCAGAGCCCAGTCGTCTCCGGCATTGAACGGCTCGTCGGGCAATACGACCTGCTCTTTGGCGTGAAATTCGCGGGCGCGGGCGATGATCAGACAGACGATTTCCGGGTTCAATTCAAGCATGGCGGACAGTGAGCTGGTGGATTCGTGCCCCCATTATAGACTGGCGCCCCGGAAACATGTCTTTTGCCTGACTCCCCATACCCTTATACTCGTACACCCGCCGAGGAAAAACTGCCGGGACCTGGCAGAGCAACCCACATCAGGGACGTCTGGAACCCGTACATGTACGCGCAACATTATCAACTGCAATCCGATCCGTTTCGGCTGACACCCGATCCGGACTTCTCCTTCGCCCACCAAAGCTACGGCAAAGCCTGGGCGTACATGCAGTACGCGCTGCGCCAGGGGGAAGGATTCCTGGTGATTACCGGCCGTCCGGGCAGCGGCAAAACCACCTTGATCCGCAGCCTACTGACCGAACTGGAAAAGCAGCGCATTGCCAATGCAGTGCTGGTCAGCACCCGCTTCGATGCCGCCGACCTGGTGCCGATGGTCGCCCACGCGTTCGGGTTGCAGGTCGAGGGCGCGGACAAAGTGACCATCCTCAAGCGCCTTGAAGAGTTCCTGGTGCGACACGGCCGCGGCGGCCATCCCGCAGTGCTGCTGGTCGACGAGGCGCAGGGTTTGTCGCCCGACACGCTGCAGGAGCTCTATCGCCTCACCAACTTGTACGAAGGCGATACCGCTTTGCTGCAGGTATTCCTGGTCGGCCAGGAACAGTTGCGGGGTGTGCTGCACGCCGCCGGCTGGGGCGAACTCAGGCAGCGCTTGATCGCCGCATGCAACCTCGAACCGTTGAATCTCGAACAAACCCACGCCTACATCCGGCACCGTTTGCTGCGCAGCGGCTGGCGCGGCAATCCGCAGTTCAGCGACGAGGCCGTGCGCCTGATCCACCATTTCAGCGAAGGCCTGCCGCGACGCATCAATACCATGTGCAGCCGGCTGCTGTTGTTCGGAAGCGTGCACGACAGGCAAACCCTGGACGGCGAGGACGTGCGCCTGGTGGTCGAGGAATTGCGCGAAGAGCGTCTGCACGTCGACGACGGCGACGAAGCGGTATTCGCAGCCGTGGCGACGGACACGGCCCAGGACGAAACCGCGGACGCGGCCGAACCCATCGCCAGCCGCCCGGCGACGGACATTGAAAAGATGGCCATCACCGCCACCGATGCCGTCGATTTCGACCTCGACGGCCCCGACCTGAGTCCGGTGGAACCGGAGCCGCACGAGCAGGGCCAACCGCTCACGGCGAGCCCGGCGGAAGATCCGTTCGAGCCGCAGCCACCCGAGCGTTCACGGTTGTCCGCGGACGACGATATCGAATTGCACATGCCTGGGCCGCGGCGTTACGAACCGACCGGCGACGAGCCCGAACCGGCGTCGACGTACGTCGAACAGCCCCCTCGGCGCCGGCGCCGAGGCCGCGTCCTGGTCATGCTCCTGGTCGCCATCGGCTTGTTGGTGCTGTTCCGCAATTTCTTGCCGATCCCGATTGACGACACACCGCCGCCGGAGTCGCCCGCGTCAGCCGCCGGTCGCAGCGAATTCAGCAAGCCACCGCCGGCACCCGACGCCCCAACCCCGGCACAACAACTTCCGTCTGCGGCGAAACCGGCTGCGGCGCCCGCCGCGCCACCCCTGCCAACCCAAGCGAAACCGGCGAGTGCGGAACCGCCCGACGCCGCCGTGCTCGGTCTGCAGGACCAGGCAGCGCCCGCGCCGGCGGCCGCGCCCGATACCGTTGCCCCGGATCGTGCCGGCGTTCCCGGCGACCCCACCGCCGCCCCGGAACCCGGAATCCACTCCCCCCCGTCCGTGCGGCGACTCCGGAACCGGAATCCGTTTCCCCCCAAGCCCCTGCGCCGGCCCCGGAACCGGAATCCGCTTCCCTCCAACCACCCGCGCCGGCCGCGGAACTGCAATCCGCTTCCCCCCAGGCCCCTGCGCCGGCTCCGGAACCGAAATCCACTTCTCCCGAATCGCCCGCGCCGGCCACCGCGGCAGCCCCGGCCGTTTCCGCGCCAACAGATGGGAAGCCGCAGGCGCAACCTGCACCTGAGTCCGCTGCACAGCCGAACCCTCCGTCGCCCGAGACTCCCGCCCCTGCAGCAGCGGCTCCGGCATCAACGCCGGCACCGGATATCAACCCCAGCCCGGAACCGGCGGCGACGCAAACCACAGGTGCAAACGGCTCAGCAGCCCAAGTCCAAGCATTATTGGGCCAGGCGCACGCGGCGTTGGAAAATTATCAGTTGACGATTCCGGTGGAGCAGAGTGCCTATAGTTTGTATCAGCAGGTATTGCGTATCGATCCCGGCAACGAAGCAGCCAAGCGCGGTATCGAGGAAATCGTGCAACGTTACGGCTGGCTGGCGCGCCGATCGCTGGAGCGGGGCGAATACGATCGCGTGGAACGATACATCGAACGCGGCGAGCGGCTGGATCCGGATAACGAAGAACTGCATGCGATCAGCAGGTTGTTGAACATCGAAATGGATCGCCAAAGGAGACGCCAATGAGCGGTGTATTAAGTGCGTTGCGCGCCGGTCTGCTGGGGCGCCCGACGCTGCGCCCCGGCGATCCGGCACCTAAATTTGCACTCCCCGACCAGGACGGAAAGATCCAGCGCTTGGAGCAATACCGCGGACGCTGGCTGGTGTTGTATTTCTATCCCAAGGACGCCACGCCGTTATGCACGCGCGAGGCTTGCAACTTCCGCGATGAGCAGCAGGCGCTGCGCGAGCAGGGCGCGGACGTTCTCGGCGTGAGCCTGGACTCGTCGGCCGATCATCGCGCTTTTGCCGTGCGTTACGCCTTGGGATTCCCGCTGTTGTCCGATGCGGCCGGCGCATTGAGCCGTGCCTATGGCGCGCTGTTCCAACTCGGCCCGTTGCGGTTCGCCCGCCGGCATACATTCCTGATCGCACCAGACGGCCGTATCGCCCGCATCTACCGGCGAGTGGATGCCTCGAGCCATAGTGTCGAGGTGCGAAAAGATCTCGAAACATTCAGCAAAGCCTGACACCCGCCCCGTCCGCACTGCACGACGCGCTCCGCCCGGCACCCGCTCGTGGTGCCGACGCCGCCGAAAAACCACACATCGAGCCGGCCGATCCCGCTAACCTACTGCGGACTCCGTCCGGGTCTGGCGACACCCGAATTTACAAGATTTCACCTCGATCCGCGTCTGCGGGGTCGCATGCGCGCTTATACTTGAGACAAATGCTCAGTTATTTCCACACAGGCGGGCCATGAACCCAGCCCTCAGCTACAAAGCGGTCTACCCGATCAGCACGGTATCCGCGCTTTGCGGCGTCGACAGCGCCACGTTGCGCAACTGGGAACTGCGCTACGGCCTGCTGCGACCCGCACGCGACGCCAACGGCCGCCCCATCTACAGCGAAGCGGACGTGGAACGGGTGCGTCGCATCATCGCGTTGTTGGACGCAGGAGTCCCCGTGGATCACGCCGCCTCCGCCCTCGCCGGCGACAGCCGCGCGACGCGCAATCAAGCACGCCCTGCCGATGCCTGGGACACCTTGCGGCTGCGGCTGAAAACCGCCATCAGTGAATTCGACGACCATGCGCTGCAAACGATCTACAACGACGCGCTCGCCCGCTATCCGATGCGCAGCGTGCTGGAGCACGCTGTCGTACCGCTGATGCGGGACCTGGGGGCGCGGTGGCGCGCCCAGTCGGGCGCCGTCGCAGAGGAACATTTCTTTACCTTCTTCCTGCGCAACAAACTCGGCGCGCATTTTCACCACCGCGCGCAATCGCTCCACGGGCCGAAGCTGCTGGCGGCATGCATGCCCGGAGAACACCACGATGTCGGCTTGCTGCTGTTCGTGCTCGCCGCCTGGGAACGGGGCTACCGGGCGACGGTCCTGGGTCCCGACACGCCTTTTACCGATCTGGCATTCGCCGCCAAACGCGTGCGCGCCCAAGCGATCGTTCTGTCGGCGTCACTGGAACCGGGACCGGTCCTGCTCAACAAACTGCTGCCCGACTTCATCTCCGGGCTGAACATACCGGTGTGCGTCGGTGGCTCATTGTCGGCGAGCCATCGCGAACGGCTCGAATGGGCCGGCGCAATCGCGTTGGACACAGATCTCGAGCGGGCGCTCGATCGCATCGCGACGTTGGTGTCGCGCGCCTGTTGAGGTTCAGACCAGTGGCTGCGGCGCGATGATCACGCCGTCTTCGTCCGCGTACAGATATTGTCCGGGCGAGATCCCCGTTCCCGCCATCCGCAGAATCATGTTTTGCTCACCTTCGCCCTGTTTGCCGCTCTTGCGCGGATGGGCGGCCAGTGCCCGGATGCCGATCGGTATCGCGGCCAGTTGCGCCGTATCGCGTACGCAACCGTTCACCACCACACCGCTCCAGCCGTTGTCACACGCGAGTTGCGCCAAGCGGTCGCCCAGCAACGCGCAGTACAACGAACCGCCGCCGTCCACCACCAGCACCCGCCCCGCACCCGGACTTTCCAGCACCTCGCGCACCAGCACGTTGTCCTCGTAAACCCGCACGGTCGCCACTGGCCCTGAAAAGCGCGCGGCGCCGCCAAAATCCCGGAACAGCGGCTCCAACACTTCGACTGCGTGCGCATCACAAAGATCGGCCGTTCGAAATTCGCTCATTGAGCCTCCTGCACCAGAACCCAGGGCGCCGTCACCACCGCCCACAGCAGCGGATCGCGCTGCCGCCAGTCGCTCGCGTGTTCCGGCTCGGCACGGCGCAGTTGCCTGCGCTCGAGCCAGTCGCCGACCGCGATCTTGTCGTCGGCGACCACGCACTGCGCCACGTGAACCAGGTCCAGGCCCGGATCGACGACAATAACCGCGCCGCGTTCGAAATGCGGTTCGAGCTCCGGCCAACGTAGCTTGGCGGTTTCGGCATTGAGCCTCTCGTGCAACGGTTCCGGCGCTTCGGCCATGATGTTCTCCTGCGGATAAATGCGCATTTCAGTCCGGACAATAGCAGGCACTGGTGCCCCAATCGGGATGTGCTTCGAAAGCATGATCCAGACAAGCCTGCCGTGCCGCCGCAATGGTCTCGCCATAAAAGTGTTCATGGCAGACGCGGCAGCGACAGAATTTCGGTTCTGTCTTGACGTGGGATTCGCGCTCCTTGCTCTGATCGCCCATGACCCGCGCTCCGATCGATGTAGGTTGATCCCGAAGGTTGCGCGAGCCGGCCATTGCGGTCAACCGCAATCCACTCGCAATCGCATGCCACGCTGCGCGCCCGGTTGCCCCCCATTGGCCCTCTCCCCTATGCTGTATGCCATGGCAGCCCGACCCGCTACACGTACTGGCCCGGCAGCAACGGTGCGCGGCTGGGCCCGCTGGCCCACCGAACAACTGCTCGATACCCGGATCTGCGACCTCGGCCTGAAGCTCAAGGGTTCGCCGCTGCAGCCTCGCATCGCCCAGCTCTACGACGAACTTGCCCAGCGCGACATCGAGTTCCGTCCCCATTTCTGGTTGTCCGACGACTGGTACTGTCCCGACGGTGTGCCGGGCGTGGCGATTCCGTTCTTCCTCGCCCATCCGCGCCTGCGGCAACTGGAGCAGCAGTTCCTGCTGGAAGTGGAAGGCGGCACGCGCGGCTGGTGCATGAAGCTGTTGCGCCACGAAACCGGCCACGCGCTGCTCAACGCCTATCAACTGCAACAACGCCGGGGCTGGAAGCAGCAGTTCGGCAGGCCGAGCACACCCTACCCCGAGACATACCTGCCCCATCCATACAGCAAGCGCTTCGTCCTGAACCTGCCGCTGTGGTACGCCCAGGCCCATCCGCACGAGGACTGGGCCGAGACCTTCGCCGTATGGTTGCGGCCGCGATTCGACTGGCGCCGCCGATACCGGTATTGGCCGGCCCTGAAGAAACTCGAATATGTAGACAGCCTGATCGAGGAAATACAGCAACAGCGGCCGCGCCTGCGCAACCGCCGCGAAGTGTATCCGGTCGACAAAATGCGCATGACCCTGCGCGAATATTACGACGACAAGGCCGCCCGCTACGGCTCGGACAGCCCCGAATTCTTCGATCGCGACTTGCACAACCTGTTCTCCACCAGCCCGGAACACGCCCGCAACGAAAAGGCCTCCAAGCTCATGCGCCGCGTGCGCGTAGAAGTGCTGAAAATCGTCGAACGCTGGACTGCGGAGCACAAATATCGTATCAACGAAGTACTAAAAGCCATAATCAAACGCTGCGAACAACTCAACTTGCGCGTCGCGCAGCCAGAACAAGAACTCAAAATCGAAATCGTTGCTTTTCTGACCGTGGTCGTCATGAACAAACTCCACAGCGGCGGATTCCACATCTCGCTATGAAAAAACTGCGCGTCATGATGCTGGTGCACTCCTATTTGGTGCCGCCGGACGATCTGCATGACGAAGAAGACCCGCGCATGAACAAGTTTCGCACCGAATTCGACGTGCGGGCTGCGTTGCAAGCGTTGGGGCACGAAGTCCGACTGGTGGCGGTGGACGGCGATCTGGCGCCCATTCGCCAGACCATCGACGAGTGGAAACCCCACATCGCCTTCAATCTATTGGAAGCATTCGGCGAAAACGTCGCCAATGATTTCTACGTCGTCAGCTACCTCGACATGATCAAAATGCCCTACACCGGCTGCAACCCGCGCGGCCTGGTGCTGTCGCGGGACAAAGGCGCTGTCGAAAAAACTCATGGCCTATCACCGCATCAAAGTGCCGCGCTTTCGCGTGTTTCGCTGGGGCCGAACCATCCGCGAGCGGGAGATCCGCAACCTGCCCTACCCCATGGTGGTGAAATCATTGCTGGAACAAGGCTCCATCGGCATCGCCCAGACCTCGTTCTGCAGCAACGCGGAGGAACTCACCGAGCGGGTCATCCAGGTACAGGAAATGACCGGCGGCGACGCCATCGCCGAGGAATACATCGACGGCCGCGAGCTGTACGTCACGGTGTTCGGCAACGAACGCCTGCAAGTGCTGCCCATCCGCGAACTGATCTTCTCCAGCGACGACATCGACGCCCAACGCATCGCCACCTACAAAGTGAAGTGGGACGAGAAATACCGCGAAAGCCGCGGCCTGGACTACCAGTTCGCCCGCAACCTTCCCGCCGGCATGGCGGAATACATCCAACGCCTGGCCAAGCGCATCTATCGGATTCTCGATCTCTCCAGCTACGCCCGCCTGGACCTGCGCCTGTCGACGACAGGCAAGCTCTACGTCCTCGAAGCCAACCCCAACGCCGCCATCGCCGAAAACGAAGATGTCGCCTACTCAGCCGAGCGCGCTGGCTTGAGTTACGAACAATTAATCCAAAAGGTCTTGAACCTGGGATTGCGATACTCCAAACGTTGAGCCGCGGCGCTCGCCGAAGTACTGCATCCAACTCTGCCGATTTCCGCATCGCTGCGGCGTTGGTTCACTCATCCATCGACGGCACAGACCCATGCATGTAGTAGTCGCACTACACAGCGACTGCAATTCAAAATGAATACACGGTCCTCGCCCGGTGATGCACCCAATGCCCCGCGAAATCCAGAACACTTCAATGAGGCCACGGCGTTATGCCGTGGATGACGCGCGTGATTTGCCCCCGTGATTAAGCTGACCGCTTCAATGAGGCCACGGCGTTATGCCGTGGATGACTTCCGATGTGGCCGGCCTCCGACTTCTACCGCCCTTCAATGAGGCCACGGCGTTATGCCGTGGATGACAGATAATTCTCCGCATCCTCAATGCGAGCACCTCCGCTTCAATGAGGCCACGGCGTTATGCCGTGGATGACAGCGAGTGCCCGGCACCGGGTGCCGGTGCATTGCTTCAATGAGGCCACGGCGTTATGCCGTGGATGACGTGGCGTGATGTACGTCCTACATCCACTCACCGGAGCGCTTCAATGAGGCCACGGCGTTATGCCGTGGATGACATCGCGTGGTCACGTGCCGAACCCCCAAAACACATGCTTCAATGAGGCCACGGCGTTATGCCGTGGATGACTAGCGTTAGCACCGGCGACACCCGTCCTTGCGCCGCTTCAATGAGGCCACGGCGTTATGCCGTGGATGACGCGCAGATAAATTCGGGCGTACCGTCTCGATAAGCTTCAATGAGGCCACGGCGTTATGCCGTGGATGACCCATAAGGTGACACTGCACGACCTGAAGCTAGCTGCTTCAATGAGGCCACGGCGTTATGCCGTGGATGACGTTCGACGATGTACCCGATTGACCCGTCACGGTGCTTCAATGAGGCCACGGCGTTATGCCGTGGATGACATTGCCCTATCGCAATTGAACCGTTCCCTTGAGCAGCGGCTTCAATGAGGCCACGCCGGTCGCCTGCTGGGTCGGGCCC
>CAVXJN010000002.1:0-453360 GCA_963762165.1 uncultured Gammaproteobacteria bacterium
GGCTTCGTGCGGGAGGCTCGCGCCCGCACGAAGCCGGTTTCCCGGTCGCGCTGTGCTCGACACAATGAATAGCAGAGAGACGCGATGGATAACCATTGTGTTCATCGGATTCAGAGAACATCGTCAAGCAGGATTTGAAGAACGCGCCAGTTCGCGCTGAAAATCCACTCGAGAAAAGCATATGCCGCACGCGTTGATCAAGTATGGTCTCAGTCGATCATATCCCGAGCACCGGCACTTCAATCGTCGTAAAGAGCTCAAGAATCGCTACGACGTCGTCATCATAGGCGGCGGCGGCCACGGCGCTGCGATCGCATACTATTTGTCCAAACATCACAACATAAAAGACGTGGCGATTTTGGAGAAGGGCTACCTGGGCGGTGGCAACACGGCGCGTAATACCGCGGTGATTCGGTCGAACTACCTGACCGAAGAAGGGGTGAGCTTCTATCGCGAATCCGTAAAGCTTTATCGCGGACTCAGCAATGAATTCGGTTACAACATTATGTGGGAGAACCGCGGTCAGCTTACGCTCGCCCATACGGATGCAGCTATCCGCAGTTTTCGCTGGCGCGCCGAGGTCAACAAGCACTTGGGTGTCCGTTCCGAGGTGATCGGCCGTGACGAGATCCGGGAACTGGTGCCGACGTTGAATATGTCGGAAGACCTGCGCTATCCGATTCAGGCGGGTCTTTGGCATGCCGACGGCGGTACCGCCCGACATGATGCTGTCGCATGGGGATTTGCAAAAGGTGCATGTGAACGCGGCGTAGAGCTTCATCAGCTCACTACGGTAACAGGGTTGGAGATCGAAAATGGGCGCGTGAAGGCGGTCAAGACCAACCGCGGCACGGTCCAGTGTGGATGCGTCGTGCAGGCAGTCGCCGGAAGCAGCACCTTGCTGGCAAAAATGGCCGGCATTCACCTGCCGATCCAGACGTTTCCGCTTCAAGCTATGGTTACGCAGCCTTACAAACCGGTGCTGACTCCTTTGGTAAGTTCGCCGCAATACCACGTTTACGTGCAGCAGACTTCACGTGGTGAATTCGTGATTGGTGGCGGTTCCGATCCTTACCCCCTTTACAACACCCGTTCCACGCTGGAGATGAAGGAGACGCTCGCGGCCGCGGCGATGGAAATCCTGCCCTTCCTGGGCCAGCTGCGATTGTTGCGCCAGTGGGCCGGTATTACGGACATGACCCCCGATTACAGTCCGATCATGGGGTTTAGCCCGGTGGACAACTACTACCTGGACGCGGGCTGGGGAACGTGGGGTTTCAAAGCGACACCGATCTGCGGGGTCACTATGTCGGAGCTGGTTGCAACCGGGAAGTTACCTGAGCTGATCAAGCCGTTTGCGCTGGAGCGGTTCTACCAGTTTCGACAAATCAATGAGGCCGGCGCCACGGCGGCGAGCCACTGAGAGGCTGCATATGAAACTGATGCGCTGCCCATTGAACGGTTGGAGAAATATGTCAGAGTTCACCTATGGTGGCGAACTCGAACTATGCCAGAGCCCGCAAGCAGTTCTACGAACGAGTGGGTGGAGCATTTGTTCTTTCCTGAAAATCCTGCCGGCGTCGTTCGCGAATGGTGGTGTCACACGGCGACGTCGTATTGGTTCATCGCTGAACGCCATACGGTAACGGATGAAATCATCAAAACTTACCCGGCTGCTGAACTGTTCAAAGAACGCATTGAGTTTCGTCGGGAGGGGGACGCGTGAAAACGGAAGACGTCTGTCGGCTCCTGCGGGCACTCTGTTAGACCGATCTAAGAAGGTTACGTTCCGTTTCCAGGGTACGCAGTATGAGGCGATCGAAGGAGACTGCATTGCTAGCGCGCTTTGGCCAACGGTCGATGGATACTATCGCGATCGTTCAAATATCACCGCCCGCGCAGCGTATTGTCGATGGCGGGCCAGGACGCGAAATACCCTGGTGCAGTTGAGCGGTGATCCGAATACGCTGGCCGATATGACACCCGTACGCGATCCATGGTCGTGACAGGCCAGAACTACAAGGGGAGCCTGGAAAAGGACCGCGACGCCTGGATCGGGCGGTTCTCAAAATTCATGCCAGCCGGATTTTATTACAAGGCGTTTTACCGACCGAAAGGCGCGTGGGAAAAGGTGTGGGCGCGGATCATACGCGCCCGCGCGGGTCTCGGGGTAGTGGATACGACGCATACCGTCGATCATTACGACAAACAGTACGCATTCACGGATGTGGCGGTAATCGGCGCAGGACCGGCTGGATTGAATGCCGCGATCGAAGCCGCCAAGGGGGGCGGCGATCCGTGCTTTTGATTGACGAAAACCGAATGCTTGGTGGTTCGTTGACCTATGCCAGGCTCTCCACTGCAGACGATGAGTGTAACCGCAGGTTGGCGGAACTGGTCTCGGAGGTTCGGAGCCTGGAAAACATCGAAGTCATGACCGAAACCATCTGTAACGGGTGGTTCTCCGACAACTGGTTGGCCGTCATCAAAGGTAGTCGTCTGTATAAAATTCGGGCTAAAGAGGTCATCCTCTGCGCCGGAAGCATGGAACAGCCGGCGGTTTTCCACAATAACGATCTTCCTGGGTGATGCTGGGGTCTGCGGCGCAGCGGCTGATCAAGTGGTATGCGGTGCGGCCAGGCAAGCAAGCCGTGGTCCTGACCGGGAACGATCACGGCTATGGTGTTGCACTGGACTTGATGGACGCAGGCGTGAGCGTAGCTGCCGTGATCGACATGCGTAAAGAGCCGTCACAGGACCGGCTGGCGCACGCTGTAGCGGATGCCGGTACGCGGGTGCTCACGGCAAGCACCGTTTACGAAGCGGTTCCGGGCACGGACAAAAATCACGTGGCGGCGGTAGAAGTGCGAAGAATCACCCAGCGCGGACGCTGCTCAGAACAGGGTGAACGTATTTCATGCGACCTGCTATGCATGTCGCCCGGTTATACGCCGGCATATCAGCTGGCCTGTCACGCTGGCGCACGCGTGGCCTATGACGATTCGACGGCCATGTTTACGCTGGAAAATCTACCGGAGCACATGCACGTGGCCGGCTCGGTGACCGGGATGTATACGCACGAAAAGGTGTGCGCGGAGGGCCGTTACGCTGCGCGCGCAGCCTTGATGGGTCTGGGTCTGGCAACCGCGCCTGAAGAACCCGCGCCCGCGCGCGGGGCCGAAGATCGAGTAAACTTCGAATGGCCTATTTTCCCCCATCCCGATTCCAAGGAATTCGTCGACTTCGACGAGGATCTTCAGGTGCGCGACATTGTGATATCGACGCTCGACGGCTACGAAGACATCCAACTGGTGAAGCGCTATACCACCGTGGGTATGGGACCGTCGCAAGGTCGGCATTCGGCCCTCGCCACTGCACGGATCGTGGCCGACGCGACCGGACGGACCGTCGCCGAGACTGGTGTGACCACCGCACGTCCTCCGTTTGCACCGGAGCGCATCGCCCACAACGCCGGACGCAGTTTTTATCCCGAACGGCACAGTGCAATGCACCATCGCCACCTGGAGGCGGGCGCTCAGATGCTGGTTGCCGGGCCGTGGCTTAGGCCTGCGTATTACGGCGCAAAATCCCGGCGCGACGAGTGTATGGCAGAGGAATCCCTGAACGTTCGAAGGAATGTCGGTTTGGTGGATGTCTCTACGCTCGGAGGCATCGAGGTTCGCGGCCCTGACGCTGCTGAGTTTCTGAACCGGCTGTACACCTTTCGGTTCCTGAAGCAGCCGGTAGGACGATGCCGTTATGCAGTCATGACCAACGAACAGGGCGTGGTCATTGACGATGGCGTCGCTTGCCGCCTGCATGACGAGCTTTTTTATGTGACGGCGACCACCGGCGGTGTGGACCGTGTGTACCAGAGCATGCTGAGATGGAACGCGCAGTGGCGTTTGCAGGTAGATGTGGCGAATGTGACGTCCGCCTGGTGTGGCGTGAATATCGCCGGCCCCAAGTCTCGGGAAGTACTCGCACCCCTTTGCGATGAGCTCGACCTTTCGGCAGCTGCGTTTCCTTACATGGGCGTACAGGAGGGCCGCGTCGCAGGTGTGCAGGCTCGGATCATGCGGGTTGGGTTCGTGGGCGAGCTTGGATACGAGATCCACATCCCGCAGCACTATGGCGAATATATCTGGGACCACTTGATGGCCGCCGGGCGGGATCAAGGGATCAAGCCCTTCGGAATCGAGGCGCAGCGCCTGCTGCGGTTGGAAAAAGGACACATCATCATCGGCCAGGATAGCGACGCGATGTCCTATCCGGCGGAAGTGAACCTCGATTGGGCTGTTGGGAAAAACAAGCCATTCTTCGTCGGTGACCGCGCGATCCGGGAAGTCGACGCCCGCGGGCTCAACCGCAAACTTGCCGGGTTCGTGATTGAAGACAATAATGCGCCCCGACCGCAGGAGAGCCACTTGATTCTCGACGGCGAGCAAATGACCGGTCGAGTGACCTCGTGCTATTTCTCGCCGACGCTCGGCAAAAGTATCGGTATGGCATTCATGACGCCGGAGCAGGCGAAGCCGGGAGGGCACGTAACCATCAAATCCACAGGCGGGACCCGGATCGAAGCCCGGATCGTCGAGCTTCCTTTCTATGACCCGAAGAACGAACGACAGGAGATATAGCTCGTGAGCGTGGTGCAACCGCAGGAACTGAAGAGACGCAGCATGCTTTACCGCAAGTCGGCCCAAGCACAGGCGAGCTTCGAGTCAGTCGCTGATGGGGCTGCGGCTATGCGGTACTCGGACTCCGATGAGATCGTGCATGCCCGCCGGATGGGCGTCGCGGACCTTACAACGATCCCCCGCATCGGCTTCAAAGGAAAGGATACACCCGCGTGGTTGGAGGAGAACGGACTCCAGTTGCCGAAGGAACCGAACCGAGTGACCCGGCAGACTGACGGCGCCCTGGTTGCGCGATTGTCCATTGACGAACATCTGGTGCTAGAAGATCTCGAAACACGCAGTGAAATGGTGGCGAGGCTTGATTCGCAATGGCGTCTGCAGCCGGGGCGCATGTGCTACAAGCTGCTGCGCGACCACAGCCATTGCTGGCTGCTGCTTACCGGGGAAGCCACCTCATCAATGTTGGCGAAAGTTTGCGGAGTCGATATGCGGCCCAAAGCATTTCCGGATGGCTGGATCGCGCAGACGTCCATGGCCCGCATCAATGCGATCGTGATTCGAAGCGACCTGGGCGGTACACGTGCCTTCCATGTGTTGGCCGATAGCGCTTCGGCCGAATATTTATGGTTTTGCCTGCACGACGCGATGGCGGAATTCGCCGGTTGCGCCGTGGGCCTGGCGGCGCTGCGCGCGCTGGCGAATGACAGCACAGCGAAATGATCGCCGGTTGGCATTCGCCGCTAGCTGAGCGACAGATGGACGGGCTGCAAGTCGTGGCCCGTGAAGCGGTTCATATAGAACCGCCTGCGATTATGGCAAGACGCGAAACCCCGCCCGACGAGTACGGACCGAGGTTGCAGGTTTCCTCGCGAAGGGCGGAAAGTATCGTTGCAAGGCGGCAGCCGAAAATCGATTCTCATGGCGTATCTGTATCTCGCGATCGCAATCGTGGCCGAAGTGGCTGCGACCAGCATGCTGAAGGAAACGCGGCAATTCACCCGGCCGCTTCCGAGTGTCGGCGTGATCGTCGGATATGCGCTCGCATTCTACTGCATGTCTTTGGTCTTGCGGTCCATACCTGTGGGTGTCACCTATGCCGTATGGGCCGGCTTGGGAATCGTACTGGTGGCCTTGGTGGGTATCGTTGTTCACAAGGAGCATCCAGATCTGCCCGCGCTGCTGGGAATAGGAATGATTGTATGTGGCGTCCTGGTCATTCACCTGTTTTCAAAAACGGTTCCGCACTAGGGGCGAGCCTGTTTGGCACGGGTCGTGCGGCCGTCGGGCGCACCTGAAAAACGATCCAGAGTCGCCTTGACTGGGTGCGGCCCGCAAATTGCTTCGGAGTAAACGCCAATGAAAAACGATCGAGTGTCGGATTGCATAACAAGAAATGTCGTCACCATAGGGCCTGAGTCAACGCTCCCGGAAGCAGCGCGGCTGATGAAGGAAAAAGGTTTCAGGCGTCTTCCGGTTGTAAAGGGCAGCAAACTCGTGGGTATCGTAAGCTCGAGCGATGTGCATGAGGCCGAACCGTCTGATGCGACTTCATTGAGTGTTTGGGAAATTGCGTATCTATTGTCGCAACTTAGAATCGAAAGCATCATGACCAAGGATCCGGTTACGGTGCGCGAGGACGCAACCCTTGGCGAGGTCGCGCGCATTATGCTCGACAAAAAGATCGGCGGTCTGCCGGTGGTCAACGACGTCGATCAATTGATCGGTATCGTCACCGAGTCCGACATATTCAGGCTGGTCGCCGAAAACTGGTAATCGGCCGACTGCAAGTTTGGCAAGGGACGCCGATCTTTCCGGGCGACTTTGGTGCGGGGCGGATTGGCTGGTTCAGCCGCAACGGTGACGAGAGGCGATGCCGCCAAACTCGCGCATCAGTCTCTACGGAGTCGAACTCGATTGGCGCGGACTCAAATGGATGCCAAGTTTCCTTGTGGCTGCCGCTTGATGTTCGGTTTCACGCGATAACGCCGGCACGATTTTTGTAAACGGATTTCAACTCCAGTCACTTGCTGGTATTGAACACCGCCAAAGGCGGCGTCGCCACCGCGTGGATGCTGCATGAAATGAAATCCAGGGACATGGCGCCGGCTGCCCTGGTGCTGAACAGCGCCAATCCCATCATGGCCCAGGGCGCGGCATTGGCCGCGCTGCCGTTTGTCGATCGGTTCGAAAACGATATCACCGACGCCATCAAAACCGGCGACCGGGTCACAGTGGACCCACAGGCCGGGACGGTCACGGTGCATCACGATTGATCAAGAACGTCATACAAACGGACCGACCGGCCTCGCCATGCCCCCTTGTAGGCCGTTGGGAATAACTGCCGACTCAGAATCAATACCGACCTCTGCGCGCGGCACCCGGCACTCCTGGCCCGATACGATCAGCGTTCGATCAGCGTTGTTCCGGGGGGAGTGCGGTCTTACCCCGTTTGGCGAGCGCGGCGCGGCGTTCCCGCGCCAGGCGCCGGACGGCGCCCACCATGGGCTTCAGTTCTGCGGCAGCGGCCAGGGAGTCTTCCACGGTCGCAGCCTTGCGGGCCTGGCCTGGTGCTGATGGAAACTGTGGCTTGTGCGCTTCCTCGGACTCATCCTTCATCCGGGTGTCCTCGCGGTTGGTTGAATCGAATTGGTCAGCGATACAAAATATAGACGCTGCAAATCGAAAAAACCTTATTGCCTGGCGGCGGGCGGGTCAAGCGCTACCGAGACCGAACGTCTTCGCCGTGGGCGGCCGGCGCTTACTCTCCCCCGTTGCGGTATCCCGCCTACTGCGGTTGCGCTTCTAGGTCTCTATTAAGGGATCGCTAAACGGAAGCTTTAGAAACTTAAACTGTAATTTACCGCTTGTTCCTGTCTAGACTGCCAACTCGTCCTGGGTCGTGAATTCAATCTTTAAACGATCCTTAAAGAATCTGTTTAGAAACTTAAACTGTAATTTATCATCGCTCCCTCATAGACTCTGGGTCAAATTCTGGAGACTTAGGCTGCGCACCAGGCACGCGGAGCCGTCGATCAACACTCAATATCGCAAATAGGAGGACTCCTAAATGAGCGCGAGTTACCAAGCGGGCGTGAAAGAGTACCGCGAGATGTACTGGACCCCGGACTATGTCCCCCTCGATACCGACCTGCTGGCGTGCTTCAAGTGTACCGGCCAACCGGGGGTTCCCCGCGAAGAGGTTGCTGCCGCGGTGGCCGCGGAGTCATCTACCGGTACCTGGAGTACCGTCTGGTCGGAACTGCTGACCGATCTCGAATACTACAAGGGCCGCGCGTACCGCATCGAAGAGGTGCCGGGCGACGCCGAGTCCTTCTACGCCTTCGTCGCCTATCCCATCGATTTGTTCGAAGAAGGCTCCATCGTCAACGTGCTGACTTCGTTGGTCGGTAACGTGTTCGGCTTCAAGGCGCTCAAGCACCTGCGCCTGGAAGACATCCGTTTCCCGATCGCCTACATCAAAACCTGCCAGGGTCCGCCCAACGGTATCCAAGTTGAGCGCGACAAGCTAAACAAGTACGGTCGTCCGTTGCTCGGCGCGACCATCAAGCCGAAGTTGGGCCTGTCGGCCAAAAACTACGGCCGCGCTGTGTATGAATGTCTGCGCGGCGGTTTGGATCTGACCAAGGACGACGAGAACGTCAACTCCCAGCCGTTCATGCGCTGGCGCGACCGTTTTGAGTTCGTCGGCGAGGCGATTCAGAAGGCGCAGCAGGAGACTGGCGAGCGCAAGGGACATTATATGAATGTCACCGCTCCCGATCCGGAACAGATGTACGAGCGCGCCGAGTTCGCCAAGGAAGTCGGTTGCCCGATCATCATGCATGATTTCCTGACCGGCGGTTTCACCGCCAACACGGGCCTGGCGAAGTGGTGTCGCAGGAACGGCATGTTGCTGCACATCCATCGCGCAATGCATGCGGTCATCGACCGTCATCCCAAGCACGGTATTCACTTCCGCGTATTGGCCAAGTGCTTGCGCTTGTCCGGCGGCGATCATCTGCATACCGGCACTGTAGTGGGCAAGCTCGAAGGCGACCGCGCCTCGACGCTGGGTTTCGTCGACCAGCTGCGCGAATCCTTCGTGCCGGAAGATCGTTCCCGCGGTGTGTTCTTCGATCAGGACTGGGGCTCCATGCCTGGTGTGCTGGCGGTCGCTTCCGGCGGTATCCACGTCTGGCACATGCCGGCGCTGGTCACCATCTTCGGTGACGATTCCTGCCTGCAGTTCGGTGGTGGCACTCAGGGTCATCCTTGGGGCAATGCGGCTGGTGCGGCTGCTAACCGCGTCGCGCTGGAAGCCAGCGTCAAAGCGCGTAACCAAGGCCGCGAAATTGAAAAAGAGGCTCGCGACATTCTGACCGAGGCCGCCGCCAGCAGCCCCGAGTTAGCCATTGCGTTGGAAACTTGGAAGGAAATCAAGTTCGAGTTCGAGACCGTGGATAAATTGGATGTGGGCTGAGTCAAACCACCCAGCCACTAACGCAGACCGAATCGAGACGAGGAAATCATCATGGCAAAGTATGTAGAGGGCGACTACCAGACAGCCCAGACGCTGGAAACCTTTGGTTTCCTGCCGCCCATGTCCCAGGACGAAATCCACGAGCAGATCGCCTACGTGCTTTCGCAGGGCTGGACGCCGGCCATTGAGCACGAGGATCCCTCCCGTGCATCCAACCACTACTGGACCATGTGGAAGCTGCCGTTCTTCGGTGAGACCAACCTGGCAAGCGTTCTCAACGAATTGGAGGCTTGCCACCGTAGCTATCCCGAGCACCACGTGCGCCTGATCGGTTACGACAACTACACCCAGAGCCAAGGGCTGGCGTTCGTCGTTTTCGAGGGACGCGGCTGAATCCGGCAACGGAAGGCAAACATCGACGCGACGGGGTAAACCATGGCACAGACTGCAAACAACACCAGCTCCACTGCACGGGAGGCATCACGCGCCAGACGCCGCGCCATGTCCACCAAGGGCAAGGCCGGCGTGAGCGTGGCGACCAGTGCCTCGGGCAGTAAGCCCAAGACGGCCGCAAACCGCGCAAGCCGCACCTCAGCTGCTGCTCCGGCGGCTGGTGCTGGCACATCGTCTGCGCGCGAAGCCTCGCGGGCGCGGCGCAAAGCCATGTCCACCCGCGGTAAGGCCGGAGTCGACACTCCGGACCGTACCCGGGCGGGCAGCAGCGCCCCGGCCCAGAGCGCAGCGGCGGGCCGCACGGAAAAAGGCGGTTGCGGTTGTGGCTGCAAGGGCGAGCAGGACCGTGCCGTGGATCAACCCGATCGCGTCCCTGAACAGCATTCCGATTCGCGCGGCGCGCAAAACACCGGCGCCTCCGCGAAATCGTCTCCGTCCCGTGCGCTGTCGAGCGGCAAACGAGTCGGTCGCGCGTTTACGAAGGCGGCGTCGATGGGGCCGGCGCGGGCCGCGTCCTTGGCGCGGCGCAAAGCGATGTCCTCGCGCGGCAAGGCGGGGCTGAACTCCAATGGTATGAGCCAAGCGCAAACCGCACGGGCCGCCAACCCCAACATGTCCAGCCGCGAGCTCGCCCGTGCCCTGCGTGCACAGCGAAGTCAGCGGGGCGGCGCGGGGCAGAAGAAATCCGAGCCGTGCGGTCGCACGCGTGCCGGCCGGACCGCCGACAATGCGCGTCCGGCGCCGGGTGCCGCCCAGGACGCGCCGTGGAAGGTGGGTGCCAGCGAGACCGTCTACGGCCAGACCGTGACCGGTACTCAGGTCGGACGCAGTATTCGCACCACCGGCGACGAACCCAGCACCTGTCGCAACGTGACCGGTACAGAATACATGGGTGCCGACATTTTCCGGCAGTTCTGCCAGACCGAGCCCGGCGGTTCGCCGCGCAAAGTGCACCTCAGTCCGACCGGACAGGGTAACCGCGTCAGCGGTAACGCAGTGGGGCGTAGTCGCAGCGTGACTGGTAATGAGCCCGGTACCTGCAAGCGCGTGACCGGTTCGCAATACGTGGGCGTTGATCAGTCCGAAGCATTTTGCGGGACCACCTCCCGCGTCACAGGGCCGATGAAAAATACCCGTGCAGAAACCCGCAAAGGCAAATCCGTCACCGGTAACAATGTCGGGCGCTCCAACCGCGTCACCGGTGACGAGACCGGTGCCGGCCGCGAACTGACCGGGACGCAATACATGCAACTCGGCGATGGCCATGCACCGGCCAAAGTCGGTGTAAGCCAGACCCTGCGCGGCGGCTCCATGACCGGCACCCAGGTCGGACGCAGCGAACGAGTTACCGGCGACGAACCGGGCAGCTGCCGCAATGTCACCGGCGATGACTACCTCGGCAGGGAGCAGTTCGGTACGTTCTGTGCCTCCACGCCGAAGCCGGCGGACTACAAAGTGGGCGTGTCCCATACGCTGAAAGGCAAGTCAGTCAGCGGCACCCTCACCGGCCGTTCCGGCAAGGTCACGGGCGACGAGCCTGGCACCTGCAAGGCCATTACCGGCACACCCTATGCCGGCGCCGAACAGTACGACAACTACTGTGCGCCGAAAGATGCGCAACTGGCCGCAGTGCGGACGCCGCGACGGGGCAGTACGCCGGGGTCGGTGATGACCGGCCAACAGCCGGGTATCGGCGGCAAGTTGACCGGTGCTGCCAAAGGGGCCTGCGAAGATGTAAGTGGCACCCCCTATGTGGGCGCCGATCAATTCTCCGCCGTGTGTCCGGCAACTCCGGCCGAGCCCGGCAGTCCCGACTTTCCGCAGTCTTTGGGTGAAACACCGTGGGGCCAGTTCAGCGTGAACGCGCCGTCTCAGGCTGCACAGGTGAAAGCGGAGGCTGGCGGTGTCACCGGCTCAACCTATGAGCAAGGGCAGATCACCGGTCCGTTCGGCATGGCCACTGGCAAAGTCACAGGTACCGAAGAGGCGCGCTTTGGCCGCGAGGGTCGCGCGACCCAGCCTGCGCCAGTGCCGCCCACGGCCGAAGAAGTCGGCGGTCGCGTCAAATCGCGCATTACCGGCGAAGGCCAGGATGCGGGTCAAAAGATTACCGGTGACGACTGGGCGCGAGGCGACCGCGTGACCGGAACGGAAGGAACCTCGTCTACGCGGCGTAATCCGACCCGTCGCGGCGGCCCGATCAGCGCCATGCCGGTTTTCTCCCACGAGGACAAGCGCAACGAAGCGGTGGCCGAACCGACGAGCAAGGTGACGGGCGGTAGCGGCAATACCGATCGCGGTGCATTGGTGACTTACTCAGGCGGCGCGCGCGGCTGAGCCGGGCATCGTAAAGCGAGTGAATCGAGACAAGCGCATGTTGAACTACCGCAACCAATCCAACAAAGGTCTCGCGCCTCCGGCGACCGCCCCGCGGCGGCGTCCTGGTGCGGTGACCGGCGTGGTGGCTGGCGCGCGTCCGCAGGCGCGGCGCGCCATCGGAGCGGGTGCGCGGAGTTCTCATCCGCTGGTTCGGGGCGACGAGAACGCGCGTTTGTTCGATTACGAACAGCGCGTAAAGTCCGCCTTCGATGCCATCGTGCCGACCCTCAAGCGGGTCTCCGCGCTGCAGCATGAAGCGGATTTCGAAAACCAGGCCCAGCGCGTTGCCCGAGAACACCTCGGTTTCGAGTTGCCCGAACACATCCTGGCCGATGCCTGGGTGGAGCAACTGGACATGCGCCGTCTGTTTGCCTGGTGCGTGTTCGAAACCTACCGCCGTTTTTGCGATGACTTCTTCGCCACGGATCCGTTGGGTTCGCAGGACGAAAATGAATTCGAGGCGTTTCTGCAGGAATGCGGCTTCCATACCCTGGATATTTCACCCTGCGCCGACGGCCGTCTGGCGCATGTGGTGCGGTTCGTGTTGCGTTTGCCGTACCGCGCGGTGCGGCGCAAGTCCTACGCAGGCGCGCTGTTCGACATCGACGACAGCCTTGAAAAATGGACCGAGACGGAACTGATGCGCTTCCGCGAGGGTCGGCCGAATACCGCCGATGCGCCCACGCGCTATCTCAAAGCGGTCATTTATCACTACAGCTCCGGCGATCCGGACGCGGGTTGCGCGGCGCACGGTTCCAACACTGCAGCGGCGGCGCGCGCTGGACTGGAGCGGCTGCGCAGTTTTCAGCAGGCCGTGCAGAACACCCACTGTTGTGGTGCCTCCATCGACCTGCTGTTGATCGGCTTGGATACGGATACCGATGCCATTCGCGTGCACGTGGCCGATGGCGATGGCGCCATCGACCTGGAGAAGTACATTGACGCGCGCGACTTATATGATGCAACGCGGTCGTTGACCGCGCAGCAGGCCCAGAAACGGCTCGAGACGACGGTGCGCGAGGCCGCGCCCGACGTGCCGGTGGGCATGCAGCTACTGGTGGCCAGGCTGCTCGAACACAACGTGTCACAGATCGATTATGTGCGCAGCTTCCACGGCGAGCGATACCAGGACATCGGCCATGCCGAGCGCTTCATCGGCGCCGGCAAAGGGTTCGAGGAAGTGCAGCTGCGCAACCTGACTTATTTCGCCTATCTCGACACCGTCGAGGAGGCAGCGCCCGACCTCGATGTGGGCATAAAGATTTTTACCGGTTTGAACGTCGCCCACGGGCTGCCAATTCCAGTGGTGGTGCGCTTCGACTACCAGGGGCACGTGCCCGGTGCCCGCGAACGCGCGGTCGGGCGTTGCCAACGGGTAGCGCAGGCCATGGCCGCACGCTATGGCGACCTCATCGACAGCGGACTACTGCACACGCTCATGCTCGTGCGCGATTACGCAAGCGACGGTCGTATCGAAATCGTGGGTTGCTCTGTCATGGGCGATGAAACAGGGGAAGCACACTGATGAAAATTTGTCAGGTAGAGCGGCCGCTGGTGGCGACGAACCGCATCCCCGGCCTGGAGCACAGACACCTGCAGGTGGTACGCGACGGCAGTGCCACGCTGGTGGCAGTGGACGCGGTTGGCTGTATTCCTGGCGATTGGGTGATCTGTGTGGGTAGTTCGGCGGCGCGCGAAGCGGCCGGTAGCAAGGAATATCCCAGCGATCTCACTATCGTCGGCATCATCGACCGGTGGCCGCCGGAAGAGACGCAGGACTGAGGCGCAGCATATGGACATCCTTCAGGTTGAAGCGCCATTGGTCTGCACGCGACGAGTGGCTGGGTTGAAGCAAACCAGCCTGCGGGTGTTGCGCGACGCCCGCGGTGGACGCCACGTGGCGGTGGACCCGGTGGGCGCACGCGAAGGCAACTGGGTGTTCACGGTCAGCGGCTCGGCGGCGCGCTACGCCTGCGGTGATTTCGGAGTGCTCACCGATCTCACCATCGGCGGGATCATCGATTACTGGGAGGCCGCATCCGTAAGCCCGGACGGTCAAGGCAGTGAAGGCAATAACGCAGGGTGAGAAAGACCCTGTAGTAACGAACGAGTAAGCAGGAGATACGACAATGGCAGATGAAACTTTCGGTATCGCACTGGGCATGATCGAGACGCGCGGACTGGTGCCCGCCATCGAGGCGGCGGACGCCATGACCAAGGCCGCGGAAGTACGTCTGATCAGTCGTGAATTCGTGGGCGGCGGTTACGTCAGCGTGCTGGTACGCGGCGAAACCGGTGCTGTGAACGCAGCGGTACGCGCCGGCGCCGACGCCTGTGAGCGAGTAGGTGACGGCCTGGTCGCCGCGCACATCATTGCCCGTCCGCACCGAGAAGTGGAGCCGGTATTGGGCAGCAACTAAGACGCAGTATGTTTTTTCAATTCCGACGACGGAGATAAAAAGATGGCAACTGACAAGTACGGTATTGCATTGGGCATGATCGAGACCCGCGGGCTGGTGCCCGCCATCGAAGCGGCGGATGCCATGACCAAGGCCGCCGAGGTGCGTCTCATTGGTCGTGAATTCGTGGGTGGCGGTTATGTGACCGTGTTGGTGCGCGGTGAAACCGGTGCGGTCAATGCGGCCGTGCGTGCCGGCGCCGATGCCTGCGAGCGCGTGGGCGACGGTCTGGTTGCCGCACACATCATTGCCCGTCCCCACCGCGAGGTGGAACCGGTGCTGCCGAACGGCGGCGATTCGTCCGGGGACTAAACAATTCGCAAGTAACTCTCTACGTAACAGGAGATTCCAGCCATGGCCAACGATACCTACGGTATTGCACTCGGCATGATTGAAACCCGCGGGCTGGTGCCCGCCATCGAAGCGGCCGATGCCATGACCAAAGCCGCCGAGGTGCGTCTTATCGGACGCGAGTTTGTCGGCGGCGGTTATGTCACCGTGTTAGTGCGCGGTGAAACCGGTGCGGTCAACGCGGCCGTGCGTGCCGGCGCCGACGCCTGCGAACGTGTGGGTGACGGCCTGGTCGCAGCGCACATCATCGCCCGTCCGCACCGCGAGGTGGAACCGGTGCTCGGGGGTGAGAACGCCCTGGCCGGCAATCGTCCTGCGCGTAGCTGAGTGATCGGACGGGTATAGATCAACTGACGGTTCCGTCGTCATGATGCAGAGACCATCCAATCCACGTGTTCTCGGCTACCTCGGCCGGGCGCTGAGCCTCGAATTCAGCGCGGTTCAGCAATACAGCACCCAGGCGCGGCTGGCTGCGACCTGGGGGCTGAGCGAACCGGCCAAGCGCCTGCGCGATGAAGCGACCGAGGAGATGGGGCATGTGGATCGTGTGATCTCACGTATGCTGGCACTGGGCGTGGCGCCCAACGCATCGCAGCTCCGGCCGGTTCAGGTCGGACCAGATCTGCAGGCGTTGTTGCGCCACGATCAGGCGCTGGAACACGAACTGGTACGCCTGTACGGGGATGCGACCCGATATTGCGCGGGTCAGGGCGACCATGACAATCGTCTGTTTTTCGAAACGCTCCTTGAGGAGGAAAAGGCTCATGGACGCGAGCTCGCCCAATGGCTCGAGGAGCTTGAGCGACCCGGTGTCACGGTTCCTGTGAACCGAGGCGCTACCTTCTAAGGAGACACGTCATGAGCAACCAGTGGCAGGAACGCAAGCGTCCGAACCGCCTGGAACGGCGTTACGAGTTTCCGGACTACCCCGCGCTGCGTGATTTCCTCGATCATGCCGCGGATCTCTCCGAACGTGAAGGGCTATATCCGGACATCGGATTCGGTCGCGACTACGCGAACTTTACCATCCACGCCGCAGAAGGCGCGGATGAACTGGGCGATCCCCAGCGTCGTTTTGCCGAACAACTTGATGCGCTCTATCCCAGCAACGGGACCCATTGAGAGCGGCCGCCATGGCAGTGATCGCATTGGTCGGTAACAAAGGGGGCGCAGGCAAAACCACACTCGCCGTGAATCTTGCCATGACGTTGGCCACAGACGGGCCCACCGCGGTGTTCGATGCCGATCCCCAGGGCTCGGTGTTGCAATGGCGGCGCATTGGCGAGTCCGACTCGGGTCCCAGAGTAGTCGATACGGCAATGGGCCTCGAGGATATTTTCGCCCGCGAAGCGGGTCGCTACGATCACGTGGTGATCGATTGTCCGCCTTCGGTGCACGCGCCCCAGACTCATGCGGCTCTCGCACTCAGTGATATCGCGCTCATACCGGTTCAGCCTTCGCCCCTGGACCTTTGGGCGACGGTGCATATCGAACACGCTGTCGCGCACGCACGCGAGACCAATCCGAAGCTAAGAGCGCTGCTGGTGATCAATCAACTGGAACCGCGCACTCGGCTTTCCCGACTGATCCGCCAGGCCCTGGCGGAACTGGAAATCGCTGCCGCGGAAACCGCCATTCGCCGCCGGGCTGTGTATCGCGCCAGTGTATTGGAGGGGAAAAGCGTACTGGACATGGGGCGCAGTGGTGCCCCCGCTGTGGCCGAAATTCGTAACCTGCTTAATGAGGTAGTCATACCATGACCGCGAACGACAAAACCGGCGAGAAGCTGGTCGACTCCATGCGCAAGACCAAGGCTGCCGCTGCGGGCACGGGCGAGACGGCTGCAAGCGCAGCCCAATCATCGCCAAAAAAGAAGTCTCAGCCGCAGGCAAAAAAGAAATCCGCCGCCAAGCGGTCCTCGAGCAGCACCCGCAACCAGGGCGCTGACCCGTATCAAAGCGGACGCCGTGTCTGGCCCGATTGAATAGACGATTGCGCGCGGCGATTTTAGGGGAGTCGTATCATGACCATGGAACAGCTTGTCGTAGTGATTGCAGCCTTGCCGCTGCTTTCCGCTGTTTCGGTCCAGCTGCTTTCCGCCCCTCTCGGCCGGCGGGTCGCCCGGCTGAGCGCCGTCTTCACCGGCATCACTTTCGCGCTGGCCGCCATTGTAGTGTCGGTGGCCATTGCCGTCGGTGCGCCCGGTCAAATCGCCCTGGCGGGGTCGTGGGGCGTATTCCTATTCGATCCGCTGAGCTCACTGATGGGGGCGTTCATCGCCGGCATCAGCTTGATCGTGCACATCTATTCGCTGCGTTACATGGCCGAAGAGGCCGGTTATGCGCGGTTTTTCGTGTTGCTCGATCTCATGACCGCGACCCTGTTGGTGATGGTCGCCGCAGGCGATCTGATCACCCTGCTGATCGCCTGGCACCTGGTCGGGGTGCTGCTCTATTTCCTGCTCGGTCACGATACCCGCAGTCAGTCCGCCCATCGCTACGCGTTCTGGACTCTCATCACCTATCGGATCGGCGATCTACCGCTGGTATTGGCGGCCGGCCTTCTGTATCAAGCCTTCGATACCTGGTCGCTGCCTGAGATCTTTGCCCGCATCGGCGAAGGTGCGCCTAGCCACACTGTGTTCGGTCTGCCGTTGGCGGGCGTGGTTGCCGGCCTGGTGGCGATGGCCGCCTTCGCGCGCTCGGCGCAATTTCTGCTCCATACCTGGCTGCCCTACACCATGAGCGGTCCGACGCCGGTGTCGGCCTTGATGCACGCCGGAATCGTCAATGCGGGCGGCTTTCTGATCAATCGTTTCGCACCGGTGTTCGTGCACACCGACGGCGTGTTGTCCTGGGTGTTCATCGTCGGCTTGGTAACTGCGTTGATTGGCTCGACGCTCATGTTGACCCAGAACGACATCAAGAAGTCCCTCGGCTATTCAACCATGGGGCAGATGGGTTTCATGATCATGGAGTGCGGTGTCGGTGCCTTCTCCCTCGCGGTCTTTCACCTCATCTCCCATGGTCTGTTCAAGGGGACGCTGTTCTTGGGCGCTGGTGGTGTCATCAACGCCGCCCGCAAGAACGACGGGGTTCCCAAGGATGATCTCTACACCTTTGTCGTGGAGAAGGGGCCGGCAAGGATCAGTCGACCTTGGGCGTTGATGGCGGCCATTACGCTGGCGGTGCCCGTAACTATTTTGTTGGTCGCCCATTCGCTGGTGGCCGGAGATTATTTCCAGGAACAAGGGGCCATCGTGCTGTTGTTCTTCGGTTGGGTGACCGGCGCGCAGTTGATCTTCGCCACCTATCGGATGCGCACCCAGAATCTGAGGCGGCTGGTGACCCTGAGCATCTTTTCCTTCGCGGTTGTGGTGCTCGGCTACACCCTTATCAGTCATGCGTTCGACTTGTTTCTGTATCCGAACGCGACGTTCCGTGAGCAGATCTATGCCGCGGCCAATATCGACGTACTGCGCTTCGACGTTCTCGTGGGCGTTACCGCCGTCCTGATTGTCGCCGGTTGGGTGCTGACCTACTACGCCGAACAAAACGGTGCGCGCCGAAGCGAGCATCCCGGCGGACTGTGGTTGACCTTCTACGCGCTGATCTCGCGGGAATTTTACCTTACCGATCTGTACACCCGTATAGCCCGCGCACTATTGGCAATGGCGACGCGACTGAATGTATGGCTGAGGTGGGTGTGATATGCCTGCGCTGACGTTTTCGCTTGCCGGATTGTTCCTGCCCCTGTTTCCGTTGAGCATGGCATTCAACGCCGTGTACGCCTGGGTGCGCAATGGATTGCTGCGCGCAATTATGTTGTTGGTCTGGCCTCAGGTGGGTCTGACCCTGTTGTTCGCAACCAAAGCTGCAGCGCCGAACTGGGTCTTAACGCTGGCGCTGTTCACCTCGGCCCTATACGCCTTTCGCGCGATCAGTTTACGCGAGGTAGGACAATGGACCGGTTGCCTGGCGACCTCCGCCTGGGCGCTGCTTTGGGCTGCGTGGGTCTATGGCACCGACGCGTCGGTTGTCCGCTTATACGCCCTCGGATTCAGTGTGCCGCTGGCATTGTTGGCGCTCCTGGGCGCTAGGCTGGAGAAGCATTTCGGCGCCGCCTACACCGGCCTCTACGGTGGCCTGGCGCAAATGCTGCCGCGTTTGTCCGGCGTGTTGGTATTCGTGATATTTGCGATTATCGCCGCACCTGTGTTCCCCAGCTTCTTCGCCATGGTCAGCACGGTTGTGATGGCGACTGCGGCGGCGCCTTTGGCGGCGTTGACGGTGGCAGTCGTATGGTTGTTGTGGAGTTGGGCGGGTGTGCGTTTGTTGCAGGGTTTGATTATCGGCCCGGGCAAGGATTGTGAAGCGCCGGACCTCAGTTTGCCCGGCGTGTGGGTCTACGCCGCAGCGCTGATCGTTCTGCTCGTTGGCGGTCTCTACGTCACAGGAGACCTGCTATGACGCTGCCACTCGGTCAAAAGTTGAATATCCGCGCCATGATCTATGTGGCAGCCGAGCCGATTCCGTTCTTCTGGCCGATGCGCGCGTTTATTCATCACAACCCCCTGCATGGGCTTGAGCGGCTGCCTTTCCCGGAAGCCGTTGGGTCGGGTGCACGGCTGTTTCACGGCAGGGGGTTTCTGAAACGGGCAGACTATCAGCGTTATCTACATCAAGGGCGGATCGATCGTACCGAGCTTGCCGCCAATGTGGACGCTTACGTTGCCGAGCGTGAACCCGTCCCCGGAATCGATTTGGCGCGCTGGTTGATGGCCTTGCTCACCGAGACGCAGTGCCCCGTCATTCAATCCGATACGCTTGCCGGTGCTGCCGACGTGCATGCGGCTCTGAATGACCAGGCCCCGCCGTCATTCCCGCCCGATGAGCAGGTGCTGGCCGATAGACTGCGCGCGGAACTGCTGGGGGCGGTGCCGGTATACGAGGCCGTGGACGCGCTGTACGGAACGGAGATCGGCTCGGAGCTGGACGAACTGGTTGTCAAGAGCTGCTTGGATTTCTTCGACGAAGGCCAGTCCGTTTGGGCTATGCCAGGACGTACGCGCGGCTTTTTCCCCGCTTGGCGCGATCTTGCGCGGCGCAACGGCCGCTTGTACCTGCGCGGGCTCCATGTCAACCGGCTACTCAGCAACGGCGACAGTCCGGAAGAGGTGATCGCCGATGTCATGCAGACTCTCGGTGTCGCGGTAGACCATTGGCCGGCGTACTTTACCCGGGAGCTGGCTCGCCTGCACGGCTGGGCGGGTTTTATCCGTTGGCGTTCGAGCGCCAAGCGCTATTACTGGAACGAGCGCTATCCCGGGGATTTGGTCGATCTGATGGCGGTTCGCTTGACGCTTGCGTTGGCGTTGTTGAATGAGCGCGGCGGCAGAGCGACCGCCACTGCCGCCAGTCTGGGGCAGACGATCGAGCAGCGTACGCGGGAGACCTACCTGCGCTATGAATTGTGCAGCGGACGTGTGCTGCCGGCGCTTGCCGCGCGGGTGGAGCAGGCCTTGGCGAGCGGTCGCAGCAAAAAGATCGATGGCCTTTTCCTCGACTACGCTCGGCAAAAGCGAGCCCATGAGGCCCGGAGACAGGCCCGCAACCTTCGTGATCTGGCGCAAAAGGCCGGCGATTCCGGGTCGCTGGGAGAACTTTCCAGCGAAGGATTGCACGGTCTGGTGGAGGCGCTGCGCGGGTTCGAGCAACAGGAAGGCATGCTGTGGTTGCGCGCCATGGAAAAGCACGCCATGAACCGATTGCTCAAAGGCGTAAGCCTCGAACCCCCGGCGCCGCGCGACAAGCGCCCGTTCGCCCAAGGGCTGTTTTGCATCGACACCCGTTCGGAACGGATTCGACGGCATCTGGAGGGCGTGGGCGATTACCAGACCTTCGGCATCGCTGGTTTCTTCGGCGTGCCGGTCAGTTTCATGGAGCTCGGAAAAGGCAGCGAAACCCATCTCTGTCCCGTACTGCTAACGCCGAAGAACCTGGTGTTGGAAATGACGATATCGGGACCGAAAGACCATATGGGTGCGGTCACCGCGCTCGAGAAGGCATTGCATGAGCTCAAGGAATCGGTGTTGAGCCCTTTTGTTACGGTCGAGGCCATCGGGCTTTTGTTCGGCTTCGATATGGTGGGCAAGACGGTGTTTCCGGTACATTACAATCGGTGGCGTCGGCGTTTGCTCGAGAGCAAACCGCAGACCCACCTGCTGCTCGATAAACTCAGCCGCGACCAAGCCGATTCCATTATTCGCGCCGTTCAACGGGCGGTGATCGCCACTGCCATCGAGCAGGAATTCGGCCTGGAGGCGGAGCGGATCAACGATTCCATGGTCCGTGAGTTGCGCGAAGCCGCCATGGGCAATGCACCTGGCGCTCCGGAGTTTGTGAACCTGCTGAGTTTGGGCCAAGCCGACGAGCAAGCTTTCATCGACCGCCTGCGTAAAGTGTATCGTATCAATCCCACCGTCGTGCAGCTGCAGATGGAGCGTCTTGCACGGCTCGGTTTCAGTTTGGACGAACAGGTGGGATTCGTGGCACAAGCCCTGCGGTCCATTGGGTTGACCGAAAACTTCTCCCGGTTTGTTTTGCTGGTCGGCCACGGTAGCACGTCGGAGAACAACCCCTATGAATCAGCGCTCGATTGCGGCGCTTGTGGCGGCAATCACGGCTTGGTCAATGCGCGGACGCTGGCGCAAATGGCGAACAAGCCGGAGGTTCGCCGTAAGCTGCGCAAGCAGGGCGTTGAGATTGCCGATGACGCCTGGTTCGTGCCTGCGCTGCACAACACGACCACAGATGAGTTGCAGTTGTTCGATCTCGATCGATTGCCGTCGTCCCACGTGGTCTATGTGGATCGATTGCGCAGCGGTCTGGCGGCGGCCTCCCGTCTTTGCACCGGGGAGCGATTGCCTACGCTGCAAACGGATGCCGAGCGGCTGGAACCCGCCGAGGCGTTCAAACAAGCGCAGCGCAACGCCATGGACTGGTCTCAGGTGCGGCCCGAATGGGGGTTGGCAGGCAACGCCTATTTCGTGATCGGCCGGCGGACGTTGACCCAGTCGCTATCGCTGGAAGGTCGGGCGTTCTTGCATTCGTACGATTATCGTCTGGATCCCAAACGCCGCTTGTTGGGCAATATCCTCGGTGGTCCGCTGGTAGTAGGGCAGTGGATTAACATGGAGCATTATTTCTCGACGGTCGACAACGAGCGGTTCGGCAGTGGTAGCAAGGTTTATCACAATGTGGCCGGCCGTTTCGGCGTCATGACCGGCAACTTGAGCGACCTGCGCACCGGCCTGCCGTCACAGACGGTCCTCGACCACGGACGGCCTTATCATGAACCGCTGCGACTCATTACGGTGATCGAGGCTCCCTTTGAGCATGCCCGGCGGGCGGTGGAGGAAGTGAGTTCCGTCAAGTACCTCGTGCGCAACGGCTGGATCCGGCTGATGGTCATCAACCCTGAGCAGGACACGGTATACATCTACGAGGACGGCGAGTGGACCAGCGAACGCTTTTCCGGCGTCCCCGAACAGGTATTGCCCGAGGAGGCTGCCGCATCATGAAAAATCTGAACTTTAGCCCACTCAAGAAACTCGAGATCATTCTCGGTGGCGAACACCAGGAGTTCGCTACCGACGTTTTGGATCGGGCCGGCGTCAAGGGTTATACGATCATCAACAATCTTTCGGGTAAAGGCAGTCACGGATTCCATGAAGGCCACCTCATGTTCAACGAAGATGATGTGTTGATCATGATCGTAGCGGCCGTGCCGAAAGAGTTGGTCAACCCGATTCTGGAAGGTCTTGCTCCGTTCTACAACGAACACTCCGGAGTCGTGTTTATATCCGATATTCAGGTCACGCGGCTGGTGAAGTTCGGCGGCTGATTGCCATCGTGCGATCTCAGTCACACGCGCAACCGAGACAGAATTCGTATCCAAGGGTCCGCCTGACCGCGGACGGTAGCAGTTTATTCGATGATCAAACTTCGTACATACGTCTATATCGACTCGTTGCAGCCGCAACTCGCCGAGTACATGGCCACGGTCTCGCAGGGTTTTCTGCCGGTGCCCGGCGACTCCTGTCTGTGGGTGGAAGTGTCTCCCGGTATGGCGATTCACCGCCTGACCGACATCGCACTGAAAGCCACTCGGGTGAATCTGGCGCAGCAGGTGGTCGAGCGTGCATACGGTTCGATGGTGATACACCACCGCGATCAGAGCGACGTGCAGGAAGCAGGCAGCGTGATCCTGCATCACCTCGGCGCGCAGGTGCGCGACCGCCAGCCATGCCAGATCGCGTGGCAGGAGGTGATTCGCGGCATGACGCCCGATCACACGGTGTTGATCAACCGGCAGAACCGTCGCGGCTCCATGATCCTGCCGGAACAGAGCATGTTCATTCTCGAAACCGAACCTGCCGGTTACATCGTGTATGCCGCCAACCAAGCGGAAAAAGCCGCCAATATCACCCTCATCGACGTGCGTGCGGTCGGTGCCTATGGGCGCCTGACCCTGGCCGGGCGCGAGGCGGACGTCGACGAGGCCGCGGCTGCAGCCATCGCCGCCATCAACAACCCGTCGGGTACGTGAACCCATGCATCGTCAGGAATTCCTCGATTTGCTGGCCCGACACCGCACGAGGTTCATGGAGGAAGCGGCCTACCTTGAACGCGCGCGGGTGTTCGTGGAACTGCAGCCCGATTGTTTTCACTGTGATCTGTGGCCGGCTCATGTGACCGGCTCTGCCTGGGTGGTCAACCCAGATCGATCACAGGTGCTGCTGATGCACCACCGCAAACACGATCAATGGTTTCAACCCGGAGGCCATGCCGATGGCGAGGCCGATATCGTGGCAGTCGCGCTGCGCGAAACCGCGGAGGAGAGTGGCATCGATCCCGAGCATATACACTTGATCGACGGTCGGATCTTCGACCTCGATATTCACCGCATTCCCGCCAGTCACCGCGGCCCGGAGCACGAACATATCGATGCCCGTTTTCTGGTGGAAATCGACCACCGGTTGCCTGTGCCCGGCAATGACGAATCCCACGAGGTGCGCTGGGTGCCCCTGAGCCAGGTGTCGCGGTTCAACAACAATCGCTCAACCTTTCGCATGGTGGACAAAACCCGGCAATTGCGAGCGCGCACCCGTTACGCCTGAGCGTCCTAGCCGATATGCTGTGATATCAGGAAGTCTTTGAACGCTTCCGCGGCCGGCGCCAGCACTTTGTGTTCGGGATGGACCAGATACCAGCGGCGCTCCAGGGGCAGACCTTGAACGTCCAGAATGGCGAGATTGCCTCGGGCGACCTCCGCTTCCACGGTGATCTTTGCGACGATGGAGACACCCAACCGCCCTGCAACGGTCTGCTTGATGGCCTCGTTGCTGCCCAGTTCCATTCGTACCCGCGGCGCTGTGTCGTGGCGTCGGAAGAAAGCCTCGCAACTCAGACGGGTACCGGAGCCGCGCTCGCGCGCAATGAACGGTTCTTCGGCCAGGCGCTCGGGCGAGATCCGCTTCTTCGCCGCCAACGGGTGTTGTGCATGCGCGATGGCGACCAATGGATTAGGCGCGAATGGAATGGCCACGACCCCGAGGTTGTCGGGAGGTTGGCCGAGAATGTAGAGGTCGTCCTGGTTGTGGGCGAGACGGTCCAGAATCGCCTTGCGATTGCCCACGAACAGCGCGACCTCGATGCCGGGGTGCTGCTCGCTCAATGTTCCCAGCAGCTGCGGCACAAAGTACTTCGCCGTGGTGAGAATCGATACGCTGAGTGTGCCTTTCTCGAGCCCCTGGAGCGCTGCCAGTTCCTGGGAGAGGCGTTCCATGCGCGCCGAGACGTCGCGGCAGGCGGACGCGACAACTTCGCCTGCCGAAGTGAGGTAGAGCTTTTTTCCGACCTGCTCCACCAAGGGTTGCCCCGCCGCCTCTGCCAATTGCTTCACTTGGATGGAAACGGCGGGTGGAGTCAGGTGGAGTGCCTCCGCCGTTCGAGTGATGCTCATGTGCTGAGCCAGGGTATCGAAAATCCTTAATTGATGAAGAGTCGCCCGCCGGACAGTCATAGGTAATTAAATAATCGCTAAATAATCAGTTTAAGAACTTAAACTGTAATTTATCACCGAATCTTCATAGACTCAATTCAATCCTGACCAACGCGCTCGGGAAAAGTGGGTTGCTGATTTCCGCTTCCCAAGCTTGGATCGCCGCATTGACAACTGCCATTTGGGAGCCTGACCCGGCCGCCCCGGGAGGTGCGGTCGCCGTCTGGAGGAACAACCAAGATGCCACTGGTGAATATGAAAGACATGGTTGATCACGCCTATCGGCACAACTACGCCGTCGGCGCGTTCGAATTGGTCAACCTGGAATTCCTGCAGGGGGTCATGGCGGCTGCGGAACGCTGCCGTGCACCGGTCATCTTGAGTCTGAACAATTCCAACGGCGAAGCCTTCGACTTCGATCTCTTGCTATCTGCCGTGGAGCGCGCGGCACAGCGTGCCTCGGTGCCGGTATCGATTCATTTTGACCATGGCCATGATCTCCAGTCCGCGATACGCGCGATCAACGGCGGTTGCAACGGCGTCATGGTCGACGTGTCCCAACGTGACTTGGGCGAAAACATCGGCATTACAGGCGAAGTCGTCGCGATGGCCCACGGTTGCGGCGTGCCGGTGGAGGGCAAGTTGGGTACCGTGCCGGAGCCCGAGCGCGACGGCGCGCAGCCGGATCCGGAGCAGGTCGTGTATACGGCGGTGGCGGAAGCCCGGGGCTTTGTGGACCGGACCGGAGTCGATTTCCTCGCGGTATCCATCGGAACTGTACGCGGTCGCATGAAGACCAAGCCGAAGCTCAATTGGCAGCGGCTAAAACAGATCAACGGAACGCTGGGCATACCGCTGACGATCTATGGCGCCAGTGGTCTCAACGATAGTCAGTTCCGGCGGCTCATTGCCAACGGCGTTGCCAAGATCAACTATTATACCGGCCTTGCCGATGCTGCCTTCGAACAAATACGGGTGAGCACCAAGGGCAACGCCAAAGGTCAGTATGCGCACGCCGTCCGCGCCGTACAAGAAGCGGTGGAGGAGGAGACCGAGCGCTGTTTGCGCACTTGGGGAGCCGCTGGCCGCGCCGCCGAAGTGCTGGAGCAGTGCCGGCATTGGGAGCCGGTGGAGCATGTGATTAGCTGTGACGGGGAAGGCCTGGACGACAACGGCGTCGAGGACATCATGGCCGAAGGGCGGCGCATCCTGCGCACGATCCCCGGCGTCCTCGAAGTGTGTTCCGGCAATGCGGTGCGAAATGATGGGTTGTGCCGATACAGTTGGATGGTACGTCTTTGTCACGCCGCAGTCGCCGACAGCTATCGTGAGCATCCCGCCTATGTAGAGTTCGCCAGTCAGCGGTTTCGCACCAGCCGACGGACAGCCTCCGGTGCCTACTTGCCTTCCTGGGGCGCAGGCAGCGCGCGTGGTTCAGAAAGCCATTTCGTCTTGACTTCCCAGGCTTCGCGGGGTAATGCCTGAGACGGCGCGAAGCGTTCTTGTATTATTGCATCGCCCGAGGGTGTCCAGATTCGGCGCAGTTTTGATGTGCGGCGATAATGTCGTCGCCGTAAGTTCGCGTCGAAACTTGCGCACGCTTTGGCACCGAATCCTACCGTTGCTGTATGCGCGAGACCGATCGCGATCCCTTGGCGCTGGACATAACTTGCCTTGCTTGCGTTCGGACCCTAGGCGAGGCTGCGAAATCCGTTTTTCAGCTTTTCACAACAACGAAAAACGGCCCGCTAGGGGCCGCTTAACGCTTGATATATTTGGTGGGCGGTGCTGGGATTGAACCAGCGACCCCTGCCGTGTGAAGGCAGTGCTCTCCCGCTGAGCTAACCGCCCGATCAGATCGGAGGCGGGTAGTTTAGCGACCCCCGCTGGGGCGGTCAATTTTCCCCTTGGGCCTCGAGTGCCGACGTCGTTGCGTTGGAAATCGCGGGTTCTCACCAATTTCTACGCGTGGCGCGCGAACCTTCATTTTCGCACGTCTACCAAGTCTCCGGATGCCAGTTTTTTTTCGAGCCGTTGGCCAGACTGCCGATGGTCAGGTTGGTTGGGCTCGGAAAGTAATAGGGCGGCACCGGCAGGTTCAACGGTGCGGGAGAGCTGTTGAATACCCGTCCGGCGAGATCGTAGCGGGAGCCATGGCATGGGCAGAAGAAACCGCCTTCCCAGTCAGGGCCGAGATCGGGTGGTGCGATCTCGGGACGGAACGTCGGTATGCAGCCAAGGTGGGTGCAGATGGCGACGCAGACAAAGAGATTGGGTTGGATGGAACGATGCTGATTCTGACACTCGGGCAGTTGTTGGGGAGCCTTGGAATCTGGATCTTTGCATTCGGAGCGGACCTTGCTGAGGTTCGCCAAGCTCTGATCGGTACGGCGCAATATCCACACCGGCCTCGACCGCCAGCTGACGGTGAGCAGTTGGCCCGGTTGCAGCTTGCTGATGTCCACGGTAATGGGTGCACCGGCGGCCTGGGCGTGGTCGCTCGGCTCCATGTAGGCTACGAACGGTGATGCCGCGGCGACGATGCCGATGCCGCCGACGGCGCTAGTGGCGGCGATCAGGAATCGCCGTCGCCCCCGGACCGGCTGAGGCCCTTGCGCGTGATCCATGGCTAGTCCCGACGCTTACCACATCAACCAGGCGTTGAAGTACAGGCTGTTGTTGTCCGCCGCGTCCCGACCGAAGCCGTCATAGTTGTTGCTGGCGCCGTTGAAGCGGTCATAGGCGGTGTATTGCAGCGCGAACTTGGTGTTCTCCCACGGGAGGTAGTCCAGCTCTGCGATCCAGCCGCGTGAATCCGGTTTGCCGGTACGGCTGCCATCGACGGCCGCCGGTGCATACAAGCCCGGGTCGGCGTCGCCGGTGGTGTTGAAAAAGCCCAGTGTGCCGCCCCAGTGGCGGTTTTGGTAATAGGTTCCGTCGAGTTTGAAGGTGTCGAGCGTATCGGACCGGTTCGCGCTGTCACCGGCGGCGTAGCTGGCATCCAATTCCTGCTTTTCATGAATCCAGGTGGAGTGCAAGGTAAAAGTATGAGCGCCAAGCAGGTACTGGTACTGAGTGTCGAGGGCCACGTCGCGGAAGTGGTTCGTAGGTCCGGTCACGCCGCTCGGGTACACATCCACATCCATGCCGTAGGTACCGACTTCCAACGAATGCGGCCCCCAATTGTGTTCATAGGCCAATCGCCAGTAGGGCGCGGTGCCGCTGACGGTGTCTTCGTTGCTACTGTCCGGGGGTGCGTTTTGGCCGATCTGCGAGGCCCGGTACAGGCTCAGCTCCGCATACACACTGTTATTGAAAAACCCATAGGCGCCGAGACCAGCGACATTCTGCCCCAGGGTGCCGTCGACTTGCGTTGCGGCGGCCGGTGTCGGTGCCACCGGAGACGAGGCGTAGGGAAATCCCCAGGCGGGTACGCTGTTCCACGGATCCTGAACGGTGGGGTTGTTGTTGAAGCTGAGGCCGTAAGTAAACGATTTGCCGGCCAGCGTCCCTTGGTCGGCAAAGCGCACGTCGGCATTGTCCATGCTCAAATGGTCTTCGGCGCCGTCATAAGTCGCTTGCAGAAAAGCGCCGAGTTTGTCGCTCAGGCGGCCGCCGTAGAACAGGCTGAGTTGGTCGGGGAACTGAACGTTGTCGTTTTGTGTACCCGGGATGCTTTTCTTGAGGCTCGTATACGAGGACTGCAGCATCAGCGCCAGCGGCGGGAAGGGGCCCGCGACTCCGACCGGCTGCTGGTCAGCCGCCTTGTTGGTCATCGTGTAGCCGTTCAGTTTGAACTGCCGGCCGAACGGTGTGAGTTGCGGGAACACCGTGTGGCAGGTCGCGCAGCTCATTCCGGTTTGTCGGGCGAAGCTCGGCAGCGCTTGAACGCTGGCGGTGAAGCCCAGCGACAGCATGGTGAGCAGGAGAGTGGCGAAGGCGGAGCGGTACGATGATTTGGTTTGCATTGGATCAGTTTCCCCGTCGACGGTACGCCACCTCACTGGAGCAACATATGTGCCAGTAGCCGGCGACGGTCGTGCCTCGGTCGGGTTCGGACATTAACCTGTTCGCAATGCGGCTAATTGCGGATTTCGCATGCGTATTGCGGTGGCGGACCCGGCGCGGACGGCGGCCGTCGCTTGGTTGAAATCCACCACTCCGGGTTGGTTTCAACCGCGCCGGGTTGATTTCAACCAATTGCGCCACATGCGGGCCGCAGGTGCACCGGGCGTCTGGGGCACGGCTCGACGCGACCGCCCGTCGACGAAGGGCGGCCCGGACGCCGCCTTGTCGGACGTTGCACCTGCGGCCCGGCCGGGACCAGACTTCAGGCTGCGAACGCCTCGGTTTCGCTCGCCTGGGCGCGTTCCAGCACTCCTCTCGCCTGTTCGACCTCGGCACTGCTGCCGTGGGCGATGAGGACGTAACGGTCTGCGCGCAGCTGATGTTCGTACTTCACGATGGTGTTTCTGGGTACGCCGAGTCCGGCCAGTGCGGCACCCAGTGCACTGACGCCGCCGACCACCGTGGCGCCCTCAAAGGCTGCCACCAGGCTGGCCACGATCGGCCCGGCTGCCGCCACGGGGCCGATGCCGGGGACCCAGAAAAACGCCGCTCCAAACAGCAGCCCCCAGATTCCACCCCAGAAGGCGCCCATGCCGCCCCAGGTTTTGATGCGGTCGCCGGTGGTGTAGAAACCGACGGGGTGCTCCTCGGAGTGGTAGCCCTTGCCGACGATGGACAGTTGTCTCATGTCGAACCCCGAGCGTTGCAGTTCCTTGACGGCCTGTTCCGCCCGTTCATGGCTGTCGAAGGTCGCGAGGATTGCGTTGCGTTGGTGTGCGTCCATGGCGATTTCTCCTTTGATAAGCGTTTGCTCTATGGGTTGCTCGCGACGTCGCTGACGGAGACGGCGGTCAGGCTGTGCAGTGCGTTGGTCACCGCTTTCTTGGCCAGCGACACGTCGGCCGGTTGCCCTTTTAGCGCGTTGAGCGCGGCGCGAATCTGACCGTCGACGTATTCGATGGGTAAGTAGACCGTGGTTCCCTCAAGCTCGTTGGCTACGTCCTGCAGGGTTGCACTGGCGCCTTTGGTGTCGCCGCTTCGTGCTTTGGCCTCGGCGTGCTTGACTCCTTTGCGGGCGTGTTCGGACACCGCGGGCGCGTAGACTTTCATTTGATCGAGGCTCGCATAGATCGGCAATAGCTCGTCGTAGAACACGTCGACGTCCTCGCCCAAGAGTTTGTCTTTGGCGTCGGTGATGTCCTCCACGACCACCAGATACGGCATCATTCGCTCCAAAGCGTCGGCAAAATCGCGGCTGTCGATCAGCGCACCGCGCGCCTGTGTCACGCTGCCTTCGTCCACCAGCGCCTGTGCGGAGCGCAAATGTTCAATGAGCGCGCGTCCTGCGTTCACTGCCACAGCGCCCATGGCGGGATCGGTCCAATCCTTGTATTTCATCTGTTGCGGCTGGGTTCGTGTGTGGGCGTCCACTTTGGCGTACGTGAATGCCGGCGCGGACACGGCGAGTACCAGTGCAATCCAGATCGACGATGTCAGGTTGTTTCTTTCCATGGTTGTTGCCCTCCTTGCAGTTGCACGTACCTGAGCACGGCGAAGCATGCACTGTGCCACATGGACAAGTGCCGGAATGGCGGACCGCGGATGGCAGGGCGGTGCGGCGGATCGGTGGATTTGCTCCGATGGCCGAGGAGCAATGGTTGAAAACGGCCGGGCCGGCAAACGTGCTCAGGCGAGTCCGGGCAACAGGCTGCGCATGCCAAGGGTGATGAAGTCCACCGCGATGGCGCTCAGCAACAGTCCCATGATGCGATTGGCGACATTGATGCCGGTGGTGCCGAGCATGCGGTTCAACGGCGCGGCGATGCGCAACGCCAGCCATACGAGTGCCGCCAGAAGCCAGATCTCGCACAGCAGGACGAACAATGGCGTAATGCCCTGGCGCTGGTGGGCGTAGAGGATGACCGTGGTAATCGCTCCCGGACCGGCGAGCAAAGGAATGCCGAGCGGTACTACACCGATTTCATCGCGTTCCTGGGCTTCCAGCGTTTCTTCGGGGGTATGGCGCGCCGCGCTCAAGCGGGCGTGCATCATCGCGATGCCCATGAGCAGCATCAGTATGCCGCCGCCCACCTGAAACGCTGCCATCGGAATACCGAACAGTCGAAGCAGTCGGTCGCCAAGCAGTGCCGCACTGGTGAGGGTGATCGCGACCGTCCACGCCGTGCGCCGAGCCGTGCGGTTGCGCTGCGACCGGGTTGCTCCCTGCGACAGCGAGGTGAACAGTGGAATTGCTAGCAGCGGGTTGGCAATGACCAACAGTCCCACGAAACTGGTGAAATAATTGGCGCTGTGACTCATTTGCTGGTGTGTTTCAGGGCGTATTTTTGAATCCGATAGCGCAGCGTCTCGCGGGTGGTGCCCAGCGCCCGTGCCGCGCCGGTGACATTGTAACCGTGGCGTTCCAGCGCCGTCTGAATGATATGGCGCTCCATTTCGTCCAATGCCATGGTCCCGTCCAGGGGCAGGCACAAGCGTTCGCCCTCGAGACTGGCATCGACGGTCGCGTCTCGGTTTGCCCTGATGCCGAGTTGTAACCATTGCATGGGAAGCGTCTCCCCTTTGGAGAGCAGTACGCAGCGTTCGACTACATTGCGTAATTCGCGCACATTACCGGGCCATGCGTAGGCATACAGCTCGGTCCAGACTTCGTCGTCGATCTGGCTGACCCGCTTGCCGGCCTTGGCGTTGGTCTCGGCGAGGAATACGGGCACCAGGTCCCGCAGGTCGGATTTGCGTTCCCGTAGAGGCGGGAGTCGAAGCTGAAACACACTGAGCCGGTGGAACAGGTCGGGACGGAATCCTCCGGTGGCGGTTGCGGATTCCAAGTCCTGATTGGTGGCCGCGATGATCTGGATGTCGACACTGATTTCCTTTTCGCCGCCCAGGCGCCGGAAGGTGCGGTTCTCGATGGCGGTCAAAAGTTTTGCTTGCAGGTCCGGGCCCAACTCGCCGATTTCGTCCAGAAACAATGTGCCGCGGTGCGCTTGCTCGATCAGCCCGCGGCGACGGGTGCGTGCACCGGTGAACGCACCGGGTTCGTGTCCGAACAGCTCCGATTCCATCAGTTCGCGCGGCAATGCTGCGCAATTGACCTCGACCAGCGGCCCCTGACCGCGGATGCCGGAGTGATGCAGGATGCGCGCCGCCAAGCCTTTACCAGTACCCGTTTCGCCGTGTATCACCAATGCACTGAACGGTACCGCGCTCAGTTCGCGCAGCAGTTCGCGTACCTTTCGGCTTTGCGGACTGTGGCCGGCGAATGATTCGGCGGTATAGCGCCGCGACCGGGCCTGGGCCTCGTCACGCAGGCGCTGCTGTGCCTGAGCGCTGCGGGTGGCGCTGGATACCACTACATCGAGGCGGTCCTGTTTGCAGGGTTTGGTGAGAAAGTCGTAAGCGCCCAGCCGCAAAGCGCGGACCGAATCCGGTACGCCGCCATAGCCGGTCAGCAGGATCCACTCGCCGCCGATCTGGCGGGCGCGTATTTTTTCCAAAAGAGAAAGCGCGTTGCCGTCCGGTAGACTCATATCGCTCAACACCACCGCGGGTTCCAGGCGATGGGACAGGAGCAGTTGTTCGGCCTCGGCCAGGCTGCGTACCCAGACGGTTTCATATCCGTTGTCTTGGTAATGCAACTGCAGTTCCCCGCCGAGCAGGGGTTCGTCTTCGATAATCAGCAGGGAGTCGGCCATTGTGCATCCTGGCAGGGCAGTACGAGTGTCACGCAGGCGCCGTGGGGCTGGCGGTTGCGCAATTGGATTTCACCATCCAGGTTGTGTACGAAGCGTTGTACCATCGCCAGGCCAAGACCGGTACCGCCTTGTCGGGCAGAGGCAAACGGACGAATACCGTATTGCACCATCTGCTCCGGAAATCCCGGTCCGGTATCGCACACCGACAGGGTGAGCTTAGCGTCTGCCACCCGGGCTTTGATTACGATCGTACCCGGACCGTCGCCGATGGCTTCGCGCGCATTGAGCGCCAGGTTCAGCAGCACCTGGTGCAGACCGTGACGGGGCAGGTGGCAACCGAGAGAAGCGGGAATGTCGTGATCGAGCCGGATCTGGTCGGGCACCTGGTAACTGGCCAGCAGCAGCAAGTCTTTGACGGCCTGGGCGAGTGGGAACGATTCCGCTGGTTCGGGCACGTGCCGGGACTGGTCCAGCAGTCCATTCAATAGGCCGGTGACGCGGCTTAATTCATCGAGCACCAATCCCAGGCGTTGGGCGTGATTGGGAGTGGTCACTTGCTTGTGCAGGTTGGTGAGCGCGACTTCCATGCCGGCGAGTGGATTACGCAATTCATGGGCCAGACTGGCGGTGAGTTCGCCGACCGCGGCCAGACGTTCGGTATTGGCGAGCGCGCGCTGCTGCTCGAGCAGTTCCGCAGTGGCTTTGTGGACTTGGGACTCGAGTGAACGCTGGCGCGCGGCGTTTTCGTGCTCCAACGCCTGCAAGCGTCCGACCAGTTCGTTGTAATTGTCCAGCAGCGGTTTGAGCATCGGGTCGGCGCCTGTGGTATCGGCCGAGCTGTAGTCGCGTCGAGCGAGCAACCCGATCAGGCGGTTGAGATCCCGCAACGGCATCAGGACCCGTTTGCTGACCAGCAACAGCATGGCCAACGCGAATAGCGGCAAGGCGATGAGCGCGGCAATGGCCAGATTCCGCTCGGCTCTGGCGGCTTCGTTTGCACGTGCGGTCAGACGTTCATGGACGTCGAGTTCCTCGCGCAATATAGCGCGCACGTTTTGCAATGCTGCGCTCAATGTGGATTCGGTATCGGTAGTGGGAGCGGTCAGCGCGGTTTGCACTTCCTGCAGTCGTTCGGGAGTGTCCGGCAACAGATCCGGTGGATTGCGCGACGCGCCCGCAAGCGCTCGCTGCAGCGCGCGCAGTTCGTCATGGCTGACAGTGGTGCCGTTGTCCAGGTGTCGCAGCAGCAGGCTCAGCATCCGCTGTTCGACGCGCTGGAGGTGTCGAATCTGGGTCAGATGACGTTCGATGGGGGAGAAGCGTTCTACGCTGCGGGAGGAGGCGCTGACCAATAAGCCGAGCGTCAGCAGCAGCAATGCCGCCAGAATTGTGGCCGGCAGCCAGACGGGCCGGTACAGCGCGGTGCGTAACATCGGATTCACGGGTCTGGGGGTGAGCATATCCGAAATCGAAGCCTTTGTGTGCGGCCGGAGCGCGGAGGGCCGTTTGCAAAGAGGCAAACTGCATGCCAACACCGGTAGCGGCGCTGGAAACTGCCGGCGCCGGGCGGTGGCTGCGAATTCAAACGAAAACCCGGGTATGGGCGACGCTGGCGGTTCGATTCAAGCGTTGTCTTCGAAGTACGCGGGTGGCACCATGACCGCCAAGGCCTGGGGTAGGACTTCGAAGGTCGCCGGTGTGGCGGTGGTGATTTCGCCGTCGGTGTCGATGCGCAACGGCCGGCTGGTACGGATTTCGATTCTGCGCCCCGACAGCGCAGGCACGCGATCAAGTTTGGTGTGATGGCCGAAACGCACCCAGGGGGCAAGCACTGCCAGCTGCCAAAGCGGCAGCGGCTGGATGCTGTACAGATCGAGTTGCTGGTCGTCGATTCGCGCTTCGGCGGTTACGGGGATGCCGCCGCCGTAGAAGCGGCCGTTTCCGACTGTGATCTGAATGGTCCGCAAGCGTATGTTGCGGCTGTCGCAGATGATGGTGGCCCGAAACGGCCGGTAGCGGGTCACCACCCGAATCAGGCTGCGGACATAGCTGAGGCCGCCCCAGCGCTGTTTTTCGCCGTCGTGCAGTTGGCGGGAAACCTTCTCGCCAAGGCCGATGTGGGCGACGTTGAAGAAATAATGCTCGTTTACTTTGCCGAGATCGATGCGATGCAGGCGGCCGTTCAATATCGTGTCGCAGGCGGCCACCGGATCACTGGGGATGTGTAATGTGCGCGCCAGGTCGTTGGCGGTCCCCAAGGGCAGGACGGCGAAGGGCAACCCGGTTTCCAGCAGTGCGGCGGCAGCGGTGTTGAGCGTGCCGTCGCCGCCGCCCAGCACCACCAGGTCACAGCGGTCGCGGCACTCGCGGATCAGCGCCGGAATCTGCTCCGGACGGTCGGTAATCCGTTCGTCGACCGTAATCCCCCGACTCTTGAGTCGTTCGGTGCAGGCGTGAATCTGTTGCTGTTCGCTCTGCCCGCTCTTGCAGTTGGCGACCAGCAATATGTGTTTGGTGTTCACCCCTTGGGCCTGCCGGATCGGCGGCGCGCCGGCGACTCGATGCTAGGCATGGGGCGTGGCGGCGCTCAACGGCGTGCCGATCCGTCGATAGACGGCTTCGAGAATGCTATAGACCCCGAACGCGACCAGGCCCAGGGCAACGAGCCCGAGCAGGTAGGGCCCGAACGGCTGCTGCTCCAGGGACTGCAGTGCACCGTCCAAGCCGCGGGCTTTGTCGGGGTCGAACTGCACTGCCGCGAGGGTGAAGAAGCCACCGATGATGATGAATACCACGCCGCGGGCGATCAGGCCGGACTGGCAGACGGGTATGGTCCAGCGGCTGGTTTCACGCTGCATGGCAAAGCGCCGCTGAAATTTGGCGGTCCAGCCTTTGTGGATATGGGCGAGGCCGGCGCCGATGACTGCCAAGCCGAAGCCGAACACCGCCCAGCGGCCGTAGGGATGAGACATCAGGCGGGCAGTCCAGTTCTGCGTCTGGTTGGACTCGCCGCCGGTGCCCCAGCCGAAGACCAGACTCAGCGCGAATACCGCCAGGGCGACATGCATGGCGCAACTGACCAGCAGACCGGCGCGAATAGCCAGTCCTTTGGCGCTGGTGCCATGGCGGTCGGCATCCCAGATCGCCTGTACGAATCGCCACACGGCGTAGCACAGCAGTCCGGCCGCCACGATCGCCAACAGGGTCTCGCCGAATGGCTGGCCGAGCAAATGGCGCAGGCTGCCGCGGGTGTCTTCGGTTTGTCCGCTACCGAATGCCGCCACCAATGCGAGCCAGCCGACGATGAGATAGACCGCGCCGCGTGCGGAATAACCCGCACGCGCCATCCATTCGAGCGTGTTGTCGTGCATGTGACTCATCCGTGATTCCGCCGTATGGTTGTGGATACCCTAAGTGTGGGTTTGCGTCGGGCGTGCATCAAGCGTCGCATTGCGGACAAATCATCTGCCGCAGCGATTTTCGAGCGCCCATAAAAAAGGGCGGCCGGGGGGCCGCCCAGAAGGTGACATGGGGAAGTACATGTCACCGATCGGGGGACAGGCGGAGGACGAGGAACATGGGATTTTGCCCGCGCTGCACCAATACCGGCACTGACGCCGATGACGGTAGCCTTGCGACAATTTCATTCAATCCCTGCACGCTCGCCACTTCCGAATGTTCGATTTTCAAGATGATATCTCCGGGAATTATCCTTGCGGTCGCGGCGGGCCCGGGATCCACGCCCACGACCCGAACGCCCCGCTGGCCCAGTTTCAGCTCTTCGCGCTGAATGTCCGGCAGCTCCCTTAGGGCCAAACCGAGGCGCGCATTCTGCTGCGGTTGGGGCGGCACCGTTTGTGCACGCGGCGGTTTGTCCAGTTCGCCAATCGCGACCGCCACCTGCTGCTGTCGACCTTCCCGCAGGATAGTCACTGGAACGGTTTTGCCAACTGGCGTATCGGCAACCAATTTCGGCAATTGGCCGGTTTCGTCGATGTCACGGTCATCGAAGCTCAAGATAATGTCGCCGCTGTGCAGGTTCGCGGCCGCCGCCGGACTGTCATCGATGACTCCGGTGACCAGCGCGCCGCGCGGCCGGTCCAATCCGAATGCTTCGGCCAGTTCTTGATCGACTGGTTGTACCAGCACGCCCAGCCATCCCCGGGTGACGTGGCCCTGTTGCTTCAATTGCTTGACGACATTCATCGCGACGTTGATCGGAATGGCGAAACGACAACCCCATATAGCCACCGGTATTGGAGTAGATCTGGGAGTTGATGCCGACCACTTCGCCCTTGGTGTTGAACAACGGGCCGCCGGAGTTGCCGGGGTTCACGGCGACGTCGGTCTGGATGAAGGGCACGTAGCTTTCGCTGGGGAGATTGCGTCCCAAGGCGCTGACGATGCCCTGGGTTGCGGTGTGTTCCAGGCCGAACGGCGAACCGATCGCCAGTACCCATTCGCCGACTCGCAGGCTGTCGGAGTTGCCGATTTTCACCGTCGGCAGATCCGGCGCTTCGATTTTCAGGAGGGCGACGTCGCTGCGTTCGTCGAATCCCACCAATTTCGCCGGTTGCTCGCGGCGGTCGCTCAGGCGCACCACCAGCGACTGGGCGTCTTTGACTACGTGGGCGTTGGTCAATACGTAACCGTCATGGGAAAGGATGAACCCGGACCCCACCGACCGCACCGGTTCGAGCGGCGCGCCGCCGGGCGGTGGGCCGAAATGGCGGCGGAAATTATCGCCATCGGGTTGCTCGCCAGGGCCGTCGGGCGCGCCCTGCGACGGCTCCGCCGTCTCGGCATCGGTCGCGAGGCGGATACTGCTGACGTTCACGACAGCCTTGCCGTGTTCCTGTACCAGTTGGATGAAGTCCGGAAAGGTTGCAGGGCCGCCCAGCGCCGATCGGGTGAACAGCAGCCACAGACACGAAATCAGTAGCCCGATTCGCGGGACAGTCCGTTTGTCCATCATACGCGGCACACTCCAATGGCCCAAAACGCGGCTCGTGCAATTCTCTGTATATAGTAGCCGGCGACGCTCGCTGCACGGCCGCTGAGCGCCTCCGCCGGCTTGGACCATGATGGCGTGGCTACACGCCCGGGCTGAGTCGTCTATGCTCTGAACACCGATTCACGCTGCACTGCAACCACGTTCGCAATCCGAGAGGCACATGGAGTTGTTTTCCGACCCGCTGCTGCTGGCCCGGCTACAGTTCGCGGTCACCACGGTTCTGCATATCATCTGGCCGGTGTTCACCATCGGTCTGTCGTTGTTCATCGTGTTTTTGGAGGCGCTGTGGCTGAAGACCGGCGACGTCGCCTGGTATCACCACGCCCGGTTCTGGACCAGGCTTTTTCTGGTGAACTTCGGCGTCGGCGTGGTGACGGGTTTGCCGCTGGAATTCCAGTTCGGTACCAACTGGGCGCCGTTTTCCGCCGCGGCAGGTGATTTTCTCGGCAACGTGCTCGGTTTCGAAGGTGCGATGGCGTTCATGCTCGAGGCCGGATTCCTCGGCATCATGGTGTTCGGCTGGAACCGGGTGGCGCCGGCTATGCATCTGTTTGCCACAGCCATGGTCGCCGCCGGCGCGTCATTCTCGGCATTCTGGATCATGACAGCCAATGCCTGGATGCAGACCCCGGCCGGGGGTGGACTGGTGAACGGCAAGTTCGTGGTCGATTCCTATTACCAGGCGATCTTCAATCCGAATATGCCGTGGGCGGTGTCCCACATGTGGTTTGCCTGCCTGGAAACCACGTTGTTCGTGGTCGGCGGTATCTCGGCGTGGTACATCCTGCGAGGCGAACACCGCGAATTCTTTCTCAAGACGTTCCGGCTTGCCTTGTTCGCGGCGATTCTGGTTGCGCCATTGCAGGTGTTTCTCGGAGACAGCAGTGGTCTGAATGTGTTCGAACATCAGCCCGCGAAGGGCGCGGCCATCGAAGGACACTGGGAAACCAACCCGCCGGGACGACCGGCGTCCTGGGCGCTGTTGGCGTGGCCGGACAAAGCGGCTCAGGACAACGCCTGGAGCATCGAGATTCCCTACGCGCTGAGTCTGATCGCCACCCACAGCCTGGATGGTCAGGTCACCGGTCTGCGGGACTTCGCACCGGCCGATCAACCGCCGGCACTGCCGCTGTTGTTTTACAGTTTCCGCATTATGGTGGCGATCGGCTTTTGGTTCGTATTCCTGATGGCGTGGGGAGTATGGGCCTGGCGCAAGGGACATCTCAGCCCCGAACGAGTCGCGACGCAGCGGGCGCTGATGACGGCGTGGATGTTGTCGATCCCGCTGGGCTACGCCGCGGTCGAATGCGGTTGGGTGGTGCGCGAAGTCGGTCGCCAGCCTTGGATCATCTACGGTTTGCTGCGCACCGCGCAGGGTGTCTCGCCACTGCCCGCGGGCACTGTGGCCAGCAGTCTGGTTGCCTACACCGTCGTCTATATCCTGTTGCTGTTGACGTTTGTCATATTCGCACGACGTATTTTGTTTCAGGGCCCGGACCTGAGTCTCGAGCCAAGCGCCCCCCGCTTTGCGCCGTTCAACCTGGGCATTCGTGACAACGGGCGGTCCGCGGAGTCGAGGGAGCATTCCTGATGGTCGATACGGTACAACCCTTTCTCGCTGACATCTGGTTCTTCCTGCTGGGCTTCATCCTGGTGTTGTACGTCGTGTTGGACGGCTTCACTCTCGGGGTTGGGATCCTGTCCCTGTTCGCCCAGGATGAGCACCGCCGCGACGTGATGATGGCGAGTCTGGGCAGTGTCTGGGATGCCAACGAAACCTGGTTGGTCGTTTTCGGTGGTGCGTTGTTCGGCGCGTTTCCCGAAGTCTATGGCATTGCGCTGCACGGCTTGTACATTCCGATCATGCTGATGGTCTTCGCGCTGATCTTTCGCGGCGTGGCTTTCGAGTTCCGCGAACACGGCCGCCACAAAGGCCGTTGGAACATGGCTTTCGGACTTGGCAGCCTCGGTGCCGCCGCGATGCAAGGGATCGCCCTGGGTGCTGTGCTGGGCGGCATACCGGTCGAAAACCTGCAGTTCAACGGCAGTGTCTGGCACTGGTTGTCGCCATTCGCGATTCTCACCGCGCTCGGGGTGGTATTCGGTTACACCCTGCTGGGAACGACTTATCTGGTACTCAAAACGGAGGGCGAACAGCAGGCTCGGGCGCGGCGAATTGCGGTCATTGCGGCGTGGCTAACGGTGATCGCCGGCGTCGGGGTTTCCATTTGGACGCCGATGCGCCTCGACTATGTCGCGCAGCGCTGGTTTTCATGGCCGAATATGGTACTGCTGGCGCCGTTACCGCTAGCCGCCGCTTGGTGTTTTGTGATGATGCTGCGCGGCCTGAAGCGGGGTTTCGAGACCAGCCCGTTTTTCTGGAGCGTCGGGATTTTTCTGACGTCGTTCGGCGGCCTGGCGGTGAGTTTGTATCCTTACCTGGTGCCGCCGACCGTCACTGCATTGGATGGGGCTTCGTCGAGTAAAACGCTGATTTTCATGCTCGCGGGGGTCGGCATTCTGATCCCGATCATGATGGTGTACAACGGCTACCAGTACTTGGTGTTTCGCGGCAAGGCGCGGGTCGAAGACGGGGGATACCACTGACGGCGGCGATGTGCGCGCTGCCCACGACCGGCCGCCCTGGCTCCGTCAATCGTCTACCAGCGCCCACAGTTTCACCTGGGCGTGGTCGCCGGCGTCGGGTTTTACGACCCGAAACTGCTCTTCGACACCTTCGGCGCCGAATTCACGTTCCACCGCGACAATCGTGCCGAGCGGGTGCTGACTCAATTCCTGCGCGAATCGAATCTCGTCATCTGCAACCGGCAACGCCGCTTCGGCCGAAGGCGCACCGTAGCGCGCGCATAAATGCCCGACAATGCGTTCGCGCACTTGCTTCAACTCGGTGTCGTCGATTTCCGCGATTACCGCGAGCGTGGTGTAGCCGAAGCTCTCCGTACCCACAAACCCGTGGCGAAACGCTTGTTGAGTCTTGCCGTCGGCGGTATCCGCATCGGCGTCCCAGAGTGCAAAGCCCCCCGGGATCGCCCACTCACCCGGCGTGGCCGCATGCTGATAGACCTGCCGATCGGAGGCGTCCATCTGGATGGCGCGCAGAAATTTCAATCCATCCCCCAGATCAGATCGCCGGCGCAAGTGAGATCGTAGCCGCCCAGTCGCTGCGCGAACGCGTCCGTCTCCGGCGCCCGTAACGCAGCCAGCAAGCTCTGGAACAGCGTGCGGAAATAAACCCCGCGGCCCAGCGCGAAATCGAACGCTTCCCAGCCGATCGGCAAGAAACTCAAGCCGAACTCCACAGCGCTCGCGCGCACGCCGGCCGCGATGTCGGCACTGCCCATGACGATCTGCGCTGCGGCTTCGCGCTCGGAGAGTGCATCCACACTGCTGCGCAGGCGTTCTTCCGGATGGCCGTGTTCTGCCAAAAGCTCTTGCAGAAAACGGCGCGTCCCGGCGCCGTTCTGGCGCATCGCCCAGCGCAGATCGGTTTGCAGCAATGCGTCGGCGGCATCGTGCTTTGCCATGATGTCGGGGCGTACCATCAACCCCTGTTCGCGGCGAAACGCGCGTACCAGAATCCAGTCTTTGTGCGGCGCGTGCTGCTGCAGCAGCGCCGGATGTCGAATCCTGCTTTCGTTCTCGGGTCCCCAGTGAATGCAACCCACGTCGGCGCGCAGCGCTGCCAGCAAACTCAGGCCGAGTCGGGTGCCCGTCGGCGTATAGCTGAGCATTGCGCGCGGTCCGACCGATTGCGCCAATCGCATCACCAGATGCGTGAGCAGCGGGTCGTCGCTGCCGGCGATCAAGAGACGGTCGGTGAGCAATCCACCGTGGCTGGATTCCAGCAGCCAGCGATCTACCAGGTCTCTGGGGAAGACCCACTTGCCAGTGATCTTGGTGGCTGGAATGCGCTCTTCGCGGACCAGGGCGTAGACTTTCTTCTCGTTGATATGCAGATATTCCGCGACCTGCTTGACGCTCATGAAGCGCGGCGGGACGGCGGGCGTCCCATTGGCCTTTTCGGTCGACTCCTCCGGGAGGGCTGCGTTGGTCATGCCGACTTTGCGTTGGCCGACGTTGGTCGCGCGGGCGGCTTGGCATCGAGCGTTATGTTGTCGGCGCCGTTGTAGATCAGGAAATGTCGCCCTTTGGCCCGCGCGATCATGGTCATGGAAAGTTCACGGGCCAGATCCAGCCCCATGTGCGTGATACCGGAGCGCGACAGCAGCACGGGTATACCCATGTGCGCGGTCTTCATGACGATTTCCGACGTCAGTCGACCAGTGGTATAGAACAGGCAATCGCCGCCGTCGATGCCGTCGAGCCACATCATGCCAGAGATGGCATCGGCCGCGTTGTGCCGTCCCACGTCTTCAATGAACATCAGGATCTCGGTGCCGCGACATAACGCGCAACCATGCACGGCGCCGGCCTGGCGATAGATTTCGTTGTAATCGGTGATGGCGTGGAGCAGTTCGTACAACGTCGACTGGCGCAGTTGCACCGGCGGAAACCGCGCATCGTACAATTTGTCGAGGGTGCAGCTGAACACCGTTCCCTGGCCGCAGCCGGTGGTCACCGTGCGCTTGGCGAGCTTGTTCTCCCAGTCCTCGATGCCGTGACCGCTGTGGGTGGTGACGTTGACTTGGTCGCGATCCCAATCCACTTCCACCGCACGAATGCTGCGCAAGTCTTCGAACAAGCGCTGATTGCGCAAATAACCCAACGTCAGCGCTTCAGGATGGGTGCCGAGGGTCATCAATGTGACCACTTCGCGGCCGTCCACTTTGATGGTGAGCGGAAACTCGCCGGCGACCTGTCCGGCGCGCACCTCCCCGTATTCGTCGATCGCCTCGACCGGGTGGGTCGGCGCCAGCCCCGCGTTGGTCATTTTCGGACGATACCGGGCCGCCGCGCTCATGGCTGTTCAGCCTCCAGTGACGTTCATGTGTCGCAGGATCACCGGCTGCCCCTGGAGCGAGAAGTCGTGGCCCTTGGGTTTGATGGCCATGGATTCGACGATGGCCTGTTTGAGCGCGAGCTGGTCCCCGGGGTTGGCGCGGATGACTTGTTTCAGGTCGACGGAATGTTCCTGGCCGAGGCACAGCAACAGCCGTCCTTCGGTGGTCAGGCGCACGCGGTTGCAGCTGTCGCAGAAGTTGTGGCTGTGGGGTGAAATGAACCCGACCCGGGTGCCGCCATCATTCAAGCGGTAGTAGCGGGACGGACCGCCGGTGGACTCGGTGGTGGGCGTCAGTTCGAAGGCTTGGCGCAGGTCGCCCAGGATTTCATCGCTGGAATAGTACGCTTCAGCCCGGTCATGGTCGCCGATTTCGCCGAGGGGCATCTCCTCGATGAAGCTGATGTCGATACCACGCTGTTCTGCGAAACGCACCAGGTCGGTCACTTCATCGTGATTGCGATGCTTGAGAATGACGCTGTTGAGCTTGATGCGTTCGAATCCTTGTTCCAGGGCCGCGTCGATGCCCGCCAGCACCGGAGCCAACTCGCCGGTGCGGGTAATCTGATGGAAGCGCTGCGCCTGTAGACTGTCGAGACTGATGTTGATGCGGGTCACGCCCGCGGCGCGCAGCGCGGCCGCGTACTTGGGGAGCAGGGCACCGTTGGTCGTCAAGGTCAGGTCCGCCAGTCCGTCGAGGGCGCCGAGCTGTTCGAACAGCCACACGACATTGCTGCGCACCAGCGGTTCACCGCCGGTGATGCGGATTTTGCGCACGCCGAGTTCGGTGAACGCGCGCCCGATATCCGCCATTTCCTCGAGGGTCAGAATGCGGCTGCGCGGCAGGAATTCCATCTCCTCGCTCATGCAGTACACGCAGCGGAAGTTGCAGCGATCGGTCACTGAAATGCGTAGATAGCTCACGCGACGGCCGAAACGATCGACCAGATTGTCGGGGAGCACGGTTTCAGCGGCAGTCATGTCGACTCCTTGCAGTCCGGACGGCGGGTCCCGAAAACGCGGCGGGTTCTTTTTGTCTTGCCGGCCGGTTTGCCATTTTTTCACACCCTATTGCCAAGACTAGTATTCGGTTGCCGCGTTCGTAATGGGCCGGGCGCGGCTGGTGATTGGCTGTATCGGCGCGCTCAGCGCTCGGTCAGCCGCGGCATCAGTTCGACGAGATTGCAGGGCCGCGTCCGGTAGTCCAATTGATGTTGAATCAACTTGTCCCAGGCGGTGCGGCAGGCACCGGTAGAGCCGGGCAGGCAGAAAATGTAGGTTCCGTTCGCCACGCCGGCCACAGCCCGGGACTGCATGGTCGAAGTTTTGATCTCTTCGTAGGATAACATGCGAAACATTTCGCCGAAGCCCTCGATGCGCTTGTCCAGCAGCACGTGCACCGCTTCCGGTGTGCCGTCGCGTCCGGTAACGCCGGTGCCGCCGGTACTGATGATGACCTGCACTTCGGGGTCGGCGATCCAGCGCGAAACCTCTGCTCTGATGCGGTAGATGTCATCCGGCACGATGCGCTTCTCGGCGAGCCTGTGGCCGACGCCCTGCAAGCGTTCCGCCAGGGCGAGGCCGGACTTGTCGGTGCGCTCGTCGCGGCTGTCCGACACGGTCAAAACCGCGATACTCAAAGGGATGAAGGCGCGTTCGTTCGACATTTCGCTGCTCCGGACGGCATGGTGTTCACACCAGCCCTTCAAAAGGTTGTACCAACACCCGATCGCCGGGCTGAACCGTACCGCTGTCGTGGGGCAGGACCACGAAACAGTTCGCCTTGCTCATGGAACTGAGTATCCCCGAGCCCTGGCGGCCGGTACTGCGCACCTGGAGTCGGCCATCGGCGCCCGGCTCCAGCACGCCGCGTAAGAACTCCGTGCGTCCGGGCTTTTTGCGCAGGCGCTCGCTGCAGGTTACTTCGAAGCACGGCGGCAGCCCTTCGCCTTGGCCGCCGGCCAGCCGGTGCAGCGCCGGTTGGACGAACTGGTAGAACGTCACCATGACGGCCACCGGATTACCGGGCAGGCCGAAAAACAGCGCCTCGCCCAAGTGCCCGAATGCGAACGGCCGTCCCGGTTTCATGGCAATTTTCCAGAAATCCACCGCGCCCAGTTCAGCGAGCGTCTGCTTTACGTAATCGGCATCGCCCACTGACACACCGCCCGTGGTGATCACGGCATCGGCATCCGCCGCGGCGCGCGTCAGCGCAGCCCGCAAGGCGTCGGGATGGTCGGCGACGACACCTAGATCCAGGGCTTCGATGCCTTGGCGATTGAGCATCGCGTGCAGGGTGTAACGGTTGCTGTCATAGATCTCGCCTTCGCCGATGGGCTCTCCCACTTGGCGCAATTCGTCGCCGGTGGAAAAGAACGCCACCCGCGGTCGCCGACGCACGGAGATCTCCGCGTGCCCCAGGGATGCCAATAGTCCCAACTCCGCCGGAGTGAGCCGTGTGCCGGCCACCAGCGCGACCTGGCCGCGTGCCAGGTCTTCGCCCGCCAGGCGCACGTTCTCGCCAAGGCGATGGCCGGGGCCGATGCGCACTGTATCGCCGCTGCGTTCCACATGTTCCTGCATCACCACGGTGTCGGTCCCCCGAGGCAATGCTGCGCCGGTCATGATGTGGACGCACTTGCCATGGGCGACTTCGCCGGCGAACGGGTGCCCGGCCAGCACTCGGCCGCGCACCGGAAAAGTCGCCGGTTGGTCGCCGGGGAGGTCGGCACCGGCGAGCGCGTAACCGTCTACCGCCGAGTTGGTGCTCGTCGGTACATCGAGGGTGGAATGCAGATCCTGCGCCAGAATGCCGCCCAGGCAGCTGCGCAGTGGGCGCCGAAGGATTCCGGGCACCGGGTCGATCGCGGTCATGATCTGCTCGCGGGCGACCGCCAACGGCAGCATTTCCGGCTCGCGATCCTGTTCGCAATTGGGCGCTTTGATGATGGCGTCTCGATTCATGATGCGGGTTCACGCCGAGGTTGTTGCAGGCGCGCAGCCAAGCGTTCGAGGTCCTCCGGGGTGTTGACGTTGCGGAACGCATCCTGTTGATCGGAGAAATCCGCAATCGCCGGGTGATGGCGGGCGTACCAGCGGTCGATCTTGCGTTCGCCGTCGGCCAGCGCCTGCTCGAGGCTGGCGAGCAGGGCGGTGTCGATCAGTGCGAACACAGGCTGCATCCGATTGCCGTCGTGAGCGACCGCGATCGGAGCGTCAGCGTCGCGCAATGCGCGCAACAACCGCGCTGCCAGGTCGTCCGGTAACAATGGGCTGTCGCAGGGAGCGGTGACGATATAGCGCGTGTGCGCGGCGCCCATGGCGCTGGCCATCCCCGCCAGCGGGCCACTGAATTCGCCGTCGCGGTCCGGCACCACCGGATAGCCGTATTGTTGGTAGCGTTCCAGGTTGCGGTTGGCGTTGATGAGTACGGCCTGGACTTGTTCGCGTAGCTGTTCGAGCACGTATTCCACCATCGGTCGGCCGGCCAGTTCGATCAGGCCTTTGTCGGAGCCGCCCATGCGCCGAGCCTGCCCGCCTGCGAGTACGACGCCGGTAATATCCGCGTGGGGATTCAAGAAAGTATCTCCAGAATTGGTTGTCGCGAGGGCGCGGAAACCCGCCCCGAATCAATGCCGCGCCGCCGGATGGCGGTCAAGATGTCGCACCTGGCGAACCTGTGGTCCATCGTCCGGTCCAATCATAACAACCAAAGCAAAACGGGTGCCACAAATGGCTGGGTGTGTTCTTTTCATCCTGTGGAATCGGTAGTAGATTACGGTATCTTTGTTTTGCTTGACGGAATCATGGCGTGCGCTAGTGTCTATGGGGACGGTCGGGGCAAAAAGATCGCAAAGGCTGAACGGTTCGGTGAATCACGGAATCGCAAAATGGTTCAAAATGACCCAATCGAACTTCTGCCTGAGTCCATTTGACTTAGGGCAGCCAAATCCGTTCGAGACGGCTTCACGCTGATCCGAGGAGAGCAATGGATGGGCATTGGCGCTTCCTGCGGTACCAGTGATGATTCGCGTCCCGCGAGTTCCCCAGCAACGAATGCCAGACATCCCGCAGCGGTACTGATCGTCGATCAGGATCCGCTGGAGCGTAAACATCTGCGGGAGGTGCTGGACCCGCAATGCGCGCTGGTGGAAGCCGCCGATACGCTGCAGAAGGCGGAAGCACTCCGCGCACGCTGTCATTTCGACGTCTATGTCATCTCCTTGAGCGCGGTCGCGGCGCCGGCCCTGGACTGGTTGCGTTCTTTGCGCGAACAGGGGGTGCGTGCTGATGTCATCCTTACGGCAGCCTATGCCGATCTCGATGGCGCAATTGCCGCGCTGCGGGCCGGCGCTTCGGATTTATTGGTCAAACCCTACCGCGATGCGCAATTGTCGAGCGCCATCCAACGCTGTCTGCGACGCCGGCAAATGTTGCGCGAAAGTTTCCTGTTGCGCCGCCGCGAGACCGACGCCCCGCGAGTTCACGGTTTGATCGGTGACAGTCCGCCGATGCGTGAGGTATCGCGCCTGGTGGAACGTATTGCGCCGACCAATTCGACGGTGCTTATTCAAGGCGAAACGGGCACGGGCAAGGAGTTGATTGCTCGCGCCATTCATCGGCGCAGTGGTCGCAAGGGAGAGTTCATCGCCGTCAATTGCGGCTCCATCACCGCCGAATTGCTGGAAAGCGAATTGTTCGGTCACGCGCGCGGAGCATTCACCGGCGCCCACACGGCGCGCGAGGGTCTGTTCAGCTGCGCCAACGACGGCACCATCTTTCTCGACGAAATCGGCGAAATGCCCTTGGGGATGCAGGCGAACCTGTTGCGCGTGCTGGAAGAGCGCAGCGTCAGACCGGTCGGCGCCAACCGCGAACAACCGGTCAACTGCCGGGTCATCGCGGCAACCAACCTGACCCTGTCCGAGCAGCTCGCGAAAGGCGCCTTTCGTGAAGACCTGTATTATCGGCTCAATGTCTTGGCCCTCAACGTGCCGACATTGCGCGAGCGCAGCGAGGATATACCGGCCCTGGTCGAGCATTTCAACCGCGCCTTGAGCGAAGATCTGGGCATGGCGCCTTTGCTGTTCGATTACGCCGATTTTGCAGCGCTGCAGCAGTATGCTTGGCCGGGCAATGTGCGCGAATTGCGCAATTGGATCGAGCGCGCGCTGTTGCTGGGGCGCCCGCCATTGGACGATCTTCAGCCGGCGCGGATCGATGCCGAGTCGAAGCCCGTAAGCGGTAATCCGGGCGGCGCGTTTCCCCACGACTGGACGCTTTCCGAAGTCGAGAAGCATCATATGATGAGCGTGCTCGACAGTGTCGGCGGTAACAAATCGGAAGCGGCGCGGCGCCTTGGCGTGTCGCGCAAGACGCTGGAGCGGAAGTTCAACGCTTGGAACCGGAGTGAATGAGGAGGCGCCATGGACGAGGACGTATTGAATCAACAGTTGCGGAAGTTCCTGAAAAAGGTCGGAGTCACGTCCCAGCGGGAAATCGAACAAGCGGTGCGCGAGGCCCGCGATGCCGGACGGCTGGATTCGAGCAAACCGCTGCGCGCCCAGATGCGCCTGGAATTGCCCGAACTGGGGCTGGACTATGTCATCGAGGGCGAAATCGAACTCGAGTAGTCCGCGCGCTGCGATGGCGTTGCCCGCAAGTGGGTCAAATTGTCTCAGCGCGGCGCCGTTCCCTATTCCCTAATTTCAATAAAATCAAACGCATAATTAATGGTATGAGTCTTGCTCCAGCAGATCCGCACCGTATGCAGGAGCTGCACTGTGAACGATAGCGAATTCCCGGTATCGGTCATCATGGAACGCGAGCAGATCGAGCATCGCAGTTGGCTGGTGCCGCGCTGGCGATTGGTGGGCGTAGTGGCCGGTCAGCATATCGCGGACCAGAATCCTGGCGCCACGGTCGTCCACGACGACCACGGCCGCGAACAGCTGCTGTGGACCGGGTTCCGGATCCGGCTTTATCGCGATGGCGCCGAGAGCTACTGGTACAACCTGGTCGGGCAGAAGCCGTCGTTGTTTCTCATCTGCCGCCAAGACCCGGAAGGCGAACTGGAACCGTTCTTAGTCACCGCTAACCATGACGAGGCGGGTTCCCACATGGAGGCGGACGACCAGGTGTTCTCCGCGCCGATGCCGCCCGAAATCCGGGATTGGTTGGAGCGTTACGTGATGGACAATTACCGTCCGGAACCCCCGAAAAAGCGCAAACGCAAGAATTGGACGGAGGAGGCAACTCGTGCGCAAGCGCCAGGATCCCAACGCACCCGCCACTGATACCGAAGAAGGATTTCTGAGCCGTTGGTCGCGGCGCAAGCGCGAAGCCGGCGCCGTCGAGGAATCCGCCGAAGCGCTTGTGCCGCCATCCGCCGAAGCGCCGGTGGTGCCGCCAGCGCTTGAGCCGGCGGCGCCGTTGACCGACCAGGATCTGCCGCCCCTCGAAACCCTCGGCGAAGACAGCGATTACAGTGGTTTTCTGTCGCCGAAGGTCAGCGAGAGCCTGCGCCGGAAAGCGCTGCGGCAATTGTTCGCGGGCAGCCAGTTTCATATTCGCGACGGCCTGGATGACTACGACGACGACTACCGCAACTTCGAATCCCTGGGGGGGCTGTTCACCGCCGACATGCGCCATCGCATGGAGATGGAGGCCCGGCGCGTCGCCCTGAGCCGATCGGAGCAAGCCGACGCGGAAAGCCCAGCCGAAGACAATACCCAAACCGAGCACAGCGATACGGTCGCCGCCTCCGAACCGGCGGCGGTGGCGGATGACGCTGGCACACGCGGTCCGCAAAGCGGTTAACTACACGATCGCGCTGCGCTCGTCGGAGGACTCATGTCCACGGACTCATCTTTGCTTGACGATTTACCGCAACATACGGCTGATGGCCGTGCCCGCATACAAGCACTCTCCGCGCATGCAGCGCTGCATCCGGAGAACGTGACTACGGTCGATTACCGTTCCCGCGGCAATCTACTGCTGATCGGCAACCCCAAGCGCGCCATCCCCAGCGCGCAGCAACTCGGCGAACACCTGCACTGCGTCGTACTGGCGGAACCTGCGGCCGCGGAGCTACCGCAAGCCGCGGATGTCACTATGGTGTATGGGCGCCTGCAGGGATTGCATGGTCACCTCGGGCAATTTTCCGCGACCGTGCTGGTAGACGGCCGCGAGTTCAACCCGGCTCACCTTTGTCGGGGCGCACCCGCATATTTCGATCTGGTGCTTGATCTGGGTGGTCAGCCGGCGATCAGCAGCGAAATGCCGCCGCTTGGGTATTTCGCACCGCGAACCGAGGAGCAGTTGCAACGGGCGTTGGCAGACCTCCCCGAGTTGGTAGGTGAATTCGAGAAGCCGCGCTTTTTTCAATATGATCCGGCGATTTGCGCCCATGGCCGCAGCGGGCTGGAAGGCTGTCATCGATGCATCGACGCCTGTCCCACTCAGGCCATTACCTCCCTCAAAGAACGAATCGAAGTCGACCCGTATCTGTGCCAGGGCGGCGGCAGCTGCGCGACCGCGTGTCCGAGCGGCGCAATCACCTACAATTATCCCCCTTCCGACGAGGTGATCGACGCCTTACGCGCGACTTTGCGCGCCTACCGCGACCGCGGCGGCACGGCCCCGCAAGTGCTGTTCGTGGACGCGAGCGCGGGCAGCGAGGCTTTCGCACGGCTGGGTAATCGGATTCCGGAAAGCGTATTGCCATTCCAGGTGGAGGAGATCGGTTCCGTCGGAATGGAGGTGTGGTTGTCCGCCATAGCTTACGGAGCGCGCCGGGTTGCATTGCTGGCGACGCCGACCGTGCCGTGTTCCGTGTTGCGCGAGTTGTCCCTGCAACTCAGTTATGCGGGCGGCATCCTGGAAGGCCTCGGCTACCCCCGTTCGTTACTGCAGCTGGTGGTCGCCGAAGGGGAGGGGGAGGCGGCCGAGGCAATGCTCAACAGTGCCGTCGACGAGGTCGCGATTCCGCCGGGCTCATTCACCGCACTCGGACGCAAGCGCGCCGCCCTGCACATGGCGGTGGATCATTTGTACGGCTGCGCGCCGGACCCGCAGGCCGTTGCGGAACTACCGGACGGCGCGCCTTTCGGCGCCATCGAGGTGGATGCGAAGGCATGCACCTTGTGCATGGCGTGTGTCTCCGTTTGTCCCGCCTCGGCGCTGTACGATGGTGACGACAGCCCGCAACTGCGATTCGTGGAAGGCAATTGTGTGCAATGTGGTTTGTGCCACGCGGCCTGTCCCGAAGACGCAATACGGTTGTTGCCGCGCATGGCCTACGAGCCCGACGCCTATCGCCAGCAGCGCGTCCTGCATCAGGAGGCGCCGTTTTGCTGCATCAACTGCGGTAAGCCGTTCGCCACCCAGGCGATCATGAAGCGAATGACCGCGAAGCTCGCCGGGCATTGGATGTTCCAGGATGAGGCCGCCTTGCGCCGTTTGCAGATGTGCGAGCAGTGCCGGGTGGTCGATATGTTCACGGACCCGAATACCGAAGATCTCCGCAACAAGCCGGGCCCGAGGCCGGGGTGAGCAAGATTGTCCCGCTGGTACCGGTGGATGGGACATTTTGTCCAATTTGGGCGAATCGCGCCGAGCGATTGCCAGGAGTGTTTGGCGAATTGCTCCGTTGTTTGGTTCCTGTTGCCCGGCATGCGGGCATAAGACTTGCTACTAGGCGCTATAGATATGGCTTCCAGTCCTGAAATCAGCGTATCCGCTCCGCAGGTGTCGGAGTCCGCGGTTGGCGGTTTGGATACGATCGACGAATTGCGTGCCGATACCTACCGCTTTCTTGCGGCGTTGTTGGCGGCGCCCCCGAACAATGAAGTGCTCGAGGTTGTCAAGCAAGCCGGAATCAGCGACGACGGCGCGCTCGCACGGGACGCAGTGCCGTTGGCCGAAGCCTGGCAGTTGTTGCGCTTGGCCGCCCGCAATTCCGAGCCCGAGCGGTTGGATGATGAATATCACGACCTGTTCATCGGCATCGGCAGAGGCGAGTTGGTGCCCTATGCGTCGTGGTACCTGACCGGATTCCTGATGGATCGCCCGCTGGCCTATTTGCGCCAGGATCTGCGCTACCTCGGCATCGAGCGCCACGAAGGCGTGCTCCGAACCCGAGGATCATGTCGCGGCGCTGTGCGAGGCGATGCATGAAGTCATCCGTTCCCCGGCGGAGATTTCCCGGCAATGGCAACGAAAGTTCTTTCAGGACCATATCGCGACCTGGATGGGATTGTTTTTTCGCGACCTGCAGCAAGCCCGTTGCGCATGCTTTTATTCGACCGTGGGCCGGCTCGGAGAAGCCTTTATCGAACTTGAAACCCGTTACTTGGATGTGCGGAGTTGAACCGCGCGGAGGAGTTACCGATGACTGCACCAACCGACAAAGCTGGGCAAGGACGGCGCCGATTTCTCAAAGGCGTGATGGCGGTGGGCGGCACTACCGTGCTGGTCGCGGTGGGGCGCGAAGCCATGGTGGACGCCGAACCCGAGGCGGCGCCACCGAATGCGAACACAGCGCCGCAACCGGACCAGGGATACCACGTCACGGCCCACATTGAGTCCTATTATGACAAGGCGCGGTTCTAAGAACCCTGCCGCCTAATCGATGATGCACGGGGAGATCGAGCGATGAAGCTTATCCGCAAACGCGATCAACAGGGCCGCGCGACCGGCGCGGGACCGGAAGCCGGCATGGGCGGCGATGGCATTGACCGGCGCACCTTTCTGCGACGTTCCGGACTGGTGATGGGTGGCGCAGCGTTGGCCACCGGCCTGCCGTTGACGATGATGCGCAAAGCACGTGCCGCAGACACCGAGATGGGACACCCGAAGCAGGGCGTCGAGACGCAGGTGCGCCGCAGTGTTTGTACCCATTGCTCCGTAGGGTGCGGCGTCATTGCAGAAATCCAGAATGGCGTCTGGGTCGGCCAGGAACCGGATTTTGCTTCGCCATTCAATCTTGGCGCGCATTGCGCCAAGGGCGCATCGGTACGTGAGCATGCTTCCGGCGACAAGCGGGTGAAATACCCGATGAAGCTCGAAAACGGAAAATGGAAGCGCATCAGCTGGGATCAAGCGATCAACGAGATCGGCGACAAGCTGCTCAAGATCCGCGAAGAATCCGGCCCCGATTCATTGTGGTGGGCGGGTTCCTCCAAGGCCAGCAACGAGGGTTCCTATCTGCAGCGCAAATGGGCGGCGTTCTGGGGCTCCAACAACGTCGACCATCAAGCGCGTATCTGCCATTCCACTACGGTCGCCGGCGTAGCCAACACCTGGGGCTACGGTGCCATGACCAACTCCTACAACGATATGCACAACTGCAAGGCGATGTTGTTCGTCGGCAGCAACGCGGCGGAAGCCCATCCGGTGGCCATGCAGCATATTCTGCGCGCCAAGGAAAACGGGTCGAAGATGATCGTCGTCGATCCGCGTTTTACCCGCACTGCCGCCCATGCCGATCAACATATCCGCATTCGTCCGGGCACCGACGTACCGTTCATTTGGGGCCTGCTGTGGCATATCTTCCAAAACGGCTGGGAGGACAAGGAATACATTCGCCAGCGCGTCTACGGCATGGATAAAGTGCGGGAAGAAGTGCAGAAGTGGGAGCCGCGCGTGGTCGAGGATGTCGCCGGTGTGCCGGAACAGGAAATGTTCGAGGCGGCGAAGACCATCGCAGAGAACCGGCCAGGCACGATTGTCTGGTGCATGGGCGGTACCCAGCATCACATCGGAAACAACAATACGCGTGCCTACTGTGTGCTGCAGTTGGCACTGGGCAACGTCGGTGTATCGGGCGGCGGTGCCAACATTTTCCGCGGCCACGACAATGTGCAAGGCGCCACTGACGTCGGTCCCAATTGCCACACCTTGCCGGCCTACTACGGGCTTTCGGAAGGGGCGTGGAAGCACTGGGCCAAAGTCTGGGATGTGGACTACGAGTGGCTGCAGAAGCGTTTCGACATGTCGAAGCAATACGATTCCGGCGGCGGCAAGATGGCGTATTCCATGAACATCCCCGGCATGCCGGTGTCGCGTTGGATCGACGGCATTCTGGAGGACAAGGAAAATCTCGCGCAGAAGGACAATGTGCGCGCGATTTTGTTTCAGGGCCACGCTGTCAACAGTCAGACCCGCGGCGTGGAAATGAAGAAAGCGCTGGAGAGCGACAAACTGGATATGGTGGTGGTTTCCGATCCGTATCCCACCGTACTCGCGGTCATGAGCGATCGAAAGGACGGCGTGTATCTGCTGCCGACCTGCACGCAATTCGAACAAGACGGGTCGGTGACCGCGTCCAACCGTTCGTTGCAGTGGCGAGAAAAAGTAGTCGAACCGCTATTCGAATCGAAGCCGGACGCGGAAATTCTGTATTTGTTGGCGAAGAAACTCGGGTTTGCCGACGAGATGTTCAAGCACATCAAAGTCGAAAACAATATGCCGAGCCTCGAGGACACCCTGCGGGAGATCAACCGCGGCACCTGGACCATCGGCTATACCGGCCAGAGCCCCGAGCGCCTGAAGTTGCAACTGCAGAACAAGCACACCTTCAACACCACGACGCTGCGGGCGGAAGGCGGGCCCTGTGACGGCGAGTACTACGGACTGCCGTGGCCGTGTTGGGGTACGCCGGAGATGAAGCATCCGGGTACGCCGGTGTTGTACGACCCGAGCAAGCCGGTGGCCGATGGGGGTCTGACCTTCCGGGCGCGCTTCGGTGTCGAACACGACGGCCAGACATTGCTCGCCGAAGGTGTCTATAGCGTTGGTTCGGAGATCAAGGACGGTTATCCGGAGTTCACCGCCGACATGTTGAAACAGCTGGGTTGGTGGAACGATCTCACCGACGACGAAAAGACAGCCGCCGAAGGCAAGAACTGGAAAACCGATCTTTCCGGCGGCATCCAGCGGGTCGCCATCAAGCATGGTTGTGCGCCGTTCGGAAACGCCAAAGCGCGGGCCGAGGTGTGGCAGTTCCCGGATCCGATCCCGGTGCATCGCGAACCGTTGTACACGCCGCGCTATGACCTGGTGGAGAAATGGCCGACCTACGACGACCGAAAGTCGTTCTGGCGGCTGCCGACACTGTACGCGACCATTCAAGCCAAGGACTACTCGAAGGACTTTCCGCTGGTGTTTACCAGCGGCCGCTTGGTGGAATATGAAGGCGGCGGTGAGGAAACCCGGTCCAACAAATGGCTGGCGGAGTTGCAGCAGAACATGTTCGTGGAAATCAATCCCGCGGACGCCAACGATCGCAGCATCACCGACGGTCAGATGGTGTGGATCGATTCCCCGGAAGGGGCCAAGATCCTGGTCATGGCCATGGTCACGCCACGGGTCGGTCGCGGTGTGATCTGGACGCCGTTCCATTTTGGCGGTTGGTTCCAGGGAGAAGACCTGAAGCCGAAGTATCCCGAGGGCACTGCGCCTTATGTACGCGGCGAGGCGTGCAATACGGCCACCACTTACGGCTACGACTCGGTGACCCAGATGCAGGAGACCAAAGCCACGCTGTGCCAGATACGGCCCGCTTGAGAGGAGTGACTGACCATGGCACGAATGAAATTTCTTTGTGACGCGGAACGCTGCATCGAGTGCAATTCTTGTGTAGTCGCCTGTAAGAACGAAAACGACGTCCCCTGGGGTGTCAATCGTCGGCGGGTGATCACTTTGCAGGACGGGCAGCCGGGCGAAAAATCAATTTCAGTCGCCTGCATGCACTGTACCGATGCGCCGTGCGCAGCAGTCTGTCCGGTGGACTGCTTCTACACCACGGACGACGGCATCGTGTTGCATGACAAGGACTTGTGCATCGGCTGCGGCTACTGTTTCTACGCATGTCCGTTCGGTGCGCCGCAATATCCGCAAAAGGCGGCTTTCGGAGTGCGCGGCAAGATGGACAAGTGCACGTTCTGCGCGGGCGGTCCGCTACCGGACAATTCCGACGCCGAATACGAAAAATACGGTTCCAATCGTATCGCGGACGGCAAGCTGCCCCTGTGCGCGGAGATGTGCTCCACCAAGGCGCTGTTGGCCGGAGACGGTGACGTGGTCGCCGATATCTACCGCAAGCGGGTCCTCAAGCGCGGCGGACGGCCGAAGACCTGGGGTTGGGAAACGGCTTATCCGGCAAGCAAGTCGTAGCCGGATGATTGGCATTACGGTGAGCCGGAGGCCGATATGATCAAACGCGTCATGTTTTTATTGCTCTGCGTGCCGGTGGTCGCGGTTTTGGGGGGGTGTTATGAATCTCCAGACGTGACGATGTACGAGCCGGGCGTCTACAAGGGTAAATCCGACCCATTGTTGGACAAGTTGCAGTCCGACAAACGTCAGGAGCAATTGGTGGATCGGTTCCAATTGGGGCAAACCGACCGCTGAGCGCGGCGGGTGTTGTCCTTTCCGGCGGCGAGGAGCTTGATGGAATGAAGCTGGCAATGATCCTTCGAATCGGTGTGCTCGGCCTGTGCGTGTTCGTGTTATCTGCATGCGAGCACATCGAGGAACCGTGGACCGACTACGCACCTCAGTACAAACACAAGCACTTCGACACCAATGCGCCGGACGCTCAACTGCGTCACCGATTGGAATATACGCAGACCGACCGCTAAAGCGACGACGGAGGACGTTCCCATGGCCAAGCCCGAGGGCAAGAAGATGTCGCGCAAGCGCCACGCCAAAATCATGCTTTGGAGTTTGCTGATCGTTCTGGCCGGCAGTATGGTGTTGCCGCTCAGCGGTTACGTTTATCTCGCGATCAGAGACGCACAGGCCGCGGAACACCAGGAAGTGAACCAGCCCGGCACGAATCCACATGCCAATTACTGGCGCGCCGTGCGTGACGGGACCCAGGGCTACACTGCCGCAAGCGGACCGTATACCACCGACAGCCTGATCCAGAACACCGGCGAAATCTGGCGCCAGACCCGCAACGGCCCCGTTGCGTCCATCACTCCGTGGGTGCTGGCAGGGGTGCTGCTGGCGATTGCCATCTATTTTCTGATCTTCGGTTCCAAGGAGTTGAACCGGCCGCGGTCGGGAAAACTGATGTTGCGTTGGACGGCGGGGGAGCGATTGCTGCACTGGTATACGGCGATCCTGTTCATCATTCTGGCTATCACCGGCCTGAGTATGTTGTTCGGGCGGGCCGTACTGGTGCCGTTGCTGGGCCTGCCTGGCTTTTCGGTTTGGGCCGAGATCTCGATCACCTTGCACAACTACCTGGGCCCGCTGTTCATCGTCGGTGTGATCATTGAGGTGATTGCGTGGGCCCGCTATAACACCTTCAAGTCGTACGACATGGAGTGGTTCAAACGGGTCGGCGGCATGTTCAAGAAAGGCGACCATCCTCCCGCCGGCCGCGCGAATGCGGGCGAGAAGCTGTGGTTCTGGTTCATTGCGATCGTCGGCTTGATCGGCGTGTGTATCTCTGGTCTGGTGCTCGATTTCCCCAATTTCGGCCAGGATCGGGGTGCGATGCAGCTGGCCAACGTGATTCATGCCTCTTTGGCGGTGTTGTGGATCGCCATTTCCTTCGGCCATATCTACCTCGGCACCATCGGATTAAAGGGCTCGTTCCAAGGTATGAGCAAAGGTTACGTCGACGAGGAATGGATGCGCGAACACCACAGCGTCTGGTACGAACAGGTCAAGCGGGGTGAGGCCGAGGCCCGTCCCGGCGAGTCCGGACAACGGGCGTCGACACGCCCGGGTACCGCTTCGCCGCACTGAACAGGCCGGACCGGCGCGCTTGCTGCCGCCAAGGAGGGCACTTGAAGCTGACGATCCGGGCGTGCGTACCGTTCGTCTCAACGGCCGGCAGCGCCGTTTCCGCGGCGCAAGCGACCGTCCAGGTGCAGCGACTGGAACTTCAGGGCGGCGAAGACGTTGTCGGCACCGTAACGTTGCGCGATACCGAGTTCGGGCTGACGCCCGGTGTGCACGGATTTCATGTCCACGCCAACCCGGATTGCGGCGCGGCCGACAAAGGCGGCAAAATGGTGGGCCAGCACGAAGGTCCGGTCGGGCATGGTCACCTGGGCGATCTGCCGGTACTGGTGGTGGACCGGGACGGCAACGCGGCCATGCCGGTCTTTGCCCGGCGGCTGAAAACCTCCGATGTGGTCGGTCATTCCGTCATGATCCATGCCGGTGGCGACGATTATTCCGACGATCCCAAGCCATTGGGCGGCGGTGGTGCCCGGGTCGCCCGTGGTGTGATCGAAGCCGGCGGCGCCACTCCCGAGGCAAGCGGACACTAATTCACAGGAGCGTTACGGTGTTGTGCATTTGCCGGATGCCTTTCGACTCGGGTGGTTTCGCTTGAGTTGCGACTCGTCCATCCGGCCCCGTCGCCCGCGCACACGGGCGCCGTTTCCCGGCTGCTGGACCCGCACTGCTGATCGGCTGCTGAGGGTTCTGTGTTGTATGGCGCTGATCACCGCAAGCGCGAGCTATGCCGAAGGACGGCGCATCATCTCGTTAGGGCCGGTGGTTCAATCCCATTCTCCTCCCGGCCAGTCATCACCAGCGTCTTCGCGAAAGACTGCGCTCATGCAGGCGGCCCGCCGGGGCGACACGGAACGCGTGCGCGATCTGTTGCGTCGCGGTGCCGCCGTGAACGAGGCCAACGGCAACGGCGGCACGGCCTTGATGTATGCGGTGTTGGGCGGACACTCGGCGATAGTGGATTTGCTGATCGGCCACGGTGCGCAGATCAATGCGCAGGGGGTCAATGGCTGGGGCGCACTGATGATTGCGTGTGCGAAAGGGCATGTCTCCATTGTGAGCCGTCTGCTGCGTGCCGGCGCCGACGTCAACCTCCCGGACATGTATGGCTGGACGCCGCTCATGCGCGCCATATACGAAAAGAGGGGCGACACAGCGGCAATGTTGATCGCTGTCGATGACATCGAACTGGATGCGGTGAATGATCATCGCACCACGGCATTGCACATTGCCGCGATCGTCGGCGACCGCGCCACCGCGCGGCTGTTGCTGGCGCACGGAGCCGACGCCGGTATCGAAGACGATAGCGGCCGTACCGCGGCCGATATCGCCGAAGCCCGCGGCGACCGGGCACTTGCCCGTTTGCTGCGAAATAAATCTCCTTCTGCATCGAGGTCAATATTATGGGTGAAGTGGTCATATTGGGTGCCGGCACCGGCGGCACCATCGTTGCAAACATGCTGGCGCGCAAGCTGGATCCGAAACAGTGGAACCTGACCATTGTCGATGCCGCGGATCAGCACCTGTATCAGCCGGGTCTGCTGTTCATCCCTTTTCGGCTTTACGATTACCATGACGGGCGTGACATCATCCGCGACATACGTTCGCCTTTGCCCAAACAGGCCAAGTTCGTGCAGGCCCGTGTCGAGCAGATCGATCATGGGCAGCGCAAAGTTCGCACCAGTGATGGCGAGTTGGATTACGACTGGCTGGTGTGCGCGCTGGGTTGCCGAGTGGCGGCAGACGAAGTGGAAGGACTCGAACCGCTTCTGAATCGCGAGGTATTCACCTTCTATACCCTCGAAGGTGCGCTGAAACTGCAAAAGGCATTGTCGGAGTTCGAGCGCGGCCATCTGGTGATCGATATCGCCGATATGCCGATCAAATGTCCGGTGGCGCCGATCGAATTCGCTTTCCTGGCGGATTATTACTTCGAGCAACGGGGCGTGCGGGACCAGATCGAGATCAGCCTGGTCACGCCCTACAGCGGCGCGTTCACCAAACCGGTGGCCAACCGGGTGTTGAGCCAGATCGCGGCCGACAAGAACATACACGTTGTCGCGGATTTCGCCATCGAGAGCGTGGACGGCGAAAGTCGCACCATCCGCTCCTTCGACGGCAAGGAAGTGAACTACGATCTGCTTTGTATCATTCCACCCAATCTCGGGCCCGAAGTGCTGGAAGCTTCCGGGTTGGGGGATGCATCCGGTTACGCGTTCACCGACCCGCGAACGTTGAAGAGCCGTGAAGCCGAACGGATCTATTTTCTGGGCGACAATTCCAACGTCGCGACTTCAAAGGCTGGCTCGGTAGCCCATTTCGAAGCCGAGACCGTGGTTGATAACCTGCTGCGGGAGATGGACGGTAAGAAGCCGATGGCAAGCTTCGACGGCCATGCCAACTGCTTTATTGAATCCGGCTATCACAAGGCCTTGTTGCTGGATTTCAACTACGACCTGGAGCCCGTAGAGGGCCACTTCCCCACGCCGGGCGTCGGCCCGTTTTCGTTGTTGCGCGAGTCGTATATGAATCATGTCGGCAAGATCGCATTCAAGTGGGTGTATTGGCACATGCTGTTGCCGGGATATCTGCCCCACGTGCCCATGCTGCCGGCCCATATGAATTTCGTCGGCAAGCGGGCCGACGAAGCACCTGCGCTGCGCCACGCCAACGACATGCGCGTCAGCGAAGTGATGAGCCGCGAACCTGTGTGTGTGGCACAGGGCACGGCGCTGCGGGATGCGGCGCAGTTGCTGATCGAGCACCGGATCTCTGCAGTTCCGATACTTGACCCCGACGCGAAGCTGGTCGGCATCGTCAGTAAATCCGATCTGGTTTCCGCTCTGGATCTGAAACGTCACTCTTTGGCCCATGCGCTGGCCGACCTGCTACCCGGAGGGCACCGCCACAAAAAGATGGGCACGATCGTGGACGATGTCATGTCGACCGAGCCGGCGACGATCCAGGAGGGGGCCAGCTTGCAGGATGCCGCGCAAGTCATGGATCAGCGGCAGGTTCATCAACTCGTGGTCGTCCATGCCGACGGCAGCGTCGCGGGTATGCTGGCTCATTCCGATCTGCTTCGTTTGTTTACTTTCAAAACCTGAGCTGGCTTTGTTTTCCGACGTCAGGGTTGTAGGCTGTAACTGCGAACGCATTTATGACGTAATCGTCGACGTGGCCCGCTATCCGGAATTCGTCCCAGGCTGGCTCGAGGTGCGCGTGCTGCATCAGGACGCGACGACCATGGTGGTGGATCAACGGTTGGGGTCTGGACTTTTCAGTGCGCAGTTGCGATCAGTAGCCAGATTCAAACGTCCGTTGTTCCTACAGGTACGACCGTTGGACGAGCGGGCCACGGGACTGAATCTGGAGTGGTCGTTTGCGCCCCACGCCACTGCGGGTTGCAACGTATCGTTACGTATATTCGGGCAGTCCTCGCACAGATTGCTGGCCTCGTCTTTGGACGCGGCGGTTATGCACGCCGCGCGGCGTTTGATCGACGTCTTTGCTGCGCGTTCCCGGGCTTTGTCCGGTGAGCCCTGCGATGCGGGCCTTTCACGCTGATGGCTTTCCCATAAAAGAGTAATTTCAAATGGAACCCTCTGTTCAGGCCTTGACCGGCTCGTCGCCGACGCGCACCGCGAAACGATATCTATTGGCAACGCGGCCGATGTTCCTGCCCGCATCCGTTCTGCCAGTGGTGGTAGGAACCAGCTGGGGGGCTCAGCTTGCGGGCTCGATCGACGTCGCTGCAGCGCTCATCGGTGTGCTGGCGGTGATGTGCGTGCATGCGGGGGTCAACGTGCTCAATGACGTCTGCGACGACGCCAACGGCACGGACCGTGATAACGGCGCGCGGATATTTCCCTATACCGGCGGTTCCCGGTTCATCCAAAACAACGTTCTGAGTTCGCAACAGATGCGTCGGTGGGCGTTGGTGCTGTTTGCGATCGCGACGTTGTTCGGATTCGCCCTGTACGCGCTGAAAGGTCCGGTGGTGATCGGACTTGGACTGGGTGGCCTAGCCCTGGGTGTTCTGTACTCCGTACCGCCTTTCGCCTTGGTTTCCCGTGGTTTTGGCGAGACCGCGGTTGCCGCCGGTTTCGGTGTATTGCCGGTGGTGGGTTCGGCCTGGTTGCAGAGCGGCATCGCCGGCTGGCCGGAAGTGGTGCTGTCGCTGCCGGTCAGTATTTGGGTGGCGAATATTCTGCTGTTGAACGAAGTGCCCGATGCCATCGCCGATGCCGGTGCCGGCAAACGGACGTTGGTCGTGCGTTTGGGCGCGCCGCGCAGCGGCACGCTGTACGCTTCGTTGTCAGTGATTGCGGCCATCGCCGCATTCAGCTTTGCGGTCTACGCGGGCTTGTCGCTGTGGGGCTATCTACCGGTGTTCGGGCTGTTGTTGCTTGGCCTCGATGTCGCCAGGAGGGTGATCGCGGTCGGCAGCGCCGACGGCGCGATGCGCCGTGCCATCGAGATTACCCTGTCGATCCATGCACTGGGTTGCCTGTGGCTGGCGGCATGGATATGGATTTGATTGAAAGCGACACACAATCCGCGAAGGCTGCGGAGGGGTTGCCGCGCCTGTATGAACTGGTGTCAACGGAGCAGGTCGACAGCGCGGTTGATGAGGCAGTGCGCCGCGCTGAGGCCGGTGCCGCGGAGGGTACGCTGGTGCATGCGCGCTCACAGACGGCGGCAGCGGGGCGCTGTGGACAGGATTGGCTGTCACCGGCCGGTGGTTTGTACGCTGGTTTGGTACTGCGACCGGATGAAATCCCCGCCGACGCAGTGCAACTCGGCGTGGTGGGTGTCGTGGCGCTCGGCAGCGCAGTAGCCGAACATGTGTTGCCTTTGACCGAGCTGCACTTTCGTTGGCCCAATGATCTGTTGCTGCGTCACGGCAAGGTGGCCAGTATCCAGATGCGCTGGTCTGCAGCGGAGTCCGGCAGGACGGAATGGTTGGTACTTGGCATCAACGCCAATGTAAGTGCGCCGCCATCGCTTCTCGGGCACGATGCGGCTTCGGTGCAAGTGGACGGAGAATGCGCCGTCAGTGCGGGACAACTATTGAACTCGTTTGCACGCCAATTTCTCATTTGGGTGGACCGTTGGGCCAACGATGGCTTCGAGCCGGTACGCAAGGTGTGGCAGCAACGCATGGTGGGCATCGGCGATGACTACGCAGTCAGCGTGGCGGGAAGCTTGCGCGAGGGTCGGATAGTGAATATCGGCGCCGACGGCGGCCTGTTGTTGGGTCATGGCGATGCCATCGACCGGATCAGTCTGACTGATGCATTTGCACGCACGGAGCCGGAATCCGGTTCCTAGGAGCATGCCATGGGAGATGCAGGAAAGTTTACCCGTCGCGGTTTCATCGCCTGGTGCGCGTCGGCGGCATCGTGTCTGGCCGCACGGGGTGCCCGCAGCGATGGTGCGGAGCAGGCCGAACACCGCTATCCGCGCGCACAACTGGTTGCGCACGACGGAACGCCGATACGCGCACGCGATCTGGTTCCGGGCAGGAACTACATCTTCCATTATCCCTATCTGGCGACACCGTGTTTCCTGCTGAATCTCGGCGAGAATTCGAGTCAGGAGCTGCTGCACACCGAAAACGGCGCGACTTACCGTTGTCCCGGCGGCGTCGGTCCGCGGCGCTCGATCGTGGCCTATTCGGCCATTTGCGCGCACAAAATGACCCATCCGGCGCAGGAGGTCAGTTTCATCAGTTACCGTAAGGATACGGCGACTTTCTACGATCGCGATTATCAGCAACAGCGCCGCAACGGTGTCATCTATTGCTGTTCCGAGAAGAGCGTCTACGATCCCGCGCACGGCGCTGCGGTATTGGGCGGACCGGCGCCTCAGCCTTTGGCCGCGATCCAACTCGAATATGATCCAGAGCACGATACCCTGGCGGCGGTGGCCACCCGCGGCGGCGAGATGTTCGACCTTTTCTTCCAGAAATTCGGTTTCCGCCTGGCGCTCGAGTACGGCACTCAGGATCTGCGCCGCGCCATGACGCCTACCGCAGCGGTGGTGCCATTGGAAGAATTCTCGGCCAACCGGATCCGATGTTGAGCGGCTGCCTTGACGGGCGTGGGCTGGTCGCGTAAAGTCCCGTTTTCGCCCGCCAGGGCACTTGTAGTACCCGACGTCCCCATCGTCTAGCCGGCCTAGGACACCGCCCTTTCACGGCGGTAACAGGGGTTCGAATCCCCTTGGGGACGCCATTATCCCTAGCACGAGGCTCCGTTTCGCGGGGCCTTTCGTTTATGTCGCCAAGGCCGATGCGAACTCGGCGTTGAACCCTGTCGCCGGGCAGCGGCGGTCGCGCTACCAGACGGTCCGGCCGCGGTTGCCGGCGATGAACTTCTGCAGTCGATCGAGGGGCACCGGGGCGCCGATAAAATAGCCCTGGACCGCGTCACAGCCGTGTTTACGCAGAAAGTTCAGTTGCTCCAGGGTCTCCACGCCTTCGGCGACTGCCTCGGTGCCCAATTTGTGGCCGAGGGTGATGCTGGTTTCGACGATCAGCGCATCGTTGGGATCGGTGGTTACATCCTGGACGAAGGTCTGGTCGATCTTAATGGTCTGCAGTCGAAAGCGCTTCAGGTATGCGAGCGAAGAGTACCCGGTGCCGAAATCGTCGATCGCCAGCCGCAACCCCAGCCCCGACAGTCGCGCCAGAATGTTGGTAGTGGCATCGGCATCCCGCATCAGGATGTTCTCTGTGATTTCGAGTTCCAATTTGCGTGGTGGAATTTGCGTTTCCGCCAGGACAGAGCGCACCTTGTCGACAAAACCCCGGTCCTCGAATTGTCGCGCCGACACGTTGACCGATACGGCCAATCCGGTCGAACATGTGTCTTGACAGGCTTTGCGTAGTACCCATTCTCCAACCTGCATGATCAGGCCGGTTTCCTCCAATATCGGGATGAAGTGTGCCGGTGAGATCAAGCCCCGGTCCGGATGGTTCCACCGTATCAGCGCCTCCGTTCCGTAGATCAACCCGGTACGCAAGTTGACCTGGGGTTGGTAGTGCAACACGAACTGTTCGCGCTCGAGCGCACGTCGCAGTTCGCCCTCCATCGCCAGCAACTCGTGGCCGCGCGCATTCATTACCGGGGCGTAGAAACGATATTGGTCGCGGCCGGCCGATTTGGCCTGGTACATCGCCGTTTCCGCGTTTCGCAGCAGAGTCGCGGCGTCCCGGCCGTCGTGGGGGTACATCGCAACGCCTATGCTGAATGTCACGAACAGTTCTTGGGAGTTGATCACAGCAGGCTGCCGAAAGGTAATCTGCACTTTGCGCAGCAGGTTGACCACATCCTCGATGCGGCCGATATCGGTTACGACCAACGTGAATTCATCCCCTCCATGGCGGGCAACCGTGTCGCTGGGTTGCAGGCAATCGCGCAGGCGCCGCGCGACATATTGGAGCATGGCGTCTCCTGCCTGGTGACCGAGGGTGGTGTTGATACGCTGGAAAAAGTCGACATCGAAAAAAACGACCGCAAGGGAACGGCCGCTACGCTTCGCCGTTGATATCGCTGTTTCAGTCCGGTCGGTGAGTAACAGGCGGTTGGCCAAACCGGTCAGGCCGTCATGGGTGGCGTGATGTTCCAGTTCCGCCTCGAAACGCTTGCGCTCGGTGGTGTCGCGCATGATCGTCGATACGTATTCGATTTCATCGCTACTACCGCGGTGCGCCAGAACCACCTGCGATACTGGGATTTCCTGGCCCTCGCCCCCGCGTAGCACCGCTTCACCAGACCAGGAGCCATCGCGTTTCACGGCCGGCATCACCTCCGAAAACAAACGCTGTGCCTGGTGCTCATCGAACATCGAATTCCAGGTCAGACCGGTCAGGTCCTGCTGCTGGCGGATTCCCAGAAGCTTGCGCCCGGCTGCGTTGAGATAGCGCACCGCGCCGTCGGGTTCGAGAATTGCGACCAGGTCCGTGGTGACTTCCAAAATCGCTGCCAGCTGACCTCGATCCTTTTCGGCGCGCAGCCGTGCCGTAATGTCCCGTCCGGTGGAGACGAAGTGGGTGATGTTGCCGTCGTCTTCCTTGAGCGGCGTAATAACCTTTTCCTCGAAAAAGCAGTCGCCGTTTTTACGCCGATTGACCAGCACGGCTTGAAATACCTCGCCGGAGGTGATTGTGCCCCAGAGGCGTTGGTAGAACGAGAGTCCATGCTGCCCTGATTTCAGGAGCGCTGGCGTCCTGCCTAGCACCTCGTCGGCAGTGTAGCCGGTCATGCGTTCGAATCCCGGATTAACGTATTCGATCGCTCCCGTCTGGTCCGTAATGAACACGCTTTCTTGTGCTTGCGCCACGACACGAGACAGCTTGCGCAGTTGGGCACGCGATTCTCGACGCTCGTGGCGCTTGCTTGCCTCAATAAGCTCTCGGTCCACCGCGGGAACCACCCGCTTGAGATTGCTCTTCATGATGTAGTCTTGGGCGCCTGAGCGCATGGCGCTTACCGCGGTGTCCTCGCCGATGGTGCCGGACACGAATAGAAATGGTACGTCGAGATCGCGGGCGCGCACCTGCGCCAATGCATCGATGCCGCTGAACTTCGGCATCGAAAAATCCGCCAGAATTACATCCCAATCGCCTTTGTCGAGGGCCGAACTCAGCGCATCCGACGTCTCGACCCGATCATATGCGGGTTGGTATCCGCCGCGGCGCAGTTCTCGCAGCAACAACTGCATATCGTCTTCGGAATCTTCGATGAACAATATACGCAAGGGCTTTGGTTGCGATGGTGTCATCGACGCTTACTCATAGCGGCGGGGCCTCGTTCAACAACATCCAATAGAGGCCGAGCTGCCGGGCGGCTTCGACGAACTCTTCGAAGTTCACCGGTTTTCGGACGTAACTGTTGCAGCCGTGCCGGTATCCCGAAACCATGTCCTGATCCTCCCGGGAAGAAGTGAGAATGACCACTGGCAACATACGCGTGCGCTCGTCTTCGCGTATGCGCTTGAGTACTTCCAAGCCGTCGATTTTCGGAAGCTTCAGATCCAGTAGCACCACAGTCGGTTTTTCTGATAGGTCACGTCCTTGGTGAGGTCCTTCGCCGAACAGGTACTCGATCGCTTCCTGTCCGTCCCGCGTGACGACCACCGGGTTGTGGATCTTGTTCAGTTTGAAGGCGCGTAAAGTAAGCAACTCGTCATCGGGATTGTCCTCCACCAGCAAGATGGACTTCTTGCTCATTTCGATATCTCCTCGGGTGGTAGGCTGAAATAGAACGTCGCGCCTTCATCTGGTTGCGATTCGGCCCAGATGCGGCCGCCGTGCCGGTGCACGATGCGCTGAACGGTGGCGAGTCCAATGCCGGTACCGGAGAATTCCTGGGAGTCATGTAACCGCTGGAAAGGCCCGAATAGCCGGTCCGCATTGCGCATATCGAATCCGGCGCCGTTATCGCGGACAAAGAATACAGTGTCGCGCCTTTGAGTCTGAGTGCCCACTTCAATCCGTGGTGCATCGCGGTTTCCAGTGAATTTCCAGGCATTGCTAAGCAGGTTCGTGAGCAGCACCCGCATTAGATCCGCGTCCGCCCACAGGCGCAAGTTCGGTTCGATCTGAATGTCCACTTGCCGCCGCGGTTCGGCGACACGGAGTTCATCGGCAATGTCCCGCGCCATTGTGCTGATATCTACCTGTTGGCGTCGGAATCCGGAACGCGCCACCCGGGATAATTTGAGCAGGTCGTCGATCAAATGGCCCATACGCTGGGCGGCGGCGCGCACGCGGCCCAGGTAGTCGCGGCCGACGTCATCGAGTTGTTCGCTGTAGTCTTCGATCAGCGCCTGACTGAATCCGTCGATTGCGCGCAGTGGCGCCCGCAAGTCGTGGGAAACGGAATAGCTGAACGCCTCGAGTTCACGGTTCACTGTTTCCAATTCACGATTTTTGATGCTGAGTGTACGGTTGAACGACGCTACGCGCCGATGCAGGCGACTTTGCTCGGTGACGTCGCGGATGTCGCTGAAGATCAGCATGCCGCTGTCGGTACGCACGGGACTCAAACTCACAGCCACGGGAAACTGGCTGCCATCCTTGCGCTGCCCGGACAGTTCAAGTCCGATGCCCATCGCCCGTGGATGGGGTTTGGCCCGATACGCGGCACGGTGATCCACGTGACGTTTTCGTGCGCCAATCGGCACCAGCATTTCGATTGCCTGACCCACCAGTTCATCACGCCGGTAGCCGAACAGGCTTTCTGCCTGGGCATTGACCAGCACAATCCTGCCTTCGGCATCGCTGATGATTACCGCATCCGGCGCGGCTTCCAGCAGACCTCGCAAGTGTGCTTCGCTCGCGCGGACAGCATCTTCGGCCTGCAGGCGGCGGGTAGAGGCCTGCGCCAGCGCGCTCGCTACCATCGTGACCACCAGCGCCAACACCGCGAACGCCCACAGATGGCGTGTCGCCAATCCAGACGTTTGCGCAGCGATCGCATCGGCAGGCAAGTACGCGACTATCCACCAACGCGGCGCGTGATCAGATGCAGCGCCAGTGTTCATAATGTCGCTCACCGACAACGACTGGTACGTGAATAGCGCGCCGTGATCCCGCCATTGCCCGCCGGTCCGAGACTCCACCATGCGTTTCCATGGACCCGAAAATCGCTGAGCAACGGTGCGCTGTGACCGTTCCGGGAACATCATGCCCCATTCGTACTCCGGTTTGGGGCCGAGCAGCCAGTATCCACGGTCATTCAATAGCCACAGTTCACCCCCTCCGGCGGCGCCGATCGCTCGCAATCGATCAAGCAGCGACTGGCCGACGAAATTGAGCACCACGACCCCCTTCGGCGACGCGCTCGAGTCATAAACAGGAGTCGCGAATCGGATCGTCGGTTTTATCGGGAGTTCGATATGACCGTGCTCGATGTTGAGGTCGAAGGGCGAGACGTACACGCCGCCACGCGGTTCGCTCAGCGCATCTTTGAAATAGTACCGGCCGGACTTGTCCTGCAGTTGCCGTTGCGGGGCGCGAAGCGCCTGCCCGTCGGCAATGTCGACGCGCACCATTTCCCGACCATCGGCGTCCAACAAGCGGATCTGGTCGTATAAGCGTTTGCGCCGCGCGAATGCCAGAAATGCCTGCCCCAGGCCGTGACCGTCATATTGCCCATCGTGTGGCAGCGCACCGCGCAGCGATACCTCGTCCGCCAGATACAGCGCGTCGGAACGCACGCTTTTGAATTCGGATTTGATGGTCTGAACCGCGAGCCGGACGGTCTGACGTTCAGCGACCTGAGCGATGGTGCGCGAGGTGTGCAGCTGGTTGAGGTATAAGGTTCCGGTGACAGCCGCAGCCAGTGCCAATAGTGGCAGCCATACCAGCATGAAGCGTAGCCGGAAGCTCGATGCCCGGCCGCGCGATGCGGCATTGTCCTTCGCCGACCGGCCAACTTTCACGCCATATGTCTCGCTGTTCCATGCGTTCCGTAGCGTGGTACCCGCGGTAACCAGAGGGGTGAGCCGGTCACCGGAAGGCATACCGCTGACTTCTCGTCGTAACCGAGTAGAAAGCGGACTCGAGCGCAACGTGTACCTTAACCGCAAAGGCGTTCCGTATGCACCCGATTTCGCATTTAGCGCAATCCGTACCGGTCCCAAGAGGCGCAGCGCAGGTCGGTGGATATGCCCGCATCGGCGGTTGTCAGCTCTAGCGATCGACCCGATCGCGGTCCGCCTTGCGCTGCCGATGGAGCCGACCCGGCAGACCCGGCACCGATCGGGCGATTGAGACGTCCAATCCGGTGGACGTGAAGCGCCGCCATACTGCGGCCGGATTCTATGCCGCAGCAGCCGGCCCGACCGACCTAATCGCTAAATATCCCACCAGCACCGCCATGCGAGAAAACTGGACCCTGACAAACGGCGTGCGCTCTGTCGCCCGAGCCAGCCTGGCTCGGCAAGGCGTCCTACAAAACCACGCACGTTATCAGACGATTAGGAGAGGCATGGACGTTCGCCTGCCGCTGGTTCGTTTCGACAAATAAGTAAAAATACCTAGTGCGGCAAGGCGGCTGGGAGTCGGCTTGTCAGTGCTTTTCCCTGCATGTCACGTGTTAACGCGTATTTACGGTTTTTCGCATTGAGAATAGCGTTAACAGCGAACCCAATTTGACGGAAATCAGGCGATTTTAGCCGGGATCATAGTTCAAAAACCCCGCTAGAGCGGCTCGAAGCGCCACTCACAAGTTGAAATGCAGGAGGTGATCTAAATGAAAAAGTTATTGATCAACGCGCGATACTGGTTCGCTCCCATCCTGATCATTGCGTCGATGATCGGCGTATTGGTAGGCGGCATGTTTTCGTGGTACGGGGTGTTGTTGCTTGGTGTCGGCATCGTGATCGATACACTGCTCCGTTTTCAGACACCCGGCGCCGGCTACGACGACAACGGCGAAACCATGGGTATAGCCTGGCTTCAGAATAGCGTCATGTATTCGATGCTCGGTGTATTTGTACTGTTGCAGGTGGCTCTGGCCTGGCGCATCTACCAATATGTCAATGGTGTGCCGATTAGTGACGGGTTCGACCACATGTTGTTCGGCATTCTTCCTTATCAGAATGGAATTACTGGGCTGAACCTGGTCGGTGCCACCATATCGACCGGTATCTTCGCTGGCATCGGCATCATTTATGGCCATGAACTAGCCCACACCAAAGGCGCTACTTTTGTCATCTCCCGGTGGATGATGGCGCTAAGCGGAAAAGCGCATTTCAGCTACGCGCATGTATACAACCACCACCTCGAACTCGGTCATGAGGACGATCCGGCAACCTCGCCCCGCGGCCGCAGCCTCTGGCAGCACTATCCGCTGGCGGGCATCGGTCAATCGCGCTTCCTTTACCGGATGGAAAAGCAGCGCCTTGAACGCCGCGGCAAGCCTTTCTTGACCTGGGAGAACCGCTGGTTGCGCGGCTACGCCATGAGTTTGCCGACGTTGTTTCTGTTCTGGTATGCCGGAGCATGGGTCGGAATCGGCTGTCTCGCGATCGTTTGGTTTATCTCCAACTTCGAACTGGAAGCGCTCAACTATATGGAGCACTACGGTTTGATCCGGGAAAAAGGTCAGCCCATCGACTACCGCCACTCCTGGGATAATTCCACGGCTTTCACGAGCTGGTTCTTCATCGAGATCGGTCGTCAGGCGGATCATCACGACCGTGGCGAAACCCACTTCTGGGAACTGGACGAAGTGGGCGCACCCAATGTCGGTTGGGGCTACTTCACGCTGTTCGCCGTGGCGCTGATCCCGCCGCTCTACCACGCCTATTACAAGAAAGAACTGGCGAAGTGGGACGAACAATACGCATCGGAAGGTGAGCGCCAGATCGCGCAACGCATCAATCGCCAGGTAGGTTACGCGTAAATGAACCGTGCGGCGCGCGTGTGAGGTATGTCAAACGGCCACCCCCTCGGGGAGGGGGTGGCTACACCGAAAAGAAAAAAGCTACACAAAGGAAGTATCTGACAATGAACGAGCAGACCCTTTACGAAAGGCTTGGTGGATCTAAAGGCATTGCGGCAATAACGGAAGATATATGGTCGAACCACACCTGTAATCCGCTGGTAAAAAACCGATACGTGAATTCCGACCCGGAGAATGTCAAGCGGCTGGTGCGCGAGATGTTTTGCGCAGGTACCGGCGGTACGGAGACATATACCGGCAAAGACATGCTGAGCGCGCATACCGGCATGAATATCAACGATCGAGAGTTCAACGCAGTAATAGACGATGTATTAAAAGCGCTGAACTCGAACGATATCGGCAAGCGGGAATGCGATGAGGTGCTGGCCATCCTCTGGTCGATGAAAAGCGAGATCGTTGGAGTTTGAGGACCGTGAGTCATCAGCGGTGCAGCGAAGGAGAGAACCATGAAAGTAACTTGGGATGAGCAGGTCTGTATCCATGCCGGAAAGTGTGTGGAAGGGAGTCCGGAAGTGTTCAAAATTGAAAACGGTGAATTCACCATCCACTTGGATGCCGGCGATGAAACCCAGATCAGGGAAACAGTAGCGGCCTGTCCTTCTGGTGCGTTGCAGATCCAGGAGCACTGAGCAGCGCAATGCTCGGAGTGTGTTGTCTAAACGAACGGACGCAAGCCGGGCTTTCGAGCGAGAACAGGCCGGCCATGTCACCAGCGAAATCTTGATTTAGGAGAACACCATGTTGGGCGATCGTTTGCAGAACAAAATGAAACTATACGGCAACCCCGCATGCCTGAATACAGCGAAGTGCTTGTTCACGGCTGCGGAAAAGGGTGTTGATATCGAGTCCCACTATGTGGGCCCGGACGGTCAGGGAGATGCGGCAGAGGCCGGCGCTCTTTCGCCGCACGGCTCTCTTCCGGTACTCAGAGACGTGGACTTCGTTGTCTATGGCACCAATGCAATCATGTCCTATCTGGATGACAAAGGCTTCGGTCCTTCCCTGATTCCGCGAAATGCGACGGTGCGTACTGTCATGTACCAATGGATTCACGTCGCGTCGGAGTTGGCACAACCCGACGTTGCGGCGCTTATGAGTGGTAGCGGCGACACCGATGTCGTTTCACATTGGTTTGGCGCGCTGAATAAGCACCTTGAATCCAAGACCAAGGAGGTGGCGCTGCGCGGTGATTATATCTGTGGAGCGTTCAGTCTGGCCGACATTCACTGGGCGGCCCTTGCGCAAGGTTGCGTCCTTGCCGATGCCGGCAACGTCTTGGAGTCGCAGGCGCATGTGAAGAACTGGTGGCATTTGATCAAAGGCCATCCGAGTACCAGCAAAGAGAAGATCACGGCCTATGACATGTTGCCAACGGCGAGTGATATCAAGGGGCATAATCTCAGGGGCATACAGATCAACGCCTGAAATATGCGATCGGCGCAGCCCGACTGACAGGAGTGATCGCCGGATGTTCGGAGTATTCAAAAAGACCAAGCAAGACTGGACCGCGGAGGTTGCTCCTTCCGGAAAGTCGATCACGGTGAAGGCGGGACAGAACCTGTTGAAGGCGGCGTTGGAGGCCGGGCTGCGTTGGCCCCACGACTGTCGGGTCGGTAGCTGCGGCACGTGCCGTTGCAAATTAAAGCAGGGAAAGGTGAAAGAGCTGTCTGACTTCGCTTATGTCCTGTCTCAGGAAGATCTGCAATCAGGGATGATTCTTGCCTGTCAGTCGGCCTTGCGCAGCGATGTTTCAGTGGAAGTCGAACTGCTGCAGGAAACGGAGCAAACCGTCAGTATCGCGTCGCATAAGGGCGTCATCGATAGGGTAACCCCATTGACGCACGATATTGTCGAGTTGGTAATAAAGGCCGCTGACGAGTTCCCCCGTACGGCTGTAGCCGGCCAATATGCGGAACTTGCAATCGACGGTATCGACGCGCCGCGGTCCTATTCGTTCGCCAAGGCCCCGGAGAACGAATCCGATCATGAGATCACGTTTTTCGTGCGCCGTGTTCCAGGCGGGGAATGCACGGAGTGGTTGTTCAGCGACGATCGGGCAGGAGAGCCCGTGACAGTCACCGGCCCTTACGGGTCATTCTGGTTGCGCCCCGGCGAGTCGCCGATCGTGTGTGTCGCAGGGGGCAGCGGCATGGCGCCGATCAAAGCGCTATTGGAAAGTGCACTCAACAACGGCGCGGAGCGCGACGTATTGTTTCTGTTTGGCGCGCGTACGCAAAAAGATTTGTACTGCCTGGACGTCATGGACAGGCTAGGCCGGGATTGGAAAGGCAAATTCGAGTTTGTTCCGGTTCTTTCAGAAGAGCCCGAAGACTCCGACTGGACGGGCGCTACCGGGTTCGTCACACACTATTTGGAAAGCGCATATATCGAGACGGGAAAGGTGGATGTAAAGAAAAGTCAGGGCTATTTGTGCGGGCCGCCGGCAATGGTTGATGCCGGCAAAGCTCTTCTGAGTTCGGCCGGAATGTTGACGGAAGACATTCATTTCGACAAATTTCTGGACGCCGCCACGATGCCCGCAGGCAGGAAGTAGGGTTTCGGCTAGGGCGTGGAATTCGGAGTCCAAAGTCCCGATAACGTTTGAACTATCAACGATCGTTTATTAGGAGATAAGGCAATGGCATCACTCAAAGCGGTTCTGGTAATGGTGATATTTTCAGCAGCGATCGCATTCGGCATGAATGCGGTGGGACTTACAGAACATTTCCGTGAACCTGCCTATTCGTTGGCGGGCGCAGTTGTATTGCTTGTCGCGCTTATAGTGAACGTATGGCTGTACCTGAAAATTGCGGGCGAAACGCCGTTCAGATGGTTCAAGGAAGACTAGACGACACAGGAGTAGAGACATGGGGCTGTTTTCGCGCAAGAAGAAATCTGGACGCGGGATCCATGTGCGGGGATTTCCCGGCGATGTGGACACGTGCAAATGCCTGTATCTGGCCGCTGAAAAGGGCGTGCAGATGGATGTGGAACTGGTCGACGTGACCGACCGGGAACACGAGAACGCGGCGTTTCGCGCCTTGTCTCCGTTCGGGAAAGTTCCCTGCCTGGGTGAGGGCGACTTAGTGATATCCGGCGCTGCGGCGATCCTGCCGTACCTCGATATCAGGGGTAGCGGTCCATCTCTGACCCCAAAGAAAGCGGCCCGCCTAGGAGACCAGAATTATTGGATCGAAGTCGGGCAATACCGCGTACTACCGCACGTTCAAAAGCTAGTCGACGAATGCGTGCTGAAGCCAATGGTGGCTCCGGGCTATGCCCCGGATCTGGTCCAGATCGACAAGGCCGTGAATGCAATAGAGCCGGTATTCAGCGTTGCGGATGAGTTCTTGGAAGGCAAGGATTATTTCGCGGGCGAATATTCTTTTGCGGAAATCCATTGGGCGCCTTACCTGCACTTTTGGGTAATGACGGGCCAGGAGCAACGACTAGACGCGCATCCGAACCTCAAGCGTTGGTTCGATCGCATCAGGTCGCGGGAGAGTCATGGCCGAAACACCTACTCGGTATTGCCGAGTCTGAAACAGGTGCAGGGCAAGGAACTCAGATATGTGGCCTGACACAGATCGCCAGTGGACGACACGCGCTTGATCGGCGCCTTAAAATACGGTGAACAGAAAATGAACGACTTATTTGCGTTTGGCCGGGCCGCAGACAATGGTGCAACAGACGCCAGCTATGGTTCTGCAGGAGACATGAAAAAGACACAGTATGTGCTGCAACTATTGGGGTTTCCCGCGCACGCAGACACGCTCAAATGCCTGATCACCGCGGTCGAAATGGGCATGGAGACAGATGCGGGTGTGCTGGACATTCTCGAGGGACAGGACGAAAGCAATGACTACCTGGCAGTCTCACCGCTGGGTATCGTGCCAGTATTGAAAGAGGCTGAGTATTACGTGGCCGGCGAAGCGGGAATCATGAGCTACATCGAGGCGCGAGGCCTGGGGAAACGATTGCCACCGAAAAATGCCGCGCTGCTGGCGGAACAGAACTATTGGAGCGATATTGCCTGTACCGAGGTGGGTCCACACGTCAATACGCTGGTGAAAGAACGTATCTTGGCGCCGATGGATGATTCTGCGTACACGGTCAAGTCGGCGGACATCGACGCGGCCAGGCAAGCGCTCGCAGCGCCACTGGATGCATTGAACGCTCAATTGGCCAACAACACTTTCATTATCGGAAACTATTCCTTTGCCGACGTTCATTGGACCGCTTACGTGCATTTGTTGTACGAAGCAGGCGAGGGAGATCTCATCGACGTTCGCCCGAACGTCAAGGCATGGTTTGACAGGATCCGGACGCACAAAAGTTTTTCCGGGCAGAACATCGTTGCATATGAGCTCTTGCCGAAGCTCGCAGACATCAAGAAAAAAAGGCTGAATTCAATCGTCATCGACGATTATTGAGAAACACCTGGGTGGCGTCAGGGAGAAGCGTGATGTTTTGGCCATTCAGTAAACCGGACAGCGAACTGGAGCGGGCAATGGCGACCTTAGACCCGTTTGTCACGGAAGCCTTGAGCGGGCTGGCGGCACAGGAGCTCAATGGAGATATCGAGCGGCGCGGCACTCGAACGCTGGCGGAGTGCTATGTATACGGGGCCGTACGTTACCTCGCATCGTATGACGGCATGAGGTCCGCCGATACCGGAATGTTGCTTGAGCAAGTGCTGGCAACACACTTCAAGGCGGATCATGCGGAAATCGGCGGCTGTCGGGAGCTGTTTTCAGCGGTTGCAGCGGGAGACAGGGAGCAGCGGTTCATGACTGAAGGAGCCAGTGCTCTGCGCCGTTGGCTGGTGAACGGTGACCGGACAGTCGGAAATCACCTAAGAGAGTTGCTTGCGTCGGTGCACTGACAGGCGCGCGGGAAAAGCGGTTTTGAGCTTAGTGTCGCTCAGCGATGATGAAAGTCCGAGTGGAGCGGCGCATGAACAGAGATCAACATGGGAGAGCGTGAACATGTCTCAGAGTGGTGGAAACAATACAATGGTGTTCGTAGGTGCGTTGGCAGTTGGAGTCGCTATTATCGCCGTGACGCTGTATTTGTCGGGTGCATTGAGCGCGTTGTTTTAATCGGGGGAGCAGTGCATACGAAGTCTATGTGATCAATTTACGGTAGACTTCGCCGATGCGAAATGGGAGCTTTTCGACCTGGTCGACTATGACGAAGTTATCGCGCCCGAACATGTGGGGTAGGTAGTCCAGCGCATGGTCATCGATCGTGATGCAAAACGAATGGATACCCGCTTGGCGCGTCTCCATGAGGGCCTTGCGAGTATCTTCTATGCCGTAGGCGCCCCGGTACCCGCCTTCGTCGTCAGGGTGGCCGTCTGACAAGACAACCAATAAACGTGTGCGTGCTTCCACCTCCAGGAGCTTCGCGCTGTGGTGACGGATGGCGACCCCCATCCGCGTAAAGTGTTGCGACTCGATGGCGCCGATCCGGTGCCAGACAGTTTCCCCGTAGGCTTCACGGAACTCTTTGATGGGATATGACGTGCAGTGTTCGTGCCCGCGGCCGGAAAAACCGTAAACCGCATATCTGTCGCCAAGTAGTTCAAGGGATTCGCACAGCAGCACCAGCGCTTCGCGCTCCACCGTGTTCACCCAGCCGCGGGTCGAAGCGCTTAGGTCGAGCAGGAATAGGGTGGCGATGCTGGCACGTTCATGGCGCGTTCTGATAAATATTCGATCGTTCAGTTCCATGCCGGCACGCCAATCGGTCAAGGCCTCGACGAGAGCGTCCAAATCAATGTCTGCGCCATTGGTTTCGCGGCGTATCGGCCGAGGGTCGTGGCGCAGCGCTTCAAAGGTGCGCCGAAGACGAGCGAGCAGCGCCGAATATTTGTTCAACGTCTGGGCGCGGAACGCATTAGGTTCAGCGGTCACGGGTTGTTCTCGTAACCGGCACCACTGTTCGCGATAGCATTGGCGCGCCTGATCCCATTCGTCGTACCTAAACTCCTTGTCTTCTGAAGGCGCGTCCCGCGTCACAGGTGCAGGGTGCTCCTCGTCGCCGATTGCCTCGGCGCTCGCCGGCTCGGGTATCTCCTGGGAATCAGACGAACGCATCGGCGTTGCGTGCTGGCGAGCATTTGCATCATTTGCGGTATACAGGACCGGCTCCAATACAGCTTGATATGCGGCGGGAGGGGGATCGTTGTCCTCGGGGTACACCCGACTCAGCCAGAAAAGGCTATCGTCCACGGTCGCCTCTGGTGCGCCTAAGGCACGGGCCGCGGCTTGCCACCGGCGATCGTGAGTGTGATCCGCGGTGCGAAACTGCCGCATGTCCCGCGCGATCCCAGGCAGTTCACGGGCGAGGCAGGCGTCCAGGCGATAGGTTTCGAGTCTGTGAAACAGGCGCAGTGCGCGGCTAGGGTCAGGAAAAGAGCGCAGTGACGGCTGAGGATCGACCTCCCATGTGCCGAACCGGCTTTGTGCCCATTGGTGAGCCGCGTGGGCTTTAAACAGCCGGAAATTAGCCTCACGGTCCGGATAACGCTCGATTCGCTCGGGAAAGAACATGGTTTCCGTATCCGTATAGGTGCTTTCCCCGGCGGTCAGTTTGAACCGGCGGTTACTGAGTCCGCGGACAAATGCCTCCATAATCCCGGCGACCTCTGCGAACGACACCGCGCCGGGATCGCCGTCTAGTTGTTCGCGACGCTTGTTGAAGCCGTCGATAAGCTCCGCCGCCGCGCGCATGCCGTGGTGGATGTGGGTCTGGAGAATATCCTCCAGCCACGGCTGCCAAGCATGGTCCGGCAGGACTGTGAGCGCAGGGACCGCGTCGCAGCAGAAACGATGCGCCAACTCTGTGTTCCGCTCTGCTAACCTGGCAACGGATGCCAGAAAGCGATTTTGTTCGACGAGGCTATATTCGGACAGCAGTACCGCGGCCTGGTGGATGTCGCGGTAGGTCCTCAGCGTCGGATCGACCAGAAGCTCAAGCCGAATCTGCAGTTCTCTAACTTGCATGCCTCCAAATTTCGAGGAGGCTCGTGCCGGCGGGCGTCCGGACGGAGCAGTGCGTTTTCTCCAGAAGCGGAATATCACAGGCGAATCGCTCAGGTGACTACAAACGAAAGGGTAGGTGCAAAGCGCATCGCGTTTGAATACGTAACAAACGCGGCGGGAACAAAGCCGCCGTCGGCGCGTGCTATATCGGCAGCAAGGTTATGCGAAATACAGGCTTAGCCAGTACGCGCCCCAACTGATCAAACCCAGGCCGCTGGCGAACCGAACCGGACCGGAAGCCGGCAAAACCTTTTCGGCCAGAACGAATGCGGTGATCAACGCCACCCAAAGTATATTCATGACGCCGACGGCGAACAGTACCAGCATCAGCGCCCAACAACAGCCCACGCAATAAATGCCGTGACGGATCCCCATCAACAGGGCTCCACGGGTACCGTCTCTCCATTCGGTCATTAGAAAGCCCAATGGACTGCGGCATGTGGTGAGGCAGGCGTCCTTCAGCGGCGTCCACTGATAGAGGCCGGCGACGATAAGCACTAAACCGCTCAACGGATAACTGGCACTATTCATCATCGGATTGAGCAATCCTGCAGTATGCAGCGGCCACTGAGCGACGGTCGCAATTACACTGAATCCCGTCCAGGCGATTAGGTAACCGGCAACAAATACGAAGGTTGGTGTATACGGCTGTTCGCGTTGGCGCCGACTGCGGCTTACGGCCGCAAACATCGCCACCATCGGCAGAGAAGACGGTGTCATCATGGCAACCATCATGGTTGACCACATCACAAAAAGCATGAAGAAATCCATGAACGACCAGACCGACGAAGCGGACGGGGGCATCCACATCTCAATCCGGTCCATGTTGGCCATTGCCCAGCCCATTTGGAACATGTAGCCCCAGCCTACCAGCGCGATGCCGGCCAGGCCGCTGCCGACAATGAGGTATTCGCGAGAACTGAGTCTCCGGGGCCCTGCGTCGGGAATTGATATCGAATTGGACATGGCACTCTCATTCCGCGTTCACGCGGCGACCCGGGCTAATGGAATACTCTGCACGCAGCGTTGCGCTAGGGACTGATGATGCAACGGGGGCGCGGTGCAGAAAAACACGTAGTTTTACGTATATGTGAGCGAATACCGAATGCCTACTGTGAGAAGCGAGGATTAAATTCCTGGTCAGAGCCCTTGTGCCTAGCACAATGACATAGTAGTTGGCATCAGGGGGGCCAGCCTTTAGTAAAGCATCATTGCGCTGGATCGTTTTGATGCTTGTCACTTTACCACTCGAAGATCAGAACACGAGGACGAAGCGATGGCAAACGAATCGGATTGGAGCCTTCAGGGCGACTATTTTGAGTCCTGCAACTGCGACTTGGTGTGTCCTTGTATTTTCTTACGCCCGCCCACGCAGGGCTTTTGTGAAGCAATGGTTGGCTGGCACGTGGAAAAAGGTCATATGGGCGATGTGAGCCTGGACGGGTTGAACGTGGCTGCGTGGCTGCACTCACCGGGCGCGCTGACCGATGGCAGCTGGCGTCTGGCGTTGTATATAGATGAGCGCGCAGACGAAGCGCAGACTGCCGCGTTCACAAAGATATTCGGCGGGGAAGTGGGTGGCCACCCTGCGGTTTTGGCGAGCCTGGTCGGCGAGTTGATGGGCGTTAAAAACGTGCCGATCGAATTCAAAAAAGAGAATGGCACGCACGTCCTTGATATACCGGGAATCGGCAAGAACGTGACGGAGGCGGTTGCGGGAGAAGATGGTGGTGCCGTCATGGTGAGCAACCATCCGCTGGCCGTTTCTCCGGGAAATCCGGTTCGGATTTCAGCTTCGACGCAGGCGCAATACAAAGATTACGACGTCGAGTGGACGCAGCACGACAAGGTGGGTTTGTCGGCACCATTCTCCTATCGTCCGTGAACCCGGGCGTTGTTCTGGCGTCGGGCCGTCAAGCGCAGGGCGTGCCCGTCAGGCTATGAACCGGTACGGTGGCCACCGGGCGGGCGATGCGAGCCGCGGCGGTCTTGGCGCGCAACGGGCTTGTTAGCGCGGTGGCTGCCTCGAAAAGCGAACACGGTGTTCTTTAGGATCTATCGGACGCTGAAGTTGGTGTAGGACTCGACCAGGAGAGGGGGGATGCCGTCCACCCTCTGTTTGTGTGCTTGTGACCACAGTGCCGTAGTCGGCCGATGGCGCAACTCTCCAGGTGTGCCGGCGCAAAGGTTTAGGTGTTGTTCGACATCCTTGAGTCCGGCGATATCGGCGCCGCGTCGTCCGGCTGTATTCGAAGCAACCACCCCGCCTCATACGGATCGCAATCGACACCAAAGTTGAGATTCGTACACAAGCAGTCATCAGGGCATTGCATCGGGCGCACCCTCACGGCAACAACGCGACTGCAGAAGTCTTCCGTCCAGCAGCAGCCTAGCCCGAAATCCGAGGTGCGAGCCATAGCGCAGTGGCGCGCTTTCCAATCGATGCACCGTCAACTGTCGAACAACACCGAACTCCGTAGAACGTATGCCTCGTGTGCGGCCCATGCGTTGTGGTGGCGACCTGCGCCGGTTCGAGGGGCGTGCGTACTCGGGCTTTGGAGGCTGGGTCACCGTGCAGCGACGGCGTGGTCCCCGGCGCCGGTGGGGCGCATTTGGATTTTCAACGCACTCGCACCGACTCCGCGGTATAGGCGAGCAGGTCCGATCGGCCCAGGGGTTTCGACATTGACCTGTATGTACAGTCAGCGTGACGGCGGCCTGGCCCAACGACCAGGCCGCAACGCCCCAGCTATATCAGTCAAACATCCAGCTTAGCCCGGCACCGAACTGCCAAGCGCTGGCTTCCACCTTGGTTCCGCCGATCTGTTCGTCTTCTTTCAATGCTGTGGCAGCATGGACGTCGACGTGAAAGTTCTTGTTCACCGCATATCCAAGACCTGCCGTGATCTGGTGCTTCCAGACGACCTCCGCATTGGTGGCCTGTAGATAGCGTACCAATGTTGGGTTGAGTTGCACTGTCGAACCGCCGGCAACGAGAGAAGTCGCCTCACCGGCATTGGAACCTACGTTATCTTTGATGGGGCTGTCGGCGTAGCTATAGCCCACGCGCCACTTGAATTTGCCCTGAGTAAGCTGAGCACCCAGGCCAAAAACCGTCTGGTCTTTATATATGTCCTGATAGAAGTCGGCCTGTTCCCAGTTCTTCCAGGTCACATCGGCTTCGATCAGCAGGTTGCCGTTCATCAGGGACGAATTCGCGATGCCGAGCGCGAGTTCTTGCGGCTGCTCTACGGTAAGGTCATAGAAACCCGTGGCGGAGTATTTGGTGGCGTTTTCGTATTTGATCGAAAGCGGGCTGCGGTAATAGGCGCCGATGGTGGTCGGCCCGACTTCATAAGTCGTGCCGAGGGTGGCACGTACCCCGTAGCCATGCACCGAGGAACCATTTTCCAGCAGACCGGCCTGGAAATAACCGCTGCCTAAAGTCACCATCGCACCGACATTCCAGTGGTCGTCTACTTTGTAGGCTAGTCCTGCATTGGCGCCAAAGAGGATCAACTCCGCCATCGGACCGAGACTTCCCGGTACGTCCCTGAAGTCAGAACCGATACCTGACACAGGCGTCAAGCCGACACCGAGGGTCATGCCGTTGCCCAGAGGTTGGATGATGCTGACATTCGGTAACAGGTAATCACTTGCGTCGGAATCGGCGGACCAAGCCGTACCCGTTGCACTTCCATCGTGGGTGTCGGTGACGTCCGGGTGATAAAAGGTGGCACCGAACAAGAAATGCGTGCCGTTGTCGTACTGACCCAGGGTGGCGGGATTGCCGAATACGGCGGCGGAAGTGTCCTGTGGACGTGCGATACCGACGCCGCCCATGCCGCCGGCAGCCGGCATCATGGTGAGGTTCAGGTCGGTACCGTAGTTGGCCGCCTGGGCGCTTCCAGCTAACAGGGTCACTAAGGTGGCATACAGCACGCGCACTTTAGACCGCCCTTTGAGGTGAAGACTCAATGGATGATTCATCTCTTAAATCCTGTTGTTTTGCTCGTATAAGGGCCGAAATAATTGGAAACCTGCCCGGTCGATGGCGGTGCCGCCATCGGCTGGCCGTTTTTCCGCAACTGTCAGAGTTTTGAGCCGTTGAGCGTGACGTTGCCGGTCACGGTCACTGCGCGGGCAATGGTATCCAGCACCGGACAGTGCGATTCGACGGTTTCTGCGAGTTTGCGAATGGTTTCGGCATCTGCGGGGCTGTCGATGTACGTCTCGAAACGAACGTTGTCGTACCCGGCAGGAATCTTTTCGTCCATGGCGAATAGACCATGCAGGTCGAGATATCCTTTGACGGCGACTTTGACGCTGGTGAGTTCGACTCCCATCACCGACGCGTAGGCGGAATACATGATTTCCTGGCATGTGCCGAGTGCGGCAAGGACGAGTTCGACCGGGTTCATGCCGGCGTCTTCGCCGCCTAGTTCCGGCGGCTCGTCTATTGTCAGGAGCGGGAAGTCGCGCACTTTTGCCGTGCAACGTACCCCGCTTTGAAGCTCGGTTTCGGAGCGGAATACCAGCTTGGCCGACTGGGGATTGGACTGGATTCGTTCCATTGTCTTGGTCAGTGCTGCTTTGACGCGATCGTTCGCAGAACCTTGTGTTGTGCTCTCTGGCGTAGCGCTCATTGGTGACTCCTAAACTCGGGCGGTGATTGGAATGATTGCCCCGCTTGGCCCCTCGATGGCGGACTCGGGTACAAAGACAAGAGCAGGCCGCATGCCAGCTATGCGGCAAACTGCTAGATTTGCGCGGGGCCGCGCGTGTTTTGTCGAATTCCCAGATATAACGCAATGACTTACAAGCGATTTTTCGATGATACGCATGCGGACTAAAAACAATTACGGTGACAGGTTGCGGTAGCTGAACTGTGAACTACGGCCGGTGACGTCACGTTGTCGGGTCACGATGTGACACAGCAGGTACAAGAGATGAACACTGTCAGGAAGGGGTTCGCGAGATTGTTCCGAGGCGAACGCCTGCTAGTGACGCGTCGCCGAAAATGCACTGGCCGCCGGTGCCCATAACCCGCGCCGCACTGGTGTTGGCTCGACAGCCGGCGGGAGCTACGACTGAAACCAGTTCTCGATTGTTCAGGAGGAAGCTGGCGTATCTTATTAGATTGCAGGAACTAATCTGCCGCCGACGGACGCTGGCGCGAGTTGATATCGAGTTCAAGTCCCGCGGCATGAATGTGCCGGCTTTGGCCATCGGGGAGGCGCCATGGGTCTATGGGCAGCTCTTGAAGCGAGACCTGACTCGAGAGTCGCGATCGGAAGGCGGGGACGCTTCATGCACGGCGCCGGCGTGCGCGATGCTCCGCGCACGCCGGTGTGCAGCTGTTACGGACGTTTTGACCGCAGTTGCCGCCCGAATGCGGCGACGAATACGAGCGCGTCTTGGGTTTTTGGATCCTTGGCCAGTTTCAATACGCCGGAAAGGCCGCCCTTGGACGGGGGCGTATCTTCGACTTCCTGCCGGGCGCGACCGAGTCCTTCGAGCAGATCGACTAACGTGGTTTGAATCTCTTGTCGACCGAGCAGCTCCACAAGGCGGAAAAACCCGGGGTTTCGTGCCAGCCGGTCCACTAAGCACATCAGCTCGCCGGCAATTAGCGCAAATCGGCTGATAATATCGTCCGAAAGCGCATCTTGTGCTGAACCCGCGAGTCGTGCCAAACCAACCAGACGTTCCAGATCGCCGTTGTTGACCAGTTCCGTGATCGCAGGAAGCGCCCGATCGATGCCGCTGCGGTTGACGCGGTCCAAGAAGTCGAGTCCGTCCCCGGCGGTTTGAGCCAGTCGAGACACCATATCATCGGTCAAGGCGTCTTCAGCCGAGCCCATGACGCGAGCCAAGCCGGCTACCCGTTCCAGGTCGCCGTTCTTGACCATGTGTGCCAGGGTCGGAAGTGCGTCAGCCACGCCGCTGCGATTGATGCGGTCCAGGAGGTCGACGCCATCGGCTAGCGGTAGCGCTCAGACGAGTGACCATGTCGTCGGTGAGCGCGTCACGGGCGCTGGCGAGGAGCCGGTACAGTTCCTGGTTGGTCGCCGACTGCTCCTCAGCGTCGTTCGTTTGTTCCTGCGGTTGACTCATGATGGCCTCCTCACAGCAGCCCGCGGGCGCTGGCCCAATAGAGCTGGTTGTAGGCCATCTTGAACCAGTGCACTGCCTTGGTCGGGGCTTTCGGGTCGGGCGGGTTGTTGTAGTTGAACATGGCATACGTGGCCTTGTCCTTGCCGGCCTCGATGAAGCAGAACACTTTGCCGTCGTAGTCGCGCACCGCCGTGCCGATCTTGACCATTGACGCAATGTTCTCGGCTAGCGCTTCGGCCTCGAAATGTGCCGTGGAGCCGGCTTTGCTGATCGGGAGGTTGGTCGTATCGCCGAGGACAAAGGCGTTGTGTGTCCCTCGATATTCAGCCGATGCCTGTCGGTCGGAATCCAACCGGCCTTGCCCAGGCCGTTGCTTTCGATCACTTCCATGCCCTTATGAGGCGGTACCGCTACCAAGAGGTCGTAGTTGGTTTCAGAGCCTTCCTCGCTGCGCAGCATTTTGTTTGCGCCGTCCACTTCTTTCATATTGAACAGCGTCTCGTAGGTGATGCCGTGACGGTCGAATTCCTTTTGCGCCCATTTGCCTACCGGCTCCAGACTGTGCAGACGGCCGATCGGATAGGTGTAATGAATTTGGACCTTGTCCAGGATTCCCCGTTCGGCGAAATAGTCGCGCATCATGAATGTCACTTCGAGCGGGATCATCGGGCATTTGTGCGGCACGCCAACGGTGACCACGACCTTGCCGCCCTCGAAGTCGCGCAGAGTCTTATGGAAATTCAATGCTGCTTCTTCGGTGTAAAGTTGATGGAGTTTTCAGCGAGGCCAGGAATATCCTGCGGCATAGCACGCGAACCCGTGGCGATCGCGATGATGTCGTAGTCATAGCGCTTGCCGCTCTTGGCGATGACGTGGTTTTCATCCAGAGCGAAGGTCTCGACTGGATCCACGTGGAACGCGATTCCCGGTTCGAGAAGGCTCTGTTGGTCGCGGTACAACTCGTCCGGTGCCATGCGGCCAAAAGCCACGTAAAGCAGGCCGGGTTGATACATATGGCGGTCGCTTGCGGACAGCATGGTGATCTGAGCTGTGCCGCGCTCGAGTTCCGAGTGCAAACGCCGGGCGAGATTGTTGGCCAAGATGGTGCCACCCATTCCGCCGCCTACGATCAATATTTTCATAGTGTTTCCTCCTGTGGCTCGACTGGCGATTATTTTGTTTTTCGCACGACGACGTGCCATACGCCATCGGCCTCGAAGCTTTCTACTATTTCATGTCCAACCTTGTTCACCCATTCAGGGATATCGTTGGCGGAGCCCTCGTCAGTGGAGAGCACTTCCAATTCTTCGCCCACCTCGGCCTGCTTGATTCCCGCGATGAGTTCCATTAATGGTCCCGGGCAAAAGGTGCCGCGGGCATCGATAACCGTTTTATCGCTCACTGTGTCGCTCCCGTCAAAAGGTCCAGAATTGTCCGCCGGTGGCGTCGTCCAGGAAGCGAGTAAGTCCCAGGGGCTCGTCGACGTATGGCGCCAAGTCGTCCTTGCCGAGGCCGAGAATGTCCATGGCCATGGAACAGGGACATATGCGCGCGTCTCCCAACTCTACTGCCTGCTGGAACAGTTCCAGGAACGGCGGTGCGTTCTTCTGTTCCAGCAGTTCACCAACACGTCCTTCCGCAGGCGCTTTGTTTTCGGCGTTGCGCGCGAAGTAAGGCAGTGCATTCATGGACAGGAATACGGTAACCGGGTGCCCGCTCACTGCGCCCACCGAGGCCACCATCGCGGCCATCTGCAGTCGTTCGCGGGACTCGGAAATCACCATGACGCTGATCTGTTCGGATGCCATTGGTTTCCTCATTAACATGTTACAAGGGGCGATCGCGAGAGGGGCGATCGGAACGAGTTTAGCTCACAATTTGAGGCAATCCCTGTGCCAAGGAAACACACATATGAAAACAAGGGTTTAAGCCAGGGGGGATGTGCCGCATCAGCACAGGCGTGAAGCGCGGGGGTAACACTGTGTACTCATGCTGGGACGCAATCCTGTGACCGCCGGGCTCTGCGGCCGTCTGGTATGTGGTTTGCTTGACAGCAGGCGGGGAACACGGCGGAGGAAGACTGTGCGAATGCTGGCTGCGATGGTGTTTTTTTGTGCCTTGCTTTCTTCAGGCGCCGCAGATGCGGAGGTGATCAAGGTCGTGCTGCTGGGTACTGGGGGGCCGCGGCCGGATCCGGCGCGCGCCGGGGCGGCGGTGCTGGTGGAGGCGGGCGGTCAGAGGCTGCTGTTCGACAGCGGTCGTAATGTGGTGAGTCGGCTTTGGCAGGCGGGTTATGCCCCTGGAGACGTGGATCGGGTCTTTCTCACCCACCTGCATTCGGACCACATCGTGGGTCTGCCGGACCTGTGGCTTACCGGGTGGATTTGGCAGCGTCATCGGCCACTGCACGTATCCGGCCCGGTTGGCACCACAAATATGGTCCGGCATCTGCAAGCCGCATATGCCTTTGACCGGAAAGTGCGCAGTGAGGTTGAATGCGGCCTGGATCCGGCCGCAGGCGTCCTGGAGGGCGCAGACCTGGAGCAAGGGGTGGTCTACCAACACGCCAACGTCCGGGTCAGCGCGTTTCGTGTCGACCACGGCCCGGTGCGTCCGGCACTGGGCTACCGGGTGGATTACGCCGGCCGGAGCGTGGTGATTTCAGGAGATACGCGACCCTCGCCGAATCTGATTAAACATGCGCGCAACGCGGACCTGCTGATTCACGAGGTGGCGGCTGCGCGTGAGGGGCTCGCCGCACACAATCCTCGCCTGAAACGGATCCTCGGGTACCACACTGAACCCTCGGGCCTGGCGAAGGTGCTCGCGCAGACGCGACCGCGCCTGACGGTCTTGACCCATTGGGTGCTATTCGGCGTCGAGCCGAAACAGGTCCTCGAGCAGCTCGGGGCTCGTTGCGACTGCGCGCTGATCGAAGGCGTGGATCTGCTGTGGGTCGATGTCGGCGAGCAGATCGTGGCGCACCGCCCGACGGGGAATCGCTGAGCCGCCCGCTACGCCGGACGCGCAGACGAGTTCCGCACTGGGACAATCTGCACGGGAGGGTGGCCTCGGTCGCGCAGGCCAATTTGGGCGCCTCGAAACGCAACGTGCGTAGGGTCTGCGTCATGTACCGGAACGCCGGTGCAGCGCAATTCAGCCGGCTTTATTTGTGATTGTCATGCGCGAGGTTCGGCGTGTCCGTCTTTTCCGCCAGTAAATCCTGTACTGATTCGATGAGCTGTGACGTTGGCATGCCGTAGGGAATGATCCGAGCGAGCTGGCCGCTTCTGTCGATAATGAAGATGTTGGCGCTATGATCCACTTCGTAATGGCCGGCATTCAAATCGCCTTGGTAGCGGAAATAGGTACCGTATTGTTTGGCAACGCGCCGCAATTGCGACTCTGAGCCGGTCAAGCCGATGATGGCATCGCTGAAATACTTGACATAATCACGCAGCTTCTGTGGCGTGTCGCGGCGCGGATCCACCGATACGAACAGCGCGACCACCTGTTCGGCGCGCGGACCGAGGGCTCGCGTCAGCGCGCTAACGCTGGCCAGTGTGGTGGGGCAGACATCTGGGCACGAGGTGTAGCCGAACGTCAGGACGACGATTTTGCCCCGTAACGTATCCAATGAGAACCGGGTCCCGTCAGTCCGCGTCAGCGTGAAATCGCCTCCGGGTCCCGCCGACGCGGGTTCGGTCGCCTGCGCGCCCCACGCTGTCAGCGACTGGAAACACCAGGCACAAAACACGACTGTTAGCAGGGTGGAGCGAATCGGCGACATAAGCGACACTCCGTCTATGATCGAGGCCGCTTAAGCAGCAGCAAGTAACATGCCACGGTGGCGTGCCCGAGCCTCACCGGCTTCGGTGCGCCACCCACATTAGAGATGTCTAATGTTCCTGTACTGTTCTGGAGCCACGTGGCTCTTCTTTCTGTCCCCTTTATGAAACAAGTGCCACTTGCCCACGTCTCGATGCGGCCTCTGGATTCGGGAGGCGACAAGGGTTTTATCAACCAAGGGACGGCGATCATGGGACTTTCAAGGGGTTCCGCGCGCCACGCCAGCGTGATCGTATCTGTGGCCCAGATCTTGCTGCTGTTATTAGGAGTTCGAAAGGGATTCGAGGGACCGTGCGCGGTCAACGTAGCGACGGATCGGTACGGGCGGAACTGTGGCCGAAACTAAAACGAATCGAGCAAACCAGGTTGAGGAGAGAGAGATGATCAAGTCACGGCTGAAGAAGCACATGGCTGCGGCGGCGATCGCGGCGTTAGGGACGCTGGCGGTGGGCGCTTTGGTGCCGGTATCAAGTTACGCCGACGAGACGTGTCAGTCGCCGTATATGGCCAAGATCGTCGGCCAAGAGGATTACGTATACGTATGGACCCTGGGCGTAGAGGGTCTTGGTGATGGTCAGGACAAGCTGGTGACGGTAGACGTCAACCCGAAGTCCAAGACCTACGGACAGGTGGTGGATTCGGTGTCGGTAGGCGGTCGCAACGAGGCGCACCATTCGGGGCTGACGGATGACCGCAAGTACCTGTGGGCGGCGAGTCTGGATACGAGCAAGATTTTCGTATTCGATGTGCACACCGATCCGCGCAATCCGAAGCTGCACAAAGTGATTGACGACTTTGTGGCCAAGAGCGGCGGAGTGGTGGGTCCGCATACGACCTACGCGCTGCCGGGTCGGATGATGATCACGGGTCTGTCGAACAACAAAGACCACGGTGGTCGCACGGCGCTGGTGGAGTACACCAATGAGGGCGAGTATGTGACGACCCATTGGATGCCGACGGACGATAATCTGCGCGGCGCGACGAAGTCGGGCAAGTTTGCTGACGGTTACGGTTACGATATACGTGCTTTGCCGCGTCGCAACGTGATGATCACCTCCTCGTTCACCGGCTGGTCGAACTACATGATGGACTTCGGCAAGATGCTCAAGGACGAGGAGGCGATGAAGCGCTTCGGCAACACGGTGGTGGTGTGGGATCTGCATTCGCGCAAAGCGAAGAAGGTGCTGGACGTGCCGGGAGCGCCGCTGGAGGTGCGTTGTGCCTGGCAGCCGAACCACAACTACTGTTTCACCACCACGGCTCTGACCTCCAAGATCTGGCTGATCTATGAGGACAAGGATGGCGAGTGGCAGTCGAAGGCGGTGGCCGACATTGGCGATCCGTCCAAGATTCCGCTGCCGGTGGACATTTCCATCAGCTCGGACGACAACCACTTGTGGGTTGACACGTTCATGGACGGCAAAGCACGGTTGTTCGACACCTCGGACCCGTTCAACCCGAAGCAGGTCTACGAGAAGCAGATCGGCAAGCAGGTGAACATGGCCTCATCGAGCTGGGACGGCAGTCGGGTGTACTTCACCAGTTCGTTGCTGGGTAACTGGGACAAGAAGGGTGAGAACCTGGATCAGTACTTCTCTGCCTTCGATTGGAACGGTAAGGAGTTGGTGAAGAAGTTCGAGATCAACTTCTACGACAAGAAGCTGGGGCGCCCGCATCAGATGCGTTTTGGTGCTTATTCGTTGTACTCGCAGAAAGCACCCGCGGACGATCGTAACCTCGCCCGCGCGCGTTGATCTGACCTTGGATCGCGGCGCGGACAGGTGCCGCGTCGCGATCCCCATATTCTCAGCGACCGCCGCAATGGGCGGTCGCCTTGCAGGTGGGACCGGGAAAGGATGTGTCTAAGTAGGCTATTGTGGCTTCTGATCCTTGTGATCGGCGCCGGTGTTGCGCACGCGCAATCGAACTCCAAGCCGCTGGTGCTCGCGCCCGGATATTCGGAGCTCGGCTATGAGGCGCCGAAGCCCGGGACCTATCGTCTGCCGCCGCTGAAGAAGGCTCCAGGCGGGCAAGTATTGCTTTCCTCCGGAGAGCCGGCGCAGCTTGGCGACCTGCTCGGAGACAAAGTAGTGGTGCTGAGCTTCATATACAGCACCTGCAGCGATGTCAACGGCTGTCCTCTGGCCACATTCGTGCTGCACCGAATCTACAAGCGCTTGCTGAAAGACCCGCAGCTGGCCGGCAAGGTTCGGTTGCTCAGTTTGAGCTTCGATCCCAAGCATGACACGCCCGCAGTGATGCAGTTGTACGGTAAAAATTTCCAGGGCAAGGGCGGAGACTGGCGCTTTCTCACCACCCGTTCCGAGGATGCGCTCGCCCCTATCCTGGATGCGTACGGGCAGAACGTGCAGAAGGAATACGATGAGCAAGGTCAGCCGACCGGCGCATTCTCGCACATATTACGGGTATTCCTGATTGATCGAGAGCGCCGTATCCGCAACATCTACAGCGTGTCGTTCCTGCATCCGGATGTGCTGCTGAATGATATCCGTACGGTATTGATGGATGAGCAGGGGCTGCTGCAGGCCCGGGAACTGCCGCCGCGCCCGCGTCCTGCGGTGGATCTGCTCGAAAACCTGCGTCGTCCGGGTCTGGGGTTGCCCGCCGTACCGGTACCCGCGGACAATCCGGTTACCCCGGCCAAACTGGAACTGGGCCGCAAGTTGTTTTTCGACCGCAGACTGTCGCTCAACGGTACTGTATCCTGCGCCATGTGCCATATCCCCTCGCAAGGTTTCACCAGCAATCATATGAACACCGCCGTGGGTATCGAGGGACGGACCGTTCGGCGAAACGCACCCACTGTGCTCAATGCGGGCTACTGGCAACGGCTGTTCCACGATGGACGCGAGACTGAGCTGCGCCGTCAAGCATGGGTGCCGCTGATCTCCAGAGACATGATGGGCAATCCCGCGCCGGGCGTAGTGCTTGATCGGATCGAGTCGTTGTCCGATTACGATGGACTGTTCGAGGCGGCTTTTCGACGCGGCCCGAGTATGGAAACCCTCGGCATGGCGCTGGCGACGTACGAGCGCAGCCTGGTGTCGGGAAACTCCGCGTTTGATCGTTGGCACTACGGTCATGAGGCCGATGCCCTGAGCGCATCCGCCAAACGGGGTTTTGCGTTGTTCACCGGCAAGGCGGGCTGCGCTTCCTGTCATCGGGTGGGCGAGCGCACTGCGCTGTTTACCGATCATCTGCTGCACAACACCGGGCTCGGCTGGTACAACACCATGAAGAAGGAAACGGGCAACCGCACCGTACACTTGGCGCCTGGCGTAGATTTGGAAGTCGACAAGGCGATTGTGGACGCGGTTTCCGCTCAGCCCAAAGGGGACCTGGGTTTGTATGAAGTCACCGAGAACCCGGCGGATCGATGGAAGTACAAGACGCCCTCGTTGCGCAATATCGCACTGACCGCACCGTATATGCACGACGGGTCTCTGGCGACCCTGGCGGACGTGATCGATTATTACGACCACGGCGGTTACCCCAACGAAGAACTCGACCACCGCATCCATAAACTCGGTCTGAGTGAAAGCGAAAGACAGGATTTGATTGCGTTCCTCAAATCCTTGACCGGGGACAACATCGCCGCGTTGGTGGCCGATGCCGAGGCCGAGCCGGTGGGCGATCCGAACGGGCACAAAGGTCCGTCTGGACGACAAGATGCGCGGCGGTAAAGGATTCAAGTGGCAAGTCCTGGCGGTCCCGTGCCTGTTATTGGGGATGTCCGCCGCCTTGCCGGCGCCTGGCGATTACAAGCACGGCTACGAGACTTCCCACTATCAGACCCGCTCCCTGAGCCTTGAGGCCAGGCAAGGCGTACCTGCGGATTTGATGCAGCTGATAGAAGATCCGCCTCTGGGTCTGCCCCCGGTGCCAGTGCCCGCGTCCAACCCGATCACCCGTGATAAAGTCGAACTCGGACGTAAGCTTTTTTATGATCGGCGCTTGTCGCGGTAACGAGACGCAATCCTGCGCGATGTGTCACATCCCGGAACAAGGTTTCACCAACAACGAGCTGGCTACTGCGGTAGGCATCGAAGGGCGCAGCGGCCGCCGAAATACGCCCACCATTTACAATGCCGCCTACCGGACTTCTCTGTTCCACGATGGGCGCGAGCAGAACCTCGAGCAGCAGATATGGGGCCCGTTGCTCGATCGGCGTGAAATGGGAAATCCATCCTTCGCTGCGGTGCTCGAAAAGATCAAGGTACTGCCGGATTACCATGGACGTTTCGAGCAGGCGTTCGGACGCGGTCCAACCATGGAAACACTGGGTATGGCGCTGGCTAGCTACGAGCGCACGCTGCTGTCAGCTAATTCGCCGTTCGATCGCTGGTACTACGGCGGTGACAAGGAAGCGGTGACGGAGGCGGCGAAACGAGGCTTCTCGCTTTTCCGCGGCAAGGCCAATTGTGCGTCTTGCCATACGGTAGGGAAACGCCATGCGCTGTTTACCGATAACCAATTCCACAACACCGGCACGGGCGTCGAGCGCTCGCTTTCCGAGGCGCCGCGTAGCCACAAGGTGATTCTGGCGCCGGGCGTGATCGTCGATGTCGAAGACGCTGTGATCGATCCGGTAGCGGAGCCGGCTTTGGCAGATCTAGGGCGATATGAAGTGACCGAAGACCCTGACGATCGCTGGCGCTACGCGACACCATCACTGCGTAATATTGCACTGACCGCGCCTTACATGCATGACGGTTCGATAGAATCGTTGGATGCCATAGTGGAGTTCTATAACAAGGGTGGTTTTCCAAACCAGAACCTGGATCCGTTGATGCGCCCGTTAGGACTGAGCGCAAAGGAACGTGCGGACCTGGTAGCGTTCCTGCGCAGTCTTACGGGAGATGACATTGATACGCTGGTTTCGGACGCCTTCGCAGCCCCGGTGGGTGATGAGAAGGCCGACGATCCGGACTGGGTGCGGGTGTTGGATCGCCGTCTGGACGCCGGGAAGCAACTGTGATCGTTGCGGTCGGCGCTGCGGGCGAACGACGGCCGACACAGCGCCGGAGTTGAAACGCACCGCGAGGCGACCGCTTGCGGGCTTCGATTTGGTTTTGTTGGTGATTCCCGATCAAGGCGTATAGTGGTCACGATTGGGAAACTGGGAACGCTGGGCTGCCGGCGTCGCTTTCGATCCACACTGGTCGACGGAGTAAAGGTTTGGATCTGTGCTGATGCATGCGCCCCAACGGTCTCGCCGGCGATTTCTCGGCTGGGCTGCTTTCGGTCTGATTGGCTCTGCGTTCGGAAGCGTGGGGACAGTCAGGACGGAATCACGTTCTCTGTACATCAACACCGCTTTCGGGCCGCCGATCTCGGGCGGCAACGGATTCTTCGATCAGCTCGCGCGGCTCATGTTCGGGGCTGTCGGCTACAGCGTCACGGTGCAGACGCCGCCAGCGGAACGTGCGCTGATGCTTGCCAACGCCGGTGTCGACGACGGTGACGGACCTCGCATACCTGGGCTGATAACGCGAATATCCTCATCTGGTCCGCGTCCCGGAACCGATCCTCGATATTGATTTTGTCGCATTTACGAAACGTTTGCGCTTTGATACCGCCGATTGGCAGAGTCTGACGCCATTCAGCGTTGCAATCGTGACGGGCTGGAAGATCCTGGAGCGGAACATTACTACATCTGCCAGGCTGGTGCGGGTCAAAGATCCAAACCACTTGTTCATGTTGCTCAAACAAGGACGGACCGAGGTGGCTGTAATCGACCGCTTCAGCGGTTATGCGATGTGTAAAAAGATCGGTCTTCGAGATTTCAACGTACTCGAGCCACCACTTGCGTCGACTCCCATGTATTTATATCTGCATGAGAGGCATGCAGACTTGGTTGACGCCTGTAACAGAGGCTCTGCGAGATTTGAAGACCTCGGGGACATACGCACGTCTTTTCCAGGAGACCTTAAAACGATGTCTACCCTGACCCTCCCGTTCCCCGCAACCAATGAAGCAAAGATTCGCAGGCGCCGTCTTGCGCCGCGGATGGTCTTGTACACCTTGCTCTTTAGCTCGGTCGTTACTTTCTTCGCTACCGCGCTTCAGCTGTATCTCGACTATTCGCGAGACGTCGAAGCGATCGTATCCCGTATTAGTCAAATCGAGAACAGTTATCTGCAAAGCATCGAGTTGAGCCTTTGGACCATGGATTATGAGCAGTTGCGAGCGCAACTCGAGGGTATCCGCGCATTGCCGGACATGCAGTATCTGGAGATCGAAGTGAATGACGCGGCAATGATATCAGTCGGAGCAGATCAGGGCCGCGATCTGATTCGGCAGGCATTTCCTCTCACGCATCCGTACCGGAACATCAACGTCGACCTTGGCACGTTGCACGTAGTAGCCAGCTTGGATGCGGTGTACCGACGACTCTACGACAAGATATTGGTGATTTTCGGCGCCCAAGCGGTCAAGACGTTTCTAGTTGCCACGTTCATGCTTCTGCTATTTCAGTGGTTGGTAGGTCGGCACTTGGCGCAGATTTCCAGTTCGGTCCGCCGTAAGCGCCTGGAGGCGCCCGGCGGGGTTATCGCCTTGCACAGAACCCAATCCGTCGAAGACCCACCCGACGAACTGGACGACGTCGTAAATGCGTTCAATGAAATGTGCTCCACCCTGCAACATTCCTATGACCGGCTTGGCGCAGAGCGAGGAGCGGTTCGATCTGGCGATGCGGGGCGCCAACGATGGCGTATGGGATTGGGATTTGCGTGATGGAACTGTTTATTACTCGCCGAGATGGAAAGAAATGCTCGGCTATGCCGACCATCAGATAAGCGATGACCCGAAAGAGTGGCGCGAGCGGCTGCATCCGGAAGACCGTGACACCGTACTGCGCGCGTTGGATGACCACATAAACGGGTAGCGTCGAGAAGTTCGAAAGTATTCATCGGTTGCGGCATGCGGACGGATCGTACCGCTGGATTCTGAGCCGCGGGCAAACGCTACGGGACAGTGAAAACCGGCCATACCGGATCGTCGGTACGCATGTAGACATCACCTCGCAGAAGCAAACCGAGGAGGCTCTCGCCAATACAACCCGGCAGTTGCAGGATGAACACGATCGTCGGCTTCAAGCCGAGCGTTTGGCGTGTGTCGGCGAAATTTCGGCGAGTATTGCCCACGAGATCCGAAATCCCCTCTCAAGTATCATCAATTCGCTTGAATTGCTCGGCAACGAAAAGGTGACGGACGACGAGCGCGGTAGCGTCATCGAGATTGTCGACGATGAAACTCGTCGGTTGCAGAGAATCCTGGAGGAGTTTTTCAATTTTGCCCGGTTGAAACCGGCTGACATTTCGCCACACGACGCAGCCACTCTGCTGCGGGAGACCGTTGAAGCGTTTTCGTTGAGTAATGAAGATTCTGACGCGCGTATCGAAATCAAACTCGATTTGCATGCCGGATTGAAGAAAGTGTATTGCGACGGCGACCAGATGAGGCAGGTCGTATGGAATCTGATGCTCAATGCCGTTCAAGCGATGCCCGATGGCGGAACGGTGACGGTATTCACCGCCGAAAGTGGTGATCGCCTGAAAATCGGTGTTCGGGATACGGGGTCGGGGGTCCCGGCTGAGTTGCGTGACAAACTCACGCATCCATTTGTCTCTGGGCGTGACGGCGGCACGGGACTCGGGCTGTCGATCGTGCAAAGAATTCTCGTCCAACATGAGACGGAACTACATGTTGATACGGAGTCGGGAAACGGAACGGAAATGGCGTTCGATTTGAAACTGGTGCGAGCGTATGACAGAAGTATTGATCGTAGATGACGAGCGTTCGATTCTGAAAACGTTGTCCTTATTCTTGAAGACGCAGGGCTACAACGCCTCAACTGCAGAAGATGTCGCCGCAGCGAAAGCGATTCTGAGCGAGCGTGAAATCGATGTCGTGATAACCGACCTCAAGCTGAGGGAAGGAGAGGGCACCGAATTGATTTCTTACCTGCAGGAGATTGAGCATCCTGCGGGCTGCATCGTGATGACCGCGTACGGCTCGATCGAGAGCGCCGTGGAATGCGTTCGCCTCGGCGCGTTTGACTATCTTACTAAGCCTGTGAAGCCACAAGAACTCCTGATACGGGTGGAGAAAGTACTCGAAAAGCGGCGCTTGACGGAAGAAGTCGCACGCCTGCGCGCGGAAGTGTTGGTGCGGGGACAGCGCGATGTGGTCGCCAGGAGCCCGGAAATGCGCAATATTCTGGACATGATTCATCGCATACGCGAGTTGGACCTTCCGGTTTTAATCACAGGCGAGACGGGAACCGGCAAGGAAGTGGTCGCCCAATCGGTACATCGAAGCAGCCGCCGGGCGAAAGGCGCATTCCTGGCGGTGAACTGTTGCACCCTTCCCGAAGATCTCCTGGATTCGGAGCTGTTCGGTCATGCCAAGGGCGCGTTTACCGGCGCCACTTCGAGTACCAAAGGGCTATTTGAACAGGCTCACGGTGGCACGCTGTTTCTAGACGAGATCGGAGATATCAGTCCTCGACTGCAGACCAAGCTGCTGCGCGTTCTCCAGGAAGGTCAGGTGCGTCCGGTCGGGGGGCGAGCTCAATCGACGTGGACGTGCGTATCATTGCGGCGACCAATCGGGACTTGCAGGGGATGATTGCGAACGGGCAGTTTCGTTCGGACTTGTTTTTTCGCTTAAATGTTGTCCCGATCGATATCCCGCCTCTACGTGAGCGTCCGGAGGATCTGCAGCCATTGATCGAACGCACCGTCGCGGAGCTCGAAAAGCGTTCCGGGAGCCAAATTCGCATGAGCTCAGCGGCCCTGCAGAAGCTCCTGCTGTACGATTATCCCGGCAATGTACGTCAGCTGGAGAACGTGCTGGAACGCTCGGTAGCGCTCGCGAAAAGCTCGACAATCGAAGATACGGATATCTACCTGGACACCTATCCGGGTGAACCCGCGTCGGCGGTCGAGGTCGCCGAGGTTGATCCCCAGGACAGTAGGTTGGCGCTGGAAGACATGACCCTACGCCACATCCGTCGAGTGCTGACGTTGTATCGCGGCAATCAGGTTACGGCGTCCAAGGCATTGGGGATCAGCCGCTCTACTCTGCGGCGGAAACTGGGTCTGGACTGACCGGCCTTTCATTCTGATATTGGTCTCCACCCGACCGGAAACGTCCGTGCCGGTCCGTTCCTGCTCGCTCCGTCATCCCTGACCTGTACCGATTTGATACAGCAGGCTGTCGCAATCTGGGACACCGATCCGCGAATATCGCTTCGAGTGCATCGTAACCATCGGATTTCTATGCACAGTAGTTGGTGGCACAAAATCTGCCTTTATTAGTTCCCAGTGCATACGGCACCTAAAGCCGGGGACTCGGCTGTTTTGTCACCAACGAGAGGACCGATTCATGACCGGGTGGATGCAGAATAAACGCTTCTGGCTGATGTGGGCTGGATATGCGTTGGCTTTGTTGTTTTGGTACGGCAGCACGAACTGGTTACCCATCGCCGCTTTCAACCGTTTGCCCGGACCGGTGGCAGTCGTGTCCGAATGGTTCAATCCAGATCCGGTATACGGCATTTCGATTTTTACTAAACCGTACTACATGCATATCATGTACAGCGTGTACCGTGCGACGGCGGCGTTCCTGCTGGCTGTCGCTTTAGGCGTACCACTGGGCATCATGATGGGTTGGAGCGCCCGCTTCAACGCATTCGCTTCGGCGTTGTTCGGCTTGTTGCGACCCATACCTCCGCTGGCCTGGGTGCCGGTTGCGATTCTTCTGTTCGCCAAACCCGAATTCGCAGTCATCTTCGTCACGTTCCTGGTGGCATTCTTCGCCACGACGATGAATACCTTCGTCGGGGTGCGCTCCATCGACAAGGATTACTTCCGTGCAGCGATGTGCCTGGGATCCACTCCGTACGACGTTCTTAAAAACGTGGTGGTTCCCGGAGCGCTGCCGCACATCTTTACCGGTCTTCAAATCGCGATGGGTGCAGCTTGGTTCTCGCTTGCCGCCGGTGAAATGATCGCGGCGCAATACGGACTCGGATTTCTCGTATTCGATTCTTATAACCTGATTCAATTCCCGACCATTGTCATCGGCATGGCGACTTTGGGCATTGCGGGATTCCTAAGCTCAGCACTTATCCGGGTGGCTGGAAAGTCACTCATGCAATGGCGTGACCAATCGCTCGGAATGGAGGGGTGACCCAAATGACCGTGAGCACTGCAACAGCCGTCGATCAACGCCTTGCAGCGTCTGAGACGATTGGAGAACGACCCGCCAAAGGGCGTCTTTCGATCAGGGATGTCGGCAAGATTTACGACCCGAATGGGGCCGCTGTACTGGCCCTCGAGAATTGCAACGTAGAGGTCGAGGCGGGGGACTTCCTGGCAATTGTGGGTCCATCCGGTTGTGGCAAATCCACGCTCATGAACGCCATTGCCGGGTTCGATAATGTTACCAGCGGAGAAATCCTGCTTGATGACGAACCTTTGGCGACCCCTGGCACGGCACCGCGTCCGGGCTCAGATCGAGTGGTTGTATTTCAGAACGGAGCGCTGTTTCCCTGGAAAACGGTTGCGGACAACGTTATGTACGGACCAGTCATTCAAAAGCAGCTTTCGCGGAGCGACGCTCGAGAAAAAGCGATGGGTCTGCTGAACAAGTGCGGTGGACTGGACCGTGTCGCCGATTCCTATCCTGCCCAACTCTCGTCAGGCATGCAGCGACGGGTCGAGATCGTGCGTGCTCTGATGAACGATCCGAAGATTCTTTTACTCGATGAGCCGTTCCGCGCCATGGATACGGTTTCCAAGACAACCATGCACCGGCACTTGCTGCGGATGTTTCACGTTTGCAGGAAGACCATCATTTTCATCACGCACGATCTCGAAGAGGCTGTCTTTCTCGCCGACAAGGTCGTGGTGATGACTTCGCGCCCGGGAACGATCAAGAAATCATTGAGTGTGAATCTGCCGCGGCCCCGCACTGCGGAGATGCTCGCCAGCGAAGAGTTTCAGGACTTGAAGTCTCAGCTTTCAGCAACTGTACATGAGGAAGCCAAGAAGGCCTTTGAACGCGGTGAACGGGAACAAGCCTAGAGGAGGCACGATATAATGAGTGCGGTAGAGCAAGACGTAAAATCAGCGGGTCCCGGGAAAACCGCGACTGGGCGCGCACTTCGATCGCGATGGAGTCGGCTGAAGGCACCTGACTGGCGCGGCGCCTCAGCGGTAATCGGTTTCTTTGTGCTTTGGGATATTTTGGTTCGGGCACAAATTGGCGGATTCGCACAGATTCCGTCCCCCTTCGAAGTTGCCAACGCGTTCATAGCCGATTACATGTTCTCGTCCCGTTACTGGGCCTCTTGGGCAGTGAGTTTCCAGCGCGTATTCTACGGGTTTGCCATAGCGCAGTTGCTGGGGATTCCACTGGGGCTGTTGCTCGGTACTCGGCCAACGCTGAACGCTCTTTTCTACCCCGTAATCGAGCTATTGCGACCAATCCCGCCGCTCGCGTGGGTGCCATTGTCGATACTTTTCTGGCCGACCACGGAATTGAGCATCGTTTTCATAACGTTCATCGGCGCGTTCTTCATTATCGTCATCAACGTCCACGACGCCGTACGTGGGATTAAGAAAGAACACATGTGGTTGGCGCAATCGCTAGGTGCCAGCCGCGCGACGATCTTCAGGCGCATTATTGTCCCATCGGTGATTCCATCGATCGCGGTTGGCATGACCCTGGGCATCGCTGTGACCTGGAACGTCGTGATTGCGGCGGAAATGATTGCGAGTGATAGCGGGCTGGGACGACTCACCTGGGAAGGATACGTCAGTCACACCGGGCCCGTGGTACTCATCGGCATGATCTCAATTGGAATAGCCGGGTACCTGTCGACGCTGATAGTCGACATTGTTGAAAGAAAAATGATGCCTTGGCATTCGGCTAACTGAGTGGAGGGTAACCGATGAGTACCAATCCTGGTGGCGGCCATCTCCGTGCTGACAATCTGAACAAGTCCTTTACCAGAAAGGGCGGCGAACCAACCGAGGTGTTGAAGAACTGCTCGATCGATGTAGAGCCGGGTAAGCTCACCGTGGTCATGGGCGCATCTGGATGCGGTAAATCGACGCTGGCTTATATCCTCGCCGGTTATCTCAAGCCCGACCAAGGCTCTGTGAAACTCGATGGTAGCGTCGCGAGCGCGCCGGGCTCTGATCGTGTGCTCGTATTTCAGGAGACCGCCCTGTGGCCGTGGATGACGGTGAGTGACAACGTAATGTTCGGGCCACTCGCTCGTAATGAGTTATCCAAGTCGCAGGCGCGAAAGAAAGCGATGACGCTTTTGGCCCGTTTTGGGCTGCAGGAATTTCGCGACAAATACCCGGGCCAGTTGTCTGGCGGAATGAAGCGTCGCGCAGAGTTGGCCCAAGCGCTCATCAACAGCCCCAAAGTGATGATTCTCGATGAGCCGTTTCGAGGGCTTGACGAGATGACTCGGGAGCTGATGCAGGAATACTACATGCGTCTATTCGAAGAGACGCGCCTTACGACGTTGTTCATCACCTCCGAGCTCGAGGAGGCGATTTTTCTCGCTGATCGCATCATGGTTATGGGGCAGTGTCCGAGCCAGGTCGTGCATACGATTGAGGTCGGATTGCCGCATCCTCGTACCTTCGATGTCATGGGGAGTGACGAGTATCTGGCCATTAAGCGGGAAGCGATGAAGCAGCTTTATGCCCACTCAGAGGAATCTGAAGACGTTGCTTGAAGCAAGAGCGGAAATGGCGTGCGTGCACGGCTAATCGCTGCACGGAACGCCTCACATAACGATAAGTACAGTCACTGGAGGGTCGGAAATGATTAAAGTAAGACGGTACCTAGGTTGGTTCCTGGCAACCGTGGTGGTTGCGGGTTCGATGCAGGTTCGCGCGGAAGACGCGGTGGATATCACTTATGGGTACCACCCCTATTGGACCGGCGGTTGGAATGGCGTAATCATCAAAGCGAAGGGGCTTTGGAAGCAATATCTACCAAAAGGTAGCAAAGTGCGCTTCGAGCCGCATTTGACGGGCCCTCCAATGGTAAATGCCTTGCTGGCCGACAAAATGCAGATTGGCACCATGGGCGATATGCCGTCGTTGGTAGCAACCACAAAGGGGCAGATTGCCGATATTCGTTTGGTGTCGGTTCCGATGTTCAGCAACGGGCAGAACTGCAATAAGATTCTAGTGCGCAAAGACGCACCGGATTTCGCGTCTGTTGAAGAAGCAACGAAATGGCTCAACGGGAAGAAATTTGCCGTGCACCGCGGCACTTGCGCCAATCGCTTCGTTGAATCCATCATCAATAAGGGCGCGTTCAAGCCTTCGCAGGTGCTGAACATGCCGATCGAGGTTATCGCGAGCAGTTTCGAAGCGGGGAATTTGGACGCGGCAGCCATGTGGGAGCCCCACGCTCGTCGCCAAGTAGTCCTCGGGAACGCGAAATACGCCGCAACAGGTGCGCCCTGGAACGAGACCGACGCGGATTTCACGTTGATGCGGCAGGACTTCATCGAAAAGCATCCGGAGGCAGCGAAGGGCTGGATGAAAGCCGAGATCGAAGCGGTTCGGTTTATGGTGGAGCACCCGGACGAGACTGTGGAGATCCTTCATGAAGAGCTGACGGGTTACTCGCGTAAGGCGATCTGGTCGGCGCTCTATAAAAAGAACCCGACTGCAATCGGTGGCGCGAAAGTGAATTATATCGGAAAAATGGTGTTTGACGACGACGTCATGGATCTGATGAAGAAAGGCTACGCCTTCCTGCATGAGGTTAAGGTTCTGAGTTCTCCAGATATGCCCCCGCATCCGATTAACGAGCAACCGTTGAAGCAAGCGCTCGCGGAAATGAACATCCAAGCCCCTGTTGGCGAGATTGTGGGCCAGGAAAGTCACAGTAAATTTGCAGACAACTAAGTCAGAACGCGGTCGCGCGGGGCGAAGGAGCCCCGCGCGTAGTCGTGCGGTAGAACCGCCGATCGTGTGGAGCGAATGACATGTCAGATGAACATTACGCCAACTGTAGTTGGGATCCAGATAAAGGCTACGATGCGCAAACACCGTGCGGTCACATCCCGATGTTTTGCGATGACGGGCACCGCGCGGTTGAGCTGATGTTGCTCTCAGCCGCGTCCTGTTTGAATTTCTTTCTAGTGGAATATGTAAAGGCGAGAAACCTTCCGGTGCAGCACCTGCATGTCAAATGTACGGGGGAGCTGGTCAGCGGTCCGACTCGCATTGCAAAAATTCAGACGCATGTATCGGTAGAAGCCGATATGGATGACAAGGACGTGCGCAAGATGGTCAGTATATGTGAGCGTGCGTGTAAAGTGATGAATACGCTCAAACAGTCACCGGAAACGCATGTGGAAGTAGATTTGCGTAATCCGAAGCAGCAAGCACACAGCTCTCAGGTCAAATAGGAAAACTGTATGGTGCCTCATGTCGTAGTTGTAGGGGCGGGCCCGGCCGGGTATGTCGCGGCCATCGAGGCCAAGGATCTTGGGGCGCAGGTCACGCTGGTCGGCGTCGAGGATGTGGGCGGCACATGCCTGCACCGGGGATGTATCCCCACCAAGACTCTCATCGCCAGCTGCAAGGTGTTGACGCAAGTCAATCGTGCGGCGGAGTTCGGGCTTGTGTTGGACGGTGATGTAAGAGCGGATTGGGGTGCGCTACGAGAGCGGATGGCAAAGGTCGTAGGCACGAACCAGCGCGGCATCGAGGAACTGTTGCGTAACCGTGGCATCGACACGGTGAGCGGCCTTGGACGCATGATCGAGCCTGGTACGATCCGGGTAAACGGCAAGAACATACACGCAGATCAGGTTTTGCTGTGCACGGGCTCGCAGCCGTTGATACCGCCTCTGTTCGAGTTGGACGAAGAGCAGGTCTGCAGTAGCGACGAAGTGCTGAAATGGGAGACCCTGCCGCGTTCGGTTGTGATGATCGGCGGCGGCGTGATCGCGTGTGAGTTCGCGTTCGTATTCCGTGCGCTCGGCGTGGAAGTGACCATGGTCGAAATGGCGGATCGTCCACTGCCGGCGGAAGACCCGGAAGTGTCCAGGGTGCTGGCTCGGGAAATGAAGAAGCGCAAGATCCGGTTCGTCGGCGGTACGGCCGTGACGGCAATCGGCAGGAATAGTGAGGGCGTTGCGCTGTACGTCGGCGAAGACGTGGTCGCTCAGGGTGAGCGCGCGGTGGTCGCAGTCGGCAGGTCATCGAAGGCGAGCGGGCTTGGACTGGCAGAGCTGGGAGTCGCGACCGGGAGCCGCGGCGAGATCCTGGTTGACGAGCACATGCGAACCAACGTGAAGGGCGTGTACGCAGCGGGTGATGTCACCGGGAAGCTGATGCTTGCCCACGCAGCATCAGCCCAGGCGCGCGTTGCCGTACACCACATGCTCGGGGTCGACGCGCTACCGTACGTAAACGAAAACGTACCCCGTGTAACCTTCACGGATCCGGAAGTCGCGAGCGTCGGCCTGGACGAGGAAACCGCACGTGCACGCTTTGGAGGTGCGCGCGTCGGGCGTTTTGATTTCCGTAGCCTGGGAAAAGCCCATGCACTCGGAGAGATCGCGGGGTTCGTCAAGTTGATCGGACACCCGGAAACCGCTCAAATTGTTGGCGCCCATATTATCGGTGCGCACGCCGCGGAGTTAATACACGAGGTCGCTGTATTGCTATCGCGCGAATGCGATATGCAGACGCTGATCAATACCGTGCATGCGCATCCGACGCTCTCGGAAGCGATTCAAGAGGCGGCCGAAGATGCCATGGGGCAAGCTCTCCACAAACCACGCACGACCAAGGAGTCGATGAATGAGCAACGCCGAAGGATGTCTGTTTAACCAGGGACACCTCTGGTGTCGGGAAGGCAAAGACGGAGTTCTGGTGCTGGGTATCAGCGATCATGCCCAGCAGAGCTTGGGCGATATCATGTATTTCGAGCTTCCGGAGCCCGGTACCGAAATCGTGGCCGGCGAGTCGTTCGGTACTGTCGAGTCGGTGAAAGTTGTGAACGATTTGATCGGACCGGTCACCGGTACGGTGGTCGAATTGAACCCGGCGATCGAAACTGACCCCGCCCTTGCCAACCGAGACCCCTACGGAGAGGGGTGGTTGCTCAGTGTCAAGTGGGACGGAGATGTACCGGCGGAGTTGATGGACTCGGAGTCATACAGTCGATATCTGCAGGGACAATGACGAGTTGAACATGCCCATCACGGTCATGGAGAGTCAGATCCGGACAGCAGCGATCGATATCGATCAATATTCTGTTACCCGCTATGAGTTGAAAATAGTGCGATCAGGCGCGGGGCGACTGTTTCCATGGCAAAACTAAAACGAATCGAGCAAACCAGGTTGAGGAGAGAGAGATGATCAAGTCACGGCTGAAGAAGCACATGGCTGCGGCGGCGATCGCGGCGTTAGGGACGCTGGCGGTGGGCGCTTTGGTGCCGGTATCAAGTTACGCCGACGAGACGTGTCAGTCGCCGTATATGGCCAAGATCGTCGGCCAAGAGGATTACGTATACGTATGGACCCTGGGCGTAGAGGGTCTTGGTGATGGTCAGGACAAGCTGGTGACGGTAGACGTCAACCCGAAGTCCAAGACCTACGGACAGGTGGTGGATTCGGTGTCGGTAGGCGGTCGCAACGAGGCGCACCATTCGGGGCTGACGGATGACCGCAAGTACCTGTGGGCGGCGAGTCTGGATACGAGCAAGATTTTCGTATTCGATGTGCACACCGATCCGCGCAACCCGAAGCTGCACAAAGTGATTGACGACTTTGTGGCCAAGAGCGGCGGAGTGGTGGGTCCGCATACGACCTACGCGCTGCCGGGTCGGATGATGATCACGGGTCTGTCGAACAACAAAGACCACGGTGGTCGCACGGCGCTGGTGGAGTACACCAATGAGGGCGAGTATGTGACGACCCATTGGATGCCGACGGACGATAATCTGCGCGGCGCGACGAAGTCGGGCAAGTTTGCTGACGGTTACGGTTACGACATACGTGCTTTGCCGCGTCGCAACGTGATGATCACCTCCTCGTTCACCGGCTGGTCGAACTACATGATGGACTTCGGCAAGATGCTCAAGGACGAGGAGGCGATGAAGCGCTTCGGCAACACGGTGGTGGTGTGGGATCTGCATTCGCGCAAAGCGAAGAAGGTGCTGGACGTGCCGGGAGCGCCGCTGGAGGTGCGTTGTGCCTGGCAGCCGAACCACAACTACTGTTTCACCACCACGGCTCTGACCTCCAAGATCTGGCTGATCTATGAGGACAAGGATGGCGAGTGGCAGTCGAAGGCGGTGGCCGACATTGGCGATCCGTCCAAGATTCCGCTGCCGGTGGACATTTCCATCAGCTCGGACGACAACCACTTGTGGGTTGACACGTTCATGGACGGCAAAGCACGGTTGTTCGACACCTCGGACCCGTTCAACCCGAAGCAGGTCTACGAGAAGCAGATCGGCAAGCAGGTGAACATGGCCTCATCGAGCTGGGACGGCAGTCGGGTGTACTTCACCAGTTCGTTGCTGGGTAACTGGGACAAGAAGGGTGAGAACCTGGATCAGTACTTCTCTGCCTTCGATTGGAACGGTAAGGAGTTGGTGAAGAAGTTCGAGATCAACTTCTACGACAAGAAGCTGGGGCGCCCGCATCAGATGCGTTTTGGTGCTTATTCGTTGTACTCGCAGAAAGCACCCGCGGACGATCGTAACCTCGCCCGCGCGCGTTGATCTGACCTTGGATCGCGGCGCGGACAGGTGCCGCGTCGCGATCCCCATATTCTCAGCGACCGCCGCAATGGGCGGTCGCCTTGCAAGCGAAGCCTAATCGCAATGACGTTTACGCCGAACTTGGTGCAGCGGTCTTGGGCTACGGTCAGGGCCTGGTGTGGTCGGTCTTTGAATATGGGTCGGAAGAGCCCGGATTCTGGTGCGGTAGCCAAGGCGCATTGATCGGCCTTTGCGGCCCAGCTTTTACCCTTCCCCCTGCGCGGCTCCGGTTTACAGATTTAGAGGGAGTACGTCGATGCAAAGCCCAATCAGGTTCGTGCTGCTCGGTCTCGCGCTCTATGCCCTGGGTGCGGGCGTCCATGCGGAAGTGCCCATGATTCCGGTGCCCGGCGCTCCACCGGCGCCTGCGTTCAATCTGCCGGGCGCCGACGGCGCGCGCCACGGGCTTTCTGAATATACCGGGCGCTTGGTGCTCGTGAATTTCTGGGCCGGCTGGTGTGCGCCCTGTCGTCGCGAAATGGCCTCCCTGCAGCGACTACACGAACAGCTGCACGCCGAAGGTCTGACAGTCGTGGCGATCCACGCGGGCCCGGTAAGCGATCAGGCTGCCGAGGTCATGCGCATCAACGAATTGAGTTTTCCACTGCTGGTGGATGACAAGCTGGCATTGGGCGACTGGCAGGTAAGCCGCCTGCCTACCAGCGTATTGGTGGACGCGCACGGCCGCATGATCTACCGCATCTCGGCGCCTCGCAACTGGGCCAGTCCGGGAATGGTCGAGTTTGTGCGTAGCCGGTTACTGCCAGCGGGCGCTCCTTCACGATAGTTGGTCCCGATGTTGGACTGCGCTTTCGGCAATATATTTCGGCTCTGCCGATTCATGGCCGGTCTGCGCCTGATTGCCATGCAATTCGATTGGTATCGTAAGTAGTTTTACGTATATACCGTTACCCGACGTGCGTGTAATACACATAGTCCAGCTATAATCAAAACTATAGGGTCAGGCCGCGCCACAGGGAATCGTATGCAACGCGTCCTGAGCAGCGGCACCGAGGGGGCGATCAGATGGATGGTTCGGAGCAAGAAGCGCGCCTATCCGACCAATTGCCTCGGGACCTGGACAGCATTCTGCGACGCACGCACCAGGTGGCTACCGAGGTAGTTGCGCCACGCAGCGAACAGGTCGACCGTGAAGCCCGTTGGCCCCGGGAGGGTTTGCAGGCATTGCAGGAGGCCGGTCTCGCAGGTCTGGTGATACCGGAATCAGCAGGTGGTCTCGGCCAGGGCCTGTACGCACTGGCGCAAGTCTGTGAAATCCTCGGGCAGGAATGCGCCTCGACCGCTATGTGTTTCGGAATGCACTGCGTCGGCGCGGCGGTTCTCGCGGCCAAAGCAACCCCGGACCAGCAACACCGCTTCCTTGAACCCATTGCCCAGGGGCGCCATTTAACCACGCTGTCGCTGAGCGAGCCGGGAACCGGCACCCATTTCTATCTTCCCCAGACCGAACTTCGGTCGCTCGGGCCCGACCGCTACCAAGTCACGGGTACCAAGGCCTTCGTGACCAACGGTGGATGTGCCGATTCCTATGTCGTCTCTGCGGTGGCGGCCGATGCCGGAGCGCCGCCGGGGCAGTTCTCCTGTGTGGTGGTGCCGCAGGATGCCCCCGGTCTGCAGTGGGGGGCGCCTTGGGACGGTATGGGTTTACGCGGCAATTCCTCGCGAAGTTTGGATCTGCAGGCGGTAGCGGTGCCTCGCCAGGACTTGCTGGGCGAGGAGGGCGATCAAATTTGGTACGTGTTTCATGTCATCACACCTTATTTTCTGACTGCGATGGCCGGCACCTATCTGGGTGTCGCCAGCGCTGCCATTAACCAGGCCCGTGACTGGATGGTCAGTCGGCACTACACCAACAGCGGCTCATCACTGGCGCAACTCCCGGTGCTGCAGCATCAACTCGGTACGCTTTGGGGCGTGTTGGAAAGAACGCGGCGTCTGGTCTACTATGCTGCTCGCAGTTTTGATGCCGACGAGCCCGACGGTCTGGCCAGTCTGTTCACCGCAAAAGCGGAAATGGCTGATTGCGTAGTGCACGTGGTCAACGAAGCTATGACGCTTACTGGCGGCAGCGCTTACCGCAGCAATTCTTTGTTACACCGATTGATGCGCGATGCGCGTGCGGCCCATGTAATGTCGCCGACCACCGATTTGCTGCGCATCTGGACCGGCCGCGCATTACTCGGCCAGCCTATTTTGGGTGACTGAGAATGGGCGGGCACGTCACCCTGGTGCGTGTGGACGACACCGTCTCTGACATATTGTTGCGTGAACTCGAACAGGAGTTGAGTTTTCAAGGTGCGCTGCGCGAGGACGAGATGTTGTCCGTCCTGGCCCGCGATACACTCGAAACCGACGCCATCGTGCTGGGCACACGGCTCGAAAGGCCGGTGCAGTTCGCGCAGCAGGTCTATTCGCTGGGCAAGGATTTGCCGATACTGATTCTAAGCCCGCAAGAGCGCTTCGAGCAGTTGCGCCAGGCGGTGCAGTTCTCGCCTTTCCTGGGAAGTGAGACCCGGCCTTGGCCGGCCTCCGACGTCGAGTAGTTGGCGCTCGAATTGCGCGAATGCGTTACCCGTACGCAGCAGCGGCGTCGCTACCGGGGAGCCATAGCTGCTGTGCAGGCCCGGCTCAGTGGCGCTCCGCCAGCGCGCCCCCAAGTCAGCCATTATCTGGACAGCTTGCTTGACCGCGCTCCGATCGGCGTGCTCAACCTGGATCCGCACGGGCGAATCCTGACGCTCAACCGGCGCGCAGCGGCGATTCTGCAGCGTCCGGGCAGGCTATCGCAGGCACCAACTTTCTTAATCTATTCATTTCACCGGAACGAGAACGCATCGATACGATGCTACGTCAATGCGTTCCACCGTCCCGTGAACGGGCGCCGATGGTAGTGGAGATTCCGGGTGTCGAAAGAACTTATGCCGAGATGACCGCCAGCCGCATTGGTTGATCCCACGGGTGAGTTGGTTACCACGGTAATTCTGCAGGACGTCACCGAGCACGTACGCGCCGAAGGCGAGCGCAAACGCGCCCAGCAAGATCTGTTGGCCAGCGAGCGGCGCTACCGCGAACTGCTGCTCACCATGAACGAGGCGGTCGCCGTGCTCGATGATCGCTACGTTGTCATTTATGTTAACCGTCGCTTCTGTGACATATTCGGCTACCGGCAAGACGAGATACTCGGACGGCCGCTTATCGAGTTTGTGCATGAAGATCGACCGCGATCTGGTCAGTTCTCATATGGGCACCGTCCGATGGGGTCAGCCGGTGCGTTTCGAAAATGCCTGGATTACCAAGTCAGGCGCAACGATCTATACGCTCACCTCACCCAAACTGATCTTCGACGAGCGAGGAGACCATCGCGCTTGCTTGGCCGTGTTTACCGATATTACCGAGCGCCGCCACGCAGAGGAGGCCCTCCGTCAAAGTGAAAAGCAACTTCGGTTGATTACCGAAGCCATTCCCGAGCTGGTCGGTTACGTGGATACCGACCGCCGGTATCGATTCTGCAACAAGGCCTTTGAAACATGGTTCGGTTGCAGCCGATCCGAGATTCAGGATCTGCAGATCGAAAACGTCATCGGTGCGGAAGCCTATCAGACGATCAAGCCCTCTCTCGACGAGGGATTCGGGGGTCGAACCGCGCACTTCGAGGGTACTATCCCTTATGCCCTGGGTGGCCCCCGTTATTGTCGCGCCAGCTACATACCCGATCACGGTCCGGATGGCCGTGTACGCGGCCTGTTTCTACTGGTCGCCGATATCAGCCAGCACAGAGAAGCAGAAGAGCGCCAGCGTCAGCGTTTGATTGATCTATGCCATGCTTCACGCCTGACCACTCTTGGGCGAGCTGAGCTCCCAGCTAGCGCACGAGCTTGCCCAGCCGTTGGCATCCATCGCCACTCATGCCCATGCTTGCGCGCGGCTCATGGACCGGGGCGGCGATTTGACAAGTATTCGCGACTCGTTGATCGACATAACCGACCAGGCACTTCGCGCCCGCGAAATAATGTCTCGTCTGCGTAAGCTCGCTCGCAAGGACTTCAGCCGTGGCAGATTGGATTTCAATGAACTGATCGATTCCGTACTGCACCTTACCGAGTCCCAAGCGCGAATGCAGAACGTTCACGTGGAGATCGACCTGGTGCCCGATCTGCCGCCGCTGTTGGGCGATCAGATCCTGATCGAACAGGCGCTATTGAATCTGGTGCTCAATGCCATCGATGCTCTGGGCGGCGTATCGAGGGCGCAGCGCAATCTCTCGGTAAGAACTTGCGAGCAGCCGGAAGGGTCGGTCCGCGTCGAAGTCTGCGACAACGGTCCTGGGCTCGACAAGGAAGTGGAGCACCGGATCTTCGAGCCGTTCTTCAGTACCAAAAGCGAGGGTATGGGTATGGGCCTTGCTATCACGAAATCGATCGTCGACAACCATGGCGGCCGGATCGGTGCCGAGAACCTCGAGCCAGAGGGAACTTGCTTCTGGTTTTCTATCCCGGTGGCCGACTGAGGAGGCGAGGTGATGATGGATGGTCCCGTTTACATTGTGGACGACGAGGAGACCATGCGCCGTGCACTGAGCGTATTGCTGCGTTCGGCGGATATCCGCTGCCGCGACTTCGACTCTGCGACGGCTTTTCTAGAGGCACTGGACGAGTTGGAACCCGGCTGCTTGCTGCTCGATCTGTACATGGCTGGAATGACAGGTCTCGAATTGCAGGAAAAGCTTATAGAACGCCAGTTCTCCATGCCGATTATCGTAATCACCGGTCACGGGGACGTGGAAACCGCCGTGCGGGCAATGAAACGCGGCGCGGCGGACTTTGTCCAAAAGCCTTTCGATCCGGCCGAATTGTTGGATCGATTGCACCAGAGCATGGCTTGCGTTTCACGCCCAGCGGGATGTGAACGAGGCGGCCGCGAGAGCGCTTGAGCGGGTCGCAAATCTGACGCCCACGAGAGCGCGAGATTGCCAATCAGTTTCTCGCCGGAAAACGCAACAAGCAAGTCGCGCAGGCCCTTTCCATCAGCGTTCGGACGGTGGAATTGCATAGAGCCAGCATCATCCGGAAACTGGATGCTAAAAGCATCGCCGACGCCGTGCACACGATTACGCTGGCCGAGAGCGTGGCAGGCGATGCCTTCCACGGAGAAAATGCGAAGTCTAGCAAGAGCTGAGACGCAAAATTTGCGCTCAGCACATAGGTAGAACTGCGTGGTCGCCAGCCCCGGCCGGTGCTGAATTGGGCCGGAATTGTGTTGAATTGCCCCTCCTGATGCTGGAATTCCTGCTGTGCCGGCCCGCTCGCTGCCGGCGGTCAGGTCGTGCAGCAGAGTAGCGAGGCACGCATATTTGCGTATTTACCCAATTATCGATCACGACTAGATTGGTTTCCCATGCGACTTCACACGGCGTCCAATTTCGTTGCCGTGCATTGCGACGAAATGCGCACTCGTTCGCGTGGGCGCTGCAAGCCAGCGAGTCCGTGTCGATGCTGAAAAATTCAGTGGCGCATCAGTCGGTGCCTGTCTTTTCGCGACGCGGTAACTGCGGATATCCGCGGAAATCCGAGTGAATCAGGACTGGTAAGATGCTGGAGCTTGGCCACTGTCGTTACTGCAATTGATCGGCTGCACGTCCAAATGCAGATGCAGACGATCATATCGGGGGCGTTCATTAATGAATCACCTGACAGCGTTCGGAGCACACTCGTTTGGTTTATTCCGCGGTCGAGCAGCCGGATGCAATCAGAGATGATGTATCCACCGAAGTAGCCAGTTCCTGGCGACGTTGCCTGCTCGATTACAATCTTGACCCTGTCCACCGCTGCGGACCAGCCGTGGTCGAAGGTCGCGACTTGCGCGCAAGACAGGAGCGGCTTGCTCCGCTGTTGGAATTCGCAGATCCGAAATGATGAGTCTTTATCAGCAGGTCGCCGGCTCCGGGTACGCGATTCTGCTGACCGACATGGATGGGATTGCTTTGAAGTCTGTCGGTGATCCAGAGTTTACCAAAGCAGCCGCACGCAGCGGCCTGCGCACCGGGTCCATCTGGAGGGAGGCCATGCAAGGTACGAATGGCATGGGCACCTGTATCGAAATGAAGAACGCCGATGGTCGTTCACCAGCACGAACATTTCCTTAACTGTCACACCGGGATGACCTGCGCCGCAGCTCCGATCCGTGACCCAGTGGGAAATATGATTGCGGTACTCGACGCTTCATTCGGATCTCGCGTGGCCCAGCGGCACACCATGGCCATTGGTCAATATGTCCGCCAAACGATCGAAAATCACATGTTTCTAAGGTGCGTTCAAGGAACATCTACTGATCCGATTTCATTCGCGCCCGGAGTTCGTCAGATACCTTGGTCGAGGTGCGATTGCCTTGGACGAATCCGGAATCATCCGTGGCGCGAATCGTAGCGCACTGTTTCAGCTCGATGAAAGGTACGAAAGCTTGGTGGATCGTTCCGTCGACACGGTGTTTGACGTTTCGATCAATGCACTGATCGACATGGCTCGCAAGCCGGCCTCATCAACCTATGGCGATCCATACTGCCGCTGACAGGCGACGTTTTCACGGTGTCATACAGCTACCCGTCGATAAGCTTCGGAAAAAGTCTCTGAGAGGTTTGCAGGGAAGTTCCGACCGCCATGATGCGTCCGATCAATTCGGGCTACAGTTCGCTGAATCTTGGCGATCCGGCAATGGCGCGCAATGTGGATCGCGCGCGCAAACTGCTAAACCGCAACATTCCGTTGCTGCTCTATGGCGAAACCGGAACCGGAAAGGGAATGTTTGCGAAGGCTTTTCACGATGCAAGCGAACGTTCCTCAAAGCCATTCGTGGCAGTCAACTGCGCTTCAATTCCAGAGGCTCTGATCGAGAGCGAATTGTTCGGCTATCGAGCCAGGAGCATTTACCGGCGCCAATCGACGCGGCAGTCGGGGAAAAATTTTGCAGGCGGACGGCGGTACGCTGTTTTTGGATGAGATCGGCGACATGCCGCTTCATCTGCAAGCTCGGTTATTGCGCGTTCTGGAAGAAAAAGAAGTGGTGCCGCTCGGTGGAGAGAAATCCGAGAAAGTGGACGTGGCCGTGATTAGCGCCACGCATCGCGATCTTACCACTTTGATGGCGGACGGACGGTTTCGCGATGACCTTTACTACCGGCTGCACGGCATGACGCTGACCATGCCGCCGTTGCGAGAGCGACACGACCTGAGGGCACTGGTACATGCCATCGTTCAAGAGGAAGGCGGTAATGAGGAAATATAGTCTGAGCGATGAAGCCCTGGATATCCTGGATAGTCAGGCGTGGCCCGGAAACATTCGAGAACTGTGTAACACATTGCGTACGGTCCTGGCGTTTTGTGATGGCACCGTGATTACGGCGGCCGATCTCCCGGATGATCTGCGTCGAGAGCCGTTCGGACCCACAGCCATCGAGAATGCAAATGCGCTCCCAGGCGGGCTCGCGTGACCCGCTTGGAGAGGCTGAGCGCAGCGCGTTGCTTAATGAGCTCCAGAGCACGTGTTGGAACGTGGCGCAGCTGGCCCGAAAGCTCAAGCTCAGCCGCAATACGGTATATCGCAAGATGCGACGCTATGGTATTCGGCCGCCACGATGAGCAGCGCTCGCAACTTTCCATGATGAGCGCTGACTGAAATTCTCAAACGAACAGTGCGACATTGCCCAGCTCCTGACTTCCCGTTACCCGGGGATGGTGGACGGCTTGATTCAAGCACCCGCAATGGCGACTCGACCGGCAATATCGGTGACAGATTGCCTCAGCTTCGCCCTGCGGAATATATCCCCGGCCATCACGACCCCCGCGTTGGCAAACGCGAACAACGGCAGGACCAGATAGCTGGAACGCGCGCCGGCGTGCCGCAAAAGTCTGGCAGCGGGCGATTCCAGGCGGTCGTGAATACTGTCCAGCGCATTCAACGCGGGCAAGAGAAGGGCCGTGTCGCAATACTTCCCCGCCAGCGGCGGCTTCTGCGCCGATGATGGCGTTGGCCTGCGCCACCAAGGCATCTGAGATTGGGCGGCGGGCGGGTCGGGAATGAACAACGCCAGGATCACGCCCGGCCAATGTGGCATGCAGACCGCCCGCGTGTATGCACGCCCAAAGCCCGATACCCAACAGCATATAGGGCGACAGACGGTATACATGGGCGCGGTTGAGCATCGCCAAGGCGAGCGGTGAGCAAGGCAGCGGCGGCGAGAAATTCGTAATGCAGCTTGTCGGAATAAAATACGGCGATGACAAGAATCGAGCCGATATCATCGACGATCGCGGCAGCGGTCAGAAAAATGCGCAGCTCCACCGGCACCCGGTCGACCCAACACCACGATCAGCGCTACGGCGAACGCGGTATCCGTTGCCATCGGGATACCCCAGCCGTGCGCCCAGGGTCCTTGAGGAATGACCAGCATGTAGAGCACGCGCCGGAACGAGCATGCCGCCCAATGCGGCGGCAACGGGCAACGCCGCGGAGCTGCCGGTTGGCGAGATGGCCGACCGTAAATTCATGCTTGATCTCCAGTCCGACCACCAGAAAGAAAATGGTCAGCAGGCCGTCATTGACCCAATGCAACAGGGACATGCGAAAGGTCGCATCGCTGAGCGAAAAGCCCAGGGCCTGTTCCAGAGCGGCTGAAGTCGTCGCCCAGTACCGAGTTGGTCAACACCACAGCGAACACCGTCAGCCAGCAGCAACAACACTCCAGCCGACGGTCCCCAGCTTACGAATTCGAGTACCGCAGATCGCACCCGGTGGCCGAGTGTGCCGAGCATCGCGTCGGCAAGCGAATGTTGGTCCCATGGTCCCTGATAGCGCCGGCTATTGATAAAGAACGTGGGCGTAATCTTGACGCCGCTGGCTTGCGCGCTGGTGATGTCCGCTTTTACCCGTTGCGCTGCGCGTTCTGGCGGCCGCTTCAGCTTCGGCCGGCGTCGGTTCGCGGCCGGTCGAGATCCCGCGCGACTTCGCGCAAGTCGTCTTCGGTCAGCGTTTCGGAACGCGTCATCAACTTGATATGCGCTTGCCAGAAACGTTCCGGATCGGGGGCCAGTTCCACGAGTTCGGCGGCGCGCAGTGCGAACTCGTTGCCGGGTATCGGGCGATGCCGGAAGACGTATTGCATGCGCGTGCCGAACCGATCACGCACATCGGAAATGGCTTCGTCGGCCGCTCTGCAGCTCGGGCAGGCATAGCTGCCGTACTCGAGCAGCGTGATCTGCGCATTCGCCTGAGCCCAGTACGTGATCGTAGTGCTGGTCAACGAGCGCGGTTCAGGCGATTGTTAGTAGTCGTCTCCGGCACCTGCTCTCTCCACTGGCGATCCCCGGGCAGCCAGTTTCAACGGCTGTCACTCACCTGACAAGGCCATTGCGCGGGCGGAGCGCTAGCTCATTATGGGTCAAGCACGCGAAAATCGCAGCTTCGGTGAAAGCCGCCCGCGCCGTGCTGCAGGGTATCGGTGACAGCGACAAAACGGCCGCGTCGGGCCGGAGTGCGAAACCGTGACGAATTTTTACGGCCCGCTATGTCGTCGCGGTACGTGCTCAGGCATACTTTCTGTTAGCGCATTAGGAGGTTGTCGTTGACTGAGAAAGCGACTTTTGAACCGACGGGCTTTTCTGACGGCGCTGGTGCTGGTGGCGGTTTCTCGGCGGCGACATGCTGATCGCTGACCAAGCGAGTCTGCAGCGCTGGTGGAGCGACATGGCCTGGAGTGCGGCCGCACTGACCGCGGGCCTGCTGTGCCTGGCGGCGGCGCGGCGGTTGCGCGGCGGCCAACGCCTGGCTTGGTTGTTCTATGGACTCGGCTGCCTGGCGTGGTTTCTGGGCATGTTGGTATGGGACTACCAGGAGCTGGCCCTGGGCACGGTTACGCCGTTTCCCGGGTGGGCGGACATCGGCTTCCTGGCGTTCGCACCGCTGTTCATGGCCGGGTTGGTCTATCACGCCACCACGACGCCCAGCGTGGTCTTGACCATCCGCAATCTGGCCGACGTCGGTCTGATCGTGATGCGCGACCATGATCGGCACCGCCGTGGTGCTGGTCGAGCCATTGCGCGATCCCGGCATGACGGAACTCTACCGCCTGACCGCCCAGGCTTACCCGGTGCTCTACGTCAGCACTTTTCTATTGGCGTTGCTGGTGCTGTCGCGTCACGCGATCGTACCGAACGTCGACCGACGAGTACTGCTGTTGTTGATGGCGGGCTTGGCGTTGCACGCCGTTACCGACAGCTTGTATGCGTATTCACTTTTGGATCACAGCTTTCAACCCGGGAATTATCTGGACACGTTCTGGATCGCGGCGTTCGCGCTGGTTGGCGTGGCGGCGATCGAGCAGACGAGCGGGCACCGTAACGGCGCCAGCGGCGACGTTCGCGGTTCTGGATGAACGCATGCGGCGGGTGGAAGCCTTGTTGCTTGCGGGTACGCTGTCTGCGATCGGCGTGCTCTCGGTATTCAACAGCGACCAGCGCGGATACTGCGCTGTGGCGCGAAGTGGCGCTGTTGTGTACCGTACTGGCGGTGTTTCTGGGTTTGCGGGAGTGGGCCAGTGCCCGCATCCACGGGCAACTGATGGATGGCTTGCGGCGATCCGAGAGGGAACTCAGCCGCATCCTCGATAGCTTGCAGGACATGTATTTTCGCATCGATGCCGACGGTTGCCTGCAGCACTGCTCGCCTTATGCCGAGCAGCTGCTGGGAGTCCAAGCCGGGGAATTGACCGGCGTGCCTTTCGAGGCGTTGTTTGTCGATACGCAGGAGGCCGGCCGTTTCGCCGGCCTGTTGCATGGCGAGCCCGATATGGTCGACAATTTCGAGGCGCGCTGGAGGCGCGGCGACGGGGCCGAGGTGCGTGTCTCAATCAATGCGCACCGGTTGCGCGGCCCGGGCGTTCCGTTACAGGTGTGGGAAGGTACGGTCCGCAACGTTACCGAACAGCGCCGCGCCGAAGCCCGGATGTATCAGCTCTCCAGTGCGCTGGAGCAGACCGCCGATGTGGTGATGATTACGGATCGGGACGGCGTAATCGATTACGTCAACCCGGCGTTTACCGCGATCACCGGCTACAGTCGTGATGAGACGGTCGGGCAGACCCCTAAACTGTTGAACTCAGGCCGCCATGATCGGCGTTTCTACAAGCGTATGTGGGAACAGATTCTCGCCGGCCAGGTATTCAACGAAGTTTTCGTCAATCGTCGCAAGAACGGGTCGTTGTATTACGAAGCCAAAACCATCACCCCTGTGACCGGCGAGCACGGCCAGGTGATCAATTTCATCTCCACTGGCAAAGACGTTACCGAACAGATGGAGACTCAGGAGCAGCTGCGGTTCCTGGCCGAGCATGACATGCTCACTGAACTGCCCAACCGGCAGGTGCTGCTCGAACGTATCCGTCAAGCGCTCGCGCGGGCCCGGCGCCGGGAACGGTTGGTGGCAGTGCTGTTCATGGATCTGGATCAGTTCAAGTATATCAACGACAGCCTCGGTCATGAGGTTGGAGATGAACTGCTGATGCAGATCGCAAATCGGCTGCTGGCCCACGTCCGCGAAGGCGATACGGTGGCCCGTTTCGGTGGCGATGAATTTGTGATCGTCGTCGACGACGTGGGTTGCGCTGAGGAAATCACCGCAATCGCCGATAAGTTGCTGAAAGCGCTGGCACCGACGTTCAAGTTCGACGGCATGGAATTGTATGTCACGGCCAGCATTGGTATCAGCGTGTTTCCGGGCGACGGTCCGGACTCCGAGACCCTGCTGCGCAATGCCGACAATGCCATGTACCGGGCCAAGGAATCGGGCCGTAATGCATACCGGTTCTATTCGGGGGACATGAGTGCCCGTGCCTTCGAGCGGCTGACGCTGGAAAACAGTCTGCGCAATGCTTTGGATCGCGATCAGTTTGAATTGTTCTACCAGCCACAGGTACGGGTCAGGGACCGTGGCGTGGTGGGCATGGAGGCACTGCTTCGTTGGAACCACCCCGAGTTCGGCATCGTGTCACCGGCCGAATTCATCCCGCTGCTCGAAGAGACCGGCCTGATCCTCCCGGTGGGGAACTGGGTGTTGCACCAGGCTTGCGCGCAAATGCGTCGCTGGCTGGATGCAGGGATCGTGCAGGGACGCATGGCGGTGAATATCTCCGCACGTCAGTTCACGGATGCGGGATTTCTCCACGCTGTGCAGCGCACCCTCACGACTTGCGGACTGGACGCCGAGCGTCTGGAACTGGAGATGACTGAGAGCATCTTTTTGCGGGATTCCCAGGCGACGTCCGATATGTTGCGTGCGTTGGACGACCTGGGTGTGACCCTGGCAATCGACGACTTCGGAACCGGCTACTCCTCCTTGAGCTATCTAAAGCGATTTCCGATCCGGACCTTGAAAATCGACCGCTCGTTCATTCGGGATATTACCGAAGACGCCGACGATGAAGCGCTCAGCGCGGCGATCCTCGCTATGGCGCAACGGCTGGATCTGCGGGTAGTGGCCGAAGGCGTGGAGACCGAGGCACAGTTGCAGATGCTACGCACCTTCGGTTGTGAGTTGGTGCAAGGCTATTTGTTCAGTCGCCCTCTGGCAGCGCCACAAATGGAACGATATCTCGGCAACGCGGATGCGGCGCGAGCCCGTTCCTGACGCGATTAGTCCGTCTTCGAACCGTGGCCGTCGGCGGCGCAGGGCGGTGTCGATGCGATCACGGCGACCGTACTATTGCTGGTGGATGTCAAGGGCGATTCACGATGAGCGCGCTTGCTCGCGGGTTCGGCCTTGCGGGGCTCGTCCAGACGCGGCCATCTGCTTCGGGTGCAGCGCGCGCCTACGCGTGGGGCCTGTCCGGGCCCGGCTGCATTCGGTCCCGCTGGGACGGTAAACGCTGCCATTCCGGCTCCGGCGCAGACCTCGTGCGGCTGTCGCCCGCGCGGTGTGGCCTGGCATCGGCATGCGCCAGATGCCGACACCGCAATCAAGTGCCGGGCAGCATACGTTGCAACACGCCGTCGCGGCGGCCGAAGTGATGATACAACGCGGCGGCGACATGGATTCCCACCAACCCCAGGATCAGATAATTGGCCAGCAGACCGTGAACATCTCCAGTCCAACCCCAGCCTTGGGCGCGGGTCGCCAATAATTTGGGCATTTCGAACAAGCCGAATAGCGATACCGGGAAACCGCGCCAGGATGCGTTGAGCCAGCCCAGAATCGGAACCAAGAACAATAGCGCGTAGAGCATCCAGTGCACGATGCGCGCGGCGCGAACCTGCCATGGCGCAACGCCGTCCTGCGGCGCCGGCTCGCCCTGTTTCAGGCGCCATAAGAGCCGCACGACGGCGACCATCAGAATCGAGGTGCCGAACGAGAAATGCAGGTCTATCAGCGTTGTGACTTTTGTGTCGCGGCCAATGTGCGGCATGCTCCAGGCGATCAGGAACTGCACGATCAGCAGCGCCACGATCAGCCAATGTAAAAATTTTGCGGTACCGGTATAGGCGTTCCTGGCGGGAGAAGTCGACATGGGTTCTGGGGATCCTTGTTTGCTAGCCGGCGTTTATGGCCGGGTTCGAGGTCAAAGCCCTAGCGCGGGCTAAAAGCGATAGATTGCCATGGCTCCCCGTCGAGTTGAAATTTCGCGCCGACGTTGGCGATGTTTTCAAGTATCGTGAAACTTGATTGAGGCATGGGCTCCGTCGCAGAACGGTTTGTTCTGCGAGGCGCCGCATCGGCACAAGGTCACGCGGTTGCGTCGTTCGTAATGGAAGCCGTCGCTGCCGAGCAATTGTACACCTCCGCGCAGCCATATCGGTCCTGAGCAGTCCTGTGCCGGGTCTTCGATCAGCACGATCGACGGTTCCAGGTCCGGCTCAACCGGTTCACCGGTTTCGTTATCCCATGCCACCAGCCGTCCTGACGGGCAGTGACCGGCCTCGCGAATAAAATATTCCCGCGCTTGGGATTGATCGGTTTCGTTGACCAGATTCCAGATCTGGCCATGGGCGTCGCAGAATCTTGCGAAAGCGCAGAGGTTCTCCGCGTCGGTCAATGACATCGCCGGCCCTTTCGTTACCGATGCTTGCTCGCGATAGGACCGGCGGCTGGCGGTTTCACGGCCGTCGAATCCAATCTTGGCGTGCGTGCCATCGCAGAAAGGTTTGCTCCCGCTGTGTCCGCAGCGGCATAGCGCGTAGTTGGCTTCGTGTGTCAATTCCTGGCTCTGTTCCCAGCGCACGGACTCGCCGTCGCTGTTGGTGCCGATTGATTGTTTCGACAGCGGTAGATCGCCCGATACCACATAAGGGCCGTGGTTGGTGATTTGGACTTGTGCTGCCGGGGAGGAGGTTCGTTTCATTTGCAATCTCCAGTTCGGTGGTGCGAACGGCCCGTGTATCGGCCGGCGCGATGCTAATACTCTTGCACGGGCGCGACGGGGTCCGCACCCGCCTGCAGTTGAAGGTCTTGCCCGAACAGGAACGAGTCCATGGACAGCACGCCATGGGTTATTCCGCCGTCAATGACCGTTACCGGTTGCGCCGAATGTGCGGCGCCGGCAGCGACCGCAAGCGGCCAAAAGTGTTCCGGCGTGGGGTGTGCACGTCGGGCATGGGGAGCGATTGTCAGTGCCAGCAGCAAATGTTCCTGGTCTCCTTTGCGTACCGCTTCACGTATCCAGTTCGAGAATTCGACAGCATAGTCCGCAGCCTGCTCTGCGCCGGGGCGAACCTCGTACAGATTATGGGTCAGACTGCCGGAGCCGACGATCAGCACGTTTTCCGCCGCCAGCGGTGCGAGGCTGCGGCCGAATGCGAATGCGCCTTCGCCGTCGAGGTGCGACGGTAGCGAGAGCTGGATCACTGGAACGTCGGCCTGCGGGTACAGGTACAGCAAGGGGACCCAAGCGCCGTGGTCCAGCCCGCGTTGCGGATCGGGCTTCGCGTCCCAGCCGGCGGCCCGCAGGAGGGCCACCGTACGCGCAGCGAGCGCCGGGTGCCCGGCGGCGGGGTACCGGATCTCATCAAGCGCGGGGTCAAAGCCGCCAAAATCATGCATTGTCGCCGGCCGGACCGCGCTGGTTGCGCGGGGTTGCGCGGTGATCCAGTGCGGGGATACCACCAGTACCGCGGCCGGCCGCGCCAGGCTGCGTCCCAGTGCCGCGAGCGCGGGTCCTGCGCTGCCGGGCTCCAGGGCGAAGGTGGGCGCGCCGTGGGAAACGAACAAAGTGGGCAGGTGGGTCATGATCATCGCGCTCTCTACGATGATGGGACATCAGACCGTCCGTTCAATGGTGTGACCGGGAACGATGCGCCGCTGCAGCGATGCCCATCTGCACCGGAACTTGCCAAAGTACGTATGGGCGCTAGACCTAGAGGGGTAGAAGCAAGTCGGTTCCGGCTGCCACGCTGGAAATCCCCGTGACCAATATAAGGAGAACGCGATCATGGCGGCATCGAGTGCTGATCTTCACGAACCGGCCGGAGTCCTCGGTCCCGAGGTGATTGACCGACATCGCGCCATCGTCTCGATCATGGAAGAGCTGGAGGCAGTGGACTGGTACGATCAGCGGCTCCGTGGCAGCGATGACGAGGAACTTGCCGCCATACTTGCGCACAACCGGGACGAGGAAAAAGAGCACGCCGCCATGGTGCTGGAATGGTTGCGGCGCCGGGATCCGAAACTCGACGAGCATCTTCGCAACTACCTGTTCATCGACAAGTCGCCGCTGGAACGCGAAGCGGAATTGGAACACGGCGGCGAGAGCGGTTCAGCCGCCGACGGTTCCCTCGGCATCGGCAGTCTGCGCGCGGAGGTGAAACGATGAACGACCTGCTGAGGGATCTGGCACCGATCTCCGCCGAAGCCTGGACGGAGATCGAGGAGGAAGCCCGACGCACGCTGACGGCGACCCTCGGTGCGCGCAAATTGGTCGATTTCGTCGGTCCCCTCGGTTGGGGGGCTTCCGCCATCAGCTTGGGCCGCAGCGATCGTCTTAACTCCGAACCGCAAAAGGGCGTCGAAGCGCGCCTGAGGCGGGCAGTACCGTTGATGGAACTGCGTATTCCCTTTGATCTGTCCCGCGACGAACTGGAAGCGGTCGGCCGTGGCGCCGACGATCCGGATCTCGACCCAGTGCGCGAGGCCGCGCGCGCGATCGCCCTGGCAGAAGATAAGGCCATATTCCATAGTTATCGCGACGGTGGCGTCGGCGGTATTGTGGAAGCCGCCAGCGACAGCAAGTGCGCGCTGAGCGAAGACTATACCGAGTATGTCGGCGTGGTCGCCGAGGCGCTGTACAAGTTGCGTGCGGCCGGCGTCGATGGTCCCTACGCGCTTGCCCTCGGACCGCGCTGCTACACCGGGTTGCACAAGACGCTGGACGGCGGCTTCCCGGTAATGGAGCACGTGCGCAAATTGTTGGATGGACCGGTCGTTTCCGCTCCGGCAGTGGATGGGGCAGTGGTGATGAGCATGCGCGGTGGCGATTTCGAACTCACTGTCGGCCAGGATTTTGCGATCGGCTATCTCGAGCACAATGCGTCAAGCGTGCGTCTGTATCTGCAGGAAAGTTTCACCTTCCGGGTGTTGTCGCCGGAAGCGGCGGTGCCGCTGGCGTACGCCAAATCCAAGAAGTGACCGCATCCGGAGTCCGCTAGGCTCCGTGCCGCGCAGGCGCGGCGGCCGTGCGGCTGCCGCCCAAGGAGCCGGTACGACATTCCCACCGCGAATAACCGCTCTCTGCCAGTGGGTTGGCCGCATGGTTTCGATTCTCCCGGGTTGCAGCGGATGGGCCGGGCCGGGTCTTGACTCTATACTTTACTACAGGGTTTAGACTTTGATCCCGGCAATGGAGAACGATATGGAAGGATTGACGGTAGGTAAATTGTCCAAACAGACCGGCGTCGCGGTCGAGACGTTGCGCTACTACGAGCGGCGGGGTTTGCTGCCTGCAGCGCCACGCAGTGCATCCGGCTATCGCTTGTTCAAGTCCGATACCGCAGGCCGGTTGCGCTTCATTCGCCGAGCTCAGGCGCTGGGCTTTTCGCTGGAGGAAATTGCCGAATTACTCTCCTTGAGCGACGACCCCGGCAAAAGCGCCGCCGAAGTAAAGCGTTTGACCCGAAGCAAGCTTGCCGATATCGAACTGCGCATACGCGATCTGCAGCGTATGAAACGGGGCCTGTCGGCGCTCGACCGGCGCTGCTCCGGCCAGGGGTCCACCGGCAAATGCCCAATCCTGGGCGCGCTTGCCGACGATGATGGTTGAATGCGCCGGCGTAGCGAAGTGCTGGCGTAACACCCGGAGGAGGCTCCATCCATGAAACAACTGCAGCTCGGCATCGAGGGTATGACGTGCGCTTCCTGTTCCGCGCGGGTGGAGCGCGCGCTCGGCAAATTGCCAGGGGTGAATGAAGCAAGTGTGAACCTGGCAACTGAGCGCGCCAGTGTCCGTTATGACGAGAACGTACTGGACCCGAAAGCGATTGCCGACGCTGTGAGCGAAGTGGGTTACACCCCGGTCGTGGATGAATTCGAGATCGGCGTCGAGGGCATGACCTGCGCGTCGTGCACGGCGCGGGTGGAGCGCGCCCTCAACAAACTGCCGGGGGTGATCGATGCCAGCGTGAATCTCGCCAGTGAACGGGCCACCGTGCGTTATTTGCCCGCCAGTGTCGGTCCGGACGAACTGGCCGCGGTGATCGAAGATACCGGTTATGGCACGCATCGCCTGGACGACGGCGGCGATCAGGACGTCGACGAACGCGAAGCCCGGGAACGCGACGCCGCGCTTCGGGCGATGCGCCGGGACGTGTGGGTGGCAGCGGCCCTGACGGTGCCGGTGTTGTTGCTTTCCATGGGCGCCATGTTCGTGCCTGCCATCGAACACGGTATGCGGTCTTTGGCGCCGATTGCGTTTTGGGATTGGCTGCAGGCGTTGCTGACCACAATCGTATTGTTCGGCCCTGGGCGGCGCTTTTTCCGGCCGGGCTGGATCGCCTATCGGCACTTGTCTCCGGACATGAACAGCCTGGTGATGACCGGAACCGGCGCCGCCTGGTTGTTCAGTATGCTGGTGTTGCTGTTTCCGGCCTGGTTTCCTGCCGAAGCGCGCAATCTCTATTTCGATTCAGCGGCGGTCATCGTCACCGTGATTTTGTTCGGCAAGTTTCTGGAGCAGACGGCGAAAGGACGTACGTCGGCAGCGATTAAGAAACTGATCGGCCTGCAGGCCAAGACCGCCCGCGTCCTGCGTGACGGAGGCGAACAGGATGTTGCGGTCGCGCAGCTCAGACCCGGGGATACGGTGGTGGTACGGCCGGGCGAACGCCTGCCGGTGGACGGCAAAGTAGGCGAAGGCGAGAGTTACGTCGATGAATCCATGCTTACCGGCGAGCCCGCACCGGTGGCGAAGCGGACCGGTGACAAAGTGGTGGGCGGTACCGTGAATCAGCATGGCGTCCTGCACGTCGAAGTGACCCAGGTCGGCAAGCACACCGTGCTGGCCCAGATCATCCGCCTGGTGGAGCGGGCGCAGGGGTCGAAATTGCCGATTCAGGGTGTAGCGGACCGGGTCGTCAGAGTATTCACACCGACCGTAATCGCCATTGCCGTGGTCACTTTCATCGCCTGGTTGCTGGTTGGGCCATCGCCTGCAATCACGATGGCGCTGGTCAGTGCCGTGGCCGTGCTGATCGTTGCGTGCCCCTGCGCCATGGGCTTGGCGACGCCGGCAGCGATCATGGTCGGCAGCGGTCGGGCGGCCGAACTGGGCGTGCTGTATCGCAAGGGCGAGGCATTGGAGACGCTCTCCCACGTGGATACGGTGGTATTCGACAAGACCGGCACTTTGACCGAGGGCCATCCGCGGCTGACCGATCTGGAAGCGGTTGATGGCGACCGCGACGCTGCGCTCGGCTTTGCGGCAGCGGTCGAGCACGGCAGCGAACACCCGTTGGCGCGCGCCATCGTCCAGGCCGCACAGGCGGACGGGGTGCGGTCGGAGCCTGCCGAAAATTTTGCGGCAGTACCCGGCTACGGTGTGCGCGCCAAGGTCGGCGGCCAAGACATATTGCTTGGCGCGGCGCGATTCATGGAAAAGGAAGGCGTTTCCGTCGCCCAGGTTTCCGAGCGGGCTGCGGGATTGTCCGGGGAAGGCAAGACGCCCATGTTTCTGGCGGTGGACGGGGGAGTGCGCGCCGTTTTGGCCGTGTCTGACCCGTTGAAGCGCGAAGCAGCTGCGGTGTTGGCCGCTCTGAAATCGCAGGGCCTGCGAATCGCGATGATTACCGGCGATAATCGACGCACCGCGGAAGCCGTGGCCGCGCAAGCCGGGATCGATGAAGTCCATGCGGAGGTGATGCCGGACGGTAAAGCGGCTGCGATCGCCGAATTGCAGGGACAAGGGCGAAAGGTTGCGTTCGTCGGCGACGGAATCAACGACGCGCCGGCATTGGCGCAGGCGGAAGTGGGTATTGCGGTCGGGTCCGGTACGGACATCGCCATCGAAGCGGCCGACGTCACGCTGACGCGGGGTGATCTGTCCGGCGTGGTAACCGCACTGCACGCCGCCCAACGGACCATGGGTACCATTCGCGGCAATCTGTTCTGGGCGTTTTTCTACAATATCCTGCTGATTCCGTTGGCGACCGGCATGTTCTACCCGTGGACGGGCTGGCATCTGAACCCCATGGTTGCCGGTGTCGCCATGGGATTTTCCAGCGTATTCGTGCTTGGTAACAGCTTGCGCCTGCGACGTCTGCGTGCGGCCGCGTACGGCGGCCAAAACAGCGAAACCACAACAGCGGACAGGACGCAATTGGCTGGCGATCACCAGGCCGCGCACGGCATCCGCTGAACCATTCCAATCAAGACCAAGGAGCTAACGATGCAAACCACCCTCGATATCTCGGGTATGACCTGCGGTCATTGCGTGTCCGCGGTAACCAAGGCGTTGCGGCAGGTGCCCGGCGTCGAACAGGCGCAAGTCAGCCTCGAACCGCAACAAGCTGTGGTCACCGGCGATGCCGATCCCCAGGCTCTTGTGACGGCGGTGAAAGAGGAAGGCTACGACGCCAGCGTGCAATGACCCGCAGCTACCAGATCGCGTCCGCCGTATTGGCAATGCCGTCATGACCTCGAAGCCGGTGCTGGTCTACACATCGCCGGGCTGCCCGGACTGCGCAGCGGTCAAGCAATGGCTGCAGCAACAGGGGGTGGAATTCGATGAGCGTGATATCACTGCGCCGGGCGTCGCTGACGAGGCCAAATCCCGCTACGGCGTGCGTGTCGCGCCGATCACGGTGATCGGTGAGGCGTTTTCCTATGGCACTTTTGCGCAACAACTGCCGAAACTGAAAGCGGCGCTGGCCGCCGGCTGATCCGGGCCCGGGCCGACGATCCGAGGGCGTCCGCTCGAGTACCGAACCTGTAGAGCCTTACCCTGCGCAGCACGACAAGCGCGCCAGGTCTTTCACGAAAGTCTGCGCGCAAAGCTTCATGCCTTCCGCCATGGTGAGATAGGGGATCATCTCATCGGCCAGATCCTGTACGGTGAAGCCGGCGCGCATAGCCAACGTCGCGCCTTGAATGATTTCGCCGCCTTGGTCGGCAATGATATGTGCGCCCACGAGCCGTCCGGAACCGCGTTCCGCGACCAGTTTGATGAAGCCGCGATGGTCGCCGTTGACCACTGCGCGGGGCACTTCGCTCAAGGGTAGTAGGCGGGACTCCACGTCCAGCCCCTGCGCGCGCGCATTGTTATCGGTCAAGCCGACGCTGGCAACCTGCGGGTCTACGAAGGTGACCGACGCCAAGGTGTCGAGACCTAGCCGGGCATCGCCGCCGAGCATGTTGATCGCGGCACGGTTGCCCGCCGCTGCGGCTACGTATACGTATTGCGGCAGGGTGGTGCAGTCGCCAGCGGCAAAGACATGAGCGCGGTTGGTGCGCATTCGAGCATCGACCCGAATTCTGCCCTCACTGTCAGTCTCGATCCCGGCGTTCGCAAGATTCAAGGCCGCTGTATTGGCGCGGCGACCGGCGGCGATCAACAAGCGGTCGCCCCGCAGAATTTCCTGCGCGGTATGCAACTGGAATTGGTTGCCGTCATGCGCGACTGCTTGTGCGGTCGCGCCTTGGCGCACGGCGATTCCTTGATCGCGAAAGATCTTCGTCAACTCCGTGCCGAGGTCGCGGTCTTCACGGGGTAGCAGGGTGCTGCGTGCGACGATGGTGACTGCCGATCCCAGCCGCCGGTAGGCTTGACCCAATTCCACCGCCACGGTCGAACCGCCGACGATCAGCAAGTGTTCGGGAATTTCCGGGGACGCCAAGGCTTCGTTGGAAGTCCAGAAGGGCGTTCCAGCCAAGCCGGGCAGGTCGGGGATATGGGGCTGTGCGCCGGTGGCGATCAGGATGAGCTCCGGCCGCAATGTCTGCGTCTGGCCGTCGGTGCGCGCTATGGTCAATGTGTGCTCATCGTGAAACCGCGCGTGCCCGGATATCCGACGTATGCCTGCGGATGCCGCCAGCACGTCGGCATATTTGCGTTGCCGCATTCGGCTCACCAGATCGTTGCGCTGTTCGAGCAGCGCGCGCCCGTTGCCGGCAGCGAGATGGTTGAGTGCGGCGTCTCGGATCAGCGCTTTGGACGGAATGCAGCCGACGTTGACGCAAGTGCCTCCCAAGGTGCCCGATTCAATCAGCGTGACAAGGGCGCCATCTTCGGTTGCCTGCAGCGCACACGCGAATGCTGCTGCGCCACTGCCGATAATCGCGATCTGCTTGGGTTTGCCGTTCATCGCGTACATTCTGCGTAAGCGAACCCGACCCCGAATATTGTCGACGCGTGCGCCACGGATGTTCGCCGCCTTTCTGCAACATAGGAAACGAGAGCCTAAGCGCCGTACCGCGGTACGGAGTCAACGATGGAGCAGGGCAAGCGGCCCCGCTACGCGTCAGATTCGTCTGTCAGGGCGTCCACGATCGGGCAGTGACCGGCAGATCGGCTGTCGTGGCAGGCGCGGATGAGTTCCTGGAGTGTGTTGCGCAGGCGGCTGAGGTCGCGGATCTGTGCCTGTACCAGCGCCAATTTCTGTTCGGCGCGCTCCCGCATGTCGACGCAATCGCCATTGTCGAGCTGCAGCAACTCGACGATTTCCTGAAGCTTGAATCCGAGGGTCTGGGCCCGCTTGATGAAGCGGATTCGCTGCACGGTGGCAGGAGGATAGTGCCGGTAGCCTTGCGCAGGCTTCGGTGGCCGCTGCACCAAACCGGTGCGTTCGTAATAACGGATGGTTTCGACGTGCACGCCTGCCGCTCGGGCAAGGCGGCCTATTGTAAGTTGGTTCGACATGGATATCGAGCTTAAACGCCGGATGGCGCTCCGCCAACCGCCATTGCCGGCGGCCCTCGGTTTGCTGGCGCCAGTGACAATACGCCATGGCGATGTTGTTTTTAACTTAGGTTAGTGGATGCGAGTGCGGTGTCGGTCGCCGTCAACGCGGCCATTGCGAACAATGAAGTCTCAAGATAACGATGACGGCTTTCATGTTTCCCCGTGGCCATCGTGAGCGTTTGACCTACATCAGCGCGGTTCTGTTACAAGATCATAAATCGAATCGTACAAATCCTTCAGATCTGGATCGCTGGGCGGATCGTAGGGCTCTCTTGCCGCCCCGCGTTCCCGTTGCACGACGTCCTGAATGGCCTTGCGTACGGTGTGCTCTTGGTCTTGTTCCAGGTTATTGTCCATCTTGCGTCGCTCTCGGTACTCGGCTATGTGGACGGAATCTCGCTGGTCGGGACCGGATAGCCGTGGTCCTGACTCGTCGCGTGAGGGAGAGTATTGGCCAGATGGGCCGGAATCGAAATAAGGAAATGGTTTAGGCCAGTGCCGACATGCAAATATGTTACCATACCACTTGTTGTTCGGATTCTTGACTGTAGAGCGGGTTCTATGATGATTGGCAATCGTTGTCATCTTCGAAGCGCCGCGACGCTCGAAACCCTCACTTCGATCAGCGTTTTTTTCCCGCCCGGTTGCCCCTGGAACCGGTTTTCGTGACCGAGCGCTACGATCGCCTGACACGAGCAGACATCAATGCGCGCTTGCACGCCGAACTCGAGGCATTGCGAGTCGGATCGATGACCGCAGCCGAACGTCTTGCGCGCGAGTTGTCCGTACGCCAGCTCGAGCTGGAACTCAAACACCGGGATTTACGCGACGCGTCGCGACAAGTCCAGGACGCGCGCGAAACGTTGGACGAAGCCGTCGATACCGCGGCGAACGCGAAACTTCAGCTTGACGGTGACGGTCTTATAGTCCAGGCGCGAGGCGCTACCGAAAGGTTTTTCGGTATCTCCGACGACCGATTGGCCGGCCAGCCCTTGGCGGGAATGGTGCACGATGCGGACCGCTGGAAATTGGGTCGGCACCTGAGCTTGATCCGGGCTGGAAAGCAAAACAGCGCCATCGAATTGCGCTTGCGACATGCCAGCGGTCGACTGGTCCGTGCCAGTTTGGATAGCCGGACTTTTGCTGACGAGAGCGATCGCCGAAAGAGCTGCGAAATCCGGCTGGTGGACATCACCCAGCAGCGACAGGCCGAGGCCGAAGCCCGGCGCCATATCGCTGCCATTTCCCGGGCGGCCCGGTTCAATGCGTTAGGCGAAATGGCATCGGGGGTGGCCCACGAGCTGAGCCAACCGTTATCGGCAATCGTCGCCTATGCACGCGCCGGTCAGCACCTGTTACGTGCCGATCGACCGAATGCGGCGGCAGAGTTGGAGCTGAGTCTGGAGAAAGTCGCAAGGCAAGCCGAACGGGCCGGCGAAGTAATTCGCCGTATTCGCAGTTACGTGCGCAAGGATCCTCCGCATATGGAACTGCACGCTGTGGCGGGACTGCTGCAGCATGCCTTGGCGGTGGTCGACGACGATATTCAGGATGCTGATATCGCTATTCACGTCGAAGGCACGGAAGAAGATGCGTGCGTGTTCGTTGATGCGATTTTCATAGAGCAGGTTTTGGTGAATCTACTGCGCAATGCCATAGAGTCTGTGTCCGACGCCCGCGAACATGGGCGGGAAATTTCCATTCGGGCAGCACAATCGACGACAGGATGGATCGAAGTCTCGTTGGCGGATAACGGGAAAGGATTCGGAGAAGGCGATTTGGAGCAATGGTTCATGCCTTTCGTATCGGGACGTCGTGGAAGCATGGGGCTCGGACTTTCGCTGAGTCGTTCATTGGTGGAGGCGCATGGGGGCCATCTATGGGCGGAAGCCGTTGCCGCTGGCGGCGCTCGGCTTTGCTTTACCATCCCCACGGAAGCAGTTTCATGAACGAGACCCAAGACGACAGAATCGTTTGCATTGTCGATGACGACGAGGCAATGCGCGATGCACTGGACGCGCTGTTGAGTGCGGTCGGACTGAGAGTCGAAACATACGATTCTGCCGCCGGCTTCTTGGAGTCATTCGACTCGGAGCGAATCGGCTGCCTGCTTCTGGATGTCAGAATGCCGGGGATGAGTGGTATTGATTTGCAGCGACATCTCAGCGAAAAGTTCGGCTTCATTCCCATTCTTCTCATCAGCGGCCACGCTGATGTCACCATGGCGGTCGAAGCCATGAAGCGCGGCGCGGTTGATTTCATCGAAAAGCCGATTGAAGGCGGCCTATTGGTGGAGCGTGTCCAGAAATGTTTGCGCCATGATGCAGAACGACGCCGCGAACAAGCCATGCGCGACGAATTGCGCAGCCTGATTGAAAACTTGACGGCGCGGGAGCGGGAAGTCGCCGAACTGATCGCCGAAGGCCTGCCCAACAAAACCATTGCCTCGCAGCTGGGGATCAGTGTCAAAACTCTCGACGTCCACCGCTCCCATATTCTTGCCAAGCTGAAGCTTCGCACCAATGCCGAGCTGGTCCGCGTGATGCTGGCGGCGCGACTCGGATCCTGAATATTTTCAATTACTTGAATGTAATCCCCTGAAACCGCTCAGGCTAAGGGATTCTCCTATTTCTCGCGCGCTGCCGGGCCACCATACTGACGGCTCTGGACAACGGGTGCCTGGCCGTCTGAGATGCGCACAAGCAACGAATCCCCAGCGCTGGTCGAGCGCAATCCGATACAACGCGTGCGGCTGTCCCTGCGGGGCGTAGCGTTGGCGTGGGCGACCTTGGACCGCATTGACGCGGACGGTCTGCATGTGCGCCTGCCCAATCCCAGTTTGTCGCTGGGAACCTACGTCGAAATCGAAATTCCCGGTAGCGGAGTCGAGGGCGTTGGTACCATGGTTACCCAGCATTCGAGCCACGGAATCGGCCTCATTTTTACCTCATGGAGTCCGCACGTGTTTGATTTGATCGTGCGGCTTGTTGAGTTCCGATATCCAGGCCTTGCCGATGCCTCGCACGCAGCAACTGCGGGCCAGGGCGAAGCCGTCGCGGGTTCATAGTCGCTGCGGGCGACGGGGAGTACAGGCAGATGAAGTCGACTACGGTGATTTCAAGTCGCGTCAAGGATCTAGACATGGGCTTGCACTTGCAGGATGCAGCACATCGCACGATTCTCGACGCGTTTCAAGATCATGAGGTTGATACTTTTGTTGGACCCTATGTGTTGTTCGCCCGCCGTAAGCAGGTCGCGTGGCTACTGGACACGAATGAGGGCTTTGCCCTGCCGCTGATGCACCCCGATATTTACCTGGACCTGAACGAACATATCGTCGAGGACGGCGGCAAAGTCACGATTCACTGGACCCATCGTTACAAGGTCGGCCCCGATCAGACGTTTTCCGTTGAAGACGCCGAGGGTAACGAGGAAGTCGTCCGTGGATATCAAACGGATCCGGCTCTGTCCGCCCACACCGCTTAGCTTCGCTCGCACGAAGTAGTCCGCCTTTCGTACCGCGGTTTTCTCCGCGTACAGTGTTGCCGCCGCCTGGTGTCTGCGGACGGCAACACTGCCGACCTATTTTCCCGCACTCGTCGCGCGGCCAGAGCCGGCTTAGGCCTTCGGCCTGTGTGGATATATGGGCGGCCATCGATGCTATTTTGTTGGCGCCGTCCGCATTCAAGGTCAGGTCATGTGAGACAGTCTGACGAAGAGTTTGGTTCGTTGCCGCGGTTATTCGAGCTGACCAAAGCGCTGCTTGCTGCCGATTCCGCACCGACGTTGTCTGCACTGGCGCTGGAGCACCTCCACCGGCTCTTGGGTGTCGAGCACGCGGTCCTGATGCAACGCCAGCCCGACGGCGTGCTGCGAGTGCGTGGCTGGCGCAGCGTTTCCGAGAACGTTCGTTCGGCGATGGCAGCGTCAAACCTCTGGGTGGCGAACGAGCGGGACCCGGAACCATCGTTTTTTGCCGACATCGAAATCGAACCCCGGCTCGCGCCTTTGCGGGCCGAGCTGCTGGCCGAAGGCATCCACGCGGCGGCCGTCCTGCCGTTGACGTGCCGTTGCAATCCGGTCGGGATAGCCGTGGCGTTGTACGAGCGTCCCCACACTTTCCAAAGCGACGAACGGATCTTGTTCAACATCGTTGCGGCGCAACTGGCGTTTGCGATCGAACGCGTCCAGTCCGAAGCGGAGCTGACCGCATCCGGCAAACGGCTGCAGACATTTTTCGAGACCGTGGCGGAAGGCATTGCGGTGTTCGATCAAGAAGGCCGCTATCGCTTTGCCAACCGGGAGGGTGCGCGGATGATCGGGGTCGACTCGGTGGACGAATTGCTGCGCACACCCAGCCGGGAAATACTCCAGCGGTTCGAATTGTTCGACGAGTACGGAAACCCTGTGCCACCGGAGCAATTGCCGGCCAGCGTGGCGCTGCGCCACGGGCAGCGTTCGGAGATGCTGGTGCGTGCGCGGCGCAAAAATGGCGAGGCTGACCGTTGGTCGTTGATTACGGCGGCTCCGGTATTGGATGCCAACGGTCTGCCGGAAATGGCGGTGAGCGCTTTTCGTGATGTCACCCGCGAACGCGAGCTGTATGAAAGCGAACATCGCGCCCGGGCTGCGGCCGAACGGCTCGCGCGTCGGTTCGAACTGCTGCAGCGTGACACGGCGCGGTTGGCGCAATCGCAATCGCGACGCGAAGTAGACGATATTTTAGTCGCCGGCGTCGAGGATGGCACGGAGGCGACTTGGGTCAACTTATATCGCCTGATCGGCGATCGGCTCATGCCGTTGCAGAACGACGCGATGCAACCGTCGAGCGGCGCAGTATCTGTCGGCAGTGATCATCCGGCGGCGCAGGCGTTGGACGCGGGCGTCGCGCTGTTCTTCGCCGATGGCGCGGATGATTCGACCGGGGTAGCGCAATCGTACGTGGCTTTTCCCTTGGGTTCGACACACGGTTACTTTGGCGTTCTGCTCGCGGGTTTCGACAGTCCGCACGCGCTTCCAGATGAAGAGCGCGATTTTCTGCAAGCATTGTGCAATCAGGCGGCACTGGCCTTTGAGCGTATCGAAGCGCAGGAACGCGTGGACTTGGCGCGCAATCGCTCGACGTTTCTGGTTCGCGCCGGCGAGCTGTTGGGCGGTTCTCTGGATTACGAACAAACGCTACCCACCGTGGCGCGTCTGGCCGTTCCGGAGGTCGCCGATTGGTGTGTCGTCGAACTGATGGAAGTTGAGGATGGATCCGCCTCTCTTGCGATCAGCCATGTCGATCCTCGAAAGGTGCAGCTTGCCCGCGAATTGCGCGAGCGCTATCCCCCGGATCCCGACGCACCGAGAGGTGTGACGCAGGTGTTTCGCAGTGGCGAACCGTTGCTTTATGAAGAAATCAGTGACGAGATGCTGGCTGCCGGTGCGCGAAACGAAGAGCATCTGCGCCTGATGCGTGAGTTGGAATTGCGCTCGGCGATGATCGTGCCCATGAACGCGCGCGGACGCACCATCGGCGTTATTACGTTCGTATCCAGTAGGTCCGACGTGCGCTTTGGCGATGCGGACCTGGATATGGCAATGAGCCTGGCCCAACGTGCGGCGCTGGCGGTGGACAACGCGCGCCTCTACTTGCGTGCGCAGCGCGCCGTGCAGGCCCGCGAGAGTCTGTTGGCGGTGGTGTCCCACGATTTGCGCAACCCGCTCGGGGTGGTGCGCATGGTAGCCGGCGCCATGTCTAGTCGGCCGCCCGACGGATCTGTTCCCGATATGCATCGACAAGCGGAAATATTGGATCGCAACGCTGGTCAGATGGAGCGCCTGATCCGCGATCTGCTTGATTTCTCACGACTGGAATCGGGTTCGCTGTCAGTTTCTTTTGAAAATCACGCATTCGACGAGATCATCGAGCACGCCATCGAGACGGCCCGGTACGCAGGTGAAGAACGAGGAATCCGCATCGAGCGCAGCGGGTCGCCTCTGAATATAGGAATGCGCTGCGATCGTGAACGGTTGTTGCAAGTGCTTGGCAACCTATTGCGCAACGCCATAGAACACAGCGCGGAAAACGGACACGTTGAAGTGACTGCCGCCCGAGACGGAGAGCGCATACACGTGACCGTACGCGACAGCGGCGCGGGCATTGACGAAACTGAAATGGCACATCTGTTCGAACCGTACTGGCAGGCGCTGAACGGCGGCCGCAAGCGCCAGGGGCTCGGCTTGGGTTTGTACATCGCCAAAGGTCTTGTGCGCGCGCACGGGGGCGAAATATGGGCCGAGAGCGAATTCGGCCGCGGCAGCGCTTTTCATATTACCTTGCCGTCGGAACTGGCGGAGCCGGCCGGCGATGTTTGCAGTCGAGAGGTGCTGATCGTTGACGACGATCAGCATTTTTCCCGCGAAGTAGCGGACGTTTTACGTGCGCATGGCTATGCCGTTTCCGTTTCGAGCGATGGCGCCGACGCTCTAGCGCGTCTGCAACAGCAGGCGCCGCCCGGGCTGATTTTTCTGGATCTGATGATGCCCGGCGTCGACGGTTGGGAAATGCTTACGTTTCTGCGCGCCGATCCGGTCCTGGCATCGGTGCCCACGGTCATAATGTCCAGTGTCGAGGGGGAGGCATCGGTGCTGCGCAATGCGGCGGGGTACCTGCAAAAGCCGGTGTCCGTTGCGCAGCTGTTGCAAGCCGTGGGACGTTATTGCGGTCCGTCACGGCGCGCCGATGTAACACAAGAGGAATGACGCAGATGGTCGAGATGTTGCAACAGCTTTTCGGGTCGTCGATGTTCATGCCGCACGGCCACTGTTATCTTTGGCTGCCCAGTCTGCTGTGGCTCGAGATCAGCACCAACGGACTTATTGCGGCCGCGTATATCGCGATTGCCCTGACGCTCGTGCAATTGGTCCGCCGCGGGCAATACGTTCCGTTCAGGGGCACAGCGATAGCTTTTGGCATATTTATCGTCACTTGCGGACTAACCCACCTCATGGACATCTACGTGATCTGGCAACCCGCCTACTGGCTCGATGGCACCATTCGGGCAATCACGGCGGTGGCATCGGTGGGTACGGCCATCATGTTGCCCCGCCTGGTCCCTCAGGCGGTTACTTTGGCCCGCGGCGCCAAGGCGGCGCGAGAGCGCGGCATTGCGTTGGAATCGGCAGTTGACGATCTTGGCAGACTGTACGAAAAAGCGCGGGAACTGGATCAGATCAAAACCCAGTTCTTTGCCAACGTAAGTCATGAATTGCGCACGCCTTTGGCATTGATTCTCGGTCCCAGTGAAAAGCTGCTGGCGGCGGACAATATCTCGCCGGAACAGCGCCGCGATCTTGAAGTCGTGCGCCGGAATGCGCATACCGTATTGAAACATGTCAACGATTTGCTCGACGTCGCCAAGCTTGAAGGCGGCCGGCTCGAACCGGTATACGCGCAAGTGGATGTGGCGGCACTGGTGCGGCTTACCGCAGCACATTTTGACGCGCTCGCTGTGGAGCGAAACACGGACTTTAGGGTCGACGTTCCGGCGAAACTGGATGCGGAGGTCGATCCGGACAAGATACAGCGGGTGGTGTTGAATCTGCTGTCGAACGCCTTCAAGTTCACACCCCGCCCGGGCACGATCACCTGTCGGTTGCGGGAACTGGACGGAAACCGCTTTTGCGTCGAAATCGCCGATAGCGGCCCGGGAATACAACCGGCGCAGCGCGAACGTGTATTCGAGCGTTTCGGCCAATTGGATGCGAGCGCCACCCGTCGTTTCGGCGGTACGGGCCTCGGCTTGACGATCGCGCGGGATTTTGTCGATCTGCACCGTGGTGCAATCGAGATTCAGGACGCGCCGGCGGGAGGCGCATTGTTCAAGGTGACAATTCCGAGAGCGGCACCCAAAGGCGCTGCGGTGAGATCGGGTTGGCACTATGAAACGGAAGAGTTCAATGACCAATTCTCCCAGGCAATCGATGAGCTTCGGGAGAAGGTCGATGCATTCGACGGGCCAAAAACCGGCACTGCGGGCCAAGTGCTGGTGGTGGAAGACAATGTGGAGATGAATCGTTTCATTTGTCAGTCGTTGGAACAGTACGGTTTTGTCACCGACAGCGCCGACGACGGGCGTGTGGGACTGGAGCGAGCACGGCGCTCGATGCCGGATCTGATCCTTACGGATGTGATGATGCCGAATATGAGTGGCGATGAACTGGTGCGGGAACTGCGGCGGCAGCCGGACTTCGACAATGTGCCGATCGTGTTGTTGACGGCCAAGGCGGACGATGCACTCAGGGTACGGATGCTGGAAGAGGGCGCGCAGGACTATCTGATGAAACCGTTTTCGGCCCAAGAGCTGTGTGCACGTACCCACAATCTTGTGACCATGAAGCGCGCCCGCGACCTGCTGCAGCGTGAGCTGGAAACGCAGATGCAGGATGTGGAATCGCTGGCGCGCGAAGTGACCGGCCGCAAGCGCGAATTGCAGGCGACGTTGGAGTCCATGCGAGTTGCGCGGGATTATGCGGAAAAGGCGAGCGCGGTGAAGAGCAATTTTCTGCGCTTGATTTCACACGAATTGCGCACTCCGTTGGCGTCGCTGCTGTTGCAGATGGAGCGTCTGAGGATCGACCCGGATTCGGACCTTCCCGCCGACAAGCGTGCGCTGGTCGAACGCATGTCGGCATCAACCAGGCGTCTACATGATCTGATCGAAGGGCTTTTGCAGTACACGCGCACCAAGGCTGGACGTGTCAGCACGAGTATCGCGGCCATGGACGTATTGGTAGTAGCTGCGGACGCCTTGGACAGCGCGCGCGATGAGGCCGACGAGAAGGGTCTGACGCTGCGGCTTGATCATCAAGGGGTCATCCCGCCGTTGATGAGCGACGCAAATCTGGTGCGGTTGATTCTCAATAATTTACTCCAAAATGCTATCCGATATACGGAAACCGGTGGCGTAGTGCTTTCGGTGCACTATACCGGTGATACCCACCGCCTGTCCGTGGCTGACTCGGGCCCCGGCATTCCTGCGGAGGAGCAGGCGCGAATATTCGAACCTTTCGAACAAGGGCAGCCGGTTCGCAACAAAACAGCACCGGGAGTTGGTCTTGGCCTGGCCCTGGTCAAGGAGATCGCCGACACACTGGGCGGGCGCATCGAGCTGGAATCGGCGCCGGGCAACGGTTCCACTTTCACGCTGGTGCTTCCCTAAGTCGCACTCCGGGCATGGCAGAGCGTCAAACAAGAATTCGGACCTATGAACCGTAATCGTATCCTGCTGGTCGAAGACAATGCCGATATGCGCGACTCCATTGCCATGTTGCTGACCTATCAGGGCTACCAGGTCGACACAGCCGCCGACGGCCAGGAAGCGCTTGAGCGTTTGCAGAGCATGGACGACCGGCCGTGTTTGATCCTCCTGGACCTGATGATGCCGGTGATGGATGGCTGGACCTTTCGCAGTGAACTGATGCGCCGCCAGGCTTTATCCAGCATCCCTGTGGTTATACTTTCAGGAGCCGATGATGCCGAAGATGCCGCGCATCGGTTGCGGTGCGTGGATCATCTCGCCAAGCCGTTTCCGCCGGAGCATCTGTATCGCGTAGTACGGGACCATTGCTGAGTGCGAAGATATTTCGGCGCCGAAGGATCGAGGTCACCGAATTCCCGTCATGTAACGGCACGACGGCACAAAAAGAGGCCATCAGGGGCCAAAGCCGAGCGCGGGTGACGAAGCGAATGCTGGTGGCGCTGATGCCGGGGTTTTGACAACTTCCGCGCGCCTCGAAGCGGTGTGACGGATGGGCTTACTGCAAGCTCCAATCGAGGAGCCTTCGAGCGTTTCACGGGCACGGCGGCGATGTTGTTCGAAGCGGAGCAATTCATGAAGCCCAATAAGAGTCTTGTCCCGGGCGATCTTATATATGGCGCTAGCCGGAGTGCTGGCCGCGCCCGCCGTCGTGCATGCCGATGATGACCATCGCGGCGACCGTTACGACCATGGCCGCCAAAAGGATTTCGGCGCAACGCGCGATCAGTTGCTGGACCCTCATTTCATGCAGTTGCTTGGAATCAAGCGAGCCGTGGCGGCGTCGACGGGCTGTTCGCGGACGCGGGTTTTGGCATGGAAGCTTCCTGAATCCGTCCTGCGTCACCGCGCCGGTAGTTGATAAGCCGAAAGAGCAACCTATATTGGCGCGGTAAGTGGAAACATCGATCGTAAGCGTTTGAGCAGCGGCTAGCTTGGCTGCCAACGCGCGCAACACACGCACGAAAACGTGCCGCCTTCTCCGGCGGAGTTCGGCGACCAACACGTCGAGCGAATGCGGTGCATTGAATGCCGTGCGGCTCCCCCGTGCCGTTGCCGCTATCGCGAGCCAGCGGACGCTTTGATACCCACGGGACACCGCACACCAAGTCAATAGGGAGCCGACCCGCTGTGAACCACACCATTGATTTGAAAAACCGGCGCCGGAGTCCGCTGAAGGTCCTGGTGCAGGACTTTGGCTGGGTCCACCTCGGTTTGGGCCTGTTCGGCAACGCAGCCTTCTTTGTTGGCAGCATTCTGTTTCTGCCGCAGTTCGAGTCCTACAAAACCATTGGGGTCTGGCTGTTCATTATCGGCGCATTTTTCATGTTGCTGGGTTCGGCCGGCCGCCTCCTGGTCGATATCTGGGACGATGACTAGCAACGAGCCTTCGCCGACCAAGGCGTTCAGCTTCGTGATGCGTGCGGCCTAAGGCGCCGCCCCCTGTGACGCACGACTCAGCGTTATTGTCGGCGGCAACGCCGCGGCTTGCCGTCAGGCCTTTCCGGCGCGACCACTCAGACGCGCGTAGACCGTCGCCAGACCGTTTTGATCTCCTACATTACCAGGGAAAATCACGACCGGCAGATCGGGAAAGCGCGGGTGATCCTCCGGGCAGCGGACAACCGAACAACCGGGCAGGATCTGGCCGAGTACGCGCGCGGTGCGCAGGTCAAGTCCATCGCTCAACACGTCGTTCGACGTGATGCCGCCTTTGCTGATCAGAAAGCCGAGCGTAGGCGGCAGACCGCGCACAACATCCATGAGTAAGGCAGAGACCGTTTCACCGAACGCCAAGCGGGCGTGTTGATCGTGGAATTGTTTTTCGCTGCGGCTGGTGTAGATCACTGGCGTGCGGTCATCCGCATGGGCTGCGTTGGCACGCTCCAGCACTTCGGCGAGCAGCAATTCGCGCTCCGGTTCGATGCGGTCCACTTCGACCTCCACGGCAACGGTGTCGGCCATCTCTAATAAGTACTGCAGTTGCTCGGTGGTCTTGCGGACATGGGAACCCACGATCACGGCGCCCGCGCAGCCATGGCGCACGTAAGTCGACATATGCTCGGGTGTTACTGGCTGCGGCGGTAATTGCGCGAGGGACGTCAGCAAGCTGGCGGCGCTGCGAAACAAGAAGCGCTTGCCGGCATTGGCGGCTTGCTTCGAGTTGGTCGCAAAAGTGATCCAAATCTTTTTGACGCTCGCCGTCGACGACGCAACAGACGTTGCCCTGCAACGCCATCAGCCGAGCGAGGCTGTCGCCGCGCACGTCGGCCAGCAAAAAACGTTCGACCTGGTCTGCACGGATGCCACCGGCGGTTTTTTCCTCGACATAGTCCGGCAGATAGCTGTGCCGAAAGCCGAACACGGAGTCCTTGGCGAACTCGGTTTCGTGCACCGGCACATCGCGGCCGTCCACGATCAGGTAATGCACGCTGTCGCGCGTGATCCGGCCGCCTTCGAAGAAAGCCGGCACCAGAAAGTGGGCATCGAAAGGTCCCAGCTCCTCGGCGATGACGTCGGTCTCCACCGGATAGTGGCCGCGCAGCGTGGAATCGGAACGGCTTACCAGAATTGGATTGAGCCCGCGGCCCTGCAGTCTCGCAGCCGCGGCCAATGCTTGGCGCAGGTTGTCGCAGACCTCGCGCGTGATCGCAGCTCGCCCGCTGTGCGCCAAGCCGCGGGTGTTGGTCAGCACGAAGAACAGCGGCGCGTCATCGGTCAGCGCCTCCAGCAGCGTGTCGACGTCCCAACGGGTCAGCAGCAGACAACTGTGGACCGTCTGCGAACCCGTCGGGTCGTCGTCGAGGACAATGATTTTGGTGTCGGTCATCGACCAGGCTCCAACAGGCGCTCGGCCCGTGCGACCAGATCGTCGGCGCTCAGACCATTGAACTCGATCAGTTCGCCGGCGGATGCGGTGGTTTCGCCGCGGCTTCCAGGTGAGCAGATCGCGCTTGCGGCGCGCGGGTGCGCAGCAGCACCGGCTCCAGCGGCGCACCCGGCGCCGCCGCTCACGCGCCAGCAGCAGATCGCCGTCGAACAGTGGTATCGAAATCGGCGTCATTCATGAACGTGCCGTCCGGTTCGGACGACCGTGTTCCAGGCCACATCGTCCGGACGGTATAGCCGCCGCGGGTTGGCCACGGCGACGATGCGCACCTGATAGCCTTGCTGTTCCAGCCGGTCTTTGGCTTCGAACACCGGCAGCAGGATCATGTCGCCGGTGACCGCGAACACCAGCGTGCCGCGCTCGCCGCTGCGGCTCTCGTACAGCGTGATGGCGCCGCGCTCGATGGCCTCGCGCGCCTGTTCCAGCGTGGTGTACACCGGCAGCGCGCTCTTGGAGGCGATGATCACCATGCCCTTGTTGAAGCTGTTGGTGGCCCATTCATAGGCCACCTGGATCATATTGGCATCACAGGGGAACAGCGGATAGACATTGCCGTTGCGCATCATGGCGGCGAAGTAGTTCTCGATCTTCCGGGCGCTGATGGGTCCAGCCGTTGCGACCCTGTTCCAGCGCGCCGGCGGTGAACATGCAGACCACGGAAGGCGTGCGCGCGGCGCAGTTCGGCCATGGCCTGGGTCACCGTCTGCACGATGGGCAGCCGTTGATGGCGAAACTTTCATAGGACAGCCACAGTGAGCGCGAGCCGAACAGCGCCAGTCCCGCCGGCCAAGCCTGCGCAGGCATCTTCGCTCAGCGGCTCGTAGACCTGGCCGTTGGGGCCCTGGTTGTAGAGCGCGTCTGCCGTTGGATGGCGGATCTTCAGCGCCTCGTTGATGTTCTTCATGCCCGAGGCTTCGTTGCCGTCGGCATTGGTGACCACGAAGCGCGGATCGGCTTTGCCCACCGCGGCGACCAAGGCGCCCATGGCGGTGGAAGGCACCTGCTTGTCGCCGACTTTGAATTCCTGCAGCGGCAGTTCGCCCGAGGGCGCCAGTTCCAGCACCGATTCGGTCACCAGGTGTGTGCCGCCGGGCCGCCGCCGGCGCGTTCGAAATTGTCGCGCACCAGTTTCCAGGCCTCCGGCGGCAGCGCGCGACGCTTCAGAGCCTCGATGATGTGCGGCTTGTCCAGTGTGTCCGCCGGGATGCAGGTTGTGGGACTTGGCGCCGACGGTGTGCACACCGGCGCCTTTCATCTGCTTGAGGATTACGGCGGTGAGCTTGCCGTTGAAGGCGATTGTCGCGGCGCGCTGCAAGCCGTCGAGCACTGCGCGCGGTGAACGCCAGCCGGCGTTCGCAGGGAAAAGCGCGTGCTGTCGACGTAGGCGCCGTCCTGGCCGCTGTCGTCGAAGTCCTTGGCGTCGATCAGGATCACTTCTTCGAAACCGTGCCCATTCCAGTAGCTCAGCATTTGTTCATTGCTGAAGCGCGACACCATGGAATGGTGTTCCTGGCTGTAGCCGTTCCACACCAGCACCGGCAGGAAGTTGGTGGACTTCCGGATAGGCGGTGTGGAAATGCATCATGGACGACAGCACGTAGGGTTCGCCCATGCCGCCGTCGCCCAAGGTGAAGGGAAACAGCTTGTCGGGGTGCAGCAGGGCGCCGGCCATGGCGAAATGCTGGCCCTGGCCCAGGGGACCGGCGGGGGCGAGGATGCCGGGAATGGCGCCGGACAGGTGACCCAGCAGCCCCTCGCGTTCGCGGAAGCGTGCGCACAATTCATCGACCGTGGCGATGCCCATGTCTTCCAGGGACCGGTCCAGGAACATGGCGCTGTAGAAACCCGGCGCATGGTGGCCCACTTCGGTGACGATGTTGGTGTGGCCCAGCATCACCAAGCCGGCGTAGGCCTCGGCGCTGCTGGCGAAGCCGCCCGGATGGCCGGAAGCCTTGGAACCGGTGACTTGTAAGGTGAGGTAGCGCAGCGCTTCGGCACCCAGCAAGGTCTGATACACCACTTCCGGGTCGGTGTGACCGGACACGGCGGTTGCCCCCGGGCCGATGGCTGGTTGGGCGCCGTAGCGGGCGAAATCGTCCCACTGGTCGCCAAAGTACTGGATACCTTGGGTGAAGCTGGCGGCCGCTTCGACTTTGGATTTGCTGGCGGTATTCATGGCGTCTCTCCCTGGAGAACGGACCCGCGCGGAGGGACCGGCGGTTCATGGTTGAAACGTTACCGGTGCCAAAAATATTTTACAAGACAAGAACCATTTCGTATGATGAAAATATGAAACGAAATAACACTAGTTCCATACAGGTTATCGAGCGCATGGCACGCTTGCTGGACGCCGTATCCGCCTACGACCACCCGGTCACGCTGAAGGTGCTCGGCGCCGATACCGGCCTGCATCCGTCTACCGCGCATCGCATTCTCGCGGCCATGGTCAACGAAGGTTTCGTCGAACGGGATGCCCGTGGCGCTTACCGCCTGGGGTACAAGCTGGTGCAACTCGGCTGTCGGATGCGCGGCGACGCCACCGTGGAACAGGTGGCATTGCCGGTGATGGAAGCGCTGCGCGATCAAGTGGGGGAGACCGTCAACCTGACCGTCAGGGAAGGGGATGAAGTCGTGTATGTCGCGCGTGCAATCGTCACCACGCGCATCATGCGAGTCGAGCAGGTGATCGGCAGCCGTGCGCCACTGCATGTCACCGCCGTCGGCAAACTGGCCCTGGGGGAAATGGAAGCCGACGAAATCCGCGCCTACGCCAAGCGCACCCGCTTACCGCGCTTCACGCCCAACACCATTGTCGATCCCGAACGGCTGATCCAAGAAGCGCAGTATTGCCACGGCGAAGGCTTTGCGCTCGACAACGAGGAAGCGGAAATGGGCGTCGGTTGTATCGGTACCCTGATTCGCGATGGCAGCGGCAACGCGGTGGCCGGCCTATCGGTATCCGCGCCCATGGACCGGCGCCGGGAGGAATGGATCACCATGGTGATGGAAGCCGCGCACCAGGTTTCCGAACGGCTCGGGTTTCGGATCGGCCGTACCGAGGGCGCATCCGTCCAGGAAGCCTGACTTCGAAGAGACCGGGGTGTTCCCGCGCTCGCGGCTCGATTCGTCGGTAGCTTCACATACGGCAGGCCGATTTCGGCGTGCAATGCTTCACTTCCGGTAATGAATGCGAACTGCGTGCTCCTACGCACGCCCTGGCTGGGACGAGGATTGTCGACGATACTCGGAGTGAAACAGGATAGTTCGTGCGGCCCTGGCGCCAAATGGCCGTGGGAATCGGTGGTCGTTGCGCGTACCAGGGGGGGCGAACGATGAAAGATGATTCCGTCAGCACAAAGTCAGCGGACCAAGAGGGGCTCAAGTTACACCAAACGGCCCGTGTGGAATCGGGAACGCCAGAAGAAGTGAGCGAACCGAACGGAAAGGCGACGGGCGAGAAGGCGAAGGAATCGCACGGGCAAAAACTGCGCCGATTTCTGCTCAAACGCCCGAAGGTCATCATGGCCGGCTGGATCCTTGTCGTCTTGGCGTTCTTGCTCCTCGCGCCCGTCCTGTACCTTGCTTGGTACGATTTGCCGCTACGGCTGTGGCGATTCGCAATTGAGGCGTGGTGGCACTGGGTTCCCGCGTTTTTCGGCTTCATGCTTTTGTTCGCTATTCCGATCTGGGCAATGATGGGCGCGCTTGCGCTGACCGGGTTTTTTGCGGACCTTTCCTTGTCGATCGAAGATACGGTCGTTCGTGATGCGCAGGAGGTGGTTCGCGAGACGGAGCAGGACGCGATCAAGCGTCTCGAACAAACCGACGCAGCAGGACTCTTGCCGTTGCTGAAATATAGCCGGGCTCAATTGGACGCTTATTACGCGATCGGGTTGAACCAGACCAGAAGAAGCTTCTTCAATGCAGTTCTTGCGATGTGGCTCGGATTCGTTCTTCTGCTGATTGGTATAGTGCTGTACGTGGGACCTGTCGAGAAGCTCGGATTGACACGGCCAACCGCGGACTTTCAGATCCTGATCCTCAGCGGCGCGGCAATCATCGAATTCGTATCCGCATTGTTCCTTTGGGTGTATCGAAGCACAACCGCGCAGTTGACCTATTATTACAAACGGCAAATGTACAGTCATACCTCGATACTCTGTTTCCGCATGGCCTCGACCATGGAGAAGTCGGACGAGGCAAAGCGGGCAATTATCGACAGGGTACTGGATTGGAGCGAGAAACCCGAACGGCCGCCGGTACCCGGAGCAAAGGGATTCCGCGCCCTGATGCCGACCGGTGTAGCCAAGCAGTGATCCGAAATTGGGGCATTGCGGACAGACCGCGTTTTAGCACGCGGACGTTGGGTCGTTCTTTCAGACGACTGTAATTCAGATCGTTGCAGCTGGCGCCGGTTGCCGCGCTGCCCAGGGGCAGCGCGGCAACCGGTTCGGTTCACTGGTTGTGTTCGTGAGCCGTTTTCAGCATGTTGTAGTAGAGTTCCAGGATGCGTACGCGATAGGGGTATACGGTCTTGGCGAACTCCGTTTGTGAATCCAATACTTTCTTGAAGAATGGGTTGTCCTTGGCGTATTGAGCGGTGATTTTGCGCTCCGAGGTGATGAACTTCGGATAGTAGTCCGCAGGCGTGGTTTCCACGTGCACGCCATCCTTTTCCACGAACTGCTTCAGTGCCATGGAGTTGTCGTAAATGTTCGCGTTCAGGGTCTCGGCGACGTTTGCCATGACCGCTACGCGGATGATTTCCTGGAGGTCGGGGGGCAGGGAATCCCAGAACTCCTTGTTGAAAATGATCTGCCCGACGTCGGTTTGTTGGTGCAGACCTTCAAGGTAGTAGTACTTCCAGATTTTGGACAGGCCAAGGTTTCGATCATCCGCCGGCCCGATCCATTCGGCCGCGTCGATGACGCCGCGCTGTGCGGACGGCACGATGTCGCCGCCGGGCATGGCCACGGCCGCCACGCCCATGTCCTTGTAGGTCTGCCCCGGTATGCCCGGAGGTGCGCGGTATTTGAACTTGGCGAAGTCGGCCATGTCTTTGATGGGTTGCTTGAACCAGCCGAGCGGGTCGGGCCCCATGGGTTGGATCAGAAACGCTTGCAGGTCCAGATGCATGACGTCGTGCAGGAATTCCTGATACAACTTTTCGCCGCCGCCCTGGTAATACCAGGCTACCAGGCTGCGTTGGTCGAGGCCGGTGCTGGCCGGCGCGTTGCTGAACAGCACGAACGCGGAGTTTTTACCCGACCAGTAGTTGCCCCACGCGTAACCGGCTTTGACGACGCCGTTGTTGACCGCGTCCAAAATCTGGAACGGTCCCACCACGGCTCCAGCCGAGAGGACCTCCGCCTTGAGCCTGCCGTTCGACATGGTCTGAATCTGCTTCGAGAACCGCTCCAGGAGTTGGAAATAAAGGCTCGAAGACGGCACGGCGGTCTGGATCGAGAATTCGTAGACTTTCTGATCCGCCGCTTGCGCAGCCGGTTGAGCAAACAGTAATACCAACCCGATGGCGACAAACATGTGCCAAAGACCCGTTCGTTTCGTTTTCATGGGAGCTCCTCCTGTGGTTGCCTCTTTGGCTGGAGATCGGTAGTGATCTCCGCTTGGAGGCTGTCGTTCGTGCGTACATGATCACGTCATGTCTCTTGTTTCCCCGATGATTCGCTTTACTGCCGTTGTATTCAGGTCCGCGAATGTGAATCCGGCGGTACCTTCAGCAAAGATTCGGTATCCGATCGCGCGCTCGCGGCGATCTACTCCAGTCCGGTGACGCGGGGCAGCCACGTCACCAGAATCGGAAATTCGATCAGGAGCACGACCACTATCAGTTGCAAGGCAACGAATTGCACCATGCCGATGTAGATGTCGCGCATCTTCCACTCCGGAACGACGCCTTTGAGAAAATACGACGATAGTGCCATCGGCGGCGTCAGCCAGGAGGTTTGCAGGGTCACAGCGACCAGGATACTGAACCACAGGGGATCGAAGCCGAGCTGCTTCACCACCGGCAGGACGATCGGTACCACGACCAGGACGATGGGAATCCATTCCAATGGCCCGCCGAGCGCAAAGATCAGCAGCAGGATCAGAATCAACATCATGGTCGGCGAAGCCGGTATGGACGCCAGCAATTCGGTCAGCAGTCGGCCGCTGCCCAACCGCGAAAATACGGCGCCGAAAAAATTCGCCGCGCCGATCAGGAACATGATGAACGCGGTGGTTTCCATGGTTTTGAACACCGAGATTTTCAACCGCCGCCAACCCATGCGGCCGTAGGCCAACGCCAGGATCAAAGATGCGGCGGCACCGGTCGCAGCCGCGTCCGTCGGGGTGGTAATGCCGGCGAGGATCAACCCCAATGTCATGGCGATGACGAAAGCGATCGGCACGACGCCCAGTACCAGTTCACGCAGTTTTTCAGCCACAGATGAGGCGCGTTCGTCGTGCCCGAGCGGCGGACCGAGGCTCGGATTCAGATGGGAGCGGATCAGGGTATAGGCGACATAGATGACGGCCAGGATCAGTCCGGGAACCACGGCCCCGGCGAATAACGTCGATACCGGTACGCCCACCAACGGTCCCATGACGATCAGCATGATACTGGGCGGAATCAGGATTCCCAACGTCCCGCCCGCGGCGATGGCGCCTGCCGACATGCGCGTGTCATATCCGCTACGAATCATCATCGGCGCCGCCATGACCCCGAGCACGGTCACCGAAGCGCCGACAATGCCTGTCGCGGCGGCGAATACTGTGGCGACGATCAACACGATCAGATACAGCGAGCCTTTCATGCCGCCCAGCATCAGTCGCAACGCGATGAACATCCGGTCCATGAGGCCGGATTGCTCGAGGATATATCCCATCAGCAAAAACAGCGGGATGGCGGCCAACTCGACGCTGGTCATCAACGAAAAGAACTGATAAGTGAGCAGATAAAAAACCTGTTGGCCGACTCCGATGAGACCGAAGACCAAGGCGACAAAAATAAACACGAACGCCATCGGATAGCCCGTGAGCACGCCGATGATGGCGACGCCGAGCGAAATCAGGCCAAGAACAGGATTCGACATGTATTATTCGCTTTGTTGAAACGGTGCGTTGTGCCGCACCGTCCAAATCCCTTTGAGCAGTTCAGAAATGCCCTGGATAAAAAGAATGCCGATGCTCAGCGGCATGATCGACTTCAGCGGATAGATGATCGGCATCCACGGACTTTGGGGGTAGGTCTCGTGCTGCGCCCAGGACTGAAACGCGTACTTGTAACTGGCCCAGAAAAACAAACCCATGGCCGGGAAGTAGACAATGATGTACAGCAAAACGTCGACCAACGCCTGCCATCTCGGCGATAAGGTGCTGAGCAGAAAATCGGCGCGCACGTGACTGCCGTTGCGCAGTGCGTAAGCCGAACCCAGCATGAACAACGTTCCCGCCAGCATGTAGGTGGTGTCGTAGGCCCACATGGTCGGGCTGCCGAACAGATAACGTGCGACCACTTCGTATACCAGCGCGGCCACCATCGGCAAAATGAGCCACGCGGCGAGTTTCGCGATCACCACACCGGGGAAATCGAGCACGGCAACGGCCAGTTCGAGCCCCGAGGACGGTCGGCGGTGCTCAGCCATGAGCCGCGCTTGCAGAAACGTGCACAGGGGTACTTGCCGAGGGGAGCAGTGACGTGCGGGGCGTCAGGACGCGACTGCAAAGCGCGCTTGCGCAGTACAACGACGATAGCTGCGCATTGTTCGGGCGCCGACTGTGAGTGCTGACGTTCATAGCGGGAACGCTCCCACCATCCGGGTTGTCGTCTCGGTTCGACCCGGTGCGGCGCGCGGTGCAGTACATCGGCCCCGCCCCGCCAGAGGTCGGACATCGGGTGCGAAAACCGTGCGGATTCGCGCCGTCTAGGTTTTTGAGATTTGTTCGTATCAGGTTTAACGCTTAGCTAGACGAATCCGGTTTGTCAAGCTATCGTTGATTCAAATTCGCCTCAAAATTGAGATTATCGATCCGCTGGAGAATGGCTGGCGTGGTTCCCGTTTCGTTGCTTCGGCGGGTGACGCGGCGCACGTGGACAGCGACTTGTGAATCAACATGAGCGAACACCGAGCGAGTGAGCGGACAGTGGAGGAGGTCTACGATTTCATCATCGTCGGGGCCGGGTCCGCGGGCTGCGTGCTTGCGAATCGCTTGAGCGCCAGCGGCGAATACCGCGTGCTGCTGTTGGAAGCCGGGCCGTGGGATCGCAGTCCTTGGATTCATTTGCCCATCGGCTACGCCAAGACCATGTTCCACAAACGACTGAACTGGGGGTTTTATACCGACCCGGTACCCGGCCTGGCGAATCGGACGAACTATTGGCCGCGCGGAAAGGTGATCGGTGGTTCCAGTTCAATCAACGGGCTTTTGTATATCCGCGGGCAGCCGCAGGATTACGACGATTGGGCCGCTAGCGGCAATAGGGGCTGGTCATGGCGAGACGTACTACCCTATTTCACCCGTTTGGAAAATTATCACGGCCCGGAAAGCCCGACCCGAGGCACTGATGGTCCGTTGCACATCACGCCGATTGCGCCGACGCCCTTGTGCGATGCGTTCATCGCAGCGGCGGGGCATTGTGACATTCCCGCCAATCCGGATTGCAATTCCGGCGACCAGGAGGGCGCCGGGTATTTTCAGATCACCACCCACCGCGGCTTGCGTTGCAGCTCCGCGTCGGCGTATCTGAAAAGCGCGAAGCATCGGCGCAACCTGACCATAAAAACAGAAGCCTGCACCCTGCGCGTGCTGGTGAACGGGCGCCGCAGCCGCGGCATCGTGTACCTTCACCAAGACCGAACCTTCGAGGCGAAGGCGACTCGCGAGGTGATCCTCGCGGCTGGCGCGATCAACTCACCGCAACTGTTGCAACTCTCGGGGATCGGGCCGGGCAGCCTGTTGCAGCAATACGATATCCCGGTGGTGGCCGACCTGCCGGGCGTGGGCCGAAATCTGCAGGATCACCTGCAGGTGCGCTTGACCTACAAGGCGAATCGACCGCTTACCACCAATGACCTGTTGCGCAGTCCGCTGGGTATGATGCGCATGGGGATGCAGTACCTGCTGCGCCAAAGCGGACCGATCGCATCAGGTATCAACCACGCTTATATTTTTGCCCGTACCCGGCCGGAGGTCGAGCGTCCGGATATCCAGTTTCACTTCGGCACCATCAGTTCCGATGTCCCGGGAGGCGCGGTGCATCCGTTCTCGGGCTTCACGTCGTCGGTTTGCCAGCTGCGTCCGAGCAGCAGCGGCTCTGTCACAATCAATTCGCCGGATCCGACCGCCTATCCGAGCATACAGCCATGCTACCTGGATACAGCGGAGGACCGCCAAGTCATGTTGGATGGTTTCAAACTCGCGCGCCGTGTGGCTGCAGCGCGGCCACTGGCACAGTTGATCGAAGCCGAAGTCGCGCCGGGTTCCGCGGCCGACACCGATGAACGCATGCTCGATTATATTCGTGAGAAGGCCACCACCATCTTTCATCCGAGCGGCACCTGCAAGATGGGTGTCGACGCCGCAGCGGTCGTGGATGCGCGCCTGCGCGTGCGCGGCGTCGAAGGGCTGCGTGTGGTAGATGCGTCCATCATGCCAACCATCGTGTCCGGCAATACCAACGGTCCCGTGATCATGATTGCGGAAAAGGCGGCCGACCTGATTCTGGAAGATCAGCGCGGGTACCGTGCAGGCGAAGCCGGCGCATCGGCCGGTCGCGGCGATTCATGAACGCGATTGCAGAACAACCCAAGGACCAAAATGGCTGTCAAGACCAAGCGTAGTAATCACCGTTCGGTAGCAAAAGCGCCGAAATTCGACATGGTCTCGCGCATGCTTGCGGCGCTGGAATATATCGCGGCTCGCGAGTCCCCGGTCAGCGCCGGTGAAATGGCGGACGATCTCGGAATTCCCCGGGCGACGGCATACCGCATTTGTGGACGCCTGGAAGAGGAGCGCATTCTGATTCCGGAACCCAGTGGGCGCGGCTATTCCGCTGGCAGTAGATTCTCGAAGATGGCGGTTTCGGTGTTGTCCAATTCGACGATTTACGGGCCGCGACATCGCGTGCTGCAGCGCCTCGTGGACGAACTGGGCGAAACCTGCAACCTGACGACATTGTGCGGCGGCGAAGTCGTCTATATCGACCGGGTCGAGACCGACTGGCCGCTGCGGATGCATCTCAATCCGGGTTCGCGAGTACCGGTGCACTGTACCGCAACGGGAAAGCTGCTCATGAGTCTGCTGCCGGAACGGCGCAGACAGGAACTGGTTACGGCAGCTACCTTGCGACGATTCACGGAGCGTACCATCACCGACCCGGATCGCTTGCTCGCGGAACTGGAGCGGATACGCACCGACATGGTCGGCACCGACGACGAAGAATTCGTGGCCGGGATGGTGGCCGTGGCAGTGCCGGTAATGGATCGATCCGGCGAACCCTGCGCGGCAGTGGCGGTCCATGCGCCGAAGGTGCGGTTTTCACTGGAAATGGCGCGGCAGCATGTACCGACGCTGCGCAACGCGGCTGCACAGCTTGCGCGTACCATGTGCTGAGCGGAGTCGGATCAGGGCGATGCCCGATATTGCGCGCTTCCGGAACATGAGTGCTCGAGAAAAGCGGCTATGAGCAGTCGCGGATACCGTGGTTTCCGCGGGCCGCTGCGCGCCGTGATATTGGATTGGGCGGGTACCGCTGTCGATCACGGCAGCTTGGCGCCCACGCAAGCGTTGATGGAAACTTTCGCGGCGTTCGGAATTTCGATCACTCCCTCCCAGGCCCGCGGGCCGATGGGGGTCGGCAAGCGCGAGCATGTCGGAGTCCTCGGCGCGTTACCGGAGGTGGATTCTCAGTGGAATGAACAGCACGGCTGCTCGTTTACGGCTGACGACGCCGATCGACTCTATGAGGCTTATCTGCGTATCCAGCCGCGGTTGGCAGCGGAGCGGGCGCGCCCGATCGCCGGACTGGCGACGGCCTTGACCGCGCTGCGAGAGCAGGGCATCCGCATCGGCTCCACCACCGGATATCCTAGGTCTGTGGTGCAAGTCATGGTCACCGCGGCTGCGGAGCGCGGTTATCAGCCCGACGCGGTGGTTTGTGATGACGACGTCGCAGCCGGACGTCCCGCGCCCTTCATGGCGTTGGAGGCCATGCGTAGACTCGAAGTTTGGCCGGTGGCCGCGTGTCTGGTGGTGGACGACACGCAGCCGGGTATCCAAGCCGGGCGCAACGCCGGAATGTGGACGGCCGGGGTCACCGTCACCGGCAGCTACGTGGGTCTTGACGAAGGCGAACTCGCAGAACTCGAATTGGACCGAAGACGCGCACTGCGTAACAGCGCGCATCGGCGTCTGCAAGCTGCCGGTGCCCATTTCGTCATCGACAGTGTCGCCGCGTTGCCGAGCGTAGTTGCAGCCGTGGAAAAAAAATTGGCCCGGGGGCAAAGACCGTAGTGATCGCGGCACGCGCAGCGAACATCGATTAAGTTGTTTACGGGCTTGGCAGGCAGACATACCATATCACTGAGCATTGCACGTAGGCGGCCGTAATCAAGCTGGCTTTGCGCGTAGCAATTTCCCAAACTACTGCTGAATGATTCGGATCAATGACCACCGACCCAGTTTCCGAGACCAAACCAACCGACGCCGTCTACAAGACATTGTTGGAGTCCACCAACGCCATTCCCTGGAAAATCGACTGGAACACCATGCAGTTCGCTTATATCGGGCCGCAGATCGAAAGTCTGCTTGGCTGGTCACAGGCGAGTTGGGTGAGTGTGGAAGATTGGGCGGAACGGATTCACCCCGAAGATCGGGAGTCGGTGGTGAATTTCTGTGTTGCACAATCCAAAGCCGGAACGGATCACGAAGCGGACTACCGTGCGCTCACCAGTGACGGCGGCTATGTCTGGATTCGTGACGTGGTGCATGTGCTGCGCAATGACCAGGGCGATGTCGAGGCGCTCGTGGGTTTCATGTTCGATATCAACGAACGAAAGCAGATCGAGGAAAAACTGCTGCGTCTGCAAAAGGAGTTGGAAGAGCTTTCGTTCCAGGACGGATTGACCGGCATTGCGAACCGGCGCATGTTCGATTCCGTCATGGAAGTCGAGTGGGGGAATGCGCGCCGCAACCGGAAGCCGCTGTCATTGCTTTTGGTGGATATCGATTACTTCAAGCAATTCAACGATGAATACGGCCACATCCAAGGCGATGAATGTTTGAAGCGGGTCGCGAGCGTGCTGCGTTCCGCGGCGAGCCGGCCTCGGGATTTCATCGCCCGGTTTGGAGGGGAGGAATTCGTATTGGTTCTCCCGGAAACCGACATCGACTCTGCGGCGGTTGTCGCCGAACGCTGTCGTGAGTTGATCGCCGCGCAGCGGATTTCCCATGCGCGGTCCGAAGTCAGGGATATTCTGAGCGTCAGTGTCGGTGTCGGCAGCATCGTTCCAACCGCCGAGAGCGAAGCCACAACCTTTATCGATCTCGTGGACCGCCGCCTTTACAGGGCCAAGCAAAACGGACGCGACTGCGTCGAACATGGATGTGGCACGGCGCGTCCGGAGCCTGCTTGATCGCAATACACGACGCGATATTGCGGTCGCGTACCGCTCGATTCCGGGGGCACCATGAGCTTGTTTCGCACCAAACCGATCAATTCCGACGCTTATTGCGACACCGGCCTGCGACGGTGCCTGCGGGCCACCGATCTGACCTTGCTGGGCATCGGAGCAGTGATCGGTGCCGGGATTTTCGTATTGACCGGCGTGGCGGCGGCGACTCACGCCGGACCGGCGTTAGTGGTGTCCTTTGTACTCGCCGGTCTCGCCTGCGCGTTTTCGGCCATGGCCTATGCAGAACTCGCCTCCACCGTAGGCGGTTGCGGCAGTGCATACGGCTACGCTTATGCCGGCTTGGGAGAGTTCGTCGCCTGGATCATCGGCTGGGATCTGATCCTCGAATACGGAGTTGCGCTTCCGGCGGTTGCGATCGGTTGGTCGGGGTATACGGCCAACGCACTGCAGGCGATCGGCCTGGGGTTGCCGGCCGTTTGGCAACATGCTCCGGTGGACGGCGGAATCGTGAATTTGCCCGCGATCCTCATCATCATCGTACTGGCATTGGTGCTCTCGGTCGGCGTGCATTTGAGTGCGCGGGTCAACGCGCTGATGGTGATGGTCAAGCTGACCGCGATCGCGATCTTCATCGGCGTCGCCGTGTTTCACGTCAATACCGCCAATTGGCATCCATTTGCGCCGTTCGGCTGGCACGGCGTGGTCACAGGCGCGGCGCTGATCTTCTTCGCCTATATCGGATTCGACGCGGTGTCGACGGCTGCCGAGGAAACCGTCAACCCGCCGCGCGACTTGCCAATCGGAATTCTCGGCTCGCTTGCGATCTGCACGCTGATCTACATCGCGGTTGCGGGCCTGCTGACCGCCATCGCCCCTTATTCGACGCTCAATGTCGCATCGCCAGTGGCGGACGCGTTGCTGCGTATCGGCCAGCGTGGCGCGGCCGGTGCGGTCGCAGTCGGTGCCATCGTCGGCCTGACCACCGTCATGCTGGTGATGTACTATGGTTTGAGCCGGATATTTCTCGCCATGTCACGGGATGGTCTGCTGCCACCGGTATTTTCTGCCATTCATCCGCGCACCAAAACGCCCATTCGCGTCATTCTGGTGAGCGGCGTGTTTATGGCCGCCATTGCCGGGTTTACACCCATCGGCGAAGTCGCGGAGTTGGTGAACATCGGGACGCTCGCTGCCTTCCTGATCGTGTGCAGTGGCGTGATTGTGCTGCGGATTACCCGCCCTGAATTGCCGCGGCCCTTTCGCACGCCCGGCAGTCCGCTCGTGCCGCTGCTCGGTGTCGTGACTTGTCTCTACCTGATGACGAATCTGCCTGCGATTACCTGGTGGCGATTCGTCATCTGGCTGGTAGTCGGCCTGGTCGTCTATTTCAGTTACTCGCGCAAGCACAGCAACTTGGTTGAAGCGGCACAATAAGCTCCATTCACCCCGAATGGGGATCGCGTCGTTCCTGTCGCGGTCTACGAAAACAAGGGTCATTTGCTGACGCTGCATCGCAGTGCTGCAGGTAAGCCGCTCCCTGCCACGCATCCACTATCGGTCTGCCCTGGTTCTTGCTTAACGTGTCGGACCCGTTATAGTTTTCAAGAGTGCTATATAAGATACATAAGTAAAGCGTAAATCGTTAATGCTCGCCGGTGCGCCGGCCAAACCGCAAGGGAGAATTCCGATGGGGATCACGAGAATACCGATGACAGCGGCTGTGTTGCTGACGGCGTTGTGGGGCGTATCGCAGGCAGCAGACGTGATCAACTACGGCGTGCAGCCCGCGACCCAGCCGATTTACATTGCCAAGGCACTGGGATTATTGGATCCGATCGAAAAGAAGCACGATGTGAAGATCGAATTCCGGACATTCTCCTACGGCGCGCCCGAGAATCAGGCCATGGCCGCCGGAGAGTTGCAGATCGCTTCCGCGGGAATGGGGCCGGCCATTGTCGCCGCTGCCAGGCTACCGGCCAAACTCATCGCCATTTCGATTCTGGAACAAACGGCGATACTGGTGCCGAAGGATTCAGACGTGCACTCGGTCAAGGATCTCAAGGGAAAACGGATCGCATTCCCGGGCGAGGGTTCGCAGCAATACCCGCTGCTTCTCAAAGCATTGGCGGACGCCGGTCTGACGGATAAGGATGTCGAGCTGTTCAAAACCAAGGGGTCCGATGTGCCCACCTTGTTGGAGAACGGTTCCGTCGACGCCGGGATTACCTGGGATCCCCACGTTTCGAATGCGTTGGCAGCGGGCCATTCGCGCACGCTGATCAAGGCGGAATCGATTATGCCGATCAAAGCGGGGCACTACATCGGCAATGGTGAGTATGCGCGCATCGACTTCATTGAGCAGCGTCCGGAGCTGGTTCAGGATCTGGTGACGGCGAATGAAAAAGCAATCGAATTCATCGTCAGCCATCCGAAAGAAGCCGCCAAGATGTGGAGTGAGCAGATCGGTTTTCCAATCGAAGTCGTGAATTACTCATTGAATGAGGGGATCTCGGTTTACAATCGCGACATCGTGCCGGAGGCCTCGACCGTCAAAGCGTATACGAAGTTCCTGAAGGACGCGGGTATCCTGCAAGCCAACGATAATCCAAAATTCGAAACCAAGTTCGCGACTGAAGCGATGAAGCAAACCGGGCACTGAAGTGTCGGTCAATACGGCCGCGGGAGAGCGAAAAGCGGTTCGCAGCGCGTCTTTGGCGTTGCAGGGACTCGGACATGGTCTGCCGTATGTTTACGCGGCTATTGTTATCGCGATCGTCTGGCAGTTGGTGGTGGTGCTCACCGATGCGCATCCCTCGATTTTACCGGCACCGCTTCGGGTCGCCAAAACGCTCGGCGAGTTGGTCGGTTCCGGTGAGTTGTTCGTCCACATCTGGGCCAGTCTGAGCCGTGTGATCTCGGCATGGCTGATCTCAGCGATCGTCGCGGTGCCGCTTGGAATGGCGATGGGCTGGTCGCGAAGACTGGAAAAGCTGATCGATCCGCTGATCGAGCTGTTCCGTCCGATTTCACCACTCGCTTGGATCCCGCTTGCGATCCTTTGGTTCGGGATTGGCGAGTCGGGCAAGATTTTCATTGTGTTCATTGGTACGTTCTTTCCGATCTTGCTCAGTACCGTCGCCGGTGTGAAATGTATCGATCCTCTCTATATTCACGCGGGACAGGTCTACGGCTGCAAGAGCAGCTACTCATTATTTCGCCGGGTCATTTTCCCGGCGGCGTTGCCCAGCATAGTCGTGGGTTTGAGAATATCGTTTGGGACCGGATGGGCGGCGATCATCGCCGCGGAGCTGGTGGCAGCACGTTCCGGGCTTGGGTACCTGATCGCCAACGGCATGGAGATTTTGCGTGCCGATACCGTGCTTGTGGGAATGATTGCCATCGGTATCCTGGGCGTGCTGTTCGACAGTTTTTTTCGTTACCTGCACCGGCGCTTTTCCTGGTCTTGACGCGGAGTAAGTATGAGTACGGGCAAGCCGTTGAGCCTTAGTGGTTTGGCAAAGACCTACACGAACGAGGCAGGCGAATCTGTCGAGGCGCTGTTACCCGTGGATCTCGAAATTCAGGCGGGTGAATTCCTGGTGGTGGTCGGCCCTTCAGGTTGCGGTAAGAGTACCTTGTTGCAAATGCTGGCCGGCTTCATGCCGCCGACTTCTGGAGAAGCGCGGGTCGATGGCGAGGTGATTACCGGCCCGGACATCGATCGCGGCATGGTGTTTCAACATTATGCCCTGTTCCCGTGGTTGTCGGTGATCGGCAATGTGGAGTTCGGGCTCGAGTCGAAGGGGCTGCCGAAATCGGAGCGGCGCTCCAGGGCCATGGATTGCCTGCGTATGGTGGCGTTGGACGAATTCGCGGACAGGAAGATCGACGAGCTGTCCGGCGGTATGAAACAGCGAGTGGCGATTGCGCGCGCTTTCGCAACCGAGCCTTCGGTAATTCTCATGGATGAGCCGTTCGGGGCATTGGATGCGCTGACGCGGCGGTTTCTGCAGGGCGAATTGCTGAATCTATGGCGCCAACATCGCCGCACCGTCGTGTTCATTACCCATTCCGTTGCCGAAGCGCTCTTCCTGGGCGATCGCGTGATCGTCATGACAGCGCGGCCGGGCGGGATCAAGAGTGAAATTCGAGTTGAAATGCCCCATCCCCGGGATATCACAGCGGACGAGTTTCGTGATTACGAGCGTACCATTTTTGCGCTGCTGGACGATGAACTGACGAAAACGTTTCAGCCGAGCAAGCATTCGCAATGACTGCAACCCCGGACAGCGGACTTTGCGCTTTGGTCCAGCGCGTGAGAGGCGGCAGGCATGGCGCGGTTGACGCGATGCGCGAATGTATCGAGCGCATCGAAGCGCTGGATCCACAGATTCATGCGTTCGTGGATTTCCGTCCCGACTGGGCGCTGGAACAGGCGCGTGCCGCGGACGACGAAGGCGATCGCCGCCGCCCGCTGCACGGCATACCCGTCGCTGTCAAAGAAGTATTCGACGTGGCCGGTATGCAGTGCAGTTGGGGAAGTCCGATCCACGCCGGAAGGGTGCCGAACCGCGACGCGCCGATCGTGAATACGCTTCGCACCCTCGGCGCGATCATAGTGGGTACGACGGTGTCGACCGAATACGCGATTGCCGCTGGCGGTCCGACCGTCAATCCCCACGACACTGGCAGAACCCCGGGCGGATCGTCGAGCGGATCGGCTGCCGCCGTGGCCGCTGGAATGGTGCCGTTGGCGTTGGGGTCACAAAGTATCGGCTCCGTGGTACGCCCGGCTACATACTGCGGCGTCTGGGGCATGAAGCCCACCAAAGGGGTGCTGAGCACCGGTGGCGTCATGGTGCTGTCGGAGCATCTGGATCACGTCGGCTTGTTCGCCCGTAGCGCGACCGATATGGAATATGCCTGGCGTGCATTGTCCCAAAACGCTGCCGCCGCGCACGGCGCACCGCCGTCTTTGCGCGTGCTCGGCGTTTCGGGTCCGCTACGGCAGCGGGTGCAGCCTGCCAGCGAAACCGCACTGAATCGTGCCCGTGCGATGATCAGCAATGCCGGTTTGAAAATCGGGGAGTTTGCCGCGCCGAACTCGTTCGAACAGATCGAGCGTCACATCTTTACCATCCTGTGCCGCGATATGGCCCGCCATCATGGAGACGACCGCCGCCGATCCGGCGCCCAGATGAGCGCCCGGTTGCGCGAATTGATCGACCGCGGGGCCGGCATCGGCGATGACGCCTATGAGGAGGCGCTCGCCCAGGCAGCGACATATCGTCAGGTATTACTGCGCGAGCTCGATATCCCGGGGACGGTCATGTTTGCGGCAGCGACTGACGCAACTGCGACGTTGCTGGAGGAGGGCACGGGCTCACCCTTGCTGCAAGCGCTCTGGACATTGACAGGCCTGCCGGTTTTGGCGGCACCTTGCGGCGAGGTGGCGGGTCTGCCCGTGGGCGTCCAATTGATCGCCGCACCCGGACAGGAGAAATTGCTGTTCCAATTGGGTTCCGTGCTGGCGGCTGGCGATGCAGGCGGGCACACAGTTTGACGCACGGTTAAACGAATATTCAGTAAATGGAATCTGAGGAGTCGATATGCGCCTGGATACCATCGCATTTGCCGTGACGACCGCATTGATCTGGGGGTTCGCCGTGTTGCTGGTCGCCTTGCTCAATCTGGCGGTGCCGCCCTACGGCGGGACATTCCTGCAGTTTGTCGCTTCCATTTATCCGGGCTATCACCCTGGAGCGGGGGTCGGATCCGTGATTGTGGGGACCTTGTGGGCGCTGGTGGACGGCGCTGTCGGTGGCGCGATATTCGCTTGGCTCTATAATCTTGTCGCGGGCAGACGTGCTGGCGCCAGGGCCTGACTCGCCAGTGCCTGCAAGAAACGCCGGCTGGGGCTGGCGTACCTCGGATCGAGGAATGAGGCAGCGGTATGGCGGCAAGCAGCGAGGTGTGGCCGAATGGCATGCCGGCGGTGGGACAAACCGCCCGGCGCGCCCGGGCGGTCACGGTCCAGGACATCGAAGCATTCACCGCACTCAGCGGCGACCGCAATCCGCTGCACTATGACGCCGAAATAGCCAAAGCGACGCGCTTCGGCGGCATCGTCGTGCAGGGTGGAGTCACCAGTGCGATCCTGAATGCGGTCGTCGCCGAAGACTTGCCGGGTCCCGGCAGTGTGTTTTTGCAGGTGAACTGGAACTTCAAAGCGCCGGTGCGCCCCGGCGACACCATTGTCGGCGAAACCAGGATCGTCAAGGTCCGCGATGACAAGCCGATCACGGAATTGGAGACCACGGTTCGCCTCGCCGATGGCAGCATCGTGCTGGAAGGGACCGCTGTTTGTTACACAATGCCGATTTCGCTGAAATGACAGCGCTTTCCGAATCGGAGCTCGCCCGGACCCGGAATTGATCCCTACTACCGGCGACGGCCCTTGCCTTTGAACTTCGGCTTTTCGTCCCGGACTTTCAAGCTGTTGTCCATGAACGTCTTGCCATCCAATACCGTCATGGCCGCGCGGGCTTCGTGTCCTTCCATATCGATGAAAGCGAACCCTTTGCATCGGCCCGTGAAAATATCTCGGGGCATTTCCAGCTTGCGTACGGTCCCGTACTCGGAAAACAGTTGCGTGATGTCGTTTTCAGTGGCTTGCGGAGGAATGTTCCCGACGAAAAGAGTTTTCATGAACGTGCTCCCGAAGCGGAGTAATCCACTGCGCCCGCGAACAACCCCGGACGCGGTCGGCCGTGGCAGGGCGGCGAGGGAAGGGTAACGATAAACGGGCCGGAGCTTCGGTCCTCCCGCAAGGGAGGCGAAACTCCGACCCGCATATTCGTGCTGAGTTGAAACGCGTTTGAAGGGCGTTTCAATTCAATCAGTCTGACGACTTTTAACGGACTGCAACGTTGCTGGCTTGCGGGCCCTTAGGGCCGTTTTCCACGTCGTAGCTGACAGCCTGGCCCTCGGCGAGGGACTTGAAACCGGAGCCTTGAATCGCGCTGAAGTGAACGAATACGTCCGCGCCGCCTTCATCCTGGGAAATGAAACCAAAGCCTTTGGATTCGTTAAACCACTTTACAGTACCTGTAGCCATTAAATTTTCACCTTAAGATGGATCTGAAACGAGATAGGGATGTTGTGTCTACAGGTATTGAAGAGGGTATTCGAGAAGTAACCAAAGGAAACGGCTGAATATGCCAGTAACAGTATCTGTAGGCGTTGTCACTATAGGCCATCCAAGGGCATTAGGCTAGACATATTTCAAATATGCCTGCCGCGCCCGGCTCGGAGATGTTACCGGTGAAGGTCCGCGTTTGCGACTGCGGGCCCGGCTATCGACCGGAAACCGGATACCGCCGACCGGATCAGGCGCGGGCGGTCGGAGGTTGTGGTTGTCGTTCGCTGCCGCACAGAAATGGCGCACGGGTCCGCGCCGCATTGAAATTCATGCGCCGGCCTACGACAATTTCCGGAACCTGCTTGCTCTGCCACCAAATGGTGCGGACCGGGACGCAAGCAAACGTTGACGGCGGCGCGCGAACTGTATTGCCAGGCCGCGCCTTCGACTTGACCACGTGTAAACGGTGTTTCTGACGTGATGAACCAGTTCCCATCTTGGCGGTGCGTGGCATGGGCGGTTGTGCTGGCGGTGTCCGGCTTCGGTGCGTCCGCGGAAACGACCCAAGAACACGTGCACCATATGTCACACGACGTGATGCCATTCGAGATGGCGAAAACCCTCCACATTTTCAAGATGACCGAGACCGGTGGCGTGCAAAAGGTGATTGCCAGAGACCCGCAAGCGACTGACCAGATCGCGCTCATTCGCCGGCATCTGCAACACGAGGCGGCGCGTTTCCAGCGCGGAAATTTCGGCGATCCGGCGGCGCTGCACGGCGTTGACATGCCGGGGCTGAAGGAACTCGAAGCCCGGGCCTCCGAGATCAAAGTGGAATTCGCCGAATTGCCGACCGGCGCGCAACTCAGGTTTACCGTGCCGGATGTGGCGTTGCTGACGTCGCTACACCGGTGGTTCGGCGCCCAACTATCCCAACACGGCGCAGACGCAAAGGCGGAATGAACGTTGTGGCGTGATGGCTGAACTGGGCACGATTCTGGTGGCGTCCTGGCTGGCGGGGATTGCGGCATTGATCGGCGGCATCGTGGCGCGCATGGAGGGCAGTGCCGAGACCGAAACCAAGCGGGAGGTCATTCACGCCGTGACCGCTTTCGGTGGCGGCATCCTCGTTTCGGCGGTGGCCTTTGCGTTGCTGCCGGAAGGTATCGCGGTTCTGTCGGGTGTGGAACTCGCCCTGACGTTCTGTGCCGGCGGACTGGCATTTTGTATTCTGGACGCGAACCTGGCGCGGCGCGGTGGTACGAGGGCGCAGTTCCTGGCGATGGTGATGGATTTCATTCCGGAGGCGGTGTCGCTTGGTGCTGTCTTCGGTCACGACCGCAGATTGGGGATGCTGCTGGCGGCGTTCATCGGCGCCCAGAATCTTCCGGAAGGATTCAACGCCTATCGCGAATCGGTGGCGCGGCATGTGTCGAAGAAACACGCCTTGGCGGCGCTCTTCTATGCCAGTCTGCTCGGGCCGATCGCCGCGTGGGCGGGTTATACGTTGCTGGACGACAAGCACGTGCTGACCGCAATGATTATGGCTTTCGCCGGTGGCGGGATTTTGTATATTGTATTTCAGGATATCGCCCCGCAGGCACGATTGCGACGGCACTGGACACCCGCTCTCGGTGCGGTTGCTGGGTTTGTCGTCGGCGTTCTGGGTAAGCAGTGGATCGGATAGGGAGGCTCATTACCGGGCGCGCGGCAAAACTATACTAATCCCGGTTTGGGTCATCGGGTACGGGGGTAATTTCAACCAAAGGGAACAGCGCCATGAAAAGAATCGCAATTTTCGCCGATGGTACGTGGAATTCCCCGGAGCAGGGCAACGCGACGAACGTGTTGCGAATGGCGCGCTCGGTGCGACCGTTCGCGAATGGAGCCGAGCAGGTTTCGTTCTACGACTGGGGCGTGGGGACGGACCGCGAGAAACTGGCAGGCGGGATCAGCGGTGCGGGTATCGACAAGAACATCATGGACTGCTACCGCTTCATCGTGCATAACTTCAACGAAGGCGATCAGCTGTTTTTTTTCGGATTCAGTCGCGGGGCCTACACTGTCCGGTCGCTGGGCGGTTTTATTCGCAACTGCGGATTGCTCAAGAAGGAGCACGCCGATCAAATTCCTGCGGCCTACCAGCTTTATCGCAAGCGTACCAAATCGAGCGGTCCGAATGAGAGTAAGTCGGTGCAGTTTCGCAAAGACTTCGCCTGGGCGGATATCACGCCAATCGAATTTATCGGCGTCTGGGATACCGTCGGCGCCCTCGGCATTCCACTGCCGTTCTGGGGCTCGCTGGGTGAACGGGAATTCCTGTTTCACGATACCGAGCCGAGCAAGATCATCAATCATGCACGCCATGCGGTATCAATTGACGAAAATCGCGTCGATTTCGAGCCCACGCTCTGGAGTGAAAAGCCGGGATTGGATTTGCGCCAGGTTTGGTTCGCTGGTGTGCACTCCGATGTCGGCGGTGGTTACGCCGAACCAGGGCTGAGCAATTGCGCGGCGCAATGGATGGCAAAGGAAGCCACCGGTTTTGGATTCGAATTCGAGCCGGAGTTCATGGATTCGCTGAAGCCGGATCCGATCGACAAATCCCATAACGAGCGCAAAGGGATCTATCTGGCGCGCGCGGAATTCACCCGCACCATCGCCGGGCCGTTGCATCGCTCGGTGAAGTTTCGCTGGGATGCGGATGCCGATGATTGCCGCAAAAAGAGCAAGGCATTGTGCGCGCTGCTGCAATCGGTCGACGGCGATTGGGACCGGCTCGAGCTGGTCGACTGAGTCGAAGGTCCGGGGCTGCGAGCTGGATGGGAGCGCTGATCGCCGGTGCCGTGTACTTCCTGCTGGTGTTCGCGGCAGGCTTTGTGCTCGGACCTGTTCGCGTCCTGTGGTTGGCGCCTAAGGTAGGGGAACGTGCGGCGGAATTGCTGGAAGCGCCGATCATGTTGGCGGTCATCGTGGTGGCAGCACGGTGGACCGTGCAGCGTTTCGCCATGGCGAGCACGGTTGGGAAACCGTTGCTGGTCGGATCAATCGCACTCGCGCTGTTGCTTGCCGCGGAATTCAGCGTGGTCCTCGGCCTGCGCGGGTTGAGGGTCGGGGGATACATCGCCGGCCGCGATCCGGTGGCCGGCGCTGTGTACGTGCTGCTCCTCGGGCTGTTCGCTGCCATGCCGGCGCTGCTGTGCCGCCGACGGCGGAAGCGAATCAATCGGGCAACGGAATGAATTCGGTTTCGCCCGGCACATGGCCGAAGCGGTCCTGTCGCCAGTCGTCTTTGGCCCGCTCGATGCGGTCGCGGGAACTGGAAACGAAATTCCACCAGATGTGCCGGTGTCCCACCGGGTCACCGCCAAGCACCATGACGTGACTTTCACTGCGTGCGCGTAACACCATCGATTGTCCTGCGCGCGCGAGCGCCATCACGCCATTCCCGATGGAGTGCCCGTCGATGCCGATGTCGCCTGACACCACGTACATCGCGAGTTCGCCGCAATGTTCCGGCAGCGGCAATTCCGTTCCCGCCGGCAAGCGGCATTCGAGGTACAACATCGGCGAATAGGTGGTTACCGGCGATGAGCGGCCATAGGCTTCGCCCACGATGACCCTGATCCTCGCACCCGCGATTTCGAACTCGGGCAGTTCCCCTGACGGATAATGCACGAACGCCGGCGCGCGCTCTTCTTCTGCATCGGGGAGTGCCATCCAGCATTGAATGCCGTGCAATTTGGTGGCGGCACCGTTGGCCGGCGGCGCACGTTCGGAATGGACGATGCCGCGCCCGGCGGTCATCAAATTCACGGCTGCGGCCTGGATCGGCTGCACGAATCCAAGACTGTCGCGGTGAATGATTTCGCCTTCGAACAAATAGGTGATGGTGGCCAGGCCAATGTGCGGATGCGGACGTACCTGAATACCTTGACCGGGGGCAAACTCCGCCGGCCCGATGTGATCGAAAAAGATGAACGGCCCGACCATTCGTCGCTGAGGCGCGGGCAGCGCCCTGCGCACCGTGAAGCCACCGAGATCTTCGACTTTGGGCTCGATCAGCTGTTGGATCGACACTGCAGCCTTGCGGGCGGATGTGGTCGGGGGAATTTGATCGTTCATAGCGCTGTCTTGGCGATGAACGCTTACGGTAAAGCAGACGCGGGAGGATTTGCAACGCGACCGACACTCATGATTGCGCCTACGACGAACGGCGCAGGATCCGACGTTCGATCACAAACAGTGCGAACCTACGATTGGGTCGCATATGCGCATATGCGCATATGCCTGCTGCGGCGCATGCCTACTTATAAAACAGTGACGATTTTCCCACAATAATCCTAAAGGACATCGGGCGACGTGCCGACAAGGCGAGCTGCAACCATTAGTAATGGTGCTATGGGCGCTGTCGTAGTGACTGACGTTAGGAGTCGCATAACAATGAAAAAAAATCTGCCGGTGACGGACGTTGAATACCGTTTTACGGACGCCACCAATCTGCTTTCCACCACCAATCTCAAGGGCATTGTCAGCTATGTGAATCGCGACTTCGTCGAAGTCAGCGGCTTCGACGAACACGAACTGCTCAAGCGCAACCACAACGTGGTGCGTCATCCCGACATGCCGCCGCTCGCATTCGAAGATCTGTGGCGCAATCTCAAGGCCAACCGTCCGTGGATGGGCATGGTCAAGAACCGCCGCAAGAACGGGGATTATTATTGGGTCGATGCATACGTCACACCGATTGCCCGCAACGGACAGGTCTACGAATATCAATCGGTTCGGTTGAAGCCAGAGCAGGCGACCGTCCACCGTGCTTCCCAGGTCTATCAGCAAATCACGAGCGGCCGCATGCCCTGGAGTTTGCGGCTGCCCATCCCGGGGCTGCGGGTTCGACTGTTGGCTTTGACGGGCGTGACCCTGGGTGTGTCCTACGGCGCCTCACTGTATGCGGCTCCGGCGGCCGTCGGCACGCTTTCGGCCGTCTTCGCGTCGCTGGCCTGCGTCGCGGGGATCGGGATCGTCGCGCTGACGCGGCGTTTTAAAAGTTTGGCCGACCGCGCCCGGAAGGTGGTCGACAATAAGCTCATGCAGTTGGTTTACACAGGTGCGACCGACGATATCGGTGCGGTCGAACTGGCCCTGAAAATGCGCGGTACAGAAGTCAGCGCTGTGCTGGGACGGATGTTGGATTCGTCCATCCAGCTTGGAGAAACGTCCGGGGACTTGGACACCTGCGTGCACCAGAACCGCGCGGCGATCGAGAAGCAGGATCAGGAAATAGGGCAGGTGGCTGCGGCGATGACGCAGATGGCGACCACCGTTCAGGAAGTGGCGAAGAATACGGCGAGTGCAGCCGAGGCGGCACAACGGGCGTCCGAGGAATCATCTGCAGGCCGGGACGTGGTTGAGAACACCATGGGTCAGATCAATCAGTTGGCGTCGGACGTGGAGAGTTCAGCCGATGCCATCGAGGCGTTGGACGCCCAAACCCAGCAGATCGGCCTCGTCCTTGGGGTCATCAAAGACATTGCCGAGCAGACCAATCTGCTGGCTTTGAATGCCGCCATCGAGGCGGCCCGCGCGGGCGAGCAGGGGCGCGGTTTTGCAGTCGTGGCCGACGAGGTTCGCGGTTTGGCGCAGCGGTCGCAACAGTCGACCCAGGAGATCGAAAATATCATCACCAAGTTGCAAACCGAGGCCCGCCACGCCACCGAAACCATGCGCGAAAGTCGCAGCAAAGCCCGCGCCGGTGTGGAACAGGCCGAACGGGCGAGCGAGTCGCTGAAGTTGATCACGACATCGGTCGGAACGATCAATGAGATGAACGCGCAGGTGGCGTCGGCGGCCGAAGAAATGAGCGTGGTCGCGGAACAGATCAATCAGAACGTGGTTTCGGTAGCTGATGCCGTCGATACCAACAAGCAAAGCATGGAGCATACGGCAGTGGCGTCTCAGAAACTGGCCGAGCTTGCCCGCGGCATGCAGGAACTGGCCGAACAGTTTCGGTCCGCACGATCCTGACCGAAAAGCGTGCAGCGGATCGGCGCATCCCGAGGTGCGGCGACCGCTGCGTGCCATCGTCAGGCGCCGAGCAAAGCCTGTTCGTCGTCGCGGTCGGCGCTGTGAGTACGGTTGCCGCCCTGCCGTTTGGTGACGTAGAGCGCGATGTCGGCAGAGCGCAGCAGCGTCGAGGGATCCGCATTGGATGGTTTTTCGGAAATCGCGGCGATGCCCAGGCTGATGGTTGCGCGTACCGTGTCTCCGCCGAGGTCGATTGCATGCTGGGCAACGCTCTGCCGTATGCGTTCAGCTATGGTTCAGTCCGCAGATTCACTGACTCCGGGCAAAGCGATGGCGAATTCGTCGCCGCCGAGGCGGGCGAGCAGATCTTCTTTGCGCAAGTGCTGTTGCGCCACGCCCGCCAAGTCCAGCAGCCAATGGGCCGGGCATCTTGAAGCCGCTGTTGCTCGATGCGCTTTTCAATCTGGACGCGACGCAGTTGAAGCGGCGCTTGCGCATGAGTTGACCGCGCCGGGACCGCTCATTCGCCTGCCAATGCCTTTTGAATCAGCGGTACCAACGGTTCCGGCAGTTGGATTTTTCCAGCCAGCGCGAATTCATGGGCGCGGTCCGACATCTTGTTCCAAGTTTTACGAATGATATCGAGCCACTTCTGCTCATCGTACTCCGGGTGTCGTGCGGCAAAATCCAACATGTAATGTTCGATGAACACCAGACCGGTAACGTCCTCCACCAACTGCGTGTCCGGGTTTTTCTTCAGCGCCCGTTTGCTTACAGCCTGTTTGACCCGTTCGGCCACGTCATCGTCATAGCCGGCCTGCCGCAGCAGCCGGGCGGCGGTTTCGCCGTGGAACTTGTACAGTCCGGTTCGCCATTGCAGGTAGCCTTGGCGTCCCATGGGGTAGTCGCTACGGGGCGTCTTCCAGCGCTCGATGTGTTGTGCCCGTACCGCCAATTTCATGGCCTCGTCGGCCTCGGGTGCATAGCGTTCGATCATCTCCGACATGCGCTGGGAATAAAGCAGTTCTTTGGGCCAGTCCCGGCCGTCGGCGGTCTCCCGGTTGGGGTCCTCGCTGTTGGCAGCGTCAATCAGGGCGGTGGCGCGTTCGTACGCCTGCGGGTCTCGGGTCATCACGGGTTCTCCGGCAATCACGGCTGAGTCATGCGAGTCATGGAAATGGTTCAGGAATACAGTCGGCGTTCGCGGCCGGTGCGATGCAGGATCGTACTGCCGATCTCTTCGATGGACATCGAACTGGTGTCGAGATAGGGGATGCGCTCGCGCCGGTACATGGCTTCCGATGCCTGTACTTCCCGTTGGCATTGCTTTAAATCGGCGTATTTGCTGTCCGGGCGCCGTTCGGTACGAATCTGGCGCAGCCGCTGGGGTTCGATGGTAAGCCCGAACAGTTTTTCCCGGAACGGTTGCAGTACCTTGGGCAGCATTTGGTCCTGAAAGTCATCATCGGTAAGCGGATAGTTGGCAGCCAGCATCCCGAAATGCAACGCCAGATACAAGCATGTGGGCGTCTTGCCCGATCGCGAAACCCCCACCAGGATGATGTCCGCGGAACCGTATTGGCGTGTAGTCGCGCCATCGTCGTGGCTGAGGGCGTAATGGACCGCGTCGATGCGCTGCTTGTAGGCGGCGTAGTCGCCCATGGCGTGGGAGCGGCCCACGGTGTGGGTGGAATGCACGCCCAGTTCGCGCTCCAGCGGCGTAATGAAGGCGTCGAACGGGTCCAGCAACAATCCGCGACTATGGGCGATGATTTCCCGGATTTGCGGATCGATCAGGGTCCCGAACAGCAGTGGGCGCTTGCCCTCGGCGTCCGCGGCCTTGTTGATGCGCTCGACCACTTCCTGCGCCTTCTCGGTAGTGTCGATGAACGGCACGGTGCGCAACACGAAGTCGACGTTCTCGAACTGGGTGAGCAGACTGCGGCCCACCGCTTCGGCGGTGATACCGGTGCGATCCGAAAGAAAGAATACCGAGCGTTTCATGTGGCACTGATGCGATTTGCGGAAGCTGATTATGTCAGACCGGAGCGCCAATCGCAGTACCGCCGGGCGTTGCAGGCAAATGCCGTCCTTGCCCGGTTGGCGCCAGTGCGTCGGGGGCAAGCCGAGCGGTATGTTCCGCGAGCGTCGTGCCGGACATCGGCCGTTGCAGCACAGGCGGACATTAGTCATTGAATCAGCGCGGGAAACGCGGCGTCGTCGCGCCGATATATTCGAGATATGACATATATGATATTTCATATATAATAGCGTCATGAAGCCCGATCAGTTCTTTGCCGCTTTGGCCAACGAGACGCGCTTGCGGTTGCTGGTTCTGTTGCAGCAGGAAGGCGAGTTGTGTGTCTGTGAACTGACCCACGCGGTCAGCGCGGCGCAGCCCACCATCTCCAGACACCTGTCCGAGCTGCGGCGCGGCGGCGTCGTTGCCGGCCGCCGCCAGGGACAGTGGATTTATTACCGCCTGGCACCGGAGTTGCCGGACTGGGCCAAGCGGGTGATTGCGGCCACGGTGCTCGGGGTGGGCGAGCAGCCGCCGTTTACCGAGGATCGTGCAGCACTCGAATCCATGGGCGACCGTCCTGCGCTCGGCTGCTGTGCTTGATAGTCCCAATTTCCGTTGCCACAGGGGGTCGACATGAGCCGCTTTCATATTCACATCGCAGTCGCTGATCTGTCACGCAGCATCGAGTTCTACACTGCCGTATTCGGCAGTGAGCCGACCAAGACCGAGTCCGATTACGCTAAATGGCAGCTGGACGACCCGAAGGTCAATTTCGCGATTTCCAGCCGCGGCGCGGCGCCGGGCGTCAATCATCTCGGTCTGCAGGCCGATTCCGGTGAGGAACTCGCCGCCATGGAGGCCCGGCTTGGCGGTGCCGGCTTCCAGGGCGTGGAACAAAAACAGACCGCCTGTTGCTATGCCCGTTCCGACAAGTCTTGGACCGTCGACCCCGAGGGGATTCCCTGGGAAACCTTTCACACTTTGGAGAGCGTGCCGACCTTCGACGGTGCCGAAGCAAAGGCGCCGAAGCAAAGCGCCTGTTGCGTGCCTTCTGGTTCTCCATTCACGACAGGCGTCTAGCTGATGAATCTACTGTTCCTTTGCACGGGCAACTCGTGTCGCTCGCAGATGGCCGAAGGCTGGGCTCGCGCGTTGGCCGGTGACTGGTTGCGGGTACGGTCCGCCGGTATCGAAGCCCATGGCAGGAATCCGCGCGCCATTGCAGTTATGGCTGAGACCGGCGTGGACATTTCGGCACAAGAATCCAACAAGGTCGAAGCCGATTGGCTGGCGTGGGCCGACCACGTTGTCACCGTGTGCGGACATGCGGACGAGCATTGTCCCGTGCTGCCCGCCGGTACGTCCAAGGAGCACTGGCCGCTGCAGGACCCGGCCAAGGCGCAAGGCAGCGAAGAGCAGATTCTGGCGCTATTCCGCACCAGCCGCGACGACATCCGCAGCCGGGTGGCGGAACTGATCGAGCGGTTGCGGCGCGAGCGCGCCGTCGTCAGCGCGGGCTGAGATCCTACACCGCCGCAATGCTGCAACCACTCCGCACTGGGAAAATCCGATGAGTCTGTCGTGCGAAATCAATGCCGCGCGGCACAAGCGCGCGGCCATGGGCCGGTTCGAGCGCTATCTCAGTGTTTGGGTGGGGCTGTGTATTGTCGTCGGTATCGCGCTGGGGCATTGGCTTCCCGGCGCGTTCGAAGCCTTGAGCCGGTTCGAGTTCGCGCGGGTCAATCTGCTGGTGGCGGCATTGATCTGGTTGATGATCGTTCCCATGCTGCTGAAGGTCGACTTCGGCGCATTGCACGAGATGCGGCGGCATTGGAAGGGAATCGGCGTCACCCTGTTCGTCAATTGGGCGGTGAAGCCATTTTCCATGGCGCTGCTGGCGGCACTGCTGGTGCGCGGCGTGTTCGCGTCCTACCTGCCGGCGGCGCAGCTCGATTCCTACATCGCCGGACTGATCATCCTTGCGGCCGCGCCTTGTACCGCCATGGTCTTCGTCTGGAGCGACTTGTCCGGCGGCGAACCCAACTTCACGCTGACTCAGGTGGCGCTCAATGATGCCATCATGATCTTCGCATTCGCACCCATTGTCGGACTGCTGTTGGGTTTGGCGTCGATTACGGTGCCCTGGGAAACGTTGCTGTTGTCGGTGGTGATTTATATCGTCGTGCCGGTCATCGCAGCCCAGTTGTGGCGCAGTGCACTGCTGCGGCGCGGGGGAAAGGCCCGGCTGGAGCGCGTTTTGAAGCAACTGCATCCCCTGTCATTGCTGGCGCTATTGGCGACCTTGGTTTTGCTATTCGGATTTCAGGGTGAACAGATTGTCACTCAGCCGCTGGTGATCCTGATTCTGGCGGTGCCGATTCTGATCCAGGTGTACTTCAATTCCGGACTGGCGTATCTGCTCAATCGCAAATTCGGCGTCGCCCATTGCATTGCGGCCCCTTCGGCGCTGATCGGCGCCAGTAATTTCTTCGAACTGGCGGTGGCTACCGCCATCAGTCTGTTCGGTCTGGCCTCCGGTGCGGCGCTGGCGACCGTGGTCGGCGTGCTGGTGGAAGTGCCGGTCATGTTGTCGGTGGTGCATATCGTCAACCGTTCCCGATCCTGGTACGAACGGCAAGCCTGAGCCGCCATCACCGGGCGATCGGAGATGCCCCGGAATCTGGTAGACTTCCCGGATTTGGGTTTTAACCTACCATCTTCGAGTCCGGGGTAATTGGCGTGAGAACGATCACGAAGGTTTTGCTTGGCATTTGCGGAGTGTCATTCGGCGTCGCGTGGGGGGCGGAGCCCAGTGTTTCGCGACTCGATCTGACTGCCAGCGGGGTCGGCTACGCAGCGCTGATCATCTTCGCTTTCGCTTATTTGTTGGTGATGCTCGAGGAGTTCACTCACCTGCGCAAGTCGAAGCCCGTGATCCTGGCCGCCGGTGTCATCTGGGCGATGATTGCCTTTGTCTATCACGGCACGACCCACTCCAAAGTCGTAGAAGAAGCGATGCGCTTCAATCTGCTGGAATATGCCGAGCTGCTGCTGTTCCTGCTGGTGGCGATGACCTATATCAACGCCATGGAAGAACGCCGGGTGTTTCATGCTTTGCGCAGCTGGCTGGTGCGCAAAGGATTCAGCTACAGGTCGTTGTTCTGGCTCACCGGCACGCTGGCATTTTTCATCTCCCCGATCGCCGATAACCTCACTACTGCACTGCTGATGTGCGCCGTGGTCATGGCGGTGGGCATCGACAGCCCTCGATTCGTGACCCTGTCGTGCATCAACATCGTGGTTGCCGCCAACGCCGGTGGCGCATTCAGTCCGTTCGGCGACATCACCACGCTGATGGTCTGGCAGAAGGGCGTGGTGGAGTTCTGGACCTTCTTCGCGTTGTTCGTTCCGGCGGCAACGAATTTTGTGGTGCCGGCAATGCTGATGCATTTTGCTGTGCCGAAATCCAAGCCCGCGCCGTTGGACGAGCAGGTGGTGCTCAAGCGCGGCGCGGTTCAGATCATCGTCCTGTTCCTGCTGACCATCACCACCGCGGTCACCTTTCACAACTGGCTGGAGTTGCCGCCGGTGGCGGGCATGATGACCGGCCTGGCGTATCTTCAGCTGTACGGTTATTACTTGCGCAAGACCCACAAACCGACGCCGACCGATACGAAGGAAAAGGCCAATCGACATGGTGGGCGACCCGGTGCCGTTCGATGTTTTCAACAGCGTCGCCCGCGCCGAGTGGGATACGCTTGTTCTTCTTCTACGGCGTCGTTTTGTGTGTCGGCGGACTGGGTTTCCTCGGCTATCTGGGGCTGGCGTCCGAAGTCATGTACAACCACTGGGGGGCCACGCCGGCCAATGTCACGATCGGTCTGCTGTCGGCCATCGTCGACAACATCCCGGTAATGTTCGCGGTGCTGACCATGAACCCCGACATGCCGACGGGACAATGGCTGCTGGTGACTCTGACAGCCGGCGTCGGCGGCAGTCTGTTATCGATCGGTTCCGCGGCAGGCGTCGCGCTCATGGGTCAGGCCCGCGGTGTCTACACCTTTTTCGGACATCTGAAATGGACTCCGGCCATCGCGCTCGGGTATGCCGCCAGCATCTGGATCCACATGCTGATCAACGCCCGTCAGTTCTGAGCAGGCTGAACGCTCTGAGGGGGCAGGCGTACGGTCACTTGCAGGCCGCCCAATGACGAGGAGCGGGCCAATTCCAGTTCACCGCCATACTGGCGCACTATGTCGCCGGCGATGGCGAGCCCAAGGCCGTGACCGTTGTCGGCTTCATCCAGGCGCTTGCCTCGCTCGAGTAGTTGATCGTATTTGCTTTCGTCGACACCGGGCCCGTCATCAGCGATCGTGGCCGTGAGCCCGGGACCCGGTTCTATCATCAATCGCACTTCGGTCCGGGCCCATTGACAGGCGTTGTCGAGCAGGATTCCGAACAATTCGAGCATGTCTTCGCGATCGCCTGCGAACCGGTGCGCGGGGTCGACCTTCAGGTCGACGCGAACCCCGCGCGGCTCATAGATTCGTTCCAAGGCCTCGGCCAGGCCCGGTAGTTCTTTCGCGGCAACGAAGTAAGTAGTGCTCGGACCGCTGCCCGCGAGGCGCGCGAGTTTGAGTTCCCGCTGAATCAAATCACTCATGCGCGAGACCTGAGCCTGGAGGTTGCGGCGCAGTTGGTCATGGGGCGCCAATGCCGGGTCGTCGCTCAGCCGGACTAAAGTACTCAAAGGAGTTTTCAAACCGTGGGCCAGGTTTCCCGTGGCTTTGCGCGAGCGCTCCAGGCGCTGCTGTGTAAGCAACAACAAGCGATTGATTTCTTGCACCAAGGGCTGCATTTCCCGGGGTACTCGTTCGTCGAGCGTGCGGATTTCGCCGCTTTGCAGCGCCTCCAACTCCGTTCGGCCACGCTGCAATGGCCGTAGACCCTTACGGACGGTCCAGGTCGCCAGTGCCGTCATGACCAGCAAAAACAGGATACTGATCCCGCCAAAGCCGATCTGAAAACGCCGGATGTCGGCGTTGACCGATGAAAAGTCTTCGGCGACGGCGACGGTGAAATCGACTCCTTGTTTGCTGAATCCATGTACAAGCAACAGCAGCGGCTGCGACTGCGGGCCGTCAAGATGCAGACGCTGCAGTTTGCCTGGCGGTAGGGATGGTGCATCCCAGCGCCAATCCCAAAGCGAGCGCGAAGCCAGGGTGCCGGAAGCGGTAGAAACGAGATAATAATGGCCCGAAAAAGGGCGCTCGTAGAATTGATTGACCTGAGCGCCATTGAGCTGAGGGCGGCCGTCGCGATCGAACTCTACGATAGCAACGAGATTCTCGATCTCGTGTTCCAGGCGCGCTGAAGCATAATTCTCGGTGACCTTCCGTATCGCGAGCGTAACCAGAATCGCCTGGATCAGGAATACCGCGATCAAGCTGATAAGCAGGCCGTTGACGATTCGCCCGCGCAGAGATCTCATGGTTCGCCGCCGTAGATATAACCCTGGCCGCGGCGGGTGACGATGCGCTCGCGTCCAATCTTGCCGCGCAAACGGTTAACGTAGACCTCTATGACATTGCTGTCCTTGTCCGAGTCGAAATCGTACACGTGTTCGGCGAGCTGGGATTTGGACAGTACGCGATCGGGATGCAGCATGAGATAGCGCAGCAAGCGGAATTCGGTTCCGGTGAGTTGTATTTCCGGGCCGTCGCCGACGAAAGCCAGCTGCCGTTCCTCGTCGAGTCGTACGCCGTGGACTTCCAGCACCTGGCCACCGGAATGCCCGTGTCGGCGTCGCAGCACGGCTGCTATCCGTGCCAACAGTTCCTCGGAATGGAACGGTTTGGCGACGTAATCGTCCGCCCCTGCCTTGAAACCGTCGACTTTTTCGTGCCAGGCGTCGCGCGCGGTCAATATGACCACTGGCAAATCGTTTCCATTGGCGCGCCATTCGCGCAGCACTTCCAGGCCGGATTTACCGGGCAAGCCCAGGTCGAGAATTGCACCATCGTAACCGCTCTCATTGCCGAGAAATTGCGCTTCGATTCCGTCGCTGCTGATGTCCACCGCGTAACCGGCGGATTCCAGGTCGGAGCGCAGCCACTGCGCCAGCTCGGCATCATCTTCGATGAGCAATAGACGCATGATCAGTCGTCGCAGTGCCGGCAAAGGAGGTTGCCGGTTCGGGCATCGAAGAGCAGCTTCTGCACTCCGCCATGGTCGTCCAAGAACTCGATCTCGTAAACCAACTGGTCACCGTTGCGGTGTAATTCCGCTTCAATGATCTTGCCTGTTTGTCGGCTCTCGGCCCGGTTGAGGATCTTGTCCAGGGGCAGGATTTTTCCTGCTTGCTGAAGTTCGCGCGCGGAAACGCGGTCGTCCGCGCCGTGAGCCGCTTGCACGCAGCCCCACAGCGCGGACATTCCGAGGACCACCAAAGTACTATGGCGGAGCAATTTCAAGGTGCACGCTCTCATGCGCGTTTGCGGCCAGTAACCATTGCTTTTACCAGATTTTCCCGATGCAGCAAGCTTTCCACCAGCACGCCCGCCACGTGTATGAATACCAGCGCTACAGTGAAATTGGCGAAAAACTCATGCGACTCTTCGAGCGTGCCTTCCCAGCGCTCGCCGTTGCCGGCGAACCATCCAGCAAGCGGTCCGGCGTGGTTTTCCGCACCGTATATTCCCAGTCCCGTCAGACCTGTCAAGACCAGGCTGAGCAGCATCAGCAGAATCATGGCGCCGCCAATGGGATTGTGCCCGATATATCGTTTGGCGCGCATCTTCAGGGTCTCGGTGCCGTAGTTGATCACGGTTGCCGGGCCCGTCACGAAGTCGGAAAAGCGCGCATGTCGCGTTCCGACGAAGCCCCATAGGATGCGGATCAGCAGTAGTGCCAGAACCGTGTACCCGGCCCACACGTGCACGGTGAGCAGGTCTTCTTCGGTTAAATACGCGATGGTGAAAGCCGCCACCAAGGTCCAGTGAAAAACTCGGACCAGGGGGTCCCAGACTTTGACTTCGTTGCCGGTTTGCATGACGCGAGTCCTCCCTTTGGGTATATGCGCCACCTTAATGGAGGAAACTGAATTCAACCTGAAAGGGAGTGCTCGCGACTGTTAGGTCCCGGAATGCGCAGCCGGCGCCGGATTGAGATGTTCCAAGCGATAGCCGTGATGGTAGATGCCGCTCAAGCGCCAGCCGTTGGCAGGGGATAAATCCAGCTTGTTGCGCAGCCGGCTGATATGGGTATCGACAGTGCGGGTATTCATGCCTGGGCGGTGCCCCCAGACGCTCTCCAGAATGTGATCGCGGGACAATATGCGTCCGGCATTGCGAAACAGGAACGCTGCCAAGTCGAGTTCTTTTTGCGTCAACTGTACCCTGCGGCCGTTGAATGCGACCGTGCGGTCGCGATTGTCGATGGTATAGGGCGGGAATTGCAGAACTTTATCGCCGCTTTCATCCATGTGCGCCCGACGCGCGAGGGCGCTGATCCGGGCCAGTAGTTCCCGCTGGCGCACCGGTTTGACCAGATAGTCGTCTGCCCCTTGGCTCAGGATCCTTACGATGTCTTCTTCCTCGTCACGCTGGGTGACGAAGATGACGGGAATCCGCCATTCGATGTGCTGTCGCACCCAGGCAAGCACCTTCTCGCCGTCGATGTCCGGTACCATCCAATCCAGCACCAACAGATCGTATGTCTCGCGCCGTAATGAATCGATCAGAGGCTCTCCGCGCGTGTATGCGCTCACATGATGGCCGTGTTCCGACAGCCAAAGCGTCAAAAGCTCCGCGACGATCGCTTCATCTTCCAACAGTGCAATCCGCACGCCTTACCTCCCTGTTCTTATTTGATTATTGTTACACACCTCGGCGGGAACTCAAGTGCACCGGCATAGGCGCCTCAGCGCAGGCTGCTGTACAGGCGTTCGTAGACGAAGGCGTGCAACAGAATGATGTCTTGCTGTTGCTTGAGCTGAAATTCGACTCCGGTGTAATACAGCAACCGACCGTCATTGTTGCATTCCTCGCGTACGTTGCGGATCACGCCGGGGATGGCCAGGTAAGTTTGGATGCTGCCAATGGTAATGGGCGTGTTCAGGCTGACGTTTTCATTGACCTCGCCAAGCATGGCCGAGGATCGCAGCAAAGAGCCGGTGGTACTGATGTCGAGCATCACCGCGGGTTTCGGCTCGCGTTGCGCCTGACCGCCGCTGGGCGACACCGAAATGATGAGGTCCGCGCGGGCCCTTTGCGATTTGCGCACGACGATGCGCTCAAGTTGTTTCGGATAACCGAGATGCAGATAAGGGTATGGTTTGCCGCTGCTGCACAGCACTTGGGTGGAAAACGCACAGATGCTGTTGCCGGAAAGCATCCGGATCACCAACGGCTGCGCTTCGCGGATCAGCATGATTTTGCCATCTCGCCGCGGGGTCGTGACAATGAGACTTTGGCCGGCCAGATAGCCGATGACACGGCAACTGTAGCGACGATCGCGTTCGTCGCCGACAAACTGGAGTTGCAGGCTGTCGCCGATCTGCAATTCGAGCTCGATGGCTTCCTTGGCGGCGCTCATCAATGTACGGTTCCGTGAGTCAGTGATCGTCGATGCAAGTGTATGCGCTGTTCGATATCCGTCGCACGCGCCGGCAGCACGACCATGAATTCGGCTCCGGTGGGCGTGCGCATGCTGCGGGCGCGTACCTGTCCGCCGTGAAATTGCGCTACCAAGCGCACGATGTACAGTCCCAGCCCGAGATGGGGTTCGTCCGAACGGGTACTGCGCACTGAAACCATAGAATCGAACAGACTACCCTCCATTTCGGCAGGCAGCGGGGGGCCTTGATTGCGCACCCGTAATATCATCGACTCGCCGCTCTCCAAGCTGATCTCGATGGGCGTACCGGTGGTGGCAAAATCCAAGGCGTTGGCGACCAGTTTATCCAACATCTGCGCCAATAGATCCGGGACTCCGGAAACGGGCACCGCAGCTTGCGGCACCTGCAATGCGAACTCCCGCTGCGGATGCGCGCCGCGGTAACCGGCGACACAGCCAGTCACCAGCTCGGCAAAGTCGAAGGATTCCGTTTCCGCGTGTTCGAAGGCCTGTTCCAGACGGCTGGCCTCGCTCATGCGGTTGACGATGCCCTCCAGACGCGATAGACCGCCGCGAGCGCGTTCAGTGTACACCCGCTGCTCGGGGGTCACGCCATTGACGTCCAAATTGTCGAGGGAGGAGCGCACCACCGCCAAGGGCGTGCGCAATTCATGGGATAGTTTCGCCGCCATGGTTTCCAGGTAGCGGGTGTATTGTTGCAAGCGCTCCAACAAACCCGCAAAACTGCGTGAAAGGTCGCCGATTTCGTCCCCGGCGACGGCCGGATCGATCCTCCCGGTCACTCTGCCGTCGGCGGTGATGGCGCCTTCGGCTTGATCGCGCAGGTGACGGATGCGCTGCGCCAACCTTGTGGCCAGGGTCAACAGCAGCACCAGCGCTACCACGAAAGCAACCAGGCTGAGATTCAACAGGTGTTCGAGCGCACGGTTCTGCAACAATAGAATATCCCGGCTGGTTTCTTCGGCGACGGCGGCGCCGACCACCCGGTTCCCGACCCAGATCGGAAATGCGGCCGATACGATATTCGCCTGGCCGTCCGGCGATCGGCGCCAGCGGGTTGCCGCACGGCCGAGCAGCGCCGCGCCGACCTCGGGGCTTTGAAGCCGGGAGGCGTCGGACAGGTCGTCCTGAAAGTCCGATGCGGGCTCTTTCAAGATCAGACGATACAAAGCGTGCAGTAAACCACGGGCAGGGGAGGCCTGGGGTTCGCTGTCGGCGCGCAGATCGCCGGCCATGGCCAGTACGCGCTGCTGTTGGTCGACGATCCAGAGTCTGCCCTGCTGGCGTTCCATACCCTGCAGCAGCCGGTCCATCGCCGGTGTCGGTACGGTGAGCGTGCCCAGATTCTGCAGTGCGTCGGTGCCGGCGGTTGCCACCACTGCCGCAGTCGCGCGGCTACGCGGGTTGTCGACATCGACGACGGCGAAACTGAGGCGGTTGCCGACCAGGGCCAACGGGATGCGCAATTCCAACGTGTAGCCCGTGGCGTTTTCCTGCCATTCGGCACGAATCCGGCGTTCGCTGAGGTTGGCGTCGTCTTCGCTGCCGTCCGGCGGTAGCTGTTGCGCGCCCACCCAGCCCGGCGCGGTGCTGGCAAGAACATATCGGCGAAGGTCACCTTCCGGGGTTTGCAGGGCGATCAACAGGTGATCGGCACCCGTAGCTGTGCCGGCGCCGGGTTCGCGGTAGACCACGTGATCGTCGTGCACTTGCAGCAGTGCGTACAGATATTGTTCGCGCGTGCCAGTGAGCAGATCGAACGAAGCGGCGTTGCTGTCGTCGGCCGGTCCGTAATGCCGGGCACGCTCGCGGTAAGCGCTCCAGTCGTCCGCATAGCCGTCCAGGTGAATGGGAGTGGGCAGTGAACGTACGTACAGATGCTGGTTGTCGCCAGCGGCCCTGAGCAGGGGACCGCCGTGGGTGAACAGCGCCGGCTGTTCGTGCAGCACACGGGCGATGGCACCGGCCGCAGCCAGCAACGCATCTTCCTTGCCGTGGCGAAGGAAAGCTTCCATTTCGTTCAAGTAGCGGTACCCGATCCAGGGAATCACCAGCAAAGACAAAGACAATGTCAGCAACTTCAGACGCAAGCTGAAATACGCTCGCCGCGCGGGCTTGACCGAAGATCCGCGCAATGGCGGCGGGTCGAGCCGGTGATCAGTCGGCGGCATCTTCGGTCCAGCGATAGCCCATGCCGTACACGGTCTGAATGGCGTCGAAATTCGGATCCAGCTCGATGAATTTGCGCCGCATACGCTTGACGTGGGAAGTGACCGTGCCGGCGTCGACCACCACGTTGGCTTCGCTCATGAGTTGATCGCGGTTCTTTACGTGTCCGGGGTAGCGGGCCAATGCATGCACCATCCACAGTTCGGTCAGGGTCAGCGGTACCGCTTGACCGTTCCAGCGCGCCTCGAGTCGATCCATGTCCAGGCGCAGCGCGCCGCGCTGCAGCGCCCGGTCACTGGACTCGGGTGTGCGCAACGCTTCGAGACGCCGGAACAAGGCGGCGATCCGCGCAAGCAGATGCGGTAGGCTGACGTCCTTGCTGAGATAGTCATCTGCGCCCAGGCGCAGGCCGGAGACTGTGTCGAAGTCGCTGTCCCTGGCGGTGAGGAAGATAATCGGCAGCCGGGCGTCGCGGGCGCGCAGTTCCCGGCACAGCTCAAAGCCGCCGTCGACTTCTTCTTCCAAGCCGATGTCCAGCAGCACCAGGTCGGGCAGTTGTCGAGCAAATGCCTGCATCGCTTCCCGGCGATTGCCGTAGCCTTGGACGGCGTAGCCCTGGCGCTGCAGAGCTTCCACGTAGTTGGCGCGGATCGCGGCCTCGTCCTCTACGATGGCGATAGTCTTGCGCATATTCAGAGTCCTCGTACCCGGATTTGAAGGTACCACAGCGCCAAACGCGGTTTCGGGCGCCGCTGCTGATTGCCCGTGAATTGCCATAATTCATCGGCCGTTTGCCCCGATTCTGACGGCGATGGGCCACTCCCGCGGGTTTCAATACCAGTGAACCTCGAGTCATCCGGCGCCGGCAGGAGTGCCCGCCCGCGACCGCGGGTGATTACCAAGGACGGCGCGCTGGGCCAATCCGCAACAGGAGTAAATCACATGAATACTGTATCTATTAAGCGCCGTTCATTCCTGCGCCCCGTGGCCGCTACGCTGTGTGTAGCGGTGTTGAGCGGTGCGGCTGCCGCCAGCGAGCACGGGACCGCGGCCCAGGAACGGGTCGGACTTTTTTCCGGCATGCTGCTGGGCGCCGCCGTGGGCGGTCCGCCCGGCGCCGTGATTGGCGCAATCGGCGGCGGTGTGGGCGGCAGATCCTATGGGCGGGAACGATCGCTCGATCGCCAGGCGGCGGAAATCGCGCGTCTGCGGACCGAACTCGAACAGGCCCAGGTCCGCGCTGCGGCCCGAAGCGAAGCGCCGCCCGCGGTAGCGACCGTCGCCAGCACGGCGCCGGTGGAGTTGAACCTTTGGCAGCCGCGGGAAGCGCTGGAAACCAGCGTGCAGTTTCGCACCGGCAGTGCCGAACTGGAGCCGCATTTCGCGCAACAGTTGCGCCATCTGGCAGCGTTTGCCAACGAACTGCCGCACGCCGTGGTGCGTTTGGCGGGGTACGCCGATCCGCGCGGCGAGGCGCCGGAAAATCTGAAACTGTCTTCGGCGCGTGTGCGCGCGGTGCGCGATGCGCTGATGGCCGAAGGGGTAGAGGATGACCGCATCACATCCGACGCGTTCGGCGAATCCCGGCCGCTGTACGCCGACGATGACCGGGAGGGGCGCGGCTTCGAACGCCGGGTGTTGATTCGCATTGATACTGAGGAACCGCAGTCATGAACAGACTCTTGACACCGGAATCGGAAGACTTTCTGTATTGGGACCCCGAGGCCATCGACCGGTATCCGGAGCCTGCGGAGGACCGGCAAGCCGAAAGCGAAGGCAACGATCCATGAGTGCAGTGCAAGGTAAATGGAGGACGCTGGTGCTGCAAGGCACGGTCGGACTCCTGGCAGCTTTTGGCGCAGGTCTGCTCAGTGCCGCGGTGTTGACCGCCGCAGTACTGGCGCTGTCCGGTTCCTGACCGAAGGCACGCGCGACCGTTCCAGTGGCGGCTCAGTGACTTTCAGGCTGAGCCGCCGCTTGTCGCGCGATCCGCTCCACCAGCGCGTCCACACCGGCGGACGCGGTGTCGGCGCGAATCGTGTATGCCTGTTCCGGTCCGGTGAGTGGCGTGTAGTGGGCCAGTTGATGCTCCAGCACCGCTTGATCGGCTTCCGATATATCTCTGCCGCCGGTCTGACGCCGTCGAATCCGCTCGCCCAATTGCTCCGCTTCGGCATCGAAATGCAGAATCCAATGGCGGGCTCCCTGGTTGTCGGCGAGGGCGGCGAAATGGGCCCGCCGTTCGGGATCGAGAAACGTGGCATCTACGATCACGGAGAATCTTGCCGCCAACGCAAGTTCGGCGCACTCATAGAGTCGCGCGTAGGTTCGGTCGCTGGCCTCGGGAGTATAGGCGCCCGCATCGATGCCACGTTCACCGCCGCGGCCGAACAAGCGCTGGCGTTCGCGGTCCGAGCGCAGGTGCAAGGCGCCTATGCGGGTCGCGAGTGGTGCACATACCGTCGATTTGCCGCTGCCCGAGACGCCGTGGCTGATGATGAGCGTCGGCTGCCGGGGTTCGCTGTAGCGCGATGCAAGGCAAAGATACTCGCGCAACGCGGTGGTGGCTTCCCCGGTCGCCGCTTGCGCGGCACGGATACCGGCGACCTTGGCGCGCACCATGGCACGGTAGCAAAGGTAGTAACGCAGCAGCCGCACGCCAGGATAGTCACCCGTGTGATCGAGGTAGCCGTTGAGGAAACGCCAGGCGTAATCGGCGCGACCGTGATCGTCCAGATCCATGAACAGAAACGCGGCTTCGCTGATGACGTCGATCCAATACAGTGACGGATTGAACTCGATGCCGTCGAACACCAGCAGTTCCTGCTCGTGAACCGCCATATTGCCGAGGTGCATGTCGCCGTGGCATTCGCGCACGAACCCGTCGCTTCTGCGGCGGTCAAAGCGATCGTGCAGCGCTTCGTATTCACGTTCGCTCCAGGCTTCGACCGCGGCGAGTTGTTGCAGCATCGCCGCATCGGAAATCGAACTTCGCAGCGCTTTGAAATTTGCGCGAACAGGTTCATGTACGGCTTGCGCCGTACCCAAATCGGGATCGGGCGGCACAACCGGTTGGCGGGCGTGAAAATCGGCCACCAATGCCGCCAGGCGATCGATCTGCGCGCCGTCCAGTCGCCCCTCGCGCAAACGTCGGTCGAGCAGCTCGGATTGTTCGAAGCGCGCCATTTTCACCGCATATTCGATCGGGTTGAGGTCCCCGTCCAACACCGGGCCATCGGGCGTAGCGCCAATGGCGACCACGTCCAGATACAAGTGCGGAGCCAGACGGCGATTGAGGCGCAATTCTTCGAGACAATAATGTTTGCGCTTGGCAAGGGTGCTAAAATCCAAAAATCCGAGATTCACCGCTTTCTTGATTTTGTAAGCGTATCGATCGCACAGCAAAACCCACGAAATATGGGTTTCGATCAATTCCACCGAGCTGCATGGTTCAGGGAACGGCGCACGGTTGCGCAGCGACGCGATCAGCGTCTGCTGCTGTTCGATTGTGGATTCCGGTGCGTGCATCGGCGGGTCGGCGAACGTTGCTGCGCAATGAGCGCTGGGCGTAGTTCGCATTGTAGCATCAAGGCAATTTCGCACGCGCGCGGAATGGCAAAAATGGACCTGCCGGCGAAGGCCCGGATCGGGCCCAGCTGTACACGATGTTCGCGTGTGTTATCCGGAGACGGCGGTTCACCGTCCCTTTACTTAGTCAGACACTGCAGGTTTTATGGCCGGGCGTAGCAAGACCACTCGAAAAAAATCAGCCAAGAGTTCCAGGAGCAGGACAAAACGTACCCGTCGCCGCGGTTGGCGCGGCGGATTGCGGCGCTTGACGCTGTACGGTATCGGCGCGCTGCTGATTGCGGGCGTGGTGTACGGCTTTTATCTGGATTATGTCGTACGCGAACAATTCCAGGGCCGACGCTGGGAGCTGCCGGCGCGTGTTTATGCCAGGCCCTTGGAGTTGTTCGCAGGGCGCCGCTTGACACCGGACGATCTCGCCCATGAGCTCGATTTGCTGCACTACCAGCGCAGCCGAACGGCGGCGCGAAGCCGGCGCATATTCCCGCAATGGGGCGCACATCGACCTGACGACGCGGGCGTTCCGCTACTGGGACGGAAGCGAACCCGCTCAACATGTGCGCGTACGTTTCGATAACGGGGAGATCGCGGGTCTTACCGATGACCAGAGGAAATCCTTGCCGCTGGTGCGACTGGATCCGGTATTGATCGGCAGCGTGTATCCGGCTCACAACGAGGACCGCATCCTCGTGAAGCTGGAAGACGTGCCGCCGCTGCTGACCAAGGCGCTGATCGCGGTCGAAGACCGCAGCTTCTATCAGCATCATGGTGTCGCGCCGATGGCGATTGTCCGTGCCATGTGGGCGAATCTGCGTGCCGGACAAACCGTGCAGGGCGGCAGCACGCTTACGCAGCAGTTGGTCAAGAACTTCTTTCTCAGCAACGAACGTACCCTGGCTCGCAAGCTCAACGAAGCGGCCATGGCATTGCTGCTGGAGTTGCATTACGACAAGAACGAGATACTTGAGACCTACCTCAACGAGGTTTATCTGGGGCAGGACGGCCGCCGCTCCATCAATGGCTTCGGCTTGGCCAGCTATTTTTATTTCCAGCGTCCGCTGGCGCAACTCCGGGCCCACGAAATCGCGTTACTGGTGGGGATGATCAAAGGGCCTTCCTATTATGATCCGCGGCGACACCCGAAACGCGCTTTGATTCGCCGCAATCTGGTGCTCGACCTCATGGCAGCGCAAGGCGTGCTCGGCGAGGCGGAGGCCGCCCGTGCGAAACAACAGCCGCTGGATGTGGTCGCCGACCCGCCCAGCGGCACCACGCTATACCCGAACTTCGTCGAACTGGTGCGACGGCAGTTGCGGCGCGATTACCGCGACGAAGATCTAACGTCGGAAGGGTTGCAGATTTTCACGACCCTCGACCCGATCGTCCAGCGGCAGGCCGAGCAAGCACTTTCCGGGCAACTGCATCGCTTGGAAGGCGCGCCGTCGCGGCCGCGCGGTTCGCTGCAAGGCGCATTGGTGGCGGTGCGCCCGGGTAATGGCGAAGTGATTGCGCTGGTAGGCGGACGCGACAACCGCTACGCAGGGTTCAATCGAGCACTCGACGCAGTACGTTCCATCGGTTCCTGGTCAAACCGGCGGTCTATCTGACCGCGCTGGAAGACCCGTCCCGTTACACGCTGGCGACATTGCTGGACGACAGCCCGATCAAACTCAAGAATGCCGACGGTTCGGTCTGGGAACCGCAGAATTATGACAAACAGTTCCACGGCCAGGTGCCCTGGTCATGGCACTGGCGCATTCCTACAACGTGCCTACGGTGCGTCTGGGTATGGATCTGGGCGTTGCCGAATGTCGTAGAGACCTTGGAGCGACTGGGTATTTCCCGGCGTCTGGAGGCGTATCCGTCGTTGCTGTTGGGCGCCGCCAGCCTGACGCCGCATGGAAGTGGCGCAGATGTACCAGACCATCGCCGCAAATGGGTTCCGTACCCCGCTGCGCAGCATCCGGGCGGTACTGGACTCCCGCGGCGAGCCATTGAGTCGCTATCCGCTTACGGTTGCGCGCGGAGTTCGATGAAACTAGCATCTATTTGTTGACTCGGGCATTGGAAATGGTGGTCCAGCAAGGCACGGCTGCGGCAGTGGGGGCGACTTTCGGTGAGTCTGCGGGTCTCGCCGGCAAGACCGGGACCACTGACGATACCCGCGACAGCTGGTTTGCGGGTTTCGGTGAAGACTACCTTGCCGTGGTGTGGGTAGGGCGCGACGACAATCACAGCACCGGGTTGACCGGTAGCACCGGCGCGTTGCCGGTATGGAGCGCGTTGGCGAAACAGGTGCGGCCGTTGCCTCTACAACCTGCGGTGCCGGCCGGCCTGGAACAGGCCTGGATCGATCCCGCCAATGGCTTGCTGGCCGAACAGCGCTGTGAAGGGGCTGTGTTGCTGCCCTTTGCCGGTGGCAGCGCACCGCATGAGCAATCGCAATGTGTGGGGCACGGCATGAACTGGTTCAGGAGATTGTTGCAATGAGAATTGAATTCGGTATCGCGCGCCCGGTCCTGGTCGTGTTGCTGGCGGTCGGGCTCGGCGCCTGCGCTTCCACGGGGGGCGAAACGGTGCGGGTCGAAGACCGATCCTCGCCACCGCCCGTGGTCGAGGTTCCGCCCCAGGCCCGCGTAGAGGTACCGCAGCCCGCGCCGCAGCGTGCGCCGAGTCCGGCAGTGGAATCGCTGTTGGCGCAGGCCCTGGCAGCTTCCAAGAATGGCGACCACAGCAATGCCGTATCGCTGCTCGAAAGAGCGCAACGCATCGAACCTCGCAACCCGCTGGTCTGGAACCGGTTGGCGCTCGAGCGTCTGCAGGAGGGCCGTTACGCGCAAGCCGAATCCCTGGCTTTGAAATCGAACCTCTATGCTGCCGGAGCGCCGGATCTGCGTCTTCGCAATTGGCGCCTCATTGCCGAGGCGCGTCGCAAACTAGGCGACAGCGGCGGCGCCCGTGATGCGGAGCGCCAGGCACGCGCCATTGCAGCCGGGCGATGAGCCCTGAGGCAGTCTCTGGGCGGCGCCGGCTGAATCGTATATGATGGCTCCAGGATGCCATTTTCCCGGCAATTTCAGCGAGGCCTGCGCTAGTGGGGGTGTACTCAGTCGATAAACTGATCGCCGAGGCACGGCGCATTGCGGCAGATTACCGGCGCGCCACCGGCAAGCCGTTGGGTGGAGTCAGCGGTGAGATCGCCGAAAACGATGCCGCCCGGTTATTGGATCTGGAAATCTGCCAGGAAAAGCCCGGCGGCTACGATGCGGTCGGTCGGGGCGCTCGCGACGGCAAGCGGGTGCAGATCAAAGGCCGTGCGATTTTCGATGACCGCAAATCCGGTCAGCGGATCGGACAGCTCAAGATCGACCAGGAATGGGACAGCGTGGTCCTCGTGCTCATGGACGAGGACTACAATCCGCGCGAAATCTATGAAGCCGAGCGGGCCGACGTCATGGCGGCCCTCGAAGAGGGCCAGAACAGCAAGCGTAACAAGCGTGGCGCCATGTCCGTCGGTCGCTTCAAGAACATTGCGCGCTTGGTGTGGCTGGCCGAAGAAGGTCTGATCGAAGACGAAGTATGGGAGCACCACGGCTCCTGACCGGATCGGGCAGCCGCTGGCCTTCAACTACCGCCACACATGGTCTCCGCCGCCGAAACGCTGGGTCCGAACGGACCGCTGGCTCGATCCATTCCCCAGTTCGCTCCACGTGCCGAACAGCAGGCGATGGCCAGCGCCATTGCCGATGCCATCGCCGAAGGCGGCACGCTGGTCGCCGAGGCCGGCACCGGAACCGGCAAGACCTTCGCTTACCTGGTGCCCGCACTGCAATCCGGCCGTCGGGTGGTGATTTCCACCGGCACCCGTACGCTTCAGGACCAATTGTTTCATCGCGACCTGCCGCTAGTGCGCGACGCCCTGGCCAGCCCGCAACGCATGGCCCTGCTCAAGGGCCGGTCGAACTATCTCTGTCTGTACCGCCTCGATCTGACTTTGATGCAGGGACGTTTGCGGTCCCGAAACCTGGTCGCCGAGTTGGAACGTATCCGCGCCTGGTCCGGACGTACCAAGGCCGGCGACATCGCTGAAGTGGGCAATGTGCCGGAAGAATCGACCATCTGGCCGCTGGTGACTTCCACGGTCGACAACTGCCTGGGGCAGGACTGTCCGATGTATTCGGATTGTCATGTCATGCGCGCCCGCCGCCGCGCCCAGGAAGCGGATCTTCTGGTGATCAATCATCATCTGTTGTTCGCCGACATGGCGCTCAAAGAAGACGGTTTCGGTGATCTGTTGCCCGGTGCCGACGTGTTCATACTCGACGAGGCCCACCAGTTACCTGAGACGGCGAGCAATTTCTTCGGCGTTTCCGTGTCGGCGCGCCAGCTACAGGAGCTCGTGCGCGACACCCGTGACGAACATGTGCGCGAAGCCGGCGACATGACCGCGCTGCCCGATGCCCTGGACAAGCTGGATCAAGCGGCCGCCGACGCTCGCATTGCCTTGGGCGAGTCCGCGCAACGGTTGCCATGGCTGCAGGCGCGACGTTCGCAGGATTTCGTTGTCGCCCTGGAGCGGCTGCAACAGCGTCTGGCGGAACTGGAGCAATGGTTGGAACACGCCGCGCAACGGGGCAAGGGCCTGGAGAACTGCTGGCGCCGCAGTGCAAACCTCTTGCAACGCCTGCACACGGTTACGGCTGAAGCGAGCGAAGAACATATTCATTGGATCGACGTGCACCGGCGTTCGTTCACGCTGCATCGCACGCCCATGGACGTTTCGGCCAATTTCCAGGCCCACGTCAAGGCGCGGCCCGCGGCCTGGATCTTCACCTCCGCAACCCTGACCGTGGGCGGCAGCTTCGCCCATTTCGCCAGCCGCACGGGATTGCAGGACGCGCAAACCCTGTGCGTGGACAGCCCATTCGACTATGCCGAAAACGCTCTTCTGTACGTGCCGAAACAGCTGCCCGATCCCGCGGCACCGGGTTACACCGACGCGGTGATTGCCGCGGCCATACCGGTCATCCAACGATGCGTGGGCGGCGTATTCCTGTTGTTCACCAGCCATCGGGCGCTGCAGCAGGCGGCTGCGCAATTGCATGGCCGATTCGCGCGGCCGTTGCTGGTGCAGGGCGAGGCGCCCCGAGGGCAATTGCTGGAACGGTTTCGGCAATTGGGGAATGCAGTCCTGCTGGGTACGGGGAGTTTCTGGGAAGGCGTCGACGTGCGCGGTCCATCATTGTCCTGCGTCATCATCGACAAGTTGCCGTTCGCATCTCCCGGCGATCCGGTGCTGCAGGCGCGCATCGATGCCATGCGCACCGCTGGCGGCAATCCGTTCATGGACTATCAACTGCCCGCCGCGGTGCTGTCCCTGAAACAAGGCGTCGGGCGATTGATTCGTGACGTCGACGATCGCGGCGTAATGATGTTGTGCGATCCGCGCTTGTATTCCCGTCCCTATGGCCGTTTGTTCCGCGCCAGTTTGCCCCCCATGCGCGATACCCGCGACCTTGCGGGTGTTTTGCGATTCCTTGACGCTGGCGCGGAGCGCGAGCAACAAACCCTGACCGAAGGCGAGTGGAATGCCGAACCTCGGGTGTGACGAGTTGCCGGCGATGAAGCTGTTGGCGTTGGATACCTCAACCGAGGCGTGTTCGGCGGCGTTGTACATCGACGGGCGCATCAGCGTGCGTTACGAAATCGCGCCGCGGGAACACAGCAAGCTGATCCTCGGTATGCTGGACGCGTTATTGGCGGAGGCTGGTATAAAGGCCAACGCCTTGGATGGCCTTGCCTATGGTCGCGGACCCGGGTCGTTCACCGGCGTACGCATCGCCGCGGGCACCGTGCAGGGCATCGCCCTGGGTCTGGATGTACCGGTGGTGCCGGTATCGAGCCTTGCTGCGCTGGCCCAAGGCATGAGGCGCGAATACGGCAGCGAGCGGGTGTTGACGGCCATCGACGCCCGCATGCAGGAAGTGTATTGGGCGACGTACCGGGTCGGTGCCAACGGCCTGATGGAGTTGAGCGGCGATGAACGGGTGGTGGCGCCCGAACTGGTACCCGTGCCTTCGGACCACGAATGGCACGGCGCCGGCAGTGGTTGGGAGCATTATCGCGATGCGTTGGCCGTGCGTTTGTCGGATTGTATCCTCACGGTCTATCCCGATCGATTTCCCAGCGCCGAAGACATCGCTGTGCTCGGCGCCGCCGGCCTGCAGCACGGCCGCGGCCTCAGCGCCGAGCGGGCACTGCCGGTGTATTTACGGGATCGCGTGGCGGTGAAACCGGCGCCGAGTAAACCTTCGGACTAACGCTCGGGGATGGTCTCGTCAGGGGGGCGAGCAGGCCTCAGGCCAACAACCGCTGCAAAATGCCTTCGTACATGGCGGAAAGCCGTTCCACGTCTTCAACACGCACGCACTCGTTGAGTTTGTGAATGGTGGCGTTGACCGGGCCCAGTTCGACGACTTGGGCACCGGTTGGCGCGATAAAGCGGCCGTCCGAGGTTCCCCCGGCGGTGGACAGTTCGGTTTCGATGCCGCTCACGTCACGGATGGCGCCACACATGGCTTCGACCAATTCACCTCTCGTGGTCAGAAATGGATTGCCCGAAAGCCGCCACTGCAATTCGTAGTTCAGGCCATGGCGATCGAGTATTTGGTGCACCCGCCGGCGCAAGCTCTGCTCGTCGCTTTCTGTGGAAAAGCGGAAGTTGAACACCACGTCCAGTTCACCGGGGATTACGTTTTCGGCGCCCGTGCCGGTGTGCAGGTTGGAAATCTGAAACGTCGTCGGCGGAAAGAATTCATTGCCGGCATCCCATTGTTCCGCGCACAGTTGCGCCAACGCCGGCGCAAATCGGTGCAACGGATTGTCCGCCAAATGCGGGTAGGCGACGTGGCCTTGCTGACCTTTGACTTGCAAACGGCCGTTCAATGAACCGCGGCGACCGTTTTTGATGACATCGCCCACCGCATCCGTACTGGTGGGTTCTCCTACCAGACACCAGTCGATCCGTTCGTTGCGTTGTTGCAGGCGTTCGACCACTTTCACCGTGCCGTCGACGCTTGGGCCTTCCTCGTCGCTGGTGATCAGGAAGGCAATGGAACCGCGATGGTCCGGATGTTGTGCGACGAAACGTTCGCAGGCAGTGACCATGGCGGCAATACTCGACTTCATGTCGGCGGCGCCGCGGCCGTAGAGAAAGCCGTCGCGGATCTGCGGCTGAAACGGGTCCGAATGCCATTTTCCCCTGGGGCCGGTCGGCACTACATCGGTATGCCCGGCGAAGACGAACAATGGCGCGCTGTTGCCGCGCCGCGCCCACAGGTTTGCGACTTCGCCGAAGGGCATGGCTTCGATACCAAAACCGATTGCGCCCAGGCGCTCGGCCAACAAATCCTGGCAGCCGTGATCCTCCGGCGTCACCGACGGGCGGCGAATCAGTTCTTCGGCGAGCGTCAGGGTGGCGGACATTCAGGATTGAAACCGTTGTTGATAGTCGGCCTCCTTGAAGCCGACCTGGCTGATTTTGCCGTCATCGAGCACCGGCCGTTTGATCAGCGTCGGTTGTTCGAGCATCAGCGCGCCGGCCCGTTCGGCGTCAACCGTCGCTTTGGTCGCTTCCGGCAACTGCCGCCAGGTGGTGCCGCGGCGGTTGAGCAACGCCTCCCAGCCGAGTTGATCCAGCCAGCGCTGCAACATGCCCGGCGTCAAGCCATCGGTGCGAAAATCGTGGAAGCGATATTCGATGCCGTTGCGATCCAGCCAGGCGCGTGCCTTTTTCACGGAATCGCAGTTCTTGATGCCGTAGATGGTCAGCATGATAAGCGCGTTCAGATGTCGCGCAGCAATTCGTTGATGCCGACCTTGGATCGGGTTTTCTCGTCCACTTTCTTCACGATCACGGCGCAATAGAGGCTGTATTTGCCGTCCTTGGAAGGCAGGTTGCCGGATACCACAACCGAACCGGCGGGAACCCGGCCGAAACTGACTTCGCCGGTTTCGCGGTCGTAGATCTTGGTGCTCTGGCCGATGTAGACGCCCATGGAGATGACCGAACCTTCTTCGACAATGACGCCTTCGACGATTTCCGAGCGGGCGCCGATGAAGCAATTGTCTTCGATGATGGTGGGACTTGCCTGCAACGGCTCCAGCACGCCGCCGATGCCGACACCGCCGGACAGATGCACGTTCTTGCCGATCTGGGCGCAGGAACCCACGGTCGCCCAGGTATCGACCATGGTGCCGCTGTCGACGTATGCGCCGATGTTGACATAGGAGGGCATGAGCACCGTGCCCGAGGCGATGTAGGAGCCACGCCGCGCGGCCGCCGGCGGCACCACTCGCACGCCGCTGTCGCGGAATTCGCGGGAATTGGTGTCGGCGTACTTGGAGGGCACCTTGTCCCAGTAGTTGGTGAAGCCGCCCTTGATGAAGCGGTTGTCTTCGATGCGGAAGTACAGCAGCACCGCCTTCTTCAACCATTCATTCACGACCCATCCGCCGTCGCGTTTCTCTGCGACCCGCGCTTTGCCGCTGTCGAGCAAATCGATGCTATCGAGCACAGCCTCTTTGACATGCGTTTCGACATTGCGCGGTGTGATGTTGGCGCGCTGCTCGAACGCCTGTTCAATAATGGCCTGGGTGTCGCTCATGGCTCGATCCTCTGAATGCTGGCTGATGCAGCGGCAGCGTGTGCCGCAATGTTCGACGGGCGCGCTGGTGCGCGCCATGTAGCTGTGGAATTGTAAGGGACTCCCGTGCCCAACTCCAGTGAGCGGTGCGTGGACCGGCCGATGCGGGCCTACAAGCTTTCGATGTGGGCGCGGATGCGCTGCGCGGCCTCGACGCATTCCTCGAACGAAGCCACCAGCGCCATGCGCACGCGGTTGGTACCGGGATCGGTGCCGTCGTCCGCCTTGCGGGACAGAAAGCTGCCCGGGAGTACCGTCACGTTCTGCCCGGTATACAGGCCGCGTGCGAATTCGGTATCGGAAACGGGCGTCTTGGGCCACAAATAAAATCCCGCGTCCGGTTGTTGCACTTCCAGCACCGGCTGCAGGATTTCGAGCACGGCGTCGAACTTTTTCCGGTACAGGTCGCGATTGTCGCGCACGTGTTGTTCGTCCTCCCAGGCGCGAATGCTCGCCTGCTGCACCGGCGGGGCCATGGCGCAGCCGTGATAGGTGCGATACAGCAGGAAGCGCTCCAGGATCATGGCATCGCCCGCGACAAAGCCCGAGCGCAGTCCCGGCGCGTTGGAGCGCTTCGACAGGCTGTGAAACACGACGCAGCGCGAAAATGTATCATCGCCCATCGCCGCCGCGGCGCCCAGCAGCCCGGGCGGCGGCGCGTCTTCGTCGAAATAGATTTCGGAATAGCATTCGTCGGAGGCAATGACGAAGTCATAACGATGGGCCAATTCGATCAGGTGCTGCAGATGGGCCTGATCGGCAACCGCACCGGTAGGGTTGCCCGGCGAGCAGACGTAGAGCAACTGACATTGCCGCCAGGTTTGCTCAGTCACCCGGTCATAATCAGGTAGAAATCGCGACTGCGCGTCCGCGGACAGGAAATGGGGCTGCGCACCGGCCAGCAGCGCGGCGCCCTCATAAATCTGATAGAACGGGTTCGGCATCAACACGCGGGCAGCGGAGTCGCGATCCACTACGGTTTGGGCAAATGCGAACAGCGCTTCCCGGGTACCGTTCACCGGTAGCACGTGGCGCTCCGGGTCGAGAGACCCGGCACGCAAGCCGAAGCGTACGTGCAACCATTGTGCGATTGCCTGCCGCAATTCCGGCAAGCCCTTGGTGACCGGATAGTTCGCCAGACCGCCCAGATGCTGCCGGATTGCATCACCAATGAATGGCGGTGTGGGGTGTCGCGGTTCGCCAATGGAGAGCGCGATGTGGGCCTTGTCCGACGGCGGATTCGTATTTTGCTTCAGTTGCGCCAGGCGTTCGAACGGATAGGGCTGCAGTTTGCTCAGGTCGGGATTCATGGATTTGCGCGCAATGGGGAGCGGATCGGGACCGCACGACAGGCGCGCTAGTATAGGATAAGGGCCTATGGCTTCCAAATTCTCCCACCCTTGGCTGGCGGTCAACGCGCTGCTGCTGGCGGCGACCATGTGGGGCTTGTTGTGGTATCCCATGCGCCTGCTGGAGCAAGCGGGATTGCCGGGGCTGTGGACGACATTGGTGGCTTACAGTGTCGCCAGTGCGGCGGGACTGGCGTTCAGTGCCCGATATTGGCGCGACTTCGTGCGTTATCCCGGCTGGCTGCTCAGCCTGGCGCTTGCGGCCGGTTGGTGCAACGTCGCGTTCATTCTGGCGATCGTCGACGGTAACGTGGTACGGGTCGTGTTGCTGTTCTACCTGTCCCCCCTGTGGACCGTGCTGCTGGGCTGGCTGTTTCTGGACGAGCGGATCGATCGCGGGGCGGCGATAGTGCTCGCGGTTGCCATGAGCGGCGCATTGTTGATGCTGTGGGACCCGCACATGGGAGCGCCCTGGCCGCAGAGCAGGTCGGATTGGATGGCGATCTCGGCGGGGCTGGCATTTTCGGCCAATAATGTCATCGTCCGCGGCAGCGGCCATGTGTCACTGCACGCGAAAACTTCCGCCGCGTGGATCGGCGGCGCGCTGCTCGCAGGACTTTGGCTTGCGGTCACCTTGTCTTCGGTGCCGAGCGCTGCGCCGCAAGCCTGGTGGAGCGCGGCGGCTCTCGGACTGCTGGGCATCGTGATCATGACCGTTACCGTCCAGTACGGGGTCACGCATATGCCGGTGCGCCGCTCGGCGGTGATACTGCTGTTCGAATTGGTCGTGGCGACGATATCTTCACAGCTGCTGGCGGACGAAGTCCTCAAGCCACGGGAATGGCTGGGTGGTTGCCTGATCGTCGGCGCGGCCCTGATTGCGGCGCGCTGGAAGGAGGAGTCCGAATGACCAATGTGTACGGTATTCATCATTGCAGCGTAGTGGTCGCCGATACCGAACAGTCACTGAAATTCTATCGTGATGTGCTGGGGTTGCGTTGCGATCCGGAACGCCCGGACTTGGGTTTCCCCGGCGCTTGGTTGCAAGTGGGGGACCAGCAAATCCACCTGTTGGAATTGCCGAATCCGGATCCCACCCAGGGCAGGCCGCAGCATGGCGGCCGCGATCGGCATCTGGCGTTGAGCGTCACCGACCTGGAGGCATTGGAGCACGCACTGCGCGCGGCCGGCGTTGCGTTCACCATGAGCAGGTCCGGGCGCCGAGCGCTGTTCTGCCGGGACCCGGATGGCAATGGCCTGGAACTCATCGAGCGGGTCGCGCTATAGGGCGGCCTGTGGCCGCCGGGAATCAGATGGGGCAGTCGCGTTGGAGTTCGGCGCGCGCAGCGCGCCCTATGGAGATCGCAGCGGATTCGGGCCCGCCGGCTTGCTAATCGAGCAGTTCGACGATCGCGTTCTTGAGCTGATCGCGCTGTTCCCGGCTACGCAGGGCCTTGCCATCAGGCGCGGTGATATAGAACACGTCTTCCGTGCGGGCGCCGATGGTGGCGATGCGCGCATTCTCCAGGATCACGCCCGATTCCATGAAGGCACGGCCGATGCGAGACAGTACGCCTGGACGGTCCGCGGTGGCGACTTCGACGATGGTGCGGTCGTTGTAGGGGTCTTCCTGGAAATGGATCTCGGTCGGTACTTCGAAATGACGGGCGCGGCGGGAACGGCGGCGGGACACAGACAGATCGTACCGTTCGGGATGTTTCAACGACCGGTTGAGCGTATCGCGGATTTCATCCAGCCGGAATTCGTTTTCGATCACGTCACCCGACTCCTCCAGGACCTGGAAGGTATCCAGGGTGTAGCCGTCGCCCGAAGTGATGATACGTGCGTCCATCACGGTAATACCCAATTGTTCGAGCACGGCGGTGGTGACCGCGAACTGGTGGTCGTGCACCGGGCCGTAGACGAAGATCGCGGTGCTGCCGCGCTTGGGGTGGGACTCCACCAGCACCAGCGGAAGTTCGCCGGCGCGCGCTTTGGCGATGGCCTCGGTGTGCCAGGCGATTTCCTCGGCGTTGTGGCGCAAAAAATAGTCGCTGCTGGGATTGCTCCATAGCCGATCGATGGTGTCGGCGTCCAGGCCGCACTCCAATAGCAGTACCCGCGCGTCGTCCTGGACTTCCAGAATACGGTCCTCGGCATCGATCGGCTTTTCGAGCCCGCGGCGCAGCGCGAGTTTGGTGCTTGCGTAAAGTTCCCGCAGCAACGCGTCTTTCCATGAGTTCCAGAGAGTCGGATTGGTGGCGCGGATATCGGCGACCGTGAGCAGATACAGATAATCGAGATGCATCTGATCGCCGTTGGTGGTGGCGAATTGGGCGATGACTTCGGGGTCGCTGATGTCCTTGCGCTGGGCGGTCATCGACATGATCAGATGATTGCGTACCAGCCAGCTCACCAACCGCGCATCGAAGGGACTCAATCCGTGGTGCAGGCAAAATGCAGTCGCGTCCTGGGCGCCGAGTTCGGAGTGATCCCCGCCGCGGCCTTTGGCGATATCGTGGAACAGACCCGCAAGGTAGAGCAGTTCCGGTTTGGCGATGTGCTGCATGATTTCGCTGCACAGCGGAAATTCCTGATGGAATTCCGGGACCGTGAAGCGGCGCAGGTTACGGATCAGGAACAGCGTATGTTCGTCCACCGTGTAGGCATGGAACAGATCGTATTGCATGCGTCCGACGATCTGGCCGAACGGCACCAGATAGGCTGCCAGCACCCCGTAGCGGTTCATGCGCCGTAGTTCATGGGTAATACCGATGGGTTGGCGCAGAATTTCCATGAACAGACTGCGCGCCCGTACGTCGGCTCGAAATTTGTCGTCGATCAGGTGCGTGTGATCTCGCACCAGGCGTATGGTCCAGGCGCGCACACCTTTGAGTTCCGGGTTCTGCTGCATCACCAGAAATAGTTCGAGCGAGCGCGAAGGGATAGCGTTTGAACACCTGCGGATTGCTGACTTCCAGAAAGCCCTTGCGGGCGCGGAAGCGTTTGTTGATGACCACCGGTTCACCCGGGTCGTCGGCGTACAGGATTGCTTCCTGAAACAGCTGCAGCAGCATTTCGTTCAGCCGGCGCAGTTCCTGGATGGTGCGGTAGTAGCGCTGCATGAGTTGTTCGACCGCGAGATTGGCGTCGCCATCTTCGTAACCCATTTGTCGGGCTAAATTGCGCTGATAGTCGAACAACAAACGGTCTTCCCGTCGATCGGTCATGGTGTGCAGCGCGAAACGCACATGCCAGAGAAAGTTCTGGCCATCGATCAGCGCCAGGTATTCGTGGTCGGTCAAAAAACCATGGGTGACCAGATCATGCAGGGTGCGGGCGTCGAAGTGGCGCTTCGCTACCCAGCCGATCATCTGGATATCGCGCAGTCCGCCCGGGCCTTCTTTGACGTTGGGCTCCAGGTTGTAGGCGGTATCGTGGAACTTGTGGTGACGAGTCTGTTGCTCCTTCCACTTGGCTTCGAAGAAGCGGTCGCTGGGCCAGATGCGGTCCGGACCGGTGGCCTCGATCATGCGGTCGAACAGGACTTGAGGCCCGGCCAGCAGGCGCGCCTCGAGTAGATTCGTTGCGACCGTGATATCGTCGCCGGCCTCCCGCACACAGTCCTCGACGGTGCGCACACTTTGGCCGACGTCCAGGCCGATGTCCCAGAGAAAGGTCAAGAATGCACCGATGAATTCGCCCAGGCGTTCGTGTTCGTCCGCCTCCAGCAGAATCATGATGTCAATGTCGGAATGCGGATGCAGCTCGCCGCGCCCATAGCCGCCCACCGCTACCAGTGCGATATTTTCCGCGTCGGCGTCGAAGTGGCGGTGCCAGGCGCGCACCAGCGCCTGGTCCACTTGATGGGCGCGGCCGGTGACCAATTTGTCCACCGGCGTGCCGGCTTCGAATTGGCGCCGCAGAGCGTCGGCGCCGGCGCGCAACGCCTGGCGGTAATCGCTCACCGGCGAGTCATCACGCAACAGCGCATCGTCCAGCGCGCCGTCATCGAACAAAATTGTGCCTTCCGCGGTCATAGAGGTCTCGTGTACGGTCCGAGCGGCCTTGGCAGCTAGATGGGGGCCTCGTCGGAGCGCAGGGTAAGGACCTCGTGGCCTTGTTCCGTGACCAGGATGGTGTGCTCCCACTGCGCAGACAGCTTGCGGTCCTTGGTGACGACGGTCCAACCATCGCCCAAAAGCTTCACCTGGCGTTTGCCGGCGTTGATCATCGGCTCGATGGTAAAGGTCATGCCTGCTTGCAGGGCCATGCCGCTGCCCGGCGTACCGTAGTGCAGCACCTGCGGATCTTCGTGGAATTCGCGGCCGATGCCGTGGCCGCAGTACTCGCGCACCACGGAATAGTCATGGCTTTCGGCGTAATGCTGAATGGCGTGACCGATATCGCCCAAGCGTACACCCGGACGCACCATGGCGATGCCGATGCGCATGGATTCGTAGGTCACGTCGACGAGGCGTTTCGCCAGCATGGACGGTTGCCGACGCAGAACATCTTGCTGGTATCGCCGTGAAAGCCGTCCTTGATCACCGTGACGTCGATATTGACGACATCGCCGTCCTTGAGGGTCTTGTCACCGGGGATGCCATGGCAGACCTGATGATTGACCGAGGTACAGATCGATCTCGGGAAGCCGCGGTAGTTCAACGGCGCCGGGATCGCCTGTTGTTCGTCGACGATGAAGTCATGACAGATGCGGTCGAGCTCGCTCGGTGGTGACGCCCGGTTGCACGTGCGGGCCGATCATTTCCAACACGTCGGCGGCGAGACGGCCCGCAACGCGCATTTTCTCGATCTCTTCCGGGGTTTTGATGGTTACGGTCATACGGCTTCCGGGTCAGGGTAATCTCGGCGGAAAATCACCGAAAATCACGGGATTGATTGTTGAGTGAAACGGATTATGGTATAAAGCGCTCGCCTTTCAGGCAAATTCACACATACGTCGACACGTGGAGCGGGGTGCCCGCTAAGCCGGGTCGCGTCCATGGGACGTATGGAGGATCAACCCCGAAAAACTGGAGTAGCTCCATGGCTAAGGTAACAATGCGCCAGATGCTGGAAGCTGGCGTGCATTTCGGTCATCAGACCCGCTACTGGAACCCGAAGATGTCACCCTACATCTTCGGCGAGCGTAGCAAAATCCACATCATCAATCTGGAAAAGACCCTGCCGCTGTACAATGACGCCATGAATTATGTCGGGCGCCTTGGCAGCCAACGGCGGCAAAATTCTGTTCGTCGGCACCAAGCGGGCGGCACGTGACACGGTCCGGGAACAAGCTGAACGTTGCCGGCATGCCGTTCGTCAATCATCGCTGGCTGGGCGGGATGTTGACCAACTTCCGTACCGTACGCCAGTCCATCAAACGCCTGAAGGACCTGGAACTAATGTCCGAGGACGGCAGCCTGGATCGCTTGAGCAAGAAAGAAGCGCTGATGAACCGCCGCGAGATGGAAAAGCTGGAGCGCAGCCTGGGCGGAATCAAGGATATGCCGCGTCTTCCGGACGCCATGTTCGTGATCGACGTCGGTTACGAAAAGATCGCTGTGGCCGAAGCGCGCAAACTGGACATTCCGGTGGTTGCGGTAGTGGATACCAACAATTCCCCGGAAGACGTCGACTATGTCATCCCCGGCAACGACGACGCGATCCGCGCCATCCAGCTGTACACCACCGGTATCGCCGACGCCGTCATCGACGGCCGCGGCTCGTCCCAGCAACTGCTGGCAGGCGGCAACGACGAATTCATCGAGATCGATGAAAAAGGTCAGGCCCCGGGCGCCAAGCCGGCGCGTAAAAGCGCGGCCGGGAAGGGCGGCGACGCCAAGTCCGCTCCGCGGAAGAAAGCTGCGGCGACGGAAACCGCGCCCAAGCCGGAGGGTGAGCCCGAGCAGCAGGCGCCGTCCGAGGGTGAGCCCGAGCAGCAGGCGCCGTCCGAGGGCTGAGACGAGACGGGCGGCGTGCGCGCTGCCCGGTCGGTACGTTGAGAACCGAGAAACATTAAACAGAGGTATAACCCATGGCGATTTCAGCGGCGATGGTAAAGGAGCTGCGTGAACGCACCGGCGCCGGCATGATGGAATGCAAACGGGCATTGGTTGAAACCGAAGGTGACATCGACGCCGCAATCGAACAGATGCGCAAGGCTGGACTGGCAAAAGCCGACAAGAAATCCGGGCGCGTCGCGGCGGAGGGATTGGTTGCCATCGAATTGGCCGAAGACGGAAAGAACCTGGCGGTAGTGGAAGTGAATTGCGAGACCGATTTCGTCGCCGGCGGCGAAGATTTCCGTGATTTCGTCAATAACGTCGCCCGGCGCGTCCTGGAAGCAGACCCCGCACCATCGATGATCTGATGGCCCTTGGCGTGAAGGACGGCGACTCGAAGAGCATCAACGATACCCGCCAGGAGCTGGTTGCCAAAATAGGCGAGAATATCCAGTGTGCGCCGCTTTGCACGCTTGAGCACCCAGGACGCGTTCGGTGTTTACATGCACGGCACCCGAATCGGCGTGGTGGTCGATTACAAAGGCGGTGACAGCGAACTCGGCAAGGATCTGGCGATGCATATCGCGGCCAGCCGCCCGGTGTGCGTTTCCGAAGCCGAGTACCGGCAGAACTGGTGGCCAAGGAGCGGGAAATTTTCACTGCCCAGGCAAAGGAAAGCGGCAAGCCCGACGAACATCGTTGAAAAGATGGTGGAAGGGCGCGTGCGCAAGTTCCTGGCTGAAGTGACTTTGGTCGGCCAGCCTTTCGTCAAGGACCCGGATATCACGGTCGGCAAGCTGCTGGAACAAAAGGGCGCCGAAGTGACGCGCTTCATGCGGCTTGAAGTCGGTGAGGGAATTGAGAAGAAATCCGAGAACTTCGCCGACGAAGTAATGGCGCAAGTGCGCGGCGATTGAAATTCCGATCCACGAACGGCCGCATCCGCGGCCGTTCGCACGATTGGCCGGTGTGTTCATTACCGGGCGGGGGCGGCCTACAGGGCGCCGTAGATTAAGCCGAATACCAGTCAGCGATGACGATGTCCAACCGGTCTCCGAAGTACAAGAGAATTCTGCTCAAACTCAGCGGCGAGGCATTGATGGGTAGCGGTGATTACGGCATCGACCCCGGCATCATCGCTCGCATCGCATTGGAAGTGCGCGAAGTAGTCAGCATGGGCGTACAGGTCGGGATGGTGATTGGCGGCGGCAATATTTTTCGAGGCGCCGGTCTGGCCAAAGGCGGTATCGACCGCGTCACCGGCGATCATATGGGTATGCTGGCCACGGTGATCAATGCATTGGCAATGCAGGATGCGCTCGAGCGAAGCAATGTATATGCCCGGGTCATGTCCGCTCTCAGTATTCACCAGGTCTGCGAGGACTACATCCGCCGCCGCGCGATCCGGCACCTCGAGAAGGGGCGCGTGGTGATTTTCGCGGCCGGCACCGGTAATCCGTTTTTCACCACCGATTCCGCCGCCAGCCTGAGAGCGATCGAAATCGGCGCCGATCTCATGATCAAGGCGACCAAGGTGGATGGGGTTTATTCAGCGGATCCGGTCACCAATCCGGATGCGACGCGCTACGATCGCTTGAGCTTCGACGAAGTCCTGGAGCGGAAGCTGATGGTCATGGATGCGACGGCCGTCGTGATGTGCCGCGATCACGCAATGCCCTTGCGCATCTTCAGTATCAACAACGAAGGCGATCTGGTGCGCATGATGTGCGGGGATGATGTTGGAACCGTTGTCGAACGGGGTGAAGCCGAATGATAGATGACATCAAGAAAGACGCGGCCAGCCGCATGTCCAAGAGCGTGGAAGCACTGGGCACCGAATTCAGCAAGATCCGTACTGGCCGCGCGCACACCAGTCTGCTCGATCATATCACTGTCGATTACTACGGCAGCCACGTGCCGTTGAAGCAGGTCGCCAACGTAACGGTCGAGGACTCGCGCACGCTGGCGGTGACGCCTTGGGAGCGCAACATGGTGTCGGTGATTGAAAAAGCGATCATGCAGTCCGATCTTGGCCTCAATCCGGCGACTGCCGGCCTGGTGATACGGGTGCCCTTGCCGGCGCTCACCGAAGAGCGCCGTCGCGATCTGGTGCGTGTGGTGCGTCAGGAAGCGGAAAACGCCCGTGTTGCGGTTCGCAATATTCGCCGCGACGCGAACAACGATCTGAAGGAACTGCTCAAGGAAAAGGAAATCTCCGAAGACGAAGATCGTCGCGGCCAGGACGAAATTCAAAAGCTCACTGACAAATACATTGCTGAAGTGGATCGGCTGCTGGGAATCAAAGAAGCGGATCTTATGGAAGTGTAGGGCTCTGTGCTCGCGCTTCAGAACCCTGCGGGTTCAACCGTTTAGGCAGCCAACCACCCGAGTGACTGAATGAATGAGCTACCGCAGCATGTGGCGATTATCATGGACGGCAACGGACGCTGGGCGCGCAAACGCCGTCTGCCGCGTCATGCCGGTCATCGGGCGGGAGTGCAGGCGACCCGCTTGGTAGTCGAGGAGTGCGCGCGGCAGCAGGTGTCGGCGCTTACGGTGTTCGCCTTCAGCAGTGAAAATTGGCGCCGCCCCAAGACCGAAGTCAGCCTGCTCATGGAACTGTTCGTGAGCACACTGCAGCGCGAATCGAAACGTCTCCATGAAAACAAGGTGCGCATGCGATTCATTGGTGACCGCGATGCGTTTTCGGAGAAACTGCGCGTTCAGATCGCTGCAGTTGAGCAGCGCACCGCCGAGAACCGCGGTCTGACCCTCAATATCGCCGCCAACTACGGCGGCCGCATGGACATCGCCGCGGCCGCGCGCCGATTGGCCTCGCTGGTCGAAGCAGGCCGGTTGCGGGCCGAAGATATCACCCCCGAATTATTCGCCCAATATACTGCGCTGGCCGATCTGCCCGAGCCCGATCTGTTCATTCGCACGGGCGGTGAACAACGCATCAGCAATTTTCTGCTTTGGCAACTCGCATACACGGAACTCTATTTTACCGATTGTCTGTGGCCGGATTTCGATAGTGCCGAATTGGAGCGCGCTTTCGCAGCCTTTCGCGCACGCCAACGACGCTTCGGGCAAACCGGCGAACAGATCGAGAAACGGCCGAGCAATGCTTAAGCTGCGCTTGCTCACGGCCCTGGTGCTGGCGCCGGCGGCGATTGCCGCCATCCTGTTGCTGCCGACCTCGGCGCTCGAGTGGGTGTTCGCGGCGATGATTCTTGCCGGGGCCTGGGAATGGTCACGCCTCAGCGGCTTGCGGCGCGTCATGTCCCGCGCACTTTATGTGACGGTTACCGCCTTGTTGCTTTGGGTCGTGGCAACAGTGTGGCAGCGCCCTGGGCTGCTCGGCGCGATAATGATAGCGACCTTGCTATGGTGGGTGCTGGCATTCCTGTGGATCATGGTGTACCCGGCGGGTCCGAGTGGTCGCCCGGCGCTTACGGTGGTCGGCTTGGTCGCCGGGGTTTTCGTGCTGGTGCCCGCTTGGTTGGCATTGATCGCGCTGCACAGCGCGCCGCAACACGGCCCCTTGTGGGTATTGTTCGTGTTGGCCTTGATCTGGATTGCTGACAGCGGTGCCTATTTTTTTGGCAGGCGCTGGGGAAAACGGAAACTGTCGCCGCGGGTGAGTCCGGGCAAGACCCGCGAAGGCGTTTACGGCGCGTTGGCGCTGGTTCTGGTGTACGCAGTTGCGGCCGGCTGGTTGTTGCACGTCCCGGAATCGAGGTTCGTGGCGTTCGTGTTGTTATGTTTGGTGCTGGTGCCGGTGTCCGTGGTCGGCGATCTGTTCGAAAGCTTGATCAAACGGCAGAGTGGCTTCAAGGACAGCGGCGCGTTGTTACCGGGCCATGGCGGGGTGATGGACCGCATTGACAGCTTGACCGCTACCGCTCCCGTCTTCCTACTGGGTCTCCTATGGCTGAACATCCCGACATGATTGGCGTGGCCGTGCTTGGTTCCACCGGCAGTATCGGGGTCAGCACCCTTGATGTGCTGGCGCGGCATCCGCAACGATTCCGGGTGGTAGCCTTGACCGCGAATCGCGACGTGGAGGGTTTGGCCGCACAGTGCGAGCAACATCGGCCCGCCTATGCCGTCATGGCCGATGAACGCGCGGCTGAAGAACTCGATCACCGGTTGCGACTGCAGGGACTCCCGACCGAGGTCTGGAGCGGTGGCGAGGGTCTCGCGCGCGCCGCCAGCCTCGACGATGTGCAGGTGGTGATGGCAGCCATCGTCGGCGCGGCTGGTCTGCGGCCGACTCTGGCCGCCGCCGGAGCCGGCAAGCGGGTGCTGTTGGCGAACAAGGAAGCACTGGTGATGGCCGGCCCGGTTTTTATGGAAGCGGTGCGGCGCATGCTGCGGAACTGTTGCCCATCGACAGCGAACACAACGCGATCTTTCAATGCATGCCGCGCGATTATGCCGGCGGCCTCGGAACGGTGGGCGTGCGGCGCATCCTGTTGACCGCCTCGGGCGGCCCGTTCCGTACCCGTAGCCAGGCGGAATTGCGGGCGGTCACGCCGGATCAGGCCTGCGCACATCCGAACTGGAACATGGGGCGAAAGATTTCCGTGGACTCGGCGACCATGATGAACAAAGGGCTCGAAGTCATCGAAGCGAAGTGGTTGTTCAATGCCGCGCCCGAACAGATTTCAGTCGTTATCCATCCGCAAAGCGTCGTGCACTCAATGGTCGAATACGAAGATGGTTCGGTGTTGGCGCAGTTGGGCAATCCCGACATGCGCACGCCTATTGCGCACGCGCTGGCTTGGCCGGGGCGCATCGAATCCGGGGTCTCCCCGCTCGATTTGTGTGCGATCGGCCGACTCGATTTCGAACCCCCCGATCCGGGTCGTTTTCCGTGTCTGGGCTTGGCCTATCAGGCCGTTGCCGCAGGCGGGACGGCGCCGGCGATACTCAATGCGGCGAACGAAGTTGCCGTGCAGCGTTTTCTCGCCGCATGAATTGGCATTCACCGATATTCCCAGCGTGATCGAAAGAACCCTGGGCGCAATTGCGGTGCAAGCGGCGGATTCGCTGGAGGCGGTGTGCGAGGCCGACCAACAAGCACGTGAATACGCGCGTGCGCTGACATCGGCACGGTTGCGGGAGGGACGTGCATGAGCAGTGCGCTGATATACGTGTTGGCATTCGTGGTGGCACTCGGGATCTTGATTACAGTGCACGAGTTCGGCCACTTCTGGGTCGCGCGCCGGCTTGGCGTGAAGGTGTTGCGATTCTCCGTGGGCTTCGGTAAGCCCTTGCTGGCGCGCCGTTCCCGCGACGGCGAGACGGAATACGTACTCGCAGCGTTGCCCCTGGGCGGTTACGTAAAAATGCTGGACGAGCGCGAGGCGCCGGTTGCAGAAGCCGAGAAAGCGCGGGCGTTCAACAACAAATCGGTTGGCACGCGGATCGCCGTAGTCAGCGCCGGCCCCTTGTTCAATCTGTTGTTTGCCATCGCGGCCTTCTGGGTGATTTTCATGGTCGGGGTCCCCGGCGTGGCACCCGTGATCGGCTATGTGGAGCCAGGCAGTCCCGCCGCGCAAGCCGGCCTGCAATCGGATTCACGCATCGTTGCCGTCAATTCCCAACCGACCAGTACCTGGGAAACCGCGCGTCTGGCATTGTTCGAGGCGGCCTTGACCCGCAAGCCGATCGCGCTGACGACACGTACCGCCGCCGGCGATACTCAAGTCCGAACTTTGTCCCTCGCTCCGGGCTCCGGTCCACTAGAGCCCCAGGGGCTGTTCGATGCGGTTGGTTTTCAACCCTGGCAGCCGGTAGCCGAGGTCGCCGGCGTGCAGGCCGGCAGCGCGGCCGATCGAGCCGGATTCCAAGCCGGCGACCGGATCGTGGCTCTGGATGGCAAGCCGGTACGTTACTGGGGCGAGTGGGTGCGTTATGTGCGCGAGCGCCCGGAGCAGCAGATCGATGTCACGGTGCAGCGCGACGATGGGACCCGAGCATCTGCAGTTGCGCCCGGAGGCCCGTGAAGAGGAAGGTAAGCAAGTCGGCTTCGCGGGCGTCGAACGCCCCCCTATTCCCGAGGACATGTTCGCCGAAACCCGCTACGGACTGATCGACGGCCTGACGGCGGGTGCACGCAAAACCTGGGACATGTCGGTGCTGATGTTACGGGTATTGAGCGGAGTTGTTACCGGAAATGCGTCGCTCAGTAACATCAGCGGACCGCTGACCATCGCCCAGTATGCGGGCGACACTGCGTCAATGGGATTCATGCCGTTTTTGAATTTTCTCGCGGTGGTCAGCGTAAGCCTTGGGGTACTCAATTTGTTGCCCATACCGATACTGGATGGCGGACATTTATTGTATTACCTTATAGAGCTTGCCAAAGGGAGCCCCGTATCCGAGCATGCGCAACAGATTGCGCAGCGGGTCGGGATCGCGTTGCTACTTATGCTGATGGCGCTCGCATTCTATAACGATTTCATGCGCTTGTTTTTCTGAGCTGATCTTTTGATACTCACACATCGACTTGGATCTGTAATGAGAATATTTTTCTGTGCTCTCGCCCTGTTTTTCAGCTTCGTGCGACTGGTCTGGGCAATCGAGCCGTTCACCATCCAAGACATCCGAGTCGAAGGACTGCAGCGAATTTCCGCCGGTACGGTATTCAACTATCTGCCACTCAAGGTGGGTGACCGCTTCGACGATCAACGTTCGGCGCAGACGGTTAGAGCATTGTTCAAGACCGGTTTCTTCAAAGACGTGCGCCTTGAGCGGGAGGGCAATGTGCTCGTGGTTGTCGTTGACGAGCGGCCTTCGATCGCCAGTATCACCATCAGCGGCAATAAGGAAATCGAAACGGATCAACTCATGGAGGGTCTCAAGCGCGTAGGGCTCGCCGAAGGGCGCACGTTCAATCGCTCCTTGCTGGACAAGGTCGAGCAGGAACTTCGGCGCCAGTATTTCAATCTGGGCAAATACGCAGTCAAGCTCGATACCGTCGTCACGCCTTTGGAGCGCAACCGCGTTGCGATCAAGCTCGACATATCGGAAGGGCGCATCGCCAAGATCCGGCAAATCAATATCGTCGGCAACAAAGTGTTCAGCGAAGACACACTGCTGGACGAATTCCAGCTTACGACGCCGACGACCTTTTCGTTCTACACGAACAACGATCAATACTCGAAGCAGAAACTGGCTGCCGATCTGGAGACACTGCGCGCCTACTATCTGGACCGCGGATATCTCAATTTCGATATCACGTCGACGCAGGTGTCGATCTCGCCGGACAAGAAATTCGTGTACATCACGATCAACGTCGACGAAGGCGAGCAGTATAAAGTCAAGGACGTCAAACTTGCAGGCCAGACGGTATTGCCTGCGGCGGCGCTGGAAAAACTGATCAAGGTGGTTCCTGGAAGCGTCTATTCCCGCACCCTGGTCGCAGACAGCACTTCGGCGATCGTGGATCGGCTCGGTAACGAAGGTTATGCCTTCGCCAACGTCAATACGGCCCCGGAAGTCGATCAAAAGAACAAACTGGTCGGCTTGACTTTCGTCGTCGATCCCGGACGCCGCGTATACGTGCGGCGCGTCAACTTCTCCGGTAATGTGCGAACCGCCGACGAAGTGGTGCGGCGGGAGATGCGGCAGATGGAGGGCGGCTGGTTCTCCACCGAAAAGGTCAACCGGTCCCGCACACGCCTCGAGCGCCTGGGGTATTTCACCGAGGTGAATGTGGAGACGCCGGCGGTACCCGGCACCAACGATCAGGTGGATGTCAATTTCACCGTGGTCGAACGGCCGTCCGGAAACCTGCTTGCGAGCGTCGGTTACTCCCAGACCGGCGGCGTATTGTTCAGTGCCAGTATCGAGCAGAACAATTTTCTCGGTACCGGAAAGCGGGTCTCGGTAAGCGCAAACGACAGCGATATCACGCGCGGCTTCAAGGTCTCGTACACCAATCCCTATTACACCGACAATGGCATCAGTCGCACCTTTACGTTCGGCAGTCAGAAGACCGATGCGGCGGCGGCCAACCTGTCGGACTATTCGTTGGACACCGACGAGCTTTCGGTCAACTACGGAATCCCGATCAATGAATACGACACCATCAATCTGAGCGGCAGCCTGGAACGCAATACCGTAAACTGCGCGACATCCAATCCGCCGCAGGTGTGTACCGATTTCATCACTCAAAAAGGCACGGATCAGTTCGATAGCGTGAAACTCGGCGCCAGTTATGCCCATGACACCAGAAACCGCGCGATATTCGCCGACAAGGGCGTTCTGCACCATCTTTCTGCGGAAGTCGCGGGCGGAGACCTGGAATATTATCGCCTGCGTTACCGCCACGAGCGCTATTTCCCGGTTTCGAAAAAACTGACGATGCTGTTGCATGGTGAACTCGGCTATGCCGACGGCTTGGGCAGTACGAACACGCTGCCGTTTTTCGAGAACTTCTTTGCCGGTGGTCCGCGGTCTGTACGTGGCTACAAGGCCAACAGCCTGGGGCCGCGGGATTCGGCGACCAATCGCCCGATAGGCGGCAGCTTCAAAGTAGCAGGGGGCGCGGATCTGTATTTTCCGGTACCCTTTGTGCGGGATAGCAAACAGTTCCGGGTGGGAGTCTTCGTCGACGTGGGCAATGTGTACGCCAATGTCTCCGATTTCGACGCCGCCGAATTGCGGTATTCCACAGGACTGTCCACGGTGTGGATGTCGCCGGTCGGGCCCCTGGCCCTGAGCATAGCGAAACCCCTGAATGACAAACCGGGCGACAATACCGAATTGCTGCAATTCACGCTGGGCGGCTCTTTCTATTGAGTTGGGTAAGGCATAGCGATATCTCATGAGCGTCAAATTCGCGAGCATACTGTGCGCCCTGGCGATATTGGGCATCGTTTCGATGCCTGTATCGGCAGAGGACAAGCGCGTTGCCTATGTCAATATCAACAAGGTATTGGAGCAGGCGCCGCAAGCGATCGCGGCGAACAAACGCCTGGAAAAGGAGTTCGAGCCACGCAACTCCGCATTGAACGAATTGCGCAAGGAAGTGCGAGCCTTGGAAGACCGTTTGTCGCGCGAAGGAATGACCATGAGCGAATCGCAACTGCGCAAGCTCGAGTTGGACATCCGTGGCCGTAAGCGCGAAATCAAGCGCACTCAGGAAGACTTCAGGGAAGATCTCAACATTCGGCGCAACGACGAACTGCGCAAGCTGCAAAAGCGCACCTACGATGCCATCGTCGATCTCGCGAAAAGCGAGAACTACGACATGGTGCTCGGCGATGTCGTGATTTACGCGAGCCCCGCGGTGGATATCACCGACAAGGTTCTCAAGGTGTTGTCGGATGAGTTCAAAGCCGGAAAGTAGATCGGACGGATCGCGCAGGTGGCGCTGACGTTGCGAGAATTGGCGAATCGGATCGGTGCGGAATTCACCGGCGACGGAGGGACGGCCATCGTCGGAGTGTCGACGTTGCAGCGGGCATCTCCGGATAGCATCAGTTTCCTGGCGAATCGCACCTACAAGCGATACTTGGCAGAAACCAAAGCCGCGGCGGTGATTCTACGCAAAGACGACGCCACGCGTGTCCGGTGCCGGTACTGCTGTCGGAAAATCCATACTTGACGTATGCCGAAGCGGCGACAATCCTGTGTCCGCAGTTCCGCGAGCCGGGGGGCATCCATCCGTCGGCCGTAGTCGAAGCCGGCGCCCAAGTGGATCCCACCGCCTGGATTGGTCCGAACGCGGTCATCGGCACCGATGCGCGTATTTCCGCCAATGTCAGTATCGGTCCGGGGTGCGTGGTGGGCCGCGGTTCCGTCATCGGCGCCGGCTCGGAATTGGTCGCCAACGTGACCGTGCTGCACGAGTGCGTGATCGGTGAGCGTGCGTTGTTCCATCCCGGTGTAGTGGTGGGCGCGGACGGTTTCGGCATCGCAAACGACAAGGGACGCTGGGTCAAAGTTCCGCAGCTCGGCAGGGTGGTGATCGGTAATGACGTCGAGTTGGGCGCCAACACCACGGTTGATCGCGGTGCGATCGAAGACACCGTCATTGAAGACGGTGTCAAAATCGATAATCAGGTTCAGATCGCCCACAACGTTCGGATCGGCGCCCATACCGCCATCGCCGGATGCGCGGGCATTGCCGGCAGCGCGAAAATAGGCCGTCATTGTGCGATTGCCGGGGGGGTCGGAATCGCCGGTCATCTGGAAATTGCCGACGGCGTACAGATCACAGCTATGGCCTTGGTCACAAAGTCGATCAGCCAGCCGGGTGTATACTCCTCGGGCACGCCATTGCAGCCCAATGATGAATGGCACAAGAACTTCGCGCGCTTTCGCAAGCTTGACGAGATGGCGCGGCGTCTGCGGGCGCTGGAAAAGAAAATCAATCGCGACTGAGCAAATACAGGCATTCCCATGGATTCCAACGGATTCGATGTACACGAAATCCTACGATACCTGCCGCATCGGTATCCCTTTCTGCTCGTAGACCGCGTACTGGACCATGCGCCGGGCGAGTGGCTGACGGCAATCAAGAACGTCACAATCAATGAGCCGTTTTTCCCTGGCCATTTTCCTCACCGTCCGGTCATGCCGGGGGTGTTGATTCTGGAGGCGATGGCCCAGGCCACGGGCCTGCTGGCGTTCAAGAGCCGCCCCGGCGCGGCGCCGGATCCCGATCTGCTCTACTACCTGGTCGGAATCGATGGCGCCCGCTTCAAACAGCCGGTCGAGCCGGGCGATCAACTGGTGTTGGAAGTGCGGTTGCTGCGCGCCAAGCGCGGGATTGGTGTGTTCCAGTGCGAAGCCAAGGTGGACGGCAAGGTCGCGGCATCGGCCGAAATCATGTGTGCTGAACGGAAAGTCGACGTTTGATAGATCCAAGAGCAATTGTTGATCCTAGCGCCAAGCTGGATTCGGACGTGAGCGTCGGGTCCGTTCTCGGTCATCGGTCCCGGAGTGGAAATCGGCGCCGGCACCAACGTCGGGCCGCACGTTGTGATCAGGGGTCCGACGACCATCGGCCGTGACAACCGGATTTACCAGTTTGCGTCGGTGGGTGACGATCCGCAGGACAAGAAATATGCCGGCGAGCCGACTCGATTGGAGATCGGTGACCGCAACGTAATTCGCGAGTACTGTACGATCAATCGCGGCACGGCGCAGGATCGTGGCGTAACCAGCATCGGCGACGACAATTGGATCATGGCCTACGTTCACATAGCCCATGATTGTGTCATCGGCAACGAAACCATTTTCGCCAATTGCGCTTCCTTGGCCGGGCACGTTCAGATCGGTGATTACGTCATTCTCGGCGGGTTCACGCTGGTTCATCAGTTTTGTTCGCTGGGTGCGCACAGCTTCACCGCAATGGGCGCTCACATCGCCAAAGACGTGCCGCCCTACGTTACGGTGGACGGTCAGTTGGCCGAACCCAGAGGTATCAATGCCGAGGGCCTTAAACGCCGTGGCTTCAGCCAGGCAGCGGTGCAAGCCATCCGGCGTGCCTACAAAATCCTGTACCGGTCGGGATTGGGTTTTGCAGAGGCGCAACAGCGCATCGCGGAATTGGCCGAAGACCATGCCGAACTGGAGATTCTGCGGGACTTCCTTAGCCGCAGTCGCCGCGGCGTCGTTCGTTAGCGGAGACCCTCGCCGTGCGCATCGGACTGGTGGCGGGCGAGGCCTCGGGCGACATGCTCGGAGCCGAACTGATCGCGGAGATCCGCAAACGTCATCCCCAGGCTGAGTTCGAAGGCATCGCCGGCCCACGCATGCGAGAGCAGGGCTGCCGCGCATTGTTCGAATCGGAAAAGCTGGCGGTGATGGGAATATTCGAGGTGCTTGGGCACCTTCCCGAATTGTTGTCGATCCGGCGGCAGGTGCGGCGGCATTTTGTCCAGTCACCTCCGGACGTGTTCGTAGGTATCGACGCGCCGGATTTCAACCTTGGTCTCGAACGCAAGCTGCATGAAGCCGGTATCCGGACCGTACACTATGTCAGTCCCTCGGTATGGGCGTGGCGACAGGGCCGGGTGCAGCACATCGCCGCCAGCGTCGACCGCGTGCTGACCTTGTTTCCATTCGAGCAAACGTTCTACCAACAGCACGGCGTGGATGCACGATGTGTGGGCCACCCGCTGGCCGACGCAATCCCTGCGCAAGTCGACCAGGCGGCGGCTAGGCGTGCCTTGAATCTTCCGCAGAGCGGTGCAGTCGTGGCGTTGCTTCCCGGTAGTCGGCGCAGCGAAGTGCAGCGCCTGGCAAAAACGTTCGTGCTTACCGCCCGACGCTGTGCCGAGACCCGCCCGACGTTGCACTTCGTCGCGCCCATGGCGCATGCTGCAGTGAGGACGATTTTTTCCGACGCAGTTGACCGCTATGGCGCCGGCCTGAACGTGAAATTGACGGACGGCGGTGCGCAGCAGGCAATCGCGGCGGCCGACGTGGTGCTGCTGGCGTCGGGAACCGCCACGCTGGAGGCCTTGCTGTTGAAGCGGCCCATGGTGGTTGCTTATCGGATCTCGACCTTGACATACTGGCTGGTAAGAGGATTGCGGTTGCTGAAAGTCCCATATTATTCTCTGCCGAACTGGTTGTGCCGCGAACAGGTGATTCCGGAATTCATTCAAGGTGATGCCCGTCCGGAGCGGTTGGCAACCGCTGTATTGCGTTGGCTTGACCATCCCCAGGACATGCACGCACTCGCGGATCGCTTCGAAGAAGTGCACCGAAGCTTGCGGCGGGGTGCAAGCGCCCGGGCGGCGGAAGCGGTGTTGGAATTGGTAGGTCATGGCTAAGCGCCCCGTACGCGGCAAGAATAGAACCGCGTTGGTCGCGGCTTGGATTGGCGAGCGGTTCGCCGCCGGAGTCGACGAAGCAGGGCGCGGCCCGCTGGCGGGCCCCGTGGTCGCGGCGGCGGTGATTCTCGATCCTGAGCGCCCGATTGAAGGACTTACCGACTCGAAGCTGCTGAAATCGGAACGGCGGGTCGAATTGGAAATCCAGATCATGGCATCGGCGTTGGCCTGGGGCGTGGGTCGCGCGTCGGTAGAGGAAATCGACCGTATCAACATTCTGCAGGCCACATTTCTTGCCATGCAGCGGGCAGTAACGGCGTTGAGCCGCGCTCCGGTAACGGTGCTGGTGGATGGCAATTGTTGCCCCGAATTCGGCTTTCCCGCCCAGGCCATAGTACAGGGCGATCTGCTGGTTCCCGCAATCAGCGCGGCGTCGATTCTCGCCAAGCAAGACCGCGACCGGTATATGACCGAACTGGACGCAGAGTTCCCCGGCTACGGCTTTGCCCGGCACAAGGGCTACGGGACGCCGGACCACCTCGCGGCCTTGGACCGACTCGGCGCTTGTCCTCACCATCGTGCTTCCTACGCGCCGGTTCGCCGTCGCCTGTCCCCCTGCTCCTAACCGCGCCTCAAGAAAACCCTGCCGTGGGCCGATAAAAGGCCAGATACACCCATCTTTAATATGAACCGCGGGTGTCCAACACCCGCCGCGAAGCGTGCCCATGTCCGACCCGAATTCGGAACACGTTGGGGAGATCAAGCATTATATTCGTCCCGACGCCCGCGCCCGGGACAAAGAGCTTGTGATCGAACGCATCCAGCACGGTTCGCCCACTTTCCAATTTCTCCAGCGCATGGAATACCGTCGATTGCAGCAGGAATGCCAGCTGAACGTCGATATGCGCGGCAAAGTACCCTACGAGTGCAAACGCTATAACTACCGCAACCGCGTGTTCTGGATGGACGAACTCACTTATGAAACGTTCATCAACGGGCTGCGCGACCACGACGGCGTATTCACCGTCGCCACGTTCGAGCAGATCATGTCGGCCGATCACACGTTTCGGGTGATGGAGCAGCAGAACGACTATCGCGACGGGTTGGCCTCGGCGAGTTCCGCCGACAGACCTACCCCGTCGGCCCGGGCTCCCGAAGCTGCTTTGCCATACCATGCTGACACTGGCGGCGCGGATCCGCGGCCGGATGTCATCCTGCTCGGCTACTACCGGGATCGGTGCGAAGCGCGGTTGCAACATTGCAGCGATGCCCTGCTGCACACGGACGGTCAATCGCTACCGGTTCAGACGATCGACCTGTCGCAGAACGGATTGCGTTTGTCCGCCAAGCATGCGCTGCGGTTACAGGCGGAGCAGGAGGTCGCAATCAGTTTTACTGATTTGAATCAGGAACTCGATGTCCCACTCAGTGAAGTCGGATACAGGATCTTGAGTGTCGAGCCAGGTGAACGCGAGTATCGTATTCGCCTGACCCGCCTGGGAGACGGGAATCCGGAGCCGTCCGCGGTTCTGGGCCGCTTCATCGATCGACAATTGCGTGGCGCCCAGCGCAAGCGCAAGCAGGATTTCGAGGACGAAAGACTTACCGCATATTCGTTGCTCGCGGAGCAGTTCTACGCCACCTCGACGCCGGTGATCCCGTTCTTCCTGAGCATGAACGACGATCAATCGGTAAAGTTGGAAGTCGTTTGTCACAACGACAATGCGCGGCCTTCGCTCGAGATCTTTCGCGCCGAACACGAACGCTACGATTTTACGGGACTGTCCGCTGCCCACCGAATAGCGGAGTTATACCGCCTGACCCGTGAAGACGGTCAGCGTGACCCGCTGATTGCGGTGTACAAGGAAAATGACAATGAGTGCGCCCGCGTGGTGGCGGAATTCGAATTCGAAAATCCACAGCAATGGCTCGCTTTGTTGAGTGCGAAGTGCAACCGGGAAGCGTTTCGAGTCTATAAAGCCGTACTCCGTCCTGTGCATCGCCCGGACTGCCGCAAGATTTACGAAAAGATCGAACGGTTGAGCGAAAAGTCCACAGAACAGGCCGAAGAGTTGGTTTGCCATGCCGATCGGCATGTCGCGGCTGGCGTCTTGGTGGACCTGACGGCGCAGATTCGCGACTGGGGGTTCGGGCAGCGGTTTTTCGGCGCCGAAGTTGCACAGGCGGCATTGCCATTGGCGGAGAAAGCGGCGACGGTTCACGGCCCGCCGCCGCAGGTGGTGCGTTTGGGCTATGCGGAACAACGCCACGAAGACCGCTACCGGGTTGCGTTGGCAGTGGAGGTTTCGTTTTCCGACCAACGCGCGGAAGGTGAAACCTGCGACATCTCGCTGCGCGGACTGTGCGTGAAGTTGAAAAACCTATCCAACGGCCTGAGCCGAGGGGATCTGGTACGCGTGAATCTTCCCGGTTTACAAAAGCGAGCCGGAAGCAAGGTGCGGCTTCGGGACATTCCGTGCGAAGTCACCCGCATCGAAGTCGAGGGCGACGGTGTGCGCCTGTCGTTGAAGCGCGTGATCGACACCAAGGGAGCCGAAGTCACGGTGTTTCTCAAGGATTTGATCGCCCGCAACCAAGGAAAGTTGAAACCGGACCTGGAGGACGTGGTGACGGCGACCAACTCCCGCTTATACGCTGCAATGGCAGCGGAAAGCGCCGGCACTGTGCCGTTCTTTGTGCTCAAGGATGTGGAGTCCGGCGAGCGCGAAGTCAAAGTTGCATTGCCGCGTGTTCCAGGTTCGTTCGCGGCGTTTTTCGAGGTCGCCTCCGAGGAGTACGATTTCAGTCCATTGGCCGAACCGCAGCGGCTGGGCAGAATGTTGAGCGACTTGCGTGCGCAAAAGACCGCGGATCTGACGCTTTATATGTACAAGAGCTGGTCAAGCGACACCAACCGCTTCGAGCTACATGCAGCTTGTGATGCCGATTTCTCTGGAGCCCACGACAAGTTTGCATTTGTGCGCGAAGCACTGGAGCACGATCATTGTTTTGCCAAACTGGTGCTGGCGCCTGTTTGCAGGCCGAAGGACACCGAAGTGCATGCGGTCATCGAACCATTGATGGCAAAATCGGCGCATCGCGCCAATTGCTTGCAGACGGATTTCGAGCAGATCGCAGCAGTAGGGGAAGTGATCGATATCACCCGCCAGGTCATGGAAGCGGGCAACCTGCCGACCAGTCCCGACGGGACTGCCTGAGAAAATCAGTTCGTGCTTTCTTACGCCAGGCCGCGATACGCGCGCGGCTGTAGACGCATGCGTACCGATTGCGCAATTCCGCGAATCACCAGGCAGTAGCCAATCACGATTAGCGTCGATTCGACGGTGGCGTCCTGCAGTGTCAGCAATTGCAGCAAGTCGAACTCGCCATAGCCGACGCGGTTGGCAAGAGCCAGCAACGCGGCGTTGGTTGTCAGTGCCAATAATCCGAGTCCTATGCAACCGGCACCGCTGCGGCGTCGGCGCTCAAACAAGCCGCACCCCGCGAAAATAGCGAAGAAAACTGCGATCAGGACCCAATGTTCGGGGAAAGAAAAGTTGGCATTCAGTGTAAACACTAAACCGTTCCTATAACTGTTGTTCGTTAACGTGTAACGGCGCCTCGCGTGAGCCGCTTTTCGCACATGTAATCGGCCAACTGCGTCAATGGTTTAGATCGACGATCGAATGCAATGGATTGATTATGGTTATTGTGCGTCAGAAAACTATACGAATTCGCCGGGTCGGGCAAGTGCCGGGGCGCGAAAACGCACGGTTTCGGTCCGCCAGGCTCACCCTTTCCGGTAATTAAGCCGCGGCGGAGTCGCCGCCGGGTGTGCCCCTACATTACAATACCGACCATGCAACCGCAGTTCGTCCACCTCCGACTACACACCGAATACTCACTGGTCGACGGACTGGTACGCATCAAGCCCCTGGCGAAAGCGGCCGCGGCGGTCGGCATGCCGGCGATCGCCGTCACCGACCAGTCCAATCTGTTCGCCATGGTGAAATTTTACCGCGCCGCCACCGCGGCCGGTGTCAAACCGATCGTTGGCGTGGACCTGTGGCTACGCAACGAGGCCGAGGCGGAAAAGCCGTTCCGATTGGTGCTGCTGTGTCGCGACGACGAAGGTTACCGCAACCTGACCCGACTGGTATCGCGCAGTTTCCAGGAAGGTCAGCACCGGGGCGTTCCGATGATACAGCGGGACTGGCTGGTTGGTGGCTCGAGGGGTCTGATTGCCCTGTCCGGAGCGCGCGAAGGCGACGTCGGACGGGCGCTGCTGGCCGGCAACCTCGGACTCGCGGCCGAGCTGGCGGCCGGATGGCAAGGCTTGTTTCCGGACGCATTTTATCTCGAATTGCAGCGTACCGGGCGCCCCGGCGAAGAGGAATACCTGCACCGGGCCGTGGACTTGGCGACGACAGCGGGCCTGCCCGTGGTCGCCACCAACGACGTGCGCTTCTTGACCCGCGACGACTATGAAGCCCACGAAGTCCGGGTCTGCATTCGCGAAAGCCGGACTCTCGACGATGTCCGTCGGCCCCGCAACTATTCCGAGCAGCAATACCTGCGCTCCGCGGACGAGATGGTGGAGTTGTTCGCCGACATACCGGAGGCATTGGAGAACAGTGTCGAAATCGCCCGGCGCTGCAATCTGGAGCTGACCCTGGGTGAAAATTTCCTGCCCAAGTTCCCGGTACCGGATGGCATGGATGCGGCGCGTTTCCTGGAAGCCGAGTCTCGCCGAGGCTTGGAGAAACGCTTGCAGCGGATTCTCGATCCCAGTGCACCGGACTATGGTGACCGCACGGCCGAGTACCAGCAGCGCCTGGAGCTCGAGTTGCGGGTCATCATTCAAATGGGTTTCCCCGGCTACTTTCTGATCGTTGCCGATTTCATCCGCTGGGCTAAGGCCAATGGTATTCCGGTGGGACCGGGCCGCGGCTCCGGCGCGGGTTCTTTAGTCGCATATGTCCTGGAGATTACCGACCTGGATCCAATCGCTTACGATTTATTGTTTGAGCGATTTCTCAATCCTGAGCGGGTCTCCATGCCGGATTTCGATGTCGATTTCTGCATGGAACAGCGTGACCGGGTGATCGAATACGTGGCCGAACGCTATGGCCGGGAGAAGGTCTCCCAGATCATCACCTACGGCTCCATGGCCGCCAAGGCGGTGGTGCGCGATGTGGGGCGCGTACTCGGCCATCCCTACGGCTTCGTCGATCGGATCGCGAAACTCATTCCCTTCGAAATCGGCATGACCCTCGACAAGGCGCTGGATCAGGAGCAGGACCTGCGCCAGCTCTACGAGCAGGACGAGGACGTCGCAGCGCTATTGGATATGGCGCGTAAGCTCGAGGGGTTGGCGCGCAATGCCGGCAAACATGCCGGCGGCGTGGTGATCGCGCCATCGCAGTTGACCGACTTTACGCCGCTGTACTGTGAACAAGGATCCAGCAGCGTCGTCACCCAGTTCGACAAGGATGACGTCGAGGCGGTGGGCTTGGTCAAGTTCGACTTTCTCGGCCTGCGGACCCTGACCATCATCGACTGGGCCCTGCAGACGGTGAATGCGGTGCGGCGTGGAGCGGGTGAGCCACCCCTGGATATCGCCGCCATCCCAGTGGACGACCCGGCTGCGTTCGAACTCCTCAAACGCTGCGCGACGACGGCGGTGTTTCAGCTCGAATCCCGCGGCATGAAGGATCTGATCAAGCGCCTGAAGCCGGATTGTTTCGACGACATCGTCGCGCTGGTGGCGTTGTTCCGCCCCGGTCCCTTGCAGTCGGGTATGGTGGATGACTTCATCGCCCGCAAGCATGGTGCCAAGGTCGAATATCCGCACCCCGATCTCGAACCCATCCTGGCGCCTACCTACGGCGTGATCCTGTACCAGGAACAGGTGATGCAGATCGCCCAGGTGCTGGCCGGGTACTCCCTCGGCGGCGCTGACTTGCTGCGCCGGGCCATGGGCAAGAAAAAAGCCGAAGAAATGGCCAAGCAGCGTGAGATCTTCACCCAGGGCGCCTTGGACCGTGGCGTCGAGGCGAAAACGGCGACCTACATCTTCGACTTGATGGAGAAGTTCGCCGGCTACGGTTTCAATAAGTCGCACTCCGCAGCGTACGCCCTGGTGTCCTATCAGACCGCCTGGCTGAAAGCCCACTATCCGGCTGCATTCATGGCGGCGGTGCTTTCTTCGGACATGGACAACACCGATAAGGTGGTGACGCTGATCGAGGAATGCCGGGACATGCGTCTGCCGGTGGTATCGCCCAGTATCAATACCTCGTTTTTCCGATTCACCGCCGCCGACGACGAAACCATTTTGTACGGTCTGGGCGCTATCAAAGGCGTCGGCGAAGGCGCGATTGAAAATATCATCGCAGAGCGTGAAGCCAACGGACCCTACCGCGATTTGTTCGACTATTGCCGGCGTATCGATCTTCGCCGCGCCAACCGACGCGCGCAGGAAGCGCTGATTCGTTCAGGGGCGCTGGACTGCTTCGGCAGCAACCGCGCCACCCTGATGGCACAACTGCCGGAAGCCATGCGCGCCGCCGAGCAGCACAGCCGCAATGCCGAAGCCGGGATCTTCGACCTGTTCGGCGGTGAAGCCCTCAGCCAGGCGCAGCCCGCCGACGGTCAGCGTGCGGAACTGCCCGAATGGGACGAAGAGCAACGCTTGGCCGGCGAGAAGGACACCCTGGGGCTCTACCTGACCGGGCATCCCATCGAACGCTATGAAGATGAACTGCGGGGTATCACCAGCGGTCGGATCGGGGCTTTGACCGGCAGCGACACCGTGGGCGGCGCCGGTGGGCCCGTTGCCCAGGAACGCGCCGTGGTGGTCGCGGGTCTGGTGGTCGCCACCCGGACCATCAACACCCGCCGCGGCCGCATGGCGGTATTGAGCCTGGATGATCGCACCGCGCGTTTGGAGGCTACCCTGTTCGCCGACGTCTACGAAAAATACCGCCACCTGCTGGGAAAGGATACGGTGCTGGTATTTCAGGGCCAACTCGGGCCCGACGAGTACAGCGGTGGCTGGCGCGTCAGCGTCGAACAGGTGTATTCGGTGGACCAGGCTCGGGAGCGGTATGCACGGCGCCTGGTAATCCGGATGGCGGAAGAAAACGGCGGTAACGGTTTCGTGCGGTCGCTTGCCGATGCATTGACGCCCTTCAGGGAGGGCCACTGTCCGGTATGGGTGCACTACCGTCGCCAGGACGCCGAGGCCCAGATGCCACTCGGCCAGGAATGGCGGGTTCGCCCCACCGACGAATTGCTGGCGCGATTGCGCGGCCTCACCGGACCCAGCGGCGTCTGGTTGGACTACGGCGAGAGCGGCGCCCGACACGCCTGAAAACCGCTTGTCGCTGTGACATAATGGGGCATGCGGCCCTCGAAACAATATCTGGAAACCACCGTATGAACTTGAACTTTCTCGATTTCGAACAGCCCATCGCCGAGCTCGAAGCGAAGATCGAAGAACTGCGGCTGGTGGGCGACGACAATGAAATCAATATCGGTGAAGAAATCACCCGGCTGGAGAACAAGAGCAAATCCCTGACCGAGTCGATTTTCTCGTCCCTCAATTCCTGGCAGATTTCCCAACTTGCCCGCCACCCGCAGCGCCCTTATACGCTCGACTATATCGAGCGGGCGTTCAGCGACTTTCAGGAGTTGCATGGTGACCGCGCCTATGGCGACGATCCGGCGATCGTCGGCGGACTGGCGCGTCTGGAAGGCCGCCCGGTGATGGTCATCGGTCAGCAGAAGGGGCGCGACACCCACGAAAAAGTACGGCGCAACTTCGGCATGCCGCGTCCCGAAGGTTATCGCAAGGCATTGCGTCTGCTGCATCTCGCCGAACGCTTCCGGCTGCCGGTGTTCACGTTCATCGACACGCCCGGCGCTTATCCCGGAGTCGGCGCCGAAGAGCGCGGCCAGAGCGAGGCCATTGCCCGCAATTTGTTTGCCATGGCCGGGCTGCGCGTACCGATCATCTGCACGGTGATCGGCGAGGGCGGATCCGGCGGCGCGCTGGCGATCGGCGTCGGCGATCGTCTGCTGATGCTCGAGTACAGCACCTATTCGGTTATTTCCCCGGAAGGCTGCGCGTCCATCCTCTGGAAGAGCGTGGAGCGCGCGCCGGAAGCGGCGGAAGCCATGGGTATCACCGCCCGCAGGCTGCAAGAACTGGAATTGGTGGACGAGGTGATCGATGAACCGCTCGGTGGCGCCCATCGGGATCTGAACGCCATGGCGCAACGTTTGAAGCAGCGGCTGATCGAAACGCTCAACCAGCTGCAATCCATGCCGATCGACGCGCTTCTAGAGTCGCGTCACGAGCGGTTGATGCGCTACGGTGAGTTCAAGAAGGGTCATTGACCCCCTCCGATCGCCGAACCTCGCGTTCCGGGCGGGTGCCTGCAATGGACTTGACGCCCCACAATCTGCGCCAGCGGCTGAGCGCGCTGCCGACGGCGCGACGTTATTGGGTCGCCTACAGCGGCGGCCGCGACTCCCACGTGTTATTGCATTGCGCCCGGCAAATCTTGTCGGCGCCAACTGAATTGTGTGCGGTCCACGTGCATCATGGTCTGCATGTCCAGGCCGACGATTGGCAGCAGCACTGCGCCAAGGTGTGCGCCGATCTCGGTGTCGGTCTCCAGTCCGTCCAGGTCGACGCCCAAGCGGGGGCAGGGCAGAGTCCCGAGGCCGCTGCGCGCGACGCCCGCTACCAGGCCATTGCCCGGCTACTGCAGCCCGGTGATGCGCTGCTGACCGCCCATCATCGCAACGATCAAGCGGAAACCGTACTGTTGCAGCTGTTGCGCGGCGCCGGGCCACGCGGCCTGGCCGCGATGCCAGCGTGCAGCCCGCTGGGATCCGGTCTGCACTTGCGCCCGCTGTTGGAGTTCCCCCGCCAGGCATTGTCCGATTACGCCACACGGCTCGGTCTGCACTGGGTCGAGGACCTGAGCAATCTGGATGTGCGCTTCGAGCGCAATTTCGTTCGGCAGCGGCTCGTAGCTGTCGTTGCAGAACGCTGGCCGGCGTGGGATGCGACATTGGCCCGGGCCGCCGAGAACAGCGCCGAGGCGGCGTACCTGGCCGACCAATTGGGGGAACTGGACCTGCTGCAGGTGCTCGGTGAAAATCCAGGAGAAATCGACGTGATCGCCCTGCAGGAGCTGGACCCGGCGCGGCAGCGCAATGTCATCCGCACTTGGCTGCGGCGATTGCGGCTACCGACGCCAACCCGCGCCCACCTGCGACGCATACTCGACGATGTGGTCGCCGCGCGCGTCGATGCCGAGCCCTTGGTGCATTGGTCGGGCGTGGAGGTGCGCCGCTATCGAGATCGCCTGTACGCCATGGCGCCGCTGCCGCTGCACGATCCAAAGCAGCGCATGCCATGGGATCTGCGCGCACCGTTGGTGCTGGACGCGTTGAATCTGCGCGTGACGGCGCGCCGCGCGCGCGGCCGCGGTGTGCGCTGCGATGCATGCACATCCAATCGTGTGCAGGTGGCATTCCGCAGCGGCGGCGAACATCTGCGGCCGCTCGGCAGTGCCCACCGACGGTCATTGAAGACTTTGTTCCAGGAGCGGGGAGTCGCCCCCTGGCAACGGGATCGAATCCCGCTGTTTTATGTGGGCGAACAACTCGCCGCAGTCGGATCGTTGTGGCTCGAGCAGACACTGGCGGCGGCCACGGACGAAGACGGATTCGAACTGCTGGTTGAACCGTTGACCGGCTCCTGATTGCGGCGGTTCGGATTGAGCCCGAGTCGCCGATCTGGTAAGTTGTAACCCCATCCGGCGGCCTCCCGGCTGCAGCTTAGACCTTCCCTTGGCGGAACCGTATGACGCGTTTTATTTTCATTACCGGCGGCGTTGTTTCCTCGTTGGGCAAGGGCATCGCCTCGGCGTCCCTGGCCGCAATCCTTGAAGCCCGCGGTCTGAAAGTCACCATGTTGAAGCTGGATCCGTACATCAACGTCGATCCAGGCACCATGAGTCCATTCCAGCACGGTGAGGTGTACGTCACTGACGACGGCGCCGAGACGGATCTGGATCTGGGTCATTACGAGCGCTTTCTGCGTACCCGCATGACCCGCAAGAACAACTTCACCACCGGTCAGATCTACGAGAACGTGATCCGCAAGGAACGGCGTGGTGAATACCTCGGCGGCACGGTGCAGGTCATCCCTCACATCACCGATGAGATCAAGCGTTCGATACGCGCCGGCGCGGCCGATGCCGATGTGGCGATGGTGGAAATCGGCGGCACCGTGGGTGACATCGAATCGCTGCCATTCATGGAGGCGATCCGGCAGATGGGCGTCGAGCTGGGTCACGAACGGGCGCTGTTCATGCACCTGACCCTGGTGCCGTATATTTCCAGTGCCGGCGAATTGAAGACCAAACCGACCCAGCACTCGGTGGCGGAGCTGCGCTCGATCGGTATTCAGCCCGATATTCTGCTCTGCCGCGCGGACCGGCCGATCCCGGAAGACGAGCGGCGCAAAATCGCGTTGTTCACGAACGTCGATGAACGCGCAGTCATTTCCGCGATCGACGTGGACAACATATACAAGATCCCCCTGTGGCTGCATTCCCAGGGCCTGGACGACTTCGTGGTCGAGAAACTGCAGCTCGACGTGCAGCCGCCGCAGCTGTCGGAATGGGAGCATGTGGTCGACGCCATGAGCAATCCCGAGCATCGCATCAACGTCGCGATGGTCGGTAAATATGTGAACCTGACCGAATCCTACAAATCGTTGAACGAAGCCCTGGCCCATGCCGGACTCAGGCATCGGGCGCAGGTGAATATCGTCTATATCGATTCCGAACAGATCGAGCGTGACGGCCCCGATTGTCTGCAGGGCATGGACGCGATTCTGGTGCCGGGGGGGTTTGGCGAACGCGGCGTCGAAGGCAAGATCAGCGCGGTGCGCTATGCCCGCGAGCACAACGTTCCGTATCTGGGGATCTGCCTGGGCATGCAGGTTGCGGTGATCGAGTTTGCGCGTAACGTCGCCGGTCTGCAGGGGGCGCACAGCACCGAATTCGAGTCCAATACCGCGCACCCGGTGATTGCCCTGATTACAGAATGGCGCGATGCCGACGGCAGTACGCAGCAGCGTCACGAGCAATCGGACCTCGGCGGCACCATGCGCCTGGGCGCCCAGGAATGCCGCTTGACGCCGGGCACCGTTGTACACGAACTGTACGGCAAAGATCTGATCCGCGAACGCCATCGTCATCGCTATGAATTCAACAATCATTATCTGGCCCGACTGCAGGAAGCAGGACTGGTGATCGCGGGCAAATCCACGGACGATGCGCTGGTGGAAGTCGTGGAGCTTCCCGATCATCCGTGGTTTGTCGCTTGCCAGTTCCATCCTGAATTCACCTCAACGCCGCGGGATGGCCACCCCTTGTTTTCCGGGTACGTGCGCGCCGCGCTCGAATATCAGACGCAGCATTCCAAGCAGGCAGTAAGCGTATGAAGCTTTGTGGTTTCGAAGTCGGTCTGGAACAGCCGCTGTTCCTGATCGCCGGCCCGTGCGTGATCGAGAGCGAACAGTTGGCGTTGGACACCGCCGGCGAACTCAAGGAAATCGCTGCGCGGGTGGGCATGCCGTTCATCTACAAATCGTCCTACGACAAGGCCAACCGATCCTCGGCCGGCAGTTTTCGCGGACCGGGTATCGATGAAGGATTGCGGATACTGGCAACGGTGCGCAAGGAAATCGGTGTCCCGGTGCTGACCGACGTACACGAGGACACGCCGCTGGAAGAAGTGGCGGCGGTCGTGGACGTATTGCAGACTCCTGCATTCCTGTGCCGCCAGACCAACTTCATTCAAAACGTCGCCCGCCAGGGCAAACCCGTCAACATCAAAAAGGGCCAGTTCCTGGCGCCCTGGGACATGAAGAACGTGGTCGACAAGGCGTTCGCCACCGGCAACCGGGACATCATGGTATGCGAACGCGGCGTTTCGTTCGGTTACAACAATCTGGTGTCCGACATGCGTTCGCTGGCGGTGATGCGTGATACCGGCTGTCCGGTCGTGTTCGACGCCACCCATTCGGTGCAATTGCCGGGCGGGCAGGGTGCCGTTTCCGGCGGTCAGCGCGAGTTCGTACCGGTCCTGGCGCGCGCCGCCGTGGCCGCTGGCGTCGCCGGTTTGTTCATGGAAACCCATCCGGATCCGACCAAGGCGTTGAGCGACGGTCCCAATGCATGGCCGCTACCGTTGCTGGAATCGCTGTTGCAAACGCTGCAGCGGATCGATGCAGCGGTCAAGGCACAACCGTTCCCGGAAGCGGCACTTTAACCGGATTGATATCGGCCCAGCCCGCACCGGCGTCCGCGGACGCGGCATGCAACCGTCACCAAGCTGCTGTATAGTCGCGCGCGACCGCGACTTTTAACTTTCGTCGAGACCGACACTGGAGCAGTAATGGCCAAGATCAAGGACATCCATGCGCGCGAAATCATCGACTCGCGTGGCAATCCCACGGTAGAAGCAGACGTGGTGCTGGAAAGCGGCGTGATCGGCCGTGCCGCCGTTCCGTCCGGTGCATCCACCGGCGAATTGGAAGCGCTGGAACTGCGCGACGGCGACAAGAATCGTTACGGCGGCAAAGGTGTGCGCAAAGCAGTCGCGAACGCGAATGGTGCCATCCGCGATCTGCTCGTGGGGCGCGAAGTGAGCGCGCAACGCGAACTCGATCAGGCCATGATCGATGCCGACGGCACGCCCAACAAGCGTAACTTTGGCGCCAACGCAATCCTGGCAGTGTCCATGGCGGCCGCCCACGCAGCGGCCAATGACGCCGGTTTGCCATTGTATCGTTACCTGAACGACCAGGAGCACTATCAGTTGCCGGTGCCGATGATGAACATCATCAACGGCGGCGCCCATGCCGACAACAGCGTCGACTTGCAGGAATTCATGATTCTCCCGGTCGGCGCTGCAAATTTCACCGAAGCGGTTCGCTATGGCGCGGAAGTCTTTCACGCTTTGCGGAAAGTCCTCCATGACATGGGCATGAATACGGCAGTGGGCGACGAAGGCGGCTTTGCGCCCAACCTTGGATCGAACGAAGAAGCGATAGGCGTTATTCTGAGTGCCATAGAAAAGGCCGGCTACCGTCCCGGAGAGGACATTTTCCTTGGCCTGGATGCGGCGAGTTCGGAATTTTATCGAGACGGTGTCTACGATCTTGCCTCGGAAGGCAAGCGTTTCGAATCGGCCGCATTCGTGGAATACCTCGCCGATTGGGTCGATCGCTATCCGATCATCACCATCGAGGACGGCATGGCGGAGAACGATTGGGACGGCTGGAAAGTGCTCACCGAGCGGCTCGGGAAAAAAGTGCAACTGGTCGGCGATGATCTGTTCGTCACCAACACCGAGATTTTCCGCAAGGGCATCGAGCGCAAGGTTGCCAACTCGATTCTGATCAAGCTCAATCAAATAGGCAGTCTCAGCGAAACCCTGGACGCGATCGAGTTGGCTCACCAGTCCGGTTACACGGCGGTGGTTTCCCATCGCTCCGGCGAAACCGAAGACACCACCATCGCTGATCTTGCGGCAGCGACTACCGCCACCCAGATCAAGACCGGCTCATTGTCGCGTTCCGACCGGGTGGCGAAATACAATCAACTGATTCGGATCGAGGAACAGCTCCGTGGGCGCGGAACCTATGCGGGCGCGAAAGCTTTCAACGTCTTTGCAAAATAATAATCGCGCCATGGCGCAAACGGCGCCGAGAGGCGTCGCGAGGGGCTGATGCGCTGGCTGGTGGTGTTGTTGGTTGCCTTGCTGTTGGCGTTGCAATACAGGCTGTGGGTGGCTGACGGCGGCTTGGGTGACGTCTGGCGCATCGGTCACGAAGTCCGGTCCCAGAAGCAAACCAATGAAGAAGTGCGCGAGCGCAACCAGGCGCTGGAGGGGGAAGTGCGCGATCTCAAGCAGGGCCTGGAAGCGATCGAAGAAAGGGCCCGTACTGAACTGGGCATGATTCGCGATGGAGAAACGTTTTATCAAATCGTCGATCCAAAGAAGTCCACGGGCACCGGTCAGCCGCCGCGGCAACCTTGAACGGTTGTGGTCATGGAGCGTGCGCCGGTGAGCGACCGTACGCGTTGCTGGGGCGTGGTTCCGGCGGCCGGGGCAGGCACCCGTATGGGTGCTGCCACACCGAAGCAATATCTGCAATTGGCGGGCAAAACCGTTTTGCAGTGGACTTTGGAGCGTTTGTCCGTTCAACCACAGATCAACGGACTGGTGGTGGTACTGTCGCCTGAAGACGATCGCTGGAATTCGATCGAGGCGGACTTTCCCATACCGGTATCGCGAGTCGATGGCGGCGTCGAGCGTTGCCATTCGGTGTTCAACGCGCTGCTCGCGCTTTCCGAATACGCAAGCCCCGCCGACTGGGTACTGGTGCACGATGCCGCCCGGCCATGCGTGCGCAACAGCGACATCGATCGACTGATCGAAAGCATCCGTCACCACGCCGTCGGCGGCCTGTTGGCATCTCCGGTGCGCGATACCATGAAGCGCTGCGATGCCACCGGGACGGTGCTGGAAACCGTGCCGCGGGAGTATCTCTGGCACGCCCTCACACCGCAGATGTTCCGTCTCGGTCTTTTGCAGGAAGCCCTGGGCGCGGCCATCGAGAAGGGCCTCCTGGTCACGGACGAAGCGTCGGCGGTAGAGCACGCCGGATTTGCGCCGCGGGTGGTGCCGGGCCACAGCGACAACATCAAGATCACCCGCCCCGAGGATCTCGTATCGGCGGAATTCTTTCTCCGGCAGCAGGAAATCTTGGCATGAGAGTCGGCCACGGTTTCGACGTCCACGCATTCGCCACCGACCGTCCGTTGATTCTCGGTGGCGTGCACATCGAGCATACCCTTGGCTTGGCGGCCCATTCCGACGGCGACGTGCTGATACACGCGCTTTGTGATGCGTTGCTCGGCGCTGCCGGCCTGGGCGACATTGGCCGCCATTTTCCCGATACCGATGACCGGTATGCCAACGCCGATAGCCGCATCCTGCTGCGCACGGTGTTGCAACGGATACAAGCCCAGGGTTTCGGTGTCACGAACACTGATACGACCGTGGTCGCACAAGCGCCGCGGCTGGCGCCGCACATCGCGGCCATGCGCCGCAATCTGGCTGCAGATCTTGCAATCCCCGAGGATCGGGTGAACGTCAAGGCCACCACCACCGAGCATCTCGGTTTCACCGGTCGCCAGGAAGGCATCGCAGCCTTTGCTGTGGTGTTGCTGCACGAGAATCCCTGAGCGGCGCAGTTCGGTTCTCGCAACGGGACCCGCGCACAACTGATTTTGTTTCCAAATAGCGCAGCCGTGATTCAAGCCCTGCAGGCGTCTGCCGATGCAAGGAGCGTCGGCGCGAAGGGCGCTGCATAACCACTATTTTCGAACGTCAATACGTCATGTCTGCAGCCAGCAACCGATTATCACGAAACAAAAGCGACGACCGACTGGACCTGCTGTTGTTCGATCTTTACGGCAAGCAGCGGTTCGGCATCAATGTCCTGAAAGTACAGGAGATCGTTCCGTGCCCGGCGCTGACCCGGATGCCCGACTCCCATCCTGCGATCCGCGGCGTCGCCCATATGCGCGGACGCTCAGTGCCGGTCATCGACCTGGCGGCAGCCCTGGGGCGTGGCCGGATACCGGACGAGGCCGGGCCGTGCTGGGTCATCGTCACGCAGTTCAATCGCAGTCACCAGGGGATGCTGGTAGGCCGCGTCGATCGGATCGTGGAGCGCCCGTGGCAATCGGTTTTACCGGCTCCTCGCGGCAGCGGGCGCAACAGCTATACCTCCGGTGTTACCGAGATCGAACGCGAGTTGGTACAGATACTCGATGTTGAACGCGTGCTTGCTGAAGTGACCGGGGTCGGTGAGCCGGAACTGCAAGTCCAGGACAGACCCAAACTGCTCACGCCCGAGGCACAGGTGCTGGTGGTGGATGATTCGAGTGTAGCCCGTGCCCACACCAGTCGGATTCTTGAACAGTTGGGCCTTGACTACACCTTGGCGCGCGATGGCCGGGAAGCGTTGCGGGCACTCGATGGGCTGGGCGTGCACGGCGACGGCAATGCGGCTGGAGTCGCGATGGTCATTTCCGACATCGAAATGCCGGAGTTGGACGGTTACGCGCTTACCAAGGAAATCCGGCAACGCCCGAAGCTCGAAGGTCTGTACGTATTGCTGCACACCTCGCTCAACGGCAGCATTAATCTCGAGCGGGCGGAGCGTTGCGGCGCCGATGCCGTGCTGACGAAATTCGTCGCGGAGGAATTGGCACAAGAGGTAGTGACGGGGTTGCGACGGCAAGCAGTGATAGAATGAACCTTACCCTGCGCCTGCCGTGCGCGCCGCTTCTATCTCGATTTTATGTCTTATACCCATTTCCTGCCATTTGGGCACGGCACGCCGCCAGCGCAGGGTCTGCTGCGCGCCGAACCCGAGGATTTCCAGGTCGACGAGGACATTGGTTTCGAGCCTAGCGGCGCAGGCGAACATGTTTTGTTGCGGATACGCAAGCGTGGCGCCAATACCGAATGGGTCGCACGGCGTATCGCCCAGGTGGCGCAGGTGCGCGCCGCAGCGGTGAGCTACGCCGGTATGAAGGATCGCAATGCGGTCACCAGCCAGTGGTTCAGCGTCCATCTGCCCGGGCGCGAGGACCCGGACTGGTCCACGATGAATTGCACCGAAATCGCGCTGTTGGATGCGACACGGCACCATCGCAAGCTGCGCCGTGGCGCCTTGCGCGGCAATCGGTTCGAACTGGTGATCCGCCAATTGCAGGGTGATCCTGCTGAAATCGAAGCGCGCTTGCAGCAAATCTCGGTTGCAGGCGTGCCGGGCTATTTCGGCGCGCAACGTTTTGGTCGCGACGGCGGCAACGTCGAGCGTGCCCGCGCGATGTTCGGGGGTGCGCGCGTATCGCGCCACGAGCGCGGTGTCTTGCTCTCGGCTGCGCGCAGTTGGCTGTTCAACAAGGTGCTGGCGGAACGGGTTCGCCGCGGCGAATGGGAGCGGTTGATGGACGGCGACGTGGCCATGTTGGACGGCAGCCACAGCGTATTTTCTGCAGCGTCGGTCGATGCCGTTTTGACGGATCGGTGTGCGCGGCTCGACGTTCATCCCACGGGGCCCCTGTGGGGGCGGGGCGCACTGGCGAGCGCTGGGCAGGTGCTAGTGCTGGAGCAGTCGGTGTCGGCGGACGATGAAGCGCTCTGCGACGGTCTGGAGCGCGCCGGTCTGCAGCAACAGCGGCGGGCGTTGCGGCACGCGGTGCGCGATCTGCAATGGCATTGGCAGGGGCAATCGGACTTGCGGGTCCAGTTCTTTCTCGATCGGGGCAACTACGCCACCAGCGTGATGCGCGAATTGCTCGGCGATGGTCCGGACCTGGATTACGGCATTACTGACGCTTGAGCAAAACGTATACCGCGCCGGTGCCGCCGTCGTGCGGCGGAGTGGAGCAAAAGGCCAGGATTTCGTCCCGTTGTCGCAGCCAGCGATTGACCATGGTCTTGAGTACCGGCCCGCGATTGCGCGAGCCGTTACCCTTGCCGTGGATGATCCGCACGCAGCGCCGGTCGGTCTGGCGGCACTCGTGCAGGAACTCCGCCAGCGCCCGGCGCGCGACTTGTATGGTCATGCCGTGGAGATCGAGCTCGGCATTGACCCGGTACTGACCGCGGCGCAATTTGCGCAGCAGTTTATGTTGCAGGCCCGGCCGGGCGAAGTGCAGTTCTTCGCCGGTTTCGTGTTCGGCGGGATGGAACTCGTCGGAGAATATATCCGCCAGCACTCGGCGTTCGTCCGCGAGCGTCTGCCGCGGCACCGGCGCAGGACGGCGCAGGCGCGGTTCGGCGCGCAGCTGCTCCAATTTTCGGACGCTGCCGACATGGGCGCGGAACAGGGCGATCTCGTCTGCTGGCGGTGGCTTGCGGGGCACGCGGCTAGACCTTTGCTGGCAGCAGGTTATACCGCGACAGTATACGTGAACGGGGCGGCTGTGCGGAACCTCGGCGCTATATCGGCGCGGGGGAATCCAGTATAGTTGACTCATAAATGACCGAACTACCGACGCCGCTCAAAACATGCATATCCTGATCAGCAACGACGACGGCTTCCAGGCGCCGGGGATCCGCTGCCTCGCGCAGTCCCTTTCCACCATCGCCGAGATTACCGTGGTCGCGCCGGAACGTGATCGCAGCGGCGCGAGCAATTCCCTGACTCTCGATTCGCCGTTGCGACCGCGGCGAATGGATGATGGTTTCGTGAGTGTCGACGGTACGCCGACCGATTGCGTGCACTTGGCGATCACCGGCTTGTTAGAAACGGAACCGGACATGGTGGTTTCGGGTATCAATTCGGGCGCCAATCTGGGAGACGACGTGATCTACTCCGGTACGGTGGCGGCGGCGGTGGAAGGGCGTTTCCTTGGCTTGCCGGCGATCGCGATTTCGTTGGTGTCCCATCAGGCTCCCTATCATTTCGAAACCGCGGCGCGCGTTGCCGTGGAGCTGGTCGAACGTTTGCGCCGCGACCCATTGCCGAGCGACACCATTCTCAATGTCAATGTTCCGAACTTGGAATGGGACCAGTTGGCCGGTTTCGAAGCCACACGACTCGGTCACCGCCACAAAGCCGAGCCGGTGGTGCGCGCCGAAGATCCCCGCGGCCGTGCCATCTACTGGGTAGGACCCGCGGGCGCTGAACAGGATGCCGGGCCGGGCACCGATTTTCACGCCGTGCGCAACGCGAAAGTATCGATCACCCCACTGCACGTGGATTTGACCCAATACGCCGCTTTGGAGAAGGTCGCCAGCTGGATTGCCGGAGTCGCATGATGAATCCGACGGACTCGATGATCCGCGGCATCGGCATGACATCGCAGCGTACCCGCGAGCGTCTGGTCGGCCGCTTGCGCGAGCAGGGTATCCAACGCCGCGAAGTGCTCGAAGTTGTGCGCAATACGCCGCGGCACCTGTTCGTCGATGAGGCGCTGGCGAGCCGCGCTTACGAAGACACGGCGCTGCCGATCGGATACGGGCAGACGATTTCCCAGCCTTATGTGGTGGCGCGGATGACCGAGCTGTTGTTCGGGGAAGCGGCGCCGGAAAAAGTGCTCGAGGTCGGCACGGGATGCGGTTACCAGACGGCGATCCTGGCGCAATTGGCAAAGGAAGTGTTCACGGTGGAACGCATCGGTGCATTGCTATCCCAGGCGCGCCGCCGCTTTCGCACCCTTGGAATCCGCAACGTTCGCACCAAACACAGTGACGGACACTGGGGCTGGCCCGGGCTTGCGCCCTACGATGCAATTCTGGTGGCCGCAGCGCCGGAGCAGGTGCCCATGGCGCTGCTCGAACAGCTTGCACCAGGAGGGCGCATGGTGATTCCAGTGGGCGGTCAGGGACAGCAGAACCTGGCGGTGATCGCGCATACGCCTTCCGGGTTCGAGCAAACGATGTATGAACGGGTGAGCTTCGTGCCGTTGGTAGGTGGCGAGTCATGAGTCTATTTTCGGCGCTGTATGAGCGCGTCATGCGCTGGTCGGCCCATCGTCATGCGCCGCGCTATCTCGCCGGCCTGAGTTTTGCCGAAAGCTCGTTTTTTCCGGTTCCCCCCGATGTCATGTTGGCGCCAATGGCCCTGGCGTGTCCGCAGCGAGCCTGGTTTTTCGCCGGCTTGACGACGGTCGCGTCGGCGATCGGCGGCGCCTTCGGTTATTTGATCGGACGTTTCGCGTTCGAGTTTCTCGCACCGTTGATGCACCAATATGGGTACTGGGACTCCTTCGTGCAGGCGCGCGAGTGGTTTGCGCAATGGGGATTCTGGGCCGTATTTCTGGCAGGCTTCACGCCGATCCCATACAAGGTCTTTACCATCGCCGCCGGTGTCGTAGCGATGCCCTTCGTGCCCTTCCTCATCGCATCGATCATCGGCCGGGGCGCCCGGTTTTTTCTGGTCGCAGGCCTGATGAAATGGGGCGGCGCGCGGATGGAGCACCTGGTCCGGACCTACATAGACCGTGTCGGCTGGATCATGTTGGTCGCGGTCTTGGTCCTGTATCTGGTATTCAGGAGCTGATGATTGTAAGGCGCCTCGGAATCGCAACCCTCCTAGTCGGCACCGTGCTCGCCGGCTGTGGTTCGCCGATGGCGCCTGTCACTGATCGCAGCGCGGCCGAGCACAGAGCCTCCCGCGGCGCACCTCCCGGCCAGTATCGGGTCCAGCGTGGTGACACCCTCTACTCGATCTCCTTCTCCTATGGACTCGACTATCGAGACGTAGCCAACTGGAACGGCATCGAGCCGCCGTATCACATCTACCCCGGGCAACACCTCAGGCTGCGCGCGCCGGCGGCCCGCGCTCCATCGCGCCAGGCGCGCGCGCAACCCAGGCAGGCGGCGCCGCGGCCGCGTCCCGCCCCTCGCCCTCAGCGCCAGGATCCAACCCCGCGGCAGCGCTCACTGCACTGGCAATGGCCGACCCGCGGCAGCGTGATCCGCACCTTTTCCGCGACCGACAATGGCAAAAAGGGTATCGACATCGCCGGTGATTCCGGGCAACCGGTGCGCGCCGCGGCAGCCGGCGAAGTGGTCTACAGCGGGCAGGGTCTGCTGCGTTATGGAAAATTGATCATTATCAAACACGACCAGACCTTCTTCAGCGCGTACGCTCACAATCGGGTGTTGCTGGTGACCGAAGGTCAGCGGGTGAAGGGCGGTCAGACGATTGCCGAATTGGGTAGCACCGGCACCTCTCGGCCAATGTTACATTTCGAAGTCCGACGCAACGGCCACCCGGTCGACCCGCTTGCCTACCTGCCGCACTGACCGACGCCCGGTCCGGTTGCAGATGGACCGGCAAAATCGCATTATTGACTTCCAAGGTCGCGCGATGACCGGTGCAAATTGATCGCGCCACGCTCAGTCCCTTAGGGAGGTAAGGCAGATGTCGACGCGTCGTAGCCATACGTCGATCAGTGAGAGCAAGGAACAGCCGCAGTCAAAGCCGGCCGCGGAAGCGGACGACGAGATCGAGAACGAAGATCTCGAAGCGGAAGAGTCCGACGAAGAGACTGACGAAGAAATAGAAGAAGAACAAGTGTTCAGTGCGGGCGAGTTTCCCGACGGACAGATGGATGCAACCCGGTTGTATCTCAACGAGATCGGTTTCTCGCCGTTGCTTACCGCCGAGGAGGAAGTCTATTATCGCGCGCTTGGCGCAGAAAGGCGAAGAGAGCGCGCGTCAGCGCATGATCGAAAGCAATCTGCGGCTGGTGGTCAAGATTGCACGCCGTTATATGAATCGAGGTCTGGCATTACTGGATCTCATCGAAGAAGGGAATCTGGGATTGATTCGTGCGGTGGAGAAATTCGATCCGGAGCGCGGCTTTCGGTTCTCGACTTACGCCACGTGGTGGATACGTCAAACCATCGAGCGCGCAATCATGAATCAAACGCGCACGATTCGTTTGCCGATTCACGTCGTCAAGGAAATCAATTTGTATCTGCGTGCTGCGCGGCAGTTGGCCCAGGACCTGGAGCGGGAACCGGGCGCCGAAGAGATCGCGCAGCTGTTGGACAAACCGCTGAATGAAGTCAAACGCATGCTCGGACTCAACGAGCGCGTTGCTTCAGTGGATACGCCCATCGGTGATGACGAGGATCGTTTGCTGTTGGACGCCATTCCCGACGAAAACAATCCCGACCCATCGCTGCTGCTGCAGGACGAGAATGTTCATCGTAACCTCGAGGCCTGGCTTGCCAAGCTCAACGACAAGCAGCGCGAAGTGGTGGAGCGACGTTTCGGTCTGCATGGCTACGAGCGCTCGACCCTGGAAGAAGTCGGGCACGAAATCGGCGTGACCCGGGAACGGGTGCGGCAGATTCAGATGGATGCGCTGCGCCGTTTGCGGGAAATCTTGGAAGCGGAAGGATTTTCGGAAGACACCTTGCTGAAGTAAGGCGTTTCAGATCATCAACAGCGCTGCAGCGACGTTGCGGCTCTTCGGCGGCGAGAATGTTGTAGGTTCGGCAGGCGGCGGCCGTGTCCATCACTTCGATACCCACCCGCCGGGCCGCGGCCGCGGCCATGATGCGCGGATGCGGAAAGCGCATGCTTTCACCGGTGCCCAATAGTATGATTTCCGGCTCCAGCGCGAGCAGCGATTCGATGTGCTCCGCGGCCAGGTCTTCGAACGATGTCGGCGGCCAGTCCCGCAGCAGCTGTTCCGGCGATACCACCACACTTGCGCGAATGATTTCCTCGTTGACGACCACATGTCCGGGGCCGTACGCGCGTATGGTGTAATGGGCGGCAGTTGTCGTCGAGGCTGAGTTTCATGGCAGTCAGACAGTGATGTTCGGGCCAGAATAATCGCCGTTGGGCGTGGCGGCAAGTTGCGCCGATTGACAGCTTCGGCGCTTGCCGGTAAGGTGTGACGGTTTTACCCTTAACCACATGAACTTTCGAAATTTTTTCCGATCGGGGCAGCTCGGCTGATGGACGAGTTTCATAGAATCAAGCGCTTACCGCCGTACGTGTTCAATATCGTCAACGAGCTCAAGGCCAAGGCCCGAGCGCGGGGCGAGGACATCATCGATTTCGGCATGGGCAATCCCGATCAGCCCACGCCCCAGCACGTGGTCGACAAGCTGATCGAGGCGGTGCAGCGTCCGCGATACCCATCGCTATTCGGTTTCCCGCGGCATCCCGCGCTTGCGGCGCGCGATCTGCAATTGGTACAAGCAGCGCTACGGTGTCGAGCTGGACCCGGATTCCGAAGCCATCGTCACCATCGGTTCCAAGGAAGGCCTGGCGCATCTGGCGTTGGCCACCATCGGCCCCGGCGACGCGGTGCTGGTGCCCAACCCTGCGTACCCGATCCACCCGTACGGTTTCGTCATCGCCGGCGCCGACATTCGTCACGTGCCGATGATCGAAGGCGTCGACTTTTTCGCCGAGCTGGAAAAGGCGATCAAGGACTCCTGGCCGAAACCGAAGATGCTGGTGCTGAACTTTCCCGCCAACCCGACGGCGCAGTGCGTCGATCTGGAATTCTTCGAGAAAGTGGTGGCCATCGGCCGCGAGCACGGTATCTGGATCGTTCACGATCTGGCCTACGCCGACATCGTGTTCGACGGTTACAAGGCGCCTTCGATTCTGCAGGTGCCCGGTGCCAAGGAAATCGCGGTGGAATTCTATTCCCTGTCCAAGAGCTACAACATGCCCGGTTGGCGGGTCGGCTTCATGTGCGGCAATCAGCGTCTGGTGGCGGCGCTTGCGCGCATGAAATCCTATCTGGACTACGGCATGTTCACGCCCATACAGGTGGCGGCCATCGCCGCATTGGAAGGCCCGCAGGAGTGCGTGCGTTGAAATCGCCGAAATGTATCGCAAGCGCCGCGACGTGCTGTGCAACGGTTTGAATGCGATGGGTTGGCAGGTTACGCCGCCGAAAGCCACCATGTTCGTCTGGGCGCCGATCCCGGAAGCCTACCGGCATCTGGGTTCGCTGGAATTCTCCAAGAAGCTGCTGGCCGACGCCAAAGTGGCGGCTTCGCCGGGCATCGGCTTCGGTGAATACGGCGACGACCACGTGCGCTTCGGGCTGATCGAAAACGAACATCGCACGCGCCAGGCGCTACGCGGTATCCGCAGTATGCTGCGCAAGGACAACGTGCTGCAGAAAGCAGTGGGGGAAGAACATTGACTCCGGTTCGCGTCGGTCTGTTGGGCCTGGGAACGGTAGGCGGCGGCACATTCAATGTGCTGTTGCGCAACGCAGACGAAATTACCCGCCGTGCCGGACGCGGCATCGTGGTCACCCGGGCCGCGGCCCGGGATTACGATCCCAGCCGTCTGGAAAACCTCGAAGGCGTCGACATTACCGATGACGCGTTCGACGTGGTCAACGACCCCGAAGTCGACATCATCGTCGAGCTGATCGGCGGTTACGATCCCGCGCGCCAGCTGGTGCTCAAGGCGATCGAGAACGGCAAGCACGTGGTGACCGCCAACAAGGCGATGATCGCCATGTATGGCAACGAGATTTTCGCCGCTGCCAGCGAACGCGGTGTCATGGTGGCATTCGAAGCGGCGGTCGCCGGCGGCATCCCCATCATCAAGGCGATCCGTGAAGGTCTGGCGGCGAACCATATTGAATGGCTGGCCGGTATCATCAACGGCACCGGCAATTTCATCTTTCAGCGAAATGCGCGACAAAGGCCGCAGCTTCGATGTCGCCCTGGCCGAAGCGCAGCAACTCGGTTACGCCGAATCGGATCCGACGTTCGATATCGAAGGCATCGACGCGGCTCACAAGTTGACCATTCTCGGCTCCATTGCCTTCGGTGTCCCGCTGCAGTTCGACAAGGTGTACACCGAAGGCATCAGCCACATCACCCGCGAAGATGTGGATTACGCCGAACAGCTCGGTTATCGCATCAAGCATCTGGGCATGGCGCGGCGCACGGAGTTGGGAATCGAACTGCGCGTGCACCCGACGCTGATTCCGCACCGCCGCTTGATCGCCAATGTCGACGGCGTCATGAACGCCGTGGTGGTGAAAGGCGATGCGGTGGGTCCGACCCTGTATTACGGCGCCGGCGCCGGCTCCCTGCCCACCGCTTCGGCGGTGGTGGCGGATCTGGTGGACGTGACCCGCACCCTGACCGCGGATCCGGAAAACCGCGTGCCACATCTGGCGTTTCAGCCGCAATCGTTGTCCGACATTCCGATCCTTTCGATGGACGACGTGCAGACGGCGTACTACCTGCGCATGCAGGCGAGGGACAAGCCGGGCGTACTGGCAGACGTGGCACGCATACTCGGTGAGCAGGGCATCAGCATCGAAGCGCTGATTCAGAAGGAACAGCTCGACGACGCCGATTCGGTACCGCTGATCATGCTGACCCATCAAGTGCGCGAACGGGCTATGAACGATGCCATCCGGCGTATCGAGGGTTTGGACTCCATTGTCGGCAAGGTCACGCGAATCCGCCTCGAATATCTCTCTTGACTGCGCGCGCCGCGCGCAACGCGGCGCCGTGTTCGCACAGGAAAAATCAACATGCCATTTCGACCCCGTTATACCGGCTTGATCGACAAATACCGCGACCGTCTGCCGGTACATGATGACACCCGCGTCATCAGTCTCGGCGAAGGCAACACGCCGCTGATCCGTTTGCACAACGTTCCCGATACCTTGGGCAAGGACGTGGATATCTACGTCAAGTTCGAAGGTCTCAATCCCACCGGCTCGTTCAAGGACCGCGGCATGACCATGGCGGTCACCAAAGCAGTGGAGGAAGGCAGCAAGGCGATCATCTGCGCGTCCACCGGCAATACTTCGGCGGCAGCAGCCGCGTATGCGGCCCGGGCCGGGATCACATCCTTCGTGTTGATTCCAGACGGCAAGATCGCGTTGGGCAAGCTGGCCCAGGCCATGATGCACGGTGCGATGGTGATTCAGATCAAAGGCAACTTCGATGCCGGCATGAGCCTGGTGAAACAGGTGGCCGAAGAAGCGCCGGTGACCATCGTCAACTCCATCAATCCGTTCCGCCTGCAGGGCCAGAAAACGGCGGCGTTCGAAATCATCGAAGAACTGGAGCGGGCGCCGGATTTTCACTGTCTGCCCGTCGGCAACGCCGGCAACATTACTGCCCATTGGATCGGGTACTGCGAATATTCCTCCGCATCGGGCGCGCATGTCACCGAAGCGTGCAGCTTCTGCAACGGCAACTGTCGCTACGCCGGCGGTGCGATCGTCGGCAACCGTCCGCGCATGGTGGGCTACCAGGCATCGGGCAGTGCGCCGTTTCTGCGCGGCGCGATGGTCGACAATCCCGACACCGTGGCGACCGCCATACGCATCGGCCATCCGCAGTCCTGGGAATATGCCTGGAAGGTGCAGAAGGAGTCCGGCGGTTGGTTCGACGAATGCAGCGATCAGGAAATTCTCGATGCCCAGAAGTTGTTGGCGCAGAAGGAAGGCGTGTTCTGCGAGCCGGCGTCGGCTACTTCCCTGGCCGGGGCCATGCGCGATATCCGTTCCGGCAAGATTCCGGAAGGCAGTACTGTCGTGTGCACGCTTACCGGGCACGGACTCAAGGATCCGGACACGGCGATCAAGCAGAGCATCCAGCCAATGGAGGCGATCGACGCGAATCTGGACGCCGTCAAGCGCGCCATCTTCGACAAGCTCTGAGTACCGCCCGGTGCTCGTCGCACGCGACAGCGCCGGGCACATCGCTCTGGCCGAACCGTGCTTCGGCCTGCCAAGGTAGCCATGGCCCCGTCAGCACGAAATCTTCACTTGTTGACGCCGGGACTGGTTGCGGAACTGACGCCTTCGGAAGCCGACGGCGTGCGCTTGCCGCCACTGCCGGCGGCCCAGCGCATGCTCGCACGCGGCACGCGCATCGGCACCACAGCCAACGATCTGCGTGACCAGTTGCTCGCCTGCTTCGCGGTCACGGCTGGCGCGCGGTGTCGCGCCGCTCACCCATCTGGCCGATGCCGGCCGGGCCGGCGACGGCTGCTGGCTGCGTGCCGACCCTGTGCATTTGCGCGCCGATCAGGACCGGCTGATTCTGTTTGCGGGCGAAACCCTGCAACTGCACGCTGAGGAAGCCCGGGCGTTGTGCGCATCGCTCGATGAACACTTCCAGGACCGGCACTGGCATTTCGAATCGCCGCTCGCGCAACGCTGGTATCTCAATCTGGCCGAAGCTCCGGACGTACTGACCGTATCCATAGACCAAGTCATGGGTCGCGATATCAAAAGTCGCATGCCCAGCGGCAACGACGGCGCGCTATGGCGTGCGGCGTTGAACGAGGTGCAGATGCTGCTTCACGATCATCCGGTCAACGCCGCCCGTGAGGCGAGCGGTCGCTTGCCGGTGAACAGCGTCTGGTTCTGGGGCGGTGGGCCGCTGCCAAAAGATGCGCGCAGCAATTGGCGCAGCGTCTGCAGCGATGAGCCCCTGGCGCGAGGGCTTGCGCTATGCGCCGGCGGCGCGTCCATGCCGCTGCCGGAAAACTTTGCCGGATGGGAGGCCATGGCCGAGGCGGGAGATCACTTATTGGTGTTGAGCTCGTTGCAGCAGCGGCATGCCGAAGGCGATCTGCCGGCGTGGTGCGATACCGTTGCGGCGCTGGAGCAGAACTGGCTTGCTCCCGCCTTCCAGGCCCTGGGGCAGGGCACCCTGCAGCGGATACAGTGGTGGCCGGGCGGCGAGTACGTTTATGTATTGGATCGCAAAGCCCTGCGCCGTTTCTGGCGCCGGCGGGCGAGCATCCCGATCGCAGACGCCGTGGAGCAGAACCATTGAATAAAGTCCGAATCCAGCGCCGTAACGTGCCGAGCGCAAATCTGCGTGCCTTGGCGGCGATCGAACCGGTTCTGGATCGTATATACGCAGCGCGCGCCGTGGCCGATCCAGCGCAATTGGAATGCGGCCTGGACCGCTTGCTGCCGGTGAACGCTTTGCTCGGTATCGATCAAGCGAACGGCGTTACTCGGCGAAGCGCTGCAGCAGCGGCACCGCATCTTGGTGGTCGGTGACTTCGACGCCGACGGCGCCACCAGTTGCGCGCTGGCGGTGCGGGCCCTTCGGGCGCTGGGTGCAGCCGAGGTGGATTATCTGGTGCCGAACCGCTTTGAATTCGGTTACGGCCTGACTCCGGAGATCGTCGCCGTCGCCGCCAAGCGCGCGCCGGACCTCATCGTCACCGTCGACAATGGCATTTCCAGTGTCGCTGGGGTCGATGCTGCCCGCGCCCGCGGCATTCGCGTGCTGGTCACCGATCACCATCTCGCTGGCGCGGTGCTGCCGGCGGCGGAGGCCATCGTCAATCCCAATCAGCCGGGCGACGGTTTTGCCAGCAAGCATCTCGCAGGGGTCGGCGTGATCTTCTACGTCATGCTGGCCCTGCGGATGCATCTGCGCGACAGCGGCTGGTTCTCGACGCGCGGGCTGCAGGAGCCGAACATGGCCCGGTTTCTCGATCTGGTGGCGCTTGGCACGGTGGCCGACGTGGTGCCGCTGGACGCCAATAACCGGATCCTGGTCGAGCAGGGCCTGCGTCGGATTCGCGCCGGTCAGTGCTGCGCGGGAATCAGCGCCTTACTGCAGGTCGCGGGGCGCCAGTGCCAACGGATCGTGGCGTCGGATTTGGGATTCGCAGTCGGTCCGCGGCTCAACGCCGCTGGACGCCTCGAAGACATGGCGCTGGGCATCGAATGTCTGCTGACCGATGATGCACACAGCGCCGCGAAAATGGCGCAACAGCTGGACCAGCTCAACCGCGATCGGCGCGAAATCGAAGCTCAGATGCGCGATCAAGCGCTGGCGGAAATTGAGCGTATCCAACTGGCCCCGGACGACGAAACGCTGCCCCACGGCGTGTGCTTGTTCGATCCGAGCTGGCACCAGGGCGTAATCGGTATTGTCGCCTCGCGTATCAAAGAGCATCTTCATCGCCCGGTGATTGCGTTCGCGCCGGCCGGCGAAGGCCAATTGAAAGGTTCGGCGAGATCGATTCCGGGTTTGCACATACGCGATACCCTGGATGCGGTGGCAGCACATCATCCCGGCCTGATCGACAAGTTCGGCGGTCATGCCATGGCAGCGGGGCTCAGTCTCGAGCAACAGCACTTCGAAGCCTTCAAAGCGGCATTCGATGCGGAGGTTACCCGCCAGCTCAGCCCGGAAGATCTGCAGGGCGTGATCTGGAGTGACGGCGAACTGGACGAAACCCATTTGTGCCTGGAATTGGCCGAGCGCCTGCGTGCGTCCGGGCCATGGGGCCAGGGTTTCCCGGAACCGGTATTCGACGGCAGCTTCGAAGTGATCGAACGGCGCGTCGTCGGCGACCGGCATTGGAAGATGGTCGTAAGGCCGCTGCTGGGCAGCGTCTGCATGGACGCCATCGCGTTCAATGCGCTGGAGCGGCAATGGCCGGAAAGCCGGGAAGTACGCCTGGCCTATCGGTTGGACGTCAACGAATACCGCGGCAACTGCGCAGCGCAGTTGGTGATCGAGTATATGAACCCGCTATAGGCACCCCGTTCCGGAACGCGCGGCATTTGGCGGCGCCGCGGGCATCTCGGTTGCGGCATTGGACCGCGCGGCTCGCCGCCCCTTTGTAGTATGATGCACACTTTGCAAATTCAATCCCTGGACGCGCATGACCATGGTGGAAATCAACCCTCTCTACAGCCAGATCGAAGACCTGCAAGGGCGTGCCGAAGCCCTGAGGGGGTATCTTTGACTATCCGGCGAAGAGCGAGCGCCTGACCGAGGTAACCCGCGAACTCGAGCAGCCCGACGTCTGGAACGACCCGGAACGGGCGCAGTCACTGGGCCGTGAACGGGCAAGCCTGGAACGCATCGTCAGTACATTGGGCACTTTGGGCTCCGGGCTCAACGATGCCCAGGAATTGCTTGAACTGGCAGCGGAAGAAAACGATGACGGCGCCATCGGCGAAGTCGCGCGCGATCTGGAGCGCATGGAACAACAAGTCGCTGACCTGGAGTTCCAGCGCATGTTTTCCGGCGAAATGGATGCGGCCAACGCGTTCCTGGACGTCCAGTCCGGTTCCGGCGGTACCGAAGCCCAGGACTGGGCCGAGATGCTGCTGCGCATGTACCTGCGCTGGGGGGAGCGGCGCGGATTCAAAACCGAACTGATCGAAGTGTCGCCCGGTGAAGTGGCGGGCATCAAGAGTGCTACGGTGCGCTTCGAGGGCGAATACGCCTACGGTTGGCTGCGTACCGAGACGGGCGTGCACCGGCTGGTGCGCAAGTCGCCGTTCGATTCCGGCAACCGCCGTCACACTTCTTTCGCGGCCGTGTTCGTATCGCCGGAAGTCGAGGATGATATCGACATCGAGGTCAATCCGGCGGATCTGCGCATCGACGTTTATCGCGCCAGCGGCGCTGGTGGCCAGCACGTCAACCGCACGGAGTCGGCGGTGCGCATCACCCACGAACCCAGCGGTATCGTGGTGCAATGCCAGACCGACCGTTCCCAGCACAAGAACAAAGCCACGGCCATGAAGCAGCTCAAAGCCAAGCTTTACGAACTCGAGATGCAGAAGCGCCGTGCCGAGCAGCAAGTGCAGGAAGACAGCAAGTCCGACATCGGTTGGGGCAGTCAGATTCGCTCCTACGTGCTCGATCAGTCCCGGATCAAGGATCTGCGCACTGGTGTCGAAACCGGCAACACGCAAGCGGTGTTGGACGGCGACCTGGACTCATTCATCGAGGCGAGCCTGAAGAGCGGCCTTTGAGCAACCGCACCGAACCTACTGTAGGCACCATGAGCGATACACCGGAACAGAACAATCCCGCAGATGAGCACCGCCTCATCGCCGAACGACGGACCAAGCTCGGTTCCCTGCGCGAGCGCGGCACGCCGTTTCCGAATGATTTCCGCCGTAATGTAGTGGCGGGCGAACTGCATGCGGAATACGACCGTAAAGACAATGACGCGCTGGAAGCCGAACCGGTGCGGGTCAGTGTCGCCGGCCGGATGATGGCCAAGCGGGTCATGGGCAAGGCGAGCTTCGCGCAATTGATGGACATGTCGGGACGGATTCAACTGTTCCTGCAGCGGGATGCGTTGCCGGAAGGTGTATACCAGGAGTTCAAGAGCTGGGATGTGGGCGATATCCTCGGCGCCGAGGGCGTGCTGTTCAAGACCAAAACCGGAGAATTGTCGATCAAGGTCGATCAGGCGCGCTTATTGACCAAATCCCTGCGACCGTTGCCGGACAAATATCACGGCCTGTCGGACACCGAAACCCGCTATCGCCAGCGCTATGTCGATCTGATCATGAACGAAGTATCGCGGGAAGTGTTCCGTACCCGCACCGCCATCGTCAATTACATTCGCGACTTTCTCAATGCGCGCGGTTTCCTGGAAGTGGAAACGCCGATGATGCAGGTGATTCCGGGTGGTGCCACGGCGCGTCCGTTCGTGACCCACCACAATGCGTTGGACATGGGCTTGTACCTGCGCATCGCGCCGGAACTGTATTTGAAGCGCCTGGTGGTCGGCGGCTTCGAGAAGGTATACGAAATCAACCGCAATTTCCGCAACGAGGGTTTGTCCACCCGCCACAATCCCGAGTTCACCATGCTCGAGTTCTATGAGGCCTACGCCGATTACCATGTGCTCATGGATCTTACCGAGCAGCTATTGCGGGGCATTGCCGAGGACGTGATCGGCAGGACGGCAATCGAATACCAGGGCGAGCGTTATAATTTCGGCACACCCTTCGCGCGCATGACGGTGAAGGAATCCATCCTGCAGTTCAATCCGGATCTGCAACCGTCACAGATCGAAGATTTGCAGCAGGCACGGGAAATCGCCCAGCGTTTGGATATCCCGCTCAAAGACAGTTGGGGCTTGGGGAAGGTGCAGATCGAGATTTTCGAAAAAACCGTGGAAAGCCGACTCATGAACCCAACGTTCATTACCGAGTATCCAACCGAAGTATCGCCCCTGGCGCGCCGCAATGACCAGGATCCGTCGGTAACCGACCGATTCGAGTTTTTCGTTGGCGGCCGTGAATTGGCCAATGGTTTTTCCGAGCTCAATGACGCCGAAGATCAGGCCGAGCGATTCCAGAAGCAGGTACAGGACAAGGACGCGGGCGACGAAGAGGCGATGCACTTCGACGCCGATTATATCCGCGCCCTGGAACACGGCATGCCGCCCACTGCCGGCGAAGGCATCGGCATCGACCGTCTGGTGATGTTGTTTACGGATGCGCCGTCGATCCGCGATGTGCTGCTGTTTCCGCACATGCGTCCGGAATAATCCTTATCCCGAACGTACGGACCATGAGCGTTCGTTGCTAGGCACGCCCTGGCGTTGCGCCCCGGTTACGGCGCTGTGATCAGAATGTGCTCGATTTCCTCGAGCTCTTCCTTGTGGTCTTCGATTTCGACGACGTTGATGTCGGTGGCGATTCCCAGTCGTTCGAAGGCGGGAACTTCGTTCCAATCCAGCTTGCCGTACGGATGGTCGGCGCCGATGTAGGACTGCAGATTCGCCACCATCACCACGTCGACGTAGTCCGGGCCTGAGTTCGGCGCGCGATCCAGATTTTCATGTTCCGCGGCCACCGCCACCAGACTTTCGGGAAATTCCCAGTTGCGGAGGATCTTCTCACCCAAGGTCGGGTGCAACTTGAAGATCACGTCATCGAGCAACGCTTCGTCTTCCAGCAATTCCGGTATGTCGTCCGCGCGCACCAGGATCGGCAGTGCACCGATATCGTGAATCAGGCCGCCGAGCATCGCCTGATCTTTCTGCAGACCGTTCACTTGTCCTGCCAGCACGCGGCTGATCGCCGAAACCTGCACGCTATGTTCCCAGAGTCTGCGCAAGCGCGTGTCCAGCGCTTCCGAGGTAGCTTGGAACATCTGCCGCATCACCAGGGTGGTAACCAGATTTCGTACGACGGCATAGCCCATGCGGGCAATCGCATTCTGCAGATTGTCGATAGGGTTGCGCGCCCGATACAGCGGGCTGTTTGCAACCTGCAGCAGCCGCGCGGAAAGTGCTGCGTCCGTCGCCACGATTCCTGCGATCTGGCCAGCCGAGGTGTCGTCGGCCTCCACTGCATCCCGCACCCGGAGAGCGACTTCCGGAAGAGTGGGCAGTATCAGCTCGTTGTTCTCGATTTCGCTCTGCAGATCAGAAAGCAGCTTCTCTTCGTTGATCAAACCGATGTCTCCCCGGGAAGGCGCTGGTAATGGCTTGTAGGAAATCTATTGCTTACTTATCGGCATGCGCCGCAGCGCCTTTAAGGGGTCGCGCAGGCGATGTTCGACTTAGGCGTCGTCGCTTGCGGGATCAGGCAGGGCGTAGGGAAGGTCGAGCAACTCCAACACGGGTCCGCCGGCATTTCCCAGGTGCAGCGGGGCGTCGTGGGTGCGGGCGATTTCGAGTACGGCGAGCAATTCGAAGCCGCCGTCCGGTGCGCGCCGGGCGCTAACCACTTTGCCGGTGCTCTGACCGTTGGAACCTTCGGCGAACACGCCATCGCCGGGTTGCGGCTGTTCGCTAGCGTCCACCCTGGCCCGGTACATGCGGCGTTTGAGTTTGCCGAGATATTGCATTCGGGCCACGACTTCCTGGCCGGTGTAGCAGCCCTTCTTGAAGTTCACGCCGCCCAGCACCTGCAGATTGGTCATTTGCGGCACGAATGCGTCGGCGGTCTGTTCGTATACCATCGGCAATCCGGCACGGATATCCAGTAATTCCCACGGGTCCCGTCCTACCGGAGCGGCGTGCACGTCCAGCGTGGTCCACAATTTTTTCATGGGTTCGAGTTCGCCGTGAATCTCGAACCGGGGGTGCGGTCCCGGCAGGCGGATGGCGGTCAAATCCTTGGCCTGCACGGCCTCGTCGACTTGCGGCGGGAGGTTGCCCAGATAGGCGCGCAACTCCGATTCCGACTGCGGCCCGGAAAAGCCGATCCGCACCAAGCTGTCGCTGGCATCCTCGAGTGTGACTTTGGCGCGCAGTACGAACATCCGCAGCCGCTTCACTGTCCCTTCGACCAGGGTTCGGGGGAGGCAAAGGAAATAGCGGTCGCCACGCATAAAAATCCGGAAATTGGCCAGCATCCGGCCCTTGGGGCTGCAATAGGCGGAGAGCTGACTGTGGCCGGAATCCACTTGGCGCACGTCGCCGGTGAACTGGCCTTGCAAAAAGGCCGCCGCGTCTTCGCCATACACGGCAATCAGACCCAGGTGGGAAAGATCCGCAATGACCTCACCGGTGGTGACCACACGCAGTTCCCGTTCTTCATTGCCGAAAGATTGGACGAAACCATCGTCGGACACTTCTGCGCCCTTATGCTGCAAAAACGCTTTCCAGTCGGATTTCATGCGGAAATGGCCTGCGGTGAGGTGACTTGCGGTGGCGCACATATTAGTCAAACGTGCCGGGTTTGTCAGCCGAACCTGCCAACGGCAGCAGGTTGAGTGCGGCCTCGTGCGGCACTATGATGGGCGGACAGCGCAGCGATCGGTTTTGGGACCTGGCGCGCGGCGAATTCTTCTCAGGGAGGCGACACAGTCGGTGGCGATGGCGAATCCGAACAAAAGACCCGTCTTTCTGAACCTGCTTCTCATCCGACAACCCCCCGCCGCCGTGCTCTCCATCGGTCACCGCATCTCCGGCGTGCTGATGGTGCTGTTGCTGCCCTTGCTGATCTATTTATTTGACCTTTCGGTTCGGAGCCCCGCCAGTTACGCGCGCTTGCAGTCCTGGTTCGATTCAGTACCCGGCAAAATATTCGTGGTCGCACTGGCTTGGATGCTCGCCCATCATCTGCTCGCCGGTATTCGCTTTCTGCTGCTCGATGTGCACGTGGGAGTGGAGCGGACGCCGGCTCGGCGCAGCGCCTGGGTGGTGAATATCGCCGGCATCGTGATCACCTTGATCGTCTTGGGAGCCGTGCTGTGAGTCGTCCCATGCACGGCTTGCGGGCGTGGATACTGCAGCGCGTAAGTGCGTTGTATCTCGGCGCCTTCGTGCTGTATTTGTTGTTGCGTCTCGCCTTTGGCGGCAGCGGCGATTATGCCACGTGGCGCGCGTGGGTGGCGCAACCGCACGTTACGGTGCTGGCGGCCGTGTTCTTCATTATGCTGCTCGGCCACGCCTGGGTCGGTGCCCGCGACGTGATTCTCGATTATGCCCCCAATCTGGTATTGCGCGCGGGATTGCTGATCGTATTGGCGCTGGCGTTGTTGCTGTGCGCTGCCTGGGTAGGAAGGATACTGATGTTGGCAGCAATACTATGAGCATCGCACGCAGGAAATTCGATTCCCTGATCATCGGCGCCGGCGGCGGCGGACTACGCGCAGCGCTGCAGCTCGCCCGCGCCGATGCCCAGGTGGCGGTGGTCTCGAAGGTGTTCCCCACTCGTTCCCACACCGTGGCCGCTCAAGGCGGTGTGAACGCCGCGCTCGCCAATGTGTCGTCCGACAACTGGCATTGGCACATGTTCGACACGGTGAAGGGTAGCGATTACCTCGGCGACCAGGACGCGATCGAATATATGTGTCGCGCCGCTTCCCGCATTGTCTACGAACTGGAACATTACGGCGTGCCGTTTTCGCGCCTCGAAGACGGGCGCATCTACCAACGCGCCTTCGGCGGCCAGAGCAAGAACTTCGGCGGCGAGCAGGCGGTCCGCACCTGTGCTGCTGCGGACCGCACCGGCCATGCGATTCTTCATGCTCTGTACCAGCAGAACGTGCGCGCGAAGACGCATTTTTTCGACGAGTATTTCGCCATCGATCTGTTGACCGACGCTGAAGGTTACGTGCTCGGTGCGCTGGTGATGGAAATCGAGACCGGCGAGCCGATGATCATCGAGGCCAAGACCACGTTGATCGCCACCGGTGGTGCGGGCCAAATCTTCCGCACCAGCACGAACGCGCTGATCAACACCGGCGACGGTATGGCAATGGCGTTGCGCGCAGGTGTGCCGCTGCAGGACATGGAGTTTTTTCAGTTCCATCCCACCGGCATCGCCGGCAAGGGCATGCTGATTACCGAAGGGGCGCGCGGTGAGGGCGGTTACCTGGTCAATGGCGAAGGTGAGCGCTTCATGGAGCGGTATGCGCCCAAGGCCAAGGATCTGGCGAGCCGCGATGTGGTCAGCCGGTCCATTGCCACGGAGATCCGCGAAGGCCGCGGCTGCGGTCCCGACAAGAACTACGTGCTGCTGAAGGTGGATCATCTGGGTGCTGACGTGGTTGCCAAGCGTCTGCCTGGTATTCGCGAGCTATGTCGCACCTTTCTCGGCATCGAGCCTGCGGAGGAGCCGATTCCCGTGTTTCCCACGGCCCATTACACCATGGGGGGGATCCCGACCAATCGTTTCGGGCAAGTGGTAACGCCGGCACGGCACGGTCCGGAAGAAGCGGCGCCGGGCTTGTACGCCGCAGGTGAGTGCGCCTGCGTGTCGGTACACGGCGCGAATCGCTTGGGCGGCAATTCGCTTTTGGACATTTTGGTGTTCGGCCGTGCTGCTGCGAATCACATCATCGATTTCCTCGGCGACAACCGGTATCACCGGGCGCTCGACGAAACCAGCGTGGAACGCGCCATGGCGCGCCTGACCCGTTGGGACGCACGCGGCGACGGCGAGACGGTGGACGATGTGCGCGCCGATATGAAAAAGGCGATGGAAGATCATTGCGGCGTGTTTCGCGAAGCGGGCGTACTCAATGACGGTCTCGAGAAGCTCAGAGCCATTGCTGCGCGGCTTCCCGATGTCCGCCTGACCGATCACAGCAAGGTGTTCAACACCGCGCGCGTGGAGGCACTGGAGTTGGAAAATCTCATGGACTGCGCGCTTGCCACAGTCGTGTCGGCCGCGGCGCGCACCGAGAGCCGGGGCGCCCATACCCGCATCGATTTTCCCGACCGTGATGACGAGCGCTGGCTCAAACACAGCCTGTATTTTCAGGACGGGCGGCTGGACTTCAAGCCGGTGCGGACCAAACCGTTGACCGTGGATTCGTTCCCGCCCAAGCCGCGCGTGTACTAGGAGCACCCGATGCGCTTTTCGATCTATCGATACAATCCCGAGCAGGATGCCGCGCCACGCATGGAACGGTTCGAACTCGAGCGCACGCCCCCTGGCATGATGTTGTTGGAGGCACTGGTTGCGCTCAAGCGTCAAGATGAAACCCTGAGCTTTCGGCGTTCCTGTCAGGAAGGCGTATGTGGATCCGACGCCATGAACATCAACGGCCGCAACGGCCTGGCGTGCATTACGCCCGTTTCCGGACTCAAGGAGCCGATCGAGATCCGGCCGCTGCCCGGCATGCCGGTGGTGCGCGATCTGGTGGTGGACCTGAGCGGCTTTTACCGCCAATACCGGGAAGTGAAGCCTTATCTGCTGGTCGACGAGCCCGAACCTGAGGTGGAGCGCCGCCAGAGCCCGGAGAACCGGGAAAAGCTGGATGGACTCTACGAGTGCATCTTGTGCGCTTGTTGTTCCACCGCTTGTCCGTCGTTCTGGTGGAACCCCGACAAGTTCCTGGGCCCGGCAGCGTTGCTGCAGGCCTGGCGGTTTCTGGCCGATTCCCGCGACCAGGCTACGGCGGAGCGACTGGAGAACCTGGAAGGGCCCTACCGCTTGTTCCGCTGCCATACGATCATGAATTGTGTGGACGTTTGTCCGAAGGGTCTGAATCCCACCCGCGCCATCGGCAATATTCGCAATCTCATGCTCAAGCGTTCGGTTTAGCGGCCGATTTTCTGGACAAGCGACCGTGCCCGAACCACCCTCCCTGGCCCGGCTGCAGTGGCGCTGTCGGCGGGGTATGCTTGAACTAGACTTGCTGCTACGGAACTTTCTGCAGCACGGGTACAATACGTTAGACCATCGTGGCCGAGAGGCGTTTGCCACACTTCTGGAGTATCCTGACGCTGTGCTGCTGGAACTCCTCATGGGCCGCGCAACCAGTACCGATCCGGAGATTTCCCGTGTCGTCGACTCGATCAGAGCCTCCGCTACACATTGAACCTCGCAGTTCCCGGCAACTCGCGGTGGCGCTTCTGCTCCTGCACGGCGCCGCCATGGTTGCGGTGGTCAACCTGGTGATGCCGATCTGGGGTCTGGCAGCGCTTGCCGGCAGCGTCATTGTCAGCCTTTACTACACCATCAATACTCACGTGCTCGGGCGGGGCCAGAGTTCCGTGTGCGCGCTGCTGTGGGATGCCGAAGGCGATTGGACGGTTACTTCCTGTCGTGGTCAGCAATGGGCTGCCAGGCTGATGCCCGGCAGTTATGTGCATCCGCGATTGATGGTGCTCAATTTCGCCCTCGAGGGCAGCGGTCACCGCTCTGTGGTGCTGCTGTCGGACTCGCTCGACCGCAATACTTTCCGTCGTTTGCTGGTGCGCCTGCGTCTGGAAAGGCTTAAGGATAGAGACGACTGAGCCGGTATCCGTTCACGCGGCCGGGCGCCGCTTGCCGGTGAAATTGCTCGGTTCCAGCACGGTATTCTGGGGCTTGTCGCGGTTGTCGGGTTGCGGGTAATCCAGGGTGTAATGCAGTCCGCGACTTTCTTTACGGCGTTGCGCAGATTCGATGATCAACGCCGCCACCATGACCAGGTTGCGCAACTCGATCAGGTCATTGGTAATGCGGAAATTACCGTAGTATTCGTCAATTTCCCCGAGCAGCAGTTCCACCCTCCGTTTGGCCCGCTCGAGACGCTTGTTGGTACGGACAATGCCGACATAGTCCCACATGAAGCGGCGCAATTCGTCCCAATTGTGAGACACGACCACTTCTTCGTCCGAGTCCGTCACCCGGCTTTCGTCCCAGGCGGGAAGGGGCGGGGGCGGCTCGATATCTGCCAGGTGCCGACCGATATCAATCGCGGCCGCTTCGCCGAATACCAGGCACTCCAGCAGCGAATTGCTGGCCATCCGATTGGCACCGTGCAAACCGGTAAAGGAGACCTCGCCGATCGCGTAGAGCCCGGCCAGATCGGTGCGCCCGTGGCGGTCGGTGACGACGCCGCCGCATGTGTAATGGGCAGCCGGAACAACGGGTATCGGCTCCCGGGTCATGTCGTATCCGAACTCAAGGCAGCGTGCATGGATATTCGGAAAATGAGATTTGATGAATTCCGCCGGCTTATGGCTGATATCCAGATATACGCATTCAGCGCCCAGGCGTTTCATTTCATGGTCAATGGCCCTGGCAACGATATCGCGCGGTGCGAGTTCACCGCGCGGGTCGAAGGCATCCATGAACCGCTTGCCGTCCGGCAACAGCAGGACACCGCCTTCGCCGCGTACCGCCTCCGAGATCAGATACGACTTCGCCCGCGGGTGATACAAGCAGGTGGGATGAAACTGGTTGAACTCCAGATTCGCCACTCTGCAGCCGGCGCGCCAGGCCATGGCGATGCCGTCACCGGTCACGGTGTCCGGATTGCTGGTGTAGAGATAGACCTTGCTGGCGCCGCCGGTGGCGATCACCACGGCGCGTGCGGCGAATACGTCCACGCTGCCTTTGGCGCGATCCAGGACGTAGGCGCCGAGGCAGCGGTTGGGTTCGCGCGCGAGTTTCGCCGAGGTGATGAGATCCACAGCCAGATGCTGTTCGAACAAGGAGATATTCGGATGGTTGCGCACTTGTGATTCGAGGGTGGTTTCCACCGCCCGGCCAGTGGCGTCTTCGGCGTGGATCACCCGTCGATGGCTGTGACCGCCCTCGCGGGTCAAGTGATAGCCGCCATTTCCGGCGTCCGGATCGCGGGTGAACGGTACGCCCAGATCGATCAGCCAGCGTATGGCGTCCGGGGCGTGCTCCGCGGTATAGCGCACCACGCCGGGATCACACAGGCCCGCGCCGGCAATCAAGGTGTCTTCGATATGCGATTCAGTGGTGTCACGGTCGTCGAGCACGGCGGCGATTCCACCTTGGGCGTAAAAGGTGCTGCCTTCCTTGAGCGGCCCTTTCGACAACACCGCCACTTGCGCGCTGTCGGCCACCCGCAGCGCCAGGCTCAGACCGGCAGCCCCGCTGCCGATGACCAGCACATCGAAATTGATCTGGGATTGCATGAGGTTGTTCCGTAGCGTTAGGCGCTTGCGGTGAAGTGGGCCGCGGACCGGCGCAATGTGCCGCTCGAGAGCGACGAGGTGCGGATTCTGGCCGGGCGGCGGCGATGTCGGTAGAAGTTCATCTGTTCGACCAGTGTGCTTTCGGTGGCAAACGCGCCAGGGGTGCAGAGCGGCGCCGCACAGCTGACAATTGTCGTGGGAATAGTGTAACGGACTGAGATTTTTGTACAAAATGGAACTGTCTGCGGTTACCTTACGTTCGACAACGTATTGAGCGGCACGCGGCGATGGTTGAAAATTAACTCCCAAACCGTGACTTAGCGCAGAACTAAAGGAACCGGCGGTGGTCATAGCTTGTGTACACGACAGCGCCCGGTGAGAGGGGATTGCCCGCATGGGCGCAAAGAGTGTTGACCTCGCGCTGGTCGAACGGGTCCAGCGCGGCGACAAGCAGGCTTTCGACCTTTTGGTGCGCAAGTACCAGCATAAGATCGTGAATCTGGTATCGCGCTATGTGCATGATCCGTTCGAGGCGCAAGACGTTGCCCAGGAGGCGTTTATCAAAGCGTATCGGGCGATCGCCAGCTTTCGCGGCGACAGCGCGTTCTACACGTGGCTGTATCGCATTGCGATCAATACAGCGAAGAATTTCCTGGTTGCGCAGGACCGGCGGCCGCCGGAAAGTGATATCGATGCAAACGAGGCGGAGCAGTACCACGGCGTCGCCCAGCTCAAGGAGCAGGACACCCCGGAAGGGCTGCTGCTGAGCAGCGAAATCGTGCAGACGATCGTGACGGCGATGGACGATCTGCCGGAGGATCTGCGCACCGCAATCGTCCTGCGGGAGCTGGACGGCATGAGTTACGAGGAAATCGCCGAGGCCATGGCATGCCCGGTGGGTACGGTGCGATCACGAATTTTCCGCGCCCGGGAAGCAATCGATCAGCGTCTGCGTCCGCTGCTGGCGGACTGAAGACTTCGATAGTCGAGGTAAGCGAGATGAATGACAAACTGCGCGAGCAGATTTCAGCGTTGGCGGACGACGAGCTGCCGGAAGCGGAGCGCGATCTGCTACTGCGCCGACTGAGCGACGACCCGGCATTGCGTTCCGAATGGGGCCGGGTTCATTTGATTCGCGACGCGCTGCACAATGAATTGACCGCCAGCGCCGGAGATACACTCTCGCAGCGGGTCATGGCGGCGTTGGAAAACGAACCGCAACCGGTGCTGCGCAAAGCCCGCGGGCGCCTGGCGCAGCGGTTTGCTAAACCGCTGGCAGGTTTGGCTGTGGCCGCGTCCGTGGCAGGATTGGCGCTGATCGGCCTGCAACACCTTGCCGGCCCCGACGCCGGGCCGGGAGCGCCGCCGCCGCGCCTTGCGGCAATCGACCCGCCACTGCAAAGCGAGATCGTGGGGACGCGCTGGGATCAGCCGCAGATGGGCACCCGGCTCAACGCGTATCTCGTCAATCACAGCGAGTACACTTCCGGCAGTTCTTTGCAAGGCATGATGAACTACGTACGGATCGCGGGTTATGACAGCTCCAATTGAGGCGGATTGATTCGTGCGACGATGGTTTACATTCCTGCTGCTGCTCTTGCCTTTGAGCGCAGTGGCCGCCGAGGTGCCGAGCGATGCGCAGCATTGGCTGCAGCGCATGGTGCACGCCGTGAAGCAGCTCAATTACGAGGGCATTTTCGTTTATGCCCACGGTACCCAACTCGAAGCAATGCGCATTGTCCACGGCGCCGACAGCGACGGCGAACATGAGCGCATGTTGTCGCTCAATGGGGCGGCCCGCGAAATTTTGCGCGACGACAATGTGCTCACCTGCATTCTGCCGGACGCCCACTCGGTGGTGGTGGAGAAGAGCCGGCCGAAACGCTTTGTGCCCGAGCGGCTGCTGAATCTCGACCACACGGTAACCGACGTCTACGAATTCCGCGTCCAGGGCGAGGATCGCGTCGCCGGCCGCATGGCGCGTCAGGTGGTGATCCAGCCCCGCGATGATTTTCGTTACGGCTACCGGCTGTGGCTGGACGAGGAATCGGGCATGTTGCTGAAGTCCGACCTGATCAACTCCGCGGGCCAGCCTCTGGAACAAATGATGTTTACGCAGCTGGAATTCCGCGACCACGTCGATCCGCGTTCGCTGGTTCCATCCATAAGCGGCAAGGGATTCAAGTGGTTTCGACCGAAGGAAAGCGCGCCCCAGGCCGATGACGACGCCAAGCAATGGCGGGTTGCCAGCTTGCCGACCGGCTTTCATATGACCATGCGGGCCGAGCACTCCATGCCGATGAGCCGCATGCCGGTGGCCCACCTCATGTACACGGACGGTCTGGCGTCGGTTTCCGTCTATATTGAACATCCCGGCGCGGTGCCCGACGCGATGAACGGTCCGTCGCGCATGGGGGCTGTGAATGCCTTTGGACGAACGGTCGCGGGGCATCAGGTGACCGTGGTCGGCGAAGTGCCTCGTGCTACGGTGGAAATGATTGCGCAATCGCTGCGCTATACCCCGGAGCAGAACGAGCAGTGATCGAAGAATCCGCATACGTGATCGCCACGGAAGGTGAGTTGGCCTGGGTGGAAACCGAGCGCAAGAGTACCTGCGGCAGCTGTGCCGCGCGCAAAGGCTGCGGCACCGGTGTGCTGGCCAAGGTCGTCGGACGCAAGCTCACCCGGGTGGTGGCGCTGAATCGCGCCGGCGCCCGCCCCGGAGATTCGGTGATAGTGGGCATCGACGAGACCGCTCTGGTGCGCGGCTCCCTGGCGGTGTACGCAACGCCGCTGCTGGCCCTGTTCGCCGGCGCGCTGCTGGGGGAATACGGGTTCAGCGCCTGGGCAGGGGAGGCGGGCAGCCTGTTTGGCGGCATCGCGGGTCTGTTGCTGGGGTTTGTCTGGTTACGCCGTTTTTCCCGCCGCAGCCAGACCGACCCGCGTTACCAACCCGTGGTGTTGCGCAGGATTGGCTCCTCTGCAATCACCAGCCCCGGTGTGCTCCCCCTCTGATCTGTTTATAATGGACCGTTTACGGCTCGTCCCGAGCTGGGAGTCCGGCTATGCTGTCGCGTGCAGTTCCGAAATCGAAGATCTGGCTGTTGTCCTCGCTGTTGTTCTGGCAGGTGCTGGCGCACGGCCAGACCCTACCCGACTTCACCGAACTGGTGGAGCAAACCAAGTCAGTGGTGGTCAATGTGAGCACCACGGCGGCCGCGCCGGAGGCCGATAGTAGTGCCCAGCCCGGCGCCCCGAAGGCACCGGACGTGCCGGAAGGCGTACCGTTCGACGAATTTCTCCGCAAGTTCTTCGAAGATCACGGACAGGACGGTCCTCCTCCCGGGCTGGATCGCGAGTCGCTGGGCTCCGGCTTCATTGTTTCCGCCGACGGTTACATCATCACCAACAACCACGTCGTCCAAGGCGCGGACCAGATCATGGTGCGCCTCAGCGACCGGCGCGAGTTCGAAGCCAAATTGGTGGGTACGGACCCCAACAGCGACATCGCCCTGCTGAAAATCGAAGCGGTCGACCTGCCGGTGGCCACCGTGGGCGATTCAGACAGCTTGAAAGTAGGGGAATGGGTGGTCGCGATCGGTTCGCCGTTCGGTTTCGAACATTCCGTTACTGTCGGCGTGGTCAGCGCCAAGGGACGGGCGCTGCCGAACGAGAACTATGTTCCCTTCATTCAGACCGATGTTGCCATCAATCCCGGCAACTCCGGCGGACCGCTGTTCAACCTGAAGGGCGAAGTGGTGGGCGTCAATTCCCAGATCTTCAGCCGCACCGGCGGTTACATGGGGTTGTCATTCGCGATCCCTTCCACGGTCGCGATGCAGGTGGTCAAGCAGTTGAAAGAGAAAGGACGGGTCTCGCGCGGCTGGCTGGGGGTATACATTCAGGACGTCAATCGCGATCTGGCCGAATCGTTTGGCATGAAGACGCCCCGGGGCGCACTGGTGGCCCAGGTGATCCCCGAGGGGCCTGCCGCCAAGGCCGGCGTGCAGGTGGGCGACATTATCGTCGCTTATAACGGCGCGCCAGTGGACCGTTCCGCGGCATTGCCACCGATGGTCGGCGTCACGCCGGCGGGTACCACCACGTCACTGGAGGTCATACGCAACGGCAAGACCAAGAAGCTCGATATCAAGATCGCGGAATTGCCGGAACGCGAAACCCAGGTACAGGCAGCGGCACCGCCGCCCAACATCGCAGGTCTCAACCAACGCCTGGCGATTGCGGTGACGGCACCGAGCGCAGAGCAACGCGAGGCCTTGGAACTGGGCGACGGCGGTGTGATCGTGGAGAAGGTCGCGCCCGGTCCGGCGCGTGAGGTAGGCGTGCGCGAGGGCGACGCCATCGTCATGCTGAATGGCGAAAAGGTGCGCAACGTTACGCAATTCAAGGCGCTGGTAGATAAGCTGCAACCGGGACGCACGGTGCCGATGCTCGTCCACCGTCGCAGCGGTCCGGTGTTTCTGCCGCTGAAGATCCCGGCAAAATGAGCCAGCCGAGGCTTGCACTTTATACGCGCGAAGGCTGTCATCTGTGCGAATCGCTGTTGGCCGAACTGCGTCCGTACCTGGACCAACGTCCTGTAAGCCTGGACCTGGTGGATATCGATCGCGACCCGGCATTGGCCAAGCAATACGGGGCAGACGTGCCTGTGCTGTTGGCAGACGGTCGCGAAATTTGTCGTCACCGCCTCGATCACGGCGCCGTGCAAGCTTATCTGAACGAGCAATCAGCCTAACCCGATGCTACATACCCATATCCGTAACTTCTCCATCATCGCCCACATCGATCACGGAAAATCCACTCTGGCTGACCGCTTCATTCAGGTATGCGGCGGTCTTGCCGACCGTGAAATGCAAGCTCAGGTGCTCGACTCCATGGATATCGAGCGCGAGCGCGGCATCACCATCAAAGCTCAAAGCGTGACCTTGAACTACAAAGCGCGCGACGGTGAAATCTACCGTTTGAATTTCATCGACACGCCGGGCCATGTGGACTTTTCCTATGAAGTGTCGCGCTCCCTGAAAGCCTGCGAAGGTGCGCTGTTGATCGTCGATGCCTCCCAAGGCGTGGAGGCGCAAAGCGTCGCCAACTGCTACACCGCAATCGATCTGGGCCTTGAAGTCGTGCCGGTGCTGAACAAAATCGATCTGCCTGCCGCGGAACCCGAGCGGGTCGCGAAAGAGATCGAGGATATCATCGGCATCGAGGCGGTTTCGGCCGTGAAAGTCAGTGCCAAGACGGGCGAGGGCGTGGAAGACATTCTTGAAGAGCTGGTGCGCCGGATTCCGCCTCCGGAGGGTGATCCCGATGCGCCGCTGCAGGCGTTGATCATCGACTCCTGGTTCGACAATTTCGTCGGTGTGATTTCCCTGGTGCGGATCATGCACGGCACCATGCGGCCGAAGCAGAAGATCCGGGTCATGTCCACTGGTCGCAACCACCAGGTGGAACGCCTTGGGATCTTCTCCCCGAAGCAGGTGGATACCGAAACTTTGGGTGCGGGAGACGTCGGTTACGTGATTTCCGGCATCAAGGACATCGACGGCGCCCCGGTCGGTGACACGTTGACGGGCGTCGACAACCCGGCGGCCAAGCCCGTGCCCGGTTTCAAGAACGTGCAGCCGCGCGTGTTCGCCGGGTTGTTTCCGATCGAGGCCGATGACTACGAGGACTTTCGCGAAGCGCTGTCGAAGTTGCGCTTGAACGACTCCGCGCTGCATTACGAACCCGAAACCTCCCAGGCACTGGGTTTCGGATTTCGGGTCGGCTTTCTCGGCATGCTGCATATGGAAATCGTGCAGGAGCGCCTGGAGCGCGAATATAATCTGGACCTGATCACCACGGCGCCCACCGTGATCTACGAGGTGGTGACCACCAAGGACGAAATACTGCACATCGACAATCCCGCATCGCTGCCGCCGCTCAACGAGGTCGCGGAAATCCGCGAACCGATCATTCTTGCCAATATCCTGGTGCCGCAAGCCCACATCGGTCCGGTCATCACGTTGTGCGAAGAAAAGCGGGGCTCGCAACGCAATATGCAGTATCTCGGCAGCCAGGTTTCGCTGGTGTACGAACTGCCTATGAGCGAAGTGGTGCTGGATTTTTTCGACCGTCTGAAATCGGTCAGCCGCGGTTTTGCGTCGTTCGATTACCAGTTCGAACGATTTCAGGCAGCGCCTCTCGGTGAAGCTCGACTTGCTGATCAATGGCGAGCGGGTGGATGCGCTTTCGATCATCGTTCATCGCGAGCAGTCGCAAAGTCGCGGCCGCGATCTGGCCGAGCGCATGCGCGAAATCATCCCGCGGCAAATGTTCGACGTGGCGATTCAGGCGGCGGTGGGGGCGCAGATTATCGCCCGCACCACCGTCAAGGCGCTGCGCAAGAATGTGACCGCCAAGTGTTACGGCGGCGATATCACGCGCAAGAAGAAACTCCTGGAGAAGCAAAAGGCCGGCAAAAAGCGCATGAAACAGGTGGGCAAGGTCGAGATTCCCCAGGAGGCCTTCCTGGCGGTGCTCCAGGTGGGAAAAAAATAACGCTCTGATAGACTTTCCGGCTTGCGGTCTGTACGCAAGCCACGCAACCGTGGGGATTCCGTATGCAGTTCGATTTTCCGACCATTCTGTTTCTGGCCGCCCTTGTCACCGGACTGATCTGGGGGTTGGACGCGTTGTTTTTCGCCCGCAGCCGCGCTGCGCGGGCCGGCGACGGCAAACGGGCGAAAGAGCCGTTGCTGGTCGAGTATTCGCGGTCATTTTTCCCGATCATCCTGATCGTGCTGCTCCTGCGCTCGTTTTTGGTCGAGCCGTTCCGGATTCCGTCCGGTTCGATGATGCCAACCCTGCGCGACGGCGATTTCATTCTTGTGAACAAGTTCGCATACGGAATCCGGCTTCCGGTTATCAATAAGAAGATCATCGATGTCGGCAATCCCCACCGGGGCGACGTCGTCGTGTTCCGATATCCGAAAAATCCGGCGGTGGACTATATCAAGCGAATCGTCGGATTGCCGGGAGACCACATCACTTATCGGGACAAGCGCGTGTATGTGAACGGCAAGGAACTGAAGTACGAAGACCTGGGGGTGTACGAGGGCACCGGCGTGGGTATCCCGATGTCGGGAGCCAGCCTGCTGGCCGAGCAACTCGGTGACACCAAGCACGACATTCTGCTCGAGCGTTCGCATTACGAACGCCGTTACGATTGTCTCGACGGCAATGAGTTCACAGTGCCGGACGGCAGGTACTTCGTCATGGGAGATAATCGCGATAACAGCAACGACAGTCGCTTCTGGTGCGCAGTCCCCGACGAGAATTTGATTGGCAAGGCGTTTTTGGTTTGGATGAACTGGGATCCGGTTGATAGTTCAGTGATATGGGGCCGGGTTGGTGAGCGGATCCACTGAGGCCGCACGAGGGGGAACCATGTACAGACACAAACAAACAGGCATGACTGCGCTGGGTTGGCTGATCGTGTTGGGATTGATCGGTTTTTTCGCACTGGTCACGATTCGGGTGACGCCGATGTATCTGGAATCGTTCAATGTCGCAGGTGCTCTTGAATCTCTCAAGAGTGAGCCCCTCGTAACCCAGAAGAGCATCGCCGAGATCCACAAGTTGTTGCAGCGCCGCTTCGACGTCAACGACATCAAGCACGTCAACCCCAAAACCGACGTCAAAGTTGAAAAACAGGAAGGTATCCTGAAAGTTACCATCGCCTATGAATCCCGAACCCACTTGCTGGGCAACCTGGATGTAGTGGGTGTGTTCAACAAGCACATTGAGATCATCGGCCACTGATGACTACGCTCGACCGGCTTTCGGAACGACTCGGCCTTCAATTCAAGGAGCGCGCGCTGCTCGAAGAGGCCACGACGCACCGCAGCGCCGGCAGCAGAAACAACGAGCGACTCGAATTCCTGGGCGACGGGGTGCTGAATTTCGTCATCGCCGGCGAACTGTTCGAGCGCTATCCTCGGGCCAGCGAGGGAGAACTCAGCCGGCTGCGGTCCTCGCTGGTCAAAAAGGAAAAACTTGCCGAGCTTGCTGCGCAGCTGGACCTGGGCAGCTATCTGAAACTCGGTTCCGGCGAGTTGAAGAGCGGCGGATTCCGCCGCGCCTCGATCCTGGCCGACGCCCTGGAAGCGATTTTCGGCGCGACCTATCTTGATGGCGGCTTCGACATCGTGCGCCAGGCGATACTGCGCTTGTACGCCGCCGACCTGTCCAGTCTGCCCGACGTCGCGGATCTCAAGGATCCGAAAACCCAACTGCAGGAATTGCTGCAATCGCGAAAACTGACATTGCCCGAATACAGTGTCGTTGAAGTGCACGGCGAGGCACACGCCCAAACCTTCAAGGTCGCCTGCAGAATACCCGGGCTCGATCAGCCCAGCTACGGCGTCGGCGAAAGCCGTCGGCGCGCCGAACAAGAGGCAGCGCGACATGCGCTGCAAATTCTGGAATCACGCTAGTCATGTTTCGCTGCGGCTATGTAGCATTGATCGGAAGGCCGAATGTGGGCAAGTCCACGCTGTTGAATCGCTTGCTGGGGCAAAAGCTCAGCATCACAGCCGACAAACCACAGACGACACGGCACCGCATCGTCGGCATCAAGACCGTCACCGACGCTCAATTGTTGTACGTCGACACGCCGGGCCTGCATACCCATGCTAAAAAAGCGATGAACCGCTATCTCAACCGTGCGGCAAGCAGCACCTTGCATGAAGTGGACGTCGTGGCATTCGTGGTCGAAGCGCAGAAATGGACCGATGACGATCAGGCGGTGCTGGACCGGTTGTCGGAACTGTCCGTGCCGGTATTTGCGGTAATCAACAAGATCGACCGGGTTCAGGACAAAGCGGCGCTTTTGCCGTTTCTACAGGCGATGTCGCAGCGGTTCGAATTCGCCGAGATCGTCCCGGTATCTGCGCAGAGCGGCAGCAATGTGGAACAATTGGAGCAGGCATTGAAGCTGCGACTGCCGGAAGGTGATCCGGTTTACGACGCGGACCAGCTGACCGATCGTTCGTCCCGTTTCATTGCCGCGGAGCTGATCCGCGAGAAACTTACCCGCAGATTGCAACGTGAACTGCCCTACGCGTTGACGGTGGAAATTGAGCAGTTCAAGGAGCATGACGGCGTTTTGCATATCGACGGACTGATTTGGGTCGAACGGGATTCGCAGAAGTCCATTGTCATTGGTAAAGGCGGCGCGATGCTCAAGGAAGTGGGTCGGCAGGCCAGAACGGACATGGAAAAGACCTTTGACGCGAAGGTTTATCTGCGCTTGTGGGTGAAGGCGAAGGAGGGCTGGTCCGACGATGAACGCAGCCTTAAAAGCCTGGGTTACTCGGACGATTTGTGATCTTCGGCCACGGCCGCGATGAAAGTCGACCTACAAGCGGGTTTCGTACTGCATTCCCGTCCCTATCGGGACACCAGCGCCCTGGTGGAAGCGTTTACCGCCGGCTACGGTCGGATCGGCTTGGTGGCGCGCGGCGCGCGCTCGGAGAAGTCGCGGCTTCGGGGCCTGTTGCAACCGTTTCGGCGCGTACTGTTGTCCTGGTCGGGACGGGGCGAACTCCAGACGCTGCATGCAGCGGAGGAAGTCGGGCCCGCGCTGCACCTTTCGGGCGCGCGCCTTATCAGCGGTTTCTACGTCAACGAGTTGATGATGCGTCTGAGCCATCGGGGCGACGCCAATACGCAGTTGTTCGCCGCCTATGCGGCGACTTTGCAATCCCTGGCCGCGGCGGAGGACCCGAGCCGAACTTTGCGTGTGTTCGAAAAACGGTTGCTGGAATCGCTGGGATACGGCTTGCAGTTGCAACACGATACCCACGGTACGCCGATCGATCCCGGCTGCCGCTATGGTTACGCGATCGAGATCGGCCCGGTACCGATCGCGGCTGCCGGTCCGTCGGATCTGGAGATCAGTGGCGCAACGTTACTGGCACTGGCGGCCGAAAGTGTCGATGATCTTCGGTGCGCGCGCGAGAGCAAGGCGCTGATGCGGTTCATCCTGGGATACTATCTGGGGCCGCAACCGCTGCACAGCAGGGCGCTTTTCCGCACTCTGCCGGGCGAGACGGAACCGCCGCCCACCAATTGACCGCACGACAAAGCGAGTTTTGATATGAAAGCCTCATCTGCGATTTTGCTCGGCGTAAACATCGACCACGTCGCCACCCTGCGCCAATCCCGAGGCACGCGCTTTCCGGATCCCGTTCACGCCGCGTTTCGCGTCCGAGCAGGCGGGGGCCGACGCCATTACCGTGCACTTGCGTGAGGACCGGCGTCATATACAGGAGCGCGACGTCGAGATTCTCTGCCGTACGGTCTCCCGACTCAATTTGGAAATGGCCGTGACCGAAGACATGGTGGCCATCGCCGAGCGTCTGCAACCGGGCAGACTGCTGCCTGGTGCCGGAACGGCGCCAGGAGTTGACCACCGAAGGCGGTTTGGATGTGGCTGGGCAGGCGCAGCGGATCGGAGACGCATGCGCACGCCTTCGCGACGCAGGTATACGGGTATCGTTGTTTATCGATCCCGAGCCGAAGCAATTGGAAGCGGCGGCCCGTGTGGGCGCGCCAGTGGTGGAAATTCATACTGGGCGGTTCGCCGATGCCGATACGAGCGCCTTGCGCGAACATGAGTTCGAGCGCATCCGCGACGCGGTGCAAGGCGGCATCGACCTCGGTATGCAAGTCAACGCAGGACACGGTTTGAACTATGAAAACGTGCAGCGGATCGCCGCCCTGGCCGGGGTGCGTGAGCTCAATATCGGCCATGCCATCGTTGCGCGTGCCGTATTCACGGGTCTGGCGGAGGCGGTGGCGGAGATGAAACGATTAATGGTTGCGGCGCACAGTGGCGCTCATGTCGGTTCCGGCGGCTGACCGAGGTTTTCCGCCAGCAGTCGTTCCATATCGTGATTGAGTGTATCCATGTGCTGCTCCAGATCCGGGTCCCGGTTCTTGACGGCTCTTTCCACGCGGGCTGCGGAGGCGCGTAACGATTCTACGGCGCAATAGGATGCCGCGCCGTGAAGTTTGTGCGCTTCCGATTCCATGGTTTCGAATTCCCCGGCTTCGAACGCGCTATTCAATCGTTTTCGCATTTCCGGAAGTTCCGCCAACAACATCGTGAACAGCTCTCGCGCCAATTCCTCGTTACCGCCGGCAATACGGATGGCGCGGGTGCGGTCTGATTCCGCTTGCGGCGTAGACGGATTTTCCGGATCCGGTTCCGCCACGGGCGGATGAAGATACTGGATCGAGTGTTCGCAATCCCCTGGATTGAGTGAATCAAGCCAGCGATAGGCCATTTCCCAAAGCTCACTTTCATGTACCGGTTTCATCACGCAATCGTCGAAACCGGCGCGGATCAGACGCTCCCGCTCGTCCAGCAATACAGCAGCGGTTACCGCAATCACCGGCGTGCGTCGGGTTTCCCGGTCCAGTCCTCGAATGCGTTCGACGGTATCCATCCCGTTCATGCCGGGCATCTGGATATCCATGAAAATCAGATCGTAGCGGGTGCTTGTCAACTTGCGTAACGCTTCCTCTCCGCCAGCCGCGGTGTCGACTGTCGCGCCCGCCTTTGCGTAAAGAGTGCACAGCAATTTCCGGTTGCTAACGTGATCGTCGACGACCAGCATCCGGATCGAGGAAAGATCGGGAAGTCCATCGTCTTCGCTTGGCGATGCTCCATTCGATGCAGCGGTCGAGACTTTGCCCGGGCTCAACGCCTGTTCGAGCATCGCCTGCATTTCGCTTCGGGGGACGATCTTGGGCAGCGCAATTGCGGCACCGGCGGCAGTGGCCTCATCAAGCAAGCGGCGGTTCACAGTGCTCATCAAAACGACTACGTCGCACTGCGGGTCGCTGGCGGTTCGATTGAGAAAGTTGTCAACCTTGGGATCGTCCAATTCCTCCGGTCGCAAGCCCACGAATGCCAGACGCGGCGGGTCTGACGCCCCCAAGCGGCGCTCCAATTCACTGAGTTCGATTATCGGCTCCACCCGCATTCCCCACGCTTCGAGTTGTGCCGTGAGTGCAGTGCGTTGCAACTCGTCGTGTTCATATACTGCCGCGCGCACGCCGTCGAAAGGTTGCAGAGGTGCGATCTGCAATGCCGCGTTGGCCTGCAATTCGGCACGTAGGCTGAACCAGAACGTCGAACCTTCGCCGGGGGTGCTCTCCAGGCCGATGGTCCCGCCCATTTGTTCGGCGAGTCGCTTGCAGATCACCAAGCCGCCGACTTCCCGGGCTTCGCGACCAGTCGGCCTGCGCAAAGCCGGCAAACAGACGCGTCCGGTCCGATTCCTCCAAGCCGACACCGGTATCCTGGACGCTGATGCGTAGTTCGCTGCCGTCGGCAGTTTCGCCCCCGATCATGACCCGCACGACAATACGGCCACGCTGGGTGAATTTCACGGCATTGCCGATCAGGTGCATCAGCATCTGCCGAACGCGCACCGCATCGCCGATCAATAGCTCGGGAACGTCGATATAGAACAGCAGCACGAGGTCGAGCTGTTTGTCGTATGCAGCGGGCGCCATGATCGAAAGTGCGCCGTCGACCACTTGCCGTAGATCGAACGGTGCGTGATCGAGCCGCAGATCGCCGGCGGCAATGCGGGAGAAGTCGAGAAAGTCGTTGATGGCAATCAGTAGGCTGTTGGCCGCATCGCGGACCATGCACGCGTAATTCCGTTGTTCCCGGTTCAAGGGCGTTTTCAGCAGCAAATTGGTGAACCCGGTGATGGCGTTCATCGGCGTGCGAATTTCGTGGCTGATGTTGGCCAGGGATTCCGATTTGATGCGTTCGCCTTCGGTGGCCTGGGTGCGGGCCGATTCCAACATGCGGTTTTTGGTTTCCAGGTGCGTAAGTGTGTCGAGGAGGTCTTCAGTGGCTCGGTCCACACGCGACTGCATACTGTGCCGCATGCTTTCCAGTGCCGCGCCCATTTGCTCGACACCGCGCTCCAACGCCCTGAGTTCGCCGCTGGAGCTGGCATGGGAGGTTTGCTCGAAGTGTCCGTCGCCGAACGCGTGTACCGCCTCGCTCAATTTCAGCTCCGGGCGGATCACGGCACGCCCGAGCCGCAGAGCGAGGAGTGCACTCAGGGCGAGGGCCAGGCAAGCCGTCAATACCCCACTCGCGACGACCTGTCGTTGCCGTTGTGCAAGTGCATGGCGTGACAAGCGGATTTCCGCCCACCCGGCTGGTGCCGGTGGCCCCGCGCTTGTCATCGTCGCCGAGTTGTCGGGCTGGGCGTAATACGGACTGCGAAAGCTGAGTGAGTCGCTGGATTCCGGCGCCGTTCTCGGCAACTGTAGCAGCGTCAAGCCCGTGGCATCGGTCAGCGTGACCGATAGGACGCCAGGTTCCTTCTGCAGTGCTCCGGCGACGGCCGCCAAAATCCGACGGTCGTGGGTTGCGGAAGCGTTCGCCGCGACGGCCGTCAGTTCCCGGGCCAGACGCTGTCCGCGGCGCTGGGTTGCGCGCTGTGCGGACCCCAGTTGCGCGTGGATGAAATAGGCCGTCAACGCCACCGTAAGCACGGCTGCCGGCGCAATGGCCAGTGCCAGCACCCGTGTACGTATTCCCCAATTGTGTTTGGCGTGGCTCAAACCCGTGTCCGTGGCGGTATCCATTCCGGGGCGCGGTCGGCGTGTGATATATTCTGGTGCCGATCCGCGTCGTATCCACTAGCGTCCGGCCTTTTCCATAGAGTACACGCAAATCGATGGAATTCCCTACTTTAGAAGCATTCGTCGGCAACACACCGCTGGTGCGCCTGCAGCGTCTGCCCGGGGCCAGCAGCAATACCGTACTGGTCAAACTGGAAGGCAACAACCCGGCTGGTTCGGTGAAAGACCGCGCGGCGCTGTCCATGATCCGCCATGCCGAGGCACGCGCGGTGATTCAACCCGGGCGACACTTTGATCGAGGCCACCAGCGGCAATACCGGCATCGCCCTGGCCATGGCGGCGGCCATCAAGGGCTATCGCATGATCCTGATCATGCCCGAGCATATGAGCGCCGAGCGGCGCGCGGCCATGAAAGCCTACGGCGCCGAAATCATTCTGGTGTCCCGGGAAAGCGGCATGGAAGGCGCGCGGGATCTGGCGACCGAAATGGCCGCCCGGGGCGATGGCAAGGTTCTCGACCAGTTCAGCAATCCCGACAACCCGTTGGCCCATTACGAATCCACGGGTCCCGAGATCTGGCGCGATACCCACGGCGCTGTGACCCATTTCGTGAGCTCCATGGGTACCACCGGCACCATCATGGGCACTTCGCGTTATCTCAAAGAGCAAAGCGCCGATGTCCAGATTGTGGGTGTGCAGCCCACCGAGGGTTCCAATATCCCCGGCATTCGGCGTTGGTCGGAAGCTTATTTGCCACGCATCTACGAGCCCGCACGCGTCGATCGCGTGCTCGACGTCAGTCAGCAGGAAGCCGAAGACATCACCCGGCGACTGGCTGCGGAGGAGGGCATTTTCGCCGGCGTTTCCTCCGGTGGTGCGGTCGCAGCGGCGCTGCGTTTGAGCGAAGAACTGGAAGACGCCGTCATCGTCAGCATCATCTGCGATCGCGGCGACCGCTATTTATCCACCGGCGTGTTTCCGGACTGATTTGAAGCATAAGTCATGAATGTATTCGTATTCGATATCGAGACCATCCCCGACGTCAACAGCGGCCGTCGTCTGATGAAGCTGGAAGGTGTGAGCGACGAGGACGTAGCCAAGGCCATGTTCCATCAACGCCGCCAGGAAACGGGCGGCGAATTTCTGCGCCATCATTTACATCAGGTGGTGGCGATTTCCGCGGTACTTCGCAGCGGCGACAAGGTCAAGGTCTGGTCTCTGGGCGAGCCGGACTCCAGCGAAGCGGAGTTGATCCAGCGCTTCTTCGACGGCATCGACAAATTCGTGCCGACGTTGGTGTCCTGGAACGGGGGCGGCTTCGATTTGCCGGTATTGCACTATCGCGCGCTGCTTCATGGCGTGTGCTGTACCCGCTATTGGGACAACGGCGACGAGGATCGCGACTTCCGTTGGAACAATTATCTCAGCCGCTATCACGCCCGGCATACGGATCTGATGGACGTGCTCTCGGCATATCAGCCCCGCGCTTGCGCGCCGCTGGACGATATCGCCACCATGCTCGGACTGCCCGGTAAAATGGGCATGAACGGCGCTCAGGTCTGGGACGCATACTGCGACGGCGATATTCAGGGCATCCGCAATTATTGCGAGACCGACGTCCTCAATACCTATCTGGTCTATCTGCGTTTCGAACTGATCCGCGGCAAGCTGACACCGGAAGGCTATGACCGCGAGTGCCGGTTGTTGCGCGAGACCTTGAAAACCGACGATAAAGCGCATTTCAATGAATTTCTTCAGGCCTGGAAGGCCTGACAGCCCTTCCGACGATCGTATCCGAGTCGATGGGACGTTCCCGTAAACCGAAGCTGCGCGTTTCCGCCGAACCGGTGGAAGCGCATATCGACTCTCTGGCCCATGACGGTCGGGGTGTCTGCCGCGTCCAAGGCAAGACCGTATTCGTGGATGGGGCGCTGGCAGGCGAAACCGTGCGTTTTCGCTACGTACGAGCCCACCGCAATTTCGACGAAGCGACGACCGAGGAAGTGCTCGTCGCCTCATCCGAGCGTGTCACACCGCGCTGTGCGCATTTCGGTATCTGCGGCGGTTGTGCTCTGCAGCATCTCGATTCCCAGGCGCAAATCGAAGCGAAACAAAATGTGCTGTTGGAAAATTTTCAGCGCCTGGGCAATGTCGAACCGGAACAGGTTCTGGCGCCTCTGACCGGTCCGATCTGGGGCTATCGCCGCAAGGCGCGCCTGGGCGTGAAATACGTCATCAAGAAAGAAAAGGTCCTGGTGGGTTTTCGCGAAAAGCATTCGCCGTACGTCGCCGAACTCAGCCGCTGCGAAGTGCTGCATCCCCTCGTGGGCGAGCGCATCACCGAGCTGGCCGACTTGATCGCCGGCCTCGAAGCCTACAACAAAATTGCCCAGATCGAAGTGGCGGTGGACGACGCCCATGCGGCGTTGATCCTGCGCAATCTCAAGCCCCTCTCGGCTGCCGACCGGGATACCCTGACCGATTACGCGCAGCGCACGGGGCTGTACCTCTATCTGCAGCCGGGCGGACCCGACACCGTGACGCCACTGTATCCGCCGCACCCGACGCTATCCTATCGCGTGGCGGAACACGACCTGACCATTCGCTTCGAGCCCGGCGACTTCACCCAGGTCAACCTCGACATCAACGCCGATATGATCGACCGCGCGTTGGAACTGTTGGCCCCGGACCGCGATGCCCGAGTACTCGATCTGTTCTGCGGCCTCGGTAACTTCACCCTGCCGCTGGCACGCCGCGCGGCGGAAGTGGTCGGCGTCGAAGGCGACGCATCGTTGGTGCAACGCGCCTGCGACAACGCCGCCGCCAACCAAATCGACAATGCGCGGTTCTATGCCTGCAATCTGGCCGAACCATTGGCGGGTCAGCCCTGGGCACGGCAGCAATTCAGCCACATTCTCCTGGACCCGCCACGTTCCGGTGCTCTGGAAATGATGCCCCAACTACCGAAGCTCGGTGCCCAACGGGTCGTCTACGTATCCTGTCATCCCGCGACCCTCGCCCGTGATGCAGGCGTCCTGGTCAACGACCATGGCTATCGTCTCAAGGCAGCCGGCGTGATGGACATGTTTCCCCACACGGCGCATGTGGAGTCGATTGCGTTGTTCGAGCGCTGAACACGATGCGCGGCAGTCGATCCTCGCGGAAGCTTGGAGACTTCGAAAGCGCGTGTAGTAATCGCACTACAATCCAACGACCGAAATAAAAAACTCCTGCAACGTAGTGTGCAGCGTTCATTTTTTAAATGTGCGCTAAGTTGTTGAACTCGCGAAATTCTTGATCTGTTAGCGGTTGCCCGGTAAGCCTTCCATACCGTTAAACCACGGACTAATTTTTTATTCCGTGAAACCGCGGTATATTTACGGTAAATAATTATTGAGCAAGGTCACGCAGATGACTGAGCAATGGCGCATATCCTGTCGACTCTTTTCATCAATGCCGGAATTATCCGTCATTGAGACGTTCACTTATCGTTAGCCAGTGAAAACGAGAAGCCATGGAGTCGATCCCAGCCCTTGTAGAAATGTTAGCCACCGAGCTACAGCCATGGCGCTCCCGACGTCACCCCCGGATTGAGTAGCGCGACGATTTAGAGTCCAATCCTAACCGGAAGGAGATTGGACATGAAGAAGCGGTTTACAGAAGAACAAATCATTGGATTCCTGCGGGAAGCGGATGCGGGGGTGAAGATTAAGGACCTGTGCCGTCGGCACGGGTTTTCGGAAGCGAGCTACTACCTGTGGCGCAACAAGTTCGGTGGCCTGGATGTGTCGGAGGCCAAGCGGCTGAAGGCGCTGGAGTCGGAGAATACCCGGCTCAAGAAGCTGCTGGCCGAGGCGGCGCTGGAGCAGGAAGTGACGCGCGAGGCGTTGCGAAAAAAGTGGTAGGCGCACCGGCTCGTCGCGAGGTGGTGCGCTGGATGTGTGGCCGGGGGCTGTCGGAGCGCCTTGCGCTGAAGGCCGTAGGCATGAGCGCGAGCAGTTTGCGCTACCAGCCGGCGCCGGATCGCAACGCAGCGCTACGGGACTCGATCCTGACGCTCGCGCATCGCCATCGCCGCTACGGTGCGGGCATGATCTACCTGAAGCTGCGCCAGCGGGGGCTGCTGGTCAACCACAAGCGGGTGGAGAGGCTGTACGCCGAAGCGCGTTTGCAGGTGCGTCGCCGCAAGCGCAAGAAGGTGCCGGTAGGCGAACGTCAGCCGCTGGTGCGACCGGCGAGCGCCAACGAGGTATGGTCGATGGACTTCGTGTTCGATCGCAGCGCCGATGGTCGTGTAATCAAGTGCCTGACGATCATCGATGATGCCACGCATGAGGCAGTGGCCATTGTACCGGAGCGGGCGATCGGCGGAGCACACCTGACTCGAATCCTCGATCAACTGGCGACCACGCGTGGCCTACCACGGGTGATTCGGACAGATAACGGCAAGGAGTTCTGCGGTCGCGCGATGCTCACCTGGGCGCACACCCATCACGTGACCTTGCGACTGATCGAACCGGGCAAGCCGAACCAGAATGCCTACATCGAGTCATTCAACGGTCGCTTGCGCGATGAATGTCTGAACGAGCACTGGTTCTTGAACCTGGCACACGCACGCGCCCTCATCGAGACCTGGCGCCGAGAGTACAACGAGGAGCGACCAAAGAAGGCATTAGGCGGATTAACGCCCGTCGCCTATGCGAAGCAGCTGGCGGAAAACTCGGCTACAGTGGCAACCAGACTCTAAACCCGCCCGCTACTCAAGACGGGGGTCGCTCCTACATGATCGCTGTCGATGGGCGAAATGGTGTTGGCAAAAGCCCACTGGCTAGAAAGCTATCTTTCGAACTTAAGGTGCCGCTGGTGGAAACTGATCTTTTTCTTGTTCCAAATTCGGGCGGGCCGAAGTATCGGAAGGAGTGCTTAACTCACGTTATTAATGCGAGGCTTGACCTTGATCGGCCAGTACTTGTCGAAGGTATCTTTGTCCGAAGGCTGCTCAAGAGTCTTGGCGTCGAGCCGAACTTCGTGGTTCATGTCACGTCGGATGGCTGGGAGGGTAGCTATACGTGGTCCGAGCCGTTCGAAGAATACGAAGCCGAGTTCAAACGGAGTACTGCCCACCGCCACGTTAACTGGCGAGGCTCTGAGTAGAACCATGGCTAACAATGCCGTAAACGCGGAAGCATTTTCCGTTCGCTGCGCTCACTACAAATGCGCCGGTTACGGCTGGCGTTAGGCGTGGAACGTGTGGACTACGAAGCAAGGATCAACACAGCGCTGGGAAAAATCCTCAGGAACTTCAATTTTCTCGAATTGAATTTGGGGCTATGTCTGAGAGCGCTGGCTCACCCGAGCGAACCAAGCGACTCGCACGGCTTTTTAAATCGAGCAGGTATGCGAGAAACAATCGAGAGGCTTAAGAAGCTCCTCGCGGCCTGCGAGCACATTCCAGATATCAGTGCTTTCGAAGAATGGGCGATGCGTGCCGAAGAAATTCGTCCGTTGAGAAATTACTATGTCCATGCCACCTGGGATTATCTGCCGCTTCGAGAAGAGTCCCCTTTGGAGTTCAGAATTCCTCCTTGGAAAAGGGAGCAAATCGAAGGAAGGTCACAAGGTGCGATGCGAATAGAAGATCTCGAAGCGGATGCCGACAGGATTGAAGCTATTTTTGATGAGTTTCAGTCCATTAGACGGCAATACGGTGTTTAGCGCATCGCCAACTGCTAGAAGAACACAATATCGTGCAAAGCATGAGCAGGAAAGCGATGCCGTGCGACAACGCCCATATGGAATCATTCTTCAAAACGCTAAAAAGCGAACTAATTGAGAAACGTTGGTTCAACGGAAAGGCAGAAGCTGTGGCTCGTATCATGGACTATATCAGCTACTACAACCATGAACGAATACACTCGAGTCTGGGATACATGTCACCTGTCGAATACGAATCTAAGGCCGCGTGATGAAAGTGTCCATTTTTTGGGAGCAAGTCCAGACGCAAACTACGCTGCGCTTCGTTTGCGCCGCACGGCTTGTACGTTATGTTGAGTAGCGATGAAACGGCTCTACGAACATCCAGAGGATTTCGAAGCGACAATCACGGTGTTTACTAAAGCCCAAGGCGGGCGAGAGACGCTGCCGTTTAATGGAACCCAGTAAAATTTGGCCGGCGATTACTGAGTACGGCGGTTACTTGAGCCGGTTCTGTTGTTTACGAGAATAGCCATAGCGCGCCCCGGTGGCTATCAGCCTCTGACTTGGACAGGCGCGTGAATTCTTTGGGCATAAGAAGTGCCAGATGCGTCTGTCGGACTCAGGGTAATAATAGGGGTTGGCATGGAAATCAATCGGGGTCTCCTTCGAGAAGCATCGGAAAGCGGCATCATCAGCGATCAGCAGGCGGAGCGGCTGTGGGAATTCCTGAGCGCATCGGCAAAGGACACTCCGAGCTTCCGCTTCACACACATTCTTTACTACCTCGGCGGATTGCTCGCCATCGGTGCAATGAGCTTGTTCATGACGCTCGGGTGGGAGCGCTTCGGGGGATGGGGATTATTTTTCATCGCGCTCGCGTACGCCGGCGCAGGGCTCTGGCTGACGGAGGTCTTGCGCAGTCGTCGGTTGCTGATTCCCGCCGGCATTACGGCAACCTTTGTTGTCGTGCTAACGCCGTTGGCAGTTTACGGCATTCAAGCCGCACTCGGTTGGTGGGCGGAAGGGAAGGTGTTTCGTGAGTACCACACCGCGATTGATTGGCGCTGGTTGTTCATGGAGCTCGCGACGCTCGCGAGCGGCGCGGTCGTCTTGTGGCGCTACCGTCTGCCATTCGTGGTCATGCCCGTGGCGGTAACGCTCTGGTATATGAGCATGGATTTGACTCCCTTCTTGTTCGGTGAAGCGGACGCGACCTGGGAGCTGCGAAAATTCGTGTCGCTGTGGTTCGGGCTGTTGGTCGTGCTGTTGGCGTTCTGGGTGGACATGCGGACGCGGCATACTCAAGACTTCGCATTTTGGCTCTATCTATTCGGCGTCATCGCGTTCTGGGGCGGATTGTCGATGATGCATTCAGACAGTGAACTGAGCAAGTTCGCATATCTCTGTATCAACCTCGTCATGATTGTGGTCGGAGCCGTATTGTCGCGCAGGGTCTTTGCTGTGTTCGGTGGCTTAGGTGCAACGGGTTATCTCGGGCATCTGGCTCACGATGTCTTCAAGGACAGTATGATGTTTCCGTTCGTCTTGACCATGATCGGCCTGGCGGTGATCTACATCGGCATTATCTGGCAACGGCACGAGCAAAGGATCAGCAGCAAACTGCAGGGATTGCTTCCTTTGCCTATGAGGGAGCTGCTCGCGGAAAGAAATTGAGCTAGCACAGCGCCGGTCCAAAAGAACGCATTTCGAAGAAAGCCGGCCAAATGCTGCAAGCGGCCATGGGCGACGTGTTCGTGCCGGGTTGTTGTCACTTTGCACGGTCTAAATCCTTCGAGTTGTCCTGTCCGCCAAAGGCGCGCTAGTTCGAGCGGCTTTATGTACGTCGTGAGCAAACCGACCCGGATTATCTAAACTCGCTGCTAGCAACGTACGCGACCGCTAACACCGATTTGGAGCGCTGCCATGTCCAGGCAATACCCAGCCGTCGATCCAGAAGGCCTGCTCGAGTACTCGGTGGTATTCACCGATCGTGCGCTGAATCATATGTCGCAGACGTTTCAGCACGTGATGCGCGATATATCGGCCAACTTGAAACGTGTCTACGGAGCGGCAGCGGTCGCGGTAGTTCCCGGCGGCGGCACCTTCGGTATGGAAGCGGTCGCGCGTCAGTTGGCCACGGGTCGAAGGTGTCTGGTGATCCGCAACGGTTTTTTCAGTTATCGCTGGAGCCAGATCTTCGAAATGGGCGGGATTCCGTCCCAGGAAATCGTACTTAAGGCGCGGCCGCTGTCGGCCGAGCCGCAGGCGCCCTGGACTCCGGCGCCGTTGGACGAGGTTGTTGAGACCATCGACCGGGTGCGGCCCGACCTGGTGTTCGCACCGCACGTGGAGACCGCGGCCGGCATATTGCTGCCGGATGATTATCTCGAGGCGATCGCCGAGGCAACCCATGCCGGCGGCGGTCTGTTCGTTCTGGATTGCATCGCTTCCGGGGCGTTGTGGATCGATATGCGCGCGCTGGGTATCGATGTTCTCATCAGTGCGCCGCAAAAAGGTTGGAGCGCGCCGCCGTCGAGCGGACTGGTGATGCTCGGAGACGATGCGGTCGCCAGGGTCGAGGCGACCCGCAGCACCAGCTTCGCGGCGGATCTGCTGAAATGGCTGCAAATCATGCGCGCCTATGAAGCCGGGGGCCATGCCTATCATGCAACCATGCCCACCGACGCCCTGGTGCAGTTTCGGGACAGTATGTTCGAGACCGAGCGCAGCGGGCTCGACGCCATGCGCGAACGCCAACAGGCGTTGGGCCGCGCAGTACGGGATCTTTTGGCGCAGCGCGGGTTCAAAAGTGTTGCGGCGCAGGAATTTGCGGCACCGGGCGTCGTGGTATGCCATACCACGGATGATACATTGCCCAAAAAGTTCTTGGCCCAGGGCGTGCAGATTGCGGCCGGTGTGCCACTGATGTGTGACGAGCCGGCGGACTTCAAGACGTTTCGCATCGGGCTGTTCGGTCTCGACAAGTTGCACGACGTCGAGGGAACGGTCGCAAACCTGGCGCGGGCGCTGGATGGAATCGAATAGCAACGTGAGTATCCGGAAGCGACCGGCGCGGCGAGTGACAATGGTGCGAGGGGACTCGGGTTCTATTCGAGGATGCGGTGCCTGCCGGTCCGGATGGCAAAAGGCACGGCTGACGGTGAAACCATGAATCGAATTCGAAATCTGGTCACCCTGTTGCTGGTAGGCTGGATTCTGAGCGCATGCGCGACCTTGGCTCCGGCCAAGCCGGTGCAATTCCAGGGCGACGTCTCCATCACCACTGACAAGTCCGCGCTCATTCGCTTGAGGTCCGGGATTGTGAGCGCTGGCACTGACGCCGGTTCGGCTTTGATCCGTCCGGAAGTTGAAGTTTCCAGCGGCGGCGCCTACGCCGATTTACGGTTCAACCGAGAGGATCAAGTTCTTTTCATTGAGAATCTGAAACAAGAATTGCTTCGACTGGGTCTGTTTCGTAACGTGGTTGTCGAGAAAGGCTCGTCGATTCGTAGTGATGTGCTGATTTCTATCACCTTCCTCAATACCCACTACGATCCCCAATCCCGCCAATACGTTCTCGACGTGGTGTTGCTCGCCAGGAGTCATAAACAAAAGCTCGCGGCCAAGTATCGGGTGGTGGCGGATGCGGGCGACTCGTGGTGGACCCGGCTTCGCTCCGGCTCGTCCGAAGGCAAGAACAATTCTGCCCAGCAGTTGTTGAATTTTCTGGTGTCGGATCTCCAGCAATTCCTGCAAAGGTTGCGTGCTCCGCTCATTTTTGCGGCGCAAACACTGTGAGATTTCCGATTGCGGCTGAAGCCCTCATAAAGTCGCAATTGGCCGACTTGTAGGAGGAGGGAAAGGGCTGTCACGGCATGCGTTGGTCGGTGCCGGGTGTTCGAAAATATGCTGTGCGGATCTCACGCCCAGAAAGCCTCCGAGATGGGTCGGTGTGAAATTCCGGGTCTACGGCGCAAGGTATCGGAACTGTGCGATTTCGATTATCCTTGCTTGCCATCCGTCGTACGATGTCCCCATGAAAGGAAGAATGGCAATGATCTCCGCAACCGAAGCGCTCGATCGTCTGCAGGAGGGCAACGGTCGTTTTGCGGCAGGTGTGCGTAGTCTCGCGGCACTTGCGAGCCAATCCCATCGTTACGATGCCGAAAACCCCCAGGAACCGTTCGCGATCATTCTAGGTTGCTCCGATTCGCGGGTGCCGGCGGAGATGGTCTTCGATCAGGGGCTGGGCGATTTGTTCGTGGTGCGGGTGGCCGGCAATATCGTAGCGCCGTCGCAGATTGGCAGCGTCGAATTTGCCGCGGAAAAGTTCGGCACCCGCCTGGTCGTGGTGCTCGGACATTCCAGTTGCGGTGCAATCCAGGCGACCCTGGATCAACTGCGCCGGCCGATGGAACAGCAGGCGCGCAATCTGCGCTCGATCGTGGATCGGGTGCGGCCTGCGGTCGAGCCGCTGCTGGAGACGGAGCTGCGCAACGATCCCGAAGCGTTGGCCCACCACGCCGTGCGTGCCAATGTGCGCTCTGCCGCGGATCACCTGCGTCACGGTTCGGAACTGCTGGAAAAACTGATCGAGCACGAGGGTCTGCTGGTCGTTGGCGCTGAATATTCGTTGGAGACCGGAGTGGTCGAGTTCTTCGACGGCGTACCGGCGGGTACACCCTAACGCGCCGCTGCGCCCGCTGCTCTGCGTGCTCGATGCAAGCACGTAGAGCCTCCGACGGCCGTGCCCGGGGGGCCGATCGCCGCGCCGTTGCCGCCGCCCGCATGCACACGATCAAATCCCATGCCAGGTGCGCGTGCCGCAATTTCCGCCAGTCGGTAGATAAATTTATAGTCGTAAGCTACTAATGGTAAGGTCTTCAAACAACAAAAACATGGCCTCCGCTATCTGAGCGGGCAAGGAGGATCCATGGCCGACCGTCTCACCAAAGCCGCGGCGCGCAACATGTTCTATGGCGGGTCGATCCTGTTCCTGCTGCTGTACGTCGGACTCACGGCACACAGTCACTACTATATCGTCCACTCTTCGACCGACGCCGCGGGGTTGACCGACTCCGTGGCGCGCGGGAAGGAGATCTGGGAACGCAATGCGTGCATCGACTGCCACACAATATTGGGAGAGGGTGCGTATTTCGCGCCTGAACTCGGCAATGTCTGGTTGCGCTTCGGCGGGCGCGACAGTCCGGAAGGAGCGCGCGCGGCTTTGAAAGCCTGGATGCGTGCCCAGCCCACCGGAGCGCCCGGACGGCGCCAGATGCCGCAGTTCAATCTCAGCGAACAGGAATTGGACGATCTCGTCGATTTCTTGAAATGGACCAGTGAGATCGATACGCAAGGCTGGCCGCCGAACACTGCTGGCTGAGGGGAGGGATCGATGAAATACAGCACACAAAAAATCGCTTATCCGTACGTCCTGGTTGCGTTGGCGCTATTCACTGTGCAGATGATCTTTGGCGCCCTCGCGGCAACCGTGTATGCGGTACCGCATTTCATGAGTAGCGTCATTCCATTCAATGAGCTGCGCATGGTGCATACCAACGCGCTTATTTTCTGGACATTGCTCGGTTTCTTTGCGGCAGCCTATTACCTGATTCCAGAGGAGGCCGAACGGGAGATCGAAAGTCCCATCCTGGCCTATATCCAACTTGCGATCTTAACGATCGGTGGCCTCGCAGCGATCATCGGTTACCCGTTCGGTATCCATGGCGGCCGTGAGTTCCTGGAACAGCCAATGTGGGTAAAGATTGCCATCGTCATTGCCGCGCTGATCTTCTTGTACAACGTCAGCATGACCGTGTTGAAGGGAAGAAAAACGGTAATCAGCAGTATGCTCCTGGTCGGTCTCTGGGGCACGGCGTTGGTGTTTCTCTTCGCTCTCTACGATCCTTCGAATTTGGCGTTGGACAAGCTGTATTGGTGGGACGTTGTACACATCTGGGTGGAGAACGTCTGGGAACTGGTCATGGCGGCGGTGCTGGGCTTCATGATGATTAAGCTGACCGGTGTCGACCGAGAAGTCATCGAGAAGTGGATGTACATCATAGCCGGACTGGTTCTGGTGAGCGGTTTGCTTGGCACCGGACATCATTATTACTGGATCGGTACGCCCGGCTATTGGCAGTGGATCGGCAATGTGTTTTCCACGCTGGAGATCGCGCCGCTGTTCGCCATGGTTTTTTTCGTATTTACGATGGTGTGGCGGGGCGGACGTGAGCATCCGAACAAAGCGGCACTGCTGTGGGCGCTGGGCTGCGCTGTGACTGCGTTTTTCGGAGCTGGGGTCTGGGGGTTCATGCACACGTTGTCGTTCATCAACTTCTATACCCACGGTACGCAGGTCACGGCTGCGCACGCTCATCATGCCTATTATGGCGCCTACGTCTGTCTGAATCTTGCGATGTTCACCTACATGATGCCCCATTTGCGTCGCGCAAGTGAGCCGTACAATCAGGTGCTCAACATGTGGAGTTTCTGGTTGATGACGGCTGCGGTCTGGTTCATGACGTTCACGCTCACCTTTGCCGGAGTAGTGCAGGTGCATCTGCAGCGGGTGATGGGCATGAATTACATGGAAGTGCAGCAACAGCTGACGCTTTTCTACTGGATGCGGCTGGGAGCGGGTCTGGTCGTGGTCATCGGTGCTGCCTTGTTCATCTATGCCACGCTGGGCCCGATCAGACGTGAACAACCGGCGCATATCGAACGGGTACCGGAAGTCATGGGCGGTGAGCGCGTATGAATCGAGCGGCCGAGCCGCAGACGTCTGCCGATGTCCAGGAGACGCCGTTTTATGCGCCGCAGGGCGAGGAGTGCCTGGTATTCGAGCATGCATTCCGGCGCCGCTTGCCGTTGCTGCTGAAAGGCCCGACCGGATGCGGCAAGACGCGCTTCGTGGCCCACATGGCCGCCTGTCTCGGACGGCCATGTTATACCGTCGCCTGTCACGATGACTTGACTGCCGCTGATCTTACCGGTCGTTATCTGCTCCAGGGCGGCGACACGGTGTGGCTGGACGGTCCCCTGACACGCGCAGTACGGGAAGGCGCAATCTGTTATCTCGATGAAGTGGTGGAGGCGCGCAAGGACGTGACCGTGGTCCTCCATCCGCTCACCGACGATCGACGCGTCCTGCCCTTGGAGCGCACCGGCGAGTTGTTGCAGGCACCGCCCGAGTTCATGTTGGTGGTGTCCTACAACCCCGGTTATCAGCATGTACTCAAAAGCCTCAAACCCAGCACGCGACAGCGTTTTCTGGCACTGGATTTCGATTTCCCCGAGGCTGCGCTGGAAACGCGCATTGTCGCGCGGGAGAGCGGTTTGGCGGAGGACCGCTGTAGCGCCTTGGTGCGGCTGGCAAATGCGCTGCGCGGTCTCAAAGATCAGGACTTGGAAGAAGGCGTGTCGACCCGGCTGCTGGTCTATTGTGCGACGCTGATCGAGTCCGGGGTGAAACCCGACTTGGCTGTTCGCACGGCATTGATCGAGCCGCTGACCGACGATGCAGACATCAAGGCCGGCCTGTTGGAGGTGGCCCGCGCGGCCTACGGCTGATGGGCGGTTGGTGGGAACCGGAGGAAGCGGTCGGGCGCTGGTGGCATCGCTGGGCGAGCGCGGCCGAGAGTTACCGCCACCACCCCGAAGCCGCTGTTCGTCTGGAAACAGTAGCGCCGCGCTTGGCAGTGTTCTTCCGCGGTCTCGGCGGCGAAGGTGCGCTGCGGTTGGCGGCAGTGGGCGCAGGTGCATCGAACCATCGCTTGCGACTGCGCCAGCGCCTGGGATTGGGGGCCAGCGAACGTTGGGAGCACCCGCGCATGGACCGCGAAGCCGTGCTCCTGCCGCCGCAGGTCGATTGCTTTGCACGACGGGAACTGAATGAGCAGCTCTATTTCTGGTTGGCGGCTTTTTTCGCCCACGCCGCGCCTCCTGTGCACGTCGCCGAAGATCCGCTCCAACAGGATCTGCTCACCTTGCGCGCCGCGTACTCAGGTGCGCAACGTGTCCTGGACCGATGGCCGGGATTGCGCAGGCAATATGCGGATCTTTGTGCCGCCGTGCGGACCATTCGATCCCGGCGGCGCCTGGAAGGGGCGGAGGCGGCGCTCGAGCGCGCCATTCTGAACCTGCTCGGCGATACGCAACCGCTGGACCCATGCGGCACCGCATTTCTGGATGTTATTCGCAATACCGAAGTCAGCTTCGGTGCGTGTCAGGCGCCGCGCGGCTACCGCAGCTTCCTTCCCGTGCCACTTTGGGGTGCTGTCGATCACGATGACCTGCGAAGCGACGGCGCTGTGGATGCAGACGAGGATGGCAGCGGTGGCAACGAGGCGGCCGATGACAGGCGCCGCCGTGGGCGGCGTCGTAACACCGAGCAGGCCGAACGGGAGGATTCGCTGATTCTAAACCGGTTCGAGGCGTTGCTGTCGGTAGCCGAAATGATCAACATGAACCGCCACGTCGAGGACGACGAACCGGAGGCGGCGCGCCGCGCGGTCGACGACATGGAGCAGGTCACGCTGAGTCGTCACACGCGGCATAGTGCCACACGGCTCAAGCTGGACCTCGAGTTGACGCCTGCAGCGCTGGATGGCGCGGCGCTTCGGGCCGAGCATACCTACCCGGAATGGGATTATGCGCGGCGTTGTTATCATCCCGATCATTGCCGGATACTGTCCGGGCCTGCGTCCTTGGACAGAAATGACTGGCAGCCCGATGCGGCGACCCGGCGTCGGATCCGCGCCGTGCGGCGGCAATTCGAAGCCTTGCGACCGCGCCGCCAAGTGTCTGCGGCGCAGCGCGATGGCGACGAACTGGATCTCGCCGCATTGGTACGCTCGGTCGCCGATCAACGCGCCGGCGGCCCAGGCTCGGATCGTATCTACCTGCAGGCACGGGCCGCCGAGCGAGACCTCGCTGTCGCAATTCTGATGGACGCCTCTCTGTCCACTGACGCCTGGGTGGAAAACCGCCGGGTGCTGGATGTAGAGAAAGAGAGCGTATTGGCCTTGTGTCATGGACTGGCGGCATGTGGCGATGACCATGCCGTGTATGCATTCAGTTCCCGCAAACGGGAGCAGGTCAACGTAGCGGTCGTGAAGGAATTCGATGAGCCGCTGCGTGGGGTCTGTATGGACCGGCTGCAGGGCTTGCGTCCCGGTTATTACACGCGCATGGGCGCCGCGTTGCGGCATACGGCGGCGCAGCTTGCGCCACGCCCCAACCGTCATCGCTTGCTGTTGTTGTTGAGCGACGGCAAACCGAACGATTTCGACCACTACGAAGGACGCTACGGTGTGGAAGACACGCGCCGCGCGATTCGCGAAGCGCGGCGGCAGGGAATACGCGTGTTCGGCATCACGGTCGATCGTAAGGCGCGGGACTATTTCCCATACATGTTCGGCCGTGGTGGTTACGCAATCGTTCGGCGTCCCGACCGATTGCCCGCAGCTTTGCCGCGTATTTATCGTCAGCTTACCGGATGATCCGCAGGGGCGGCTCCCAGATGGCTGGTCTTCGTGTTCAATGCTTTAATTGAGCGTGTTGGCGCAGGGGCGCCGGGCCGTTGCGCCCCCGCAGGATTCGCGCCGCGGGAGGGAGACGATCATGGCTAGGTCCTATGAGTCGGTCTACGGACGTTCGCTTGCCGATCCCGAGGGATTCTGGGCCGAAGCCGCGTCGGACATCCACTGGTTCAAGCGCTGGGACCGCGTCCTCGACGATCGGCACAAACCGTTCTATCGATGGTTCCCTGGCGGCGAACTGAACACGTGCTACAACGCGCTCGATCGCCACGTGGAAGCCGGTCGCGGTGAACAGCCCGCGCTGATCCACGACAGCGCCATGACCGGTGTAGTGCGCAGCTATAGTTACGCGCGCCTGCGCGACGAAGTGGCTCGTTGTGCCGGCATGCTGGTTGCACAGGGCGTGCAGACCGGTGATCGGGTTTTGCTCTACATGCCTATGGTGCCCGAGGCGGCCATTGCCATGCTGGCCTGCGCGCGCATCGGCGCGATCCATGCGGTAGTGTTCGGCGGCTTCGCCGGCCGCGAACTGGCAGCGCGCATCGACGATGCCAAACCGCGGATCGTCATGAGCGCGTCCTGCGGTCTGGAGCCGAATCGCGCCGTGTCCTACAAACCAATGCTGGACGAAGCGATTGCCTTGTGCGCCCACAAACCCGAGCGCTGTATCGTCCTGCAACGACCCGAGCTCGAGGCCGAGCTGAGCCAGGATCGGGATCTGGATTGGAATGACGCGCTGGCGGTTGCGCCCGCGGTGGACTGCGTACCGGTGGCCGCCACCGATCCGCTGTATATCTTGCATACCTCCGGGACGACCGGGCGTCCCAAGGGCATTGTGCGCGACAACGGCGGACACGCCGTGGCACTGAACTGGTCCATGGGCAACGTGTACGGCGTCGACAGTGGCGAAGTGTACTGGGCCGCGTCGGACGTCGGCTGGGTGGTCGGGCATTCCTATATCGTCTATGCACCCTTGCTCAAGGGGTGCACCACCATCATGTATGAAGGCAAGCCGGTCGGCACCCCGGACCCGGGGGCGTTCTGGCGCGTAGCCAATCAGCATGGCGCGTCGGCGCTGTTCACCGCGCCTACGGCGATTCGCGCCATCAAGAAAGAGGACCCGGACGGCGAATACCGGCGCCAATACGACCTGTCGCGGTTACGCACCCTGTTTCTTGCCGGTGAGCGCTGCGATCCGGACACGCTGATGTGGGCCCAGAACCTGCTCGGCGTGCCTGTAATCGATCACTGGTGGCAAACCGAAACTGGTTGGGCAGTGGGCGCCAACTGCTTGGGCATCGAAGCGCTGCCGGTGAAGCCGGGTTCGTGCACCAAGCCGGTCCCCGGATATGATGTGCGCGTGCTCGATCCCCACGGCGACGAGGTCGGGCCCGGCACGACCGGCAACATCGCCATTCGTCTGCCTCTGCCGCCCGGAACGCTGCCGACGCTTTGGAACAACGACGAGCGCTACCGCGCGGGCTATCTTGATTCCTACCCCGGCTACTATCGCAGCGGCGACGCCGGCTACCGCGACCGCGACGGCTATCTCTATGTGATGGGCCGCACCGACGACATCATCAACGTCGCCGGCCATCGGTTGTCCACCGGCGCGATGGAGGAGGTGCTCGCTGCTCATCCGCAGGTGGCCGAGTGCGCCGTAATCGGGGTGCAGGACCCGCTAAAGGGTCAGGTGCCGGTCGGCTTGGTGGTGCTCAAGGCCGGGTTCGAGGACAATGTGGCGGAGATCGGGCCCGACCTGGTCCGGCGCGTGCGCGAGGATATCGGGCCGGTCGCGGCCTTCAAGATCGTGATCACCGTTGCACGGCTGCCGAAGACCCGTTCCGGGAAGATTCTGCGCAGGACCATGCGCCAGATTGCCGATGGCGAACCGTACCAGACCCCGGCCACAATCGACGATCCGGCTATTCTGGATGAGATCGCTGGTGCATTCGAGACCATCGGTTATCCGCGCACGACCTGATGGACACCACGGGGCGAAGAGGAAACCATGAGTACAAGTACCACTGACCAAGAACGCTCGGCAGGGGCCCGATTGCGCGCCGCGGTCGAGACGGAACGGCCATTGCAGGTAGCGGGTGCGATCAACGCCTATTGCGCCTTGCTGGCCGAGCGCGCCGGGTTCAAGGCGCTGTATCTGTCCGGTGCAGGCGTGGCCAATGCTTCCTTCGGTCTGCCGGATCTGGGCATCACCACCCTCAACGACGTCTGCGAGGACGTGCGCCGCATCACCGGCGCCACGGACCTGCCTTTGCTGGTGGACGCCGACACCGGCTGGGGCCCGGCGCTTATGATCGCCCGCACGGTGCGCGAACTGATCCGCGCCGGGGCCGGCGGCATGCACATCGAGGACCAGGTCCAGGCCAAGCGCTGCGGCCACCGGCCGGGCAAGGCGCTGGTGAGCACCGCAGGAGATGTGCGACCGCATCAAGGCGGCGACCGATGCCCGCAGCGACGCGCAGTTCGTGGTCATGGCCCGTACCGACGCACGCGCCGGCGAAGGTCCGCAAGCGGCCGTGGATCGTGCCGTGGCCTACGTGGAGGCCGGCGCCGACATGATTTTCGCCGAGGCGCTGCCAAGCCTCGACGAATACCGGCAGTTCACCCAGGCGGTGCCGGTGCCGGTGCTGGCCAATATTACCGAGTTCGGCAAGACGCCGCTGTTCACGGTGCAGGAGCTGGACCGAGGTCGGCGTACGGCTGGTCCTCTATCCGTTGTCGGCATTCCGCGCCATGAGCGCGGCGGCTCAAAGCGTCTACGAGACGCTGCGCGCGAGGGCACCCAGAGCGCGGCGCTCGATCGCATGCAGACCCGGGAGGAGCTCTACGAGGTGCTCGAATACTATGCCTACGAGCGCAAACTCGACGAGTTGTTCGAGCGACGGAGGAATCGCGGTGACTGAGCGGACGTCGGCAGGCCTGCGCGGCATCAACGCCGGCGAGACCGCCATCTGCACCGTGGGCGCGGAACACGCCGGTCTGCGCTACCGCGGCTACGACATCCGCGATCTTGCGCAGCATGCCTGCTTCGAGGAGGTGGCCTACCTGCTGCTGCGACGGTGAACTGCCCACCGCCGACCAGCTGCAACGCTATGCGGCAAAGACTGGTCGGCCTGCGCGGTCTGCCGGTCGCGCTGCGAGAGGTACTGGAGCGGATCCCGCCAACGCCCATCCCATGGACGTCATGCGCACCGCCTGCTCGATGCTCGGAACCATTGAGCCGGAACACGATTTCAGCCACCAGCGAGACGTGGCCGACCGTCTGCTGGCCGTGTTCCCGTCGATGCTGCTGTACTGGTACCACTTCAGCCACAACGGCCGGCGCATCGATACGGAAACCGAGGACGAATCCATCGCCGGCCATTTCCTGCATCTGCTGCACGGCAAGCCGCCCGACCGAGCACACCAGCAGCGGGCCTGGACGTGTCGCTGATCCTCTACGCCGAGCACGAGTTCAACGCCTCGACCTTCACCGCCCGCGTTGCTGCCTCGACCCTGTCCGATTTCTACTCGGCCGTCACCGCCGCCATCGGCGCCCTGCGCGGGCCGCTGCACGGCGGCGCCAACGAGGCCGCGATGGCGCTGATCGAGCGCTTCGCGACGCCGGAGGAGGCGGACGCGGGCGATGCTCGAAATGCTGGCGCGCAAGGAGAAGATCATGGGCTTCGGCCATGCGGTATACCGTGAGTCCGACCCGCGCAGCGCGATCATCAAGGCAGTGGTCCGGAAAACTCGCCGGCGAGAGCGGTGACCGCCAGCAGTTCTTTGCCAGGTCTCCGAAGCGCATCGCAGGCGTGATGTGGCAGGAGAAGCGCCTGTTCCCCAATCTCGATTTCTACTGCGCTTCCGCCTATCACTTCCTTGGCATTCCGACGCCGTTGTTCACGCCGCTGTTCGTCTGCTCCCGGATCAGCGGTTGGTCGGCCCACATCATGGAACAGCGCGCCGAATAACGAGCTGATCCGGCCGAGCGCGGACTACATCGGGCCGGAAGACCGCGCCTGGGTGCCGCTGGCGGCGCGCGGATGAGGGCGTCATTCGTGTTCCAAGGCAAGGAAACATACCCATGACGACGCCGGACCTGCGCGCGGCGCAACGACCGCTGCCCGACCCGACTGCTGACCGAAATCGCCGATTACGATTGACGTTCGAGGTCGTGACCGTCACGAGGCCTTGGAGACCGCACGTTATTGCTCTGATGGATTCCATCGGCTGTGCGCTGTCTGGCACTGCGATTATCCCGCGTGCACCAAGCTGCTCGGACCCGTGGTCCCCGGCGCCGTGCTGCCGGGCGGGGCCCGCGTTCCCGGGACTGCCCACGAGCTCGAGCCGGTGCAGGCCGCCTTCAACATCGGCGCCATGGTCCGCTGGCTGGACTTCAACGATACCTGGCTGGCGGCGGAATGGGGCCATCCTTCCGACAATCTCGGCGCCATCCTGGCCGTCGCCGACTACTGTCGCGACCGTGGCCGACGCCGGCACCGCTACTCGATGGGCGACGTGCTCGCCGCCATGATCAAGGCCCACGAGATACAGGGCGTGCTGGCGCTGGAGAACAGCTTCAACCGTGTGGGACTGGATCACGTGCTGCTGGTGCGCATCGCCTCCACGGCAGTGGTCGCCGCGCCTGCTGGGCGGCAGTCGGGAGCAGGTCATCAATGCCCTGTCCCATGCCTGGATCGACGGTGGTGCGCTGCGCACCTACCGTCACGCGCCGAACACCGGCTCGCGCAAAAGCTGGGCGGCGGGCGACGCCACTGCAGCCGAGCCGTGCGCATGGCGCTGCTGGCCATGACCGGCGAGATGGGTTACCCGTCGGCCTTGACGGCGCCGACGCTGGGGTTTTCAGGACGTGCTGTTTCGGGGTCAGCCGCTGGGTTTGTCGCAGCCACTTGGCAGTTACGTGATGGAGAACATGCTGTTCAAGATTCCTGTTCCGGCGGAGTTCCACGCCCAGACGGCAGTGGCGGCGGCGCTGGAATTGCATCCGCAAGTGGGCGATCGGCTCGCTGAAATCGAACGCATTGTCATCGAAACCCAGGAAGCCGCAGTGCGCATCATCGATAAGACCGGGCCGCTGGACAATCCCGCCGACCGGGATCACTGCCTGCAGTATATGGTGGCCGTGCCGCTGATCTTCGGGCGCCTCGAGGCGCAAGACTACGAGGATGCGACTGCCGCCGATCCGCGCATCGACGCGCTGCGGGAGAAAATGATGGTGCAGGAAAATCCGCAATTCAGCCAGGACTACATGGACCCGACGAAGCGGGCGATCGGCAACGCCGTGCAGGTGTTTTTCAGGGACGGGACGGCAACGGAGCGGGTCGCCGTGGAGTATCCCGTGGGCCATCGTCGTCGACGGCAGGAGGGCATGCCGTTGCTGGTGAAGAAATTCGAAGCCAACCTCGACGGGCGCTTTACCCGCGCACAGCGCGAGGCCCTAGTGCACGCGCTTTCCGATCGACAAACCCTGCAGTCAATGCGCGTGAGCGCATTCATGGACCTGCTCGCCCTGAAGGCGGAGTGAGCGGCCGCGGTCGAGCCGAGCTTCGGTTCATTTCCGGGGCTCAGCTTCAGCGGCGACGTCGCAAGCTACTCTTCAGCGATCCGCACGACCGTGCGTCCGATGGTCGGACGCCGAAGGTGATCCTCGAGCGCGGCGGGCAAGTCGTCGAAGGCGATGGTGCGTGCGACGATACGGGACAGGTGGCGCGGCTTCAGGTCGCTGCCCAGGCGCTGCCACGCCCGCAGCCGGTCTGCGGGCGGGCAGGTCACGGAATGAATGCCCAGCAGCGATACGGCGCGCAGAATGAATGGCATCACGGTGGTGTGCAGTTCGTGGCCGGCCGCCAGGCCGATGGAAGCGATGCTGCCGAAAGGCTTCACCGTTCTTGTCAGCCACGCCAACGGGTCGCCACCGAGGTTGTCCACGGCTCCGCCCCATTGCGCTTTCTCCAGCGGGCGCTTGCCGAAGTCGACCTGGTCGCGCAACAGAATCTGTGCCGCGCCCAGCTCTTGCAAATATTCTGCCGCGTCTGCCTTGCCGGTATAGGCGACCACCTCGTAACCGACACCGGAGAACAGGTCGATGGCGATGCTGCCGACGCCGCCGGTCGCGCCAGTGACTACGATCGGTCCCAGCTCCGGACGTTGGCCGTTGCGTTCCATGCGTTCCAGCGCGAGGGCCGCGGTAAAGCCAGCGGTACCGATCGCCATGGCATCGTGCAAGGAAAGGGTCTCCGGTAACGGTACGACGCATTCGCCGGGTACCCGCACGTATTCCGCATAGCCGCCATCGCGGGTTTCCGACAACTCACAACCGCACACCAGCACGGGATCGCCGGGTTTGAAGCGCGTGTCTGTGGATTCCTGCACCGTGCCGCTGACGTCGATACCGCCCACCAGTGGATAGCGGCGCAAGATCTTGCCCTTGCCGGTTGCGGCCAGGGCATCTTTGTAATTGATATCGGAGTAGGCAGCGCGGATCAGCACGTCGCCGGCGCTCAGGTCGTCGAGCGCAAGTTCCTCGATACCTGCGCGCACGTTGCCCGCATCCTCGTGAATCCGAAAACCGCGAAAGTCGGCCATTCAATTGCTCCTGTTACCGTAGTATTCATGAAATCCCACGCCGGGTCGGGTCTGGAGTACCCCAAGCGCTAGTGCATGCTTCACGTCGGGATCCAAGGCCACTATCGTGAATCGTCCGGCGAGGTGCCCGTGTCATCTGACGCGCCAAGTTCCTGTCGTCGTGTCCGCAAGTCTGGTTGGTGAGCGCGCCACCTCATCCGCCGCCGCGCTGAAACGTGCGGCTGAAGCGATCCAGAAACGCTTCACGCTCGGTTTCAGTGTAACCGTGAAATGCCAGTTTCACTTCGAGAACCGGTAGGCGCAGGGCGCCCAGGCGGCGCTCTGCAGCGGCCCGCAATGCGATCACAATCGAGCGGTCAGGATGGCGGCCGATCACGGTCACTTCATCTGCCGTCTCGATGGCTTCGTCGCTGGCCAGGGCGCCCGGCAGGATGCGTAGGAACTCCTGACGGTTCAGCGCCATGCTTCTGCGCACGACATGCTCCTCTTCGGGGAGACGGCGCGCGCCGGGGCAATCTGCGGAGGAAGTCACGGAAGCTGCATAGGCGTCAGCCGCCCGCGATGGGAGGCCAGATCGCGAGCACATCGCCGTCTTTCAGGATCGGGCGCTCGCGTTCTTCCGGATGCAGGAACACGCCATTGCACAGCACCAGATGGGCCTTTTCCTTCGGTACGTGACATTGCTCCATCACCTGGTAGGGCGTGGCGTGGTCGGGAAGTTCGAACGCCACGCCGTCGTACGATGTGCCTGCAGGCAGCAAGTCACGGAGACTGGCATAGAGCTTCAAGCGAATTTTCATAGCACGCCGGCGTTGTAACCGAGTGGTTGTGTACCGGCGATGTAGGCCTCCATCAGCCGAGTCGGGTCCCGCGCCAACTTCTCCTTCCACGCGCCCAGGGGGATCTTGGTCTGAATCAGGCCGCGAATCACGCCGACATGTTCGGTGAGGCCCAGGCTGCTTGCGCCGACCAGACGATCGTCCTGGAATTGGAGATTGAGGTACCGGAACCGATCGCGATCGCACAGTTCTGCGCAGTCGCCTCCCCGCGCACCCATCCACAGGCCGAAGGAAGAGGAAATCAAGCCAAGCGTCGACAGCACGTTCATGTTGACGCTGCCCTGGTGCCGGCGCTCGCGGCCCGCCATGTTGTAGGCGGCGATTTGTGCATGTTCCACCGCAGTGGGCTGGATGGCCTGGATGCTGTACTCCCCAGTGGAGAAGTCCAGCCCTTGGGCCACATCGCCGGCGGCGTAGACGTCGGCGAGCGAAGTTTGCATACGGTCGTTTACCACTACACCACGATCCAGCTTGATCCCGGTCCCGGCCATGAATTCCATGTTCGGGCGAACGCCGGTGGCGGTAATGACGAGATCGGCCGGCAGCGCGTCAGCGTTTTCCAACGTAACGGTCAGTGGGCTGCTGCCGGTGCCGGATTCCACCGCTTCCACTCGCGTGTCGGTATGCACTGCGACGCCCTTGTGTTCGCACCAGTTCTTGAGCAGTCCGGCAGCCGCATCATTCATCATCCGCGCGACCATGCGTGGTTCCATTTCCACCACCGTGAGTTTGGTGCCGCGGCTGGCCAGCGCTTCGAGAATGATGCAACCGATGAATCCCGCCCCGATGAGCACCACCCGGGCACCGGACGTGGCGCGCTCGACAATCGCGCGAGCATCCTCGAGCGTCCAGCAGGGATGTACGCCCGGCAGGTCCATCCCTGGGATCGGCGGTGTCACCGGACGCGAACCGCTCGCCACGAGTAAGCGGTCGTAATCCAGGCTTTCCCCTTGCGCCAATTTGACGGACCGTGTCGTGCTATCGATGCCGATCACTCGGTCCGCAATGCGCTCGATGCGTTGGCGGTCGTAATGGCTTGGATCCTTGCGCAAGTGCGTGCCGGACTCATCGATTTGATCGATCAGAAAATAGGGGATGGCCATCCGTGAGTACGGCGGTCCGTCCTCGTCGCCTATCAGCGTGATGCGGCTTTGGTGATCGAGCTTGCGCAGCGTTTCAGCAGCCACCGTTCCCGCCGGCCCGCTGCCGATGATTACATGATGCATAGCGCTATCTCTCTGGTCATGGCGCGAGGGCTACAGGCGTAGCCGCTGGCGGGTCTCCTCGGTCAGTTCGCCCTCCGGGGTCCAACCGCGAATCTCGTAATATTTGGGCAGCATGGCGCCGAGGTCATTGACTCTGCCCTTGGCAGGCCCGGTTTTGGCTGCATCTTTGAGCAGTCGCTTCGGCAGCGTATCGTCCTTGCCGGTCAGTCCGGCACGCAGGTTGAAGTCCCGCTCCAGGTTCCAGATGCGTTCGCCCAATTCCAACAGCGTATCCGGGGTCCAGTCGCCTTCGCATGCGGCATCGATCTGCGGCGCAATGTCGTCCAGCGTCCATGCAAACGTGGTGAACACGCATAACCCACTCGAGTCCACGGACGCAGTGGCGTCCTGGAACGCTTTGACCAGTTCCGGCTTGCCTTCAGTGACCAGAGGGTCGGTCTTTTCGGGAATTCCCAGGATTTCGGAAGCCACGGTATAGCCGCGCAGGTGACAGGCACCGCGATTGGAGGTGGCGTAGGCGAGCCCCATGCCCTGGATGCCGCGCGGATCGTAGGCGGGAAATTCTTGACCCTTGACGGTCATGGATAGGTCCGGTTGTCCGTATTTTTCGCACAGTCGTTTCGATCCGAGGCCGAGATCCTTGCCGAAGCCTTCGCCGCTGGCTACCAATTCAGCGCAACGCGCCAGCGCTTCGGCCGAGCCGAATTCAAGCTCGATGCCCCCTGTGTTGTCCTTCGTGATCGCGCCCTGTGCGTACAACTCCATTGCCGCGGCGACGGTCGAGCCGAAGGAGATGGGATCGAAGCCGTCCTCGTTGCATAGAAAATTCGCGTAGGTAAGGGTCTCGAGATCGTCGACTCCGGTGTCCGAACCCAAGGCCCAAGCCGCTTCGTATTCCAGGCCGCCTGAGGCACCCCAATATTTTGGTTTGTGTTCGATGGTGAAATGCCCCTTGTCCATAATCGATATGCGCCCGCAGGCAATCGTGCAACCAAAGCACGCTGCGTTGGTCTGCAGATTGCTCACGCCGTCGCTGGGGCGTACTTGGTGCATGGCCTCGCCGGATATCTTATGGGCGCCTTCGAACTGCACTTCACGCATATTGCGCGTGGGCATGGCGCCCACTTCGTTGATCACGTTCATCAGCACTTGGGTGCCGTAGGTCGGAAGACCCTCTCCCGTGACGGCATTGTCGGCCAATACCTTTTTCGCCGCCGTGGTCGCCTGTAGAAAACGCATCGGATCCTTGAGGTTGGAGATGCCGCGGGTGCCGCGCACGACGACGGCCTTCAGATTCTTGGATGCCATCACCGTGCCCACGCCAGAGCGCCCGGCGGCCCGGTGCAGATCATTGATCACGCCCGCGTAGAGTACGCCCTGTTCGGCGCTGCGGCCGACGCAGGCGATGCGGATCTGCGGGTCCTGGTGCTTCTGATGCAGCAGTTCATCCGCCTCCCAGACGGATTTGCCCCAAAGGTCATCGGCCGACAGCAGCTCGGCACGTTCGTTTTCCAGATACAGATAAACCGGCTGTGGCGACTTGCCCTCGAATATGACCATATCCCATCCGGCCATCTTCAGTTCCGCGCCGATGAAACCGCCCGAGTTCGAGCAGGCGACGGCGCCGGTCAGCGGACTCTTGGTCACCACCGAGTAACGGCCGCCGGTGGAGGCCATGGTGCCGGTTAGCGGACCGGTTACCATGATCAGTTTGTTTTCGGGGGAAAGGGCGTCGATCTTAGGGTCGACTTCCTCGCAGAGGTATTTTGTGCCGAGGCCACGCTGACCGAGGTAGTCGCGAGCCCATTCCATGTTGAGCGGTTCGCTGCTGATCTCGCCGCTGGTGAGATCCACGCGCAATACGTTTTGAGTCCAGGCCATGTCGAATGCTCCCGATCCGTAGCTCAGCGAAGTTGACTATAGTGCGCCGGATGCTTCGCCTGCTCTGGCAGATTGGTGCTCGCGCCGCCGGCGGGGCTTCGTTGGGCCCACGCCTGCATGCGTTCGAAGCCGGTATTGTCGAGTTCGACGTAGGTGATGGCGCCGGTCGGGCATGCCTTGGCGCACCATGGATCACCACCGCATAAATCGCATTTGATCACGCGACCAGTGTCGTGGTTATAGTTCACCGTTCCGAATGGGCAGGCAATGGTGCAAACTTTACAACCTACGCATGCCGCGTCGATGATTTCCTTTGCCCCGGTGCTAGCATTCAATGCAATTGCCCCGACTGGGCAGGCTTGCATGCACCAAGCCTCTTCGCATTGGGTGCAGGTGTAGGGCGCAAATCTCCCCTGGTCGTGAAACGTAAAGACTTTGATACGCGACTTGGCGGGGTTGAAAGCGCCTTCGTTCTCATAGGAACAGGCAAGTTCGCATTGCAGGCAGCCGGTGCATCTCGATGGTTCCAGACTCAGCGCTCGGAACATGCGGTTGACACCTCCGATGGTTGAATAAGTCTTGCCCTGTTAGCGCACTTAGCACGGCGGACAAGGAACGGTCGACCAAGCACGCTTTGGCGCAGCGGACGGGTGCCTGGCGGCGGCGCCAAGCAGTAGCTAGAATTAAAGTCCTCGGTGACACACAATTCAAGAGATTCTCCAGGCGTGAATAGGCCAATTCAGCACTTCGTGAATTGGCCTGGACCGAACGCGCACGTGCGGTTTGCGCGGTTGCGTGTGTTTCGGCGGGCCGACGATGCAATAGTCCCCGAGTGGGCGGCCGGGATCGGTGCTCGCGGCGGCTGTGGGCACAGAAGCATTCGTACTTACGCCTTCTGGTCGTGGTTTGTGGCTTGGGAAATGCACCGGGAACTTCAGGGAACCGAGCGCTAATCTGAGTGCTTCGACGATCCACGGCGCCGGCCCGGCATTCAGTTCATTACGGAGTGCTCATGATTCAATTGTCCAAAGCGCTAAGTCGTTGGGAAACGCCTGAATTCGAGCGGGCGTTGAAAGATGAAATCGAGCGTCTGCCCGTGGACCTGCTGCCGCTGCAAAGCGGCCTGAAGTCCACCAGCTATGCTGCGGACACCGGGTTCGAAGCCATGATCATCAGCGTCGACGACGCCGGCCCTGTAATCAGGGTCAAGACGGGCATCTTCTATGGGGGGATCGTTGCCGGTTGCAGCTGCGCGGACGATCCAACTCCCGTAGAGGAGCAAAGTGAGTATTGCGTGGTGCAGTTTGAGATCGAAAAGTCGAGTGGCGAAACGCGGGCCGCGTTGCTCGACTGAAAACGCTCGGACCGGGCGGTTGCCAATGGGTTTGTGAATCCCAATGGCCCTGCCCAGGGCCGAACGTCTCGCCATACCTGAGTCCGTCGCGCCCAGCGGGTGCTCCTTGCATTAACGGGATTTTCGGCAATGATTAAGACTGGCTTATGAGGTGATGGCCGGACGCGAGCGGCGAGCGGACACCCAGCGAAAAGGAGATTGCCGTGAGAGCCGTGGGGCAACTGATTGCGGTAGCGCTGTTCCTGGCGGGGTGCGCCTCGGTGCCACCGGAGGCGCCGCAGTTGTCAGCGGAATTGGGCAAGCGGATTTCGGCGATCGAAGATGCCAATATCACGCTGCTGCATCGGTTCTTCGATCAAAAGCGCGGCGAAGTCGACCGGTTCATCGAGCAAGAATGGGTGCCGGTGTTCGCCGAAGAATTCTTCAATAAGCCCACCATCTCCAGCACCTGGAATACGATCGTCCGCGAGGACGACAAAAAGCAGCGGCTGATTTTCCTGGTCAAGTCCGGACCAAAATTGCAGAAGGTAATCAACACCAAGCGACTTGAACTCATCCAACCCTTGGATGATCTGGAACGACGGATCGAGAAGAAAGTCCGGGACGACTACGTGCAGGCGAGGGCGCTCAACAATGCCATAACCAGCTTCCTGCTGTCGGCGTCCAATGTTGCGGAAAACCGCAAGCGATACCTGGAGACGGCGGGTGTGAGCGACCAACAGGTGGGCAAATGGATTGATCAGACTGACGATGCGGTCGCCAATCTGTTGAGTACGACCCAGGCTGGTAAAGGCAAAGTAGACCGGGGCAAGGCATTTATCGAAAAGATCCGCAACATCCGTGACTCCATCTGAACCGCGGGGGATTGGGAAATGCCGATAGATTGGGACCAGTTCGACAGCGAAGTCGACGACATCATCGCCGACTGTGCCGACGCGACCGATGCGAGACTGGCATCGCGGATATCCCGCATCACGCGCATGACCGATGAGGAAGTGCAGGAATTATTCCCGCAGCCGGCGGACGCGAAAAAATTGACCGAGTTGATGAAGATTGTGAAATCGGCAGACAGCCGCAACGTCAAGGTGAACCGGATCGTGTCCAATGCTGAGCGGTTCGGGGGCATTGTGTTGACGCTGCTGGAAAAGTTTGCCTGACGATGGGCATAGCGTCGGGCTCTCGAATCATCGGCGGCCGACTGGCGTGCGGCGGCTAGTACCCGCCTATGGGTCGGCCTTAGCGGCTCATTTTGTGCTGGTCTGGGTGTTGAGCGGGACCGCCTATTGCGCCGATTTGCATCGGCTGTGGGACGACCGCTGCATCGAGTGTCACGGGCACGCGGCAGAGTTCGCCCGGCAGCATCTGACCATTGCTGGCAACGGCAGGCTTCAGGGCAGCCGTCCGACGCGTGACATGAAGCTGTTTCTGCGCAACCATTTTCTTTCGTTGCAGGAAGTGGATGCGGTCTACGCGATGTTGTTGGCGCAGGCCGCAGCTTCCCCGAAGTTCAAGGAGACGTGCGCCGGCTGTCATCAATCGGCGGCGGAATTTGTGCGCGATTCATTGTTTCTCCGAAGCGGAGTATTGTATGGGCGCAAATCCGGGCAACCAGTGGCAGCGTTTCTGCAGCATCATCGAGACCTGAGTGCCGCGGACGCGGCGTTCTTTGCTGCGGTACTGACCCGAGTTGCTGGCGAAGTCGGCGTCGAATCACAGTGAAAAGGGTGCCTTGGTCGGAGCCCATGTTTCTTCGCATGGTCTGCGTTCTATACTGACGCCACCCGAACCAATCAGGACAGATCATGCTGAACCAGAAGCAAACCGCTCCGGATTTCAACGTTCCGGACCAAGACGGGAATTCCGTGCAATTGTCGGATTTCAAGGGGAAGCAAAATGTTGTGCTGTATTTCTACCCCAAAGACGACACGCCCGGTTGTACCATCGAGGCCAATCAATTCACTGCCTTGGCGGACGAATTCGCGGCCGCCGACACCGTTGTCCTGGGCGTCAGCAAGGACTCCTGCGAAAGCCATCGGGCTTTCATTGCCAAGTTCGACTTGAACGTCAAGCTGCTCGCTGACACGTCGGGAGCGCTTTGCGAAAGCTACGATGTGTGGCAGGAAAAGGAAAAAAACGGCGTCAGGAAATTGGGCATTGTCCGTTCGACTTTCTTGATCGACAAAAACGGGACGCTGGCCGACGTCCAGTATGGCGTGAATCCAGAAGGACACGCCGAGGAAATGTTGGCCAAGGCGAAGGCATTGTGAGTACCACCGCGCGTGCCGGGCACCGGGCCTGGGACTCAAGGAGGTGTCTGCGGCCGGGGCACGTTTCGCCGCCGCGGCCAGACTGCGGCGACCGCATCCAGCAGGCGTAGCGCCGGTAGCGCGCGACGGTCGCTCGGATCAGGGCGCGCGATACTCGATGCGATACAATGCGCCGGCCTGATCGTCGGATACCAATAGCGAGCCGTCCGCCAACACCAAAAGGTCCACAGGCCGACCGCTGACTTTGCCGTTGTGCAGCCAACCCTTTGCGAAAGGACGGTAATCCGTGGCGCGGGCGCCGTCGTGGGTCACCACGCTGATGCGATAACCGACTTTGCTGGATCGGTTCCAGGAACCGTGCTCGGCGATGAAAATCTGGTGTCGGTATTGCGCTGGGAATTGGTGCCCGGTGTAGAAGCGCATACCGAGCGCCGCGACGTGCGCGCCGAGCTTCTGTACCGGCGGCACGTAATCGCCGCATGACTTGCCTTTGCCAAACTCCGGGTCCGGTATGTCGCCGCCGTGGCAAAACGGATAACCGAAATGCAGGCCTGCCTTCGGCGCGCGGTTCAGTTCGTCTGGCGGCGAGTCATCGCCCAGCCAATCGCGGCCGTTGTCGGTAAACCAAAGTACGCCGTTGTCCGGATTCCAATCGAATCCCACGGTGTTGCGTATCCCTTTCGCAAACACCTGCATGTCGCTGCCGTCGGGTTTGAGCCGGCGTATCTGTGCGTAACCTTCTTCATCGCAGATATTGCACGGTGCGCCGACGCCTACGTATAACATGCCGTCGGGTCCCATGCGCAGATAGCGCCAGCCGTGGTGGTGCTCCGAGGGCAGATCCGTGGTAATGACCTCGGGTTGCGGAGGATCTTGCAAATGCCCCGCGAGGTTGCGGTAGCGCAGGATGCGGCTGGTTTCGGCAACGTACAGTGTGCCGTCGCGGTAGGCGATGCCATTGGGGTTGTTCAGGCCGTCGGCGACCATCTCCACACGGTCGACCTTGTGATCGCCGTCTTGATCGATCACGGCGTAGATCCGGCCTTGCTGGCGGGTACTCACGTAAACGACGCCGTCGTCGCCGAGCGCGAGCGAGCGGGCTCCTGGTACTTGGTCCGTGTACAAAGCAATATGAAACCCGGGCGGCAAGTGGATATTGGCAACTTTGTCCGCCGCGGAGGAGTTGGCCCAGGGGCCGGCCAGCAGCAAACCGAGCCAAGCCAACGCCAGGAAACGCAAACATGCGTGGCGCGGCAATGCACGTACTTGCCGCGCGGTTTCGGGCCGACCCGGCATCACCAAATCTCCAGCACCAGTTTGCCCGCCGAGCCGCCTTGCTCCAGCAGGCGGTGCGCTTCGGCGGCCGATTCGAGGGGGAGCGTGCGGTGCACCTCTATCCGAAGGGCCTGGCGGTCGAACAATTCGGCGCAACGGGCGAGTATTTCCGCGTGATGGACCTGGGCCTCGATGAGGCCGAACAGCATCGGGCTGAGCATCAGCTCCAGGCTTATGCGCAGGTTGCGCTGTCGCGCCGGGCCCCAATCGGTGTCGGCGTCGGGTTGCAGCAGCGTGACCAGATCGCCGTAGAACGCCACGGCTTCGGCGCTGCGGGAAAACGTTTCGCCGCCGACCGTGTCCAGCGCAACGTCGACACCGCGGCCTTCCGTCCAGGACAATGCAGCCTGGACGAAATCCTCGTCGCGGTACAGGATCGGTCGTTCCGCGCCGAGGGATCCCACCAATTCTGCTTTCTCCGGGCTGCTGACCGTGGTCGCGATCCTGGCACCGGCTTCCCGGGCGAGTTGGATCGCAACGTGGCCGACACCTCCGGCGCCGGCGTGGATCAGCACCGTTTGATCGCGCTGCAGATGAGCACGGTCGTGAAGGGACTCCCAAGCCGTGATCGCAACCAGCGGAACCGCCGCGGCCTGAATGAAATCCAGGCTGCGCGGCTTGCGTGCCACGCACCGTTCGTCCACCAAAGCGTACTCGGCGTAGTTGCCACGGGGACCGCCAATGCCGCCGTCGCAAAAGTACACTTCGTCGCCGGGCTGAAAAAGACTGGCGTGGGAACCGACTTGTTCGACGACACCAGCGCCGTCACAGCCGAGTACGTGGGGACCGTCTACCTTGCGGATCGGGCCGCGACTGCGGATCTTGGTATCCACGGGGTTGACGCCGGCCGCTTTGAGTCTGATCAGAAGGTCGCGCTCGCCTTGCAGTTGGGGCGGCTCGATTTCCCGGGTCGCCAGCACTTCGGGTGCGCCTGCTTCAGTCATGATCACAGCTTTCATTTTCGTCCTCCTTGTGCTGCGTGGGGGTACGCGCGAGTGAATCCGGGTCCATGGTGTGTCGGGGAGGCGTTCAAGCATACACAATCGCCGGTAGCTGGAATACCATAGCGGCAGTCCCAAAAAGGTACCGGTATGTCCTTGGAGATTGAGAAAAAATTCCTGGTTTTGAGCGATGCTTGGCAGGCCGACGCAGGTCCTGGTGTGCGTTACCGGCAAGGTTATTTGTCGGAATCGGGGCCCGGATCGGTGCGCGTGCGCATCGGCGGCGATCGAGCGCATCTCAATATCAAGAGCGCAACCCTGGCGCAGCAGCGGCTGGAATATGAATATCCCATTCCGTTGGCCGATGCCGAGGAAATGTTGACGCGCGTTTGCGTGCAGCCATTGATTGAGAAAACCCGTTATGAAGTGGAGCACGCGGGACATACCTGGGAGGTGGATGTGTTCGAAGGGGAGAATGCCGGGTTGGTGGTGGCGGAAATCGAACTCGATAGCGTGGACGAGCCGTTCGAGCGTCCAGCATGGGCCGGAGATGAAGTCAGCGACGACCCACGCTACTACAACGTCTGCCTCGTCAAGCATCCTTATAAGAGTTGGTAGTGCTGCGCGGCCAACGGATTGTGATTCGGCTGGCGTGCGTGTTGCTCGTTGCATCGCTGGGGCTGGCTGTCGTCAGTTGCGCGCAACCGCGTGACGATGCGATTCGCATGGGGCTGGCTTCCGCGCCCATTACCTTGGACCCGCGTTTTGCCACGGACGCCACTTCTGCGCGTATCGACCGGCTGTTATACGCTCGACTGGTGGAGTTCGATGACGCCGCGCGGCCGGTACCGGGGTTGGCGCACTGGCAGTTGTTGTCTCCGACCCACTACCGTTTTCACCTGGGCGATAGCGCTCGCACCTTCCATGACGGCAGCCGATTGGACGCCAACGACGTCAAGGCGACCTACGACTCGGTTCTTGATCCGCAAACCGAGTCGCCGCACCGCAATTCGCTGCGCATGATCGAACGCGTCGCAGTGGTCGATGGAAGTACGGTGGACTTCTATCTGAAGCATGCTGACCCTTTGTTTCCCGGTTATCTGGTGATCGGTATTCTGCCGGCGAAAGCGATTGCCAGCGGCCGGGATTTTGGCCGCCAGCCCCTGGGTAGTGGTCCGTTCCGGTTTCTCGATTGGCCTGCCGAAGGCCTCTTGCGCCTGGTGCGCGACGCGGACGGACAGGTGTTCTCCTTCGTCCAGGTTTCCGATTCGACCGTCCGGGTATTGAAGCTTCTGCGGGGCGAGATCGATTTGCTGCAAAACGAACTGCCGCGGGAATTGGTGCAATATCTGGAAAAGCAACCCGGCGTTCAGGTGCGGCATCGGGCCGGATCGAATTTCAGCTATCTCGGTTTCAATTTCGAGGATCCCGCATTGCGCGATGTGCGGGTGCGACGCGCCATCGCCTATGGGCTGAACCGCAAGGCGGTGGTGCGATATCTGTTCGGCGGAGAAACCCGGCCCGCCAACGCCCTGTTGCCGCCGGAACATTGGGCGGGCAATTCGCAACTCACCGGTTACAGCTTCGATCCGGAAAAGGCACGGGCGTTGCTGGCGCAAGCCGGTTATGGGTCCGAACATCCGCTGCATTTGGTGTACAAGACCACCAGCGATCCGTTTAGGGTGCGCATCGCCACCATTCTGCAACAGCAATTGGCGGAAATCGGTATCGACGTCAGTTTGGTGAGTTTCGACTGGGCGACTTTCTACGCCGATATCAAGGCGGGGCGCTTTCAGCTCTACAGCCTGTCCTGGGTTGGCATCAAATCGCCCGACATTTTTCGTTATGTCTTTCACAGCAACGCGGTTCCGCCAGCGGGCGCCAACCGGGGACGTTACCGCGATGCCGAGACGGATCGCCTGATTGACCAGGCGGACCGAAGCGGGAACCTGGAACAACGTGCCCGGTTGTACCGGCAGTTGCAAGCACATCTGCTGGAAACGCTGCCGTACGTTCCGTTATGGTACGAGGAACATTTCTTTGCTGCCCGTGACGATATACGGGGCTATACGCTCAGTGCCGATGGTAATTACGACGCACTGGTCAATGTACATCGTGCGCAATCGAAATAGGGCTATATGCTGCGTTTCCTTCTGTTTCGTCTGACCAGCGCCGCAGTGGTGGTTTTGGGCGTCGTCTGCCTGGTGTTTCTGCTGGTGCATCTGGTGCCCGGCGATCCGGTGGAAATGATGTTGGGAGAAAACGCGCAGACTGCGGACCGTGAAGCGCTGCGCGAGGCGCTGGGATTGGATAAACCCATTGCGCAGCAGCTTCGGACCTATCTCTACGATCTGGCCCACTTCGATCTCGGTACTTCGTTCAGTAGCCGCCGCCCGATAGCCGAGTTGATCGCCGAGCGCGCGCCGGCCACCGCCGAGCTCGCCGTCGCCGGACTGTTGGTGGCGGTTCTGATTTCGTTTCCCTTGGGCAGTATCGCCGCGATGCGCAAGGACACGCCCTGGGATCAAGGCGCAATGGCCTTTTCGTTGCTAGGCGTGTCGGTGCCGAACTTCTGGATGGGCCCGGTGCTGATTCTTGTGTTCTCGCTGTGGCTCGGCTGGTTTCCGGTCAGCGGACGCGATGGCTTGGCGTCCCTGGTGCTGCCGGCTATCACCCTGGGAACGGCCCTGGCGGCGGTTCTGTCGCGGATGGTGCGCAGCACGTTGTTGGAGGTGTTGAGCGAGGATTACATTCGCACCGCGCGCGCCAAAGGTTTGAGCGAACGGCAAGTGGTGATGCACCATGGTTTGCGCAACGCAATGTTGCCGATCATCACCTTGCTCGGGCTGCAGTTGGGAACGCTGCTTGGCGGCGCGGTGATCACCGAAACCGTGTTTTCCTGGCCAGGCCTGGGTAAGCTCACCATCGACGCCATTCTGCGCCGCGACTATCCCGTGGTGCAGGCCAGTGTGCTGCTGATCAGCCTCACATATGTGGGCGTGAACATTCTCACGGATCTGGTGTATGCATGGGTCGACCCGCGTATTCGCGAGGCGAGCCGCTCGTGAGTCGCGCCTACGTTCCTGCGGCCATCATTCTGATCTGGGTGTTGATGGCAGTCCTCGGGCCCTGGTTGCCGTTGCATCCCGATGCCATCGCGTTGCCGCACATACTCGATCTGCCGAGCCCACAATCCTGGCTGGGTTACGACGACCTCGGCCGGCGCATTTTCGACCGTCTGGTGATGGGTGCCTCGACGTCGTTCTACGTCGCCTTCTGGGTGGTGCTGCTTTCGGCTGCGGTTGGCAGCCTGATCGGCACGTTCACCGGCTACGTAGGCGGGTGGGTGGATGCAATAATGGTCCGCATCATCGATATCTTTCTCGCTTTTCCCGGTATCCTGCTGGCCATCGCCCTTGCGGGTATCATGGGTCCGGGAATTGGCAATGTAGTGGTGGCGCTCTCCATCGTCGGCTGGGTCGGTTATGCGCGTCTGGCGCGGGCGCAGGTGCTGTCACTCAAGCATCGAGACCATGTCACCGCCGCCATAGCCCTGGGTACCCGGCGCAGCCGCATCGTTGTCCGCCATCTGCTGCCGCTGCTGAGCGCGCCGTTGATAGTCGAGGCGACGTTCGGGGTCGCGGGCGTGGTCATCGCCGAGGCCGGGTTGTCGTTTCTCGGCCTTGGGGTCCAGGCGCCTCAGGCCTCCTGGGGCAACATGATTCGAGACGGCACGCGCTACATGTTGGTCGCGCCGCACATGGTACTGGCGCCCGGTATAGCACTGATGCTGGTTGTGCTGGCAGTGAACCTGTTGGGTGACCGTTTTCGGGACTGGCTGGACGTGCGTACCCGGCTGCGCGATTGAAAAGAGAGGCGAGTATGTCGTTGGGACCGATCATGGTGGACGTCGCAGGACTGGAGTTGCGGCCCGAAGAGCGCGAGCGCTTGTCTCATCCACTGGTGGGAGGCGTGATTCTGTTCAGCCGCAATTTTGCGTCCGCGGAACAGGTGCGGGCTTTGATAGACGACATTCATCGTGTCCGTGAACCTCGTCTGCTGATTGCCGTCGACCAGGAAGGCGGACGGGTACAGCGCTTCCGCGAGGGATTCACCCGACTGCCCGCCGTACGCCGCCTGGGCGAAGTATACGATCGCGATCCGCGTCTGGCGCGCGAATACGCGCAGGCCACCGGTTGGTTGATGGCCAGCGAGTTGCGCGCGGTGGGGGTCGACATCAGCTTTGCGCCGGTGTTGGATCTGGATCGCGGCGTCAGCGCGGTGATCGGCGACCGTGCGTTTCATACTGATCCGGAGGCGATCGCCGATATCGCCCATGCCTACATGATCGGCATGCGCGATGCGGACATGGAGGCAACCGGAAAACATTATCCCGGTCACGGTTCGGTGGAAGCGGACTCGCACACGGAGATTCCGATCGATGAGCGCCGCTACGAGGATATCCGTGCAGAGGATCTGTTGCCCTTCGAGCGGATGATGCATTTCGGTATGGCCGCGGTGATGGCGGCCCACGTGGTCTATCCCGCGGTGGATTCGACGCCGGCGGGATTCTCGCGCCGCTGGATCGCAGACGTTTTGCGCGGAGAACTGAATTTCCAGGGCGTAATTTTCAGTGACGATCTGAGCATGGCGGCCGCAGAAGGCGTTGGTGGCTATGTGGAACGCGCGCAGCGGGCATTGGACGCCGGTTGCGATATGGTGCTGGTCTGCAATAACGAAGCCGGCTGCGTGCGGGTATTGGATTCATTGCAGCGCGAACCGGATCCGGTGAGCCAATTGCGACTGGTGCGACTGCATGCGCGCCATCGACAATCCTTCGATACGCTCCGACAGGATCCGCGGTGGCAGCAGGCACGGGACCAGGTGCGAAGCTATGACCCCGAGCCGTTGCTGGATATGGACATGTGACTGCGACTGCGCGCGCTCGAGCGCCCTGGCCAGGGCGACGGTGGCGCGTCTATAATGGCGCCGCGCTCAGCTATGTGCCGAACGGCATTGGCGAATCGCTGCAAGCCCGGATGTGCCACTGCAAATTCACATTGACCGCCCGGAAAGTCGATCCAACAGCAATCTCGAGCCCGCTATGACCGTGACTCCCGACCAGGCCCAGACCGTGTTGGCGCAAGCGGACTGTCTTTTCACCGAAGAGCAAGTCGAACGCGCTTTGGACGCCATGGCCGCGCGGATCGGCGAGCGCCTCGTCGATTTGAACCCCATCGTCATGTGCGTGCTCAATGGTGGCCTGGTGCCGACCGGTAAACTGGTGACGCGCCTTTCGTTCTCGCTTCAGATCGACTATCTGCACGCGACTCGATACCGTAACAGCACCAGCGGCGGTGACCTGACTTGGTTGGCGCGTCCACACATGGACATTCGCGGCCGCACGGTGCTGGTAGTCGATGACATACTCGACGAAGGTGTCACGCTGGCTGCGATCATGGACTATTGCCGCGAGCAGGGTGCGGACTCCGTTCACAGTGCGGTTCTGGTCGAGAAACGCCACGAGCGAAAATATGGGTTGAAGAATGCCGATTTCGTCGGTCTCGAAGTCGAAGATCGATATGTTTTCGGCTACGGAATGGATTACAAGGGGTACCTGCGCAATGCCGCGGGCATCTACGCCGTGCAAGGCAGTTGAACCGCTGTCCGCCGGCTGATCACTTAAAGGAACGTATGTATGCCGGACGTAGCAATCATTGGCGGGACTGGACTCAATTCCCTCAAGAATCTCGAAATCACCCACCGCGAGATGGTGCAGACGCCCTATGGCGCGCCTTCGGGGCCGGCGGTGCATGGCACGGTCGCCGGGCGGGAAGTGGTGTTCATGGCCCGTCATGGCAGCGGTCACACCATTCCGCCCCATCGCGTGAATTACCGAGCCAACATCTGGGCGTTGCGCAGTCTTGGCGTTGAGCGGGTGATCGCCGTGGCGGCGGTCGGTGGCATCGGCGCCGACGATGAGCCCCGGCAGGATCGCCTTCCCGGATCAAATCATCGACTACACGTGGTCGCGCGAAAATACCTATTTCGAGGACAACCTCGAAGAGGTGACGCATATCGATTTCACATTTCCCTATTGCGATGAAATTGCGCGAGCTGTTGATCAAGGCCGCGCAGACGCTGGCGTGGAGCATACCCCGACCGGAACCTACGGCGCGACCCAGGGGCCGCGGCTCGAGACTGCAGCCGAAATTCGACGCCTGGAGCGGGACGGTTGCGACATGGTGGGGATGACCGGCATGCCGGAGACCGCGCTGGCGCGGGAATTGGGCTTTGCTACGCGACCTGCGCGGTGTCCGCCAATTGGGCCGCTGGCAAGGGGGAGGGCGTGATCACCATGCAGGAAATCGACAAACATCTGAAGTCGGGCATGGAAGCCGTGCGCCGGCTGTTGGAGCGCGTGCTGCAAGTGCTTTAGTTCTTTTGCCGGGTTTTGATCGGCGTGCACAGAATCAGCACGCCGAACTTCGGGTGATCGATGTAGTGCAATTCGCCGCTGCGCATGCGGCGATGATCCTGCATACGGTAGGTTTTGCCTTGTCCGCCGCCGGGCGCATACAACAAGTCCGCCCAGACATGGAGAAAGCGCGCCCGGGTCAGCAGCAGGGTGCCGGAAATCTCCTCCACGCTGCGCCCGTCGGGTAGATAGTGACGCGGACCGCCATGGATCCAGACCGGTTGGGCTTTACCCCGCTCCAATACCGGCTGCCGCCAGCCAAGGTGCAGGATCGGCTCTGCGACTGCCCGATTTGCGCAATGCCGAGACCACGCCACCGAGCTGCAATTGACCTTGCGACAGCTCCGAATACGCGCCGCCCGTGCCGGCGGCGGACAAGTAGCGGGCGTTGTCCGCGCTGGGCTGTCCGGGGTCGGGCGGCCAGAATTCGGCTTCGCCCGCATTCGCGAGACGTATTTGCGAACACCACGATTTCGATCTTGATACCAATCCGGGTCGGCGACCGCTGCGGTGGAAAATGCCAGTGCCGCCAGACACAGGACGCAAACAGCGCGAGACAAGATTCAACATAGGAAAGCTACGGGTACGGGCCAGGCGCTACTATAGCGAAATGCCGTCGTGGACGACAGCGCCGCCCGCATCATTGCGCCACGATTCCCGTTTGCAGATGCTGCAGCAATCGTTCCACCGCTTCAAATCGCTGGGGCGCTTGGGGCAAGTCGCGCTTGAAGCGGAGCTGATGTTGGCCGTCCAGTCGGTACACCTGGGGCTCGGTCTGCACCATGCGAATAATGTTCATGGGATCGACGTTGGCTTGATCGCGGAACACCAGTCGACCCCCGCCCGGGCCGGCGTCCAATTTGGTGACTCCAAGCGGGTTGGCCAGCAGTTTGAGCTCCGTGAGCCGGAACAGATTCTTGGCCGCATCCGGCAGCAAGCCGAAACGATCGATCATCTCCACCTGCAATTCGCGCAATTGATCCTTGTCTTCCGCACTGGCGATGCGTTTGTACAGAATCAGGCGCGCGTGCACGTCCGGCAGGTAGTCTTCGGGCAGCAGCGCCGGCACCTGCAGGTCGATCTCGGGACCGTGTTCCAGGGGTCGGTTCAAGTCCGGCTGCTTGCCGGCCTTGAGCGCCTTTACGGCCCGTTCCAGCAGTTCGCTGTACAAGGTGAAACCGATTTCCTGGATTTGTCCGCTCTGGCCTTCGCCCAGCAGTTCGCCGGCGCCACGGATTTCCAGGTCGTGGGTGGCGAGCATGAACCCCGCGCCAAGGTCTTCCAGCGACTCGATCGCTTCGAGTCGTTTCAAGGCGTCGGCGGTAATGGCGCGCCGCGGCGGAACGACGAGATAAGCATAGGCGCGGTGATGGGAACGGCCGACCCGGCCGCGCAACTGGTGCAGCTGCGCCAGCCCGAGTTTGTCGGCGCGGTTCATGATGATGGTATTGGCGCTGGGAACGTCGATGCCACTTTCGATGATCGTGCTGCAGACCAGGACGTTGAACCGTTGGTGATAAAAATCGAGCATCACCTGTTCGAGTTCCCGTTCGCGCATCTGGCCGTGCGCGACATGCACACTGGCATCGGGAACGAGTTCTCGCAAAGTGTTGGCCATGCGTTCGATGCTGGCGACGTCGTTGTGCAGGAAATAGACTTGGCCGCCGCGCTTGAACTCGCGCTGAAAGGCCTCTTGCAGCAACGAGTCATTCCATTCGTTGACGAACGTCTTGATGGTCACGCGCGCCGCGGGAGGTGTCGCGATAATCGACAAATCGCGCAGGCTCGCCAGCGACATGTTCAAAGTGCGTGGGATCGGGGTGGCGGTCATCGTCAGCACGTCGACCTGCGCCCGCAAGCGCTTTCAGGCGTTCTTTCTGGCGCACGCCGAATCGATGTTCTTCGTCGACGACCACCAGCCCGAGGTTTTTGAACTTGACGTCGTTCTGCAGCAGCTTGTGGGTGCCGATGAGTATATCGACGCGGCCATCGGCCAGTTCTTTCAGCACCTGTTCCTGTTGTTTCTTGGTGCGAAACCGGGAAAGTACTTCGATTCTTACCGGCCAGTCGGCGAAACGGTCGAGAAAGTTCTGGTTGTGCTGTTGCGCCAGCAGCGTGGTCGGCACCAGCACGGCCACCTGGCGATTGCTCTGCACGGCGATGAACGCAGCGCGCATGGCAACTTCGGTCTTGCCGAAGCCGACGTCGCCGCACACTACGCGGTCCATGGGCTGCTCCGAGCGCATGTCTTCGACCACGGCATCGATAGCGGATTGTTGATCGGGGGTCTCTTCGAATGGAAACGCTGCTGCAAAACGTCCGTAGTCGTCGTGCTCGAAAGTGAAATGCGTGACCCTTGCTCGCGGCACGGCGCGAATAGATGTCCAGCAGTTCCGCGGCAACGTCCCGAGCCCGTTCCGCGGCTTTGCGTTTCAGACGTTGCCAGTGATCACCGCCGAGCTTGTGCAAGCGGCGCGGTGTCCGGCGATGCGCCGCTGTAGCGGCTCACCAGATGTAACGAGGAAACCGGTACATACAATTTGTCGCCGGCGGCGTATTCGAGGGTCAGGAATTCAGCCTCCAGCGTGCCGACATTGAGCTTCTGCAATCCCAGGTAACGGCCGACGCCGTGTTCTTCGTGTACCACCGGCGCACCGATGCTCAGATCGGTGAGATTGCGGACCACGTTTTCGGATTCCGTGCGTGGCGCGGTCCGTCGCCGGCGGGACTGGCTGGCGCGCTCGCCGAACAGTTGCGATTCGGCGATGACGGCAAGCGCCGGATCGCGAACGACCAGGCCTTGTTCCAACGGCGCGACCGTGATGCCGAAGACCGCGTCACTGGCGAGGAACGCTTCCCAAGAATCGAACACTTCGGGGCGCAGCCCGAGCCCGCTCAACGTATCGAGAATGACTTCTCTGCGTCCGGTAGACTCGCCGGCCACCAGAATGCGACCCTCGAAGTTGACCATGAACTGCTTCAGCGCGGCGGCCGGCTCCGGGGCGCGAGCCTGAATCGTGAGCACGGGCGGCGCGGCCGTGGCGAAATTGACGAAATTGCCTTCCGCGGCCGGTTCGATTTCAAATCGTTGTACCTTTATTCGGGGCAGCCCCTGGAACTGCTGCGCGTACGGTGTCCAGATCCAGGTACAAGCTGTCCGGTTCGATCAGGGGACGTTCGATATCGTGGCGGCGTTGTTCGTAACGGCTTTCCACCTGCTCGCGATAGGCCAGCAACGCCGATTCGACGTCGTCCATGGTGATCAACAACGCGTGTTCGGGAAGATAGTCGCGCAGGGTTTCGGTGGTTTCATGGAACAGCGGCAAATAGTATTCGATGCCGCCCGGCGGGTGTCCGTTGCTGACTTCGCGATATACGGGGCTGCGTTGCGGGTCGCCTTCGAAGCGCTTGCGCCAAGCCTGACGGAAGCGGCCGATGCCATCCTCGTCGAGGGCGAACTCGGCGGCCGGCAGCATGCGAATCTGCTCCACTTGGCCGCTGGATCGCTGGGTCTCGGGGTCGAATACGCGGATGCTTTCGACTTCTTCGTCGAACAGATCGATTCGATAGGGCAGTTCGCTGCCCATGGGATAGATGTCTAGTAATGATCCCCGTACGGCGTATTCGCCGTGTTCCATCACCTGGGAGACGCAGCGGTAGCCGGCTTGCGTGAAACGCTCGCGCATGGCATCGGGCTGCAGATGATCGCCGACTTTGAGCAACAAGCTGTAAGCGCGCAGATATTCGCGGGGCGCCAAGCGCTGGAGCAGGGTCGTGACCGGCACGATCAAAATGCCGGTTTTCATTTCCGGAAGCCGATACAGCGTTTCAAGCCGCTGGGAGATAATGTCCTGGTGAGGGGAATACAGATCGTAGGGCAGCGTTTCCCAGTCCGGAAACTGCATTATCTCGATGTCACCGCCGAAAAATTGCAGCTCCGATTCCAGGCGCGCAGCGGTCTGATTGTCGCCGGTGACGACCAACACAGGGCCATCGGTGCGCCGCGCCGCTGCCGCCAGCGCGAGGCCGATGCTATTGCCGTACAGTCTGCCCCAGACCACGCTTTCGCCGGCGCGCTGGGGCAGCACGGGTTCGAACGGTGAAGCGAGCCCGGTTTGGGCGTTTGCGGTAACAGTGGAAGACTTGGACATCTGGTTGCAGACTGACGACAGGGGTCGGTATTTTCCCACAGGAAGGCGGTACTGCCTACCGGGCAAAGTTCAGGGGATAGGGTCGGAATCAGTGCAATAGGTCGACTTTGACCTCGATACGACCCTGCTGCTCGGTGCGCCCGCGCGTGCTGTAGACGATGCCCTCGCCGGAGTCGCTGCGCTGGTCGACAGTCCCGCCGATCTCGATCCATTCCCCCAGCCGGCCTTCGACTACCGTCTCGGCACGCTGCGTATTGATGATGCCGCTACCGCCGCGGCTCAGGGTATCGCGGTGTGGACTGATCTGTAAGTGCACAAGGTCGCCGGCAACCTGTGGCAATACGTAGAAGCCGCTGGTCACATCCTGATAGCGGCTGCTGTTCTGTACCGCAGCGCCACCTGGGCCGATGATCACGGTGCGGTCGTCGGTCGGAACCGATTGACCGACTGCAATGAAAGCCGGATTGCCCTCCAACACCTGGATCTGTTGCGTGCCCGCGCTTTGCGCGAGGTCGTCGGTGGCATAGGCGCGAACCGATCCGCTGCTGTGGCCCGGCCGGGCCCTTAATCTGGCTTCGGCGTCCCGCTTGGCGGTTTGTGTCGAATTCGATTGGCGAACGCTGACCAGAAGCCGTCGCGGCGCGCGATCCAGACGCTGCACCAGTGCTCGAACCTGGTCGATCGTGGCCGGCGCGGCGCGCACAATCAATTCGAACCCGTGCGCTTGTACAACTTCCCCTTCGTTCAACAAGGGCTGCACGATGGGTGCGATCTGGGCCGCGGGACGGTGCTTGAGGTCGAATATTTCCAGTTTGTGGTCGACAGCGTGCGCACCGTGGGCAAATAGCGCCAGTACCACCATGGCGAGGAATCGCGTGCGGATCATAAACGGTGCAGTCACAAGTGTAGGCGCCGCAGTTCGGAGTCGGGGACGCTCAGGTCCCACAGAGCCTGGAATTGTTTAAGCAACTCCCGGCTGCGCAGACCGTCGTGTAGAGATGCGTAGCCGTCGTAACGGCTTGCCACCGGCTTATAGAGGTAAGAGCTTTCGTCCGCCACCAGAAAGCCTTCGTTGAAGCCTCGGTGTTGAGGTGCCGGTCGATGCATGTGAACCGTACTGGTGAATCTGCGCGCGGTTTCGATCAAGCGGTGCCCATGGCGAACGGCATAACCGGCGTCTGCGACCAGGATACGCACTTCGCAGAAGCGGCCGCGGGTGCCGAGCGTGCTGATGGCTTCGATCATTTCCACGGTGTCGTACACCGGTGCTTCCAGATCGGGGGTCAATATCACGAGACTGCGGCGAGCTTGAGAGACCAATTGCCCGACCAACTCGCGGTTGCCGGCCCGCGTTTCGAACCGCAATCGCTCCGATTCGGGATTTTGCGCTACCGTTTCACTCTCGGTACTCATACTCCTCCCACTTGGGGCTGGTTTCAGAATAGGTCAGACCGGTCCCGCCATGCCACCCTTGCGGCGCATCAGCACATGGGGGATACCGGCTTCGACAAATGGATCACCGTTCGGTTCAAAGCCATGGCGGGTGTAGAATTCGGTCGCTTCGAGTTGGGCATGGAGATGGACCGGCGGCCAACCGCGGATGCCGTGTTCGCTAAGCAGTGCCTCGAGCAGACGGCCGCCGATGCCCCGGCCTCGGCAGTGCGACAGTACCGCCATGCGTCCGATCCGCCCGTCCGGCATCAGTCTGCCGGTTCCGACCACCTGCTCGGAGGCATCGGTGGCCAGCGCGTGTACGCACATGTGATCGAGCCCGTCCCACTCCATGGCAGAGGGAACTCCTTGTTCTTCGATGAAGACGGCGCTGCGCACCCCGCGCCCCAGTTCGGCTCCGGCGTTGCCGAAAACGATTCGTATGCTGACGGTGTCGTTGCCGACCATTATCCGGGCGTCACGTTACGAAACTGGGGCCAAAAAAAACCCGGACTGCACGGGATGGGGGGTGATGCAGCCCGGGTTTCACGTTGGATGACCAAGACGACATCTTGGGGAAGCAAAGCGGGAGGGAAGCCGTCCCTGTCATCCGCTTTCGATTATGCGACTCCCGGGCGTCCATGCTGAGCACTGCGTCACATTTCGCCCCTGGCTGTCTGCGCCGCCATGTCGCCTGCTGGCGTCGCTCAGATGTGCCGTGCTTGTTGGCTCGCGTTGCCGGTGTAGCTGCCGGGTGTCAGCGCTTTGAGCTCCGTCTTCGCCTCGGCGGGCAGGTCCAGACTGTCGATAAAGGCTGCGAATGCTGCGCGGTCCACGCGCCGGCCACGGGTGAGTTCCTTGAGACGTTCGTAGGGCTTGTCCACCCCGTAGCGGCGCATCACGGTCTGGACCGCTTCCGCCAATACTTCCCAATTGGATTCGAGATCCGCGGCCAGACGATTGGCATCGGCTTCCAGTTTGCTGATGCCGCGCAGCACCGAGTGGTAGGCCACCATGCTATGGCCGATCCCAACGCCCAGATTACGCAATACCGTGGAATCGGTCAGGTCGCGCTGCCACCGGGATATCGGCAGCTTGCCGGCCAGATGGTCGAACAGCGCGTTGGCGAGGCCGAGATTGCCCTCGGCGTTTTCGAAATCGATCGGGTTCACCTTGTGCGGCATTGTGGAGGACCCCACTTCGCCCGCCACCGTGCGCTGCTTGAAATAGCCGATGGAAATATAGCTCCAGACGTCGCGGCAAAAGTCGTTCAAGACATTGTTGAACCGCGCCAGGGCGTCGAACAGCTCGGCAATGTAGTCGTGGGGTTCGATCTGGATGGTGTAGGGGTTCCAATCCAATCCCAAGTCGGTGACGAAACGCTGCGCGAACGCCGGCCAGTCCTTGTTCGGGTACGCCGACAGGTGTGCGTTGTAATTGCCTACGGCGCCGTTGATTTTTCCCAGCAGCGGCACACTGGCGACCTGATCCGATTGCCGCTTGAGCCGATACACCACGTTGGCCAACTCTTTTCCCAGCGTGGTCGGCGACGCGGGCTGGCCGTGGGTACGCGAAAGCATGGGCAATTCGGCATGGGTGTGGGCCAGGGCGCGCAAGGACGATATGATTTCGTCCATGGCGGGCAACAGGGCCTGGGTGCGCGCTTCCCGTAGCATCAGGCCATAGGCCAGGTTGTTGATGTCTTCCGAAGTGCAGGCGAAATGCACGAATTCCGAAATCGCCGCCAATTCCGCGTTGCCGGCGATCTTCTCTTTTATGAAGTATTCCACCGCTTTTACGTCATGATTGGTGGTGCGCTCGACGTTTTTGACCCGACGCGCATCCTCCTCGTCGAATCCTTCGACAATACCCTCGAGCACGTCGTTGGCGTGTTTCGACAACGGCGGCACTTCACCGATATCCGCATCGGCGGCCAGGGACTGCAACCAGCGCACTTCCACCAGCACGCGATGGCGAATCAAGCCGAACTCACTGAAGATCGGGCGCAGCGCTTCGGTTTTATTGCCGTAGCGGCCGTCAATGGGAGAGATGGCGGTGAGCGATGTCAGTTCCATTCGTACTCCGTTCGACTGATACTCGAAAACCGTGCGCATCATACACTATTCCAGTCTGGGCGGCCCGATTCCGTACGCTGGGCCGCGACTCGGAGCAGTGTGAGCGCGTTTAAATGTTACCTGAAAAATAAATGCTTTATATGCATTATCGAAGGTGATTTCGAGAGGAGATCGAGATGAAAAAGCAATGGTGGTCGGCCTTCGGTATGGTAGCACTCAGCGCCATGTCAGTCGCGGCTGCGTCCGCGCCCTACGTTCAGTATCGGGTGCTGAGCATGGAAACCGCGGCGCAACTCGCCCTGGAGTCCGCGCGCGCATGCCAGGCTCAGGGCTATCAGGTTGCCGCGGCGGTGGTGGATCGGTCGGGTCAGTTGCTGGCGTTCAGTCGCGATCCGCTGGCCGGCGCTCACACGATCGAAGTGGCCCGCCGCAAGGCCTATTCCGCAGCGAGCTTTCAGACGGCGACGTTGGAACTGCAACAGGGTGGCGGTATGCAGAACCTGAACAATGCCGCCGAGGTGTTGATAATCGGCGGCGGCGTTCCGGTGCAGGTCGGCGGCCAGTTCTACGGCGCGGTGGGCGTGTCCGGCGCACCTGCGAAAGACGTCATGGGCGACATGGACGACGCCTGCGCGCGGGCCGGTATCGATCATATCCGTGAGGCGCTGGAATTCGCCGAGTAGCCCTGGAGAGCGATTGATTCTTCAAAAAAGATATGTTTAATAAATAACTTATGGATCAATATTAATGTTATTTCTGTGCTGCGAGCTGCCGCAGTACGTAATGTAGGATGCCGCCGTGGCGGTAGTATTCGACTTCCTGCGGGGTGTCGATCCGCACCCGCGCCGTGAACACCTTTTTACCGCCCTGGTCGCTGAGCGCCGTGACCTGGACGCTCTTGGCCGAACCGTCTCCAAGACCTTCGATGGAGTAGGACTCGCTGCCGTCCAGGCCGAGACTGCGCGCGCTTTCCCCGTCCTGGAACTGCAGCGGCAGAATCCCCATGCCCACAAGGTTGGATCGGTGGATACGCTCGTAGCTTTCCGCGATCACGCAGCGCACGCCGAGCAGTCGCGGACCTTTGGCAGCCCAATCCCGCGATGAACCGGAGCCGTATTCCTTGCCCGCCAGTACCATCAGTGGGACCTGTTGTTCGGCATAGCGCATGGCGGCGTCGTAAATGCTCATCGCTTCGCCGCTAGGCTGGTGCACGGTCACCCCGCCTTCGGTGCCCGGTGCCAACAGGTTGCGCAGGCGGATGTTGGCGAACGTGCCACGCATCATTACTTCGTGATTGCCGCGGCGGGAACCGTAGGAATTGAAATCCGCGATTTCGACGCCGTGATGCTTGAGGTACGCGCCTGCCGGGCTATCGGGTTTGATCGAGCCTGCCGGTGAAATGTGGTCGGTGGTCACGGAGTCGCCCAACAGGGCCAATACCCGAGCGCCCTTTATATCGCTGACGCCGGTGGGCTCCCTGGACATGTCGGTGAAATAGGGCGGGTTGCGCACATAAGTGGAATCGTCCGACCACTCGAACCGCTGGCCGCTGGGTGAGGCCAACTCGCGCCAACGCGCCTGCCCGGCAAATACGTCGGTATAGGCGCCTTTGAATTCCTCGGGGCGCACGCTCGCCAGCACGGTGTCCTGGATCTCGCGTTGGCTGGGCCAGATATCTCTCAGGTAGATCGCTTGGCCCTGACTGTCGGTACCCAGCGCTTCGTTTTGCAGGTCGATGTCCATGCGCCCGGCAATCGCGTATGCCACCACCAGCGGCGGTGAAGCCAGATAGTTCATGTGCACTTCGGAATGGATTCGGCCTTCGAAATTGCGGTTTCCAGAAAGCACTGAACACACCACGAGGTCGTCGTTCTTGATCGCCTGGCTGATGGGCTGCGGCAACGGGCCGGAATTGCCGATGCAGGTGGTACAGCCATAACCGACCACGTGGAATCCCAGTTGCTCGAGATCGTCCAGCACACCCGCATGTTGCAGATACTCCGTTACGACCTTCGATCCCGGTGCCAGCGAAGTCTTCACCCAAGGTTTGACCCGTAACCCGCGCTCTCTGGCTTTCTTCGCCACCAGGCCCGCGCCCAGCATGACGTATGGGTTCGAGGTGTTGGTGCACGAGGTGATGGCGGCAATCACCACCATGCCGTCGTTGAGAAAGAACTTCTGGCCGCCGTGATCGACTTGCATGCGGCCGCGGTGTTCACCCTGATGTTCGACGCCCACGGCGGTATGTCCGCCTTCGCCTTCAAAGCGCTCGGTCTCGTCGTCCTTTTCTCCGCCCAGGCCGCGTTCGGCAAGCATGTCGTGCAACGAACCGCGTATGGTTTGCTTCGCGATCCGCAGCGGCACCCGGTCCTGGGGGCGGCGGGGACCGGCAAGACTGGGTTCGATGCTGGCCAGATCCAGTTCCAGGACGTCGCTGTAGTCGGCCGCGCGCACGCCGTCCTCGCGGAACAGGCCTTGCTCCTTGGCATAGGCTTCGACCAATGCAACCTGCTGTTCATCGCGCCCGGATAGGCGCAGATAGTCGAGGGTCTCGCGGTCGATCGGGAATATGCCGCAGGTGGCGCCATATTCCGGGGCCATGTTGGCGATGGTGGCGCGGTCCGCCAACGGCAGATGGGACAGGCCGTCACCGAAAAATTCGACGAATTTGCCGACCACGCCGTGCTTGCGCAGGATTTCCACCACGGTCAGCACCAGATCGGTGGCGGTGGCGCCTTCCGGCAGATGGCCGCTGAGCTTGAAACCGACCACATTGGGAATCAGCATGCTGACCGGCTGGCCCAGCATCGCCGCTTCGGCTTCGATGCCGCCCACGCCCCAACCCAGGACGCCAAGGCCGTTGATCATGGTGGTGTGGGAATCCGTGCCCACCAAGGTATCGGGATAAGCCTGCAGGACACCGTCGTTTTCCTTCGCGAATACCACGCGTGCCAGGTACTCCAGATTCACCTGATGGACGATGCCGGTTTCCGGAGGTACGACCTTGAAATTCGAGAACGCCTGCTGGCCCCATTTCAGAAAACTGTAACGCTCGCGGTTGCGGCTGTATTCCAAGGCACTGTTGAGATCGCGGGCATTGCCACTGCCGAAGTTGTCGACCTGCACCGAGTGGTCGATTACCAGCTCGGCCGGCTGCAGCGGATTGATGCGTTCCGGGTCACCGCCCAGGGCGCTCATGGCATCACGCATGGCAGCCAAATCCACAACCGCCGGTACGCCGGTGAAGTCCTGCATCAGAACGCGCGCCGGACGAAAAGCGATTTCCTGGCTCGGCTCCGCATTCGGATCCCAATTTGCCAATGCCCGGACATCGTCCGCGGTGACCGTTACTCCGTCTTCGTAGCGAAGCAGATTCTCAAGCAGGATCTTGAGCGAAAAGGGCAGACGCTCGGCGCCGGGCACGGCATCGAGGCGGTATATCTGATAGCGCTGACCGTTCAGCTCGAGGGTGGACCGGGCATTGAAGCTATCGCTCATGTGAACTCCTGCGGGGACGGCAACATAAGTGTGCGGCGCGATATTGTCGCGAAATCAGGCGTCGGACGGTAGATAACGTGACCAACCATGTTACTGGGGCAGTCCGACGCGAAAGGCTGCAAGTATATCGCAAAGGTGGCCGGCGCGGGCAGTTCAGGCGTCGAGCAGGCCGCGCGCCGCTTCGATGATGGCGCGTCGGCGCAATACCACTTGCCAACGGCTGCCGCCGCACTGGCGCCAAAGTACAGCCGAACGAATGCCGGCCAGCAGCAGCGCGCGGATCAGTGCTGCGTTGTCCGGATCATTCAACAAGGCGGGTTCGCCGTTGACCATTACGCGCGGCGTCAGGGTACTGATGGTCTGTTGATAGAGATCGCCGAGCCGGGCGATCACACTGGTATGGATTTCGCTACCGAAATAGGCGGCTTGGGCCTGGGCCGCTTCCAACCCGTCACGCAAGCGTGTCTGCATCGCCGCATCGCTGCGGAACTTGCGTTCCAAAAACAGCACCGAAACGGCATAGCGAGCCACTTCCGCGTCCCTCGGGCGCTCGCCTTTGGCGCCGAGTTGGCTGAGCAGAACCTGCAGCCCTGCGCGCAGTTGCTCCAGACCGCCGTAAACGTCGATTACATTCGGCGCATCGATCATCAGCAGGCTGTGGATGGCCGCATTGGTCGCCGGCGTGAATTCCTTTCCTTGCCGTGCGGTATGCTGGACTGCGGCCGCCGCTTGAAACAATCCGGCAAGCGCGATGGTACGGTCAACGATGGTGTGGGCCATATACGGTGTCAGTCCGGCAGTGCATCTGCGCGGGGCACTATATCGGATTCGACGTTCCGTGACACCGTGCGCCTTCGAGCAGTCGTCATTGGATGATGCCGCCTCCCAGGCAATGGTCGCCCTGGTAGAACACGATTGACTGGCCCGGCGTGACCGCGCGTTGCGGAACCTCGAAGCGGACCTGCCAGCCGATCGGCGCAGGCTTCCACGGAACATGATTGCTCGGCCTGGCGGTAGCGGATCTTGGCTTTACAATGCAGCGGCAGGGCTGGCGCGTCGCCGTCGATCCAGTGGATCTGGTCGGCCTCCAACTCGCTGCGAAACAAGGCCGGGTGGTCGTGTCCCTGGGCAACGATCAAGACGTTGCGCTGCAAATCCTTCGCCGCCACATACCAGGGTTGCTCGTCGTGGCCGGCGACCCCTCCGATGCGCAGACCCTGACGCTGCCCGAGCGTGTAATACATCAGGCCCTGATGTCGTCCCAGTGGCGTGCCTCCGACCGCTTCGATCTCACCCGGCTGCGCTGGCACGTAACGGGCCAAAAAATCACGAAATTTGCGCTCGCCGATAAAGCAGATGCCGGTACTGTCCTTCTTGCCGTGGTTTGCAAAACCGCTTTCGCGGGCGAGCTTGCGCACTTCGGTTTTTTCCAGCTCGCCGAGGGGAAACAGAGCATGACCGAGCTGCCACTGATCGAGCAGGTAGAGGAAATAGCTCTGATCCTTGTTGGCGTCGCGGCCTTTCAGCAACCGTATTGCGACGTGCCGGTCGATGCGGGCATAATGACCGGTGGCGATGCAGTCGGCGCCAAGGGTGAGGGCATGATCGAGGAAAGCGCGGAACTTGATTTCCCGATTGCACAGCACATCGGGATTGGGCGTGCGGCCGGCCTGGTACTCACGTAGAAAATGTTCGAACACGCGCTCCCAGTATTCGCCCGAGAAGTTGACCGTATGCAGGGGTATGTCGAGTCTGGCGGCCACCTCTCGAGCGTCGCGCAGGTCTTCGGCAGCGGTGCAATATTCGTCTGTGTCATCCTCTTCCCAATTCTTCATGAACAGGCCTTCGACCGCATAGCCTTGCTGTTGCAGCAGCAGGGCTGCAACGGCGGAGTCGACGCCGCCGGAAAGGCCAACCATGACGCGTTGCTTGGATATTTGCATCGGGAGGATTTGCGGTACTTAGAGGATGGTGAAGTCGTTTCGGTTGGGGGTATGTCAAGTTGCGCCGGGGTCCAACTCGCCGAGAATCTCCAGCGGATAACGTCGCCCTGCCAGGTAATCGCGGATACAGCGTGTCACCATCGGGCTACGTAGTTCGGCACGCCGCGCTTCGAGTTCAGCCGTTGAGAGCCACAAGGTCGCGACAATGTCAGGGTCGAGGCCGTCGCCCGATTTCCGGGTCCGCAGCTTCGCCGCAAAAGCAGAAGCGCAGATAGGTAACGCCGTTGTCGGCGCTATGATAGCGGTACACGCCGACGATCGCTTGCGGGTGAAACGGGCGCCCGGTTTCTTCGAGGGTTTCGCGCACCGCCGCGGCGACCAGGGATTCGCCGGGTTCCAGATGCCCGGCCGGCTGATTGAGTACCAAGCGGTCGCGGTCGCGCTCCTGCACCAAAAGAAAGCGCCCACCGGATTCGATCAACGCAGCCACGGTAACGTTGGGTTTCCAGGTCATTTCGGGGGTTGCAGTGCCTGATGGAACGGTCAATGTTACACTAAACGGCTCGTTCGATCCCGACCAGCTGGAGTCCGCATGGCCTACGACAAGATTGCAGTTCCCGCCACCGGCGACAAGATTACCGTCAATGACGATTTTTCGCTGACGGTGCCCGACCGTCCGATTATTCCATTCATCGAGGGCGACGGCATCGGCGTCGACATCACGCCGGTAATGCGCAAAGTGGTGGATGCGGCGGTGCAGAAAGCCTATGGCGATCGCCGCGCCATTCAGTGGATGGAAGTCTTTGCCGGGGAGAAAGCGGTCAAGACCTACGGCGGCGATATCTGGATGCCGGACGAAACATTGGCGGCAGTGCGCGAATTCGTGGTGTCGATCAAAGGCCCGCTGACCACGCCGGTCGGAGGGGGCATTCGTTCGTTGAACGTCGCGTTGCGCCAGGAACTGGATTTATACGTGTGTCTGCGTCCGGTTCGCTATTTTCAGGGTGTACCGAGTCCCCTCAAGGCTCCCGAAAATACCGACATGGTGATTTTCCGTGAGAACTCGGAGGATATCTACGCCGGCATCGAGTGGGCAGCCGGTACTGCGGAAGTGCGCAAGGTGGTCGATTTCCTGCAGAACGAAATGGGCGTAACCAAGATTCGCTTCCCGCAAACTTCGGGTATCGGCATCAAACCCGTCTCCGAAGAGGGCAGCAAGCGCCTGGTGCGCAAAGCCATTCAGTACGCGATCGACAACGATCGCGACTCGGTGACCCTGGTGCACAAGGGCAATATCATGAAGTTCACAGAGGGCGCCTTCAAAAGTTGGGGTTACGAACTGGCGAAGGACGAATTCGGTGCCGAGGAAATCGACGGCGGACCGTGGTGCGCTTTCGACAATCCCAAGACCGGCACCCGCATTACGGTGAAGGACGTGATCGCTGACGCTTTTCTGCAGCAGATCCTATTGCGGCCGGCCGAGTACAGCGTGATCGCCACGTTGAATCTCAACGGCGATTATGTTTCCGATGCGTTGGCGGCGCAGGTGGGTGGCATCGGCATCGCGCCCGGCGCCAATATTTCCGACAGCACGGCGATGTTCGAGGCCACTCACGGGACCGCGCCAAAATACGCCGGCAAAGACCAGGTCAACCCGGGGTCGTTGATTCTGTCGGCGGAAATGATGCTGCGACACATGGGCTGGACCGAAGCCGCGGACCTGGTGATCAAAGGCATCGAGGGCGCAATTGCGGCCAAAACCGTGACCTACGATTTCGAACGCCTGATGGAAGGCGCTACCAAAGTCGGCAGTTCCGGTTTCGGCGAGGCCATGATTGGCCACATGTGAGATCGATGCCGAACGGCGTGTGCCCGGGCTGCAGCGCCCGGGCACACTCGCGTACGGTGCGGGTCATTCCGATTCGCCGGATAACGCGCGGATGCTGGACGCTTGCAGGCCCTTAGGACCCTGGTTGATCTCGAACTGGACTTTCTGGCCTTGTTTTAACGTTTTGTAGCCATCCATCTCGATAGCGGAGAAGTGTGCGAATACATCCTCTTCGCCGTCGTCTGGCAGGATAAATCCATATCCTTTGGCATTACTGAACCACTTCACCGTTCCAGATGCCATACCCTTTCACCCCTCTAAAACAGCTGTTTCTATCTCGCTGCTTCGGCCGCTCCTATGGTGGTGTCCGCCGCCGCGAACAGCAACAACACGCGGTTCGAGGCGTACAAACCTTCAATCGTAGATCATCGGCCCCGCGCAGCAACGCTATTTCCCCAGCGCTTTGGTGCGGTTGCTAGACACTTTCTGACAGCCCAGTAGAATAGTCAAGTATGTGCCTCTATCGGCCTTTTGGACTATTGAATAATTCTTTGTATTTTCTAAAGTAATTGTGGGTGTTTCGCGCCCTGTCCTGGCTTCGGGCGGGAGTGCTTGTAACCCAAAAACGGAACGCATTCGGTTAGAATTGGACTATGGCTGAGCAACGGAAGAATCGCGCCGACGACGAACTCGTCGTCGAGCAGGCACGGCCGAAAACCAAGCAGCCGCCCCTGTTCAAGGTGGTCTTGCATAACGACGATTACACCCCAATGGAGTTCGTAGTCGAGGTGCTTGAACAATTCTTCTCCATGAACCGCGAGAAAGCCACGCAGATCATGTTGCACGTGCACACCCGAGGGAAAGGCGTGTGTGGCATCTATACTAAGGACATCGCAGAAACGAAGGTCGCTCAGGTCAACGAATATTCGCGTCAGCATCAGCATCCGCTGTTGTGCGCGATGGAGGCAGCCTGAGCCATGACGAGGTAGCGTCCCCATGCTGAGCAAGGAACTGGAGTTCACTCTCAATCGCGCGTTCAGCGAAGCCCGAGAGAAGCGTCATGAATTCATGACCGTCGAGCATCTGTTGCTCGCCTTGCTGGACAACCCGGCGGCGGCGGAGGTGTTGCGGGCGTGCGGGGCCAACATGGACGAGCTGAAGCGGGAGCTGGAAGGGTTTCTCGAGGAAACCACGCCGTTGCTGGCGCCCAACGACACCCGCGAAACCCAGCCCACCTTGGGCTTTCAGCGGGTGCTGCAGCGCGCTGTGTTGCATGTGCAATCGTCGGGCAACAAGGAAGTCACCGGCGCCAATGTTCTGGTCGCCATTTTCAGCGAGCAGGAGTCGCAGGCGGTCTATTTTCTCACCAAGCAGGACATCACCCGGCTGGATGTGGTCAACTTCATTTCCCATGGCATTTCGAAGGTGCAGGGGGAGGAGGGTGACGATGAGATCGGCGATAACGCCGAAGAGGAAGCGGCCGGCGAAGCCACGGCGCGCAAGCCGCTGGAGAGCTTTGCCACCAACCTAAACGTGGTGGCCCGACAGGGCAAAATCGATCCGCTGATCGGCCGGCGCAATGAAGTCGAACGCACGGTGCAGATTCTTGTGTCGCCGGCGCAAGAACAATCCCATTCTGGTGGGCGAAGCCGGCGTGGGCAAAACCGCCATCGCCGAAGGCCTGGCGAAAATGATTGTCGACGGCGAAGTGCCGGAGGTGCTGTCCAACGCGGTCATCTATGCATTGGATCTCGGCGCGCTGGTGGCGGGCACCAAGTACCGCGGCGATTTCGAAAAGCGCCTGAAGGGCGTGTTGGCGCAGTTGAAGAAGACGCCAGGCGCGGTCTTGTTCATCGATGAAATTCACACCATTATCGGCGCCGGTTCCGCTTCCGGCGGCGTGATGGATGCGTCGAATCTGATCAAGCCGATGCTGGCGTCCGGTGAACTGAAGTGCATCGGCTCGACTACGTATCAGGAATATCGCGGCATCTTCGAAAAGGATCGCGCGTTGGCGCGTCGCTTCCAGAAGATCGATGTGGTCGAACCGACCGTGGAGGAAACGGTACAGATTCTTCGCGGCCTGAAAACGCGTTTCGAGGAACATCACCACATCAAGTATTCCAACAAGGCGCTGCGCGTTGCGGCCGAATTGTCGGATCGCTATATCACCGACCGGCATCTGCCGGACAAGGCGATCGACGTGATCGACGAGGCGGGCGCCAACATGCAGCTGCAGCCGCCTTCGAAGCGCAAGAAGACCGTCGGTGTCACGGACATCGAGGCCATCGTCGCCAAGATCGCGCGGATTCCGCCCAAGAACGTGTCCGCGTCGGACAAGGAGGCGCTGCGCAATCTGGATCGCGATCTGAAGTTGGTGGTATTCGGGCAGGACGAGGCGATCGACACGTTGTCCGCAGCGATCAAAATGTCTCGTTCCGGCTTGGGGCACGAGGAAAAGCCGATCGGTTCATTCCTGTTTGCCGGTCCTACGGGTGTCGGCAAGACTGAAGTGACCCGCCAATTGGCGAAGATCATGGGCATCGAGCTGATCCGCTTCGACATGTCCGAGTACATGGAACGTCATACGGTCTCGCGTTTGATCGGCGCGCCGCCGGGCTACGTCGGATTTGATCAGGGCGGTCTGCTCACCGACGCGATCATCAAGCATCCCCATTCGGTGCTGTTGCTGGATGAAATCGAGAAGGCGCATCCGGACGTTTTCAACCTGCTGCTGCAGGTCATGGATCACGGCACGCTGACCGATAACAACGGGCGGCGCGCCGATTTCCGCAACGTCGTCCTCGTCATGACCACCAATGCCGGTGCCGAAGAAATGAGTCGGCGGTCGATTGGATTCACCAACCAGGACCACTCCACCGATGGTATGGAGGCGATCCGTCGCATATTCACGCCGGAGTTCCGCAATCGTTTGGATGCGATCATTCAGTTCAAGGCCTTGGAGGCCGGCACGATCGGACATGTGGTAGACAAGTTCCTGATCGAACTCGAAGCGCAACTGGACGAAAAGAAGGTGGTGCTGGAAGTGGAAGACGAGGCACGCGCGTGGCTCGCGGTGCACGGTTACGATCCGAAGATGGGAGCAAGACCGATGTCGCGCGTGATCCAGGAAAGCATCAAGCGTCCGCTTGCGGAAGAGCTGTTGTTCGGCAAATTGGTCCACGGCGGCCGCGTCCACGTCAGTGTCGACAACGACAAATTGGCCCTGGAGATCGACGCCGAAGAGACCGTCCACTAGGACCCGTGGCAACCCGTCCGTAACAGCAGACGCGGTGTTGCGCGCAGCACCGGCGACCGGTGCATCTCAGAATGTCGGCATAGGCCCGGACCGGCGCACGGATTTCCGTGCGCCGGTTGCGTTCGCGCTAATGCAAAAAGCTGATGTCGAATGATTGAGCGGTGTTAGCGGGCACGGTAGGTGATGCGGCCTTTGGTCAGATCGTACGGCGTAAGTTGCACTGTGACAGTGTCGCCGGTGAGGATGCGGATGTAGTGTTTGCGCATCTTGCCGGAAATGTGCGCAGTCACGACGTGACCGTTCTCGAGCTCGACACGGAACATAGTATTCGGCAAGGTTTCTACTACCTTGCCCTGCATTTCGATTGCTTCTTCCTTCGCCATTCAGTGACTGCTCTTCGTTTCGATCCGTTGGATTGAGGTGTGACCAGGCCGGCTGGTCGCCGTGCGTAGCTGGCTCATTATCTAAAAATTCGCGCCCGCCGCAAGTGACCCGAATGGTTGCAGGGGAATGGCGGCGAGTCAACCGGCGCGTCGGCGTGCCGCTGGCTGCACCAAGGCAACATGGGGATGGAGAACGGCCGGGTCGATCAGCACTTCCATCCCGAGCATGTCCATGATGGCTTCCAGATCGAAGCGCGGATCGAAATCCTGTTGCAGATGTCGCATTTGATCCGGACTCAAATAGAGGAGTGTGGGTTTCGTGCCGTGTTCGCGTTCGAAGTCAGTGGTCAACCGGATGATGTAGCTCAGCATCTGCCATTCCTTTGCCAGCGGAATTGCCGGGTTCCCGGGATTGCGCAAACCGCCTGAGTTTGGACGAGCAGAACGTATCGGGCCCATGACGGCGATTTGAACGCCCACCTCTAGAGCCGATGCCAGGAGCCTTCGCGAAACTGCTCCAGCGGCCAAAATCCTGCTTTATAAGCCATTTTCGGCGATTCTTGAATCCAGTATCCCAAGTATAGGCATTCCAGCCCTTGTCGCCGGCATTCCTCGATCTGGCAAAGTACGGCGTAGGTTCCGATGCTCCGTTGCGGCAGGTCCGGGATCAAAGTAGGTATAGACCGCGGACAATCCTTGTTCGAGACGGTCGGTCACGGCCACTGCGACCAGCCGACCCTGGAGACGGAACTCGTAAAACAACGTATCGCTCCAGTCGCTGGTCAAGAATTCCAGATATTGCGCAGGATCGGCACTGTCCATGCCGCCACCCGGGATGCCGGGCGGCGACGTAGCGGCGGTAGAGATCGAATTGCGGCTGTCGAAATACCGGTTCACGTGCCACTACCGTCATGTCTTGGTTGCGCGCCCATGCCCGACGCTGGCTGCGGTTGGGCCGGAAATCCCGGACCGGGATGCGAACCGGAATGCAGGATTCGCAGGCCGAACATGAAGGCCGGTAGATATGACGGCCGCTGCGGCGAAACCCATACAGCGTCAGGCGGCTGTAGATATCGATTGTCGAGGCGCACCGACGGGTCCGCGAACAGGGTACGCGCAGTACGTGCTGACAGATAGCTGCAGGGATGTTCCGGCGTGGCATAGAATGCAAGTCGCCGCAAATCGGATCGACCGCGCGGGTTGTAACTCATGGCGCCGGACCTGCAAAGGCGTCGGCGGTTGCGCTAGCGCTCCAGGCGGCGCGCGTCGGCGGCTGCTCACACCAACGCTGCACGAGCTCGCAGAAATTCGGCGCGCGCAATGTTGTGCGCGCCGAGACTGTTCAAGTGCGCCGTTTCAACCTGGCAGTCGACCAACTCGAAGTCCCAATCCTGTAGGTTGGTCACAAGAAACACAAACGCCGCCTTGGACGCATCGGTGGCCTGCGAAAACATCGATTCGCCGAAAAATACTTTGCCGATGGCAACCCCGTAAAGCCCGCCTACGAGTTTTCCCGAGTCCCAGGCTTCCACCGAATGGGCATGGCCCAGCCGATGCAGTCGTCTGTAGGCGGTCACCATCTCATCGACGATCCAAGTGCCATTCTGGCCTGGGCGCGGGGCCGCCGCGCAACTTTCGATCACTTGGTCGAATGCCCGGTCGAGGGTAAGCTGGAAACGCTGCTGGCGCATGGTCTTGCGCAGGCTGCGGCTGACCCGCAGTTGCTCCGGGAACAGCACCGAGCGTGGCTCCGGGCTCCACCAGAGGATGGGTTGACCTTCCGCAAACCACGGGAAAATGCCGTGGCGATAGGCATTCAGCAGGCGCTGCGGTTCCAGATCGCCGCCGATCGCCAGCAGGCCGTTAGGTTCGCGCAGCGCGAGCTGCGCCGAAGGAAACGGCATTCCGGACATGCCAGGGTCGAGCCAGTAGGGCGCAGTCATAAGCCAATGGTAAGACGGGACGGCAGGTTCGTCACCCGTCGCAGTGGCTCATCAGCCGGCATTACGTGAGCCGTGTGGCTGCGGATCTTGAAGTCCTGCCCACAAGCATTAGAGTTCACCATTGGCGAACTGAATCGCGGCAATTGCCGCAAGTGGTCATGACCAATACGGTATTTCAAGACACGCGGGCCTGCGTATTCGATGCCTATGGCACCTTGTTCGACGTCCATTCGGCGGTAGCGGCCCACCAAAGTCGGATTGGAGCCCATGCGCAACAGTTATCTGCCCTGTGGCGAACCAAGCAGCTCGAATACACTTGGTTGCGCAGCTTGATGGGTCGCTATGGCGACTTCTGGAACGTGACCAAGGATGCGCTCGACTTCGCCCTGGAAACCTACGGAGTCGTCGACGACAAGCTGCGCGCGGATTTGCTCGCGGCGTACTCTCATCTAGGTTGTTACCCCGAAGTGCGCGGGGTAGTGACAGCCATCAAAGCTGCCGGAATACCCTGCCTGGTGCTGACCAACGGCACGCCGCAGATGCTCGACGAGGCGATCGGCAACGCGGAACTGACAGGGCTGTTCGATAGCGTGCTCACGGCCGACGTCGCCGAAATCTACAAACCCGATCCCCGGGTCTATCAACTGGCTGTCGCCAATACCGGACTCGAACCCGGCAAGATCGCGTTTCAATCCTCCAACGCTTGGGATATCGCTGGCGCGGCCAGTTTCGGCTTCCGGACCGCGTGGATCAACCGATTCGAACAGAAGCGTGAGCGGCTTCCGTTTGCCGCCGACGCCGAGCTACGCGATTTGCGTGGCTTGCCTGCGCTTCTGGGCCTGGCCCGGTGAATGAGTGCAGGATTCGTTTCCGGGCGTTAACATAGCGCGATCTATTTCCGCGAGGATCGAACGGTGGCGCAGTTGCAACCCGCGCAAGCAGCATTTCTCAGGCGCAGGCGAAAATTGATCAGGGTCTGGCCCTTTGTGGGCGGCGGTCTATTGGCAGCCTTGGCTTTGTTCAGCGGCTGGTTATTCGTACAGAACCCGCTGTTGATCAATCCAATGGAGATCGTGCAGCGCCTGCAAGGCAGCGGCTTGGATCCTTCCACGCTGATGACCATGGCCGGATTGTTGCCGTTGGTGTTTTTGAGCAGCATATTTCTGGTGTTGCTGTTGATATTGTTTACCTTCGCTAAATTCCGCACCGAGAGTAAATATCTGGCGCTGCTCGCCGAGCAGGACTCCCCCAGATCCTGAGGTCGATCCTCGGCACTTGCATCGGCAATCGGTTGCACCACAATGGGTACAATCCGCAAGCTCGACACCCCCGTCATGTCGCATAGCGCCACTTTGTTGATGTCCGAGTTCGTCACCTGCGACGCGAAACGATTTGTGATCAGCGAGCCGGAAAGCTTCGCGTTCGACCGTGGCGGGGGCGTTGAACCGACGATCGACGAACCAAAATGGCGGAACGAACCCCGACCCTTCGCGCCGACCGCGTTGCACGAAGATCAGGTATTGGAATTCTCCGGCAAAGCCTGTGCCGCCCACGACGGCGTCACGCAGCGCCTGAACGGGTTGGATTTGGGCGCGGAGCTGACCATTTCGGATCCGTCCGCTACCATCCGCGATGCAGGAAAGGGCGTTTTCACTGCCACCGGCGCCGGCGTGACCTGCAAACGTGAATTCCGTCACGACCTTGGCGAGCGTTGTTTACTGACATGTACCGGTGAAAGTGCGCCGGGAGACCACGCCAATCGTGTCGATCGGGAGCACCTGGCCGCCAACTTTGATGATTTTCAGCCGCGTTTCTATCTCTGCGGACCACCGAATTTCGTGATCGCTGCCCACGCCGCCCCCGATGGGTCGGGAGCGGATTCCGAAGCGCTGGTAGTCGAACGTTGAGCGGTCTTTTAGCGCCAGAATCGGATATAATCCCGCGGCTGATAATTGCGTTCGAAGGGTTCCGAGATGTCGATTTTGTCTGTGCTTTTCATTGCCGGGTTCGTATTGGTGGTCGTGGCGTTCGCTACGATTTTTCTGCTCACCGAATGCAATCGCAAGCGTGTGCCGAAACCGTCGCCGTGGCAGTACGGCAGTGGCGCCTATCACGATCGCCAGAGCTTGCCGCCCATCAGTCATGCTGTGACCAGTACGCCCACGGGCAGTTCCGATCTCAGTGCTTGGCCGAGCAGCAAATCGGTTCCCAATCGCCGCCCGCATCATCGCTGACCCGGAATCCGCGCGCCGGACGCAGGCTCGGCGCCGCGTCTGCCGAGTGCGCCGGCTCCTCGAGAGCTTTGCTCACTGGCGTGGCATATCAAAACACCATTAGGCAGGACGCCTGCATCGGGCCATGATCGCCACCGTTGTCTCCATTTATTCGTTGTTGCTGGCCACAGCCATCCTGCTGTTGGGATCCGGCTTGCTGGGCACGTTGCTGGGTGTGCGTGCCGGAATTGAGCAGTTTTCCCCGGCCGTGACCGGCATCATCATGTCCGGCTATTTCGTCGGTTTCGTAATCGGCTCCTACCGCGGCCCCGGCATCGTGCGCAGAGTCGGGCACATCCGCACCTTTACCGCATTTGCCGCGATTGCCGCCGCGTCCGTCATCGTTCACGGACTGCTTGTCAATCCGTACGTCTGGTGGGTACTGCGCGTAATCACCGGCATCTGCATGGTGGGTTTATATCTGGTCATCGAAAGCTGGTTGAGCGGCCAGGCCGACAGCAGCCAGCGCGGCAAGATATTTGCCGCGTATATGGGCGTCAATCTGTTCGCTCTGGGGCTCGGTCAATTTCTGTTGTTGATCTACGGCGCGCAGGACGTGGCCAGTTTCGCGCTGGTGGCGTTGTTCTTATCGTTGGCGCTGGTGCCTGTTGCGCTGACCCGTATGCCCGAACCGCCGCCGGTGGAAGTGCCGCACCTGCGGTTGCGGCATCTGATCGCGATTTCACCGTTAGGCACCGCCGGCGCCCTGTGTACCGGTTTGGGCAATGGCGCATTCTGGGGAATGGCGCCGTTGTTCGGCCACGATATCGGCCTTAGCAATGCCGGGGTCGCGACTTTCATGGCGGCCGTCATTCTCGGCGGCGCCGTACTGCAATGGCCGATCGGTCATTTCTCCGATCGTCATGATCGACGCGCAGTGCTGGCGACTGGTGGCGTTGTTTTCCGCGCGTGGCGGCGGGATTCGTATTTCTTGCCGCGCGCGGCGTTCTGCCCGGGTCTCGAGGCGGGCGCGATTCTATTTGGTGGGTTTTCGTTTTCGGTGTATTCGCTCGCGGTCGCGCATACCAACGACCATATCAATCGCAGCGAAGTGCTTGAGGCGACGCAGGGCTTGCTACTGCTCAACGGTATCGGCGCCGCGATTGGTCCGCTGTTGGCCGGTCTGCTCGTTGAAAGCCTTGGTCCGCGTAGTCTGTTTGCCTACCTGACAATTCCCTATGGGCTGTTGGGATTGTTCGCACTCTACCGAATGCGGGTTTCGGCCCCGGTTCCGCTGGACGATCAGTCGGAGTTCGTGGCGATGGCGCGCACTGCGACGGTCGCCGCGGAGTTGGATCCGCGCGCCGAGTCGGCGGAGCCAGCTACGAACTAGTCGGTGGGCCGTTTGTACGGCGCATGTTCCGCCAGTTCGTCCATGTAGTGTTGCATCCCCACATGCTCGCGGCGCAGAAAGTCGCCGATGGCCTCGGCAAAGCCGCGGTCCGCGATCCAGTGCGCGGACCAGGTCGAGGTCGGCTCGAAACCGCGACTGATCTTGTGCTCTCCTTGAGCGCCTGGCTCGAACAGGTGCAACTGCTCATCGATGCAGTAGTCGATGCCCTGGTAATAGCAGAGTTCGAAATGCAAGCTGTGGTAGTCCGCGTTGCAGCCCCAATGCCGACCGTAGAGCGCGTCATCGCTACGAAAACAAATGGCGGTCGCCACGTAGCGCCCACCATCCCGGGCCATTACAAGCAGCAGTCGTTCGCCCATTGACCGGGCGACTTCCTGAAAGAAACCGAGATTGAGCGTCGCCACGCCCCATTTTTTATCGAAAGTGGTCGCGGTAAAATTCCGCCGCCACTTCCAATTGATGTTCTGTTGCCTCGTGTCCATGCACACGTTCGATCTGTAGTCCGGATTCTTCGACCCGCCGGCGTTCGCGCTTCAACTTCTTGCGCTTCTGGGCGCTGAAGCGGTCAAGAAAGTCATCGAAATCGCGATAGCCGCGATTGTGCCAGTGGAACTGGCAACCAGTGCGACGCATCATGCCGCGAAGCTTCCATTAACTCGATCTCGGCTTCAGGCGGAAATAGCCAATGCAATGACGAAACCCGCAGCCGTCGGGCGAGTTCCAGCGATGCGTCGAGCAGAGCTTGTTTGACTTCCGTCGCCGGCGACAGCAGGCGCGGGCCGGTTGCAGGTGTGTACGGGACCGCGGCCACCAGTTTTGGATAGTATTGACCGCCGGCGCGCCCGTAGGCGTCCGCCCAGGACCAGTCGAACACGAATTCGCCGTAGGAGTTATCCTTGAGATAAAGGGGCGCTGCGCCGATCAGCGAGCCGCGGTCGTCGTAGGCGGCAAGATGCTGCGGCAGCCAACCGAACTCGGCTCCCACGCACCCATGGTGTTCCAATGCAGCCAGAAACGCGTGTTGCAGAAACGGAATGCTGCTTCCGGCGACGCGGTTCCAGTCTGCAGCGGAAATCTGGTCGATGGAATCGTGAACCCTGACGCGCATGGCCGTTGCAGAAGGGATGATGTGGATTGCAGGCCGCCGAGCGGAAAAGCGGCTCGGGTTTCCCGAGCCGGCACCCGGATTCGAGCGGATGCCGGCCGATTCGAACTTTATTTGCCGGCTTCGACGCTGTCCAAGAATTTTTCGGCGTCGAGCGCAGCCATGCAGCCCGTGCCTGCCGACGTTACCGCTTGCCGATAGACGTGATCCATCACGTCGCCGGCGGCGAACACGCCCGGCACACTGGTTGCGGTGGCATTGCCGTCCAGTCCGGAATGAACGCGAATATAGCCGCCCTGCATGTCCAATTGGCCCTCGAAGATTGCGGTATTCGGCTTGTGGCCGATGGCGATGAACAAGCCGTGGACCGGTAGTTCCTTCAGTTCCCCGGTTTTCACATTCTTGATCCGAATTCCGGTCACGCCGGAATCGTCGCCGACCACTTCTTCCAACACATGATCCCACTCAATGCTTACGTTACCGGATTCGGTCTTCGCAATCAGTTTGTCGGAGAGAATTTTTTCCGAACGGAACTTGTCGCGGCGGTGCACGACGGTGACGTGATCGGCGATGTTCGCCAGGTAGAGCGCTTCCTCGACTGCCGTGTTACCGCCGCCGATCACCGCTACGTTCTGATTCTTGTAAAAGAACCCGTCGCAGGTCGCACAGGCGGAAACACCGCGGCCCTTGAACTTCTCTTCCGAGTCCATGCCCAGATACATGGCGCTGGCGCCGGTGGCGATGATCAAGGCGTCGCAAGTATAGGTCGCCGCGTCGCCGGTCAACGTGAACGGGCGATCGCTGAAATCCACTTTGTTGATGTGGTCGAAAATGACCTCGGTGTCGAAGCGTTCCGCGTGCTTGCGCATGCGCTCCATCAGTTCCGGTCCCATGCACGCCACTGTCATCTCCCGGCCAGTTGTCCACCTCGGTGGTGGTCATCAATTGACCGCCTTGCTCCAGCCCGGTGACCAGGACCGGATCGAGTCCCGCCCGTGCCGCGTACACGGCGGCGGTGTAGCCGGCGGGGCCGGAGCCCAGGATCAACAGTCGGCAATGCTTCGTTTCGCTCATGTATAATGCACTCCAGATTTACAGCCAGGGCTCCTGCCGCGGATTCAGGCCGTTGTGACGTCGTCGCCGTGCTACGCGGGCTGCATGCAGCCGGCAACGTGCTGTGCGGACTTCGAGAAGGCGCGGAGACAGATCCTGTGGCCGGGCCGCGAGGCTGCATCTTAACTGACGCAACGGAATTCCGGCCGCGATGGTTGCGCGGCCCTGGTGTCGTCCGGCATCCGCCAATGACTTTTCAACAGCCCGGTAATGGTACGGAAACCCGCCTGAGCGGTAAAGCCGCAAGCCAATGTTGAGACGATCCATGCACATCGGCATTCCCAAGGAAGTGAAAATCCGTGAAGGCCGCGTCGGCCTGATTCCAGAAGCGTGCGCGGATCTGGTACATGCCGGGCATCGCGTTCTGCTCGAGACCGGTGCAGGTGCCGATAGCGGTTATTCCGACACGCTCTACCGTAGTGTCGGCGTGGAAATTGTGGACGATGCCGCGTCGCTGTACGGTTCGGCGCAGTTGATCGTCAAGGTCAAAGAGCCACAAGCGCAGGATTTGGCGCTGCTCAACGCCATCCCATACGCTGTTTTGTTACTTGCATCTGGCGGCGGAACCGGCCCTTGCCCGGCGCTTGCAGGAAATCGGGTTGACGGCAATCGCGTTCGAAACCGTCGCGCAGCGCGGTACGTTGCCTTTGTTGCGACCCATGAGCGAAATCGCGGGGCGCTTATCGGTGCAGGCCGGCGCGCATCTTCTGCAGTTGCCGCAAGGCGGCCGAGGCGTGCTGCTGGGCAGCCTGCCGGCCGCGCCGCGGGGCCGCGTAGTGGTGATTGGCGCCGGCAGCGCAGGTGGTGCGGCCACGGCGCTGGCCGCGGCAATGGGTGCCAACGTCATCGTCTTCGATCGCAAGTGGGATCGCCTCGAGGCCATGCGAGCGCTCGGCGCCAACGTCACCGCGTTATACCCGTACGCCGATCGTGTCGCGCAGGCAGTCAAGGAAGCGGACCTGTTGATCGGCGCAGTCCTGGTCGCCGCCGACCGGGCGCCCCACGTGGTGGATGCGGCCACGGTGGCGAGCATGGCGCCAGGGGCGGTGATTGCGGATATTTCCGTGGACCAGGGGGGTTGTATCGAAACCACTCGGCCGACGAACTGGGATCGGCCAACCTATACGGAGCACGGGGTGGTCCATTTCGCGGTTACCAACATGCCCGGCGCGGTTCCGAGAACCGCTTCTCAGGCGCTGTCCGCCAACCTGATACCCTACGTCCACGCGTTGGCAGAGGAAACCTGGGAGGCGCACCCGGAGTTGCAGGCCGGGCTCAATGTGCGGGCCGGGGAGATCGTCCATCCGGTGGTGCGCCAAGCGCTTGCTATCGACGCTAAAGTCGCGAATAATTAAAATCTTACACATATATTCTACCAGATAGGATTATCTTCTTTTGGCCCAAGCCCGGCGTAAGAATTCTGTTGCCAAGCCGCTCAGCATCCATGTCGCCCGTGGGTTGCGGGAAGGGGCATTGTTCGTACTGGGAGCGATCGCGATCTATTTTCTGATCGCACTCGTCAGCTACCACCATCTCGATCCCGGTTGGTCCCACAGCGCGCGGCTGGACAAGATCGCCAACGCCGGTGGCCGGGTCGGGGCTTGGTTCGCCGACGTGCTGCTGCTGTTGGCCGGATTCATGGCGTATTTGCTGCCGGTGATGATCGCTTACAGCGGATGGCTGATTTTCCGAGGGCGTACGCCTTCGGGTGCGTTCGATATGCGGATTTTCGCGCTGCGTTGGTTGGGGTTCCTGGTGACCCTGGCGGCTGGCGCGGGCCTGGCGAGCCTGCATTTCGACGTCCCCGCCGGCATGCTGCCGGAGCCCAGCGCCGGCGGCATACTGGGCAATCTGGTGGGCGTGTCATTGACGCGGGCGTTCGGTCTACTGGGCGCCACCCTGCTGCTGCTGGCATTGTTTCTGGCCGGGGTCACTTTGTTCACCGGCTTGTCCTGGCTGGCGCTCATGGACCAGGTGGGTCGATTCAGCCTCAATGCCGTGAGTTACGTGCGCTATTCGATCAGCCGCCTGCGTGAATATCTCGCCGGCCGCCAGGCTCGCCAGGAACGGGAGGTGGCGGCCAAAGTCGACCAGGAACGTAAACAACTACGCCGACCACCGAAGATCGAGCCGGTGATCAGAACCCTGGAGCCGAGCATCCGGGTCGAGAAAGAACGCCAGGTACCGCTGTTCGAATCCCCGACGGACGCTGAGCGGCCACCCTTGTCGCTGCTCGATCCGGCGCAGAAATCCGAAGGCGGCTATTCCAACGAGGCACTGGAAGCAATGTCGCGGTTGGTCGAAATGAAACTGGAGGATTTCGGCATCGAAGTGCAGGTGGAGTCGGTGCATCCCGGGCCGGTGATCACCCGCTTCGAGCTGCAGCCGGCAGCGGGGGTGAAGGTCAGTCAGATCAGCAATCTCGCCAAGGATCTGGCGCGCGCATTGTCGGCCATCAGCGTACGGGTGGTGGAGGTCATCCCAGGCAAGTCGACGGTCGGTCTGGAGATCCCCAACGAACACCGGGAATTGGTGGCGCTGTCGGAGATCATGCAATCGAACGAATACGACAAGGCGCCGTCGCCTCTGTCGCTGGGGCTGGGCAAGGACATCGGCGGCCATCCGGTGGTGGTCGATCTGGCGAAAATGCCTCACCTCCTGGTGGCCGGCACCACCGGTTCCGGTAAATCGGTCGCGATCAATGCCATGGTGCTGTCGTTGTTGTTCAAGGCCACGCCGGCCGATGTGCGGCTGATCATGATCGATCCGAAAATGCTGGAGCTTTCTGTATACGAAGGCATTCCGCATCTGTTGACGCCGGTGGTCACGGATATGAAGGACGCCGCCAATGCCTTGCGTTGGAGCGTGGGTGAGATGGAGCGCCGTTACCGGCTCATGGCCGCGCTCGGAGTGCGCAACATTGCCGGTTACAACCGCAAGGTACGGGATGCGGAAGAAGCGGGGGAGCCGATACCCGATCCTCTGTGGAATGCCGACGAACACCTGGGCGGTGAAGACGAGCGACCGTTGCTGGGGCATTTGCCGTACATCGTCGTGATCATCGATGAGTTTGCCGACATGATGATGATCGTCGGCAAGAAGGTGGAAGAATTGATCGCGCGCTTGGCGCAAAAAGCGCGGGCCTCGGGCATCCACCTGTTGCTCGCCACCCAGCGGCCGTCGGTGAACGTGATCACCGGCCTGATCAAAGCCAATATTCCCAGTCGCATCGCGTTTCAGGTGTCGTCCAAGGTGGATTCGCGCACTATTCTCGACCAGATGGGCGCCGAACAACTGCTGGGTCACGGCGATATGCTGTATCTGCCTCCTGGCAGCGGCATGCCGGTGCGGGTGCACGGTGCATTCGTTTCCGACGCGGAAGTCCACCGGGTGGTCGACCAACTGCGCAAACGCGGTGAACCCGATTACCTGGAAGACATCGTATCCGAGGAACAGGAAGCGATGGTGCAACTGCCGGGCGAAAGCCCACCGGATGCGGACGGCGAGACCGATCCGTTGTACGACGAAGCCGTGCGCGTGGTTACCGAATCCCGGCGGGCATCGATTTCGGCGGTACAGCGGCGCCTCAAGATCGGCTACAACCGTGCCGCACGTATGATCGAAACCATGGAAATGGCCGGCATCGTCAGCGAAATGCAGTCCAACGGCAGCCGCGAAGTTTTGGCCCCGCCGCCACCCAAGGGTTGATGCGCCGGACAGCAAGCGCACAACCGCACCAGCGCGAAGGTCTGTCAGAACGAACTGAGCAAAAGCGAGATCTTATGTCGAATAACGCAGTCCGAACGATCGTTGCGCTATTTCTGTTTTGGTGCGTGGGGGCGGCAAGTGCCGGCGCCCTGCAGCAGTTGCGCGACTTTCATCAGCAGGTCCGGAACTTTCATGCACGCTTCGATCAGGACGTCATCGACAGCGAAGGTTCAGTGTTGCAGGCGTCGAGCGGTGAAGTCTGGCTACAGCGGCCGGACCGTTTCCGCTGGGACTATGGCAAGCCGTATCCGCAGCTCATCGTCAGCGATGGCAGCAAGCTCTGGGTGTACGACAGCGAATTGGAACAGGTTACCGTCAAGCGCCTCGATCGGGCGGTAGGGAACGCACCGGCGCTGGTGCTGAGCGGCAAGCATCCGCTGGAGCAGGATTTCGATATCCGCGAACTGCCGGATCGGGACGGACTGAGCTGGGTGGAACTGACGCCCAAAAAGCCCGAGGCGGATTTCAAGAACGTCCAGCTCGGCTTTGGCGACGATCTACAGCGCATGGTACTGCACGACAACTTCGGCCAAACTACCCATATCCGATTCAGCGACGTGCGCCGTAATCAGCACCTCGATCCGTCCTTGTTCCGCTTTGAGGTACCGGACGGGGTCGAAGTCGTAGGAGAGATCCGCTAGACGGGTAACCGGCCCGTCATTTCCCGCAATGACTACGCTATCGCTTATGGCATCCTCGCCGCAGACACAGGACTTTCGCCCGCTCGCCGACCGCATGCGGCCGCGCACGCTGGATGAGTTCATCGGCCAGGAGCACATACTGGCCCCCGGCAAACCGCTGCGTCTTGCTCTGGAAGCGGGAAAATTGCATTCGATGTTGTTCTGGGGGCCTCCTGGTACCGGCAAGACCACCTTGGCACGCATGATCGCGCAGCTGGGTAATGCCGAGTTTTTGAGCGTTTCCGCGGTGTTGTCCGGGGTCAAGGAAATCCGCGTCGCAATCGAGCGGGCACGTGAGATCCGCGCCGCCGAACAGCGTCGAACAGTCTTGTTCGTCGACGAAGTCCATCGCTTCAACAAGGCACAGCAGGATGCGTTCCTGCCCCACGTTGAAGATGGGACGGTTACGTTCATTGGCGCAACGACCGAAAATCCGTCCTTCGAGCTGAACAATGCTTTGCTGTCGCGCGCGCGTGTGTACGTGCTCCGACGTCTGCAAGACGCGCACACCCGTGCGATCATCGACCGTGCGTTGGCAGATGATGATCGCGGCCTCGGTGGCCGGGCGCTCGATGTCGACGAATCGTCTCGCGATTTATTGGCGCAAGCGGCGGATGGCGATGCCCGGCGTGCGCTCAACCTGCTGGAGGTCGCGGCCGATCTGGCGCAGACCGTGGATGGTCGCGAGGTGGTCACGGAGGGTGTTGTACACGAAGTCGTCGCGGAGGGCGTGCGGCGTTTCGACAAAGGCGGCGACAGTTTCTACGATCAGATCTCGGCATTGCACAAATCCGTGCGCGGTTCGGCGCCGGACGCCGCGCTCTATTGGCTGGCGCGGATGCTGGATGGCGGTTGCGACCCGCTCTATATAGCCAGGCGAGTGGTGCGCATGGCCAGCGAGGACATCGGCAACGCCGACCCACGGGCGCTGGGAATTGCACTCGACGCGTGGCAAGTGCACGAACGACTCGGCAGTCCGGAGGGCGATCTGGCAATTGCGCAAGCGGTCGTGTATTTGGCCTGCGCGGCGAAGAGCAATGCAGTGTATACCGCGTTCGGTGCGGCAATGGACGACGTGCGCCGACACGGTTCCGACGAAGTGCCGGTCCACCTTCGCAACGCACCGACCCGATTGATGAAGGAACTCGGGTACGGTCACGCGTATCGGTATGCTCATGACGAGCCGGATGCGTACGCAGCCGGCGAACATTATTTCCCGGATACCATGGGTGAGCGGCGCTACTATCGTCCGGTACCCCGCGGACTTGAAATCAAGATCGCTGAAAAACTGCAACGTCTGCAGGCGCTCGATAAAGCAAAGAAGGACGCAGCGTCGTGACGCGAACCCAGGGGGGCGAAGCTTGATCACTCAACTGTTGGCAATTGCCGTCGGCGGTGCAACGGGGGCACTGCTGCGCTTCGGCGTCGTAACCGGTGTCGCCGTGTTCGCCGGCCGCACCTTTCCCTACGGCACGATGGCGGCGAATGTGCTCGGTTGCCTTACCATGGGCGTGCTCTATGTGTTGTTTTTCGAGCGCATGGCGGTGAGTCCGGAACTGCGCGCAGCGTTGCTGGTGGGTTTGCTCGGTGCGTTTACGACCTTTTCGTCATTTTCGATCGAGACGCTGGTGTTGGTGGAAAACGGGGAAAATTTGCGGGCACTGCTGAATGTCGCGCTGAGCGTTTTCCTGTGTCTCGGCGCAACCTGGGTGGGAATGGTAGCGGGAAGACAATTATGAAGAGCGTGGATGTGGTCATGGTACGCATATACCTGACCGAGGAAAAAGCGCATATGCGCACTCTGATGGCACAATTGCACGATCAGGAAAAAGTGTGTGGCGTGACTGTGTTTCGAGGCATATCGGGCTTCGGCAAGAGCGGCAAGGTGCATTCGTCCACGCTGCTGGAGATGTCGCTCGATTTGCCCGTGGTGGTGGAGTTCTTCGATACCCCCGACAAGGTCGAAAAGATACTCGAGCATCTGAATACTTTCATCGATCCGGGCCATATCGTAAGCTGGCCCGCTCGCGTCAACGTCGCAGACTGATCCGATATGCTGGACCCCAAACGCCTTCGCACCGATCCCGGTGAAATTGCTGCGCTGCTGAGCAAGCGCGGTTTCAAGTTCGATGTCGATCGTTTCCATGATCTTGAGTTGCGCCGTAAGCGCTTGCAGGTCGAGACTCAGGATCTGCAAAACGAACGCAATACGCGCTCCAAATCCATCGGCAAAGCCAAAGCCGCCGGAGAGGATATCCAGCCGCTGCTGGACGAAGTCGCTCAATTGGGCGATCGACTGAAGACGGCACAGACGGAGTTGTCCACGCTGCAGGACGAGTTGCAAGGCCTGTTGCTGGAGATTCCGAATCTGCCCCATGAGAGTGTTCCGGAAGGCGGCAGCGAAGACGACAACGTCGAGGTGCGACGTTGGGGCGAACCGCCGAGCTTCGATTTCGAACCGCGCGACCATGTCGATCTGGGCGCAGACTTGGGAATGCTGGACGGCGAGACAGCGGCCAAACTCACGGGCTCGCGGTTCGTTGTCCTGCGCGGCCCCTTGGCGCGGCTGCAGCGTGCGCTGACCCAGTTCATGCTGGATCTTCATACCGGCGATCACGGCTACGAAGAAGTGTACGTGCCCTATATGGTGAATGCCGACAGTTTGCGCGGCACGGGACAGCTGCCGAAATTCGAACAGGATCTGTTCGCATTGCAGGGCGAATTCGAGTATTACCTGATTCCGACCGCCGAAGTGCCGGTCACCAACATGGCGCGGGACGAAATACTGGATCCCGAGCAGCTACCGTGCCGTCGGGTTGCCCACACGCCTTGTTTCCGATCCGAAGCCGGTTCCTACGGCAAAGACACCCGCGGCATGATTCGGCAACACCAATTCGAAAAGGTCGAACTGGTGCAACTGGTGAAACCGGATGACTCCTACCAGGCTTTGGAAGCGCTGACCGGCCACGCCGAGGAAGTGCTCAAGCGCCTGCAACTGCCGTATCGAGTAGTCAGCCTCTGTGCAGGCGACATGGGGTTTTCAGCCGCCAAAACATACGATCTTGAAGTGTGGCTGCCGGGGCAGTCCGCCTATCGGGAAATTTCGTCCTGCAGCAACTTCGAGGATTTCCAGGCCCGCCGCATGCAGGCCCGGTGGCGCAATCCCGAGACCGGCAAGCCCGAACTGCTGCATACCCTGAACGGCTCCGGACTCGCGGTCGGCCGTGCGCTGGTGGCAATCATGGAGAATTATCAGCAGGCCGACGGCAGTATCGGCGTGCCGGAGGCGCTGGCGCCCTATATGGGCGGCATCGCCACCATCGGCCGCTGACGGCTATCCCGAATAGAATATACAGCTGCCGTGGAAATTGTCGGATAATTCAACGATTAGCCTTTAAGGTGGCGGCGACGCCGCGGGCGCCCGAGACAGCGTTATGGACTTTTTCCCGATCTTTCTGAACCTCAAAGACCGCCGTTGTCTGGTGGTCGGTGGAGGCGAAGTGGCGGCCCGCAAGGCGGCCGCGTTGCGGGCTGCCGGCGCGCGCGTCACGCTGGTCGCCCCGGAAGTTTCTGCAGAGGTCGCGCGCATGAGCGAGCGCGGCGACATCGAGCTGCGCCAAAGGCAATATCAGGAAGCCGACGTGGAGGACTGCACATTGGTGATCGCCGCCACTGACGATGCCGAGGTCAACCGCCGCGTTTCCGCCGCATGCGAACGGCGCAGCGTTCCGGTCAACGTGGTGGATGATCCCAAACTCTGCAGCTTCATCGTGCCGTCGATGATCGACCGTTCTCCAGTGCAGATCGCGGTTTCAACCGGCGGCGCGTCGCCGGTATTGGCGCGCACCCTCCGGTCGCGGCTCGAAACGATGATTCCTTCTGCGTACGGCATGTTGGGTCGATTGCTGGAAGAGTATCGAGACAAAGCCAAGCGCGTGCTGCCGTCCGTGGACGAACGCCGTCAGTTCTGGGAAGACGTACTTCAAGGGCCCATCACGGAAATGGCGTTTTCCGGTCAGGATTCGGCGGCGCGGAGAGCGCTGGAGGAAGCGCTGGAACGCGCAGGACGCGGTGAAGCGCAACGTTGCGGAGAAGTCTACTTGGTCGGCGGCGGTCCCGGTGACCCGGATTTGCTTACCTTCCGTGCACTGCGGCTCATGCAACAAGCAGACGTAATCGTACACGACAGATTGGTATCGCAAGAAGTGTTGGACCTGTGTCGGCGTGACGCGCAACGGATCTACGTCGGCAAGGAGCGCAATAACCACGCTGTACCGCAGGAAGGCATCAATCAGTTACTGGTACGTTTGGCGAAAGAGGGTAAGCGCGTATGTCGTCTCAAGGGCGGCGACCCGTTCATATTTGGCCGCGGCGGTGAAGAGATCGATACGCTGGCGGACGAAGGCATACCGTTTCAAGTGGTTCCGGCCATTACAGCCGCCTCGGGCGTGGCGTCTTATTCAGGAATTCCGTTGACCCATCGTGATTACTCCCAAGCGGTTGTGTTCACCACCGGTCACCTGAAAGACGGCACCATGAATCTGAACTGGCAGATTCTGGCGCAGCGCAATCAGACCGTTGTGTTTTACATGGGTCTGCACGGCGTCGATATCATCTGCAAGGAACTCATTGCCCACGGCATGCCTACGAGCATGCCCATCGCGTTGGTTCAGAAAGGCACCACACGCGAGCAGCGAATCTTTACCGGGACTCTGGAAACTATGCCTTCGGTGATACACAACGCTGACATCAAGCCGCCGACGCTGATTATTGTCGGTGAAGTGGTGAAGTTGCATGACAAGCTCAAATGGTTCGATCCCGGGCGCGAAGAACCGAAAGTATTCATGCACGGTCGCGAAAACAGCGATTGAGATCACCGGCAATCGGTTCGTCGGTCACTGCGGTTTGGGGCCGAGTTGCTCTTCAGTGACGTAATCGGCAAAGAATACTTCCGCGTCGTCGGCGTCCACCGGATTGCCTTGCTTATCCACCAACGGCTGTTCGTAATCGTTCCAACCGCGTAAACCCGTTTTCAGCGACATAACCGCGTTATAACCCATGTCCTGCAATACTTTGGCGGCGAGTGCACTGCGGTTTCCCGATTTGCACATCAAGACAACTTCTTGATCGCGAGCCGTAACCAGTTCCGGGATCGTCTCCTGGTAGCCCCAATCGCAGGCCGTCTCCAAAATACCGCGTGGAACGTTGATAGCGCCTTCGAGGCGCATAGCGTCGAATTCGTAGGGCTCGCGGATGTCGACCATTACCGGTTTGTGCGGGCCGCTGAGCTTTTCTTCCAGGTCCCATGGGAAGATTTCCGAAATGGCGGGCAAAACATCCTGTACAAGGTCACGATAGCGTTTCATATGTTGATCTCAACTTTAATGCGCGCAAGGTTGAGGCGGCATTGCGTTCCGTATTCCACCTCGACGCGTGGGGCAGGCGTTCTACGATCCGTCCTTCTGGCAAAGCTCCTGCTCGACGGCGATGACCGCAGCCTCGACCCGCGAGTGCACATTGAGTTTGCGCAGAATGGCTTTGACATGGAGTTTGACGGTGCCGTCGGAAATTCCGAGCAGCTTGGCGATGACTTTGTTGCTGCGCCCTTCCGCCAAATGGCAGAGTATCTCGCGTTCGCGAGGCGTCAGTTCCGAGAACGGCGTTGGATGCAGGACCTGCGAATTGTTGCCTTGTTGGACAACCTTGGCTAAAACTGCAGCCAACTCCGGAGCAACCACCGTTTTGCCGTCGACGATATCCTTTAGCGCGTTGACCAGATCGTCCGGGTCCATATCTTTGAGTAGATATCCCTGCGCGCCACTGCGCAAAGATTCGATGAGGTCTCGTTCTTCGTTGCTGGTTGTCAGCATGACAATCGGAATTTCCAGCCCCTCATCCCGAAGCTGCCGAAGCATCTGGATCCCATTGACGTCCGGCATGCGCATGTCCAGCAACACCACATCCGGCCGCAGTTTACGGGCCAGTTCAATTCCTTCGCGGCCGTCTCCGACAGATGCGACCACTTCGATTTCCCGGCGCTCGAGCAGGCCCTCGAGTCCGATGCGAAACAGCGCGTGGTCGTCCACAAGAAGTATGCGCATGCGATACTCAGATCATTTCCAGCAAGTCGCGCTGTTCGTTTTCGTTGTAGCGGAACGTCAGTAGAACCCGAGTACCTTCGCCGGGCTCGCTTTCGATGCTCAGTTCACCCCCAAGCCGCCGAGCGCGTTCTTGCATGATCGACAGGCCTATGTGTTCTCCCGGTTTGCTTTCCATCACGCGTTCGCGCATGCCGATTCCGTCGTCTTCAATGAGAACTGTGTTGGTGCCGTCGCCGGAGGTGCGCAGCATTACCCGCACCGCGTGTGCTTGGCTGTGTTTGCGCACATTGTTGAGAGATTCCTGTACGATGCGTAAAACCTGCATTTCGAGTACCGAGGGCAGATTCTCCAGCTTCCATTGATTCTGGAAAAAAATCAGCATGCCGGCTTCCTTGCGGAAGCGGTTGATGACCTTTTCCAATGCTGAAATCAGTCCCCGTTGATCGAATGGCGCACGGAAGTGACTGAGCAGTTCCCGTAGTTCCGTATAGGCCTCGTCGATACCGTTTTTGATTTGTAGAACTTCACGGCGTGCATTGGTGTTGTCAGTGCTTTGCAGTGTCTCGTCCAGCATGCGGACTTGAAAGCGCAGGCTGGCCAGGGTTTGGGCGAGGGAATCATGCAGTTCGTGCGATAACATGCTGCGTTCACGGTGAATGGACAGACGCTTGGACTCTTCGTCGAGACGGGCCTTTTCGATTGCCATGCCCAGGTGGCGCCCGATGCTGGTGAGGAGATCCTTGATGTCTTCCCGACCTACGATGCCCGGTCGCGGAACGAACAGGTTGTATACGCCCAGAGTCTTGCCCCGATATTGGAGAGGTACCGCCAGCATTTCGATATTTTCTTCCTCGAAGAACGGCCTGCCTGCGAAGCGCCCGCATTGCTGGATATTGGTCTGGCTGTGAATCTCGCCAAGAGTCACCGCTTTGCCACACAGACAACGCTGGGTGGATATCAATTCCTCTTCCCGCACGATTTCTTCGTCGAGCCCAAGGCTGGCTACCAGACGCATTCGGTCGTCGTCGGTAAGAAGCCGCACCGTCGCCGCTTTTGCATTGGTGACTCCGGATAGGGTCAGCAAAAAGCGTTTGAGCAGATCATTGAGATCCCGCGACGTATTGATGCTTGCAGCGACATCGTACAGGATCTCCAAAGAGCGATTTTTGATTTCGGTACGGGTGGTTTGCTTGCGCACCTCCGAGTCCATGTCGCGAGACAAGCGCTTCAGTTCTTCGCCTAGGCTGTTGATGTCCTTCGCAAGGGAAGCGAACTCGCCGCTAGCGGGGTACCGGAATGCGAGCCGAAAGATTTCCGCCACGCATCCGCAGCGCCCAGCCGCGAAGGTTCGTGAGCGGCTCCATCAAGCGCTGCTGGGCCCGTACCAGTATCAGCGCCACCAGGGCACTTCCCAAAGCCAGCAACGCCAACTGCATGACCAGAACCAGAGTGGCGGGGGTGCCATGTACTGCGAGTTGGGCGAAACTGGTGAGACAGAGTAGGGCAAGCACCCCCAACAGACTCGCCAGGGGGCCGAACAGGCCGCTTGAACGCAGCGTGCGAGTCCTGATGCGCAAGGTGGACGTCGCGGCATAGATCCGGCTGCGCCAATTGGCGCGCCCGGAACCGCGCGTGCGACGTGAGAGGTGCTGGCGATCGCTGGCAGTGGCCACGTACGTACTGCTCCCGGTCCGAAGACCCGGCGGTAGAAGAACCCTAGTTTATATCAACAAGATAGCGGACGCAGCCAGGGTCGGAGGGGCCCGGGTGGGGATCTCCGCAGCCGCGGATCGCCGCCACCGATGGATCAGCTTTTACGTTTTTTGCCGGATTTTGGCGGTACGTAATGCGGGTCCGCGGGGTTCATGAAAATGAATTCCTGCTTGCCGGGCTCCAATTCGACGAAATCCATGATGCATTCGTCCAGGAGTTCGGCGCTGGCCGGGTCGATCAACAGCTCTACACCGTGCTGGTTCGAACTTGAATCGGTGTCTTTTTTCTGGTCGAAGCCCATGCCGTACTCGATACTGCCGTCTTCCTTGTACTTGGCGGCAACGCGCAAGGCCATGCCTTCGCAATTGGCGTGCTTGGCGGCTTCTGCAACTTGCTTGGCGGCGGATTCGGTCAAACTAAACATACGTCGTCCTCTTGATTGTGAACTGGTCAGGCTCCGCTGGATTCGGCGGAATGCACGCGGCCGCGGTCCGCACGCACCTGACGAACGAAATCTACGAAACGCTGCGCCCAGTGATTGCTCTCGACATCGCGCAAATGGGCATAGTTCGCTTGCAGGTTCCGATACACGATGCCGTCGTAGCGGCCATTGGCACCCGTGCCGCGCTGAACTTCAAAGGCGAACTGGAGGTCGGGATCAAGATTCTCGATGCTCGAATAGTGAAACTCGTGTCCGTACAGCACGCCGTTGTCCGTCGTCAGCGGCCAAAGCCCGGTGCCGGTCTCCTTTAGACGAATGTAGCCACGCCCCTGGGGCTTCTCGTGCATGACTACGTCCGCCGGCAGCACGCCGACCATTTCGCAGCGTTCGTCGCGCCAGCTGATGTTCCTGGCCAGGTACATCAGGCCGCCGCATTCTGCGTAGGCGGGCATACCGGATTCGATCGACTGTCGGATGTCATTGCGCAACGCGGTGTTCGATTCCAACTGGTGCATGTGGGTTTCAGGGAAACCGCCGCCGATGAACAATCCGTCTACTGTGGGCAGCTGCGTATCGCGCAAAGTGTTGAATTCGATCAATTCCGCGCCCGCGGCGCGAAGCGCCTCGAGGTCACCCGGGTAATAGAAGCCGAATGCGGAATCCCGGGCGATACCGATGCGAACATCCGGTGTTCGTGGCATGAGCGGTTCTGGCGCGCCGGAAAAAGTGCGCATGGTAGCGGAAGCCGCGATTTGTTGCAGCAGGTCGAGGTCAACTTGCGCTGCAATTGCATCCGCGATGTGGCGGACGCGTTCCGCCGCGCGCGATGACTCGTTGCTCGGCACCAATCCCAGATGCCGCTCATCGATTTCAAGGCCACTGTCGGCATGTACGGCACCGAGTACCGGTACGTCAGTGTAATGGGCGAGGATTGCGCGCAACTTGGACTCGTGGCGCTTGCCGCCGACCTTGTTGAGTATGATGCCCGCGATATTGAGATTGCGGTCGAATGCCTGGTAGCCGAGTACCAGCGGCGCAATGCCGCGCGTCATTCCACGGGCGTCCAGCACCAGAATGACGGGTGCCTCCAGAAGCGTCGCCAGCGCTGCATTGCTGTTGCTTCCGTCCAGGTCGAGCCCGTCGTATAGGCCCTTGTTGCCTTCGACAATTCCGATATCGGCGTCATGCATGCGCCGGGCGAACTCCGTTAGGATTTCGTCGCGGCCCATGGTATAGAAATCCAGGTTGTAGCAGCTGCGGCCAGCCGCGTTGGCTAGCCACATTGGATCGATATAGTCGGGACCTTTTTTAAACGCCTGAACTTGCAGGCCGCGACGGCGTAGGGCAGCGCACAAGCCGACCGTGATGGTCGTCTTACCGGAGGACTTATGAGCTGCGGATATCAGTAAGTGTCCCATACCCTGCTGTTCCTGAGTTGTAATCCGTGGCGCGGGGCGAACTCATAAAACGCAACGGGGCGGCCAATGCCGCCCCGTATTGCGTGCCAGCAGGATCGCAGCGGCGGCGGTGCCGCCGCGCCGCGAATGCTGTTCAGGCGGTTTCTTCCGCAGCGCTGTAGTGCGGATCCACATCTTTGTCGGCCAGACTGGTCGGTAGAAAATGCAGCACACGGGTGCCGACCACGACCAAGAGCAGAGCGATGCCAATACCACCGATCCCGAGCAGTACTTCGGGCAGGCTTGGGGCGTAGGGATGATAGGGAACCGCGTCGAAGAATCCGCTGCTCACCACGTCATACCCGGGGAACAACTCCAACGGATATGCCTGGCCACCTATTATGATCACGTAAAGTTGGAAGAATCCGCCCAATATCACCAGCCCAGACGCGCCCGCGACCCATGTCCGAGAGCGGCCGAGCTTCGAGTACAGGATCAGCAAAGGAACAATGCTGCCGATCAAGATCTGTCCAATCCAGAACAGCGGTGTGTATACCGTGTTGCCGGCAAGGATGAATTTCTCCACGCCGTGCGCCTCTGTCGCATACAAGTTGGTCAAATGGTAGACGAGTACGAAATACATGACCCCTGCGACAAAAACGCCGAGCAAATTCTTCAGGCGGCGCAATACCGCGTCGCCAAGCGGTCGGCCCGTCATCCTGTACGCCGACATCAGAACCAGGAGGTAGACGGCGAGTCCGAACGAAAATGACATGATAATGAACATCGGTGCCATGATGGCCGCGTCATATGCCTGCCTTGCCACCAGGAAACCGAAGATGGAACCCGTGCCGGTTGTCAGGATCAGTCGCCAGAGAAACGCCGCGAAGCCGGCCGGCTTGTAATACCGGTTCATCTTCGGCTCCATCATCATCCATATATACACGGCGGTAACGCCAATGAACCCGGTATAGAGAATGATGTTCCAAGCGAAGATCGACTTGAAGTTGTAGTAGGTCATGGCCACGATGAGCCGGTCCGGACGGCCGAGATCAAGCACCAGAATGGCCAACCCGCCGATCAAAAGCGAAACTGCCAGCAGCGACGACAAACGACCCAGCGGTTGATACATGGACCGGCCGAACACCGTGCCGATGGATGCAACATTCAGGGCGCCGGAAGCGGCCACGATCAGGAAGACAGCGAATACGTGCGGCATTCCCCACACGATCTGGTTGTTCATTCCCGTGACATGGTGGCCGTTGTGCTCCATGTAGTACGCTGCGCCGAGCCCGACCGCGATGATGGCGCCGAGAAGGACCACCAGGCCCCAATAGCCCTTGCTTTGCCCTTGTACTGACAGGAATCGTGTTTTTGTCATCGTTCTGGTTCTCGCCTCTATACTGCAACCGCTGTGCGGATCAGATGCCCCGGTAGCGCACGCCGGTGTTGAGGTTCAGATCTGCGCGAATCTCCGTGCTCGGATGCTCGCGCAACTGCTGACTGATTTCGCTGTTTTGATCTTTCAGATCACCGAACCACATTGCCTGATGGCCTTCGGCGTTGCAGGCTTCGACGCAGGCCGGAATGCGGCCGTTGTCCACCCGGTGGGTGCACATCATGCAGCTTTCCACCGTGCCTTTGCCGCGGGGGTAGTAGGGCATCTGGTTGGTGATTTCCTCATGCACGAAAGACCGCGCCTTGTATGGACACGCCATCATGCAATAGCGACAGCCGATGCATATGTGCTTGTCCACCAGCACAATTCCGTCGGCACGCCGGAAGGAAGCGCCGGTGGGGCAGACGTCTACGCAGGGAGGATTTTCGCAATGCTGACACATCAGCGGCAGGGACACGGCGTGTCCCGTGGCCTTATTGCGCAGGCCGACGGTGCGGATGAATTGCGAATCGGTCTTCGAACCGTTGATCGGGCCGAGATTGTACTCGTCGTTACAGGCTTTGACGCAGGCCGAACAGTTCTCGCACTTCGTGGCGTCTACCAGAATGCCCCAGCGCTTGGCTGAGGTCACTGGTTCTGCTGCCGGTTTGGCTTCGGCAATCACGGTGGCTGCCAAGCCCGGGGCCAAGCTCAGCGCGGCGATCGATGCCGTACCCGAACTCAAAAACTTACGACGCCCAGGATCGGTCGCTTTGGTCTCCTCGGTACTCATGCTCACTTCTCCGCGGAATCGGTTTTTATGTTTTCGGACATCGATACCGTTTGATGTGGCGCCGCGCCAGTGTCGCCACCTTCCGGGGTCGACGCGTGGCATTCGAAGCAGTCGATGTGCACGGCTGCGTACCGATGGCATGAGTTGCAGAAATGCCGATCGTCTTTGAAAGTGACCGGTTGACCATGCTCGTCCTTCACCGCATGGCAACTAACGCATTCCTTTAGACTATATTTTTTCGTGCGAATGCCCAGATGCATGGTTTCATCCCGCTGATGCAAGATGAACTCGAAGTGCTGCTTGCGCATCACCTCGACCGGTTCGACGCACTTATCCGGACCGGCTTCACGCTGCGCTTCCGGAATCTTTGGTACCGGGACGCGGCTTTCGGCGAATGCGTTGGCGCCGCTAAGCAGCGCCAACGCGATTACAGCCGATATCAAGCGTAGATACGTCATTGATTCAACTACCCGTCAGTTTGTTACTCGCCCATGCCCATATCGATGTAACCGGTGGGGCAGACATCGGCACAGATGTGGCAACCAATGCAACGGTCGTAGTCGGTGTAGACGTAACGGCCCATGGTGGACTGATCCTTGGGTGTGCGCTTGACGGCCTCCTGCGGGCAGAAGATCACGCAGTTGTCGCATTCAAAGCACATGCCACAACTCATGCACCGTTTGGCTTCGGCTACGGCTGCTTCATCTGACAAGCCTTCCATACGCTCGTTGTAGTTGCCGATGACGCTGTCGGCGTCCACGGGCAACTCTTTGCGTTTGTTGCGCGGCGTAAACGGGAAGTGTCCGAGGAACAGCTTGGTGGACGGAATGATCTCGTACTTCGAGCGGTCCTCATAATTATGCACGGCCCAATTGCCGCTGGACGTACCGCGCATGTCGCCGCGTTCGGCAGGCTTGAACCCTTCGGGTTCGAGGCCGGTTTCGCGCAGCTTCTGCAGCAGGTTGAAGTGATGTACGTCCACCTTTGGACGCTTACCCAGATCCTGATGCTGCAGATAATGGTCGATACTTTCCACCGCGATCGCGGCTTGGCCGATGGCAGTCGTCAGCAAGTGCGGACGAACGATGTCGCCGGCGACGAAGTGACCTGCCTTGCCCGGCACCTGGTAGTTCTTGTCGGCATCAATGAAGCCATGGCCGTTGTCCATGGCGTCAAGACCGTCAATCAGGTTGCCGCGCTGGCCAATCGCCGACACCAGCAGTTCGCAGTCGAGTTCGAACTCCGAACCTTCGATCGGGGTGGGCTTGCCGTCTTTGACTTCGCATTTGGCGAATTTGACCTTGACGATTCTGCCGTCGTCGCCCTGGAATGCTTCCATCGGCATGACGTTGCCCATGATTTTCACGCCTTCGTGCAGTGCGTCTTTTACTTCGTGTTCCGCGGCCGTCATGCTCTCGATCGGGAACAGAGAGGTCAAAGTCACGTCTGCGCCTTCGCGTGCAGCGGTGGACGCTACGTCGTGAGCCGTATGGCCGAGCACAACATTTTCCGGACGATCCTTTTCATGGACGTTGGTGATCGAACCCAGCCGGCGGGCAACGGAAGCCACGTCGATGGAAGTATCGCCACCGCCGATGACGATCACGTTACCGGTGACTGCGTGCAAGCGGCCTTCGTTGAAGGCAGCGAGGAAGGCGATGCCGGAAATGGAGTTCGGAGCGTCCGCGCCCGGAATCGGCACCAGCTTGCCGGAGTGGGTGCCCAGCGCCCACAGAATCGAGTCGTAGTCCTTCTCAAGCTGTTCGACGCTCACATCCTTGCCGACGCGGGTCTTGGTCTTGACCTCGACGCCCATCTCGACGATGCGGTTGATTTCGCCGTCGAGCACGTTGCGCGGCGTGCGGTATCCGGGAATGCCGTAACGCATGAAGCCCCCGAGCTCTTCGTGATCGTCGAAGATCGTGCATTCGTGGCCCTTGCGGCGCAGCTGGTAGGCCGCAGCCAGACCGGCGGGACCGCCGCCGATGATGGCAATCTTTTTGCCAGTGCTTTGTTCCGCGGCTTTGAATTTGTAGCCGTTCGAAAGCGCGCTATCGCCGATGAACTGCTCCACTGAATTGATACCGACGAAATCTTCAACCTGGTTGCGGTTGCAACCGTCCTGACAAGGGGCAGGGCAGACACGGCCCATAATGGATGGAAACGGATTCGCATCGGTCGAGCGGCGAAACGCGTATTCCTGCATGGTCATGTCGCCTTGCGGCTTTTCGATTCCGCGCACGATATCCAACCAGCCACGGATGTCTTCGCCGGACGGGCAGCTGCCCTGGCAGGGCGGTGTGCGGTGTACATAGGTCGGGCACTTATGGCTGTGATCCGCGTTGAAGATCTTGTCGGTCATGGACGACCACGTGTGGTCGCCGTCCTTGAACTTGCGGAACGTCAGCTTGGTGTTCATCTCATCGCTGGAAGTCGCCATTCTTAAATCTCCTATCACCAGATCATTGCAGCTATGCTGACAACTCTTGAAGTATCGCTTTCAGGGCCGGGACGAATTCGCCCCGGTCGCGTAAATGGGTTGCGCTACGCTTCTTCCGCAGCTTCGTCTTGCTCCGCTTCCCCACCGTCGGTCTGGCCCGTGAGAATGATCGCGTCGCGCACCAGTTGGTGAACGCTGACGATCATGTCCATTTGCATCTTGTAATACGGCAAGACTTTGGAGAACTGGCTCTTACAAATGGCGCAAATTGCCGCCATATTGGTGACGCCGTGGTTTTCGACTACGTTTTGCAATGCTTCCATACGCGGTTGGGCGCCTTTGACGCGCACTTCCATCAAATCGTCGGTCAGCAGACCGCCACCGCCGCCGCAGCAAAAGGTGGCTTCTTTGATGGTGTTTTCCGGCATGTCGACATAATTGTTACATACCGCTTTGATGATATTGCGCGGGATCTCGAACTGACCGCCGGGCGTATCTCCCATGCGCGAGGCGCGCGCGACATTGCACGAATCGTGGAACGTCATCACCTTCTCATCGTTGGCAGACTTGTCGAGATTGAGTTTGCCTTCTTGAATCAGGCCCCAGGTCAATTCGCAAATGTGCTGCGGGATTGGATAGCGTTGATCGAGCTGTTGTTGCAGTTCCTGCGCATATTTGTCGTCTGCGTCCGCGCCCTTGCCGACGCCCGCCAATGTATTCCAGAACGAATATGCGACGCGCCATGCATGCCCGCATTCACCATGCACAATGCGCTTCACGCCTAAGTCCAGAGCCGCTTTACGGATGCGCTCGGCCTGCTTTTTCATATTTTCGTAGCTGCCGATGAACATGCTGAAATTGGCCGCTTCAGATGCATACGAGCTCATGGTCCACTTGATCCCGGCTTCGTGAAACACCATCGCGTAACCCATCAAACCGTCGATGTGCGGCTCAGCGAAGAAGTCAGCCGACGGCGTGATCAGCAATACGTCCGCACCTTTTTCATCGAGAGGCAAGCGGACCTTGACGCCGCGCTCTTCAAAAATCTCTTCTTCCAAATCCTCAAGGGTATCGCGCAGCGCAGGTTCCGGCAGGCCGAGGTTATTGCCGATTTTGTAGCACTTGGCGATGATCTCGTTGCAGTACTTCTGACCCACACCGACCGCGTCCAGAATCTCGCGGGCCGCCATGGAGATTTCGGCTGTGTCGATGCCGTAGGGACAGAATACGGAGCAACGGCGGCACTGGGAACACTGGTGGAAGTAGCTGTACCAGTCGTCCAGCACTTCTTTGGTCAAGTCCTGTGCGCCCACCAGCTTCGGGAAATACTTGCCCGCAAAAGTAAAATAACGCCGGTAGACTTTGCGCAACAGATCCTGGCGACCCACAGGCATGTTTTTCGGGTCTTTTGTGCCCAGGAAATAATGGCATTTGTCCGTGCAGGCACCGCACTTCACGCAGCTGTCCAGATACACTTGGAAGGATCGATAGCGGCCCAGCAAGTCGCCCATCTTGTCGATGGCCTTGTCGTGCCAGTCTTCCACCAGTTCGCCCGGAAATCCCAGGGGCTCCGAGTGCGCGGGCTTGGCAGTGAATGGCTTGGTGCCTTCCATCGTCCCTTCCACCAGATTCGGGATGATGGGGTACTCTCTCAGTTCCGGTGTTTCAAAGTCTGCCACGCGATCCTCCGCTTTCTATTCTGTGCGTTACTGTTTGCCGCCAGTTATATCCAGCTTCGCTGCCCATGGGGCCAAATGGCGCTTGTCACGGGAATTGTCCACTTGGTTGCGGCTGGGGCTGAAAAACAATCCCGGAGCATGCAAAAGCTTGCTGATGGGGAAAATAATCATCAGCAGTGCTACCGCGCCAAGGTGAATCAGAAGCAGAGGATGGGTCGGAACAGCTTGCGGATCGAAGTAAATCAACCCAAGGGCAAAAGCCTTGAGTTGGACAATATCGGTGTGAGACACAAACGTCATGGACAAGCCGGCGCCGACGATCGTCAACAACAGCAGCAACATCAGGTAGTCGGATGGGCTCGAAATATAACGCACCCGATCGACGAAAATTCGGCGGCCAAGCAGTCCGAGCAGGCCTATGACCATCATGAATCCAGCATATTTGCCCGCCATCTGCACAACTTCATTGCTGATCAATGGCCACAGGAAATTGTCGGGGCTCATGCCATAGCGAAGATGACGGAAGAACGCCAGCAAAAGCCCTGCATGGAACAACCAGCCGAACAGCCAGGTCCATTTGGTGGCTTTGAACAAACTTTCAAAAAAAACCACTTCGCGGCCGAGTCGCAGCGCAACTCCGGAGGTAGTGGTGGGCGCGGGCATGGTCGGAATCTTCAACGGTGCAGGCGTCTTGGCATATTTGCTAATGCGATACACCAAACCCACGATCAGAATCGTGCCAGCGACATAAAACAGAAGATTGTACGCGACCGACAGGAACGACATGCCTCTGAAACCTCCGAACAGGGAAACTTCTTAACGCAGGAGTCGTCCCCGGTGTCGACACATGTCGACCCGGGGACTCTCCAAAGCGTGCGTTACACGCAGCCGGTCGGCTTGGGCAGGCCGGCGATTTTGCAAGCCTGTTTTGCCGGGCCGTAAGGGAACAGCTCATACAAGTACTTGCTGGTGCCCTTATCCTTGCCGAGTTTCTTGCCTACTGCTTTGGTCAGAACGCGAACTGCCGGTGCGATCTGATACTCGTTGTAATACTCACGCAGGAAATTTACGATTTCCCAGCGGTCATTACTCATCTCCAGGCCTTCGGATTCGGCCAGTTTGAGCGCGACGTCTTCGTCCCAGTCGCTCAGGTTAACAAGGTAACCTTCTTCGTCGGTTTCGATCGTCTTACCGTTCACCTCAAGTGCCATTTCGGGGCCTCCTCACGCTTGTTCGAACCAAGAAAACAGTTATTGAATCAAAGCCAGGATTGAACTTTGTCGTTCTTTTCGACTAAGTCGACAAAACCGGCGTAATCGACCAGCTGGACGCCGTCCATCACACGATCCTGTATGCCTCGTGCTTCGACGTCCGACTTCAAGGCGTAGACGCCTTTGCCGGCGCTCGCCTGTTTCAGCAGGTCGTTGAACTTGCCGCCTTTGGAAACGGCGTATACGCCATCCTCGATCAAGAGAATGTCATGTCCATCTTTGGCGTGCTTTACACAAACCTCCAACGCATTGCTTGTGTACGGAGATTTGTTCACGGTGTGCAACATCGACATCGTGGTACCTCGATTCAGAAACTCAGAATGACGTCCTGCTCGTCCATCAGGTCAGCGATCTGACCCGCGTCGAGCACCTCAACATCTACGAGCAAGTCGTCTTCCGTCAAGCCACGCTCGTCCATGGCTTCCTTGGAGACGTACAGTTTCTCAACATCGTACATTTCGAGCGCTCGATAGGTGGGAGAGAAATTCTTCATTTCCGCACCCTTGGTGTCCTGACCTTTTTTGATCTGGTACACGCCGTCGTCGAGGAACACAAGACTGACATCCTGCTCGAAAGCGGCACCGATGAGCACAACCTCGAGGGACTCCAGTGCGTATACGGTGCCGTATGGCGCCTTGCGGTTCACATATAAAAACTTCTTGACGGCGCCTTCGTGCTCCATCATTTCTTCTTCGCTCATCTCACCGTCTCCTCGATTAATCGCCGAACACGACCAGGCGATCGCACTGGATGCCCGCTTCGATGAGCTGACCCAGGCCGGAAATCCTGAACCCGGGCGCAATATTGTCGGCATCCTTGCCGTTGCGCTTTGCCTCGTCGGCATCGGCGATGCCGCGGCGCTGGGCCGCGGCAACGCAGACTACCATATCGAGGTTGTACTTCTCAGCCAGCTCAGACCAACGATTGACTATGTTGCGGTCGTCCTGCGGAGGTGTCGTCAGGCGCGTCGCGTTGTTCACACCGTCGTGGTAGAAGAACACGCGAAACACTTCGTGTCCTTTTTCCAGAGCGGCTTTGGTGAACTGATAAGCGCTATCAGAAGCCTGGTGTTGATACGGCCCTTCGTTTACTTGGATGCCTAGCTTCATAGGAACTACTACCTCGGTTACCAGTTCGAATCGAGTTAGAAGCGGATGTGCGTAGAGGAATTGAGACTCTTACGCGAACCACGCCAGTTGTCGATGTGGAACTTGGTGAACGGAAGATTGGTCAGCTCGAAGAAGCGCGGCCAGCCAATGCGTTCGATCCAGTCGTTGATACGTTCCCAATCCTTGGCGTCTTCCTTGTAGACCTTCAGGATCTGCTTGACGATCGCAGTCGCTTCCGGCCAGCGCGGCGGATTGTTCGGGACGCCGGCAGCGACCAGTTTCTGGAAGGTCGGCTTGCCGCGGGCATTGGAGTGATTACCGCCGACCCAGATCGCAAGCTTGGAATTTTCCGGGTCGTTGATCTGCATCGGCGGGCAAGGCGGATAGCAGGCGCCGCAGCAGATGCATTTCTTCTCGTCCACTTCCAGGGAAGGCTTGCCATTGACCAGCGCCGGGCGGATTGCAGCCACCGGGCAGCGGGCGACAACGGACGGACGTTCGCAGACGTTGGCCACCAGGTCGTGATTGATCTTCGGCGGCTTGGTGTGCTGGATGTTGATGGCGATATCGCCCTGACCACCGCAGTTGATCTGGCAGCAGGAGGTGGTGATATGCACGCGGTTGGGCATGTTCCAGCTGGTGAACTCGTCGTACAGTTCATCCATCATCGACTTCACGACGCCGGAGGCGTCAGTGCCGGGGATATCGCAGTGCAGCCAGCCCTGGGTGTGGGAAATCATGGTGACGGAGTTCTTGGTACCGCCGACCACGAAGCCTTCCTTCTCCAGCGCCTGGATCAAGGGTTCGACCTTGGATTCCTCGGCAACCATGAATTCGAGGTTGCTGCGAATCGTGAAGCGGACGAAACCGTCGGCATATTTGTCGCCGATGTCGCATAGCTTGCGCAGGGTGAAAAGATCGAGAATACGCTGGGTGCCGGCGCGTACGGTCCAGATCTTGTCACCGGAGTGCGCTACGTGCAGCAGCACACCGGGACGGGGATCTTCGTGATATTTCCAGTTGCCGTAGTTCTTCAGCATGACCGGATGCATGTATTGGAAACCATCCGGGCAGCCAGTTTCAATCGGCGGACGAGGCGTAGCCTTCTGTTCAGCCATGTTTACCTCCAAACAAAACAGTCAAGTATATCGGTAGCTCATCGACGTAGGGCGCGGCATGTGACCGCGCCCTACGCATTCCATGGCGGCGTCGAGCTTAGCTCGCAGCCTGTTCGGCTTTACGCTCGAACCACTTCTCAGCTTCTTCGTCCCAGGTGTCGAGGCGGACGTAGGAGCTTTCACGCGGATGGTTGACCATGTTCGGATCCGGATCGATGCCGATGCCTTCGAGGAAGTTCACCAGCCCGATACGCTCGATCATTTCGCCGGTACGCTCATGCTCCAGCGCGTTCTCGGCGAAGAAGTCGATGGTCTCTTCGGCGATCTCGACCAAGCGCTCGTATTCCTCTTCGGTGTTCAGCTTCATGAAGGGAACAATCACGGTACCCATCAGGTCGCCGATCTTCAGAGTGCGTTTTCCGCCGATCAGCAGGCTGATGCCCTTGTCGTCGCCGGGGGACAGCGCCTTCGGCATGACGTTCAGGCAGTGCATGCAACGCACGCAATTGCGGTTGTCGACCTGGAGCTGGTCATCGTCGGTCAACGACAGCGCCTGAGTCGGGCAGCGGTTGACGACATTGTCGATGATGTACTGACGGCCTTTCTTGCCGACGTAGTTCTTGACTTCGGCCTGGTCGACTTTCATGTCGTCGCGCCAGGTACCGATGACGGCGAAGTCGGCACGCTCGATGGAGTTCATGCAGTCGTTGGGGCAGCCCGATACCTTGAACTTGAACTTGTAGGGCAGCGCCGGACGGTGCATGTCGTCCATGAAGTTGTTGACCAGCAGACGGTGAATCTTGTGCTCGTTGGCGCAGGACTGTTCGCAGCGTGCCGCGCCGACACAGGACATCGCAGTACGCACGCAGGGACCCGCGCCGCCCAGATCGAAGCCGTAGTCATTGATCTCGTCGAAGAAATGCTGGGTGTTCTCGGTGGTGGTGCCGATGAACATGATGTTGCCGGTCTGACCGTGGAAGGTCACGAGGCCGGAACCGTACTTCTCCCAGCTATCGGCCAACTGGCGCAGGATGCCGGTGGTGTAGTAGTTGCCGGCAGGCGGCTGGACACGCAGGGTGTGAAATTCGCGGGATTTCGGGAAGGCGTCGCCGACTTCGGAGAAACGCGGAATGATGCCGCCGCCGTATCCAAACACGGAAACCGTGCCGCCTTTCCAATAGCCCTTGCGGGTCTCGTACGAATGCTCCAGCTGGCCCAAGAGCGAGTGGTTCATTGCGCGGATGCGCTCATCTGGGTGCTCTTCGGCGAGACGGGTGATGCCGTCGATGAAGCTGGGCCACTTACCGCCTTTGAGCTGGTCCAGCATGGGAGTTTCATACTTTTTGACCATTTGTATGCTCCTTTGCGTTTGCGTTCAGTCTGTGATCACTGGACTTTACGTGATGGCTGTCGCTGCGGTAGCTCTGCAGCAGCAGCCGGAATCTGTTTTGCCTGTACTTCTCATCCCTGGTGCCCGCTAACGGGGCGCCTTATTACAGGAGTACGCGAATTCTAGTGGTTGTCGTGAGTCAGAAAATACCCGTCTGATGGGGTGGGGTGGGGTACCCCCTATATCCCAAAAGGGATATGCGTCAGCCTGGTTTTTCTGCGCTCCTGCCCCAAATTCAGTAAAGCCCAGGAGCCTAGCACAAGAACACAGCAAAATTAAGTATTTTCTAATGTTCTTAGATACGCTTCCCGGATTGAATGCGTGGCGGCCAATCCCGCGCGGGCAGGGCCGCGTTTTAACCGATATAATGGACGATTTCCTGATGGGCGAGAGGCCATGTCTGCAGCGTATACGCCGAAAAGTCCGGACGATGCTTGGCGAATGAGTGCCTTGCCCTACGATCTTCGCCAGACGGATGCGTACGCCCGCTGGCGCGATCGCAAACTCACCCTTGCCGAGCGAGCCGCCCGTGTGGTGGAAATCCGCGACCTGCGATCGCTCACAAAGGCGGAATTCGACGAACTGCAGACTCAGGTTCGCCATAGCAACTCGGTGTTGTACGCAACTGGCCGCGGCGACGATGACAAGGCGGCGGTGCATGCTTTCGCAAGGCAACTCGGTCTGGTAAGCCTGGACGGAAATCTGTGCGCCGACGAGGACGCGTTGACGTCATTGCAGGTGATGCCGAAGGGCTCGCGCCACGAAGGCTACATCCCCTATACCAGTCGGCCGCTCAATTGGCACACCGACGGTTACTACAATACCGAGGAGCGCCGCATTCGGGCGATGTTGTTGCATTGCGTCCGGCCGGCGGTGCGGGGTGGTGAGAGCGCGCTGTTGGATCACGAGATCGCCTACATTCTGCTGCGGGACGAAAATCCGGATTATGTCGCTGCGTTGATGCAGCCTGACGCCATGACCATTCCGGCCAACGTCGAGCAGGACGTCGAAATTCGCCCGGCGCAGACCGGCCCGGTATTTCTCATCGAGCCGGACACTGGAAACCTGTATATGCGTTACACGGCGCGGCGGCGCAACGTCGAATGGAAGCAGGATCGGTTGACCCAGGCGGCGGCGGCGTACTTGACCGAATTACTGGAAGGCGGTTGCGAGTATGTGGTGCACCATCGGCTCGAAGCCGGACAGGGGATTGTCAGCAACAACGCGCTGCACAATCGCGGTGGTTTCGAGAACGGGCCTGACGGCGCGTTGGCGCGGTTGCTCTATCGCGGACGTTACTATGACCGCGTCCGCGGAACCGATCTACGACACAGCTTTGAATTGGAGTAGTAACATGCTTTGGCTCAGCGAGCTCATGCTGCAAAATCACGACATCACCAGCTTCGAGGAGCTGATTCCGAAGGTTCAGGAGGCCGCCCGTAACGGCGAGATGTTTTTTCGTATGGACGTCAAACCGCCATTTGGGGACACGCCCGACGACTGGGAAGACCGGCTGGAAGCGTCGTTCTATGGTATCCAGCGGTAGCATCGAATCAAGGCGCCGACGAATGTCGGTAGCCAATATAGTGGGGTACTTTTTGCAATGAACCAGCCATTCGATACCACCGATTCAACGGGTGCGCTCGAATCCCAACTGGTGGCACTGGAAGACCGTATGCGCGAACTCAATGCGGATGCCGCGCCGACCGAACATGCATTGCTGCAGCTCGAGGCGGGGCGCGCCCTGGTGGGATTGGGTCGCAACGATCAGGCTTGGGAAACCGCACGTCCGGCATTTGATGTGTTTCTGCAAGCCCAGGATTGGGAGCATGCTGTCGAAGTGTGCGACATCTTGTTTCTGGCAGACCAGCCCGGCTCTTTGAGTGCCCTGGGTCAAGGTCTGTGGCTATCGGTCAGTTTTCCGGTCGACGCCGAGTTGACATTGACCATGCTCAATCACGTTATCGATGACACCCCGGACGAGTCCGATGGCGCTGCGGTTGCCGCGGCGACTGCCGTTTACATCGTGGATCTACGCGCCGAAGGCAAGCAGCACGACAATCTGTCGTTCTTCGCCAACCAGATGCTGGGCAATGTCGCGCGGCGACACAGCGACGTGGACAGCCAGGAAAAATTCGATTTCTGGTTCAAAAAACTGGAGTTGGACGATCCGGGGAAATTTCTGGTGCGGCTGCGCAATGTTGTCGATGTGCTGGTGCAGGACGATTGGTGGTTCGATCGCGAACAGGTCCAACAGACCATCCCGGTGAATTGATATGTATTGGCAGGAAAAGGAATCACGACATACGTACCAGGTCCCGGACGATATCGTCGACTTGGCCTTCCGGATCGAATGCCCGCGCTTGCCCTTGGAGCACGCCTACGCATTGTCCAGCGCATTGTGTGACGCGTTGCCGTGGCTGGAGGACGAACAGCGCGCCGGAGTGCATCTCATCCATGGCGCAGAGTCCGGCAACGGCTGGATGCGGCCGCAGGACCCTGAGAACGAATTGCTGCACCTGTCGCGGCGGACACGCATGACGCTGCGGCTGCCGAAGGAGCGCGTTTCCGATGCGCAGGAACTGACAGGCCGACAGCTGGATATCGAGGGTTATCCGTTGGTGGTGAAGGATTCAACGGTGAAGCTGCTGAGTGCCTCGGCAACCATTTTTTCCCGTTACGTGGTGGATGAGCAAGCGGCGGGCGAGCAGGCCTTCGTGCAAAGCGTCGCTGAACAGCTGCAACGAGCGGGTATCACCGTGCGCAAAATGATGTGCGGACGTACCCATGTGCTGAAGACCCCCGCCCACGATGTGCTGACCCGAAGCATCATGATCGCCGACCTGGAAAAACCCGATTCGGTGCGCGTTCAGGAACTGGGAGTGGGGCCCAGTCGCAAGCTTGGCTGCGGCCTGTTCCTGGCGCATAAGGGCATCGACCCGGTAGTCAGTGCCGACGACGAATAATGGCGTTGGCGCGCGATTTTCATTAAAATCCCTCGTTTTCCAACCAAATCATCAACCTGACCGAAGTTGTAAGGAGCATTGAGATGGCGTACGAGTTCGGCGGCAAAACCATCGAAACCGATGCGAACGGCTTCCTGAGCAATCAGGAAGACTGGAGCAAAGAGCTGGCAGGGCACATTGCTTCCCAGGAAGGCATCGAGCTTACCGACAAACATTGGGACTTGATCGCGTTCCTGCGCGACGAGTATTTCAACAACGGCGGCAACCAGCCCAATACGCGCGGTATCGTCAAGGCCATGTCGGACAAATGGGACACCAAGGTGAGCCAGAAGGACGTCTACGACCTGTTCCCGAAAGATCCATCGAAGCAGGGCGGGCGGATCGCCGGTCTGCCGGAAACACGGCGCAAAGGCGGCTATTGAGCCGTCCGTAGCAGCGACGTGACAACGGGGGGCTCAGCCCCCCGTTTTTTTGCCCATCCCCAGAACGTTTCAATTTCGCGCCCGCCAGCGCCTTGCGCTATCCTCAATTGTTCAAGCAACTTTTGGAGGCCAATGCCATGTCGGGTATGCCGAAAAACGATCACGACTGGCGCCAGGAACTGACTCCCGAGCAATATCGGGTGTGCCGTGAAAAGGGCACCGAGCCCCCGTTCACCGGCGCCTATTATGCCAACAAGGAAGCAGGTATATATCGGTGCGTTTGTTGCGGCGCCGAGCTGTTCGACTCCGGGACCAAATATGATTCGGGCAGCGGTTGGCCGAGCTTCTATGCGCCGATGCCGGAGGCGCCGGTCGCGGAACAACGCGACGGCAGTTTCGGAATGGTCCGCACCGAAGTGCATTGCGACCGCTGCGGCAGCCACCTCGGGCACGTATTCGAAGACGGCCCGGCACCGACCGGATTGCGCTATTGCATCAATTCGGCTTCCCTAGATTTTGCTCCCGCTGAGCCCAAAGACGACTGATCCTCAAGGGTAATGCCCGCACCGTTCCATCTGGCGTTTCCGGTCCATGACCTGGCTGCGGCCCGGGCGTTCTACGGCGAATTGCTCGGCTGCCGCGAAGGACGCAGCTCCGATCGGTGGGTGGACTTCGATTTCTTCGGCCACCAATTGGTCGCGCACCTGGCGGAAGAACGGAGGTCGGAAAAATCCAGCAATATGGTCGACGGTCACGACGTGCCGGTGCCGCATTTCGGAGCGGTGCTGGAATGGGATCAGTGGCAGACCCTGGCCGCGCAATTGCGCCATGCCAACACAGCTTTCGTGATCCAACCGGGGATCCGCTTTCGAGGGCAGGTGGGCGAACAGGCAACCATGTTCTTGCTCGACCCCAGTGGCAATGCGCTCGAATTCAAGGCGTTTCGCGACCCCGCCCAACTCTTCGCAAAGGATTGACGTCACCGAGCATTATGGCGCGGCCTCGGGTGTCAGACTTCAGCCCACATCCGAACCAGGTTGGTGTAGGCATGATCCACGCGCGCGGTTTGATCGCCCGTCGGAGCTGACGCCATCAGCGCCTCACGGGCCTGCCCCAACTCATAGACGATTTCCCGTTTTGCGGGATCTCGGATCAGACTCTGGGCCCAAGTGACTGCCACCAGGCGTTCGCCCTCCGTCACTTCGGCGACCCGGTGCAAACTGGAAGCCGGATACAAGACTGCGTCGCCGGCAGCAAGTTTCAGCGCCTGTTCGCCGAACGACGTGCGCACGACCAGTTCGCCGCCCTGATAGTCGTGGGGATCATTGAGGAACACGGTTACCGCGATATCGCAGCGGAAACGCTGGCCTTCGCCCATGACAGGATCGTCGATATGTTCGCCATAGGCCATGCCGGGTCCGTACTTTGCGATTATGGGTGTGGCGACCCGGTAAGGGAGGGCGGCGTTTCGGAATTCGGCGTGATTGTAGAGGTTGCCCATCACGATCTTTTGCAGATAGCCGGCGACTTCGCCGGAATTGGAAAGTTCCTGATTGGTTTTGACGCGCTGGGCTTGGGCGCCGGCGGTGAGTTTGCCATCCACGAACGCCGCTTCCTGCAACGCCTGACGGATCACCTGTAACTGTTGGTCGTCGATCACGTTGGCAAGCGTCAACAGCATGTAGGTTCCTCGCTGGTCCCAGGGCCGATTGCAGGTGCCAGGATGTTAGCCAGTTCGTGCACGAGCGGCAAACTGCGTCGTTGGCGCTGCAATGGAGGCGGATGATTTTTCAGGATGCTGTCGGCTAAGTCGATCACGTGGAAACCCGGACTACGCGCCAAGGGACCGAGACGGCCATCGCCGGAAAGCGGCCCGCGTCAAGCGAAAACGACCCAGGTCGTGGCGATATACTTGACGCCTTGCTGCAAAGTTGCGCCGCGATGTTCATGGGTCCAGAACGGCGGGAACAGCAGCATTTTCCCCTTTTCCGGCTTGATGCGCACGTCATGAAACAGAAACTCGGTTTCGCCGCCAGGTCCCGCGACATCGTTCAAGTACCAAATCACCACCAGCTGGCGTTGTGAGAAATCGTGGCTGCCGCCGTCGATATGCCAATGGTAATACTCGCCGGGATTGGTGCGTTGGATCGCATATCCCATGTCCTTGAACGGTCCCTTGAAATAGGGATAGCGTTCGCGGAACGTTTTCATCATCAGCGACATCGACCGGTGCAGATTCGCGTCCACGTCCTGCCAGTCTTCTTTGCCGCTGACTACCAGATCCGTGGAGCGTTTGATGGAGCGCTGCTCTTCGGCAAGTTGTCCGACCCTGCCAAGATACTGCTGGTCCGTTTTTTCCTCGAAGCGACGGATCATCTCGTCGCACAGTTGCGGCGGCAGCGCGTTGTCCACTTCGAAGATGAAGGAGTTCGGCTTGACCTCGCGGTATTCGTAGGGCGGGACGTAAACGCGGCTGTTTTGGGACATGGCGATGTGTTGGATAGTGGGAGCGCAGAATTGTCGACGTCGAGAGCCTTCAGGTCAAACCCAGCCGACTTGCGCCGGGCTCAAAGGCGGCCTTCCTGGGCAATGCGTTCGATATGACTCTGACATTGCGGCCCATGACGCTGGTAAACATCGAGCATCTGCAGTGCAACATCGCGCCAGTGTCGTTCGCCACGTTCGGTTACGTCCTGCAGCGCTCCCAAATCGTCCTTTTCAATCCAGCGCTGATAAGCGCGTGACAGTTCCGGGAAGATCTGTTTGCGCATCGCGCGCAAGTTGCCGAAATAAAAATGCAGACACGCCGGCGTCGGGCTTTCGATCAGTGCCGGCAGCGTCGATACGCAATCGGCCAGGTGATCGCGTACCGCGCGCACCATGAGTTCAGCTGCTGAGTGGGGCAATTCCGCTAGCAGGTGGTGCCAGTCCTCGCCTAGCAGGCCGCCAGCCTTGATTTCGCCGATTTCATGCAGAATCACGGATTCGGTCTCGTTGTCGGTCATGGCTTCCAGGGCGGCGTCGACGTCGCGGTTGAAATCGTAATACCGTACCGCCCGTTCCATGGCGCCTTCCTGTTTGCGCCAATTCCATTCTTCCACCTTTTCCCAAAGCATACGGCGGAGGGATTCGCGCCGAATATAGATGATCCGGTCGTGGCTCATGGCGGGTGGGGCGCTCAGGTCGCGGGCATATTCATCGGCGGCCACCAGAATCTCATAATCGTGGTGAGATTCGCGGCGTGCCAAGCGGGCGAGAAAGAAATGGGGCCGACAGGAGGTACCGAGGCCGCCACTGTACACCAGTCCGCGGGGCAGCAAGGCTTCATTGATGGCCGCCGAGTGGAACGGGTCATAGGTTTGACCATCGATCACCACGGGTCGGAACGGCAGTCCCTGCAATTGTTCCCACATGGCTTCGCGCTCAACCAGCCAGTCGCCCACCTGGTCGTTAGGCAGCGAACTTTGAAAGGGCAGTGCCTTTTCCCAGCGGTAATATTCGCGCATCTTGAGAAGATACGTGCACATGGTGTAATCACCGGCATGTTCAGCGTCGGCGATATCGCAATTCGTCTGCACCACTTCGGCGATCTTTGCAATTGACGGATCGTTGATGTCTGCAATCGATGGTCGCATGGGAAGCACATACCTTAGTAAATCACTATGGTATTATACCGTAGCATGATCGGTGGGGTGGCGCCAACGGATCGGGTCCGTACCCGCTCGAAGCCGCGAACCGTGCGTTTGTGGCTGCTAAGCCATAAAATATGGCGCTTTGCTGAAATTTCAATACGGAGGAACGTCATCTTGGCGTTGCGAATCAAAAGCCGTTGGACCGAGCGCGCGAAGCTCAAGCCCACCGAGCAAATGCAAAAGGAAAACGCGCAGGCGTTGGCGTTCATCTTCTGGCGCATCGCCTTGGAAAAGGCGAAGAACCTGCACGGCGAGCGTTTCGTCTATGACAACGACGTACAGCGCGTGAAGGTGATCGGGGAATACCTGGGCATGCTGCTGCAAGTGGCCGACCGCATGGCCTATGACCGGATGGACGAAACCGATCGGCGCGAGTTCGTGAACTTCCTCGCCCTGCGGCTTTCTGATCACATGCAGGACAACGCGGCGGATCTATTTGGTCCCGGGGAATATCGCACGGCCTTCATCGAAATGTTGAACGTACGCGCCGAGGGTTACGCCGAGACCGGCGTTTTCGCCGGAGCAGGGGGCAAGCTACGGCTTTCTGCATTTTTTTGGGACATCGGTGCAGAAGATCATGAGCCATGACCATCACGAGAACCGCTGGGTGATCGATCAGATCATGGAAGTGGACGGTCCTGATGCAGTCGACAAGGCCGTCAAAGCAGTTGAGGATCTGTTTAGCTGACTCGGTACGGCTTTCGGACCGGCAATAAAAAAGCGGGATCGTGTCCCGCTTTTTTATTTTCGGCCATGCAACGAGCCTATTTTTATTTCTTGGCCCAGTTCTTGGCATTATCGATGGTCTTGCTTTCGCCATCTCCATAGCCGGCTTCGTAGGCCTCGGTAATACGCTGTTCTTCGCGCTTGGGATTGCCAAGAAAACCGCCGATCCAACCCTGGACGTACTCTGGGTCAGCGCCCATTTCTTCCAGTTTCGTGATCGTCTCGTAGTACATGGGATCCATAGCTCTCTCCTACGATACTTGCGTCTGGTAACATGCGCCCACCGTCGCATGCAGGGTAAAAATTCAAAGCCACGCATTATCGCATATTAGAAAAAAACGGCAAGCAAGATGAAGCAATTGGCGATATGGAATAGCAATGGCGCGTTCGACGTCCACTGTAGCGACTAGCGGTTTCGGTTTGGGCGCAGTGTAGTATCCTGCGTGTCGGGTGGCTGACGAAACGAGCGGTCGAGTTCGGCCGTCGTCGGCGGTTCGGAATACGGCGGCTGGCCGCGACCCGTCGAACCGGTCGTATTTGCCTGTATGCAGGCGCTCACAGGGTCGGTTCGGGCGCCCGGCGCTATGCTGCTAATAAACATAATAAATATATAGTATTCCGTTGAGGGGAGCGGGCTCGGCGCACCCTGATCCCGGAACGCTATAATGCTCGGTTTCCTGCAAGCGGACGACGTAAGGAGAGCGAATGGCCAACGTATTGATGTATTGCACCGCCATCTGCCCGTACTGCGTGCGGGCGGAACAACTGCTGCGTCGCAAAGGTGTTGAACAATTGGAAAAGGTCCGGATCGACCTGGACGCAGGCCGGTTCCAGGAAATGATGGAGCGGGCCCAGGGACGGCGCACGGTACCGCAGATATTCATCGGCGACGTTCATGTCGGCGGCTACGATGACATGGTGGAGTTGGAGATGGCAGGCGAGTTGGATCCACTGCTGGCCTCTTGAGTGCTCCACCCGCAACCAAAAAGGCGGCGTTCCCAGGATCGCCGCATTCGAGTATGGATCTTTCAAACGAAGACAGTTTGCGCCTGAACGTGTTGCTCGCCAACGCGGTCGCGGTGCGCATCGATGAAGGCGCGCTGTTGGTATACGGGCTCGCAAGCTCAGGTGACGAGGCCAAGATTCAACTGAATCCCAACTGCCGCCCGGACCAGTACGTGCGTCGCGTCCGCGAACTGTTGTCGAGTCACGTGCTGGGTTCGCCGGGCGGCTACCCGGTGTTTTTGAAGCGCTGGACCCGAATGGGCCAGGCGGCCGGTGCGCGTCTCGGCGATCTGTTGATGTTGGGCGAGCCCGAGGCGGTGGTCGCCGTGAGTGGCGCCGCTGGCTTGACCGATGAACTCGCCTACCGCGCATGGTGGGCCATGCCCGATGCGGCCAATGCGCGGCGCATGCTGGCCCGCGAGTGCGTCGTACAGGGGCGCATGGGCCCGATGTTGGCAGAGTTTCTGTTGGAGTTTCTCCCTTTCGAAGAAGAAGCGCGGGACATCATCGAGAGCGTGCGTTTGGTGCTGCAGGAAAATCTGATCGACGACCAAGCGCGCATGGAACTGTGGAACCGAGGACGACAAAAGAGCGTATTCCGGATCGGCTTTCTGCAGGCGCTGCCTGACAATCTCCCCGAACAGGACCAGCCGCGGGCGGACTTCGCGCGACACCGCGCGCATCTGCAGGCATTGGCTGGCCAGGACAACGCCTGCGCCGGCTTGTTGCTGCGGGTTTTGTCGGCACAGGGACAGGCGTACCTGCGTACCTGTGAGCACGTTTTGAAAAAGCCCAGCAATCAGGACGCGGTGTGCGCGCTGTTGGATACCATCGGCGAATATTTCGCTCCGGCGCGAGTTTCGCCGTTGCACTACACCGATATAGAGGTATTGTTGCGCGACCGGGAGTCTTGGTTCGAGCAGTCGCCGCAGGTGGATGCCCAGGCGTTTGAACGCGCTTGCGCGCTGCGTGAACAGGTGCCTGAGTTGGAAGCGGAGGTGCAGGCGCTGCTGGCACTGGCGCAAGTGGGCGAACCGCTGGTGCGCCAGCTATTCGCTCACACCGATGCCATCGGCAGTGTGATGCGTAAGAAGCTGGAACCGATCACCAAACCCATCGCCCAGCAACTGGCCGTACTGCGCGGCCAGGATTGAGATGGATATGGCGAAACTGCACATCATCCGGGTTTCGCTGACCGCGCACCTGAAGGTGTCGGAAGAAGTCATGGCGCAGCACTTGGCGGCATCTCCCGCGGTGGTCGGTGACGAATTGGCGCGTCAAGTGAGCGCCTATGCGCGCGACCACAAGCTCGGCTATTACCCCGCTTTGGAGTTTTTCGACGACATCGACGACGGAATCGATTCCGACCTTATCGACACTGTCCGCGGTATTGCCTGGTTTCTAGGCAATCTCGCCGAAGCTGAAATCCAGCAGCGTTTGCGCGCTGCGTTCTCCGATGTCGAAATCCAGGATCTGAGGTTGTTGGCGTTTACCATGCCCCAGGTCCGCCCGAGCCAACCGAATGCGTTGATCGATTTGGCGGCGCACTTCACTCCCGATACTCTCAAAGCGGTGCTGCAGCTTTCGAACTTCGAAAAGCGGCCGGATATCGAAGGCACGGAAAAGCTCGCCGAGCACAAAGTCCTGCGCTGGCTGGAGCCCCATTTCGAATCGGTCCAGATTACGAATTCCCATCTCGTGTGAGTCCTTAGGCTGCGAGGCTGCTCGCACCAACCCGGTGCGTCATCGCCCGTAGCCACGACGTAGTTCCTCGTCTGGCGCTGGCACCGTTCTTGCTGATCTGAGTCAACACCATGAACAAACATGATTCAACCAACGCCGGCGGATTGCGTGTCATGCTCGTCGACCGGGACCGTGCTCGTTCGGTAGTGCTGCAGCGCGCGCTCACCGATGCCGGCTATCTGGTGGTGGCGCGCGTAGCCGCCAGCGAAGATCTCGCCCAGCGTGTGCGCGAAGTGGCCCCCGACGTCATCATTATCGACATGGACTCCCCCGATCGCGACACGTTGGAGCACATGCACAGTATTACCCGGGAACAGCCGCGGCCGATCGTCATGTTCGCCGAGGAGGACGACGCCGACACCATCGACAAGGCGGTGCGCGCCGGGGTGAGCGCTTATGTCGTGGACGGCCTCAGCGGCCCGCGGGTAAAACCGATCGTCGACGTCGCGATCGCCCGCTTTCGCGAATTCCAGGCGCTGCGCCGCGAGTTGGACGAGGTGCGCAACACGCTAGCAGATCGGAAGGTCGTGGACAAAGCCAAGGGAATTATCATGAAACAACGCGGCTGCGACGAAGAGCAGGCGTATCGGGCGTTACGAAAACTGGCTATGGATCGTAATCAACGTATTGCGGATGCTGCGCGCGATGTCATCGGCGTGGCGCAGTTATTCGAGTAATGGGAACGAGGGCCATGACTGAATCGAGTGGTACCGGTACACAGGAACTGCGCGGCGCCGCCGAGCCCGAGAAGCGCACAATCAAGATCGGTTTGATTCCACTGAGCGACTGTGCGCCTCTGGTGGTGGGCGTGGCGAAAGGGTTCTTCGAACGGCAGGGTCTGGAAGTGGAGCTTTCCAGTGAAGCTTCGTGGGCCAACATCCGTGACAAGGTGGCGATCGGCGCCTTGGACGGGGCGCAAATGCTGGCCGCAATGCCGATAGCGTCGACGCTGGGCTTGGGCGCGTTGCATCGTCCGATGGTGACGGCATTCAGCATGGGATTGAACGGCAACGCGATTACCGTCAGCAACGCATTATACGCGCGCATGTGCGCCATCGATGCCGTTGCCGCGAACGATCCGGTCGGATCGGCGCAAGTTCTCAAAGCGCTCGTGGATCAGGACCGCAAAGCCGGTCGTCCGCCCATGACCTTTGCCGTGGTCTATCCGTTTTCGAACCACAATTATCAACTTCGCTATTGGCTGGCCGCGGGTGGCATCGACCCGGACCGGGATGTGTATCTGGTCGTGGTGCCGCCTCCGAAGATGGTTTCGCACTTGCAAGCCGGCAGCATCGACGGATATTGCGTCGGCGAACCATGGAACGCGTTCGCAGTCAGGCGCGGAGTCGGCCGCACGGTGTTGACCGGGTATCAAATCTGGAACAACAGTCCTGAAAAAGTCTTTGGAGTTACCGAACAATGGGCGGATACATACCCCAATACGCACCGCGCGGTGCTGCGCGCGTTGCTTGAAGCCTGCCGATGGCTGGACGCTTCCGAGCATCGCATGGCGGTCGTGGACTTGTTATCGGAATCCGGCTTCATGGACGTGCCGCGCGAGGTGTTGCGCATGTCCATGGCGGGCACTTTTCAATACGGTCCTGACGAAATTCCGCGCGAGACTCCGGATTTCAATGTCTTTTACCGCTACGCGGCTACATTTCCCTGGCGCTCACACGCGCAATGGATGATGGGGCAGATGGTTCGTTGGGGGCAGACCCGCGGGGTGAACGACAGCGAAGCCGTGGCGCGGCGGGTGTATCGAACCGAACTTTACCGCGAGGTGGCGCAAGATTTGGAATTGCCGTATCCGACGATCGACAGCAAAAGCGAAGGACTGCACGAAGGACCGTGGACATTGACACAAGCCAGTTCACCGATCTACATGGGCGCAGACCGGTTTTTGGACGGCGCAGTCTTCGCCCCATCGGATTGGCGCGCCTATCTCGACTCGTTTGCCATTTCCCGAATACGCGATCCGGGCGAAGGGGCTGCCTGAGTCCAATCACGCTCGCGTTTTGCCCCAAAACTACGCACGGCAGTTCCGCGTGACCCTTTTTGAAGCGCAGTCTCGTCTTGGCAGCGGTGCTGCGCAACCACTCGTTATTGAATAATCAAACGCTTATAAGCTTGGCACGGCGCGTGCTTAGCAAGAACACAGAATCCCGAGCGGCCAACGGCGGTCGTTCCTGAACAAGTTTCGATAGGGAAGGGCAACGGCGCCCGGACATGAGCATTCAATCGTGCTCGTGTACCGGGCGCTTTTTTTGCGCGATAGAAACCGGCTGTGAGGCAAATCGATGAGCAAGAGAATTCGAGACGGCATTATCGGGGAACACAAAACCGACCACACGGTCGATGACCGGCGCACCTTCCTTAAACGTAGCGCGCTGGGGCTGGGTGCTGCGGCGGGACTGTGCATGGGCATCTTTTTTGCACCGCTTGCAATAGCGGAAGTCGGACCTCCGGAAAAGGCGGAACTCAAATTCGGCTTCATCAAACTGACCGATATGGCGCCTTTGGCGATTGCCTATGAGAAGTATTTTTTCGAAGACGAAGGCCTGTACGTGACCTTAGAAGCGCAGGCGAACTGGAAAGTGCTATTGGACCGCGTGATCGACGGCGAATTGGACGGTGCGCACATGCTGGCAGGGCAACCTTTGGGTGCGACCATCGGGTTCGGCACCAAAGCCGATGTCATAACGGCATTCAGCATGGACCTCAATGGTAACGGCATCACCGTGTCCAACGACGTCTGGGAACAAATGAAAAAGAACGTCCCCATGAAGGACGGCAAACCGGTGCATCCGATCAAGGCCGACTATCTCAAGCCGGTGGTGGATACCTACAAGAAGCAGGGCAAGCCCTTCAATATGGGGATGGTGTTCCCGGTATCGACTCACAACTACGAATTGCGTTATTGGCTTGCGGCAGGCGGTATCAATCCCGGTTATTACGCGCCCCAGAAGGGCGACATCAGTGGCCAGATCAACGCCGATGTGCTGTTGTCGGTGACACCGCCGCCGCAGATGCCGGCGACCATGGAAGCCGGCACCATCTATGGGTATTGCGTTGGTGAACCCTGGAATCAGCAAGCGGTGTTCAAAGGCATCGGTGTGCCGGTAGTGACCGATTACGAGATCTGGAAGAACAATCCCGAGAAAGTGTTCGGCGTGTTTAAGGAGTGGGCGGACAAATACCCCAATACGCATATCCGTGTCGTCAAAGCGTTGATCCGGGCGGCGAAATGGCTCGACGAAAACAACAATGCCAATCGCAAGGAGGCGGTTGAAATACTGGCGCGGCCGGCTTACGTGGGCGCCGATGCCGATGTCATCGCCAACAGCATGACCGGCACCTTCGAGTACGAGAAAGGGGACAAACGCCCGGTTCCCGACTTCAACGTGTTCTTTCGTTACAACGCAACCTATCCGTACTACAGCGACGCGGTGTGGTACCTGACCCAAATGCGCCGCTGGGGGCAGATCCCCGAAACCAAGCCGGACAGCTGGTACATGGAGGTGGCAAAGAAAGTGTACCGCCCGGACATATACCGCAAAGCGGCGGAGGAGTTGATCCGGGAAGGAAAGATGAAAGCGTCGGACTTTCCGGATTTTGCAAAGGAGTCCGGTTTTCGCCCGCCGCAGACCGAGTTCATCGACGCCGTGACTTACGACGGCACCAAGCCGAACGCCTATCTGGAGAAGTTTCCGATCGGTCTGAAAGCGGACAGCAAACTTTGATCCGGATCGGGGCCGAAGCGTCCGACGAGCAGGCAATGAGGGACTGGAGATGAAAGCTTTGTCGATCGCCGCATACTGGGCACCACTGCAACGCCTGGCGGAGCCCGCGGCGCGGATGGCGGCGGTTAGGGCCGGACTTCGCGCACTCGCTCTGCCGTTGTTCGGCGTCCTGTGCTTTCTCGCCCTGTGGAACATCGGCGCCAGCCATGTGCAAACCTCGCTGGGCCAGTTTCCCGGCCCTGGTCAGGTGTGGCATCAGTCGGTGAACCTGTATCAGGAGCATGTGCGTGAACGCAAACGCGAGGGAGCGTTCTATGAGCGTCAAGAGAAACGCAATGCGGAGCGTCTTGGCAGGGATCCAGAAGCCAAGGTCCTGATTCGCCCGTATACCGGCAAGCCGACCTTCATCGATCAAATCGGAACCAGCCTGCTGACCGTGATGGCCGGATTTCTGCTGGCGTCGGTGATCGCGATACCGGCGGGCATCCTGATCGGGCTGAGTTCGACGGCATACGCTGCGTTCAATCCGCTGATTCAGCTGTTCAAACCGGTGTCGCCATTGGCTTGGTTGCCGTTGGTCACCATGGTGGTGAGCGCGGTGTACGTGACCAGCGACCCGATGTTCGATAAGGCGTTTCTCAATTCGATGATTACCGTCACCCTCTGCTGTTTATGGCCGACGATCATCAACACGGCCGTGGGCGTCAGTGCAGTCAGCAAAGATCTTGTCAATGTCAGCCGGGTGCTGCGACTGGGGTGGTTTACGCACGTGATGAAAATCGTTGTGCCGTCATCGATTCCAATGATGTTTACCGGACTGCGGGTGTCCCTCGGCATTGCCTGGATGGTGCTGATCGCCGCGGAAATGCTCGCCCAGAATCCGGGCCTCGGAAAATTCGTGTGGGACGAGTTCCAAAACGGCAGTTCGAATTCTTTGGGCCGCATCATGGTGGCGGTCCTGGTGATCGGATTCATCGGCTTTGCCTTGGATCGCATCATGTTGCTGTTGCAGCGGACCGTATCGTGGGACAAACAGGCGGTTCTACGCTGATCCGCCGGGGAGGAAAGACTATGACCAGCGCTCATCTGGAATTGACACAAGTCGGCATCGAATTTCCGACTCCGAAAGGCCCGTTTCGCGCTTTGGAGGACGTGAGCCTGCGGATCGACGAGGGCGAGTTCGTGTCGCTGATCGGTCACTCCGGTTGTGGCAAGTCCACCGTGTTGAACATCGTCGCCGGACTTTATCGTGCAACCACCGGTGGAGTGATTCTGGGCGGGCGGGAGGTCGACGAGCCGGGACCTGAACGAGCGGTCGTGTTCCAAAATCATTCGTTGCTGCCGTGGTTGACTGCATACGAAAACGTCGAGCTTGCGGTGAAGCAGGTTTTCAAAGGCAAGAAGAACAAACGGGAGATGCGTGCCTGGATCGAGTACAACCTGGAGTTGGTGCACATGGAACATGCGTTGCACAAACGGCCCGACGAGATTTCCGGGGGCATGAAGCAAAGGGTCGGCATTGCCCGGGCATTGGCGATGCAGCCCAAGGTGCTCCTTATGGACGAGCCGCTCGGTGCATTGGATGCGCTCACGCGAGCCCACTTGCAGGATTCGTTGATGGAGATCCACGCGGCGCTGGGAAATACCGTGATCATGATTACCCATGACGTCGACGAGGCTGTGTTGTTGTCCGACCGAATCGTGATGATGACCAACGGGCCGGCCGCCACTGTGGGTGAGAGTCTGGAGATCGATCTGGCGCGTCCGCGCAACCGCATCAAGCTTGCGGGCGATCCGCGCTACAACCACCTGAGGCATGAAGTTCTGAAATTTCTCTACGAGCCACAACGATCCCGGGGAGAAACGGCGCCGATCGGCGCAACCGAATTGAATTCCGAAACGACGCGTGCGCTTACGGTACCGGACGAAGCGGCGTGAGCGCCGAGTGGAATCAGCACATGAGTGAGGACATCATGAAACAGAGACTGGTGTTGGTTGGCAACGGCATGGCCGGCGTGCGGACGCTGGAGGAACTGCTGAAGATTGCACCGGATGCCTACGAAATCACCGTGTTCGGCGCCGAGCCCCACGGAAATTACAACCGGATTCTTTTGTCGCCGGTACTTTCTGGAGAGAAGACCATCGAAGAAATCATGCTCAATGACGAGCAGTGGTATCGCGACCACGGCATTCGGCTGATTGCCGGCAAGTCGGTTACCGGGATCGATCGCGTGCGGCGCTTGGTGACTAGTGCAGACGGCGTAAGCCAACCCTACGACCGCCTGCTTCTGGCGACGGGCTCGACTCCGTTCGTGCTGCCGATACCCGGAAACGATCTCGAAGGTGTAGTGACGTTCCGCGATATTTACGATGTTGAGCGGATGGTTGCCGCTGCCAACAGCGGCAGGCGAGCGGTGGTGATCGGAGGCGGTTTGTTGGGGCTAGAAGCCGCCAACGGATTGTTGCAGCAAGGGATGGAGGTCACGGTTGTCCATTTGGTGAACACCTTGATGGAGCGTCAGTTGGACCAACCGGCCGCACGCATGCTGCAACAGGCGCTGCAGCAACGCGGCATCCGCTTCGAGACCGCTGCGCAAACCGACGCCATTCTGGGCGATGGCAAGGTGAGCGGTATTCGCTTGCGCGATGGTCGCGAGATCGACGCCGACCTGGTGGTGATGGCAGCCGGTATCCGCCCCAACGTGGAATTGGCGAAAACGGCCGGACTGCACTGCGAACGCGGCATCGTCGTGAACGATACCTTGCAGACTTTCGATCCGCGCATTTACGCCGTAGGCGAGTGCGTGCAGCATCGTAGCGCCAGTTACGGATTGGTGGCGCCGTTGTTCGAAATGGCAAAGGTGTGTGCCGATCACCTTGCCCAGGTCGGTATCGCCCGCTACGAGGGTTCGGTTACTTCCACCAAGCTCAAGGTCACCGGTATCGATCTGTTTTCCGCCGGCAATTTCCTCGGCGATGAATCCACCGAGGATCTGATTTTCCAGGACGCAGCACGCGGAATCTATCGAAAGCTGGTTCTGAAGGACAACCGCATCCATGGTGCCGTGATGTACGGCGATACGCTGGACGGTGCGTGGTATTTCCAGCTTATGCGCGACAAGACCGATGTATCGGAGATGCGCGAACACCTGTTGTTCGGGCAGGCCCATCTGGGCGATTCCGGCCACGGGGCGGAGAACCGCGTTGCCGCGATGCCGGACACGGCCGAAATCTGCGGTTGCAACGGTGTCTGCAAAGGCACGATCGTGCAGGCGATTGCCGAAAAGAAACTGTTCACTCTGGAGGACGTGCGCGCTCACACCAAGGCGTCGAGCTCCTGCGGTTCGTGCACCGGACTGGTCGAATCGTTGTTGGCCAGTGCCGTGGGCGGGGATTATTCACAAGCGCCGAACAAGAAGCCATTGTGTGCTTGCACGGACCGTACCCACGACGAGGTTCGCAATGCGATCCCGGAATATGCACTGAAGGACATGCCGGAATTGATGCGGTTCCTGGAATGGAAAACCGAGGACGGCTGCGGCAAGTGCCGGCCGGCACTCAATTTCTACCTGCTGTGTGCATGGCCGGGGGAATATGTGGACGACCAGCAGTCGCGTTTCATCAATGAGCGTGTCCACGCCAACATTCAAAAGGACGGAACCTATTCCGTGGTACCGCGCATCTGGGGTGGTGAAACCACGCCATCTCAGCTCAAGGCGATCGCCGAAATCGCGGAGCGTTACGCGGTTCCCACCGTGCACATCACTGGCGGGCAGCGGATCGATCTCCTCGGCATTCGCAAAGAGACTTTGCCGAAAATCTGGGGCGACCTGTCGGCGGCCGGTTTTGTCTCCGGCCATGCCTACGGCAAGGCCGTGCGCACGGTGAAGACTTGCGTCGGCAAGGAGTGGTGCCGGTTCGGTACTCAGGATTCTACCAGTATGGGCATCGAGTTGGAGAAAATGGCCTGGGGCTCCTGGATGCCACACAAGTTCAAGTTGGCGGTATCTGGCTGCCCGCGCAACTGCGCCGAGGCGACCATCAAAGACTTTGGTGTGGTGGCGGTGGACTCGGGCTGGGAATTGCATGTCGGCGGCAACGGCGGCGTAAAAGTACGGGCCACGGATTTCCTCTGCCATGTCACGACCAGCGATGAGGTGAAGCAGCACTGCGCGGCGTTTATGCAGCTTTATCGAGAGGAGGCGCATTATCTGGAGCGGACTGCGCCTTGGATCGAACGGGTCGGACTTACTTACGTCAAGCAACGCATCGTAGATGATGCAACGGAAAGAGCGCGTCTCGCGGAGCGTTTTCAGGATTCGCAGAAATATGCGCAACACGATCCATGGGCGGCTCTGGCCAACGGTCAGGACCGGCACGAGTTTACACCGCTCACGCGCGTCGATTCCCGTCAGTTTGAATCGCAGACCGTTTAGGCCAACAGGAGTTTCGATCATGAACATGAGTGTCGCCAAGCCCATTGTGCGAAGCAGAAATTGGGTCCAGGTCGGGCGACTCGACGATATCCCGCGCAAGGGGGCACGGGTGGTCGAGTGCAGCGACGGCAATATCGCCGTATTCCGAACCAGTGGCGATGAGGTTTTTGCGTTGCGGGACCAGTGCCCGCACCGCGGCGGTCCGTTGTCACAGGGTATCGTCCACGGCAGACGGGTCGCCTGTCCCTTGCATGACTGGAAAATCCACCTCGATTCGGGGCTCGCGGTGGAGCCGGACGAAGGCTGTAGCGCGTCGTATCCGGTTCGGATCGAGAACGGCATGGTCCTTTTGTCCCTGATTCCCAACCCTGCCGCGAGCGGCTGCTGAGGCGGATTCTTTGAGCGAGGTGCGAACCACCTGTCCCTATTGCGGCGTCGGCTGCGGCGTAATCGCCAGCACCGACCCGGAAGGGAAAGTCAGTGTGCGCGGCGACCCGGAACATCCCGCCAACCGCGGCCGGTTGTGCTCCAAGGGTGCCGCCCTGGCCGAGACCCTGGTGGCCGACGGCCGCTTGTTGTATCCACAAGTGGGCGGCGAACGGGTCTCCTGGGAGCGCGCGCTGGCGGCCGTGGCTACCCGGTTTGAAGATACGATTGCCGTACATGGTGCGGATGCGGTCGCGATGTATGTCTCCGGACAACTCACCACCGAAGCCTACTACGTTGCCAACAAGTTCATGAAAGGCTTCGTCGGCAGCGCCAACGTCGACACCAACTCCCGGCTTTGCATGGCTTCGGCAGTTGCCGGGCACAAGCGGGCGTTCGGCGCCGACGCGGTTCCCTGCAGCTACGAGGACCTGGACAGCGCCGAGCTGATGGTGCTGGTGGGATCGAATGCAGCCTGGTGCCACCCCGTGTTGTTCCAGCGATTTGCCGGTCGCCGGCAGGCGGGGCAGGGGCCGCGGCTGGTGGTGATCGATCCGCGGTCCACCGATTCCGCCCGGCAAGCCGACTTGCATCTGCCGCTGCAGCCTGGGACCGATACGGTGCTGTTCAACGGGTTGCTGGCGTGGCTCGAAGGTACCGGCGCCATCGACAGGCGTTACCTGGACGAGCATACCGAAGGCCACGCCGAAGCCCTTGCCTGCGCCCGGCGTTCGGCGCCCACTCCCGGCGCAGTCGCGGCGCAATGCGCTCTACCTGTGAAACAGGTCGAGACGTTCTACCGGATGTTCAGCGATACCGAACAGGTCCTGACGTTGTTTTCCCAAGGTATCAACCAGTCGTCCAGCGGTACCGACAAGGTGAATGCCATCATCAATTGTCACCTCGCCACCGGCCGTATCGGCCGGCCCGGTATGGGACCCTTCTCGCTGACGGGGCAACCCAATGCGATGGGCGGCCGGGAAGTGGGAGGGTTGGCGAATCAGCTTGCTGCGCACATGGACTTGGACGATGCTGACGCCCGCGAGCGCTTGCAGCGATTTTGGCGTGCGCCGCTCGTTGCCCAGCGCGAAGGCCTCAAAGCGGTGGAGCTGTTCAAGGCGGTGCACGAAGGCCACGTGCGCGCCCTCTGGATCATGGCCACCAACCCGGTGGACAGTCTCCCCGATGCCGATTTCGTACGAGCGGCACTGGAGCGCTGCGACTTTGTAGTGGTGTCCGATTGCATCCACCCCACCGACACGAGCCGCTACGCCCACGTATTGCTGCCGTCCTGCACATGGGGCGAACGGGACGGCACGGTGACCAATTCCGACCGCACCATTTCCCGCCAGCGGCCATTCGCGGCGGCGCCCGGCGAAGCACGCGAAGATTGGTGGATGGTGGCCGAGGTGGCCCGCCGCACGGGCTTCGCACAACAGTTCGAATACCAGGCGGCGGCTGACATTTTCGCGGAGCATGCGCGCTTGTCGGGATTTGAAAACCACGGCGGCCGTGTCTTCGACATCTCCGGGTTGGCGGCTGGAGGCCGGCGCGCGTACGACGAATTGCGACCGGTTCAGTGGCCGGTACGCGCGGGCACCGGCGGTACCGCGCGGCTGTTCGCCGATGGCAGGTTTTGTACCGCTAGCGGCAAAGCCCGATTGGTGGCAGTTGCGCCCCGCGCACCGGCACGGTCGGCAAGCGCGGACTACCCGTGGATACTCAATACCGGCCGCGTTCGCGATCATTGGCACACCATGACACGCACGGGGCGTGCCGCGCGCCTCTCGACCCACGACGAGCAACCGTTTGCAGAACTGCATCCCGATGACGGCGCCCGCCTCGGTGTGCGGGAAGGCGATCTGGTGCGGGTGCGCAGCGTCCACGGCAGTATGGTAGCCCGTGCCCGACTCACTACCGGCCAGCTGATCGGTCACGTGTTCGTGCCCGTGCATTGGAACGACGTGTACGCGGCTGACGCGCGGGTGGGCGCGCTGGTGAATCCAGCCGTAGATCCGATTTCCGGTCAGCCGGAGCTCAAGCACACCCCAGTGCGGGTGGAAGCGGTCCCGGTGTCGTGGTGGGGATTCGTGATGACCCGCAGGGAACTCGCCCTGACACAGTGCGAGTACTGGGTCAAAATCCGGGAAGCCCCAGACTTGTGGCGATATGTGATTGCCGGCACCGAGCTGCGGCAGGATTGGACCGCAGTGGCGAGAAGCTGGTTCTGTCAGCCGCAGGAGTCGGCCGACTGGGTCGAATATATCGACGTCTCTGCGGGACGGTATCGCGCGGCCCGGCTGGAGCGCGGCCGTTTGGACAGTTGCGTATTCGTGCAACCCGGCGCCGAGCCCGGCGGCCGCGGCCATCTGCTGTCGTGCTTTGCGCGCGGCGTACTATCGGCCCAGGATCGGTTCGGCCTGTTGGCCGGGCGTGCACTGGAACCCGACAGCGGCCCGCGGGTTTGTGCGTGTATGGGCGTGAGCCGTGCGCGGATCCTGGAAGTCATTGCACAGGGATGCGCGAACACCCAAGCCGTCGGTGCCGCGTGCGGTGCCGGCACCCAGTGCGGTTCCTGTATTCCCGAGATCGGGCAATTGTTGACCCAGCGTTCGGGGCCGGAATCACCGGAACGGTCCTCGGGGGAGGAGTCAGCCGCGCACAGACAGCACTAACAGTACGACGAATCCAATCACCAGCACGAGCGGCAGAATGAAAGCGCGCCAATCATCCGCGGTGGCTTTGGGACTGTTGTTCAGCATTTGCTTGGCGCGCGGGAACAACCAGATGATCATCATCCCCAATAGAACCGCCCACGCGATCTTCATCCAATCCATCGATTTTTCCTTCCCATAAACAACAAAGCCCCGGTATCGCCGGGGCTTTGCAGGAAACGATCAAGGTTCGATCAGTCGTCCCCGCCCATCAGGCCGAGAATTGCCAGCAGATGGATGAACATATTGTAGATGTCCAGGTACAGGGAAATGGTGGCCATGACGTAGTTGGTCTCGCCGCCATGGATGATGCGGCTGGTGTCGAACAAGATGAAACCGCTCATCAGCAACACCACGGCGCTGGAAATTGCCAACTGCATTGCCGGAATTGCCAAGAACAGGTTCAGCAGCATGGCCCCGAACACGACCAGGATTCCAACGAACAGGAAACCGCCGAGGAAACTGAAGTCGCGCCGGGTGGTCAGCGCATATCCTGACAGGCCCAGGAAAATGACCCCGGTACCGCCCAGGGCCGTCATGATGATCTGACCGCCGTTGGACATCGCCAGGTACATGGACAGCATCGGCCCGAGGCCGAATCCCAGCAGCCCTGTGATCGCAAACACCACGCCGACACCGGCGCCCGAATTGGCGGTACGGGGCAACACCAGCCACAGCAGCAGCACCGCGCCGCCGAAGGTCAACAGCCCGGTCATCGGGGGTGGCTGTATGGCCACCGAAATACCGGCCATGACGGCGCTGAACAGCAGCGTCATCGACAACAACATGTACGTATTGCGCAAGACCTTGTTGGTCGACAACGCGCTTTCCGATCCACGTGAAACCACTTGATCGTAGTTATTCATCATCCCTTTCGAGCCTCTTTCGGTTGGCGAGCCTGAATCGCTCCATTGCCCTCATTGGACCACAAATCATGGGCCGGGTTCCATTGCTTGAGATGGCGGGCTTCGGGCGCGTTTTCAAGGCGCCTTGGGCCGTTTGTGTATTCCTGCGCCAGAGCGACATTTTGCCATAAAAAAGCCCGGGCCGAGGCCCGGGCTCCATCCAAGATCAAGCGCTCGGATTACTTGTCGGACTCATTCATCTTGTCCATGGCGCGACCGCTCTCGGAAACACCGGGAGACGGTTCCGCGGCGGGTTCATGGCCCATCGTGGTGCCAGTGGACGTATCCGGCTCAGACGTTTCCAGGGCGCTGAATTCGGACTCGTCGATTTTGCCGTCGGCATTTTTATCTGCCGTGGCCCAATGGTCCTTTACCCGGCCCGTCGCTTCTTCCTTGCTGATATAGCCGTCGTTGTTCTTATCCAGCTCGGAGAAATCGCCGGTCGCAGCCGTTTTTTCACTGTTGGCTTCTTGACCCAACTGCATTTTCGGCTGCGCGGAAGCGGGGCCGCCCGGTGGGCCCTGATTCTGGACGTCTTCCGAACCAAGCTGAAGATCAGGTTTGGCAGAAGCCGGGCCGCCAGGCTCGCCCTGGTTCCGAACATCCGGAGACCCCATCTGGAGCTCCGGCTTCGCAGAGGAGCCGGCCGTTGCGCTGGCATCGCTACTCTGCTGCAAGTCAGCTGCCATCGCGGCACTGCCGAAAGTTAATGCAATTGCGGAAATGAGAATTTTGGTCTTCATGCTGGTTGCTCCTTGTCCGTGAACGTCCTGATGAAACGAATTGGACTTAGTGGTTGAGACGTAGTACACCCTAGATCACTAAAGCCGCGCGTCCACCAACCAGGCAAATATTCCCGACGTCACGTTGCGACGGGGCGTGCCATTTTTTTGCCACGTCGGCGGCTCTGGATTACACTGCTGCCGCACTGGGTACTCAGCACGGAGAGGTGGCTGAGCGGTCGAAAGCGGCGGTCTTGAAAACCGTTGACCCGAAAGGGTCCGGGGGTTCGAATCCCTCCCTCTCCGCCAAATCAAAAAAGGGGCCCCGTTGGGCCCCTTTTTTTGATTTGTGGTGCAGGGAGGTTCGATGAGGGCCGCAATGGGTTCGAGCCGAGCCCCGCAGCAGCGGGCGAGACAACAGGGGAGCGCAGCGACGCTGGCCCCGGAGGGGTGAGGGCCGCAGGCCCGAGTAATCCCTCCCTCTCCGCCAATAACTTACGTCACATTCGTAATAATCCAAATCAACGTCTTGGGACAAATTTGGGACATGCGGTGGCGACAATAGAAGAACGAAAAGGAAGCAAGGGCACCAGTTACCGTGCTCGGGTGCGCGTTCGGGGACAGGAGCGCACAGCAAGCTTCACTCGCAAGACGGACGCAAAGGTATGGGCGCAGGAGGTGGAGAGCCTTTTACGGCGGGGCAAGAGGGTGCCGACCACTGAGGCCCTGAACCGAACCGTTCTCACGCGGCCCGCCGACGGGAGGTGCCGACGCCGATCATGCGAGACTGCCCGCTGTGAGCCACCGAAAACATCGTTTATCCTTCCTATACGCTACGCTATGTGCGATGGCGTACAGGGTGACGATTGACGATCTAGAAGAATGTCGCGAGCGGCATGCTTGGGAGTGAAAAAATGAGTCTTGGTTTGATCCTGTTGATCGTTTTGGTGCTGATCCTCGTGGGCACCATTCCCACTTGGCCACATAGCAGGGGGTGGGGCTACGGACCGAGTGGCATAGTCGGGGTCCTGCTGCTCGTACTATTGATACTGTTTCTGACGGGCCGGATCTGACGCGAGCGCCCTCGTAAGACCCGAGGGCGCGATCTACGCCACGGGAGCGCCTGCGCTAAATTCTGCGCGTTGCCAGCCCGAGTCGCGCCCCGCGGTTAGCCACGATCAAGCAGTAGCCGGCGTCAGCCCAACCTACGCGCGCTTCCATTCGTTGGCCGTCCCGCCTTCAAACTCAAAGGGCAGTGCGTCGACGATGCGCTGATATTTCTTGAGCAGGGCCGTTTGGTCCTGCGCGCCAATATGGACATGTGCCATATCGTAGCTGTAGCTGTCCTGCTCAATGAGTTCGGAAAGGCGCATCCCCTCCTTGACGATGATGTCAATATCCGTGCCCGGGTTGGCCGCCAGGATCGCCTCGATCTCTTCTTCAGTGGGCACCCGGATCACCCGATCATCTTCGAAACGCCGCAGGTGAAATTTCGCCGCGCAGTTGTATTCCCCGGCACCGGGTTTGAATTGCGGCCTGTTGCCAAGCGCCAGCTCCACCATGATTTGATGATTGGATGTGCCGTCAACATATTTAAGCATCTGACTGTGGGATTGGGAGATGCGGGGATTGATCTCCAGGAGTTTGTAATCGTCGGTTTCCTTGTTGTAGAAGTACTCGATATTGAATCCGCCATTGTTGAAGCCGATGTGCGACATGATGCGGCGCGAGGTTTCCACCATGGCATCCTTAACTCGCTGTGGTAGGTGCGAGGGGTATTCGTATCGAAAGAAGGATGAGCTGTTGGGATAGTTGTAGGAATCAATTACGCCATGGACGATGACCTCGCCCTGATAAACATGGCCTTCTACCGTACACTGATGACCGACAATCAGCTGCTCCACGATACAGTGTGCGCCGTCGACGGCTGCGATCTCGGCGGGCAAATGGGCATGGGCCAGGAGTTCGTTAAACGCACTGGCAATGCGGCCGATCTTTTGCCTGATTTCATTCAGGGCGGTCTCAAGCCCTGAGGCATCGTCGACCTTGAAGGCGAGAACGGAATCTGTCGATTTGACGGGCTTGATCCAGAATGGAAAATCCAACTCGAGCTGTGCCGTGGCATCGGCATCAAAGGGATCGAACGCCGCGAACGCCGGCGTATGCTCGGGAATGATCGCTTGCTGTTCCCGGCGGCTCCAGTATTTGTGATCGCACTTTAATTCACTTTCCAGTGAAGGCGATGGCAATCGGTGCTTTTGACACAGGATCGGTACCATGGAATTCACCGGGAAATCCCAGTAGCCGATGATGGCATCGATGCTGCCTTGAAAATCGGCCAGCACCGATTCGGCTTGCTGGATCAAGCCATCAAACGAGGGATAATGACCTCCGCCCTTGACCTGCTCAAATGTCAGCAGGTTGTGGAACGCATAAACTTCATCGGCGTGGATTGCCTGGAGTTGCCTGCAGTTGAATTCATCCGCGCCGATAACAAAAATATTCTTCGTCATATCCGTTCCCCTTCCGTTGGGACTGTCAATTGAGTGTAAGCGAGCGTCGCCCCGAGTCATTGATAAATCACAATCGCTCAATGAGCGACCGGACGAGTTGCTATGTCGATAGGAGCATTGTCACACCAGATCGCGTTTTATCTTGCGCGACCAGTTTTGCGAGTAAACCCGGTGTTCGCCTTCGAAGGCATCGAGGCTGGCATGCAGGTAAAAAAAGTCGGGATCGCATTCCAGCACGGTCTTGGTCACGGTCTCCACGTGCCAGTCGCTTCGGCTCATGGCCCGCACCCAAAGCGTCTCGCCGCGCGGCGAGGTAAAGTCGTTGCCCTGCGAGCTGTACCATTCCCGGGTCTTGCGGCGTACGGTGAGGTTGAGGTCGTCCAGCCGGTAGGTCCCGTCATCATTGATCACTTCCAGGGTGGAGACGTCGTCGGCAAGATCGCGTTTTACCCACCAGTTGTGATGGCCCTCGTCGATGGAAGTGCGCGGACCAGAGGCAGTACCTGCGGCATCGGCGAATTCAATATGTTCCTCGTGCGGGGTGCGTGACGGCAACATGATCCGGCTGCCGGCGGTCTCGATGGTCATGCGCACGGGCGTCGGCGGGGGCCAGGCCAATGGATAATAGGACGTCGAGATTGCCAACCGCAGGCGGTGGCCGGCGGGAAATCGCTGAGCGACATCATTAAGTTGTATCCGCACGCTATACAGGCGGCCGGGTTCCAGTGCTTTGGGCGCAGCGTGGCCATCGCGGTGACAGAGATTGAGCAGTCCATAGGTGACCCGCGAGGACTTGTCGTCGGGCTGGACGTCCAGCAGTCTTACGGCGATCATCGCCACCGGTTGGTCCACGGCCAGTTGCAGCTCGACAATCGGCGCGCCGAGGATCTCCATGGCCTCCTGGAGGACGTCGCTGGTAAACAATAGCGCGCCGCCGTCCTCCTCGCGCTGATCGTGCGGCAGGTCCGGTGTGGCACTGTAGGAACACCACTTTCCGGCGAACAGGCCCAGGCTCAACGGCGACTGCACCGCATGGGTTACGTCGGTTTTGTCCACGCCCGCCGCCACTAGGCCGTAACGTGCGAAGTCCAGGGTCTTCCACTGAATCGCCGGTGATGGCCAGGCCGATTCACTGACCCAGTGGCCATAGCGCTGATGATAAAAGGTGTTGGGCGGCATGCTCTCCAGCATCCAGGCCCGCAACATGGGTTCCTGCATGATGCCGCTTTCTTCACCCTTGAGCCACTTGTCCCACCAGCGCAAGCACTCCTGGAGAAAACCAATGGCGGGGCCGGGCACGCCGAGATGCGGATACTTGTGGCTCCAGGGCCCGATAAAACCAATGCGTGGCACTTCGAGGTTGGCCAACATCCGGAAAACGGCATTGGTGTAACCATCGGCCCAGCCGCTCACTGCCATCACCGGGATCTGGACCTTTGAGTAGTCCTCGCAAATCGAACCGTGACGCCAATAGGCGTCACGGTGCTGATGCTGCAGCCAGGTATCCAGCCACAACCCGCTGCCCTTCAGCCGCTGAAACCACATCTCCCGCCAGTGTTCACCGACGACTTGCGGATCGGGCGGCAGGGAATTGTAGGCAAACATGGTGGAGGCCCACGACAGATTGTCCCCTAGCAGACAGCCACCCATGTAGTGGACATCGTCGGCATAGCGATCATCCGTCGAACAGACGGTGATGATGGCTTTCAATTCGGGGGGCTGCATGGCGGCGATCTGAAGACCGTTGAAACCGCCCCAGGAAATGCCAATCATCCCCACCTGACCGCTGCACCAGGGTTGTGCGGCGAGCCATTGGATCACGGCGACGCCGTCATCCAGCTCCTGCTGCAGATATTCGTCAGTCAGCACCCCCTGCGAGTCGCCGCTGCCGCGCAGGTCGACCCGCACGCTCGCATAGCCATGGCCGGCGAAATACGGATGCATGGTCTCGTCGCGCAGGCGCACCCCGTCGCGCTTACGATAGGGAATGTACTCGAGTATGGCGGGGACCGGCTCGCTCTCGGCGGATTCGGGCATCCAGATCCGGGCGGCCAGGTCTACGCCGTCGGGCATCGGGATCCAAATATGTTCCCAGTGCCGGAGCTTGAAAGGCAGTTTGCGGACAACCTTCACGGGTGGCTCATTCGCAGTGCACTGCCGTTGGGTCTGGACAAAAAGGGCGTTTAACCTCCCCAATATTCTCTTGAAAAGTTCTCTGCTGCATCTTTTTAGCCTAAAGCAAGGGCTTGGCTTGTCAATGAAACAGAAAACCTCGGTCGGAGCACAGTTTTCTCTAGAGCTTGAGATGGGCGCCCGGGTAGGTAAGCTTGTGCTGTTGTGGCGGCGACTGGCTGCCTGACACAGAATGCGGCGCTTCGAACCGCTATTAGACAGATAGTTCTACTATCAAATTCGCGAGGATATCGTATGCGGACGGCCGTAGTCGGTGCATGTGTTCTAACAGTACCTCCGGAGTCGGGATCACGTTTGTGCTGCGCGACGGACTTGTAACGGCCGCCTGTTTTCCAGTCAATATCCATCCAACGTCACACATTAACGGGAGAGAAAAATAGGATAAAGAAATGTTGAAAAAGTTATTCCGCGCGGTGGGGTTCGCGGGCTTAGCGAATGTATCGTTTGCTTTGGCAGACTCAGCAAGCATAGTGGGCCACAACTATATTCAATTATTGCTGCTGCTCAGCGTTCTGCCTTTAACGGTTCTGACAGAACTAGACCATACACAACGCGCAAAACAAAAAGCGCGCCTTCGTTTCAAAAGACGACTAAACCGCAGAAAAAACAATTAGGGTTGCGTGACAATACAACCCCGAGCCTAAAGGCAAAACTCGAAAAGGACGGCCCCGCATGATGCGGGGCCGTCGTCGTTTCGGGAAAAGCTATTCGGGTTGCCGATCTTTACGGGCTTGGGACTCTCTTCTTCGGATTGCGGCCTCTGCTACCTCCCGTAGCATTTGCACCACATTCGCCATTGATGGAATTGACGCTTCGACCGCTGCAACGGCTAATTCTCGTTTCGTCGTGGGAACGCCGGGGTCGGTCCATCCATTTGCGATCACCTTGGCCCGCAGGCGGTGCGCTTCAGTCGGCGCAAGAGCGACGTGGTCGGAGCCTACGATAGAGACATATCGGACAGGCATGTAGTGTCACCTCAGATGTATTCGCACCTTTTGGTCAGTTTACGTGCCTTGAGATGCGCTCGCAAAAGCATCATGCGTACGCTGTGTTGTCGTAAGCGCCTTCGTCGATGGTTGTTTTAGGAGCTGCCTCGCTGCGGTTTGGGGTTGATTCTCGAATCCTAAAGAACGGATAATTGCGCACTTGATTGAACCACTCCGCTGGTACACCAATCGGAATTTCATTGCGCGCAAGGCATTGAAACGAAGGGAATATGCCGAGGGAGGTTCGATGAGGGCCGCTATGGCTTCGAGCCGGGCCGCACGTGACCTATTCCTGCGGTAGCGGAGGCGTGTCGCCGGCTGCGGAACCGGGGAATTTGTGTGTAACGCGCTCCGTTGCTTGCGGACGCTGCGAAGATTCGCTCGCCGGAATTTGGAAACGGACGCTGGCGCGAAGTCCACCCATGGTGGATTCGGACAATGTGATTTCGGCTTGGTGTAATCCTGCGATACGCCGCACGATGGACAGTCCCAGGCCGCATCCTCCGGTTCCTTGACCTTGGCCGCGGTAGAAGCGGTCGAACACCCGTCGGCGATAGGATTCCGGAATCCCCGGGCCATCATCTTCGATTTGCAGGCACGCACTGCCGCCATCACCTTTGTATACACCGACGACGACTACGCACCGCGCATGACGCAGCGCGTTTGCCAGCAGATTGCGGATCATGATGCGTAGCGCAGGAGCCGAACCGGGAAAGGTGGCGCTGTAGCTCGAGTCGGTCGACAGACGCAGACCACGGGCGCGCGCTTCGGGTTGCAGTTCGGCGACAAGCTCCGCGGCCAGTGCACTCGGGTTCACTTGCTCGGTGGGCGAATCCGGCAGTTCCCGATCCATTCGCGCCAGGGTGAGCAGTTGGTCGATCAAGTGCGCCATGCGATCTACGTTTTCCACGATCTGGTGCAGGGCGTGGTTGCGTTGCGTCTCATCGGTAGAGCGCTGAGCAAGCTGAGCATGGGCCTTGACCGCTGCCAATGGGGTGCGGATTTCATGGGCGGCGTCGGCGGTGAAATGCCGTTCGCGGTCAAAGGCCTCTAGCAGCAGCACCAATAATGAATTGATCTTTCTGACCAATATGTGGATTTCGCGCGGTGCGCTGCGCAGATCCACCTGTTCGAGATACTTGGGTGACCGGGTCGAGATCTGCTCGGCGGCTCGCTTCAACGGCGATAGCCCCCGGCCGACGCCGAACCAGATCGCAACGCCGAGAATGGGTACCGCCCAGAGCAGCGGAAAAAGCGCATCGCGGATCATTTCGACCGCAAGTTTGTTGCGTACTGCGTAGGGTTCGCCCACTTGTACTGTCAAGTGTCGCGCCGGGTCGGCAAAGCAATAGGACCGCCATCGCTGGTCGCTCAGTGACAGGTCCGCGAAGCCCGGGCGGTGGGGGCGCTCCAACCGCGGCCCAATGGCCGAGCGTACGAGCAAATGGCCGCTCTGCCAGATCGAAAATGCGAGTGCCTTCTGACCGCTCTGCAGTTTGATGTCGGGTGAAGCGGGAGAAATCCGGCCGCCGTCGGGTCCGGCGTTTTCAATCAACGCCAGCAAGACCTGTGCATCGTGCTCCAGATGTTCGTCGAACAGGGTTTCGATGCGCTGGCGTGCCACGATGTAGGTCACCCCCACTACCGCAAGCCATACCAACACGAACAATCCTGTGAGTGTGCATACCAGCCGGCCGCGGATCGACGTCATCAATTCAGTCTATCGATTACGTAGCCGGCGCCGCGTACCGTTCGGATGAGATCGTCGCCGAGCTTTTTGCGCAGGAAGTGGACGTGTACCTCGACCGTGTTGCTCTCCACGTCGGCGTCCCATCCGTAGAGATTCTCTTCCAACAAGCTGCGGGACAGCACGCGTCCGGAATTTTCCAACAGCAGCTTCAACAGCATGTATTCTCGCGGCGAGAGATTCACGCGGCGGCCCTGGCGGGTCACTACGTGGGCGCTCAAGTCGAGTTCGATGGCAGCGTGACGCAGGGAGGTAGGCTGGGGTCGGCAATTGCGCCGGCACAGCGCGCGCACCCGGGCGCACAGTTCCTCGAGATCGAACGGCTTACCCAGATAGTCGTCGGCACCGTCGTCCAGGCCGCGGATGCGGTCGGCAACCCCGCCCTGAGCGGTCAGCACCAGAACCGGCGTCAAATCGCCGCGCGCGCGCATGCCTTTCAGTACTTCGGAACCGGATAGGTAGGGCAGGCCCAGGTCCAGCACCACCAGGTCGAAACCGGATTCGCGCAGCCGCCGGTCCGCCTCGATGCCGTCAGTCACCCACGCCAATTCGTAGCCGTTCATTTCCAGCCCCGCGCGCACGCCGTCGCCGAGCGAGAAATCGTCTTCGGCCAGCAGCAGCCGGGCTGCTTTCCGGACCAGCGGGACAGGATTCACGGTACCCATAGGCACTTCCTGACGGGAGGGCTGTAGTTGTTGTAGGGCCCCACGCGCCTGTGCGAGGCGGCGGGCGGTGGCTTCTCTTGGCCGATCCCTCGAATTTTGTAGCCCTAAGTCGTGCGGTCTGTCAAGCCACGGGCGAGGGTGGGGTCGCGGCGGGGGCGGGAATTAAGGAAGCCTTAAGGTTCATGCTTCGCGCCGACGGTAGGATAACCCCGGAAAACAACAACAAACAACGGCGTCGCGGCGTTTCGCGGGACCGAAAAAATTCCGCATTCCGCGCGCTGTCACATCGAGATCCATACCGTCGGAGGAGCTTGTCTATGGAGACCACACACACGGTTACCGAGGAAGCGTGGAACGAAGAAGGTGAAGGCCCCCGCGTGAGGAGCATGGGGTGGAAAGAACTATGGAAGAAGGAAGATTGGTGGGCCATCTATCTGGGCCTGGGTATCGTAGTCGTCGCCTATTTGTTTTTCGCAAATGGTTCCAGCATCAAATGGATCGCAATTACGCCCGGCAAATGGCACACGGTGCACGAAGCAGTCGCCCATTTCACTTCCCATATCACCCAGTACGTCGGACAATTCATCATGTGGTCGATTGTGTTCGGCATCAGCATGAAGGCACTGGGCTACAAGCTCTCTGAGTTCTTTCCTTCGTTCGTTTTCATCTACATCGCATCGATCATTATTTTCATGATCGGCGCGTGGGACCAGGCACATCATTACAACCTGGAACCGCCGTTGGTGGCGCTGCTGTTGGGTATGATCATTTCCAATTTGATCGGTCTGCCGCGGTGGATGGATACAGGATTCCGAGTCGAGTATTACATCAAGACCGGTATCGTGTTGCTGGGCGCTACTTTGCCGTTCACGCTGATCATCTGGGCAGGACCGGTAGCGATCTTCCAGGCTTCAATCGTCTCCATTACCACCTTCATGGTGATCTACTTTGTCGCCACCAAAATCGGACTCGACCGTCGTTTGGCTGCAACCCTGGGTGCGGGCGGCGCAGTGTGCGGTGTATCCGGCGCCATCGCGATTGCCGGTGCTGTCGGTGCCAAGAAGGAACACGCACCGATCGCCATCACCATGGTGATCCTGTGGGCCATCGTCATGATCTTTGCGCTGCCACTGGTATCGCGGGCACTGCATCTGCATACAGGTGTTGCAGGCGCCTGGATCGGCACCTCGGAGTTTGCCGACGCGGCGGGATTTGCCGCGGCCCAGGCCTACGGCAACTTGGCCGGTCACGTACCGGGTATCCAAGGCCAGGCCAGCGACGCGGTGTGGGGTTTCACCCTGATGAAGGTGGTCGGCCGCGACGTCTGGATCGGCATCTGGGCATTCGTGCTGGCGATCATTGCCACTACGCGCTGGGAAGTGAAAGCGGGCGCCAAGCCGGATCCGGCCGAAATCTGGTGGCGGTTTCCGAAATTCGTGCTGGGTTTTTTGGTCGCCTCCCTGCTGGTGACCTGGGTCGCGAACCATTATAGCTTCGCCGACTACAACAAAATCGTGAAACCGGAGCTGGTAGGCCCGATCAAAGATCTGCGTACCTGGGCGTTCATCTTCTGCTTCTTCAGCATCGGCCTGACGACTCGCTTCCGCGAGCTGGCCCACGCAGGGGCGAAGCCGTTCTGGGCGTTCACAAGCGGCGTAGTCGTGAACGTGATTCTCGGTTTCATCCTGTCCACTATCGTGTTTGCGCACTACTGGCAGAACCTGACCCACTAAGGGCATTGTCGGCCCCGGCCCCGCAGCCGTTTGCGGGGCCGGGATCTTCTCCCCGCGTTTGATCCGTATTTGCGCACATCGGGCCATCGTCATGAACAAAAAGCAGAAGGCGACCTGTATCCGTTGCATCCATTTCCGCAATTCGCCGGGCTATATGGAGAACCTCTTCAAAGGTATGAGCACCATGAGCTCCGGACATGCTTCGGTCCGTAAAGACGACGGCATTTGTCTGGTGCACGATATCTATCTTTCCGCTCACAACAGCTGCGAGCATTTCCAAGCGGAGGACAGCCCGCATCCGCAAACGACGGGCAGGGGCTGAGCCACCGAACCTGCTCGATTACCGGTGCGCGGGCATCGGTCTCGCGCTCGAGTTCACGCCTGATCGGCGGACTCCAGTCTAAAGCCAGTGATGGCGTGCGCCTGCCGCGGTGCTGGCATCCCAGTCTGGGGCCGCGTTGACGGGCGGCTGCCACGTGGGCTAGGATGCCCGGCTTGGCCCGAGGGCCATTGCGTCTCGCAGCAGCGGGGAAGCGGAGGCCGCAGCACGCAGGTATTGGTGCGGCTTCATATACGCCTCGCTCAACCTGGGGTTACCGATGACCGAGCAACCGCTAGTCGGCGTGGTGATGGGTTCGGACAGCGATTGGCCGATCATGCGCCGGGCGGTGGAACAACTCCAAGCCTTCGGCGTGGCCCACGAAGCCCGTGTCGTGTCCGCCCACCGCACTCCCGATCTTTTGTACGAATATGCCGAATCCGCAGCCCAGCGCGGTTTACGGGCGATCATCGCCGGTGCCGGCGGCGCTGCCCATCTGCCCGGCATGTTGGCGGCTATATCGACCGTGCCGGTGTTGGGCGTACCGGTACCGTCCAAGCACCTTCAGGGCCAGGATTCACTGCTTTCCATCGTGCAGATGCCGAAAGGCATCCCGGTGGCGACGTTCGCCATCGGCGAGGCCGGTGCCGCCAATGCGGCACTGTTTGCGGTTGCCATGCTCGCCGGAAGCGACCCAGCATTGGCGAAACGTCTGCAAGCGTTTCGAAGCAAGCAGCGTCAGGCGGTGTTGGCGATGCAACTCCCCGCCGCGGAATGAATCGGCACGCGCCCATATTACCCGGCGCAATGGTGGGCATGCTCGGCGGCGGTCAGCTCGGTCGCATGTTTACCGTAGCCGCGCGCACCCTTGGCTACCGAGTGATGGTATTGGATCCCGACCCCCATAGTCCGGCGGGACGCATGGCCGACGTGCATGTGCAAGCCGGCTACGACGATGGTGAGGCACTCGACGACATGGCGCGGCAGTGCGCTGTAGTCACCACCGAGTTCGAGAATATTCCGGTGGGCAGTCTGGAGCGCTTGGCCGCGCACGTGCCGGTGCGACCCGCGGCTGCCGCGCTCGCAAAAACCCAGGATCGCATCGAAGAAAAAGCATTCATTTCCGCATCGGGTCTGCCGACTGCGCCCTATCGGGCCGTGAACTCCGCAGCAGAGCTTCAGAGCGCCTGGGAATTCGTCGGCGCTCCGGCCATTCTCAAGCGGGCAAGCTTCGGTTACGACGGCAAGGGCCAAGCCCGGATATCCGATTACGAAGCGCTGGGCGAGGCGTTTGCGAGCCTCGGCGCAGTGCCCTGCGTGCTGGAAAAGCAAGTCGACCTGGAACGGGAGATCTCGGTCGTAGTCGCCCGTAACGAACAAGGTGAATGCCGTTGTTACCCGGTCGCGGAAAACCGCCATCAAGGCGGCATCCTGCACACCAGCATCGTGCCGGCACGGATTTCCCCCGCGCTTTCGCAGCAGGCCCAGTTCCAGGCGCAGCGCCTGGCGGCGGCACTGGACTACTGCGGCATCCTGGCGGTGGAATACTTCGTGGTCGGCGGTGAATTGTTGGTCAACGAGATCGCACCACGTCCCCACAACAGCGGGCATTACACACTCGACGCCTGTATCACGTCTCAATTCGAACAGCAGGTTCGCATGACTTGCAATCTGCCGTTCGGCGATACCCACCTGCTGAGCCCGATCGTGATGGTCAACCTGCTCGGCGACCTCTGGGGCGAAACGCCGCCGGATTGGTTGGCTCTCTTTTCCGACCCGGCTGCTAAGCTTCATTTGTACGGAAAGCGCGAGGCCCGTCCGGGCCGAAAGATGGGCCATTTCTGCGTGCTGGCGACGGACGTCGATGATGCCCTGGTGCGCGCGGATGGGCTGTTCAGCCGCCTGATCCGCTGATTCCCAGCCGCCGCCCTGCGGCGCCGGCTGCCCACCGATCTCCCTTCCGGCGGCAGAATCCATAAGGGTCAACTTATGGTACTGATCATAACAATTGATTGTTAATTATAGATTCAGGCTCGTACTCTACGCCACAACCTGGAACTGCGGGTCACGGATGTTGAGGCTTCCGCCCAATAGGGTTGGTCGTCGATGTTTTTCAGTAATTTCAACTTGTTGAGGAAATGACATGTCCACAAAAAGCTACAGCGCTGGTGTGAAGGAATACCGCGAGACGTATTGGATGCCGGATTACACCCCGGCCGACACCGACATCCTCGCGTGCTTCAAAATCACCCCTCAACCCGGCGTGCCGCGCGAAGAAATCGCCGCGGCGGTAGCCGCGGAAAGCTCCACGGGTACCTGGACCACGGTCTGGACCGATTTGCTGACCGATCTGGATTACTACAAGGGCCGCGCCTACGCCATTGAAGACGTGCCCGGTGACGACGAGTCCTTCTACGCTTTCGTTGCCTACCCCATCGACTTGTTTGAAGAAGGCTCCGTGGTCAATGTGTTCACCTCCCTGGTGGGCAACGTGTTCGGCTTCAAAGCGCTGCGCCACCTGCGCCTGGAAGACGTGCGCTTCCCGATCGCCTACGTCAATGACTTGCGGCGGTCCGCCGCAGGGTATTCAGGTCGAACGCGACCTGATGAACAAGTACGGCCGTCCGCTGCTGGGCTGCACCATCAAGCCGAAGCTGGGCCTGTCTGCCAAGAACTACGGCCGTGCTGTGTACGAGTGCTTGCGCGGCGGTCTGGACTTCACCAAGGACGACGAGAACATCAACTCGCAGCCGTTCATGCGCTGGCGCCAGCGGTTCGACTTCGTCATGGAAGCGATCCACAAAGCGGAAGCCGAAACCGGCGAGCGCAAGGGTCACTACTTGAACGTCACCGCGCCGACCCCGGCTGAGATGTTCAAGCGTGCCGAGCACGCCAAGTCCCTGGGCGCGCCGATCATCATGCACGACTACCTGACCGGCGGCTTCTGCGCCAACACGGGTCTGGCCGACTGGTGCCGCGATAACGGTATTTTGCTGCACATTCACCGTGCCATGCACGCCGTGCTCGACCGTCATCCCAAGCACGGTATCCACTTCCGCGTGCTGGCCAAGGCCCTGCGGTTGTCCGGCGGCGATCACCTGCATTCCGGTACTGTGGTTGGCAAACTGGAAGGCGATCGCGAGGCGACCCTGGGCTGGATCGATATCATGCGCGATTCCTACATCAAAGAAGACCGCAGCCGCGGCATTTTCTTTGATCAGGATTGGGGTTCCATGCCCGGTGTGTTCCCGGTCGCGTCCGGTGGTATCCACGTTTGGCACATGCCGGCGTTGGTCACCATCTTCGGCGACGACTCCGTGCTCCAGTTCGGCGGCGGTACCTTAGGTCATCCCTGGGGCAACGCAGCCGGTGCCGCAGCCAACCGGGTCGCACTCGAAGCTTGCGTCGAAGATCGCAACAAGAACGGCGGCGAAGGTTTGGAAAAGCGTGGCGGCGACGTGCTGCGCGAAGCGGCCAAGAGCAGCCCCGAACTTGCCGCGGCCATGGAAACCTGGAAGGAAATCAAGTTCGAGTTCGACACCGTCGACAAGCTGGACGTGTCGCACAAATAAAGGATCGAGGCGAAGAGCAGAGGTCGCCGCCGCACCAAAAGCAAGTCGGCGTGTGCGGTGTACCTCGGGCGCTCTTTCCCTAACCAAACGCATTCACGAATTACGTTATCGAGGATCTACTCATGAGCGATATGCAAGATTACAAATCCAGCTTGACCGATGCGTCCAGCCGCAAATTCGAGACCTTTTCCTACTTGCCGGAAATGTCTAAAGACAATATTCGCAAACAGGTGGAATATATCGTCAGCAAAGGTTGGAATCCGGCGGTCGAGCACACCGAGACGGAAAATGCGTTCGACCATTATTGGTACATGTGGAAACTGCCGATGTTCGGCGAAACCGACGTCGACAAAATTCTGGCTGAAGCCGAAGCCTGCCACAAAGCGCATCCGAAACATCACGTGCGTCTGATCGGGTATGACAACTTCGCTCAATCCCAGGGTGCATCGATGGTGATTTTCCGCGGACCGATCAAAGTCTGAACATTGCGGCAGCAGTGCCGGACTGAAAGCCTCTGTCCGGCAACGGACAGAGGCTTTTTCATTTGAGGCCCGGACCAGATTCGGCAGGCGTCGAGCCCGCAATGGATCCAAGTGGCTCATCGGAAGTTTGAATTCGTAGTAGAGCAGAGGCCGGAACCATGAGCGCGAACGTCGAGCAGTACAGCATCAAGAAGGAACCTTATTACTGTCCCGTCCACGATGAGGTGTCACTTTACGAAGCTGCCTATGGCGCCCGGATGCCGGTGATGCTCAAAGGACCGACCGGCTGCGGCAAGTCCCGCTTCGTTGAATACATGGCGTACAAGCTCGGCCGGCCATTGATCACGGTCGCCTGTAATGAGGACATGACTGCGTCGGACCTGGTCGGGCGGTTTTTGCTCGATAAGGACGGCACAGTCTGGCAGGACGGCCCGCTGACGACTGCAGCACGTATGGGCGCGATCTGTTACCTGGATGAGGTGGTGGAGGCCCGTCAGGATACTACTGTCGTCATTCACCCGTTGACCGATCATCGGCGGACGCTGCCGTTGGACAAGAAGGGTGAACTGCTGGAAGCGCATCCGGATTTCCAGTTGGTGATTTCCTACAATCCGGGCTATCAGAGCCTGATGAAGGATCTGAAGCAATCCACCAAGCAACGTTTCGCCGCGTTGGATTTCGATTATCCGCAAGCAGACACGGAAGCGCAGATTGTCGCCCACGAAACCGGGGTCGACGAACAGGTGGCCAAGAATCTGGTGCAGATCGCCCACCGCGCCCGCAATCTGAAAGGACACGGTCTCGACGAAGGCATTTCCACGCGCCTTCTGGTGTACGCAGGACAACTCATCGCCAAGGGCGTGGAGCCCCTGGCTGCGTGCAGCATGACCCTGGTGCGGCCGCTGACCGATGATCCCGATATGCGCGATACCCTGGATGCAGCAGTCAGCACGTTCTTCGGTAAGTGATCGAGCCGAACCGGCAGCGTGCCGAGCCGTGGGTAGCGTCACCCCCGCGGCACAATGGTCTGGCAGTATGCGCTGAACCTAGGCGCTCCAACACGGACTGGCCTGCGATATGAACATCAAACTCGACGAATACCGCGAGTATCTGGAAAAAGCGGCTCCGGAAGTGCGCGAGACGTTGGAAGGCACGTTCCATGAGGCGACCCGCATCATGTCGCCGGCGGGCGTGCAGGAATACCTCGAAGGCGCGAAGGGCCTGTGTACTCTGGGCCGCGGTCCGAAGCTGGTGGTGGCGTATCTGAGCCAGATGCCGCTGGTGGCCAAAGAGGTGGGCGAGGACGTGATTCGCGATTGCGTGGGTGCGGCGATGAAGCTCTCGTCCATGACTTCCGGCGATGTGATCGCGTTGCTGTTCGACAGTCTCCCTACTGCCGCGCGTCGACTCGGGGATGCTGAGTTGTTGCGCCAATATCTGCAACTGATCCATCAATTGTCGGCGCGTGCCGCCCGCGGTTTGCGACCGATGTTGAACCACATCGACGAGTTGCTGTCCAAGCTGACTTTGGGCGGACTCAAGCGCTGGGCAAATTTCGGTGTCGAGGCCTATCGGCGCGACTTGAACAATCTGGTCGCGTATTTCGATTTGAAGACTGCCGACAGTCTGAAAGTACTGCAAAAAGAACGCCGCGGCACGCTGTTCGTGGATGTGCAGCGCAAACTCAACTTTTATCTGCGCGCTTTCTGGGCCCGTGACTTCTTTCTGCGTCCGGCGGCCTCGGACATCGCCGGCTTCAAGCCGTATATCGAAGCTCGCGTGGTGCACTTACCCGACGCCGTTGATGCCGTCGGCGATCTCACCGGGCTGGAAGTTTATCGCGCCACCGCAGCCCATGCCGCCGCACATATCTGCTACACCTACGGCTCGCTGAGCGCACAGGAATTGTCGCCGGCACAAATGTTCTTCATCGGATTGATCGAAGACGCGCGGGTGGAGTACTGCGCGGCCCAGGATTTTCCGGGGCTGCGTCGCATCTGGCAACGGCTGCTGGACCTGCAATACGAGAACGGTCTGGAGCATGAGACGGTCGAACAGCTGGAATTGTTCGCCCGCATGCTGAGCGATCCGGAACTAAAGGCGGACGATGCTGCGCTCAATACCCTGGCGGAGAAGTACCACGCCAACATTGAAGACAATAAGCACGACAACAGCTTTTCCTGGCATATCGGCCTGGAACTGTTCAATGTCTATGCCGAGCGCCGTGACGTGCCCAGTCTGCGGATACTGGAATCGATCCGCGTCCCGTATCGCGACGACAATCGTTTCATCTGGCATTACGACGAGGCTGATTGGTCCGCCGGTGCCGAGTACATTCCCGCCAGTCAGCGGCAGGTGCGCAAGACCGTCAATATCATGGAGATGGTGAACGAACTCGACTGCGAGTTTGCGGGTGACGATGCGCAGGAGGTCTGGCGCCTGGAAACACCATTCTGGCTCGACCAGGAAGACTGCACCATCAATGAACTGGAAGGCAAGGAGCCGATATCCGATCCGTTTCATTATCAGGAATGGGATTACCAGGTGCAGTTGCATCGCCCGGACTGGGTGACGGTATATGAACGCCGTCAGCCCAAGGGCGATCCGGAAGACATCGACGATATTCTGATCGAACATCGGCCCATTGCGCGCCGCATTCGCCAGATCATCGACTTGTTGCAGCCGGAAGGCGTGATCCGCGAGCGCAAGATGGAGGACGGCGACGAGATCGACATCAATGCCGCCATCGATGCCATGGTGTCGATCCGCATGGGCCGACATCCCGATCCGCGCATCACCATGCGCAACGTGCTCAAGCGCCGCGATCTCGCGGTGGTACTGCTATTGGACTTGTCGGAGTCCACGAACGAAAAACTGGAAGGCAGCGAAAAGAGCGTCCTGGAGCTGACCCGCGAAGCCTGCGCGTTGGTGGCAACGGCAATCGATGGTATCGGCGATCCATTTGCCATTCACGGCTTTGCTTCCGACGGCCGCCACGACGTGCAGTATTTCCGCTTCAAGGACTTCAAGCAGCAGTTCAACGATGAAGTGAAGTCGCGCCTGGCGGGCATGCAAGGTGCGCTGTCGACCCGCATGGGCGGTGCCATGCGCCACGCAGCTGAACATCTGCTGCGGCAACCGGAGCGGCGCAAATTGCTGCTGATGGTCACGGATGGGGAGCCTGCGGATATCGACGAGCGTGATCCGCAACATCTTCGTCACGACACCAAGAAGGCGGTCGAGGAACTGCACACCAAAGGCATCATGACCTACTGCCTGACCTTGGACCCCGACGCCGATTCGTACGTAAAACGGATTTTCGGCGCCAACAATTACACCATCATCGATCATGTCGAACGGTTGCCGGAAAAACTGCCCGGCCTGTATGCGGGATTGACTCGCTGATCCGGCGCGGGAGCGGCTCTGAAGAGCTGATAGTTAAGCTGCATTGCATAAGTAATGCATTATGGATATGATCCATCAGGTTCCTATCCCCATGCGGTGGCCCCGTGCATGTGACATTTCGCCAACTTGAAGTCTTCGCTGCAGTCGCAAGGCACCTCAATTTCACCCGCGCAGCTCAGGAACTGCATCTGAGTCAGCCTGCTGTTTCAATGCAGATCAAACAACTGGAAGACGCCGTAGGGCTGGTTCTGTTTGAACAGCTTGGCAAGAAGATCTATCTGACCGAGGCCGGCCAGGAGATGTACAACTACAGCCGGTCCGTGGGCCAACTGTTGGACGAAGCCGAAGAGGTCATGGAGAGCTTCAAAGGCGTGCGGCGCGGGCACTTGAAGGTTTCCGTTGCCAGCACCGCCAACTATTGCGCGACCCGACTGCTGGCGACTTTCATGCAGCGCTTTCCCGATGCCAAGTTCAGCCTCGATGTGACCAACAGAGAAACACTGCTGCGCCAGTTGGCCGCCAATGAGCGGGACCTGGTGGTGATGGGGCGGCCGCCCGAAAACCTCGACCTCGAGGCGAGCGCGTTCATGGAAAACCCATTGGTAGTGATCGCACCGTCGGATCACCCGCTGGTGGACAAAAAGAAGATTCCGCTCATCCAACTCGAGCAGGAGACATTTCTGGTCCGTGAACGCGGCTCCGGTACTCGAATCGCTATGGAACGGTTTTTCAATGAGCGTGGCGTGAAGCTCGGCAGCGATATGGAGATGACCAGCAACGAGGCGATCAAGCAGGCGGTGGAAGCGGGTCTCGGCCTGGGAATTGTTTCCATTCACACGCTGGCACCGGAACTCGAGACTGGCCGGCTGCGGCTACTCGATGTGCAGAATTTTCCCATCCTGCGCCACTGGTACGTGGTGCACCGGCAGGGCAAGCGCCTGTCGCCGGTAGCAAGCGCCTTCAAGAACATGCTGTTGGAGGAAGCCGCGTCGGTGCTTGGCGCGGGATAATGGCGAACGATCAGCTGCACACAGACTCGCGAACCTGCGCCTGCGAATCCGTGGAGGTTGGTTCGTTTCCCGATCCCGGACGCAAACAGGAACATGTTCTCGAAATATGCGGCATTGATCGGTGCAGGTTCTCCGGGCTGTGCGCGCTCTCCGCGTTTCGAATTTGATACAACTTCTCTTCAATCCCACCGATTTACGCTAGATATCGGAATCTCCGACATTTTCCGGGTCTTTCCGGGAGCCAGGCTCGACTGCGCTGTCAGGCAGACCGGGCGGCGTTCCACAGGTGAAACATTTCGGTCTCTCCAAGGTCCTGCATCAGATTTACGGGTTGCATAGTTATGGCCGTATTTACAGTGGCTTGCGGCGTCGGCCGGCGGCCTGGCATGTCCGTTGCACAAACGGAGTGGGGCCACGGTTCGCGCCGGGGTCCAGCATCCTACGCAAAAGAAACGGAGAGCGACCCATGAACAGGACATTACTCGCATCAGCAATAGCCTTAACGTTGGGGCTTTCGTCCAACGTATGGGCAAACCCCACCAATAACGGCGCTGATACAACCGGCGACCAAAGTGCGAGCGCGACGTCGACCCAGGGTGGCGATACGAGTCCACAGGCGAACGAAAATTCGAACGCTCTACGACAATTCCAACCAAGGAAACGACGCTAGCACCAACACTTCGACAGATACCAATAGCAGCACGCATTACCGGTATCGCCAGTCGTTCAATACCGACAACAGTGTCAACAGCTACGATTCCTACAACACCCGAATCGTTGCGACCAGTCGCTTGAGTGCCACCGTAACCGGCAATTCCATTTCCGGCATCGGCAACATCGGCGGCGCGGCTGGCGTCGCAGGATCTGGAGGTAGCGGCGGTACCGGAGGCATGGGCGGAACCGGCAATGGTGGTACCGGCAATGGCGGTGATGGCGGCAATGGCGGTGACGGCGCCATGGGCGCGGCCGGCATGGCTGGAGACGGCGGCAGTGGCGGCAGCGCTTCCAACGGTAGCGCTTCCAACGGAAGTGCCACCAACGGCAGTGCCAGCGCGCGGCGTGCCGGTGACGGCGGCTATGCAGACGCAAACGGGGCGCGCGCCAATGCGAACGCCGACTCCGGAGGCACGAGCGGTGCGTCCGGTGCCGACGCGGGCAGTGCCGACGGCAGTGGTAGCAGCAGCGGCAGCGGCGGCAGCGCAGACGCCTATCCGAGCGCGAGCGCCAGCGGCAGCGCCGGCAGTAGCGGCAGCGCAGACGCATCCGGTTCGGGCGGTGATGCCGGTGGTGCTGGTAGCGACACCGGCGGTAGCGCCGGCAACAATACCGGTGGCAGCTCCAGCGGCGGTGGCGGTGGTACGACTACGGCCAGCAGTGGTGACCAAACCGCGGCCGGCGGTGCCGGTACCGGCGGTGCCGGTGGCACTGGCGGCAGCAACTCAGGCGGCTCGAATTCCGCAGGCGGTTCGACCTCCACCAGCACGGCCAGTGCAGCCGGCGGCAATGGCGGCACCTCGAACGCGAACGGTGCGGCCAGCGGCGACGCTAGCAATGGCAGCGCGACCAACGGCAGTGCCACCAACGGCAGCGCTACGGCAGGCAACGGTGCCACCGGCGGTGCGGGCGCAGCTGCACCTGGCGGCGACGGTGGATCAGGCGGAACAGGCGGCACCGGCAACGGCGGCGCAGGCAGTGGCGGAACGGCTGCCATGGGCGGTAGCGGTGGCGATGGCGGCAACGCCAACGGCGGCGACGCGGGCACATTCAATGCCTATAATGCCATTTCGGGCGGTTCGTTCAGCAACTCCGCAGGTATCACCCAGGCAAGCATGAACACCGGTCACGCGAGCCTGATCCAGCAGAGTGTGAATGTGCAGGCGAACATGACGGTTCGCTGAGCGCAGTCGCACATCAACTCTCTGGTACTACTACGTCCCGAAGGCTCATATGGCCTTCGGGACGTCCCTTAAAGGAGGAATCGCCATGCGGTGGGCATGCTCGCTTATTGGCGCCGCATTTCTGCTTGCAACCACTCCCGCCTTGGTGTTGGCCAACGATGACCAAATAACCGCAGAAGTGGAATCTTTCGGCGCTAAGGTGTCGTCTCAGGAATTGGAACGCCAGCGTGGCGGCGAGATGATCGTTAATACAATCAACGAACGTGCTGATCTTAGCGAAAACAGCGCGGTCAACAATGTGACGGGAAACAATTTCATTACGGACAACGCCTTTGGCGGCGCGGCCGGTTTGCCGGTGGCTGTTCAGAATTCGGGCAACAATGTGATCATTCAAAACTCGTTCATCGTGAATTTGCAGATGCAGTAGAGCGTATGCGATGAGTAGATTGGCTATGATTGCACTCGTGGCCTGGTCGGTCGCATTGTTATGGCAGGCAACGGCGGGCGAGGTTCGGCTGACGGGGCTTAGCGGCGGCCACAACGGTGTGTTCAGGTGCCCGTGACCAGTCTGCAGGAACGAAAATTCCACCGTATCGTTCAGCAGCAATTCGATTTCAGCTGCGGTTCCGCCGCGCTGGCAACCTTGCTGACGTACCATTACGGCAATTCGGTCAGCGAACAGCAGGTGTTTCGATACATGTGGGAACGCGGCAATCGGCAAAAGATCCGCCGCGAGGGATTTTCGCTCCTGGACATCAAACACTATCTGGAGGCGCACGGCTACCGCGCTGACGGCTTCAAACTGACCTGGATACGGTTCGGCGCGTTGCGGTTCCGGTCATCGCGCTGATTACCGACCACGGCTACCACCACTTTGTCGTGGTCACCGGTATGCGCGGCGACAAGGTGCTGGTGGCCGATCCCGCGATTGGCTGCACGGGTAATGTCTGGTGACGAATTCAAATCCATATGGCGCAACAAGATCGTTTTCGCGATCACCAACAGGCGTGATGCAGCCGAGTTCAATGCCAAGTCCGATTGGACCGCCGATCGGCTCGCTCCCCTTGGGATGGCGATTTCCCGGCAGGGACTTTCGCGAATGCTGTTGCAACGGGGGCCCAACGATTTTTAGAACAGTGAGGAGGTCTGGTCATGAACAAGACAGCTGCGAGTGCTGCGCTGGCGGGCACGGCGGCGTTGGCGAGTCATATCGGCCGGAGCATTGCCGTCCTATGATTTCGGCGACTGCGTGCGTGCGCTGGACTGCCGTCAGCTGAATGCCACGGAGCTCGATCGGATGCGTGGTGGATTTTCTTTTATGAGCGGATCTTCTGAATTGCAGGTCAGTATCGGGATATTCCCGCGCAGTATTCATCAACGACGAATTGGTTGCCGTGACTCAGGACCTGCTACTGCCTACGCTGCAACAGTTGCGTGATGGCACCTTGCCGAGTGCGACGGCGATTGGGCGCCATCAGCGCGGCCTCGCAGCCGGCGAGTCAACGTGAAGCGGTGCCGTCGGATACGGCAGGTGGAAGTAGCGCGCCGGCCGCCGCGAGTGGTGCGCCGTTGCGCGCTGCTGACCAGACGTCGTCCGGCGCGGCCGCGCCTGCGTCGGCTGCAAGCGCGGCAAGCGCAGCGGCGGACGCCAACCCTGGCGCGGTACAGGTCAACGGCGCACCGGTAACGCCGGGAGTGCCGGTGATCGTCAGTGCCGGCCAGCTGCGCGCCCTGGTCATACAGGACGGTCGGGGGAACGTGGTGACACCCAGCGCTGCGGATATCCGCGCGAGCACCATGGCGACCGTACTCCAGAACACGCTAGATAATCAGACGATCCGGACATTGACGACCTTGACCGCGTCAAGCAATGCGCTCAGCACATTCCGGGACTCGGTGATAAGGGAGGCCGTCGGGCAGGCAACCACCGACCTCGTGTACTGATCGGTTAGTTTCGTGGTCTGCCGGAATCGGCAGTTAGAACGAAATCGGCATCCGGGCGTTGATGGTCACATCGGGCGCCTCGTCCGTGACCCCCACGCCCAGGCTGAGGTTGAAATTCTTGTCCTTCGACAGATTGTAGGCCCAGCCAACCTGCAGTTGCCCAAGATGCCGGGTTTGAGCATTGGCTACGGTTTGCCCGTCCTGCTTGTCCTTGAAGAAAATGTCGTGCTCGTAACCGAGGCTGAACGAAGAGCGTTGATTCAATGCCAATCCCATCCCGAAGTTGAATGTTACGCCATCACCCGGGTCGTAGGTATGTACGAAGGTCGTTCCGTACATCTTGTTGACGTCGCGTTTTATATTCCAGATGTAACTCATGCCGCCAAAGAACACCACAGGATCGGAGGGGAACAGGGCCGTGATGCTCGGCTGCAGGGCGTAAAAGCCGGTGCCGGTGGGTAGTTCGGAGTTGACGGTAAAGCCTGGGGCCGGTGTAGTGGTCGGTACGTCGAACGGACCGTCGCCGGTAACGGTCTTGAACCGCAATGATCCCACAAGGTACGGCACATGGGGGCCGCCCCGATTCAATTGATAGCGGGCGGCGAATTCGATATCCCCCAAGCCACTGCCGTCGGCATCGAATACGCTGTCGGTGGAACTCGGTGTGGCCAACGGCCGCGCCAATGTCGAGTCCTGTCGATAGAGATAGGGCACCTTCGCTTCGATCCTCGAGGCGATTGGTGAGGCCATAACGTCCGGTCAATGCCAGGGTGAAGAAATCGCGATTTACGCTGCGCACGTCGATCAAACCGATGGTAAGGGCCGGCACTATGGTAAATCCCACCAGTGCTACACGATTGTTGGAAGAGTGTGAATACTCGAATGAGGGTTCGAATACGAATCGACCCTTCGGGGTGAGTACGCCGGGTTGATTGGTTCCCAACGGCGCCACGTCGGGCGCGTGTTGCTTTTCCTTGGGCGCTTTGCCGACCGGCTGCGGCGGCGCATCCGGAACACGCTGCTGCGGCGCCTGGGCGATCATCTCCGAATTCGGTGCTGGCGGCGGCGCGGTCGGCGGCACCGCGTTCGTGCCGACGCGGATCGGCGGCCTCTGTGAGACACCCGAAGCGCGCCATGCCTCAAGATTTTCGATTTTCGATCCTTGAGTTGCCAGCGCCCGGTCCAATGCGTTCTTGTATTGTTTTAGTTTTCGCTGCTGTTCACGTATTGCCTGCTGCTGCTGTGCCAGCGCTTTGCTCTGCTCTTCGATCTGCTGTTGTAATTCTTCGAGAGTCGGTGAACGCGGTGCTTCTGCGGCGACGGCTGTCGCTGTGGGAACCAACCAAGCGCCTACCACCACGGTTCCGACGATGGACCGAAACGCCTTGCTCGCCATATTGCCTCCCGCTCTTCGGTGAATGCACGATTCGTTTTTTTGTTTGGCGGTCTGCACCCGGAATCCGTATGGCGGGCCTATCGCTGGTTCAGGGTCGCGTTAATCGTCTGGCTGCCGGTTGTGGCACCGCCCGTGCCGTTATCGGTCATCCGTACCTTGGTGCGCTCATCCCAAAGGATCACGGCGACACCCTCGGGCGCCAAATGCGGCGGGGGCGCTTCGAGGCCCGCCCCACAAACGGTTGAAAGCTCGCCATCGTCGAGCTGCCTACCGTGCTCCGGGACTACTGCGCGTACCGCTTCCGATGCAGCCCCGATGAAGGCGGTCGCAGATTCGCTCGCATGCACGGGGAAGGCAAGGAAGCCTGCCGCCAACGTCACCCACCATGCTGCAAAGCGTCGCGTGTTCATGTCGCCGTCACCGTTGCACGTAGCAAGTCGCGCCAGCAGCCGGTGTGCCGACGCTGCGGGACTGTCTGCGGCAGCTGAAGCAAGTCCTGTACCACGCGAGAAAATACTCACGTATTCAGGAAATTGATTGTTCGGGACGGTAAACGGGGGAGGTCGCACACGGACATCGCTGCTTCAACGAAGTTACACAAGCGACGAAACCTCGATGCAAAGAAATTGGATTACGGGGAGTTTTCGAGCAAAAGGAAATTGTTAATTTTCTGAAACAATGCGCTGACGCGAAGCTTTCCTCATATCTGCAACTTTGTATTTTTCCATTAAACGGTAAAGTGTAATACGCGAAATATCCAAGTCTTCGGACGCTCGGGTGACGTTGTTGTTGTTACGGATCAGCGCATCCTGAATGGCTCGAACATCGGCGAGGGCGCGTGCTTTTTCCAAAGTATGCGAAGCACGCGGGCCGGTGCGTTGTTCCAGTCCCATATCGACCGGCGAGATCAATCGGTCCTCGCACATGACGAGCGCGCGCCGCACGCGGTTGATCACTTCCCGTACATTGCCCGGCCACCCGTGGTGCAACATGCAGTCGAGGCACTCCCGGGAAAAGCCTGTGACTTTGTTTCGGCTTTCGTTGTGGAACTCATTGAAAAAAAAGCGCGCGAGGATTTCAACGTCGCCGTCGCGGTCTCGCAGCGGCGGGAGAAACAGCCGCAGAACATTGAGGCGGTAGTACAAGTCTTCGCGGAAACCGGCCATCGGCCACCGCCCGTTCCAGATCGACGTGGGTCGCGGCGATGACGCGGGCATCGATCGGGATCGGTTGGGTACTGCCGAGTCGTTCGATGGTTTTTTCCTGCAGAAATCGTAGCAGCGTGATTTGCATGTTCGGCGGCAGATCGCCGATTTCATCCAGAAAGATGGTGCCGCCCGCGGCGGCTTCGAAACGCCCGATCTTGCGGCTGCCTGCGTCCGTGAATGCACCTTTTTCATGGCCGAAGAGTTCCGACTGAATCAACGCCGACGGCAATGCGCCGCAATTCACGGCAACGAATGGAGCGTGGGCGCGCTCGGAACGCTCATGGATCGCCCGCGCAGCGAGTTCCTTGCCGGTACCGCTTTCGCCGGTGATCAAAACCGGCGCATCGACACGGGCGATTTTGCGAATGGCGCCGAACACACTCTGCATATGCGGGCTAGTGCCGACCATCTCGAATTCGCTCGGGTCGTCGAGTCCAGCTTCAGTGCCGTGATCGGCGCCAATTTGCGCTATCCCCCGTGCGTGGCCAAGTGTTATCAGCAGTCGATGAAGGTCAACCGGCATCGTATGGTAGTCGTAGCAATTGCGAGCGATGAACTGCCTGAGGTCCCGATTGAGACTGTGTGCTTGCACCAAGGCAATCCATTGCATATTGCGAGCTCGGGTCAAGGCGCACTCCAGCCCTTTAAGCACCGATCGGTCCGCGTTGTAGAGGGCCAAGATACCCAGCATGTAGCGCCCGGACTCCACCTGTTCTCGGGTTGCGTCGAGATCCTGGGTATATGTCACATCCCATCCCGGCAGCCCGTCCTGCCAAGGGTGTGCAAATTGTGTCCCGGAAACACAAAGTAGGGGTTGCGCACTCATCGGGACTCCGGCCACGAAATCTGGAATCGTCCTGACGCAAACTCCACCGATGCTCGGTTTTGATATAAAACGGCGCCTTGGTTTTGTCGGGAAATGGCGGTGACGATATGGGGTGCCGCATGCAACCTCAGATCGTGACCGAATGACGAGGCGATGCGGATCTGGCGACCAATCCGGCCGCCGCTGACGCTTTCAACTGAAAGCCGCGGATTCGTGGCGCGGAGCAATGCGCGTGCCGACTTTCGTTTCATTGGTGTGCAACCTCTCTATTGCACACTCGTTCCGCTAGCTGATCCGCTATCTGCTACTTCTGATGGGTCGTGGCAAAGGCCGAATCTTGGAGCAAGCGAACCCGAGATTGTTTCGCCATATCAGCTAATGGCGATTCTATGTACGCAGTAGTTCAAATTCGCGCTGGCCAGCGAGGAGTGAGCCGTCGCGTTGCCGCGATCGTTAGGCGTTGTTTGGCGGGCCAGCGGCGATGCTTCCATGGGAAAAGTAGCTGAAAGAACGCGAGCAATCAAGGCGAGTCCTGGGCAAATCAGCGGCTCGACTCACGCATCGCTGGCCATTGGCGGGGGAATTCAAACGTAACGGATTTGTAACACGCCGCCTGCCGTGCAGCTGCCGTGGCGCGTCCACAAAGTACTCGCACAGCTTCCAAGTCCAGCGTTCGCCCGGAGTGCGTGCGCATTCAGGTAAACTCTTGTGCGTTGCGGCAAGTCTACTCGTAAGGAGAGATGCAGGAGTCGAGCATGTCGGCCGCAATAGCGATATGCGCGTGCAAACGAATCGCTAGTCGCTCCGGTCCTTAGGGTAACCAGTGCGGTTACACGGTTGGTAAAGGGAATAGACGATTTCGCCCGGCATATCGACGGACGCGAGCGCGTGAACTTCGAATTCGCGCAGCATGGGACCGATCCCATTGGTGTCCACTCGGCGCGTATTGTTAGGTGCCGAGCGGTCGGGCTTTGGGCAGTCTCATCGGCAATTGCGATCTCGCCGATGTCGTACTAGTGCGCGAACAAGAGGACGTTCTCAACCGATTCGTCGCCGAGCTTGCACAGTGGCGCCAAGCTGCTCGAGATGGGCCGGGCGTAGCGTGTCATGCGCTCGAGATCGGCGCCCGTGCGTGAACGCGATGGCGGCTGATGTGGCGTCGTTCTGGCGCGGCGATTCCATCACCGCAGCGATGTCGAGCAGGGTCGTTTGGGGTCGGCCTCGCGGAGGGCCGCGGTAACGAAACGCGCTCGACGACGTCGAAATGCGGTTTCTGCAGAACGTACGGTTTGTTTAATAGGACGTGCGATGGTCACCTAGGCAAGGGGCGCACGGTAGATTGCATTTGCTGCACGCGAATCCCGCCTGATTGCGTCACATACGATTGAGCTTGAGGCGCGGCGGCGGTCAGTCAAGGTTGCATTGTTGACTGCGGGCTGGTGCAATAATGCCAAAAACTGATAAAAAGAATGGATATAGCCACCGGTGGCGACGGATTGCGAGTATATTTTGATGGTACAATTCCGCCGTAATCTTTAGGGACGAAGTACAAAAAATAGACAGATGCATGCTTCGCGGCCGGCACAAGGCGCGCAGGCCCTGCATCGGGGGGGAAGATAATGATCAGCGTCATGCTGGTGGACGACCACGAGTTAGTCCGCAGCGGCGTGCGCAGGCTTCTGGACGACACCCCCGGCATCCGGGTGGTCGAAGAGGCCGCAAGTGGTGAAGATGCGTTGCTGCGCGTAAAAGACGTTCGTCCGGACTTGTTGCTCATGGATGTCAACATGCCGGGTATCGGGGGGCTTGAAGCGACCCGCAAGCTGCTGCAGATGGATCCTGGTTTGCGCATTATCGTATGTACTGTGCACACAGAAGAGCCGTTTCCTACGCGCTTGATGGAAGCCGGCGCGGCCGGTTACCTGACCAAGGACTGTGGAATCGAAGAGATCGTCACGGCGATCCGGGTCGTGTTCGCCGGCGAACGCTATATCTGCACGTCGGTCGCGAGGCAGTTGGCACTTTCCGCATTGCCGGGCTCGCATAACTCGCCATTCGAGCGGCTTTCGCAAAGGGAAATGCAAGTTATGCTGATGGTGACGCAGGGGCAGAATGTCCAGGCGATCTCCGACACGTTGTGTTTGAGCCCAAAAACCGTAAGCACCTATCGGCACCGTTTGTTCGAAAAGCTCGGCGTGCTCAACGATATCGAGTTGCTGCGTCTCGCCATCCGGCACGGAATGACGCAGGAACAAGAAAACGCATGATGCGCACGATGGGGAATCGATCGTTCCTAGCTTGGCTAGCACCCGGTGACGGATAACGGCGCGCGAGTACGGGCGCCGGAGCTGCCCGCCTCCTTGGAGTGGCTCAACACGGACGGCCCGTTGCGACTCGCCGAGCAGCGGGGCAGGATCGTCCTGCTGGATTTCTGGACCTATTGCTGCATCAATTGCCTCCATGTCCTGTCGGATTTGCGTTACCTTGAGGACAAGTACGGCGATGAATTGCTGGTCATCGGCATCCACTCTCCCAAGTTCCCCAATGAACGCGTCGCGGATCAGGTGCGTCTCGCAATCGAGCGCCACCATATCCGTCATCCGGTGGCCAACGATCCGACTTTGAGCCTGTGGCGGCAGTACGCGGTGCGCGCCTGGCCGTCTCTGATCTTCATTGATACTGAAGGTTACGCAGTGGGCGTATTGCGCGGTGAAGGGCGTCGCCGTCAGTTGGATGAATTGATTGCCAAGCACCTGCAGGAGGGCGCCGCCGGTAGCGAGCGCAGTGCACCGGTGGGCGTGCACCTGCGGAACAGCGGCAGCCGCACGCTTGCTTTCCCTGGTAAAGTGCTCGCCAGCGAGGGCCGCGTCTACATTGCAGACAGCGGCCACAATCGGATCGTCGAAGCGCGCCGGGATGGCGGCATCGTGCGGACGTTCGGCTCGAAAGGTCCGGGTTTCCTCGATGGAACCGAAGACCAGGCGTCGATGTGCGAACCGCAGGGCATGGCGCTGGTCGATGGTAAGCTTTACGTGGCCGACACCGGCAATCACGCGATTCGGCGAATCGATTTGCGGCACGGCGAAGTGCAGACCGTTGCCGGCACCGGGCGGCAGGGTCGTCGCGAAGGTGATTTCTATCGCGACCCGCTGCAGGCGCCGCTGAATTCTCCGTGGGATCTGGCATTTCACGACGGCGACCTCTACATCGCCATGGCCGGTCACCATCAGCTCTGGAAATTGGACCTGGCGGCCAATACCATCCAGCGGTTCGCAGGTTCCGGGCGCGAAGACCTGGTTGACGGCCCGGCAGGCGAGGCCGCTCTGGCGCAGCCGTCAGGGATCACGGTGGGAGATTACAGGTTGTACGTGGCCGATGCCGAAGCTTCGGCGGTGCGCAGTGTGCGGCTACCCGATGGTCGGGTGTCGACGCTGGTGGGGCAGGGGCTGTTCGAATTCGGCGATCGGGACGGGCGTACTGCGGAAGCGCGCCTGCAACATCCGTTGGATGTGGCTTACGACGGAACTCGTCGGATTCTGTGGATATGCGACACATTTAATCATAAAATCAAAAAATTGTACGTTGAACATAAAGAAGTTTCGAGTGTGACCGTGCAAGACTTGAACGAACCCGGCGGGATCAGCTTATGGCGGGACGAGCTGTGGATCGCCGACACCAATCACCATGCCATACGCTGCCTGGATGTGCGCAGCGGTGCGTGTACCCCATTCGAGCTGCATGAAGACTGAAGCGCACTTCGACCCGGATTGCCGGCGCTGCGCGCGTCTGGCGACCTTTCTCGACCAGGTGCGCGACGCGCATCCCGATTACCACGCCCGACCGGTTGCACCGTTCGGTGTCGAGCGGCCGCGGCTGTTGATCGTCGGCCTGGCGCCGGGCATGCACGGCGCCAATGCAACCGGGCGACCGTTTACCGGTGACTATGCCGGAATCCTGTTGTACGAGACCCTGCACCGGTTCGGATTCAGCAACCGGCCCCAGTCCGTGTCCCGGGACGACGGTTTGCGGCTCAAAGGTTGCCGCATCACCAATGCCGTAAAATGCCTGCCGCCGCAAAACAAACCCACCGGCGACGAGGTGAAGACCTGCAACCGGTTCCTCGCTCGTGAGCTGGCGGGACTCGATGCCGACGCCGTAGTGCTTGCCCTGGGGGCCATCGCACATGCCGCTGTGCTCAAATCCCGCAATTTGACCCAATCCCGCTATCGCTTCGCCCATGGCGCGGAACATCGGTTGCCGGACGGGCCGCTGTTGGTGGATTCCTATCATTGCAGCCGCTACAACACCCAGACCCGGCGCCTGACCGAGGATATGTTTCACGCCTTGTTCGCGCGCATCCGCTTGCTGCTCGATTGAAATGCCATTGACCATCTACCAGGGCTCGGGCTGGTAGAATGGGCCCATGGACTCACCAGAGCAGATCACGTTCGATCCCCAGGCGTTTCTGCGCAGCCTGACGAGCAAACCGGGCGTATACCGGATGCTCGACGGCGAAGGCGTGGTGCTGTACGTCGGCAAGGCCGGCAATCTCAAAAAGCGCGTTTCCAGTTATTTCCGCAACAGCGGCCTGGCGCCCAAGACCCAGGCGCTGATGCAGCAGGTCGGCAATGTCGAAGTGACGGTCACCAACACCGAGGGCGAAGCCCTGTTGTTGGAGAATCATCTGATCAAGGAACTGCGTCCGCGCTACAACGTTCTGCTGCGAGATGACAAGAGCTACCCGTACATCTTCATCTCGGCAGGCGAGGCGTTTCCGCGGCTGGCCTTTCATCGGGGTCCGAAGCGTGCCCAGGGGCGCTACTTTGGCCCGTATCCGTCAGCAGGAGCCGTGCGCGAGAGCCTGAGTCTGCTGCAAAAACTGTTTCCGGTGCGGCAATGCGAGGACAGTTTTTTCCGTAACCGCTCCCGTCCCTGCCTGCAATATCAGATCAAACGCTGCACTGCGCCGTGCGTGGGTTTTGTCGACCATGAAACCTATATGCGTGACGTGCGCCACGCCGAGTGGTTCCTGGAAGGCAAGAGCGCGCAGGTGATCGACGAACTGGTCAAGCGCATGGAAGCAGCCTCGGAAAATCTTGATTTCGAACAGGCGGCGCGGTACCGGGATCAGATCCAGAATTTACGGCGTATTGCCGAACGCCAGTACATCGCCGGCGAAGGCGGCGACCTGGACGTGGTGGCGTGCGCAGTCGAAGGGGGCATGGCGTGCGTGCAAGTGTTTTTCTTCCGGGCTGGACGCAATCTCGGCAACAAGGCGTTTTTCCCTCAGGTTCCGGCGGGCGCTGAACCCGGCGAAGTCCTGGAAGCGTTCATGCCGCAGTACTATCTGGACAAGGAAGTGCCGCCGGAGATTCTCATCAGCCACGATTTCGAAGACGCCGAGCTACTGGCGCGCGTGCTCGCCGAGAGAGCGCAGCGGCGGGTTGCGCTGCGGCCGCGGGTGCGTGGCGAGCGGGCGCGGTGGTTGCAATTGGCGCTGCACAACGCCGAGCACGCGCTGGCGGCGCGACTTGCGAGCCGCTCGGGGATGCAGCAGCGCATAGAGGCGCTCCAGGAGGCACTGAATCTGGAGCAAGTGCCGACGCGCCTGGAGTGCTTCGATATCAGCCACACCATGGGCGAAGCCACGGTTGCCTCGTGCGTGGTGTTCGGTGCCGAAGGCCCGCTGAAAAGCGACTACCGGCGTTTCAATATTGCCGATATCACGCCTGGAGACGACTACGCTGCCATGCGTCAGGCCTTGACCCGGCGCTACACCCGGCTGAAGAAAGGCGAGGGCAAACTCCCCGACGTGCTGCTGATCGACGGCGGCAAAGGCCAGGTAACACAGGCGCGCGACGTGTTGGAAGAGCTGCAGGTCGAGGGGGTGATCATCGCCGGGGTAGCGAAAGGGCCCGACCGGCGGCCGGGTCTGGAGACGCTGTTCTTGTCCGACCTCCAGCACCCCATTATACTGCCCCAGGACTCCGCCGCCCTGCATCTGATCCAGCAGATCCGCGACGAGGCACACCGTTTTGCCATCACCGGTCATCGACAACGGCGTTCCCGGGCCCGCAACACATCCGTGCTCGAGACGATACCCGGCATGGGACCGAAGCGCCGGCAAGTGTTGTTGAAACAATTCGGAGGACTGCGCGAAATTGCCCGCGCGGGTGTGGAAGACTTGGCCAGCGTACAAGGGATCAGCCGCGAACTGGCACAAAAAATCTACGACGCCTTCCATAGCGAAACTTCCTGAAGCCCATGCGTTTGAACCTCCCCATTATTCTAACGTTGTCGCGGATCGCGGTGATCCCCGTGTTCGTGCTGGTTTACTACCTCCCGGTGGACTGGTCGAACCTGGTCTGCACCTGGTTGTTCATCATTGCCGCGATCACCGATTGGGCGGACGGCCACATTGCCCGCCGTTACGGCATGACGTCCCGATTCGGTGCTTTTCTGGACCCGGTTGCGGACAAGCTGATGGTGGCGGTGGTGCTGATTCTATTGGTGGATCGAAACCCCACGGGCTTCGGCGCGATCTGGTTGGCGATCCCCGCCGCCGTGATCGTCGGTCGCGAAATCACCATCTCCGCATTGCGCGAGTGGATGGCGGAAGTGGGGCAGCAGGCCAAGGTGGCGGTTTCGTACATCGGCAAAGTGAAAACCGTCGCGCAGCTTGTGGCACTGCCGTTCATGATTTACCGCCAAGACCTGTTCGGGGTGATACCCGTAGTGCAAATCGGTTTTGTATTGCTGTACGTGGCGGCCATTCTCACCATCTGGTCCATGGCGATCTATGTGCGCGGTGCATGGCCGACTTTGAAGCGGGGCGCCGGTACGGCAGGTCGTATTTAATGGTTCCTAAACGCTTGACAGGCGAGGCCGGAAGCTTAAAATAAGCAGCCCTGAAGTGTGCGGGAATAGCTCAGTTGGTAGAGCACAACCTTGCCAAGGTTGGGGTCGCGAGTTCGAGTCTCGTTTCCCGCTCCAAATTCCGGAGTGAAGCCTCGGCCCCAAGGCCGGGGTTTTTTTGCTTCTATCCCACCTGACATTGTCGAGTATCTGGCTGAGTGGCAGAGTGGCTATGCAGCGGACTGCAAATCCGTGTACCTCGGTTCGACTCCGGGCTCAGCCTCCAATCCTTCCTACATCCTGATTCGCCCCCAACCGCATTGATCGGTACAATCCCGCAGTATCTGCCCGGGTGGCGAAATTGGTAGACGCAAGGGACTTAAAATCCCTCGGGGGCAACCCTGTACCGGTTCGAGTCCGGTCCCGGGCACCAATTTGCAATGCCATCGCCGACGGAGGAACTGCCTGCGGCATCGTGCGAATCCGACGATTTGCGCCATACATACCATCTCATCAGCGGTCGAACTGATACGCCGTGCACCACAATCGATACGGTTACCGTTACCAGCGTGAACCCAATCAGCGCTTGGGCCACTGACCCTGTAACGCCATGATTGATGGCGAACATCAAGTAGAAAACCGAACCGATGCCGCGGATCCCGAACCACGAGATCAGCGCCCGTTGATCGCCGGTCAATGGCTCTCCTAACAAGCCGGTGAGAACGGCCAGTGTGCGCAGGACTACGAACAGCAACGGGATGAACCACCACAAAGCAACCGATAGGACCGCGTAGGGCAGCATTGAGCCGACCAGTAGCACGATTGCCATCTCCGCCAGTTTTTCGAGTTGTTCATTGAATCCCAGCACGGCATGTGACATCGCCGCGCTGGCGTGGTGGGGATGGGTGGCCCGCGTGTGAGGTCTCTCCTCAACGGGCGCCGCGTCCAGCGAAGTGGATCCGGCGCGCGGGCGTTCCTTTACACGTTGCAACGCCAGGCCCGCGGCGAATACGGCGAGAAACCCTGACGCGGATGCGAGCTGCGCAGTGCCGTAAGCCACGGCCAGGAGCCCGAGCGACAGGAACTCGTTTAGTCCAATCGCTTGCTGGTAGCTGTGCGCAGTTCGACTACCAGCCGACCGACCATTGTCCCAAAGGTCGCGCCGATGAGTAGACCGCCGACCGTTGCCCACGCGACGTCGATTACCCACCAGTGCCAGGCGTGAGCGCCGAGATCGTGCTGGCCCATCAGCCCCAGCCCCAGCAACACGATGGGGAGCGCGGTACCGTCGTTCAATGCCCCTTCGCCGGCGAGACTGAAGCGAAATCGGTCCGAGTCGTCACCGCTTGCGGTTTGCACGCCGGAGGCGAGCACCGGATCGGTCGGCGCAAGGATCCCGCCCAATAACACCGCGGCGCCGACGGACAAGCCCAAGCCCCAGACGCCCACGGCGGCGATCAGCCCCACGGTGATGGCCATAGAAACGGACGCCAGACGCAGCGGCAAAAACCAGCGGCGGTCGAATAGACCCACGCTGCCGATCTTCAATCCAACTGTGAATAGCGAAATCAGCAGTGCGACCTCTGCGACCAATTGCAGAACGCCCGCGTGCAGGATGGGGTCGGGTGCGATCACGCCCAGCCCTCCAGGGCCAAGGGTATAGCCCGCAACCAGATAGACCATGGCGCTGCTAAGTAGAAGGCGTTCGAGCAACTTGCCGGTTAACACCATCGTGATGAGCAAAATGCCGATCAGAATGAACCAGAAGGGATTGGACATAGCAGGCAGCTAATTAGATAGAGAGTAGGAGTTGTGGAGTCGGCTCTGGAGCCGGATCGTGTTCGACGGTGACCAGGATTTGCGGCGGTACTAGACTATTGCGCAGCGCATATGCCGCTGGCGGGTGGGTTGCTGTCCCTAAGCCATGGTCCGCGCATAGGTCGCTGTATCCGTGGCATAACATTCACACGCGGCGGCTTCCAGGCCCTGTCGGTCGAGAATGGTGATGTCGCCCCGGTTATAGTAAATCAACTTGCGATTCTGCAACGACGTGGCGGCGTTGGTAACGCCCACACGGCGCACGCCGAGCATATAACCGAGAAATTCATGGGTGACGTGGAATTTGGCGCAGTGAGCCCTGTCATGGGTCATTAAGAGCCACCGCGCCAGACGCGCTTCGACAACATGGAATCGGGTACAACCGGCTCCTTGCGCCAGTTGACGGATTATCACGTAAAGGTAGCGTTTAAGTTGGCGCTGCAGCGCAGGACTCCCTTTAAGTTGGCGGCGAAACGCAACTGCGCCCATGCGCAGCGCCGGGCCTTGTCCCTGAACCAAAGCGCGCAAAGGTGAGACGTTCACGCCTAAAGTAAGCGAAATACCGAGCATGCCTTCATCGCCGATCAGCCCCACCTCGAGGTTTGCGGTGCCGTCGATCGGGGTGGTCAAGGAAATAAAACTCGCGGTCGGGAAATAGACGTGACGAATAGGCTCTCCCGGTTCGGTCAAGATTTCGGCGAAGACCAAGTCGACCGACTTGCAATCCACCATAAATCGTTGGCGATCGCTCCGCGGCAAGGACGCGAGCAGACGATTGGCTGCAGGAGCTGGCTTGGCGCGTGGCAAGTGAATTCTCCTAGTACGTAGACGAGATTGCGGGAGGTACTGGAGAGTTTGCGGCAATGGGATACCGGACTCGGCTGCGGTCCAGCGTGGACTACGACTGGACACTTGGCAGTTTGCCATCGAATGCGAAAATAGTCGGGGCGGTAGCGCACACAGAATAACAGCCGGCGCGCCAGATCGACGCGGACGCGTGTATGGAACGACTGTCCGGGTTAGGTTGCGGTCTGCGCTGGCAGCAGGCGATCGAATTCCTTTTTCACGACATCGTAGCATTCACACGCGCGTGCTTCCAAACCGACGCGATCGAGCACAATGATCCGGCCGCGGTGATATTGAATCAATCCGGCCTTCTGCAGCTTGCCTGCCGCTTCGGTAACGCCTTCGCGGCGCACGCCGAGCATGTTGGCGATCAATTCCTGCGTCATCGTCAGCTCATTCGACGGCACTCGATCCAGGCTCATCAACAACCACCGGCAGAGTTGTTGGTCCAACGAATGATGACGGTTGCAGACCGCGGTTTGCGCCATTTGTGTCAGCAGCGCCTGGGTGTAGCGCAGCAAAAGACGTTGCATGGGGCCGGCGCGATAAAACTCCCGCTTCAACTGCTGTCCGGGCAGGCGGTAGGCATGGCCGGCACTCTGTACGACCGCCCGGCTAGGCGTGCTTTCGCCGCCCATGAACAACGAAACGCCGACGATTCCTTCATCGCCGACTACCGCAATTTCCGCCGAGGCACCGTCCTCCATCACGTACAGGAGCGACACGATCGAGGAAATTGGGAAATAGACGTAACGCATCTCCACGCCCGGCTCATAAAGCACGTCGCCGAGCTCAATTCGGATCAATTCCAGATTGGGAAGCAGGCCGGCGTAGTCGTCTTCTGGAAGGGCGGCGAGTAGGTGATTCTGGCGAGGATCTACCGGTGTAGGCATAGGAGTTTTCTAAGGATGGACCTGGGCAAAATGGTCGTTTCACAGGGGTGGCGCGCAGGACCATTGTATAGTTCATATAGCATAAAAAACAGTTGAACGTGTGGCGTTAATCCCATGCAACATGGGACGCGATGCCCCGGCTTGAATGTGCAAACGTCTCCGCTTGCGGCGCGAAACGTGATACCCGTCATAGTCTTATTAGTTTTCAGGGGCGCTCGTTAAGGGGGACCGGACGACCGCTGATGGCCCTCTGGATAGTGAGGTATGTGCGCTATCGAACAGACGCGGCGTCACCTGCCGTTGATCCTTAACACTACTGAGGAAAAGCCCTGTTCAGGCCCGGTAGGCCGCTATACGCGGTGCAGGAAACTGGGACGTCTGGGCGCACTTGGGAACCAGATTGCGACATACCTTTGCCGGTTCCAACCAAGGAGGCCCGAATGCCTGATTCGTCCACCCGTGTGTTTCTAGTTAAGGACGATCTTTCCGCCCCCAAACCGAGCGAGGAGGCGTTGGTGGCCGCCGACGCCGGTGAATTTCGTGTCCGCTCGGTGCCACGCCTTTCCGATGCGCTCGTTCGTCTGCGCCACAACGCATTCGCGGTGATCTTGCTCGACCTGGCGTTACCCGGCGGCCGTGGCCTCGAGGTGCTGGAGCAAGTACGCGCCGTCGCCCAAAATACCGGGGTTCTGATCCTGAGCTCGGCAGGCGATGAGGAACTTGCGCGCCAGGCTGTGCAGCGCGGAGCCCCTGACTATATCGTTACGAGCCGTTTTAGCGGTCACTGGCTAGCGCGAGTCCTCCGTTACATGGTCGACCGTAAGGCGAGCGGAGACGCCCTGCGCGTCAGCGAGGCGCGCCTTCGCGCTGTGGGCGACACCCTGGCGGTCGGTATAGTCGTCTCCGACCCGAAGGGCCGCTGTGTATACACCAACGCAGCCTACCGCACGCTATCAGGCCTGACATTTGCGCAAACGCTGAATGCCGACTGGCCACGGCGATTCACCCGGAGGATTCCCGCCGCCTACTTTCGCAACGGCGAGATACGCCGCGCAGTCCCGATCCAATTCAGTCCGAGTACCGCTTTTTGCGAAATGACGGCAGCGTCGTATGGACACGCGTCAACCGAGTTGCCATGTTCGACGGTAGCGAGTTGTGCGGTCATGTCCACACCCTCGATGACATCACCGCCTGGAGACAGGCGGAAGCCGGGGCACATGCCGCCGAAGAGGCGTTGATCGAAGAAAAAGAACGAGCCGAAACGACGCTCAATCTGATCGGCGATGCGGTGCTCATGACCGACTTGGAAGCTAATCTGACCTACCTGAATCCAGTCGCACAGAAGATGACGGGCTGGACCTGCGAAGACGCCCATGGCATGCCGCTTGCGGCGGTGTTTAATATCGTGGACGGCAACACGCGCCAGGCCGCAGTCAGCGCCGCGCGGCGCGCCATCGATGCCAACACGCCTGTGGGCCCGGCAGCTGAATGTCTGCTGATCCGCCGGGACGGGTTCGAATCCGCGATCGAACATTCCGCCGCGCCGATTCATGGTCGGGACGGATGCGTCAGCGGAGCGGTGATCGTCTTTCACGATGTCGTTCAGTCTCGGGAGATGGCACACCAAATGCGCTATTTAGCCCATCACGATCCTCTCACGGGGTTGCCAAATCGGACCCTGCTTACGGAGCGGCTATCCCGGGCCATGGCGCTTGCACGGCGTCACGGCAAGAAGGTCGGGTTAATGTACCTCGATATCGACCATTTCAAACGAGTCAATGATTCGCTGGGCCATGCTGTCGGGGATGAGTTGCTGCGATCGGTCGCGACGCACTTGTCCGCCTGCGTGCGCGACACGGACACGGTTTGCCGCCAAGGCGGCGACGAATTCGTGATCCTACTGAGTGAAATCGAGCGGCCGCAAGACGCCGCCCATGTCGCGGACACGTTGTGCGCCGGTTACGCTCCGCCTCATATCGTTGCCGGTCACGAACTTCACGCTACGTTCAGCATCGGAGTCAGCATCTATCCGGATGATGGCATGGACGTTGACACGTTGATCAAAAACGCAGATACGGCAATGTATCAAGTGAAGACGAATGGCCGTAAACATTACCAATTCTATCGTGCAGAAATGATCTCAGCGGCGCTTCAGCGAGAGATTATCCGGGACAAGCTGTCCCGTGCGCTGACAGAACATCAGTTTGTGTTGCACTATCAGCCTAAAATAAATCTCGACACCGGAGAGATCTCTGGCCTCGAAGCGCTCATCCGTTGGCAGGATCCTGAGATCGGCATCGTCCAACCGGCGCAATTCGTACCGATTGCGGAGGAGTGCGGGCTCATCGTTCCGATCGGCGGATGGGTGATGCGCCGGGTTTGCAGGCAGATTCAAACTTGGATCGAGTCAGGACGGGCGGTAGTGCCAGTTTCGATCAACATTTCAGCGGAACAGTTCCACAACAAAGATTTTCAGGAAAGCGTTGCGATGGTTCTGAAGGAGACCGGTGTCGCGGCGCGCTATTTGGAATTGGAGATCTCTGAAAGCATACTGATGGAAGATTCGGAGGCGTCCGTATCAGTGCTGAAGGCGCTTCGCGCCCAGGGTGTACGCTTCGCGATTGACCATTTCGGCAGGGACCGCTCTGTTGTGAGTTTATTGAAGCGATTTCCTAGCGACACTATCAAGATCGACCGATCTTTCGTTCGCGATCTCGTCATGAATGCGGACGATGCTGAGACCGTGGAAGCAGTCATCGGCATAGCTAAAGATCTCCAGTATCACATCGTCGCGGAAGGCATTGAATCGCGTGCACAGCTGGCATTTCTTCGCAATTTGGGATGCGATACCGGACAAGGGTTCTATTTCAGTCGTCCCTTGCATGCCGACGTGTGCGAAAATCTCATGGCTGAAACATATGCGTTGGCATCGCCATTGAACTAGTGCGATCTCGCCCAGCACGACGCCAAGTTGTGCTGAAAAATGTTTGGAGCCTGTCTCACGGGTGACCCGAAAATGGAGCCCGCGCTCGCTCTGAGTCTACCTCTCGAACTCCGTGCTTCTGCCGACCCCTACGTTTCCTATGGGTTACGCAACCCGCTATTAATCGTTAGGCGCACAGGCGGTGCCACCGGTAGGATGGATAGACTGCCGGCAGCAAACGGAATGTGCGGGGCCTCTATCGGGCCTGTTCTTGCGAGGAGACGTTCATCGCCATCATCGACTTCAGGTCCGCCCGCGCGCGTGGCGCGCTGAGAAGCGACCGCGACACTGAATTGTTGCGTTCGGAGCTGTTCAGCATCGAACAGCTCAAGCGCCACGCCGTGGTACTTGCAGAACAACATAGCATTGACACGGCGCGCGGGCCCGACAAATTATTGCCGAGACTGGCTGACAATGCGCGTGTGTTGCAGGCGGCCTACGAAGTCGTAACTTCCGCCGCCGCCGCGGGCCAGCAGATCGCTCCCGCCGAAGCGTGGATGCTCGATAACTTCTACCTCATCGAGCAGCAGATCGATTTGGCGCATCGTCATTTGCCGCGCGGCTACAGCAGGCAATTGCCGCGTCTTGCGGCCGGCCCCTCGGCTGGTTTCCCCCGTATCTACGATCTGGCGCTGCAGTTGATTTCCCACATGGACGGGCGTGTCGACGATGACAACGTCATGCAGTTCATTTCAGCCTATCAGACGGTTCAGCCTTTGCAGTTGGGGGAGCTATGGGCGTATCCCATCATGTTGCAATTGGCGTTGCTGGAGAATCTGCGTCGCGTCGGCGTGCGCATCGCCCGCCGTCGGCAGGAGCGCGACGCGGCCATTGTCTGGGCCGACCGGTTACTTGTTACCGCCGAAAAGAAGCCGAAGCAGCTGATTCAGGTGCTGGCGGATTTCGCCAACGCGGACGTACCGCTCACCGCGCCGTTTGTTGAAGAGTTCTACGCGCGCCTGCAGGTGCAGGCGCCGACAATGGCGTTTATCCAAACCTGGGTAGAACAAAAGCTGCACGAACAAGGGGTGACCGCTGCGCAGTTGTCGGAAGCGGCGGGCCGCACGGCGGCGACCAATCAGCTTTCGGTGGCCAACAGCATTGGCAGTTTGCGCTTCATCGGCGCGACGGACTGGAAGACATTCGTCGAGCGGCTCAGCGTCGTTGAACAGCGGTTGCGTGACGATCCGGCCGCGATGTACGTCGAGCAGGATTTTGCTACTCGCGATCGATATCGCCATATCGTGGAGGATCTGGCAAGAGCATGTTCCCATACCGAAGAAGGGGTGGCGCGTGAGGCAATTCGGCTTGCGCACGCTGCCGGCCGGTCGGGTGACACGGATCGTCGTGCGCACGTTGGCTATTATCTGATCGACCGTGGGCGACCGACCCTGGAGCGTGCGCTGGGGTGCGGGTTTTTGTTGCGGTTCCGGGCGCTTGTCGCCGGCCGCGCAAGCCGAATGTGGCTCTATATAGGTTCGATTGCTTTATTGACCGTGTTGGCGACGCAGTTCGTGCTGTTGCCGTTTTCGGGATCGGAATTCACGTCTTGGCGCTTCGGGTTGTTTTTGCTCGCCGGCGCCATATCGACGTCGGCGTTTGCGGTGGCGCTCGTTAATTTGCTGGTCACATTGTCGTTGTCGCCCCGAACGCTGGCGCGGCTAGATTTCTCGAAAGGCATCCCGGACGCCCATCGAACCATGGTGGCGGTGCCGGTGTTGCTGGGCAGTGCGGAGGAGATCGATCGCTTGATCGAAGCGTTGGAGATCCGCTATCTGGGCAATCGCGATCCCAATGTTTTTTTCGCGCTCTTGACCGATTTCCCTGACGCCGCCGAACAAACCCTTCCCAGTGATGGACCGCTGCTGGCCCGTTTGCGGGAGGCGATTTCTACCCTGAACGCAACCTATCGCGACGATCGTTCTTGTATCTTCTATTTGTTCCACCGTTCGCGCACATGGAATCCATACGAAGGAGTGTGGATGGGTTATGAGCGCAAGCGGGGCAAACTCGAGCAATTCAATGGTTTCTTGCGCGGTGATGCGCAGGATGCATTCTCGGAAGTCGTAGGTGACGTATCGATTTTCCGCTCGATCCGGTACGTCATCACCCTGGACGCCGATACCCAGTTGCCGCGCGATGCGGCGATCACCCTGGTAGGGAATATGGCCCATCCCCTCAATCGCCCCGTGTACGATCCAGTGAAGGGGCGGATCGTAGAGGGTTATGCCATTTTGCAGCCGAGGGCTTCCATAAGTCTCGTCAGCGCCGGGCAATCTCGTTTTACGAAACTCTTTGTCGGCGAGGCGGGTATCGATCCCTACACCCGACAGGTTTCAGATGTCTATCAGGATCTGTTCGGGGAAGGATCGTTTATCGGCAAGGGAATCTACGACGTCGATGCGTTTCGCCAGTCGGTGGATGGACGGTTCCCGGAAAATCGAATTCTCAGCCATGATCTGTTGGAGAGTGGCTACGCACGTTCGGCATTGGTAACCGACGTCGATCTCATCGAGGATCACCCGGCCAGTTACTCGGTCGAAGCGAGTCGGCGTCACCGTTGGATACGTGGCGATTGGCAATTAGCGGCGTGGTTGCTGCCCTGGGTGCCCGGCCCGTCGGCTACGGCCGGCACGCAGTCGACGCGTCAGCGCAACCCGCTCACGGCTTTATCGGTTTGGAAGCTGTTCGATAATCTCCGGCGCAGTCTGGTGCCGCCGGCGCTGCTGTTGCTACTGGTGGGCGGTTGGGTGATCGCCCCGTCCCCGGCCTGGTTCTGGACCCTGGTCGTGGCCGCGGTGGTACTTTTGCCGGGATTCGTTGGCCTTTTGATCGAACTCATCCGCAAACCGCAGGAGCGGGATTGGTCGGTTCATTTGGCGCTCACCAGCAAGTCAGCGGGCCGTCCGCTGGTGCTGGCGGGTTTGACGTTGGTGTTCTTACCTTACGACGCCTTGATCTGCCTGGACGCGATCTTTCGCTCCGGGGTGCGCATGCTGTTTACGTGCCGCGGTTTACTGCTCTGGCAACTTCCCGCGTATAAGAAACGCAATGCGCGGCGGACTCCGTCCGACTTTATTCGGGAGATGTGGATCGCGCCGACCATGGCGGCTGCGGTAGGTGGCTATCTCCTCTGGGGTCCGTTGCCGTTTGTTGCCGCTGAATGGTGGCTCTGCGCGCCGTTGTTGCTGCTGTGGTTAAGCGCGCCGGTCATCGGTTGGTGGATCAGCGTGCCCCTCGCAGCAGGCGGCCCGGAGCTGAACGTCAAGCAACGACTGTTTTTGCGTGTGGCGGCACGGCGTACGTGGCGCTACTTCGATGAATTTGTCTCAGCCGAGGACAACTGGCTACCACCTGACAACTTCCAGGAGCATCCGGACCCTGCAATCGCTGCCCGGACGTCACCCACCAACATCGGTATGGGCCTGCTGGCGAATCTCGCGGCTTATGATTTTGGTTATGTAAGCGCTGGCGACCTGATACGCCGGACGACGCTTACCCTGTCGACCATGGAGAAGTTGGAGCGCTATCGCGGACATTTCTACAATTGGTACGACACCCGGACACTGCAACCGCTTCGACCCCAATACATTTCCTCGGTGGACAGCGGCAACCTGGTCGGCTCCCTGCTGACCCTGCAAGCGGGCCTGATGGAGCTCAAGGATGCGCCCGCGCGTACGGGCGTGGTATTTGAGGGACTGCAGGATACATTATCCGTGCTGACAGAGCATTTGCCGTCTGTACCCGCGCCGGAACTCGCGCAGAAACTGAACAATATTCGCAATACGCTGAACGCGTACATAGGCGACGCACCACCGGACTCCCCAACCGCGATCGTCACCGCACTGGCTGAAATCCAGCGCACAGCCGCGGACCTGCTTGCGTGGTTGCCGGAAAATACCGATATCGACCCTGAATTGATGTACTGGGCGCGACAGTTCGAGCGGCAGGCGCGCGAGTTCGGCGATGATTCTCGCGCCATGGTCCCTGCAACCCCGCCGTTTGATCAGATTGGCCGCGGTGAAGATCTCGCGCCTAGGCATACCAGTGTCGGTGCCCGATCCTGCAGCGAAACCGCAGCCATTGATCGCAATGAAACCATCGACGAGTTGGTCGAACGTTGCCGTGCGTTTGCATCGATGGATTTCGAATTTCTTTATGATTCGTCGCGGGGACTGCTGGCCATTGGGTACGACGTGGGCGAACGGCGCCGGGATCCGTCGTGCTACGACTTGTTGGCTTCCGAGGCGCGACTGGCGAGCTTTCTGCTCATTGCGCAGGGTCAGCTGCCGCAAAAGCATTGGTTCGCACTAGGGCGCTTGTTGACCAGTCATGGCGGGGCGGTGAGCTTGATCTCCTGGAGCGGCTCGATGTTCGAGTATCTGATGCCGTGCCTGATCATGCCAAGCTTTGAAAATACGCTGTTGGACCATACCTGCAAAGCAGCGGTATCCCGCCAGATTCAATATGGGCGGCAACGGGCGGTCCCGTGGGGCATATCCGAATCCTGTTACAACGCCACCGACCTGCACCAGGTTTATCAATACCGGGCGTTCGGGGTGCCGGGCCTGGGGTTCAAACGCGGGCTCGGCGACGATCTGGTCGTCGCACCCTACGCCAGCGCATTGGCGTTGACTGTAGCGCCGCGGGAAGCGTGCCAAAATCTGCAGACGCTGGCTGCCAATGGCTTCATTGGTGACTACGGCTTTTACGAAGCCATCGATTACACGCCGTCGCGCGTTCCGCGTGGGTCCGACCACGCCGTGGTGCGTACCTTCATGGCCCATCATCAAGGTATGAGTCTTCTGGCGTTCGGGGACGTGCTGCTTGGCCGGCCGATGCAACGCAGATTCATGTCCGATCCCCTGGTACGCGCGACCCAACTGCTGTTGCAGGAACGTGTGCCTAAGAGGAGTGCGACCCTGCAACCGCACGCTGCCGAAGTGACTGCCGCGGCGCGTCCGCCGAGTGCGGAAGTTGGCCAGATCATGCGCGTGTTCACGGACCCGAACACGACCATTCCAGAAGTTCACCTGCTTTCAAACGGCAAGTACCACGTTATGGCCACCCAGGCCGGAGGCGGCTATAGCCGTTGGCAAAATCTGGCTGTGACTCGATGGCGCGAAGACGCTACGCGCGATTGCTGGGGAACATTCATTTACCTGCGCGAGCGGGCGACGGGGCGTTACTGGTCTGCGGCACACCAGCCGACCTTGCGCAAGGCCGATCACTACGAAGCGATATTTGTCCAAGCGCGGGCAGAATACCGACGCCGAGACCAGGCGATCGAGACCCACACCGAAATCAGTGTGTCGCCGGAAGACGATGTGGAGATTCGCCGGGTGACCCTGACGAATCTGTCCGCTCGTATCCGCCACATCGAACTGACGAGTTATGCCGAAGTGGTATTGGCGCCGCTCAACGCCGATATGGCGCATCGCGCGTTCAGCAATTTGTTCGTACAGACCGAGATTCTCCAGGATCAACAGGCAATCCTTTGCACACGCCGGCCCCGCACCGCAGAGGACCAGGTTCCATGGATGTTTCACCTGTTGGCAGCGCCGGGCGTTGTCGCGGGAGAACCGTCGTTCGAAACCGATCGCGCCAAGTTTATCGGCCGAGGCCGCACCGCTGAAAATCCCATAGCGCTCGATTCGGCCGACGGGGTGCCGCGTGGGTCTGCCAGGCTGTCCAATACTGACGGCGCGGTACTCGATCCGATCGTTTCCATACGCCGCAACATCACCTTGTCGCCGGATGGATCGGCAACCGTTTCGATTATTTCTGGTGTCGCACACACACGGGAAGCGGCGCTGGGAGTGCTCGAAAAGTATTGCGATCGACATTTCGTCGAGCGCGCGTTTGAGATGGCGTGGTTTCAAAGCCACGAGGTATTGCGCCATATCAATGCAGTGGAGGCTGACGCTCAGATTTTCGGTCGACTGGCGACGTCGGTCATTTACGCGAACGTTTTGCGCCGGGCCGCTCCGAGCGTGATTGCGCGCAATCGCCTCGGACAATCCGGGCTGTGGCGCTTCGGAATATCCGGCGACCTGCCAATTGTCCTGGTGCGTATCGGTAACCTGGCACGAATGGATCTGGTGAAGACGGCATTGCAGGCACATTCCTATTGGCGCATGAAAGGTTTGGCGGCCGATCTGGTGATCGTGAATGAGGACTTTTCCGGTTACCGGGCGGTCATGCAGGATGAAATCCTGGGCTTGGTGAACGGCGGCCAACAGGCGCACATGCTCGATGAGCCTGGGGGCATCTTTATTCGCCGCGCCGACGAGCTTTCGGAGGATGAACGGGTATTGCTGCAAACCGTGGCTCGGATCGTTTTCAGTGACAGGGCGCAGACGCTGATCGAGCAGGTTGAGCGCCGCGTGTCCCCTGAGCGTGCTTCCGATCGTTTGGAGTTACCTGCAAAAGCGGTCGCAGAATCGGTGCAGCCGCTGGCGCACCGGGAACGGATCCTCTGCAACGGTTTGGGGGGGTTCACCCCCGATGGTCGCGAGTACGTGATCACCCTCGAGCCAGGACAAACGACCCCGGCGCCTTGGGCCAATGTGATCGCCAGCCCCCACATCGGCACGGTAGTGAGCGAAAGCGGCGGCGCTTACACCTGGGTGGAGAACGCCCACGAGTTTCGTTTAACCACCTGGCACAACGATCCGTTGAGCGACAGCTCCGGGGAGGCGCTCTACATTCGGGACGAGGAAACAGGCGTGTTCTGGTCGCCGACGCCTTTGCCGGCGCGCGGCCGCACGGGCTATGTTTGTCGGCACGGTTTCGGGTATAGCGTGTTCGAGCACTCGGAATCCGGAATCAGTTCGACTTTGTCGGTATATGTCGCCATCGATGCACCGGTCAAGTTTGCCGTCGTCAAACTGTGCAATCACTCCAAGCGGTCCAGGCGCCTGTCCGTCACCGGTTACTGGGAACTGGTAATGGGCGAATGGCGCCACGTCAATCTGATGCACATCGTCACGGAAATGGACCCGCAGACCGGGGCGGTATTTGCTAGCAACGCTTTCGGCCGTGAATATGCGGGAAGAGTGGCGTTCGCACAGGTCAGTGAAACGGAAATGTCGATCACGGGAAACCGGACCGAGTTCATCGGTCGTAACGGCTCGCTCGCCAATCCCGCTGCCATGGGCCGTGCGCGTTTTTCCGGTCACACCGGCGCGGCGCGCGATCCATGCGCTGCAATCCAGACCACGGTCGAATTGGCGGAAGGTGAAGAACGCGAAATCGTGTTCGTGTTCGGTGCGGCCGCTAATACGGACGAAGCGCAGCAACTGGTACAGCGGTTCAGTGGCCCGGCCCGTGCTCGGCAGGCGCTGGAAGCGGTGTGGGAATATTGGAATCGCACCTTGGGCGCAGTCCAGGTGCAGACTCCTGATCGCGCCTTGGACGTGATGGCCAACGGTTGGCTGGTCTACCAAACGTTGGCGTGCCGGTTCTGGGGGCGCAGCGGGTATTATCAGTCCGGAGGCGCATACGGCTATCGGGACCAACTCCAGGATACGATGGCGCTGATCCATACCACGCCCGAACTGGCACGCGAGCAGTTGCTTCGCTGCGGCGGGCGCCAATTTCCTCAGGGCGACGTGCAGCATTGGTGGCATCCTCCCAGCGGCCAAGGTGTGCGCACGCATTTCTCCGACGATTACCTGTGGCTTCCCTACGCAGCCTGCCGATACGTGCTGGCGACTGGCGACACGGGCGTGCTCGACGAGCCGGTGCATTTTTTGGTTGGACGCGAACTCAATGCCGAAGAAGAGGCCTACTACGACCAACCGCAACGGTCCACCGAAACCGCCACGCTGTACGAGCATTGCGTACGGGCCGTGGAGCATGGCCTGCGCTTCGGCAGCCACCAGCTACCGCTCATCGGCTGTGGCGATTGGAACGACGGTATGAATCGCATCGGCCGCGCGGGCAAGGGTGAAAGTGTTTGGCTCGCGTGGTTCTTGTACGACGTGCTGACTTCATTCGCCGGACTTGCGCGCAGCCGCGGCGATGAGGCGTTCTCCACTAAATGCCAGGAGCAGGCTGAGGCCTTGCGTACCAACATCGAATCCCAAGCTTGGGACGGAAACTGGTACCGCCGGGCCTATTTCGACGATGGCACGCCGTTGGGATCCGCCACCAACGACGAATGCCAGATCGACTCCATCAGCCAAAGTTGGGCGATCATTTCCGGCGCTGGAGAACCCGAGCGAGCCCGCAAGGCAATGGCCGCGGTGAATGAACGCCTGGTGCGGCGCGATGCGAAATTGATCCAATTACTCTCGCCACCCTTCGATAAATCCGATCTCGAACCGGGGTACATCAAAGGCTACGTACCCGGCGTGCGCGAGAACGGCGGCCAGTATACCCACGCCGCGATCTGGACGGTGATGGCGTTCGCCATGATGCGGCGATCGAGAACGCGCATGGGAGTTGTTCGCAATGCTGAATCCCGTAACCACGGCGCGCGCGCGGAAGAGTCCGAGCGTTACAAAGTCGAACCGTACGTCATGTGCGCGGATATCTATGCGGCGCCGCCTCACACCGGGCGGGGCGGCTGGACCTGGTACACCGGTGCGGCGGGGTGGATGTACCGCTTGACGCGTCGAAACGCTGCTCGGTGTCAGTCTGGAAGTGGACCATCTGCGCATCGCGCCGTGCATGCCGGCGGATTGGGATTCATACACGATGCATTATCGCTATCGAGATACGGTGTACCACATCAACGTCAAGCGGGTCGCCGACGGCTCGGATCAACCTCCCCGCGTAGCTGCTCGACGGGATCCCTGTGGACGCCACGGTACACCCGCAAGGGACGATTCCGCTGTCCGACGACCGCCTGGAGCATTTTGCCGAACTGGAGGTTCCATGAAGGCGCAGGCACTACATCGATCCATTCGCGATGATCTGGGAAGAACGACCTGCTGTGTAATTGAACAGTGACGACGGCTGCGGTGTGGCGGCGGGGCGTATTCAGGCACGGAAATACAGGAACCGCGCGCCCCCGGGGATGGCGCACGGACCAGACTACCGGGCGGTTGCCGCTCTTACTCCGCGTGTTGGTGCCGAAGCTCCCAGATACGAATCGTTCGCAGGCGATGGCATGGCTGTTGTCGGCAATGGGTAGTCTGAGGGAGAGACGCACCCACAAGGTCCCATTGTGCGGTGTATCGCGATGCCGCGCAATTGCCGAATCCCCGTCGGGCACGGTTCACGCTTGCGCGTCCGGCGTGTACGATGGACATAGACTTGCTCCTGCCGTCCACAGTTGAGACTCATGACGGACAAGATTGTCGTCGAAAGGCTTTACAAGATTTTCGGTCCGAGTCCGCAGCAAGCGATGGATCGGGCGCTTGCCGGTACATCCAAGGACGACGTACTCGCCCAGACTGGACATACGGTTGGCGTTCAGGACGCCAATTTCACGGTGCGCGCGGGTGAAATCTTTGTCGTGATGGGTCTGTCCGGTTCGGGAAAATCGACACTGGTGCGCATGCTCAATCGCTTGATTGACCCCACCGCGGGCAAAGTCATGATCGACGGACAGGACGTCGTCGCCATGGACGCGCGCCGGCTGATCCAGTTGCGGCGGCGCGAGATCGCGATGGTGTTTCAGTCTTTCGCGCTTTTGCCGCATCTCACCGTGTTGGAAAACGCAGCCTTTGGTTTGGAGATCGCGGGCGTCGACAAAAGCGAGCGTGCGGAGCGGGGTCGCCAGGCCCTGGAACAGGTTGGATTGACGGGTAGCGCCGATCGGTATCCGGATCAATTGTCGGGCGGAATGAAACAGCGTGTGGGGCTGGCACGGGCGCTTGCCACCAATCCTTCTATTCTCTTGATGGACGAGGCGTTCTCAGCACTCGATCCGCTGATCCGGCGCGAAATGCAGGAAGAACTTTTGAAGTTGCAGGAACAGCACGAGCGCACGGTGGTGTTCATTTCGCACGATCTGGACGAGGCGATGCGGATTGGCGACCGGATTGCGATCATGGAAGGCGGCCGGGTGTTGCAGGTGGGTACGCCCAAGGAGATTCTCGAATATCCTGCCACCGATTACGTGCGTGGCTTCTTCCGAGACGTCGACGTCGCGCAAGTCTACGCTGCCGGAGACCTGGCGGAACCGCACGAGGCGGTGTTTACGATCGAAACTTCGGTGACGGTCGAGCGCGTGTTGCAGGACTTTGAAACGCCGCGGTTTCCCCTATGGTTACGTCGTTGACCCGTCAGGCCGATTCCAGGGCGTCGTCAGTGTCGAGTCTTTGCAGGAGGCAGGTGGCGGAGGACAGATGTTGGACGCCGCGTTACTGCCGCAACCACGGGTGCTGCGCACGAGCACGCGGCTCGTTGACGCGATCGGTCGCGTGGCCGGCACACCGTATCCGGTGCCAGTAGTCGATCGTCACGGTTCGCTGCGGGGTGTGTTGACGCGCAGCGGTTTGCTCGGCGCGATGAAGAAGTCGACGTGATGCGCCCGGTCGCCGCGGCCATGCTGATGTTGTTGATGCCGGCTGCCCATGCGCAGACGCCGCCGGGCCGGATTCCGGTCGGCGACTGGATCGAAGCGACTGTCGATTGGCTGCTCAACAATGCGCAACCGGTGTTCGACGGCATCGTCTGGTTGATCAACGGCGTCACGGGCATGCTGGAGGCGACATTGTTGTATCCGCCGGCCTGGCTGTTGGTCGTGGTGCTGGCTGCACTGGGTGCCTGGCGGGTGGGTTGGCGCTTTGCATTGTTCACACTCTTGGCATTGGCCGGCGTGGTGGGCATGGGCCTATGGCATGAGACCTTGTCCACGCTTGCGCTGGTACTCGCCGCGACCCTGGTGAGCCTGGTGATCGGCATTCCGATCGGAATCTGGGCGGCGCGCAGCGATACGGTCTGGAACCTGGTTCGCCCGGTGCTCGATTTCATGCAGACCATGCCCGCATTCGTATATCTCATACCGGCGGTCATGTTCTTCAGCACCGGTAGAGTGCCGGGCACGATCGCCACCATCATTTTTTCGATGCCGCCGGCAGTGAGACTGACCAATCTCGGCATCCGCCAGGTATCGACTGAAATGGTGGAAGCCGGACTCGCGTTCGGCTGTACGCCGCATCAACTGTTGTTCAAAGTGCAGATCCCGACCGCCATGCCGTCGATCATGGCGGGCGTGAACCAAAGCATCATGCTGGCGCTGTCGATGGTTGTGATTGCCTCCATGATCGGTGCCGGAGGCCTCGGGGACGTCGTGCTGCGGGGAATCCAGCGCCTGGACGTGGGCCTGGGCTTTGAAGGCGGCATCGGCGTGGTGGTACTGGCGATCGTGCTGGACCGGATCACGCAGAGCTTTGGCGGTCGTCGCCGTCAGTCGATTTCGGAGCGGCTGCGCGGCTTGTGGTCGACAGTGCAGGGCAGAGGTCCGCTGCGTGGGACGGACGAGGGATGAATCGCCGCAACCGGTTCACACGTTGGCTGGTGATCGCGGCGGTCTTGGCGCTTTCGCTTGCGGCCCTGGTCTATCTGGTCGAATGGGGGCCGGGGCTGGTTGGCCAATCCGGGCCGATTACCGTCTCGAGTACGGGGGCGGGGACCGGTGCGGGACGCGCCGATGCAGCAAACGCCGAAGACGGGGTGCCCACGTTGCGAATCGGCTGGACGGCCTGGTCCGACGCCGAGGTGGTTACCTTGCTCGCCAAGCGGTTGGTGGAAGCGCATCTCGGCTACCGGGTCAAACTCGTGATGGCCGATATCGGCATCCAGTATCAGGCGGTTGCCAACGGCGATCTGGATCTCATGTTGATGGCATGGCTACCGGTGACGCACCGCAATTATTGGAAGAAGGTGCGCAACCGGGTGATCAATCTCGGTCCGTTATATACAGGCCGACTGGGATGGGTGGTACCGCAGTACGTCCCTGCGGATCAATTGGCCTCCGTCGAGGACCTGCATAAACCCGCCGTCGGGCGCCGTTTGCAGCACCGCATACAGGGAATCGATCCCGGTTCCGGTCTCATGCAAGCCTCCGAACGGGCCGTCAACGCCTATGGACTGAAGAAGTGGGAACTGGTGCCGGCCAGTGGGGCCGCCATGACCGCGGTGCTGGACCGTGCCATTCGCAACCGGGACTGGGTCGTGGTGACGGCTTGGCAACCCCATTGGATTTTCGCCCGCTACCAGCTGCGGTTCCTGGACGACCCCAAAGGCATCCTGGGCGGGGTAGAACATATTCACGCCGTCGCTCGGCAAGGTTTCGAGGCGGATTTTCCGCCACAGCTTACGGACTTCTTCTCCCGGATGTATTTGCCCGCCAACGAGCTGTCGGCCATCTTGCTGGAGGCCCAAAACGCCCCAGTCGCCCAGGCCGTCGATCATTATATTCAGACGCATCCCGCGCGGATCCGATATTGGCTGACCGGAAAGCTTGACGAGTAGCAGCGGTTTCCGGCCGGGCTGGAATCGGGACCGTGCAATTGTACAGTGACGCCGGCCGAAGTTGAGCGCATGCTATGGATGGTTGGCCTCTGTATCCATGCGGTGGATCCCATGCCCGTTCGTTCCCGTGTCTGCTTGCTTACGCTCCTTCTCCTGGGTCCCACGCTGGCTTCCCCTGCATCCCCGCCGACGGAAGTGTTTGCGGCCGTGGTCGAGCCGCAACGGTTTGTTGATCGCATCGAGGCTCTCGGCACGCTGCGCGCCAACGAGTCCGTATCACTGACCGCCAGCGTCACCGACATCATTTCTGAAATTGATTTCGATGACGGCGACCGGGTCGACGCTAATAAGGTGCTGGTGCGAATGAACAGTGCCGAGGAAGAGGCGTTGCTCGACGAAGCGCGGGTCACCGCAGCCGAGGCGCGCCGGCAATATCAACGCATCAAATCGCTGGAGTCCACCGGCACGGCGGCCAAGTCCCAACTCGACGAACGACTGAGGGAATGGGAAGCAGCGCAAGCGCGTCTCCGGGCGATCGAGTCGCAGGTCGCGGACCGCGTGGTGCGGGCGCCGTTCTCCGGCGTGGTCGGATTGCGCAATATCAGTGTCGGGGCGCTGGTGGAACCAGGGGATCTCATCACCACCCTGGATGACGACTCCCTGATGAAGCTGGACATGCCGGTACCGGAGACTTTTCTGCATGTGCTCAAACCCGGTCTCGCCATTGAAGCGACTACGCGTGCCTATGGCGACCGCGTGTTTCGCGGCGAAGTTCGCAGTGTCGGCAGCCGCGTCGACCCGGTAACCCGATCGGTGACGGTTCGCGCCGTTTTGCCCAATCCGGATCGGCTGCTGAAACCCGGCATGCTCATGAACGCCGTATTGCTGCGCAATGAACGGCAATCGCTGGCTGTTCCGGAGCAGGCACTGTTGGCTGAAGGCGAGAAGCATTTCGTTCTTACGATCGAAGGCCAGCACGGTAATCAAGCCCAAAAGCGGGATTAGTCCAGATCGGCGCCCGAATGCCCGGGGTGGTGGAAATTCTCGGCGGTCTGCGCGCCGGCGACAGCGTCATCACGGAAGGCGCGATCAAATTGCGACCCGGTCAAAGCGTCAAGATCATCGCCACTGACGACGGCAGCCGGCCGCGCAGCGAGCTGCTCAAGACCGGTTCTGCCAAACCATGATGCTGTCCGACATCTCGGTCACCCGGCCGGTACTGGCCGCGGTGCTGTCGTTGCTGTTGATCGCATTCGGTCTGGTGGCGTTCGATCGCCTGCCGCTTGCGCGAATATCCCGACATCGATCCGCCGGTGGTTTCCATCGAAACCATCTATCCCGGGGCTGCGGCCAACGTGGTGGAGAACCGCATCACCGAGGTGTTGGAAGACCGCGTGTCCGGTGTCGAGGGCATTCGTTTCATCGAATCGTCCAGCGAAGACGGCCGCTCCACCATCTCCGTGGAATTCAACGTCGGTCGTGATGTGGACGCGGCGGCCAACGATATTCGCGACCGGGTGTCGGCGGTGCTGGCCGACCTGCCGGAGGAGGCGGACCCGCCGGAAATACAGAAGGTCAACAGCAACGAAGACGTGATCATGTGGCTGAATCTGGCCAGCGATCGGATGACGGTACCGGAGTTGACCGATTATGCCGAACGTTATCTGGTGGACCGTTTCTCGGTGCTGGACGGGGTGGCGCGGGTACGGGTAGGCGGTGCGCAGACCTACGCCATGCGGATCTGGATCGACCGCAAGGCGCTGGCGGCGCGCAACCTCACGGTCAGTGATATCGAACGCACGTTGCTGGCGGAAAACGTGGAATTGCCTGCCGGTAGCATCGACTCCAAGGATCGGCAGTTCACGGTGCGTGTGCAGCGCACGTTTCGCGACGCCGGAGATTTTTCCCGCCTGGTGGTCTCCCGGGGCAGCGATGGTTATCTGGTGCGTCTTGGGGAAGTGGCGCGGGTGGAGCGCGGCGCCGCCGAGGACCGTTTGTTTTTCCGCGGTAACGGTATCCCGATGGTTGGCATCGGCATCATCAAACAATCGACCGCGAATACCTTGGAAGTGGCTCGCGCCGCCAAAGCCGAAGTCAAACGCCTGAATCCGACGCTGCCTACCGGCATGTCCATCGAGCAGAGCTATGACAGTTCGGTGTTCGTCGAAGGCGCGATCCATGAAGTGTACAAGACCCTCGGTATCGCCATCGTATTGGTCATCGGCGTCATTTATCTGTTTCTCGGCAGTGCCCGTGCTACCTTGGTACCGGCGGTGACCGTACCGGTATCGCTGATCGCGACCTCCCTGGTGTTGGTGGTGCTTGGCTTCTCGATCAATATTCTGACGCTGTTGGCGCTGGTGCTGGCAATCGGCCTGGTGGTGGACGATGCCATCGTGGTGTTGGAGAACATCCACCGGCGCATGGAAGAATACGGAGAAACGCGTTTGGTCGCGGCATTTCGCGGCACACGGCAAGTAGGTTTTGCGGTGATCGCGACGACAGTGGTGCTGGTGGCGGTGTTCGTGCCGATCGCCTTCCTGCAAGGCAACGTCGGCCGGCTGTTTTCCGAGTTCGCGCTGACCATGGCGGCGGCGGTATCGTTTTCCAGTTTCGTCGCCTTGTCGTTGTCGCCCATGCTGGCATCCAAGGTGTTGCCGCCGCCGGCCAAACGGGGACTCGCCGCGCGCGGCGTGGACAGGGCGTTTCATTGGTTTCGTCGCGGTTACCATGGCGCGTTGCAAGGCCGCACTGCGGCATGCCTGGATCGTCTGGCTGGTATTTGCCGCCGTGGTGGCGAGCTCGGTGTGGTTGTACCAGCAGATTCCCGACGAATACGCACCGAAGGAAGATCGCGGTGCGTTTTTCGTATTGGTGAACGGTCCCGAAGGCGCGTCCTACAATTACATGGCCGACTACATGACCGAAATCGAGCGGCGTCTGATGCCGTTGGTCACCAAAGGCGAAGTGACCCGGCTGCTGGTGCGCGCGCCACGGGCGTTCGGCAATTTCGAGATCTTCAACAACGGTATTGCCGTGCTGGTGCTCAACGATTGGAACCAGCGGCGCTCGGCATGGGACGATCATGGACGATATCAAGAAGCGGCTCAAGGATCTGCCGGGGGTTCGTGCGTTTCCGGTGATGCGCCAGGGGTTCGGTGCGCGCATCCAGAAACCGGTGCAGTTCACCATTGGCGGCGGTACCTACGAACAACTCGCGCAATGGCGCGACACCTTGCTTGAAAAAATCAACGCAGTCCAATCCGGGACTGGATGGTCTGGATTGGGATTACAAGGAAACCAAACCCCAAATCAAAGTCGTCATCGACTACGACCGGGCGGCTGATCTCGGGGTTACGGTCAGCGAAATCGGCCGCACTTTGGAGACTATGCTGGGCTCGCGCCGGGTGACGACTTATGTGGACACCGGACAGGAATACGATGTCATTCTGGAAGGGGAGCGCAGCGGCCAGACTACGCCTTCGAGTCTGGAGAATATTTATGTTCGTTCGCAACGGTCTGGACAACTGGTGCCATTGTCGAACCTGGTGCGCCTGGAAGAATTTGCCGATTCTCTGAAACTCAACCGCTACAACCGCGTCCGCGCCATTACCCTGGAGGCAAATCTCGCAGATGGATTGTCACTGGGTATGGCGCTTTCGTACCTCGAGAATCTGGTGAAAACCAATTTACCGAGTCAAGTGATCGTCGATTACAAAGGCCAATCTCAGGATTACAAATCTGCCGGAGCCGCATTGTTGTTCGTGTTCGGACTCGGTGTACTGGTGGTGTTTTTGGTACTGGCGGCGCAGTTTGAGAGTTGGATTCACCCGTTGGTGATCATGCTCACCGTCCCCCTGGCCATTGCCGGCGCACTGCTCGGTCTTTACCTGAGCGGCCAGACGTTGAATCTATACAGTCAAATTGGTCTGATCATGTTGGTGGGGTTGGCGGCAAAGAACGGCATCCTGATCGTGGAATTCTCCAATCAATTGCGCGATGCCGGACAACCGTTCCGGGAAGCATTGGTGGAAGCATCGTCCATCCGATTGCGACCCATCGTCATGACCGGTATCACGACCGTTGCCGGTTCCATTCCGTTGTTGCTTTCCACCGGTGCGGGCACTGAAACACGGGTCGTGATCGGCACGGTCATTTTCGCCGGCGTGCTAGCGGCGACATTCTTTACTTTGTTCGTGGTGCCGGTCGCCTATGATTTGCTCGCCCGCCGCACTGGCTCGCCGGGCGACGTGCGCAAGCGCCTCGAGCGGCAGATGGCTGATGAGCGCGTTAATTGACGCGCTGTAGTCCGGCGGCGTTCAAACAGGATTCGAGTCGCATATTTTCGGCGAACGGTCGGTTTTCGTGGGCGCCGTACTGATGCGGTTTCGGCCGCCGGCCTTGGCGTGGTACAGCGCGCGACCCGCGTGGGCCAGTAAATCCGATAGATCACCGTTGGCAGTTGTGCCTACGCCAAAGCTGGCCGTCACCGGACGTTCCACGCCGTCGAATTTCGTTTGTTCGATCTGTACGCGGATGCGTTCGGCAATGGTGCAAGCCTCGACGGTCGGTGTCTGCGGCAACACGACCACGAATTCCTCTCCACCGATGCGCGCCAGCATGTCCTGGCCGTGGATGCATTGGCGCGCGATATTCGTGAGCTGTTGCAGGACTCGATCTCCGACCTGATGGCCGTAGGTGTCGTTGATGGATTTGAACCGGTCCAAGTCCATGGCCACGATCGACAAAGGCCATTGCTGCAAGCGGTTTTGCGTCTCCAGCCACTGGTTGAGCCGCCGCCGGTTGGCTGCGCCCGTGAGCGGGTCGGTCATCATCAGTTCGGTAATATGCGCTTCGTTCGCACGCAGTTGTCGCGCATAGCGCCGGCTTTCCTTGACGAAATAATTCAGGACCGCATAGACGCTAAGCAGTCCCACGGCTATGTTGAGCAGAAAGAAAACGGTCCTCGCAGTCTCCGGCATTGGCGCCACGTGGGCGGCCAGATAGGGGTCGAGCACGCCGGATACGAGCGCCAAACCGAGAAAACCGGATAGCCAACGCAATCCGCTGCGGGGTCCATCGGCGAGCAGCACAGCGAGTGGGGTGAAAAACGCCCAGATCATGACGATGCTGCCGTTGCTGAAACCGCCAAGACACCATTGCAGCAGGAATGGCAACAGGAGGATCAGCAGCAGCTGACTGAAACGAAACAGTTCAAAGCGTTTGAAGCGGAAATAGAGCCCGATGCTGAACGCGCTGATCACCGAATAACTGAGCGGAATAGCGCCGGCGAAGGGATAGCCGAGCAGCACATAAGTCAGGCCCCAGAATATGGCCAGAAACCCGATAATGATTGCGGTCATGGACGTGACCGCTTTCCGCACACGTTCCTCGGGACCGTCTTCCGGCCGCGCACCGATGTCAGCGTAATGCCACAGGGTGTCGAACAGCTTTCCGGATAAGGGCATTCAATGGTCCTGCGCCGTTCCCGCGCCCGCCCGGCACAAGGATGCGGTGGTGCTGGCAAGGGAGTCGGTTGAGTTGCCACCTTTTGTCGGCGGCGAGAGCAGAATCTTGAGTCCTGCGGAATACTTGCGGCGGGTTAGGCGGGCACGAACGGTCGTCGTTACAGGCGGCGTACCACGGCAGCGTCGGGCGAAGCCGCAGGCATGGCGATGAAGCGCATCAGCGGGTCGTCGCCGGCATAATGGAGGATACGCACCCGGAAATTTTCCTGCCGGAACAGTTGGCCGAACTCGGACAACGAAATCGGGTAATCGCGGCTCGCCACATGATCCACTGTGGCCTGGATGCCGCCAGCTTTTGCGCCGCTATCCGACAGTCGTTGCCGTAACAACTCACGGTACTCGATCCGCCAATCTGGATCGCCGGCGCCCTGGTATTCGTCCTTGCGGTCCAGGTTTGGTGCCGGACACAGGGCCAGACGCGACGGGTCCACGAGCCGGTAGGATTCCGCGGGATCCGCCGGATCGTGATCGGGGCGCTGTTGGTAGGGTTCGTCGTCCGGCCGGAACCAATCGTGGTTCAGGAACAAGGCCTGGGATGACATCACACCACGCAATTGACGGGCGAGAAACAAAATCTCCTCCGGCGTGCCGTGGTGCAGATTCATACCCATGAACACCAGATCGTACGATTGCTGCAGCGGTAGATTTTGAAAATCCCAGGCGCTGCCTTCGTCGATGCGCACGTTGACCACGTTGGCCGGGAATGTGAATTCTCGCGCGCTCTGCACCTGATCGGGATTGATATCGATACCGTGGTAGTCGAAGCGGCATTGGGGAAACGCCGCCAGAATTTCCGCGATCGCCAGCGGTTCGCCGCCGCACGCCAAGTCCAATACCGAAAGTTTCGCTCGCGATTGTCCGCTGCAAAATGCCGCCCGCACCGCTTCGATTCCGGTGTTCACCGCCTCGCGATGCAGCAAAGCATTGCTTTGCACCACGAAGGAATAAAATCCATCGCGGCTGAACAGCGCCTCCCTGCGCATCGCGGAATTATCGTGCTCTTCCATCACGCCATTATATCCGAGGTGGTGTGCATTTTCAGACGCGTGTTTCCATTGTGCGCAATACGGCTATTGAAGCGATTTGCGCCTGATCTATGTTTGCAGGGGTGTAGAAACGCCTACGCCGACAATGACGTCTGCGCGCCGCCGGGGGTGAGCACAATCACCGCGCATCGGCGCTATCTTGCGCGGCTGCGAGGGCATGAAATGACGAGCACGCACAAGCTCAGTAAATACCACGAAAAGCGGCGCTTCGACAAAACACCCGAGCCACGGGGCGGCCTCGCAAGAAGGGCGGTCGCCGGTTCGTCATCCAAAAGCATGATGCCAGGCGACTGCATTATGATTTTCGGCTCGAAATCGACGGCGTATTGGTTTCCTGGGCGGTGCCGAAAGGACCGTCAATGGATCCGAGTGACAAACGCCTGGCCATCCAGACAGAAGACCATCCTCTGGATTACATCGATTTCGAAGGCGTCATCCCCAAAGGCGAGTACGGTGGCGGAACCGTCATGGTGTGGGATTATGGCACCTACCGAAATCTGCGCGCCAACAAAGGCAAGAACTCCACGAGCATGGAAGATTCCCTTGCGGAAGGTTTGATGGAAGTATGGCTCGAGGGCGAAAAGCTCCAGGGCGGATATGCTCTTGCGTCGAACATCCGAAAGACGGCAAGTCGCAGTGGTTGCTGATCAAAAAGCGCGATGAGACAGCGGACGCGCGGCGCATACCGACCAATACCGAAACCGCGATCCGCCCTCAGCGGGCGGAGCATGGAACAAATCGCGCAGTCAAGAAGGCGGTGATGAATAAGTTGTTGCAGACGCTTAGTGCGCGAAGAGCGCGACAAGATCAATGCCAGTACGATGCCGGCGTGGACCGCGCCGATGAAGGCCACGCTGACCGAGGAACGCTTCTCGTCCGATGACTGGTTGTACGAGCGTAAACTCGATGGTGAACGTTGCGTGGTTTTTCGTGACGGGCGCGGAGTCCGCCTGTTATCGCGCAATCGGCAAAAGCTCAACGATACCTATCCCGATCTGGTCGATGCGCTTCGCGAAAGTGCCTCGTGCCGCTTTATCGCCGACGGCGAAATAGTTGCGTTCGATGGCAATGTCACCAGTTTCTCCCGACTCCAGCAGCGCATGCGTTTGCAAGATGCCGATGAAGCGCGCGCGAGCGGCGTCAAAGTGTATTTGTATTTGTTCGATCTTCTTTACCTGGACGGCTACGAGTTGATCGGGCTGCCGTTGCGGGCCCGCAAGAAGCTTGTTGCGAAAAGCGCTGCATTTTGCGGGTCCGCTGCGTTATACGCCGCATCGCAACGGCAATGGCGAGGCTTATTACCGTGAAGCATGCAAAAAAGGCTGGGAAGGTGTCATCGCCAAACGCGCCATGAGCCGTTACAGCCACAGCCGATCAAAGGACTGGCTGAAATTCAAATGCGTGCATCAGCAGGAGCTTGTGATCGGCGGATACACCGAGCCTGCCGGCAGCCGCAAGGGTTTCGGCGCTCTGCTGCTGGGATTCTACAAGGGTGACACGCTGCATTACGCCGGCAAGGTCGGCACGGGTTTCGACGACGAAACGCTGCAGCATCTGGCGAAGAAGTTGAAGTCGAGGGAACAAACGCAATGCCCGTTCGCAGAGCGCGAACAAGCCAGCGGCGGCCACGTACACTGGACCAGTCCCACGCTGGTGGCGGAAATCGGATTCACGGAATGGACCAACGATGATCGGCTGCGGCACCCGCGGTTTCTTGGTCTGCGGGACGATAAATCCGCGCGCAAAGTGGTCAAAGAAGCAGCCGAACAGGACCGTTGAAAATGGTTCAGTTCGGATCCCATGCATTCGAGCTCAGCAACCAAGACAAGGTTCTGTTTCCGGACGCCGGTATCACGAAGGGTGATTTGATTGCGTATTACCGCGACTGCGCCGAAGAGGTAGTGCGGCACGCAGCGGGCCGTCCGTTGACATTGCAACGCTTTCCCGACGGGATCGACAAGCAAGGATTCTTTCAGCAGGACCGTTCGGACTATTTTCCGGACTGGATCGAGAGCGTCAAAGTCGCGCGCGCTGGGAAGAGTTCCGGAAAAGTCGATCACGTGCTGTGCAATAACCAGGCAACCTTAGTGTACTTGGCAAACCAGGCTGTCATTACCTTGCACGGTTGGTTGAGCAGGACGCCGCGGTTGTCGTGTCCGGATCGTTTGATTTTCGATCTGGATCCCACTGGCGACGATTTCAACGAAGTCGTGCGCGCCGCCCGTCAGGTGCGCGACGCCATGGAGAATTTGGAGCTGAAGCCGTTCGTCATGACTACGGGCTCCCGGGGCCTGCACGTTACCGCGCCACTGGACGGTAAACAGGATTTCGAATTCCGTGCGCGCCTTCGCGCGTGATCTTGCCGATTACCTGGCGGCGCGGCATCCCGACACGTTGACCACGGCCCAGCGTAAGGAAAAGCGCGGTGCCCGCCTGTACCTGGACGTGATGCGCAATGCTCAAGGGCAGACGGCGGTGCTGCCGTATTCCGTCCGGGCCAAGCCGGGCGCGCCGGTGGCGACGCCGCTCGATTGGAGTGAACTCGGACGCAAAGATTTGCATTCGCAATCCTACACGCTGGCCAACATCCGGCGCCGTCTGGCGCAAAAGGAAGATCCCTGGTTGGAACTCGAACGCCATGGCCGCAGCGCGGCGGCGGCGCAAAAGGCGCTTACCGCCCTGCGCGAAAGCGCGCAATGAAGCGCGGTCGTGCGAACCCGCATTGCCGCTGCAACGCTCCCGTAAGGGAAGTCCGTTATCGTCGGTCTCCACCATGGAACCAATCCAATCCCAGCACACTGACATGGTCCGGGAACCGCGGCGCACCGGCGGCGCTGTCTCGGTTCTGGGGGGTTAGGGCGTCTTTGCCCTCAACGGGCCGGTTACTAAACACCGTTATCCACAATCAGTTAGATGTTTGGACTTGGTTCAAGTGCTTTCGCCGGCGCCGGCAAATCGTCGGCTCCGCACCCGATCGCTAGAGGTATCAATTGCTTGCAGGAATGGCGCGGTTCTTGCTCCCGGGCAGTCAACCCGGTAAAACGACAAGAACTCGACAGCCTAAACCATGCAATTTACCCACGATTTGCTCGCTTGCCGCCTCGTAGCGCTACTGTTGATGCTGCTTTGTTGTGCCCAGGTTCGGGCAGAACAACGGGTCCTGGGGATCGACATCCAGCCCGAGCAAGCCGTCATCCACACCGACGGACCGGTACGGTTCAAGAGCTTCGCTATGAACAACCCGCCGCGTATGGTCGTGGACGTGGCAGGTGCGCGCATGGAGGATGAGCTGGTTCAAGCCCGCGCCGATGTCGGTCCGGTGCTGCGTGTGCGCACTGCCGCGCGCAATGAACACGATCAGCGCATCGTGTTCGATCTGCGCCGCCGGCTCATCGCCAATGTCAGCGCGGAGTCGGATCCCGATGGTGGTGTTCGTATCGTGGTGGATTTCGGTCCGCAACCGCAGCCTGCAGTCGCTCGTCGGCACAGTCAATGTCGGGACTCGAACAGCAGCAGGGATTTCGTTGTAGTGCTCGATGCGGGTCACGGCGGCCATGATCAAGGCGCGGTTGGCCCACGCGGATGGCAGGAGAAGGATATCGCGTTGGCCATCACCCAACGTTTGCAACGGCTGATCCAAAGTACGCCGTACATGGATGGCGTGCTGACCCGTGACAGCGATGAATTCATCAGTTTGCAGGATCGTTACCAAATCGCGGAAAGATGTCATGCCGATCTGCTGGTATCGATTCACGCCGATTCCCTTCCGGGCACGGACATACACGGAGCGTCGGTCTACGTACATCCCAGCGCGCGCCGCAGGGGACGGGCGCTGCTGGCGTCGCACGGGGGGCGCAGCCGATCGGACGCCATGGGCGCGGTGCAGAACGTGGCCCTGCATCTGGGCAAACGCCAAGGTGCCGCTCACGCTCTGGAAAGCTACGCTGCCGGACGGTTGATGTTTCGCGAACTGGCGGCGGTGACTTCCATGGTGCGGCATTCGGTGTTGCCGGGCCGTTTCGTGGTGTTGTCCTCTGACGTACCGTCGATTCTGGTGGAGACGGGGTATATCAGTCACCACCGAGAAGAAATGCAATTGGCCGACCCCAAACATCAACAGGCCATTGCCGAGGCGCTGTTCCGCGGTATCAGCGACTACGCCGCGTACTTCGGCCATGGTCCGGGCTTGACGGATCGCCGCGTACACATCGTTGGCGCCCGTACCGATCTCATCGGCTTGTCACAACGACTGCATTGGGACCCCGACATGGTGCGCCGGGTCAATCACCTACCGGGTACGGAATTGGTTGCCGGTACGGTTTTGCAACTGCCCCGGCCCGACGACGGCACCTGAACGGCTCACGATCCATGGCCGTGGCCTGTTTGGCCTGCGTCCATTCGGCAAGCGCCAACGTCGCCTTTACCTTGACGCAACCTACGGCGGTCGGCGCGCGTCGCGAGCCGTCCTGCTTGCTGGCGCAATTTCCGGATAGGGCGGGCTGTGCCCGCCGCATTGTGCGTCCATAGCGGACCGGCGTGACAAAGCCACCGTCCTCGACAGCGATAAATACGGCGTCGTTCGGTCCCAGACGGTCGGGAGCGATCGTGAAGGTGGACAGACGACAGTAGCGGACGGTCGCTACCAATCACCAGCGCTGGCTCGAAGCGCGTGCCTTCGGATTGGCCGCGCTAAGCGGCAATGACATGCAGCGTCGCCGATACACGCCGTGACGGTATACGAATGCAAATTCGCCATAGCGCCTTGACCGCGCCGCGGATCGAGTGGGCGCGGGTGCTTTGCGAGAACGACGATCGGGATCCGGGTCCGGGGTCTAGGTCTAACCTGCCTCTTTCTGGTTAGGTGTCGTTGTCCGTCCGCTGGCGACAGACTTTGCGCAGAAAGGCCATCTGTTTGCGGAAATTGGCGCATCCACTGCACATCAGGACGTGCATGCGCAACGCGACACGCTCGCGCCACCGCAGCGTACGATCCAGTTCTTGCGACATCAGCTGCGTCGCCTGCTTGCAATTCATCATCGATCGAACCTCTGGCGATCAATCTTGCGCGAACCAGGTCTCTTCCAGACATACGCGCAAACCCATGCGTGCGCGGTGCAGGATAACCCAACAGTTGGACGTGGAGATTGCGAGTTCCTTACAAATTTCTTCGGTTTTCAAACCCAGGAGTTCCCGCATGGAGAAGACTTGTGCGCTTCGTAGCGGCAAGTGATCGAGACACAGTTCGAATGCCGTCCAGAACTGCCTCTGCTCAAGGGAGTCCTCCGGTTCGCTCCAGCGGTGGGGGCGGTGCTCGGTCGACCAAAATCCTCCCTGGTCGAACAGATGGTCGAAATCATCGTCATCCTCTCCGGCATGCCCGAGTTGGGAAGTCGGTACTTCACGAATACGAGTGCGCATGGCATCGATGATCTTGCGCTTGAGAATGGCGAAGATCCAAGTCTTGATACTGGAGCGACCGGCGAACTGCTCGCAATTCTGCATGGCCGCCATGAGCGTCTCTTGCACCACGTCTTCCGCCAACGCCGGGTCGCGCAACTGGAGTGCGGCGAAGCGGACCAGATCCGGTCTGCGCTTCCCCAGGTACTCGTGGATGTCGTCGCTGATCGCCATCGGCCTCGTTCCACCCTGGAGCTCAAATTGGATTATCGAGTGCAACGCTGCGAACGATCAATGTTTATCCTCTTTCGAGGGTTACCACCCAGGTTGGCGAGGCTCGCGCCGTCGGTCGCCGGGGAGATCCGGAGCCTCGGTTATTGGCGCCACCTCACCGCTTAACGCGGCTTGGCGCCGGGGCGTCAGCGCGTGGTCCGATGAAACAGAAGGAATTGCATCTGACTTCAGCGCAGTGGCGGTCGCGGCCACCACCGACGCAAGGATGCGTCTCCAAAGAGTGATCCGGAGCAGAGTAGTTATGGTCGTTGCAACTCCGGAGCAAGCGTACCTGAGTTTTCCTGCCTGGCTACCTGCCAGGCGCGGCGCACAACCGGAACTGTCGGAGTAGTGCGGTCTTCGTGGCATAGGCTGCCGCTGAAGAAGGTGCGATATGACTACAGAAGCAACGATCCGCAAAAACCCGACGGACCCGAAGCTGATCGGAACGCGCCGTTACGGTCACGTCTGGTCGCTTTCGACACGGGCGTTGCCAGGGTGGCGGGACGAAACGTCGGGATACAGTTCCTCGAGCGGTGCACTGATGCCATTGGGCTGAATGATTCGCGCATGCAGTCGACGCAGTTCCCGAGGACTGCGGACGCCGCAGGAATGCGCAAGCACGCCCACCTCGTAGCAGATGTTCTTCACATAATGAGCGACCCGCTCGGCCTTGCTGGGCGGATGCAGACCTCTTTGCAGCTTCGGGTTGTGGGTCGTGATGCCGGTGGGGCAGGTATTCTTGTTGCACTGCAGGGCCTGGATGCAGCCCAGGGCAAACATGAAACCGCGCGCCGAGCATACGAAGTCGGCACCCACGCATAATGCCCAAGCCACGTCGGTCGGGGTTACCAACTTCCCCGAGGCCACCACTTTCACCCGCTCCCGCAGCCCGTATTCGCACAGCTTATCCACCAGCAACGGAAGGCTCTCGCGCAAGGGCAAGCCCATATCGTCGATCAGCGGCATGGGGGCGGCGCCGGTGCCGCCGTCGGCGCCGTCCACGGTAATAAAATCCGGGGCCGCTTCGATGCCGCGCTGCGAACTGATCGTGAACAACTCATCCAGCCAGCCGTATGCTCCGACAACCGCCTTGAAGCCGACGGGCTTGCCCGTCACCTGGCGGATGTGCGCGATCATGTCCAACAATTGTTCATTGTTGGCAATGTCCGGGTGACGGTTTGGGCTGAGTGCCTGCTGACCGATCCGAATCCCGCGGATCGCGGCGATTTCCGCGGTCACTTTGGCGCCCGGTAGGAGGCCGCCCTTACCGGGCTTGGCGCCTTGGCTGAGTTTGATCTCGAACATTTTGATCTGGGGGTTGGCCGCCAGTGCGCGCAGACGCGTGTCGCTCAGCTTACCCTCCAGGTCGCGCACGCCGTTCTTGGCTGTGCCGATTTGAAATACCAGGTCGGCGCCGGATTCCAGGTGATAAGGCGAGAGGCCGCCTTCGCCGGTGTTGATCCAGCAACCCGATTTGGCTGCGCCGGCGGCGAGTGCCTGGATTGCCGGTTTTGAAATTGCGCCATAGCTCATGCCAGAGATGTGGAACAGGCCGGCGGTACTGTATGGCTCGCGGGAGAAAGGGCCGATGGTGATCGGTTGTGGTGCCGCTGCATCTTCTCCGAGCGTGGGGAAGGGGCAGTTGACGAACAGCACTTGCCCGGGCACGCCGATATTGCGGGTGGAGCCGAAGGCGACGGTGTTGTCGATGTCCTTGGCCGCCCTGTACACCCAGGAACGCTGTGACCGATTGAACGGTAGTTCCTCGCGGTCCATGGCGAAGAAGTATTGGCGAAAGAACTCACCGAAGCGCTCGAAAAGATAGCGAAAGCGCCCGATCACAGGGTAATTGCGGCGAATCGCCTGTTTTGTCTGCGTCCGGTCTATGACAAAGGCGATCACCGCCCAGAGCGCGACCAACCCCACGACGAAGATGAACAGGGCCGCCATCACTTCCAGCGACGTGAGCAGCAATCCCCGGATTCCTTCGGACACCGTCATTGGCTCAACCTCGGAAAAGGAATCCCGCCTGCTCGTTGCCGAGTGCAATCGTTCCTCATGCCTGATGGACCAGGAACTTGAACGTCGCGAGCGCGGCGCGGGCACCGTCCGCGGCGGCTATCACGACCTGGAACTCGTTCAGCTGGAATTCCAGGCTTCCAGTGGCCCGCTCGGTCGTCTGCTTCATCTGCCACCACCTGAATAATCGATGCTGCCGCCACCCGATTGGGCCGGCGGCTCTACTGTCGCTGTCCTCGGCTTCTCGTATTGTGTTGCCGTTGGGGTTGGCGCGGTCGGACTTGCGCCGCGGCAGAGCAAGAGGAGATACGCCCCCCGAGTTTGCTGCGATCACCCGTTTGACGCAGCGAACCCCGTGATCCTTACAACGGCGGCGATCTGTAGCGTGGTCAGCAACGGACTGCAGAAACGTGCGGCGGTCGCATTGTTCCGGGAAGCACTCGAGTTGTAAGGAATCGGCCCGATCTCCGTCAAAGACTCAAGTGCGGCATACGACCCGCAGTAATCGGCGGCAGTTGCACCAGCAGAATGCGGGACAGCCGATCGACGTCCCTTAGCCGTGTCGTAGTGGGGTTGGTCGTGCGCGAAAGCTGCACCCCGCGCCGGTCCCGTAATGGAAGGTCGGCTTGCTTCGATTTACATGCGCAAACAAAGGAGACGGATATGAGCAAGGTTGTCAACGGCATGCTGGCAGGTCTGGTAGCGACGGTGGTGTTGTCGCTGCTCATGGTGCTGAAAAAAATGGTGGGACTGATGCCCGATCTGAACGTAATCGCCATGCTCGCCAAACAGATGGGGACAGGGCCACTGATGGGGTGGGTCGCCCACTTCATGATCGGGGTAGTGGGGTACGGCATTGTCTATGGCCTGATCTTCAGCAAGTTGCCGCTCGGCGCGCACGCGGTTCGCGGCATGGCGCTCGGAGTCGTGGGTTGGTTGATCATGATGGTCGTGCTGATGCCGATGATGGGCGGCGGCCTGTTCGGCACCCAGATGCCCAGCGGCATGATGGTGCCGGTCGCAACCCTGATACTGCACTTGATTTTCGGCGCGGTGCTCGGCGTGGTTTTCTCAAGGTCGGCTTATCGTGACTGAGGGCACCGAGTTGAGAACTCGCGGCACTGGCCTGTTGGTATCGATGCTCGCACGCGTGGGCGATTTTCCAGATAGTCTTATGCGTACAAACGAAAAAGCTGATAACGGAAGGCATTTCATGAAGGCATCCGATTTGTTCGTCAGAGCGCTGGAGGCGGAAGGGGTGGAATACATGTTCGGCATTCCGGGGGAGGAAAACCTCGATCTGCTCAACTCGCTCAAGCAGTCGACTATCCGCTTCGTTCTTACCCGTCACGAACAAGCGGCCGGTTTCATGGCGGCCACGTACGGCCGTCTGACCGGCAGGACCGGGGTTTGTATGTCCACCCTGGGGCCGGGAGCCACCAATCTGGTCACTGCCGCGGCCTATGCACAGCTCGGTGCCATGCCGATGTTGATGATCACGGGACAGAAACCGATCAAGGCGAGCAAGCAGGGCGAGTTCCAAATCGTCGACGTGGTCGACATGATGCATCCGCTGACCAAGTACACCAGGCAGATCAGCAGCGCCCACAACGTTCCGGCTCGCGTGCGCGAGGCGTTTCGCCGCGCCGAGGACGAACGGCCCGGGGCAGTACATCTGGAACTTCCGGAGGATATCGCCCGTGAGCAGACCAACACCGCCGTAATCGAACGCAGTCGCTTTGAGCATCCGCGAGCCAGTCGGCAAGCCATTGCTTCGGCAAAGGCCATGATCGAGCAAGCGCGGCATCCATTGTTGCTGGTCGGCGCGGGCGCCAACCGCCGCCACACTTGCGGCGTCTTGCGCGCCTTTGTGGACAAGACCGGGATGCCGTTCTTCAGTACCCAGATGGGCAAGGGTGTGATCGACGAACGCCATCCCCTCTTTCTCGGCAACGCGGCGCTCTCGGGTGAGGACTACTTGCACCGGGCTATCGAGGCGGCCGATCTCATTATCAATGTGGGCCACGATGTGGTGGAGAAGCCGCCCTTTATCATGGGCGATGCGCCGCGGCGCGAATTGGCCGATGCCGACCTCGAGGGGGCAGGCGACGCTGGCGGTGCCAGCGTGATCCACGTGAATTACATCACCGCGGCCGTCGATACGATCTACCATCCGCAGCAAGGGGTGATCGGCGATATCACCGACAGCGTCGAACGACTTACACAGTCGATCGAAGTCCAGGCGCATTGGGATTTCAGCCGTTTCCTGGCGGTCAAGTCGGCGCTCGATGACCAGTTGCTTGAAGGAAATGATGAAGGACGGTTTCCCCTTTATCCGCAGCGCTTGGTTGCCGATGTGCGCCGGGCGATGCCGGACGATGGCATCGTCGCGTTGGACAACGGGATCTACAAGATCTGGTTCGCTCGCAACTACAAGGCCTACGTGCCCAACACCGTGCTGCTCGACAACGCCTTGGCCAGCATGGGGGCAGGACTGCCTTCGGCCATGGCGGCAAAAATGGTCCATCCGCAACGGAAAGTCATGGCCATCTGCGGCGACGGCGGCTTCATGATGAACTCACAGGAGCTCGAGACCGCCGTGCGCCTCGGGCTGGACCTGGTGGTGCTGGTCCTGCGCGACAATGCTTACGGCATGATCAAGTGGAAGCAGGCCAACATGGGCTTCGAAGCGTTTTCACTCGATTACGGCAATCCTGACTTTGTTCAATATGCCAGGAGCTACGGCGCGCAAGGCCATCGGGTGGAAACGGCGGACGGTTTGCTGCCGCTGCTGGAGGAATGCCTGCGCACCCCGGGTGTGCACCTGGTGGAGGCCCCGGTCGACTACAGCGATAACGACCGTATTCTCAATCACGAGATCAAGGAAAAGAGTCGGCAGCTATAGGAGAACGCCATGGTCATGCATTTCCCGTCACTGCATGTAGGTGCCAAAGAGCCGGCCGGGACGCTGAAAGTGGTGGCGCCGTTCGACCGTTCGCGCATCGCCAACGTCGATACGTGCGGCAGTGATGGCATCGAGCAGGCACTGGAGACGGCCTACGGACTGTTTTGCGACCGCGACGCCTGGTTGCCGGTTCACCGACGGATCGAAATTCTCGAGAACAGTGCTGCACTCATGAGCCAGCGGGCCGAGACCTTGGCCATCGAGGCGGCACGCGAGGGCGGCAAGCCGCTCATCGATTCACGGGTCGAGGTGACCCGCGCCATCGACAGCATCCGACTCTGTGCACAAGCTCTGCGCGGCGACGCGGGCCAGGTCATTCCCATGGGCATCGACGTCGCCTCATTCGGCAAGCAGGCCTATACCGTGACAGAGCCGATCGGTGTGGTGGTCGCCGTCAGTGCTTTCAACCATCCGCTCAACCTCATTGCCCATCAAATTGGCCCCGCCGTTGCCGCCGGTTGCCCGGTGATCGTCAAGCCGGCGGAGGCTACCCCTTTGTCCTGTTTCCGCCTGGTTGCCATCCTGCGCGAGGCGGGTCTGCCGGAAGCGTGGTGCCAGGCGCTGGTGACTGAGGATCTGGAACTCGCCAGTCGCTTGGTAAGTGACCGGCGCGTGGGCTTCCTGAGCTTCATCGGCAGTGCCAAGGTGGGCTGGATGCTGCGCTCGCAGCTGACACCGGGTGCCCGTTGCGCCTTGGAGCATGGCGGCGCGGCGCCGGTGATCGTGGCGCAAGACGCGGATCTCGACGCGGCGGTGCCGAAGCTGCTGAAAGGCGCTTTCTACCATGCCGGTCAGGTGTGTGTGTCGGTACAACGAATCTTTGCCCACCGCGCGTTGGCGAAGGAACTGGCCGCGCGGCTTGCCGACGGCGCGGCGCGGCTGCGCATCGGTGATCCCACCGACGAACATACCCAGGTTGGGCCGCTGATCCGGCCTGCCGAGGTGGCGCGCATTGATCGGTGGGTGAGTGAGGCGGTCGCCGAAGGCGCGCAGCCGCTCACCGGCGGCGCAGTGCTATCGGACACGACCTACGCCTGTACCGTGTTGTACGATCCGCCCGTCTCTGCCCAGGTCAATACCGAAGAGATCTTCGGCCCGGTGGTCTGCGTCTATCCCTACGACGACCTCGATCAAGCCATCGCCCGCGCCAACAGCCTTCCCTGGGCTTTTCAGGCCGCGGTCTTCACTGACAGCCTGACGACAGCAAACCGCGCCGCCGAGCGTCTCGACGCCTCCGCGGTGATGGTCAACGACCACACCGCGTTTCGCGTCGACTGGATGCCCTTCGCCGGCTTGCGTCAGTCGGGATTGGGCGTGGGGGGCATTCCCTACACATTGCACGACATGCAGGTGCGGAAAATGATCGTGACGGACCGGACATTTTCAATCGCCACGGGCGACGAGCTACGCGCCGAGGAACACAACGCCCGAATTTGAGCATCCCTCCCTGTGCGGCAGGCGCTCATCCGCTGCGCAATCCAAGGGAAGATGACGAATGACTTCGAATCGAACTTCGGGGCGAGCAGGTCCCACGCCTGCCGACTGCGCGGTCCACGTTCGAAACGCCAGCGAGAAGCTGCATAAACGCGCGCTCAGCGATTTTTATGGACGAACCAATGCCACAGGAGCGGGCGGAAGAGAATGCGGGCGAATACCGCTCGTCGACGTAAAAGTGTGACTTTTCAATGTGGAGGTGGATTATGAAACGATGGAATTTGACGAAGTTTTGGCCGGCAGCGTTTTTGGTCGCGCTGGGAATGATGGGCATAGCAGCCATGAACCAAACCGCTATCGCGGCCGATGCAGGTGCGGCCAAGCACAAGCTGGTGATTCAAGTGAGCACTGATGACGCCCGCACGCAGAAGATCGCGCTCAACAATGCCGTCAATGTGCAGAAGGAATACGGCATTGACAACGTTGACGTGGAAATCGTGGCTTATGGGCCCGGTTTGGGTCTTTTGACGCAGAAGAGTCCGGAGGCAAAACGGATCCAAAGCCTGGCGATGCAGAACATCCGCTTCAGCGCTTGCGGCAACACGATGTCCGCGATCAAACGCAAGACTGGGCAGAATCCGCAACTGGTGGATGGCGTCAAGGTGGTGCCAGCCGGCGTCGGGCGCATCATGGAACTGCAGGAACAAGGATACGCGTATATCCGTCCCTGACGATTCACGCACTGCATTCAATCTCCCGTCTCGGTCGTGCTGGTCACGGGATAGCAATTATTTTTAACACAACCCGGCGAGCTGCAACGGCTCGCCGGGCGCAACCGGAACGAGGCAATGTGGTGATCCTTAGTTGGCGTGTGCCTGCGCTCCATCCAGTTACAACGCGAATGTAAGGACTCCCTCATCGGTAACCATGCTCCAGTGGCGAATATTGCGCCTTCAAGCCAATACGCTCCGGCGACCGGTCGGCGGGTGCAGCAAATACCATACCCCATACACCATACCCCAGAGCCGACGCATGACCCGACACGATCGGGTCGGGACAAGGTCGGCGCAAGTGCACCGCAAATCTCGACATAGGTGTACCGGAGGAAAGATCGGAGGGGCACGCAGACGCTGGCGTTAGACGCGCACATGGCCATAGGATCAGGTCGGACAAGTCAATGTGCTGAACTCGGATGCAGTGCAGCGAACACACGCTCGGCTTACGGCCTGCGGTCTGCACCCGAGCAACGATCGAGTTCCGCGTTTCCGTAGCCCTGATAGCCTGCAGCGAAATCCAGCGATTCGATTCGAGATCGCAATCCTGGATTACGGCGTTCTGCGGCTCGCTTCAGCAGAAATCCCGCGACCGGGTATCGACTGCACCCAGCAGCGGCGTTTGATCCCGCAGCCGCCGCGCCACCAGATGAATCACTTCGCCTTCGCGCTGCAGTATGCCGCTGACCTCCAGCAAGCGCGAACCGATCACTTCCTTGCGATAACGTTCCACCAGCTTTTGCCAGACGATGATATTGACGTTGCCGGTCTCGTCTTCGAGGGTCAGGAACACCACGCCGGCGGCACTGCTCGGATGCTGGCGGGTGACGACCAGGCCGGTGTAGCGGATCTTGCTGCCGTTGGCGCGTGCGGCGAATTCGGCGGCGGGAATGCAGCCCATGCCATGCAACTGCCGGCGCAGAAAACTCAAAGGATGGGGCCCCAGACTCAGGCCCAGGGTGGTGTAATCGGCGATCAGTTCCTGGGCTTCGCTGGGTACCGGCAGCGCCGGTGCGGGTTCCTGGATGTGCAGTTCGTCGAATAGCGGCAACGTGCCTTCGGCGCCCAAGGTCTGCCACCGCGCCAGATGCCGATGACCGGCAAGGGCGGTCAGGGCGCCGGCGGAGGCCAACAGATCCAAATCCTTACGCGACAACCGGGCGCGCCGCTGCAGATCGTCCACGGACCGGAACGGCCGGCGGTCGCGGGCCGCCACCAGACGCTTGGCACCGTCGGCATTCAGACCGCGGATCATGCGCAGGCCGAGACGCAAGGCCAAGGGCGGTTGGTTCTCTTTGGCGTGGATTCCCTGTGCGTAGGGCGCAGCAGCGGTTGCCGCATCCGGAGTTGGTGATGACGGTTGCGCCGGATTCGCCTGCGGCTTAATCCAGCCTACGGGGCTTGCCGGCGTGGTGTGGGTGGTATTCGATGACGCGCAGGATGCCGTGTCGGCCGGCTCCAACGTGCAATCCCAATCGCTGACGGTGACGTCCACTGGCAGCACGGCGACGTCGTGGCGGCGGGCATCCTGCACCAGCTGCGAGGGCGCATAAAAGCCCATGGGTTGGCTGTTGAGCAGGGCGCAGGTGAACGCCGCCGGTTCGTGACGTTTGAGCCAGGCCGAGACGTACACCAGCAGCGCAAAGCTCGCGGCATGGGATTCCGGAAAACCGTATTCGCCGAAGCCTTCGATCTGTTGAAAGATCTGCTGGGCGAAGCTTTCCTCGTAGCCGCGGGCGCACATGCCTTCGAGCAGCATGACGCGAAACCGCTCCAGCTTGTCCTTGCGCCGCCAGGAACCGATGGCGCGACGCAACTGATCGGACTCGCCGGCGCTGAACCCCGCTGCCACCATGGCCAGCTTGATCACCTGTTCCTGAAAAATCGGCACGCCCATGGTGCGTTCCAGCACGTCGCGCACCGCTTCGCTGGGAAAGCGCACCGGCTCCAGTCCTTGGCGGCGCTTGAGGTACGGATGCACCATCTGCCCTTGGATGGGACCGGGGCGGACAATGGCCACTTCGATCACCAGGTCATAGAAGCAGCGCGGTCGCAGCCGCGGCAGCATGCTCATCTGAGCGCGGGATTCGATCTGAAACACGCCTATGGTATCGGCATGACTGATCATGTCGTAGACCGCCGGGTCTTCCGCCGGCACGTCGGCGAGCGTCCAGCGCTTGCCGCGATGCAATGCAATCAAGTCGAAGGCGCGATGAATGGCGCTGAGCATGCCCAAAGCCAGACAATCGACTTTCAGCAGGCCCATGGCGTCGAGATCGTCCTTGTCCCACTGGATCACGGTGCGATCGGCCATGGCGGCGTTTTCGATCGGCACCAGCCGCGATACCGGTCCTTTGGCGATGACGAAGCCGCCCACATGCTGGGACAAATGCCGCGGAAAACCGCGCAGCTCCTGGACCAGGGCGAGCAGCTTGCGGATCACCGTGCTGCGCGGATCGAACCCGGCCTCGGCGATGCGGCCTTCGATCGACGCCGTTGTCCCACCAGGCGACGGTGGAGGCCAGCCGGTCGAGTTGATCCAGGGACAGCCCCAGGGCCTTGCCGACATCCCGCAACGCGCTCTTGCGCCGGTAGCGGATCACCGTGGCGGCCAACGCTGCGCGCTCGCGGCCGTAACGGCCATAGACATACTGGATGACTTCCTCGCGCCGCTCGTGTTCGAAATCCACGTCGATGTCCGGCGGTTCATTACGCTCTTTGGAGACGAAACGCTCGAACAGCATTTCCATACGGCTCGGGTCCACGGCGGTAATGCCGAGGCAATAACACACGGCGGAGTTGGCCGCCGATCCGCGGCCCTGGCAGAGAATGTCGCGGCTGCGGGCGAAGGCGACGATATCGTGGACGGTGAGGAAATAGGGTTCGTAACGCAGTTCGGCGATGATCGCGAGCTCGTGTTCGATCTGCGCCCGCACCCGGTCCGGGACGCCGGCCGGCCAGCGTTTCGCGGCACCTTGCTCGGTGAGCCGGCGCAGATAAGCGCTCGGTGTCTCGCCGGCCGGCACCATGTCATCGGGATATTCGTAGCGCAGTTCATCGAGACTGAAGGTGCAGCGCTCGGCGATGCGGATAGTCTCGGCGAGCCATTGCGGTTCATACAGATGGGCAAGCCGCGCGCGGCCGCGCAAATAGCGCTCGCCGTTGGCATAGAGCGCAAAACCGGCTTCCTTGACGGTAACGCCGTGGCGGATGGCGGTGAGCACATCCTGCAACACACGCCGGCGGCGCAGATGCATGTGCACATCGCCCGCCGCCACCAAGGGCAGCTCGGCGGCCCGGCTCAGGTTGCACAAATGATCGACGTGCCGCGCATCGTGCGGGCCGCGATGCAACTCCAGCGCGATCCATGCCCGGCCGGGAAAGGTTGCCGCCAACCACCGCGCATCGGCCAGCGCTTCCATAGGGCGCGTTGTGTACGCCGAGACATAACCGTCATCCACGTAGGCCAGATTAAGCGCCGCAGGCGCGAATCCGGCAATCGTTGCACCATCCCCGGACTCCGGCCGTCGATCCGCATCCGAAATGGCGCCTATAGGGCGCGCTGCGCGCGCCGAGTCCTCCCGATCCTCGATCCGTTCGGGAACCCACAACACCAAACACCCCCGTACGCCGTCCGCCAGATCGCTGCGCGTTAGACGATACGAACCCTTCTCGGCATTGCGCCGCCCGCGGGTGATGAGCGCAGCAAGATTGCCGTAGCCTTCCCGATCCATCGCCAACAACACCAGCTTCGGCCCGTCTGCCAATTGGAGTTCACTGCCGACGATGAGCTTGAGCCCGACCTCTTTCGCCGCCTCATGGGCGCGTACGATCCCGGCCAGAGAACATTCATCGGTGATCGCCAGCGCCGTATAGCCGAGTGCGGCTGCCCGCTCCGCCAGCTCTTCCGCATGGGAAGCGCCACGCAGAAACGTGAAGTTGCTCAGACAATGCAGCTCGGCATAGGCGGCGACGGGAGGCATGGTGGCGCACAACACTCACGTGTTGACGGAACTGGGTGTCGGCGCC
>CAVXJN010000003.1:0-1205000 GCA_963762165.1 uncultured Gammaproteobacteria bacterium
GACTGGAAACATGGCGGCCATGGCCGCGTCGATCTGGACGAAGCCATCACCCAATCCTGTGACGTATATTTCTATAGCCTTGCGCGCGATCTCGGAATCGATCGGATCCACGAGTTCTTGAAAGAGTTCGGATTCGGTCGCCAAACCGGTATCGATATGAATGTGGAACGGCCGGGCCTGCTGCCGTCGCGGGAATGGAAGCGGGCCAAGCGGGGCCAGGTCTGGTTTCCCGGTGAAACCCTGAACACGGGTATCGGCCAGGGGTACGTCCTGACCACACCCGTGCAGTTGGCCAGCGCCACGGCCGCCCTGGCCGAACGCGGCAGACGCTTTCGACCCCGCATGATTCACGCCATCAAGGATCCTGCTACCGGCGTGGTACAAGGACGCCAAGCCGGTACCGCTGCCGCCGGTGGACAATGTCGCCCAGGCAAACTGGGACTATGTCATTCAAGCCATGCAGCACGTCGTCTACGGACAGCACGCCACTGCGTGGCGGCTTCGTGATTGCCGTTTCAAATCGCCGGCAAGACCGGTACCGCGCAGGTATTTGGTATAAAACAGGAAGAAAGGTACAACGCCGACGAAATCGCGGAGCGTCTCCGGGATCACGCCCTGTTCATCGCCTTCGCTCCCGCGGATGCGCCACAGATCGCCCTGGCGGTGGTGGTGGAAAACGGCGGCAGCGGCGGTTCGGTCGGCGCACCGATTGCCGGAAAAATCCTGCAATACTATTTCGAACACTTGCCACAACAGGCGCAAAAATGAGGCTGCCGGACTTGCATCGCTTGACCAACGATACCGCCACCGCGCCGCTCGGTGGCTGGCTGACCCGTCTGCACCTCGATGCGCCGTTGCTCTTGGCATTGTTGGGCACGGTCAGCGGCGGCCTGTTCATTCTCTACAGCGCCTCCGGGGAAGATCTGCAGCAGGTTGCTCGTCAGGGAGCGCGGCTGGCGATATCGTTCGCGGTCATGGTCGCCATCGCCCAAGTTTCGCCGCAGACGTTGCGGCGCTGGACGCCGCGGATTTTCGGTTTCGGCGTAGCGCTGCTGGTGGCGGTACTGCTGATCGGCGAGATCGGCAAGGGCGCACAGCGCTGGCTGGACCTCGGGATTCGTGCGTTTCCAGCCGTCCGAAATGATGAAGATCGCAGTGCCGATGATGGTGGCTTGGCACTTGTCCGACGCGGCGTTGCCGCCTACCCGTTGGCGGCTTTTGTTCAGCGCCATGCTGATCGGCCTGCCGGTGGTCATGGTGGTCAAGCAGCCGGACCTAGGCACTGCGCTGCTGATCGCCAGCGCCGGCTTTTTCACTTTGTTCCTGGCGGGCCTTCGCTGGCGTCTGCTGCTCGGTATCGCGATCATCGGCGCGGCGCTGGTGTATCCGGTGTGGCATTACGTATTGCACGACTATCAGCGCGACCGCGTGCATACCTTCCTGAACCCCGAGCGCGACCCTCTAGGTGCCGGATACCACATCATTCAATCGAAGATCGCGGTCGGTTCGGGGGGCACGTATGGCAAGGGCTGGCTCAACGGCACCCAGTCGCAACTGGATTTTCTGCCGGAGCGTCATACCGATTTCATTTTCGCGGTGTACGCCGAAGAGTTCGGCCTCATCGGCGCGCTGCTGCTGCTCACAGCCTATCTGTTCATCGTGATACGTGGCATGGTGATCGCCATGCAGGCGCAGGACACCTATTCGCGATTATTGGCGGGCAGTTTGAGCTTGACCTTTTTCGTCTATGTTTTCGTCAATATCGGTATGGTTATCGGACTCCTGCCGGTGGTCGGCTTGCCCCTGCCTTTGATCAGCTACGGTGGGACATCGATGGTGACGGTATTGGCCGGTTTCGGTATTCTGATGTCCATTCAAACCCACCGCAAATTACTCTCGCCTTGACCCTATGAAACGATCTAATTCTGGCTGCGCTGCATACCGTGCATACTCATGAGCGCGGCCGCCTTGGCGGCACCGCCCCCGTCGGCCAAGCAAAGCGAAGGATTTCTGCAACGACCCGAGTTGCGCGTACCTTCATCGAGCGCATGGTTGCCCAGCACGACTTCAACAGCGTCGATCTGGTCGATTTGTTCAGCCAGGCACAGGCGCGGCCGGATATCATCGAAGCGATCACCAGGCCGGCTGAAGCCAAACCCTGGTACCAGTATCGGCCGATATTCCTGACCGATTCCCGAATCGAGCAGGGTGTCGAATTCTGGAATGAGAACGCCGATACCCTGGCCCGCGCCGAATCCGAATTCGGCGTTCCGGCGCGCATCATCGTCGCGATCATCGGCATCGAAACCCGGTACGGGCGCCACCAGGGACGCTACCCCGTATTGGATGCACTCAGCACCTTGGCATTCGACTATCCGAAGCGGGGCGACTTCTTCCGCAGCGAGTTGGAAAACTATCTGTTGCTGACCCGCGAAGAAGGGCTCGATGCGGCCAAGCTGTTGGGCTCCTACGCTGGCGCCATGGGCGGCGGTCAGTTCATTTCCAGCAGCTATCGTCACTACGCCGTGGATTTCGATCACGACGGCAAGCGCGACTTGTGGGACAGCCTGCCGGACGTCATCGGCAGCGTCGCAAATTATTTCAGCGTGCATGGCTGGCGTACCGGGGAAGCCATTGCGGTGCCCGCGAAAATCGACGGCGACGACTACAAGCGTCTCGACAGCGATCTCAAGCCCCGGTACACGGTCGAGCACTTGCGCAGCTTTGGCGTCGAACCGGCGACGCGGCTACCGGACGACACCACCGTGGCGCTGATTCGTCTGGAACAAGCCCACGGCGAGGACGTCTGGCTGGGTCTGCACAACTTTTATGTGATCACCCGTTATAATCACAGCGCCCTTTATGCGATGGCGGCCTACCAGTTGGCCGACCAAATTGCCGCCCGTCGCGCGCAGGCCAACGCACACACTCCCAAACAGCCGAGCAGATAATGTGATGGGCAAGCAATCGGTAATGGCAGCGCGGCAATCGACCCACGGTCGCTGGCAGCAACTGCTGCTGTGGCCCGCGTTGCTCGCCTTGTGTTCCTGCGGTGTCGAGCCGACTGTCGACAGCGACAGCGATGGCGCGCCGCAACAACACATCGATGTCAGCATGATCGCGGACGCGGTTCCGCGCTACGAACCGCATAGCAAATACGGCAACCCCAGGAGCTACAAGGTTGCCGGAGAGCGCTACACCGTCATGCACGACAGCCGCGGCTACGTTGAACGCGGGATCGCCTCCTGGTACGGCACCAAGTTTCACGGCCGCCGCACCTCCAGTGGCGAACCCTACGATTTGTACGCCATGACCGCGGCCCACAAAACCCTGCCGATTCCCTGTTATGCGCGGGTCACCAACTTGCGCAACCATCGCAGCGTAGTGGTGCGGATCAACGACCGCGGGCCGTTCGTCAAAGACCGGCTCATCGATTTGTCCTATGCGGCGGCGACGAAGCTCGGAATCGTCGCCACCGGCACTGGCTTGGTCGAGGTGCGCACCATCGACCCGCGGCATCCAGAACCGGAGATGGCGCGGACACCGGCGCCGGAAAACGTTCCCGCCGGCCGGGATACAGGCAGTCAATTGTTCGTGCAAGTCGGCGCATTTGCGGACCGCAGCAATGCCGAACGGCTGCGTCAGCGGCTGCTGCGCGTACCCCTCGATCCGGTGGAGATCCAGGAATTCGTGACTGGAAAGCAATCGCTGTACCGGGTTCGCGTCGGGCCTCTGGACGACGTGTCCGCCGCGGACCGCATGACCGAAAAATTGTCGCAACTGGGCCTTGGCAATACCCACATCGTGGTCGACTAGCCGCACTACCCGCGGTTTGATGCGCACGTTAAACTACACCGCGTTGCGACCTAATCGCTCCGCGTTCTTCCCTCAGCGGCCGACACGCCGGCCTGCAACCGACAAATAGATACCCATGTCCCGATACCAATCGATTCGCAATACTTTGGTGATGTTTCTGTTCATATGGCTCGCGGCGGTACCCGCCGCGCAGGCGACCGCGCCCAGTACGCCGGTGCCCACGCCCTCTGCAAACGCGGCGCCCATGCCTTCACCGCCGTCCGTCAGTGCCGAAAGTTATATTCTGATGGACTATCACAGCGGCCAGATCCTGGCGGAAAAGGATGCCGACCAGCGTATGGACCCGGCCAGTATCACCAAACTGATGACCGCGTACGTGGTATTCGGCGAAATGGAGGCGGGTCGCTTGCCCCAGGCCACCAAGGTTGAAATCAGCGAGCATGCTTGGCGCATGCCAGGATCGCGCACGTTCGTCGAGGTTGGAACCAAAGTCCCGGTATCGACGCTGGTGCAGGGCATGATCGTGCAGTCGGGTAATGATGCCACTGTGGCGCTGGCGGAAAAGATAGCCGGCAGTGAACCGACCTTCGCCTCGTTGATGAATCAGCAGGCCCAGCAGTTGGGGATGAAAGATACTCACTTCGTCAACAGCACCGGCTGGCCCAACCCGGAGCACTACAGCACCGCCCGCGACATCGCCAAACTGGCGCGCGCGTTGATTACCAGGTTTCCCGAATACTACAAGTTCTATTCCGAACGCGAGTTCACCTACAACGGTATCTCCCAATACAACCGCAACAAGTTGCTCTGGCGCGATAAGAGTGTCGACGGCATGAAAACAGGGCACACCGATGCCGCCGGCTACTGTCTGGTATCTTCAGCGCAGCGCGACGGCATGCGCCTGATCTCGGTGGTACTGAAGGATCGCAGCGAAGAAGCGCGCGCCGCGAGCAGCCAGGCACTGCTCAACTATGGCTTTCGTTTCTATGAGACCCGCAAGCTGTACGCAGCGGACAAACCGCTCAAGGAACCCCGTCTTTGGAAAGGCGCCCAGGACACGGTACCGCTGGGGCTGCAAAAGGATTTGTATGCGACCTTCCCTCGCGGCCACTACGATCAACTCCGGGCATCAGCCAACTTCCGGCCCCAGATCGTCGCCCCGGTGAAGCAGGGTGAAGATTTCGGCACGCTCAACGTTTCCCTCGACGGCGACGTGATCGCCGAACGCAAGCTGGTGGCGCTGCATGGCATCCCGGAAGGCGGCTGGTGGCAACAGCTCACCGACAGTGTCGTGATGTGGTTCAAGTAACGGTTACGATTCGGGCGCTCCCGTCATGACTCCTGCCGCCACGCCCGTGGTCTACCTCAACGGCCGGTTCCTGCCCGCAGCCGAGGCCCAGGTCTCGGTACTGGACCGCGGGTTCCTGCTGGGCGACGGTGTCTATGAGGTCATCCCGGCGTATGGGCGGCGGCCTTTCCGGTTGCAGCAGCATCTGCGACGATTGCAGCACAGCCTGGAGCAGACCCGGATACCCAGTCCTCTCGACGATGCGCAGTGGCGCGATGTGATTGCGGAATTGATCGACGCCAACCAGGGCGAAGATCAATCGATCTACCTGCAGATCACCCGAGGCGCAGCCGCCAAGCGCGACCATGCGTTTCCGCACCCGATGCGCCCGACGGTGTTTCTCATGAGCACCGCACTGCAATCGCCGCCGGCAGCGCTGTTGGAACGGGGCGTGGCTGCGGTCACCCGCGACGACATCCGCTGGCAGCGCTGCGACATCAAGGCCATCACACTGCTCGCCAACGTGTTGCTGCGACAGGAAGCGCTGGATGCCAATGCAGCCGAAGCGATTCTGGTGCGCGACGGCGAAGCAACCGAAGGCGCGGCCAGCAATCTGTTCATCGTTCGAGACGGCGTCCTGGTCACGCCGCCCAACGGCCCGCACCTGTTGCCTGGAATTACCCGTGATCTGGTCCTGGAACTCGCGCAACGGCACGACATACCCTGCCGCGAACAAACTGTATCGGTCGCTGAGCTGCGAGCCGCGGAAGAGATCTGGCTGACCAGCTCAACCCGGGAAATCATGCCGGTGGTGGAACTGGACGGCGCAACCATCGGCACCGGCAAGCCTGGTCCGCTCTGGCAGCATCTGCGCGGCCTTTACCAGGACTACAAGCAGCAACTGCGCAGCGCAGCCAAGGCGTAGCTATAAGCTATTGAAATATATTGTGATTCAAGCCCTATCCCGGAATTCCGTGGTCCGTTACAATAGGGCCTTCCGGATTTACGCGTATCCCGACACTCGATGACTTCCGACGCCGATACGGCGCTGCAGTTTCCCTGCCGATTCCCCATCAAAGCCATGGGCCGCGCAGAATGCGACCTGATTGCCCTGGTCGGCGAAATTGCTGCCCGCCACGATCCGCAGTTCGACTGCCGCTCATTGCGCAGCAAAGCTAGCAGCGCCGGACGCTATGTGTCGGTGACCATCACGATCCACGCGACCAGTCGCGCTCAACTCGACACGATCTACCGCGAGCTTACTGCCCGCGATGAGATCCTCATGGTGCTGTAACCAAATGGACGGTTCATTCTCTCAACTCGGACCTCGAAACCATCGCTTGCGAGCCGCGGCGATGCAGGCGACGCGCGACGCGGCCAGCGTCCGCGCTCCGGAATTGCGGGTACGCCAACTGGGACTGCAACCCTACGAACCTGTGTGGCGCGACATGCAAGCCTATACCGAGGCCCGCGATCCCAGCAGCCCCGACCAGCTCTGGCTGCTCGAGCATTCACCGGTCTACACGCTGGGCCTGAACGGTCGTCACGAAAATCTGCTCAGCACCGGCGACATACCGGTACTGCGGGTGGATCGTGGCGGCCAGGTGACTTATCACGGCCCGGGACAATTGGTCGGCTATCTGTTACTGGATCTCAGCAGACGCGCGATCGGCATTCGCGAACTGGTACGACGCATCGAAGCGGCGATCGTCGAATTGTTGGGCGACTACAATATCGATGCCCATGGTCGCGAAGACGCGCCCGGCGTCTACGTGGGCGCCGCCAAGATCGCGGCGCTCGGCCTGCGGGTGCGGCGCGGACGCTCATACCACGGTTTCAGTCTCAACGTCGACATGGACCTCGGACCATTCGCCGGCATCAACCCTTGCGGTTACCAGGGTCTGCAAGTCACCCAACTGGCCGACTTGGGCGGGCCAACCGACACGGCAGAGATCGCCGCGGCATTGACCGAGAAACTGGGCGTCCATCTCGACTACCGACTCAACATCGGCTGAGCGGCACTGCCGCCGGTCGCAAACTGCGATTCGATACTATGGATTCTGAAAACAGCAAACCCCGACGCACCGGACCTGCCGTTGGCGAACATCAACGCGGCGCAGCGAAGGTGGCGCGCATTCCGGTCAAGGTCGAACCGACCATCAAGCCGCAACGCAAACCCGCTTGGATTCGCGCCAAATCGCCCGGCCCACCCGGAGGTGCTGCGGCTCAAAAGCGTGCTGCGCGAGCACCGGCTGCATACGGTCTGCGAGGAAGCCTCCTGCCCGAATATCGGCGAATGCTTCGGCCACGGCACCGCCACATTCATGATCATGGGCGACATCTGCACCCGGCGCTGCCCGTTCTGCGACGTTGCCCACGGCAAGCCGCTGCCGCTGGATCAGGACGAACCGGAAAATCTGGGCCGCACCATCGCGGCGATGGGATTGTCCTACGTGGTGGTGACATCGGTGGACCGGGACGATCTGCGCGACGGCGGCGCCGGTCACTTCGTCGTCCTGCATCCGCAAAATCCGCGAACACAGCCCGGCGATCAAGATCGAAGTCCTGGTGCCGGATTTCCGCGGCCGCATGGACGTGGCCCTGGAACTGCTGCACACGGCGCCGCCGGACGTATTCAATCACAACCTCGAAACCGTTCCGCGCCTGTATCGCAAGGCCCGGCCGGGATCGGATTACGCCTGGTCCCTGAAGCTGCTGCAGCGCTTCAAGCAAGTGCATCCGGACATGCCGACCAAATCCGGTCTGATGCTGGGCCTCGGCGAAACGCTGGAGGAAGTGCAACAGGTCATGGCCGATCTGCGCGCCCATGAATGCGACATGCTGACGCTCGGCCAGTACTTGCAGCCGAGCCTGCACCATTTGCCGGTGACACGCTACGTCACGCCCGAGGAGTTCGATCGGCTGGCGCGAGGTCGGCCGGGAAATGGGCTTCACCCATGTGGCCAGCGGCCCGATGGTGCGTTCGTCCTATCACGCCGATCTGCAGGCGTCCGGAGTATTGGATTCCCATTGAACCGGCACTGCGGCGCGGATGCTGATACGTGAAGACGGTTCTGTTCAACCGGGTGGTGGAACTTCTGCTGCTGCCGCCGGGCATGACCTTGCTATTGCTGCTGGGCGCGCTTGTGCTCTGGCGCGTTCGCCGCCTCGCCCTCTCGCTGCTGATCGTGGCCCTCGCCACGCTGTACGCGGCCAGTCTGCCGCTACGCGGCGCAATGGCTGATCGGCTCGCTGGAACACCGCTTTCCGGCCATTCCCGCGGATGCGGCGCAAACCCGCGGCGCAGGCGCGATCGTCGTGTTGGGCGCCGGACGCTATCCGGATGCACCTGAATACGGTGGCGATACGGTTTCATCCATGGCATTGGTTCGCTTACGCTACGCGGCTCGGCTGCAGCGGCGCACCGGTTTGCCGTTGCTGGTCACCGGCGGTTCGACCATGGGCCAGGCGATACCGGAAGCGCAGCTCATGCAACGCACGCTACAACAGGATTTCGGCATCGCCGGCGCCTGGACCGAGGAACGCAGTCACACCACTGCGGAAAACGCGCGTTTCAGCGCCGAGGTACTGGCACAGCGGGGGATCCGGCGGGTGTTCCTGGTGACCCATGCACTGCATATGGCGCGTGCGGTTGCCGTATTTCAGCGAAACGGGCTGGAGGTACTGCCCGCGCCAACCGCCTTTCATCGGCCCCACCCCATGGACCGCGGCTTCACCGCCTGGCTGCCACGCATCGACGCGTTGCGGCGTACGGATCAGGCGCTGCACGAATATATCGGCATGTTGTGGTACGACCTGCGCGGCTTGTGACAAACTCCAGGCGCAGTCTCAGGACTGTCCGCGCAGACTGTCCTGCCCTCTCGGCAATGCGTAGCGCTCCATGAGGTAACACAGACAATCCTGCCGGATAATGCGCCCGTCCAGGGTCAACATGGACGGCATCACTGGCCGGCTGAGCCGCAACTCGCCGTCCTGGATGTGGAAGTAACGTTGCGCGACGTCCTCCTGAAAGTCATTCCAGGCGTGCAGGTGCACCGGACTGCCGGCACGCACGCGCCCCAACCGGGTGCCGGCGGACAACTCGCGAAAATTCAGATGATCGAGATCCTTCTCGAACAGGATGTCGGTATCGCCTGCGCCAAATCCAAAACTCACTTCCGGCGGCACCTTGACCATGACCACCGTGTGAAACAGCGCCATATCCTGCTCGCGCGGCGGATGCTGCGGCATCTCCGTCAAGTGCAGACAGGCGTCGAGAAATTCGAAGGCATGTTCCGTACTGTGGGCGTCGCCCGATTTCCCGCATTCAACCGTCACTGCCGGACACAAAGGCGCGAACGCTTGCGACTGCACGCCGCGCGGCGTGGTGAAGTACACCACCACGCGACTGAACAGCGTCGCCAGGTGAAAGAAGCGATTGTCGATTCGGTTCACGCAGGCATAGTGCGGGTTCAAGCCGGTGTTGTTGTGCACGTCGGCGCTGGCGAACACCCCGCGCTCGGCCATGATGTCGCACACCTGTTGCATCATTGCAGCTTCGGCTGAATCGGTCGCCTCGCCGCCCGGCCAGACGCGGTTGTAATCCGGTTGCTGTTCGAGACGGCGCAGGCCGTGGCGGGCGGCCTCGACATTGCCGACGAACAGCGACAGCGCGCGCGGTAATTCGCGCTCTTGGTATTTTTGCAATAGCCGCTGAACCGCAAGCAGCCCCGTGTGCTCGTTGCCATGCAGTAGCACCGACACGAACAGTGCCGGCTGGCGGCGGCCGGGAATATGCAGCAGCGCCGGTCCGCCCAGAACGCGGTGCATGTCGGCCGCGCTTGCATCCAGGAATCCGGGGGGGATTTGGACGAAAGTGTTCAAGAGCATGGTCAAATAGGCCACTCGTGCACGGGCCGACCGCTGCGTTGGCGCTCGGCGTAGGCTTCGGTCAGCGCCCGCATGTCGCGGCCGTTTCGTTCGACCCAGGCGCGCTGCCAGGCGCTGCCCGTCCTGCCGCTCCGGACCCGCTGTTCGATGATACCCAGATAGTGCCGGGCGTCTTCCGGGTCGGTATCCATGGCTCGCAGTCCCATCCGCGCAAGAGGCAGAAGCTGTTCGAGCAACAAGCTGCGCAGACTGCCTTTGTGCTGATCCAACCATCCGACCGTAGCCGGTAAACCATGGCGCGCAGCTGCGTAAAAGTTATCACGCGCGTCGGTGAACCCGATCTGCTGCTCCGGCGGGGCTTCCATGGTAGCAAGATATTGCACCAAGCCATAAAAGAATGCGGCGTTGGCGATGGCGTCGACCACCGTCGGCCCTGCGGCCATGACGCGGTGTTCGATTCGCAAATGAGCGCTGCCTTGCGGGTCGAATCCGATCAACGGCCGATTCCAACGCCAGATCGTGCCATTGTGCAATCGCAGATGATCGAGGCGCTCCGGGGGCGAATCGAACTGCATCGGCAACAACACCGGAAAGTGCTGCAGATTTTCATCGAAGCACTCCAGCAGCGACTCACGGGCGTATCCGGAACCGAAACTCACCCGCCGCAAAGGGCCGTAGGCCGCGCCATCGAAACCACCCACTTCGACCGCCTGCTCGAACAGCGGAATCCTCGTCTCCTCCCACAGGTCCGCGCCGAACAGGTATGGCGCGTTTGCGGCAATCGCCACGGTCGCTGCAGATGCAATCAACGAGGCGTTGTAGAACCGCACCGCTTCTGCCGGACGGACCTGCAAGTGCACCTGGAACGAGGTTGTCGCCGATTCCAGCATCACGTCGTGATGAGTCGTTCGCAAATGTTCCCGGCCGACGATATCGAGCTGTAGCGGTTTACCTTTGCGCTGACGAAATACTTGTTCGTTGAGCGCCCTGAATCTTCTCATGCGCGACATATTGGCCAATATCAATTGGTGCTCGCCGACGCTCGGTAAAATACCGACCATGATCAAACCGCTCCCGAGCTCCTGGGCCGTCTGGCAACACCGGGCCCAGGTGGCGTCGAGTCCCTCGTGCAGTCGGTGCAAGGCATTTCCGCCAAGCCGTTGCGGCTCAACGTTGATCTCGATGTTGAACTGGGAGAGCTCCGGGCTGATCCAGGGTGTTTGCGCCCGCTCCAGAAACACTTCGTTGAGCGCGGCTGGAACGTACTCGGCGTCTACCAGCCATGCCTCGAGTTCGAATCCGGCGACCCCGCCTTCGTCGCAAAATCCCTGGTCCTTGAATCGGGACGCCAGCAAACGCGTTTCCTGACGCAAAGACGACCGGAATCGCTCGAAGTCGGCATCGTCGAAATGGCTGTGAGTGATTTCCTGCCCCAAAATCCGTTCCTGCGCCAAGCCTTATTGCAGTACCAGCATAGAAGGCACGCGACGCCTTGTCCGCTAATGGTTCAACTTTTCGGCCTTGCTGCGTAAATGAAGATCGAGGCTTGCCAGGCGTTGAGGTGTGCCTACGTCGACCCAGTCTCCAGCATAACGCTCGCCGCTGACGCGGCCGGCATCCATGGCGGCGCGCAGCAAAGGCGCCAACGGGAAACGCCCCGCACTGCAACCCTCGAACAACTTCGGGCTGTAGAGGCCCACACCGCTGAAGGTCAAAGCCGGGCCGACGCCAGAACTTCGTACCCGATCGCCCGCGAGCACGAAATCGCCCTTGATGTGATGTACGGGGTTCGCCACCAACACCAGATGCGCGAGGTCATCGAGTGCGCGCTCGCGCAGCCTTGAAAACGGAAAATCGGTCCAGACGTCGCCGTTGACGACGATGAACGGCGCGCCACCCAGCATCGGTAACGCGTGGAAAATACCGCCGCCGGTTTCCAGAGGCGGATCGCCTTCGTGGCAGTAACGGATGCGGACCCCGTAGCGGCCGCCGTCGCCGATGGCCTGCTCGACTTGCGCGGCGAGGTGGGACAGGTTGATGACGATATCGTCGACCCCGGCTGCGGCCAGCGCCAGCAAGTGGTATTCGAGCAAAGGGCGGCCGGCGACCGGCAGCAGCGGTTTGGGCGTGTGGTCGGTCAACGGCCGCATACGCTCGCCGCGTCCCGCGGCCAGGATCATCGCTTTCATGGCGAACCGGCCTGTCCCGGCAGCGTTTCGAGTACTTCCTGCAATGCTGTCAGTTCCAGGTATCGGCCGGCCACGTCGCGCACATAGGCGAGCGTCCGCGGTATATCTTGCAAATACCCCGGTTTGCCGTCGCGGTGATGGAGACGTGCAAAAATGCCGCTGGCTTTCAGATGGCGCTGCACGCCCATGAGGTCGAACCAACGCAGAAACAGTTGCGGATCTTCGACGTGCAAAATGCCCGATTGCAGCGCCAGGTCGTGAAAACCCAATGCCCAGTCTTCGACACGCGAGCGCGGCCACGCGATATAACAATCGCGCAGCAGCGAAACCAAATCATAGGTCACCGGACCGAGCACGGCGTCCTGGAAATCCAGTACCCCCGGGTTGTGCTGCTGGGTCAGCAACAGGTTGCGCGAATGATAGTCACGGTGCACGCACACCTGGGGCTGCTCGATAGCATTGGCCACCAGAGTCGCATCGACTTTAGCCAATGCCTCGATTTGCCCGGAATGCGGTCGCCATTGCAGATGACGCTGCAAATACCAATCGCCGAACAGCGCCAGTTCACGCCGCAGCAAAGCTTCATCGTAAGACGGCAGTCGGTAGTCTCCGGGACCGCAAGCCTGCAACGTCACCAGTGCAGCCAACGCATCGCCATACAATCGATCGACGTTGTCCTCGTTGAGCTCAGCCAAATACAGCCGCGTGCCCAAATCGCTCATCAGCACAAAACCGCGATCGAGATCCTGCTCCACAATTTCCGGAACGTTGATGCCGATGGCAACAAAAGCACGTGCGATGCCGACGAACGGCGCGCAATCCTCCTGAGGCGGCGGCGCGTCCATCGCGATCAAGCTGCGGTCGTCGAATTGCAACCGGAAGTAACGGCGAAAGCTCGCGTCGGAGGATGCGGACGTCAAGCGAAACGGAGGCAAGCCGAGCCAATCGAGCCATTCCTGTAGCGTTTCAAGGCGGTCTGTCACGATCGAATACCGGTCAGCATGCGGTCAGGCGCGAGCAGTCTAGCGCAACCGCGCCAGCCGCAACAATGCGCACACATCGCACAGTGAGAAAACTTTTTGTCATGGGTTCGAATCGCGGGGCTCGGGATCGCGCACGCGGCAATAGGGCGCCTCCGGCTCTGGATCAGGTTTACCCAGTGCGCGCCGCATCTGCGTACAGACCAGTGTGCGAGCGTCATCTGCAATCAAGTACAGACACGGCAACACAATCAGAATCAATACCGTCGCAAACAGCAGACCGAAACCCAGACTCACCGCCATCGGTGACAGAAACGCGGTCTGGCCGGTGGCAAAGAAAATCAATGGCGAAATCCCCAGAAACGTGGTGATGCTGGTCAACAGGATCGGGCGAATGCGCACTCGCCCCGCTTCCACCAACGCATCGACGCGGCCCATTCCCTCGCCGCGCAGCCGCTTGGCGAAATCAACCAGAATCAAAGAATCGTTGACGACGATCCCGGATAACGCCAGCAGACCGATCAGCGACAGAAACTGCAGATTGTAGCCAAAGATCGCATGGCCAAAGATCACGCCGATGATACCGAACGGAATCGCCAACATGACCACCAGCGGGTCGAGCAGGGATTTGAACAGAGACCCCAGAATGAAAAAAATGATCGCCAGAGAAATGATGCCAGCGCGCGTCATATCGCGGAACGATTCATTGGCTTCTTTCTTCTGCCCCAGGAACAACAGCGAATAGTCGCCGCCGTCGTTGATTGCGCCGAAGCGCTGCTGCACCTGATCGTTCACCGCCAACGGCGTCGTCACCTTGTCGTCCACTTCGGCAGTCACCGTAGCCAGGCGACGCAAGTCCCTGCGATTGATCACGCTGAGTCCGCGGCCGACTTCGATATCCGCCACCTCGCCCAGATAGACTGTACGTCCGCCGCTCAGGGTGATCGGCAAATCGCGCAGGTCGCTACGTTTGCGTGTTTGCTGATCGTAGATCACCCGCACCGGCAACCGTTCGTCGTCCGAGGTGACATACACGGCTTCCAGTCCCAAAAAACCGGTGCGTACCGCGTCGCTGATCTGTTGCTGGGTAAGCCCCAGCTCACGCCCGCGGTCGTTGAGTGAGTAGCGGTACTCGAGCTTGCCCACCTCCATGTCGTGCTGTACGTCATAGACCCCGGGCAGACTGCGCAGAAAGCCGGCGATCCGCTCGGCGTGTTGGCGCAACACCTGGCTGCGGGGCCCGGCCACACCCACCTCGATATCGGTGCCGGCGGGGCCGCCCTGAGGCCGTACGATCGACAACCGCTGGATACCGGGCAGCGCCTGCAGCCGGGTTCGCAGAGCGTTGACGATTGCCTCGGTACCGCGCACCCGGCTGCCACTGGCGTGGAAATTCATACTGACCAACGGTGATACGAACCGCTCGATGAGACCCGATGCCTTGGCGGCAGAGAGGTTGATCTGCAACTGCACGTAACGTGATCCGACCCGGAAGCGATTGAAGTCGATGAAACTGACACCCACGTTGGTGAGTAGAGTGTCGAGTTCATCCGGTTCAACCACGTCCATAACGGCCCGTTCGGCCTGTTTCGCCAGCCGCGCGGAATCCTCCAAACTGTAGGTGTTGGGCGCTTCGATGTTGACGAAAAACTGACCGAGCTCGACGCGGCCAAAGAGATTGAACGGTAACCGGGTCTGGGCATATACCAGCGCAATGGTCAAAACGCAGAAAGTGGCGACGGCGACTATATACCGATGATGCAATGCGTGGCGCAACAATGCTGTATAGCGCCGCAACAACGCGCCCCAGTCGACTCGGGTTTTTCTGCGCGGCTTTCGGACTCGCAGCATGTCCGCGGCATGGGACGGCAACACCAGGAACGCTTCTGCCAGTGACCCGAGCAACGATGCACTGACCACAACCGGTATCACCGCAATGAACACGCCCATGGTGCCGGTGATGGCGAACATCGGCAGAAACGCCGCCACCGTGGTAGCGGTCGACGCAACCACCGGCCAGAACACTTCCCGCGTACCGATCTCAGCGGCCTGGCGGGCGGACAACCCCAGCTCCATATGCCGGTAGATATTCTCGTTGACGATGATGGCATCGTCGACAATCAAGCCAAGTGCGATCAGAAATGCGAACAAAGACACCATGTTGATGGTGTAGCCGAGGTAGTTCAGCACGATCACGGCGACCAGGAACGAAACGGGAATGCCCATGGCAGTAATCAATGCCACGCGGAAATTCAGGAACAGATACAGCGACAGCAGCACCAGCACCAGGCCCACCAACCCGGATGACTTGACCGTGTCGAGACGGTTCTTGACATACACGGACAGGTCGCTGAAAACCCCGGCGTGAACCCCCGGCGGCAGCTCGCCACGCAATTGCCCCACCAGTTTGCGCACCGCATTGGACACGTCGATGGTGGAGGCGTCGGCGGTTTTGGTCACAGTCAGATTGACCGAAGGTTTGCCGTTGAACCGCCCCAGTGTTTGCGCCTCCTCAAGCCTGCGCTGGACGGTCGCAACTTGGCCGAGCAGCAGTTGGCCGCCGGAGGCATTGGTGCGCAATGGGACCTTGGCAATGCCTGCGGGGTCCGGGGCATAACCTTCGCCGCGCAACAAGATGTCGCCTTCCTGGGCTTGCAGGGATCCGCCGGGCAGATCCCGCAGGTTTTGGCGCAGCGCTTGAACCACGTCGCTCAGCGCGACCTTGTTGGCGGCCAGCACCTCGGGCTGCAGCACCACCCACAGCTCCCAGTCCCGTTGACCGGCGACGCCGACACTGGCAGTACCGGGAATCGCCTGCAGGCGCCGCTTGATGCGATCGGCAAGGTCGTACAGAAACGGCCGCGAAACGTCGCCGTACAACGATACAAAAATGACCGGAAAGCGAGTTTCCAGCCGTTGCAACTCGGAAGCCTCGGCCTCCTCGGGAAAGTCCTTGATTTGATCCAATCGATTGCGGGCATCGCGCATGAAGTCGTCGACGTCCGAACCGGACTTCAATTTGATGGTGACCGAGGACAGACCTTCGTTGCTGCTGGACTGGATTTCGTCGATGTCACTGAGACCGTCGAATTCTTCTTCGATCGGCAGCGTCACTTGCTTCTCCACTTCTTCCGGCGGCGCACCTTCGAACACGGTGGTGATACGTACAATGTCCTGCTCGACTACCGGAAACATCTCCTGGGGCATGGCGTACCAGGACAGCACTCCGGTCACGACCACGAACACCAGCAACAGGTTGACGATCAGGCCATTGTTGATGGAAAAGCGGATCAGCGACACGATGGCGTCACGCCCCCGGTTCCTGCGCCGGGGCGGCGGTGTCGCGCTCCACCTCCACCGCTTGGCCATCACTGAGCGCCGCGGCGTCCCGAGCCACGACTCGATCGCCCGGGACGACACCGGACTGTACCACCTGCAACGCTCCCACCCGGGGCCCCAGGGTCACCGCCACACGGCGGAGCAGCCCGTCGGCGACCACGAACACGAACGCGTTGCCTTCGTCGTGCACGACGCCGGCGGCGGGCAACGCAATCACGTCATGCAATGCCGTCAGCGGCAGTTCGGCGCGCGCCGTCTGGCCGGATTCGACCCCGTTCCCCGGAATGCGAATGCGAATTCCGTAGGTAAAGGTGCTCGGATCCGGGTCGCGTTGCAGCGCCACCACCCGTCCCTGAACCTGACGGCCATCGGCCAAGCGTACCGGGACTGCATCACCGAGTTGCTGGGCCGTGGCCACCGCGCCGCGCACCTGCAGGTTGAGTTCGAGTTCGGAAACGTCGACCACCTCGACGGCATCTTGATTCGGCGATACGTAGTCGCCCTGCTGCACCAGGACTTGATTCACGACACCGTCGAAGGGCGCGCGCAAGCGCGTTCGCGCCAGATTGCGCCGGGCACCGTCCAACGCTGATTGACGTAAATGCAGGCGCGCGTCCGCGCTCTGGACACTGTTCTCCAACCGCGCCAATTCGCTTTCGAGCTGCAGCAACTGCTGTTGCGCCTCGTCAAGATGCGAGCGAGACACCAGCGAGCCGGCATCCAGACGCTGCAGGCGCCGCACCTCCCGCGCCTGTAAATCCCGGTGCTGACGCGCCAACTCCAGCAGCCGGCGGTCCCGTTTCACCGCTTCCCGTTCGATCGTCAATTGCGCTTCGGCCTGCGTCACCGCGTCACGCAAGTCGCCATCGTCCAGACGCACCATGAGATCGCCGCGCTGCACCGCTGCGCCGGCTTCCACCGCCCGCTCTGCCACCTGCCCGGAAAGTTCGAAACGCAGCCGCGAGCGAAGTTTCGGGCTCAGACGACCGCTGACCGTTTCCGTCGGCGCCAGATCGATGCGTGAAACCGTCTTGGCATCGACCCGGGCCGGCGGCTGGGTACGACGCTCCGAACTGGGTTGAGGCGCCGTCGCCCTGAGGGTTGCGGCAACCGCTACCGTCACGGCGATCACCAACACGACCGCAAAACTGGTTTTGATTCGGGAGGACACCGGCAAGACCGCTGGAACAATTTGAAGGAAATTGAATTCTATGCGATTTTAGCGACCCTGGACCACCAGGGTCGGAACAGTGTCCGCCGCCCGGGTGCGGCACAGACGTCCGCCAACGAGAATTCCTAGACGTGAATCGCCGAAACGGTATCGGTATGCCGGCGCGCGCCGCCGCCCTGGCACTCAGCAGCACATTACCCGGATGGTCCGCCGCCGCTGCGACGCCGTGGCATTGCGTACAGAGTCCGGCGGGCGTCTGGGTCTGCAGTGCCCCGGACGCCGGCCCGGCGCTCAGCCAGCCCCCCGCGCCCGGAGCAACGGTGGCGCCCGCTCCGGTGCCAGCCACGGCCGCGGCTGCGCCTGCCGCACCGGCCCCGGCGCCCGTCCCCGCCATGCCGGCACAGGTCGCCGGGGGCGCCGCTGCGCCACCGCCGCCAGCCGCGCCGAGCACACCGCCGGCCCACACGCCGCAGTACAACGGTCTGAGCTGTGGCCCACCCCCGGCGCCAACCGACGCCGAACTCGGGGCCGATCTGGCGCCGGGTGAAACCCGCATTCGCGCCGACCAGAGCGGCGGCACGCAACAACATTTCGTGCTCACCGGGGATGTCGACATCACCCGCCACGGGGAACGTCTGCAGGCAGACCGCGTGACCTATGACAAAGAGGCCAACCGGGCCGACGCGGAGGGCCACGTGGTGCTGCAGCAGCCCGGCCTGGAAGTGCGCGCGGCATCCGGCTACACCCAGATCGAAGGCGAACAGGGGGAATTCGATCAGGCGCACTACGAACTGCCCAAACGCAATGCCCGCGGCAACGCCGAGCACGTCAAAAAGCTCAGCGATACCGAGGCCCGCCTGCAACAGGCCAGCTACACCACCTGCCCCGACCTGCGTCGGGATTGGGAACTGCGCGCCGACCGGGTCAAGCTGGATAAAACCAGCGGTACCGGAACGGCGCGAGACGTGACCGTGCGATTCAAGGATGTACCGATTTTCTACACGCCGTGGATCACGTTTCCAATCGATGACCAGCGCAAATCCGGGTTTCTGCTGCCAAGCATCGGCACGTCGGGCCAATCGGGGTTCGATTTCAGCATTCCCTATTACTGGAACATCGCGCCCAACTACGATGCCACCATTACGCCACGCATCCTCAGCGACCGCGGTGCGCAGTTGCAGGGCGAATTCCGCTACCTCACGCAACGCAGCCACGGCCAAGTGGACCTGCAATATCTGCCCGACGATCAGGTCTACGGCGCCGACCGGAGCTTGTTCTCCTACCGTGAGCAAAGCCGGATCAACTCGAACTGGTCCACCGACGTCGACCTCAACTGGGCGTCGGACCCGGACTATTTCCACGATCTGGGCTCGAACCTGAGCCTTGCCAGCGTCACCTATCTGGAGCGCCGCGCCGACGTGCGCTACGCCAAGGATTATTGGTCCGTACTGGGTCGGGTGCGCGGATATCAACCCATGGCGGGCGTCGGTGAAGCCTACCGCGAATTGCCGCGGATCCTCGCCGAAGCGACGATCCCCAGCGACAATTACCGTTGGCTTTACAATCTGTATGGCGAAACGGTGTATTTCGACCACGCTTCCGGTACCGTGCCCACGGGCACGCGCATCGATCTCAAGCCGGGGGTGAGCTACGACCTGCGCGGCGCGGCCTGGTACGCCAAACCCCAGTTGAGTGTGCGCTACACGGGCTACTCACTGGACAATACCCAGGCGCCATTGACCGATTCCCCGAGCCGCGCGACCCCCATCGCCAGTCTCGACAGCGGCCTGTTTTTCGAGCGCAACGTAACCGTTGGCGGCCACGGCTACCTCAACACGCTGGAACCGCGCGCTTATTATTTGTACGTTCCATACAAGAACCAGGACGACATTCCGCTATTCGACACCGGTCTATTGGATTTCAGCTTCGCCCAGTTGTTCCGTGACAACCGCTTCAGCGGAGCCGATCGCCAGGGTGATGCGAACCAGTTGACCCTGGCGCTCACCAGTCGGCTGCTCGATACCGAGGACGGCAGCGAGCGGCTGCGGGCCAGTATCGGTCAAATCTATTATTTCGACGATCGCAAAGTAACACTGACGCCGACCAGCGCGCCGGAAACCCAGAGTTCATCGGCGATCGTCGGCGAAGTCGGCGCGTCGTTGGGACGGGCCAGCTTCGTCACCCTCGGTGCCCAATATGATCCAAATGGCGACCAGCTGGACAAAGCCGTAGCCCAATATCGATATCAGCCCGACGCGCACAAAATCTTCAACGCCGCCTACCGCTTCCGCCGCAACGATCTGGAACAGACTGACGTGTCGTTCCTGTGGCCTTTGACGTCGCGCTGGAGCGCCGTGGGCCGCTGGAACTACTCGCTCAAGGACAAGCTGACCCTGGAACGGTTTGCCGGCCTGCAGTACGACACCTGCTGCTGGGCAGTGCGACTGGTTGCCCGGGAGTACGTCCATGACCTCAACAGCCAGACCAATACCGCGTTTTATCTGCAGTTCGTGCTCAAGGGCCTGACCAACGTTGGCACCGGGGTCGAAGCGCTGCTCAAAGAGGGGATTGTTGGCTACGGACGCGACAGGCCCGTACAATAGCGTTTTGCCTTGCTGCCACCACTGAAAGACCCATGCGACTGCTCTTATATCCCTTGCTGCTGCTGTCCTTGCTATCCACGTGTCTGGCTGCGCCGGGCGCCGATCAGCGCGGTGACGAACCGAAGGAAATCGACCGCATCGTGGCGGTGGTCAACGACGGCGTCATCCTGGAAAGCGAACTCGACACCTTCCTGGCCGGCGTCAAAGCGCAACTGCGCTCCCGGGGAGCCACCAATCTGCCTCCGGATGACGTCCTGCGACGCCAGGCCCTGGAACGGTTGATCATGCAGAAGCTGCAGTTGCAGACCGCCGAGGAGACCGGCATCAGGGTCGACGACGAAACGCTGAATCAAGCGGTCCAATCCATTGCCCAGCGCAACCACATGAGCCTCGATCAATTCCGGCAAACGTTGGAAAGCGAAGGCTACAATTTCGCGCAGTTTCGCGAAAACATCCGCGACGAAATCCTGACCACCCGTCTGCAGCAACGCAACGTCGACGAACGCATCCAGGTGAGCGACCAGGAAATCGACAATCTGCTTGCGAACCGAAAGAGCAACGCCGGCGACGGCAAGACCTATCACGTACGCCATATCCTGGTGGCCGTGCCGGAAGCGGCGAATCCGGACGAGATCGATGCCGCCCGCAGCAAAGCCGAGAAGATCCTGAACCAACTGCGTGGCGGAGCCGACTTCCGCCAGCTTGCGATCGCACTTTCCGACGGCCAGCAGGCGTTGGACGGCGGCGACCTGGGCTGGTTTCCGCAAGGTGAACTGCCGGGTTTGTTCGCGGACGTGGTGCCGAACCTGCAACCCGGTCAAGTCAGCGACCTGCTGCGCAGCCCGAGCGGGTTTCACATCGTGCAGTTGGTCGAAACCAAGGGCGCGCAAAAACACACCGTCGAACAAACTCAAGCCCGACACATTCTGCTGCGCACCAGCGAGGTACTCTCCGACGACGAGGCCCGTACGCGCCTGGAACAACTGCGTACGCGGATCATGGGCGGCGACAGTTTCGCCGAATTGGCCAAGGCGCACTCCGACGATACCCTCAGTGCCGCCAGAGGCGGCGACCTGGGATGGCTGAACCCGGGCGATACCGATCCCCGCTTCGAAGATGCCATGAAAAATCTCGCCGTGGGCGAAATCAGCGAACCCATCAAGACCCGCTTTGGCTGGCACCTGATCCAAGTGCTCGCCCGGCGTGAACACGACGACACGCAGCAGTTCCAGCGTTCCCAGGCGAGAGAACAGATCCGCGCCCGCAAGCGCCAGGAAGCCCTGGAACTGTGGTTGCGCAGACTGCGCGACGAAGCCTACGTCGAGAACCGGCTGGAGTCCTGACGGCACCAGCCGTGTCTGCACCCGCGCGCATCTTAATCACTCCGGGCGAACCTGCGGGTATCGGACCCGATCTCTGCATCGCGCTGGCGCAGCGCGCCCATGAAGTGGAACTGGTGGCGGTTGCCGACCCCGAGCTGCTCAAGGCGCGCGCCGTCGAACTGGGTCTGGCACTGCGTTTGCGCACCTGGTCGCTGAAGGCCCCGGCCCGCGCCACTGGCGCCGGCGAACTATGCGTGCTCGAAGTACCGCTCCAGCACCCGGTGCACAGCGGTCACCTCGATACCGCCAACGCCACCTATGTCTTGACCGCACTGCGGCAGGCTGTGGACACCTGCCTCGACGGTGACGCCCAGGCGTTGGTGACCGGCCCGGTGCACAAGGGGGTAATCAACGACGCGGGCATCCCTTTCAGCGGCCATACCGAATTCCTTGCTGAACGCTGTGGAGTGGACCAGGTGGTGATGATGCTCACCGCACCCGGCCTGCGCGTAGCGCTGGCGACCACCCATCTTCCCCTGTCGGCGGTCAGCGCCGCCATCACCCCGGCACTGCTGCAGCGGGTATTGGAAATCCTCGAGCGGGATCTGCGCCTGCGCTTCGGCATCTGCCGCCCGCGGATCGTAGTGTGCGGCCTCAATCCCCACGCTGGCGAGGGCGGACACCTGGGGCGAGAAGAAATCGAAGTGATCGCGCCCGTACTCGAACGTTTGCGAGCGACCGGCATGTCGCTGCTCGGCCCTTTGCCCGCGGATACCGTGTTCGTGCCGCGTTATCTCGAAAAAGCCGACGCAGTGCTGGCGATGTACCACGATCAGGGCCTGCCGGTACTCAAACATGTCGGTTTCGGACAGGCAGTCAATATCACCCTGGGTCTGCCCATTGTGCGCACATCAGTAGACCACGGCACGGCACTCGACCTGGCCGGCAGCGGGGACGCCGATCCGGGCAGCATGCACGCTGCGCTGAATGCGGCCGTGGCCTTGGCGGCAGCCCGCGGTAGCTGAGCACGCAGGGCCCGGCGGAACCTGCGCCGGTAACCACTCGCCTAACCGCAAGAGATGTGCGGTTGCGCGGCACATGCACAGCCGTGAGAATCCAAACGATACCCCTGAACCGGCGGGCCCAATGAAGCATAAATGGTTGATATTATTCCCGCTTCTCCTGGAGGCGGCAACTACCTTAGCCGGTAACGAACAGCCTCCACTCGGTGACGGCTCATGGCGTCGGAGCGGACAGGGCGCGATCGTATTCCAACCCGCGAGCTCCCTCGATACCGGTGGAGACATGCAAGTCATCCGCTCCTTCATTGAAGGAGGAATCTCCAGAGCATCGGCTCGTGGTAGGTCGCGGGTATCCGTCGGCTATGGGGAGGATAACTACGACTTCTCCGGTAGCGCAGGTTTCGGTGGATCCGATCCCTGGGGGCGAGTCAGGGAACTGCATCTCAGTGCGTCCACGCAGTATGCCCTCGATGACAGATGGACGCTGTATGGCATCCCGACCCTGAGTTTCAACGCCGAGTCAGCTGCATCGCTGAGCGACGGACGGACGGCGGGGCTGTTGGCAGGCGCGGCCTATCGCCTCAGCGATAGCCTGACCATTGGTCCCGGACTGGGGGTGTTCTCAGAACTGGAAGATGATACGAGCATTTTCCCGATACTGATCATTGATTGGCGGATAACTGACCGTCTGTCGCTGGAGACCGGTCGTGGTTTCGCAGCAAGCCGCGGGCCCGGACTGCGCCTGCGCTGGGCCTATTCGCCCCGTTGGGAGTTCGCCCTCGGCGGTCGCTACGAAAAGATCCGGTTCCGCCTCGACGATCAGGGTGTGGCTCCGGGCGGGGTGGGTGAGGAAACGGCCGTCCCATTGTACGCAATGGTAACGTTCGCGTTCTCTCCAGACATCAAATTCGGCCTGTTCGGAGGCACAAAGGTCGCCGGCACACTGCGGCTCGAGGATGCGTCCGGCCGACGTCTGCGCGAAAGCGACATGTCCAGCGCGCCGTTTTTCGGTGCCTCGTTCCAGGCGAGCTTTTAGCGCAATGCCGTGCGCATACCAACCCACCAAACCGGCCGACTTCCTTTGTACGTGGTGCGCCCACGCATGGTGCTCGCCGGCGCAGCGGCTGTGTCGTCAGCTGGGCGATGGCGCGGGTATTCCAAGACTCAGATTCTCACCCCTGGGCTCGGTAATTCGTAGACGGCGCACCGTGCATTTCGCGAACATGAGGAAACGTTCTTGAGTCACCGGGCTCGGAAAAGGTTCGGCCAGAACTTTCTCCACGATCCCGGCATCATCGACCGGATCCTGCGGGCCGTGGCCCCGGCTCCCGGTCAGCGTCTGGTGGAGATCGGTCCCGGCAAAGGCGCCATCACCGCGGGGCTGCTGCGGCAGGCGGGCGCGGCTCAGGTGGTGGAACTGGACCGCGATCTGATCCCGTTGCTGCAGAAACAACTCGCGGGCACGGGCGAATTGACAATTCACGCCGCCGATGCATTGCGGTTCGACTTCTGCGCCCTGGCACTGCCCGGTTCGCGGCTGCGGGTGGTGGGCAACCTGCCCTACAACATTTCCACGCCCTTGCTGTTCCATCTGCTGGACCAGGTGGCATGTATCGAAGACATGCATTTCATGCTGCAAAAGGAAGTTGTAAAACGAATGGCGGCAGGGCCCGGAAACGGCGACTACGGACGCCTCTCGGTCATGGTGCAGTATCGTTGCCGCGTCGAACCGCTGTTCACCGTCCCGCCGGGCGCGTTTCATCCGCCGCCGAAAGTGGATTCGGCGTTCGTGCGCCTGACCCCCCATGGGACGCCCCCGGTCAAGGTTGACGACGAGCGTTGCCTGCATGCGGTGGTGACGCAGGCATTCGGACAGCGGCGCAAGACGCTGCGCAATGCGCTCAAGGGATTATTGAGCGCGGAGCAAATCAACGCTTGCGGCATTCGTCCGGATCTGCGCCCGGAACGCCTCGGCCTGAAAGAGTTCGTCGCCCTCAGCAATGTGCTGAGGGCGACGCAAGGGAGCGGAACAACGCAGGAGAACGACTGATGGACGGCGTTACCAACGCCGCCCGACGGACATGGTGAACACCGTGCCGTGGACACCATATTGTGCACGTTCCCAGTCCGACATCATCGACCGGTCGTGGACGCTGGCATGGAGCACCTGCTCGCTACCGAGGTCACCGACGCTCAGGCTCATGCGGGTATCGGTCTGGGAATTGTGCTGACTGGTCAGATCGGCATTCTGATCCTGAAAATAGACGTTGTACCGACCCTGCTCGAAACGGCCTTGGAGTGCGGTGGGCAGCAACCAATGATTGCGGCTCGGCGGTGGCGGCGGAACAACCCGATACAACTGCGGCTGCAGGTAACCGGGAGGCTCGGGACGAGTGCCGATGTCGTCTTCGGCCTGCACCATGGTGGTGATCACGGCGCTGCCGATAACCAGCAAGGCCAAGGTCAACATCGAACTCTTGTTGGCGAACTGACGCTGTGTGCTTTTCATCGGAATGCCCTCCCCAAGCCGATGACGGACTTTTCTCTTCACGCTTGGGGATCATAATCGTCGGGCGCGACGTCCGCGTCCGTGACGGCAGTCACAGGGATGGGCGGTGCTATCGCACATTTCGGCCCGAATGGCCGCGGATCAACTGCTTTCGCGATAGTGCACATCGACCCAGCAGCGGGGCAACGCCTCACCGGAGGGAAATTTCAATTCGGCCTTGGGGAAGGTCTCCGGTTCCTGCAGTTCCTCGCCGGCGTGATAACGGCCGGTGACGGACTCCCGGTTGGGATCGAACAAGGTATCGAGGCTCAGTATTTCGACCACATCGCCATTTCGGGCGTGTTTGAGGTACATGGGAACTCCTGATAGCCGGATGGCTTTCGGCGTCGCGCCCGACTCCGCAGCCTGGCGCGCGCCGTATATCTTTATTTGTAGTCGTCGCGGCGCGTGGGGTCCACTGCGCCTGGGCTCACAGACAAATCATCGTGGTCAAAATGCGGCCATATCCAGGTCGGAACTGACGGCGTCCACCCCGGCCTGGGCGCATTTTTCGTCGGTTTCGCCCGACGGCGCGCCGCTGACGCCGACACCGCCGACGATTTGGCCGCCCGCCTGGACCGGCACGCCGCCGGCGGAAATGATCAGCGACTCGAGTTTTGCCACCGAATTCGCTCCGGTGAAGCGGCCTTCCAAGGCCGATGTCGGACTATTGAACACCATTGCTGTGTGGGCTTTCTTGCGACTGACCGGAACGGTGATATCCATAGCGAGCACATCGCGCAACACCACTTGCGGGTGACCGCCGCGATCGACCACCGTTACGGCGATCTGTACGCCCTCGGCGCGGCATTGCTTGATCGCCGCCTGGGCAATGCGCAGCGCCGTCTCCATCGACAAGCGTTTCAAGTCCACCAGGAGGGGCTGATCGCTCTCCGCGAACGCTGGCGCGAACGCCGTCGCCACGAACAGAAACAACCCCAATACGCACCCAATAATACGTTTCACCATTGCCACTGCCTCCAGGTTTGGATGTGACGGCATAGGCGCGGCAAGCACCGCCCATTACCACTACCGTCGCTAGCTTTATAGCATAGCGGACTGCGCATCGATTGGCGTAACATCGCGACGATGGTGTTCCAATTCGCCGCGCACCGACAACCGACTGCCTATGACCCGCGTCGTTCAGATCCTCGAAGACCCGCAACAGCTTGCCGACGCCGCGGCCCACCGACTCGCCGCAGTGGCCCGGGAGGCCATTGCCGCCCGCGGATGCTTTCAGGTGGCCCTGGCCGGGGGGCAGACACCGCGCCGCTTGTACCGGCTGTTGGCCGCCGACCCCGCTCGATACGAATTGGACTGGTCGCGGGTCGAGGTGTTCTTCGGCGATGAACGGGATGTGCCGCCGGACCATCCGCAAAGCAATTTCCGCATGGCGCGCGAAACGCTGTTGGATCACGTGCCGCTGGGCGTCGAACGGATCCATCCGATGCGTACCCGCTCGGCGAGTCTGCGTCGGGATGCAGCCTGCTATGGCGCCCTGCTGCGGCGGCGCACGATCGCCGACAGCGAGGGCTGGCCCCAACTCGATTTGGTGCTCCTCGGGCTGGGCCGTGACGGTCACACGGCCTCTTTGTTTCCGGCAACGTGCGTACTGCACGAACGCCAACTCGCCGTGGCCGCCGTCTATGTCCCGCAACAAAACGGCTGGCGCCTGACATTGACGATCCCGGTCCTCGAACGCGCCCGGCAGCTACTGTTCCTGGTGAGCGGCGCCGACAAGTCGGACGCGCTGGCACGGGCACTGTCGCCGGAAACAAGCGAGCCGCTACTGCCGGTACAAAGGCTGCAGCCACGGGGCGAAGTGGAATGGTATTGCGACCGCGCTGCGGCGAGTGCCCTGTCGGCTGCCGGGTACGCTTCATGAACGTACTCGGCTGCGACCTCGGGGGAACCCACGCCCGCCTGCGATTGGCGCGCTGCAGCTCCAGCGTCGGTGCGCAGACCATTCTGGAACGTTACTATCGCAGCGCGGACTATCCAGGCCTCGAACCCGTCATGACAGAGTTTTTCGCGGCACACCACCTGGACGCTGCGGACATCGCCTATAGCTGCGTGGCGGTGGCGGGTCCGGTACAAGACCTTGGGGCGGAGCAGCGTTGTCAGCTCACCAACCTGCCCTGGCTGGTGGACAGCGCGGCGCTGAAGGCGGCCCTGGGACTGGCCCGAGTGGAGTTGATCAATGACTTCGAGGCCGTTGGCTATGGTTTGGACGCATTGCCGGCCGACGATTTGCTCACCCTGCAGGTCGGCGAACCTCTGCCCAGGGCGCCGCGCGCTTTGATCGGCGCCGGCACCGGACTTGGACAAGCATTGCTGGTGTGGGAAAACGATGGCTATCGCGTCATCGCCACCGAAGGCGGCCACGTTGACTTCGCTCCCACCGACGACATTCAAGTTGCGCTATTGCAGCATTTACGCGCGGAAATGGGCCGGGTTTCCTACGAAGACGTGCTCTCGGGTCCAGGCCTGGAGCGGATCTTCCATTTTCTGCAGGCAGAAAGCGAACATCCGGGCGACCCGTTGCTGGTGCCGGCAGACGAGCCCGAACTGGCGGCCGCCATCGGCCGCGCGGCCGTGGGCCAGGAGCACATGTTGGCGGCCGCTGCGGTGGCGCTGTTCGTCGATATCTACGGCGCCCAGGCAGGCAATCTTGCGCTTACCGCCATGGCCCGTGGCGGCGTCTTCATCGCCGGCGGCATCGCCCCGAAGCTCGGTGCCTTACTCGCCTCGGAACGGTTTCTGCAGTCATTCCGCGCCAAAGGCCGGATGGCGCATCTGATGCCGAAATTCCCCCTGCATGTGGTGCGCCAGCCCGACGTCGGCCTGGCCGGCGCCACCCGGTTGAGCTGTCAGCGCGGCGCGCGGCTCGCGGCGCAGCCCTAGCCGCCGGTCAGCGAACCGGGCTGGATCGCGCGCCCGTTCAAACTGAACCGGCCCTGCTCCATGTGCAGCTTCATGCGGTAGACGCCGTTGTCCAGTACAAACCACTGTTGCGCGCGATCGGACGCCATACCCTGACGCACCCGCATGCGCGCCATCGCTTCAATCTGCTCATCGCTGTAACCGCTACCCAGACTGGACACTTCCTTGGCGATGCTGCGTTTGGCGAGCGCTACCAGCAACGCTTCCGGAACATCCAGATGCGCGTCCGCCACCAGGGCCTGACTCAACAGCAGCGGATTTTGAAATACCGCCGGGTCAGTGGTATCGATTGTCAGTGTCGCAGCACCCTTGGCGGTGCCTTGCGGACTGGCGATACTGAGGTCGGAAAGCTCCACCACCGGACCCTTCTTCAGAATATCCGGCAGCATGCCGAGCAAGGTCGCGCCGATCATCATGCCGGCCTGCTGCTCGGGAAGGTTCTTACTCCGCGCGTCGGCAATTGTGCGTTCGAGTTTCGCCAGGGCTGCCGCATCCATGTTACGCAACGCCAGGACATAGCGCGCCGGGCCGAGCTGCAAGTCACCCGCGCTGATCTTTTCGGCACTCATGGTGACCTCGGTGTTGACAGTCGCCTGCTCGCCCTCGGCGCTGGAGCCCCGCAATTCCATTTTGGTCAAAGTGGTTTTCAACGCATCGCCGCTCTTCGGCGCAATTTCCACGGCGCCAACGGTCAACGAGAATGTCCCCAGATCCAGTCCCTCGATTCCTTGGTGGGCGTCGCTGTTCATTTTCAGATCGCGCACGCTGACATCGGCGCTGGCGTCACTGACGTCGAGCCCAGGACTTACCATTTCGGTTTTTACGTGCTGAAAATCGTTATCGAAGCTGACGTCTGCGTTCAGACCGTGCCAATCGATGGTGCCATTGTCGGCCGAGGTAACCGTTTGCTTGGGTAGCGCGACATGGGTGGTGCCACCGCCGTCGAAATCGAAGCGCGTGCGTATCGCCAACTTGAGCCGGTCCTGCAGGGCCTTGCAGTCGGGGCCGGCGACCAGTTCACTGTCGATCACAGCCACGGACGGTTTCGATCCGTCGACCAGCGGCCAGGGGCCATGGTGGATATGGTTGCGCACCGTGCAGCGCAACGGCGCTGCCTCGCCCCCGGCTTTGCGCTGATACTCCTGGTACTTACGCGCAATATCGCCCCTCAGTTCGACCTCCAGGTCCGAGGTCGATTCCAACCAACCGCGGTGAGTCGTGATGACATCGATGTGAAAGACGCCGTTCTTGGATATTTCTGCAATCAACCGGTCGAGACGTGCGTCGGCCCAATAGCCGAACCCAAATGGCGCCGCCAGTACCGCCAGCACCACCACGACCACCGCCACCAGACTCCCTATCTTCATGACTTCCTCGCCCCTACTTTTTTGCTTGTAATAATTGCAGTCCGTTACTTCCTGCCGCGCAGGCGCAGCCCGTGCCAACGATTCCGGAATCATACAACGGGATCGACGGCGACACGCGCGGCAACATTGATCTGCGACCGATTTCCCTGCTAAATTGCCGCCTTGCAACTACTTAGCAACCGCCGCCGGAGCTGCGCTTTGACCGCAGACAGCGACGTCTGCCCTAATCATCGGCTCGCGCAGCCTGAAATTGAGCACAATCATGACTGACAAGCCGGTGCACCACATTCTGGTCCAGGTCGAGACCGCTTACGTCGAAGAGCAGTCGGATCCGGAAAACGACCGCTACGTGTTCGCCTATACGGTCACCATACGCAATGATGGCTCTGTGCCCGCCAAGCTGCTCACCCGGCATTGGATCATCACGGATGCCAACGGCAAAACCCAGGAGGTGCGCGGCGAAGGAGTGGTTGGCGAACAACCGTACCTGAAGCCCGACGAAGGATTCCAATACACCAGCGGCACGGTGATGGATACGCCTGTCGGAAGTATGCGCGGGACTTACCAGATGGTAGCGGACGACGGCGAACGCTTCGACGCCGAAATTCCCATGTTCACCCTTTCCATACCGCGCATACTGCACTGACCGCAGCAGGCCCTGCTGCCTGAACTGTTCGATACCGAGCGTGTTATGACTGTCTATGCAATCGGTGACTTGCAAGGTTGCCTGGACCAATTGCAAACGTTGTTGGAACGGCTCGCGTTCGACCCGGCCCGGGACCGCTTATGGTTCGCCGGCGATCTGGTAAGCCGCGGGCCGAAATCGCTTGAGACACTGCGCTATGTGCGCGCCCTGGGCGATGCCGCGGTCGTCGTGCTGGGCAACCATGATCTCAATCTGTTGGCGGTCTCCGAAGGCAGGGGCCGCAATCACAGCAAGGACCGGATCGAGCCCGTCCTGGCAGCCCCCGACCGTGAAGAACTGCTGCATTGGCTGCGTCATCGGCCGCTGCTGCATTACGACGCACAGATGGGCTACGCCATGGTGCATGCCGGATTGGCGCCGCAATGGGCGCTCGAAGATGCGATCGCTTGTGCGCGAGAAGTCGAAAACTGCCTGCAAAGCGCAGACTACCGCGATTTGCTGGCCAACATGTACGGAAGCCAACCAGACAGGTGGCACCCCGGACTAAGCGGCTGGGATCGGCTGCGCTTCAGCATCAACTGCTTCACCCGCCTGCGATATTGCACCGCCGACGGTCGCCTGGAGCTGAGCGCCAAGGATGCGCCGGGCGCGCATCCGCCGGAGTTGTATCCCTGGTTTCAGGCACCGGACCGCAGCAGCGCCGGAACGCCCATCGTTTTCGGCCACTGGTCAACCCTCGGCGTCTTTATCGGCGACAACGTCTTTGGCCTGGACAGCGGCTGTGTCTGGGGTGGGCATCTCAGTGCGCTGCGTCTCGACGGGTCGCTTGAACTAACCCATGTCGACTGCCCGGCCCAGTTGACGCCGGGGAATTGAACCGATCAAACGCGCGCGTAGATGACGAAGCTGTAAGCGTGCTCGTTACGTTCGTCAGGCTGATGATCACTGCGCTCGATTTCACGCCAACGGCTCCAGTCCACTTGCGGAAAATACGCATCACCTTCGACGCTGGCATGAATGCGGGTTACATACAACCGATCGGCGCGCTCCAGCAATTGCTCATAGAAGCTGGCGCCGCCGATGATCATGATCTCCCTTTCATTTGCCGCCAGTTCCAGGGCAGCGTCGATCGACGACACGGTTTCGCACCCTTCGGCGCGATATTGTTCGTTGCGGCTGACGACGATGTTTCGCCGTCCCGGTAGCGGCCGGCCGATGGACTCGAAGGTCTTGCGCCCCATCAGGATCGGCTTGCCCATGGTCGTGCGCTTGAAGTGCTGGAGGTCGGCGGGCAACCGCCACGGCAGGCCATTGTCACGACCGATGACGCCGTTCTCTGCAATCGCCACCACCAACGAAATCCCGGTACCGTCGCCATCCATGCCGTTGCCCTCGACCCTTGTCCGGCTCAAACCGCCACCGGCGCTTTAATGTGGGGATGGGACTCATAGCCAGACAGCTGGAAGTCCTCGAACCGGAAATCGAACAAAGATTTCACGTCCGGATTCAGCGTCATGGTGGGCAGCGCGTGGGGTGTGCGCGACAGCTGCAGCTGCGCTTGTTCAAGATGGTTGTTGTACAAATGCGCATCGCCGAGAGTATGCACGAAATCGCCAGGCGTGAGGCCGTTCACTTGCGCGAACATCATGGTCAACAACGCATAGGACGCGATATTGAACGGAACGCCCAGAAAAATATCGGCGCTGCGCTGATACAGCTGACATGACAATCGGCCGTCGGCGACGTAGAACTGGAAAAAGGCATGGCACGGCGGCAAAGCCATGCGTTCGATTTCTGCGACGTTCCAGGCGCTGACGATCATACGCCGGGAATCAGGATTGTCGCGTAATCTGCGCGAGTACCGTTTCGATCTGATCGATATGACGGCCATCGGGCGTCGGCCATGACCGCCATTGGTGACCGTAGACCGGACCCAGCTCACCATTCTCGTCCGCCCATTCGTCCCAGATGCTGACCCCGTGTTCGTGCAGGTAGGCCACGTTGGTATCGCCGCGCAAGAACCACAACAACTCATGGATGATGGAACGCAGATGCAGCTTCTTGGTGGTCACCAGCGGGAACCCGGTGCTGAGATCAAAGCGCATCTGATAACCGAAGATGCTGCGGGTTCCGGTGCCCGTGCGGTCCTCTTTGTGCACGCCGTGCTCGAGCACATGGCGCATCAGGTCCAGGTACTGTTTCATTATCCAACCTCGGAAGGGCCGCGCTTGCGGGCGTTGTCAGTAACACGTTGTCGATGATAGGCCCACCAGATCAGTGCGAGTCCCGCGGCGATCATCGGCAGCGAAAGCAATTGCCCCATGGTCACCCAACCGAACGCAAGATAGCCAAGTTCGGCATCGGGAGTGCGCACGAACTCAATCAGGAACCGGAAAATGCCGTAGCACACCAGGAAAAGCCCGGACACGGAGGCGGTAGGCCGTGGCCGGGAGGAGAACAGCCACAGAATCGCGAACAACACCAAGCCTTCCAGAAAGGCCTCATAGAGTTGCGAGGGATGGTAGGCGGGACCGCCCGGATACATCGCCATGCCCCACGGCACGTCGGTTTGTTTACCCCACAATTCGCCGTTGATGAAATTGCCGATGCGGCCTGCGCCGAGTCCCAACGGGCACAGGGGGGCCACGAAATCCGCCACCTGAAAAAAGGTCTTGTCTCGGGAATGACCGAACCACCACATGGCGATGATGACGCCCAGCAAGCCGCCGTGGAACGACATGCCGCCCTTCCAGATTTCCCAGAAATGAATGCTGTCGCCTGGGCTGAACGGCGCATAGAACAACATGTAGCCGATCCGGCCACCCAGAATGACGCCCAACGCGCAATAAAACAGCAGGTCGCCGACCATCGCCGGGTTCCAGTCAGGCCGCTGAGTGGCGCGCCGCGTACCCAGCCACCAACCCAGGGCGAAACCAACCAGGTACATGATGCCGTACCAATGTACTTTCAGCGGACCTAATGTCAGGGCGATCGGATCGATGTGCGGGTATAGCAGCATGGGGGGTTATGTTACCACGCAGTATGGTATCGGAGCCTAGTGCCTAACGACCAAATACCATCGGGGCCGATACATCAAGCCGGCAGAACGCGGCAGTAAAACGCCTTCAGATATTCGGTTTCCGGAATCGCCGGGTGGATCGGGTGATCCGGCCCCTGAAACCCTTGCTCGAGAATGGAGAGGTGGCGGTCCAAGTGGCGCGCGGCGCGCTGTAACGTACTGCGCAGATTGCTAGCCGCAAAATGGTACGAACAGGACGCGGACACCAGAATTCCATCTTTCGCCAGGATACGGATGGCCAATTCGTTCATACGCCGATAGGCTTCCGCGCCCTCACGCGCATCCTTGCGCCGCTTGATGAATGCCGGCGGGTCCAGAATCACGACGTCGAACTGCTCACGCGCCTCGCGCAACGCCCGTAGCGACTCGAATGCATCGCCCATCAACGTGCTCAAGCGGTCGCCGACATGATTGCGCGCCGCGTTTTCGGCTGCCCGCTGCAGCGCGTTGGCGGAGCTGTCAAGGCACACCACCTGGGCGGCGCCGGCAGCCGCTGCCTGCACACCCCAGGCGCCGACGTAGCTGAATACGTCCAGTACCCGCAGACCGTGGACATAGCGACCGAGTCGGGCACGGTTGTCGCGGTGATCGTAAAACCAGCCGGTCTTCTGTCCTCCCTGCAGATCGACTTCGAACCAGCAGCCGTTTTCCTGTACCTGCGCCTGCGCGGGCATGTCGCCCGACGCGACTTCGGTGTAGCGTCCCAGGCCTTCCAGATCCCGCAAAGCGCCGTCGTTGCGCAGCAGCACCGCAGTCGGTTGCAAGACTTTATGCAAAGCTGAGACGATTTCGTCGCGCAGCGCTTCCATGCCCGCAGTGGTAATCTGCACCACCATCAAATCGGCGTAGCGATCCACCACCAGCCCCGGCAGGCCGTCTGCTTCGCCATAGACCAGGCGGTAATAGGGTGACGAGTACAGCCGCTCCCGCAGCGACAACGCAACCTTGATCCGGTGCACCAGCAGCGAGGCGCTGAACGGATGACGCGGGTCTCGGCTGACCAGCCGCGCACAGATCAGAGAATGGGGATTCGCATAACCGGTTCCCAGCACTTTGCCGGCGGCATCCTGAATTTCGACCGCGGCACCGGGTTCGAAACCATCCAGGGGCGTCGCCCGGGTATCGATTTCATTGCTGAAAACCCAAACATGGCCGGCGCGTAAGCGCCGCTCTTCGTTCTTCTTCAGGCGCAGTGGCGCATAGGTGTTGGTGGTCATTGTTGCTCTAGTGTCGGGTCGGGCCGCGGCGGAGCGCAGCGGTCACAGCGTAAAGCAAGCGACCGAGAAAACAACCCCTCGGCCGTGGGTTCAGCAAGCCAACCGGCGCCTGCCGCGGAACAGGCCGCGGCTGAACAGGGGCTGGAACTCGCGTAATCGTCACCGCAATACCCGTCCCTCAAGCGCGGGATCGGCGTGGGCGACAGGCCGACGAGGCTGCGCTACCCTAGTGATTTCCAACGTTCCGGGACCGCTCGCGAGTGGACAACGAACTTCAGCGGTCGTCACCGCGACAACCGAAGGCAGGCATGATCAAGGAATCCAGCAACGCGCTCATCGAAGAGACGAGCCCCTATTTACTGCAACACGCGCACAACCCGGTGCAGTGGTATCCCTGGGGCGAGGAGGCGCTGCGGCGCGCGCAGCGTGAGGACAAGCCCATTCTGTTGTCGATCGGTTATTCCGCTTGTCATTGGTGCCACGTCATGGCCCACGAGTCATTCGAGGATGCGGAAACCGCCGCGCTCATGAACGAATTGTTCGTCAACATCAAAGTGGATCGTGAAGAACGGCCGGACCTGGACAAGATTTACCAAAAGGCCCATCAATTGCTGGCACGGCGCCCGGGGGGTTGGCCGCTCACCATGTTTCTGATGCCCGACGATCGGATGCCTTTTTTCGGCGGAACGTATTTTCCCAAGGAGCCGCGCCACCAACTGCCGGCGTTTCGCGACTTGTTGCGGCGCGTGGACGAGGTCTACCACAGCCATCGCGACGAGTTGCGACAGCAGAACCAATCCCTGGCCGAAGCGCTGGTAGCCGTGAATCCGCAAGGCGCAGCGCAATCCGGTGCGCTGAATCCCGCACCATTGGATAGCGCCCGCATGCAATTGATCGACAGTGTCGATTGGCAGCACGGCGGCTTCGGTCGAGCTCCCAAGTTTCCGCACACCAGCAGCATTGAGCGACTGCTTCGTCATTGGGCGGCGAGTGCAGGCAAGGATCAGCGCAGTCTGGAAGCCGTGCGCTGGTGTTTGACGCGCATGGGCTTGGGCGGCGTCAACGACCAACTCGGCGGCGGCTTTTGCCGCTATTCCGTCGACGACCTCTGGATGATTCCGCATTTCGAGAAAATGCTTTATGACAATGGCCCGTTGCTGGCGCTGTACTCCCAAGCGTACGCGGCCACAGGCGAGCGGCTCTACGCAGAAATCGCAACCGAGACCGCGCAATGGGTGATGCTGGAAATGCAATCTCCGGAAGGCGGATTTTACTCGAGCCTGGACGCGGATTCAGAAGGAGAGGAAGGAAAATTCTACGTCTGGACTCCGGACGAAGTACGCGCGCTGCTTGAACACGAAGAGTACGAAGTCGTGGCACGCCGTTACGGACTCGACCGCAATCCGAATTTCGAGGGTCATTGGCACTTGCACGTTTTCGTCGATTGGCAGGCGCTGGCTGAAGAGCGCGGCGACGACGAAGGGCGATTGCGGGAACTGGCCGAATCAGCGAAGCACAAGCTCCTGGCTGCGCGTTCGCAACGGATTGCGCCCGGACGCGACGACAAGGTGCTGACTTCGTGGAACGCTCTGATGATCCGCGGTCTGGCAATCGCGGCGCGCCATCTGCAGCGCGACGACTTTGTCGACTCAGCCCAACGCGCGCTCGATTTCATTCGCACCACGTTGTGGCGCGACGGCCGCCTGCTCGCCACCTACAAGGACGGCCGGGCCCATCTCGCCGCCTATCTGGACGACTATGTATTCCTGATCGACGCTATTCTGGAATTGAACCAGGCGCGTTGGCGCGACGGCGATCTGGACTTTGCGCTGCAATTGGCGAACGTGGTGCTTGAGCATTTCGAGGACAAGCAGCACGGGGGCTTTTACTTCACCGCCGATGATCACGAACGTTTGATTGAACGTCCAAAGCCGTTCGGAGACGAGTCCACGCCCGCCGGCAACGGCGTGGCGGCCACGGTATTCGGACGCCTGGGACATTTGCTCGGTGAAACGCGCTATCTTGACGCCTGCACACGGGCATTGCATGCGGGCTGGAACGCGATTGAACAGTTGCCCTACGCCCACTGCGCCATGTTGCAGGCTTTGGAAGAAACGCTCTACCCGCCTACCGTCGTGATCTTGCGCGGTGACGCGCAAGAGTTGCAAAACTGGCACCAGCGCTGCGCAGAACCCTATGCACCGCGTCGGTTGAGTTTCGCCATCCCCAAGGACGCCTGTGAACTACCGGGACTGCTGGGCGAGCGCAAGCCGCCGGATGATGGCGTGCTCGCCTACGTTTGCGAAGGCACGAGCTGTCAGGCGCCGACTGCGTCCCTGGAAGCGCTGCAAGCTCAATTGCAAACCAGCGAATCGAGTTCCGATGATCGGTGATACCGTTCGCGGTGCACATTGTTTCGCCGCCGGCTTTCGCATGTTGTCGCAGCCGGGTTTGCGCCGCTATGTCCTCGGTCCGCTGCTGCTCAATATCGCCCTGTTCACGGCCTTGATCTGGTTCGGCGCCGAAGAGTTCGCGGCGCTGGTGGGCTGGCTCCTGAGCCCGCTGCCGGGGTGGCTCGATTGGCTGCGTTACCTGCTCTGGCCCCTGTTTGCGGCCACCGCACTGCTCACCGTGTTCTTCACTTTTTCCCTGCTGGTCAATCTCGTGGGGGCGCCTTTCAATGGTTTGCTGGCCGAAGCCGTGGAACGCCGCCTGACGGGAAGATCGCTGGAGGAGTCCGGAGGCTGGACCCGGATACTTGCCGATATCGGGCCGGCTTTGGCAGGAGAATTGCGCAAACTTGGCTATTTCATCCTGCGGGCCATTCCGCTCGGTATTCTGTTTTTTATACCCGGCCTCAACCTGGCCGCGCCGTTTCTGTGGGCGGCCTTCGGCGCCTGGATGCTGGCGATCGAATATGCCGATTTCCCCATGGGCAATCACGGCATGGGCTTCGTTGCCCAACGCGCTGCACTGCGCCGCCGGCGGGGCCTGGCATTTGGTTTCGGCGGCACTGCCATGCTCGCCACCATGATCCCGCTGTTGAATTTCCTGGTGATGCCAGCGGCAGTTGCCGGGGCGACCCAGCTATGGGTGCGACATCTGAGCACGGGCGACCAAGCCCCGGACTCCGGCGCCGGAAAGCTCCAGGGACGCAAGCGGGGTTCGCGCTAGTTTGGCAGGATGCCGAGATTGCGCGGGTCGCCCCGGCGCCGCAGGACCGAAGCAGCCGAAATCACAACTTATAGCCGAATTCCCGCTGAAACCGGTCTGCAAACTCGTCCCGCTCAAAGCGATGATTTTGCGTGCCGTGATGCTCGATCTTGATGGCGCCCATGAGCGCCGCGATGCGACCCGTTGTATCCCAATCCATATCGTTTTGCAGACCGTAGATCAGTCCGCCTCGATAAGCATCTCCGCAACCGGTAGGGTCGGCGAGCATGGATGCTTTGGCAGGCGGCACTTCGTGACGATGGTTCTGGGTATAAATCAACGATCCCTCGGCACCGCGGGTGACGATCAACGCCTGCACTCGTTCGGCGACTTCGTGGGGTGACCAACCGGTGCGCTCCTGGATCAGCTGCGACTCGTAGTCGTTGGCCGCAATCCAGGTGGCTTGTTCGATGAAGCGCTTCAAATCATCGCCGTCGAACATCGGCAAACCCTGACCGGGGTCGAAGATGAAAGGGATGCCCGCCTCGGCAAACTGTGTCGCGTGCTCGATCATGCCTTCGCGGCCGTCTGGGGAAACGATACCCAACTTGACGCCATCGGCGTCCCCGACCCGGTTGCGGTGAGATAAATTCATCGCCCCGGGGTGAAAAGCTGTGATCTGATTGTCGTCCATATCCGTGGTGATATAGGCCTGCGCCGTATATTCGTCAGGCATGGTACGGATGTACTGACGCGACACGCCGGTCTTATCCATCCATTCGCCATAGGGACCGAAGTCGTTGCCCACGGTCGCCATCGGCAAGCCGTTACCACCCAGCAGATGCAGGTTGTAGGCGATATTGCCGGCGCAGCCACCGAATTCGCGCCGCATCTCCGGGACCAGGAATGAAACGTTCAACATGTGTACCTTGTCCGGGAGAATGTGATTCTTGAATCGGTCGCGGAACACCATGATGGTGTCGTAGGCAATAGACCCGCATATCAGTGCTGTCATAACGATTTCTCTTCTGTCTGCTTTCGAGATGGAACCAGGCCGGCACACCGGGTGCGGCGGGCTGGTTGTGTGAGCGGCCGCGGCATGGCGCGGCAACTGGTGCGGCAACTGGTGCGGCAGCGGTCCGTTGTACGGCTGCGCGGTTATTGGAATACTTGAAGCAAGCCGGGCACCCGGTCCCAGAGGACCAACGCCCAAACCAGGGCAACGGTGATCAGCGATATTAGCACTGCCGCCGACCCCATGTCTTTCGCACGGCCGCACAGCGCGTGCCATTCGTCGCCGAAGCGGTCGACCAACGATTCGATTGCCGAGTTCAAGAGTTCGACGATCAGAACCGCGCATACGCTGCCGCTCAGCAGCGCCCGTTCGATTCCGTTTTCGCCCGACCAGATTCCCAGCGGGATCAGCAACGCTGCAAGCAGCACCTCTTGCCGAAACGCCGCCTCGCGCGTCCAGGCGGCCTTGAGGCCCAGCCAAGAATAATTGCAGGCCCAGCAGACTCGACTCAACCCTGTACGGCCCGGCTTGACCATGCCTGTTTCGTTATGGGTGATTTCGCAACTAGCCTGCGCTCACGCCGGCTTCCACGTTAAATCCAACTCGCGTGCGGCGCGCACGTCGTCCAGGCGCCGTACCGGCAGAGTATGTGGCGCGGTGTTGACCAATTCCGGATCGGTCCTGGCTTCCTCTTCGATCTTGGCAAAGGTTTCGACGAAGGCATCAAGGGTATCCTTGTCCTCGGTTTCGGTGGGCTCGATAAGCAGGCATTCCGGCACCAGCAGCGGGAAATAAGTCGTCGGCGCGTGATATCCATAATCCAGCAGGCGCTTGGCGAACGACATCGCGTTGACACCCAGTTCCTTTGCCTGCTTTTTCATGGTGACGATGAATTCGTGCGTTGCCCGACGGTTCGGGTACGCCAGCGTGAATCCTTTTTCCTTCAACCGTACCATCATGTAGTTGGCATTCAGGGTTGAATACTCGGCGACCCGCTTCATGCCATCGCGACCGAGTATCCGGGCGTAGACGTAGGCACGCAGCAGCACGCCCGCATTGCCCATGAACGCCGACATCTGACCGATGGTTTGCGGACAATCCTGCTCCGTGACCCATCGGTATTCGTCGCCATCGTAATCCACCATTGGCACCGGCAAAAACGGGCGCAATCGTTCACTTACTCCCACCGGCCCTGCGCCGGGACCTCCGCCTCCGTGAGGCGTAGAGAAAGTCTTGTGCAGGTTCATGTGAATTACGTCGAAGCCCATGTCGCCGGGGCGTACCTTGCCCAAAATGGCATTCAAGTTTGCGCCATCGTAATAGAGCAGCCCGCCAGCCTCGTGTACGACCTTGGCAATGTCGCGAATGCGACGCTCGAACACACCCAGGGTCGATGGATTGGTGAGCATCAGTCCCGCAGTCTGCGGTCCGACCACACCCTTGAGCGCTTCGAGATCGACGTCGCCATTGCGGTCGGTGGGAATTTCGCGCACGTTGTAACCGCACATGACTGCCGAGGCCGGATTGGTGCCATGGGCCGCATCGGGCACCAGCACTTCGACCCGGGCGCTGTCGCCCCGGGCGTCATGGTAGGCCCTGATCATGGCCATGCCCGCGAATTCGCCCTGTGCACCGGCTGCGGGCGTCAGTGAGACTGCCTTCATACCCGTTACGTCTTTCAACATCTCCTGCAGGTCGTACATGCACGCGAGAAAACCCTGGCCCATGGAAGCGGGCGACAGCGGATGCCGGGCTACGAATCCCGGCAACATCGCCAACTTGTTGGACGCGCGCGGGTTGTACTTCATGGTGCACGAACCGAGCGGATAGAAGTGGGTGTCGATGGAAAAATTCTTCTGCGAAAGACGAGTGTAGTGGCGCACCGTCTGTAGTTCGGATGTTTCCGGCAGCAGCGGCGGCTGCTGCCGGCGAAACGATTCCGGAATGTCCGAGATGTCGGCGTCCTGGTGCGGAATCTGGGCATAGTTGGAGCGGCCCGCCTTGGAAAGTTCAAAGATCAGCATAGGTTTCCATCCGGCACTAAGTTCGGGATGCGTGCACGTTGCCCGTTATTTCAAAGCCGCGAGGGCACTATCATAGTCGGGCTCTTGCCCGATTTCCGGGACCATTTCGGCGTGTACGACTTTGTCGTTTTCATCAAGCACCACCACTGCGCGTGACGTAATGCCGGCAAGCGGACCGTCGGTGATCAGTACGCCGTAATCTCTGGCGAAATTTCGCGAGCGCATCATCGCCAAGGGAACGACGTTATCGAGATTTTCGCCGGTGCAGAAGCGGCTCATCGCAAAGGGTAGATCCGCGGATACGATCAACATCACGACTCCGTCATTACCCTTGGCAGCATCGTTGAATTTCTTGGTCGACGTGGCGCACACCGGCGTATCCAAGCTCGGTACGATGTTGAGCAGCTTTTTCTTACCCTTGTAGTCCTGCAAACTGCGGTCGTTCAAATCGGCGTCGACGAGCGTGAAATCCGGCGCTGCGGAACCCACGGTCGGCAGATCGCCGGAAGTATGGATCTCATTTCCCTTCAGTGTGATAGTCGCCATAGCCTTGCTCCTTCGCTTGCATTCGCGTTAGCTGAACGAGACGCGCCACTGGTGGGCGCGCCCCGCCGTCTTTGTGAGCGTCGCCGGTTTCCGGCAACTCCGTTTCACATCTTTGGCTGTACCGGACGTTGGAAAGCGCGACGCTTGTCCAGTATCTGTCCGAGCAGATCGGTGTAGGTATCGATATCCTGTTCGGTCTTGGTTTCGGTGGCACAAACCAACAAGCAGTTTTCCAATTCCGGGTAATCGCCTCCCAGCGGATAACCACCGAGTATGTTACGCGCATTCAATTGACGCATGATGTCTTGCAGCGGCGTTTCGAAGCGCAATACGGTTTCATGGAAAACGGGCCGCTCGAACACCGTACTTACCCCGTCCAGTTCGCACATCCTGCGTACCAGCGCGCGCGTTTTCGAATGGCTCGCAGCGGCCATTTTCTCCAACCCGACCGCCCCGACGAGCGCCATGAAAATGGTCGACGCTGTGACCATCAAACCCTGGTTGGTACAGATGTTGGAGGTCGCCTTGGAGCGGCGAATATGCTGTTCCCGTGCCTGCAGTGTCAGGGCGAAACCCGGCTTGCCTTCGACATCGACGGTGCGCCCGATGATGCGCCCGGGCATCTGCCGTACATAGGCCTGTTTGCAGCACAGGAACCCGTAATAGGGACCGCCAGAAGATAGCGGAATACCCAGCGGCTGACCTTCGCCACAGGCGATGTCGGCGCCGTCCGCACCCCACTCGCCGGGTGGCTTCAGCAACGCCAGGCTGAGGGGATTGACCACTCCGATGACCAGCCCACCGTGCTGATGTGCCCAGTCCGTCAGGGTGTCCACCTCTTCCAGCACACCAAAAAAATTCGGCTGCGGAACCACCAGCGCTGCGAAGTCTCCGGGATCGCCGGGCAGGGACTCGGGATCGATAAAACCCGCCGCGCGATCGTAATCCAGTTCTTCCAGAATCAGACCCTGATTGCCCACCAGGGTCTTTACCGTGCGCCGGTAGGCCGGATGAACGGTACGCGGAATAAGAATCCGCTTCGACTTCGACTTACGATTGGCACGCACCGCCATCAGCACTGCTTCAGCGAGAGCCGACGCGCCGTCATATAGCGAGGCGTTGGACACATCCATGGCGTTCAAGCCGGCCATCATGGTCTGAAACTCGTACAGCAGCTGCAAGGTGCCCTGGCTCGCTTCGGCCTGGTACGGCGTATAGGCGGTATAGAACTCGCCGCGGGTGGTCACCTCCCACACCGCCGCCGGAATATGGTGTTCATATGCGCCCGCGCCGATGAAACACAGCGGCCGGCCGTCGAGATCGGCACGCTGCGACATCAACCGGGTCACTTCCATTTCGGACAGCCCTTTCGGAATCTGCTCGAGTTTGCCGGTCCGCAATTCCGTCGGAATCTCATCGAACAGGTCATCTATGGAAGCCACACCGATGGCCTCGAGCATTTCCTTAACCTCGGTTTCGGTGTGCGGTACAAACGGCATGATCGGATCCTCTGCAAAGCGCCCGGCGTCCGCCTTCAGCGCTGCGAATACGGGTGGCTCAGTTCTCTTCGGACTTCAGGAGCGCCTCGTAGGCTTCGGCGTCCAGCAGTTGATCGAGTTCGCCGCGCTCGGTCGGGGCGAGTTTCATCAGCCAACCGTCGCCATAGGGATCGGAGTTCACGGTCTCCGGAGCGTCGGCCAGCGCGGCATTCGCTGCCGTCACTTGTCCGCTCACCGGGCTGTATACGTCAGAGGCCGCCTTGACGGATTCCACCACGGCGCATGCCTCGCCCGCACCCAGGCTGCGGCCCACGTCGGGCACTTCGATGTACACCATATCGCCGAGCAACTCTTGTGCATGTTCGGTGATGCCGATCACTACGGCGCCATCGCCTTCGATCCGTACCCACTCATGGCTCTTGGTGTATTTGAGATCCCCTGGCACGTTGCTCATTACGATTCCTCTTCAATGGTTTAGACAGGATGCAGATCGTGCTTCACGCGCTCTCTGCGAGACAGGACTTGCCGTTGCGCACGAAGGGCGGCTTAACCTCCCGCAGCGGTATCCGTTTGCCGCGAATTTCCACTTCGCAGCGACTGCCGCCACCGACCGGTACGCGGGCCAGCGCGATGGCCCGGCCCAGGGTGGGCGAAAAACTACCGCTGGTGATTTCGCCCTCGGCGCCGTCGACGATCACACGCTGATGGTTGCGCAATACGCCGCGTTCCTCGAGCAGCAGACCGACAAATTTGCGCGACACGCCCTTGCGGCGCTGCCGCTCCAAAGCCGTGCGGCCAATGAAGTCCCGCTCGGCAGGTTCCCAAGCGACGGACCACTCGAGTCCGGATTCGAGCGGCGAGGTGGTTTCATCGAGATCGGTGCCATACAGATTCATGCCTGCCTCCAGACGCAGCGTATCGCGCGCGCCGAGGCCGATGGGTGCCACGCCCTGGCGATGCAGGTTTTGCCACAGCGTCGCCGCTTCGTCGTTGGCCACCATGATCTCGAAGCCGTCCTCGCCCGTATAACCGGTCCGCGCGATGAACAGGCCGGCGAACTCTCCGGCGCTGAACGGTTTCAGGTTTTCGATCCCGGAGGCGCTGTCACCCAAGACGGCACACAAGCGCTTCTGTGCGTTCGGCCCTTGCACGGCGATCATGGCGAGATCGACGCGCTCGATGGTGTCGACCTGGAATTGTTCGGCATGCGCGTAGATCCAAGCCAGGTCCTTGTCACGAGTAGCGGCGTTGACCACCATGCGGAACCAGTCCTCACGCATGTAATACACAATCAGGTCATCGATGACCCCGCCGTTTCCATTCAACATGCAGCTGTAGAGTGCATCGCCCGAATTCGTAAGGCGGGCGACATCGTTGGCCAGCAGATAACTCAGAAACGGCCGAACGGTGTCACCCTGCAAGTCCAGCACCGTCATATGCGAGACGTCGAACATGCCCGCGTCGCGGCGCACCTGGTGATGCTCCTGCAATTGAGAACCGTAGTGGATCGGCATGTCCCAGCCGGAGAAATCCACCATTTTCGCCCCCATGGCGAGGTGCTGATCGTACAGTGGCGTGCGCTGGCCCATAACGTCCCTTTGCCGGTTACCGTGTCCAAAAACGAAAAAGGCGGCGGCCGACCCGAAGATCAACCGCCGCCCCTCTGTCCCGTAACCTGAGAGATTGGGCCGCGCAACCGTGCCGCGACACCCTGCCCCTTCGGTGGATCGCCTGGCCTCTTTGGGGGCCGGCGAATCGCTCTCCAGAGTCAACACATTCCCGCGGTCCATTTGCCTGAGCGTTTCCGGGCGGAGTTGCGCCTTCGGCGCCGCGCGCCAGCGGCGCGAGGTCTCTCCCACGGGATCGGATGTTGAACGCGGCATGATAGCGCCGTCCCCAAGGGATTCCAAGCCCAAACCATGTCCGGAACGCGGCTAAGGGGGCGCCGGTGTCGGCGCAGGGGCAAGGATGATCAAGGGCTTAGGTGCGGGTCAGTGATCGGTCGCGTCGTGTTCCGGGGAAAGCTTCAATGCCCGCACCACGCGCCCGATAGTCAAACCCTGAACCAATATGGAGAAGGTCACTATTATATAGGTGACTGTGAGGATCACGCCCCGTTGCGGTGTGTCCGGCAGGGACAACGCCAAGGCGACCGATATTCCGCCGCGCAGGCCGCCCCAGGTCAACAACCGTACAGCGCCCGGTGAAAAGCTGCGCATGCGGGTGAGCAGCTGCACCGGCAGGCCGACCGACACGAAACGTGCGAATAACACCACCGGGATCGCCAACAGCCCCGCCGCCAGGTAACGCAGCTCGAATGTGAGTGCCAACACCTCCAAGCCGATGAGCACGAACAGCACGGCGTTGAGAATCTCGTCCACCAGCTCCCAGAACCGGTCCAAGTGCTCGCAGGTGGTCGGCGACATCGCAAACGAACGGCCATGATTGCCGATCAGCAGACCGGCGATGACGATGGCGATGGGCGCCGAAACATGCAGCGCCTCTGCCGACGCATAACCGCCGGTGACCAAGGCCAGCGACAACAGCACTTCCACCTGATAGTCGTCGACCGAGCGCAGCATCCAGAATGCCACGAAGCCGATCGCGAGGCCGAACAACACTCCGCCCAGCACCTCGTGCACGAACAATTGCGCCACCGAGCTCCAAGCCAGAGTTTGTTCACCGCTGGCGATACTCAGCAGCACCAGGAACACCACTACGCCGACGCCGTCGTTGAACAGCGATTCGCCGGTAATCTTGACCTCCAGGGACTTCGGCGCACCGGCTTGTTTCAGGATGCCGAGCACTGCGATTGGATCGGTAGGGGAAATCAGTGCGCCGAACAGCAGACAATAGATGAACGGCAACGCCAGTCCCAGCCACTCGAGCAGCCACCAGGTCAACACCCCGACGACAAAGGTCGACACCAATACGCCGCCGGTGGCCAGCGACGCAATCAGCCAGCGCTGACGCGCCAGGTCGTTGAGGTTCACATGCAATGCACCGGCAAAGAGCAGGAAACCCAACAGTCCGTGCAACAGCGTGGCGTCGAAGTCCACCCGTTCCAACAACGTCGCGGCCTGCTTGTGCGCGTCCGGAATCCAGTAACCGGCCATTACCAGCGCCAGTGACATGAGCAGGGAAATCAGCATCAGACCGATGGTGGTCGGCAGCCCCAGGAAGCGGTGATTCACATAACTGAACACCGCGGCCAACGTGACCAGGATGGCCATGAGGTCGAACAGACTCATCGAATCCCGATGTTGTTGCGCGCCAGCGGCGGCAGGTCGCCGCTCAGTCCCATGGCGTGTTGGATGATGGTGCGTTTGAGCGGCGCCGCGCGATCGAACGCACCCAGGCCGATGTTGCGCAACAACCGGATCGGTGCGGCCTGAACCCCGAACAAGCGCTTGAATCCGTCCATGACTGCCATGGTCGCCAGATTATCGCCTTTGCGCCAACGTTCGTAGCGGCGCAATAACGCGAATTCCCCGGGATCGCGACCCGCAGCGCGTCCTTTTTCGAGCACATCGGCCAATGCGGCTGCATCCAACAGGCCGAGGTTTACACCTTGACCGGCCAACGGGTGAATACTATGGGCGGCATCGCCCAGCAGGGCCACGCGCGGACGCACATAGTCCGTACTGTGTTGCAGGCGCAGGGGAAACTGAGCCCGCGGACCGCATTCCAGGATCGGCCCGAGGCGCGAATCGAACGCGAGTTCGAGATTGCTCCGGAACTGCTCTTCGTCCATCTCGACCAACGCCGCCGCACGATCGGGACTGTTGGTCCAGACAATCGAACACCAACCGTTCGCCAGCGGCAAGAAAGCGAGCGGACCGCCGGGGAGAAACCGCTGCCACGCCGTCTCCTGGTGAAACCGTTGCGGCCGCACCGCCGCGACCACCCCGCATTGATCGTAGCGCCAACCTCGGGTCGCGATACCGCTGAGTTTGCGCACAGTAGACCCCACGCCGTCCGCACCGGCCACCAGTCCGGCGCGCAGGGTGGTACCGTCCGCCAACACGAGCCGGACATCGTCATCATCGATATGCAATTCATTCAGCGCAGCCGGTATTCGCAGGTCCGCGTTGGCAAACGCGCGCAGGCGTTGGTGCAAAGCGGATTGGATCACGCGGTTCTCAACGATATGCCCCAGAGTGTCCTCGGCAACGTCCGCCGCGTCGAAATGAATCGACTGACTGCCGCCCGCATCCCAGACATGCATTTGCCGGAACGGACTCACCCGCAACCGCTCCATCTCCGGCCACACGCCCAACGACTCAAAAATTCGTTGCGACGCACGCGTGATAGCGGAAACCCGCAAATCGTAATCGTATTCCGCTTGCCCCGAATCCGCGGCGACAGGCGTGGGATCGATGAGCGCAATCCGGAACTCGCTTTGTGCGAGCGCACAGCCCAGCGTCGCACCGACCATACCGGCACCGACGATGATGACGTCGTAGCGCTCGCTCATGCCTTGGGCTCGCGCGTATCGCGCCGCTGAACGACGCTCAGCCCACGCGCCAGGCGCGGCACATGACCCGCCATACCCATCGTGTGGCGCAGAAGCATGCGCTTGAGAGGTGGCACGATGTCCACCGCCAGCAGTCCCAAATCGCGGGCCAGGCCGATGCCCGGCAGCGGGCTGCTGAACACGCGCGCCAGACCGTCGGTGAACGCAATCATGGTGCGCTGATCGCGTTCACGCCAGCGTGCATAGTGCTGCAGCAGCTCCAAATCGCCGACGTCGTCACCAGCGCCGGCCAACAACTCCGCCAGTACGGCCACGTCGCGGATACCGAGGTTGAAGCCCTGACCTGCGACCGGGTGCAGGGTATGGGCGGCATTGCCGATCAGGGCCACCCGGGGACGCACGTGTTCCCGCGCCCGCACCAGGGCGAGCGGATGGCACTGGCGCGCGCCGACACGGCCGAACCTGCCGAGACGGTGGCCAAAGCGTTCCTGGAGTTCCGAGCGAAATTCCTCATCACCGAATCCGAGCACGCGCTGTACCTTCTCTGTACGCACGGTCCACACCACGCCACAGCGATTGCCGGGGTTGCGCGTGCCGGGTAACGGCAACAGTGCCACTGGCCCGGTATCGGTGAATCGTTCAAACGCCGTGCCCTGGTGCGAGCGGCCGGTTTCGACATTGGCGATGACCGCGGATTGGCCGTAGTCCCAACGCACCACGGGTATGGCCAGAAGCTCGCGCACGGCGGAACGGGCGCCGTCGGCGGCGACCACCAACCGCGCGCTGAGTTCGCGCCTCTGTCCATCCACATTCAGCCGCACGCGAGCGAACTGCGATTCAACAGTCAACTCTTCGAGCACGGCGGGGCAGTACGTGTGGACGTTGTCCTGTGACTGACTGTGTCGGGTGACCGTCTCGGTCAGCACGCCGATGTTGGCAACGTAGCCGAGCGCATCGTGGCCGAATTCCTCTGCCTCCAGGCGCGTCGCGCCGAAGCGACCGCGGTCGGAGATATGCACACGACGAATCGGTGCCGCATGATCGCGAATATCGGGCCAGATGCCCAGGGTCTGGAAAATGCGCCGGGTGCCCTCGGCCAGCGCGATGCTACGGGTATCGAGGCCCGAAGGCGGTTCCGCAGGCGCCGGGGTATGTGCCTCCACCAACGCTACGCGCAGATTCGTCTCGCCCAGAGCGCAGGCGAGGCTTGCCCCGACCATGCCGCCGCCGACGATGAGGACATCGAAATCCGCGTGCACGCTCATGAATGCGGCGTCTCGACCGTCATGGCAGGAATCGCGTTCACGGGGCCGCCATCAGCGCTTCGATTTCGTCCACCTGTTTCGGTGCCGCGGCAGTCAAGACTTCGCAGCCATCGGCCGTCACCAGCACATCGTCTTCGATCCGCACACCGATGTTCCACCACTTGCGCGCGACTCCTTTCGAGCCGGTGGGGATATACAATCCCGGCTCCACCGTCAATACCATGCCTGGCTCCAATACCCGCCACTCGCCGCCTACTTTGTAGTCGCCCACATCGTGCACGTCCATGCCCAGCCAGTGGCCAGTGCGATGCATGTAAAATTTGCGGTAGGCTTCATTCTTGATCAGAGAACGAAGCTTGCCCTTCAGCAACCCCAAGTCGATCAAGCCTTTGGTCAATGCCTCTACGGCTGCGGCGTGGGGTTCGTTCCATGTGTTACCGGGCTTGACCTTGTCGATCGCCGCCTGTTGCGCGGCCAATACCACTTCATAGATCGCGCGCTGGGGAGCACTGAATCGACCGTTGACCGGGAATGTACGGGTGATATCGGCGGCGTAGCATTCATATTCTGCGCCGGCATCGATCAGCAGCAGGTCACCGTCGGACAGTTCCGCGCTGTTTTCCGTGTAATGCAGGATACAACCGTTTTCACCGCCGCCGATGATGCTCGGATATGCCGGTTCCGCGCCGTGGCTGCGAAACTCATGGAGGAACTCGGCCTCGAGTTGGTATTCGCGCATGCCGGGTCGACAAATCTGCATCGCTCGCCGGTGGGCGTTGACCGAAATCTGCATCGCCGTGCGCATCGCCTTGATTTCCGCGCGGCTCTTGAACAGGCGCATATCGTGGATGAGATGTTCGAGCGATACGTACTCATCGGGCGCCCGGCTGCCGGTACGACCGGCGGCACGGATGCAATTGACCCATCCGAACACGCGCTGATCGAATTCCGGCTGGATTCCGACGGTATAGTAGACCCGTTCGCAGCCCTCCAACAGTCCGGGCAGAATATCGTCGATATCGTCGATCGGAAACGAATCGTCGGCGCCATAAATGCTGCACGCGCCGTCCTGTCCTGCGCGACGGCCGTTCCAGGTTTCCATGACCGGGTCGCGCTCGCGACAGAACAGTACGTACTCGGCGGCTTTGCGTCCCGGCACCAGTACCGCCACCGCTTCGGGTTCCGGAAAACCGGTGAGGTAGCAGAAGTCACTGTCCTGGCGGTACGGATACTCGACGTCGCGATTGCGGCTGCGCGCAGGTGCCGCCGGCACGATCGCGACGGCTCCACGCCCCATCATGCGCATCAATTGTTTGCGGCGCCGGCCGAATTCTTTCATGTCCATGGTGCAACCATCCGCTCGAGAATAGTAAATCGCGCCGATCAATGAGACGGCGGCGGGACCGGGCTGGTGTCCTGCGCCTGCTCAAAAGCCAGCAACACCCCCATGCGTACATACTCGACTACTTCCGCATAGGAACGCTCGTCCTCCTGGCCGTCTTCCAGGTGCTGGGCGTCGACCTTAGTGATCTCCACCAGATCCGACAACAATTCCCGCACCTCTTCGGACGGCTCTTGCGCGCGCGGCGCGCGGGCACTGCCGAGTAGGAATCCTTCGCACCAGGCACTGAGGGCGGCCACCCTTTCCGAGAGCGGTTGATCGTCGTCAGGTAGCAACAGCCTCAGTGCGAGCATACCATCGCGCACTTGGCTCAGGGTGTCCTCAAGCAGGATATCCAACTGCTGGTTCGCCTCTTGCAGCAGCAGGTTGCCCGCGGGTTGATCGCCGCCGAACAATTCGGCGAGCCAGCCCGCGCGATCGACCCCCTGTTCGGCGCACAACATGCCGCACAGAATTCCGTGCGCTTCCGAAGCACCGGCATTCGCGTCAGCGCGCAAAAGCGCCTCTTGCACCTCGCTGTGGACTGCATTTTCGGTCATCGGGCTTTCGTCCTGGCTGGGCGCCATGTACTCGGCTGAGGTTATTCGCATGCGTTGAGACACGCTTGGTTCGTGCGGATCCGAACCGCGAATTCGCCACTGATATCCGAATCGCTGCCGCGACGCTATGCTAGCACCGCCCGGCGCCTGTCCAAAGGGTCGGAGGGCCGTTGACCCGCCGTAGGGGGCGCTCTATATTGGCGCTATGAGCAATGACGACTCCACTCAGCTTTCCGAGCAGGATCTGAACAAACTCGAGTTCAGGGTCAGCGAGCTCATTCGCGTGTGCGAACGCCTGAAAGAGGAGAACCGCTCTCTGCGATCCCAGCAGGACGCACTGGTGAACGAACGTGCCAACTTGATCGAGAAGAACGATCAGGTGCGTGCCCGCGTGGAAGCCATGATTAGTCGCTTGCGCGCGATGGAGCGCGGCGCATGAGTCGCGACCTCGAACCCGTCTCCGTGCGGATCATGGACAAGGATTACCTGATCGCATGCCCCCCGGAGGAACGCGCCGCACTGCAGGAAAGCGCGCGCTTTCTGGATGCCCGCATGCGTGAGATTCGTGACAGCGGAAAAATAGTGGGATTGGAAAGGATCGCGGTGATGGCCGCGCTGAATATCTCCCATGAAATGCTGCAGAATCGCTCCCTGCGCGACGACCAGGTGCAGTCCATGAGTGCGCGCATTCGCACCCTTCAGGAAAAGATCGAAGTTGCCCTGAACCAGGGCAAACAAATGGAACTTTAGCTGCCGCTGCAATTGCGGTATCGTTGGTTTTCGGCATCCTCTGCAGTGTTCGTCAGTTGGCCGGGGATTATTCTTGAGCCTAAGTACGTACCCCGGGGACTGAAGGTCGATGCTGTTGTGCAAGTCCGCCTCGTAGCGGAAAGCCTGATGCACGGCCCCACGGTCCCCACCTGAACCGTTGGTTCAAGGGCGAAGGCCGCAACGGCGCAAGTGGAGGATGCCACCTCTTTCTCTTCCCGATTTTCCGTACCTGATGGTCGTGCACACTGCGCGCCGCATTCCACGCGGCACCGTACGGCATGCACTCCGATAAAGTATCTGCCGCAGCAAGATCGAAATTCGCAACTGCAATATCCGCCGATGCTTCGAGATCACTACGACGGGCAACCCCGGGGCACCCATTGCGCTGCGCAAAGCGTACCCCGCATCCTCTGTCACACCATTGAGCCGCTCCGGCGTCCCCGCGACGCTTCCTCACGGCATCGGATTGTTTCGAACCGCCGCCACCGACCAACCGGGCCGAATCGAGCGCCACGCCTCGCCTCACTCTTGCCGCAATCGGCACCGGCCGATGTCGGCGCCCATCTGCCTGCACCATGGCGAACCGGCCGCACGGACAAACTGCTGGATCAAACCGGGCCCGCACCGAACCACTCGGCGTTGCCGCTGCGCGCGACGCTACCGTGCGGACGACGCGGGACGTTTACCCGATCCAGTTTTGCGAAAACCGCCGCCGCGGTCGACGAAGGGTTCTGTCCACGGTATTTATGCTTCGCGCACGTCGGTCGCCACCTTTTCCTGCCTTACGGCCGGTAACCGCCAACCCGCGACAGCGTATTACGTCATTTTCACACTATGTCGCGTTGCAAGTTGCAACAAACGCGCCCTGACACCACGCAAAGGAGTACGCCATGAAGTACTGGCTGATGAAATCGGAGCCCTCCGAATTCAGCATCGATGATCTCGCGGCACGGCCAAAACGAACCGAACACTGGGACGGTGTGCGCAATTATCAGGCGCGCAACATGATGCGCGACGAGATGAACAAGGGAGACCTGGTGCTGTTCTATCACTCCAATTGCGCAGAACCCGGAATCGTCGGGATCGCCAAGGTAGTGCGGGAGAGCTATCCGGATCACACGGCGTTCGATCCCGAAGACGCGCACTTCGATCCGAAAAGCAATCCCCACGACCCACGTTGGTACATGGTGGACGTGCAATTCATGCGCAAGCTCAAACGCACCATATCGCTCACAGAGTTGAAGGAGCAGTCGGCATTGGCTGACATGCCACTCGTGCGGCGCGGCAACCGATTGTCGGTCATGCCGGTGACGAAACAGCAATGGGATTTCATTTTGGCGTGCGAATAGGCCGCTGAATGCGCGCGCAACTGCAAAACAAGGAGAAAATCGTAAAGCATACTTTACAGTTTCAACGCTTGCGGCCCACTTTCGACGCGTGTTGCAACTGTGTGTCGCGTTACAAGACGACCAATGTCGAACGCATCGCACCTTACACCGAACAACGTTGCGCGTACTCGATCCACGAAGGAACAACACACGCGCGAAAAACACGAACTCATTGCTTCGCGCACGACGGAGTTCACGCGCTGTTGTCGTTAAACACGTTTACGTCTAACACGCGAAAATCTTTAGAAGAATGAACGGTGAATATTTTCAATTTACTGGAAAATTGAAATAAGTCGTATATACTCAAGCGCGGGCAAACGGTACTTACCTATGGAGGTAAACCATGGCAACAAAGAAAAAGGCAGCTACTAAAAAGAAGACTGCGACGAAGAAAAAGGCCACTCTGAAGCGGAAGGCCACCGCAAAGAAGAAGGCTCCGGCTAGAAAGAAGAAAGCAGCAGCCAAAAAGAAAAAGGCTCCTGCTAGGAAGAAAAAAGCCGCAGCCAAGAAAAAGAAAAAGGCTCCGGCCAAAAAGAAAAAAGCAGCAGCCAAGAAAAAGAAGGCTCCTGCTAAAAAGAAAAAAAAGGCCACTGCCAAGAAGAAACGGACCACCAAGAAGAAGCGGTGATCCAACTAAAAAGGCCCGCGAAAGCGGGCCTTTTTTTATGCGTTAAATAAAACTAGTGAGCGACTCGCAGCAGTCTGCGGAGACTGCTCAAGCCCCGAGAAACAAGCCATACGCGGGATTGTCAGCCTCCTGCCAATAGGCGTATCCGAGGTCATCCAGGAACTGCTGGAACTGTTCCCGCTCCGCCTCGGGTATCTGCATGCCAACCAGGACCCGGCCATAGGCAGACCCGTGGGAGCGATAGTGGAACAGGCTGATATTCCAGCGACCGCCGATGTTGCCAAGGAACTTGAGCAGCGCCCCTGGGCGCTCCGGAAACTGAAACCGGAAAATCACCTCGTCGGTCACCGACGGTGCGTGACCCCCGACCATGTAGCGCACATGGGACTTCGCCATTTCGTTGCCGCTCATGTCCACGACGTCGAAACCGTGGCTGCGCAGACTGGCGAGCAACTCCGTCGTCTCACGCTCTCCGCGGCTGAGCTGGATACCGGCAAACACCTGTGCCCGCGTGCTATCGGCATAGCGGTAGTTGAACTCGGTGACGCTGCGACGGCCGATCAACTCGCATAGCTGGAGAAAGCTCCCGGGACGTTCCGGGATCGTGACCGCCAGGAGTGCCTCGCGGTGCTCCCCCAGTTCCGAGCGTTCGGCGACGTAGCGCAGGCGGTCGAAATTGATATTGGCGCCGCTGTTGATTGCCACCAGGGTTTCGTCGGTGATGCCCGTGCGCTCGACGTACTTTTTCAATCCGGCGACCGCCAAGGCGCCAGCGGGTTCGACGATCGAACGGGTATCGTCGAAAATATCTTTGATCGCGGCGCAGATCTCGTCGGTGCTGACCAGAATGACGTCGTCCACACACTCGCGGGCAATCCGGAATGGCTCCTGGCCGATTTGCCGAACGGCAACGCCATCGGCGAATATGCCAACTTGATCGAGCTTGACCCGCTCACCCTGGCGCAAGGCAAGGTGCAACGAGGGGGCGTCATCCGGTTCCACCCCGATGATCTTGATTTCCGGGCGCAGATATTTGATGTAGGCGGAGATCCCGGCGATCAGGCCGCCGCCGCCCACGGGGACGAATATGGCGTGCAGTTGCCCGGTGTAATAACGCATCAGTTCCATGGCGATGGTGCCCTGGCCGGCGATGACATCGGGATCATCATACGGGTGTATGAACGTCAGGCCCCGCTGCTCAGCGAGTTCCAGCGCCCGCTGGTAGGCGTCATCGTACGCGTCGCCGTGCAAAATCGCTTCGGCGCCGAGCGCCCGCACCGCCGCCACTTTGATTGGGGGCGTGGTCACGGGCATTACAATCACCGCAGTGATTCCCAGACGTTGCGCAGACAGGGCCACGCCTTGGGCATGATTGCCGGCGGAGGCAGCGATCACACCTTTTTGCCGCGCGGCATCGGAAAGCTGCACGATCTTGTTGTGAGCGCCGCGCAGCTTGAACGAAAAAATCGGCTGCAGATCTTCTCGCTTCAGCAAAACTCGGTTGTGCAGGCGCGCGGACAAGGCGGGAGCAGGGTCCAGCGGGGTTTCGATGGCGACGTCATAGACGCGCGCCTTGAGGATTTTCTCAATATAGCGATCGGGCATGCCGGCTAGCTTAGCGATAACTGGCCATTATGACTAGGCGTGGCCCCCGCGCCGATCTGACGGCGCCGTGTTTGCACCTGCGGGCAAGCCATGACTTGCGTCGCGGCCGCGGTTATCATCCCCCATTCAACGATTTGCGGAGAAAGTCATGACGCAGGACGAACTCAAGAAGATGGTCGCCAAGGCGGCCTTGGAATACGTGGAAGTCGATACCGTGGTAGGCGTCGGCACAGGTTCGACGGCGAACTTCTTCATCGATTTCCTCGCCACCATGAAGGGCCGCATCGAAGGCACTGTCGCCAGTTCCGAAGCGAGCGCCGAGCGCCTACGCAGCCATGGTATCCCCGTGCTGGACCTGAACAGCGTCGGCGGCATTTCGGTGTACGTGGACGGAGCGGATGAGGCCGATAAGCATCTGCACCTGACCAAAGGGGGCGGCGGCGCCCTCACGCGCGAAAAAATCGTCGCAGCGGCGAGCAAGACCTTCGTTTGTATCGCCGACAAGTCGAAGCTGGTGGACCTGCTCGGCAAGTTCCCGTTGCCAGTGGAAGTAATCCCCATGGCCCGCAGCTACGTCGGTCGCCAGCTGGTCCAGTTGGGCGGACAACCCGTATGGCGGGAGAATTTCGTCACCGACAACGGCAACCTGATTCTGGATGTGCATAACCTCACCATTACCAACCCCGCCGAACTGGAAGCGAAACTAAACAACATTCCCGGGGTGGTCACCAACGGCTTGTTTGCTCTGCGTCCCGCCGACGTCCTGCTACTGGGCACCGAGGACGGAGTCCAGACCCTGAAACGATGACGTTCCAGATGACGCCAGACTCGCCTCGCGAAGGAACGGACGCTCGGAAGGCGCGCTGACGACGCTTGGAAGCAGGCCACCGATGGCGCGCGGATTGATCATACTGGGGATCGTGCTCTTGGCTGCGGGCTTGCTTTGGCCCTGGCTGAGCAAATTCGGCTTGGGCCGACTGCCTGGAGACATCGTGATCGAGCGGGGCCACAGCCGGTTTTACTTCCCGATCACGACTTCGATCATCGTCAGCCTGGTGCTTTCGTTGATCCTTTGGCTGCTGCGCAAGTGAGCGCCGGATAGCGGTCGAGCGGGCATCGGTCATGCCGTCACCAACGCACGTCGGCCTGGCCGATTTGCAAGGACAGCCCGGTCTCGCGCATTGCTGCGGAGCAACCCGACGCTTATCGGCCGTATGACTTCGCCCTACAGCAAGACCCGTTCGATGCCGCCTTTCTTGGCCCGCTCGATGAACTGGGTCTGCCACCCTTCGCCCATGAGGTGGCGCGCCATCTCCACCACGATGTAGTCGGTATCGAGCCCGGTTTCCTCTCCATAGCGCAATAGACCCTGCTGGCAGGCGGGACACGACGTCAGCATCTTCACGTTGCCGTCGCGGGCAACATCCGAGCCCGTCAGATCCCGGATCCCCTTGTGCAGTTCCTCCTGTTTGCGGAACTTCACCTGGGTGGCGATATCGGGGCGCGAAACCGCAAAGGTCCCGGCTTCGCCGCAGCAGCGGTCCGACAGCGTGATCTCCTGCCCCATCAGCGTGCTCGCAACTGCGGTCGAATTGTAGGTCTTCATGGGTGTGTGGCAGGGCTCGTGATACAGGTACTGCACACCCTCCACCCCTTCGAGCTTCATGCCTTTTTCCATCAGGTACTCGTGGATATCGAGCAACCGGCAGCCCGGAAAGATGTTCTCGAACTCGTACTTCAGTAGCTGATCCATACAAGTGCCGCAGGACACGATCACGGTCTTGATATCGAGATAGTTCAGGGTATTGGCCACGCGGTGGAACAGGACCCGATTGTCGGTGGAGATTTTTCTACCGCGGGGTTCGTCGCCCCCCGAGGTCTGCGGATAGCCGCAGCACAAATAACCGGGCGGCAGCACGGTCTGGGCGCCGACATCGTACAGCATGGCCAGGGTCGCGAGCCCGATCTGGCTGAACAGGCGCTCGGAACCGCAGCCGGGAAAATAGAACACGGCGTCCGACTGCTCGGATACTTTGGCCGGGTCTCGGAGGATCGGCACCATTTTGCTGTCTTCCACGCCCAGCATCGCGCGCATGGTCTGCATCGGCAAATTACCAGGCATGGGCTTGCGCATGAAGTGCACCACCTGCTCGACCATTTTCGGTTTGCCGGTGGTCGATCCCGGTCGCCGGTCGCGGCCGAAGATACCCAGGCGCTTGCCGACCGTGTGCGCCAACCGCTGCGCGCCGAAGCCCCACTGAATCATGCCGGTGCGCATGGCGCGGATGGTGGTGGGGTCGGTGACGTTCAGAAACGCCATCGACGCCTTGGTGCCGACGTGAGTCCGCTTCTGGCCACGTTCTCGCAAAATGTTGCGCATCCGAATCGAGACATCGCCGAAATCAATGTCCACCGGGCAGGGCGGCTTGCATTTATGGCACACGGTGCAATGATCGGCGACGTCATTCATTTCATCGAAGTGGCGCACCGAAACCCCGCGCCGGGTCTGCTCCTCGTACAGAAACGCCTCGATGATCAACCCGGTGGCCAGAATCTTGTTGCGCGGCGAGTACAGCAGGTTGGCTCGCGGTACGTGGGTGGTGCATACGGGCTTGCACTTGCCACAGCGCAGGCAATGGCGGATATCGTCGTTGAGCGCGCCCAGTTCGCTCTCTTCAAGGATCAAAGCCTCCTGCTGCAATAGGCGCAAGGACGGTGTGTAAGCATTGCCGAGCCCGGAGCCGCCTAGGAGTTTGCCGCGATTGAAGCGCCCTTCGGGATCAACTTTGGCCTTGTAGTCGGCAAACGCGGCGACGGTCGCAGCATCGAGATATTGCATTTTGGTCAGGCCGATGCCGTGCTCGCCGGAAATGACGCCGTTCAACGAACCGGCCAGTGCCATGACCCGGTCCACCACCCGCTCGGCCTCGTGCATCATTTCATAGTCGTTGGAATTGACCGGGATATTGGTGTGCACATTGCCGTCGCCGGCATGCATATGAGTGGCGACGAACAAGCGCCCGGAACGAATTTCCTTGTGAATCGTATCGAACTGCGCCCGCACACCTTCAAGTTCGCGACCGCCGAAAATCTCTTTCAGGGGCTTTTGCACCTCGCGCCGGTAGGAAATGCGCAGATCCCGCCGCAACAGCAGGGTCAGCAGGGTGTCGTCCTGGTTGCGCCGCTCGCGTGCGGAGTCGTCCAGAAGGGCGTCATGTTCAGTGGCGGACGCGTCCATGTGCGCAAGGATACTGCTCCAGCGCACTTTGACCGTCTGCAGATGGTCCCGGGCCGCCGCGCGCTTGGCATCTACGATCTGGCGATTTTCTTCGCTATCCTCGTAGTCGTCGACCCGCCGCAGCTCCGGCAGATCACTGTCGAGGTATTCCATCACCGCATCGATGATCTGCAGCTTGTTGCGGATTGAATGCTCGATATTGATGCGTTCGATGCCGTCGTTGTATTCGCCCAGCCGATCGAGCGGTATCACCACGTCTTCGTTGATCTTGAACGCATTGGTATGGGCGGCGATGGCCGCGGTGCGGGCACGGTCCGCCCAGAACCGCCGACGGGCCTCCGGACTGGCGGCCACGAAACCCTCGGCGTCACGGGCATTGGCCAAGCGCACCACCTGCGACGCCGCTTTCGCGACCGCATCATCATCGTCGCCGGCAATATCGATCAACAGCACCATTTTCGGCAGTTCGCGCCGCGGCGCCTTGGTGCTGTAATGCACCGCGCGCACATAACGTTCGTCCAAATGCTCCATGCCCGACAGCAACACCTCAGGGTGGCTGTCCAGGTAATCCTTGGTCTCGACGATCGCCGGCACTGCCTTACGCATATCGCTGCCAAAAAATTCCAAGCACACCGTACGAATGCAGGTGGGCATGCGGTGCAGAATGAACTCCGCGGATGTGATCAGGCCGTCGCACCCTTCTTTCTGAATCCCGGGCAGGCCGCCCAAGAATTTGTCAGTGACGTCCTTGCCGAGGCCTTCCTTGCGCAGGGCCTTGCCCGGGGTCCGCACGATTTCCGGTTCGTCGATGGGCGTGCGACCGTCGGGCCGGTAGCGCGTCACACGAAAGCTCACCGACTCCTGGTCGTGAACTTTGCCGAGGTTGTGATCGAGCCGCTCCACCTCCAACCAGTTTCCATCGGGCGCGACCATGCGCCAGGAGGCGAGGTTGTCCAGCGCCGTACCCCACAGCACGGCTTTCTTTCCGCCCGCGTTCATGGCGACGTTACCGCCGATGGTGGAAGCATCCTGGGAAGTCGGGTCGACCGCGAACACGTAGCCGGCGGCTTCGGCCACTTCGGCCACACGGCGGGTGACGACACCGGCCTCGGCGCGCACCGTCGGCACGTCGCCATCGACGCCCGGCAGCCGGCGCATGACCACCTGGCCGAGACCCTCGAGTTTTTCGGTATTGATGACCGCTGTGTCTTCGTGCAGGGGCACCGCGCCGCCGGTATAACCGGTACCGCCGCCGCGGGGGATAATGGTCAGACCCAGATCGATACAAGCGGCGACGACTTTCGCCATTTCCGCCTCGGTGTCTGGCGTGATCACTACCAGCGGATACTGGACGCGCCAGTCCGATGCGTCTGTGACGTGGGATACCCGCGCCAGACCGCCGAAATCAATGTTGTCCTTGCGCGTGACCCGGGAAAGTTTGCGCACCGTGCGTTTGCGGAGGTCCCGTTGCCGGGGAAACCAATCCTCGAAGCGACGCACCGCCTCCCGAGCGGCATCGACCAGTTGCAGCGCTAACTGGTTGCCCTGGGCACGGGCGATGATCTGATCGAGCCGATGATGCAGGGCATGGCTCAGAGACGCGAGCCGTTTCGGGTTCTCGAGCAGGTCGTCCTGGATATAAGGGTTACGGGTCACGACCCAGATGTCGCCCAGCACTTCGTACAGCATGCGCGCGGATTGGCCGGTCTGGCGCTCGCCGCGCAGCTGATTGATAACGTCCCACATGGGTGCGCCAAGCAAACGCATCACGATTTCGCGGTCAGCGAACGAAGTGTAGTTATAGGGAATCTCGCGAATGCGAGCAGCGTGCGGGTTCGACATCGATCGGTCCCGAGGGATTGCGGAAATGAATTATCTTAACATACCGCCCGACTCCACCGTGGTGCGACAGATCCATCCGAGCAAAAGGGTATTTGCCAATCCGCAGCATGAATCAAGCGCTGCGGAGCTATTGCGGTCGGCGTTCGAACAGTCCTTGACAACCTACGCGCAGCTCCCTTTCGGCGCACACCGCATAAGGCACTGCCGAACCGCCCCGCTCGACCGCCCTGCCCGTTATGGTGGGACGGCGGCAACCGCTGTCGAGCACTGCTGGACTCCGCCCGGGCGCACCCTCGAGCATGACGCGTTGTGCGCAGTTTAAGGAGACTGCAAATGCCAAATTCTAACGCTGGCATCGTCGCTGGTGGTCGCCAGGTAATGACCGTCGGCCGATAATTGAATGTAGGCGCCACATAAATCGTGAGACTGGAACCGGCGTACCACTGTGCCGGTGTCGGGATCCAGGAAGTACACAGCGTCGTCGGTCTGCCTGCTGATACTGGCGAGTTTCGTACCGTCGGCATTGAAATCGAGACTCTTGATGATGCCCCGGTGTTGGGTCGGCAACACCGTCAGCGTCGCATCTGCTACGTTCCAGCGGAACAAGTCAAACCAGCCGCCGCCATATAGCCGATGACCGTCGGGCGAGAACACCAGTGACCAGGCGTCGGTAGGAGGGCGCGCAAACTTGCGGCTTCCGCCATCCGGTTGCCAGGCCACCACGCTGCCGTCGCTACTGCTGGAGGCGATGCTTCCAGTGGCAGAGTCCAGCGCCACAGCGCGCACCGCCGATGTGTGATCGTGATGCGTCGCCAACAAAGCAAAATCCGTCAACCGCCAAAGACGCACCGATCCGTCGTTATGTCCGGTCACGAGGCGGTGCAACGCCTCGTTCGCAACCATGTGGGTAATGGGCGCGGGCGTCTTGACTCTCTGCAACTCCGCTCCCCGGGCGTTCCAGCGCACGAGAAAAGCGTCATACCCGGCACTCACCAACGTCCCCGATCGAAGAAACTTGAGGCCGTTCACTGAATCGCTGTGCGCGTGCCAACCGCCCGCGACTTTGCCGCTGGGCAGCGAGTACAAACGAATGTCGCCTTCCCAGCCGCCGGATGCCAACAGCGTTTCCGCACCGTTGAACGCGACGATACTGCCCCCTAGGTGCGCATCGTCCACTCGAATGTCTGGTGGTTGCTGCGGACCGGGCGCGGCGCAGCCGGCTACCCACGTCACTACGCCGACCAGCAAAAGGCGCGTCAGCAATGGGCTCCACCGATCACTTCCCCTGGAAGATTTATGGTTCATTTTGGAATCTCGGCTCATATCGCTCGTGCAAGTCGTATAAGCGAATACTCTCATCTTCCGACGCGGTTGCCAGGTAGCGGCCGCTCGGGCTTACCCGAATCGCCCAGCCGCACGCATTGTGGGCCGACAGCCGTCGCAGGACATGATTGTCGTTTGCATCTATCAAACGCACGCCACCATCCGTGTAGCGTCCAATGGTGGCCAACGCGCGGCCGTCCGGAGTGTAGGCCATGGCAATAATGGCACCGAAGTGTTCCGTGTCGCGTATGGACAATTTGCCGCTGCGCAAATCCCAAACGAGTAACGCGAACCATGCCCCGCCTGCGAGTCGCCTGCCATCAGGCGAGAAGGCCAAGCCTTTCACTTCCCGAGGAGCATGCAGTGTGTCGACGACATTGAACTTGTGATCGAACAGCAACACCTGGTCGTCATGAGTCGCCGCAGCCAGCACGTTGCTTTTCGATGCATATGCAAGCGCGGTAATAAATGCCCCTGCTTGCGATTGGCCACGCTCGTCCAGATTTTGTGAGTCGAACACACGCAGCGCGCCGTCAGGGTGGCCGGTTAGCAACCGATCGTGGACGCGGTCATAGACCATTGCCGTAACCGGTGCGACTTGCACCTCATGTAATGCAGTGCCGCTCTGTACGCTCCAAACCGCGATCCTCCCGTCCTCAGCGGCACTGATGATGGTTTGGCTGTCGCGCCAGACCAATCCACGGACTGCGCGGTGATGCATCCGAGTTTTCATCAGTCGTTTTCCGTCCGGCACATGCCACACCGCGACCGAGCCGTCATGACCGCCGCTCGCCAGCCATTCTCCGGAAGGTGAAAAGGCAACGACCGTCGCCCCCCCCAAGTGCGCATGTTCGAGCATCAGGACGGGGCCCTGGCTCGGCTTGAAGGTTGCACAGCCGGCAACCAGCGCAAGCAAAATCAACATACCGACCAAGTGCTTCATCCGACCCCCTAGATTCGCCGATGGGCCCGCTAAGCTTGGCCCATCCGAAAGCTATCCCCAGTAGTTCCCGACTGTTGATCGTGCGTAGGTTGCGCCAAGGCTCGTAGGCATGCACGCAACATTTCCATATCTTTGAACATCATGGATCGGACCGCCGTGCTTGACCATCCTACGGCGCGTTGCTTGGGCGGAGATGCCAATGCGGTGGCCGCAAAACAAACGGGGCCCGAAGGCCCCGTTGAATCGTACTGCTTTTATTGTTGTACCTAAGATGAAAATCTTAGAAGTCGACGCGCATGCCAACCGTCCAGGCATCGCGGTTGCCGTCGGCACTGGCAACACCATTGGCGTCGTTTACGTCGGTGTAGGCGTAACCGCCGAACACGCGGGTCTTCTTCGACATCTTGTGAATTACGCCCACTGCGTAGTAGTCGTCCTTCTGGTCGATGGAGCTGCTGGCCACGTCGGCTTTGCCGTTACCATACTGTGCCACCAGGGTGTTGTTGCCCATCTGCAGATGGTAACCCAGGAACCAGATCTTGCCGTCGTTGCTGCCGCCGCCGGCCATATCCTGCTGGGTGTCTTCGTACTGTGCCAGGAACGTGTTGTTGCCGAACTTGTACTTGCCGCCAACTTTCCAGGCATCATAGTTCAGGCCTGCAGGGCTGTTGTCTTCGTTGTGCGCAACCGCGACGAAGGCTTCCCAATTACCCGGGTTGAAGCTCAGCGATGCGGTGTAGTCGCCGTCGTCAACGCCACCAGGGCCGCCAGCGGCACTTTCGTCCGGGCTGTAAGTGGCCCAGATTTTGAACCCACCGAACTTGCCTTCATATCCCAAAGAATCGGTCATGAACCCATTCTGACCGAATACGCCGGTCGCCATACCGCCGTGACGACGGGCTTCCAGGTAGGTGGTGATGAATGCGTCGTACGTTACACCACCGGTGTACTTGTAGGCGCTCTTCAGCGCGCCTGCGGTGAAGGTACCCCAGCCGCCCTTCAGGCCGACATAGGATTCGCGATTGCCGTCATTGGGATCGCCCTGGGTGGTGTCGACCTGCCATTCGAACTTGGCGATGGCGGTCATGCCGTTGCCCAACTTCTCGGAAGCCTTCACGCCCAGACGGCCGCGCTTGAAGTCGTCCATGTTACGGCCGTCGAAACCGTTAAATTGACTGCCCTGCAGCACTACACCGTCGGTGCTGAGGTTGTCGGCATTGATGTTCGCCAGTTCAGCCTGCAACTGGCCATACACAACTACGTCGGCCTGTGCGAACAGCGGGGCGGCACCCAGCGCTGCGCCAATGGCGACGGAAAGAAGCTTTTTGTTCATTCAGTTATCCTCCGAACTTAAGGATGAGGTTTATTGTTCCGCGGGAAGGAATATAGCAGGTCCGTGTATCGATGCAACAACTTTTTTCAAAAAAGCTACAACGCCTGCCAGTTGTTGTAGTTTTGCAACAACACGCCCGAAGCGCGAGAGCGGCGCCGTGGTCTGAATGCGTCCGGGCTCCAGCAGCGTTCGCACCCCGAACGGCAGCGCTTCCTCCATGCGCGCGGGCCGACCCGGACACGACGGGACGGTACGGAACGACGGCTGCCTGCGCTTGGCCACTGGCGACGCGAAATCGGCGCGCGCCCATACCGAATCCGATGGTCGCGACGGTTTCGACGGCGGTGAAAACAAGGGGCAGGTCATGGGGCCGCTGTGCGCGCCGGAAAGGGTGGCCACTAGAACTGCAACAATACGAAATGCACGCGGCGGGCAAGGGCGCCCGTTGGATGTTGCGTCGCCACTCAGTTCCAACACCGGCTCTGCTTGCGACGCTCCCAAACAAAAAAGTCCACAGGGCGCGCTGCGCGCGCCGGAAAAGAATTGATCCGTTGCCCCTGCTTGCAGCAAAAAGCCCGTGGCGGCCATAGCCCGCCCTATGATGATTCGCTGAACGTCCCTCGGCCCTGCGGGGCCAGCGCCGCTGACGCGTCGCTGTTGTCTGGCACGGCTGACGCCGTGCTCGGCTCGAACCTGGCTAGGTTCTCATCCATCATCCGCCACTGCAAAAAATAAAGCCCGGCGATGCCGGGCCTTATTTTTTGCAGTGGCTGGGGGACTAGGATTCGAACCTAGATTAGAGGAGTCAGAGTCCTCCGTCCTGCCGTTAGACGATCCCCCAAATTGGGGCAGGCAGCAGCTCGCTTAACGCTTGGAGTACTGCGGTGCGCGACGGGCTTTGTGCAAACCGATCTTCTTACGCTCCACTTCGCGTGCGTCGCGGGTCACGAAACCGGCTTTGCGCAGCGGCGAACGCAGACTTTCTTCATGCACGATCAGCGCACGGGTAATGGCGTGACGAATCGCGCCGGCCTGACCGCTCATGCCGCCACCGACGACGGACACGGCGATATCGAACTTGTCCTTCATCTGCACCAGCTCGAGGGGCTGACGCACGACCATTCGCGCCGTCTCGCGGCCGAAGTATTCGTCCAGCGGGCGCTGGTTGACGGTGATGTTGCCGCTGCCGGGGCGCAGGAACACACGCGCTGCGGAGCTTTTGCGACGGCCGGTAGCGTAATACTGTTCAGTTTGTGCCATGAAATTGGTCCGTTTGAAGGGCTCAGAGGTCCAGCGGCTTGGGCTGCTGGGCACTGTGGGAATGTTCGGGGCCGGCATAGACTTTCAACTTGCGGAACATGGCCCGACCCAACGGATTCTTCGGCAACATGCCCTTCACTGCGGTCTCGATCACACGCGTCGGCGCTTTCTGCAGCTGCTTGAACAGATTGATCGACTTCAAGCTGCCGATGTAGCCGGTGTGATGGTAGTACATCTTGTTTTGGAGCTTTGCGCCGGTCACCCGAATCTTTTCGGCATTGACCACGATGATGTAGTCGCCGGTGTCGACGTGAGGGGTGTACTCGGCCTTGTGCTTGCCGCGCAGCCGGCGGGCCACTTCGGATGCCAAGCGCCCTAGGGTTTTGCCGTCGGCGTCTACCACGAACCAATCGCGACGCACCTCGGCCGGTTTTGCGCTGAAGGTCTTCATGAACTCATGCTCCGGGAATCTGACCCATGTCGATCGTAGAAAGACCGGGAATCTTACAGAACTTGGAACCTATAGACAAGCCACCGCCGCTCGCTCGCCACCCCGTGACCGCGACTCAGGCAAAAAAAAAGCGCGGTAAGTGAGGACCGCGCTTTAAAACCACCAAAGGAGGATGGAGGAGTCAAAACTGACCAACCGGAATACAAGCCGGTAAATCAGTATGTGAGAATTCTCTAATACTCTTGAGGGCGTGTCAATAGTCGTGCCATTACGATTGGTTTCGCGACCAGCGACGGCGCCGCAAACACCCCAAGGCACTCGCTATTTAGACTAGTAAGTTGATTCTATTGGCTAAATACGCAGCCGGTCAACGATTCGGCCGTTGCAGAGGTGCTCGTCGATGATCTCGTCCAGATCCTCCTGATCAACGTAGGTATACCAGACATCTTCCGGATAGACCACGATCACCGGGCCCTCCGAGCATCGATCCAGGCAGCCGGCGGTGTTGATCCGTACCCCGCCTGTGCCGGCAAGCCCGAGCGCTTTGACCCGCTGCTTCACGTAGTCGCGCATGGCTTGGGCGCCATATTGCTGGCAACAGGCGCTGCCGTCGGCGCGCAGATTGGTGCAAAAAAAGACGTGATGACGATAATAGGACATGCACACAAGATAGGGACTTGGGGTTGCGGTTGAAAGGCCCAGTTCACGCAAAGTTGCGTTGTTTGGCAGCGCGCGTATCGTAGGACTCACTGCCCGGTCCCGGCAGCACGCAGAGATTCGTAATGCCATCACGTCGCTATACAGCACTCGATCACTTGCTCATCAACATCGATCAGGCAACGCGCACGGTATTCGGCGAGCCACCCACCACGGGTCGGCCCGATCCTGCGCGCACGGCACCGAAATCGGAACTTACCGCGGAACAGAGGCGCCGCTCTGCAAGCCTGATGCGGGTCAACCATGTCGGAGAAGTCTGCGCCCAAGCCCTATATCACGGCCAGGCGGCGGCGGCGCGCTCCCCCAGGGTGCGGGATGCCATGCAACAGGCGGCCCGCGAAGAAAACGATCACCTCGACTGGTGCGCATCGCGCATCAAGGCGCTCGACGGGCACTTGAGCTATTTGAATCCGCTCTGGTATGCCGGCTCGTACGTGATCGGCGCCACCGCCGGAGCTGCCGGAGACAAGTGGAGCTTGGGATTTCTGGTGGAAACGGAACGACAGGTCGTGCGGCACCTGGAAGACCACTTGCAACGGTTACCCGCCGAAGACTACAAGAGCCGGGCGGTACTGGGACAGATGAAGGAAGACGAAGCGCGCCACGCGACCACCGCTGTCGAGGCCGGCGCGCGGCCGTTGCCCGCGCCGATCAGAGGAATCATGAAGCTGGCGTCGAAAGTGATGACCACGGTGGCATATCGCGTTTGAACGAGCGTTGCCGGTGACGGCGCTAACTCGCGCAAGCGCTTCGCCCGTTACGATTTCAGCCCTTTGCTCAGATTGCGGCCGTAGAACATTTCCATCATCTCACGCTTCAGCCGCTCCCCAACGGTCTTGCGTTCGACGGCGGTGAGATCTTCGACCCCGGTTCCGAACAGATAATTGTCCAACTCCAGGTCCTTGAGCATCATCTTCGTATGGAAGATGTTCTCCTGGTACACATTGACGTCGATCATGTGATACCGCTCTTTGGTGTCCTTGGACAAATAGTTCTGGATTGAATTGATCTTGTGATCGATGAAATGCTTTTTGCCGCGCACGTCGCGGGTAAAACCGCGCACCCGGTAGTCCATGATGACGATGTCCGACTCGAAACTGTGAATCAGATAGTTCAATGCCTTGAGCGGTGAAATTCGTCCGCAGGTCGAAACGTCGATATCCGCGCGAAAGGTGCTGATGCCGTTGTCCGGATGGCTTTCCGGATAGGTATGCACGGTGACGTGACTCTTATCCAGATGCGCCACCACAGCGTCGGGCAACGGACCCGGTGACTCGCTATTGGAAAGTTCCTCGGCGACGATCGGCTCTTCGGAAATGAGCATGGTGACGCTCGCGCCCTGGGGCTCGTAATCCTGATGGGCGATGTTGAGGATATTGGCGCCGATGATATTGGAGACATCGGTCAATATCTTGGTCAAGCGCTCGGCGTTGTACTCCTCATCGATGTACTCGATGTACTCACGACGATGCTTCGACTTCTTGGCGTAGCAGATGTCATAGATGTTGAAGCTCAACGTCTTGGTGAGATTGTTGAACCCATGTAGCTTCAACCGTTTCAACTGCTTGACCACGGGCGCCTCCTCCGGTTGCGTCACTTGTTCAATATCCGAGCCGGCGGGCGCCTACCGCTCAGCTCCAGCCAAAGGCGGATGATAAATGATCTGGACTATATTGCCGACCGGATCGCTGCAATAGAAACTGCGCGCGCCATCCCGGTGAGTGCGCGGCTCGGTTTTCATGGGTACGTCCCGATCGCACAAATAGGCGTACCACGCATCCACCTGCTCCGGGCGCTCGATAATGAAACCGATGTGATCGAGGCGCTGACTGCCGCCCGGTTCGAATCCCGCCCGCCCGCGGTGCAGAGCCAGATTGTCATTGCCCGAGGTCAGATAAAGGTTATCGGCGTCCGGGCGCCATTCGACCCGCATCCCCATCAGTTCCACGTAGAAGCGCTCACAGGCTTCCAGGTCCTTGACGGTCAGGGCAACATGCCGCAAACCGGCCGTAGGATCGGGTCTTTTCATCAAAACCTCGACAATACCGTTTGCGCTCCAGAACTCAGGTACGGCTCCCGAACACGTCTCTCTGCACGGACTGCGCAAATGCGGCACCGTGACAGCGCTCCAGCACCAAGGACACGGCAATGGAGCCCGCCGACAGGAGTCCGTCGTGGAAGCTTCGCATCTGCCGCGCGCTCCGATCTTCGACCAGGCGATCGCGCGCTCGGTTGATCAACGCCCAGCCCGTCGCGTAACCCATCGGAACGCCGGGAGCGCGACTATACCAGAGCACGTCGGCCTTTGCCTGCGCGAGCGGAAACCCGAGCGTATCGGAAAGTCGCCGGGCGGCTGCATCCAGACCAAGCCCGCGCGTCTGCAACTCGACATCGAGCTGTATCCGTAACGCGCGCCACAGGCGGTCGCGCAACAACAAGAACTCATGCTCCGGTTGACCCAGGAAACCGCGCTCGAACATCAACTGCTCGCAGTACAGTGCCCAGCCTTCGAACAGCGTCGCTGAAGGGTTGAGCAAACGGGGCAAGGTGCGGCTTGTCGGGCTCTGGTTGGCGGTTACGAACTGCAAGTGATGGCCTGGCCACGCCTCATGGACACAGGTGTGCATCAGCCCGAAGTCGTTATGCTCGCCCATGAGTTCGTCGTCCGCCGCGGGCGTCACATAATAATGTCCGCATTGCTCCGGATCGTTGGGCGCCGGCGGCAGATAGGCCGCGAACGGAATCGCATGGCGCATGAACGCAGGCGTATCCACCACCTGCAATCGCTGGCGTGCCGGCATTTCGACCAGATCCTGTTCCCGCACGAATTCATATGCCCGCTGCATCTGCTCGCGGTAAGCATTCAACAACCCGGCCGCCGGTGGGTGGCGACTGCGAATCATGCTCGCCAGCGCGTTGGCATCCGTATCCCCGCGCAAGTGACGGGTTACTGCGTGCAGTTCCCGTTGGGTGCGCTGAACCAGTTGGGTACCCAGGTCGTGGAGCGCTTCGGCATCGCAGTCAAGAAAATGGCGGTATTTCAGCAGCCGTGCGAAATGCGCTTCGCCGCATGCGTACGTGCCATCCGCTCGAGGACCGATTGTTTGCGCCAGGAAATGCGCAAACTCCTCCATGGCGTTTGCCGCCGATTCACAGAGCTGGGCGGTGCGCCCAAGCGACGGGAAGCCTCGAACCAAGACCGGATGCGCAGGCAAGTCGCGCACAAAACGGGCACCGGCGACTGCTTCGCTGATCGCGCCTTCCAACCACGCGGCGGGCACCAACTCCGGCCTTTCCGCCAGTATTCGCCGGGCACCCCGCAGATGACCCGGCACAGCCGCGAGGCGGGCCTGCAGCGCCTGCGGCAGGTCGCGCACGGGATAGACGGTTAGTTGATAAATCGCATTGACCGGCAGGTAGCGAACTGGGTCTCGGTAGCGCCAGTCCGCTTCCATCAGCTCGTGCAGTTCGATCAACGCGGCACCGTACAGGAGACGAAAATCCAGCCGTCGGTCGGTATCGAGCTCCGCAACGTTCAGCTCATCCAGGGCCCCGAGCAAGTTTTCGTTTAAGGAGACCAGCGCGCCGATATCATCGTCATGGAACGGCGTAAGGCGATCAGCATAGCCATCAACGCCGGCTTCGACGGCGGCCTCTGGATGGAAATAGAACCAGGCCTGGTAATAGTCTCGAAGCAGTTGATCGAACTCGGCTGAACTGGGGCTCGACCGGGTTGTGCCGTCGATTGTCGGCGAGGCGGGGCAATGTCGGCTATCGAGTGCGTCGTCCATCCTGACGCTCAGCCGACCTCTTGGATCTCGAAATCGTGGCTAATGGTCGCCGTCTTTCCGAGCATGACGGAGGCAGAGCAATACTTCTCCGCGGATAGCTCCACGGCCCGGCGCACTTGGGATTCGGAAAGTTCTCTGCCGGTTATGACGAAATGGGCATGAATGCGAGTAAAGACCTTGGGCGGCTGATCGGCGCGTTCCGCTTCGAGCTCCACTACACAATCGGTAACCGGCTGCCTGGCACGTTTCAGGATGTGAATGACGTCGAACGCCGAGCAGCCGCCCATGCCGAGCAGCAGCATCTCCATCGGTCGGACACCCAGATTGCGGCCACCGTGCTCCGGTGCCCCATCCATGACTACGGCATGGCCACTGCCCGACTCGCCGACAAAACTCACGTCCTCCAACCACTTGATTCGTGCCTTCATACGGACTCCGTGTTGGAATTTGTTGCGAAGCCTATCACAGTTCCATACATTGCTGGACTGAGAGCAGCATCACGAAAGCTGCAAAACCAGTATTATAATTGAGTCTACTTTGGGCAACCTCAGGGCTGGCGCCATGGCGAAGCTTCCCAGAAAACAGGGCACTGGAAACCCGTCCATCGACCGGTTTCTGGAACACTGCCACCGACGACGCTATCCCGCCAAAAGTGTGATCATTTATGCGGGCGACAAGCCTGATGTCCTGTACCACATCGTCGAAGGCTCGGTCAGCGTCTTGATCGAAGACACCGACGGCCGGGAAATTGTCCTCGCCTACCTGAATCCCGGCGACTTCTTCGGCGAAATGGGACTGTTCGAAGAGCAAACCAATCGCAGCGCCTGGGTCCGGACTCGCACGCAATGTGAACTGGCGGAAATCAGCTACGAGCGCTTCCGGCAAGTGGCTGAGCAGGACCCCAGCATTCTCTTCGCCCTGGCCGCACAAATGGCCACCCGCCTACGCAAAACCAGCCGCAAAGTCGGCGACCTGGCATTCCTGGACGTGACCGGTCGCGTCGCCCGCACACTGCTGGAACTATGCAAGGAACCGGATGCCATGACCCACCCCGACGGTATGCAGATCCGCATCACCCGCCAAGAAATCGGGCGCATCGTCGGCTGTTCCCGGGAAATGGTCGGTCGGGTGCTGAAAGCCTTGGAAGAGCAGGAACTGATTTCGGTCAAGGGAAAGACAATTGTGGTGTTTGGGACGCGGTGAAGGCGGCAGGTTCCCAGCACCGCGACTCAACGAACCGGACCATCCTCTGACCGCCGCCGGAGCGGTCCTAACCGCGTCTTCGAACGGCGCTCCATACTCCTGAACGCGGGACTTTGGTGCCTCGATCGGACGCGCCATAATCCCGCCACTCCCACCGGAACCCTACGCCATGGTTTTGGATGCGCACCAGGACGCTGGCGAGAAGCGGCAACCTGCGATTGGCTGTATGTCAGACTGGCACGAGCATATTCGTAGGCATGGGCCTACAGGGCGAGAGGAATCGTTACTGCCGGATCCGTACGATTCCAAATAAAGACGCTCGCGCGGAAGCGACCACGTTGGCTACACGCCGGGACTCGTTCTCCTGCGCGCCACCGCTCTGAACACAAAGAGTGATTGGTCGGTCGAGACTACCCCGTGGCTAGAAGAACAGTTGCTGCAACCGTTCCCCGGGGTCCTGCGCTCTCATGAACGCTTCACCCACCAGGAACGCGTGTACGCCGTTCTGGCGCATGAGCGCGACATCGCCGGTCTCCAGGATGCCGCTTTCCGTGACCACCAAGCAGTCATCCGGAATTTGTTCTAGCATATCCAAGGTGGTGGTCAAGCTGGTCTCGAACGTGCGCAGGTTCCGATTATTGATGCCGATGACCGGCAGCGACAGCTGCAACGCGCGCTGCAACTCCTGCGCATCGTGGACTTCGACCAACACGTCCATGCCCAACCTCTGCGCCGTCGCGGCCAACTCCGCAAGCAAACGGTCGTCCAGCGCGGCAACGATCAGCAAAATACAGTCGGCGCCCATGGCGCGCGCTTCGTGCACTTGATACGGATCGATCATGAAATCCTTGCGCAGCACCGGCAGACTGCACGCCGCCCGCGCCTGGCGCAGATACTCCGGCGCACCTTGAAAGAAGTCATGATCGGTCAGCACCGACAGGCACGCGGCACCGCCGTGCTCGTAGCTGGCCGCGATCGCCGCCGGATCGAAATGCTCGCGTAACACGCCCTTGCTGGGCGAGGCTTTCTTGATTTCCGCGATCACCGCAGCGTCGCCTGCATTGACCCGCCGCCGAAGCGCTGCGACGAAGCCGCGCGGCGGACTCGCGGCCAGTGCCCAGCCGCGCAAGGTTTCCAAATCGACCTGCGCCGCGGCGGCGGCCACTTCCTCGGTCTTGCGGGCGAGAATCTCTTTCAGAATGTCCGGCGTGTCGGTCATGGCACCACCATGCAAATCAGGCAAACTGTCTGGTGAAATCCACCAACGCATGCAGTTTCGCGTTGGCGGAGCCGTCGGCAATGACCTTCGCGGCGTGGCGGACGCCAGTGCCGAGATCGTCGGTGAGCCCGGCCGCATAGATGGCCGCGCCGGCATTGAGCACGACAATGTCACGCGCCGGGCCGGTCACATTGGCCAGCACATCGCGCACCGTGGCCAGGCTCTGTTCAGCGCTGTCGACGCGCAGACTTTCAAGTCCTGCGCGCGCGATGCCGAACTCTTCCGGCGTAATGAAATAATCGCGCACTTCGCCGTTCTTCAGTTCCGCGATATGAGTGGAAGCACCGATGCTGATTTCATCCAGACCGTCTTCGGCATGCACGACCAGAACGTGATCGCTGCCCAGGCGCTGTAGCACGTGCGCCAACGGCTCGACCCATTCATCGCTGAATACGCCCAACACCTGGTTCGGCGCGGCCGCCGGATTGGTCAACGGGCCCAGCACATTGAAGATGGTGCGCACGCCCATTTCCCGGCGCGGACCGATGGCGTGCTTCATGGCGCCGTGATGGCGCGGAGCGAACATGAAGCCGACGCCGACCTGCTCGACGCATTGCGCCACTTGCTCGGGCGTGAGATCCAGATTCACGCCCGCCGCTTCCAACACGTCTGCGCTGCCCGAACGGCTGGAGAATGAACGATTGCCGTGTTTGGCAACCCGGCCGCCGGCGGCCGCTACCACGAAAGCACTCGCGGTCGAGATGTTGAATGTACTGGACGCGTCGCCGCCGGTACCGCAGGTGTCGATCAAATGCGTGGCGCCGACATTAACCGGCGTTGCCAGCTCGCGCATGACCTTGGCTGCGGCGGCGATCTCTTCGACGGTCTCGCCCTTCATGCGCAGCCCGATCAGGAAGCCGCCAATCTGCGCCGGTGTCGCTTCACCGGACATGATGGTACGCATGACGTCGATCATCTCGGCTTCGAGCAAATCGCGTTTGTCGGCGACTGCACGAATGGCGGCTTGCATATCCATGGCGTGACTCAGGCGCTGGCGCGGGTGTCGCCGCGGTGGAGGAAATTGCGCAACAGGTCGTGGCCGTGCCGGGTGAGGATCGACTCGGGATGAAACTGTACTCCTTCGATGTCGAACTCAGTATGGCGCACGCCCATGATTTCGTCCTGCTCTCCGGAGCCGGTTTCGGTCCAGGCCGTCACTTCCAGACAGGCCGGCAGGCTCGCGCTTTCGATTACCAGCGAGTGATAACGCGTCGCCTCGAAGGGATCGTCCAAACCACGGAACACGCCGATGTCGCGATGATGAATCATGGACGTCTTGCCGTGCATGATTTGCTTGGCGTGCACGATATGGCCTCCGAACGCCTGACCAATGGCCTGGTGTCCCAGACAAACTCCAAGAATCGGCGTGCGTCCGGCGAACGCGCGAATCACGTCCACGGAAACGCCCGCTTCGTTGGGCGTACATGGGCCGGGAGAGATGACGATGCGTTCTGGCGCCAGTTGGCTGATTTGCTCCACGGTAATCTGATCGTTGCGAAACACCCGCACATCCGCGCCCAGTTCGCCGAAATATTGCACCAGGTTGTAAGTGAACGAATCGTAGTTGTCGACCATCAATAACATTGGCGCACCTCAGCGATGAACGTTGTCGAGCCCGGCAGCAGCCAGGGTGACGGCACGGAAGATCGCCCGGCCTTTGTTCATGGTCTCTTCCCACTCATTTGCGGGCACCGAGTCGTGGACAATGCCGGCGCCGGCCTGAATGTGCAGTGTTCCGTCCTTGATCACGGCGGTGCGGATGGCAATAGCGGTATCCATATTCCCGCTCCAGGCGATGTAGCCCACCGCGCCGGCATAGATGCCGCGCTTCACCGGCTCCAGTTCGTCAATGATCTCCATAGCCCGGATTTTGGGGGCGCCCGACACGGTGCCCGCCGGAAAAGTCGCCCGTAGCACGTCGACCGCACTCATTCCGCCGCGCAGTTTGCCTTTGACGTTGGAGACGATGTGCATGACATGGGAGTAACGCTCGATCAGCATTTTCTCTGTCACGCGCACGCTGGCGGTTTCCGATACCCGGCCGACGTCGTTGCGCCCCAGATCAATGAGCATGAGATGCTCGGCGAGTTCTTTCGGATCGGCCAACAGCTCCCGCTCCCACGCCTGGTCCTGTTCTTCGCTGCTGCCCCGCGGCCTGGTGCCGGCGATGGGGCGCACCGTGACTTCGCCGTCTTCGAGCCGTGTCAGGATCTCCGGCGACGAACCGACCACGTGGTGATCGCCCAGATCCATGAAGAACATATAAGGTGAAGGATTCAGGCTGCGCAGTGCGCGGTAGAGATCCAGCGGTTCGGCTTCGTAGGGGATGGACAACCGCTGGGACAACACCACTTGCATGACGTCGCCTTCAACGATGTAGTCCTTGATGCGCGCCACGGCGGCTTCGAACCCTTCGCGGGTGAAGCCGGAAACGAAATCTTGTTCAGCGACGCGCTGGGCTTGTCTTGCCGGCCGGTAGGACGGATGCGCGGTGCGCAATGCCTGGACCAGCAGATCCAGGCGCGTTTCCGCTTCGGCGCGAGCATCGGGCCGCTGCAGATCGGCATGCACCACCACGAACAGCTTACCGGCGAGATTGTCGAATACCACCACTTCATCCGACACCATCAACAGCACATCCGGGTTGCCGAGGGGATCGGGATTCGGGCACTGCTCCAGGCGCGGTTCAATATAGCGCACCGTGTCGTAGCCGAAATAACCGACCAGACCGCCGGTGAAGCGCGGCAGTCCCGCGACGTGCGGCACCCGGTGGCGCTCTCGGAATTGTTCGATCCATTGCAGCGGGTCGTCGACTTCGATCCGCTCGCGCAAGTCTCCGTGCTCGAGGATTTCGACGACATGGCCTTTGATCCGCACCACTGTCCGGCACGGCAGGCCGATGATCGAATAGCGACCCCATTTTTCGCCGCCCTGGACCGATTCGAACAAATACGAATACGGGCCTTCGGCAAGCTTCAGGTAGGTGCTGAGAGGCGTATCGAGGTCCGCCAGAACCTCGCGCATGACAGGGATCAGGTTATAACCCTGTCGGGAAAGTTCTTCGAATTGTTCCACGTTCATGAACTGGCTTCCGAGCTACGGGACAAATGGATTGGGCGCAATCAAGCCACGGCGACGGTGTCACCATCGCCAGCCGGCGCCTTGCCATGTTCCCAGCTCGAAAGTCATCACGATCATGATTGAAACTTATACCAGATCGGCAGCGCGGACAAGGCCCGCTCAGGCCGCCTCTTCCAGCAGCCCGCGAATCTGCGACAGCCGGTCGATGACCGCGTCGGGATTCGAGTTGCGGATGTCGATGCCGTGATTGTAGCCATAGCTCATGCAGACGATCTGAAACCCAGCCGCACGCGCCGCCTTCACATCGGAAACCGAGTCGCCGACCATCATCGCCTGTTCCGGCGCTACGCCGAAATACTCGGCCGCATGCAACAGCGGCAGCGGATCGGGTTTCTTTTTCGGCAGGGTGTCGCCGCTGATGACAATGGCGAAATCGTCGTACACGCCCAATTCTTTGAGGAGCGGCTCGGTGAACTGGGCGGCCTTATTGGTTACGCAGCCCAAGCGGTAACCGTTGCTGCGCAGATAATCGATGCCTTCACGCACACCCGGATACAGGTGGCTGCGCTTGCTGGTGTTTTCGGCATACAGATCGAGAAATATCGGGTAGGCGCGCTCAAACAGCGCCTCATCGGGCTCGCCGTCGAGCTTACCGATCAATGCCCGGCGCACCAGCCGTTCGACGCCGTTGCCGACCCAGTCCCGCACCGCGGTTTCGCCCCGCACCGGCAGATCCAACTGTTTCATCATTTCGTCGACGCAATACGCCAGGTCGGGCACGCTGTCCACAAGGGTGCCGTCGACGTCGATCAGGATCATTTCGGGTTTCTTGAGCATCGATACCGCCTCCCGGATTACTTGGCCTGGGCGATCTCGTCGCGCATCGCTTTGATCACCGAGTCGTAACGATTCGGATCGCCATCCTTGGCGGCGCCGAAGATGGCCGAGCCGGCGACAAAGGTATCGGCGCCCGCGGCGGTGATTTCGCGGATGTTATCGACTTTCACGCCGCCGTCGATTTCCAGCCGGATGTCGCAACCGGAGTCGTCGATCATCTTGCGCGCCTCGCGCAGCTTGTCCAGCGCCGCGCCGATGAACTTCTGGCCGCCAAAGCCGGGGTTCACCGACATCAGCAGGATCATGTCGACCTTGTCCATGACATAACGCAGATGATCCAACGGCGTCGCCGGATTGAATACCAGCCCCGACTTACAGCCCTTTTCGCGAATCAATTGCAAGGTGCGGTCGATATGACGGGAAGCCTCGGGATGAAACGTAATATAGCTCGCGCCCGCGTCGGCAAAGTCGGGGATAATGCGATCCACCGGCTCCACCATCAGATGCACGTCAATGGGTGCGGTCACGCCATGCTTGCGCAGGGCTTCGCAAACCAGGGGGCCGATGGTCAGATTGGGCACGAAATGGTTGTCCATAACATCGAAATGCACGATGTCGGCGCCCGCCTTGAGCACGTGGTCCACTTCCTCGCCCAGGCGGGCGAAGTCCGCCGACAAGATCGACGGCGCGATCAGAAAATCAGCTGCCATGATTCAGCCCCTTGCAACGTGTTTCGCCCCCGGCAACGCCGGCGGCAAGGAACTCGGCACTTTACCCGATTGCCTGGGAATTTTCAGCCTCGCAGACGGCAGCTTCTGTTCCGGATGCTGGAAACGAACTTTATTTACTGATATACAAGACAAAATGCGCGCTTCACCGGTTTTCAGTCCACGCTCAATCACAGCTATTTTGCTGTTGCTCGTCGCCCTGGGGACGTGCAGCGTCGCCCGCTCGGCAACCGAATCCTGGACCGAGGCGTTGCAGAAGGATCCGCGGCTGACCGCGGATCTGAATTGGCTCGATACCCCCCAGGGCAAGGCCATGGCGCTCTACCGCGCCGGGGCCGGGCGGGTACAGCGGGGCGCAGTGATTCTCCTCCATGATCTGCAGGCCCACGCCGACTGGCCGCAAGTGATCCGGCCTTTGCGGGAGGAACTGCCGCGTCACGGTTGGTCCACCCTGTCATTGCAACTGCCGGCCTTCGACCCTGCGGCCGAACCGGAAGCCTATTTCAAAGATGTCGCGACACGCGTCTCGGCGGCACTGGCGATGATTGGTCAACAGAAAGCGGGGCCAGTTGCATTGCTCGGTTCGGGTACCGGCGCGATGGCCGCAACGTGGTACCTGGCCAAGAATCCGAAAGCCCCGATCTCCGCCATGATCGCGGTCAGCATGCAACCTTTGCCCGGACAGTCGCGCCAGGACAGTCGCAGCCTGATGGACGCTGTCAAACCGCCGGTACTCGACATCTACGCGCAACGCGATCTTCCCGCAGTTCTCACCGGCATCGACGACCGCGCCGCTCTTGCGGCGCACGCCCAGTCGGCCGCGACGGGCGCTGCCGACCAACCTCCGGTACGTTATCGCCAACTCGAGGTGGACGGTGCCGATGCCGACTACTCCGATCAAGGCGACGTCCTGATTAAACGTATTCGCGGCTGGATGCGACTCCAACTCCACCGGTAGAATGGACTCCCCAACAATCGGAGACTCCCAATGCCCGGGCACTCGGTTTTACTGGCTCTTCATACGCTCTCGGCTGTACTTTGGGTCGGCGGCATGTTTTTCGCGTATATGGTGCTGCGGCCAGCAGCGGCGTCATTGCTGCAGCCGCCGGAACGCCTGACGCTGTGGGCAGCCGTGTTCGGGCGTTTCTTTCCATGGGTCTGGGCGAGCGTGATTCTGCTGCCGATCACCGGCTATTGGATGATCTTCTCGGTCATGGGCGGCATGGCGGGAGCGCCGATATATGTGCATATCATGAACGGGCTCGGGATCATAATGATCCTGATTTACTTGCATGTGTTCTTCGCGCCCTACCGGCGCCTGCGCAAGGCGATCCTGGCGCAGGACTGGCAACGTGGCGGCGCCAGCCTCAACCAGATCCGCATGCTGGTAGGCGCCAATACGCTGCTCGGCTTGATCGTCATTGCGATCGCCACCGGCGGTCGTGTGCTGGTATTTTGAGTACCGTGGCCACCACGAGATCGACGTGCAACTAACCCGTTACACCGACTATTCCCTCAGGGTGCTGATGTACTTAGCCGTTCACACGGAACGGCTGGTCACGATCAGCGAGATCTCCACTGCCTACGACATTTCACGCAACCATCTCGTGAAGGTCGTGCATGAACTGGGATCGCTCGGATTCGTGCGCACCAAAAGGGGCAAGCAGGGCGGCCTGGAATTGGCACGGCCCGCCGCTGAAATCAATATCGGTGACGTCGTCCGGCATACGGAGAAGACACTCGCAGTGGTCAACTGCCATGAACCGCCGTGCCCGATTCGCCCGGCTTGTGATCTACGCGGTGTATTGTTCGAGGCCCGGGATGCGTTCTTGGCGGTTCTTGACCGATACACCCTGCGTGATCTGACGGACCAACAGCCGCGGACATCGCTGCGAGCGCTGCTGGAGGGTTCCGGAACTCAGGTGCCCCGCGCCTCGCGAATGCGATCGTAAGCGGCACGGATTTCCTGGGTCTTTTGCTTCGCCACCTCCATCATCTCCTCAGGCAGACCCTTCGCCACCAGTTTGTCGGGATGATGTTGATTCATGAGTCGGCGATAGGCCTTCTTCACTTCGTCGTCACTCGCCTGTCGGCTTATGCCGAGCACTTTGTAGGCATCGTCCAGGGTCCCGCCCCTCGGTGCGGGACCACCCCGGCCGGGCCCTCCTGCGGCGCCCGCGAACTGCTGTTGCGCCTGCACCATGGCGACCAATTGCTCGAACTGCGTACGAGAATAGCCGAGCCGCGTGCAGATATGGAGCAGCGTGGACCGTTCCACGTCCTCCAGTACGCCGTCGGCAAACGCGGTATAAATCTGGATCTCCAGAAACATCTGGATCAGGTGACGCCGGCGGTGGGTTTCACGCCGAAACTGTTCCAGTACGCCTTCCAGCGGGAAATCTTGCTGTTTGCCCTCATTGAACAAGCGCATCGCCGCTTGTTTCTGTTCAGGAGACAGGCGCATCTGGGTCATCACCTGGCGGGCCAGCGCGATTTCGGTTTCCGACACGCGGCCGTCAGCTTTGGCGATATGGCCCATCACCGAAAAAGTGGCGGTAAAGAACGCCGCCTGCACGCGCTCAGTGTCACCGGTGTTGACCCGTTCATCGCGCAGCACCATGCCGAGGCCGCGGTCGAAATTGTGGCCAAGCGCCGCTCCGAGGATTGCGCCCAAAGGACCGCCCAACATGAAGCCGAGCGCGCCGCCGATTGCTTTTCCCCACCAAGCCAAATTCAGTCTCCCATTACAGATTTAGTGAATCGATGCGCGAATTTACATTGACGCCGCAAACCGATCGATGGCCACTTCGGGTTCGGCAACAGTCGAGCCTAGGTTAGCGGAATCGCGCGCACGGCGTTAACGCGGCGGCAAGAGGCAGGGTGTTTGCGAAACTCGAACAAGAACCAGGATCGCCGCGCCCACGGCGATGCGGGGCGCGGCGATTGGCGACATCGTGCAGAAATAATTATTTGCAGGGCAGGCTGGAAAAATATGCAGCCAGATTGGCGATATCGTCGTCTGTAAGCGGCTTGGCCATGGCGCTCATGACCGGATCCTGACGCTGGCCATCGCGAAACGCTTTCATCTGCTTGGCCAGATATTGTTCCTTCTGTCCGGCAAGATTCGGATACATCGGAGTGGCACTAACGCCGCTGGGTCCATGGCAAGCGACACAGGTGGCCGACTTTGACTTGCCTGCAGCGGCGTCGGCAGCCTGCGTCGCGCCCGCCGCAGCAAGAAGGCTCAGCATTACCACGACTGCACTTACATTTCTTCATGTTACGACTCCTATTGCACGATTAACGGAATAAGCAGAACGCCTTTACGAAACTTTAAGGATGTCATCCTGAACCAAAACTGAATACGAGCTCTGCCGGCGTCCGCCGGAGACACGTCTCCGCGATTCGACTGCGAGGACGAGCAGATGAACGGAGTAGAGCCAATAAATTCCCTTGATTCAAAAAGATAAAATATAGGCCCATATAAAATATATTGTATCGATCAAGCTCAAGCCAGTGCCTAAAGTTCGGACTTGCCGAATGCTGCAATTCAGCGCAATTATGCCCGAACGCCGTTCGGCGTAAACCGCCATCGGCACCCCTCACCCGGCGTCAATACGGAGGAGCTGCCATGGAACTGAATCCGGAAATGCTCGTTCAACGGAGCGGCACACTCTCCTCTGCTGTCAGCCAACGCCGAGGAAGCGAATCGCCTGGTTGGCACAGTGCCCGAGTGTAACATTGCCCAGGTCGTGCGGGTGATCGAACGGGATGGGCGCCTGACCGGCCGGCTGCTCGAACTGATCAACAGTCCGATGTTCGGTTTTCCGACCTCTATTTCCACAGTCGAGCGCGCCATCGCCATTCTGGGTCCTCGGGACTTGGGCGATCTCGCAGTCGCCGCGGCAGTCGCAAATGCCTTCGAGCGCTTTGCGCAGTCGCAGCGATTCGCCCACGCGGCACTTTTGGGACCGCGCACTATATGGGGCGGTGACTGCGCGCCTGCTGGCCGAATACCGACACGAAGATCACCCGGAGCGTTTTTTCGTCGCCGGGCTGCTGCATGATATCGGCAGCGTCGTCTTGCAATTGGCGGTGCCCAATCTGTACGCCCAGAGCATCAAGTTCGCCCGTCATCGGAACTTGGCTCAGCACGAAGCGGAACAACAGCTCATCGGCGTCGACCACAGCGCCGTCGGCGGCGCACTGGCGCGCGGTTGGGGATTATCTGAGTGCCTAACTGCAGCCATCGCCGATCACCATGCGCCGTGTACCAGCCGATATCCACTGGAAGCATCCGTGGCGCACGTGGCCAATCATATGGCCGACGAAGCGCTCGCCGACCAGCGCGCGCAGGGCGGCTTGCAGTGGATCGCCAGGTATGGGACTTGATCGGCGTACCGCGAGGCAGATTGTACGCAGACCGTACCGAAATCGACCAGCGCGTGGTCGACGTCCGGCATTCGCTGCTTGCACAAATGCAAGCCGCCTAGTTGCGCGCTAATTCAGCGCATCGCGGACGCGTTCGAGCCGGCCACGAACATCTTGGCCCAGTCGTTCCAGTTCGGGACGTTGAACCAGACCCAGCACCGCCGCGGGATCCATGAAGCCGACCACGACAGTACCGTCCGCTTCTTCGCGCACCACCACATTGCATGGCAATAGCAAGCCGATGTCGGGCTCGGCATCGAGTGCTTGGTTCGCCAGCTCCGGGTTACAAGCACCCAAGATCTTGTACGGACGCTTGTCTATATCGAGTTTCTTTTTCAACGTGGCCTTGACGTCGATTTCCGTAAGCACGCCGAATCCTTCTTTCTGAAGTTCTTCAGTGACCCGTTCGACCACCTGGTCGAATTCGGCCGAAACTTTCACCGTGAATCCATACATCATCTCGTTCTCCTGTTTCAATCAAAATGCTTACGCGCCGACGGACTTCGTACCCCGCATGCAGTATTTTCGGCGCACCGCAGGCGAAGCTTCATTGCCGGTATTGGCAACATCCCGGCGTCGTTGCCAGCGTCAGCAGTGCTGTTCGTCGCGCGCCAGCACAATACAGCTGGGCCTGGCGGTACCGCGAGCACGGCGCCCGGTTAGACAATGTTTCGCGCCTCGCCCATACTCAAACCGGGCGTTTCCCAATCGGAGGACCGGCCATGAAGTCGCGTCTGGACGATCTGCCACGATACAGCAGCCGCTATTGCCTCATGACGGCCGCGACCTACAACCGTGTGCGGCTGGGCTTGGTCCGGCTGGGCAACCCGTTGCGCTTTGCCTTGCCGGGATTGCGCACCTTGGAAATCATCCTCGACAAGGAAAGCTGGATCTGTGTCGATTCGGGACTGAACGATTACCCGATCCTGGCATGGGTTGAGTTCCGCCACGCCGAACGCAACGCACTGCACACGCCGGTTCCCTGCCGGCTGTACACGTATCACGCCCATGCGGAACTGATCGAGCCGCAGGTGATCGAGAAAATGGAAAGCGTCCTCGCGCACCGCTTGCGGAAATTCCCCGAAAGCTGAGCACGCCCGGCGGCGCCGCGGGATGAAGTCGCGACTTCATCCCCGTATAATGGCCGGGTCGTTTCGACGCCCACTGGATTCATCACCCCGCTCCATGACCTCCGCGCCAAAAACCCTATATCAATCGAAATCCACAGCCTGCCGCTCATCCACCGTGGCAAAGTCCGGGATATCTATGCCGTTGGCGACAAGCACATGTTGATCGTCACTACCGATCGCCTGTCGGCATTCGATGTCATTCTTCCTGACGCCATTCCGGGGAAAGGGGCGGTACTCACGACACTTTCGAATTTCTGGTTCGAACGTTTGGCGGGTATCGTCCCCAATCAGTGCGCGGACCTCACTCTCGAAGACGCGCTGCCCGAATCCGGAAGAACGCGCTGACCTTGCTGGGCGAGCCATGATCGTCCGTAAGCTGAAGGCGTTGCCCGTGGAAGCAGTCGTGCGGGGTTATCTGATTGGGTCGGGGTGGAAGAGCTATCAGGCTACGGGAGCGGTATCCGGGGTTACGCTTCCGGGGGGGTTGCAGATGGGCAGCAAACTTGCGCAGCCCATTTTCACCCCGACCACCAAGGCGCCGCTGGGTGAGCACGACGAAAGTATCGATTTCGAACAAACCCGCAAGCTGCTCGGTGACACGGTTGCCGAGCAGGTTCGCGACACCAGCGTGCGATTGTACACCGAAGCCGCGGCCTATGCGCTCGAACGCGGCATCATCATCGCCGATACCAAGTTCGAATTCGGCCTCGACGAGAAAGGCACGCTGACCCTGATCGATGAGGTTCTGACGCCGGATTCGTCCCGGTTCTGGCCGGCCGATCAATATCGCCCGGGAATCCAGCCGCCGAGCTTCGATAAACAATTCCTGCGCGACTATCTGGAAACCCTGGATTGGGACAAGAAGCCGCCCGCGCCGAAATTGCCACGTGAAATCATCGACAAAACGGCGGCCAAATACCAGGAGGCGCTGCGTCGTTTGACCAAGTGCTGATTGTCAGCCAACGACCCGCCGCCAATAGGTGGCGCGCCAGTAATACAGTTCCGTCGTATCTTCAGGATAGGTTTCCGCATACTTGATGCCCCGTTGCGGTTCCTCAACGTTGTCGGCATCGTGATCGACGGGACGCCAGGTTTCATCTCTCACTTCCCCCGGCACCGGCTCGCGAGCATCGGTTGCACTGAAACGCTCGGCAGCTCCGAACGCCTGGTAGTTCTTTTGCGCTGTGCAGAGCGAGACCCGATTGGCCGCGCCCGGCATGTCGACGAAACGCAACTGCGCCAAATCGTCTTCCCAGCCGCAGATCGGGCAAACCTCGTGGTAGCCCGGGGGCAATCGGTTCACCCGGTAGCCGCAGCAAGGACAAGGATACTTTTGATCGCCAGCGAACATAGGTGATTCCCGCTGTTCAAAATTGAAATTCGCACAGTTTGCCGACGCGCTTAATACGCCGTTCCGGTCGTCAGCGTGCGCGAACTCTAGGCATTGCAAAATGCCGCTGCCAACAAAAAAGCAGGCCGTAGCCTGCTTTTTTGCTTTCTACCCTTTTTGCCCGCGCTCAGTTGACGCGCGGATCCAGCTCGCCCTTCTCGTAACGGGGAACCATATCGTCGAGGGCGATCGGCTTGATCTTCGACGCATTGCCGGAGGTGCCGAAGGAGTCATAACGCGCTTTGCAGATGTCCTTCATCGCCTTCGTGGACGCGATCAGCCATTTGCGGGGATCGAATTCCTTCTTGTTCTCCGCCAGGAATTTGCGCACCGCGCCGGTGGAGGCCATGCGCAAGTCGGTATCGATATTGACCTTGCGCACGCCGTGCTTGATGCCTTCCTGGATCTCTTCGACCGGCACGCCATAGGTTTCGCCCATGTCACCGCCGTTCTCATTGATGATCTTCAGCCAATCCTGGGGCACCGAGGAAGAGCCATGCATCACCAGATGGGTATCCGGGATGCGGGCGTGGATTTCCTTGATGCGCTCGATGGCCAGAATATCGCCTGTGGGCGGACGGGTGAACTTGTAGGCGCCGTGGCTGGTGCCGATGGCGATGGCCAGCGCATCGACGCCGGTCTTCTTGACGAAGTCGGCGGCTTGCTCGGGATCGGTCAGCAACTGGTCATGGGACAGCTTGCCTTCGGCGCCGAAACCGTCTTCCTCACCGGCCATGCCGGTTTCCAGGGAGCCCAGGCAGCCCAGCTCACCTTCGACGGAGACGCCGCAGGCATGGGCCAGTTCCACGACACGCTTGGTGACATCGACGTTGTAGTCATAAGTGGCCGGGGTTTTCATGTCTTCCCTCAGGGACCCGTCCATCATCACCGAAGAAAAGCCGAGCTGGATGGAGCGCTGGCAAACCGCGGGGCTGGCGCCGTGGTCCTGATGCATGACCACCGGGATGTGCGGAAATTCCTCAATGGCCGCCAGGATCAGGTGGCGCAGAAAAGGCGCGCCCGCGTATTTGCGGGCGCCCGCGGAAGCCTGCACGATCACCGGGCTGTCGGTTTCGTCGGCGGCCTCCATGATGGCGCGCATCTGCTCCATGTTATTGACGTTGAACGCCGGTACGCCATATCCGTGCTCGGCTGCGTGGTCGAGCAATTGACGCAGGGAAATGAGAGCCATGTCGAAATCTCCTCGCTGTTCGATTTTCCGTTTCGGATTGATCTTAGATTGTATGCACTGAAAAGCTACGCCTCGGAACTGCCCGAAGGGGCGGCTCCGTCCACTATTCCTGTTGAGACGCCGTCGGCGGGACCATTTCTCCAACGCGCACGATTTTCATTGCGTTGGTGCCGCCCATCACGCCCATCATGTCGCCCTTGGTGATGATGACCAGATCACCGTCGCGGACGGCGCCGCGGCGCACCAATTCATCCACGGCCTCCTGGTTGACCTCGGCGTGATTGGTGCCGGCAGGCTCGAAGCTCACGGGGTATACGCCCCGATAAAGTGTTACTTTTCTACGCGTCTCTACGTGCCTCGTCAAGGCGTAGATCGGGATGCCGGAACTGATTCGCGACATCCACAAACAGGTGGAGCCGGACTCGGTGAGGGCCGCAATCGCCTTGGCCCCCAGATGGTTCGCCGCGTACATCGTCGACATGGCGATTGCTTCGTCGATGCGGCGGAACTCGGTATTGATACGGTGGTCGGAGACCCGCGCCAGGCGCTGGGTTTCCGCGCTGCGGCAGATTCGATCCATGGCCGCCACTGCCAGCGCCGGGTATTTGCCGGAGGCGGTTTCAGCCGACAGCATGACCGCATCGGTGCCGTCGAGAACCGCGTTGGCGACGTCAAACACCTCCGCCCGGGTAGGGATTTGGTGCTCGATCATGGATTCCATCATCTGCGTCGCCGTAATCGCCACGCGATTCAGCTCTCGCGCCATGCGGATGATCGTCTTCTGCAGGGCCGGCAGTTCGGCATCGCCGACCTCCACACCCAGATCGCCGCGGGCGATCATGACCGCGTCCGAGGCGTCGAAATTTCCTCGAGCGCATCGACTGCCTCGGCACGTTCGATCTTGGCGACGATATCGCCATGCCCGCCGGCTTCCCGGAACAGCTCGCGCGCCTCGGTCACGTCGTCCGCAGAGCGCGGGAAACGAAACGGCCAGATAGTCGACATGCATTTCCGCGGCCGCCTTGATATCCACCCGGTCCTTGCTCGGTCAGGGCGCCGGCCGACAAGCCACCGCCCTTGCGGTTGATCCCTTTCTTGTTGAGCAAGTCGCCGCCCAGGCGGACCACGCGTGCGGATTTCCTGGCCCTGCACATCTTCGACCCAAAGCTCGATACGCCCGTCGTCGAGCAGCAGCGTGTCGCCGCGGCCGACGTCGCCCGGCAAGCGCTTGTAGCTGATGCCGACGCGCTCCTGGGTGCCATCCATCGTTCGCCTTCGGCGCCGCCCATGGCGGCGTCCAGTATGAAAACGTCACCGGCATTCGAGGTGGGCCTTGCCGTCCTTGAAACCGCCGATGCGGATTTTCGGTCCCATGCAGATCGGCCAGTACGCCGACCTGGCGGCCGTGGGCGCGCGCACGATTACGCACCGCCTCGACCCGGCGGCGGTGATCGTCGTGGGTCCGTGGGAAAAATTCACGCGGACGACATCGACTCCGGCTTCGATGATGCCGTCCAAAGCCTCGTATTCGTTCTCGGAAGGATCCTTGGGGTCCGTCGCCGGCCCCAAGGTGGCGAGAATCTTCGTGCGTCTGAGCATGGTTGAGTATCGGGTGGGAAACGAGGACCCAGAAGACCTTCTACGGTCGCGCCTCATTCCGTTCCCTCGGGCCTCATTGTCTGGCGCGCGCTTCGAGCATCGCGACGGCGGGCAGCTGTCTTGCCCTCCAGAAACTCGAGAAACGCACCACCGCCGGTGGAGATGTAGGACACCTTGTCGGCGATCCCGTACTTGTCGACCGCCGCCAGCGTATCGCCGCCGCCCGCGATGGAGAACGCGGACGACTCGGCGATGGCCATCCCCATGGCTTGGGTGCCGGCGCCGAACTGATCGAACTCGAACACGCCGACCGGACCGTTCCAGACGATGGTGCCGGCCTTCTTCAGAATCTCGGCATAGCGTTTCGCGGTTTCCGGGCCGACATCGAAGATCATGTCGTCGTCCGCGACCTCTTCCACTTTCTTGATTACGGCCTCGGCGCTCTCGGAAAATTCCTTGCCGCAGACCACATCGACAGGCAACCGGAATCTCACCGCCTTTGGCATTGGCGGCTTCCATCAGACGCTTTGCTTCGGCCACCAGGTCTTCTTCGTACAGGGACTTGCCGACATTGTGACCGGCCGCTTTGATGAAGGTATTGGCGATGCCGCCGCCGACGATCAGCTGATCGACCACCGTCGGACAAGCGACTCCAGCACGGTCAGCTTGGTGGAAACCTTGGAACCGCCGACGATCGCGACCATCGGCCGCTTGGGATTGTCCAGCGCTTTGCCCAGCGCCTCCAGTTCGGCGGCCAGCAGCGGTCCGGCGCAGGCTTCGGGCGCGAACTGTCCAGCGCCATGAGTGGAAGCCTGGGCGCGGTGCGCCGTGCCGAACGCGTCCATGACGAAGACATCGCACAGCGCGGCATATTGTTTCGACAGGGCTTCGTCGTTCTTCTTCTCGCCCTTGTTGAAGCGCACGTTCTCCAGCAGCACCACTTCGCCGTCCGCGAGTTGCGGCGGCGTTATCCAGATAATCCTTGACCAGGCGCACTTCTTTGCCGAGCAACGTCGGACAAGTGCTTGGCGACCGGCTGCAACGAAGCGAACTCGTCGTAGATACCTTCTTCCGGGCGTCCGAGATGCGACATGAGCATGACTTTGGCGCCGGCCTTCATGGCGTGCTCGATGGTCGGCAGGCTGGCGCGGATACGGCTGTCGGACGTTACCTTGCCGTCTTTGACCGGCACATTCAGATCCTCGCGGATCAGGACACGCTTACCCGCCAGATCCAGATCGGTCATCTTCATGTACGGACATGATCTGCTCCTGAAAAACGATTAAAGACTTGAAGTTGGAAAACGATCGGGCGAGCGCGCCAGGATGTTACGAGGCGCGCTTGACGAATGGTTCTCGGGAAACACGGGAAACGGCGCGGGGCGGCTTGCAACCGCCCCGCTGATCCCGTCCGTGTCAGCCGGCGACGTGGCGCACCATGCGCAGCATGTTGCAGGTATAGCCATACTCGTTGTCGTACCAGGACACGACCTTGACGAAGGTGTCGTCCAGCGCGATGCCGGCACCGGCGTCGAAAACCGACGGCGTGCTCATACCGCGAAAATCGGTGGAAACGACCTTGTCTTCGGTATAGCCGAGGACGCCCTTCAGATCGCCTTCGGAAGCCGCTTTCATGGCAGCGCAGATTTCATCGTAGCTGCCGCCCTTGTTGAGCTCGACCGTCAGATCGACCACGGAAACGTCGGAAGTCGGCACGCGGAATGCCATGCCGGTGAGCTTGCCGTTCAATTCCGGCAGCACCTTGCCCACAGCCTTGGCGGCACCGGTCGAGGACGGGATGATGTTTTCCAGGATGCCGCGGCCGCCGCGCCAATCCTTCATGGAAGGGCCGTCGACGGTTTTCTGCGTCGCGGTGGCGGCGTGCACGGTGGTCATCAGACCGCGCTTGATGCCCCACTTGTCGTTCAAGACCTTGGCGACCGGCGCCAGGCAGTTGGTGGTGCAGGACGCGGCGGAGACGATTTTCTGACCGGCGTAGGCTTTGTCGTTGACGCCATAGACGAACATCGGCGTGGCATCCTTGGACGGCGCGCTCTGCACGACTTTCCTGGCGCCCGCATCGATGTGCTTCTGGCAGGTTTCTTCGGTCAGGAACAGGCCGGTGGATTCGATCACGATGTCGGCGCCGACTTCGTTCCATTTCAGATTGGCAGGATCGCGCTCGGCGGTCAGGCGAATCTTCTTGCCGTTGACGATCAGCGTATTGCCGTCGACGGAAATGTCGCCCTCGAACCGGCCATGCACAGAATCGTAGCGCAGCATGTAGGCGAGATATTCCGGATCCAGCAGATCGTTGATGCCGACCACTTCGATGTCGTTGCTGAAGTCACGGGCCACTGCGCGGAACGCCATGCGTCCGATACGGCCGAAGCCGTTGATTCCAACTTTAATTGCCATCTCTCGTCTCCACAGTTTCTAAAGTCTTCAGGAGCAGTTGCGCCGTCAAAAGCGTCGACAACTGCGTGCACCCTTGGTTCAGAGCAAGCTCTTGACGGCTTTGACCACGTTGTCCACGGTGAAGCCGAATTCCTTGAACAGCTCGCCGGCCGGAGCGGATTCGCCGAAGCGGTCCAGACCGACGACGGCGCCGTCGAGGCCCACATATTTGCGCCAGTAGTCGGTAACGCCGGCTTCGACCGCGACGCGGGCAGCGCCCTTGGGCAACACCGATTCGCGATAGGCCGCGTCCTGGGCGTCGAACACGTCGGTGGACGGCATCGAAACCACACGCACTTTCTTGCCCTCGCCGTTCAGCTTTTCGGCGGCGCCGACTGCAAGCCCGACTTCAGAGCCGGTAGCCATGATCACCGCATCGGGCGTGCCGTCGCAGTCGAGCAGGACATAGCCGCCGCGGGCGATGGCGTCGATCTGTTCGGCGTCGCGCTGCTGATGCGGCAGACCCTGGCGCGAAAAGATCAAACAGCTCGGGCCGGTCTTGCGTTCGACGGCCAGCTTCCAGGCCACCGCCGATTCCACCGCGTCGCAGGGGCGCCAAACGGACATATTGGGGATCATGCGCAGAGTGGCGGTCTGCTCGACCGCCTGGTGGGTCGGCCCGTCTTCGCCCAGGCCGATGGAGTCGTGGGTATAAACGAAGATGGTCGGCACTTTCATCAGCGCCGCCATGCGCAACGCGTTGCGCGCGTATTCCGAGAACATCAGGAAGGTCGCGCCGTAGGGAATGAAGCCGCCGTGCAGCGCGATGCCGTTCATGATCGCCGACATGCCGAACTCGCGCACGCCGTAATAGATATAGTTGCCGTCCGAGACGGTGTTGCTCACGCCTTTGGCGCCGGACCACAAGGTCAGGTTGGAACCGGCCAGGTCGGCGGAACCGCCGAGAAATTCGGGCAGCAACGGGCCGAAGCCATTCAACGCGTTTTGCGAGGCTTTGCGCGACGCGATGGTTTCGGCCTTTTCGTTCACCTTGGCGATGAACTCCGCGGATTTCGCGCTCCAGTCGGCCGGCAATTCGCCCGCCATGCGGCGCTCGAATTCCGCGGCCAGCTCGGGATGTGCTGACTTGTAAGCCGCGAACTTCTCGTTCCAATGCTTTTCAGCTGCCGACCCTTTGTCGCGGGCGTCCCAGCCGGCGTAGATATCATCGGGAATTTCGAACGGCGGATGGTTCCAGCCCAGGTTTTCGCGGGTGGCCTTGACCTCTTCCTCGCCCAGCGCCGCGCCGTGGCAATCATGGCTGCCGCAATGTTCGGCGCACCGAAGCCGATGACGGTCTTGCAGCAGATCATGGTCGGCTTGTCGTTGACCGAGCGGGCTTCTTGGATGGCTTTGCTGACGGCGTCGGCGTCGTGGCCGTCGACATCGCGCACCACATGCCAGCCGTAGGCTTCGAAGCGCTTGGGCGTATCGTCGGTAAACCAACCTTCGACATGGCCGTCAATGGAGATGCCGTTGTCGTCATAAAAGCAGATCAGCTTGCCCAGCCCAGGGTGCCGGCCAGCGAGCAGGCTTCATGGGAGATGCCCTCCATCAAGCAGCCGTCGCCGAGGAACACATAGGTATAATGGTCGACGATGTCATGGCCGTCGCGATTGAATTGCCCGGCCAGTACCTTTTCGGCGATCGCCATGCCGACGGCATTGGTAATACCCTGCCCCAGCGGGCCGGTAGTGGTCTCGATACCCGGGGCGTAGCCGTATTCCGGGTGGCCGGGCGTTTTGGAATGCAACTGGCGGAAGTTTTTCAGCTCTTCCATCGGCAGGTCGTAGCCGGTCAGATGCAGAAGCGAATAGATCAGCATCGAGCCATGGCCGTTGGAAAGCACGAAACCGGTCTCGATTCGCCCATTTCGGATTGCTCGGGCTGTGCTGCATGAAGTCGTTCCACAGCACTTCGGCGATATCCGCCATCCCCATCGGGGCGCCCGGGTGACCGGAATTGGCCTTTTGTACGGCATCCATGCTCAAAGCACGAATGGCATTGGCTAATTCTCTGCGCGAGGGCATTTTCCGTCTCCTATCTTAATATTGAATGCGAAACTTGGCGGCAGCCAGTTTCCTCCTGCACAACGACGTCGAACGCCATCGGCGCGGAACAGGCTACCTGCAATCGAATTCTGTCCGTGTCCCCCGGGGGGCGTGGCTGTAAATCGCTCGCCGAACGCTGAGTTCCGGTCGGGCACCGGCGGGCCGGCGGGCAGTCTGCATTAACAAAAAAACCCCGATGTCCTGAGACACCGCGGTCGTTTGGTCCGCGCGCACGCGCGGCATCTACCCCATAAGGAGATCGGTATTCTCCCTTAGTCGGCCTCGGGGGGCAAGCACGGCCCTTCTATGGTGGGATAAAAAGGCTTTGGCAGAGCGTCATTGCTGATAGGCGCAACTAACTGAAAGACGTACTATTTTTTGTGGAAGCGACAGTCCTCGATGCCGCCGACGTCCGTAGTCGTGAGTCGCGCCTGGGACCGCGGCGAAGATCCGCCGGCGACAGCCAAACGCGGCTGCCAAGGGCTCATGATGTGCTAGAATGCGCCCCAATTCATATACTTATAATGATGCAGGGCGCTTATCCACCATGACTCGAGTAACTCCTACCCTGCGACGCGGGCTTCGGGACCTGATCCTCGCATGCGCCCTGCTGGCAGCCGGCGGCGGGACCACGTTCGCATACAGCCTGGTGGTACAACCCATTCAACCTCCCGAAACCGTATGCGCATCGTTTCAACCGCTGGTGGACTATTTGCGTAACGCCACCGGAGCCGACATTCAGCTCGTCACCGCCCGCAATTTCGTCAGCCATTGGCAAACCATGAAGAAAGGGCGCGCAGTACGACCTGATTCTGGACGCGGCCCATTTCACCGACTATCGAATCCAGCACATGGGTTACAAGCCGCTGGCCAAAGTGGCAAGTGTGGTGAGCCTGTCGCTGGTGACCGACGAAGATCATCCCGTGTTCGAGGCGCGCGAACTGATCGGCAAGCCGGTGGCGTTGTTGTCGTCGCCGAGCATGGACGCGGTCCGGCTCGCGCAGCTGTTTCCGAATCCATTGCGTCAGCCGGTAGTGGTCCGCGTCAACGACTCCCGCGAGGCGGCGGAAAAAGTCCGCGAAGGGAAAGCGGCCGGGGCGCTCATACCGACACCCATGGTGAACGCCTTCCCCTTTCTGTACACGGTGACCATTACCGCACAGGTGTCCCATGTGGCACTTTCAGCGGCGCCGGCTGTCCCCGAGGACTTGCAGCAGAAGCTCCGCCAGGCTCTGCTCAATGCAGACAAGTCGCCGGAAGGTCGCGCGCTGCTGGACGCCTTGAATTTCGAATCCTTCGAGCCTGCGGATGCCAAAACTTACGCCGGTTACGGCAAGCTGCTGCGGGGCGTGTACGGCTATTGATTTGCTAGTGGACCGCAGCGGATCGGGCTACAATTCGCCCACTCGGCGACCGCGCATTTAGGACACGACTGTCAGCGCAAATCAGCCTCAGGACCTCAGCATGTCAGAAATCCATTTATTCACGTCGGAATCGGTTTCCGAAGGCCATCCGGACAAAGTCGCGGATCAGATTTCGGACTCCATCCTCGACGCCATCTTGGCCCAGGATCCCAATGGCGCGGGTGGCCTGCGAAACGTTGATCAATACCGGCATGATCGTGCTGTCCGGCGAGATCACGACTTCGGCCCAGGTCGATTACGCCGCGTGCGCGCGCAGACACAGTCAAGGAAATCGGCTACAGCAGTTCGCGGATGGGCTTCGATTGGGAAACCTGCGCCGTGCTGGTGGCGATCGACAAGCAGTCGCCGGATATCGCCATGGGCGTGAACGAAGGCGACAACAAGGAACAGGGCGCCGGCGACCAGGGCTTGATGTTCGGCTATGCGAGCAACGAGACCACGGTATTGATGCCCGCTCCGATTACCTACGCTCACCGGCTGGTGCGACGCCAGAGCCGAAGTACGGCACAAGGGCGTGCTGCCTTGGTTGCGCCCGGACGCCAAGAGCCAGGTCACGTTCCGTTACGATGGACTGGAGCCGGTAGGCATCGAGGCGGTGGTGCTGTCCACCCAGCACGACCCCGAAGTCAGCCAGGAAGCATTCGCGAAGCGGTGATGGAGGAAATCATCAAACCGGTTCTGCCGGCGCAATGGGTCGACGACAAGACCAACTACTTTATCAATCCCACCGGCCGTTTCGTCATCGGCGGCCCGGTCGGCGACTGCGGCCTGACCGGCCGCAAAATCATCGTCGACACCTACGGCGGCATGGCGCGTCACGGCGGCGGCGCTTTCTCCGGCAAGGATCCTTCCAAAGTCGATCGCTCCGCCGCCTATGCGGCGCGTTACGTGGCCAAAAACATCGTCGCCGGCGGCCTCGCCGATCGCTGCGAGGTGCAGGTGTCTTACGCCATCGGCGTCGCCGAACCCACTTCGATTCGCGTCGATACCTTCGGCACCGGCAATATCAGCGAACATCGCATCGTCGAGCTGGTGCAGAGAACAATTCGACCTGCGTCCCCGCGGCATGGTGCGAATGCTGGACTTGTTGCGCCCGATTTACCGCAACACGGCGGCATACGGACACTTCGGCCGCGAAGACCTGGATTTGCCCTGGGAGCGCACCGACAAGGCGGACGCCTTGCGCGCCGCCGCCGGCCTATAATGAACGATAGGTCGGATCCCGGCAGTAAGAGTGCATTCCGATCACGGCTGGCAGCGATGCCGCATAACGCTGCGCACCCGTGCGACGCTTCGTTATGAAAACCTGGGAGCTATAGTGTAGGAGCGGTACCAGTCCCGGTACCGAGGAGCGCTGCAGCGGCCATTATTGGCTGCGAGGCTCGGCTACCGGACACTCATTCCAACGGCGCTCAGCGAACGGAGATGCTTACAATGAGCGCAATTTCCGCAACTGAGTCCAACGACTACAAAGTCGCCGACATATCCCTGGCCGATTGGGGCCGCAAAGAAGTCGAAATCGCCGAGAGCGAGATGCCGGGCCTGATGGCGCTGCGCGAGGAGTACAAGGGCAAGGCGCCGCTGAAGGGCGCGCGCATTGCCGGGCTGCCTGCACATGACCATCCAGACCGCGGTGCTGATCGAGACGCTGATCGATCTGGGCGCCGAAGTGCGCTGGAGCTCGTGCAACATCTTCTCCACCCAGGATCAGGCCGCTTCTGCCATGGCCGCAGCCGGAGTGCCGGTGTTCGCCTGGAAGGGCGAGACCGAAGAGGAGTTCTGGTGGTGCATCGAGCAGACCATCTTCGGGCCCGACAACTGGCGCCCGAACATGATCCTGGACGACGGCGGGGATCTGACCCTGCTGATGCACGAGAAGTACCCGGAGCTGTTGAAAGAGGTCAAGGGGCTTTCCGAGGAGACCACCACCGGCGTGCATCGTCTCTACGAGATGATGAAGAAGGGCACGCTGGCCTGTCCTGCGATCAACGTCAACGACTCGGTGACCAAGTCCAAGTTCGACAACCTCTACGGCTGCCGGGAGTCGCTGATCGATGGCATCAAGCGGGCCACCGATGTGATGATCGCCGGCAAGATCACGGTGGTGTGCGGCTATGGCGATGTGGGCAAAGGTTGTGCCCAGGCCTTCCGCGGCATGGGTGCGACCGTGTGGGTGACCGAGATCGATCCGATCTGCGCCCTGCAGGCGGCGATGGAAGGCTACCGGGTGGTGAACATGGACCAGGCGGCAGCCCTGGGCGATATCTTCGTCACCACCACCGGCAACATCGATGTGATCACCCATGACCACATGCAGGCGATGAAGAACGAAGCCATTGTCTGCAACATCGGTCACTTCGACTCGCGAGATCGACATTGCGGGTCTGCGCAAGTACGAGTGGCAGAACATCAAGCCGCAGGTGGACCACGTGGTATTTCCCGACGGCAAGAAGCTGATCGTCCTGGCCGAAGGACGGCTGGTGAACCTGGGCTGCGCCACGGGCCATCCGAGCTTCGTGATGTCGGCCTCGTTCACCAACCAGGTGATGGCCCAGATCGAGCTGTGGAACCATCCGGACAAATACGAAAACAAGGTCTACGTGCTGCCCAAGCACCTCGATGAGCAGGTGGCACGGCTGCACCTGACCAAGATCGGTGCCGACCTGACACCGCTGACCTCGGCCCAGGCCGAGTACCTGGGGCTGGACGTCAACGGTCCCTACAAGCCTGAGCATTACCGCTACTAACGAAATATTCAAGCAAAGCGGTGCGCCATTCTGATCGCATCGTGGGATAGCGGCTATGCGTGGCGGTCAACCCGATCGCAGCCAACACTTTCGAGGGTTTGAACGTGGAATCACAACAAACATACGCAAAAAATTACTCTTTCGAATTCTTCCCGCCGCAAAGCGAAGAGGCCGCCGAGAAATTGGCCGCAGTGAGGGATGAACTCGGTGAACTTGACCCATTGTATTTTTCCGTCACTTTCGGTGCCGGCGGCAGCACCCAGCAAGGCACCTACGATACGGTGGTCGGCATCAAGCAAGCGGGTTATGATGCCGCTCCGCACCTGACTTGTGTCGGCTCGACCCGCGCCCGTATCGCAAACATGTTGCAAAGCTACCGTGAAGCTGGCATCAAGCGAATCGTAGCTTTGCGCGGCGACATGCCTTCGGGAATGCGGGGTGCCGGCGAATTGCGCTATGCCGAACGAGTTGGTCGGGTTTATTCGTGAAACCACCGGCGAACATTTCCATATCGAAGTCGCCGCGTATCCGGAGACCCATCCGCAAGCGAAAAGTGTCGACGACGACATCGCCAATTTTCAACGCAAGGTCGATGCCGGGGCCGATAGCGCCATCACCCAGTACTTCTTCAATGCCGATGCCTATTATCGATTCGTCGACGAGTGCGAACGCCGTGGCGTGAAGTTGCCGATCGTACCGGGCATCATGCCCATCACGAACTACAGCCAGCTGGCACGGTTTTCAGACATGTGCGGTGCGGAGATTCCGCGCTGGATCGCCAAGCGATTGACAGGTTTTGCCGATGACCGTGCCTCGATTCGCGCTTTCGGTGAAGAGGTGGTTACCGATCTGTGCGCACGCTTGCTGGAAGCCGGCGCACCGGGTCTCCATTTCTACACGATGAACCAGGCGAAATCCTCGATCGCGGTTTTGCGTAATCTGGGATTGCCTCAGTAGGTTGACGACTTTCTTGGTGGCCACGGACAATGGATTCACAAATTCAGGGGCTGATCCGAATCGGCTGGCGCGAATGGATGTCGCTGCCAGCGCTGGGGATCCAGCGCATCAAGGCAAAAGTCGACACCGGCGCGCGCACATCGGCACTACATACCTTCGATCTGGATCCATATCACGAAGGCGGCGCGCCCATGATCCGGTTCCACGTACACCCCATACAGGGGCGGCAGGATCTGGTCGCGGAATGCTTCGCCCCCGTGAGTGATCAGCGCTGGGTCAGCGACTCAGGCGGGCACCGCGAAAAACGCTTCGTAATCGTGACGCAAGCCCGTCTGGGCGCGGTAGAATGGGCCATCGAAATGACCTTGACCAATCGCGACACAATGAAATTTCGCATGCTGCTGGGGCGCACCGCCATGGGCCAACGCTTCTGCGTCGATCCCGCTGCATCTTATTTGCTTGGCCGGCGTCTGTAATCGATCCGCCGACGAACACATCCGCCCGCGTGTTACCATCGATTTGGACTACACGCGCCACAGGATCAGGAGCCGCGTTGCATGAAGATCGGTATTCTTTCGAGAAACTCCAAATTGTATTCGACGCGGCGTTTAGTCGAGGCAGGCCGCGAACTCGGCCACGAAGTGCAGGTCGTCAATCCGCTCAAGTGCTACATGGATATCACCAGCATGCGCCCGGCCATTTATTACCGGGGTCAGTCCTTGGAAGGTTTCGACGCGGTGATTCCTCGAATCGGTGCATCCATCACGTTTTACGGCACGGCGGTTTTGCGGCAACTGGAAATGATGGGCGTGTTCCCGCTCAACGAATCGGTGGCCATCGGCCGCTCCCGAGATAAACTACGCTCCTTGCAGCTCCTGGCACGCAAAGGCATCGGTCTGCCCGTAACCGGGTTTGCGCATGACATTGAAAACACGGAGGACCTGATCCGGCTGGTTGGCGGCGCTCCGTTGGTAGTCAAGTTGCTGGAGGGGACTCAGGGTAAAGGCGTGGTACTGGCCGAGACCTACAAGGCGGCCGAAAGCGTCATCGATGCATTCCGGGAACTGCATGCCAATTTCTTGGTCCAGGAATTCATCAAGGAAGCCGGCGGTTCGGACATCCGCGCTTTCGTCATCGGTGACAAGGTGGTGGCGGCGATGATGCGCAAGGCGCGGGAGGGTGAGTTCCGCTCCAATCTCCATCGCGGCGGCACCGCCAGTATCGTCAAACTTACGCCGGAAGAACGCTCGACGGCCACGCGCGCCGCCAAGACCATGGGGCTGAATGTCGCCGGCGTGGATATCTTGCGCTCCAATCATGGACCGGTGGTCATGGAAGTGAATTCTTCTCCGGGCCTGGAAGGTATCGAGACTGCGACCAGCAAGGACGTCGCCAGAATGATCGTATCGTTCATTGAAAAAAACGCCAAGCCATACAAGACCAAAACCCGCGGTACGGGGTGATATGGACGAAGCCGAAATCGTCATCAACAATGCGCGCATTCCGCGCAATACGCGTACCACGATCGACCTGCCGGTCACGCGGCTCTACACCCACTCCGAGATCGCGATGCCGCTGCATGTGGTGCGCGGCAAAAAGCCTGGCGCAAAGTTGTTTGTCAGCGCCGCCATTCACGGCGACGAACTCAATGGCGTGGAGATCATCCGGCGCCTGTTGAAATTACCCATTCTCAAACGCATGCGCGGTACTTTGATCGCCATCCCGATCGTCAACGTACATGGCTTTATCAACCATTCCCGCTACCTACCCGACCGCCGCGACTTGAATCGCAGCTTCCCGGGCTCCGAGCGCGGCTCGCTGGCGGCTCGTCTTGCCCATCTGTTCATGACCGAAATCGTCGAACAATGCAGTCATGGCATCGACCTGCATACCGGGGCGCTGCATCGCAGCAACCTGCCGCAGATTCGCGCCAACCTGGACCACGACGAAACCGCTGCGCTGGCGCGTCGATTTGGTGTTCCCGTCCTGATCAATGCCGACTTGCGCGACGATTCTCTTCGTGAGGCTGCAGACGAACGGGGCATCCCCATGCTGCTGTACGAAGCCGGAGAAGCTTTGCGCTTCGATGAGTTGAGCATCCGTGCCGGTGTCCGCGGTGTAGTCAACGTGATGCGTGCGCTGGAGATGCTACCGGCGAGTCGCAGCGCTAGTCGCACGCGTTTCGAACCGGTCGTCGCCCATTCCAGCTCATGGGTGCGCGCACCCATGAGCGGTATACTGCGGGCCATGGTCCCACTCGGAGCGCAGGTGACCAAGGATTCGCTGCTCGGCGTTATCGCCGATCCTTTTGGCGAACGGGAATCCATCGTCACCGCGCCTGCGGCCGGAATCGTGATTGGGCGTAGCAATTTGCCGCTCGCGAACGAAGGCGACGCGCTATTTCATGTCGCCCGGTTCAAGAAAATCGACCAGATCACCGAACGCATGGAAGCTTTTCAGGAAACCCATATTCAAGATCCGCCGCCCGAGCCTTATCCAGAGGGGCCCATTCTCTGATCGTGATCGCGGAAATGGAAACGCCGGGCGATGGACGATAAGACGGTAGCCAAAATGCAAAATCGAGATTTGGTCGCGCGGGATCTGTCAGTGCTTTGGCACCCGTGCACCCAAATGAAGGACCACGAGCAGCTTCCGCTGATACCCATACGACGCGGGCAAGGCGTGTGGCTGGAGGATTTCGAAGGCAACCGCTACCTCGACATCATCAGTTCGTGGTGGGTGAATCTGTTCGGGCACGCGAATCCGCAGATCAATGCTGCGATCAAGACGCAGCTCGACAGCCTCGAGCACGTAATCCTGGCGGGATTCACCCATGAACCCGCCTTGAGGCTTGCGGAGCGACTCGTGGCGTTGACCCCGGACGGTCTCGATCGCTGCTTCTACTCTGACAATGGTTCCACGGCAGTCGAAGTGGCGCTGAAAATGAGCTTCCATTATTGGCGCAACCAGGGACAACAGCACCGCACCAAGTTCATCACCCTGAGCAATAGCTATCACGGCGAGACCCTCGGTGCCCTGGCGGTCGGCGGGGTGTCGCTTTACAAGGAAACCTACGGCCCCTTGTTACTGGATGCCATCACCGTACCGTCGCCGGATTGCTTTGCTCGGGAGCCCGGCGAAAGCTGCCGCGACCACTCCGAGAAAATGTTCGCGCACATGGAACAGGCGCTGGAGCGACATGCGGGGGAGGTCTGCGCGGTGATCGTCGAACCGCTGGTACAGTGCGCCGGAAATATGCGCATGTACGATCCGATTTACCTTTCGCTGCTGCGGGACGCATGCGATCGCCACGGCGTGCATCTGATTGCGGATGAAGTCGCGGTCGGATTCGGTCGCACGGGCACCATGTTCGCCTGCGAACAGGCGGCAATCCGCCCCGACTTCCTGTGTCTTTCGAAAGGCCTCACTGGCGGTTACCTGCCAGTATCGGTGACCATGACCACCGAAGACGTCTATCAGGCATTTTACGACGACTACGAAGCCATGCGCGCTTTCCTGCATTCCCACAGCTACAACGGCAATCCGCTCGGCTGTAGCGCGGCACTGGCGACCCTCGATATTTTCGAGCACGACAAGGTCATCGAAACAAATCGCGCTCTGGCTGCAAAAATGCACGACGCAACCTCGCACTTGCAGGACCACCCCCACGTCGGCGAAGTTCGACAAACCGGGATGATCGTCGCCATGGAGATGATGCAGGATCCGAAATCAGGGAACGCCTATCCGTGGCAGCAGCGCCGGGGTGTTCGCGCCTACCGGTACGGACTGGAGCATGGCGTGCTGCTGCGCCCGCTCGGCAATGTCCTGTATTTCATGCCGCCCTACGTCATCAGCCATTCCGAGTTGGACCTGGCCGCGCAAATTGCCGAGCGTGCCATCGATGTTGCGACCAGGGAATAGCGCAGGTGCGAGTAACCCGGGTCTACGTGCCGGAACTCATACAAGCGGGTAGCGAGTTGCAACTCCCCGACGCCGCAGTGCGTCACGTAATCCGAGCACTGCGTCTCCAGCCGGGCGCCGAACTGACCTTGTTCGACGGCCGCGGCGGCGAATACGTTGCGCGCCTGATGCGCACGGAGCGCAATCAGGCCTGGGTCCGGGTCGAAACCCACCGTCAGCGGGAAGCTGAATCACCGCTGGAGGTAACCCTGGTGCAGGGAATTTCTCGCGGTGAGCGCATGGACTACGCGATTCAGAAGGCGGTCGAGCTCGGTGTATGCGCTATCGCCCCGGTATTCACCGAACGCAGCGTGGTACAGCTCAAAGGCGAACGCGCAGACAAGCGTCAGTCACATTGGCAGGGAATCGCGCAAAGCGCGTGTGAACAGTGCGGGCGCAATCGCGTTCCGACTTTGCACGCGCCGATTGCGCTAAATCAATGGCTTCAACAATGGCAGGGCGAATTGGGTTTGACATTGAGCCCGGTTGCGCAACCCGCGCTCGCGGATCTGCCATTTCCCAAGCAGCCTTTGGCGGTGCTCATCGGCCCGGAAGGTGGCCTGACGGATGCGGAAGTGCAATTCGCACAGCAGCGCGGTTTTCAGGCCGTACGCCTGGGGCCGCGCGTCTTGCGTACGGAAACCGCAGCTGTCGCCGTTCTAGCGGCAATTCAAACGCTATGGGGAGATCTACGCTGAATCGATACCGGTCACGCCGCGTTCAAGTCGACTAACGAACGTTCCAGCGCATCCAGGTCCGGAATCATCGCCTGGTCGCTTCCCGCCAACACCTTGGATGCGATCCCGTCCACGGAGTCACCCTCGGCGGACGCAACCACATTGTCGCTGCCAGCGGTCAACAACCGCGGGATACCCTGGAGCACGACACCTATAAACGGCAGTTCAGTGTTCCCGTTGAGCGTATTCAATACCGCGATACGCAGCCGAGATTGCTCCGCAGGAGGTTCTCCACCCACAAACGCGTCGTATGAGAGCAAAGGAATTTCGATGCCGCGCCATGCCACCATACCAAGCCACCAGGAGGGCGCGTCGTCCATTGGGGTCGGCGCATTGTATTCGACGATTTCCGCTACTGCGGAGTTCGGGAGCAGCAGCTGTCCTTGCTGCACCGGCAATAGCAGACTGTGAATGTCAGCGATTCGTTTGTTCATTTCCGGATTCTCCATTCAATGAGTGCAGCAGGCGCCGCGCGAGTTCTGCCGGTGTGTCGGATTCGCTGACTACGCCTGCATCGCGTGCAGCATCGGCCATGCTGCTGATAACGCAAGTGGAAGCCGCTTGCGCCCACACGGTCCCACCGGCGGCGACAATGGCTCTTGCGCCGCTGACACCATCGTTCCCCATGCCGCTGAAAATGATTGCATGCGTCCTACCTTCGAAGGCCGCGGCAACTTCGGTCATGACGTCATCAATACAGGGGCTGTACACACTCTTGCGCGCCACCGGATGCAACGCGATTACGCCGTCCGCGAAGGTCATCCTCTGTTCCACCGGCGCCACTACGATCTGCCCGGGACGCAATGCCATGCCGGATTCGGCGGCACGAACGTCGAGTTCCGTGACGCGACCCAGTTGGTCGGCAAGCAGATCGACGAAGCCGTTTCCTATGTGCTGGGCGACGATGAAAGTCGCCTCGATGTCTTTGGACAGCCCGGCGACAAACTCCTTGACCGCCTGAGGCCCACCGATCGATGCGCCGAGCACCCAGACCGGTATGCCGGACGGTGTACGTTCGGTCGCGATGGCTTCGACGGCAAGCGTGTCTGCCGATTCAACAGCGCTGCCGCCAGTGTTCAACGGAAGTTCTTCGACCAATTCAAGCCCACCGGATAGCGTGGGCACTTCGTCAAACAGAAACTCGTTCGGGATCTCCGCGTCGTCGGTCAATACCGGCAGATCGGCAAGCGCGAAAGATTCGGCTTCTCCCGAATCGTGGCTCCGTGCAGGCAGGGGATGCTCTGTTGCCTGGTCGCTCGACCCGACGTCGAGATCCCAATCCGATTCTATGCTCCACTGCGCGTTCAACTCAGTGGTATCCGACAACACCGGCAGTTCGTCCAGAACAAACTCATCGCTGACCCCCCAGTCGGGCGTCTGAATCGGCTCGATCTCTTCACCACCGGCGACTACATCTGAAGTTGCAGTTAATTCGTCGAGCGCCAACTCGGTGAACCGAGTGGTATCGGGTCCGGACTCGGCGTCGATATCGAATGCCAAGGCGCCGTCGGCGTCATGGTTCGCCGCAGGCGCCTTCTCGGTTTCGTGGCCGGCGTCTTCCGACAACGCTCCTGAAGTTTCAGTTGAGAATTCGGAGTCCAGATCGAACCCGAGTTCGGCGCCGAGATCCACGGCCTCGGCGTGCGAGGTTACCAACGTCAATCCCGCTGTTTCGGTTTTGGGCTTGATTTCAGCCGGCTCCGCGTGCGCCAACGCTCCGAGCTTGTCAGCCAAACGCCGGCCCCAGGCCTGCCCGGCAATGGACTTAGGCGCGTGCCGCTTACCGGCATCGCCGTCGTTGAACAACATCGGCAATTGCGCCCGGTCGATCCAGATGTCGACATCCAGGTCGCCGTCGCTGTCGGCTTCTTCCAAATCGACCAACAAAACATCGGCAACGTTTCGATCAAGTTGATCCGGACGGCAGTCCCACAGGGTGTCGTCGGTGACGATCTCGACACCGTAGGGCGACAGAATTTCTGCGAAATAGCGGCGCTGGCGTTCTGACCGCGCGACCACCGCAACCCGTAATACGTCATTCAGTTCTTCAGGGCTCACTGCTGCACTCCTGCAGCAATTCTTCGATGTTCTGTAGCAGTTCGCTTTCCTGGTACGGTTTGCCCAGGTAGCGATTGACACCGATCTCTCGCGCTCTCCGGCGATGCTTATCACCCGTACGCGAGGTGATCATGATGATCGGGATATGACGCAAGCGCGGTTCGTTGCGGATGTGGGTTGCCAACTCGAAACCGTCCATGCGCGGCATTTCGATGTCCAACAACATGACGTCCGGAAGGTTTTCCTGCAATTGGGCGACAGCGTCGACACCGTCCTTCGCTGTCAGCACCTGCATGCCATTGCGCTGCAACAAACGGGAAGTGACTTTGCGTACGGTAATCGAGTCGTCAACCACCATGACCGTCGCCGGCGCAGCTTCGACGGTCGCCGCTTCGCTCCCTTCGGTATCGAACGCCGACACACGGGCGGCGGCGCTGACACGAATCAATGCGGCAACGTCGAGAATCAGCACTACTCTTCCGTCACCGAGAATGGTCGCACCGGAAACGCTTCGAACGGTGGAGATCTGCGGACCCACGGACTTAACAACGATTTCGCGACTGCCCATGAGCGCGTCGACCTGCAGCGCCATGCGGTGATCGCCGGAACGCACCAACATTACCGGTAACAGCTTGGCGGTCTCCGACAATTGCGAAGCTGCGCCCAACAGCGCACCGAGATTCTGCACCTGGTAATCCCGGCCGCCATATTCGTAGCGGGTGGTGGGTGCCGCGAAATAAGCCTCCAGCTCTGCGCGGCTCATGCGTACGATGCCTTCGACGCTGGTCAGTGGTATGGCATAGTTCTCTTCGCCGACGGCCACGAGCAGCGCCTGATTGACCGCCAGGGTGAACGGTAATCGGATAACGAACCGGGTGCCCAGTCCGTGACGGGAATCGATTTGCAGCACGCCCCCGAGCTGCTTGATCTCGCTGTTGACCACGTCCATGCCAACGCCGCGACCGGATATCTGCGTGACTTCGCTCGCCGTACTGAAACCGGACTCAAGCACGAATTGCATGACATCGTGATCGGTAAGTTCGGCGGAATCGGCAATCAAGCCACGCTCCGAAGCCTTGCGGCGGATAGCTTCGAGGTCCATTCCGGCGCCGTCGTCGGTCACCGTGATCACGACTTCGGACCCTTCACGCGCCATGTCGACGTGAATCGTTCCGGTCTCCGGCTTGTTCCGCTCGCTGCGCTGTTGCGGATTCTCAATGCCGTGCGCCACCGCATTGCGCAACATGTGCTCCAACGGGGCGAGGATACGGTCCAGAACGGTGCGATCCATTTCGCCCTGCGCGCCGCTCACCTGCAACTGCGCTTTTTTGTTCAGCTCCTGCGCGGTCTGACGGACAATGCGACGCAAGCGCGGCACCAGGCCGGTAAACGGCACCATGCGCGTACGCATGAGACCTTCCTGTAAATCCGTGTTGACGCGCGACTGCTGTACGAGCAGCGTTTCCGACTCGCTCACCAAGCCGCCAAGCAAACCTTCGATACTTCCGATGTCGGCGACGCTCTCCATGAGTGCGCGGGACAGCTGCTGCATCTGCGAATAGCGGTCCATCTCCAAAGGATCGAAATCTTCGTCGCCATCGTTCTCGATCTCGTAGCGGTATAGGATCTGCGCTTCGGTTTCGATTTCGAGCTTGCGCAACTGATCCCGTAACCGAGTTACGGTTTGCTCCAGCTCCACCAGGTTGTAGCCGAACGCACCGACGTTCTGCTCGAGGCGCGAGCGATAGATACTCACTTCACCGGCGTAGTTCACCAGATTGTCGAGTAAATCGGCTCGCACGCGGACCATATCCTGGTTCTGTCCGCGTTGGGCATTTTCCGCCGCTGGGTCGGATTCGCCGTCTTCCGCTTCGGGGGTCGCTTTGGGAATCACGAATGGGACGACATCCGCCGCTTCAGGTGCCGGTTGCGGTGCCGCGGAAACCTCGGCGGACTCGTGCGACACAACCTCGGGCGTCTGCGCAGGAGCCGCCGCAGCGCCTTCGCCACCACTGGCAAGAATTGCCTGGACTTCGGCCACCAGCTCGTTCGCCGGTTCCACGGGGCGCATTTCCTGGGTGCGCTCAAGCATGCCGTAGAGTCGATCGAGTGCCTTATGCACGGCCGATTGTGCGGTTTCGGTAGCGCGGGCGCGGCCGTCGACGATCGCTTCGAGCAAGGATTCCAGAGCGTGGCTGAGATCACCGATCGCGGAGATACCCGCCATACGGGCGCCGCCCTTGAGGGTATGCAGATCGCGTTGCAGAGCGGCCACGATTTCCGTGTTGTTCGCATCTTCCCGCCAGCGCTGCATAGTTGCGTCGCTGGAATCGAGAATTTCGGCTGCTTCCTCCAGAAAGACTTCCACCAACTCTTGGTCGTATTCCGCTTGTTCGGTGGAAACGGCCTGCTCCACGACCGCATCCTTGACTGCAGCTTGCTCGCGGCGCAAGCGCTCTTCGACCTTGGCTTGCTCCGCTTCGTAGAGCGAACGTACCCGCGCGACCAGAGCGCCGTAGTCAGGCAGGGACTGCTCCGATTGATTGATCAGTTGCAGCATTTGCTCAACTGCGCCGACGGATTCCACCAGCGACGCCATGCCTTCTTCCGGCAACAGCGTGTCATTGCCCATCAGCGCTTTGGCATACTTTTCCAGCAGTCCCGACAGCTCCGCGATGTCGTTGGCGCCCGCCATGCGCGCGCTTCCATGCAACGTGTGCAGCGCGCGAATCAGCCCTTCGTCCACTGCGCACTGTTCTATGTCGTTGCGGCAGCGCTCCATGAAGCCATGAATCGCGTCGATATGTCCTGCCGATTCCTTACTGAAGATTTCATGCAGCTGCGTGTCCATCGCTTCCTGGGATTCGTCGGAATCCGCCGGGCGCGACTCTTCGGGTACGGTGGATTCGAGTGCATCGACCACCATTTGTTGCGCCGGCTCGCTGTCGGCAGGGATGGACTTGCCGTGTTCTACAGCAGCGAACGCACGATCGATGAACGCCTGCACATCGAATGTGACGGCTTCATGCCGTTCCAGGGCGTCAATGAGCTGAGGTAGCGCTGCAGCGGCGTCGCACACGATCGCGACCGCTTCCGAGTGCGGCGGTATGGTGTTGTCCAGAATACGGTTGAGTAGATTCTCCAACGACCACGACATTTCGCCAATCACCGTCGCCCCGACCAGCCGTCCGCTGCCCTTGAGGGTGTGGAACGAGCGCCGCATACGTCCGAGCGGCTCATGGTCGTCGAAGTTCTGCTGCCACTTGGGCAGCATTTCGTTGATGTTGCCAAGCTCTTCACGAGCCTCTTCAACGAAAATTTCCAGAATATCGTCGTCGAGGTCGTCGGCCGCCAAGGGCGCCGAAGATTCCTCTACCGCTGCCTCGACGACTTCCGCCGCAGGCGGCTCCGGTGCATCGGTCGAGGGTTCGACGGCTTCGATAACCGGTTCGAATTCGATCTCCTCGACCTCGATCTCGTCGCTAGCCGCCGGAAGATCGAGCGATATTTCTTCGATTTCCGGCTCGGCATCCGCAACCGGTTCAGCCAGCGCCGCTGAGTTGAATTCTATAGTCTGGTCGGGCTCGGCGACGGCCCCGAGGTCGCCGGCGGCCTCGGATGGCGGGGCCGGGATCGGCTCCGCAACCGCAAAACCGAGCGCGGCGACACTTCTGCTAGCCACGTCCAGCAGCGAAGGAGCCGGCGCGCGATCGTCCAGCCGTGCCTCAAGGAAATACTCGACGCTGCTGATCGCATCAGCCAAAGCATCGAGCTCGCTCTGATCCGGGGTGATGCGATCCGCCAACAAGCGTGTCTCAATATAGCGGCTAATGGAGTCCAGCAACCGGCTCACGGGCTCCATGCCGAGCATCTGAATCGCGCCGCGGACCTGGTTGAACTGCTGCGGCACATCCACCAGTAGCAGATGGTCCCAAGGCGAATCAATAAACGCGACGATTGCTTCTTTGGCGTGATTGATGCCGGCACTGACTTCACGCAGCACAGTCTGACCAATCTCGCGCATTTCAGCCGCGGGAAGCTGCAGCGAAGAGGAATCCGTAGGCTGGGCGTCCTGATTGCGCGTGCTAATTCGGCTTTCCACCAAACCTTGCAGACATGACTCGGCATAAAGCAACGAGCCGGCGATTTCCATCAGACGTTCTTCGCTGGCCTCCAACTCGCCGGCGCGTATGCGATTTACGATTGCTTCCTGATCCTGAATCACCTTGCGCGGCATGCCCATGCCCAGCATGCCCAAGGTATCGGCGACCCTGCGCAATACTTCGGCTTGCGGGGCGAGGTCTTCGACAGCACGTGTATCGCTGCGAAGGAACAGGTCCATGGCGTCTTTGACGCCCGCGAGGTCCTCGCGTATCGCGTCGGCTACGGTGCGCATCATGGCCGCATTGGGTCCGGCGAGTTCCTCGCGTGCGCTGGCCAATTCTTCAGCATTGGGTACTGCGCCGCCGAGCTTGAACTTATCCTTGATGGCGCTGACGCGTGGCGTGCTCTTAACCGAACGGGCAACGTAATAGAGCAAATTCTTTAGCAGTTCCGCGGCGGGAGCTGCGGCTAATGCTTGTTCGCCGAGATCGATCAAACGCTTCAGCTCCCGGTCTACCTGGCCGAGCAGTTTTTTCACCGATGCGCTGGCATCGATACCGTCGTGCAGCAGGGCTTCAAGTACGCCGCCTGCAACCCACCATAAGCGCACTGCGGATTGGCGGATGCCGTTGTGTTCGAGCTGCGCGACAACATCCGCCATTTTGGCCAGATTGTCGTTCACGTCCTTATCGCGAATCCATCCCAACAAGCCGATCTGGAACTGGTGACGCAAGCGCCGTGCGAGCTGGATCAAGACCTGTTCGTCGGCACTGTCCAGGTGTTGATCTTCGGGCGCTGATTCGCCTCCCGTCAGGTCCGGTGCGAACAGGGCGTTTTCCGACAGTAGATTTTCGCCACGCGCTGCGCGCAGATCGTTCAGCAGGGGCAGCAAAACCAACGGTTCGTCGGCGTAGCCGCTCTGGACGCGCTCGAGGTAATCCGGTAGCTGCAGAATCCCCCGCATGAGAACTTCGTATGCTTCGGTTTGCTGCGACACATCCCCCGAAGTCAGCGCCTTGGCCAACTGCTCCATTTCTTCTGCCAGCAGCGCGGCGCCGTAGAGTTCGACCATCTGCAGGGTGCCCGTCACCTGGTGCAGGTAACTGAAACAGAACTGCAGCTGCGTGGCGTCTTCAGGGTTTTCGACATACTCTTCCAGCGACTGCTGCGCTTGCTTCAGGGTATCGTCGATTTCCTGCTTGACCCAGCTGAGTGTGCCGTAATCGATGTTCTTATCCATTGTCATATCCTGCAGCACCGGCTCAGCTCACACGTCGATAAGCGAGCGTATGCGCGGAGGTTAGCTTTTCCATTTGCGGATGTTGCCAGCCGATCAACTCGCCTGAACCTAGCACCAGGACACCGCCAAGGCACAAACGCGAGGCAAGTGCATCAGCGAGGGCGGCTCGGCGCGAGCGCTCAAAATAGATGAGCAGGTTCTGACAACAAATGATATCCATTGGACCGAAAGGTTCGTTGCCGGCGTCCAGGATGTTGCTGCGTACGAAGCATACCCGCCGCTTCAACCCCGGCACCACGCTGACCCGATCGTCACCTTCCGAAATGAGATAAGTCGCCGCCATGTCAGGCGGCAGGTCCTTGACCCGAGTTCGAGGGTAGATGCCGGCGCCGGCGGTACGCAACGCAGGCTGGCTTATGTCGGTCGCGGTAACGCCGAAATAACCCGTGCCACCCCGTTGCCGCAGCGCCTGGTCGATGACCATTGCCAGCGTGTAGGCTTCCTCGCCCGTCGCGCAGCCAACGTTCCAGGCCTGGATACTGACGCTGGAACTGTCCGGATGCTTGCGCACCACTTCCTCGGCAACCAGTTCCATTGCATGGGGATGGCGGTAAAAACGCGTTTCGTGGACCGTAAGGCGATCCACCAGGGTGGACCACTCCATCACCGCGCCAGCCCCTTCGACGAGTCTTTCGAAGTACTCGTCAAAACATTCGCAACCGATTTCCCGCATCCGCAGACCCAGGCTCGTAATCAAGAAGGACTTACGTTCTGGCGGCAGGAACGTGCCGGTCCGCTCTTCCAGCAACTCGACCCACTTGCGGAATTGAACTTCGCTCATTTCCGGCAAGGTGCGACCAATTGCGGAAGGCGTCACCTGCGATTGTTGCTGCGCGCCGCTCACTGCGTTCGGTCTCGTCGATCAACCAGGCAACTTGAAGCCGGCGACGGACTTGCGCAGGTCGTTTGCCAACTCTGCCAAGTTGCCGATAGACGCTGCCGTTTCATTGGTACCGGCGGACGTCTGCGTCGTGATCTCCTGAATGACGTTCATGGTGTCGGAGATGTTGGCCGCGGCACTGGACTGCTGACCTGCGGTGCCGGAGATGGATTCGATGAGTTCGGCCAGTCGATTGGACACGTTCTCGATCTCTTCGAGCGCTTCGCCCGCGTCTTCGGCCAATTGCGCTCCCTTGACCACGCCTGCGGTACTTTGCTCCATCGAGATTACCGCTTCGTTGGTATCGGTCTGAATGGTCTTTACCAGTGCTTCGATCTGCTTGGTAGCGTTACTGGAACGCTCTGCGAGGCGCTGTACTTCGTCGGCAACCACCGCGAAACCGCGGCCCGCTTCACCGGCCATGGCGGCCTGGATTGCAGCATTCAGAGACAGAATGTTGGTCTGGTCGGCGATGTCGTTGATGAGTTCGACGATGTCACCGATTTCCTGCGAGCTTTCGCCAAGACGCTTGATACGTTTCGAAGTCTCCTGGATCTGTTCTCGGATAGTGTCCATACCCTGAATCGAGCGGCGCACCGTGTCGGCGCCCTTGTGAGCCACTTCCACCGAGTAACGCGCCACGTCCGAGGATTCGGCGGCGTGGCTCGAGACTTCCTGAATGGACCCCGCCATGTCGTTGATGGCCGTGCTCGCACCGCTGATCTGCTGCGCCTGATGGTCCGACGCTTCGGCCAGATGCATGGCGGTCGCCTGCGTCTGTTGGGCAGCGGACGACACCTGCACCGAAGTCTCGTTGATGGTGGTTACCAGGGTACGAAGCTCCTGGGTGGCACTATTGAACGCGTCGGCGATGGCGCCCGTGAAATCTTCGGTCACTTCCGCCTCCGCGGTCAGATCACCTTCGGACAGACCCTGAATCTGATCCAACAAGCGGAGAATGGCTTCCTGGTGGCGCTCGGTCTGCTCTTCCGCAGACGCCGTACGCGAATCAGCGTCCTTCTTCAGGCGCCATCCCAATACGACCAGCAGGAGGAGAGTGACAATACCGGCGGCTCCCGCGACGATATTGAGCGTCATGTGGTTGCCGGCCCCGGTGTAGGCCGTGACCAGCTTGTCGCTGTTGGAGATCACGGCGTCACTGTTGCCGGCAACGTTACCCACGGCGTCCTGCACTTCGAACAGATCCGGGGTCTTTTCCAGGATCGCGCCGACCATGTCGCTGACCGTAGCGAAGTAGGTAGAGACCTGCTCGAGCTTTTCGCGTGCGTCGGGATCGTTGACGCGCTGAATCCCCTGGGACTGGTCGCCGCGCAACATACCGGAAAGTACATTGCCGAAAATGGTGATGTCGCGGCCGAACCGGTCGGCAGCGGTAACGGAGCCTTCACCACCAAGCAGCACCTTGTTCACGTTATTGGCAATACGCTGGCTGAGCATGAGCTGCACGCTGGCCTTGTAGATTTGCAGCGGCGGGGCGCTCTTCTCGACGAGAATACTCACGACCTCGTCGGAATCGGCCAACAGTTGCGGGATCAGCCCACTGATCTTGCCGGCATTCTCGCGCACGGACAGGACCGGATCCTTGGCTTTCAGTATCACCGCGACATGTTTGTCGAGTTTCTGCCAGGAGTTACTGACCGCGTCCAACTCGTTCGCCGCGATGAGCTCCGAGGTGGCGGGCAGATCTGCATCACCCTGTTGCAGGCGATTCAGGTTCTGCTGGAAGCGATTACGATAGTCGGCCAGCGCCTTGAATGCGCCTTCCTTGCCGCTCGCCGCTTCCAGTGCGTTGGTGGCGATTCGCTGCGACAACACGCGCTGCTCACCGGCCAAGGCGATGTATTGGCGGTCGTAGCCGCTACGCACAGAGACGTAGACGAAAACCGTCATCATCACCACGAAGGACACGACCAGCGGCACGATGATGCCGAGATATTTCCGGTCGGTACCCAATTTCTTCAAGGCGTCTGCGTTTAACTTGCTCATTAGTCCAATCTCCCGAAACAGGCCAATCCTAGTGATGCAGCCCGAATGCCGTCCTCCCAATGGTGCCGCCAGCTACCGCCTTGGCGACTCACACCGCAACCTGCATGAACAGCGGGCTTTCAGCCAGCTTGCGCATGCTGAACACCGGCCATGCACGGCCATCCAACTCAAAGCCCCGCTCCAAATAGGGCAGTGTTTCCACGTCTGAATCCGGTCTTGCTGCCAACCTGCTGTCAACGTCGAAGTGGCGCAAACCCGTCACCTCATCCACCAGCAACCCGGCAAATACGCCGCGATGGTTAATGACCAAAATCCGCGTGCGTTTTCCGACCACCGTGCGGCGGCCGTACAAATATCCGTTCAGGTCCATGATCGGCAGCAGATTGCCGCGGACATTGGCGATTCCCAACACCCACGATTTGGCACCTGGCACCCGGGTCATCACGGGCAGCGTGAGCAACTCGGTGACTTCGTCCAGCGGTGCGAGCATCCATCGCTCGCCAAGCCGGAAACCGATACCGCTCCACTGTTCACGTATGTCCTGCTGCTGCGGCAGCCCTGCCGCATTGGCGCGCGCCCGCCGCTCGATGTCGGCGAGCAACACGATCGGATTGGCCCCCTGCTGATCCGTCATCGCCGTTCTCCGTTCAGCCAGCCAGAACCGACTGAATCTTGCCGACCAGATCCGTTTCCTGGGCGGGCTTGGTGACATAGTCCTTGGCGCCCTGGCGCAGGCCCCAGACGCGATCGGTCTGCTGATCCTTGGTGGTCACGATGATCACCGGGATCGCCGAAGTTTCCTGATTCTTGGTAAGCTGGCGAGTCGCCTGAAATCCGTTCAACCCGGGCATGACCACGTCCATCAGAATGACGTCAGGCTTTTCCTTTTTGGCGACTTCTATCCCTTCCTCGCCACTGTTTGCGGAAATCGTCTGGAAGCCGTTCTTTTCCAACATCGTCTTCAAGACATGCACTTCGGTCGGAGAATCGTCGACGATCAGAATGCGAGCCATAGCTAATTTGCTCCTGTAAATTTCAATTTCGCCTGGAAGGGGCGCAGCAGTCTACGTCCCGCCGGCATTGTCTAGTAGCGACCGGTAACGGATGCCTGTGGTGGCGTTCGAGCAGCCTGTTCCTGTCTTTTTCTCCCGAATCCTTGCGCTGAACGGTATCCGATGAACCGCTCAGTTGGCCTTCTTTACGTGCCTTTTAATTGCGCCCAGCAGTTCTTCTTTGGTGAACGGCTTGGTGAGATATTGCTCGGAACCGACGATCCGGCCACGAGCCTTGTCGAACAATCCATCCTTGCTGGACAACATAATGACCGGCGTTTTCTTGAACACGCTGTTGTGCTTGATCAACGCACAGGTCTGATAGCCGTCCAGCCGCGGCATCATGATGTCGACGAAAATGATGTCCGGGGACTGGTCCGTGATCTTGGACAGCGCTTCAAAGCCGTCAGTCGCGGTCACGACCTCGCAGCCCGCTTTCTTGAGCAGGCTCTCGGCGGTACGACGAATCGTCTTGCTATCGTCGATCACCATCACCTTCATGCCAGAGAAGTCCTGTTCCTGTTCGCCTGCCACGATACGGTCCGTCCCGGCTGGGGCTGGATGTTCATGTACTCGTTGCGTGTCCATATCATTAATCCCAGTACAACTCAATGGTTTAACACATGACCCGTAGATGTTACATAACCTCTTGAGACATCGTTCTTTTCAACTCGCGCCCCAATCTCCTGCGGTACACTATTCGATCCCTGGACAGCCAACTATGTCGCGGTTTGCATGTACTATCGGCCTCTTTGACCAATACCTTAAGCCTATGTCTGCGAAACTTGCCGGCGAGGAACTGCGGAAGGTAACGTTGGCGATATGATTCGACTCGGCGTAGTAATGGACCCCATCGCGGATATCAAAATCCGCAAGGACAGTACATTCGCGATGCTTCTGGCCGCGCAATCTCGCGGCTGGGAACTGCAATACATGGAACTGCGCGATTTAGCGTTGCGCGACGGCGCGGCGTGGGCGCGCAGCCGAAACCTGCGCGTTACGGACGACCCGCAGGGCTGGTACAGGCTCGGAGACGCGCAAGCGACTCCCTTGAGCGAACTCGACGTCGTGCTGATGCGCAAGGACCCCCCCTTCGACACCGAATATGTATATAGCACGTATATCCTGGAACGTGCGGCCGCGGCCGGCACGTTGATCGTTAACGATCCACGCGGCATTCGCAATGCCAATGAAAAACTGTTCACGGCCTGGTTCGCCGAGTTCTGTCCCCCGACTCTGGTAACGCGGGACGCCGGCGCCATACGCGAATTTTTGGCCGAGCATGGCGACATCATTCTCAAGCCGCTGGGCGGCATGGGCGGCGCGTCGGTGTTCCGGGCACGCCGGGACGACCCGAATATCGGCGTGATCATCGAAACACTCACTGAAAATGCCAGTCGCTATGCCATGATTCAGCGTTTCGTACCGGAAATCAGCGCCGGCGACAAGCGCATTCTGGTGGTGGACGGTGAACCGGTCCCCTACGCGCTGGCCCGCGTCCCTGCACCCGGGGAGACGCGCGGCAACCTCGCGGCGGGCGGCAGCGGCGTCGGCGTCGCACTCAGTCAACGCGACCGCGAAATTTGCGCCGCGGTAGGGCCGACGTTACGGGAGATGGGCTTGTTGTTCGTAGGGCTCGACGTCATTGGCGATTATCTGACCGAAATCAACGTCACCAGTCCGACCTGCATCCGCGAGCTCGACGCCCTGTACGGACTCGACATCGCCGGGCAACTCATGGATGTGATCGCGGAGCGCATGCAGTGAGGTTCTTTGTGTTCGTGCTCACCGCGCTGATCGCCGCGGTGCTCCTAAGCGCCTGCAGTCATGAACCGGTCACCACCCATCGCACTTTCCTGGCATTCGGCACCCTGGTGGAGGTGACCATCGTCGGCGTCGAACCGCAGCGCGCCGAACGGGCGATCGACCAGGTACAACAGGAATTCGACTACATGCACAACACCTGGCAACCGTGGGAAGCCAGCGCGCTGTCACGTATGAACTCCCTGCTGCCGACGGGAGCGTGGTTTTCCGCGGCACCCTCGGTGCTGCCGCTGATCGAGCAGGCTAGCAAACTTGCCGAGGCCAGCGGCAATCGCTTCGACCCCGCCATCGGCAAGCTCATCAAGCTTTGGGGCTTCGACAGCGGCGAACCGACCGGACCGCCGCCGGACAAAAGCACGGTTGCCGCATTGGTGGCACAAAAGCCGCGAATGAGCGACATCCAGGTGGACGGCATCCGGGTACGCAGCACCAATCCCGCGGTGGTCTTGGACTTCGGCGCATTCGCCAAGGGTTACGGCGTCGATCGCACCATCGAGTTATTACGCAGACTCGGGGTCAACAACGCCATCATCAACGCCGGCGGCGATCTGCGCGCCATCGGCCGTCACGGCGGTCGCCCCTGGCGTATCGGCATTCGCGCCCCCCGCAGTCAAGGCATCCTGGCTTCGGTGGAAGTCAGCGGTGACGAAAGTGTGTTCACTTCCGGTGACTACGAACGCTTTTTCGAATACCAGGGCAAGCGCTATCATCACATCCTCGACCCCGCTACCGGCTATCCCGCCCGGGGCCTGACCTCGGTCACCGTGATCGCCGACGAAGGCGCGCGTGCCGATGCCGCTGCCACGGCGCTGTTCGTGGCCGGTCCTCAGCATTGGCGTGCAGTCGCGCACGCCATGGGGATGGATCAAGTCATGGTGATACTGGAGGACGGCTCGGTGCAGATGACACCGAAGATGAAACCTCGCATCCACTTCGAAGGCGAATCGCCACCCGAGGTGGTGGTGGAGGCCGGGCAATGACCCGCGCCGACTGGATGTTGCTGGCGGCAATCGCCATCCTGTTGCCCGCGGTGTACTTGGCGACCTGGATCCCGAGCACGGAAGGAACCGAAATCACGATCCAGTCCGGCCGCAATTCGCCGCTGACGCTCTCATTGAGTCACGATCGCCGTGTGCGGATCGCCGGCCGCCTCGGCGACAGCGTCATCGAAATCCGTCAAGGTGAAGCGCATTTTCTATCCTCGCCCTGCACTTCGAAAATCTGCGTGCACAGCGGTTGGCTGCATGAGACCGGCGAGTTTGCCGCTTGCCTGCCCAATGGGGTCAGCTTCACCGTCGCCGGCGGTCAGCGGCGCTTCGACGCCATCAACTTCTAGGAAACCGGTACCGCCTGTGGCTACATTGATCGCCACACCCGAAGATCAGCGCATCGCCTGGCTCGCGGCCGTAGCCATCACCATCCATATCGCCGAGAGCGCGCTGCCATCGCCCCTGCCGGGCGTCAAACCCGGACTGGCCAACATCATCACGGTCGCCGTTCTGGTGCAGTTCGGCTGGCGTGCGGCTGCCTGGGTGGCGGTGCTGCGGGTACTGGCCGGCAGTCTGTTGATCGGCACGTTTCTGACCCCCACTTTCGTGATGAGTTTCGGCGGCAGCCTCGCCAGTATCACGATCCTGTGGCTGGCATGCCGGTTACCGGGCCGCGGCTTCAGTGCCATCGGCTACAGCCTGCTGGCGGCACTGGCGCATATGAGCGCGCAGTTCCTGCTGGCATGGACTTTGTTCATACCCCATCCAGGGCTGGTGCATTTGCTGCCGTTTCTGCTGACGGCATCGGTTTTATTCGGTCTGGTGAACGGTATAATCGCAAAGCGGCTGCTGGCCAATTTGACAGCGCCGGACATTTGCGACGGACAACGCGACTCCACTCAGACATGACTGCGGCGCAGGCAACTCCTCCACGCGTGACTGCAGGCGATCGCCTGGGCCTGACTCTGTTCCTGGCAATCGCGTTTCACGCACTGGTGATCCTGGGCATCAGCTTTCAGCAGGAAGATCCCCGTAAAGCCGAAGTGGTCAACACCCTGGACATCACCCTGGTCCAGGGCGCCAGCGAGAAGCCGCCGGAACAAGCCGACTATCTGGCGCAGGAGCAGCAGCGCGGCGGCGGCAACACCAGGGAACGGGTGCGCCACGAACCCGAGGCCGCAGAACCGAGCGTGGTCGAGCAACCGGCGCCGTCACCGAAGACTTTTCCCGCGGCCGCGCCGCCGGCGCCGAAGAGCACCGCAGCGCAGGTGATCACCCAAAAGCGCGCCCCGAAGAAAACCCCGGCTCGCACCGAAGCGCCACAGGCACCCACTCCTGCGCCCATATCCGCAGCCGAACTGATGCAACGCAGCCGCGAAATCGCGCGCTCTGGAAGCGCGGGTGGAATCGTCGAAACAGCTCTATTCCCATAGCGACAGCAAAGTGCTGACCGCCAATACCCGCAAAGTCGAGGATGCGGCATACTTGCATGCGTGGATCGACAAGGTGGAAAAGATCGGCGCGTTGAACTATCCCGACGAAGCGCGGCGCCGCAACCTTTCCGGCGAGTTGGAATTGGAAGTCACCTTGAATGCCGACGGCAGCCTGGTGAGCATCGATCTGCTGCGCTCATCCGGGCACGAGGTGCTGGACGAAGCCGCGCGCCGCATCGTGCGCCTGGCGGCACCGTTCCCGGCGGTACCCGCCAACGTGCTGGATGGCGATCAAGGAGTTGCGTATCCGCCGCCGCTGGCGATTCACCACCGAAGACCAACTCGTTGGTCAATAACCAGAAAGCGGAAATACCATCTGAAATTCGCGCGTTATCGGTCGGCCGTGCGGCCGTGACTGCCGCGGGCGGCTTGATCGCCAACCATCGCCGCCGGATACTAGCCCCATGACGCGCGCCACAGATCTGACCAACCATTTTTTGATCGCCATGCCGCAATTGGCGGACCCGAACTTTTTCCACACCGTAACCTACATCTGCGAACACACCGAAGAGGGCGCCCTCGGCATCGTCATCAATCGCCCGCTGGAAGTGCGCCTGGGCGAAATTCTCGATCACATGGAAATCGAAACCCGCGCCGACACGCTGGCTGAACGCACCGTCTACATGGGCGGACCGGTGCAGCAGGAGCGCGGCTTCGTCCTGCATCGGCCGGCCACGCAATGGGATTCGACCCTGTTGATCACCGACGATATCGGGTTGACCACTTCGCGTGACGTGCTGACCGCCATGGCGCGGGGCGAGGGTCCGGTGGAAAGCCTGATCGCGCTTGGCTACGCAGGCTGGGGCGCCGGGCAGCTGGAGCAGGAATTGGCGGACAACGCCTGGCTCAGCGGACCGGCAGATGAGCGCATCCTGTTTCGAACCCCGGTGGAAAAACGCTGGGAAGAAGCTGCGGCGTTGCTCGGCGTGGATCTCAATCTGCTCTCCGGGGACGCAGGTCACGCATAAAATGGCTGCCGATTTGCAGCGCACCTTGCTCGGATTCGACTACGGCCAAAAGAAAATCGGCGTTGCCATCGGCCAGGAAGTCACGTGCATGGCACGCGAATTGGTCACCCTGCCCTGCCCGAAGCAGCATCCCGACTGGCGAGCCATCGGCCGCCTCATCGATGAATGGCGACCGGATGCGCTGGTGATCGGCGTGCCGTATCATATGGACGGCCGCGAACACGACCTGACCCACGCGGCGCGACGCTTCGGCCGGCAACTCCATGGCCGGTACGGCTTGCCGGTGCATGAAGTGGACGAACGCCTTAGCTCCCGGGAAGCACGCGAGCAGACGGCACACGAACGTGCCGTCGGCCACCGCTGCGCGCGCGGAGGCCGATCGATCAGATCGCCGCTCGCGTCATCTTGCAAGACTGGCTGCGCCAGCAGGAGACCTGCCGTGACCGTTGAACCGGATCCCCAAGCCCTGATCGCCCGGATGGCGGAAGCACTGCGACGGGAAATCGCCGAACGCAATATCCGCGATCCGCTGGTGATCGGTATCCATACCGGCGGCGTGTGGGTGGCGAAGGCGCTGCATCAGGCGCTTGGGCTTGAGTTCCAAACTCGGCAGCCTCGACATCTCCTTTTACCGCGACGACTTCACCAGAATCGGCATGAACCCCCAGGTCAAACCGTCGGATCTGCCGTTCAGCGTCGACGCCCGGCACATCATCCTGGTGGACGACGTGCTGTATACCGGGCGCACGGTACGCGCCGCCATGAACGAAATCTTCGACTACGGCCGACCTGCGTCCATCATGCTCGCGACGCTGGTGGACCGCGGCGGCCGCGAATTGCCGATCCAGGCCAACGTGGTCGGCCAGCACCTGGAACTGCAGCGCCGGCCAGGAAGTGAAACTGACCGGCCCGGAACCGCTGGCGCTGAGCATTCAGGACACCACGCAACCGGGAGGGCGGGCGTGAATCTGCAAGTCGACGATCAAGGCAGACTGCGTCATTTTCTCTCCGTCGAGGGATTGAGCCGGGAAATCCTGGTGGACATTCTCGATGCCGCGGAGTCCTTTGCCGGCGTTCCGGAGCAGACCATCAAAAAAGTCCCGCTGCTGCGCGGCAAAACCATCGTCAATCTGTTCTTCGAACCCAGCACCCGCACCCGCACCACTTTCGAACTGGCGGCCAAGCGGCTGTCGGCCGACGTGCTCAATATCAACCTGAACGCCTCCAGCACCACCAAGGGCGAAACCCTGCTCGATACCATGCGCAACCTCGAAGCCATGCACGTTGACATGTTCGTGGTGCGCCACAACGACAGCGGCGCCGCCCACTTCATCGCCCGCCACGTCTTGCCCCACGTCGCCATCATCAACGCCGGCGACGGCCGCCACGCGCATCCCACCCAGGGCATGCTGGACATGTTCACGATCCGCCGCCACAAGGGCGATTTCGCCAATCTGCGGGTGGCGATCGTCGGCGACATCATGCATTCGCGGGTGGCCCGCTCGCAGATTCATGCGCTTGAACATCCTCGGCGCCCAGCGAAGTCCGCGTAGTGGCGCCGCGCACCCTGCTGCCGGCGGAAGTCGAGCAACTGGGGGTGCAGGTCCATACCGAACTGGCGTCCGGCATCCGCGACGTCGACGTGATCATGATGCTGCGCCTGCAGCGCGAGCGCATGCAGGGCGCGTTGCTGCCGAGCGAGCACGAATATTTCCGCCGCTACGGACTTGACAGAGGACAAAGCTGCGTCACGCCAAGGAGGACGCCATCGTCATGCATCCCGGGCCCCATCAACCGCGGCGTGGAAATGGACTCGCAAGTCGCCGACGGTCCGCGCTCGGTAATCTCTGCAGCAGGTGTCCCACGGCATCGCCGTCCGCATGGCGGTGATGTCCATGGCCATGCGCAGCCGCGCGCCGGAAGCCCTGGAGGAGCAGTAATGCGTTTGCGCATCCGCGGCGGTCGCGTGCTCGATCCCGCCAACGGCGTCGACGGCGAACAGGACCTGTTCATCGCCGACGGCCGCATCGCCGCCCTCGGCCACGCCCCGGAGGGGTTTTCCGCTGACCAGGAAATCGATGCCGCGCGGCCTCGTGGTCTGTCCCGGCCTGGTGGATCTATGTGCGCGCACCCGGGAACCGGGCAATGAACACAAGGCGACCATTGCGTCGGAAACCGCGGCCGCGGCCGCCGCAGGTATCACCACCTTGTGCTGTCCGCCGGACACCAATCCGATCATCGATACGCCGGCCGTGGCGCAATTGGTACGCCAACGCGCCGACGCCGCGGGCTACGCCCGCCTGGTACCGCTTGGCGCGCTCACCTTCGGCCTCGGCGGCGAGAAGCTCTCGGAAATGGCGGAACTGCGCGACGCCGGCTGCGTCGGCGTCAGCAACGTCGGACCGATCGCCAACAGTCAGATCATGCGCCGCGCCATGGAATACGCCGCCACCCAGGATCTGACCGTGTTTCTGATCCCCAGCGATCCTTGGCTGAGCGACAACGGCTGCGCCCACGAGGGCGCGGTGTCGACCCGCCTCGGCCTGCCGGGCATACCCGAAGCCGCCGAAACCGTCGCCGTGGCCCGCGACCTGGCGCTGATCCAGCAAACCGGAGTGCGGGCGCACTTCTGCCGCCTGTCCACGGCCACGGCGGTGCGCATGGTGGCTCGAGCGCGTTTCGACGGCCTGCCGGTGAGCGCCGATGTCGCGGTCCATCACCTGTTTCTCACCGAAGTCGACGTCGATCACTTCGACAGCCACTGCCATGTACTGCCGCCATTGCGCACCTACCGGGACCTGGAAGGACTCACCGACGGCGTGGTGCGGGGCGTACTCGGCGCCGATCTGCTCCGATCACCAACCCCACGAGGCCGATGCCAAACTGGCGCCATTCTGCTCCACCGAACCCGGCGTGTCCGGACTCGACAGCCTGCTGGGCCTGACGCTGCGCCTGGTCGACGGATGGACCGTTGAGCATGAGCGATGCGATCGCCCGCCTTACCCACGGGCCCGGCGCGGCATCCTCGGCATCGATGCCGGCACGCTGCGTCCGGGTGCTGCCGCCGACATCTGCGTATTCGATCCCGATGCTCGCTGGCGCCTGACGCCGTCGGAAATGCGCAGCCTCGGTCGCAATACGCCATTCATGGACTGGGAGATGCACGGCCGCGTGACCTGCACACCTGCTCGGCGGCCGCCTGGTATTCGATCGCCGCAACTGACAACGAATTCGACTGCAATGCGCAAAACCCACCGCGACACGATTTTCCTCGAAGAAGCCGAAGTACTGGCGCACCACGAATATCCGGCACGCCAATACGTGCTGCGCCTGCGCGCACGACGCTGCGCCGCGGCCGCGCTGCCCGGCAGCTTCGTACATTTGCGCTGCGCATCCGCAGCTGCCGATGCGCCGGCCCCTCTCGATCATGCGCGCCTCGGCAAACGAAGGCTGGATCGATTTGCTCTATAAAGCGGTCGGTCAGGGCACGGCGTTGCTGGCGCAGCGCACGGTCGGCGAACAACTGAGCGTGCTCGGGCCCATCGGCACACCATTCGCAGTGCATCCGGCACGCCCGCGCACATTGCTGATCGGCGGCGGCGTCGGCATCCCGCCGATGGTGTTCCTGGCGGAACATCTGCGACAACGCAAGGCAGACCTGAAACCCCTGGTACTGATGGGTTCGGAGGTTCCATTTCCGTTCCACGCCCGGCCCTCACAGATCGTGGTACCGGGAATGCCCGAGCACGTCATCGCCGCCATGCCGTTGCTGGATGACTGGGGAGTTCCGAGCCGCCTCGCCAGCCTGCAGGACTTCGCCGGCTGTCATCAGGGCTATGTCACCGATCTAGCGCGCGCATGGCTCGACAGCTCTGGATGCGCAAGCGCGCACCGAAGTGGAGATATTCGCCTGCGGTCCGCACCCGATGCTGGAAGCGGTGGCGCATCTGGCGCGGGAGTACGAACTGCCGTGCCAGGTTTCCCTGGAGGAATTCATGGCCTGTGCGGTCGGCGGCTGCGCCGGCTGCACCGTGCAGGTGGAAACCCCCGCCGGACCGGCCATGAAGCGGGTGTGCGTGGACGGCCCGGTGTTCGACGCCGCGGCGGTGTTTCCGGCGGCATGTAGGTTGCGTCAACGACGCGCGAACGGCCGGACGCAATCTCGCCCAAGATCTCAAGCCTGATTTTTCGTCGATCAGCGATACGCCGTCCATCGCTTCGCTGAATTTCTCCGGGTCGCCGTTACCGAATTTGATCATCAATCGCACTTCGTTCGCCGAGTCGGCGTATTGCAGCGCGTCTTCGTAGCTGATATCGCCGACGCTGTACAATTCGTACAAAGCCTGATCGAACGTGCGCATGCCTTGCTGGGCGGAGCGCTTCATCAGGTCCTTGAGCTTGTGCACTTCCGCCTTGCGGATCAGGTCGGCAGCCAACGGCGTATTGACCAGATACTTCGACGCAAACCCTTCGGCCCTTGCCGTCGGCCCGGGGCAGCAGCTGTTGCGCGACGATCGCCTTCAGATTCAATGAAAGATCCATGAACAGTTGGTCGCGTCGCTCTTCCGGAAAGAAGTTGATGATCCGGTCCAGCGCCTGATTGGCATTGTTGGCATGCAGCGTACATAAACACAAATGCCCGGTCTCGGCGAATGCGATCGCATATTCCATCGTTTCGCGGGCACGCACTTCGCCGATCAGGATCACGTCAGGAGCTTGGCGCAAGGTGTTTTTCAGCGCCGTGCCATAATCGTTGGTATCGATTCCGACTTCGCGCTGCGTGACCATGCAGCCGGAGTGCTGGTGCACGAATTCGATCGGGTCTTCAATGGTAATGATATGACCGTTGCTGTTCTGATTGCGGTAGCCGATCATGGCCGCCAACGACGTCGACTTGCCCGTGCCGGTGGCGCCTACAAACAGCACCAAGCCACGCTTCACCATAGCCAGGTTCTTGAGAATCGGCGGCAGGGTTAGTTCCTCCAGCGTCGGGATACGGGTTTCGATTCGGCGCAGCACCATACCGGCAAAATTGCGCTGCACGAATGCGCTGGCACGAAAGCGGCCGATACCGGTCGCGCTGATGGCAAAATTGCACTCGTTGGTCCGCTCGAATTCCGCGCGCTGATGGTCGTTCATGACGCTGTAGACGATGTCCCGCGCCTGGTCCGGAGTCAGGGTGGTCTGAGACACCGGCTTGAGCTTGCCGTTGACCTTGATCGACGGCGGCATTCCCGCCGTGATGAACAGGTCGGACGCTTTCTTGCTGACCATCAACTTCAACAGTGATTGGAAGTCCATCTCGTGCATCCTCGACGCGCCGGCGCGCTTATCGGAACATATCCTTGTTTTGTGCGCGCGTCAGAGCGTCCTGTTTGCTGACCACACCCTTTGCGACCAGTTGCTGCAAATGCTGATCCAGCGTCTGCATGCCCTGGCCCTGCCCGGTTTGAATCGCCGAATACATTTGCGCCACCTTGTCTTCGCGGATCAGGTTACGAATCGCCGGCGTGCCGATCATGATCTCCCATGCCGCGGTACGTCCGCCGCCGACCCGCTTGAGCAGGGTCTGGGAAATCACGCCGCGCAACGACTCCGACAACATGGAGCGCACCATCTGCTTTTCGCCGGCCGGAAATACATCGATGACACGATCGATGGTTTTGGCCGCGGAACTGGTATGCAGAGTGCCGAATACCAGATGGCCGGTCTCGGCCGCCGTCAGCGCCAGGCGGATGGTTTCCAGATCGCGCATTTCGCCCACCAGAATGATGTCCGGGTCTTCGCGCAGCGCGGAGCGCAGAGCTTCGGAAAACCCGAGCGTGTCACGGTGTACTTCGCGCTGATTGACCAGGCACTTCTTGCTTTGGTGCACGAATTCGATCGGGTCTTCAATGGTCAGGATGTGGGCGAAGCTGTTTTCGTTCAGATGATTCATGATCGCCGCCAGCGTCGTCGACTTGCCGGAACCGGTAGGCCCGGTCACGAGGATCAAGCCGCGAGGGTTCTTGGCCATTTCCTGGAACACCGGCTGGGCAGCCCAGATCTTCCAGGCTTAAAATGTTCGACGGAATGGTTCGAAATACGGCGCCCGCGCCGCGGTTCTGGTTGAACGCGTTGACGCGAAACCGGGCCAAGCCGGGAATCTCGAACGAAAAATCGGTTTCGAAGAACTCCTCGAAGTCCTTGCGCTGCTTGTCGTTCATGATGTCGTAGATCAAACCATGAACTGTTTTGTGATCAAGCGCCGCGACGTTGATGCGTCGAATGTCGCCGTCGACGCGAATCATCGGCGGCAAACCGGAGGAAAGATGCAAATCGGAGGCGTTGTTCTTGACTGCAAAAGCGAGCAGTTCCGCGATATCCATGTAGAAAATTCCTAATGCAATTGAAACACAGGCCGGCTGGTACGGTATGCTTTATATCGTGTGCTCGAGCACTTTCTTTAGCGCCTCTGGGCCTGCCGAATTCAGTATAGCCGGGCGATTTGACCCATACCATGTCCGATATCCACGCCCATCTGCAACAAGTCCGCGCTCGCATCGAAAATGCCGCGCGCACGGCCGGACGGGATCCTGCGTCGGTGACCCTGGTGGCCGTCAGCAAAACGCACTCGGCTGAATCCGTCCGCGCCGCATACGACGCCGGCCAGCGAATCTTCGGCGAAAGCTATGTCCAGGAAGCACTTGCGAAAATGCAGGCGCTGCAAGACCTGCGGCTGCAGTGGCATTTCATCGGTCCCATCCAGTCGAATAAAACAAAAGATATCGCCCTGCACTTTGACTGGGTTCACGGAATCGAACGAATCAAGGTGGCCGAGCGCTTGAGCGCGCAGCGCCCGCCAGCTCTGGGCCCGCTGCAAGTGTGCATTCAGGTCAACACCAGCGGCGAAGCGACCAAGTCCGGCGTTGCCCTGGATCAACTGCCGCAGCTCGCCGAACGGATCGCCTCATTGCCCGGACTGCGTTTGCGGGGCCTGATGACCATCCCGGCGCCCACTGACCGGTTCGAGGCGCAGCGACTGCCTTTCCGGGCTTTGCGGGCAGCGCACGACCAATTGTGCCGCGACGGTCTCGAACTCGACACTTTGTCCATGGGCATGAGCGGCGACCTCGAAGCGGCGATCGCCGAAGGGGCCACGATGGTACGGATCGGCACTGCAATCTTCGGAGAGCGGCACACAGCGCGCCGCCGGTGAGCCCCGCTCATTTGGTTTTAGCAGCCGTTGCGATAGACTGAGCCCCACTTTCGCAGCGGCGTGCGTTATGAACAATGCGCTAATCACCTTCATCGGCGGCGGGAACATGGCCGCAAGCCTGGTCGGCGGCCTGGTAGCCGACGGCTGGGACCCACATCGGATTCAAGTCGCCGACCCGGACGCCAAGCGTTGTCAGAATCTGGCAGACCGCTTTGGTATTCGAGTCGGCAGCGATAATGCGGGCGCCTGCAAGGATGCCGACGTGATCGTACTCGCAGTCAAACCGCAGGCGGTCAAAACGGTTGCCCAGGAAATCTCAACCAACGTGCAGAAATCCCGCGCCCTGGTGGTGTCCATCGCCGCCGGCGTACGCGAGCCCGACATTTGCCGCTGGCTGGGCGGTGCGGCCGCCGTGGTGCGCACCATGCCCAATACGCCGGCCCTGGTACAGACCGGCGCTACCGGGCTGTTCGCCAACTCGCACGTGGATGAACGTCAGCACGATCTCGCCGAGACCATATTGCGCGCCGTCGGCTTGACCCTGTGGGTGGAGCAAGAAAGCCTCCTGGACGCGATCACGGCACTCTCGGGCAGCGGACCCGCGTACTATTTCCTGCTTATGGAAGCCATGGAGGGGGCCGGGCACGATTTGGGCATCAGTGTCGAGCATGCCCGCCTGCTGACCCTGCAGACCGCGCTGGGTGCCGCCAAGATGGCCCTGGAAAGCAGCGATAGTCCAGCGTCGTTGCGGGCCAAGGTGACCTCTCCCGGGGGTACCACGGAGCGGGCCCTGGCGGTGCTCGAACAAGCCGGTTTAAGGGACGTGATCGCGAAGGCGATGACAGCAGCGCAACAACGAGCAGTGGAATTGGGCGACGCCTTGGGGGACGAATGAACGGCTATTTTGCGAACGCCGGCGTATTTTTGATCGGGGTATTGTTCAATTTCTACATCCTGTTGGTAATGCTGCGCTTTCTGCTGCAGGCGGTTCGTGCCGATTTCTACAATCCGATGTCCCAGTTCGTGGTCCGTTTGACCACCCCGGCGCTGCGTCCGCTACGCCGCATCGTACCCGGCATCGGCGGCGTCGATGTGGCCGCGCTGGTATTGCTGCTGGCCTTACAACTGCTGGAACTGGTACTGATACACAGCATCGTCGGCGAAACGTTGAATCCGGCGATTCTGCTGGTGCTGGCGCTGGGAGAATTGGTGTCCACGGCGCTGATGATTTTCATCGTCGCCATTATCATCCAGGCCGTCCTGAGCTGGGTACAGCCGGCCGCGTACAATCCGTTCACCGTCGTCTTGTATCAACTGACGACCCCGATATTGCGCCCGTTTCGCCGCCTGCTGCCGCCGGTTTCCGGGATCGATCTCAGTCCCATGATTGCGCTGCTGGTGCTATATCTGCTGCGTATGGCGGTGCCCTACGTTCAGGCCATGCTGCTCAGCCCACTATCTCCGTGACCAGCGCCGACTCGCCGCTGAGTTGGGATGGCGAGGACTTGGTCTTACGCCTACGCGTGCAGCCGAAAGCGAGTCATGACGAGATCGTTGGCGTTCAAGGCGGCTTGCTTAAGGTGAGGATTACCGCGGCACCTGTGGACGGCAAAGCCAACCAACATCTCACCGCATTGTTGGCCCGCGCGTTCGGGGTCGCAAAGTCCCGTGTGGCACTCGAAACCGGCGTCAACAGCCGTGAAAAACGTTTCCGGATCGTGAAGCCCGCCCGCGTCCCGGCGCAATTGCTCAACATAGTGTGATCGATTTCACAGCTTGAGGCCGCGCTTTCTCGCCAAGCTTCCATTCCTTCGCGTTTCCCGGCCAACTGAGCGTTGAGCCCGCACCACTCGTACCCCCTACGCTAAAGCTTTATAGCTCCGCGTCGATACGGTCGTTACACCCGGGGATATGGACAGCCGGAAAGGCGATAAAACTATGCAGGCGGATACTCAGCTCCAAGGCGAAATCGAGGCTTTCGACGACTGGAAGGCCGACTTGATCGACGCAATCAGCGAGTTTCAGGGATGGCTGGATGAGACACGCCAGGATGATGCCGAGCATTCCCTTCGTATATACGACGCGATCGAGTCGCTCAAGAACGACCGTTTGAACATCGCCTTCGTTGCAGAGTTCTCCCGCGGCAAGACGGAGCTGATCAACGCGATCTTTTTCGCCGATTATCAACGTCGTTTGCTGCCCTCGGAAGCCGGGCGCACCACCATGTGCCCGACGGAGCTCTTTTATGACCGTGCCGCCGAAGAGGCCTATGTGCGGCTGCTGCCCATCGAGACCCGGCTCGACGAGTCCACTATCGCCGAATTCAAGCACGATCCAGTGTACTGGACCAGTATTCCATTGGAACTGGAATCGCCGGACCAAATGGAGCAAGCGCTGCGGGAGGTGGTTCGGACCAAAACCGTGCCGGTGGCGGAAGCCGAGCGCCTCGGCCTGTACAGCGCCGATCACCACGGACATCACGATCAACCGCCCGAAGAGGTGGAAATTCCCATGTGGCGCCACGCATTGATCAGTTTTCCACACCCACTGCTCAAGCGCGGACTGGTGATTCTCGACACGCCGGGGCTCAACGCCCTGGGCAGTGAACCCGAACTCACCATGAACATGCTGCCCTCGGCCCAGGCGGTGCTATTCGTACTTGCCGCGGATACAGGGGTGACCCGTAGCGATCTCGACGTGTGGCAGTTCCACATCGACGGCGCCCGGCGCAGTCGTCGGCAAAAGGGCGTGGCAGTGGTATTGAACAAGGTCGATACCCTCTGGGACGAACTGCGCAGCGAGGCTGTGATCAACTCCAGTATCGAATCCCAGGTGCGCAAGACTGCGACCCTGTTGGGCGTCGAAAAGGACAACATCTTTCCTGTCTCGGCACAAAAGGGACTGTTGGCCAAGATCCGTTCCGACGAAGGGTTGCTTGCCCGAAGCCAGCTTCGCGCTCTGGAAGAATATCTCTGCAAGACGGTAGTCCCGGCGCGCGAATCCATTTTACGCGACAACATCGTCGGCGATCTGGGCGCATTGTTGGATGACGAGCTCGAAATCCTGCGTACCCGCCACGGCCATGCGGTCACGCAACTCAAGGAGTTACGCAACCTGAGCGGCAAAAATGCCGACGTTATACTGCATCTGATGAAAAAGACCCGCGAAGAGCAAACCACATACCAGAAGAACGTGGAAAGCTTCCAGTCCAGCCGCAGATTGCTGCAGCGCCAAGCGGGCAACCTGCTGGAAACACTGAGCCTGGAGGCCATCGACCGGCTGATTTCGGACACGCGCAAGTCCATGCTCGGGAGTTGGACCACCAACGGTTTGAAGCGCGGCATGAAAACGTTCTTCGAGGGTGCGCGCGAGACGATGGAACAGTCCGTGGACCAGGCCGAGCAGTGCCGGCGGCTGGTCATGGCGATTTACAAGAAGTTCCACGTCGAGCATGGGCTGCCCGCTATCGAGCCACGTACGTTTTCAGTGAAGGCGTTCACGGATCAAATGGAAGCGCTCTCCGATGAAGCGGAAGCCTTCCGCAACAGCCCGGTCACGACCATGACCGAACAAAGTTTCGTCGTGAAGAAATTCTTCATCAGCCTGGTGAGCCAGGCTCGCAACACGTTCTTCAAGGCCAACCAGGAAGCAGAAACCTGGCTGAAGGACGTGATGAATCCGTTGATGGCGCAAATCAAGGAGCACCGGGACATGATGGAACGGCGCCTGAAGACGTTGCGTAAAATCAACGAATCCCGCGATACGCTGGATAGCAAGATCAATGAATTACAACAGGAACAAGAAACGCTGGAACGCAAGCTCGAGAAGCTGACCGGCATTCAAAAGCGCTTGTTGCGACCGGTGCCACGGGAAAACGCCTCAAGCGCAGCCTGAACGGGAATGACAGGAAGGCTCCGGGTCCAATTCCGCCGAACATGACGGCGCGAAATCTGGTCTATAGTAGTTGCAAAAGCAACGAATCAAGGAGGCCTCCATGTCCAATAGGATCGTGCGCGCGCTCGCTCTTGCCGTCACCGTGATGTTCCTGCTGCCGATCAGCGCCCACGCAGAGCAATTCAAGCAGTTTGGCGACTACATCGTCCATTACAACACCATCAACACGTCATTCCTTTCCGCCCAAGTCGCGCGGGAATACGACATACAGCGCAGCAACAGCCGAGCCATGCTCAATATTGCCGTGCAGAAGAAAACCGACAAGCCCCAGAATCAAGCTGTGCGCGCCGAAATCGAGGTGACGGCCACCAACCTCAACGGCCAACAGCGTCAGGTCGCCATGCGTTCGATCGAAGACGGCGACGCGGTCTACTACATCGGCGAACTGGGCGTCGAAAACGAGGAAGTGCTCAACTTCCACGTCAAGATCAGACCGGAGGGCGCGTCGCAGACCCTCGATCTGAAATTCAGCGAGCAGTTTTTCGTTCGTTGACCGGAATACCCCTGCCCGGGTTAACGCATTGTCCCACAAAATAAATTCTAAATTTCACGGGCTGCCGACCGATATAGGGCTAAACCGTGTAGTAAGTCGGGGACGTATTCGAGATGTCGCAGGGCGTAAACGGGTGGGAACGCCGATGGATGGCGCTGTGTTTGGCGTTTTTGTACATGTCGCCGGCATTCGCATTGACGCCGGCGGTGCCCCAGCCAGCCGAATCGCGCCCGCTGACCCTCGGCATCCTGCCCTTCATCAGCCCCATTGCCCTATTCAAGCGCTTTGCGCCGCTGCGCGACTACCTCAGCCAAGCGACTGGCCGTCAGGTACTGCTGGAAACCGCCCGCGACTATCCTAAGTACGTACGACGCACTGCGCAGCGCCGCTACGACATCGTCCTTACGGCGCCGCATTTCGTCTTGCCGGCGCTTCGCGACGGCCTGTACCAGCTGCAGGCTACCGATATCGAACGCTTGGCGGCGGTGGTCCTGGTGCGCTCCGGGAGCGCCATTCATGATCCCGCGCAATTGGCGGGACTGCAGATCGCCACACCACCGAGCCAAGCGATCGTCACCTGGGTCGGAACCGAGCTCATCCGCCAGGCGACTGGCGGCAACGACCCTGAGTTTCACACCTATCCGAGCCATAACGCGGCTTACAGGGCCGTCGGAGCAGGTGAGGTCGACGCCGCTCTGGTAGTGACCAGCGTTGTCGACCCCGCCCGTTTGACGCACGACGGGCTGCGGGAAATCGCGCGTAGCGAGTCGTTCCCGGCCATGGGCATACTCATGGCGTCCGATCTGCCGCCGGCTGTGCGCGAGCTACTGACCGGCGTCCTTACCGGCATGACCGATAGCGCCGCCGGCCGCGCAACGCTGCAGCGAATCGCCTGGCCCGGCTACCGGCGCGCCGAAAGCCGGGACTTCGAGTCCATGCGCGTGTATGCAAAGCAAGTTGCGCAGCTGGCGGAAGCGCGGCCGTGATCCGCACACGACTCTCCAGCCGTTTGATCTTCGGTGTCGTGCTGATCGAGGCGCTGATGCTCAGCATCCTGGTCTGGAACAGCGTGCGCTTGATCAGCTCGAGTCACGCCGAACTATTGGAGCAATCTACCCACGAGCAAAGCCTGTTGCTGGCGAATTCCCTCGCCCCGGGCCTGGCAGCCCACGATCGGGCCCTGTTGCAGGACGTGCTGAATCTGCTGCGCGACAAGCGCAACCTCGCCTACGCGGCCGTCTATGACCGCCACGGCAAACAATTGGCCGCCATCGGGTCGCCCCCCGCGTTCGGCTCCAGCCATCACTACGACCGTAGCTATCGCGAAGCGACCGAGGATGGCGTTTTCGACGTGGTGCATGGTATTTCGGTGGCCGGCCAACAGTTGGGCGAACTTCGAGTCGGCTACTCGGTGGCCGGTGTGGAGCACTTGACGCACCAGACCCGCTGGCAGAATACCATCATCGCCGGCGTCGAATTGCTGCTTACCGTTACCGCAACGGTGCTGCTCGGGCTGGTGTTGACCCGCCACCTGCGGCGCCTGGAGATCGGCACCCGGGCGCTTCAGCAGGGGGATGTTCGGGCATCGTATCGACATCCAGTCCAAGGACGAAATCGGTGACCTCGCCCGCGCCTTCAACAACTTGGCGGAACATCTGGAGGGAACCCAGGCTGCGCTGGCCCGCGAACATGCCGCCGTGGAGCGTGAAAAACGGCATCTGGATACGCTGCTCAACAGCATCGACGCGGTCATCTGGGAGGCCAGCCCGGAATCCGGACGCTATACCTACGTCAGCCGCGAAGCCGAGGCGATGCTGGGCTATCCGGTTTCGGCCTGGCTCGACCCGCAATTTCGCGTCAAGCACATCCACCCGGACGATAGCGCTTGGGTATTACGCGAATATGAAAACCACGCCGTACGAACCGGGATCCTTCTCCCTCGACTACCGCATGTTCCACAGTTCCGGGCGCAGCGTTTGGGTTCGGGATTTGTGCAGCTGCGAGGCGGACGCACGCGGCCAGCTCACGCTGCGCGGCTTGACTCTGGATATCACCGTGGAGAAGAGCGCCGAGGAACGAATCCTGTACCTCGCGGACCACGATCCGTTGACCGGCCTGATCAACCGCCGCCGATTTCAGGAAGAGGTCGAACACCACATTGCCTACGCCCGTCGCTATCAGCACCAGGGCGCGCTCCTGTTCCTGGATCTGGACCAGTTCAAGTACATCAACGACTCATTCGGCCACCAACAGGGTGACGACTTCCTGATTCAGATCGCCCAACGCCTCAACACCAACCTGCGCCAAACGGATCTGCTCGGAAGGCTGGGCGGCGATGAGTTCGGAATATTGCTGCCGCAGGCAAACGTCGACCAGGCGAAACAGGTCGCGGGCGCATTGCTGGCGCACTTGAAAGAAGCCGAGTTGCCGGTCCTGGGCAGCCAGTTTGCCAGGATCAGCGCCAGCATCGGGATCGCCATACTGCCCGATCACGGCGCCACCGCCGGGGACCTACTCGCCAAGGCTGACGCTGCCATGTATGCCGCCAAGGAAAAAGGGCGCAACCAGTTTCATCTTTACAATGAAGAAGACAGCGGTCTGGCGCGCATGCACGCCAAGATTCATTGGGAAGAACGCATTCAGCATGCGCTGGATCACGACCGATTCACCCTGTACTACCAACCGGTCATCGACCTGCGCAGCGGCGAGGTGAGCCATCACGAAGTGCTGCTGCGCATGATCGACGAGGACGGATCGCTGCTCACACCCGGCGCATTTCTGGAAGTAGCCGAGCGTTTCGGCATGATCCGGGAAATCGACCATTGGGTGCTGAACGAGGCCATACGGACCCTGGGTGAGAGCCAGCAGGCAGGCGCTCCGATTCGCATGGCCGTGAATCTGTCCGGCCGCCACTTCGGCAGCAACGAGATCCTCGACCTGGTGAAACGCGCCCTGGCGGAGCATCACGCTGATCCGAACTGTATCATTTTCGAGGTTACCGAAACCGCTGCAGTGGAAAACCTGGCCGAAGCCCAGGTGTTCATCGAATCGCTGCGTCAAATCGGCTGCCAGTTCGCCCTGGACGACTTCGGTATCGGTTTTTCCTCGTTCTACTACCTCAAGCACCTGCCGGTCGATTACGTGAAAATCGACGGTAGTTTCGTACGCAATATGGACAACGACGCGTCGGATGCCATCTTCGTGCGGACCATCGCCGACCTGGCGCGCGGCTTGGGAATCATCACCGTCGCCGAATGCATCGAGCGCGGCGAAGTGGTACAGCTGCTGCAGGAGCTGAACGTCGACATGGCGCAGGGCTACTACCTGGGCCGCCCGGGGCCGGAAATCGTCGACCGATCGCCGCTCATCCGTGCGGTGCGCTGACCGCTATATAGCCGGCGACTGCAACCGCGCACAAATAGACGCCGTAGGCCGCTACCGCGGCGCCGGCCAACGCCCTGGCGAGCGGGTGCCGTAACCAAGCGCTGATTGCGGCAGCCGAGAATCCCATCGCCAACAATACCGGCAAGGTGCCAAGTCCAAAGCTCAACATCAGCAATGCGCCACGCTCTGCGCTGCCCGCGCTCACCGCCCAGATCAACACCGAATACACCAAACCACAGGGCAGCCAGCCCCACACCAAACCCATTCCGAACGCCTGCGGTACCGTACGGACCGGCAGAAAGCGCCTGCCAAGCGGCTCCAGACGTCGCCAAATCCTGCTCCCGGCTTGCTCGATACGGGCCAATCCGCGCCACCAACCGCCCAGATAAAGACCGAGCGCGAGCAGAAACGCGCCGGCCACAAGCTGCAATAGCAAGCGCGCATGGTGCAGTGCCATCAGATTCGTCGCCAGCGCGCCGATGCCGCCGACCAATGCGCCGGCGATGGTATAGCTCAGAATGCGCGCGATGTTGTATGCAAGCAAATAAGGCAATGCGGCCATTGGTTCGCGACGCACGCCCTCCGGCAAACCGAGGCTCAGCGCTCCGACAATGCCGCCGCACATTCCGAAACAATGCACGCCGCCGAACATGCCGACGAGGAAAGCAGAAAGGAATGTGGCTTCGACTGGCATGGGTGCAAATGTTGAATTGCGAAAAACACGCTATTTATAGTGCAAAACGATTCTTTTGTGCTATCTTATTCCGCGACTTCCATCCGGTACCACACTGAAGGAGCATCGAATGGCTGTTAAAAAGAAAACCGCCAAGAAGAAGTCCACAGGACGCGCTGTAGCGTCGAAGAGCTCTTCGGTCAAGGCTATCAAAGAGCCGATGACCAAAACCGAGATCTACAGTGTAGTCTCGGAGAAAACGGAACTTTCGAAGAAGGACGTTGGTGCAGTCGTCGACGCGTTGACGGACGTAATCAACGGTCACTTGAAGAAAAACGGCGCAGGTACATTCACCATGCCCGGTCTGTTCAAGATCAAGACCGTGCGCAAACCGGCTACCAAAGCGAGAAAAGGCATCAATCCTTTTACTGGCGAAGAGACGGTTTTCAAAGCAAGGCCTGCACGCACCGTAGTCAAAGTCCAGCCGCTCAAAAAGCTCAAGGATATGGTCTGAGGCATCGCTTGAGGCCAATAAAAGAGCCGGACGCAAGTCCGGCTTTTTTTGGCTACCGCATACTCGAACGACACTACTCGCCGCTCAGCGCCTTGAATTTGGCGTGCGTGAAGTCCGCGTGGGGCACGTGCAGTAAGTCCGAAATTCGCCAAACCAGGTGCTTTTCGTACTTGTCCAGGTGGCCGTCGGCGGCGCCGACCCGCCACATCAGCTCGACGATCTGCTTTTTCTGCGCCGCTGAAAAGCGCTCGTCCACCAGACGTGTGAATTGATAGAGCGACGTCGAGTGCTCGACTTCCGCCTCCGCCAAGCGCAGCAACTCCGTAACCTGCTGGTCGTCCAACTCAAACACTTGATGGATCGCAGCGGCGACTTCGTCGCGCTCTTCTGGCGTGACCTCGGTATCGGCGCGGCTGATCTCCATCAGCAGCGCAGCGGTCGCCAGACGCAGCGCCTGCTCATTCTGCGCCGGATCCGCGCTCGCGGACTGTTTATCGATCGCGGCATCGAAGAATTCTCGGATTCGTGACATCATGGCTCTGGTTCTCGGGAAAGGTCTGTGTAACAAAATAGAGACTTGGGGACCGCGATACAACCGCGCAGACGCAACGGTAACAAGCTGTCACCGGCATGCCGCTTTTCCGATGGCGGCGGCGGCCTGATCATTCGCAGGAACAGCGCGACCTCTTCGTTCAAACACCGGGCGAGTAGTACGCTCCGCAAGCTGTCCGAACAGACTGGAGCGCTCGCGTTTCTAGAGGGCTTTCGACGACCGGAATCGGCACCCGCGGCCGCACCAATGCTCGCGATCCGCCAGATTCGGTGTACGCGCCCGATAACCGCCGCAATTGCGCCCGTGTATCCGATGGCGGCTGTGGTGAGAGTGGACCTGGGCAGAAAACGCGGCGTCAGTGCGGCCCGCGGCGATCGCAACGGGCCCGCAAGTCGACCTCCTAGGAGCTGCCACGCGCCAAACGCGTCGCAGGCTCTCGCAAGTGCTGCAACAACACATCACGCAAGAGATTCAGGCGCCGGTGAAAGAAATGATCGACCTCCGGTAGGGCAACAATCTCAGGTGTCGGCAGCAGCCCGCGCGCCCAGCGCAGAACGGCCTGCGCGGAAACCACCTCGTCGGCTTCGCCCTGCAACAGCAGCCAGGGGCACGCAGGTGTCTTCAATGCGGCGAAATCGAAACTTTCAACCGGGGGCGCCACGGTAATCAGCCGTTGCACACCTCCCGCGGCCGCCTCCCGCAAGGCGACATACGAACCGAAGGAAAATCCGGCGAGCCAGAGTTCATCATCAACAGCCCGCGCGCGCACCCAGTCCAGTACCGCATGCAAGTCCCGCTGTTCGCCTCGGCCGTGCGCGTAATCCCCGGCACTGCCGCCGACACCGCGAAAATTGAAACGTACAGTGCGCAGACCCAGCTCGTTCAGGGTCCGGGCGAGGTAGTGCACGACTTTGTTCTGCATCGTGCCGCCGTGCAGTGGGTGAGGATGACAAATGACTGCGACCGCCGCTACCGGATCGCTGTCGGGACACGATATCAGTGCCTCGAGGGCGCCGCTGGGGCCCGGTATTTGAATGGCCTCTTCCGCACACGGGAAGACCTTGGCCTGTTCATCGAGACGTTTGTCGGCTGATGGTTGTGCCATGGTCACAAACCGGGCTGAATCTATGGAGACTGCAGTCCGAGCGCTTGCACGAGCTTTGCATGCTGCGCGACATAGACTGCCCTAGTGTAGTTGCGATCTTTCAGCATGTCGGAGAGTTGGTTTCGAAGTGCGTTCGTGGCGCGCATCAGCTTGTGCACGTCCTCGGGAGAGCGCCCGTCGAGTATGGCGCCCAGGTCCTTGGCGAGCGCGTTGTGACGCGCCACCAGGCGGTCGTATTCGTTCACACTGGCGCGAAAGGCCCGTACCCGCCCTTGGGCCGCGTCGGGCAATTCCGCCCCTTCAATGCCGCCTGCCGCTTTTACCTCGGGAAAATCGTCCGCCAGCTCGCGCTGGGACGCTTCAAGTTGCGCCCGGGCGCGCTGCACCTCCTCGCGCAACTCGAACAGTGTCTGCAGACGCTTGGAAACGTCGTCGAGTCGCTCGATCAAATGCCGCACCGGCACTGCGTCCTGGGGATCGCCCTGTGGTCCCCGCGAACAACCGCCCACCAGGGCTGCGCACAGAATCGGCGACCAATATAAGCCGGATAGGAGACATAAGAAGATGAACTGATCAGGTAGGGGAAACCGCGATTGACCGCCATAGCATACCATTGCACGGCAGCGAGCGCAGCCGCACAGGACCGCGGCGTACAACCCGGCTCCGCGCAGCTTAGGAGCTATTCAGCGTTCGTGTTCGCGCTCGCAACTCACAGCCGGACGGTTACGCTCGAGCCAATCGGTATAGCGCGCCAGATCCATCCAATCCCATTCATCCAATGCCAGTTTGATCACACTGCCGTCGAGATATTCGATCACCACCCGCCGCACCATGCCCTGGACATACAACAGTGCACGTACTTTGATGAGTTGGCCGGTGACGTTGATGTAATAGAAGCCCGGTACCGGTTTCTGGCGCACGGTCATGGCGAATCCCCCCTTAGCCGTGTCGTTATGGTTGCGGCCTGGCGGCCCGCGGTATTATCGAGACTGCGTCCTCAGCCGCACTTGGACTCGCCACAATTCAGGCAGGTCATACAGCCATCCATCTGGATCATCGCCTTGGTGTGACATTTGCCGCACAATTGCGCGCCTTCAGGAAAGTCCCCGGCCTCCTCGCCCGCCGCGCTCTTGGTCAACGACTCGTATTGAGCACGCTTTTCGTTGACCAGTTTCTGCTGGTGCTCGTCCAAGCCGTCATCCTTGAGCAAACCGATCATGCGCAAGTGACACTCGATGGCATCGCCGATTTCGGCCACCAGCGACGGCATGTATTTACCGCCCTTCTTGAAGTAACCGCCGCGGGGATCGAACACCGAGCGCAGTTCCTCCACCAGAAACGTAACGTCGCCACCCTTGCGGAATACTGCCGAAATAATCCGGGTCAAGGCGACGATCCATTGGAAATGGTCCATGTTCTTGGAGTTGATGAAAATCTCGAACGGCCGGCGCAACTCGTGCTCGGTACCCGGATTCAAGATGACGTCGTTGATGGTGACGTACAACGCGTGCTCGGAGAGCGGCGTCTTGATCTTGTACGTGGACCCCAACAACATGTCCGGGCGCTCGAGCTTTTCGGTCAAATGGACGACGTTGGACTCGGCGTCGGCCTGAGGCTCGGCCACGACCGGCGCAGGTGCCGCATCCTCTTCCTTGACTACAGCGTATTTGACGATCTTGTTGTGAATTTTGGTGGACATCTTCTCGCTCCGCTGTCGCCTCAAAATTTGCCGTAATAGCCTTCTTTGAGCGCATCGTACAAATTGGCGGCGGTATGCATTTCGCCGTCGTATTCGACTTCCTCGTCACCCTTGAGCTCCACCGTCGAACCGTCGTCGAGGGTAAAGCGGTACGTGGTGTTCTCCAAGTCCTTGCCCTTGACCAGCACGCCCTGGAAGGCTTCCGGATTGAAACGGAACGTGGTGCAGCCCTTCAGGCCCTGATGATAGGCATAGAGATAAATATCTTTGAAATCTTCGAACGGATACTCGGTTGGCACATTGGCGGTTTTGGAGATCGAGGAATCCACCCAGCGCTGGGCCGCCGCCTGAATGTCGACGTGTTCCTTAGGCGTAATATCCTCAGCGGTAATGAAATACTCGGGCAATTGCTGTTCCGGATCATCACTCTCCGGCAGCGCCCTGGTATTGATCAGCTCGCGATAGGCCAGCAGTTCGAATGAATAAACATCCACTTTTTCCTTGGTCTTGCGACCTTCACGAATCACATTGCGGAAATAGTGATGGGCGAAGCTCGGTTCAATGCCGTTACTGGCATTGTTGGCCAGGGACAATGAAATCGTGCCCGTCGGCGCGATCGAACTGTGATGTGTGAACCGTGCCCCCGTTTCGGCAAGCTGGTTAACCAGTTCCGGCGCCACCTCCGCTACCCGTTGCATGTAACGGCTGTAACGCGCATGCAGGACCCGTCCCGGTATTCGATCGCCGACCTTGTAACCATCGCGTTTCATTTCCGGACGCTTGCGCAGCATTTCGGCATCCACTTCGAATTCCTGAGCCATAATCGGCGCAGGCCCTTTCTCCTTGGCCAGTTCAAGGGCCTGTTCCCAACCGGCCAACGCCAGTTCCTTCGACACACGTTCGGTGAATTCCACCGAATCCGCAGAGCCGTATTTCATACGCAACATGGTCAGGGTCGAACCCAATCCCAAAAAGCCCATGCCGTGACGGCGCTTGCGCATGATCTCGTCGCGTTGCTCCGCCAACGGCAGGCCATTGATCTCCACCACGTTGTCGAGCATGCGTGTGAATACGGCTACCACCTGATGGAACTCTTCCCAATCGAAGCGAGCCTGTTCGGTAAAAGGATCACGCACGAATTTGGTTAAATTCACCGAGCCGAGCAGGCACGAGCCGTAGGGCGGCAGCGGCTGCTCGCCACAGGGATTGGTGGCGCGAATGTTTTCGCAGAACCAGTTGTTGTTCATCTCGTTGACCTTGTCGATCAGGATGAACCCGGGCTCGGCGAAATCGTAGGTCGCAGTCATGATCATGTCCCACAATCGTCGCGCGGGCACAGTGCGATACACTTTGCAGGCCACTAGGCCTTCGTCATTGCACAAATAATCGTTCTTGTACGGCCATTCGCGCCACACCACCTGTTCGGGGTCGTGCACGTCGATGGCGCCTTCTTCGGCCTCCTTGGCCTTGAGCGGAAAAGCGAGCTTCCAATCGGCATTGGTCTCGACCGCTTCCATGAATTCCTGAGTGATCAGCAAGCTCAAATTGAATTGGCGCAGGCGCCCGTCTTCACGCTTGGCGCGAATGAAGTCCATCACGTCCGGATGACCGACCTCGAACGTCGCCATCTGCGCGCCGCGCCGACCGCCGGCGGACGACACGGTGAAGCACATCTTGTCGTAGATATCCATGAACGACAGCGGACCCGAGGTATAGGCGCCGGCGCCGGACACGTAGCCGCCACGGGGCCGCAGTGTTGAAAATTCATAACCGATGCCGCAGCCGGCTTTGAGGGTCAAGCCCGCCTCGTGGACCTTCTGCAGAATGTCGTCCATGGAGTCCTGAACCGTCCCGGACACCGTGCAGTTGATGGTCGAGGTCGCGGGTTTGTGCTCCCAGGCACCGGCATTGGAGGTGATGCGGCCAGCCGGGATGGCGCCGCGGCGCAGTGCCCACAGGAATTCCTGGTACCAATGCTCGCGAACATCGCCCGGCGCTTCCACATCCGCCAGCGCCCGGGCGACGCGTTTATAGGTGTCGTCGACACTGGCGTCGATCTCGACGCCATCCTTGCTCTTCAATCGGTATTTCTTATCCCAAATGTCGACCGAAGTGGATTGAAACGGGATCTCGCTCACTTGGCCGGTGACAGCTCTCAGATGCGCTGGTTTCATAATGAGAAGGGTCCCCTTTTGGGTGTTGTTGTGGTGGTGCTCGTCTCAACCCGGTGGCGTGACGCGCGCACACCGGGTTGGTGGTATCCGGGTGTGCGTTTTACTTGCCGGGATACACAAGATGTTGTGTATGAAGTGAGTAGAGTAGGCGCCTGTAAAAACCCTGTCAAGGGGCAGCGGACCTTGAAATTGATATATTTTTGTTCGTATTTTCAATTAGTTATGAATATTTTCCGGGAAATCATGTGCATACGTCATCTATGTCGACTACCGACCTGGCACCACAATATATTGTGGTGTTGACAAAGCTGCGTGCAACTCCCTCTGAACTCTTGAAATGCGCTGACGAGACTCCATCTCACGGTAAACCGGGCCGCCTTGGCGGCGGCACTCGAACGGCAATTTCGATTGTTCCATTACGATGAGGATTCCGATCATGGCTATCACCCGATACGAACCTTGGAGTGCTTTTCAACAGCTCAGCGACGAGCTCAACCGCGTGTTCGACCAGCGCCCGACCCGCTACACCGACGAAGCCGGCAACGTAGTCGCCAGCGATTGGGTGCCTGCGGTGGATATACGCGAAGAAGACAATGCATTCGTGATCCACGCCGATATTCCGGGTGTCGACCCGGCCGACCTCGACGTCCACATGGAAAAAGGCATGCTCAGCATCAGCGGCGAACGCAGCAAGCTCAGCAAGGAAGAACAGGACGGCTACAAACGCACTGAACGCGCACGGGGAACGTTCCTGCGCCGCTTCAGCCTGCCGGACAGCACGGACGCGGAGCGCATTTCCGCCAAGTGCAAGAACGGCGTGCTGGAGGTGGTGATTCCCAAGCATGAGAAAATGCAGCCGCGCAAGATCACGGTTGAAGATCACGGCTAATAACGGGCATGCCCGACCGTCGTGCGTGGGCGCGCCGGTCGGGCATTTGGCGGTGCCGAGTACAGCGGCGAACAGGGGTGCCATCCGATGAATACCTTAAACCAACTGCACCACGGCCTTGAACGGGCCCGGGAATACGTCAACGAGGGTTGGAATCAGCTGCGCCGCGGCGCGTCTCGCGCCCTGACCCGTTTTCATCGCCGGGAAGATCGCGACGGCTTGCAGACCGCCGACGAGCAAAGCCCCCAACGGGCCCCCGCCTGGGGATTGCTGGCGGCCGAAATGCGCGAATCTGACGACGAGATCGTCGTCCGCCTGGAAAGTCCGGGCATGGATCCGGAAAACTTCGATATCGAAGTCGTGGACGACCTGCTCTCGATCCGCGGCGAAAAGCGCTTTCAAGCCGATCGCAGCAGCGGTGACTTTCGCATCACGGAGTGCGCTTATGGCGCCTTCGAGAGAACCATGCCGCTGCCCGGACCGGTGGACAGTTCGCGTACACGCGCACAGTACCGACGCGGCGTCCTGCAAATCAATCTACCCAAAGCGGCTGGGGCCCGCAAACGCAAAATCACGGTGGCCGCCGGATGAAACCGATGCCGCGAGCCGCCATAATCCTTTCTGCTTTTTTGATCGCCACCGGCGCAACCGTCCCGCCCGCCCTTGCCGCGCTTCCCGATCAGGTCGCCGGCACCCCGGTGCCTTCACTGGCGCCGATGCTGGAAAAAACGATTCCGGCGGTGGTCAACATCTCCGCCGAAGGACGGGTGTTGGTTCAGGACCCCTTTTTCGACGATCCGTTGTTCCGGCGTTTTTTCGGCGTACCGGATGAACCGCGTTCGCGCCGCACGAAAAGTCTGGGCTCCGGGGTAATTGTCGATGCCAAACACGGGTATGTGCTGACCAACAATCACGTCATCGCCAAAGCCGAAAGCATTCATGTACGTCTTCATGATGGACGCAACTTCGACGCGAAACTCGTTGGCACCGATCCCGACTCCGATGTTGCGGTATTGCGGATTCCCGCCACCAATCTCGCCCAACTGCCGTTCGCGGATTCCGATCAACTGCGGGTCGGCGACTTCGTGGTGGCCATCGGCAGTCCTTTCGGGCTCGGCCAGACAGTGACGTCAGGCATCGTCAGTGCGCTGGGCCGCTCCGGTTTGGGCATCGAAGGCTACGAAGATTTCATTCAAACGGATGCTTCCATCAATCCGGGCAACTCGGGCGGTGCGCTGGTCAATTTGCGCGGTCAGCTGGTAGGCATCAACACCGCCATCCTGTCGCGCAGCGGCGGCAATATCGGCATCGGCTTCGCTATCCCGATCAACATGGTGTCAGCGGTGATGCAACAGCTGATCGAACACGGCGAAGTGCGCCGCGGCCGGCTGGGCGTATCCATGCAAGACCTGACACCGGAACTTGCGGACGCATTTCGGCTCGACCCCCGCAACGGCGGCGCCGTAGTTGCGCGCGTCGCACCGTCATCGCCAGCAGCGCAAGCGGGACTGCGCAGTGGCGACGTGATCATTGCGGTCGACGGACGCCACGTGCATAACGCGGCCAGCATGCGCAATACCATCGGGCTGCTGCACATCGGCCAGAAGATCAAAATGGAAATCCTGCGCGACGGCCAGCGGCAAACATTGACCGCGACCATTGCCAAGCCCCAGGTGACGCAATTGAACGCCGGCACTTTGAACCCGCGTCTGCAAGGCATCACGCTCGGCAACATCGACGAGGACTCGCCGTTGTACGGCAAGATCGAGGGCGTAGTGGTGCTGGATACCAAACCCGGCAGTCCGGCCTGGCGTGCAGGGCTTCGGGACAATGACGTGATTGTGTCCGCCAACCGGGAGCGGATCACAAACCTCGACGATCTACGCCGCGCCCTCGACGGAGATTCCAGCGCCGTGCTGCTGAACATTCGTCGCGGCGATGGAGCACTGTTCCTACTGCTGAGGTAGCTCGCCCGAGGCGCACATCGGCGGATTTGTGCTTCGCGCCCGACGCCTAACCTGGTGCGCGGGAACGCGAAGCGCGCCGGCGGCCGGGATCAGGCAAGCGGGCGAACACACCTGCGTTCAAGTACTCGTCCGGTCGCGGCCAATCAAGTGGTCAACGTGCGGTACATGCCCGCGAACAGATTCAGCGCCCGCAAATCCTCGATGTGGCAGCAACCCGAAACGCGCTCCTGAAGCCACCGTCAGCGCGGCATTTGTTCGGGCTCGAAACCAAGCGCCGGGCCTTCTCCTTTTTGAATACCGATCCGCCAGCCGGCCACATGAATGCGCCGGGCGCGAGCAAGGTCGGCGTGACGCGGCGGCGTCTGCAACAGCAACTCAAACATGTCGGGTAATCCTATCGCCCCGGCCGTCGAGCATGTAGGCTAAACCACATTGCGTGAACCCGCAGGTCGAACGCAGCAAGAGGGGTGCTATGCATGGAACTGAATCGTATTCTCATAGTGGAGGACGAACCGGACATTCAGACGATTGCGCGCCTCGCCCTGGAAACGGTGGGTGAACTCACGGTTGCGACCTGCGACTCCGGCAAACAGGCGTTGTCCGCCGCCCTGGCGTTTCGCCCGGATCTGGTTCTGTTGGACGTCATGATGCCGGGCATGGATGGACCGACCACCTTGCGGACGCTCCGGCAAGCACCGGAATTGTGTGCCGTGCCGGTGGTGTTCATGACTGCCAAGGTCCAGTCGCAGGAAGTGCAGTCGTTCCTGGCGCTCGGCGCCGCGGATGTGATTGCAAAACCCTTTGACCCCATGACGTTGGCCGAACGCGTGCGCGACATCTGGAAACGACACCAGGACTCCTAGGCGACGCTGCGAGCGCGCTTGCACTAGTCCATCCGGCCCGCGGCCTGGCCGAGGGTGATCAAAACACCGATGCAGAAAGCTCCCGTACCGCCATCAACATTTCGCCGTCGTCGGTGAGCGCTTGCGCCACCGCGCTTTCGCACGAGATCACCGGATCGACGCCACTGGCGATCAACTTCCCGGCATGTACCAGCAGCCGGGTACTGGCGCCCTCGTCGAGTCCCGAGCCCTTTAGGTTGCGGGTCATTTGCGCGAATTTCACCAGATTCGCAGCGACGTCCTCCGCCACCCCGGATTCCTTGACGATGATTTTGCGTTCCAGTTCCGCCTTGGGATAGTCGAATTCGAGAGCCACGAAACGCTGGCGCGTGCTCTGCTTCAAATCTTTGAGCACACTTTGGTAGCCGGGATTGTAGGAAATCGCCATGGCGAATTCAGGCGGTGCTTCCACCAACTGGCCGAGCTTCTCGATCGGCAGCACGCGGCGGTCGTCGGCCAAAGGATGTATCACCACCATCGTGTCCTTGCGAGCTTCGACGATTTCGTCCAGATAGCAGATGCCGCCGGCGCGTACCGCACGAGCCAAGGGTCCGTCGACCCATACGGTTTCACCACCGCTCACCAGAAACCGCCCGACCAGATCCGAGGCGGTCAAATCATCGTGACAGGACACGGTGATCAGTGGGCGCTTCAGGCGCCACGCCATGTATTCCATGAATCGGGTTTTGCCGCAGCCGGTGGGGCCTTTCAGCAGCACCGGGAGTTGGTTGCGATAAGCTGCTTCGAATACTTCGATTTCCTTGCCAATCGCTTCGTAGTAGGGCTCGTGCTCGACGAAATATTCTTCCGGCTTCAATGCGCGCGCTTCCACGACCGACTCCAGTGTACGTTTGAAGAGATGCAACTTAACCCGTTCGCCGCGGCAGCGGCAACCGCCGCCGTGCAGTTATAACGTGCGGTTATAGAAGGTATACAGTGTTTCTATTTCCTTGTTCGAAAAATTCAATTCTGTGCGCCACCTCCTGACGGGCATCTCTGCTTCGACGGGAGTGGACGTAGTCGCTCTGGTCGAGACCACGGGCACCGATCCTGTCGAAAATCATGACAAGAATGCTTCCCGCTAACCGCGCGCTGACGTTCTCCGAACCCGAAAAGCGCCTCGGACCGATCGAGGACATCATCGAACCAGCTTATGATGGTGGCGCCGACATGCACGTCACGCGCCACGCCCGGTGTGCCGGATAAACGTCGAGGTCCACCAGGACCACGTCAACGAACAGTACAACACCAGGCGCAATGTGGACGTGGTGTAATTACAGCGCACTGATGCCCGTGGCCTACGGCAGCAACGTCAAGGAAGCCAGTCTGGACGGTCAAGTCATCCGCGCCAAACAGCTCGAAGGTGTCGCCAGCCAGCAAGCCGGCACGGGGCACGAATCATTCGCCCCCTGCTGTTCCGAAACCCGCGTTGCCGGCCTTTTTGTTTTGCCGAGTTAAACGTCCGGCGGTAGTTGGGTATATGCCGCGGCAGAGTACGGGCTTTTGCGGATGGCCGGGAAGCGAGCCGCCTTTTCAGGGCTCCTCACTGGCCTATGCTGGAGGCAGGCGCAGCGCCGCCGCCCCTCCCGTAGGAAGCGGAATCGAAAGGGAATACAGTATGGGGACACACCCTGCACAGGGAGTAGGTGCCAATATCGCCACGGCGTTACTTGCCGGGCGCGCGTCGACACCCGAGCAGACGGTAGCTCGCGCAGTCGCGAGCAATCCAGAAGCAATGGCTCAAGCGCGTATCGCCGTGCGCGCAGCGGGCGCGCCGAGCAGTCGCTTGATGACTATGCACAAAGCGTCCCCTCGGCGTTCACGCAATACGTAGCACAGTGTTGGAGAACATGGATAAAACCCCGATCTGGCGCAATGTGCGGACTGGCGCAATGCTGTTGACGCTGGTTTCGTTGCTGAGCGGTTGTGCTGGCGGCGTCCATAGTTCCGCAGCGGAAACCGAGCTTGCCCGCGCACGTTCGGCATATGCGCAAGCGGCCGCCGACCCCGCGGTGAGTACCCATGCGAGCATCGCGCTCTCCGAGGCGCAGCGCGCCCTGCAGCGCGCCGAGGACGCAGCGGACGCGAATGCGAGTCCGCAAGAACAAGCGCATTTGGCATACATCGCGGAGCGCAAGGTAGACATCGCGCGCGCCAAGGCCCGTGAAGCCGCGGCGAAGCAGGAGATCGAAGCAGTGATGCGGCGACGAGCGACTGCAACAGCGACAGCTCCGGAATCTGGAACAGCCGAAGAATCACGGCGCGAGGCACTGCGGGCCCACGCCAAAGCACAAGGCGCGCGGGAAGCCGCCCTGGCAGCGGAACTGGCCGAGTCTCAGGGCGTCGCGGCCAGGGACCGTACGCAGCAGCAACTTGAAAGCGACCTCGCCGCGCTCGAGGTTGCAACCCGGGAGACGGACCGCGGCCTGGTGGCGACTTTGGAAGACGATTTATTTGCTGGTGCCGACTCGACACCCTTGATAGCGGAAAAGCTCCATCCGGTGATCGAATATCTGAAAGCACACCCGAAACGCGAAGTCATCGTCGAAGGCTATACCGACAGCAGTATACCCGTCGCCGAAAGCCTCAGTCTGTCCCAGGCGCGGGCAGAAGCGGTACTAACCGAACTCGTTCGACATGGAATCGCGCGCGATCGAATTCTGGCGCGAGGGTACGGCCCCGATTTTCCCGTTGCCAACAACGATACGGCTGCGGGACGCCAGCGCAATCGGCGCGTCGATGTCGTCATAACCCCGGCTGGCCAGGCTGCGCACCAACAGCTTCGCTAATACTCTGCGCGCACATCAGTGCTTAGAGCAACCTGATTCGGGCCGCGGCCCACTGCAATGGAACATTCGATGAATATTGAAGTCACCGGAATTTTTTCTCTCTTGCTGCTGATCGCCGATATCTGGGCAATCATCAATATCGTGCAAAGCGGGGCATCGACCGGCGCCAAGGTGCTGTGGGTGGTGCTGGTGTTGCTGCTACCGCTGGTGGGTCTGATCATCTGGCTAGTGGCGGGCCCACGTGGTTCCCGCTCCTGACCTCCGCAACAGTCCGCGACATTAGGCGCACAATCGCAATGAAGAAATATGGAATTCGCTTTACGATGCCCGCAGGCGACCCGATGCGGAAGTTTCTCGGAGACGATTGGGAATCGTTTCGCTGGTACGAAACCGGCGCCGAGCGCGACGAAGCCTACGCCACGTTGCGTCGGCAACCGCCCTATTACCGGCAGGGGGACGCCCCTACACAAATCATGACGCGGGTTGACCGTTGACCATACGAGCGGCGCGCAGTGGATCGCAAGTGTGCCCATCGCACCCCGGGCGCGCGATGATTCGTCCATAGCCAGGCGGCTCGACGGTCGCCAGGCCGTGGCGTCGCATTTTCTATAATCGGAACAATGGCCACCGACGCCGTCAGAATACGGGAATTCGTGTGGATCAGCTCAACATTGGCTTCACCATAATCGGATGTCTGGTGGTGGCGTTGGCGTTGTTCGCCGGCTTCATCAAGTCGCGGATACTCATCTTAAGCGAACCGTTGATCGCCGTGCTGCTCGGTATCGCGGTCGGACCTGCGGCACTCGATTGGCTCGACCCCCGGGGTTGGGGCGACATTCTCGTCGTTCTGGAACAGTTGGCGCGGTTTTCCGTGGCCGTGGCGGTCATGAGTATTGCGGTAAGTTTACCCGACGGTTTCTTCCGCGCCCACGCCCGGACTATGGCGGCATTGCTCGGAGTGGGCATGGTCGGTATGTGGCTGATCAGCGGACTGCTCTCCTTCTGGCTACTGAGCATCCCGTTCTGGTCGGCGATGTTGATCGGCGCAATCGTGACGCCCACGGATCCGGTCGTCTCCGGGGCAATCGTCACCGGTGAGATTGCCGAGCGATCCATCCCCGAGCGCGTTCGCAATATTCTCGCCGCCGAGGCCGGCGTCAACGACGGCGGCGCCTACCCATACGTGTTCCTGTGCGTACTGCTACTCACTGCCCCGGTCGAACCCGCGCTCGGCGAGTGGATCACACACAGCGTGTTGCTGGGCGTAGTGGGCGCGGTGGCGCTCGGCATTGCCGTCGGCTACGTCGCGGGCCGCGGGCAACGGTGGGCGCATCAGAAAGGCTACCCCGAAGAGGTATCCACGCTGACTGTCACCATCGGACTTTCCGCGACGGTACTGGGCGCGGTAAAACTACTCGGCAGCGATGGTATCCTGGCCGTTTTCGCGGCGGGGATCGTGTTTCGCCGGGTCACCGATCGCAAGCTCACCGCAGGCGCATTCGGCGCGCAGGAGGGCGTCAATCGATTGGTTTCGTTCCCGCTGTTCGTCATATTCGGGGCGGTGTTGCCGTGGGATCAATGGCAACATTTGGGATGGCCGGCCGTGGCTTTGGCGGCCGCGATACTGCTGCTGCGGCGTCTGCCGCTGCTGCTGGCGCTGGCGCCGCTGATGTCGACACCCAGCGGCTATCGCGATGCCTGGTTCATGGGTTGGTTCGGGCCACTGGGGGCAGCAGCCATCTTCTACGCGACGCTGGTAGTCCGGGAGACCGGTCAACCGGCGTATTGGGACATCTGCAGTTTGCTGATTTTCGCTTCCGTGGTCGCGCACGGCGCCACCGCTACGCTGCTCACTGCACACTATGGAAAAAGTGTCGAGAACGCACGCCAATCCACCAATTCAGCCCCGGGGCGGGACTCCGAAAACGCGCAGGGAACAAACACAGGTCAGGAATCATCCCTTTGATTGAGCTTACGCAGCTCCTCGTCACTCAGCACCATGGTGGTCTGAGTATCCTTGCGAACCGCGTCGCCGACGTCAGGCTCAAATATCAATTTGTGTGTGCCGACTGTGATGACATCGGATGCCTGTAGCGTCTGTTCGGTAACACGCTTGCCGTTGACGAATGTACCATTGGTGCTGCGTTGATCCTGAACATAGGTCGGTCGAAAAAATGAAATGATCTTGGCATGCAGCCCGGAAACGGTGGGGTCGTCCAGACATACGTCATTGTCGGTGTTTCGTCCGATACTCACAGTGCCCTGATCGAAAACATGCTCGGCTATTTTTCGCTGGTTGAGTTTGACGATCAGTTTATACATTGCATACACCCAATGTGGCGCCTGCTGGCGCATTCACTTCGTTGAAGCATAGCGCAGTTGAGCCCCGGGCCCTACTTGGCTTCGGGATCGTCCCGGGGGTCACGCAGACGATGTTGCGCGCCATTTTGCCGCTGCTTGCTGATGATTGCGTTGCGCCGTTCCTGGAACCCGCGCCGATCCGCGTCCGGCTTCTTGGCAATGGTCTGTTTGCCGAACCGGACTTGTTTCAGGAAGCGCATGCGGAAATTCAATAGCGCTTCGTCATCTTCGTCAAGCGCTTCGCGCTCCTGTGGCGACAAATCGAACAGGTCGTGGAAGCCGGGGCTCTGGGTAAACTTCCGGAACCGTCCAGACCGTAACCGGCAGGATAGAAAAGCTGAAAGCAGCGTCTCGAGGGAGCACCCACTGCCGGTGCGGCAGAACGTTTGGTGACGATCACGTCCAGCCAGTCGCAATTCAATTCACGGTAATCGTCAACTTTCTGTTCTTGCCGGTATTCACGGACCGTTGGCTGACGAGGCTCCTGATGTCGTTTGCAGTACGGCTCGGTGACCATGAAACACGCATCCTCGAGCTTGCCTTCGCCCTTGCGGCGCATGGCGAGGGTGCCAAGGGCGTAGGCGTAGTAGCGGCACGCGCTCGGCCGCTCGGCGTAGATGCTGCAGCCTTCTTCGGCGACGAATTAACATGCCGAACCCCCTTCGTTCGGCTTTAGCTTTAGACCAGGCGAGGCCGTACTATTCGCTGAACAGGTGAACGGACCGAGGATTCCGCCGGGTGCACGCGGCGAAAACAGCTGAAACTGAGGGCCGAGCGCGGTGGTGGGCGCCTTATATAGATACGACAGGAAAGCAAACCAGTATCATTCTTGTTGGACATAAACCCGTCTTATTAAACCAAACTCTTGTTTGTTAAGCGTAATTGGTTGCAATTCCAGGGCTTACCAGAGGCCTCGTAGCGGGCAGAGGTGTTGGATCAAGTATATTAGAATATATTAAACTTATATCTCAGCTAATATTCCTGATTAGCCAAGGGACTACGGAGTTTGTAGGATTTCCAACGCTGCACATGCCTGAGTGGCACGCTCAGGCTTCCAATGTATGCGCAAGTTTTCCTGATTGGTCGAATTACTCTCTGACTTGTACGATTTTTGTTCAACGCGCCCCCGCGGCGCGCATTGCCTGGACGGTTATTCATGAGCGCAGCGAAGCCTTTACACGACCCCATCACGCAACCTGAAAGCGGCCGCGTCGAGGTCAAAAACACCACCTGCTACATGTGTGCCTGTCGCTGCGGCATCCGCGTCACCCTGCGCGACGGCGAAGTCCGCTACATCCAGGGCAACCCCGATCACCCGCTGAACAAGGGCGTCATTTGCGCCAAGGGTTCGTCCGGCATCATGAAGCAGTATTCGCCGGCGCGGCTGACCAAGCCCCTGATGCGCAAACCCGGCGCCGACCGCGGCGAAAACGTGTTCGTGGAAATCTCCTGGGAAGAGGCTTTCGCCACGCTCGAGGAACGGCTCGGGCATTTGCGCAGCACCGATCCGAAGAAATTTGCGTTGTTCACGGGCCGCGATCAAATGCAGGCATTGACCGGCTTGTTCGCCAAGCAGTTCGGCACGCCGAACTATGCGGCCCACGGCGGATTCTGCTCCGTGAACATGGCCGCCGGCATGATTTACACCATCGGCGGTTCGTTCTGGGAGTTCGGCGGCCCGGACTTGGACCGGTCCAAGTTGTTCATCATGGTCGGCACCGCCGAGGACCATCATTCCAATCCGCTGAAAATGGCGATTTCCAAATTCAAACGCCAGGGCGGCAAGTTCATTTCCATCAATCCGGTACGCACGGGCTATTCGGCCATCGCCGACGAATGGATTCCGATCAAGCCCGGCACCGACGGCGCTCTGCTCCTGGCCCTGGTGCATGAAATCATCAAGACCGGCCTGTACGACCGCGAGTTTCTGGTCGATTACACCAATGCCGCCGAGTTGGTGAACGTCGATGAATCCAGCTCCGAGTACGGCATGCTGGTGCGGGCCGAGGTACCCGAGGAAGAGGGCTGCTTCGATCCGCAGAACAAGCTCTGGTGGGACCGCCAGTCAAACAAACCGGTGATTGCCCACCGCGGCGCCGGCTACGACCCGTATTTGCTCGGCAGCTACAAGCTCGACGACGGTACCCCGGTCAAAACTTCGTTTCAGCTGCTCAACGAACGCATCGAGAAGTACAGCGCCGAGTGGGCGGCCAACATCACCGGCATTGCCGCGACCACGATCCGCCGCCTGGCCCATGAAATGGGTATCGTGGCGCGCGACGAAAAAATCGAGTTGCCCATCGCCTGGACCGATGTATTCGGCCGCGAACATGAAACCGTCACCGGCAACCCGGTTTCGTTTCACGCCATGCGCGGCCTGGCGGCACATTCCAACGGCTTCCAGACCATTCGTGCGCTCTCGATTCTGATGTCGATTCTCGGCACCATCGACCGACCCGGCGGCTTCCGCCACAAAGCCCCTTTTCCACGGCCGATCCCACCGTGCGCGAAAACGCCGAACGATCCCCGCGCCGTGAAACCGAATACGCCGCTGGACGGCATGCCCCTCGGCTGGCCGGCCGACCCGGACGATCTGTTCGTGGAAGATGACGGTACACCGGTGCGCATCGACAAAGCGTTTTCCTGGGAGCATCCGCTGTCGGTGCACGGCATGATGCACAACGTCATCACCAATGCCTGGCGCGGCGATCCCTACAAGATCGACACACTGCTGATTTTCATGGCCAACATGGCGTGGAACTCGACCATGAATGCGGTCGAAGTCCGCAAGATGCTCAATGACAAGGACGACAACGGCGACTACAAAATCCCGTTCCTGGTGGTGTGCGACGCGTTTCAATCGGAAATGGTCGCCTACGCCGACCTGGTGCTGCCGGATACGACTTATCTCGAGCGCCACGATGTCATGTCCATGCTCGACCGGCCCATTTCCGAATTCGATGGCCCGTGGATTCGGTTCGTATTCCGGTGACCTCACCCAAAGGCGAGTGCAAGCCGTTCCAGGAAGTCCTGATCGAAATCGGCAGCCGCCTGAAATTGCCGGCATTCACCAAGAGCGGACGGTAGTCGCAAATTCCGCGACTACCCGGATTTCGTCGTCAACTTCGAAACCGAGCCCGGCTCCGGCATCGGCTTCCTGGCCGGCTGGCGCGGCAAGGGCGGCGAAAAATTCATGAAGGGCGAGCCGAACCCGAACCAGTGGGAAATGTACGAAAAGAACAATTGCGTGTTCCATTACGAGTTGCCACGCTCGTTCCAGTACATGCGCAACTGGAACAAAGGCTATCTGGAGTGGGCCCAGGAACATCGCCTGACCCGCTACGCGGAACCGATCAATATCCACATCTATTCGGAAGTGCTGCAGAAGTTCCGGCTGGCCGCGCAGGGCAAAAGCGACGGCAAACAGCCGCCGGAGCATTTGCGCCAGCGCATCGAAACGTTTTTCGATCCGCTGCCGTTCTATTATGAACCGCTGGAATCGCAGCTCACCGACAAGCACAAGTATCCGCTCAACGCCATTACCCAGCGGCCCATGGCGATGTATCACTCCTGGGATTCGCAAAACGCATGGCTGCGCCAGATCCACGCGCACAATTATCTGTACGTGAACCCGAGAACGGCCTCGACCGCGGGCATTGCCGACGGCGACTGGATGTGGGTCGAGTCCATGTGGGGCAAAGTGCGATGCATGGCGCGCTACTCGGAAGCCGTGGAACCGGGCACCGTGTGGACCTGGAACGCGATCGGCAAAGCGTCCGGCGTCTGGAACCTGACCCCCGATGCCAACGAATCCAAGCGCGGTTTTCTGCTCAATCACTTGATCTCCGAAGAACTCCCGGCGCACGACGCGGGCGAACACATTTCCAATTCCGATCCTGTCACCGGACAGGCGGGCTGGTATGACGTTCGGGTGCGGATCTATCGTGCCGGAGACCATGAACCCCGTGAAACTGCGCCGCAGTTCGATCCGGTGGCACCGGTACCAGGCGAAGCCAAGCGTCCGAAATGGCTGGAGTGGTTCGCCGGCGCGCGCAACAAATCCGGTAACTGACCGCTGAGAGCGCCAACGCCGCGACCTCGAGTCCAGGAGCCGCGCGCAGATTCACGTAGAGCCCTAAATAAAGGCATTTTTGCGATGACACAGTTAGCACTCGTAATCGATTTGAATGTTTGCGTCGGCTGCCATGCTTGCGTGACCAGTTGCAAGCAGTGGAACACCTCGGGGCCTGCGGGTTTCTTGACCGACGAAAACCCATATGCCAAGGACCCGACCGGTACGTTTTTCAATCGCGTGCAGGCGTTCGAGATCGGCACCTTTCCCATGACCGAGACGGTGCACTTTCCGAAAAGCTGCCTGCATTGCGAAGACCCGCCCTGCGTACCCGTGTGCCCGACGGGCGCCAGCTACAAGCGCCACCAGGACGGCATCGTGCTGGTGGATTACGACAAGTGCATCGGGTGCAAATACTGCTCCTGGGCGTGCCCTTACGGCGTGCGTGAAATCGACGAGCACCAGAAGGTGATGAAGAAATGCACGCTTGTGCGTGGACCGCATCTACGATCAGACGATCCCGGAAAACGAGCGCAAGCCGGCTTGCGTGACCGCCTGCCCGACCAATGCGCGGTTGTTCGGCGACGTTCACGATCCGGAATCGGAAGTCTCGGTTGCGATCCGCGAGAGCGGCGGCTACCAGCTGATGCCTGAATGGGGTACCAAGCCGGCGAATCATTACCTGCCACGACGCAAGACTCGGATCACCATTCACGAGGATGAGTTGGTACGCGCCGACAACCCCCTGAAGAAGGAAGGCGTCAAGCCGCGACAGGTGGTACAGGAACAAACTCTGGACGATGTGACCAGTTGGTAACAGCGCAACCAAGCGCGTACGCGCCGGGAGCCACGCATGATACCCGGCGGACAAGAGCAACATTGCAGTGGAGTGTTAATCGATGCATCCGGCGTTTTCGGTAATATTTTTGACGACCCTCATCGGCGTTGGCCAGGGGCTGTTCCTTGCCCTGTTCACCGGCCAGAGCTATGCCGCCGTGGGCTTTTTGAACGTCACCAACCCCAATGCCTTTTACGGCTTCGGCAGCCTCATTGCCGTGCTGTTTCTCGGCGGCGGTCTGCTGGCGTCGTTCTTTCACCTGGGCCGGCCCGAGCGCGCCTGGCGCTCCGCGGCGCAGTGGCGCACTTCATGGCTGTCCCGGGAAGTCATCGTGCTGCCCGCATTCATGGCCATCGTGTTGGTGTACGGGGCGCTGCATTTCTTCGGTTGGGACATCAATATTCTCGGCACCGACAATCCGTTGCAGGGCCAACTGAGCCTTTTTGTCGGCATCCTTGGCACTGCGGTCGCGTTCGGACTGTTTATCGCCACCGGCATGATCTACGCCTGCATCAAGTTTTTGCAGGAATGGCACAGCCCGCTGACCATCGTCAATTTCATGCTGCTCGGCACCGCGTCCGGTTTCATGCTGGCCACTGCGTATGCTTCGATGTATGCGCCGAACCTGGTGACCCTGTACGGCGTTTGGGCCGTGATCATTACCCTTGCCGGCCTGGTGAGCCGCACCGCGTCTCTGATTCGCAATTCCCGCATCAAACACAAGTCGAGCTTGCAAACGGCCATCGGCGTCCGGCACGCACAGATACAGCAGAAATCCATGGGCATGATGGGCGGCTCGTTCAACACCCGCGAGTTCTTCCACGGCAAAAGCGCCGGCACGTCAAGCTGGTGAAGTGGAGTTTTCTGGTTCTGGCGTTTCCGGTCACGCTGGCGCTGCTCTGGGCGGGTCTTGGCAAGGGAAACCACGGCCTGCTGATCGCGGCCTTCGTGACACAGTATCTGGGACTGATCGCCGATCGCTGGGTGTTCTTTGCCCAGGCCAACCATCCGCAGAATCTGTACTACCAGACGGTTGGCTGAGAGCACGAGATGCGGAAACAAAAAGCGCCGAAGGCGCTTTTTTTGTTTCTACCGGTTCAAAACCGATAGCCGAGCTCGATCAGATTGAGATTGATACCGTCGTTGGGCTCTTTGATTTCGGCGTTGGAGAAATGCATGAATCGCCAGCCCAGGTCGAACTGGTCGCCGCGACCGAAGGCGACGCCGAGCCCCAACGCCGTACCGAATTGCATGTGGATGCTGATATTGCGGTCGTGGATGCCGGTTTCAGTCAGATAATGCACGCCGGTGCTGGCATCGACATAGAGGTGCAGATCGTGAACCCAGCCACCCTTGGGTTCCAGGCGGGCGCCGAATCTGGCGCCGATGTCGTTGAGATTGCTGGCACGAGCGCCGCCTGCACTGTGCCAATGGCCCGCCGCCATAGCCCCAATACGGCAGAACGCTTCCAATTTCCGACAGATCGCCACGCAGGCGAATCCCAATACCATGCGATCCGCTCCATATGGATGTCGCCGCCATAGGGATCGGTCCCCGCGGCAATCGCGAGCCGGGTTGCCGGACGCGCCAGCGCCGCGCTCGCAGCGCCGAGGGTCAACGCCAACACGGCAAAACCTGCGTAGTACCGACGCGGTGCTCAACGCGCGGCTACGGGACTCGCTCATGGCAATGCCTCGATGGTGACGATCCGTACCGGCGTACCCCACATGTGAACGCTGGCCAAGTCCAATGGTTGCACCGCTACGCGCACCCGCATGCCATGTTCCTGGAAGCGAGCCGGCAGCGACCGCGGATCGTAGCGGCTGCCATCATCGGCGATCAAACCCCAGAACCCCCCTTCCAGTTCCACCCGCACCACGCGACCGTCGAAGCGGACCTGGTCGGGAACAGAACTGCCGGCAGCTGACGGGTATTGCGCGCAACTCGCCGACAGCCCAAGCAAGGCGACGCACAACCATGCGTTTGCGGATGCCGGCCGGCGCAAGGCTCGAGGGCAGTTGCGGTTCACAGTCAGGTCCGCAACTGTTCCAGTCGCTGGCGCAGCGCATCCAGATCGGGCACCTGCACAGCGCCGGCCTCGACGAGTCGGTCGCCATAGGCGGGCACCGAAGCGCCGCCTACGATCAAACTGAGCTCGGCCGGCAGCAAGGCGCGCAACTGCTGCACCTCGTCCACCAACATCGGGTCGTCCGGAGGATAGACAATACTCAACGCCACTGCGCGCGCACCCCGCTGCAACGCCGTCGCCGCGATCTCGCTCGCCGGCGTATTGGTTCCCAGATACACAACCTGCCAACCTTCGCTGGCGGCGGTCAGGGCGGCCAACAACGCCCCGATTTCGTGGTGTTGCCCGACCGGGGTAGTCACCACGAGGGTCGGACCGCGCTCGGCCAGATTGGTGCTGACCAGCATCGCGCCGAGAAATGCGACTACGTGGGCGCTGGTCAGATGCTCATGGCAGATACGCAAACCGCCACTGCGCCACTGCTGCCCGACTTCGCGCATCAACGGCACGATTACATCTTCATATAGCACAGGCCGGCTCAAGGCGGCGCCGGCCGCCGAAAGTGCGCGCTGCAAGGCACCGCTATCCATTTGTTCCACGGCCGCGAGGGCGCTGGCCAGGTAATCACCGGCTGCGCCGCTGCGCGGGCCACCGGCACTCTGTGCATCGTCGTCTGTGGTGAGTTGCGCCAGGGCCGCATCGTCGAGTCCGGCGACGTCACCGATCCTGCGCCCGGCAATGGTCGCCTTGCGCAGCAGGATCAGACGCCGAACGTCGCGGTCGGAGTACAACCGCCGACTGCCGTCGCGAACGGGTTGCACCGCACCATAGCGCCGTTCCCAAACCCGAATCACGTCGGCGCTGAGACCGCTGCGGCGCGCGGCCACCTGAATCGGGTGGCGGGCGATAGTAGAGGGAGTGTCGGCCATGGCATGATTGTAACGACAAATATTGTCCTGGACAAACGCTTGACATGGTCACCATGTAGCGCTATTGTCTAGGACGTGAATTGGACATTTAACCAACCAGGAGATAGACCCATGACCGCCAGAACCCGTAATTCCCGTATTCCCGGCATCGTTGTGCTGCCGTTTGCCCTGATGGGCCTGATCATGGCCGCCGCAGTTGCCTACGCCGGACCGCAAAAAAACGCAGAGCAGGATATCGTCGACACCGCGATCGCCGCGGGCAACTTCACGACGCTGGTAACCGCGCTGAAGAAAGCCGATCTGGTCGAAACATTGAAGGGAAAGGGACCGTTCACGGTGTTTGCGCCTACTGATGAAGCCTTCGCCAAGATCCCCAAGGCGCAGTTGGACGCGCTGCTGGCCGACAAGGCCGCGCTTACGAAAGTGCTCACGTATCACGTCGTGCCCGGCAAGGTGACCGCCGCTGACGTGGCGATGCTGGAAACCGCGGACACGGTCGAAGGGCAAGCGCTCAACATCCGCACCGACGACGGTGTGCAGGTGAACGACGCCCGCGTAATCAAGGCCGACATCGTCGCGAGCAACGGCGTCATCCATGTGATCGACCAGGTAATGCTGCCGCGCTGACCCCCCGTGGGAGCGCCCCCTCGCTCCCATGTTTAGGCCGGGACCCCTCCCGGCCTTTTTTTTGCGGCGCGGTTAGTGGCTGGTGCCCTCGGAGCGTTCGATCTTGTTGTAGACGTTGTACTTGCCCGAGGGTTTTTTCATGGGAATGCGTTTGATCTCCCGCAGCGTTTTGGCGTCGTACACCACCACCGCGCCATCCACATCCCAGATACTGAGCAACGCATAGCGACCATAGCGATCGAACTCCACGTGCGCGGCGGTCTTGCCCGGCGCCGGGCGCAGGGTTTTGACAATCTCCAGGCTGCGCTTGTCGATCACGTGTACGGCATCTTTGTCGGGCCCGAAGAACACGTCCACCCACGCGTAGGGACTGTTCTCGTGGCTGCGCATGAAGAAACCGGGGCCCAGGGTTTTGATATGTTTGATGGTCTTCCAGTCGGACATATCAATAATGCTGACCTGGCCTTGCTTGAGATTGGGCGTAGCGAGGACCCGCCGGCCCTGATATTGCCAACTGATGCCCGACCCCAGGTGCGGCAGTCCGGTCAACTCCAGGTCGGCGACTTTGCGCCCGACGATCAGGTTGATCACCTGCCCTTGCTTGGCGTTGCGCGCCGCGCCGATCAAATGGGTGTAGGACTGGTCGAAAAAGAAATCATCCAGGTAATCGTCGAGCACGATCCGACGCACAGGGAAGGGTCCTTTTTCCGCCAGCGCCTCGCCCATGCGGTAATCGTGGACCAAGCCGCGGTATACCGGCTCGGGAAGGTCGGCGTAACTGATCTCCCATACTTCCGGGATATCCTTCAGCGCAGCAACGAAACTGTGTCGCGGTGGTGCGGCATACACGGCGCTGACCCGGGAACTGTGGCCCTGATCGTCCTTGACCTCGAACCGTTTGACCGGTGTCAGGTCCCGTGCGTCCAACAATACAAGGGTGTGCGGCAGGTAGTTGGCCACCATTACATAGCGGCCGTCGCCCGATACCGCCAAGTTACGAGTGTTGATACCGGCGCGGATCTCGGCCACTGTCTGCAGACTGTAGAGATCGTACTTGCTGATCCAGCCGTCGCGGGAAGCGAAATACACGAATCGGCCGTCGGGTGAAAACTTCGGTCCGCCGTGCAATGCAATGCGCGTCACAAAGCGATGGATGGGCTCGAGCCGATCCCCATCAAGGATGGTGGCGTGATGATCCGCCAGCTCGACCACTACGAACAGGTTGAGCGGGTCGGCATCGAACACCGGTTTGGCCGGCAACGTCGCCAACGGGTGTTCGATGATCTGAGTGGCGCGAATCTGTTCCAGGCCCCATTCGGGTTCTTTTGCCGGAGGCGTGTAGATCAACTGCACCAGAAGCCGGATCTGTGCTTCACTCAGGCGGTCACCGAACGGCGGCATCTGCGTGGCGGGGCGCCCCTCGGCGATCACCTTGGCGGCCTGGTGCGGCTTGAGACGTCCCAGATTCTCCGGCAACAACGCCGGCCCCATCTGCCCCAGGCGGTCAGCGCCATGGCAGGCAGCGCAGTGCTCGGCGTAAAGTCCGGCCGCGCTGCGCGCCGCCGCGGCACGCGCCTGCGACTGCGGCAAGCACAAGGCGCCGCAGCCGCTCAGCACGAGCACCGCCAGCCAGACCCTCATCGGCTTCTTTTCGCTCATCGGCTTTCCTCGGCCGCCGGCGCGCGATCGGCCGCCTCGAGCCGGTAGGTCCCGTGGCAGGCGATGCAGTTGCTCATCAGGTCGCCCAGCTGTCGCAGCACTACCGAGCGATCGCCGAGGTCCTCGGCATCCTGCGCCAAGCGGTCGAAACGCTGGTGCGTGTCGAACCCCAGTTGCTTGAATCCCAGCGGCAGCTTCGCCACCAGGCTGAGGGGAACGGCCCGGCGCGCCTCAGCGCCGACCCGACGCGCGGCCTGCGCCGCGGCTTCGGGGCGGCCGTCGGCCAACGCCGCGGTGATCTGCTGCGTCGCCTGCAGGAAATCGCGCATCTCCGCCAGCACCAATTCCCGCTCGGCTGGGCTCAAGACGATGGTCTGGCGCCCAGCCACCGGTTCGGCCACCCGCCCGGCGACCAGAAAATAATACGCGAGGCCGATGACCACCGCAGCCAGCACCGCCGCTGTTATACAGCACCAGATTTTCATACGCCGGCACGGCGGCTGTACGGCGTCACTTTCAAGCGTTCGCCGCCGGAGGCGACCCCGATCTCCTCGTCGCTGAGATAGCAGGCCGGGTCTTCGGCCCAAGGATCGCCGGTGAGCTGGTGGGCACGCACGCGGGTGTTGCCGCCGCAGATCGCCTGATAGGCGCATGCGCCGCAGCGCCCCCGCAGCGGCCGCGGTCTCGACTTCAGACCTGCCATGAGGGGATCGGAGGTGTCAGGCCAGATTTGTGAAAAAGGCCGCTGCCGCACATTGCCCAGATCGTAGTGCCACCAGAACGTATCCGGGTGCACCGTACCGAGGTTGTCGATGTTGGCGATGTTGACGCCGGAGGCGTTGCCGCCCCACTGCTCGAGCACGGCGCGCATGTGCGCTTCGCGCTCCGGAAAATTGCGCCGGATCCAGAACAGCAGATAGACCCCGTCGGCATCGTTGTTGCCGGTGACGAACTCGCGTTTGCGGCCCTGCTGAATATCGTTCCAGCAAGTGTCGAACAGCAACTCCATGGCGTCGCGACTGAGCTGGTGAACCACATCGTCCTTACGGTTCTTATTGCCGCGCCCGGCGTAATTCAAATGCGATAGATAGAACTTGTCGACCCGCTCGGCCTCCATCAGCGCCAGCAAGTCCGGCAGCTCGGCGGCGTTGTCCTGGGTGATGGTGAAGCGCATGCCCACCTTGATGCCGCGGTCACGGCACAAACGAATGCCGCGCAGCGCCTGGTCGAATGCGCCCTGCTTACGGCGGAAGCGGTCATGGGTGGCGCGCAAGCCGTCCAGACTGATACCGACGTAGTCGTAACCCACTGCGGCGATGCGCTCGATGTTGGTCTCGTCGATCAAAGTGCCGTTGGTGGACAAGCCCGTATAGAAACCCAGCGCTTTGGCGCGCGCCGAAATCTCGAAGATATCCGGCCGCAGCAACGGCTCACCCCCGGAGAGGATCAACACCGGAACACCGAATGCCTTCAGATCGTCCATGACCGTAAATACCTCGTCGGTGCTCAACTCCCCCGGGAAGTCACGGTCGGCGGAAATGGAATAGCAATGTTTGCAGGTGAGGTTGCAACGGCGCACCAGATTCCAGATCACGACCGGCCCAGGCGGCTCGCGCCGTGGCGCCAACGGTTTGGGCTGGGCGAGCTCCTGCATATAACGGCTGATGCGAAACATGTTCGACTCCTATTCCGGACGCAGCCTGAGCCCGGTTTTCTTGAGGATGGCAGTGCTGAACAACACCGCGTGACTGCACGCGTCCGCGCCCAGCATGGCTTTGATCTGCGCCACCTTTTGCTGTACTTCGACCCGGTTCCGGCCGTGCACCATGGCGAATAAATTGTACGGCCATGCAGGCGGGTGCCGGGGCCTGCGGTAGCAATGACTGACAAAGTCGAGCGCGCCGATTTTCGCGCCCAGTTCGTGCACCCTGGCATCAGGCACGTCCCACACCGACATGCCGTTGCCGTGAAAGCCGAGCCGGTAATGATTGGGCACGGCGCCGATACGGCGAATCACGCCGCTATCGAGCATGCGCTGCACGCGCGACAAAACCTCGTCGGGCGACAACCCGAGCTGTTCGGCCAAAGCGTGATAGGGCCGCGACACCAACGGCAGGCCGGCCTGGGTCGCACGCACGATGCGCCGATCGATGTCATCGACGGTACCGTTCTCAGCGGCTGCTTGGTCCTGTAGCGGAATGGTCACTTCACACCTCGAACCGCAGACCGACAAAGAACTCGTACTGCTTGGGCATTTCATACACCGTCAGCCCCGTCGTCTGTTCGATCTCGGCAAGAACCTCCGCGACCCGTTGCGGCGTTTCCGTGGCCAGCACGAACCACATGTTCAGCTCGTGGTCGCGGCGATAATTGTGCGCCACTTCCGGGTAGCCGTTGACGATTTGCGCGACCTGGTCGAAGCGCGTTTCGGGCACCGCAATCGCCGCCAGGGTCAGACCGCCGCCCAGGCGCTCGGCGTTGTACATAGGCCCGAAGCGACTGAGATAACCCTCGTTCAACAACGACTCGATGCGCGACAACAAAGTCGCTTCATCGGTGCCGAGTTGTTTGGCTGCGGCCGCGTACGGCCGGGCGCTCACCGGCAGACCCTGCTGCAACTGATTGATGATGGATCGGTCCAGATTGTCCATGACAGCTACCGGTCTGCGATCTGCGGCGTTCGGCGCGGCTCGGCGGATGCGGGATTCGGCGCGTAGAGGGCGCCGCGTTGCTTGAACCGGCGGCGGCTGAACAGCACCGTGTACGCGAAGTCATCCAGCGCGCACCGCTGCACGATCTGCTCCACGTGGCCTAGCACCGATATGCGGCTGCGGCCGTGAATCATACAGAACAAGTTGTAGCGCCAGTCCGGCAGCCGCCGCGGGCGCCGATAACAAAGGGTGACGAACGGGAACCGGCCGATGCAATGGCCCAACTCGCGAACGCGTTCATCCGGCACGTCCCACACCACCATGGCGTTGGCGCGGTAACCAAGCTCCTGGTGGCGCACGATCACGCCCAGGCGCTTGATATGACCCGCGCCCAGCAACCGCTGCAGTCGCGCCATGACCTCTCTTTCGCTCATGTCGAGGCGCGCCCCGATCTCGGCGTACGGGCGGGCTACCAGCGGCAGCCCGCCTTGAATCTCCCGCACCATATCCAGGTCGCGGTCGCTCAACCGGGGCGCAGACGTGACGTCCACGGCGGATTGCATGCCGGTCAGCTCCATTGCAACTCGAACCCCAGGTCGATGTGGTAATCCTCCTGCAGGGGAAGATCCAGCACCGGAAAACCGGCGCGCTGTTCGATGTCGCGCAAAAGGGCCTGCAGGGCCGTCTGGTCAGGCGCGGTGACCACGAACCACAAGTTGAACCGGTGATCGCGCTCGTAATTGTGGTTCACCGCCGAACACGCGCTCACCACTGCGGCCACCTCCACCAGCCGCTCCGGCGGCACCGCCATCGCCGCGAGTGTACTGACTCCCACCCGATTGGGCCGAAACACGGGTCCGACCCGGGTCACCGCGCCGGCTTCCTGCAGCGAGCGCAGCGCGTCCAGCACCTCGCTTTCGCTCACCCCCAGGCGCTGCGCCAACAGGGCAAAGGGCCTCGGCACGAGCGGGAAGTCGCGTTGAAAGTCGTTGAGTAGATGCTTGTCCAGTTCACTGAGTTCCACGAGCCTTGGCCTCGTCACAGTCCGATTTTGTGTGCGCGTACCGTAAAGAAAATGCCGCTCGGTTTGTCCGCCGGCAGCGCGGCGAGCCGCCTGAAGGTGGTGGTGTCGTATACGTCGACCCGGTCGGCATCGCGCACCGAAATCCAAACCGCTTCGCCACGGGGGGCGAACTCCATGTGCAGCACCGCCGTGCCGGGCTGCAGCTGATGTACCACGGCAAGCTTTTCGACATCGATGACTTGCACCGTATCGTTGTCGGGATGGGCAAAATTCACCCACACCTGACGACCGTCGGGACGGGCCATGACGAACACCGGCTGGCTGTGAACCGGAATCCGCGCCACCTCTCGCCAGTCGTCGTGGCGCACCACCAATACTTCGTGGTGCCCGACCGCCGGTACGAACACATAGTCGCCGGCCTGTGCCCAACCTTCCAGGTGCGGCATCTTGTACACCGGCAGCTTCTGCTCACCGCGGCCGTAATGATCGAGAATGCGCCGCACGCCAGCTTCGGGGTGCCACAGGTCCAGCAATGCCAAGCCGTCTTCGCCGAACAGGCCGGCGATGTAGTAACGCCCGTCGGGTGTGATCAAACCGTCGTAGGGTTGGCGGCCGATTTCGCGAAACCGGGTCACGACGGGTTCGCCGGGGACGGAGAAATCGGCGATCCAGATTTCGCCGGCATCGAACAAACTGAATACGAAACGGTTGCCCGGGGCGTCCACCAATCCGACGACTTTCGAACGCGCTCCGTCCGGGCCATAGGTCGCCGGGATGTCCGCCACCGGTGCCAGCGTATCGGCGTCGAATACGCGCACGCCGCCCGGTTTGTAGTTCGACACGGCGATCAGCTTGCCGTCCTGGGAGATGGCACCGCCGATACTGTTACCGGACTGCATGATGCGCTTGGCGATCCGACCGCGCAGCAGGTCCACTTTGGTAAGCCCCCCGTCGCGCCCGAACACATAGGCGAAGCGTTCGTCGCGGGAATACACCACCGATGCGTGGGAAAGATCTCCCAACCCCTGCACCCGCGCCAGTTTGACGTGCCGGGTGGTATCGACGATTTGCACACTGCCGGCGGCCCGTTCGATGACCACGCCGAGATCGCCCGTACCGCGCAAGTGGTTGCTCGCGCAACCGCCCGCGGCCAACAGCGCCAGCAGCAGTGCAACCAACGTTGCGGTGCGCAGTTCAATCACGATCGGTTTCCCCTGCGTAAAGACGATCCACCAGCCATTCCACTTCGGCGCGGCTCAGCTCCGGGCGCCAAGGCGGCATGGCGGTGTCGGGACGTCCGTCGAGAATGGTCTGCACCATGAGTTCGTGCGGCCGGCCGGCGAGCGCGTCGGGCGTCAAAGCCGGACCCAACCCGCCGTTCAAGGTCATGCCGTGGCAAGAGCCGCAGTCGTGTTTGAGCAAATGCAGTAATTCCTGCTGACGTTGCGCCGGCGGCGCGCTCCACAACGGCGCGCTGATGAGTACCAATGCCAGCGCTAAGACCCATTTAGCCATTGGCGGTGATATCCCCGGCGTTTACCTCGCCTGCATCGGCCTGAAACCATTCGAGTGACGGCGCCAGGCTCACCACCTTACCCACGATCAATGTCACCGGCGCCTGCAAGCCCTGGTTGCGCACCGCCGCAGGCAATTGTCGCAGACCGGCGCGGCAGACGCGCTGTTGCCGGGTGGTGCCCTGAGCAATGGCCGCCGCCGGCGTATCCGGGTCGAGACCGGCGGCGATCAGCCGTGTGCTGATGGTGTTGAGATTGGCGAGCCCCATATAGATCACCAATGTGGCATCGGGGTCCGCGAGCTTCGCCCAGTCCAGATCCAGCGGCAGGTCGTCCCGGCAATGGCCGGTGATCAGGCGCACGCCGTGACTCAGGCCACGGTGCGTCAGCGGAATACCGGCGTAGGCGCTGCACGCCGATGCCGCCGTGATGCCGGGCACGACTTCGAAGGCGATGCCATGTCGATGCAGGTATGCGGCCTCTTCGCTGCCGCGGCCGAACACGAATGGATCTCCGCCCTTCAAGCGAACGACGCCGTGTTCGGCACGGGCCAGTCGCACCAGCAGGGCATTGATGTCGGCTTGCGCCATACTGTGATTGCCGCTGGCTTTACCCGCCGAGATGCGAGTCACACCGGCCGGGATCTTCGCCAGAATCGCATCCGAAACCAGTCGGTCGTACACCACCACGTCCGCTTCACCCAGCAGGCGCTGTGCTTTCACCGTGAGCAGATCCGGATCACCCGGTCCCGCTCCCACCAGAAATACCTTCGCTTGGCTGTTCATCCAATCCCCGTTCGTATTATTGTCGCGCAATCTGCGGAGGCGGGCGTGACCCCGCCTCCGCTACGCGCACTCAGTACACGTCGTGCTGCGTGTTGTAGACGTTGAACTTGCCGGTCGGCGTAACCAAGCGGTCATCCTTGATCACTTTCTTGAGCTTCAGGGTTTTGTCGTCGACGATCACGATCGCCGACTTCTGCTCCTTGCCGCTCCAGACCGAGAACCAGACCTCGTCACCGGCCTTGTTGTATTCCGGCTGCACAACCCGCCTCGGACCGTCGTCCTTGATCCCGGCCCATTCGGCGATCGGCAACACCTTGAAGCCTTTCTCCAGGTTGTCGATATCGAACACTGCCACCGACTGACTGATCTTGGTGTCCGGATTCAGGGCGGTATCGACGTACAAGTGCTTGGACTTCGGGTGCGTCTTGATGAACAGCGAACCGCCGCCTTGGCCGTTGAGACTTTCGACCATCTTCCAAGCATACTTCGGGTGCTTGTCAGGATCGGTTCCGATCAACGCGATACTCTGGTCACCAAGGTGACTGGTGGCCCATACCGGCCCGTATTTCGGATGCACGAAGTTGGCGCCGCGTCCGGGGTGCGGGATGTTGCCCACCTCGACCAGAGCCGCCAAGGTCCCTTTCTTCGAGTCCACCACGGCAATCTTGTTGGACTTGTTGGCGGCGGTGAGGAAATAGCGCTGCGTCGAGTCCCAACCGCCGTCGTGCAGGAAGCGAGCGGCGCCGATGCTGGTGATTTCGAGATTATCCAGGTCTTCGTAGTCCACCAGCAAGATCTTGCCGGTTTCCTTGACGTTGACGATGAACTCCGGTTTTTCGTGGGAAGCGACGATCGCCGCTACCCGCGGTTCGGGGTGGTATTCCTGGGTATCGACCGTCATGCCGCGGGTACTGACCACCTTGAGCGGCTCCAGCGTATCGCCGTTCATGATGGTGAATTGCGGCGGCCAATAAGAGCCGGCAATGGCGTACTTGTCCTCCCAGCCCTTGTACTTGGAAGTCTCCACCGAGCGGGCTTCCAGACCAACCTTGATGCTGGCGACGGTCTGGGGCTTTTTCATCCACAGATCGATCAGGTTGATGACGGCGTCGCGGCCGATGACAAACAGATACCGTCCGGAAGCTGACGTGCGCGAGATATGTACCGCATAACCGGTGTCGATGGTCTCGACGATCTCCTTCGAATCACCGTCGATCAGGGCGATCTGCCCGGCATCGCGCAAGGTCACCGAGAACAGATTATCCAGGTTGAGTTGGTTTTCCTGCTTCTTGGGACGCTGGTCCGGCGGCACCACCAGCTCCCAAGTCGCCTTGATTTTCTCAAGACCGTATTCCGGCGGTTTCGGCGGCTCGTGCTGCAAAAACTTCGCCATCAATTCGACTTCGTCTTCACTGAGTTCACCGGAAGTACCCCAATTGGGCATACCTGCGGGAGAACCGTAATTGATGAAAGTTTTCAGGTAGTCGGTACCGCGCTGCAGGGTGATATCCGGCGTTAGCGGCTTGCCGGTGGCGCCTTTGCGCAACACGCCGTGGCAACCGGCGCAGCGCTGAAAGTAGATTTGTTCAGCGCGCGTGAACTCTTCTTCGCTCAGAGGTGGCGCCTTCGGCGTTCTCGACGCCTCGGTCTCCCCAGGCGTAATCGGCGTGGGCGTGCCCTTGTAACGCATTTCTCCCGGCGTAGTGCCGGGATGGCCAGTGCTTTCTTCGGCGGCGGTAACCGCGGCATTGGCGGTAAGCAACGCGGCGAGCGCGACGGCACTCGATAGGGTCCGCAAACGGGGTTGGTTCATGGTCTTGTTCCTCCTGGCGACATGGCGGTAATGGGATAGACGCATCATGGGTCCGATTTAGACGCAGAGAGAGGTTGGTTTCCTTGATATATATCAACTACAGCTTATACGGCTGGAACCGAATCGGCCTAAGTTTGCCCCGAACCTGGCTTGGCGCCGCTTTCCGACGCTGCCAAGCGCACGCCCGAGGCCTTTTCGCGGCGCTTGCGCCGCTCCACGAGGGGCGGGCACTTGTAGGCATTCCAATACGTCACCTGGCAATCCAGGCAATAGTGGCATTCGTTGGCGATGATTTCGCCGGTGGGTTTGATGGAACGGACCTCACACTCCTCGCGGCAGATTTGACAGGGCCGGCCGCATTCCTTGCGTCGACGCAGCCAGTCGAAGATCCGGAACTTGCTTGGAAACGTCAATGCGGCTCCCAGCGGACACAGGTAGCGGCAAAAGAACTTGCGCGTGAACAACGAGAGCCCCACCAGTACGCCGGCATAGAGCACGAACCCCCATTCACGTTGAAAACGCAAGGTGATGGCGGTCTTGAACGGCTCGACTTCCGAAAGCTTTTCCATCTGCGTCAGCGAGTGCAGCGACACGCCAAATAAAGCCAACAAAATAATGTACTTCAGCGCCCATAAGCGCTCATGCACCACCTCCGGCGGCTCGTAAGAAGGAATCCGCAGACGTTTGGCGACCCGGAAACCCAACTCCTGCAGAGCGCCGAAGGGACACAGCCAGCCGCAGTACACACCGCGACCCCACAACAGCACCGTCATCGCCACAAAGCCCCAGAGAATGAACATCAACGGATCGATCATGAAGCTTTCCCATTGAAAATCATGCATCAGCGAGTTCATGAAGGTCATCACGTTGACGATGGAAAGCTGCGCCAAGGCGTACCAGCCAATGAAGACCAAGGTATAGAGCAGATAGCCGGTGCGTATGTAGATCAACAGGGTGGGGTGGCGGGCAAGCCAATCCTGCGTCACCAGAATGCTGAGCAGAAACACCAGCCCCAGGCCCAGAATCACAATCTGGAACTGTTTATTTTTCCAGGCTTCGATCCAGACGGGCTCCGTCTCGGAGGTCGATTCCGCCACGGACGGCGCAACCGCCCCTATGGCGCCGGGTTGCGCGGCGTCCTGGGCTTCCGCCGCCGGCCGCGGGAGATCCAGCGCCGCCGCCACCTTCCGCGCCGAGCGGGCGATGGAAGCATTCAGCACCATCACCGTGATGGTCGCCCCGGAAATACCGTCCAGCGTCTGATAACCCTCGCGGGGCGCGCCGCCGATCTTGAACCGCTCGTCAACCGAACGTCCGCGGTATTGGTCAATGAAGCCTTGCAGATTCTGGTCCGAGATGCCGACCACTAGAATCGGTTCCTGATGCTGAACGATGGTCAGGCCTGTGATCCGGGCCCGGAGGTCCAGGCCCACCAGGGTACTGATGGGCTTGCCGGAATACGCTGGGATCGCGACCACTTCATCGGTCAAGAATACGTAGCCCACCACCTTGCCGCTGCGCGTGACCGGCGCCGCGCGCGGATCGTCGCCAAAAGGCCCCAACCCGTCGATGCCGGGAAACACCTGCTGCGCCTGCTGCAACGAGATTTCCGCCGCCGGTCCCGCGTGTCCTTGCACAGCGGCTAAAGTCAGCACCAGCAATGCAAACAGAGAGAATGTGGCCCGCGCCATGTTCATGCGCCGCTGCCGAACCACAGCCAACCGTGAGCGCCGGCGACCGCGCCGGCGATGGTAACCAGACTCAGGATGAGTAGTACCCAATGCAAACGCTGAATGAGACGAAAGGTCGGCGCCGGCGCACGGCGCGCGCGCGCCCGAAACCAGCGATGCAGAAACAGCGGCTCGACGACGAACAGCATCAGGGTGAACAGCGCCCAGATCGCCACCATGGCGTGCAGCCACCAGAACCCCGGCAGCGCGAACCAGCCCCAGGCATGGAGGCGATACAGCAAATACAAACCGCTCAGACCGGTGAGCAGGGTCGTAAATCGCGCTTGTACCGCGAACCGATGCTCGACTTGCTCGAAAAACGCGACCTGCTCCGCAGGATCCTTGAAGTTTCGGGTCGCGGGGAGCAGCACCGTGGTGACCATGGCCACGCCGCCAATCCAAAGCACCACGCCGAGCACGTGCAACACCCGTGCGAATATCAAAGTCCCCATCTGGGTTTACCCCCGGTCACGTCGGCGTCGAAATGCCAACTCCAGGATGAGCATAGCGGTTAGGCTTCGCCTATACCTTGACCCGCATCAATCGGCGGGAGCGGCTCAGGCGCTGGTGAGCCTGGCGTAGAGCAGCGGCAATTCGCGAGGCAGATCGGCCGGTTTGCGAATGACGACGTAGCCGTCGCTGCCGAACAGATGGGGTAGATAGTCGCCCGCTTTCTCGTCAATGGTGACGCAGAACGGTTGCAGGCCCAGTTGCCGCGCCTCTTGCAACGCCATGCGGGTATCTTCTACACCGTAGCGGCCTTCGTACTGATCGAGATCATTGGGCTTGCCATCGGTGAGCAGCAACAACAATTGCTGCCGTGCCGGCTGGCCGGCAAGCAGCCCACCGGCGTAACGTATCGCTGCGCCCATACGCGTGTAGAAGCCGGGCCGCACGGCGTTGATACGGCCGCGCACCGCACCATTGTAAGGTTCCTGGAAAGATTTGATGGCGTGCACGCGCACGTGTTCGCGGCGCCGGGAAGAAAAGCCATACAAGGCAAAGCGGTCACCCGTGGCGGCGAGTGCTTCCGAGAACAGGAACAAACTGTCGCGGATGACGTCGATGACGCGCGCCTCGTCGCTGACCCAGGCATCAGTGGACAACGACAGGTCAGCCAGCAGCAGACACGACAAGTCGCGTACGCCGCCGCGAAAGTCCCGAAACAGCCCCTGCTCCGCCGCGGCCCGCCCACTGTAACGCTCGACCCTGTGATGCAGATAGGCATCCAGGTCCAACTCGCTACCGTCGGCCTGACCGCGGAACCACATACGCGCCGGCAATAGCGCTTCGAACTGACTGCGTAGGCGCCGCGCAGTGCTCCGCAACCGCTCCGGCAGCTCACAGGCCTGTGCGTCACGCGCCAGCATCGGTTGCACGCAGCAATGCTCCGGCTGCATGCGCCGTTTGCGGTGATCCCATTCGGGCAGCAGTATTCCTTCTCCCAACGGCAGGTCGTCGCTGGCCTCCGCGGGCAAATCCAGATCGAATCGAACCCGGCTCGCAACAGGTTTGTCGTCGCGAGCAACGCTCATCACGTCGAGATCGTCCGCGGCCTGCTCCGCAGCCTCGGGGTCTTCTTCTTCGTCCGTGGCTCGGTCGACCTTGACGTATTCGGCCCAACCAAAAATGTTTTCAAACCGATCCAGCACAATGCCTCGGTCACCGTCCGGCATATCGACCTGTTCCGCCCGGCGGTGGCGCTGGTCTTTGGGCTTATGGACGCTACCATCGGGTGAAGTGTCTGCGTCCTCCCGAACTCGAGGTGCCGCCGAAGTTGCCGCCCGAGGCGGGTCCGGATGCAGCCACACATGCACCGGCTGCGGTGGCCGCGATGCCGCAGGCATGTTGGTCAGTGTCCCAGGCCGATACAGTACCTGGCGGATGGCACGCTCTTGCGCAGCCTCGTCAGACGGCAGCCGCGCCGGGTCGGGTCGCAGTGCGACGCTGGCCGCAACCAGGCGGCGGTACCGTGCTTCGAGACCCGGAAAGCGGTTCAGCACGCGGCGCGTCAGCCACTGATTGTAGGCGAACCAGTCCCCGTCACCGTTGTGCTCAGCGGCCAGCGCTGCGAGCCACAGATAGAGTTCTCGGTTCAGCACGGCATCGGGAAACAGGTCCAGCGTTGCCGGCAGATAGAGTGCCTGCTGATCTTGCCAGGCAAGCTCGACTTTGCGGTTGCTGCCGGCCACGCGTTCGAGAAAGCTGCGCCGCGCACCATGGATGGTCGGCGACGCGGTTTCCAACCGCAACCCGGGGTCGCCGCCGAGGGCGCGAAACATCACGCCGATACCGCGCCGCACGTCTTCCAACTGAACGGCATGCTCGGGGTAGCGGCGATTGGCGGTGCCCGTGATCCCGCGATGCCACAGCTTGCCCACCCACTCTTCCATACTCGTTATCTCGCTCGCTTGAAGCAGTCGCTGGAAATCTCCGGCTTGCGCCCAAATTCACGGTCCGACACGTCCAGGGCGCAGGCACCCTGGACCCACTGCAACAAAGGCGGCTGCAGCTTGCCGCTGTTGCCGGGACCGCCTGCCTGGACCTGTTCGCATGCCTCCAGGCAGCTGCCGCACTCGGTACACGTGAACATGTGCCGCTTGATGTCCCGCGGTTTCAAACGCATCGGGCAGGCGTGTTCGCACTGTGCATCGCAGTTTCGGCAGTCGGGCGCACGAGCGCGATCGAAAGCGACCACCAGCGCGCGCTTGTTCGCCATCCAGACGAAGCTTTGGAATACGCCCACAGCGCAGCCGAAGCGGCAGAACAGATGCCGGGCGAACCCGAATTCGATTACGAACGCGACGGTCGCGGCAGTCAGGAAGACGGTTTGATTGCGCGTCAGCTCGCCGTGGAGCAAATTGCCATAGATTTGTGCGGGCGGCAGCAGGTAGGTCAGCAGCACCGTAGCCCAAAGAAACGCGAACCCGACCACGGCGACGCCGAACAAAGGCCAATAGAACCATCTCGGCGGCAGGTGACGGCCGTCGGCACGGGTCTCCGGCAACGGCTGACGCTCCCAAACGCTGGGCTTGCCACACGCTCGACGCAATAGCCCATTGATGGTCTCCACGACCGAAAAATGCGGACACAGCCAGCCGCAGTAGAGGCGTCCGTATTTCCACGCCGTAAAGGCGAACAGCCCGACGATCAGCGCGATGGGCATCAGTCCGCGCAGCACCAGACTGGCGGCCGCGTCCCCCGCGCCGGCTTGGCCGTTCATCCAATCGTTCAGTCCCAGAGTCCAGTCGAGCCCGAAGAACACCAGATGTTTGGCCGTGAGATCGATTCGAAAGATATCGAGTGCCGGCGCCAGCACGAACAACATGAAAAAGGCGGCCTGCAGCAACCGACGCCTGCGCTGCAGAAGGTTCATGGGTACGCGGCCGATGGTCACTGCAACCGGAAATGGCTTGTCGTGCAGCAACGGTTTACCCTCGCTACAGTCATTCATGACAAGGACGCCCCACCAGGGGAAAGCGAAACCGTTGCCCGGCCATCGCTTTCGCCAGGCCCACGATGCCCAACACCACCAGTGCGGTATGGCCAATCGTGAAATACAGAATTCCCGCTACCCATGTGTAAGGATGATCGTAACCGCCAAGGCCGATGATCATGGCATTGGCAATGACCAGCAGCACACCCGCCCACACACTGGCGGATACGGTCTGGCGCAGATGGCACGCCGCCAGAGGCGGCGCACTACCATTGTGGCGGTAGTAGACCCACAGGAGGGCGATGAAACCGATTATGGGCAACAACAATAAATTGACCAGGTAGAGCGATTCCGCAACGACGGCGAGCCGCTGGCCGGAGGGTGGCGGCGTTGGCTGCCAACCCGGCGCGTCATTGGCCGAAGGTGGCATACACCACTTCCATCAGCGCAGCCACCGTTTCGGCATCGTCAGTGAGCGGCTCCACCATGGCTGCGAGACATGCCTCGGCCGGTGCAAAGCCGTCGCGAATCAGCGTTGCAGCGTACACGAGCAGCCGCGTGCTGGCGCTTTCCTCGAGATCGTGATCCTTGAGCGCGCGCAGCGCGTTCCCCAGGGAAACCAGTCGCCGTGCCAAATGCGCATCTACACCGGCTTCCGCAGTGACGATCTCCTGTTCGATTTCGGCACTCGGGTAGTCGAATCGCAGCGACACAAAGCGCTGGCGCGTACTCGGCTTCATACCTTTGAGCAAATTCTGATAGCCGGGGTTGTAGGAGACCACCAGCATGAATTCCGCAGGTGCTTTCAGCGTTTCCCCGCTGCGTTCGATCGGCAGCGTACGGCGATCGTCCGAAAGCGGATGCAGCACGACCGTCGTGTCCTTACGCGCTTCCACGACCTCGTCCAGATAGCAAATGCCGCCGTCGCGCACTGCGCGGGTCAACGGTCCGTCCATCCAGTAAGTCGCGCCGTCGCCGATCAAATGACGCCCCACCAGATCCGCTGCAGTCAAATCGTCGTGGCAGGCTACCGTGTGCAAAGGCCGCTGCAGGCGGGCTGCCATATGCTCGATAAAGCGTGTCTTGCCGCAGCCGGTCGGGCCCTTGATCAGCAGAGGCAACTGGTTGCGCCAGGCGTATTCGAACAAGGCTACCTCGTTCGCCACTGGCCGATAGTATGGCAACTCGAGTGCTTGATCTCTTGCCGGATTTGCGCGCTCTAGCATGCTTTCCTCCTAAGTCATCGACAGTCGGTAGGCGACGCCGATACCGATCACGACGACCAGCAAATAGCCCAATACAATGGTCCGCCACAAGCTGCGAACCCGCCGCAACCCCATGAAATGATCTGCGATCAACGTCCCTTTGGCGAAGGCTACGCACAACAACAGCGCACCGAAACCCGGCCCCCGGTATCCGGCCTCGCTGAACACAGCCACGGTGAACGTCAATAGCAACAACACAACCCACACCCGCGTCGGCGTGACGCAGGAGGTGTCTACTTTTGCTGTCCAATCTGCCCTAGTCACGACATTATCAACGCATCAAATACAACAACGGGAACAAAACGACCCATACCAAGTCCACCATGTGCCAGAAAGCACCGGCGGTCTCCACACCAGTATATTCGGTAGCGCCGTAGCGTCCGCGACGTGCGTTTCGCAGCACTGCGGTTAGTACCACCATGCCCAAGAGAACGTGCATGAAATGAAAGCCGGTGAGAATCAAATAGAACATGTAGAACGTGTCGGTGCTGAGACTGATACCGGTCGCGAATTTGTCGTGGAATTCGATCAACTTCAACACCACGAAAATACCTCCGGCCGCAACGGCGGCGCCGAGCCAGCGGACGCAACGCTCTTGCAAACCGGCTTTGATCGAAGCCAACGCCCGTACCACGAAATAACTGCCGGTTATCAGCGCCAGTGTATTGATCGCTCCGAACGTGCGATTGAGGGTTTGCTGACCGGCGTTGAACATTTCCACGTGGGCACCGCGCGTGAACGCGTACGCGAGGAACAATGCGCCAAAGGCGAGCAGTTCCGCGAAAATGAAAAACCATACTGCCAGGTCGCCCGGAGGGTAACGGTCTGTTTCCACCGCCGCGTTGGTCGTCAATTGCAGTTCTGCGCTTTGCATTTGCAGTCCGAAAGTGCGCCGGGCCGTGGCGGCCCGGCTTCACATCGCTCAGTTGCTGGTCGCCGCGACTTTGGTCGCTGCCGAAACGCGCGCCTCTCCCGGGACGAAGAACGACACCACGTAGAGCACCAGTCCGACCAGGAACACGACGCCGGTGAGTTCACGCATCCAGTAGAACAAAGCGATCTTGTCCTGCACCACCATGAAGGGCATCGGATCGTCGGCGATGCGCTGCAACCAGATCTGCAGGATGCCAGCTCCGGTAAGAAACAAGGTAATGAACACCATGGACACGGTCATGAGCCAGAACGCCCACATCTCGACCACTTGCGCGCGTTCGCTGTTGGCCGCAGCGCGGCCGCGGAGCATGGGCATGGCGTAGGAAATGATTGCCAGGACGATCATCACGTAAGCGCCGTAGAACGCCATGTGCCCATGGGCGGCGGTGATCTGGCTACCGTGGGTGTAGAAGTTCACCGGCGCCAAGGTGTGCAGGAAACCCCAGACGCCTGCGCCCAGAAACGCCATGACCGAAGTACCCAGCGCCCATAGGGTCGCCGCTTTGTTGGGGTGCTGACGGCGGCGGCGGTTCACCATGTTGAAGGCGAAGATCACCATCATGAAGAAGGGGATCGGCTCGAGCGCCGAGAATACCGAGCCAAGCCACTGCCAGTACTCGGGCGTACCGATCCAGTAGTAGTGGTGACCGGTACCGATAATGCCGGTAACCAAGGTCATTGCGATGATCACATACAGCCATTTCTCGATCACTTCACGATCGACGCCGGTCACTTTGATCAGAATAAATGCCAGGATCGCACCGAGTATCAACTCCCACACGCCTTCGACCCAGAGGTGCACCACCCACCACCAGTAATATTTGTCCAGAATCAGATTGCTGGGGTTGTAGAAGGAGAACAGGAAAAACACCGCCAGCCCCCACAGCCCGAGCAACAGCACCCAACTGATAGCGGTCTTTCGGCCTTTGAGAATGGTCATGGTGATATTGAACAGGAACCCCAACGCGACAATCACAATGCCGATCTTGGTAATGGTGGGCTGCTCGAGAAACTCTCGACCCATGGTGGGCAGTAGGTCGTTGCCGGTGATCTTGGCCAACGTCGCGTAGGGCACGCTGAGGTAGCCGACGATGGTCAATGCACCGGCCACCAGGAAAATCCAGAACAAGCCCAGCGCCAGCTTCGGGCTGTACAGTTCCGTCTCGGATTCCTCCGGTACCATGTAGTAGGACGCGCCCATGAATCCGAAAAGCAGCCACACGATCAGCAGATTAGTATGGACCATACGAGCGACGTTGAACGGAATTTCCGGAAACAGAAAATCCCCGACCACGTATTGCAGCCCCATGATCAGACCAAACAGGATCTGGCCGATGAACAGCCCGATGGCCGCAACGAAATAAGGTTTGGCGACGACTTGCGATTGATATTGCATGACGGTACTCCCTCTCAACCTTCGATATTCGGCGGCCAATTCGAGTCGTTGACCTCATTGGTCCATTTCAAGAAAGCCACCAGCGCGTCCAGTTCTTCATCCGTCAGGTTGAATTGGGGCATCTGCCGGCGCCCCGGAACGCGGGTAGGTTGGGCGTTGATCCAGGCCTTGATGAACTCGGGTCCGCGGCGCGCATACACGTTGCCGAGTTCCGGCGCGAAGTAGGCGCCTTCCCCCATGATGGTGTGACAGCCGACGCAGTTGTTGTCCTCCCAGACACGCTTACCCAGCGCCACCTGTGCGGTGATGTTTTCCCGGTGATCGCGCTTGGGCAAGGCGCGACCGGTGTCGAAGGTCAAGCCGACGAACATCAAAAAGAAAAATACGGCGCTGCCGTAGAAAATGTTCCGCGCCATGGATTTTGTGAAGCGCTCGCTCATGGTGGTTCTCCAATCCGTTCTGATCCCGTGAGCGTATTTGGGCACGCAAGAACCGTAACCACCTTGACGCAAGTCAAGTGGCTCCGTTAGTTGAACGGGGAGGTAAAAATCTCGGATCCGGCGGCGTCGACCGGCGCCGCCGGCGGCGGATCAGAGCAGCGCGCGCAGACCGCCGATGTCGTTGAGCACGATATCGCTGCCACGCACGTCCAACAAGCCACGCGCGGAAAGCCGCGCCAATGTGCGCGACAAGGTTTCCGGTTGAATGGACAAACGGGAGGCGATCACGCTTTTGGGTGTCGACAGGTGGATAGAGGGCGCTTCCACGACCCCCTCGGGAAGCTGGTCGAGCAAATAGTTCACCAAACGATAGGTGGCGTTTTGCAGCGTGAGGCTGTTGATTTCCTCCACCAGCGCGTGCAGTCGCTGGCTCATGGAGGCCATAAGCCGGAAACAGGTCTGCCGGGAATCCTTGAGTAGGTCAAGGAACACGCCCATGTCGAAGCTGTACAATTCGCTGGCTTCTATGGCCTCAGCGTTGACCGGATAGATGTGGCGCTCCATGAACATGATCGCTTCGGCAAAGGTCTTCCCGGGCTGGATAATCTCCACCACCTTTTCATCGCCATCGGGCGATACCCGAAACAATTTGATCTGGCCTGACTTGACGAGATAGAACCGCTGCGCGGGCTGTCGGAACGCGAACAAGCCCTGTTTTGGCGACAATTTGACGGTCGCCATACTTTGCATCACGCGTTCGAGTTGCGGCTCGCTCAGGGCGTCGAACAGATATACCCCCTGCAGCATTTGCCGGTCGCTGTCTCTGCTGTTCATCACTACTCCGTATCTACCCTGTCCGCCTCTTGACCAAAATCAAACCGTCCGTCGGCCGCAAGTGATATCTATTCGCGTCGTCGGCACGCGAACCGGCGCGACTCCGGGGTTTGCACCATGGAACTACGACTTTTGCTCGCGGACAACTGCCCCACCTGCCTGGCAACGGAGCGGGTGTGGCAGCAAGTATGCCAGGAGCGCGGCCAGTCGCTGGAAGTTTTGTTCACCGATTCGGAGGCCGGACATGAGGTGGTGCAACGCCTGGGCTTGCAGATGTTTCCGGCGCTGCTGGCCGATGGACGCGTCTGCGCAGTGGGCGCTCCATCCGAAGATGTGGCGCGCGACGCGCTGACCCGCGTATTGCAAAGCCGGCACCCAGCGCAGCGGTGAAGCCGCGGTCGCCCGCTTCAATGCAGTCCCGAGCGCGGCTCACCCATGAAATTGCCTTGGGCGTAATCGACGCCCAGTTCGGCCAGACGCTGCAGGATGCGGCGATCGGCGACATACTCGGCAATGGTTTCGATCCCCATCGAGTGGGCGACCTGGTTGATCGAACGCACCATGGCCTGGTCGAACGGGTCCACCTGGATATCCCGCACGAAAGCGCCGTCGATCTTCACGTAATCGACCGGCAGATGCTTGAGGTAGGTGAAAGAAGAGAACCCCGTGCCGAAATCGTCCAGCGCGAAGCGGCAACCAATGTCCTGCAATTCGCGCATGAAGGCGCTGGCGTAACCCATGTGGGGCACGGCAAGCGCCACCGATTCGGTGATTTCCAGCATGATCGATCCGGGCGGCAACGGTGAGGCCGCGACCCGGTCACGAATGAATTTCAGCATGTCACGATCACCAAGGGACGTTCCCGAAAGATTGATCGAAAAACGCGTACCGCGGCCGTGTTTGTGCATGTCCTCCAGAAGCGCCACGGAACGCAGCAACACCCATTGATCGATTTCGATCATCAATCCGTTGCGCTCGGCAGCACTGATGAACGGAGCCGGCAACATCAAGGAACCGTCATCGTGAGGAAAACGCAGCAGCACTTCGTAGTGCGCGATGTCGCCGGTTTGTGTGTGCATGATTGGCTGGAACACCAATTCCAAATGATCGTGCTGCAATCCATCCTTGATCGCATGAATCATCTTCAGGTCATCCAGACCCAGATCGCGCTCGTCGTGATGTTCCAGATACATTCGACAATTTGTTCGGCCCTGGCGTTTGGCCGCATAGCACGCAACGTCGGCACGGCGCAGGGCTTCGGCTTTGGAGGAAACCTGGCGCCCAAACACCGCGATGCCGATGCTCGCGGTAACATCATAACGCACGCCCTTGCGCCGGAAGCTGAGATTTTCCACGTCGCCGCCGTAGCCCCTCGCCAACTCCAATGCCTGTTCGCCATCCACATTGGCGAACAGCACACCGAATTCGTCGCCGCCCAATCGGGCCAGCACGTCGGTTTCTCGAACGCGCTGCGAAAACAGACCCGCCAATTCGCGCAACAGCTCATCGCCCACTGAGTGACCGGCCGTATCGTTGACCTGCTTGAAGCGATTCAGGTCCATGTACATGATGGCGCCCGAAGCCGCGCCCCGGCGACTCAACTGTACGGCGCGCTCGAGTTCCTGTTCGAAAAAATGCCGATTGTACAATCCCGTCAATGGGTCGTGTTCGGCGAGATAGCGCAACTGCCGGTGGGCCAACTGTTCTTCGGTGACGTCGCGAAACACCAGCACAACCCCCAGCACGCGCCCCTGTTCATCCCGAATCGGCGCAGCTGAATCCTCGATTACATACTCGGCCCCATTGCGGGCGATGAGTACGGTATGGTTGGCGAGTTCGACCGCATCGCCGCGCTTCAGGCAGCGCGCAATCGGGTCGACCGCACGCTTGCGTGTTTGCTCATGCACAATATCGAAAACGCTAACGAAGGGCTTGCCGCGAGCTTCCGTGCTGAGCCAGCCGCACAGTCGTTCGGCAACGGGATTGAGATATTGCACTACGCCGTCGGCGTCCGTTGTGATCACCCCGTCGCCGATGCAGTGCAGGGTGACCATGGCGCGCTCGTGCTCCAATTGCAGCGCGTCCTGGCTGGATTTGAGTTGCCGCTGTTCTGTGCGCTTGCGCAGCAGGTCGGCAGTCAAGGTTTCGATTTCGGACATCGACCCGGATGACGGCAACCAGCGCAGCAATACTCGTTTTACGCCTGCGGCGTCACGGGACATCGGCAGTGCCTGACAGCGCCAGCGGCCGGTAATATTCAGATCCCGCCGCCAGCGTAACGGCGTCGGCACCGGCCGCGTGCATCGGCGCCAATAGCCCATATGACGCTGCAATTGGTCGTGCGGATTATCGAGCAACTGCGCAAGGTTGCCGCCGATCCGTTCGGTTGCCATCCCCAGCCGCGAACGCGCCGACCGGTTGGCAGCTTGAATCACGCCCGCCACGTCGACCAGCAGCATGACCTCCGGCAGCGCATCCGCCCAAGAGAAGTCTTCGATGTTCGCCGTGTGCATTTGATCCATGCAGTCGACGTTACATGCGGAAATATTCGATCCCGGCGTCACCATGCTCGACCGACTCCGTGAGGTCAATCACCACGCGACAACCGTTGTCGCCCTTGGCAATGGTTTCGTCCAGATGCACTTTTGCGTAGCCGAGGTTTTCGGCGGTGATGGTTCCGAACACACTCGAGGTCATCATGCACAACGAGTTGCGGTCCAGCACCTTGTCGCCGAAGGGGCATCGGCGGTTGCGCAATACGATCGTCGTTTCGGACACAGACTCGACATAGAAATCACCGTCTATTCTGCGTTTGAGATCGATCAGGACCTGGACAACCTGTTCGATGTCGAGCCGCTGAGTCTTGAGCGCGTCTCGATAGTCTTGATTGAGAATATCTCCCATCTGTTGCCCCACCAGGCTGACGAAGCCTTGTGCCTCGTCCAGGCCCACCACCTCTTCCAGCGTACCGGATAGATGGCGCAACAATGAGCGCATGAAAATGTCTCGATCCAGGTTGACCGGCAGGTCGGCCGTTGCCACCGTTTCGGCAACGGATTTGGCTTGGCTCATGGGAATCTCCATATCGATTATTATGTTTTTTATGGTCTGCCAGCGGCGCCCCGGCTAACTTTCGCGAAGCGAAGTATAGTGCGCAGCCCACCCACTGCCAGCGACAGTAACATAAGGGAACTATGCGGGCGATAGTGACGCAAATGGGCGACGCAACCATCATCCCCATAGAATCCGCGCGCCGAGAACGAGCAGGAAACCCGCAAACAAGCGTTTGAGCAATTTCGGCGGAAGCCGGTGGGCAAGACCTGCCCCCAGCGGCGCGAATGCGGTACTGGCGACGACGATACCGACGAACGCCGGGAAATTCACGAAACCCACGCTCCACGGCGGCAGATTAGGCTCCTGCCAACCGCTGACCATGTAACTCAACGCCCCGGAGGCTGCGATCGGCAATCCGATGGCGGCCGACGTGGCCACCGCAATGCGCACGCCGACGTTGCACCACGTCAGAAACGGGACCGACATGGAGCCTCCGCCCACACCCATGAGGCTGGCGACCGTGCCGATGCCAAGGCCGGCGCCGAGCATTCCGGGCGTGCCCGGCAACTTGCGATGCGGCGCTGCCGCATTGCCCAGCGCCATTTGCGCCGCAACCAGCAGCATGAACAGTCCGAACAGGATGCGCAGCGTCTCACCAGGTAGTTGCTTGGCGATCAGCGCGCCGAGCATGCCACCCACCACGATCCCCGGCGTAATGACCCGAAATACCCGCCAATCGATGGCACCACGACGCTGATGGGCGCGAATGGAAGACAGCGAGGTGATCACGATGGTCGCCAGCGACGTGCCGATCGCCACATGCATGATCACGGTCGGATCCACGCCCTGATGGCCGAACACCAGAGCCAGGACCGGCACGATGATGATGCCGCCGCCGATACCCAGTAACCCCGCCAGCATGCCGGCGAGGCCGCCCATCGACAATAAGATTAGAATATCCAAGGTAAAAATCCGCGAAATGGAAACGGTGAACCCGGCAACTCGCAGCCGCGGCGAATCATCCGCTTTGGATGACGCCCTCGCGCGACTCAGAGACTCGCTTGTGCATCCGCGCCAGTGGTTTGGACATGACGACGCGGCCTTCACCGACGAAACGCTCGTGATTGAGCTCGACTTCTTCGGGAATATACAGATAGTTCACCATGACGCCGTAGGAGGCCTGGAGGCCATGGCGCGATTGGTCGGCGAACAGATCGATGCGCTCGAGGCGTGCGCCGTTGGCGAGATGGAACGCGGCCACCGGGTCCACCAAGGTGCCATTGCTGCGCTCGGCAGTCAGATAAGCAAGCGCCAACTGCTGCAACGGCTCAGACAACAGATCCACGTGATCCAGAAGCCGATTGTTGAGCAATTCCCGCAGGGCACCCGGCGCTGACGGTACATTTGCGGCGGCGCACAAGCTTTCCGCAAACGGTTCCAGCAAGGCCTGCACATGGTGCGGATCGAGACCGCGATCCTCTCCCGCCAGAGCGGCGTCCAGCACCGCGGCGAAGCGCGGCATCGGCGACAGGGTGGCGAAATCCCGCAATCGCGGCAGTTCCGCACGCAACTCGGTCAACACCTGCTTGATCAGAAAATTACCGAAGGAAATACCGCGCAGACCGGTCTGGGTATTGTTGATGGAATAAAACATTGCCGTATCGGCCTGTTCCGGATCGAGCAACGGCGCATTGGGATCAAGCAGCGGCTGCACCGAATCCGCGATTCCCTGCACCAGCGCCACTTCGACGAAAATCAGCGGCTCCTCCGGCATCGCCGGGTGGAAGAACGCAAAGCAGCGCCGGTCGCGCAACAGTCTGCGGCGCAAATCGTCCCAACCCTGGATGGCGTGAACCGCTTCGTAGTTGATCAGTTTTTCCAGGACCTGCGCCGGACTTTGCCAATCAATGTTGCGCAACTGCAGGAAACCGCGATTGAACCAGGAACTCAGCAAATGCTTGAGGTCGGCGTCGACATCGCGCAGATGGGGGTGCTGGCGGCTGAACGCCAACAAGTCGGATCGCATCGCCACCAGATTGGCGGTGCCGTTAGGCGCCGTATTCAGGCGCCGAAACAGTTCCTGTCGCGGCGGTTCGGCCGCGTCGGTCAAGCGGACAAAAGCCTCCGGACTGGGATCCTGGCGATAGTCATCTAACGCAGCTTGAATATGTCCCACATCGGGACCGAACTCCCGTTTCAAGAGTTCGAAAAACGCCAGCTTCTGGTCGCGGTCAAAGCCCTTGTATAGCTGCAGCATCGCGCGGGCCAACGCCAGCGAAGACGCCTCGCCGCGACCGGACAATAATTGCTTGCACAATGTCGCCGGATCGCTCCCGGCGCGGGTTGCGGGATCGAGTTTGAGCAGTTCGCGGCCGCGGTCGGCAACCGCCTCCAGCATCCGCTCCAACCAACCTTGCTTCACTATTCGATTCCCATGAAATGATTGGGCAGCCAGGTGGCGATATCGGGAAAGATGGTCAACAAAACGATACCGAGCACCATGCAAAGCATGAACGGCAGCGCGCCCCAGAGGATGGTCGGCAATTTCACGTCGGGCGCGATTCCGTTGATTACGTAAAGGTTCAATCCCACCGGTGGCGTGATCAACCCGATCTCCATGTTGATGGTCAATACCACGCCGAACCAGATCGGATCGTAACCGTGGTGGGCGATGATCGGCACCAGAGTGGGTGCCGCCATCAGGATCACCGCCACCGGCGGCAGGAACAGCCCCGCCACCAACAAAAACAGGTTGATATAAATCAACAACACCCACGGACTGACATCGAGCGCGCCGATCCAGTGCGCCAGCGATTGGGTGATATACAGGGACGACATCATGTAGCTGAACAGCGCCGCGGTGCCGATGATCAACATGATCATCACCGATTCCCGGGTTGCCGTGCGCAACACTTCCCATAGTTCCCGCGGTTTCCACATGCGGTAAATGATGACCACCAGGCCGATTGCAAACATGGCGCCAACGCCGGCCGCTTCCGACGGCGTAGCCACGCCGCCGTACAGTGCCCACAGCACCAGCACGATGATGGCCAGGAAGGGCAGAATGCGCGGCAAGATCTCGAACTTCTGTCGCCAGGTATATCCGGTATCGCCGATCTTGAAGCGAAAGCCCTTGCTGCCGGCGTAGTACAGCGACCACGCCATGAACATCGCCGTCAGCATGATGCCCGGCACGATTCCAGCCACGAACAGGCGCCCGATCGAAGTGCCGGTGGAAATGCCGTAGACGATCATGGTAATGCTCGGCGGTATCAGGATCCCCAGAGTTCCGCCGGCGGCAATGGCGCCGGTCGCCAAACCGCTGGGGTAGCCGCGCTTTTTCATTTCCGGGATGCCCATCTTGCCGATCGCGGCGCAGGTCGCCGGCGACGAGCCGCTCAGTGCCGCGAAAATCGAGCAGGCGCCCAGATTGGAAATCAGCAGGCCGCCAGGCACTTTGTACAACCAACGTTCTAGCGCCTCGTAGAGATCCGAACCGGCGCGCGAGGATGCGATAGCCGCGCCCATGAGGATGAACATGGGAATGGAGAGCAGCGCAAATTCGTTCAGCCCGCCGAACAAGGTATCGGCGAGAATGCCGATGCTGCCCCAGCCGTCGAAAATGCCGAGAAATGCCACCGCCACCGCGCCCAGCGCGAACGCCACCGGCGCACCGCTCAACAGCAGGACGATCAGGGATGCGGCCACCAGCAGACCAATCGAAAGGGTGCTCATTTCAGTCTCCCCGTACTTCTTGCTCTGGTGTGATGCCGAACGGCATATCGCGGCCCGTCGCAAGACTTAAAATATCGGCGACGTACTGCAAAGATAGTAGTCCGAAGCCGATCGGCATGGCGGCGTACGGGATCCACAAGCGCACCGCCCAGATCGTGTCCGAATACCAGTTGTTGACCCACGCCTCATGCCACAGTCGATAGCCGTACCAGGTGATGATGAGACAGAAAACCAGGGAGATCAGGGCCGCCAGAAACGCCAGCACCAGCCGCGCCCGATGACCGACATAGAGGGGAATCAAGATCCACGTTCACATGCCCGCGGGTCAGCAGTACATAGGGACTACCGATAAAGGTCGCGGCGATCAGAAGATAAGTGACGAATTCAGTCTGCCAGATGGACGAGCCTTCGAGCACGTAGCGCACCCAGACCATCTGGCATACCACGATGACCGAGATCAGCACCATGAGTGCGGCCACGATGCCGCACAGGCGCGACAGCCTGGTGACGAGGTTGATGAAAGCGTTCATTGGATATGAGGACGGGGCGGTGCCGGGGCGACACCGCCCCGGCGCCGCGTCCAGGTGGCTTATTTGACCGACAAGGCCAGATCCAGCAATTCCTTGCCGCCTTTGACATTCTCTCGGAACGACTTGTAGGACGTGCGGTCTGCGATTTTCTTCCATTCGTCGTATTGCTCGGGACTCATGGTCACGACCTTGACGCCAGCCTTCTTGTAGGCGTCGATCAATTGTTGATCGGCTTTTTTGGCCGCTTCATAGGCAAACTTCTCGGCCTTCTTGCCTGCTTCCAGAATCGCCTTCTGCTGATCCTTGTTGAGGCCGTCGAAGATCTGCTTGGACATCAGGATCGGCTCATACATGAACCACAGCGCGTTGTCGCCCGGCGCGGTCAGACAGGTGACCTGCTCGTAGATACGATAGGACACCAAGCTCGCGGAACTGGTGTTGGCACCGTCGAGTACGCCCGTCTGCAGCGCGGAATAGATTTCCGAACTCGGCATGCTGGCGATCGAAGCGCCGGCGCCCGCCAGCATTTCGTTGAATGCCTTGCCGGCAGCGCGGAACTGCTGACCCTGGACGTCCTTCGGATCGAGCACGCACTGCTTCTTGGACACGAAGCCACCCGCCAACCAGGTATCGGCCAGCACCATGGCACCGGCGTCGTTGATCACCTTCTTGATGCGCTTCATGAACTCCGAATGATCCAAGCGCTGGGCATGGTCATGGTTCTTCACCAGACCCGGCATCAGCGTGGCGTGGAATTCAGGATGTCGTCCACCGGCATAATCGAGCGGGAAGGCGGTAATCGCAAGCTGGCCTTTGACGATCGCGTTCCACTGTTCTTTTGGCTTGTACAAAGACTTACCCGGATAAACTTGGATCTTCAGTCCAACGTCGGCTTTTTCGACGTCTCGGGCAATCATCTGCACCATTTCATCGCGCATATCACCCTTGCCGCCCGGCCACTGGTGGGAAGCCTTGAGCACGGTTTCGGCGCTGGCTGCGCCGCTGCTCAGCGCCACGGCTGCAGACAGTGTGGCGACCGCAATGGTTCGGGATAGTTTGAACATATGCTCCTCCGTTCGATCAATTTGATTTGTTGTGGTTAGGAATGCACTTCTGCACGTCGGAGATTGCTTCGCTCTCCAGCCGTTCCAAAACGTGCATCTGCGCATATAGGTGCTCTTTCATGTTGTGCTCGGCGGCATCGGGATCGCGCTGCGGAAGGCCTCGATAAATTGCGGTGCTCCTGCAAAGATCGCTGCAGCCGACCTTGCGCCGTGAGTTGCGCATGGCGCGCCAAGCGCAAGATTTTTCGCAGATCCGTGGTTACCCGCTGCAACCAACGGTTATGGGACAACTCCTGAAGCGCCTGATGAAACTCGAAGTTGACTTCGTAATAGCGGTCGATATCGCCAGAGGCCGCGTAGCCTTCCAGACGCTCGTGCAACGCCTCCAGCCGCTCGACGTCCTGCGCCGTGCAGCGCTCGACTGCCTCGCGCGCGCATAAACCCTCCAGAACCGCCATAACCGGAAATAATTCATGCAGTTCCTCAAGATCCAGACGCTTCACGAAACAGCCCCGGTTGGGGACCAGTTCCACCAGTCCCTCCGTATGCAGCACCTTCAGCGCTTCGCGCAAGGGCGTGCGGCTGATTCCGAATACCGCGCACAACTCCTTTTCGTCGATGGCGTCGCCGGGGCGAAGCTGGTGCTCATAGATGCGTTTGCGCAAGCGTTCCGCCACCTGTTGGTATAGCGCTTTGCGCTTGATCGGTTCCACCCAGCGAGCCCCTGTGATTTTTTAAAGAATAGACGGCCTTATTGTAATTTGTAATTCATAATTATAAATTCCGGAGGGAGAGTCTAATGACGCTCCGTTTTCACTGTCAAGCGATGAACACTCCGTGACCAACCGCAATCTATACGCATTATTCCAGAGCCGCTTCCCGACGGACCGCAGCCGCACATTTCTCGAAACCGAGTCCGGCGAGCGGTATAGCTACGACGACCTGGAACGCCACAGCGCGGCCATTGCCGACTATCTGAGCGGCCTCGGCATTGCCAAGGGAGACCGGGTCGCCGCCCAGGTCGACAAATCTCCACAAGCCCTGTTCCTGTACTTGGGCTGCCTGCGTGCGGGCTTCATTTACCTGCCGCTCAACACCGCCTATCTGGAAAGCGAACTCGACTATTTTCTGGGCAACGCCGAACCGTCGGCCATCGTGTGCCGACCGGAATCCAACGCCGCCATTCAAAAGCTAGCCGATGCCCACGGCGTTGCCCACGTGCTGACCCTGGACCGCAGCGGCCAAGGTAGTCTGCGCGACGGGGTGGATGGGGCGGCGGCGGAGTTTGTGCCGCGCCAGTGCGACGCCGACGACGTCGCGGTGATCATCTACACCTCCGGTACCACGGGTCGCCCCAAGGGGGCCATGATCAGTCATGGCAACCTCGCTGCCAACGGGTTGGCTTTGCACCAGGCTTGGGCGTGGACGGAAAAGGACGTGCTGCTGCATGCGCTGCCGCTATTCCATATCCACGGGTTGTTCGTCGCCTGCCACTGCGTGCTGCTCAACGGTACCGGAATGCTGTTCGTGTCCAAGTTTCATGTGCCGACATTGCGCAAGCTGCTGCCGCGGGCGACGATCATGATGGGCGTGCCGACGTTTTACACCCGCCTGCTTGGCGACCCCGACTTCAACCGCGACGATTGCCGCAACATTCGTCTATTCATCTCCGGGTCGGCGCCCTTGCTGGAACAAACCTTCGAGGAATTCCAGAATCGTACCGGGCATACCATTCTCGAACGCTACGGCATGACCGAAACCGGGATGAATGCGTCCAATCCGGTGGACGGTGAACGCATCCCGGGCACCGTCGGCTTCCCCCTGCCGGGCGTGACGCTGCGCGCGGTCGATGACCGCGACCAGCCGCTGCCGGCTGGCGAAGTCGGCCAGTTGCAGGTCAAGGGCGACAACGTGTTCCAAGGCTATTGGCGCATGCCGGAAAAGAGCGCCGAGGAATTCACCGCCGACGGCTTTTTCCGCACCGGCGATCTAGGCAAAATCGATTCCAAAGGCTATGTCTCCATTGTCGGCCGGGCCAAGGATCTGGTCATCAGCGGCGGCTACAACGTTTACCCCAAGGAAGTGGAGACGTTCGTCGACGAACTCGACGGCGTGCTAGAGTCGGCGGTAATCGGCCTGCCCCATGCCGATTTCGGCGAAATGGTGGCGGCAGTGATCGTGCCGCGGGCGAACAGCCAACTTGATGAACAACAGATCATCAATACGTTGAAGCAACGACTGGCAGGATATAAGGTCCCGAAACGAATATTCTTTGTCGAATCCCTGCCACGCAATACCATGGGAAAAGTACAGAAAAAAGCGTTACGAGAACAATTCAGCGACTGATGCGCGGCTGCGCGGCGAACGCAGAGCCGCCCCGCGCAGGAATCTTCAAGTTGTCGTGCGGCGCTCTCGGGCCGCACACCCGGTCGCGGGCAGCCAATTCTACATCGCTCGCTGCACGCGGCCGGTCGACCCTGCTGGTCAGGGAATGCCGGGGTGGACAATCACAGGCATGGCTGCCAAAGGCCGGGACCGGCCGCCGCGGTGTGCACACCAAATACCGCCGGCTGCAGTCGCGGTTGCGAAGGTGGCTTTGGCCTTGCGCATAGTGGGATCCAACCGCCTCGACTAGATTGAGCGATGTACCGCGTAACAACGCGCATTAAAAGAAGGGAGCAGAGCTATGGCTGACAATAAAGACGACGATACCCCCGAAAACAAAAACAATTGGACCCGCCGACGCATCTTGAAAACCGGCGTGGCAACCGCGATTGCCGCTGGCGTAGGCCCCATGTTCTTCGTTCGTAACGCCTGGGCGGAAGAATCCATCGGCACCTTCCCTGTGAAAGGTTCGACGGTCAAATTCGGCTTCAATGTACCGCAAACCGGCGCCTATGCCGATGAAGGCGCCGACGAGCTTCGTGCCTACAAGCTGGCCGTCAAGCACCTCAACGAAGGCGGCGGCATGCTTGAAACCATGAAACCGAGTTCGTTGAAGGGCAGCGGCGTTCTGGGCAAGAAGGTCGATTTCGTGGTCGGCGACACCCAGACCAACCCCGACGCCGCCCGCACCAGCGCCCGTCGCATGATCGAGCGCGACCGGGTGATCATGTTCGGCGGCGGCTCCTCCAGTGCCGTTGCGATCGCGCAGCAGTACCTGGCGCAGGACATGGGCGTGATCTTCATGTGCGGCCTGACCCACTCCAACGACACCACGGGTAAAGACCGGCGCCGTTACGGCTTCCGCCACTTTTTCAACGCCTATATGAGCGGCAAAGCCCTCGGTCCGGTGCTCGCCAAGGCCTATGGCAAGGACCGGCGTGCGTTCCACCTCACCGCCGACTACACCTGGGGCCACACCCAGTACCAGTCGATCAAGGAATTTACCGAGAAACAGGGCTGGACCACGGTCAACAACATCATGACTCCGTTGGGCACCACGGACTATTCCCAGTTCCTGACCGCAGTTCTCAATTCCGATGCCGACGTGCTGGTGCTCAATCACTATGGCAAGGACATGGTGAATTCGCTGACCCAGGCGGTACGCTTCGGCATGCGCGACATGCAGAAGAACGGCAAGGACATGCAGATCGTGGTACCGCTCTATAGCCGCCTCATGGCCCAGGGCGCCGGCGCCGACAACATCGACGGCGTATATGGAACCACGAACTGGAACTGGACCCTGGACGACCCGGGCTCACAGGCGTTCGTCAAGGCGTTCGAGAAGGAGTACAACTTCCCGCCGTCCCAGGCTGCGCAAACCTGCTACGTCCAGACCCTGCTGTACGCCAACGCGTGCGAGAAAGCGGGCACGTTCTATCCGCCGGAAGTGATCAAGGCGCTGGAGGACTCCCGTTTCACCGGCATCGGTCCGGGCGAAGCGTTCATGCGCAAGGAAGACCACCAGTGCTTCAAAGATATTCTGGTGGTGCAGGGCAAGGGCTCGAAGGACAAGAAAGGCGAATACGATCTGCTCAAGATCGTCGAGAAAGTGCCGCGTGACGATGTGATCTATCCCGTGGATACGTTCCCCGGCGAATTGGGTCCGTACAAACCGGCCTGAGCTAGGATGCGCTGTGGCTGCGACCTGCGGCCACAGCGCATTTCCCAAATTCCAGACGACAGGATCCGCCGCCCGCCAAGGGCGCCGATCTTGAGGATGTGCGCATGTCCGGCAGTCTCGTCAATGCCATCTTTCTGCAGTTTCTTACCGGGCTCCAACTCGGAGCGATCTATGCACTGATCGCCCTCGGATTGACCCTCATATTCGGAACCCTGGGCGTGGTCAACTTCGCCCACGGTGCGCTATACGGCATCGCCGCCTACGCCGCGGTCATTATCGCCGCCAAACTGGGCTTCATTGCTGCCATCATTCTGGTGCCAATGTTGCTGTTCGTAATCGGACTGGCGCTGGAGCGCGGCTTGATCCAGTTCTTCTACGACCGGCCTCATACGGACCAGATCCTGGTGACCTTCGGCGTCGCCATCGTCGTCGAAGAAGGCTTGAAGTGGATTTTCGGCTCCAACAATCTGCCGTTCCCGACGCCATCCTGGGGCGGCGGCATCGTTCGCCTGCACGAATGGGTGCCGTTCCTGCATGGGTTCGTCGCTTTCCCTAAATGGCGCTTGATTCTGATCGGCGTATCGCTGCTGGTAATCGTTGCCCTGTTCCTACTGTTGCAATTCACCCGCTTCGGCTTGGTGGTGCGGGCCGGTATGCGCGATGCCGAAATGGTGAGCTTTCTCGGAGTCAACATTTCCCGCCGCTTCGCGGCGGTGTTCGGTATCGGCTCGATGATCGCCGGCATCGCCGGCGTGTTTGGCGGTCCCATCACCCAGGTCACGCCCGGTGTCGGCATGCAGTTGCTGGTGCCGTCGTTTCTGGTGGTGGTGATCGGCGGAATGGGGTCGATGGCCGGCGCTTTGATCGCGTCGGTCATGCTCGGCATGGCACTGTCGTTCAGCGCCGAGTATTCGGCCATTCAGCAGATCATCATCTACCTGGTAGCCGTGGTGGTGCTGTTGGCACGCCCCCGCGGACTCATGGGCAAGAAAGGAATTTTCGAATGAGCGCGCCAGCTGTTCCCCGTTCCTTGGGCCACGAGATTCTGGTGGTGGCCATATTTGCCGCGGTGGTCCTGACCATGCCCTGGTGGCTGCCGTTGATCGGCGGCTATCAGGCGCTGGCGTCCAAGATCGCAATTTGGGGCCTTTTCGCCCTCGGTTTCGACGTCCTGCTGGGCTTCACCGGTTACTTGTCATTCGGCCACGCGGCCTTTTTCGGCACCTCAGCCTATACCACCGGCCTCATGCTGAAACACGTATCGGCGCACATCCTGCCGGCCATGGCAGTGAGTCTGACCGTCACTATCGTGTTGGCGTTGGTTCTCGGAGTTTTGATTTTGCGCCGGTCGGGCATCTATTTTTCGATTCTCACATTGGCGTTCGGCGAAATGCTTCACGCCGCAGCCTTGTCGATCTTCGCCGACTGGACTGGCGGCGACAACGGCCTGACCATGAGCACCAAGCCGGTGCTGCTCGGTTGGGAAATGCAGGGGATGCGCATATTTTATCTGTGCGCCGTACTGCTCGTGATCGGCTACATCATTGCCCGCCAGATCAAGCGCTCGCCGTTGGGCTTGATGCTGCAAGCCATCAAGGAAAACCCCATGCGCCTGGCCTACAGCGGTGTCAGCGTGATGCGCTACAAAATTACCGCATACATGATCAGCGCGGTATACGCCGGCGTCGCCGGCTCGTTGATGGTGATCTACGAGCCCTATGTGGCGACCAATTTCATGCACTGGTCCACGTCTGGCCAAGTCGTCATCATGTCCGTGATCGGTGGCGTCAACACCTTGCTCGGTCCGATACTGGGCGCCGGATTCATGCTTTATTTCGAGAACGTGGTACAGGGCATGATCGGCGAACAGTGGCGTCTGGTGCTCGGGCTCATTTTCGCACTGATCGTAATCTTCCTGCCCGGCGGGTTCATGGATATCGGTCGGCGGGTGCGCAAGGCGATCGGCCGCGCGGTTTCCGAGCGGCGCAACAACGTGCCCGATGCGCCGGGCTCCATCGCCGAAGAGCGCGAATACGGACGCAACCCCAAGTCCAGTTCCACAACCGAGTATTGAATCCGAGTCCATCATGCCGAGTAGCAGCAACCCCTTGCTAAAGGTCACCGGCGTCAGCAAACGCTTTGGCGGCCTGCAAGCATTGAGCAATGTCGATCTTCAAGTTCGTCAAGGATCGATCCACGCCATCATCGGCCCCAATGGCGCCGGCAAATCCACGCTGCTGAATGTATTGGTCGGCCTGACCGAGGCCGACGCAGGCACTGTGGAGTTCGACGGTAAACCGTTGCGCGGTCTGCAGCCCCATACCATCATCCAGCGCGGCATCGCCCGGGTTTTCCAAACGCCGCAGATCTTTCCCGGCATGAGCCTGGTGCAGAATGTGGCCATTGCCGCGCTGGCCAAACGTGACGGCCAATACGCATTCCGCGGCCGCGAGATCCTGCGCCCGAGTCACCCGATCATGCAGGAATCCGCGGACGTCCTCACGCGTGTGGGACTCGGTAATCATTTGCATCAGGAAGCGCAGCATCTTTCGCGGGGCGACAAGCGCCGCCTGGAACTGGCGGTGTGCTTGGTCGCCCACCCGCGCCTGCTGTTGCTGGACGAGCCGACCGCCGGTATGTCGCGACACGATACCAACCGCACCATCGATCTGCTGAAGAAAATCCAGGAAACGGGGATGACCAAGGTCGTCATCGAACATGACATGCACGTGGTATTCAGTCTCGCCGAGCGGATCACCGTGTTGGCCCAGGGGACGGTGATCGCCAGCGGCACTGCCGAGGAAGTGCGCGCCGATCCGAAAGTCAAAGAAGCCTATCTCGGGAGTGGCCACCGATGAGTACCGTTCCTGCTGCGAATCAAGAACCCTATTTTTCCTGCCGCGCCGTACATTCCTATTACGGCGAGAGCTACATCGTCCAGGGAATCTCATTCGACATCCAGAAGAGTCAGGTGGTCGCACTGCTGGGGCGCAACGGGGCCGGCAAAACCTCGACCCTGCGCACCATCGCCCGCGCCCATGAGCCGCACATCAACGGCGGCGAGATCTGGCTGGATGGGCAGCCGCTGCATAAGATGAAATCCCACCAGGCGGCCCGCGCCGGCGTGCAGTTGGTACCGGAGGACCGGCGCATCATTCCCGGCATCAGCGTCGAGGAAAATCTAATCATCGCCCAGGTGTCCGAGCCCCGCGGCTGGGAGCTGGAGCGCATCTATGAACATTTTCCGCGCCTCGCCGAACGCCGTCGCCAGGAGGCGGTAACGCTATCGGGAGGCGAACAGCAGATGCTCGCCATGGCCCGCGCAGTAGCGCGCGAGTTGAAGTTGCTCCTGCTCGACGAACCCTATGAAGGTCTGGCGCCGCAGATTGTGCGTGAGATCGAAGACATCGTCGGTGAGATCAAACAACTGGGCATCACCACCATCATCGTCGAACAGAATGCGGTCGCCGCTCTGGAACTCGCCGACAGCGCCATCATCCTGGACATGGGCGAAATCGTGTTCCAAGGACCCGCCCAGGCGGTACTCGATGACCAGGAGTTGCGGGAGGAATATCTGGCGATTTGAGCCGTTGCCGTTGCCGTTGCCGGAACTCAGGCGCCGACAGCACGGCTCGATCAGCGAAGCCAGATCGTCTTGGCATTGACGAACTCGCGAATGCCGTGATGGGACAGCTCGCGGCCATAGCCGGAGCGTTTGATGCCGCCAAACGGCAGGCGCGGGTCACTCTTGACCAGGCCGTTGACGAACGCCGAACCGCATTGCAAACGCCGCGCAAGCCGCTCACCCCGGACGGTGTCGCGGGTCCAGACACTACCGCCCAGCCCGAAACCACTGTCATTGGCAATGCGCAGCGCGTCGTCCTCGTCCGCGGCGCGAATCACGATCGCCACCGGTCCGAACAGTTCCTCCCGGTAGGCGGGCATGGCCGGCGTCACCCGGTCCAGGATCGATGCCTGGTAATAGGCGCCCGGCCCGTCTATGGGCTCGCAGCCGATCAGCGGCTCAGCTCCGGCGTCGATGGAATTGCGCACTTGTCGATGCAACTCATCGCGCAGATCACTTCGTGCCATCGGCGCCAGCCGGGTTCCCTCCTGCATCGGATCGCCCGGCTGTAGTTGTGCCACGGCTTCGCGGAACCGGGCCAGGAATTCATCGGCCACCGCCTCGACCAAGATGAAGCGCTTGGCGGCGATGCAACTCTGGCCGCAATTCATGTAGCGGGAGCTGACTGCCTGCTGCACGGCCCAGTCCAAGTCCGCGTCTTCGAGCACCACGAATGGATCGGAACCGCCAAGTTCGAGGACAGTCTTCTTCAGCGAATTACCGGCAGTCGCGGCGACAGCCCGCCCCGCCGGCTCGCTGCCGGTCAATGTCACCGCGTGCACGCGGTCATCCTCGATGATCTGCTGCACCTTTGCCGATCCGATCACCAGATTCTGAAACACACCGTGCGCGAGACCGGCGGCGCGAAACACGTCTTCGATCGCCTGCGCGCACTGCGGGACATTGGAGGCATGTTTGAGCAGCGCCGTATTGCCGGCCAGCAGTCCCGGGGCGGCAAAGCGAAATACCTGCCATAAGGGAAAATTCCACGGCATGACTGCCAGCACCGTGCCCAAGGGTTGATAGGCGACCAAACTGCGCCCGGCGTCGGTGTCGATGATTTCGTCAGCCAGGAACTGGGCGCCGTGCGCTGCATAGAACTCGCACGCCCACGCGCATTTCTCCACTTCGCCGCGGGATTCGGTCAGGAGCTTGCCCATTTCCCGGGTCATGAGCTGCGCCAGACCTTGCTTACGCTGGCGCAACACCTCGGCCGCGCTGCGCAGCAAGCTGGCGCGCTCGGTGACCGGCGCTGCGCTCCATTGGTCGGCTGCGGCAGCACTCGCAGCCAGGGCTTGTTCGATGCGCTCCTCGTCCCACGCTTCGAAGGTTTTCAGGATTGCGCCGTCGGCCGGGTTGATCGATCGCATCTTAACTCCACGCCTGGGTACTGTATTATGATCGAACACGAAGTATAGACGTTCCCCACGCGGGGCACGTGGTCGCGGAAGGGTTGTTGAAACGATGAGATATCAGCGCGTGTGCATATTGGGTGGTGCCGGATTCGTCGGCCGGCATCTGGCCATGTTGTTGTGCGAGCGCGGCCATCAGGTCCGTATCCTCACCCGCAACCGGGAGCGGCATCGCAGCTTGCTGGTGCTGCCCAATATTCAGTTGAACGAAGCGAATGTCCACGATACGGCTGCGCTGCGCCAGCAACTGGAGGGCTGCGACGCGGTCATCAACCTGGTCGGAATTCTCAACGAAAAAGGTCACGACGGGAGCGGTTTTCGCAAAGCCCATGTGGAATTGGCGGAGAAAGTCATCAAAGGCTGCCGCGACGTGGGCATCGAACGGCTGCTGCACATGAGCGCCTTGCAAGCGGACGCCGAACGCGGACCGAGTCACTACCTGCGCAGCAAGGGTGAAGCCGAAAAGCGCGTCCATGCCGCGGCTTCGGACCGCCTCCATGTCACCAGCTTTCAGCCCTCGGTCATCTTCGGACCCGAAGACAGTTTCTTCAATCGCTTTGCGAAGCTACTGAAACGCACGCCGCTGGTTTTTCCCCTGGCAAGTCCGGACAGCCGCTTTGCCCCGGTATTCGTCGGCGACGTCGCCGCGGCATATGCCAACAGCCTGGAGCGGCGGGAAACCTTCGGCCATCGCTATAGCTTGTGCGGTCCGCGCGTTTACAGTCTGCGCGAGCTGGTAGCGTACACCGCGCGCTGCATCGGCGTGCGGCGCAAAATCATCGGGCTCAGCCCCGCAGCATCGCGTTTGCAGGCCCGGCTGCTGGAATTCGTTCCCGGCAAACCGATGTCCCGCGACAACCTCGCATCCTTGTCGGTGGACTCCGTATGCCGCGGCAACGACCTGGCCGCACTGGGGATCGAGCCGACCTCCATCGAAGCGGTTGTCCCGCAATATCTCGCCCGACGGCAAGCGCGGGATTTCTACGATCGATTCCGATCCTTGGCCCGACGGGGCTGAGACGGCTGCGCGAGCTCCGGACGCAGATCCCGCAGATACGCATGACGCTCTGCGCGCGGCATCGCTGCGATCCGGGCGGCTGCTGCATAGAATTCGGGCAAGTCTCCATGGTAGCGCGCCAGCAGCTCTTCGAACGCCGGCACGAAACGGTTGTAGGTCGCCACCGAGGCGATCTGCGCGTTGTTCAGCTTCTGCGCCATCCAGGCATCGTAATATCCATAACCGCCCCATTCACGCCGGAGCGTCCGATATTGCGCGCGCATACCGGCGAATATCGCCTGTTTTCCGATCCGCATTGCGTGCTCATCTGAACCCGAAGCATACAATCGCGCCAACCGCGAGCGCACCGCCAACACCAGATGGATGAACCGCGCTTCATGGGCGCGCCGCTGCAAATAGGCCTGATAACGATGCGGCTGCACCGTCGCCAGCATCCAGCGCCTGACACCTTCGCGCTCGACCGTCGTGGCGAACGATTCGTTGAATGCGCTGTCGCCCTTTAAGTAAAGCTTTTGGTGGGCCAGCTCGTGAAACAGCAGACCAGCCAGTTCCGGATCGGGCCGATTCATCATGGTATTGAGCAGCGGGTCGTCGAACCAACCCAAGGTCGAATAGGCAGGCACCGGCCCTATGAACACATCGTAGCCGCGCTGGCGCAGGCGTTCGCCAAACTCGCGTGCATCGTCGCGCGCGAAATACCCGCGGTAGGACAGACAGCCGACCCACGGAAAACACCAGCGCAGCGGTTCGAGGGAAAATTCAGGTGTCGCAAACACGTTCCAGGCGACGAAGGTGCGTTGCAGATCGGTATAGCTGCGGTAACTGGCATTGTCCGGCAGGGCCAAGGCGGAGGCTGCGTACTCCCGAATACGCAGCGCCAGAGCCAGACGCCGGCGCAGTGCCGCGGAAGTGTGCGGGTCGACCAGCATGGCTTCGATGTCGCGGCGCTTGCGGAGCAATTCGTACTGCCCGTTGACGGATTGGGCATAGTAGGACAGGGTACTGCAACCGGATAAGGCTGCGACACAGGTCAGCGCCAGCGCCAGGCGCCGAGCGGCGTGACTTGGGCAAGCAATTGCGCCGATACTCATCTTCGCCATAATCTTGGGCATGTCCCTTGACGACTGAACGGCAGGCCCGACGCCGGGCTCGCATTCACCAGCGCCGCATGCACCGCAACATTGGCTCAGCCTAGAAACTTTCCATCGCGCAGCCAGGAGAGAGCACCATGACACCTGAAACTTTCAGAAAGCAGTCGGCCGAACTAAGCGAAATTCTGAACTTGAAAACTCCTCCACTGGCGATTCGATTCAGCGCCCGAGCGCCCGCCGGAATCGAGCGCTTCGCCGGCGACATGCCGCAAGCCACCGCCGATGGCCGCACCGGAAAAGTACCGGCCGGGTGCGTGTTCTGGATCAAGGCGCAGCATGCGACCTTCACCACCACGGCGGAAGACCATGCAAATTGCAGCGTCGGCAGCATCACCCATGGATTCAAAAGACTCGACGAGGTGGCGGATAAAAACGACGTCGCTTCGCTGGTGGAAGCCGGCTGGGTAACACCGGACATGTTTCCGCAAATACCGGTGGTGGAGGAAAAGCCGGCATTCGTGACCTACGGGCCGCTGGCCGAGACCACGGAAACCCCGGACGTGATTTTTCTGCGCATCAACGCCAAACAGGCCATGATGCTGTCGGACGCGGTGCCTCAAATCAATTTTCAAGGCAAACCGCAATGCCACATCATCCCCATCGCCAAGCAACAACAACAAGTGGCGATCAGCGTCGGCTGCATGCTCAGCCGCGTGCGTACAGGGATGCCCAATACGGAAATGACCTGCGCAATTCCCGCTACGCGCCTGACGGAAGTGCTCGACGCCCTGCGCAATGCCGCCGGTGCCGACAAGGCGGTGGCCAGCTACGCCAGCGCCGACTCGAAGCGCTTCGGCAACTACCTTTCCTAGGGGGAAAATGAAACGGGCCGCTGATGCGGCCCGTCTCGGTTTCGCCCAGGAGCGCCGGCTCAGCCCTGCGCTTGGTAATAGTCCATGAGGATTTTGGCCACTTCGGGGCGTGAGAACTCCGGCGGCGGCGCGACGCCGTTGCCCAGCATTTCCCGCACCTTGGTGCCCGATAGCAAAACGAAATCCTCTTTGGCGTGATCCGGCGCGTCGCGCATCATCACCACCCGATCCAGTTTCTTCGAGTAAGCGGTGTGGTCGGCACGGAAGATTTCGATGTCCAGCGCGTCCTTGGGCACTTCCTCGTCGAAAATGGTCTGGGCATCGAAGGCGCCGTAGTAATCGCCGACACCGGCGTGATCACGACCGATGATGAAGTGGGTGGCGCCCATGTTCTGCCGGAATACCGCGTGCAGCACAGCTTCGCGCGGGCCCGCGTACAGCATGTCGAAACCATAGCCGGTGATCATCACCGTGTTGGGCGGAAAATACAGCTCGGCCATTTTGCGGATCGCGGCGTCGCGTACCGGCGCCGGGATATCGCCCGGCTTGAGTTTGCCGAGCAGCATGTGGATCACGACGCCGTCGGCTTTGACCGCGTCCATCGCCATTTTGCACAGTTCTTCGTGGGCCCGGTGCATGGGGTTACGGGTCTGGAACGCCACCACTTTCTTCCAACCGTGTTCGGAGATCTCGTTGCGGATCTCGACCGCGGTACGGAAGGTGTCGGGAAAATCGGACTGGAAATAGCTGAAGCTCAGAACCTGGATCGGACCCGACAGCACATATTTGCCGTGGGACATGAACGTCGCGACGCCGGGATGTTCGCTGTCCAGGGTTCGGTACACCTTTTCGGCAATCAGCTTGCGTTGGTCGTCACTCATTTCCTCGATATCGCTGACGTCCATCACCGCCAGCACCGGATTGCCTTCGACATTCGGGTCGCGCAACGCAATGCGTTTGGCGTCTTTGATGGCGCTGACGTCATCGACCATGTTCAGGACCGGCGCCGGCCAGAACAAGCCGTCCGCGGTGCGCATGTTTTCGGCGACGCCGATGGTATCGGCCAGGTTCATGAACCCGGTAAGGGGATTGAAATATCCGGCACCCAGCATCACTGCATTGCCAGCAGCGGCAGAGGAAATGACCACCGATGGCAGACTTTCGGCTTCGTGCATGAGGGCGTGATGTTTGTCGGAATCGTAGACGAATAATGGATTCAGTTGATCTGATCCATGGGGCTTGATCATGACTCTCTCCTGTTGTCCTGCTGGGTTTTCGGATCCGGACGCGTCGGGTACTGAGAGGCGCGAAGCGTGCGATGGCTCGACATCGCCGAAAGTTGCCTATTACAGCAGCTTGCCGTGGGTTTTCAATCAAAAATCGCTGATACGCCAGTTGGCTGCCTTTATGAGCCAAAAGCGGTTTGCGGTTCAATCGCTTACGTAGATTATTGCAGACTCGGCCGGTGCCGTACCGTGCCATCTTTGCAGCGGCATCCGCCATGGCGCAACGGTCGTATCCAGTGCGCAACGGGCCTTCGCCCACAATCCCACCAGGGCGATATTGTTGGCGGTGGCGCTGCTGCTCGGGCGGATCGGGCTTATCGCCCATGCCTCCCAACCCGCGTTCATGGGGTGTGCCAACTGTATGCGCAGGCCCATTCGGGCGCCGTTGGCCAAATTGCGTGGGCGCTGCCTGCCACGTTACCGGCCGACGAAAGCCCCTTGATTCTACCTCAGGCAACGCCGCGTTCAGCGCCAGTCTCGATCTACGACACCCGCGCGCCAGCCGCCTGACCTCCCCCTCGGAAAACCAGCTCGGTCCCTGGACCGTTTGTGCGCCTTCGGCCTGGCCTGCCTCGTCGTCCAGCGCCACGAGCGATCCAATAGCATTCAACGCCGCTATCAGTGTCTTTCTCGAGCCAAACCGGGCGGTAACTCGATCCCGTCCGATACCACACTCCAGGCCCGGCGACCTGAACCCCAGAAACCGTTGGCGGATCAGCGGTGCCCGCGTCAGCGCCGACGACCGCGATGGCAGTTACGGTGATGCGGCAGCCAACTTCAGCCGACACTACTGCTATACCTTTTCGCATCGGTCACGGCGTCGGCGCAACCGGCCGGAGTGTATCCAGTTTCGCGACCCGGATTCCGCCGGCCTTGGCGACCCGCAGCCTTAGCAACGCACCCGGCCTGGGCGTGGGCTGGCTGACCGGCCGGCCGCGGTCAGGGCGGCGGACTGCTGCTGTCGCTGATACCGGCCTGCCCGCGGGGCCGCTGGTGGTGTGGTGGACGCTGGCTGGCGTGGCATTGCTATCCGGGACTCTGCTGGGCGGTCGCGTCCGGCTGCGGCGCACGAATCCAGTGCGCTTTGGGTCGCATTGTTCGGGCGATCGCACCAGGAACGAACATGGGTAACCGGCAATCGTCCCGCGGCCGGGAATTCGGCCACGGGCATGGAACTTGCGAGTGCACGGCCTGCACCATCGCGGTTGGCACTCCAGGAAGATTCACATGCCCCAGGACACATTGACTTTCATTCTCGCCGGCGGCGTCGGCTCGCGACTGCATCCGCTGACCGCCGAACGGGCAAAACCGGCGGTGCCGTTCGGCGGCAAGTACCGGATCATCGATTTCACCCTCGCCAATTGCCTGCATTCCGGGCTGCACCGGGTTCTGGTGCTCACCCAATACAAATCCCATTCCCTGCACAAGCATTTGCGCGACGGCTGGTCGATCTTCAATCCAGAGCTGGGGCAGTACATCACGTCGGTACCGGCGCAGATGCGCACCGGCGAACGCTGGTATTCCGGTACCGCCGATGCGATCTACCAGAACCTTTACCTGATTGAGCGCAGCGGCGCCGAACGGGTGATGATTCTATCCGGCGATCACGTCTACCGCATGGACTACGACGCCATGCTCAAGCACCACGCACAGAGCGGCGCCGACGTCACGCTCGCCTGCATGGAAGTGCCCGTAGCCGAGGCGAGCGCATTTGGAATCGTGGAATTGGACGACGGGATGCGGATCAAATCGTTTCTGGAAAAACCGGCGCGACCGGCGGCCATGCGCGGTAGCAGCGACCGCACCATGGCATCGATGGGCATTTACCTGTTCTCGGTGGACGTGTTGTGCAACGCCCTGCACAGCGACCGCAACGACGGCGAGTCAAAGCATGACTTCGGACACGACCTGCTGCCGCAACTGATTCGCTCCCACAAAGTCATGGCATATCGATTCGGCGGCGAGTCCGGACGCGTGACGCCGGACAACTACTGGCGCGACGTCGGCACCATCGACGCCTATTACGAGGCCAACATGGATCTGCTGGAATCGGTACCGCCGTTGAATCTGTACCAGGACGATTGGCCGATCCGCACCTACCAGCAGCAAACCCCGCCCGCGCGGACCGTGCCGGGGGCCTCCGGCACGGAGGGCATTTTCATCAATTCCATCGTCGCCGGCGGCGTCGTCGTCTCCGGCGGCAGCCTGCACCACTCGATTCTGTTTTCGAAAGTCTACGTCGACGACGAAGCCTTGGTGGAGGATGCCATTCTATTCAGCAACGTGCGCGTCGGCAGCGGCGCGCAACTGCGCCGTTGCATAGTCGACAAACATGTGCGGATCCCGCCGGGCGAAACCATCGGCTTCGACCCGGACCGCGACCGGGAGCGATTCCACATCTCGCCCGGCGGGATCGTCGTGGTCCCCCGAAGTTATCGTTTCGAGTAATGCACCCGGTGCGATTGCGTTTGGCGCCGCCCACCGGCGTCGTTATCATTCCTGCCCTATGGAAATCTATTTGGTGGGCGGCGCCGTACGCGATCAGTTGCTCGACCTGCCGGTCGCGGAGCGCGACTGGGTGGTGGTGGGCGCCACACCCCAGGAAATGCTGGACCTGGGCTACCGCCAGGTAGGCAAGGATTTCCCGGTGTTTCTGCATCCCGAGACCGGGGAGGAATATGCCCTGGCGCGCACCGAACGCAAGACCGCGGCCGGTTACCACGGCTTCGAAGTGCACGCCGATCCCGGCGTAACCCTCGAACAGGATCTGGAACGGCGCGACTTGACCGTCAACGCCATGGCCATGGACCCGCAGGGCACGCTGATCGATCCGTTCAACGGTGAACAGGATTTGCGCGACGGCCGTTTGCGTCACGTGTCGCCGGCGTTCGCCGAAGATCCGGTGCGTATTCTACGCGCCGCCCGCTTCGCCGCCCGCTTCGCCCGCTGGGGATTTCGCCTGGCCCACGGCACCAATCGTTTGATGCGCACCATGGTGGACAATGGTGAAGTGGATGCGTTGGTGCCCGAACGGGTATGGGCGGAAACCGAAAAGGCGCTACGCGAACCGAATCCCGAGCGCTTTTTCGAAGTGCTGCGCGCCTGCGGCGCCCTGGCGAAAGTATTTCCGGAACTGGATGCTCTGTTCGGCGTGCCGCAGCCGGAACAACATCACGCGGAAATCGATACCGGCGTGCACGTGATGATGGTGCTGCAACAAGCGGTGGCGCTGAGTGACGATCCGCGAGTGCGTTTCGCTGCCTTGACCCACGACCTCGGCAAAGGCGCGACCCCGCCTGCCGAATGGCCCCGCCATATCGGCCACGAACATCGTAGTGTCGAACTGGTCGAAGGCATGTGCGCACGGCTGCGCACGCCCAACGACTACCGCGATCTGGCGCTGCTCACAGCGCGGCTCCACGGCCAATGCCATCGTGCGTTGGAATTGCGCGCCGGCACATTGCTGAAAATGCTCGAAGCACTGGATCCGTTTCGCAAACCCAAACGCTTCGAGCAGTTTCTGCTGGCCTGCGAAGCCGACGCCCGGGGCCGTAAAGGCCATGAACACGACCCCTACCCCCAGGGTGAACTCCTGCGCCGCGCCTGGGGCGCATGCGCAACCATCGACAACCGGGAAATCGCGGCTTCCGGCGTAACGGGCGCGCAGTTCGCAGAAGAACTACGCCGGCGGCGGCTGCAGGCATTGAGCGCCATCGCGCAGCCGAACGACGACCGATAGCCACCCACGGGGCACGGCGCGCCGCCAACCACCCCCGGTGATCGCCATGTAGCCACGCCTGCGGTCCATCGGGACGCAAAGGGCACTTAGGTCAGACGCCCGCATTGCCGACGCGTTGCCGTGCTCAACGGGCGTACAACCACAGCAGCAACACGCCCAGGAACAGTCGGTAAACCACGAACGGGATCATGCCGATCCTTTCCAGCAGGCGCAGGAACAAATCGATGCACAGGTAGGCTGCGATCCCGGACACGACCACACCCAGCATCAGATCGGTCCATTCGGCTGGCGCCACGCTCGGATCGGTGGCCAGGCTCACCGCTTCCAACCCGCCAGCCAGCACCAGCACCGGCACCGACAGCAGGAACGAAAAACGCGCCGCCGCATTGCGGGTCAGTCCGCGCATCAGGCCTGCGGTCATGGTGATGCCGGAACGCGAAGTCCCCGGGATCAGCGCGATTGCCTGCGCCACACCGATGAACAGTACGTCGGCCCAGTTCAACGTATGCTCGTTGCGCACGCGCCGACCCCGCCAATCGGCCCAGCCGAGCAACAGACCGAACAGGATCGTGGTCACCGCAATCACCAAAGGCGAACGCAGCGCTGTTTCAACCTGATCCTTGAACACCAGTCCGGCCAAGCCGACCGGAACCGTACCCCAGAGTACCGCCCAGGCGAGCCGGCTCTCGCCCACTTGTTTGCGGCGCGCTACCGACAAGGTCCAGTCGCGGGTCATGGCGACCAGTTCGTGGCGGAAATAGATCACCACCGCCAGCAGAGTGCCCACGTGTACCGCAACGTCGAATGCAAGTCCCTGGTCCTGCCAGCCTTCGAGTAACGGCAACAGAATCAGATGAGCGGAACTGGAGATGGGAAGAAACTCGGTGAATCCCTGCAACAACGCCAGGGCAATCAAATGCAGCAGGTCCAATTACAATCTCCCTCGTAGATCGGTGCCGGAAAACCCTGCCAACGGCAGTTGCAGCTCGCGCGTCAGCCCCATTACTTTGAACCGCTCGCCCATTTCGCCGGGCAAGGTCAATAACTTCGCCTGACGCGTCAGTTCCAGATGGGCGCGCAAATCCGATGGATCCGACTGCGCCAGTAACTCGGTCAGGCCAGCGCCGATCAGGAACTGCGCCTGGCTCGTGTAACCCGCGACATCCAAACCGGCGGCATCGGCCGCTTCGGCGACCGCGGTGAAATCAACGAACGCGGTGATGTCCTGCAGACCAGCCAGAATCAATGGGTCCCCATGGGCACGATGGCGGTAGTGACACATCAAAGTGCCGGTATCGCGCTGCGAATGATAACGTTCGCGCCGCGGGTAACCGTAGTCGATCAGCAGCACCAATCCCGCATCCAACGATTGCGCCAGGGCATTAAACCAGGGCGCCAACCATAATGACAGTTCCGATGTGTATCCGACCGGCAGGGGCTCGGGCAACTGCGTTTGCAGGTGCTCGATCGCAACGCGCAGAGAAGACGGCGCCGGGCGCCAGCTCCATTGGAAACCGCCGGCAGCCTCCGCGACGCAGCTTTGTTCGAAGCCCGCTGCAGTCACCCGAAAGCGTTCGCACGGCATGGCATCGAGCACTTCGTTGGCCAATACCATGCCGCGAAACCGTTCCGGCCAATGGGAGAGCCAGCTAACCCTCGCCAGCAGCTCTTCATCCCGCGCCAACGCTTGGCGTTGTCGTTGCTGCAAGTCAGGGCTGGGTTCGATGATCAAATACCGTTGCGGCAACCGATCGAGGCGGCGCAACTCGCACAGCACGCTCAACGCCAGCGCGCCGCTGCCGGCACCGATTTCCAGCAGGCTGTCGCCGACCGCGTCCAATACCGGAACACACTGACGGGCGAGGCAGCGGCCGAACAAGTCCGAAACTTCGGGCGCGGTGACGAAATCGCCTTGCGCGCCGAATTTTTGCGCGCCCGCCGTGTAGTAACCCAATTGCGGCGCGTACAGCGCCAGTTCCATGAATTGCGAGAACGGCAATGCGCCACCGGCGGATTGCATCTGTTTGCGAATGTGTTCGACCAACCGCTGGCTGTGAGCAAGGGCTGCTGCGCCGGGTTCCGGCCAACCGGCATTCGGGTCTGCGTCGCGGGAGTTCGGAACCATGATGGCGGTGTCTATCTGACAGTCGCGGTGCATTCGGTTAGAGTACGATTCCTGGAATCCAGGGGTGACAAACCATGGCGGATGATACCGGCTCGCTCGCGGGCAGAACAGTATTGATCACCGGCGCTGCCCATCGCATCGGCAACACCGTTGCCCGATGCCTGCACGACGATGGCGCCAACATCGTGGTGCATTATCGCAACAGCGCGGCCGGTGCCGAAGCCCTGCAACAGCAACTCAACGCCAAGCGCGCTAAGTCCGTGGCATTGGTCCAGGGCGAATTGCACGCCACCGAAACCTTGCCGCAATTGGCGCATGCGGCCCACGCCGCATTCGGGCGCCTGGACGTGCTGATCAACAATGCTTCGTCGTTCTATCCCACCCCCATGGGAGAAATCAGCGAACAGCAATGGGACGATTTGATCGGCACCAATCTCAAGGCACCGTTGTTCCTATCCCAGGCGGTGGCGCCGTATCTGAAACGCAGCAACGGCTGCATCGTCAACATGGTGGACATTCATGGGCAGCGCCCGTTGCGCGCTCATCCCGTATACAGCACGGCCAAGGCGGGACTGATCATGCTGACCAAAGCCCTGGCCGCAGAACTCGGCCCGGAAGTGCGGGTGAATGGCGTGGCCCCCGGCGCCATACTATGGCCGGACGCCGACATGGATGAGCAGGCCAAACAGGACATTCTGGATCGAACGATTTTGAAGCGCCGCGGCGACCCCGAAGATATCGCCCGCGCGGTGCGTTTTCTGGTGCGCGACGCCACCTATGTCACCGGCCAGATCCTGGCGGTGGACGGCGGCCGGTCGCTGTTTTCGTGATCGGCGACGGCTCCCGCCGCTACCCTTGACTGCGGCTACGGGTGGACCAAACGATTCAGTAGTTCAAACGGCCAAACCCGACCGGCGCGGCAGGTTCATTGACGCAGGTCCGAGACGAGGTTCCTGCGACAGGTGCGGCGATCAGCCGCAATCCAACTCGAAAGGCTGCAAGTGTTCCCCGCTGGGATCGAATTCCTGCCAGAGTGCGGCCATGGTCTTGCCATTGACCGGGTGCACCAGGTCTCCGGCCAGTTCCGCCAGCGGCTTGAGCACGAACGCATAGCGGGTGATTTCGTCGCGCGGCAGTTCGTAGGAATCGGTACGCACCACCAGCGCGCCGTACAACAACAGATCCAAGTCCAATGTGCGCGCTTTGAAGCGTTGGCTGGCACGGGTGCGGCCATGGGCGTCTTCGATTTCATGCAGGGCCGCGATCACGGCTTCCACGTCTTCGTCGCTTTCGAATTCCGCCACCAGGTTCAAGAAGTCGTCGCCATCGAAGCCGACGGCGCCGGTTCGGTAAATGGTGGACAGCTTCAGGGTGCCGAACCGCTTGCGCAGCGCCTGCATGCCGGAGCAGACGTTTTGCTCGGGATCGATGTTGCTACCGATGCTGAGAAAGACCCGATGGCTCATGAACACCTACCGCCTAAGACTGCGGTCGCTCGCCCCGCTCAATTATCACACCCACGTCGCGGGCCCCGCGTACCGCCCCCTGCTTGTTGAGCGTGACCCGCACCCACGGCACCGAAAACTCCTCGAGCACGATTCCCGCGACCCGCTCGGCAAGCGTCTCCACCAACTGGAATTCGCTTTCGCCGACATATTCGATCAAACGCTTCGCCACGTCTTTATAACTCAAGGTGTCGTCGATGCTGTCAGTGGCGGCGGCGCGACGAATATCGGCGGCCATCTCCAGGTCCAGGACCACGGTCTGTTTGATGGCCCGCTCCCAGTCGAAGATGCCGATGACCGTCGGGATGCGCAGGTCGCGAACAAAAATAATATCGGTGGCCATGAATCGGCGTCGCAATCGGAAATCTCAGAAGACCCGAACTATATCGGTTTGCATGGAAACGCGCCAGGAACCCGCTTGACCCGCGCAATGGCAACGTTTCCAATAGCGAGGCCATGGAATCCACTCCCTTCGTATTCGCACTGATCGCAAGCGGCTATTTGCTGGGTTCGATTTCCAGCGCCATTCTGGTATGCCGCATCATGGGCCTGGCCGATCCGCGCACCCAGGGCTCGGGCAATCCGGGCGCCACCAATGTACTGCGGGTCGGGGGCAAGAAAGCTGCCGCGGTGACGCTGCTTGGCGATATGCTCAAGGGCTTGGTACCCGTGCTGGCCAGCCAATTGCTGGGAATGTCGATCGCCGTGGTCGCTGCCGTGGCCGTTGCCGCCATACTCGGTCATCTGTTTCCGGTGTTCTTCGGTTTTCGCGGCGGCAAGGGCGTCGCCACTTCCCTAGGTGCGTTGCTGGCAGCCTCGTGGCCGGTTGGCGTCGCCGTCGATTCTCACCTGGCTGGCGGTGTTCGGCGTGTCGCGGATTTCGTCCCTGTCGGCGTTGACTGCGTTCGTGCTGGCGCCGTTGTACGCCTGGTGGCTGCAGGGAGACGGGGCGTTCATCGCCGCGGTGGTGTTGATCACCGTGCTGTTGATCTGGCGCCACCGCAGCAACATCCGCAAGCTGCTCGGCGGCACCGAAGGCGGCTTCCGATCGGCCGGGAAATAGCGCCGATCAGCGGGCCGCGGCGGCGGGCGCCTCCAGGGAGTCCAGGCGCCAGCGGGGAGTGGCGACAGGCTGTTCGGCTGTCGGCGCACCCGCGGCCAGGCGCAAAGCGCCGGCGAACGCGATCATGGCGCCGTTGTCGGTGCAGAACTCCAGACGCGGAAAATACACTTGCGCCCGTTCGGCGCCTGCCAACTCCCGCAGGCGTTCGCGCAAACGGCGGTTGGCGCCGACCCCACCGGCCACCACCAAGCGTTTGACGCCGGTTTCGCGCAGCGCCCGGCGACATTTGATCGCCAGGGTTTCGACCACCGCCTCCTGGAACGCGTGGGCAATATCGGCACGGCTTTGCGGGTCGCCGCCGGACTGATGCAACGTATTGATTGCAAAAGTTTTAAGCCCGCTGAAACTGAAATCCAGACCGGGCCGGTCGGTCATCGGCCGCGGAAACCGGAAACGATCGGGATTGCCCTGCTCCGCAAGCGCCGCCAGCGCCGGACCGCCCGGATAGGACAGCCCCAGCAGCTTTGCGGTCTTATCGAAAGCCTCGCCCACGGCGTCGTCCACACTTTCGCCGAGAATCCGGTATTGGCCTACGCCGGCGACCTGCACCAACATGGTATGGCCGCCGGACACCAGCAGCGCCACGAACGGAAATTCCGGTGGCTCGGCCTCCAGCAACGGCGCCAGCAGATGGCCTTCCATGTGGTGCACCGCCAGCGCCGGAATGCCCAGGGACCAGGCAAGCGCCCGCGCCACCGAGGCCCCAACCAGCAGCGCGCCGATCAGTCCCGGTCCGGCGGTGTAGGCGATGCCGTGCAGATCGGCCGGATCGAGCCCGGCTTCATCCAACACCTGGCGGATCAGGGGCAGCACTTTGCGCACGTGGTCCCTGGATGCCAATTCCGGCACGACGCCGCCGTACTCGGCGTGCAAACCCACCTGGCTGTGCAGGCCATGAGCCAACAATCCGGCCTCGGTGTCATACACCGCAATGCCGGTTTCGTCGCAGGATGTCTCCAGGCCCAGGATGCGCATGGGCGCATTCTACCCCAGGCCGCGCCACGGCGGCCCGGAACTTTGCTTTTTGCGCACTTGCAGTTTAGAATTTGCAGCCTTTCGCCGGTAGACGGGTTTGTCCGCGCCGGCTTTCATCAATGGAACCAAGGTAAATACGCTTTATGCCAAGTGTACGCGTACGTGAGAACGAGCCTTTCGACGTCGCCCTGCGCCGCTTCAAGCGCGCTTGCGAGAAGGCCGGCATCCTGTCCGAAATCCGCCGGCGCGAGTTCTACGAAAAGCCGACCACCGAGCGCAAGCGTAAAGCCGCGGCCGCAGTGAAGCGTCACGCGAAGAAAGTGCAGCGGGAAGTCTCCCGGCGCGAACGTTTGTACTGATTCGCGGCGGCACGCGCCTGCGCGGCCGCGAACGCATCGCCATTCCGATGTCCCTGAAACAGCGCATCACCGAGGACATGAAAGCCGCCATGCGCGGCGGCGACAAGCGTCGCCTCGGTGTCATCCGCCTGATCCAGGCAGCCATCAAGCAACGGGAAGTGGATGAGCGCATCGAACTCGATGACGCCCAGGTGTTGGCGACCCTCGACAAAATGGTCAAACAGCGCCGCGACTCCATTGCCCAGTATGAAAAGGCTGGCCGCGACGATCTGGTACAGCAGGAAGACTACGAAATCGGCGTCATCCAGGAGTATCTGCCTGCGGCGCTGAGCGAAGGCGAAATCGACGCCCTGGTCGACGAAGCGATCGCAACCACAGGCGCCAGTTCCATGCGCGACATGGGCGCCGTGATGGCGCAGCTCAAACCCCAGCTGCAAGGTCGCGCAGACATGGGCGCGGTCAGCAAAAAAATAAAAAGTCGCTTGGGCGGCTGAATCCCGCCGCTTCGACTGCATTCCCCTCTCCTTCAGAAGCGCGACTTCGGCTAGGCTTCACAGCACGGCGGCCGATGGGGCGCGATCCGTGCAGAATGTGCCTGCAGGGGTAACATGGCTGGCAGAATTCCCGAGTCTTTCGTAGATGAACTGATGCGGCGCATCGACATTGTCGAAGTCATCGACGCGCGCGTACCCCTGAAAAAATCCGGCCGCGATTTTTCCGCCTGCTGTCCGTTCCACAACGAAAAGACGCCCTCGTTCACGGTCAGCCAGTCGAAGCAGTTCTTCCATTGTTTCGGCTGCGGCGCCCATGGCACCGCCATCGGCTTTCTGATGGATTACGAGCATCTGGGATTCGTCGAAGCGGTCGAGGAACTGGCCGCCATGGCCGGACTCGAAGTACCGCGGCAAACGACCAGCGTAGCGTCTGCGGACCGCGGCGCCGGTGATCTCTACGACGTCATGCAACAAGCCGTTTCCTTCTACCGCGGCCAACTGCGCCATCATGCCCAGGCGCAACGGGCGATCGAGTATCTCAAAGGGCGCGGCCTGAGTGGCGAGATCGCCGCGGAGTTCGGGATCGGTTTTGCGCCGCCCGGCTGGGACGGCCTGCTCAAAGCCCTCGGCGGCAGCGCCGACGCCCGCGCCCTGCTGGCCCGGGCCGGACTGATTGCCGAAAAGGACGATGGCGGCGCCTACGATCGCTTCCGCGACCGGATCATGTTCCCGATTCGCGACCGCCGCGGCCGGGCGATCGCTTTTGGCGGCCGGATCCTCGCTGGCGATGGCCCCAAGTACTTGAATTCGCCCGAGACGCCCATCTTCCACAAGGGGCGCGAGCTGTACGGGCTGTTCGAGGCGCGCAAAGCGTTGCGCCGTATCGAACGTTTGCTGGTGGTGGAAGGCTATATGGATGTGGTGGCTCTGGCCCAGCACGGCATCCGCAATGCCGTCGCCACCCTGGGCACGGCCACGACCACCGATCACCTGGAAGTCCTGTACCGGGTCGCACCGGAGGTGGTGTTCTGCTTCGACGGTGATCGCGCCGGCCGCGAAGCGGCTTGGCGGGCCCTGGACAATGCCTTGCCGGCCATGGGCGAAGGGCGCCAGGCGCGGTTCCTGTTCTTGCCGGAAGGCGAGGACCCCGACACCTTGGTGCGACGGGAGGGCGCGGACGCTTTTGCGGCCCGCATCGACCAGGCCACCCCGCTGTCGGTGTTTTTCTTTGAAGCTTTGCGCCGGCGCGCCGATACATCCACCGTAGACGGACGGGCACGGCTGACCGAGTTGGCCAAGCCGTATCTGCAGCGGCTTCGGGACCCGGTGTTCAAGACATTGATGATCAAGCAATTGGAAGCGTTTACTGGCTTGGACAGGCAGCGCTTGGAGTCCGCCCTGAATCTGGGGCCTACACCATCTTCGTCGCCGCGGCGGGGACCAGGCATGACTCGGCCGCGAACCCGTACCCGCGTGCAGTTGGCGATTGCACTGCTGCTCGACCAGCCCGACCTGGGCTCGCGGATCGAGCCCGGAGAAGGATTGCGCAGCGCCCAGATACCGGGGATTTCCCTTTTGTTGGAACTGCTTGAAATCGTGCGCAGTCAACCGCATCTAACGACAGGAGGGTTGCTGGAGCGGTGGCGCGAGCGGCCCGAGTTTCCGCACTTGGCCAAGCTCGCCGGCGCCGAGCTGGTGGGCAGTCCCGAACAAAGGTGTCAGGAGTTCATCGACACCCTTGCCGCCTTGGCCCGGCATGACCCAGATCCCCAGTTGCAAGCCTTGCGTGCGAAAGAGGCCGCGGAGGGCTTGACAGAAGACTTAAAAAATGAATGGATTCAATTTGTTAGGTCTATTGAAGCCAGCAAGCGCAAGACCTAAGCTGGTGGCACGCGGGCAGTTGCTATAGTACACTGTTCGTTTATTTTGCCGCCGTATCGAGCGGTGTCGTTTCGAGAGCAGATGAGCGATTCATGAATCAGGAACAGCAACAGTCGCAGTTACGTCAGCTGATCGCCAAAGGCAAAGAGCAGGGTTACCTGACCTATGCCGAGGTGAACGATCACCTGCCCAATGAAATTGTAGACCCCGAACAGATCGAAGAAATCATCGGGATGATCAACGACATGGGTATTACGGTGCACGAGACCGCGCCGGACGTGGAAAGTCTGTTGCTCAGCGACGACAGTGTAACCGCCGACGAAGACGCCGCGGAGGAAGCGGCCGCCGCATTGGCGTCGGTGGAAACCGAGCTCGGCCGCACCACCGACCCTGTGCGCATGTACATGCGGGAAATGGGTTCGGTAGAGCTGTTGACCCGGGAAGGCGAAATCGAAATCGCCAAGCGCATCGAAGACGGCCTGCGTCAGGTGCTGTCCGCCCTGTCCCATTATCCGGGCTCGGTGACCCAGTTGCTGAACGAATACAGCCGCGTCAGCGCCGAAGAGCAGCGCCTCTCCGACCTGATTTCCGGCTTCCACGACGCCGACGCCGACGCTGAACAAGCACCCGCCGCCCCGGCAGCGGCGGAAGACAGCAGCACCACCGACTCGGCGGACGACGACAGCGACAGCGATGACGACGATGACGACGATGACAGTGCCGATATCGTCGACACAGGGCCGGACCCGGAAGAAGCCGCGCGGCGCTTCGGTGAGCTGCAAAAGTTCTACACCAAGGTGATGAACGCGGCGGCCAAGAGCGGACGCAGCGACAAACGGGTGCAGAAACTCGTGGAGCAGCTCTCGGAGTGCTTCATGTCGCTGAAGCTGGTGCCCCGGGTGGTCGACGAAATGGTGTTCCGGTTGCGGCTGATGGTCGAGCGCATTCGCCAACACGAACGCGTGATCATGGACATCTGTGTGCGCAAGGCGCACATGCCACGCAAGGATTTCATCACCTCGTTCCCGGACAACGAGACCGATCTGAAGTGGCTCGACAAACAGATCAAGGCCGGCCACGGCTATTCGCCGGTGCTGGCGGAGTACAAGGACGAGATTCTCAAGGCCCAGCAGCGCCTGATCGGCATCCAGGACGAAACCAGTCTGACCATCGGCGAGATCAAGGACATCAATCGCCGCATGTCCATCGGTGAAGCCAAGGCCCGCCGCGCCAAGAAGGAAATGGTGGAGGCCAACCTGCGCCTGGTGATTTCCATTGCCAAGAAATACACCAACCGCGGCCTGCAGTTCCTGGACCTGATCCAGGAAGGCAACATCGGCCTGATGAAGGCGGTGGATAAATTCGAATACCGGCGCGGCTACAAGTTCTCCACCTATGCCACCTGGTGGATTCGCCAGGCGATCACCCGTTCCATCGCCGACCAGGCGCGCACCATCCGTATTCCGGTGCACATGATCGAGACCATCAACAAGCTGAACCGGATCAGCCGGCAGATGCTGCAGGAGATGGGCCGCGAACCGACGCCGGAAGAATTGGCCGAGCGCATGGAAATGCCGGAAGACAAAGTACGTAAAGTGCTCAAGATCGCCAAGGAGCCGATCTCCATGGAGACCCCCATCGGCGATGACGAGGACTCACACTTGGGCGATTTCATCGAAGACATTTCGGTGCTGTCACCGGTGGATGCCGCCACCGTGGAAGGTCTGCGCGAAGCGACCCATCACGTCCTTGCCGGGCTGACGCCGCGGGAAGCCAAAGTGCTGCGCATGCGCTTCGGCATCGACATGAACACCGACCACACCCTGGAAGAAGTGGGCAAGCAGTTCGACGTCACCCGCGAGCGCATCCGCCAGATAGAGGCGAAGGCACTGCGCAAACTGCGTCACCCGTCGCGCTCGGAAACGCTGCGCAGCTTCCTGGATCTGGAATAGCCGGCTACGTACGCTAGCGACGAACCGAAAGGCGCCCACGGGCGCCTTTCTTTTTTCCGGCTCGTGCCGGAGTCGAGTAAACTCTGGCGCAGCGAGAATTAGATTCGGTCGCCGCAGACTCTGTTAAAATATTCACCCTCCGGGCCTGTAGCTCAGTTGGTTAGAGCAGGGGACTCATAATCCCTTGGTCCTCGGTTCGAGTCCGAGCGGGCCCACCAACGGCAAATAAAAACGGGGCCGTCCGGCCCCGTCTTTCGTCTCGACACCAAGTACGCGGTCACGCCGCTTCGGCCAGCCCCACGATTTTCTGATACAGGTCGTCGGTGACGTTGATGCCTTGGGCTTCGGCTTCGGCTTGATTCTGCAGGCGACGGTCGCCGGGCAGGCGCACGCCCTCGTCCTCGAGCATTTTGCTGATCAAGGTCTCCAGACGATCGAGATACACGTCGTTGCCGGCCAAGGCGCCGGGATCCACCACCAGGAATGCCTGACCGATGGCCGGGCGGTTGCCTTCGTCGCTGAAGAACGAATCGGCTTCGAAGCCGAATGCGGCGCCGGTCAAGGCGCAGCACAGCAGTTCGACGATCAGCGCCAGCATTGCACCCTTCACGCCGCCTGCCGGTGCCATGCTGCCGGCTAGGCCCGCCTTGGCGTCGGTGGTGGCGTTGCCTTCCTTGTCGAACGCCCAACCTTCAGGAATCGATTCGCCCCGCTGCGAGGCAACCATGATCTTGCCGCGCGCTACCTGGGACAGGGACAAATCGATCACCAGCGGCGCGGCATCGCGGCGCGGGAACACGGCGGCAATGGGGTTGGTGCCGAACAATGGCGTTTTGCCGCCCCAGGGCGCGATGGCCGCGGGCGAATTGCCGAACGCCAGCCCGACCATGCCGGCCTCGGCTACCGGCCGCAGGTGCAACGCGGTAGCGCCAAAGTGATTGCTGTTGGTTACGCCGGCGAAAGCGACGCCGTGTTCGCGGGCACGAGACACCGCCTCCTTGACCGCCAGCGCGCAAGGTTCGAATGCCATGCCGTAGGCGGCATCCACCAGACACGCGCCGCCCCGTTCGTGTACCACCTTGGCGACTGCCTTGCCGTCGGTACGGCCGTTGCGCAAATGGGCGCAGTACAGCGGCGTGCGCGATACACCGTGGGAAGTCAGACCCAAGGCATCGGCGGCGACCAGATGCTCGGCCGCTGCTCGGGCCATGTTGTCCGAGGCGCCGGCGCCTTGCAGGGCGCGGGTTACCAGTTGAGTCAATTCATCGAGGGCTACGACAGGCATGGCTGAAATTTCCTATTGTTCAAGAAAGGCCGCAACGCGGTCGGCGATCATGGTGCTGACCCGTTGATTGGATTCGATGGTGACGCCGGCGATGTGCGGCGTCAGCAGCAGATTCGGAACATCGTTGAGCACGCCTTGCTGCAGGGGCTCGTCGGCGAATACATCCAGCGCCGCGCCGCCCAGGTGGCTACGGCGTAGTGAATCGGCGAGCGCCGCTTCATCGACGATGCCGCCGCGAGCGGTGTTGACCAGGATGGCGCCCGGTTTCATGGCGCCCAGCCGTTGGCTGGAAAACAAGTTGCGGGTCTGGTCGTTGAGTGGAATGTGCAACGAAACCACGTCTGCGCGCTGCAGCAGCGTATCCAGCTCCACACGTTGGGTACCTGCACTTCCGTTGCCGAAAACCGCCTCGGGTACGTGCGGATCATAAGCGATGGTGGTCATGCCCAACGCCCCGGCCATGCGTGCGGTCAGCTGGCCGATGCCGCCGAAACCCACCAGGCCCATGGTCTTGCCGCCCAGCTCGCGGCCTTGCGAAAGCGGCGCCCGCGGCCATTTGCCGTCCGCGACTTCGGCACTGGACCGATAGGCGCCGCGCAACAGCACCATGGCCGTGCCAATCACATATTCGGCCACTGCCTGGGCATTGGCGCCGGTGGCGGGAATGACTTCGACTTTGCGCGCTTTGCAGGCTTCGAGATCGATGTTGTCCAGACCCACACCCAGGCGACCGACGACCCGTAACTTCGGGCTTTGTTCAAGCAGTGCGCCACGCACCTGGGTGCGATTGCGCACAATGATCGCTTCGGCATCGGCCAGCGCCTGCGCGAGCGCATCCGGTTGGTCCACCAGCTTGGGATCGTAGAGCGTATCGAAGCGACCGCGCAGCTGCTCCACTGCGGCTTCGTCCATGAATTCGGTAATGACAATGCGTGGCATGATGTTCTCTCAGTTCAACAATGATTCGCCGGGGCGGATCCGGGTGAAGTTCACCGGTTCGAATCGTACGTCGAGCCGATCGTCTTTGCGTTCCACGACCGTGTACGCACTGGCGGCGGCGTCGCCGCTGTCCGGAAAATCCTCTCGGAAATGAGCGCCACGGGAATCCTGGCGCGCCAGGGCCGCGAGGGTGATAGCGCGACTGACCTGCAGCAGATTGCTCAGATTCAACCAATCGTGCCAAGTGACATTGTAGGCCAGATCGCGGCCGTTGATGCCACTGCCCTGCAGACGCTCTTCCAACTGATCGAGCTGCAGCAATGCGTGGCGCAATTGTGCTTCGCTGCGGACGATACCTACGTCGTCCCACATCAGTTCATACAAAGCTTCGCGGATCGGCCCCAGATCGCTCGCCGGCTGCTGCAGCGGACGTTGGCAACAGGCGATGGCGCGATCAATTGCGTTCTGGTCCGGTTGGTGCAGCCGGCCGTGTTCACGCAACCACGCCGCCATGGCGTCGCCGGCAACACCGCCGAACACGGTGGAATTGGCGACGCCGTTGCCGCCCAGACGATTGGCGCCGTGCACGCCGCCGGTATCTTCGCCGGCGGCGAACAGTCCCGGTAGTGCCGTCGTGCAGTCGGGTTCGAATACGACCCCGCCCATCATGTAATGGGCAGTCGGAACCACTTCCACCAGTCCCCCCGCCAGATCGAAGCCGCAATCGGCGCAGCGTTCCACCATGCCTTTGAACTGCTTGCGGACCTTGTCGGGACCGAGGTGGTCCATTTTGATGTACACGCCGCCGTTGGGCGTCACCCGGCCGGCTCGCATCTCGCTATAGATACCGCGCGAGACAATGTCGCGGGTAGCGCGCTCGCCGCGTTCGTCGTACTGGTGCATGAAGCGCTCGCGGGCGCCATTGAGCAGATGGCCGCCGGCACCTCGCAGACCTTCTTCGAGCACCGTTCCGGTCATGCGGGTATGGGCGCCGGCCAACAACCCTGTGGGGTGGAACTGCACCATTTCCATGTCGCGCAGCGGCAAGCCCGCGCGCAGCGCCATGGCCATGCCGTCGCAGCTCTTGTCGCCGCTCGGCGTGTGATACTTGTACATGGTCGGCCCCCCGCCGGTGGCGAGCAGCACGGCCTTGGCACGCACCAGCACGAATTCGCCGGTGCGCATGTCGATCATCAGCATGCCGGCCAGCGCTTGTCCGTCTTCACTGCGGATCAACTCCACGGCACGGTGTTCTTCCAGACGCTCGATGCCGCGAGCCCACACCTGCTCGGCGAGTCGATTGATGATTTCGATGCCGGTGAGATCGCCCTTGTGAACGGTGCGATCAAAGGTCTGGCCGGCGAACGGCTTCTGATGCAAAGTGCCGTCGGCGTTGCGATCGAAAAAACAACCCAGCTCGTTTTCCAATTCGCGCACCCGTTCCACTGCAACGTTGACCAGCTTCCACGCCAATTCCTGATCCGGCAGCCACTTGCCGCCTTCGATGGTGTCCTGAAAGTGGCGCTCCACCGAATCGCCGGCGGCCAGCGCGACGTTGTAACCGCCCTGGACCATGCGCGTACAACCGCATTTGCCAAGCAACCCCTTTACCGCCACGGTGATGCGCAGATCCGGCGCCGCCTTATGGGCGTGCAGCGCAGCGAACAAACCGGCGCCGCCGGAACCCAGAATCAGAATGTCGGTGTTGATGCTATTCATAGTGTCGCGCGCCGCCGGCTCGGCGGTGCGGCTCCCGCTTGGTCGGATTGCACGTCAGGACGTCTTGACGCCCAGGCTCGCCAGAACCTGGTCGCGTTTCGATTGGCTGGACGCCCGCACGTCGCTGTACAGACTTTGGCCGTGGCTATCCATCGCCACCAGCAGCGGGCCGAAACCCTTGACGCGGAATTTCCACAGCGACTCGGGGTTGAGATCGTCGAGATCCACGTCCTCGATGGCTTCGATCCAGGTCGTTTCCAAGGCTGCGGTACCACCGATGATGGCGAGATATACGCCTCCGTATTCCTGAAATGCGGCAGCCGAGTCTTCCATCATGCCGCCTTTGCCGATGATCATGCGCACACCGTACTGACTCATGAGCGGCTTGGTGAACCGCTCCATGCGCGCGCTGGTGGTGGTACCAATACAGATTGGCGCATAGCCGGCTGGAAACTCGTCGGACTTGTCCACTTTGCGCACGTTGGGTGCCGTGTGGATCACTGCATGGCCGTTCAAATCGAAGCGCGTGGTACGGCCGCGATCGAACATGTGAATCTGGGTTGCGTCGCGAATCCCGTACAAGGTGCCGTTCAAGGTCACCGTATCGTTGACCTTGAACTTGCGCGCAACTTCCTCGGAAATGGGCGTTGTGATGTCGTGGTGTGCCATGGCTCAGAACCCGTAGTCGATCCCTTTAGGGGTAAATTCCGCCGAAGCGCGCCGTGCCGAATGACACTGCATATTGACCGCAACGGGATTCATGGTGATGTGGGTGGCTGCCAGTTCCACGTGTACGGCGAAGGCGGTCGAGTCACCGCCCAGGCCCTGGGCACCGACACCGAGCTGATTGACCGCCTTGGAAAGCTCCTCTTCAAGCGCCCGCCCTTCGGGATCCTGGCAGTGGGAGCCCAGCGGACGGGTGGCGGCGATCTTGGCAAGATGCACGCACAAATCGGCCGTGCCGCCCACCCCGACCCCGACGATCGTCGGCGGACAGGTCTTGCCACCCGCTTCAAGCACGCGGTCGATCACGAACGCTTTGACGGCGTCGACGCCTTCGGCCGGGATCGCCATTTTCAACCAGGAATTGTTTTCGGAACCGCTGCCCTTCGGGATCATCTGCAGTCGAAGCTTTTCCGCTTCATCGGAAAATTCGAAATGTATCACCGGCACACCCGGACCGGTTGAAGAGTGATCGTTCTTTCGGGTGATCGGATGCACCACCGACGAGCGCAATGGATGCTCCTTGGTGGCCCGTTCGCAGCCTTTGCGAATCGCCTCTTCCAGCGCACGACCGTCGACTTGGACATTCGGACCGATGGTCACGTTATAGATCGGTATACCGGTATCCTGACAGAGCAAGTTGTCGGTGTTCTCCGCCACTTCGATGTTTTGGATCATGGTACCGAGCACGGCTTTGCCAGTCGCGTTGCTTTCGTTTGCCGCGAGCGCGTCGAAGCCTTGCTTGATGTCGGGTGGCAGGATTTTCAACGCCCGGATATACAACTCCTTGGCGGCATCTTCGACCTGCTGCAAATCGATTTTCATATCCATTGCTCCCGCCGCTGCGTTTCACGCCGGATCTCGGCAGTGCTCGCTGCGGCCTCGAAGGGTGAGGGCAGGCTCAATTCTGCATACCCCATTTACGTACAGTACGGGCCTCGATGTTTCGGAAAATCAGATTCTCGACTGCGAGACCGATGATGATGACCGTAAACAGACCGGCAAACACGTAGGCGATGTTGAGTTCGTTCTTGTTCTCATAGATGAACCAACCCAGGCCACCGGAGCCGGAACTGACACCGAACACCAGTTCGGCGGCGATCAACGTCCGCCAGGCAAACGCCCAGCCGATCTTCAGGCCGGTCAATATCGATGGGAAGGCGGCTGGAATCAGGATTTTCGAGATATAGCGAAACCCCGTGAGTCCGTAGTTATGACCCACCATGCGCAAAGTGTTCGACACGCCCTGAAACCCCGAGTGGGTGTTCAACGCTACCGACCACAACACAGAATGAACCAGCACAAACACCATGCTGCCATTGCCGAGACCGAACCATATCAGCGCCAATGGAAGCAGCGCGATGGCCGGCAAAGGATTGAACATCGAGGTAAGCGTTTCCAGAAAGTCGTTCCCGATACGCGACATCATCGCCAGGATGACCAACACCGTGGCCAATGCGAGACCTGCCGCGTAACCCATGAGCAGGACCCGTATTGAATATCCCACCTGGGTCAGTAGCTCGCCGTTGAAGACCGCATCCCAGAGCGCCGCCACGGTGGAACTGAATTTCGGCACCAGCAGCGGATTGTTCATATGCATGGAGTACAGCTGCCACACCACCGCAAGCAGCACCAGAATGAACAATTTCCGAACCGCGCCGATGTTGTAAATTTGCTCCCAGAGCGTCAACGGCTTTTCGACCACCGCGTCCGGATTGGCCTGAACCTCTTCGCGCACGAATTCGTCGCGGTGCACGAGTTGTTCGCTTGCCTGTGCGTTGCTGTTAGGCACGGGCCACCTCCTCCGCCTCTTCGATCTGATCGGCGAAAAGCATATTGTGAATACGGTCGGAGAGCTTCAGGCCGGTTTCAGGATCGGCTTCGTCCTGGCCGCCGCTGTTGAGTTCCGCTTTGACCTGTCCGGGATGCGGACTGAGCAGCAAGATTCGATTACCGATCTTTACGGCTTCCGGAATCGAGTGCGTTACGAACAGGACGGTAAAGTGGGTGTCCTCCCACAATTGCAAAAGTTCTTCCTGCATCTTCCGTCGAGTCAGGGCGTCGAGCGCGGCAAAAGGTTCGTCCATCAACAAAATGGACGGTTCCATGGCCATACCGCGGGCGATTGCGACGCGTTGCTTCATGCCGCCCGACAGAGTGTGCGGGAATGAATCGGCGAACTTCGCCAAGTTCACCTTTTCGATGTAGTTCATGGCCCGGTCTTGCGCTTCCTTGCCGCTGCATTGGCCGCTGGCGCAAAGTGGAAACATGACGTTTTGCTTCACGGTTTTCCAGGGAAGCAGTTGATCGAATTCCTGGAATACCATCATTCGGTCGGGCCCTGGCCGGCTCACCTTCTTGCCGCCAAGGGCAATTGAGCCTTCCGTCGGGTGCATGTAACCGCCGACTGCTTTGAGCAAGGTCGACTTGCCGCATCCCGACGGACCCAACAATACGAAGCGGTCCGATTTGAATACGTTGAAATCGACTCGAAAGGTCGCGGTAACCAAATGATCCTTGGTTTTGTACTGCAGAGTAACGCCCGATACTTCGAGCAGAGGTGCGGCATTGGTCTGTTGCATGACTAGCTCCCGCGTTTCGTCATCAGTTACCGGCTAGACCGGGCCGGCTACGATCGCCGGCCCGGGTATTGCCTCTAGCTTTCAGCTTCCGGAAAGGCCGTGCACGTTGTCGAAGAACATGTCCTTCCAGGATTTCGGCTTTTTCTTGATCGCGCCGACGTCATACAGGAAATCCGAGTACTTGGTGGTGTTCTTCGGCACCATGGTGTACTCGACTTTCGGGTCGGTGATGATCTTGTAGATGAAGTCCACCGGATCGCTGCTGTTTGCTGCTTTCAGGTACAGCTGCGCTGCGTCCTTCTTGTTGGAATTGATCCACTTGATGGATTCGTTCAAGGCTTCCGTGAACGCTTTGTACAGCTTCGGATTCTCCTTGCGGAACTTGGCCGTGGTCCAAACCACATTGAATGTTGCCGGCCCGCCGAGCACATCGAAGGATGAAAGCACGGTGTGAACGTTTGAATCCTGCAATTCCTTGTACTGGAACGGCGGCGAGGTGAAATGGCTGTTCACTTCACTTGCGCCGGACAGCAGCGCCTGCATGCCGTCGGGGTGCGACATCGACACGGTGTATTTATCGAGCTTGTCGTAGTTGTCCTTGCCGAAAGCCTTTGCGGCGGCCATCTGCAGGGTAACCGCCTGGATCGAAACCTTTACCGCCGGCAATGCGATCTTGTCTTTCTCCGTGAAATCCTTGACGCTCTTGACGTTAGGGTTGCGGGTATTGAGATATAGCGGCATGGCATTCAAGGCCGCCACGCCTTTGACGTTGATGTTGCCCTTGGTCTTCGCCCAGATCTTGACCAGCGGACCCACGCCGCCGGACGCAAACTGCAGACTGTTGGAGAGCAGGGCATCGTTCATGACGTTACCGCCGGCGAACTTCACCCATTTCACATCAAGGTCTTTTATACCCTCTTTCGCAGCGTGCTTTTCGATCAGCTTGTGTTGCTGCATCACCATCAACGGCAAGTAACTGACCCCGTACTGGCGCGCGATGGTAAGTTCGTCCAGTTCAGCTTGCGCACTGGTGGCTATACCCGCCAGGATCGCGACGCTGGCAACCAATTTTAGTGTTCTTGATTTCATGCGGTCTCCTCCGGTTTTCTTGAGAGCAGGGTATCCTGCTCAGGCGATACGGTCCCTGTAAAACTACTACCCCGCAGGGCTGGTCCGTACTTTCTAGAATAGTCGTAGTTGGCTTTCAGTTTGCTCGCTCTGCTTGGCCCCATCTTCCGCCTCAGAAGCGGGTACGTATTTGCCGGCGAACGGGTCAGAAAACGTCGACCAGAAAAACCACGCCGGCGAACACGGTGAATACGGCAGCAACTGCCAGCAATGCTTTTTGCCATTCCCGCCACTGCAGGAATTCGAGCATCAACAGTCGCACACCACCGCTCAGGTGGGCGCCGAGCAACACCACCAGACCGAACTCGGCGAACTTCAACAGCGGATTTTCGGTCCAGCGTAGAAATACATCCAGTTGCGGTGCACCATTGAGCGCCTGCGCCAGTGCCCAGAAGTGGAACGGCAGAAACAGCGCCAGCAGCACGCCAGAAATCCGGTGTACTAGGAATGCCCAGTATGCCGGATGCTTTCTTGTCCGCCAGTCGTTTTTCATGAGCCGAACACTGCCCATACGGCACGAAATCCCCACAAGGCCAGGGCCACGCCGGTCACAAACAGCAGCCCGTCCACCAAGCGGCCGCGCACGTGCAGCCATTCCGCCAACACCGCCCGCAGTCCGATCGGGGCATGAATTGCGACCGCGACCACGAATATGCTGTAAAACACCGCCCAGACGACATTGCCCTGGGTCCGGGAAAGAATTTCAGCTGCCGTCAGTCCGCCGCGCATGGCGATCAGAATCGTGATCAAATGCACCAGGACACTGACACCCAGCACCATGGCGCTGATGCGCTGTGCCAGCCAGAGCTGGGTGTCGAGTCGCGCGCTCACAGCTCACCCTTCCAGCTCGCCCACGCAGTCGCACGCTTCAAGCCTGCAATCGAGGCAGTCGGCGCTATGCCTTTGGGACAGCGCTCAGTGCAACTCATGTGGGTATGGCAGGCGTGGCACCCGGCGTCGCCTGCCACCGCGCGTAATCGGTCCAGCTGCGCGCCGTCGCGCACATCATTGACCAACGTCCAGGCGCGGTTGAGGGCTGCCGGACCGAGATAATCGGGCCGCCATGTGACGACATCGCATGACGAATAGCAGACGCCGCAGCCGATGCACTCGATTCCGGCATCGGCGCGCCGCCGCTGTTTGGATTGCGGCGACACCGCTTCCATGTCGTCGGCACGGGTTTTGGTGGGATGAAAATAGCCCCGCGCGGCGGCCCATTTGTCAAAGAAGCTGCGCATATCGCAGACCAAATCTTTCACAACGGGCATGTTGCCAAGGGGCGCCAATTCCAGACTCCCGGCGTCGGTAACCACCTTGTCGACGTGAGTGCGGCAAGTCCAACGGGCAACACCGTTGACGTTCATGGCGCACGAACCGCACATGCCGACACGGCATGCGAACCGATAGGACAACGATTCGTCCAGATTCCGTTGTATGTAGGTCACTACATCCAACACGGTCTGACTGGGCAGGCGCGGCACTTCATAGGTATGGAATGTGCCGGATTCCCCGCCCCGCCAAACCTTCACCTGCATGTTCGCGGTCGATGATGCCATCTGCTCACCAAAAGCGGCGGCGCGGGCACTGCCGCGCCGCGACTATGCTGCGATCAGGCGCTGCGATAGAGCCTGGTCAACACGAACTCGCGGTGACCGAGCGCTTCGGAGTCCGTCAAACGGCCATTGCACGTATGCAGCATGGATTCGAGCAGGATATCGCCCGCGTCATCCAGGTTGATCTTGCGCTGCAGGAGTCCGGAGACGTCACAGTCGATGTGCTCGCCCATGGTGCGCACAGTACGTGGATTGGCCGAGATCTTGATTACCGGAAGAATCGGGTTGCCGATGATGTTGCCCTGCCCCGTGGGGAAGAAGTGCACCACGAATCCCGCAGCCGCGCACAGCGTCACCATTTCCGCCGCGGCGGAGGATGAATCCATGAAATGCAGGCCCGGAGTCTTTGGCATTTCCGCCGGTTCCAGCACGCCGTGCACCTTACAATTGCGACCGATCTTCTGGATATTACCAAGCGCCTTTTCTTCGATGGTGGTCAAACCGCCGATGATGTTGCCCTTGGTGGGTTGCGAGTCGGACAGGTCATCGGTTTTGTTGTCTTTGATGAACTGATCGTATGCATTCCAGGTGTTCATGAACTTGTCGGCGATGTCCTTGGACACGCAGCGGTCGCGCACCAGATGTTCGCCACCGGTCAATTCGGACGTCTCGCCGAACACCAGGGTATTGCCCATGGCATAAAGCTTGTCGAAGGCGTTACCGACCGACGGGTTGGCGCCCAGGCCGGAAGTGGTGTCGGACTCGCCGCATTTGGTGGATACCCACAACTCCTTGACCGAGCATTCTTCGCGCTGCAGTTCCGTTGCCCACTGGACGAATTCCTTGGCCTTGCGCGATGCCTTGGCAATGGTGTTGATGTCGCCATTGAGCTCGATGCTGAAGCCTTCCACCGGTTTGCCAGTGGCGGCGATACCGTCGACGACGCGCTTGGTCCAGCCCGGCTCGATGCCGATGACCACTACAGCGGCGACGTTTGGATTGCAACCGGCGCCGATGATGGTGCGGAAATGCAGCTCCAGGTCAGCGCCGAATTGCAGGCGCCCGTATGGATGCGGAATCGCCATCGTGCCCTTGATGTTGTTGGCGACCGCTTCGCAAGCAGCGTTGGAAAGATCGTCAACCGGCAGGATGATGACGTGATTGCGGATACCGACGCGGCCGTTTTCGCGACGATAGCCCATGAATGTTTGCTTTTCCATTTTTACCACCTCTTGGTCTTCAGGTTGTGCACGTGAACGTGTTCGCCTTTCTTGACCGGCGACACCAGTCGGCCGATGTCAGTGTTGTATTTGACCACCGTATCGCCTTCGTTCATGTCTTTGAGTGCAAACTTGTGACCGATAGGAATGTCATTCTGTGTTTTCAGCGACAACGTTTTGTCCTGATCCATAATCCAACCAGTAACATCCTGGTTTGCCGTTACATCCTCTACGACCACGACTCCCACGGAGTCCTGCTCGTCGTGAACAATAAAGTGAATCATTTCGCCTCCTCGACCTGATAAGGGTATTCCTGTCCGGGAGCAATCTCGACCGACGCGGAGCGCCTATGCGCTGGAGCCAAAAGGTAGAGCTCTCGCTTGTAAAAGTCAACTAGATGATCTATAAAACTGTATCATCTAAATGAGAGTTAGCGCATTAGTAGATGCTAAGGTTCCCAACCAAACCAATAGACTAATCGGGGGATTACCATGCAGCGTACATTCGCCCATCCGGACCTGGCCCTTGGGCCGATGTACAAGCGCATCAAAATGCAGCTCATCGAACGCCTCTCCTCGGGAGAATGGAAATCAAACGAAGCGCTACCCAGCGAGGCGCCGGCTGGCGAAACAGTTCAACGTCAGCATCGGTACCCTGCGCAAGGCCATTGACGAACTGGCGGCGGAAAAGATCCTGATTCGGCAGCAGGGCCGCGGTACGTTCGTCGCCGCCCATACCCAGGACCGCTTTCTGTACCATTTCTTCCACATCGTCCGCGAAGATGGCACCAAGTTTTTCCCCACCACACGCCTGCTGTCGTTCCGCAAAGTCCGTTGCGACGACGGTGTCGCGCAGCGCCTCAATCTGGCCCGCAACGCGCGCGTTATTCATTTTCGGAATCTGCTCAAACTGGAAGACGTGCCCGTGGAGGTGGACGACATTTACCTCAGTGTAGATGCCTTCCCGGACCTGGACCGAGAGGTGCTGGCGGACCGCCCGGTACCATTTACCACCTGTACCAGGAGCGCTTCGGCATCAATATCATCCGCACCTCGGAACGGCTGCAAGCCATCGCCGCGGATACCGAAGTGGCCGAGTTGCTGGATATAAAAGCCGGCGCGCCGATGCTGGCGATCGAGCGAACCGCGTTTACCTATAGCGATACCCCCATTGAATTGCGCAGATCCGTAGTCAATACGGAGCACTATGCCTATCTGAACGAGATGGCGAAGCTGCCCTGAACGCTCGTCGACCGTAACGGCGCAGCGGCCGAATCGGCACCTCTTGCGCTGCCGGATGCCCTATGTCTACCGCCAATCTGCTGATCTCCGATTTCGCTCTGATTCTGATGGGCTTCCTGTTGCGTCGCTACGGCGGCTTCGCGGCGGAATTCTGGAGCAATCTCGAACGCTTCGTGTATTACGTTTTATTTCCGGCGCTGTTGTTCGGCGCCCTCGCTGGAACCCGCTGGCAGTTCACCACCGCCAGCGCGCTGATCGAAACCGGCCTCATTTTTCTCGGCAGCGGGCATGCTGCTGGGTTACGCGGCGCGGTTCTTCTTCTCCCTGCCACCGGCCAGTTTCGCATCCGGGTTTCAATGCGCGTTCCGCTTCAATTCGTACATCGGCTTCGCTATCTTGGGGAGCTTGTACGGCCATGAAGGCATCGCGGCGTTCGGCTTGCTGGCCGGCGTCATGGTGGTGGCGGCGAACATCGCGGCTGTGCTGGCGCTGGCGCGCCACGGCAACAGCCATTGGTTGCGGGAACTGGGACGCAACCCACTCATCCTTGCCACCTTTGCCGGCCTGGTCTGGGCGACGTTGCGCCTACCGCTGCCCCAGGCTGCGGCTTCGACGCTGCAATTTCTCGGCGGCGCCGCATTGCCTATGGGTTTGATTGCAGTCGGCGCCGGGCTGCGGTTGCTGGGCTTGGGTCGGTTCAAAGGCTTCAGCGTTTATCTGCTGGCGGTAAAGCTGGTCGCGGTACCGGCAATTGCCTACGTGGCTGCCAGTTGGCTCGGGCTTGGCGGACCTTATTTCGCCTCGGCGTTGGTACTGGCCGCATTGCCGACGGCCTCATCGGCCTACATCCTTACTGTACAAATGAACGGCGACGGTCGCCTCGTGGCGTCGCTGATTGCATTGAACATCCTGGTTGCAGTGGTGACATTTCCGATCTGGCTCAGTCTGCTGCCGACGGCCTGAACGGTGGCGCTGCGCGAAGGACATGGGCGCGCCGCGGGAAAGGCGCGAAACAATATCTGCGTGAAATAACAGGTACCGCCGTCGCACCACGCACCGATGCCCGGTTTCGCGAAATTCGGCGGTGAGGATATTTGCGCGATGATGTTTGCTTTTCATCCAGCCCGAAACCGCGGTCTCGGGCCGGATGCGGGACATTTAGATTTTTGGCCAGGTTCTCACCCACTGCGCGATAGCACAAACCGGCAGCGCGAACCCGGTCACCGACATCATCTGCCGTCGGGTCCTGTATGACTGAAAAAACCCCGCGTCGCCATGGTCTGGCTGTAGTCGCGGGCGATGCGGTCGAGCTTGTCGTTGCGCCGCAGACCTCGCAGACCATGCGCTTGACGGACTTCATTGATACGCTGTTGGACTTTCGCTTCCGCTTGAGGCTCCGGGCCGGCAGTCGCCGCAATGGAGGACAGCACTACGGCCAGCATCAGACAGAGCGTGATTGCGCGCACGCCGGCAACGCCTCAGTGAAGTATCTTTCTCCCGGCACGCTCTTCCAGCAAACGCTCGGCCTGATGCGCTTCCCGGCTATCGCGCGCCTGCACGATGACGGCGTAACCGCCCCGGTTCACCTCATCGACAATCGCCGAGGCCAACCGGCCTTCGCGCATGCGCACACCGGTGAAGGCGCCTACCGTCAAACCGATCACCGCGCCGTAGCCGGTGACGATGATCGGCCCCCAGACCGGTACGCTGGCAAACAATGCAGGTACGAAAAGAGCAATGATCGCAGTGGCGAGTAAGCCCGACAACGGCGCCGACGATAGTCCCGGCGATCGCATTGCGGAGCATGTGGTTGCGGCTCGCAACCGTTTCCGGCTCCACTTTGCGATCCACATATTGGTCGGCGGGCCATGCACAACGCACCTGCGCCTGGTCGATCCCTGACGCCACTACATGCTGCAGCGCCTGTTCCGCAGCCATGCGGTTGGCGTAAATCCCTGCAAGCTTATAGGCGTACCGTTCCATAACACACCTCCGGATAATTCCTGCATCTACTCAGCAACATAGTCCAGAGGCGGGCGGTGGCAATCGCGACAGGCAACGACGCTCATTCAGCCAGGCGCGACTGCAAAGTCGAGAATTGGCGCACCCAGGGGCGTGTGGGCAACCGCCAACGTTCGGCCGCTGCCGCGCCGCGGCTTCGGTTTCAAAGCTGCCTGATACCACGGCGACCCAGCGTTTGTTTTGGCTATGGTATGGCGCCAACGCATATTCGCCTCGGGTAAGGAAGCGATGAAGTGCCGCGCCGCCGCGTCATTCTCGGCTGCGAGAAGCTGCATAGTGTAATGGTCAGGGGGCTGGTTGCGAATCCAGTTCGGGCCGAACACTGCGGAGCTGCGGCCCGGTCCGCCGCCGTGCCTGCGCCGCCAACCGCTCCAATGCCGCTTGTGCGCCGGGATGACCGTTGGCGGCGGCCCGCCGATACCATGCGATGCCTTGTTCCGTCGACTGCGCGACACCGCGCCCATGAAGGTAGGCGGTGCCGAGGTTGAACTGCGCCGGCGCCAGGCCGGCTCGTGCCGCTTTTCGCCACCAGCGAAACGCCGACTCGTCACTGGCTTTGACACCCCGGCCAAACTTATACGCGTTGCCGAGATTGTATTGTGCCGGCACCGAACCTTGTTTTGCCGCGCGCCGGAACCAGCGTGTGGCTGCGGCATCGTTCTGTTCGACACCGCGGCCCTGCTGGAACAAGGTGCCGAGTGCGAATTGCGCATCGACATCGCCAGCTTTGCCAGCGGCCGCCAGATCGGGCTGCTTCGGCGTAATCTCCGCGCTCATAGGCCCGAGCGCCGTCCTCCAATGCAGAGGCGATGCCTGTGCGAACGCCAGCAGACCGCAGCACAACACCAGGACCCGCAGCAGGTACGGCGCGCCGCGTCAATGGCGTCGCTCAGGCGAGGGGTCGCTCGGCGTTGCGGTTACGCCACTGGTCATAGCAGTCGAGCCCGCAGAAATACAGCATGTAGTCCTGCGTTTCGACGCTTTTCGATTCCGGAGGCACGATGTCTCTTCCGCACACCGCGCAGTTGCCTTTGCTCGGCAGTTCGGGTCGGATGTTTTCGCTCATTTGTTTTCCTCCCCAATTTTGCACCGAGGCGATTATCGCGACGCAGTCCACGCCAGCCGCACCTGGACTGACGATGGCCTCGAGCAGAGTCCCGGCGCGGGGCGAAACTCATGATCATCGCGCGCTTGGCCGCCGTAAGCCAAGGAACCAGCACCATGGTCAGCAATACCGAAGCTGCAAATGCGTAAAGTCCGTAATGGACACGCACATCGACAATGAGATTCAACTTGATGCTCACCACCAATATCGCCACGACCAACACATCGAGCATGGACCATTTGGCAGGTGTTCGAGCCAGTCGCAGCCACCGGGAGCACCGGCGCCATTTCCGCCGCGCCAGCGCAGCGTGGCCAGGAGCGCGAATTTCAATACCGGCACCACCACACTGAACAACAGAATCAACAGGAACAGAAATCGGTAGCCCTGCTCCAGCAACTGTCCGACGACGAGGCAATGGATACGGTGTCCGTGAAGATCAACAATTGCCGGACCTGAACAAGGGCCCGAACAGGCCCGCCGCATACAAGCCACCGCAAGCAGCAGCGCGATATCGAACAGCCATGATTTCCAGTTTCGAACGGGAGCAGGCGGCACGGGAATACCTTGAGAAGAAATCAGCTTGCAGAATGCCTGAACGCCGGTGAATCTGTACACGTCGGTGCCGAATTACCGCGTCCTTCGTCCCTGTCGGCGCCCGTCTGCCGGGCGTAAACTGCAGTGCGCGTTATCGAGACTTAATTGAGACAGGTCCCCATTCACTATATTATTGCGATAATTCTGTGTCCGGGTACCGAATGCCCAAGCTCAACCTCACTATTCCCGAACACTTTCAGGAACCGGGCGACTTGGGCTTGGATCCGCGCCGCGAAGGCATGCAGCGGTGGCTGGCAGACCTGCCGCTGGCAAATCTCGGTCACTCGGTCGATGCGCTGCTGGAAATGCTGCGGCGTCTGAACAATGCCCGCGTGAGCACCTCCCACCGCCACGATGCTGCTGGCGACATTGAGTACTACGGTGTCCGAAGTCGGCGACGCGCTTCGCGACCGCTTCTCCCGTACCCTGCTGCCTGTGTCAGGCCGCGCCCGTGTGCAGTTCGAACGCGCCTGCGAATTGCACCGGCAACTGGCAATCGGCCATAAAATTCTGTTCACCGATACTCCTGGCAAATGACCGGAACGTTCCGAGCGGATGCTGGTCGAAGCGATTTATGCGTGCAGCCGGCAACTCGGGTTGTTGCTCGTTGCACATTATCTGATCTATGCGCCGGAGCCGGAAGGCGTATGGCGGGCACTGCACGGGTTGTATCATCTCGCAGAGCGACGCGGATTGGCGGAACGCACCGATTCGCAAGAACGAACATACTTCGACTGTTGCGTCATCATACAAACAGGCCGTGTTATTGGCTTTAGCCAATCCGTACCACCTGATGCAGGAAGAGGCCGTTACCGTGTATCGGCTCCTGCACACATTATCGCTTGGCTGCGATTTGGAAATGGAGCGTCCGCCAAGCGGCTCGTCTTGCTTCCTCGCCGACCTCAAAACGGACACGGGGCCGCGCTTTCTACCGGAAGGACAGCAGACGATCGCGACGCTGCCGCGGTTTTTCCTATGCACGCGCCTCGTGGACGCGATCGATCGTCGGGTGCAGGAACTGGACGACCCCGACAATGAAGCCACTCGCGAGCTATCGCGCCTGGCGCGCCACATGCAACGCGACATGCTCGTGCGCTTGCGCGACAGTTGGGGTCGCAGCAGCGAACGCGAACATGTGCGCCTCACCAAGCTCGGCACACTTACCATCGCCATGGGATTGTCCGCCACCCATTACTTCTGCACCGACGGCAGACAATTCACGCCGGAGTTGGACGAGATCCGCATTCACACCGGCCGCACACCCAATGGCGGCCTCGACCCGGAACTGTCGCTGGTACCCGTCGATTTCGAGCCTTGGCGTGCGGAAGAAGCCGAAACGCGCCTTGAGGCCGGTATCAATGAACCGCGCCGTTCCGAGTTCGACGGCGAGAGTCATGCATTGGACGTATGGGAAAAGATTTATGCGACCCGGGGCAAAAAGGACGGCGACGTGGCCGAGTCCGACGGCACCTTGAAGCCGCTGTATGCCAGCACCACGTGGGAGCTCAAAAACGAAAGTGCAGGTGGGCTATGCCTGGCTTACCAGGCCGAGCGCAGTCTACCCCTCAAAGTCGGTGACATCATCGGCTACCGGCGGGAAACAGGGAGCGGTTCACGCTGGCTTGTGACCACTGTGCGCTGGTTGCATGTGGACGAGGACGGCAGCATGCGAATGGGGATCAAGCAGTTGGCACCGAATGCCCGCGGTATTGCGACGCGGGCCGTGGTCGGCGCCGGCAACGGCGGTGAATATTTTCGCAGCCTGATCGCACCCGACGTCCCCCTGGAGGACCAGGAGGCAGCGTTGATAGCGCCGGCCACCATCTACGAACGGGGCACCGTATTGGCGATCAATGTCAGGGGAGCCATACACTACGTACGCCTGGAAGAACGTCTCGAGTCCTCGACTTCGTTCAGCCGCTTCCGTTTCCGGGTCGTGCCGATGCCGTCGAGCGAGAACAAAAACATCAGCGAATTGCGAAAGATCGTTTGAATCCTGTGCACCACAAGTCGGGAGAGCGCCCATGTCAAATCCGGTGATCAAAGACGACCCGATGTATCAGTTGCTGCGCAGCGGCAAGATCGAAGAGTTCAATGCCTTGAAGACCCACGGGCACCGTTGCGATCTGACTGCGGTGGACTTGCGCGGCCTGGATCTGCGCGGAATCGATGCCAGCGGACTCGACTTCAGCGACAGCTATTTTCGTCAATGCGACATGCGCGGCGTCGACCTCAGCCAAACCAATCTGCAAGGCGCCAGCATCAACGGTGCGCGCATCTCAGGCGCGCTGTTCCCGGCCGAACTCAGTGCCGAGGAAATCACCCTGTCACTGCACCACGGCACCCGGATGCGCTATCGCCCCTAGTCTGGGGTGGGCGCATCTCTCATCGCTAATCAGTCGCCGTCCGGTAGCATTTGCTCAATTTGGCTGGGCGCGGCGCAAGGCAAGGATCTGAGTGGCGAACCAGAACGGATCGTTCCGTATTGATTGCCGACCGACGTTGAGCGCACTGCGCGCTTGCGTCTCCAAAGCCTGATCGTGACGCACCGCAACCGAACGCAGGCTGACGTCAATCAGCACGGACGATGGCGACGGCATCGGGCCATCCGCGATCACCGGCTCGTAGACGCCATAGGGAAGCAACAAATCCTCACTCAGTCGCCAACCCTGCGGCTGGTGGAACCGCTGCCAGGCCTGTTGCACCAACTGGTCGCTGAGCGCACGAGCGCTCTCGCTGTCGGCGACTTCTGCCCAAGCCTGCAAGCCGGCTGCCACGTAGGCGTAGTCCTCCAATGTGGCATCGCCGAGGCTCGCCGTGCCGGCGCGTGCCCGCAACAAGCGGTTGCCGTCCCATAACCGGGAAACCAGATAATCGTGTATGCGCTGGGCGGCAGCCCGGTAACGCGGTGCGCCAGTGACTTTTGCGGCATGGCTCAATGCCCTCAAGGCCAAACCGTTCCAACCCGCCAACAGCTTGGTGTCCCGCGGCAACGAGCGCTGGCGCTGCGCCGCGCGTAATTTGGCAATGGCGCTGGAGCGCAGCGTCTCGACCTTGGCTCGATCGAGTTTCAAGGTTTGCGCCGCCTGCTCCACGGATGCGACCTGCACCGGCAGATAGCCCGCCTCCAACTCAGGCGCGGCGCCACCGAGACCCCAAAGCTTGGCGACCATTGCCCGTTCCGGCGCTGTCAGCAAACGTTCCAGCGCCACCGGCGACCACAGGTAAAAACCGCCTTCCACACCCTGTTCGTCAACGGCGGAAAGGCTGGCAATCATCGCGCCGCTCGAATCCGAAAGCTCCGCAAACATGAATCGCAGCGTATCGAGCGCGACCTCCCGATAGCGCGGTTCATTGAGACGCTCGGCCGCAGTCAGATAGACTTCGGCCAACAACGCATTGTCGTAGAGCATTTTCTCGAAATGCGGGGTCTTCCAATTGGGATCGACGGTGTAGCGGAAAAAGCCACCGCGCAGATGATCGCGCAGGCCTTGGCTTGCCATTTGATCCAGGGTCAGGCGCAAAAACGCCGCCAGTTTGCCGCTGGAATCCCGGTCGAGCAGCTGCAGCAACGCCGCCAGTTGCGGTGCCTGGGGGAACTTGTTGGGACCGCCGAATCCTCCCGCCAGTTGATCGCCCAGCTCGAGGGAACTTTTCGATCAGCGCATTGCTCATTTGCGGCGCGAACTGACTCGCCAGGTCCGGACCTGGCGACACTTCGCCATGGGAAAGCGCGCTCGCGGCCCGTTCCGCAGTTTGTTCCAGGGCATCGGGCTCCTGCCGCCAGCGTTCCTGCAATCCATCGAGCAGGCGTCGGAAATCGTCCGGCGGCAGGTACACCATGCCCAACAGCGGATAGCCTTTCGGAGTCAGGAACACGTTCAGCGGCCAACCGGAATAACCGCGCGTGCGCTCGACGAACTCGATCATGCTTGCGTCCAACGCCGGCTGCAGCTCCCGATCCACCTTGACCGGAATGAAATACCGGTTCAAGAGCGCGGCGATGGCCGGGTCACGGTAGGACTCGCGCTGCATGACATGACACCAGTGGCAGGCGAAATAGCCAATGGAAACGAACAACGGTTTGTGTTCGCGCCGAGCGCGCGCAAGGGTATCGGCGTTCCATTCCTGCCAATGGACCGGATCGTTGCCGTGCATGGCCAGATACGGGGAGGGATGACCAAGCAACTCGTTACGCAACTCAGCGGCATGGGCCGCAACGCCGAGCAGACCCAAGAACAGGAAAAGCAACGCGCGCATAGCGGCCTCTGTCACGGTACCTAGAGCATATGACCGTCGGTCGCGGGAAAAAATCCCGCTCGACCATCTCCATCGGCGCGGACTAGGGTGCCCGATTCGGGTCTTCGCCGGGGCCCTTGCCAGACGAGTCGTCGGAATCGTCGTCGCCGGAGCGCCCGAGGTCGTCCATTTCCCGGTTGATACGCTCGAACTCATCGTCCAGCTCTTCGTCGCTCATGGGGCGATAGGGCTCGACGTCCTCGTCAGCGTCGGCTGCTGCCGCAGGGGCGGCTTGCGACCGCTGCCCGCCCTGATCCGGGTCTTCTTGCTCTTCGTCTTCGGCAGGTCGACGCACATAGAAACGCGCAAAGAAAACGCCGAGCTCGAACAACAACCACATAGGGACCGCGAGCAAGGTCTGGGAAATCACGTCCGGGGGGGTCAGCAGCATGCCGATGACGAAGGTCCCAACCACCACATAAGGACGCTTCGAGGCCAGCGCCTTGGGCGTGGTGATGCCGGCCCACACCAGAAGAATAGTGACGATGGGTACCTCGAAAGCAATGCCGAATGCGAAAAACACCGTCAATACGAAATCGAGGTATTTGCTGATGTCGGTCATGATCGCCACGCCGTGGGGCGCAGTGCTGGTGAAGAACGCGAACACCAGCGGGAACACGACAAAATAGGCGAACACCATTCCCGCATAGAACAAGACAATGCTGGTGGCCAGTATGGGCACTGCCAGACGGCGCTCGTGAGCGTACAGACCGGGGGCGACGAACTTCCAGAACTGATGCAGGATGAACGGCATCGCCAGGAAAATCGACAACACCATGGTCAGCTTGAACGGCGTCAGGAACGGCGAGGCCACATCGATCGCCACCATACTGCTGCCTTCCGGCAGCCTTGCCATCAGCGGCCCGGCGACGATGGTGTACAGGTCATTGGAGAAATAAAACAGGCACAGGAAGATCACCACCACTGCCAAAATCATCTTCAGCAGCCGGTCGCGCAACTCAAGCAGATGCGAGACGAAACTCTGGCCTTCGTCCAGGTCCGATTCGGGGGGGTTACTTGGCTTGGTCATCGATCGGCGGCGAGTCGCTGGCGGGCGTGTCCGCCTTCTTGGTCTTGTTCGGTTCCGAATTCGCGTTCGGCGCGTCCGCTACGGATGGGCCCTGACTTGATGCCGCCTTGACGAGGTATTCGTGCTCCGCGTCTTTGAATTCCGCTTCCGCTTGCTCCAGTTTCTCTCTGCTTTCACGCAATGAGGCGCGGGTGTCGTTGACCGCCTCGCGCGTCTGCTCGACGATTTCGTGCATACCGGACGAATCGGCCTGCTCTTTGAGCACGCGCCGCAGTTCATCGGCGGCGATTTCGCGGTCGATATCGGCCTTGACGGATTGCACGAAACGTCGCCCGCGGCCCAGCCAGTAACCGGCTTTTCGCGCCAGTCCTGGCAACCGCTCGGGGCCGATGACGATCAGCGCGACGACCATGATGACCGCCAATTCCCAGAAGCCGATATCGAACATGTCAGTAGGTGAGTTGACGCCTGCTGCGGTCGGCACGGGCGCGGCGATTGCGCCGTGCCGAAGCAGGCAAGCGCGTCAGGCCTGATGGTTGTCCCGAGATTTTTCCCGCGACGTGACTTCGCCTTCGATGACGTCGCTTTCGCTACGCTCCTCGATCTTGTGGTCTTTGTGGTCTTTGTGCGCTTCGGTCTGTTCGTCCTCGCCTTCCTTCACGGCATTTTTGAAACCGCGGATGGCGCCACCCAAATCGCCGCCCAGATTGCGCAGCTTTTTGGTGCCGAACAACAGCAGCACGATGGCCAGGATGATGAGAAGTTGCCAGATACTGATGCCGCCCATGTCGTCTCTCCAACTACGTGTCAAAAGCCCGGAAGCTCATAACCCGATCAGGATGATCGCCTGTCCGGGTTCGGTTCCGTCCGACGTTTCCGGTGTTAATAAATCCGTGATGCCGACGATCCGTCCGCGCTGCCGATCGTCACGCCGCTGTGCGCCAGCTCAGCGCTCCTCGCGCTGACGTTTCTCCTGCAATCCGGACAGACCGAAACGCCGGTCCAGTTCCGCCAGCACGTCATTCGGGCCGAGGCCCTGCGAGGCCAGCAAAACCAGCGAATGAAACCACAGGTCGGCAGTCTCATACACGATCTGCTCGCGGTTGCCCTCTTTGCCGGCAAGCACGGTCTCGGTGGCCTCTTCGCCGATTTTCTTCAAAATCGCATCGGTGCCCTTGGCGTACAGCGATGCCACGTAGGACGAGTCCGGCTCCGCCTGTTTGCGCTCTTCCAATATCAGCGCCAACTTGTCGAGTATATCACTCATGCCGTATGCAAAACCTACCGCGCTGGGTACGGGGTTACTTGTAGATACTGGCCGGATCCTTCAATACCGGCTCGACCGCCTGCCATTGTCCGTCTTGCAAGCGCTGGTAGAAACAACTGTGGCGCCCGGTGTGGCAGGCGATTCCGCCGCGTTGCTCAACCGTCAACAGGACCACGTCATTGTCGCAGTCCAAGCGGATATCCGATACCACCTGCTGATGCCCGGATTCCTCGCCTTTGTGCCACAATTTGCCCCGCGACCGGGACCAATACACCGCGTGTCCGGTTTCCGCGGTCAAGCGGAGCGCTTCGCGATTGGCCCAGGCGAACATGAGTACGCGGCCGCTGCCCTGTTCCTGGGCGATGACCGGCACCAACCCATCGGCAGTCCACTTGACATCATCCAGCCATTGGTCGCTCATGATTGCGATTCCCGCGGCGCCTGGAGCCAGTATACGCGTCGCCTGCGGCAATTACTCACGCGCGGACCTCGACCTGGTGCTGCGCCAGGAATTCTTTCGCATCCGCAATAGTGTACTCGGCGAAGTGAAATATGCTCGCAGCGAGCACTGCGTCCGCGCCGCCTTCGCGCACCCCTTCCACCAGATGCTGCAAATTGCCCACGCCACCGGAGGCGATCACCGGTACCGGCACCGCATCCACCACCGCGCGGGTGAGCGCCAGGTCGAAACCGGACTTGGTACCGTCGCGGTCCATGCTCGTCAGCAGGATTTCGCCCGCGCCGTATTCGGCCATGCGTGCAGCCCAGGCCACGGCATCGATGCCGGTAGGACGGCGACCGCCGTGGGTGAAGATTTCCCATTTCGGCGGTTTGCCTTCGCCGTTGACCTGCTTCGCGTCGATGGCAACGACGATGCACTGGGAACCGACCCGGTTGGCGGCCTCCTTGACGAACTCTGGATTGAAAACCGCCGCAGTGTTGATTGCCACTTTGTCGGCGCCAGCATTAAGCATGCGCCGAATATCGTCAATCTCGCGAATGCCGCCACCGACGGTCAGGGGTATGAATACTTCGCTGGCCACCTGTTCGACCACGTGGACGATGGTGTCGCGGTCTTCATGGCTGGCGGTGATATCGAGGAAAGTGATTTCATCGGCACCAGCCTGATCGTAACGCCGCGCGACTTCCACAGGATCGCCGGCGTCGCGAATTTCGACGAAGCGCACACCTTTGACGACGCGGCCGTTGTCGACGTCCAAGCAGGGGATTATGCGCTTTGCGAGACTCATGGTCAGATCCAGTGCGATCGGGCGTCGGCGGCTCGCGCGGGGTCAGGCGTTCAGTTCGAACTCAGCTCGTCGGCCAACTTCTGGCCGGCGGCGAAATCCAGCGAGCCTTCATAGATCGCGCGTCCGGTGATAGCGCCCATGATGCCTTCGTCGGCCACTGCACACAGGCCGCGAATATCGTCCAGGTTGGTAATGCCTCCCGAGGCGATCACCGGAATGGTGATTTCGCGGGCCAGCGCGACGGTGGCTTCGACGTTGACGCCGCTCATCATGCCGTCGCGGCCGATGTCGGTATATACGATGGCCGCGACGCCATCGCGCTCGAAATGTTGCGCCATGTCGACCACGTCGTGATTGGAAAGTTTCGACCAGCCGTCGATGGCCAGCTTGCCGCCCTTGGCGTCGAGGCCGACGATGATGTGGCCGGGAAATTCGAGACACAAATCATTGATGAAATGGGGCGCGGTGACCGCTTTGGTCCCGATGATGACAAACTGCACACCCGCTTCGAGATAGTTCTCGACCGTGTCTTCATCGCGGATGCCGCCGCCGACCTGGATCGGGATCTCCGGATACGCCTCGGCGATGTCGCGAATCACACTTGCGTTGGCCGGTTTGCCTGATACCGCACCGTTGAGGTCGACGATGTGCAAACGCCGTGCGCCAGCTTCCACCCAGCGCGCGGCCATCGCCAGCGGGTCGTCGGAAAAGACGGTCTCATCGTCCATATTGCCCTGGCGCAGTCGCACGCACTTGCCGTCTTTCAGATCGATGGCAGGGATCAACAACATGGCTCATTCCCCCAGTGTTCCGGATTGCTTCTTGTTTTTACTGTTTGCATGTTCGTGGCGTCGGCAATTTTCATCAAAGCCGCCGTCGCGGCCTGCACGTGGATCATTGGCGACCGTCCCAGGTCATGAAATTCTCCAGCAATTTCAGTCCTGCCCGCTGGCTCTTTTCGGGATGAAACTGCACCGCGAAAACATTTGCCCGGGCCGCCGCGCAAACGAAATCGAGCCCGTAATAGCAGGTCGCGGCGGTAATGCTGCGATCGGTCAGCTCAGCGTAATAGCTGTGCACGAAATAAAACCGCGCATCCTGTTCGATACCCTGCCACAGTGGATGATTTCGGGTCTGGCGAACCTCGTTCCAACCCATATGCGGAACTTTGAGCTTAGTGCCTGCGGCGCGGTCGACCATGGCCCCCGGGAAACGCCGCACCTGGCCGGGAAAAACGCCGAAGCCGTCCACACCGCCGTCTTCCTCGGAATGTTCCAGCAACGCCTGCAACCCCAGGCAAACGCCCAAAAACGGTTTTTCGGCCAACGCCTGGCGAATGACGGGGGCGAGCGCCAGCTGCTCGATTTGCGCCATCGCGTCGCCGATTGCGCCCTGGCCGGGGAACACCACCCGGTCCGCTTCCATGATATGGGCCGGATTGGCGGTGACGGTCACCGTGGCTTCCGGGCTGACGTGTTCGAGCGCTTTGGCGACAGAGCGCAAATTGCCCATGCCGTAATCGATTACCGCAACGGTTGTCATGAATCGAGCCTGTGCAATGTTCTGGTTGGATTCGGGAGCTAGAGGCTGCCTTTGGTCGATGGCATTTGACCCTGCATGCGCGGGTCCGCCTCCAGCGCCATGCGCAGGGCGCGACCGAATGCCTTGAAGATGGTTTCGGCGACGTGATGGGCGTTCACGCCCCGCAGGCTGTCGATGTGCAGCGTAACCTGAGCGTGGTTCACGAAGCCGTGGAAAAACTCATGAAACAGATCCACGTCGAAAGTGCCGATCCGGGCCCGGGGAAATTCCACCCCGTACACCAGCCCCGGACGGCCGGAGAAATCCACTACCACCCGCGCCAGCGCTTCGTCCAAAGGCACGTACGCGTGCCCGTAGCGACGGATGCCCTTTTTGTCGCCAACGGCTTTCGCAAAAGCCTGACCCAAGGTAATACCGATGTCTTCCACGGTGTGATGGGCGTCGATGTGCAAATCGCCCTTGGCTTCGATCGATAGATCGATCATGCCGTGGCGGGCCACCTGGTCGAGCATGTGTTCCAGAAAGGGCACGCCGGTCTCGAACCTGGCATTGCCCTCGCCGTCCAAATTGAGGGCGACCGCGATTTGCGTTTCCAGCGTGTCGCGCTTGACTTCTGTTTTTCGGTCCGACATTTGAATTGATCCATCGCCCTTGGCGTGGACTTGAGTTAGGAAAACCATTGAGCGCTGCACCGCGCTACACTGGGCAAACGACAACATCCAGAACCACCGGAACAGATTGGGAATTTGAACGATTCATTGATTCATGTCAATGAATTTGCTTCAATAATTCTTCAAGAGCTGGACGCGATTCGAGCATGGCCGAAACCGATAAGATTGTGAGCTTGTCGCAAATCAAGCTCGGCTGCAAGAATTGCTCGCTGCACGAGCTTTGCCTGCCACTGGGGATTTCCGCCGCAGACCTGGATCGTCTGGAGCGGATCATCAGCCGTTCGCGGCCTATGCAGCGTGGCGTACACCTATACCACCAGGGCGAGCCGTTCCGCTCCGTGTACGCCATCCGCACCGGGTCACTCAAAACCTACACCATCAGCGACGACGGCAACGAGCAAATCACCGGCTTCCACCTGCCCGGCGAGCTGGTCGGCCTGGAAGGTATCACCAACGAGGCCTATACGGGCGCCGCGCGGACACTGGAAACCACCAATGTCTGCGAAATTCCGTTCAACCAGCTCGAAGCGCTGAGCGGGGATCTCCCGAGCCTGCGGCATCAGCTTCTGCGGATCATGGGCAAGGAGATTCTCGAGGAACAGGGCCTGCTCATGCTATTGGGCAAGAAGGCGGCGGAGGCGCGCTTGGCGTCATTGTTGTTGAGCCTGTCGAGCCGTTTCAGCGAACGGGGCTTCTCAGCGTTCGAATTTCGCCTGACCATGACCCGGAGCGATATCGGCAATTACCTGGGCCTGGCCGTGGAGACGGTAAGCCGCATTCTGACCCGCTTTCACGAACAGGGCCTGCTGACCGCCGACGGCAAGCTGGTTAAAGTCCACGACATGGCAGTGTTGCGCCAGATCGCAGGGTTGAACGCCTGCGAAGATTCCCGCCGCCCTGGACGCGCGCCCTAACCCCGCCCCCCGCTGAAGGGGCGGGTCTACCGGCTGAACTCTTTCGTTGACCTGCGTCAAGACCGCGCCCACAGCCGCTCGGGATAATCTACGGCCCAGACTACTGGTCGCCGTCGACACACGTCTTCCGACGGCGCTATGTTGGACTAAACACTAAGGAGTACGCAGGTATGAGCGCCAAAACAGTTCTCCCGATCGCGGCGGCAGCGTTGGCGGGCGCGGCGATAGCGCCGCCGGCCATGGCCCTGGATCAGGGCGATTGGTTCGGCCGCGTGGGCATCACCCATGTCGCCCCGAACGAAAGCAGTGGCCCGGTGACCACCCCGGGCGGCCCGGCGGCGGGCACCGAAACCAACATCGACGACGATACCCGCTTGGGTTTTACGGTGGGCTATATGCTCACCCCGCACATTGGCATCGAGCTGCTCGGTGCATTGCCCTTCGAACACCACATCAGTCCCAACGCCACGCTGGCAGGCATCACCGGCGGCGGCACCATCGCCAGCACCAAACACCTCCCGCCGGTTCTGAGCGCACAGTACTACTTCCGACCCAAGACCAGTGTGCGCCCGTACGTAGGCGTGGGAGTGAATTACACCCGGTTCTTCGACGAAAAAGTCCGCGGCGGCTTGGCTGGCGCCGGCTACGGCAGCATGGACCTGAAGGATTCCTGGGGGCTGGCCGGGCAGGTGGGCGTCGATGTGGACGTGTCCCACAATTGGTTCGTAAACTTCGATCTTCGTTATATTGATATCAACACCAAGGCGACCATCCGCGAAAGCAGCACCGGTTCCGGCGCGCTGGGCTCGACCCTGACTATCGACGACGTGCAGATTGATCCCTGGGTCTACACCATCTCCGTCGGCACCACCTTTTAGCCGCGGGTTGGCATTGGCGGAGGCGTCACCCGGCGCCTCCGCGCAGGGCCCCGACAACACCAACAACTCTTCACTCCCGGGAGACGCCCGATGGATCTGCAAAGTACCTACAACTACAAGGTAGTGCGCCAGTTCACGATCATGACCGTGGTCTGGGGCATCGTCGGTATGCTGGTGGGCGTAGTGATCGCCGCTCAGCTAGTCTGGCCACAACTCAATTTCGACATTCCCTGGCTGACCTACAGCCGCCTGAGACCGCTGCATACCAATGCGGTTATTTTCGCCTTTGGCGGTTCAGCGCTGTTCGCAACCTCCTACTACGTGGTCCAGCGCACCTGCCAGACGCGGCTGTTCTCCGATGGTCTGGCGGCATTCACCTTCTGGGGATGGAACCTGATCATTGTACTTGCGGCCATCACCCTGCCGTTGGGCATCACCACCAGCAAGGAATACGCCGAACTGGAATGGCCCATCGATATTTTGATCGCCATCGTCTGGGTTTCCTATGCGGTGGTGTTCTTCGGCACCATCTTCAAGCGCCGCACCCATCACATTTACGTCGCCAACTGGTTCTACGGCGCCTTCATTCTCACCATCGCGGTGCTGCACATCGTCAACAGCGCCGAAGTCCCGGCCGGATGGTTCAAATCCTATTCCGTGTATCCCGGCGCCATCGATGCCATGGTGCAATGGTGGTACGGCCACAATGCCGTGGGCTTTTTCCTTACCGCAGGCTTTCTGGGCATGATGTACTACTTCGTGCCCAAACAGGCGGGCAGACCGATCTATTCCTACCGCCTTTCGGTGGTGCACTTCTGGGCGCTGATCTCCATCTACATGTGGGCCGGGCCGCACCATCTGCACTACACCGCGCTACCCGATTGGGCACAGTCCATCGGCATGGTGTTCTCCCTGATTCTGTTGGCGCCGTCCTGGGGCGGCATGATCAACGGCATCATGACCCTCTCCGGGGCCTGGCATAAGCTGCGCACCGACCCGATCCTGAAGTTTCTGATCGTCTCGCTGTCGTTTTACGGCATGTCCACCTTCGAGGGGCCGATGATGTCCATCAAGACGGTCAACTCGTTGTCCCACTACACCGACTGGACCATCGGCCACGTGCACTCCGGCGCCCTGGGCTGGGTGGCGATGATCACCATCGGCTCGATGTATTTCCTGGTACCGCGCCTGTTCGGCCGGGCGGAAATGCATTCGGTGAAACTCATCGACCTGCACTTCTGGGTCGCCACCATCGGCGTCGTGCTCTACATCGCCTCAATGTGGATCGCTGGTGTCATGCAGGGCTTGATGTGGCGCGCGGTCAATGATGACGGCACGCTGACCTACAGCTTCGTCGAGAGCCTGGAGCGGATGTATCCCTATTACACCGTGCGCCTGCTCGGCGGCCTGCTGTTCCTCAGCGGCATGCTGATCATGGCCTACAACGTCTGGAAGACCGTCGCCGGCCAACGTCCCGCCGAAGCGACCATTCCGCAAACCGCTTGACAGGAGCACGCCATGGGCCACGAAAAAATCGAAACCAATGCCGGCCTGCTGGCAATCCTGGTGCTGATCGTGATCAGCATCGGCGGGCTGGTGGAAATCGTGCCGCTGTTCTTCCTGAAAGAGACCACGGCGCCGGTGGAGGGGCTCAAGCCCTACAACGCCCTGCAGTTCGCCGGTCGCGATGTCTACGTCCGCGAAGGCTGTTACGTGTGTCATTCACAGATGATCCGGCCGTTTCGCGCCGAGACCGAACGCTACGGCCATTACTCGGTGGCCGGGGAATTCGTCTACGACCACCCGTTCCAATGGGGATCGAAGCGCACCGGCCCGGACCTGGCGCGGGTCGGCGGCCGCTATTCCGACGACTGGCACCGGGTGCATTTGACCAATCCCCGCGACGTGGTACCGGAATCGAACATGCCGGGCTTTCCCTGGTTGTCCGAGAATCCCATCGATGCTCAGTCGCTGGTCAAGCGCATGAAAGTAGTCGACGGGCTGGTGGCGGCCACGTGCAACGGCTGCGAACACTACAGCGAAGAACAACTCGCTGCCGTGCCTGAGCAGGTCAAAGGCAAGACCGAGATGGATGCCCTGATCGCCTACCTGCAGTATCTCGGCACCGCCATCAAGAGCAAACGGTAACGCCATGGACCGGACCGATTTTCACATCGCCTACACCATCGTCATGCTAATCGTGTTCATCGGCATCGTCGCCTGGGCATGGAGCGCGAAGCGCAAACGCGGTTTCCACGACGCCGCAAACCTGCCGTTTGCAGACGAACAACAAGACCTGCGCACCAGCGGAAACAATGCGCCGGAGAAGGAGAATCACCATGAGTAGCTTCTTTAGCTGGTTCGTGATCGTGCTCACCGTGGGCAACATCCTCGCCTGCCTGTGGCTGATACGCTGGTCCAGCAAACGCAGCCCCGGAGAAGCGGCCGCCGGTCAGGTAACGGGCCACACCTGGGACGAGAACCTGCAGGAATACAACAATCCGCTGCCGCGCTGGTGGCTATGGCTGTTCTACATCACCATCGCTTTCGGTCTGGTGTATCTGGTGCTGTATCCGGGCCTGGGCAATTTCAAAGGTGTGCTGGGCTGGTCGCAGAAAGAGGCCTACCAGGGAGAAATGGCCGCCGCAGATGCCGAGTACGGCAAGATTTTCGCCGCCTATGCCGCACGGCCCATTCCCGAACTGGCAAAAGACGCCAAGGCGATGCAAGGCGGACAACGCCTGTTTCTGAATTACTGCGCACAGTGCCACGGCTCCGATGCCGGGGGCGGCCCCGGATTCCCGAGCCTCAAGGACGACGCCTGGTTATACGGCGGCTCGCCGGAAGTGATCCAGACCACGATTCTCGACGGCCGCCAGGGCAACATGCCCCCCATGGCAGCGGCCATCGGCGGCGAACAGGGCGTCGACGAGGTGGCCAACTATGTGCTCAGCTTGAGCGGCCAGCCGCACGACGCGCAACTGGCGGAAGCGGGCAAGCCAAAGTTCGCGGTGTGCGCGGCTTGTCACGGCATGGACGGCAAGGGCAGCCTCGCCAACGGCAACCCGGCGCTGGGGGCGCCGAACCTGACCGACAGCGCCTGGCTCTTTGGCGGATCCCTGGGTGCCATCAAAAAGACCATCACCGAGGGACGCAGCGGCAAGATGCCGGCGCACCGGGATTTCCTTGGCGAGGATAAGGTGCACTTGCTGGCCGCCTATGTCTACAGCCTGTCCCACCAACAGTAACACCGGCGAGAGACGCGCATCATGAGCCAATCGCACCCGCGCAGGCGCAAAACCGACACCCCTGCGGTGCAACGGGCGGCGGCCGTGCTATGGCCATCGTTTTTGATGGCCGGGGTGGCGACCGTGGTGTTCTTCACCGCGTTCGACCCCCAGGACCTGGCGCTTTCTATGGGCTTTGTCGAACCGGTCAGCCGCTTGGGTTCGTACACCATCGGTTTCTTTTTGTTCTGGCTGTTGACCCTGTCGTCGTCGGTATTGACCTGCTATTTCCAGCGCCCTTGCCACACCGCGCGCCCGTCCGCGGCGCCCGAACAACCTTGATCCGCTCGCCATGAATCAACCTACCGCTAACAAGCAGGGTTCGGCGGCTTCGCGCGCAGACGCCGGGCCGATCCCAGACGAACTCTACGCAAAGCATAAAAAAGTCTATCCGCGCGAAGTGCATGGCGTGTTCGCAAATCTGCGGGTCACCGGCGTGGTGGTGCTGTTGGGCCTGTATTACGGTCTGGCGTGGCTGCCCTGGGCAGGTCGCCAGGCAGTGCTGTTCGATCTGCCGGCGCGCAAGTTCTATATCTTCGACTGGGTGTTCTGGCCCCAGGATTTCTTTTACCTGGCGCTGCTGTTGATCCTGGCTGCGGTTTCGCTGTTCTTTTTCACCGCCATTGCCGGTCGCCTGTGGTGCGGCTATGCCTGTCCGCAAACGGTATGGACGGAAATTTTCTTGTGGATGGAACGCAAGATCGAAGGCGACCGTCCGCAGCAGATGAAGCTGGATCGAGGTGCCTGGAATGCGCGAAAACTACGGCTGAAACTGAGCAAACACGCCGTCTGGATCGCGTTCTCGCTTTGGACCGGATTCACTTTCGTCGGCTATTTCACGCCGATCCGCGAGCTGTGGGGCTCGGTCTGGAGCTTCGACCTCGGTCCATGGGAAACCTTCTGGGTCCTGTTCTACGGTTTCGCCACCTACGGCAACGCCGGCTGGATGCGCGAGCAGGTGTGCATCTACATGTGCCCGTATGCCCGCTTCCAGAGCGCCATGTTCGATCGCGACACCTTGATCATCTCCTACGATGAGGACCGCGGCGAACCGCGGGGCTCGCGCAAGAAGGGTGCCGATCACCAAGCCGCTCGGCCTGGGCGACTGCATCGACTGCACGCTGTGCGTGCAGGTCTGCCCCACCGGCATCGACATCCGCAACGGCCTGCAATACCAGTGCATCGGTTGCGCTGCCTGCATCGATGTCTGCGATCAGGTGATGGACAAGATGGGCTATCCCAAGGGCCTGATCCGCTACACCACCGAAAACGCCATGAGCCGGCGGCAGAACCCGTGTGCTGCGGCCACGCGTATCGTGATCTATTCGGTGATCCTGGCGCTGATGGTGGGCGTCCTGGCGTGGGCGCTTGGCAACCCGGGTACCGGTGGAGCTGGACATCATCCGCGACCGCAACGCGCTGTACCGCATGGCGCCGGCCGGACTGGTGGAAAACGTCTACACCCTGCGCCTGGTGAATATGTACGACCAACCGCGCACCTTCCGCATCGGCGTCGAAGGCCTGGAAGGTCTGCAGCTGATCAATCGCTACGGTGATGTCGAGGTGCCGGCCGGCTCGGTGCGCACCCTCGACGTACAGGTCAGGATCGATCCGGTGCTGCTGCGCCGGGCCAGTTCGAAAATCGAATTCACATTGGAAACGCGTCGATTCCGGCGAGCACCTCGAGATCGAACAGGACGCACGATTCATCGGTCCGGTATCCAGATAAATCCGCAAACAAGAGCATCGTCGCCATGACCCATACCGCACCACCGCCGCCCTGGTACCGTCAATTCTGGCCGTGGTTTCTGATCGCGCTGCCGGCCACCGCAGTGGTGGCGGGAATCAGCACCTTGGTGATCGCCACCTATGAACCTGACGGTGTCGTGGTGGACGACTATTACAAACAGGGCTTGGCCATCAATCAGGACCTGGACCGGGACCACAAAGCCGCACAACTGGCGCTGCATGCCCGGGTGCAAATCCATTCCGACGGGCTGCTTGCGATCGCGCTGCAGGGCAAAGTCCATCGATCGCCTGGCGGCGCTGCAGGTGTCCTGCTGCATCCGACCAAAGCCGGGCGCGACCAGGTCACGGTCGCGCAGCGTGCCGCGGACGGCAGTTCCAAGCCAAGCTGCAGACCCTGGAGCCGGCCAACTGGCATGTCATGATCGAGCCGATGGACAAGCGCTGGCGCCTGCAGGGCCGGTTGCAATGGCCGCAGCACCAATCGGTCGCGCTCGCCGCCGCGCCGTAGCGTCGGCACGGCACGGCGCGCGGTTGAAGATCGAAGATCGGAAGCCGGGGGGTGGCGCTCACCCGTCGGGCGGCGGCACCTGCAACCAAAAGGTCACCGGACCGTCATTGGTGAGGCTGACCTGCATGTCGGCGCCGAAGCGGCCGGTCTCCACCCGCGGAAATGCGGCGCACGCCCGCTGCACCAGTGCCTCGAACAAGCGCCGGCCGGTTTCGGGAGCCGCGGCGGGCGTGAAACTGGCGCGGTTGCCTTTGCGGGTATCTGCCGCCAATGTGAACTGCGGCACCAGCAATAAACCCCCGTCCTGCCAGGTCGCGCAGGCTACGAGTTCATGCGCCCGTCGGCGTCGGCGAACACTCGATAGCCCGAGTATTCGCTCGAGCAGCCGCTGCGCCTGCGCCGTGCGGTCGCCGCGCTCGCACTGCGATCAACGCCAGAATACCGGGGCCGATTGCTCCACCGTTTCGCCGCCGACCTCAACGCGCGCCTCGCGCACCCGCTGCAGCAGCGCGATCATTGCAACCGCTGCAGCATATCGTTGGTGGCGCGAATCAAGGCGTCGACAATGGCCGGCTCGGAGGCGGCATGGCCGGCGTCGGGCAGGATTTCCAAGCGCGCTTGCGGCCAGGCCTGATGCAGGGCCCAGGCTTGCTCCACCGGGCAGACCATGTCGTAGCGGCCGTGGACGATCACCCCGGGGATGTCGGCCAGTTTATGTGCATCGCGCAGGATTTGGTCGGGTTCGAGGAAACAATCATTGACGAAATAGTGGCTTTCGATCCGGGCCAGGCTCAGCGCCGTGTACGGACCGGCAAAGTGTTCCACCAACTCGTGGCTGGGCAACAAGCTGGCGCAGCGCCCCTCCCAGGTCGACCAGGCCTTGGCTGCCGCCATGCGTCCAACTTCGTCGTCACCCACCAAACGCCCGTGGTAGGCACGCAGCAGATCGCCACGCTCGGCCTCCGGGATGAGCTCGAGGAAATCGCGCCAGTAGTCGGGAAACACGCGGCTGGCGCCCTCCTGGTAGAACCAGGCGATATCGCCGAACCGGCACAAGAAAATGCCCCGCAAGCACCAGACCGAGCACCCGTTGCGGATGGGTTTCGGCATACACCAAGCCCAGGGTCGAACCCCATGAGCCTCCGAACACCAACCAGCGATCGATGTCGAGATGCGCTCGCACGCGCTCCAGGTCTGCGACCAGATCCCACGTGGTGTTGTCCTGCAGCTCGGCATGAGGTGCGGATTTGCCGCACCCGCGCTGGTCGAGCAGCACGATCCGATAACGCTCCGGATCGAAGAACTGACGATGATAGGGCGCGATCCCGCCGCCGGGGCCGCCGTGCAAAAACACCACCGGAACGCCGTCGGGATTGCCGCACTCCTCGACGTACACGGTATGCCGATCGTCCATGGCAAAAGTGTGCGTAACGTAAGGCTGTATCGCTGGATAAAGTCGTAACATGCTTCAGACCGTGGTTGCAGACTTATGTGATGCGCCGCCAGCCACCCTGCAAGGCGCGGAACCGTAATCATACCGAAGCGAGCAAGGTATTATGCCGGTGCCGTGCGGGCAACCGCTGCGGCGCCGTGTCGGGCCGACCGCCGCCAGCATAGGTGGCGGAGCCGATCCCCGCAGCACGGAAGGAACGTGGCGCCGATCGACAACGCCAGACAGCGACCGGCTGGCCCGATCGCCGCGCGCCGAGATTTCGACTGCGCGGACCCCCAACGATCTGATTAATCTACAGTTTGCAGATTTTAGACCCGTGACGGAAGCGACGCGCGGGCGCCATTTGTAGGAAATTTCCTACATAAACTGTAGCGGTTGTCTGACATTCACGACGATCGAATCCTGGCAATATGCGCGGGTCGTGTCTTGGGACAGACGCGACCAGGAACGCGGTCAGCCGCGACTTCAGGGAAGCAGATTGCGCACCGCCGGCAGGAGCCGGGCGGTACGTCTCATCACCAGGCCAATTGGCCGAACCCCGGCTCTTGCAGCCGGGGTTCAATTTTTTCTTGTCAGACCGGTTCGATTGTCACGCCCGCGCGGCGCGTTTGCGTTCATGCTCGGCGCGCATCTTCTTGCGCAGCCGCAAATGATGGGGCGTGACTTCGACCAACTCGTCGTCGTCCACAAACTCCAGCGCCTGCTCCAAACTCATGCGCACCGGCGGCGTGAGGAGGATATTTTCATCCGAACCCGCCGCACGAATATTGGTGAGCTGCTTGGCCTTCAGGGGATTGACCACCAGATCGTTGTCTCGGGAATGAATACCGATGATCATACCCTCGTACACCTCTTCGCCTGGACCGATCACCATGCGCCCGCGTTCCTGCAGGTTGAACAGCGCATAGGCCAGCGCCTTGCCGCTGCCATTGGCGATCAACACGCCGTTGATACGCTGACCGAGAATGCCCTTCTTCACCGGCGCGTAATGATCGAATACGTGGTGCATCAAGCCTGTGCCCTGGGTGGCGGTGAGGAATTCGGTGCGGAATCCGATCAGGCCCCGCGCCGGAATCAGGTAGTCGAGTCGCACCCGGCCTTTACCATCGGGCACCATGTTCTTCAGCTCACCGCCACGGGCACCGAGGCGTTCCATCACCGTGCCCTGGTGCACGTCTTCGACATCCACGGTCAGCTGTTCGTAGGGTTCGTGCCGTTCGCCTTCGATTTCGCGCACGATCACTTCGGGCCGCGATACGCCCAGCTCGTAGCCTTCTCTGCGCATGTTCTCGATCAGGATCGACAGGTGCAGCTCGCCACGGCCGGACACACGGAATTTGTCCGGGTCTTCACCTTCTTCCACCCGCAGCGCGACGTTGTGCACCAATTCGCGCTGCAGCCGATCACGTAGCTGCCGGGACGTGACGTATTTTCCGTCACGGCCGACGAACGGCGAGTCGTTGACTTGGAAGGTCATGCTCACCGTAGGCTCGTCGACGCTGAGCGGCGGCATCGCCTCGACCTGATTCGGGTCGCACAAGGTATCGGAGATGTTCAGGGTTTCGATACCGGTAAAAGCAATGATGTCACCCGCTTCGGCTTCCGGCACTTCGACGCGTTCCAGTCCGTGAAACCCCAACACCTGCAGCACGCGCCCGTTGCGACGCTCGCCCTCGCGGTCGATGATCGTGACCTGGGTGTTGGTGCGGACGCGGCCGCGGGTGATGCGCCCGATGCCGATGACGCCGACGTAGCTGCTGTAGTCCAGCGAACTGACCTGCAGCTGCAGCGGCCCCTCGAGGTCCACTTCGGGCGGCGCCACGCGGTCGACAATAGTCTGGAACAGCGGCGTCATGTCGCCTTCGCGGACACTGGAATCGGCGCTCGCGTATCCGTTCAGCGCCGAGGCGTAGACCACCGGAAAGTCGAGCTGCGCATCGTTGGCGCCCAGGCGATCGAACAGATCGAAGGTTTGATCCAATACCCAGTCCGGACGCGCGCCCGGGCGGTCGATCTTGTTGATGACCACGATCGGCTTGAGACCCCGGGCCAACGCCTTCTGGGTGACGAAGCGGGTCTGGGGCATGGGACCATCGACCGCATCCACCAGCAACAGTACCGAATCCACCATCGACAGCACCCGTTCCACCTCACCGCCAAAGTCCGCGTGTCCCGGGGTGTCGACGATGTTGATCTGGTAAGCATTCCACTGGATGGAAGTATTCTTGGCGAGGATGGTGATACCGCGCTCGCGCTCCAGCTCGTTGGAATCCATCATCCGCTCCTGCACTGGCGCGCGCGCGTCCAGGGTGCCGGATTGCGACAGCAATTTGTCGACCAGTGTGGTCTTGCCATGGTCGACGTGGGCGATGATGGCGATGTTGCGGAGTTTCTCGATCACGGTATCTGTACTTTTTTGTGTGGCGCCCGGCGCGGGCTGGCGGATTATATTGCACCTGCGCTGGCATCGCTATGGCAAAAGCGGCGGAACCGCAAACCTTTGTGAACCGTTCGCGGCTGCGCGACGACCCCCGTGCCATGCCTCCGACGCGGGGATGGAGACTAGCGTGCGGCCTCCAGATGCAGGCGCATGAAATCGGCCGCCCTCTGGATTGCGTCCTTGGCGGCCAGATCATCGGCAAAGGTACGCACACTTTCAGGCCGGAAATCGAATCCGCGGCCTACCCCGGGATAGACGATCAGTTGCGCGGGGCGGCCGTGGCGCTGCAGTTCAGCCACCGCCATTTCCGCAGGCCGGCGGCGCTGGTATTGCTCATGCTCGCCAATGAATATCAGCAGCGGGATGCGCAGTTCGTCCGCCTCCTGGGCATAGCGATACACCTGCATCGGCTCGGGCGCGTTGGGATCCTGCATGTGCGGGTAATAGGAGACATAACAGGCGATGTCCTTCACCTGGCGGCCCTTGGTGACGTTGAGCTTCAGGCTGTAATAACCGCCTCGGGTATGGGAATAGGTGCAGACTCGTTTGCTGCTGATTCCCGACACCTCGGCCAGCATGTAATCGAGGCCCTTGTTCAGATCCTCTTCCAACACGTAATCGTGCTCGATGGGGTATTTTTCGATGAAGCGCCCGGAATACAGATCCGGCGCGAACACCACGAAACCGCGCGCCGCCAGCCGCCGCACGTGCCGCAGCACCAGGTCGTCCAGGCCCCGGCGGCCATGGACGAACAGCACGCCGGGATAGGGTTTGGCGTCCGCCGGTCGGGCAATGATCGCCGGTACCTCGACCTCGCCGTTGCGGTAAGAGACCGATTCGGTGGTGACGGTGTGGTTGTCGGGCACCCGCAGGGTGCCGTGGTCCCACCAGGATGGATCCCACCACCAGGAATTGCCATGCGCCGGCTGACGATCTGGCTCACGCTCGGGCTCATGGGCTTGGGCCATGCCGCCGCCCAGCAGCAGCAAACCCGCCAGCAACGTTGCGATTTTCATAAGCCCCTCATCGGCACCAAGCCATTTGAATTCCAGGGTATTGTACCCGAACGCCATGGCGATGCGCCGGACCGCCCTACAGCAATTGGCACGCCTGTTCGAATTCCAGTCGAGGCAGGCGCGGGAACAATTTCTCCGGGTCGCCGTGACCGACACCGCAGATGAAATTCACCTTGATGCGGCCGTCGGGGAAGAATTCCTGATTGAGTTTTTCCGCATCGAATCCGGACATCGGCCCCGCATCCAGCCCGAGACTGCGTACCGCCATGATGAAATAGGCGCCCTGCAGGGAGCTGTTGCGAAAAGCTGCTTCCTTGATCTTCTCCGGTTTGCCGGCATACCAAGAGCGGGCGTCGGTATGGGGAAACAGCTTCGGCAGATGTTCATGGAACTCCAGGTCCATGCCGATGACCGCCACCACCGGTGCGGTCATCGACTTGTCGACGTTGCCGGCCGATAGGGACGGCTTCAAGCGCTGCTTGGCTTCGTCGCTGCGCAGGAACAGGATCCGTGCCGGCAGACAATTGGCGCTGGTGGGACCCATGATCATGCGCGCGTAGATCTGCCGTAACTGTTCATCGGTCACCGGCCGGTCGAGCCAGCCATTATGACTGCGCGCGGAAAAGAACAAGGTTTCCAGGGCTTGGTCCGAAAGCGGCGTGCTAGACATCATCACTCCTCGAGGTTGTCGGGCTTGAAATCGGGGACGGATGCTACGGCGTGGCCGTGATGCGATCAAATACCCCCGCCGTGCGCCCGGTCATGGCGCGCGACCGGCGGTAGCGACCAACACCGGCGCATCGAACCGGATTCCGCCCTCGGTCGCCAACGCCGCAATCTCCACCATGTGCTGGCATCGAAACCGGCCCGGCGACTCGGCGCCGAGCCGCGATGAGGGAACAGCACCGATCCCCGGAACCGGGTCCGGCACTTTGGCCTCGGCGGAATCTGCGTCACGTGTACCAGGTGATCGGCAACGAACGGCAGGAAGCGCAGCAGCGGGTGGCCACAGCCGGACGCAATGCGGCCATGCACCGCTGCCAGCGGTTCGCCGGCGATCATATTCCGGGACGCATCACTCATGCTTGCGCCGCGGCGAGGGTTTGCAAGCAGGCGCGCATCTGCTCGGGCTCGACCGGAAACGGCATTGCCGCGTGAATGGTCCAACGGGACTGCAGCCGCTGCTCGAACTGGGGTTGAAATTCGCGGTCGTACAGCACCACCACCCGGGCCTGCGGGTGACGACTCTGCAAGGTCGCCAACAACGACTCCAGGCTGCTGCTGCGGTCGCGGAAGTCGGATTGGAAATTGAACTCCGCCACCACCACCGCGGGGCTGTCCTGCTTCAGCGCCGCCAGCGCCTTGCGCATGCTGGACACGCCGACCACCCTGAATCCGGCCGCCTCGTATTGCGGGCGGAAATCGGGATAGCCGCCCAGCTCGACAATGGAAAGCAGAATCGGTTCTGCAGGCATCGTGGTCTCCGGTAGAGATGCTTTTGAAAACAACAAATTATATTACAACACCAGGCGCTGCCGCGAACCGCGCAATGGACCGTAGCGAATGACGCGAGTATCATGATATGCTAATGTGGTTTTCCACTTTAGAAGCCGGGTTCGATCGCTGCGCGAAGCTCAGCCGCGAACCCAACCATCCTCAAGGGGCAGAGTGGAGGCGGGCCAGAACCGGTGATATAGTGCCCCGCTCCCCCGGGTTGCTCTTAGAGCGTATTGTTGGAGGCATTGAGATGAGCGAGAAGCAAGACCTGATCAAGCGCATGCTCGAGCTGCAGAAAAAGTTCATTGACTACGAGCACGAGAACGGCCTGAATCCATTCGACTATTACACTCCGCAACCGGGCCATCCACTGGAGAAGTACCGTGAGGAGTACCAGGAACTGGCGACCAAAGTGGTCGACATGGCTCATGGCGAAGTCGGCTCTCATCGCTGAACACCGCGATCCGGGGTTGACAAAAAAGCCGCTGACCGCAAGGTCCGCGGCTTTTTTCGTGGTCGTAACGAAACTTTGCCAGTTCCGGTTCACTCCAGCCTTGAGCCGCGCTCGCCGCAGCCCGGACGTCGCATCGGCCTACGTTGCGACCGTCGCCGGGGCGAGCGCATAGTCCAGCGCCAGGCCGATGAAGATTGCCGCGCCGAACCAGTTGTTGTGCAAAAATGCGCGGAAACACCCCTCGCGGCTGCGGTCTCGGATCAGATACTGCTCGTAACCGGCGAACGCGGCCGCTACCGCCAGCCCCAGGTAATACCAGATTCCCAGTTCCTGTTCCTGACCTACCAGCACCAGCGCCAACAGCACCAGCGCCTGCAGTACCGCCACCATCAGCCGATCCATATCACCGAACAGAATGGCAGTGGATTTCACGCCGATGCGCAGATCATCGTCACGGTCGACCATGGCGTAGACGGTATCGTAGGCGGTGGCCCAGAGTACGTTGGCGACGAAGATCACCCACGCCACTCGGGGCAGGCCGCCGGTCTGGGCTGCGAACGCCATGGGCACCGCCCAGCCGAACGCCGCACCCAGCACCACCTGGGGCAGATAGGTATAGCGTTTCATGAACGGGTACACCACGGCCAGGATCACGCCCACCAGGGAAAGGGCGATGGTGAGCGCGTTCATCAGCAGGACCAGTGCGAATGCGAGCAAACACAGCACGACAAAAAGCTTCAATGCTTCTGCTGCCGCCACCCGGCCGGCGGCGACCGGGCGTTCGTTCGTACGTCGCACGTGGGGATCGACGTGGCGGTCGGCATAGTCGTTGATCACACAACCCGCGGAGCGCATCAAAAACACCCCGACTATGAACACCAACAGTACGGGCAGCCGCGGTACGCCTTGGGCGGCCACCCACAGGGCCCACAGGGTCGGCCAGAGCAGTAACAGTGCGCCGATGGGACGATTGATCCGCGTCAACAGGACATACTGATACAGTCGGTCCCGCACGCGGCCGGAATGCTCCCAGCGTTCGAGGCGGGACCGCAACGGCAAAAGCATGTGTCGGAGACGGCTACCGGGCATGAAACATCCTGCGAGGTGGAAAGGGCGCTCGTCGACCTGACGCCAAGCACCAACGTGCTAGCGGCATAAGGCTGGTAGGAACAGTTCCTGCACCAGCAGCGGTTTGCCCCGCACGTGAAACACCGAACGCCGCCCCCATATTTCTGCCGGCGCCGGCTTTACGCCCGCGGTCGCAGCGGCATACAGCGCTTGTCCCGGTCGGATCCGGGCCAATTCCAACTCGCCACGCTGCAGGCTTCGGTCGGTGAACAATAACGCGCCCAACGGCCGACTGCCAAGCTCGCCCAAGCGGCGTTGAGCGCCACTGAGCGTGCGCAAGGGCACTACGGTGCGGGCATATACCCACGGCTGTTCGTCACACAACAAGCGCACTTCGCGCACCAGGGTCAGGGTATTGCGGCGCATCTTCAGCGCGCTGCGCTCCTCGCGCTGAGGCCGCTGCAAGCCCTGGCGCAGGACTTCGACCCGGAACTTGCCAGCGCATGCCTGCTGCACGCGGCGGGTAAGCGAGGCGCGATCCAACAACCAGGGCATCAGTTCGCGAGGTAAGTGATGGTAGTTAACAGCCCGGCTGGGCTTCCATAAGGAACCGGCAAGGCGCGAGTCAGGTATGGCGCGGGGGATGGTCACGACGTCGGCAGGTGGAGCATCTCGTGGACAAGCCGCAAAGACTAGCACAAGCGGCGCTTATACCGCGCCGTAACGAGCACTGTCCCCCAACCAACGGCGCACCAGAGGGACCACACAATCGGGATGTTCGCGATGCAGGATTTCCGCTGCCCGCTGCACTTCGGTGAGCAAGCCGCGATCTCGCAGCAAGTCCGCCACACGCAGTTGCAGCATCCCGGTCTGGCGCGTGCCCAGCACCTCGCCGGGGCCGCGCAACTCGAGATCCCGCCGTGCAATTTCGAAACCGTCATTGGTATCGCGTAACGCCGCTAGGCGTGCGCGGGCGGTAACACTGAGCGAGCCACGATACATCAGAACGCAACTGCTTTCGGCACTGCCGCGACCAACCCGGCCGCGCAATTGATGCAATTGCGCCAGCCCGAGGCGCTCCGAGTTTTCGATAATCATCAGACTGGCGTTGGGCACATCCACCCCCACTTCGATCACCGTGGTGGCAATCAACAAATCCAGTTCCCCCTTCTTGAAGCGCGCCATCACCTGTTCTTTTTCCGCCGGCTTCAGCCGGCCATGAACCAGCCCCAGCCGTAATTCCGGGAGCGCCTCTGCGAGACGGGACGCGGTCTCCGCCGCGGCCTGCGCCTGCAACGCCTCGGACTCCTCGATCAGGGTGCAAACCCAGTAGGCCTGCCTGCCCTGGCGACAGGCGTCGGCGACGCGTGCCACCACGTCGGCGCGGCGGCTCTCCGGCAACACCACGGTATTGACCGGGATCCGCCCCGGCGGCAGTTCATCGATTACCGAGTTGTCCAGATCCGCATAGGCGGTCATGGCCAAGGTGCGCGGAATCGGAGTCGCCGTCATGATGAGCTGATGCGGGCTGGTTTGGTTGCGGCGGCCTTTTTCCCGCAGCGCAAGGCGTTGATGCACGCCAAAGCGGTGCTGTTCGTCGACGATGGCCAACGCCAAGTGGTGGAATTCCACGCCTTCCTGAAACAGGGCATGAGTGCCGACAACGACTCGCGCGTCTCCGCTTTGCAGTTGGGCAATGGCTTGCCGGCGCGCGCTGGCGCTGAGCTTGCCCGACAGCCATTGCACCTGCACACCCAACGGCTCCAGCCAGCCGCTGAAGTTACGGAAATGCTGCTCGGCGAGCAATTCGGTCGGCGCCATCAGCGCCACCTGGTAGCCCGCCTCCACGGCTTTCAAGGCGGACACCGCCGCCACTACCGTTTTACCGGATCCCACATCTCCCTGAACCAGACGCAGCATAGGATAAGGCTGCTCGAGGTCGGTTTCAATTTCCGCGCATACCCGCTGCTGCGCTGCGGTCAGCGCAAACGGCAGCCCATTCAAAAATCGGGCAACCAGTTCGCCCTTGGTCGCAAGCACCGGCGCTCGGTGCTGTTGCAGACGGCCGCGCAGTTGTCTCAGGCTGAGGTGGTGCGCCAGCAACTCTTCGAATGCGAGCCGCTGCTGCGCCGGGTGTACACCGCTTTCCAGGTCGTGCAACTCGCATTCCGGAAGGGGCCGATGCACGAACCGCAAAGCATCGTGCAGAGACGGCAGGCTGAAATGCGCCAGGACGCTGTCCGGCAGCCACTCCCGCAGATCCAGCGGCTGGCGCTGCAACCAGCCCAGCGCCTGATCGGTCAAGTCCCGCAGCTTCAGCTGGTGGATACCCTGGGTGGTCGGGTACACCGGCGTAAGGTGTGGCTGCGGCGCGACTTCGGCTGCGCTTTCAATGACCCGCCGGTACTCGGGGTGGACGATTTCCAGACCGCTTCGCCCGGCGCGCACTTCGCCGTAGCACGACACCACGGCGCCGCGCTCCAGCGCCGCCTGTTGCGCCGCGGAGAAATGAAAGAAGCGTAGGGTCAAGGCGCCGGTGCCGTCGCTCACCCGGCAAAGCAGAGTGCGGCGGCGTCCGTAGGCGATTTCGGTGAGTTCCACACGCGCCTGAATCGCGGCCTGTACGCCGGGGCGCAGACTGCCAATCGCAACCACGCGGGTGCGGTCTTCATAACGGGCGGGAAGGTGAAACAACAAGTCCTGGACGGTGTGGATCCCCAGCTTCTGCAAGCGTTGTGCAATCCTGGGTCCGACGCCTTTGAGCGACGCGACGCTCAACCGCCCGGCGTCGCGTTCAGTGTCTGGCAGCGAAGTGGCTGAAACATCGGCTGTGGTCATGCCTTGAATTGTACATGAAGCTGGCGACCTGCCGACCTGCGAGCCCCACCGGCCGCCGTTCGCAGGCCGGTGGGGACTTGCTGAGATCTTATCCGCGCGGCACTACTTGGCCGTTTACGACCTGCACCTGGTCACCGACCCTCACCGGCGGCGCGTTATCCTGTTGCACGGTTACGGTATCGCCGTTGTCCATGCGCACGCGTATGCGGTATGCGTAGCCCGCGGTGCGGTTCTGCTCGATTTCATGGCCGGCAACCGCGCCGCCAACGGCGCCCGCGGCCGTGGCCAGATCCTTACCCGTGCCCTTACCCACTTGGTGGCCGACCACACCGCCCAGAACACCACCGATCACTGCGCCGGCGACACCGCTGCTTTCCGTTCGTACTTGCTCGATATCGGTGACCACGCCGCAATTGTCGCAGCGGTAATTCCGATACCCGCCGTTGTCTGCCGGAGCAGTGCGAACCGTGTTGTTTCCATAGTATGGCGTATCGCGGGTAGCGGTGCGCTCGGGTCCGCCGCAAGCCGCCAGTAACGGCGTAATCAACACGGCGGTAACGATTGCTTTCGTATGGCTTCGCATGAGTACTCCCTCTCGATTCAGTTCGGTCCGTGGATAGTGGCCCCCCATTATAGGACAGAGCGCTATGGTGCAAGCGCTGGCGCGGAGGCGCCGGCCCACTATCCTTTGCGCAAAGGGTCCGGAAGCTTCGACCCAGGGATGGCCGATTCGGGGGTCATGCAGAGCAAGCGTTACAGGCAGGGCAACAATCGGCCAAGTGTTGTCGAGGGGATGCGGGTGACGCGTTTTGCATGCACTGAGACTGCTTACAGTACGATCGAGCGCGGGCTGTAAAACCGGACCGTTGTTTCGCCTCAAGGTCTCTCCCATCGCGCACAACGGCAGCGATCACGTAGCCGTGTGCCAAAGGGGTGCGTTCGTCGGCGAACAATAACTAGCGCACAGGGATTTTGATTGGGATTCGCACGTACGTTCGACCGAAACTGCGATCGCGTGCACCGGGTGCAAGCACAGAAAACTGATAACCAGGAGTACCGATGTACGGTGGGGGAAGATTTACGGCGGTGAACAAGCCGCGCTATAGGCTCGTGGGCCCGTGGCTGGATTGGGCCCGCAAGCGCCTGGCCGTGACGTTGACAGCAATGGCAGTCGCGTCGTTGCTGGGCGGATGTGCTGCGCCGCTGAGCCGCAGTTCGGTCAACGATCAGCTGCGCGAGGCCAGCAAGCCGCGGCCCTTGGTGGTGCGCACCGCCAACGGCGATCTCGATAACGCCCAGAGCGAACGCTTGCTGCGCAAAATCGCGCAGTCACCCGAGCAGGCGCAGCTGATGCTGCGTATGGCGCGATTGCAACGCGGCTTGACCGAACGGCTTCTCACTGCCGGCAACCAGACCACGTTGCTGGTCGATGGACCTGCCGCATACGCCGCGATGTTCGCCGCGATACGCGCGGCCAAATACGATATCCATCTCGAAACCTACATCCTCGAGGACAGCGAGGTCGGCCGCAAACTTGCCGATCTTTTGATCGAGCGCGCCGACGCCGGAGTCGAGGTACGGGTTACGTACGATGGCGTCGGCAGTATCGATACATCCGCCGCCTACTTCGACCGCCTGAAACACCACGGCATCCAGTTATACGAATATCATCCGCCCGACCCGGTCAAGGACCTGCGCCTGTGGCGCATCAACAATCGCCATCACCGCAAGATTCTGATCGTGGACGGCCGGGTCGCGTTCACGGGCGGAATCAATATCAGCAACGTCTACCGGTCCAGTTCTTTCCGCAAATTCTTCGGCACTCGGAAAGAAGTTCGAGAGCACAAGGAGAAAACCGCTTGGCGGGACACCCAGATTAAAATCGAAGGCCCGGCGGTCGCCGAATTTCAGCAATTATTCATTTCCTTGTGGAACGAGCAAGGCGAGCACAAGATCACCTCTGCAGACGGGTACTTCCCGAAGCTTGAGCGTCACGGAAACGATCTTGTCCAGATCGTCGACAGCATGGGCGGCGACGACGAAGTCAGAATATATGACGTGATTCACGCGGTGGTGCGCAATGCCAAGCAACGGATCTGGATCACCCAGGCATATTTTTCTCCTGCCGACGGCTTGGTGCAGGACCTAATCCATGCCGCGCAACGAGGTGTGGACGTACGCATGATCCTGCCCGGGTTCAGCGATGCGCCCATCGTCATGTACGCAGCCCGCGCCAACTATGAGGATCTGCTGGAAGCAGGGGTCAAGATTTACGAGCGAACCGATACGGTGTTGCACGCCAAGACCATGACAGTGGACGGCGTCTGGTCCACCGTCGGATCCAGCAATTTCGATTACCGGAGCTTTCTGCACAACAATGAGGCGAACGCGGTCATCATGAGCCCGGAATTTGCCGGAAAAATGCAGGACCTGTTCGAATACGACCTGAAGAAGTGTGAGCACGTAACGCTGGCGACGTGGCGCGACCGGCCCTGGTCCAGCCGCGTAAAGGAGCAATTCAGCAAACTGTTTCGATATTGGTTCTAAAATCGACGGCTCGTGGAAAGACCGCCGATCCGCACTACATTTTACATGTGTAAGGCCCGCATTCCGGGCCTACAAGCGTGGCTTCATCCCCAACGTACCGTCACGGATCAGACGAGGAGGTTTAACATGGTTACCAGCACCAACCCAGATGCGGCCCAGTCAGCCAAGGAAACCTTGCATTCAACCACCGAACGGGCCGCCAAAACTGCCCACGAGGTGATCGACAAAGCCGCCGACACGGGCGAACGCGTGGAAGCAAAAGTCCGCGACACCAGTCAGCGCGCAGCCGAGCGGGCGCAGGATTTCGAGCGCGAGGCCATCAGTTATGTGCGCGAACATCCCTACAAGTCTGTGGGAATGGCAGTCGCGGCGGGATTCGTGATCGGCGCGATTCTCAAACGTTAAGCGTTGCATGGAGCCGGATTTCGCAGCACGGAGCGACGCCCAAGGCGGCGCTCCGGATTCGGTCGCGGCTGCGGCCGGGGCATGGCTTGGCTCGATCCGCCAGCTACTCACTGATTTCGTGCAGCTGGCGGGCCTCGAGGCTCAACGGGCCGGAAAGGCGTTAGCGTGGATCGTCGCCCTCGCCGCGGCGGCGATCGTTTGTCTGTTCGCGGTCTGGGGGTTGTTATCGGCAGCCGGCGCCATGTGGCTGGTGGAAATCGGGCTTCGGTGGTCACTGGCGTTGGCGATTGCCGCTGTGATCAACGCGGTGGCAGCGGCGCTCCTGGTTTTGATCATACGCCGCTTGGCAGTTCGCCTGAGTTTTCCAGTCGTGCGCCGAACGATAGGAGCAAGCGATGCCAAGCCTGATCGAACTTGAACGACGTATCCAAGCCGATCGCGCAGCGGCGGCCGAATACGCCCGTCGGGTTCGCCTCAACGCCGAACGACGGGTGGGTTCTCCGGCCGGATTGTTGAGCGGTTTCGCGGTCGGATTCGCGGGGGGCTGGTTCACGGTATCGGAGGCCAAGCGCCGACGCGAACGGGCCAAAGTATGCCCGCCGCCTGCATCAGCCGGGCAAACCCAAGCCCCACCCAAAAAGAGCAAACTGGAAGGCTTGCGCACGCTGTTCGTACTGACTCTTCCGCTTTGGCAAAGCCTCATGGCGAAAGAACCGGCGCCGCCCGAGGCGCACGATCCAACAAACTAAACGCTTTCTCTCATGTCGACGACACGCGGTTACCAGCTGTTGCCCGAAGGGGGCGGATCGCCTGCGGTCCCCTGGTTACTGTTTCTGGCGGTGATGTACACCGCTTACTTCGCCCGTTTTTTGTTGATTCCCGTGGTACTGGCATTAGTGCTCAGTCTGGTTCTGTCGCCACTGATGCGCACGTTGCTGCGTACCCACATGCCGCCTGCAATCGCAGCCGGTGTGATCATGGCCGTTCTATTGGGCGCATTCGGTTTCGGTCTGTACTCCCTGGCGCAACCGACCGCCAGTTGGATACATCGCGCACCGCAGGTCATGCGCCAGGTCGAGGACAAGATCAACCCTATCAAGAAAACGGTTCGCGAAGTCAATGCGGCCGCTGAAAAAGTCGAAAAAATGACCGAGTCGAAGGGCGCCACGCCGACAGTGAAACTCGAAGGCACGTCCCTGCGCGACCTGGCCTACCAGCACGCCAAAGGCTTCGTGGTCGGCACCGTCTCGGTGTTGTTCCTGGTGTACTTTCTGTTGGCATGGGGCGATCGCATGGTGCTGCACGCGCAGACGTTTTGCCACAGGCGCGGGATGGCCCATTTCAGCGAAATGTTCCACGTCTTGCAGCATGAGATTTCGCACTATCTATTGACCATTACCGTGATCAATACCGTGCTCGGCCTGGTTGTGGCCCTGGCGATGTATCTTCTGAAGATGCCGAACCCGGCGCTGTGGGGCGTACTGGCGGGCGTACTGAACTTCGCACCCTATATCGGTGCACTCTCGGTACTGGCCGTGATCGCGGTAGTATCGCTGCTGACGTTCCCCGACATCGGCACGGCATTGCTGCCGCCCGCCACTTTCCTCGCACTGACTACGCTGGAAGGCCAGATCATCACGCCCCAGGTTGTCGGCCGGCGATTGGCGCTCAATCCGCTGATGGTTTTCTTGAGCATCATCTTCTGGTTCTGGCTGTGGGGGGTGATCGGCGCACTGCTGGCGGTGCCCATACTCGCGATCGTCAAGATCGTTGCAGACCGCAGCGAGCGCTTGCAAACATTAGGCGCCATCATCGGCCGCTGAGTTTTCCCGCAGCGCCGAGTACCATGACTGCATCCATTTCCACCCCGGCGCCTTTGGGCAGGGACGCGACACCGATGGCAGCGCGCGCCGGATAAGGTTCGGCAAAATATTCCGCCATCACCTGATTCACCAGCGGGAAGTGGGCAAGGTCGGTCAGGAAGATGTTGAGCTTGACCACATCCGAGAGCGTGCCGCCGGCAGCCTCCGCCACCGCAGCAAGATTGTCGAACACCCTGCGCACCTGGGATTCCATTTCCGTACCGACCATTTCCATGGTCTTCGGAACCAGCGGAATCTGGCCGGACAGATACACGGTATCGCCGATCTTTACTGCCTGCGAATAAGTGCCGATCGCTTGTGGCGCATTGTCGGTTTGGATGATTTCCTTCGGCATCGTGCAATGCTCCTGAACTGAAATTAGGGATGAGGATAGTTGAAGAACCCGCATCAGCCGCGGCGACGATTGATGCGCATCACCATGCTGAGCGAACGAATACGACGCATGATCTGGGCCAGATGAGTTCGGTCGCGAACCGTGATCAGGAAGCTCATGGACGTGTTCATGCCGTCGCGCTCCTCGATATCCACGTTTTCGATATTCGAATCCAGTTCGGAGATGGTCGCCGCGACCGTTGCCAGGACGCCGCGCTGATTGGCGACATCGACGCGGACCTCGGCCTGAAAATCACCAGCGGGTTCGGCGGCCCATTCCACGTCGATCCACTTCTCGGGCATCTTGCGAAAGTCGGCGACGTTCTTGCAGTTCTCACGATGAATCACGATGCCGCGCCCGGCACTTACAAAACCGATAATGGGGTCGCCGGGAATGGGGTGACAGCATTTGGCGAAGCTGACCACCAGCCCTTCCGTGCCTTTGATCGCCAATGGACGCGACGATGTTTCGGTGCTGGCTACCGGATTTTCCTCGTCCTGCGGTATGAGCTGCCTCGCCACCAGCAATGCCATGCGCTTACCCAGGCCCACATCGGCGAGCAGTTCGTCCAGGTGCTGATAATTGTTGGTGGCGAGCAGCGCACCCAATTGCCCTTCGCCGAAACTATCCAACGTACGACCGAACGGCATCAGCGCCTTTTCCAACAAGCGGCGACCAAGGTCGGTGGCCTCCTCGTGCTGCAGTTGCTTCAGATAGGAGCGGATGTTGGTGCGAGCTTTGGCGGTCTGTACGAAGTTCAACCATGCGGGGTTGGGATTGGCGCCGGGGGCGCTGATGATTTCCACGGTTTGACCGTTGTGCAATACGGTGCGCAGGGGCGCGAGCCTGCGGTCCAGACGTGCCGCAACGCAAGTATTGCCGACGTCGGTGTGCACGGCGTAGGCGAAATCGACGGCGGTGGCGCCCCGGGGCAGCTCGAGGATATCGCCCTGGGGCGTGAACACGTAAACCTCATCCGGGAACAAGTCTATCTTGACGTTCTCGAGAAACTCCAGGGAATTGCCCGCGCTTTTTTGCAACTCGAGCAGGTCTGACAGCCACTGCCGGGCGCGGGACTCGGTGTTTTTACCCGAGCCGCCGGTCTTGTACATCCAATGAGCGGCGATACCGGACTCGGCCATTTTCTGCATGTCTTCGGTGCGGATCTGTACTTCGATCGGCACACCGTAAGGGCCGAACAAAACCGTGTGCAACGACTGGTAGCCGTTCGCCTTGGGAATGGCGATGTAATCCTTGAATTTCCCGGGCACCGGTTTATAGAGGTTGTGCACAGCGCCCAGCACCCGGTAACAGGTGTCGACGCGATCGACCACGATGCGGAACGCATAGATGTCGAACACCTCATTGAGCGACAGCTGCTTGTTGCGCATCTTCTGGTAAATGCTCCAAAGATGCTTTTCGCGGCCGAGCACGTCACCGTTGAGATGCTCCTGGCGCAGCCTGCGTTTGACGGAGTCATCGATCTTGTTGAGGATTTCCTTGCGGTTGGCGCGCGCCTTCAACACTGCGTCGCGCAAAATGCGATAGCGCGTTGGATACAGAGCCGCAAACCCCAGGTCTTCCAGTTCCACACGCAGCGAGTTCATGCCCAAGCGGTTGGCGATGGGCGCGTAGATTTCCAGCGTCTCCCGGGCAATCCGGCGGCGCTTTTCCGGCGGCATGACGCCAAGGGTGCGCATGTTGTGCAGGCGGTCGGCGAGCTTGATCAACACCACGCGGATGTCGCGCACCATGGCGAGCAGCATCTTGCGGAAGTTTTCCGCCTGCGCCTCGGCCTTGCTGTGGAACTTCAGGTGGGTGATCTTGCTGACGCCATCCACCAGCTCGGCAATCTCTTCACCGAACTCGCTGGCGAGATGTTCTTTGGCAGTTGGCGTGTCTTCGATGACGTCGTGGAGAATCGCCGCCATGATGCTCTGATAGTCCAGATGCATCTCGGCCATGATCTTGGCAACTGCCAGGGGATGGGTAATGTAGGGTTCGCCGCTGACCCGGTGCTGGCCATCGTGGGCCTCGGCGCCAAACAGGTAGGCGCGATAGACCTCGCGCACTTGGTCGTGCCCGAGATAGCCTTCCAACATCGCGCACAAATCGCTGATGCGGAAAAAACGCGGAAGCTGCGGCTGCTGGGTTGTGGCGCTCAAGTAGGCGGTCGTCTCCTGGACGCAGCCCGCCGGTGGTCAGGCTACTGCCGGCAGGCGGTTGAAAAGCTCCTCGGAACCCAGTTCGTGCGCCGCCGGCTCACCGGTTCGCTTTAGCGGCTATGTCCCGGTCGCCCCGTTACCGGGCGGTAGCGGGAGCAGCCCATGGTTCTGCGCGCACAGACTCAATAGTGTAATGCGCCGCAGAATACTTGCCGTCAGGATTCGGAATCGTCCGTATCGGTATCGCGGACCTGGGGACGGGGTTCGCTGGTTTCGTCATCGCTGTTTGCGGTATCCGCTGCGGCGGTCGTCTCGGCACGGACCTCATCTTCGGAGATGCCGCTGGTGGGGCCGTGCTCGCGGGCCGTGACTTCATCCAGGATCGACGGGCCGACCATGCCGGCGGCGATTTCCCGCAACGCCAATACGGTCGGCTTGTCGTTGCCCCACTCCAATTCGGAATGCCGGCCGTTGACCAGCTGCCGGGCACGCTTGGTGGCCACCAGTACCAGCTGAAAGCGGTTATCGACGTTTTCCAAACAATCTTCTACGGTAATACGGGCCATGCTCCACTCCAGGGTCAGCGCGCCATACTTGGACTGCGCAGTCTAGCGAATTGCCCGGTTCAATCCAACAACTCAGACAATAAGCCTTGCCAGCGCCGTCGTTGCGGGCCCAACCGCAGACGTTGCGCGGTGACGATCGCCTGCAGCTCTGCGAGCGCTGCGTCAAATTCATCGTTGATCACCAGGAAATCGTATTCATGGAAGTGGGCGGACTCGCTGCGGGCGTCGCGCATGCGCCGGGCGATGATTTCGTCGCTGTCCTGTCCGCGACCGCGCAAGCGCTGCTCCAGGGCTTGGCGCGACGGCGGCAGGATGAAAACGCTCACCGCCTCGGGCAGGCGCTCGCGCACCTGGCGCGCGCCCTGCCAATCGATTTCCAACACCACGTCCAAACCCTGAGCCAGGGTTTGCTCGACACTGGCCTGCGCGGTGCCGTAATAGTTGTCGAACACCTGAGCGTGTTCCAGGAACGCGCCATCTGCCACCATGATCTTGAAGGTGCCGGGGTCGACGAAATGATAATCCACCCCATCCTGTTCGCCGGGCCGCATGGCGCGGGTGGTGTGGGAGACGGACACCGCGAGGTGTTCGTCACCGCTCAGCAAAGCCTTCACCAGACTGGTTTTGCCCGCGCCCGAGGGCGCGGAAACCACAAACAACGTACCAGCTGTCCGGTCACCGCCCGCATTACTCATCACCGCTCTCCTGCAGCGCGCCGGCGCGCGCCATTATTCGATGTTCTGCACCTGCTCGCGCATCTGCTCGATCAATACCTTCAACTCCACGGCCGCCGCCGTAGTGTCGGCCGCCGCCGATTTCGAACCCAGTGTGTTGGACTCCCGATTCAGCTCCTGCATCAGAAAGTCCAGGCGCCGTCCCACCGGCTCGTTGCGCTGCAAGACCGCGGCGATTTCGGCGATATGGGTCTGTAACCGGTCCAGTTCTTCGTCAACGTCTATTTTTTGCAGTTGCAGCACCAATTCCTGCTCCAGGCGACCCGGATCGGCCGTAACGTCCAACTCCGCCAGGCGCGCTTCCAGGCGCTGGCGCAGGGCGGCGCGTATCTGCGGCAGGTAGCCGCGCACCTGGGCCACCTGCGCCGACATGGTCGCCAGACGCTGGTCGATCAGCCCGCGCAGATCCTCTCCCTCGCGCTCCCGGGTCGCCACCAGTTCGTCGATCGCCTGCTCGAGCAATGCCAGCGCCGCATTGTTCAGCGGTTCCAGATCGACTTCGGCCTGCTCCACCACCCCGGGCCAGCCAAGCACTTGCATCACCCCTGCCGGGCGCAGCGCCGGACCGAGCCGCTGTGCCTGCTCGGTCAGCGCCAGTACCTGCCGTGCCAGGCCCTCGTTCAAGCCCAGCCCTCCGGTGGCTGCAGGATCGCGCCGGAATCGCAGATTGCAATCCACCTTGCCGCGGCTCAAACGGCGCGCCAGACGCTCACGAACTGCGGTCTCCAAACCCCTCAGATCTTCGGGCAGTCGTACCGACACCTCCAGATAGCGGTTGTTCAGGGACCGCAATTCCCAAGTGAGCGCCCCCCATTCGCCGCGACTCTCGCGGCGCGCAAACGCGGTCATGCTGCGAATCATTTCAAGTCGTCCGTGCTGGTGCCGATGATGTAACAAGGGCCATCGGCGACTGCCCCAAGACTGTGTTCAATGCATACAAAGGTTAAACAGCCGGGAGCACTGCCCGGCGGATGGCACCGGCTCGCGGTCATCGCACCGGGTAAATGACCGGCGCCCGGCAGGAATCGTCGATGGCTCCGCCGCAGGAATTGCCGCGCCCGACCGCAGGAGCGCGCAAATCGTGACCGCCATCGTTCCCGGACAGGACCAATAACAGTTTCCATGCCGAAAGTTTCCCACAGCCTGCCCGTCGGCACCCGACTCGACGAATACGTCATCCGCGAAGCGTTGGGCGGCGGCGGATTCAGCGTAGTGTACCTCGCCGACGGACCGGACTCGAACCTGCCGGTGGCGATCAAGGAATACATGCCGAGCAAACTGGCGGTGCGCGCCGCCGATCAGAGCGTCAGCCCCCGGTGCGATCAACATGTGGACCGCTTTCAGCGCGGGCGCAATCTTTTTTTCCAGGAAGCAAGCATCCTGGCGACGCTCAAACACGCCAACATTGTCGACGTCCGCAGCTTCTTCAATGCCAATGGCACCGTTTATATGGTCATGGAGTACGAACAGGGCCAGAACCTGCAGCACTACATCGCCCAGCGCCGCGGACGCTTGAGCGAGCGCTTCCTGTTGACGGTATTCCCGCCGCTGCTCGATGCCTTGAGCTACATTCACGGTCAGGGCTATCTGCATTTGGACATCAAACCGGGCAATGTCCACGTGCGGCCCGGCGGCATGCCGCTGTTGCTGGATTTCGGTGCCGTCCACCGGCGCCAGGACAGCCGCCAGCAACAGCTGGGCCACATCACCAGCACCGGCTTTTCGCCCATCGAGCAGTACAATCGGACCGGGTATATCGGCCCCTGGACCGACATCTACGCCATCGGCGCCACCATGCGAACCTGCATCGAAGGCCGCCCTCCGCTGGACGCGCGGGAACGTCACAACCGGGAGCAATTGCGTCCCGCGGCGCAACAATTCCGGCGCCAATATTCCGCGGAACTGCTGCAAGCACTGGATTGGGCGATGGAAGTGGATCCACTGTTGCGACCGCAGACGATCGACGAGTTCGTCGGCGTGCTGCCCAGGTTGAATGAGGAGCCGCCGACGGAATCCAGTGCCGGACTACTGGGACTGTTCGGCGGTCCCGGCAGGAGCAGGGTGGAATAATGCGCTTTGTCACCGCCATCGCCAACCGCCTCGGCAACCGCGCCTGCAACCAGGACCGGTGCAAGATCGTCGACCGCGGCTCGGCGGTTTTGCTGAGCCTCGCCGACGGCATGGGCGGCCACGCTCGCGGCGAATTGGCGGCACAAGCGCTGGTGGACAGCGTTGAAGCGAGCTTTCGCGACCAGACGCTGCCGATTACTGATCCCGAAGCATTTTTACGCCAGGCGTTCGCCCGGGCTCAGGACGACATTGTCGCCGAAGGCTTGCGGCAGGCGGAGGCGGTCTACCCGCGTACCACCGCGGTGGTTTGCCTGCTGCAGCACAACAGCGCCTGGTGGGCGCATCTGGGTGACAGCCGGCTGTACTGGCTGCGCAACGGCAAGGTCGTCGCCCGTACTCGCGATCACACCTATGTCGAGGAATTGGTCCGCAGCGGCGCGATTGCCGAAACCGAGGCGCAGTCTCACCCCATGCGCAACTATGTCACCCAATGCCTGGGCGGCCCTCAAGCCGCGCCGAAGCCGACCCTGGGCGCGGCGACCGAGTTGCAGATCGGCGATCTGCTATTGCTGTGTTCCGACGGTTTCTGGGGTGGGCTCGATGGCACCACAAGTCTGCGGCGACTCGAGGAAACGGACCTGGACGCTGGCGTCCAGGCGCTCGCCAGCGATGCCGAGCGCCTGAGATACCCCAACAGCGACAACGTCAGCGCCGTATGCCTGCGCCTGCTGGCAACCCAGGAAGTGGCCCTGGACCACGATCGCGAACCGGAACCGACTGCGGCGGCCCATCCTGCCGGCAATCCGCTTGACCGCGCCATTGCCAGCATCAAGGATGCAATCCGCAATTACCGCCACGAGTTGGACGACGATTAGCCCCGACACCCGCGGTCGCGCCCGCTTTCCCACCGCCGGTCCAGGAACGTTATACTGCGCTCTCGATTCCACGCGCCCGCCGCCTCGGTGGTGCGCACTCTCGATTGATCTCAGCCCCCATAGGGAGTCAGCATGCGACCCAGCGGCCGCGCACCCAACGAGTTGCGCTCGATTACCATCACCCGCCGATTCACCAAGCACGCCGAAGGTTCGGTGCTGGTGGAGTTCGGCGATACCCGCGTTCTATGCACCGCATCGGTGGAAAACCGTGTGCCACCGTTCCTGCGCGGCGCCGGCCAGGGCTGGGTGACCGCAGAATACGGCATGCTGCCCCGTTCCACCGGCAGTCGCATGGCGCGCGAAGCCGCCCGCGGCCGCCAAGGCGGCCGTACCATGGAAATCCAGCGCCTGATCGGCCGCTCCCTGCGCGCGGTGGTGGACATGGCGGCGCTGGGCGAGCACACCATCACCATCGACTGCGATGTCATCCAGGCCGACGGTGGCACCCGTACGGCGTCCATCACCGGCGGCTATGTCGCCCTCGCCGATGCCGTGGCCCACTTGCTGCAGACCAAAGCGATTCGCAAGAATCCGCTGCACGGTCAGGTGGCTTCGATTTCAGTGGGCGTATTCGAAGGCCAGCCGGTGCTGGACCTGGACTATGCCGAGGATTCCAATGCCGAGACCGACATGAACGTGGTCATGAACGACGCCGGGCATTTCGTCGAAGTCCAGGGCACGGCGGAGGGTCACGCCTTTACCCGCGCCGAACTGAGCGCCATGCTCGATCTGGCCCAGGAGGGCATCGCCCAACTGGTACGAGAGCAGCAGCGCATATTGGCGCAGAACTGAACCAGGGATGCGGTTATGAAAAAAATTGTTTTGGCCAGCAACAATAAGGGAAAGGTACGCGAAATCAATCAACTGCTGGCTGGATTGGCGCTCGAGGTGGTACCTCAGTCCGCCTTCGGTACCCTCGACGTGGAGGAGACCGGGCAGACGTTCGTCGAGAACGCGATCCTCAAGGCGCGCCACGCCAGTCACCACACCGGGCTTCCGGCCATTGCCGACGACTCCGGTCTGGAGGTGGATATTCTGCAAGGGGCGCCGGGCATTTATTCTGCCCGCTACGCGGGTGCCGGCGCCAGCGACAGCGACAACGTCGACAAACTGTTGCACGCCCTGGCTCACGTCGCCGACGGCGAGCGCAGCGCTCGGTTTCAGTGTCTGATGGTCTATATGCGCTACCCGACCGACCCCACGCCGATCATTTGCCAGGGGACCTGGGAAGGCCGGATTCTCACTGAGGCCAGGGGCGAGAACGGCTTTGGTTACGACCCGATCTTTTGGGTGCCGGAGGAAAACCGCTCGGCGGCGGAATTGGACCCGCAGACCAAGAACCGCCTCAGCCATCGCGGCCAGGCGTTGAAAATGTTGCTGGACGCCATTGGCCGCACGGTCCAGCCTTGAGGGCCCCGCGGCGCCGGACATTGCCATGAACTCCACTCCCGAACTGTTGTCGCCTGCCGGCACCTTGAAGAACATGCGCTATGCGCTCGCCTACGGCGCCGATGCCGTCTACGCCGGCCAACCGCGCTACAGCCTGCGGGTGCGCAACAACGATTTCGATCTGGAGAATCTCGCCGCCGGCATCGCCGAGGCGCACGCGATGGGCAAACGATTTTTCGTTGCCAGCAATATCCTGCCCCACAATCGCAAGGTCGACACCTACCTCGCGGACATGGAACCGGTGATCGCCCTGGGGCCGGACGCGCTGATCATGGCAGACCCGGGCTTGATCATGCTGGTACGCGAACGTTGGCCGGAAATGCCAGTGCACCTGTCGGTGCAGGCCAACACCATGAATTACGCCGCCATCGACTTTTGGCGGGGCGTGGGGATCAAGCGGGTGATTCTGTCGCGCGAATTGTCGCTGGAGGAGATCGAAGACATCCGCCAGCGCTGCCCGGAAATGGAACTGGAAGTGTTCGTCCACGGCGCTTTGTGCATCGCCTACTCGGGACGCTGCCTGTTGTCGGGTTACTTCAATCATCGCGATCCCAATCAGGGCACCTGCACCAATGCCTGTCGCTGGGATTACAAAGTGCATGACGCCGCCGAAGATGAAAGCGGCGATCCGCAGCGCATCGACTTCAACGCCATGGCGGCACTGCAAAACCCGGAAGCGTTTTCAAGCGCGACGCCCGAACAGCGCCATCCGTTGGCGGATCGCGTTTACCTCATCGAGGAAAGCGAACGTCCAGGCCAGTACATGCCGGTGATGGAAGACGAACACGGCACCTACATCATGAATTCGAAGGACCTGAGAGCGGTGGAGCACGTGCGCCGGCTGACCGAAATCGGCGTCGACTCGCTCAAAATCGAAGGCCGCACCAAGTCGTTCTACTATGCCGCGCGCACGGCGCAGATCTATCGCCGTGCCATCGACGATGCGGTCGCCGGGCGGCCCTTCGACCCTGGCCTGCTGCAGGCATTGGAAGGGTTGGCCAACCGCGGTTACACCGACGGTTTTTTCCAACGCCACGCCAGCGCCGAATATCAAAGCTATCGGCGCGCCAGCGCCGGCGGCGGCAGCCAACGCTTCGTCGCCGAAATCGTGGCTTACGACCGCGCCCGGGGAATGGTGGAACTGTTGGCCAAGAATGCTTTTGCGGTGGGCGATGACCTGGAACTGATTGCCCCGGCAGGCAACCGCCACCTACGCCTGGAGCGCATCGAGGACTTGGAGGGCCAAGCCATGGCACGCGTGCCGGGAGGCGGTTATCGGGTACGTATTCCGGTACCCGATGGCGATTTCAAGCTGGGCTTGGTGGCCCGCGACGAATTGCGGCCGGCGTCCTAACTGCTCAGTCCGCGGCCTGAGCGGTAACGAGCAACGGCGCCTGGCCGGCCTGCCAGCGCGGCACCGACTGCATTGCGGCGCGAAACAGGGCGCGGTTGGCGAAATCTTCGCGCCAGCGGCGCAGCCTGGGATAAGCGGTACCCGAGAACCGTTCGGGCTCGGCTTCGGCCAGGCGCAGCACGAACGGAAACAACGCCACGTCGGCGAACGATTCCCGATCGGCAAACAAATACCGGTGACGTTGCAACCGTGCCTCGAGGCCATCGAGAAACAAGGCGCAGTCCGCCCAGGCCGCATCCCGGTCGCCGGCGCCGTGCAGGTAGCGGTCGATATCGTTGGCGAACGAGCCATCATTCATACGCACCAGGTCGTGCATGGCGTCGAGCAGATCGACTTCGTAGTCCATCAATCCTTCCGGATCGTGCTTCAACAATGCCCAATGCAAAATGTCGCCGCTGGCACGTAAACGCTCTCCCGACACGATCTGCAATACCGGCAGGCGTCCCTGCGACTCATCATGCACCTCCGGGGGCAGTTGACCCGGCTCCACATCGCGCAACTCGAACGGCAATTCGGCGTACAACAATGCCAGACGCGAGCGAATGCAATGGGGACAGAGGTGTTCGCTGTACAATATCGGCGTCATAGGGGTATCCGCGGCAGGCCTGGGCGTTACTGTAACCAAACCCCGGCAAAGCCACAATTTATGCGATCGAGCGCACCGAGCCATGTTTGAATTCACCACTTCCCCACCCGTGGCCCTGTATGTCCATATTCCCTGGTGCGTGCGCAAATGTCCCTATTGCGACTTCAACTCCCATGAAGCCGGCGGCGAACTGCCGGAGCGGGACTATGTGGACGCCCTCCTGGCGGACCTGGACGAGGAACTGCGCGCCGCGCCGGCCAACGAATTGATCAGCGTTTTCATTGGCGGCGGCACCCCGAGCCTGTTCCAGCCGGAATCCATCTCCCGCCTGTTGGAAGGCGTCCGTGCACGAGCGACCTTGGCGAATGATGCCGAGATCACCCTCGAAGCCAACCCGGGGACGCTGGAACGGCAGCGCTTCTCGGAGTTTTACGACGCCGGCATCAACCGCGTCTCCATCGGCGTACAAAGCTTCGATGACGACATGCTGCAGAAACTGGGGCGCATACATTCGGGTCGCGACGCCATCCGCGCCGCGGAACAGGCCCACGCAGCAGACTTCGATAGCTTCAATCTGGATTTGATGTTCGGTCTGCCGGGCCAGACCCCCGCCCAGGCCGCACATGACCTGCGCACCGCGATCGACCTGGAAGCACCCCACCTGTCCTGGTACCAGCTGACCATCGAGCCCAATACCTGGTTCTATCACCATCCTCCCGCAGTACCCGACGACGAATCGAGTTGGGATATTCAGATAGTCGGGCAGGAACTGCTGCAAGGCGCGGGATATGGGCAATACGAAGTATCGGCCTACGCCCGCGCCGAGCGACGTTGCCGCCACAACCTCAACTACTGGCAGTTCGGAGACTATGTGGGTATCGGCGCGGGGGCCCACGGCAAGCGCACCGATGCGCGCGCCGGCATCATTGAACGACGCCGCAAATGCCGTAATCCACGCGCCTATCTGGCTGCTGCACGGCAGGAAACCGCGCTGTCCGGCCGCGACCGCCTGGGCGATCAGGACGTGGTGGTGGAATTGATGCTCAATGCGCTGCGCCTCAACGACGGCATCGCGCTGGATCTGATTACCGAGCGCAGCGGACTTGGACTGGATCGGTTTCTGCCCGGGATCGAAGCAGGTCAACGGCGGGAGTTGCTGGAAATGACCGCCGAGCGCTTGCGTCCAACCGCGACCGGCCGGCGCTTTCTCAATGATCTGGTCGCCCTGTTCCTGGCCGACGAAGAAGACCCGTCACATTCCTGAGTGGCGAGCACGGCGCGTGCAGATAACCTGCGGTCGTCGCTGTCGGCTGCGGCTACTCCAGCCAGTCCGCCAGCAGATCATGGGCGTCGGCATCGACGATCCGCACCGCGGCAAAATCCCCCGGCCGCAGATCGTGCCCGTTGCGCACCCGCACCACCCCATCGATTTCAGGCGCGTCCCCGGCACCGCGCGCAAGGGCGCCCTCTTCATCCACCGAATCCACCAGCACGGTCTGCTCGCTACCCACGCGCGCCTGCAGCCGCGCCGCGCTGATGTCTTCCTGCACCGCCATGAAGCGCGCAAGTCGCTCCTGCTTGATTTCCTCCGGCACCGCGCCAGCGAGGGAATTGGCCGCGGCGCCGGAAACCGCGGAATAGGCGAAACAGCCAACACGGTCGAGCTGCGCATGCTCCAGAAAATCCAGCAATTGCGCGAAGTCGTCTTCGGTTTCGCCGGGGAAGCCGACAATAAAGGTACTGCGCAACACCAGTTCGGGACATATTTCCCGCCAGCGGCGGATGCGCTCCAGGGTGTTTCCAGCCGACGCCGGCCGGCGCATGGCTTTCAATATCCGTGCGCTGGCGTGCTGCAACGGCACGTCGAGGTACGGCAGCACCAGACCTTCGCTCATCAGCGGAATCAGCGCGTCGACGTGGGGATAGGGGTACACATAGTGAAGCCGGACCCAGATCCCGAGTTGACCGAGCGCGCGCGCAAGGTCGGTGATCTGGGCACGCACGGGGACACCACCATGAAAGCTGGAGCGGTACTTGATATCGACGCCATAGGCGCTGGTGTCCTGGGACACCACCAGCAATTCACGGACCCCGGCCGCTGCCAGGCTTTCCGCTTCCGCCAGCACCTCGGCAGCCGGGCGGCTGACCAGATCACCGCGCAGCGACGGAATAATGCAGAAGCTGCAGCGATGATTACAGCCCTCGGAAATCTTCAAATAGGCGTAATGCCGAGGGGTAAGCTTGATGCCACCCGGCGGCAGCAGGCTGGTGAACGGATCGTGCCGGGTCGGCAAATGGCGGTGCACTGCCGCCATCACTTCCGCGGTGGCGTGGGGGCCGGTCACGGCCAACACCTGGGGATGGGCGCTTTGGATCAATTCCGCTCGCGCCCCCAGGCAACCGGTGACGATGACACGGCCGTTTTCATTCACCGCTTCGCCGATGGCGTCCAGGGATTCTTCCACCGCGGCGTCAATGAAACCGCACGTATTGACCACCACCAGATCGGCGCCGGCATAGTCAGGCGCGATGGCGTACCCTTCGGCGCGCAGCTGGGTGAGGATGCGTTCGGAATCGACCGTGGCCTTGGGGCAGCCAAGGCTGACGAATCCTACGCGCGGAATCTTGACGGTCATTGAAAACACCTTGTCGCCCGGCACCGATGGGGCCGCGCTCGGGCTTTTATGCACAAGCATTTGAATCCCCGAACGAAGCCGCAACGAACGCCGGCCGGAGACCGCTCCAGGGCCCGGCACTATAACATAATGCGTTGTTTTAGAAAACTTTTTATCCTGCAACGTAAGGCGGGCCGGCGCCCCAAGCGCCAGGACTCGGCGCCTGCGCAGCGGTCGGCCGGCGAGTTTCGTCCACACTTTTATCCACAGGCGGAGAGCAGCAGTCCAAGCACCTTCAATTCAATCACTTGGCAAGTGTAAGTCAGGCGTCACATAAGGAAAGGCGGTCAAGTGAGGTTACGAACCTGGCGCGATCCGTCCTATAGTGGGGCTGAAGTGACGAAAGTTCGACGCGGTGGAGTACGATATGCACAAAGATTCCGGGTTCGATTTCGATCATTGGGCAACCCTCGCCCGCCAGGACCCGGCGGCGTTCGAGCGCCACCGCAGGGTGGCAATCGTGCGTCTGTTACGCAGTGTGCCCGTCTCCCGGCGCAGACGATTGCGTGGCTTGCAGTGGCGCATCGACCAGGTGCGCCGCACTTCGCGCACGCCATTGGCGGCCTGCATCCGCATATCCCAGATGATGTGGGAGTCGGTGCAGGGAGCACAAGGCTTGGTGGCCGCATTGCAGCAGACACGGGCTTCGCCGCCGCCGGTGGCTCGAGCGAACGCCGCGATATTGACCTTCCCCGGCCGCGACAACGCAAACTGATCCCACCCCGACCCTTGCACAGGATCTCGGTTACGCGTATCATTTGCGCCCTTACGCCGAGCGGCCAATGGGCTGCAGAGGCAACGAACGCACGAGGTCGTATTTCCATGAAGCCGGATACTCACCCCAACTACACCGAAACCAAGGTTACTTGCAGCTGCGGCAGCAGTTTCATGACGCGCTCGACCTTGGGCAAGGAAATTCATCTCGACGTCTGCGCCGAATGTCACCCCTTCTATACGGGTAAGCAGAAGATCGTCGATACCGCCGGTCGCGTGGACAAGTTCCGCCGCAAGTATGGCGGCATGAAGAAATAATCGGCGCCAACCGCAGTTGCCGCACGAGTCTAAAAAGGCGCCTACCGGCGCCTTTTTTGCGTCTGGCGAAACGATTCCGCCGGTATCACTGCACCGGACCGCCGACGCACGGCTATCATAACCACATGTCGACCCGATCGACGCCAACCGCACCACGACGAAAGGCCGAGTTCCATGTCCGACGACCTCAAGCAAGCCGCCCTGCAATATCACGCCGAGCCGGTACCGGGGAAAATCAGCATTCAGGTGACCAAACCCTGCGAAACCCAGCGCGACCTGTCCCTGGCCTACACGCCCGGCGTCGCGGAGCCGGTGCGCGCCATTGCCGCCGATCCCGATGCCGCGTATCTGTACACGTCCAAGGCCAACCTGGTGGGCGTCATCAGCAACGGCACCGCGGTCCTCGGTTTGGGCAATGTCGGCGCCTTGGCCGGCAAGCCGGTCATGGAGGGCAAGGCCGTGCTGTTCAAGCGCTTCGCCAATATCGATGTATTCGACATCGAAGTGGACGCAGCCGATCCAGAGGCGTTCATAGAAACCGTGCAGCGCATCGCACCGACCTTCGGCGGCATCAATCTGGAAGACATCAAGGCCCCGGAATGCTTCGAAATCGAACGGCGCCTCATCGAAAGCCTGGACATCCCCGTGTTCCACGACGATCAACACGGCACGGCCATCATTTTGTGCGCGGGTCTGTTGAATGCGCTGCAGTTGCAGGACAAAGAACTGGCCGATGCGCGCATTGTCTGTTTGGGGGCAGGCGCAGCCGGGATCGCGTCCATGAAACTGTTGTTGGAGTTGGGCGCGCGCTGCGAGAACATTTTCATGGTCGACCGCAAGGGTGTGATTCACAGCGACCGCGACGATCTCAACCAATACAAGCAACAGTTCGCCACACAAACCGATCGCCGCTCGCTGGCCGACGCCATGCGCGATGCCGATGTGTTCATCGGTTTGTCGGGCCCCGATCTGGTATCGCCGGAAATGCTCGGCTCCATGGCGCCACGGCCGGTGGTGTTCGCGTTATCGAATCCCGACCCGGAAATCCGCCCGGAACTGGCGCTGGCCACCCGCGATGATCTGATCATGGGCACGGGTCGCAGCGACTACCCCAACCAGGTCAACAATGTACTCGGCTTTCCGTTTATTTTTCGCGGCGCTCTGGACGTGCATGCGACCACCATCAACACCGCCATGGAGATTGCCGCGGTGCACGCACTCAAGGATCTGGCGCGCCAGGAAGTTCCGAAAAGCGTGTTGCAAGCCTACAAGTTGGATCGCCTCGAGTTCGGGCCCAACTACATCATTCCCACGCCGTTGGATCCGCGTCTGCTGCAGGCCGTTCCGGCGGCGATCGCCAGGGCCGCGGTGGACAGCGGCGTCGCCCGGCGAGGTTATCCCGAGCACTATCCGAAGTCGGATTGATCGAGGTCCACGGGGTCCGACTTCGCCAGCAGCGCCTGCACCTGGCCCAGGTTGCCGCGGCGCATCGGCCGACCGTCCACCGGGCTGCACGGTGCTTGGCGCAAGCGGTCCAAGGGAAACACGGTCAAATCGAGATCGATGTCGCCGGCCACGAAGCGGTAAACCGGCAGCACTTCGTAGCGATCGCGGCCGAAGCGCAAGCGGCGTTCGCTCTGGTCGTAGGGCACGCCGCGTTCCATCAGATACAGCGCCACATCTTCCTGGGTGCCGGCGAACAGATGCAGTTGTACGTCGGAATGTTCGCCGGCGGTGCCGTTCAATACCGGCCCCACCAGTTTCGGATCGAAGTCCTGAAAAAACTCCATTGCCTTCACCGCTTCCAATCGCAGCTCACGCAACCGAGCCGGCTGCGTGTCGCCGTAAAACAGGCGTTGATGTTCGATCAACGCCTGCTCGATCTCGACATTGCTGGGTAGGTTACGGGTGTCCGGCGCACCGAGACTGGCTGCGGCCTTGCGCTTTGCGCTTTGGTAGTCGCTGCCGCCTTCGGCGAGAATGCGGGCGGCTTCCATGGCGATCCGCAAACGCATCTGCCGGTCTTTGGTGTGATTGTTATTAGGCATGATTCGACTCGGCAGACACTACGGTCAAGCCAGCTTACGCCGAAACGCTAGTCTCAGAATATATGTTCCGGCAATTGCGTCGACTGCCCGCTGCCGCCCGGCGCTGCGTAAGCATCCGCCATGCGTTTGGGCACGCGGTCGCTGCGGAAAGTCTCGAACACCGCGTCCTGGGTGTCGCCGTTGGCGAGCAGACCTGTCTGCGGATCGATGCGAACCGTAACCAGGCCGGCTGGCTCCGGCATTTTGTGTTCCGGCATACCGTCCAGCGCGACTTTCATGAAATCGATCCACACCGGCAGCGCCGCATGGCCGCCGGTTTCGCGCCGCCCCAATGGTCGCAACTGATCGAACCCAACCCACGCGGTGGCCACCAGATCAGCATTGAACCCCGAAAACCACGCATCCTGCTGCTCATTTGTCGTGCCGGTCTTGCCGGACAGGTCGTGGCGACCCAGCTGCATCGCCCGTCGTCCGGTGCCGCGGCGAATGACGTCGCGCATCATGGATTGCATCAGATACGCATTCTGTACGTCGATAACCCGGGGAGCATGTCGCGGCGCCGGTGCATCGGTTTGTCCGGGTTGGGTTGCCTGAGCCGGCCGCGGATTGCCTTGCGCGTCGGGAGCGTTGTCCGGCGAAGTGGCGGCGTTGTCGGCGTTGTCGGCGGCTGGCGGGTTGTCCGGCGCGGTGGCAGCAGCGTCCGGTGCTGGCGCGGCGGCCGCGTCCGCCTGTGCACTGTCGCTGCAATCGGTGCACACGCTGGCCGGGTTCGCTTGGTACAGCACGTTACCCTGGTCGTCCTCGATGCGCTGGATGAAATAAGGATCGACCTTGTAACCGCCATTGGCCAGCACCGCATAACCGGTCACCAGTTGCAACGGGGTGACCGTGGCGCTGCCCAGCGCCAGCGACAGGTTGCGCGGCAATTGTTTCGGATCGAATCCGAAGCGGGACACGTAGTTGATCGCGGTGTCGATACCGATGGCGCGCAGCAATCGAATCGATACCAGGTTGCGGGAATGCACCAACGCTTCGCGTAGCCGGGTGGGCCCATAGAATCGACCGCTGTAATTCTCCGGACGCCAAGTAGCCTCCAACGAGGGATCTTCGAACACCACCGGCGCATCGTTGATCAAGGAAGCCGGCGTGAAACCATTTTCCAACGCCGCGGAATATACGAACGGCTTGAAGTTCGAACCGGGCTGACGCCGGGCCTGTGTGACGCGGTTGAACTTGCTCTGGTAGTAATCGAATCCGCCCACCAGAGCGCGAATTGCGCCGTCACCGGGATTCAGCGAAACCAGCGCACCCGCAACGTCGGGCACTTCCGAGAGTTGCCAATGTTGGTCATCGACTTTGACCACGCGCACCAGGTCGCCCGGTTTGACGACATCGCCGGCATGTTCCGGCGCCGGTCCACGGCGGTTCTCGTCGATATACGGACGCGCCCACTGCAATCCTTCCCAATCCAAGGTGACCTGCTTGCCCTCGCCGATATATACGTGCGCCTGTTTGTCTTCGACACTGAGCACCAGCGCAGGGTGCAACTTGCCCACGTCACCGGCCTCGTCCAGCAGCCGGTCGCGCGCATCGTCGTCCGGATAATCTTCGAGTTTCAGATGCTGTTCCGGCCCGCGGTAGCCGTGGCGCTGATCATAGTCCAGCAAACCGTTGCGCAGCGCTTCGTTGGCTGCTTTCTGCAGGTGCGCATCGACCGTGGTGAATACGCGATAGCCGTCAGTATAGGCGCCCGCACCATAGCGATTGACCAGCGCAGCCCGGGCCATTTCCGCGACATAAGGCGCTTCGACTTCGATCATCTGGCCGTGGAATTTTGCGGTCGCCGGTTCGGCGGCGGCCTGCGTGTACTGTTCCTGGGTGATGTAGCCGAGATCGCGCATGCGGCCCAAGACGTAATTGCGCCGCGCGAGCGCACGGCTCGGATTGGCAATAGGGTTATAGCGCGACGGCGCTTTTGGCAGGCCGGCTATCATCGCCGTTTGCGCCAACGTCAGATCCTTGAGCGGCAAGCCATAATAAACGTGTGAAGCGGCTTGTACGCCGTAGGCACGATTGCCGAGATATATCTTGTTCAAATACAGTTCGAGAATTTCTTCCTTGGTCAATTCCCGCTCAATCTTCAGCGACAAAAATATTTCGTTGAGTTTTCTGACGTAGGTCTTTTCACTGGAAAGAAAGAAATTGCGAGCCACCTGCATGGTGATCGTACTGCCGCCCTGGCCTTTTTCGCCGGTACGTACCAGATGCACCGCGGCTCGGATCAAGCCTTGATAGTCGACGCCGGGATGGGAAAAAAATCGATCGTCTTCGGCGGCTAGAAATGCGTGCACGATTTCCGGCGGCGTATCGGCATAGGAGATCGGGCTGCGCCGCTTTTCGCCGAACTCTGCAATCAATTTGCCGTCGCCGCTGTACACGCGCAACGGCACTTGCAATTGCACGTCCTTGAGGCTGTCGACCGGAGGCAAGTCGGGCGCGAGATAAAGATAGGCTGCTGCAAGCACCACCACGGCAGCAGTTGCCGCAGCGAAAGTGGCACCGACGGCGAGCCGCAGGGCGAGTAAAAATTTGCGAGTTACAGGAGACATGGGCGAAGGCGGGTCGGCAGCCGAATAGTTAATTCTGTCACATTAGCCGTAGCCGCCACATGCACGCCGCTAAATTTATCGTTAACGTGACCGATACGGGGAGTGTCAAAGATATCGGCATTGCTGCCCGGTTCCAAGTACGGGGAGCAAAAAACCGGACGGAGTCGGCATTGCAGTAAGCCATGGATTGACAATACGTTGTGTATGGATTTTAATCAAGAAGGGCACGTTTCCCTCCTAACTGCGAGTATCAAAAAGGAAAACGTCGGTGGCACTGTTTTCAAGGAAAAGGCCTCCTCTGCTCGGCCTGGACATCAGCTCAACCGCAGTGAAACTGCTTGAACTGAGCCGGAGCGGGAATCGGTATCGCGTCGAAAGCTACGCGGTCGAGCCCCTTCCGCCCAATTCCGTGGTGGAAAAGAACATCGCGGACGTGGAAGCCGTAGGCGAGAGCATTCGCAGGGCCGTTAAACGTTCGGGCACCCGGACCCGCGATGCCGCGGTGGCAGTCGCCGGTTCCGCGGTGATCACCAAAGTCATCCCCATGAGCGCCTCGCTGTCCGAGGAAGACATGGAGACCCAGATCGAACTGGAAGCCGATCAATACATTCCCTACCCGCTCGAGGAAGTGAACCTGGATTTCGAGGTTCTCGGCACTTCCGAGAAAAGCGCCGAAACGGTTGATGTCCTGCTGGCGGCTTCGCGCAGCGAAAATGTGGACATGCGCGTCGCGGCGCTGGAAATGGGTGGGCTGAACGCGCGCATCGTCGACGTCGAAGCCTACGCCATGGAAAGCGCATTCGCGCTGGTGGCCGAGCAGTTGCCGGGTGCCGGCCGGGATCAGACCATCGCCGTGGTGGACGTGGGCGCGACCATGACCACCCTCAACGTGCTGCACGATCTGAAGATCATCTACACCCGCGAGCAGGTTTTCGGTGGCAAACAGCTCACCGAAGAGATCATGCGACGCTACGGTTTGTCGTACGAAGAAGCGGGCATGGCCAAACGTCAGGGCGGCCTGCCGGACAACTATGCGGCAGAGGTGCTGGAACCGTTCAAGGAAGCAATGACCCAGCAGGTGAGCCGTTCGCTGCAGTTCTTCTTTTCCTCGAGCCAGTACAACAGCGTCGACCGGGTGTGTCTTGCGGGCGGCAGCGCCTCGATTCCGGGCATCGATGAACTGATCGAGTCCCGTCTGGGCACTGAAGCTTCGATCGTCAATCCGTTCGCCAACATGTCGCTGGCCTCGCGGGTGAAACCGCAGACCCTGAGCAATGACGCTCCCGCGCTGATGATCGCCTGTGGACTTGCCTTGAGGAGCTTCGACTGAAATGGCCCGCATCAATCTATTACCGTGGCGCGAGGAACTGCGCAAACAGCGTCAGCAACAATTTATGGCGCTCCTGGGATTGGCGGTGATCGTGTCCATTGCGGCCATGGTCGGCGTGCATTTCTACGTCGAACACGTCATGGATTTCCAACGCGAGCGCAACGCCTACCTGCAGGACGAGATCAAGGTCCTCGACAAACAGATCAAGGAGATCAACGCCCTGGATAAGACCCGGCAGCGTCTAGAAGCCCGCATGAATATCATTCAGCAGCTTCAGACCAGCCGGCCCGAGATCGTGCATCTATTCGACTCCCTGGCGCGCACGCTGCCAGACGGCGTGTATCTGAACAGCGTCCACGAAAGCAATAATGCGCTCAATATCAAGGGTACAGCCCAGTCCAATGCCCGGGTCTCCAACTACATGTGGAACCTGGAGAAATCGGACTGGCTCGCAGACCCGAATCTGCAAGTGATCGAGTCCGCGCAAAAAGATGGCGCCCGGGCCAGCAAATTCGTGCTGACCGCCAAGCAGTCGCACAAGCAGCCTGAGCCGATCAAGGGAGCCGCCAAATGAATCTGAACGAACTCAACGAGCTCGACTTCAGCAACGTCGGCAATTGGCCGTCGGTGGCCAAAGGCGTACTGGTCGCCGTCCTGGTCGCTGCAGTGATCTTTGCGGTCTTCTGGTTCGACACCCGCCACCAGCAGGAACAATTGGAGCGGCTGCAGAAAGAGGAGCAGACACTCAAAGACACGGTGAAGCTGAAAGCCCGCCGCGCCGCCAACCTGGACGAGTACAAGCAGCAACTGGACGAAATGCGCCAGTCGTTCGGCGAAATGCGCCGTCAGCTGCCGAGCAAGACCGAGGTCGCTGCGTTGCTGGTCGACATATCCCAGACCGGCCTCGGCGCTGGCCTGGAATTCGAGTTGTTCCAACCGCAACCGGAAATCGTAAAAGACTTCTACGCGGAACTGCCGATCAAGATTCGTGTGACGGGCACCTACCACCAGTTCGGCAATTTCGTCAGCGGCGTCGCAGCCCTGCCGCGTATTGTCACACTGCACGATATCACCTTGCAGCCAAAAGGCGGCGGCAAGGACGGCTCCAATCGCCTGGTAATGACCGCGACCGCGAAGACTTACCGGTATCTGGATGAAGGGGAGGGTACGGGCCAATGACCGCGCGTACAACAATACACTCGCGCACCGGGAGCAGGCTCGCCATCGCCCTGCTGAGCGCGGCTATCGCAGTAGCCGTGGCCGGCTGCAGCTCCGATAAAAGCGATCTCAAACAGTTTGTGCAGGACGCCAAGGCGGCCAAGCGCGCACCGCTGCCGAAGCCACCGGAGCTCAAGCCGCACGAAACCTTCACCTATCACGACACGGGACTGCGTGACCCGTTCGAGGTGATTTCATTCAATAAAGCGCAACCCGGTTCCGAAAAGCAGCGCAGCACCAGCAAGCTGCACCCGGACGAGGCACGGCCGAAGGAACCGCTGGAGTCGTTCCCGCTCGACAGCCTGCGCATGGTGGGTGTACTGGAGCAGCAAGGCACCACCTGGGCCCTGGTACGCGCCAGCGACGGTACGATTCACCGGGTGCGCAAAGGCAATTATCTCGGCCAGAACTACGGCAAGATCAGCCAGATCTCTGAAAACGAAGTTGACCTAGTAGAAATCGTGCCGGATGGACTCGGCGGATATGTGGAACGTAACGCCGCACTGGCGCTCAGCGAATAATTCCAGGGGACAAAGTACAATGAGCACGAAAGCATCCAAGTCTCACACCGGATTCGCCGGCATCGACCAGGCGCGACAGGGCGCCCATTCGCGCTTGCGCTGGTTGCGTACCGCACTGACGCTGCTGTTCTGCATGCAGGGACTCGGCGCAGTCGCCAGTGCTGCGGAAAACTCACTGCAAAATATCGATGTGGCATCGCTGCCCGGCGATCGTGTCCAGGTCACACTGACCATGGCGCAACCGGCCAGCAAACCGATGAGTTTCACGATCGACAATCCGGCCCGTATCGCACTCGATTTTCCGAATACGGCGAACAGGCTCAAACATCGCACGCGCACCATCGGCGTCGGCATGGCACGCAGCATTACTGCCGTGGAGAGTCAGGGTCGCACCAGGGTGATCCTGAATCTGGCGCAGCTGGTGCCTTACGATACCCGCGTCAACGGCAACAAAGTGATGCTGACTCTGGACAGCGGCGCAGTGGCTTCCGGAGCCGGTACGAGCGCATCGGACCGCGGTGATCACAAGATCGCCGATGTCGACTTCCGCCGCGGCGACCGCGGTCAAGGCCGGATCATCGTAACCCTGTCGGACCCGTCGACTCCCGTGGATATGCACGAGGAAGGCGGCAACATTGTGGTCGACTTTCTCAACACGGCTCTGCCGGAAAAATTCGAACGCCGCCTGGACGTGACCGATTTCGCGACCCCGGTCAACACCATCGAGACTTTCACCCGCGACGGCAATACGCGCATGGTGATCAAGGCTGCCGGCGATTACGATCATTTGGCCTATCAGTCCGAGGACGTCTACACGGTTGAAGTCAAACCGGTAACCAAACAAGAAAAGGAACAAGCACGTAAAGACAAACTTGGTTATACCGGCGAACGCCTGTCGCTGAACTTCCAGAACATCGAGGTCCGCGCTGTGCTGCAATTGCTGGCGGACTTCACCGGACTGAACATCGTCGTCAGCGACAGCGTCAACGGCAGCCTCACCCTGCGCCTCAAGAACGTGCCTTGGGATCAGGCAATGGACATCATCCTGAAGACCAAAGGCTTGGCCATGCGCCGCACCGGCAACGTGGTTCTGGTGGCGCCGAGCGAAGAACTGGCGGCCCGCGAGAAACTCGAGCTGGAGGCGAAGAAACAGATCAAGGAACTGGAGCCGCTGCGCACCGAATGGTTCCAGATCAACTACGCCAAAGCGACCGATCTTTCCAAACTGATCAAGTCCCAGGGCAACTCGCTGCTGTCTTCCCGCGGCAGCATTACCCTGGACGACCGCACCAACACGCTGATGATCCAGGATACGCCGTCGCAGCTCGAGGATATTCGCAAGCTGGTCACGCGTCTGGACATTCCGGTCCGTCAGGTGCTGATCGAATCGCGTATCGTCATCGCCAACAACGACTTCAGCAAGGACTTGGGCGTGCGCTTCGGTGTCGCCAAGGAAACCGGCTTCAGCAACAACGAACGGGTCTGGGTCGGCGGCGGCGGCGCCTCCGGCACCAGCCCCAACACCGGGCTTGGCGATCTGATCGTGGACCTGCCGGTGGCAGCATCGGGCGCCAGCGCCCTGGGTCTGGCGGTCGGACGCATCGGCAATCACATCCTGCAGCTGGAGCTGTCTGCCATGCAGTCTGAAGGCCGCGGCGAAATCGTCTCCAGTCCTCGGGTGATCACGGCCAACCAGAAGGAGGCCATCATCGAACAGGGCGTGGAGATTCCTTATCAGGAAGCGACCTCCAGCGGCGCCACCTCGGTGAGCTTCAAAAAGGCGGTGCTGCAGCTGAAAGTCACGCCGCAGATTACGCCGGACGATCGCGTGATCATGGACCTGAGCGTGAAAAAGGATAACCCGGACTTCACCAACGCTGTGCTTGGCGTGCCGCCGGTCAACACCCGCGAAGTGTCGACCCAGGTGCTGGTGAACAACGGTGAAACCGTGGTCCTGGGCGGTGTATACGAGCACACCAAGGAGTACTCCAGCACGCGTACCCCGTTCTTCGGCGATCTGCCGGTGGTCGGCGCGCTGTTCCGGGACAAGCGCAATACCAACGACAAGACGGAACTGCTGATTTTCGTGACTCCGAAAATCGTCAAGGACGAACTCGCCACCGCTACGCGCTGAGCGAACCTCCTCCCAACCCCGGGCCGGCTCGTCCGCCCGGGGTTTTTTATTTGCCGACTCGCTTGATTTGCATGCCGGGCGCTGGCATACCTGGCTACCATGAACGAGACCCCCAACCTGATCCTGGTCGGCCCCATGGGTGCCGGCAAATCCACAGTGGGCCGGCGTCTCGCCCAGGCCCTGGAACTGCCTTTTTACGACAGCGACCGGGAAATCGAACAACGCACCGGGGCCAACATACCCCTGATTTTCGAACTCGAAGGCGAAACCGGTTTCCGCACCAGGGAACGCAACATGATCGAAGAACTGACCGGCCATGAACGCTTTGTGCTCGCCACGGGCGGCGGCGCCATCCTCGATCCGGAAAATCGCCTCCACATGGCCGAACGCGCCAAGATCATCTATCTGCGGGCCACCGTCGAGCAACAGCTCGCGCGTACAGCGCGGGATCACAACCGGCCCCTGTTGCAGACTGAAAACCCGAAGGCCCGCTTGGAAGCGCTGATCGCGCAACGCGATCCGCTGTACCGGGAAGTCGCCGCCCTGGTGGTCGAGACCGATCGCCGCTCGGTCCAGAGCGTGGTCCACGAGATTCTGCGGCGCTTGGAACTGCGCGCGGTAGCCGGCGGACGCCGCCGCGGTCGACGCCCGACCGGGTCGGCGGACCAGCGCCGCCAATAGCCTCCACTCTGCCCTGTGCCGGGCAACACAAAACCTATAAAATCAGGATCTATGAAGACACTGACGGTCGAATTGGGCGCGCGCAGCTACCCCATCTATATCGGCACCGGCCTGCTCGGCCGCGGCGCACTGCTGCGCGATCACATTCCCGGCCGCCAGGTTCTGGTGGTCACCAACGACGTGGTCGCGCCGCTGTATTTGCAACGGCTGCTGACGGCGCTGGGGCCGGACCTGCGGGTGGAAACCATCGTTCTTCCGGACGGCGAATCCCATAAGATCCTCGCCACCGTCGATCGGATTTTCGATGCCCTGTTGCAGCATCGATTCGACCGCAGCGCGACGTTGATCGCCCTGGGCGGTGGCGTGGTGGGCGACATCACGGGCTTCGCCGCCGCCTGCTATCAACGGGGTGTGCACTTCATCCAGGTGCCCACCACGCTGCTGGCACAAGTGGACTCGTCGGTGGGCGGCAAGACCGGCGTCAATCACCCTTTGGGCAAGAACATGATCGGGGCCTTCTATCAACCCCGCTGCGTGATCGCGGACACCGATACCCTGAAGTCGCTGCCGCCGCGGGAATTGGCCGCGGGCATCGCCGAAGTGATCAAATACGGCCTGATCCGCGACCCGGAGTTTTTCGACTGGCTGGAACAGAACGTCGAACTGCTCGGCGCCTGCGACGACGCAGCGCTGAGTTATGCCATCGAGCGCTCGTGCCGCAATAAAGCCGAGGTGGTTGCCGCCGACGAACTGGAAGGCGGACAGCGTGCACTACTCAACCTCGGACATACCTTCGGCCACGCCATCGAGACCGGCACCGGCTACGGTGCCTGGCTGCACGGTGAGGGGGTCGCTGCGGGAATGTACATGGCCGCCGAACTCTCGGTCCGCCACGGTTGGATGCCAGCGCCCCAACTCGACCGGATAGAGCGGCTCCTGGAACGCGCCAAACTGCCGGTGAGGCCGCCCCAGGAACTGGACGCGCAGCGTTTTCTCGAGCTGATGGCAGTGGACAAGAAAGTACTGGCCGGTCAATTACGCCTGGTCCTGCTGCACGGCATCGGCGAGGCCGTAATCAGCAGCGACTTCGATTCCGACGCACTGCAGTCCATGCTGCAGGAAATCACCCGCATTCCGACCGCTTCATTGCAAACGGGTTGACCCATGGAGCCGTTGACAAGCTATGCCGCACAGGAGCACACATCCAAAGGCCGTCAGCACGTAGAAGACGGCCCACATCACCGCAGCGAATTCCAACGGGACCGCGACCGCATCATTCATTCCGCTGCATTCCGCCGCCTGGAATATAAAACCCAGGTGTTCGTCAATCACGAAGGCGATCTCTACCGTACCCGCCTGACCCACTCCATCGAAGTAGCCCAAGTCGCGCGCTCCATTGCCCGGGCATTGCGGCTCAACGAAGACCTGGTGGAGGCGATCGCCCTCGCCCACGACCTGGGCCATACGCCCTTCGGACACGCGGGCCAGGATGCGCTCAACGGGTGCATGCGCGAATACGGCGGATTCGAGCACAACTTTCAGTCCTTGCGGGTGGTAGACGAGCTGGAGCAGAAATACGCCGACTTCCGCGGCCTGAACCTTACATTCGAGAGCCGGGAAGGCATCATCAAACATTGTTCCACGGCCAAGGCGACGGAACTGGGCGACGTCGGCCGCCGCTTTATCGACAAGACTCAACCCAGCCTCGAAGCGCAATTGAGCAATTTGGCCGACGAAATCGCCTACAACAGCCACGATGTGGACGACGGCCTGCGCTCGCGCCTGATCACGATGGAACAGTTGGCCGCAGTACCGCTGGTGCGCAGCCAGTTGGAAGATGTACGCGCGCGCTATCCCGAACTGGACGAGCGCACCACCACCCACGAAGTCGTGCGCCGACTGATCAATGCTCAAGTCGTCGACCTGATCGAAAACAGTCAGCACTTGCTACGCTCGTACCGCCCTGACGATATCGAGGCAGTGCGCAGCGCCGATCATGCGCTGATCCAATTCAGCGACGAAATGCGCGAACTGAATCTGGAACTGAAACGGTTCTTGCGCCAAAACCTGTACGCTCATTATCGGGTGGTGCGCATGACCAGCAAAGCCGCGCGCGTGGTGCAGGCGCTGTTCACAGCGTTCATGGAGCAACCGCGCCTGCTGCCTCCGGAAGCGCAGCGGCATAGCGACAGCTTGGAGCACGCAAATGGTGTGGCCGGACGCGCCCGCGCCGTAGCGGACTATATCGCCGGCATGACGGATCGTTTCGCCATCGCGGAGCATCAACGTCTGTTCGATGCCGCGCAACTGACCTGAGGGGAGGATTACGGGATCGCGGTGCGCACGCGCCTCAGAGCCGCACCGAGCTTGCGGGCTTACGCCATTCCGATTCGATTCATGCGCATTTACATGCAAATGCCAACCGTGGAAGATCGGCCGCCGCGCTTTTATCATCTGCATCTGCAGGAGGATCTGCTGGAGGGATGGACGCTGGTGCGCGAGTCCGGTTACCAGGGGCTGTCGGGGAAAATCCGCAAAGACCACTTTGTCAGCCGTGATCAAGCTGTGGAGGCATTGATGCAAGTACGCGACGCGCAACTCAAACGAGGTTACCGGGTGGTTTTCGCTCAGGGCGACAGCGCCTGAAAACGGTGCCCGCATCCCTGCCATGAATCCGCCCACCGACATGGAACGACCCGGCGCCAGCACACCGGCGACGCTTGACGACGCCACCGTTCGCAGCGCCTTCGGTGAGTCCGGCGCGGCATTCTTCGCCGACGCGGATACTCACCAGCGTCTCAACCTCATCCGACATCTGCTGCAGTCCACGCGTCTCGTCGTGCTCGTGATCGGCGAATCGGGCATCGGCAAAAGCGCGGGCCTGACCCAGCTCCAGCGCATGGCGGATGACCGCTGGTCGCTGTGCCGTGTTTCGGGAGCCGCCAGCGCCGACCCGGACAAGCTCCTGGCCGACCTCGCGCGCTGCTGTGACCTGCCGCCGGACTGCGGACGTCTGGCCCTGCGGCAATTGCTCGCCGAACATGCCAGCGCGCTTTGCCGGAACACGCGCCTGCCCGTCATTGCCGTCGACGATGCTCAGGCGCTGACCCAGCCGGCGTTGTCAGAACTCGCCGCCCTGGCCTCGCCAGCCGAAGGCTGGCATGTGCTACTTGCCGGTGAAGCTCGCGACGAACCCTGGCTGCAACAGGCCGGTTTTCCCGCTGCCGAGGTGCATGTGCTGGAATGGCCGCGCCTGTCCCAGGCGCAAACCGGCGCTTATCTGTCCCATCGACTCGCAACCGCGGGGTGTAGCGGCCAGTTGCCCCTGACCCAGGAGCAACTGGCCAAGTTGCACCGGGACAGCCGCGGACTGCCGGCCGAAATCGATCGCCTGGCGCCTGAAATGCTGAGCCACAAGAGAGCGGCCGCGTCGGTTATAGCGCCGCCGGCGCCGAAGCGGCGCGGATTGCCGCTGCGCAATACGGTACGCATCGTCGGCCTGGTGCTGCTGATCGGCGCAGCCGCAGTAGTGCTGACGCAGCAGGACCGTATCAATGCACTGTTTGAACAACGCCCGGCCCCCGCGAGCGCCCCTGCAAGCCCCATTGCGCTGCCCAGCCGGCCGCCGCCGGCGCCGCCGTCAGGCGAGCCGGAGCAGGAAACACAGCCGCAACAGGCCGACAACGGTACGCCTGGAACCGCGCCGGAGGGCGGACCCGGCACCGAGGTCAGCGGATCTCTGGCGTCATCCGAACCAGCCGTGGAGCCGGTCGCCCCGACGCCGGGCCCGCCTGCGGCCGCCACTATCCCGGATAGTTCGAGCCCGCAGGCGTCCGCGCCGACCCCGGCCGCGCCAACCCCTGACCCTGTGGCACCCGAGTCGCCGCCTGAGTCGGCAACCGCGGCGCGCAGCGCCACGGCAAGCCCTGCAGAGCAGGCTCCGCAAGCGGCGGCCGACGCGGTAAGCGGCTCCGCCAGCGCGGGGGCTCCGGCTGGCGAGCGGAAAACAGCGCCGCCCCTCCCCGCAGTGGCGCCGCCCAGGGCCGACTCGGAACCCGACGCCGCGACCGCAACTGTGCCATCGCCAGCCAGCGCGCCGTCAAAGCCGAGCGTCGACGAGGCCAAGCCCCCGGCGCCCGTATCCGACACCGCAACCGACAAGCAATGGCTGCTGACCCGACCGGCCAGCCATTACACGTTGCAATTGCTGGGCTCGCGGCAAGCACAGCCGCTGCAGGAGTGGATCGACCGCTATGCGCTGAAATCCGACACGGCCTCGTACAGGATTGAATATCAAGGCGCTGACTGGTACGTCCTGGTACATGGCGATTTCGCCGACCTGGGCGCGGCGCGCGACGCCGTGGCCAAACTGCCCCCTGGGTTACGGCGTGCGGGCCCGTGGCCGCGGCCGTTTTCGGCAGTGCAACAGGAAGTTCGCCGCGGCCGGAAATAGCGCCGCAGACATTTGAATCACGCTTCCGGCGCCGGGTATACTGCCCCATTGCTGGCGTCGCAGCGTGTTGCGCTGGCCGACGTTCGTTGTCACCAGATCGCTCACATAGCGTCCCCGACTGCAACCCGGACTGCGAATCTGTACCGCCCGCTGGCGCCGGGATCCGGCACCGCCAATGCAGACCACCGACCGCACCGCGACGACAAAAGATATGAATGAACTGAAGAACGACCGTTTGCTGCGCGCATTGATGCGCCAGCCGGTGGACCGCACGCCGATTTGGATCATGCGCCAGGCCGGACGCTATTTGCCGGAATACCGCGCCACCAGAGCCAAAGCCGGCAGCTTCATGGACTTGTGCCGCAATCCGGAACTCGCCTGCGAAGTCACCATGCAGCCCATCGAGCGCTACGACCTAGATGCGGCGATCCTTTTCTCCGATATTCTCACCATTCCCGACGCCATGGGACTGGGACTGTATTTCACCGAAGGCGAAGGGCCGAAATTCGAGCGCCCATTGCGCACCGAGGCCGACATCCGGAAGTTGTCCGCCCCGGATCCGGAACAGGAACTCGGCTACGTAATGGATGCCGTGCGCACCATTCGCGGCGCTCTTGGCGGCCGCGTGCCCCTGATCGGTTTTTCGGGCAGTCCCTGGACGTTGGCCACCTACATGGTGGAAGGCGGCGCGGCGAAGGTATTCCAAAACACCAAATCTCTGATGTTCGATCGCCCCGACCTGATGCACCGGCTACTCAGTGTATTGGCGGACGCGGTAACGGACTATCTCAACGCGCAGGTCCGTGCCGGGGCCCAGGCGCTGATGGTCTTCGACACCTGGGGCGGCATGCTCACCACCCGCGATTACCGCGCATTTTCCCTGGCCTACATGCGGCGCATAGTCGATCGCCTGATCCGCGACCACGAAGGCCGCCGGGTGCCGGTGACCCTGTTCACCAAGGGCGGTGCGCTGTGGCTGGAGGACATTGCCGATAGCGGTTGCGACGGCATCGGCCTCGACTGGACAATCGAACTGTCCGCTGCGCGGGCACGCGTCGGCGAGCGGGTCGCGCTGCAAGGCAATATGGACCCCTGCGCTCTCTATGCCTCGCCGGACTACATCCGCGCCGAAGTCGCCCGGGTGCTGGAAAGTTTCGGCAGCGGCAGTGGTCACGTATTCAACCTCGGCCATGGCATCCAGCCCACCGTCGACCCGGAACACACCGCCGCCCTGGTGGCTGCAGTGCACGAACTGAGCCCCGCCTACCACGTTCAGGCTGCGGCATCCTAAAGGATCGAGCGCTCGCTGCCGTTAAGATGCCAGGAATGGGGAGCGGTGTCGGCTCCACCTCCGCGCAGAGCGGTTTCATGAAACGAAAAATCGCCGTCTCGGATCTGAATTGCGGAATGTACGTGTGCGAACTCGACCGCCCGTGGCTCGAGTCTCAATGCCTGTTCCAGGGTTTTCGCATCGAAACTTCCGCGCAGCTACATGAATTTCAGAACGGTTGCCTGCGGGAGTGCCGTTACGTCGTCATCGATACGGTGAAAGGCGTCGATCTGGTTACCGCTCCATCGGCCCGAAGTACGTCCGATGCGCCAGCGGCAGCGCCTGGTAAAAGGGCCTATCCCCGCACGGTAGCCGTCGAGACCGAGTTCGCCAAGGCCGACTCGGCGCGCTCCAGCGCACGCGGCTTTATCGACCAAGTGTTCGCCGACGTTGCCGCCGGCCGGGCGCCGCGTCTCAACGACGTGCGCGTCGTGATCGAAAACCTGGTCGACAGCATCGTCCGCAATCCAGACGCACAGATGTGTCTCACCCAACTCAAGGAACGCGATCAGTATACGGCGCAACACAGCGTCAACGTGTGCGTGTTGAGTCTGGCCTTCGGCCGTCATCTAGGCTTGCCGAAATCCGGCCTGCAACTGCTCGGCACCGGCGCGCTGCTGCACGACATCGGCAAGCTCAAGACACCGCTCGAGATCCTCAACAAGCCAGGACGTCTCAGCGACCAAGAATTCACGATCATGAAACAGCATCCCGAGCGCGGTCGCGAGGTGTTGAGTGCGATTCCGGGCATGCCGAGCGAAGTGATCGATATCGCCCTCAGCCACCACGAACGCTTGCAGGGACATGGCTATCCGCGCGGACTGGAGTCGGACGCGATTTCGCCTTGGAGCAAAATGGTGGCAATCGTCGATGTCTACGACGCCATCACCAGCGATCGCGTCTATCATGACGGTATGGCGTCGACCGAAGCGTTGACGCGCATGTACGAATGGCGGGAACGCGACTTCGATCCGCAACTGCTGGAACAGTTCATTCAGTGTATTGGAATTTACCCGATCGGCAGCCTGGTGGAGTTGAGCAGCGGAGAGGTGGGCGTGGTGATCAGCGTCAACCCGCGGTTGCGGCTGCGACCGAAGGCGATATTGGTACTCGACTGCGACAAGAATCCGTATTTCCCAACCCGGATCGTCGATCTTGCTCGCTATCTGGACAACGACTCCGGGCCCTACACCATTCGTCGCGTGTTGGAACCGGGCGCACATAACATCGACGTGCGCGAACATCTGCGGCAACTGAAGGCTGGCTGATTACGGCCGCGCTGCGGTCAACGTTGCCGCCGGGGTCTCGAACGCCTGCGCCGACTCATAGGAAAGATCCCGCTGCGCGAGCACGCGGCCCGCTTCGTCGACCACACTGACCCGCCAGTGACCGTGCCATTCCGGGCGCAGGTTTTTACGGGACCATACCCGCCACCGCCAACCGCCGACATCGAAGCTGACTTCCGCCATGACTTTGCCTTCGTATTCCCAGCGATGGGTAACGCGCTGTCCCGCCAGCCCTCGCAATTCTGTAAAACAATAAACGTGCGATTCGCCATTGCCCAGGGTCAGGATGCTATCCACCGGCTCCCGATCCACCACGGCGCTGGTGAATGCCGCGCGCACCACCTCCCCCTCGGCGGGCTGCGCGGATTCGGCGCCGGCGGCGGGCGGATCCGAGCGAAGAGCGCCAGGCTCATCGGCGCTTGCCTGGATTTGCCACAACAGCATGGCGGCTAGGAGTGCAAAAAAGTATCGCGTCATTGGACTTCCCGGTGGCGGCAAGCGCGGCCCGAGACTCTACTATGGGCAGTGGAAGGCGCGATTTCCGCGGCACCGGTCACGCCTGCGGCGTGCAACGGTTCCAAAACCGATGTCGCCTAGCCATTCAGGGTCCATGGCGCACGGTCGGCGCGGCTAATCCGCGGGTCGAAGCAGGGGCTCGAGAGCGGGCCAGACGTTGGCCAACATGCGCGCTTGGCCAGCCGCCTGCGGATGAATGCCGTCGTCCTGCATCAGCGCGGGGTTATCCGCGACGCCGGCCAGGAAGTGCGCCACCAGCGGCACCTGGTATTGCTCGGCAAGCTGCTGATAAACGTCGCGGAACCTTTTCAGGAATACGGGGCCATAGTTGGGTGGCAGGCGCACCCCAAGCAGCAAGACCTTGGTGCCCTCTTGGCGCAACCGTGCGAGGATCGCGCCCAGGTTGTCGTGCATGGCCGCCAGCGACAGGCCGCGCAGCCCGTCGTTGCCACCCAGCTCGACCACCGCGATGTCCGGTTGCTCGCGTTTTAGCACCGCCGGCAGCCGCGCAAGCGCACTGCTGGTGGTATCGCCGCTGATGCTCGCGTTGACGACCCGGTAGGTGGGCGCACGTTGACGCAGGCGCTGTTGCAACAGCGCGACCCAGCCGTCGCCTTGTTCGATCCCGTGCCCGGCGCTCAGGCTGTCGCCGAGCACCAGCAACACCGGTTGTTCGGCGAACGCCGGCGTGACCACTACCAGTAACCCCAATATCCACAGGATTCGCAATATCATGAACCGATCCACCTCTGCGGCGATTGTGCAGGCCCGTCGGTTGGGCAAGCAAGTCGCCAGTCCGAGCGGACCGCTGACCATTCTTGACGACATCAGCCTGGACATCGAGACCGGAGAGCAAGTGGCGGTACTCGGCGCGTCCGGCTCCGGCAAATCCACCCTGTTGGGCTTGCTCGCCGGCCTGGACACGCCCAGCTCGGGCGAGGTTTTCCTGCATGGCCGCTCGCTCGGCGCCATGTCCGAGGACGGGCGCGCGGCGTTGCGCGCCGGGCGGGTGGGGTTCGTATTCCAGAACTTTCACTTGCTCGGCGGCCTCACGGCGCTGGAAAACGTCATGCTGCCGCTGGAACTGGCCGGCGACGACGACCCTGGCGGGCAAGCCGAAGCGGTGCTGCAACAAGTCGGACTCGGCGCGCGCATCGCCCATTATCCGAACCAGCTGTCCGGAGGCGAACAGCAGCGGGTGGCGTTGGCACGCGCATTCGCCTCCCAGCCGTCGGTGCTGTTCGCCGACGAACCCACCGGCAATCTCGATCAGCGCACCGGCGCTCAGGTCATCGATTTGTTGTTTTCGCTCAACGCCGAGCAACGCACGACGCTGATCCTCGTAACCCACGATGCAGCGCTCGCCGAGCGCTGCGGGCGGCGCCTGCAGCTCGAAGGCGGTCGGTTGTTGAGCACGGTTTCGACATGAGCGCGCTGGCGATGTCGCTGCGGTTGCTGCGCCGAGAATGGCGCAGCGGCGAAATGCGGGCGCTGGCCGGCGCGTTGATCGTCGCGGTGACGGCGATGACGGCGGTGGGCTTCTTTACCAGCCGGGTCGAGCGGGCGCTGGTGGGCCAGGCCAGCGAGCTGATGGCCGCCGATCTGGTGGTGAGTTCATCGGAAACCATTGACCCGCAGTTGCGTACTACGGCGTCCGAGTACCACTTGCGCACGGCCCGGACCCTGAGCTTCGCCAGTGTGGTGGTAGCCAACGACCGGGTGGTGTTGACGGCGATCAAAGCCGTCAGCGCCAGCTATCCGTTGCGGGGCACGTTGCGCATGGCCGAAAAACCGTATGGCGAAGGGCGTGTCGCCCGCGCCCTTCCGGAACCGGGCTCGGTGTGGCTGGAATCGCGGCTGGCCGCGGCTTTGGGCGTCGGCGTCGGCGACCGACTGGCGGTCGGCGAGCGCAAGCTGATGATCAGCGGCATTCTCACCTATGAGCCCGATCGCGCAGGCGAGATTTTCAGCGTCGCGCCACGCCTGCTGATGCGGCTGCAGGACGTGCCGGGCACCGGGCTGCTGGCGCCGGGCAGCCGGGTCAAACACCGGCTGCTGTTGGCTGGCCAAGGAGACGACGTGCAGCGCTACCGGGCATGGACCGCGAGCCGGGTGCAGCCGCCCGCCGAGGTGGAGGGCGTAGGCGACTCGCGGCCGGAACTGCGTGCCGCGTTGGATCGCGGCCAGCGCTTCCTGGGTCTGGCCGCCCTGGTGGCGGTATTGCTGGCGGCGGTCGCGATCGCCATCAGTGCCCAGCGTTTTGCCCAGCGGCACCTCGATCAAACCGCGATCATGCGCGCCCTGGGCGCGACACAGCGGCTGATCAACCGAACCTATTTGCTGCAATTGACCTGGCTCGGCCTGGGATGCGGCTTGCTCGGCACGCTCGCCGGGCTGCTTTCGCAGTCGATCCTTGCCCGACTGCTGCGCGGACTGGCGGTGGTGCAACTGCCGGCCCCGGGGATATTGCCTGCCGTGGCCGGCGTCGCCGCCGGGCTGCTGATCCTGTACGCCTTTGCCGTACCGCCGCTGCTGGCGCTGGCGCGGGTGTCGCCGGCCCGCGTGCTGCGCCGCGACCTGGTACCGCCCTCGCCGAGCCAACGTGCGGTCTATGGCAGCGCGCTGCTGGCGGCAGTCGCTCTGGTATTGTGGCAGGCGCAGGACACCAAACTGGCGTTGCTGTTCCTGCTCGGCGCGTCCGTGACCCTGGCGCTATTGGGAATCTTCGCCTGGCTGCTGGTACGGCTGCTGCAACCCTTGCGCAGACGGGTCGGGGTGTCCTGGCGCTTCGGGCTGGCCAACATCGTGCGCCGGTCCCGTACCAGTACGGTTCAGGTGCTCGGTTTCGGCCTCGGCATCATGGCATTGCTGTTGTTGACCCTGGTGCGCGGCGATCTGCTCGGCGACTGGCGCGCCAGTCTGCCGGAGGATGCACCCAACCAATTCGCGATCAACATCCAAACCGAACAGCTGCCTGCGCTACGGCAATGGTTCGAAAGCCACCACCGCCAAGCGCCGCAACTTTACCCGATGGTGCGCGGCCGGTTACTGAAGATCAACGATCACGTGGTGCACGAAAGCGACTATTCCGAACCCCGCGCGCAACGCCTGGCAACCCGGGAATTCAATCTTTCATGGAGCGAGCACCTGCACGCTGGCAACAAACTCGCAGCCGGTAACTGGTGGGGCAGCGCTCACTCCGCCACGGGGCAATGGTCGGTGGAACAAGGCATCGCCCAGACGCTGGGCATTCATGTCGGCGACCAGCTGACCTACCGAATCGCCGACCGGGAATTGACCGCGAGGGTCTCCAGCCTGCGTACGGTGAATTGGGAATCCTTTCGGCCGAACTTTTTCGTCATCGCGCCGCCGGGGATGCTGGACGATTTTCCCGCCACCTGGATCAGCAGTTTTCGCTTGGCCGCCAACGATAAAGATCTGCTCACCGATTTGGTGGCGCGGTTTCCGAACGTGACCATCATCGATGTCGAAGCGGTCATGGCCCAGGTACGCGACATCATGGACCAGGTGGCCTCGGCTGTGGAGTACGTGTTCGGCTTTACCCTGTTGGCCGGACTGGTGGTGCTCTACGCCGCTATCCAGGCCACCCAGGACGAACGTCTGCGGGAAGGGGCGATTCTGCGGACCTTGGGCGCATCGCGGCGACGCCTGGTAGTGGGCGTGGCGAGTGAATTCGTGATCATCGGCCTACTTGCCGGACTGCTGGCTGCGTTCGGGGCGACGCTGGCCGCCTACATGGTCGCCACGCAACTGCTGGACCTGCCGTTCACGCTGCGACCGCTGTGGTGGCTGGCCGGAATGTTGGGCGGCGGGCTCGGTGTCGGATTGGCGGGCATCATCGGGACGCGCCAGGTGCTGCGACAGCCGCCGTTGCAGACCCTGCGCAAGACCTGAGCGCTTGTCAGGTCACCACGTTGCGCGGCCTTCCGGCGATAAAGGCGAGCACATTTGCGGCCACTTCCTCGATCATGCGCTGACGCGACTCCCGACTGGCCCAGGCCGTGTGCGGGGTGACGATCAGGTTCGGAATCGGCGGTTCGCGCAACAGCGGATTACCGTCGCGGGGCGGCTCGCGGCTCAGGACATCGAAGCCGGCACCGCCCAAGCGTCTGCTGCACAACGCATCGGCCAGCGCGGCCTCGTCGACAATGCCGCCGCGGGCGGTATTGATCAGCACCGCATCGGCTTTCATCATCGCCAGCTCGCGGGCACCGATCAGATTGCGGGTCTCGGCAGTCAAAGGACAATGCAGGCTCAGGACATCGACCCGCGGCAACAGCACGTCCAGGGGCACGCGGTCTGCCGCGGGCGCGTCGCTTCCGGGGCGCTGCGCCACCAGCACTTGCATTCCGAACGCCTGCGCAACACGGCCGACGGCGCGGCCGAGTTCACCGTAGCCGACGATCCCCATCACCTTGCCGCTCAACTCCCGAATGGGGAAATCCAGACTGCAAAACTGTTCGCTGCGCTGCCAATTGCCTTCGTGCACCCAATGATCGTAATCGAGCAGGCGGGTCGAAAGGGCAAGCAACAGTCCGAACACGTGCTGGACGACGGCAGGCGTGGCATAACCGACGACGTTGCTGACCGTGACATGACGCTGCCGCGCCGCGTTCAGGTCGATGTTGTTGGTGCCGGTGGCGGCAACGCAGATAAACCGCAGCGCTTCGGCAGCGGCGACGGCATCCGCATCCAACACCACCTTGTTGCTCACTACGACGTCGCAGCCTTCGATGCGCGAGGCTACCTGGTGCGGGTCGGTGGCCGGATGAAAATTCCAGTCCGGCAATGCGCGTTCAAGCGGCGAAAGCAGCAGATCGCCGGTACTCACCGATTCCAAGTCGAGAAACACGCCCCGCATGTGGTCTCCATATTTGAATCATGACTGACCCGGTTGGGCACTGCCGGTATACTCGGGCGTGCCGTCCAACAGGGAGCCCGTGATGCGCTACGAGCCAGAGTCCAGTCTAGCAGACCGACCTTCGTGCACTGGTGTATTGCTGACCAATCTCGGTACACCGGATGCGCCGACCAAACAAGCGCTGGTTCGCTATCTGGGTGAATTTCTCTGGGACCCGCGGGTGATCGAACAGTCCCGCTGGGTCTGGTGGCCTGCCCTGCACGGCGTCATCCTGCGGACGCGTCCCGCGAAAGCAGCGCGCGCGTATGCCAAGGTCTGGACCGACGCCGGCTCACCGTTACTGGCGATTTCCAAGCGCCAGGCGAGTGCGTTGCAGGCAGCGCTGGACGATCGTGGCAGCGGCCCCGTCAAGGTGGCGCTTGCCATGCGCTACGGCAATCCATCCATTCGCGACGGCCTCGAGACGCTGCGACAGCACAACGCCAGGCGCGTGCTGGTGTTGCCGTTGTATCCGCAGTATTCGGCAACGACCACCGCCTCAACCATCGACGCGGTCGGCGAGGTTCTGAAGCGCTGGCGGGTGATCCCCGAACTGCGCACCATAAATGAATACTGGCGCGAGTCCGGTTACATCGGCGCGCTGGCGCAAAGTATCCGGGACCACTGGCAGGTCAACGGCAAAGGCGACAAATTACTGTTCTCGTTCCACGGCTTGCCGAAGCGTTATGTCGACGCCGGCGACCCCTATCAGGCGCAATGCCAATGCACGGCGAGCCTGGTCGCGGACGAACTGGAACTCGACCCGGATCAGTGGCAACTGGCCTTCCAATCCCGCTTCGGGCCTCAGGAATGGCTCAAACCCTACACCGACGAAACGCTGAAAGCCTGGGGCAAACAAGGCCTGAAAAGCGTAGATGTATTGTCGCCGGGCTTTTCCGCCGATTGCCTGGAGACTCTGGAGGAGATCGATCAGGAAAACCGCGAACTGTTCCAGGCGGCCGGCGGCGGCTCCTATCGTTACATCCCGGCGCTCAACGATACGCCCGCCCATATCGCATTTCTCGTTGAGTTGGTGGCCAAGCATCTCCAGGGCTGGAACTGAGGGTGGCTTTCATGAGCCGTCCGCGCGCGTGCCATCAGACCGGGCTGCACGGAATGGGCGGCACTCCAGTCGAAGTTGTGGCCGGGACGTCGCCTGCGGCCGGCGATTCATTTACAATAGATGCATTTTAAATACATGTAATTTCTGCAGGCTTGTGCTGTTATCGACGTGACCCGTCGCTGCGCGCGAAGGCCCCCGGAACCGAGCTATGACCAACGACACCGAATTCGACCCCAAAGCCCTGCACGCCACCGACGATGATGTCCCGGAACTGGAATTGACGGACGAGGACATTCTCGATGCCATGCAGCATATACCCGGCTATCTGGACATCAGCACCGAAGACTTCCGCCTGGTGTACCACCTGGCGCACCGCCACGCGTTGGAGCGGGTGTTCAGCAACCTGCGCGCAGAGCAGATGATGCGCGTCGGTATCGAACCGCTTAATCCCGACCTGCCACTGGACAAGGCGGCGGCCAGCATGGCGCACCAAGGTCTGAAAAGCCTGCCGGTGGTAGACGCCGACCACCGCGTCATCGGCATGCTTACGGAAACCGACTTCCTGCGGCGGTTGCAGGCCGACACTTTTCTGGAATTGCTGCTGCGACTGGTGAACGATGTCAACCGCTTCACCCATCGCTGTCATGAGACGCCGGTCAGCACCGCGATGACTCCGAAGGTGATCACGCTTGCGGGCGACGCCAGCTTCACCGACATCATCAGCGCTTTTCATACCCATGAAGGACGCAGCATGCCGGTGGTTGACGAACAGGGACGACTGCTGGGCTTGCTCTTACGTAAAGATTTTCTCGACGCTTGTCATCTGGAGGGTTTGCTGTGAGCTTGCGCGAATATTTCAAAAAGATGCGCGGCACCACCCGCGGCAGTCCACCACGGGTCAACAACAGCGAAGTCTTCTGGTCCTGGGTCGGCGCCTTTTTGGGCATCGGCGCAGTGGCGACAATCAATCAGTACTGGTTGGCCGGCAGCGACCTGACCCTGGTGATCGGCTCGTTCGGCGCCTCGGCGGTGCTCGCCTATGGCGCGCCCCGCAGTCCGTTGGCGCAACCGCGCAATCTGGTAGGCGGCCATGTGGTCTCGGCCATTGTCGGTGTCATCGCCTGGAAGCTGTTGCACCCTTTCCCGTGGGTTGCGGAAGCCACGGCAGTCGCAACTGCAATCGCACTGATGCATCTTACCCGCACCTTGCATCCTCCCGGCGGTGCCACAGCGTTGATTGCGGTGATCGGCTCGCCGGTCATTCATCACCTCGGTTTCTGGTATGTGCTGATTCCGGCTACAGTGGGGCCTGTGATCATGCTGCTGGTAGCGCTGCTGGTGAACAATATTCCGGCGTCGCGGCGTTACCCTGAAATCTGGTATTAGCGCTTATTTCCGGATCACACCTTCACGCGTCGAGCTTGGTACGCCGCACCTGACCCGCATCAGGTGCGGCGCGGTTCAACATTCCGTGAAACTCACCGCCAGGCCGCCCTGGGATGTTTCCTTGTACTTGTCCGACATCTCCTGGCCGGTCTGTTTCATTGCTGCGATGCAATTATCCAACGGCATGAAATGCTGGCCGCTGCCGCGGCGCGCAAGGGACGCAGCTGCATAAGCCTTGATGGCACCGAAACCGTTACGTTCTATACACGGTACTTGCACCAGACCGCCGACCGGATCGCAGGTCATGCCCAGATGATGTTCGAGCGCGATCTCGGCCGCGTTTTCCACCTGCAATGGCGTACCGCCTTGCACGGCGCACAGTCCCGCTGCCGCCATCGCAGCGGCCGATCCCACTTCTCCCTGGCAACCCACTTCGGCGCCGGAAATCGAACTGAGGTGTTTGATCAAGCCGCCGATCGCAGCCGCGGTGAGTAAAAACGTACGCACCTGTTCTTCGGTGCCGTGCTGGTGCTCGACCCAGTAATAAAGCACCGCGGGAATCACGCCGGCGGCGCCGTTGGTCGGTGCGGTGACGACCATGTGACCGGCCGCATTTTCCTCGTTGACCGCCATCGCATAGGCGCACAACCAGTCGTTCATGTCCGCCTGCTCTGGATGCTCGCGCAGCTGAGCGTAGAGCGACATGGCGCGGCGCTGTACGTGCAGTCCACCCGGCAGCTCGCCCTTGGTATCAAGGCCCCGTTCGATGCAGATGCGCATGGCGCGCCAAATGGAATCGAGACCTTGATTCGATTCCTGCACCGGGCGGCGTACCGCTTCGTTGCGCTGCTTCATCTGTGCAATGCCAAGGCCGCTCTCCCGGGCCATGGTCAACATGGTTTTTGCAGAGTCGAAGCCGAACGGTGCGTCGTCGCAGGTATGCAATCCGAGCGGCGCCTGCAGGTCTCCGATTTGCGCCAGCGTATTGATGAAGCCGCCGCCGATGGAGAAATAGGTTTCTGTCAGCAGCACGTTGTTATCGACGTCCAACAACTCGAAGATGATGCCGTTGGGGTGTTGCGGCAAAGGCGGGCCGCGGTCGAAGATGATGTCGCGCTCGGCGTCGAACGCCAGCGCGCCTCCATCCGGTAAATCGATGCTTTGGCGACGCTGCAAGGACGTTAGCAGCGCATTGACGTCCACCTCGGCCAAGTCGGCCGGCGCGTAGCCATTCAATCCCAGGCTCACGGCACGGTCCGTGGCGTGACCTTTGCCGGTGTAGGCCAGCGACCCCTTGAGGATGCAACGCAGGGCCGTCGCTTCAGCATTGGCTCCACTCGCGCGCCATCGTTCAATCCGATTGCGAAAGTCCGCTGCGGCCACCATGGGACCGATGGTATGGGAGCTTGAAGGCCCGATGCCGATCTTGAACAATTCGAGGACGCTGATGAACATGACCGCCTCCACAACGGCGCCGAGCCCGGGTCGCGCGCTCGATACAGCCTAGGGCGCCAAGCCGACAAATGCCAGCTGCCGCGAACGAGTATGAATGGGACAACACCTTAGTGTACAGGTCGCCCTGCGGTGGTGACGCGCCAGATCGTGTTGCCGACATCGTCTGCAACCAGCAGGGCCCCCTGACTGTCTATGGCTACGCCTGCCGGCCGGCCCAGTGGATTGCCCTCTGCATCAACGAATCCGGACGTCCACGGGCTCGCCGACAGGTTTGGCATTGACGAAGGGCACGAATACGACTTTATAGCCGCTGCGCGGTTTGCGATTCCCGGAGCCGTGCTGGCCAATGAACATGCCGTGGAAGCGCGCTGGTAACGTAGTGCCCAAGGAATCAGCGAGCCTGATGATTGATCGGACCGGCCGGCAGTTCCGTGACCTTGCTACCGGAAGCGGTGATCCGCAATTGCCCCTCCTGATAAGGGAAACGCAGAATCGCGTCGGTATCGGCGACGTAGAGCTTGTCGTCGATCAACGCCATACCGAACGGCGAATGCAGATGCTCGAGCAGCACCGAATGCAGGTCGGCGACACCATCGCCATCGGTGTCGCGCAACAGCGAAATGCGCTCAGCGCTGGGTATCGCGGCGCCGGCCCTGGCGTTTGCCATCGGCCGACCTTCAAGTCCGGGCGCATCTTCCGATCTTTCCGGGGCCTTGGTCTCGGCCACCAGCACGTCACCGTTGGGCAATACGTACAGCCAGCGCGGATGAGCCAGACCTGCGGCAAATGCCACCACCGCGGTACCCGGCGCGCTTTCGGGCTTTTCGCCCGCGGGCCAGCCGGAGGCGGCAGCAATATTCGCGGTAGGCCGGAGGCTGTGCTCGGTGCCAGGCAAAGCCTGATTGGGGCCGGTCGCGGCGACTACGGGCAAATGCGCACTATCCCCACATGCTGCGATACCCACGGCAATCATGACTCCCAACAACCCACCTCGCAGCGACATCCGGCACGCCCTTTTTGATTCCGTCTCTTCGGTACCCGTCTAGGGTGGTACAATTTCCACGCCCTGCCGATCCTGGGTGCATCTCTCCCGGACTGAAAATGCATCAATTGCGTAACGGGTTGCACGCTGAGGCGCCGCACCGCAGACGCCAAGTGAAATCTCGGTTTTCCGATGCTGCCGGGACCGGTTAGGCTGGGCGTACAATGCCATGCAGGCGGACGGTGAAGAGAGAGGCCGCCGTACATCCCGATGCGCAGAGAACACTCATGTTGAAAAAGCACGCAGCGGCGTTGTGGCTCGCCGGCTTGTGCATGCTGGCGGTATCGACTGCCCATCCGGCGGACGCCAATGAGCGCATCCGCGCTGCCGGCGCTCCGGCAGCCGATGCGCAAACCTTGCGCGCCCTGTCCCAAGATCGGGATTGGCGGGTGCGCGCCGCAGTGGCGGAGAACCGCCGGGCGCCAGCCGATGTGCTCGCGGCGCTGGCGACCGACCCGCGCCAGCAGGTAAAAATCAAAGTGGCAACCAACTTGAGCACGCCCGAGTCGGTGTTCATGGTCATGACCCGCGATGCCGATATCGCCGTGCGCAGCGTCGTCGCGCGCTTCGAATACGTACCGGCTGCGGTGCTGCGCACATTGGCATCGGACCCTGCCGCGGATATCCGCCTGGAGGTGGCGCGCGCCTACAACACCGACCGGCAGACCCTGAAAAAACTGGCCAAAGACGAGTACGCCGAGATCCGCAATATGGCCGCCCGGCGCTTGGCCGAAGGTCAATAGCGTCGCGCTGCAAGCGCCGTGCAAACCGCCCCTGGATCAGCGAAGGACCGCGCGATGTGTCGGGCGCATGCGCGATCGCTCCTCGGGCGATTAAGCACCGAGTATCACGGTCGCACTTGCCACCATCGATACCGCGTTCAACGCCGCGGCCGGTGCTCGTTCATGCAGATTGCAGTCGCACCTAAGGCAGGTCGGTAGCGCCCATCAGAAAGCGGTCGGTTTCCCGCGCCGCTTCCCGGCCTTCATTGATGGCCCACACCACCAGGGACTGGCCGCGGCGGCAATCGCCGGCGGCGAACACGCCGTCGACGCTGGTGGTATAGCGGCCGTACTCGGCCTGGTAGTTGCTGCGCGGGTCCAACTCCAGGCCGGCGGCTTCCGACACATAGTGCTCGGGTCCGAGAAAGCCCAGCGCCAGCAGCACCAGGTCCGCTTCCCAGACGTGCTCCGAACCGGGTATCTCCTGCATCTTCCATTGACCGCTGTCTTCGTCGCGGGTCCATTCCACCTGCACACTGCGCACGCCTTTGACGTTGCCGTTGCCGTCGTCGACGAATTCCTTGGTCAGGATGCAGTACTCGCGCGGATCCTTGCCGAACTTGGCGCTGGCTTCCTGGTGCCCGTAATCGACCCGGAAGATGCGCGGCCAGGTGGGCCACGGGTTGTCCGGCGCCCGCTGCGCCGGCGGCTTGGGCAACAGCTCGAAATTGACCATGGAAGTACAGCCGTGGCGGATGGAGGTGCCGATACAATCGGTACCAGTGTCACCGCCGCCAATGACGATCACGCGCTTGCCCTTGGCGGAAATGTACTTGCCATCCTCGAGCCCGGAGTCCAACAGGCTGCGGGTATTCTCAGTCAGGAACTCCATGGCGAAGTGCACGCCGTTGAGTGCCCGGCCAGGGATATCCAGATCGCGGGGCTTGGTGGCGCCGGTGGTCAGCAGCACGGCGTCGTGGTCCTTGCGCACCTGCTCGAGGGGCACGGAGTTACCGACATCGGCGTTGACCACGAATTCCACGCCTTCCTGGCGCAACAGGGCGATGCGCCGTTCCACCAGCGTCTTGTCCAGCTTCATGTTGGGGATACCATACATGAGCAGGCCGCCGATGCGGTCTTCGCGCTCGTACACCGTGACCTGATGACCGACCTTGTTGAGCTGCGCCGCGGCCGCAAGGCCGGCCGGCCCGGAACCGACCACCGCAACTTTCTTGCCGGTACGGCTCCGGGGCGGCTGCGCCTGCACCCAGCCCTGCTCGAAGCCGTGATCGATGATGGCGTGCTCGATATCCTTGATGGTCACGGCGCGGGTCGGTGATGCCGAGCACACAGGAACCTTCACAAGGCGCCGGGCAGACCCGGCCGGTGAACTCCGGGAAGTTGTTGGTCTTGTGCAGTCGGTCCAGGGCATCGCGCCAACGCCCGTTGTAGACCAGATCGTTCCACTCCGGAATGAGATTGTCGATCGGGCAGCCGTTGTCGGACTGACAAAACGGCACACCGCAATCCATGCAGCGGGCGCCCTGGGTCTGCAAATGCGCCCAATCGTGCTCGGAATAGATTTCGCCGAAATCCTGCAAACGTGCGATGGGGTCGCGATACGGTTCCGTCTGTCGCGGAAATTCCTTGAAGCCTGTTATTTTGCCCATGAAAAAGTCCAGCTGCTGAGAAAGCAGGGGCGGCTCAAGCCGCCGCCTGCTGCTTCTTGCGTTCGCGCAATACACGCTTGTAATCGGTCGGCATCACTTTCACGAACTGCGACAACGCGGTATCCCAGTCGGCCAGCAGACGCTCGGCCACTGCGGACCCCGTGTAGCGCTGATGGCGTTCGATCAGATCGCGCAGTTCTTCGATGTCGGCTTCCGCTGCCATGGTTTCCAGTTCCACCATGGCGCGGTTGGCACGGGTGGCGAATTGGCCGTCGTGATCCCACACGTAGGCGATGCCGCCGCTCATGCCGGCGGCGAAGTTGCGTCCGGTGGGTCCGAGCACCACGACCCGGCCTCCGGTCATGTATTCACAGGCATGATCCCCCACACCTTCCACCACCGCACGCGCGCCGCTGTTGCGCACCGCAAAGCGTTCGGCGGCAACGCCACGGAAAAAGGCTTCGCCGGCGGTGGCGCCGTAGAGCACCACATTGCCGATCAAGACGTTTTCCTCGGCAATGAAACTGCTCTCCTTGGGTGGATAAATCACCACCCGGCCACCGGAAAGGCCCTTGCCGACATAATCGTTGGCGTCGCCTTCCACTTCGATGGTGACGCCCTTGGCGAGGAACGCACCGCAGACTTTGCCCGGCGGACCCGCGCAACTTGATGTGAATGGTGTCGTCCGGCAGCAGATCCGCGCCCCACTTCTTGGCGATTTCATGGGACAGCATCGTGCCCACCACGCGGTTGGTGTTGATTACCGGCAGCTCGATTCGCACCCGCTCACCCTTCTCCAGCGCCGGTCTGGCCAATTCGATGAGCTGGTTGTCGAGGGCAAACTCCAAGCCGTGATCCTGGGCCATGGTGGCGTGGGTCTGGACGTCCTCGTGGGGCTTTTGCGCCGGGTACAGAATGCGCGCTCAGGTCCAGGCCCTGGGCCTTCCAGTGTTCGACATCGCCCTCCATGTCCAGCACATCGACGCGGCCGATCATGTCGTCCATGGTGCGGAAACCAAGTTCAGCCATGATCCGGCGCAGGTCCTTGGCCACCATGAACAGATAGTTGACCACGTGCTCGGGCTTGCCGCTGAACTTCTGGCGCAGCTCCGGATCCTGGGTGGCGATGCCCACCGGACAGGTGTTGAGATGACACTTGCGCATCATGATGCAGCCCAAGGTCACCAGCGGCGCGGTGGAAAAACCGAACTCTTCGGCGCCCAGCAGCGCGGCGATGGCCACATCGCGGCCGGTCTTGAGCTGGCCGTCGGTCTGGATCACCACCCGCGAGCGCAGGTCGTTCATCACCAGGGTCTGGTGGGTTTCGGCTACGCCCAGCTCCCACGGCAGACCCGCATGCTTGATGGAGGTGAGCGGCGAAGCGCCCGTGCCGCCGTCGTGGCCGGCGATGACGATGTGATCGGCCTTGGCCTTGGTCACCCCCGATGCCACGGTGCCCACACCCATTTCCGAGACCAGCTTGACGCTGATGCGAGCCTTGGGGTTGGCGTTTTTCAGATCGTGGATCAGCTGCGCCATGTCCTCGATGGAATAGATGTCGTGGTGCGGCGGCGGACTGATCAGCCCCACGCCCGGCGTCGAGTGCCGGATGCGGGCGATGGTTTCGTCCACTTTACGGCCGGGCAGTTCACCGCCTTCGCCAGGCTTGGCGCCCTGGGAAATCTTGATCTGGATTTCATCGGCATTGGCCAGGTACCAGATGGTGACGCCGAAGCGGCCCGAAGCCACCTGCTTGATGGCCGAGCGCTTGGAATCGCCGTTACCCAGCGGCTCAAAACGCAACGGGTCTTCGCCGCCTTCGCCGGTGTTGGACTTACCGCCCATGCGGTTCATGGCCACCGCCAACGTCTCGTGGCTCTCCGCCGAAATGGACCCGAAGCTCATCGCGCCGGTGGCGAAGCGCTTGAGGATTTCGCTCTCCGGCTGCACTTCTTCCAATGGAATGGGGCCGCCGTTGGCGCCTTCCTTGAATTTCATCAGGCCGCGCAAGGTGCAATGCCGCGCCTGGCCATTGGCGTGCTGGGCGAAGCGCCAGTAGGCGCCTTCGTCGTTGGTGCGCGCGGCCACCTGCAGATCGGCGATGGACACCGGATCCCACATATGGCGGTCGCCTTCGGCGCGCCAGTGAAAATCGCCCGGATTGGGCAACACTGCGACCCGTACTTCTTCGCGGGTGGGGTAGCCCAGCTCGTGGCGACGCAATGCTTCTTCGGCGAGCACGTCGAATCCGGCGCCCTTGACCCGGCTCGGCGTGCCGGTGAAGCAGCGCTCGATGACGTCCTCGGCCAGACCGACCGCTTCGAAAATCTGCGCGCCCTTGTAGGACTGCAGGGTGGAGATGCCCATCTTCGCCATCACCTTGAGCATGCCCTTGGCCACACCCTTGCGATAGGCGGCGACGATCTTGTCGTCATCGTCGTATTTGTCGCCGGACAGCAAACCATCGCGCTGCGCCTGCCACAGGGCTTCGAAGGCCAGGTACGGGTTGATGGCGTCGGCGCCGTAACCGATCAGCAGGCAGTGCTGGTGCACTTCCCGGGCTTCGCCGGATTCGAGCACGATACCGATCTGGGTACGCTCGTGACGGCGCACCAGATGATGATGCACACCGCCCACCGCAAGCAGGGAACTGACCGCGACCCGTTCGGCATCGATCTCACGATCGCTCAACACCACCAGGCTGTAGCCATCGGCAATGGCTTGCGAGGCTTCGTCGCAGATGCGTTGCAACGCCCTGGTCAGACCGGCTTTGCCCTCGGACCTGGCGTAGGTGATATCGATGGTCTGCGCTTTCCAGCCGCGATGGTCGATATGCTTGAGTGCCGCCAGCTCTTCGTTGGTCAGAATCGGGTGCGGTAGCTGCAGGCGATGGGCGCGGCCTTCGCCGGTTTCAAGCAGATTGCCTTCCGGACCGATGAAGCATTCCAGGCTCATGACCACCTCTTCGCGAATGGAGTCGATGGCCGGATTGGTCACTTGCGCGAACAGTTGCTTGAAGTAGTCATAGAGCATGCGCGGCTTGTCGGACAAGCACGCCAGCGCCTGATCGTTGCCCATGGAACCCACCGGGTCGCGCAACTCACGCACCAACGGCAGCAGCATGAACTGCATGGTCTCGGTGGTGTAACCGAACGCCTGCATCCGCGGCAGCAGGTTGTCGGGATCGAAGCCGTGGGGCTCTTCCTTCACCGGCAGCTGCGCCATCAGGATGCGCTGGTTTTCGAGCCACTGGCCGTAGGGCTGGCGGCTGGCGAAATCGTGCTTGAGCTCTTCGTCGGGAATCATGCGGCCCTGCTCGAAGTCGAGCAGGAACATCTTGCCCGGCTGCAAGCGGCCCTTGGCCTTGACGTTGGCGGGGTCCACTTCCAGCACCCCAACCTCCGAGGCCATGATCACTTTGTCGTCGTGGGTAAGGTAGTAGCGGCTCGGGCGCAGCCCGTTGCGATCCAGCACCGCGCCGATATAGTGGCCGTCGGTGAAGACGATGGACGCCGGGCCGTCCCAGGGTTCCATCAACGCCGAGTTGTATTCGTAGAAATTGCGCTTTTCCTCGGACATGCTGGTGTCATTCTGCCAGGCTTCCGGGATCATCATCATCACCGCTTCCTGCAACGAGCGGCCGTTCATGAGCAGGAATTCCAGGGTATTGTCGAAGGCGCCGGAATCGGAGGTCTCCGGCTCGATCACCGGGAACACCTTTTCCAACTCGTCACCGAACAAATTGCTCTTGGCCACCCCTTCCCGGGCATGCATCCAATTGATATTGCCCTGGCGGGTGTTGATTTCGCCGTTGTGGCTCATGAACCGATTCGGTTGGGCGCGATCCCAGGAAGGGAAGGTGTTGGTCGAAAAGCGCGCATGCACCATCGCCAGATGGGTTTCGTAGTCCGGATCGTTGAGATCGGCATAGAAACGCGTGACCTGATCCGGATTGAGCATGCCCTTGTACACCAGCACCTTGGTGGACAGGGTGCAGACGTAGAACATCTCGCGCTGGCTCAGGGACTCGTCATTGCGCAGCCGATGGGTGGCGCGCTTGCGGATCAGATACAGCTGGCGCTCCAGGGCATCGCCTTCCACGCCGTCGGCGGCGGCGACGAACAACTGTTCGATATACGGCATGGCGGCACGCGCCGTAGGGCCGATATCGGCATTGTCGGCATCCACCGGCACCACCCGCCAACCGAGCACCTGCAGTCCCTGCTCGGCCGCAAACTGCTCGACCGCTTCCCGGCACGGCGCCCGCTCGGATTCATCCATGGGCAGGAAAACGATGCCCGCGGCATAGCGGCCCGGCTCGGGCAGGGTCACACCCAGGTCCTGCTTGGCGACCTTGGCCAGGAACTTGTGCGGCAAGGTGGTCAACATGCCGGCGCCGTCGCCGGTGTTGGTTTCGCAGCCGCAGGCGCCACGATGGACCATGCGCCGGTTGATGTGGTCGGCGTCGCGCACGATCTGGTGGCTGGCGCGGCCCTTGATGTCGGCGACGAAACCGACACCGCAATTGTCCTTCTCGAAAGCGGGATCGTACAGACCTTGCTTTTGCGGCAGTCCGTAACGGTTCGGCTTGGAGATCTGGTTCGTCATAAGCGCCTCTCGACTACTGCTCCGCGGCGCCCGGACGGGAGCCGCGAATTGGCTTTGTGCTGCGTTTCCCTCGCCTTCGCTGCCGACGGCTCCATCCCGGTCGCAGTCAAACCCGCGCGATCCCGGGATCGCGCGCCGCTATCGGTCGGCAACGCTGCCGCGCCCCGAGCCGACTCGCAATTCCGTGCCGCGCCCACGCCAAATACCGGGGAGCTGTTTACGGTCGCAGCCCCGGTTTTCGGCATTCAACCCTGTGCGAAATCCGGCCGGCCATTGTAGCGGAACCCCCACGCTATGGAAAGGCCGGCTGCAGCGCCCGAATCCCTTTTGAATCAAGGCAGTTACCCGAACGTTTGGCGCCCCGGTCAGGCGCTCAACTGATCGCTGCAAGCCTGCGCGGCGGTCTGATAGCACTCCGCCAAGGTTGGGTAATTGAATACATTCGAGGCCAGCGTATGCACCGGGCTGCCGCACGCCATGGCCATCTGGCCGACATGGACCAACTCGCTGGCCGCTTCACCGATGATGTGGACCCCGAGAATGCGGCCGCTCGGCCGCTCGGCCAGCAGCTTCAGCATGCCCCGGTAATCGCCGATGATCTGGCCGCGGGCAGTGTCGGCGAATTCCGCCACGCCGACCACGTACTGCGCCTGACGCTCGGCCAGCTGACGTTCGGTCTCGCCGATATAGGACAACTCGGGAATGGTATAGATGGCCATGGGCAACGGTGCGGCGCTTTCGGGGCCCGACGCCGCGAAGGCATGCTGCGCCACCCGCCGCCCCTGCTCCATGGCCGTCGAGGCGAGCGCGGGGGCACCGGCCAGATCGCCAATAATATAGATATGGCCCGCCGCGGTCTGCTGGTGCTGGTTGATGCGCACCCAGCCGTTGTCGTCGGCCAGCAATCCCGCCTGCTCGATGTCGAGACTGTCATAGTTCGGCTGGCGGCCCAGGGCGTACAGCAGACAATCGGCATTGTGGCGCTCGCCGGCCTCGGTGCGCAGTTCCACGGTCGGGCCCCGGCGTTTGATTTCCGCAACCCGGGTCTCCAACTGCAGGCTCAAGCCCATGTCCAGCATCTGATCCACCAGGCGGCCGGCGATGTCCTGGTCGAGGTACGCCAGTGGCTGGCGGTGATGATCGATCAAGGTCACCTTGACCCCGAGGGGGGCGAACATGGTGGCGAATTCGCAGGCAATCACTCCGCCGCCGATCACCAGCATGCTGCGCGGCAAGCGGCGCATGTTCAGGATCGAAGTCGAATCCAGCACCCGCTCCTTGTCGAAGGGCACCGACGAAGGTCGGCGCGGCCGAGATCCGGTCGCCAACACGATGACCGCGGCGCTCAAGGTTTCTTCGCTGCCGGCTCGAGTGCGCACGCGCAGGGTATGCTGATCGACGAAGGATGCTTCGCCGGGAATGATGGTAACGCCATGGCGCAGCAACTTGCTCAGGAGCACCGACTCTTTGTTGTCGACCACCGTGTTCTTGCGTTCGATCGCCTCGGCGAGAAAGTCCGCGCTCAGATCGAACTTGCGGTACAGCGCCTCGCGCATACCCTTGGCGGCAAAGCGTGACACCAGGAAGGCCGCTTCGCGCAGCGCTTTGCTGGGAATGGTACCGGTCTGCAGACTGACGCCACCCAGATACGGCTTGCGTTCGATCAGCGCGACCCGGCGGCCGAGCTTGGCGGCGGTGATCGCAGCCGCCTGGCCGCCCGGGCCGGAACCCACTACCAGTAAATCGTAATTTGTCGATGCCACTGCGGCTCTCTTTAGCTTGCATTAAAAGGGTAGCGGTCCGATTCCGGAATTGCACTCGGGCGGCTACAGTCATTACAACACCGAAGCACAGGGGCTGGCGATGTTCGCAGGCGTACTGCTTGATCTGAGCGGCGTGCTCCATGTCGGCGGCGCACCATTGCCAGGCGCCCGCGACGCGTTGCGGCGGCTGCAACGAAGCGGCCTGGCCCTACGCTACGTCACCAACACCACGCGTACGCCGCGAGCGCAGATCGCGCTGCAACTCTCGCGCACGGGTTTTGATCTGGACATTGAACAGATCTTCACCGCGCCCATGGCAGCGCGGGACTATCTGCGCGAGCACGCGCTGCGCCCGCATCTGTTGATCCACCCCGCGTTGGCTGAAGAATTCACGGATTTCCCCGCTGGCGAAGCCAACGCCGTGCTGGTCGGCGATGCTGGGGAAGCGTTCAACTATGCCAGTATGAACCGGGCGTTTCGGTTGTTGATGGACGGCGCACCGCTGATCGCCATGGGCCACAATCGATATTTTCGCGAAGCCGCGGGATTGAGCCTGGATGCCGGTCCATTCATCGTGGCGCTGGAATACGCCGCGCAGGTGGAAGCGGTCGTGACCGGCAAACCGGCGGCGGAATTCTTTCGTGCCGCATGCGCGGCGATGGCAACGGAACCTGCGCGCACGATCATGATCGGCGACGACGTCGAATCCGACGTGAACGGCGCGGCGCGGGCCGGGCTGCGCGGAATCCTGGTGCGCAGCGGAAAATTTCGCAGGGATGACGAACGGCGATTGGAACACGTCGACAGCCTGGTATTGCCCGACCTGAGCGCCGCGGTCGATTGGCTGCTGCAAAGCGGCCGTTGACCTTTCAATCCAACTCGGCCAGCAGGCGGTCGATCATGCCTTCGGCCTGGGAACCGTAACCACCGCCGAACAAGTTGTAGTGGTTGAGAATGTGGTAGAGGTTGTAGAGGGTTTTGCGCGCCCCATAGCCGCGATCCAACGGCCACGCGGCATCGTAGGCTTCACGGAAGCCGCGGCCGAAGCCGCCAAACAATTCCGTCATGGCAATATCGGTTTCGCGATCCCCATAGTAAGTTGCCGGATCGAAGATCACCGGATTGCCCTGGGCGTCAGCACCGGCATTGCCGCCCCAGAGATCGCCGTGCAGCAGAGACGGTTGCGGTTGGTAGTCGACGAACAAGGAGCCGAATGCGTCCATCAAGCGCTCGCCGCGGCTCTCCGCCCGGCGACCGATGCCGCGGCGGGCCGCCAATGCCAATTGATAACCCAAGCGGTGTTCGCGCCAGAATGTGAGCCAATCGTCCTCGCGCTTATTGATCTGCGGAGTAGAGCCGATGGTGTTATCGCGATGCCAGCCGAAGCGGTCGGCCCGATGCCGATGCATGGCCGCCAGTTGCTCGCCGGCCGCGGCGGGATCGGCACGGCCACCGAGTTCGATGTATTCCAGGACAATGAACGACGATGCTCCGGCGACCCCGGTGGTGACCGGCCGCGGCACACGGATGGCACCGGCCTCGGCCATCTCCGCCAAGGCCTCGGCCTCCGCCTCGAACATGTCCAGGGCGCCGGCGTCGTTGAGCTTGACGAAATAATCGCCGCCGTCGCCGTGCAGATGGTGAGCCTGATTGATACAGCCGCCGCCCACCGGGGCACTGGAGTGCACCGAAAATGCCCCGTCCGTCGCCGCGGCAATGGCCGCCCCGATGTCATCCCACTGGCTCATGTGCGCACCTTAGCAGATGTCTCGACGACCACCCACGCTGCACCGGCGCGAGCCTGCAAGGCGGCGTGGTCACCGCCCGCGGCGGCCGCGATGCTACGACGGTTGCCAGTCCCCCGCTCCTTGCAATCGCTGGCGCAGACCGGCGCCAAAACCGAGTTCATTGCAAAGTCGGGTCAGGGCGCGGCGGCGCACGCCCTGCCAAACAAGATCGCCCACGCTCGCCCGCAGCGGCGCGTCGCAGTGAATCCGCAGCACCTTGCGCGCCAGCGTCACCTGCGCGCGGTGCTCGGCCAGCAGCCGCGCCCAGCGTGCGCTGCCGCGCAGGCTCGAAGCCGCCAGATCCTCCAGCTGCGCATACACGGCGTCCAGATCGCCGTACCGGCGCAACAGCGCGGCCGCGGTCTTGGCGCCGATGCCCGGCACGCCGGGCACGTTGTCCACCGCGTCGCCGGTGAGTGCCAGCCAGTCCACCACTTGGTCGGCATCGACGCCCACAGCGTCGCGCACCTGGGCAGCGCCGATGCGCCGTTCTGCGGCGAAATCCCAGTAAACGTCTTCGTCCCGCAGCAGTTGCAGCAGATCCTTGTCGCGGCTGACGTATACCATGGCGTAACCCTTGGCCCGGGCGCGCTTGGCAAGCGTCCCGATCAAGTCGTCGGCTTCATAGCGCCGGCTGGCGAAGGTGGCGAACCCCATCGCCCGCGCCAGGCGACGGCATAATTTGAACTGCCACTCCAGGTTCGCCGGTGGCAGATCGCGATTGGCCTTGTAGTCGGGCAACAGGTGATTGCGAAACGAGCTCGTGAGACTCTCATCGAACACCACGGCGGCATGCCGCGGCCGCGCTTCGTTCAGCAACCGGACCAGGAAACCGCCGAAGCCATATACCGCGTTGACTGGACGGCCTTCGCGATCGGTCAAGGTTTCCGGAATCGAATGCCAGGCGCGAAACACGTAGATGCTGGCGTCGACGAGATACAGTACGCGCAAGCGGGCGCCGCGGCGTGGCTCAGATCAGCAGCGACAGCCGGCGGTGCAACGGGCTGGTACGGGGAAAATGCGCCAACAGAAACTCCATCTGATCGGCCAGCACCCGGCGGCCTTGCAGATAGATGTATTCGGCATGGGTCGGCGAAAACGGCACCGCCAGCAATTGCATGCCCGCTTCTTCCGGTGTGCGTCCGGCCTTGTGGTTATTGCAGCGTTTGCAGGCGGTCACCACGTTGGTCCATGCGTCCGCGCCCCCCTTGCTCAACGGCGTGACGTGGTCGCGGGACAGATCGCGGTGGGAGAAACGATCACCGCAATACAGGCACAGCTGGGCATCGCGATTGAACAGCGCCGGATTGTTCAGGGGCGGGACATAGCGCGCGCGGGCTTTTGCGAGTGCGTGATTGTTGCCATGGGTGGCGATGATGGAGTTGACTTCGATGATGCTGCGCAGGCCGGTCTTGGCATTGATCCCGCCATGCACGCGATATAACAGGGAACCGCACGCGTAGGCGACTTGCTCGAGGTGATACAGCCGCACGGCGTCCTGATAACCGATCCATTCCAGCGGCATGCCCGAAACATCGGTGCGCAATACCTGATGGCTGAGGCCGTACACGCAAATCCTCCTCGGTTGGCCCGTGGAAGGGCGTCTGTCGCCCGCAGTGAATCTCAGAATAGGTGGCCTTTGTGAAACCTTTAGGTGATAGGCCGCGGTTTTTGGAAGATTATCACGGCGTCTACAGGGACACCAGCAGGTTAGGGTGGCCGCAGGCTCCCGCCATACGCGGCGTTACGAGCGATCGGTTGCAACCAAATCGCCTGCGGCGACGAACCGCGTTCGGCTACAGAAATCGGCTCGCGACGACCGTGTCGGGCATGCCGAGTATGGGAAACCGGGCGCCGGTCCGACGCGCTCGACGGCACATGCCATGTACAGTGGCCGCTGAAATCCGCTAACATTGCCGGCTTGGCCAGGGCTTGCCGTGGATAACGAATAGGTCCCGGCGCGCTTGGGGCGCCCCAGACTCGGACTGCAGTGTTTGTTTGAACCTTCCGGGCGCACCATCCACCACGCAAAAATCATACTTTTCGAATCGGAGAATCATGATGCCGATACGTGTGGCTGTACCCAAAGAAATCGCTGACGGGGAACGCCGCGTCGCCGTAACGCCGGATGCGGCGGAACGATTGTGCAAAGCCGGAGTCGAACTCGCGATCGAGCGGGGCGCAGGGGAATCCGCGTTCTTCCCCGACAGCGACTATAACGATGTGCGATTCGTGGACTCCGCGGCCGAACTCTACGCTCAGGCGGACGTCGTGCTCAAAGTGCAACCGCCTAACGAAACCGAGATCGGGCAACTGCGCGAAGGCACCATGGTCATCAGCTTTATGCAGCCGCACCGGTTCCCGGAGCGGGTCAAACTCCTGCGCGACCGCAACATCACCGCCCTGGCGATGGAATTGGTGCCACGCATTTCCCGCGCCCAGTCCATGGATGCATTGTCGTCGCAAGCCAACATCGCCGGCTACAAGGGTGCGCTCATGGCGGCCGACTTGTCGGCGCAGTTCTTTCCCATGCTGACTACGGCGGCCGGCACCATTCGTCCGGCCAAGGTGCTGGTGATTGGCGCCGGTGTAGCCGGATTGCAGGCCATCGCCACTGCCCGCCGGCTGGGCGCCATGGTCGAGGCCTACGACGTTCGCAAAGCCACCAAGGAGCAGGTGCAATCCCTGGGCGCCAAGTTTCTGGAACTCACTGTGGATGCTCAGGCCGAAGGCGGTTACGCGCGCGAGTTGACCGAGGCCGAAAAACATCACGAACGGGACATGCTCGCCAATCACGTTGCCGCCGCCAATGCCGTGATCAGTACTGCGGCCATTCCCGGCCGGCCGTCGCCGAAATTGATTACGGCGGACATGGTGACGCGCATGCGCCCCGGCTCGGTAATCATCGACCTTGCCGCTGAAGGCGGTGGCAATTGCGAGTTGTCCAAACCGGGCGAAACCATCCGCCACGACAACGGCGTCATCATCCACGCGCCTTTGAATGTTCCCGCCATGCTGCCGGTGCATGCCAGTGAAATGTACGCCCGCAACCTGTTCAACCTGCTCAAGCTGATGATCGGCGAAAACAATGAACTGACGCCGGATTGGAACGACGAAGTCCTGGCCGGCAGTACGCTCACCCGGGACGGCAGCATCCAGCACGAGGCGAGCCGCACGTTGGTGGAAGGAGAAGGATCATGATCGAAGGCATCACCGCCCTCTACATTTTCATGCTCGCGGCATTCACCGGCTACGAGGTGATCAGCCGTGTACCGGTCATTTTGCATACACCCCTCATGTCCGGCTCCAACTTCGTCCACGGCATCGTGTTGGTAGGCGCCATGGTGGCGCTGGGGCACGCCGACTCCACCGCCGAACAGGTGATCGGATTCTTCGGCGTGCTGTTGGCGGCCATGAATGCCGTCGGCGGCTACGTCGCCACGGAACGCATGCTGGAGATGTTCAAGAGCAGTAAGGAGGGCAAATGATGGGCGGCCTGATCCAGATCGTCTACTTCGTCGCCGCCGTACTGTTCATCGTCGGGCTCAAGCGCATGAGTTCGCCGCGTACGGCGCGCGGCGGCATTCTGTGGGCGGGCGTCGGCATGGCCGCAGCCACCCTCGCCACGTTCTTCGTTCCCGGCCTGTCCAATTTCGGCCTCATGATCGCCGCGATCGTGATCGGTTCGGCGGTGGCCTACGTCTCGGCGAAGCGGGTCGCGATGACCGACATGCCGCAGATGATCGCGCTGTACAACGGCATGGGCGGCGGCGCGGCGGCCGCCATCGCCGCGGTGGAATTGGTCAAAGGCATCGAGTTCAACGCCGCCGCCCTCTGGCTTGCCATGGTCGGCGCTTTGATCGGCGCGATCTCCTTCAGCGGCAGCCTGATTGCGTTTGCCAAGCTGCAGGGCTGGATGAAACGCACGTTGCGCTTTTCCAGCCAGCAACTGATCAACCTCGGCGTGTTCGCAGCCACGGTGGCGGTGGGCATCTTCGTCGCCACGGTGAGCCAGAATCCGTTGTTGCTCGTCATTTTCTTCGGCTTGGCACTGGCTTTCGGCGTACTGATGACATTACCCATCGGCGGTGCTGACATGCCGGTGGTCATTTCCCTCTACAACGCTCTCACCGGCCTGGCGGTGGGCTTCGAAGGCTTTGTGCTCAACAACGCCGCGATGATCATCGCCGGCACCGTGGTGGGCGCGGCCGGCACCCTGCTGACCCAGTTGATGGCGCGGGCCATGAACCGGCCGATCACCAACGTCCTGTTCAGCTCCTTCGGCGGCACTTCGACCGCGGAAGAAAGCGCAGTCGAAGGCAGTCTCAAGCCCATCGACGCCGCCGACGTCGGCGTGATGATGGCATACGCCAACAAAGTGGTGATCGTGCCCGGCTACGGCATGGCGGTGGCCCAGGCGCAGCACAAGATCTGGGAACTGGCGAAGCAGTTGCAGGACAAGGACGTCACGGTGCGATTTGCCATCCACCCGGTTGCCGGCCGTATGCCGGGCCACATGAACGTGCTGCTGGCCGAAGCGGGCGTACCCTACGACTTGATCGCCGACCTCGACGAGATCAACCCGGAATTCGAGACCACCGACGTCGCGCTGGTGATCGGCGCCAATGACGTGGTAAATCCGGTGGCTCGCACCAATCCGGAAAGCCCGATCTATGGTATGCCGATCCTGGACGTGGATCGCGCCAAGAACGTGGTGGTGATCAAACGCGGCCAGGGCACCGGCTTTTCCGGAATCGAAAACGCTCTGTTCTACAAGGACAATACCCGGATGCTGTACGGCGACGGCCAGGAAATGGCCAGCAAGCTGATCCAGGCGGTGAAAGCGTTCTGAAGCGACCGCTCCCGACTTTAACCCTGCTACCACTATCCCTTTGATTTTCCTGCGCGCGGCCCTTGTTGTCGCGCGCAGGCCGCCTAACCTTTGAGCACAGCAACTGCGGGTCGGTACGACGCCAGTCGGGCAGCGATGTGACCCACCCTCGCCCCAGCAGGCCAGCCGCCGCGTCTGCACGAGCCGCCCCGCGATTTGGAAGTTTGCCGCTTAGGAGAAGCGCAATGATTATGCAAGGAGCACGTAAACCAAGGCTGGAGTTCGACCGCGACGGTTTCCTCAAGGATCCCGAGGCGTGGAACCACTCCCTGGCCGAGCAGATGGCCCACCAGAGCGGATTCGACGGTCTGACCCCGGAACAATGGCGCATCCTGCATTGGCTCAGAGATTATTTCTTTGAAACCGGTTCTCCGCCCTCGGCCCACCAGGTATGCCACGAGAATCATCTGCAGCACGACTGCATCGGCCGGGTCTTTCGTCATGACCTGCGCGGCGCCTGGCGAATCGCCGGCCTGCCCAATCCCGGCGAAGAAGCCAAAGCGTACATGTAAACGCCCGTTCCGGTGGCGGCCGCGCGGGCACCGCGCGGCTATGTTCGGCGCGCGCGTTTTGCATGGCGCGGCGGTGACGTTTGCCCGGCGGACGCTGCACGCCAGCGCTCCACAGGTCGGAAAAACAGCGCGTTAGCCCGTCGCGGCCAGGGATTTATACACAAGCCACCAAAAACCACACCTGAAATACACGTATTTCCAAGGCGGATTGTCGCCACTTCCGAAACAAACCTATAAGCAGCTGAAGTTCAAGACAATTTCAAATTGGCTAAAATTTCACCATTCTGTCACAAATCCTTTCACCACCGCTGCAAAGCATTTTCTTTCAGGGTTCATCCACAGAGTTATCCACAGGTTTTGTGGATAACCCGTAAATACAATGCAGTGTTCGCGAGTTAGTGCATGTCAGCTCAGAAGTCACCTTAAGTTTGCCCGCTAACAAGGGCGTACTATACTTTCCGGTCCCGACGGGATGGTAGAGTACGCCACCATGCCATCCGGTCCCATTTTCCAGGTCGCGGTGCCGTCGCCACTGCGGCGTGTATTCGATTACTTGCCTTGCCCCGACGGACCGGCGGAGCTGCCTCCGGGCACTCGGGTGCGGGTACCGTTCGGGCGCAGCGAATCGATCGGCATTGTGCTGGGGACAAGCAGCCACTCGGAAATTCCACACCAGCGCCTGAAACCGATCCGCGCCGTACTGGATCCTGGTCCGGTGCTCACGCCTGCCATGCTCGCGCTCGCACAATGGGCCAGCCAGTATTACCGCCATCCGCTGGGCGAGGTGCTGAGCGCGGCCTTGCCGGTGCTCCTGCGCCAAGGGCGTCCCTACCGCGGCGAAAGGCTCGGCCGCTGGCGGCTGACGCCCGAGGGCGCTGTGGTCGACCCCTCGTCCCTGGGCAGAAGCCCGCGCCAGGCCGCAGTCCTGAGCCGGCTGCGGAATCTGGGCGGCAGTGCGACCGCCGAACAGCTGCGTGAGTTGGAAGGCGATTGGCGTGGCGCCTTGCGGGCGCTCGGCGCCAAACGCTGGGTCGAATACTACGAACTCGACGCCGTGCCGGCCGCCGGGACCGGCACCGAGGCACCGCTGCCGTTGGCCGGCGCGCAGGCGGACGCGGTAGCCCAGGTCTGCGGCGCGCGCGGCTTCTCGCCGTTTCTGCTCTATGGCGTCACCGGTAGCGGCAAGACCGAAGTCTATTTGCAGATCATCAGTCAAGCGCTGGCGCACGACCGCCAGGCTTTGGTACTGGTGCCGGAGATCGGCCTCACACCGCAGCTGGTGCAGCGTTTCCGCGAACGCTTCGCAGTGCCGCTGGCGGTATTGCACTCGGGACGCAACGAACAGGAGCGGCTCAACGCCTGGGTCGCCGCCGCCCGCGGCGAAGCGCCGATCGTGCTTGGCACCCGCTCGGCGATTTTCACGCCCCTGGCGCGGCCCGGGATCTTGATCGTCGACGAGGAACACGACAACTCCTTCAAGCAACAGGACGGCCTGCGCTATTCCGCCCGCGACCTGGCCCTGGTACGCGCGCGCCAGGAAGACATCCCGGTGGTGCTGGCCTCAGCCACGCCGGCGCTGGAAAGCCTGCACAACGCCTGGCAGGACCGATACCGATTGCTGCAACTGCCCGAGCGGGCCGGCAACGCTGTACATCCGCGCATGGAACTGCTGGACGTGCGCAGTCGTCCCATGCACGAGGGTCTGGCGGAAAATCTCCTGCAACGCATGGCGGCCCATGTCGCGCGCGGCGGCCAGGTGCTGCTGTTTCTCAATCGCCGCGGTTTTGCGCCCACGGTCCTGTGCCACGACTGCGGCTGGGTCGCGGAATGTCACCGCTGCGACGCCCACATGACCCTGCATCATGCCAGCGGGCGCCTGCGCTGCCACCATTGCGGCGCCGAACGGCCGGTGGATCCGGCTTGTCCCGCCTGCGGCAGCGTCGACCTGCGTCCCATCGGCCAGGGTACGGAACGGCTCGAGGGTTTCCTGCGCCAGCGCTTCACGGATCTGGGCGTGGTAAGGATCGACCGCGACAGCACCCGGCGCAAAGGCGCATTGGAAGAAAAGCTCGCCAGTGTACAGAGCGGTGCCAGCCGCATCCTGCTCGGCACCCAGATGCTCACCAAAGGACATCATTTCCCGGAGGTGACGCTCGTGGGCGTGGTGGATGCCGATCAGGGTTTGTTCAGCAGCGACTTTCGCGCCGGCGAGCGCATGGCGCAATTGGTCATTCAAGTCGCCGGCCGCGCCGGGCGTGCCCAGCAGCCCGGTGAAGTGGTGATCCAGACCCATCATCCGGACCATCCGCTGTTGCAGGCGCTGGTACGCCAGGACTATCTGGCGTTCGCGCGCATGGCATTGGCGGAACGCCGGGAAACGCGACTGCCGCCGTTTGCAAGTCTGGCATTGATTCGCGCCGAAGCGCCCAATCGTGACGCACCCGCCCTGTTTTTGGATCAAGTGAGCGACTGCGCGCGCCAACTCGGACACGACGGTGTGGAAATTTTCGGGCCGGTGCCCGCGCCGATGGAACGCCGCCAGGGGCGCTACCGCGCCATGCTACTACTGCAGGCGGAGGAACGAGGTAGTTTGCAGCGCCTGCTGACGCCGCTGGCACCGGCCCTGGAAACGCTGCCCAAGGCACGCGCGGTGCGCTGGTCGCTGGACGTGGATCCGGTGGATACGTTCTAGGTTCGCGGTTGAAACCCGCCGGCGAGCGGCGATAATAGCGCGCTGCGTCCTGTTCCTGGCGCCCCCGATCCGGTATCTTTTGCACCCCTATGAAACACTACCTCGAGCAACTGGTCTCTCAGTCCCTGGCGGCCCTGCGCGACAGCGGCGGCTTGCCGGTGGACGCGCCGGATCAGATCCAGATCGAGCGCACCCGCGACAAATCCCATGGCGATTTCGCCTGTAACATCGCCCTGACATTGGCCAAGATCGTAGGCCGCAAGCCCCGCGAACTGGCCCAGGAAATCGTCGCCGGGCTACCGCAATCGAATCTGCTCGCCAAAGCCGAAGTGGCGGGGCCCGGGTTCGTGAATTTCTTTTTGACCCCCACCGCGTACCACAATGTCCTGGGCAATATCCTGGAATTGTCCGAGCGCTACGGGCGCAGCAACGTGGGCGCGGGCCAGCGGGTGCAGGTCGAATTCGTGTCCGCCAATCCCACCGGTCCGCTGCACGTGGGCCACGGCCGCGGTGCGGCGTACGGCGCCACCGTCGCCGATCTGCTGGCCGCGGTGGGATTCGACGTGCACCGGGAATACTACGTCAACGACGCGGGCCGGCAGATGGACATTCTCGCCGCCAGCGTGTGGCTGCGGTATCTGGAGTTGAGCGGCGAAGAAATCCCGTTTCCGGCCAACGGCTACCGCGGCGACTATGTCTGGGACATCGCCGCCGAGCTGCATCGCAGCCGCGGTGATGCCTTGCGCCATGACGCACAGACGGTGTTCGCAGATTTGCCGGCGGACGAAGGCGGCGGCGGCGACAAAGAGGAATACATCGACGCAGTCATCGAGCGGGCGCGGAAACTGCTCGGCCCCCAGGGCTATCGCGAAGTGTTCGATCAGGGGCTGAATACCATTCTCGGCGACATCCGCAAGGACTTGCATGAATTCGGCGTCGATTACGAGGAATGGTATTCGGAACGTTCCCTCACCGAATCCGATGCGGTGGATCGCGCTATCGAACGTTTGCGGCAGGCGGGGCACTTGTATGAGCGCGATGGCGCGCTGTGGTTTCGCAGCACCGAGTTCGGCGACGAAAAGGATCGGGTGGTTGTCCGCGAGAACGGCCAGCGCACCTACTTCGCGTCCGACATCGCTTATCACGCGGACAAGTTGGAACGGGGCTTCGACCGGGTGATCGACGTCTGGGGCGCGGATCACCATGGTTACGTACCGCGGGTGCGCGCGGCGATGCGGGCCCTGGGCGATGACGACGGCAAGTTGGATGTGCTGTTGGTACAGTTCGCGATTCTCTACCGCGGCGGCGAAAAGGCGCAGATGTCCACTCGCTCCGGGGAATTCGTCACGTTGCGGGAACTGCGCGACGAAGTGGGCAACGACGCGGCGCGGTTTTTCTATGTCATGCGCAAATGCGAACAACACCTCGACTTCGACCTGGATCTGGCGAAGTCACAATCGGCGGACAATCCGGTCTATTACATCCAGTATGCCCATGCGCGTGTGTGCAGCGTGCTGCGACAACTGCAGGACAAAGGACTCAGTCGCAATGTCGAGCGCGGCCAGCGCAATCTGCACCTGCTGGGTGAATCCCACGAACTCGATCTGATGACCACGCTGTCGCGGTTTCCCGAAGTCGTGGAGGCGGCAGCGCTCAATCACGAGCCCCATCAGCTGGCCCACTATCTGCGCGGCCTGGCAAACGATTTTCACACCTATTACAACGCCCACCAGTTTCTGGTCGATGACGACGCCTTGCGCGACGCGCGCCTGAACTTGATCGTGGCGGTGCGCCAAGTGATCGCAAACGGACTCGGATTGCTGGGCGTATCGGCACCGGAGTCCATGTAGACGATGGCACGGGATTACAAACACAGCGGCAAACGCAAGAGTAAGAAAAGCGCAGCGGCGCCCGGGTGGGCCTGGTTACTGGCCGGCTTCGGCCTGGGCCTGCTATCGATGGCGCTGGTGTATCTGTACCACTTGCAGCAACCGGCGGCGCCCACCGGTCAACGAAACACAGCAGCGGCCGTTGCGCAAAAGCCGGCGGCAAAAACCAAGCCCGCCAAACCTGCGGCGAAGGCCCAGGACAAAGCGGCTGAGAACCACGGCGTGCACTTCGAGTTCTACACCCTGCTACCGGAAAGCGAAGTCGTGATTCCGGAGAAGGACCTGGAACAAAAAGCGCAGCCTGGAAAAGCGCCCGAAAAACCTCCTGCCAGCTACATGCTGCAGATCGGGTCGTTCCGCCAGCAACCCGAAGCCGAATCCCTCAAGGGTGAACTGGCGCTGATTGGCGTGGTGGCCCACATTCAAAGGGTCGACATCAAAGGCGACACCTGGTATCGGGTACGAGTGGGCCCATTCGATACCTATGACGAGATCACCCGCGCGCGGGCCCGGCTGCGCGACAACAGCGTCAATGCCATTCCGGTGAAAGTGAAAGGCTGAAGGCCCGAATTCCGTCCGCCACGCTGAGACACGGCGATCACGTCGGGTCCGCCGCCGCGCGGTTCGATCCGAACTACGGTCGGCGAAACAACTCCCGTTTTTGACGCAACAGCGCCGAGATGTCCTCGTCGCCATGGCCGGCTTCGATCAAACGCCGGTAATGCACCAGTGTCATTTCCAACACCGGCAGGCGGCTGTCGCCGTTGGACACTTGCTCCGCCATACGCCGGCAGATCTCGAGGTCCTTGCGATGCAGGGACAGTTTGAAGCCCGCCGCAAATTGATCGCGGATCATGCTCGGGCCGCGGCGACTGAGAAACCAGCTTCCGGCCGCGCCGCCGGCGAGCGCGTCGACCAGCTTGTCCATGTCGAGCTGCAGTGCCTCAGCGAACGCCAGCGCTTCCGACACCGCTTGATTAATGCCCGCCGCCATCAGTTGATTTACGGCTTTGGCGGCCTGGCCGCTGCCCACGGCACCGATATGGACGATGCCCGAAGCCATCGACGAAAGTGCCGGGCGCACCCTTTCGAGAACGGCATCGTCGCCGCCGACCAGCGCCGTAAGCCGACCGTTGCGCGCGCCTTCCACGCCGCCGGTAACCGGTGCGTCCAAAAACCCGGCGCCCAGTGCCTGCAAACGCTGCGCCGCCTGCCGGGCGGTGTCGACGCTGACTGTGGAACAATCGACGATCGTCGCGCCGCCCGGCACGCCGGGCAGCAGCGCTTCAATCGATTCCAGCACCGCGGCGTCGTCGCTGACACACAGGAATACGATGTCGCAATCGGCCGCCAGTGCAGCAGGAGTGTCCGCCGCTTGCACGCCCAGCTCGGCGGCCAGCGAACGGCTCTTGCCGGCGGTGCGATTCCATAGGCCGCACAAATGACCGGCGGCGGCCAGATTTCGCGCCATGGGAGCGCCCATGGCACCCAAACCCATAAATCCTGCACGCATGCTCATGGCCGTTGTCGTCCGTAGCGGAGCGCCGAAGCGGGGATCAATCCTCCAGGTAAGTGTATCCCTTGAGCCCGGCGGTGAGTTCCATCAAGTAGTGCTCCAGATGTTCGCGGGCCAGCTTGGAGCCGGCAATCTTGCGCCGGAACGCCTGCAACAGATCGTTGGCAGCGAAGTGCACATAGGCGAGCACTTCCTCCACCGTGTCGCCATGCTCCGGCTGGCTCAGACGGTAACCGCCGTCAGCGGTCAATTCGACGTTCACAGAATCCGTGTCGCCGAACAGGTTATGCATGTCTCCCAGAATCTCCTGATACGCACCGACCATGAAAATACCGAGCAGGTAATGTTCGCCGGCGTGCAGCTGATGTACGGGCAGGGTCGATTCGACGCCTTCGCGGTCGATGTATTGATCGATGCGGCCGTCGGAATCGCAAGTCAGATCCTGCAATACCGCGCAACGGTCGGGCACCTCGTCGAGGCGCTGCAAGGGCACGATGGGAAACAACTGATCGATGGCCCAGACATCGGGAATGGATTGGAACACCGAGAAATTGCAGAACACCTTGTCCGCCAGCACCTCGTTGAGCTCTTCGATCAACTCGCGATGGGAACGATTGGTGGCCGCGAGCAACGGCCGCACCCGCTGACAAGTGGCGAAGTAGAGCTGTTCGGCACGCGCACGCTGTTCGAGCGTCAACACGCCGTGGGTATACATGGCGCGGGCTTCAGTCAACCAATGGGCGGCATCGTGATAGGTTTCCAGTGCCGAGCGGCTGGACAGTTGCTGCACGCCCTGCCAGAGATCGTGCAGGATCAAAGGATCCTCCTCGGCGGGCGCGGCGACGTCGGCGGCATCCTGCGGCCGCTCGATATCGATGACATTGGTAATCAACACCGCGTGGTGCGCCGTCATGGCGCGGCCGGATTCGGTGATGATAGCCGGGTAGGGCAGATCGTTGTCGGAACAAGTCTCCCACAATGCATGGACGACGTTGCGTGCATACTCCTGGACGCTGTAATTCATCGAACAAAAGCTGCGTGAGCGTGTGCCTTCGTAGTCCACGCCCAGGCCGCCGCCCACATCGACGCAGCGCACATCCACGCCCATGCGGTGCAGTTCGGCATAATAGCGACCGGCCTCGCGCATGCCGCGCTGGATATCGCGGATATTGGCAATCTGCGAGCCCATGTGAAAATGCAGCAGTTGCAGACTGTCGAGCATATCCGCCTGCCGCAGCCGCTCGACCATGGCCAGCACCTGTTGCGCCGAGAGACCGAACTTGGCTTTTTCGCCGCCGGTGTTCTGCCATTTACCCGAACCCAGCGAGGCCAGACGCACGCGCATACCCAGCAGCGGCTTGATGCCCATGTCCCGGGCTTCGCGAATCACATGTTCGAGCTCGGACAATTTTTCGACTACGATGTAGATCTCAAGCCCGAGCTGACGACCGATCAGAGCCAAGCGAATGTATTCGCGATCTTTGTAGCCGTTGCAGATGACCACGCCGCCGTCATCGTCGGACAACGCCATCACTGCCATCAACTCGGGCTTGCTACCCGCCTCAAGGCCCACGCGCCCGGCACCGTGGCCGAGAATCTTCTCCACCACGCTGCGCTGCTGGTTGACCTTGATGGGGTACACCGCGGTATAGCGCGCCTGGTAATCCTTTTCCGCCATGGCCGTGGCGAATGCGCCGCAAAGGGTATCGACCCGATCGTGGAGGATGTCGGCGAAGCGCACCAGCACCGGCAGGGTCAGGCCCGACTGCTGCACCTGGGCGCTGAGTTCGAACAGATCAATGCCGGCGGATTGATCATCGCGCGTCGGCCGCACGACAACGTGGCCGGCGTCATTGATATCGAAATACCCGCCGCCCCAGTGACGGATATTGTAGGTGTCGCGGGCGCGCTGAATGGTGGACTGGTCCATGGGAGGTGCCACTTGCGTGATCCTGGTGAGAGGGCCCTGGATTATGGCGGATTCGGCGCCAGAATTGAATGCGTGGCGTGCGCTCCAGCCTTGTCACCCGCAAGTCCGTTCCGGTACTCTTTAGCGCCCCGTCCGCCTAACCCGAGGAGCATTCGATGGCGCTCGACGAAACCTGGTTCAGCGAGCCCTGCGAAGAGTGCGGGTCTGCGTTTTCACTGCGGATCAACGAAAAATTGCACGACGAGCAAACGCCGTACCAACGGATCGAAGTGTATTCGACCGCCAAGTTCGGCAATCTGATGGTGATCGACGGCTTCGTGATGCTCACGGACCGCGATAATTTCGTCTACCACGAAATGATGAGTCATCCGGCGCTGTTCACGCACAACGACCCGAAAAAAGTGGTCATTATCGGCGGTGGCGACTGCGGTACGCTGCGCGAAGTGCTCAAGCACAGTGGTGTCGTGGAAGCCTGGCAGGTGGAAATCGACGAACGCGTCACCCGCGTGTCGGAACAATATTTCCCAGCTTTGTGCGACGCCAATGACGATGCGCGTGCGAACTTCTACTTCGGCGACGGCATCCAATGGATGAAGGACGCCGAGCCCGGCAGTATTGATGTCATCATCATCGACAGCACCGATCCCATCGGTCCCGCCGAAGGACTGTTTTCGGAACCCTTTTATCGCGACTGCCACCGCGCCCTGCGCGACGGCGGCATCCTGGTGCAACAAAGTGAATCGCCGTTGTTCCACATGCGCATCATCAAGCCCATGCACAAGGCGATGCGCGCCGCCGATTTCCAACACACACGAACACTCACCTATCCCCAGTGCAGCTATCCTTCCGGCTGGTGGAGTTCGACCATGGCGCGCAAGAACGCCGATCTGGAAAATTTTCGTGAACAGGACGCGAAGCGGCGCGACTTCGAAACCCACTACTACAACGCCGACATACACCGCGCGGCGTTTGCGGCGCCTGAATTCTTCAGGCGGGAACTCGCCGAATACCTGAAATGACGCTCACACCGGCGGCTTGCGCAAGCGTTCCAGGCGCAACCGCTGGCGCTCGTCGAACAATCGCCGCGAGGCGATATAAACCGCACTCAAGGTGCCGAAGCCGGTTCCCGCGGCGATCAGGAACATGATCATGATCTGGTACTTCACCGCTTCCACCGGCGGTGCACCCGCCAGAATCTGACCGGTCATCATCCCCGGCAGACTGACCACGCCGGCCGCCGCCATGGCATTGATGATCGGCAACATACCGCTGCGCGCGCTGTCGCGGCGAATGTCCTCGATTGCCCGGTTCCAATCCTCCCCCAGGGTCAGCCGCGCTTCGATCACCCGTCGCTGTTGCCAAGCGGTCTGACTCAAACGGTCCAGGCCGAGGGAGACGCCGTTCATGGTGTTGCCCAGCAACATGCCCAGCAACGGTATCGCGTACTGCGGTTCGTACCAGGGCTGCACCCGTATCACCACGGTCAACGCCAGCAGCGTCACACTGAATGAAGACACGAACATGGCCAGGGTGCCGACTCCGAACCCCCACCAGCCGGCCAGGCGATAGCGCTGGCGCACCATGACCTCGCGCGCCGGCGATCAACAGCATGGCCAGGGCGATGAGACTGATCCAAACCAATTCGACACGGGCGAACACCGCCGTGAGCACCAGTCCGATCAGGAGCAATTGCAATGTCGTGCGCAACGCAGCGATGAGCAGGGTGCGCTCGACACCGAGACGCAACCGCAGTGACAAAAGCGCCAACGCCAGCACCAGTACCGCGGCCAGCGACAGGTCCCAGGCGGAAAGCTGTACCAGGCCCACCGTCACGCAGCCTGCTCCAAGGCACCGTTGCGCATTTGCAAGCGCCGGGTGGCAACGCGCTTGATCTGTTCCGGATCATGGCTCACCCATAGCACCGCCGCGCCGGTGCGTTGCCGGTACGCGGTGACCAGGTCTTCCACTTGACGCGACGAACCCGGATCGAGGTTTGCAGTGGGTTCGTCCAGCAGCAGCGCTTTCGGACTGTTGCAGAGCAAGCGCAGCAATGCCAAACGTTGGCGCTCGCCACTCGACAGGCGCTCCACCTCCCATTCCAACACCGCGCTGTCGAAGCCCAATTCGGCAATTCCATGGGGCGCGGCGGCACAGAAATGATCTCCCACCCGCGGCAGCCACCACGGACTGTCGGCTGGCAACAGCGCCACCTCGCGGCGCCATCTGGGCGCCTGAATGTCAGTGCAGGCCACGCCGTCGAGCAGCACCCGGCCGCCGTGCGGGTCCAGGTCGGCGATGGCCCGCAGCAGCAGACTCTTGCCGCTACCGGAGGCGCCGGACAAACACACGCACTCGCCGTCGCCAACCGTCAGGCTCACGGGCTGCAGATGATGGGTTTGTAGGGATTCCAGTTGCAGCGTGCTCATGGGTCCGGCCGGTGACCCTGGAGCCGAGTGTTCGGTTCCAGTATCGTAACGGGCTCGCTAATGGCCGCCGGGAACATGGCAGCGGATCGAATCGACACAGGGGGCATTATGTCAGAACCGAGGATTGCACAGAAAGCACCGTATGTGGTGGAACTGGAACCGGGCACGTATTGGTGGTGCGCGTGCGGCCGCTCCAAAAACCAGCCCTTCTGTGACGGCTCACACAAGGGTACGGACCTCTCGCCGCAGAAATTCGAAATCACCGAAAAACGCAAATACGGGCTCTGCGGCTGCAAGCATTCGGCCAACATGCCGTTTTGCGACGGCACCCATAAATCCCTATAACCGATTGACCGCACCCCCAAGCGCTGCAGTCGGGGCTGCACTTCGCCACGGTGGGAGACGGTGCTCCAATTGATCCGGACTCCGGCTCGGCCTGCAAAGCCGAACGGCCAAAAAAAGAGCGGGCGCATTGCGCCCGCTCCGTTTCCCAAGCTTGACTCGCTTGGCTTACAGGTTGTAACCGCGTTCGTCGTGAAGGGCAATATCGAGGCCTTCGACTTCCGCTTCTTCCGAGACCCGCAGACCGATGATCACGTCGATGACTTTGAGTATGATCAGCGTCATGACAGCGGTGTAGATCAAGGTCGCCAGGATGCCGATGATCTGCACGCCGACCTGCTGGCCGATGCTGGTGATGTCGCCGCCAAAGCCGGCACCGCCGAGGCTCGGTGCACAGAACACACCGGTCAGCAGGGCGCCGATGATGCCGCCGACTGCGTGCACGCCAAAGGCGTCGAGGGAGTCGTCGTAACCGATGGCGCGTTTGACCTTGGTGGCGGCGATGAAACAGCCCACACCGGCAACGAGGCCAATGATCAACGCGCCCATTGGACCCGCAGTACCGGAAGCCGGGGTGATCGCGACCAATCCGGCAACCGCACCCGATGCCACACCCAACACACTGGGCTTGCCGTGTGACAGCCATTCGCTGAACATCCACCCCAGCGCCGCAGCTGCGGTGGCGATCTGAGTCACAGCCATCGCCATACCGGCGACACCGTCCGCAGCCAGTTCGGAACCGGCGTTGAAACCGAACCAACCGACCCACAGCATGGAAGCGCCGATGACGGTGAAATTCAGATTGTGCGGCATCATCGGCGTTTCCGGATAACCGCGGCGCTTGCCCAACACCAGGGCTGCAACCAAACCGGCGATACCCGCGTTGATATGCACCACCGTGCCGCCGGCGAAGTCGAGAATGCCTTTACCGCCGAGCCAGCCGCCACCGCCCCAGACCCAATGGGCGATAGGCGCGTACACCACAAGCAACCAGATACTGATGAACCACAGCAACGATGAGAATTTCATGCGTTCGGCAAACGCGCCGACGATCAGCGCCGGGGTGATGATGGCGAAGGTCATCTGGAAGGTCATGAACACGGTTTCCGGAATCGTGCCACTGAGGGTATCGACCCCGACCCCTTTGAGGAACATTTTCGACAAACCGCCCCAATAGAGACCGTCACCGCCGAAGGCGATGCTGTAGCCGGCGATGGCCCACAGCACGGTGACCAGCGCGGTGATGCTGAAACATTGCATCATCACCGACAGCACGTTCTTCGAGCGCACCATGCCGGCGTAGAACAGCGCGAGGCCAGGGATGGTCATCAACAGCACCAGCGCCGTTGCGGTCAGCATCCAGGCGGTATCACCGCTGCTAAGCGTCGGCGCGTCTTCCGCCAATGCCAGTGCCGGCACAGCGGCTGAGATTGCCCCGACTACGACCGGAACTGCGAAACGTTTGTAAAAACTCATTTTGATTCTCCTCCCCACCCTGTCAGAGCGCGTCCGGCCCGGTTTCACCGGTGCGGATGCGTACGACTTGCTCGAGATCGAAGATGAAAATCTTGCCGTCTCCGATCTTCCCCGTATTGGCCGACTTGGTAATGGCCTCGACGACCTGATCCGCCATGTCCGCCTTGACGGCGACCTCCAGCTTCACCTTGGGCAGGAAATCCACCACGTATTCAGCCCCGCGATATAGTTCCGTGTGCCCTTTCTGTCGTCCGAAACCCTTCACCTCGGTCACGGTTACGCCCTGCACGCCGATCTCCGACAGCGCCTCGCGAACATCGTCGAGCTTGAAGGGCTTGATGATTGCGGTTACTAGCTTCATTGATATATCTCCTCAATCCGGGAACCGCCCAAGCGGGCGGACCCCGGCCCGTCGCCCTTAGAGTTCTTTCGATACCGTGAAGACCACGCGACTGTCGCAAAGATTGCTACCGCCGAAGCACTCCGATTTCGAAAGATCGGTGTCTACCCAGTCGAGCGCCAGACCGAAGCCTGCAATGTCCTTGGAGACGCCGACCTTGTAGTCGGTGTAGTCGGGCGTACCGAAGGTGGCGTTGTCGTCGATGGTCTGATGACCGACGTGAAAGTTGACGCTGAATGCAGCCGGCAACGGTACCGCGAGGTCCGCGTAGTAATAGGTAGCTTTGTCCGACGAAGCAAAAAAGTCAGGCGAGTAGTACACACCTACCGTCACCGCCGCGGCGCCGAAGTCATAGGCCAGCGACCCGCCGATTTCGGTGTAGTCGTAGTTCAGAGAATTGCTTGCACCCGGATAGAGGTAACGCAGCACGCTGACGTCATACGACAGGGCGTCGTTGATTTTGCCCGCAAAACCGCCATAGATATCGAGCTCCATGGACGCCGGATCCACCATTGAGGAGTCCTCGCCAAACTCCAGGCTCGAAGCCCAGGTCCCCACATAAAACCCGCTGTCGTGCACGTAGTCGAAACCACCCTGCACTGCGGGGTCTTCGTTGGTTTGGGAAATGCCCCGAAATATGTAATCGGACGTCAGCGCGACGTTGCCGCTGAACCCGGCCTGGGCCCCGGTGCCGGCACTCACCAGCACGACCCCCACTGCAACACTGGTCATCAGCTTCTTCATCGTTCAACTCTCCTGTAGTCTTTGTTGTTGGCGGTCCGCCACTGTCATGAACCATTCGTGCACTTGCGTAGCGTGCCCGTTGCAGTTCCTATGCCATGTCATGAAATCTCAATATTTCAGGAGCTTGAAGAATCCATGCACGAGCCATGCACCAATTGCTTGCACCATTTGCGCGGCCGAATAAGTTGCGCGCACCAACGTAGTGCGATGCGACCCATGAACCGTGGCAGCAAATCCACTAAAATGAGTACTGACAGCAAGACACGGTGAGCAACCATGGATCCGAAGATCTTTGACGATTTGGCACGTACCCTGGCAGACGCGGTACCGAAAGGCTTTCGTGATCTGCAGCAGGACGTGGAAAAGAACGTGCGCGGCGCGCTGGAGCGAGGCTTCGAACGCCTCAACCTGGTGAGCCGGGACGAATTCGAAATCCAGGCTGCGGTTTTGGCCCGCACCCGCAGCAAAGTGGACGCGTTGGAAAAACGCGTCGCTGAGCTGGAAGCGCAGTTGCTCGAACCCAGCGAACACAAGACTTGAACCGTAGCCGGCGACAGGATGTCGGCCGGCAGAAAACCTAAGGAAGGGAATCCATGCCTCTAGCCGTGGTGTACTCACGCGCCTGCGTGGGCATCGAAGCACCGTTGGTCACGGTCGAAGTTCACCTCGCCAATGGTCTGCCGTCACTGTCGATCGTCGGCCTGCCCGAAGCCGCGGTAAAAGAAAGCAAGGACCGCGTGCGCGGCGCTCTGTTGACCAGCGGCTTCGAATTTCCGCCTCGGCGGATCACCATCAACCTCGCTCCCGCGGATCTGCCCAAGGAAGGCGGTCGTTTCGATCTGCCTATTGCCCTGGGCATCCTGGTCGCTTCCGGCCAACTGGCCGCCGAACAACTGGAGCGCTACGAATTCGTCGGCGAGCTTGCCCTCACCGGTGCCATCCGTCCGGTGCGCGGTGTGTTGCCGATGGCGGTGCGCACCCGCGAATCGGAGCGCATCCTGGTCTGCCCGCCGGAGAATGCCGAAGAGGCCGGCTACGTATGCGCAGACCGCGGCCTTGCTCCGGAACATCTGCTTCAACTGTGCGCGCATTTGGGCGACGGCGACAAGCTACCGGCGCTGCCGGCCCCGCCGTTGCGCGTCGCTGCCGGCGACGGACTGGATTTGGGCGATGTCCGCGCCCAGGCTCACGCCAAGCGGGCACTGGAGATTGCCGCCGCCGGTGAACACAGCCTGCTGATGCTGGGGCCGCCCGGTACCGGCAAATCCATGTTGGCTGCGCGCCTGCCGGGCATCCTACCGCCGATGACGGAACAGGAAGCCTTGGAAGCCGCCGCCATCCGCTCGGTCGTCGGCGGCGAAGAACTGGTCGGCGCATGGATGCAGCGTCCCTTTCGCGCGCCCCATCACACCGCTTCCGCAGTCGCATTGGCAGGCGGCGGCTCGCAGCCGCGACCCGGGGAAATCTCGCTGGCCCACAACGGGGTGCTGTTTCTGGACGAATTGCCGGAGTTCGACCGGCGGGTACTCGAAGTGCTCCGCGAGCCCTTGGAGAGCGGCCGGGTGATGATCGCCCGGGCCGCGCGCCGGGCCGAGTTCCCGGCCCGGTTTCAGCTCATCGCCGCAATGAATCCGTGTCCCTGCGGCTACCTGGGGGATGCCGATGGCCGCTGCCGCTGCAGCGGCGAGCAGATCGCCCGCTATCGCCGGCGGCTGTCGGGCCCGTTGCTGGATCGTTTCGACATGCATGTGGAGGTGCCACGGCCGCCGCGCGCCGCATTGTCCGCAGGAACTGCCTCCGAGACCAGCGCCGCGGTGCGTGCGCGGGTGACAGCGGCACGGCACGCTCAGCTGCAGCGCGCCGGCGCGGCCAACGGCCGCATGCATGTGCAGCAGGTGCAACAGCATTGCCGCCTGGGCGCCGATGCCCGGCAAGTGCTGGAATCCGCGATGGAGCGCCTCGGCCTCTCGGCTCGTGCCTATCACCGGGTGTTGAAACTGGCGCGCACCATCGCCGACCTCGGCAGCGGCGGCGACATCGGGCCGGAACACCTGCATGAAGCATTGAGCTACCGCAGACTGGACCGGGCACCCGGATCGGGTGGCGCCCGGCCAGGGGCGGCCTGAGGCGCGGATCGACTTTCGACGTTGTCCGGTATCCGACCCGCACCCAGTGCCGCGCCGACGACGCCGAAGGCAATGCCGCAGCGCCGGCACCGACGTGGCGACCGGTCGACCACCGATTAACGGGTGAGCCAGGACTTGGCGCGCACCGTCAACACCGCGTAGGGAAAGATCCAGAACAGCAACAGCGTCGAGTAGTAGGCGCGCCGGCACGACCGGGGAGGACAACGCGTCGGGGACGCTCTCGCCAGACATAGCGGTTCTCTTCAAAGGTCAAAGGGGAGAGCCGGCGAAACAGGTCGCGCCGTGGGGTGGACTGCGCGGGGAACCGCCGGGCCATACGGCCGGTGAGACTAGCACCACGCGGCGGTTTGCAAAGGGACTGTTGGGCGTTGCCGACAGAGAAAATTTTCAAGCCGCTGGGGAGGTGTCGAAGCGGGCGCCTGCAGCGGGTCGCCGACGGCCATTGCGCAGCGCGTGTGCAATGGCCGACAGATGCGACGGAATGGATTGGGCTGCTATGCCGCCCAGCCGAGGGCGTCGGCCCGTTCCCGGGCAAGCTTCGGGATGTCGGTCTCGACGAAACTGGCGTACATGATCTGCACCCCGAGCATATGGTTGATGACCGCGTCCAACTGCACCTGGGTCGAACTGCTGGTATCGGGATTGTCGTGCAGCGCGAACAACGCTTTCACGCCAGCGGGATCGAGCAGCCCCGCGTCCTGCAGTTTCTGATCGGACAGGTATTCGTCCGCCAGGGCTCGCATGGCGGCCCATTTTTTCGGATCGGTATGGGCCGGGGGCGCCATGAAGGCGAACTTTTCCCGTTCGTACAGCACCCGCGGCAGCACTCCCTTCATGGCTTCGCGCAGCACGTATTTTTCGGTGCGGCCCTTGATGCGCATGGACGGCGGCACCTGCGTGGCGTACTCGGCCAAGTGGTGATCGAGAAACGCCGGCCGCGCTTCCATGGAGTTGGCCATGTCGACCCGGTCACCGCCCCAGGTCAGGATCTGGCCTTCGAGCTGGGTCTTGATCCAGACGTACTGCGCCTTGTCGAGGGGATGACGGCCCTCGATCATGTCGCCGTCCATGGCCTCGGCGATCGCCCGTCCCGGTTCGTAATCCTGCAACGCCTTACGATGGCGCTCTGCCAGCAGGCCAGGAACGTGGGTCGCCGAGGCGAGCCAGGGCTGCAGGCAGGAAGGCGTAAAGCCGACCAGACTGTCCAGTGCCGGGTCGTGCAATTCGTTCTCGGCCAGCATGGCGCCGCGGAACAGCTTGTTGGATTCCGCCAGCATCTGTTCCCAGGTGGCACGCTCGCCCTCGGACAAGGTATCCAGACCGTGCAGGAACATGTCGCGCCGGAACGCCGGATAGCCGGCGAACAGTTCGTCGGAGCCTTCGCCCGTAACCACCACTTTGTAGCCGGCCTTGTTGACGTGGCGGCTCATCAGCATCTTGGCGACGCCGAGGGTGTTGTAGATGGTGCGCTCGGCGTGCCAGATGGTTTCGACGAAATTGTCGTACAGGTGGCTGGCGTTGAGCATCATGATGTCCTGATCGGCGCCTACCGATTCGGCCATCTCGCGGGCAATGGCCGTTTCATCGTAGTCGGCGTCGTCGAAGCCGATGGTGAACGCCTTGACCGGCGACTGCTGGGCCGCCGCCGACAAGCCGAGAATGGAACAGGAGTCGATGCCGCCGGACAAGTAACACGCCACCGGCACGTCGGCTTCGAGGCGCAGGTGCACAGCCCGCATCAACCGCTCGCGCACCTGTTCGATGTAATGCTCTTCGGGTTGGCTTTCGTCGCGCTCGTTCATGAGCGGAAAATCCATGTCCCAGTATTTGACTTCTCGGATTTGAAACTTGCCGTGGGCGCGCTCGACGATCAGTGCGTTGCCCGGCTGCACCTGGTGCACGCCTTCGAAAGGCGTACTGCCCGGGACGATGGTTTGCATCAACTGGTGATACACACCTTGGGGCGAGAACTTGCGCGGCACATCGGGATTGGCGAACAGGACCTTGAGTTCCGAACCGAACACCAACGTGCCGTTCGCTTCCGCCCAATACAGCGGTTTGATGCCGAAGCGGTCGCGGATCAGCATCAACCGGTCATGCTGCTTGTCGTACAGTGCGAACGCGAACTCGCCTCGCAGGTGGGTCATCATGTCTTCAAGACCGAACTTGGGATACAGATGCATCACCAGCTCGGAATCGCTCTTGGTGCGAAAGCGCGCGCCGGCCAACGTCAGCTCGGTGCGCAGTCGCTTGTAGTCGTAGAACTCGCCATTGTGCGCCAGCATCAGATTGCCGTCTGGAGACATAAAAGGCTGCTTCGCGCGCTCTTCGTTGAGGTCGATGATCGACAGCCGCGCATGGCTGAAGCCGATGCCGCGCTCGTCGATGGTTTTGTAGCCGAAACCGTCAGGGCCGCGGTGATACTGAATGGCCGCCATGGCCACCAGCGTTTGCGGGTCCACCGCGCGTGACGCGTCGGCGTGGATGACACCTGCGATACCACACATATCGGTCTATTAACCTCTCTTCGTGATTAGGAGTTGGCCCGGTTGCGTCGCGCGCGCCGGACGTAGCGCTCAGCCGCCGTTGGGGGTGTCCATCACTTGATGGATGCGCTGAGTAAGGGTCGTTAGCAATGCCATGCGCACGAACACCGCACCGCGGGCCTGGGCGAAGTACCAGTTGTGTTCGGTCTGGTCCAGATCCGTGGACAATTCCTGCGCCCCGCGCCAGCGGATGCAGAATGATGGCGCCTTTCTTGAACGGCGATGACGCGGACAATCGCAACCGTTCCCCGAGTTTGACGTAGGTATCGCCGACCCAGGCAATGGAATTGATATAGGCCACGTCCAGCCCCGGCAGCTCGTCGTCCAGGTTGGCGCTGATCCGCATACGCAGTCCGGCCTGCTCCAGTTCCTCGCGCTGACCCGGATCGAAGTTTTCCTCGGCTTCGCTGATGAGCACCACCTCGTCGATGGAATTGGCAAACAGCGCCAGGAACATCAAAAGACTGCGCACGGTACGCATGCGGCTGGGTACCCCGATGATGCCGACCCGGGCACGCTTTGCGGGCTCAAGGTCTTGCTGCAGCAGTTCGGGGCGCCATTTGAAGATGGTGTACATGTCCGCCAGTGCCTGGGTCGGATGTTCGTCGATACCGTTGCCGGCATTGATGATCGGGATGCGCAGCTGCTCGAGCATTTCGTAGACGGCACTTTCGCTCGAGTCGCGCAGCACCACCAGGTCGCCGTAGTTGTTGAACATCTCCGCCACATCGCCCATGGACTCGCCTTTGGCGATACCTGTACTGGACGGATCGGTGATGGACATGATGTCGCCGCCGAGCCGGTGCCAGGCGCTTTCAAATGACAGCCTGGTGCGCGTGCTCGGCTCATAGAACGCGCTGATCAGGATTTTGCCGGTGAGCGGCAGCTGAATCAGCGCCGGCGTGGTTTCATACAATGCCGCCAAACGACACAACTGCATGGTCTTGTCGCGATCGAATTGCCGGGCCGAGACGATGGGCCGGTGCGCCAGGTCCACCAGCGGCTCCGGATCTTCGGCGATGTGTTCGAGCAGTTGCTTGGGCCGCTCGAGACCGGCAGTCCAGTCTTTGGGCTGCACGGGTTCCTTCAATAGGGGATCGAGGTCTTTCACCAGAGTGTTCCTTGTCGCCAATCGCGCAATACCAGCCAGAGCAGCACGATGGGGCTCAAAATCGTGAAACCGACCATCACGGTTACAAGGGTAGTCAGAAAACCAATGGATGCTGTCATGATCATTCCTCCCGGGGCGCTTCGCAGAGCATCGCCCAGTCGAAATCGCGGGGCCAGATCCAGGTCACCAGCAGCAGCACCCCCATCGAAACCGTGGCGCCGGTCAATGCGGCCGCATAGAAGCCGACGGTGAAATACGCCGTCAGACCGCTGGCCGTGCCCAGCACCATGCCCAGCCATGCGCCGGCGGGATTTACCTTGCGCCAATACAAGCCGGCGGCGATGGGCCAGATGGTGCTGGAGACGAATGCACCCATGAAATACAAAAGCGCGCCCAGCGTGCTCACCCGCGGATAGCAGATCAGCCAGGTCAGTACGCCCAGAGACAGCGTGATCAGCTTGGCAGCGATACTCAGTTCGCGGTTGCTGGCATCGGGCCGGAAGTGGCCGCGATAAATGTCCTGGGTCACCAGATCGCCGGTGGCGGCCAACAGCGAATCGAGACTGGAGGCCAACGCGGAAAACACGACGATGAACACCAGTACAGCGCCGGTGACACCGAGCAGATGCGCGGCCACCAACGGTCCCACCATGTCCGCAGCCGGCACGTTCAGATGCAACGCCGGTGCCGCCAGGGCAACGAAGCCGGCGACGATGGGAATCGGAATCCACATCAGTCCGGCGGTCATGTAGGCTTTGAATCCAACACCTTTTCGAAAAGCGAACGCACGGCTCCACCAGACGTTGGAATGAAAAATCTCGCCGACGCCGAACAAAAGATTGTTGAACAGGAACATGATCGCTGCCGGCATCAGAAGATTGAGCAACTCCGGCCGGCGCTGGATCACCGTGTCGTGCATTTGGTCGAACCCGACCTTGTCGATGGTCAACCAGGCCAGTACCGCAACGCCCACCAAGATCAGAACGGTCTGAATGAAGTCGGTGCCGATTACCGCGCGCAGGCCGCCGAGCAGCGTGTAGGCGACGCAGATCACCAGAATGACGGTCATGCCGATGTGATAGTCGATGCCGGTGAGGGCGTTGATCAGCACACCGCCGGCCATGCCGAGACTGATCAGCCAACCGAAGGCGTAACAAAGCGAGATCAAAAGAAAGACGCGCCAGGCAGTGTTGCCGTAGCGAATGCGGATGAAATCGCCACTGGTATAGCCGCTGGGCATCAGGTCGTGGATGCGCCGCGCCAAGGGCGCGAACAACATCAGGCCCACCGACCCTAGCGAAAATCCGACCATTCCCCAGATGCCCAGTTGCAGCGCCATTTGCGGCGCCACCATGGTGGTGTTGCTGGTCACCCAGGTGGCCATGGAGGTGGCGACCGCCAGGGCGATGCCGACGTTGCGGCCGGCCAGCATGTAGTCGTCCAGGCCGCTGGCACGCCGCCCCCAGTACCAACCCAGAAATACCCACAGGACGCTGAAGATTGCGAGTATGGTCCAGCCGATATTCGGGTTCAGGATGGCGTCGTTGACGCCATTCATGCCGCCACCACTCGGGTGATCTCCTGTATGGCTTCGTCGGCGCTCAATACCCGCGCATAACGATCGCGAATGGTGTTGATGGTGGCGTTGTGCAGCGCCGGCGTCACCGTCGCGCAGGCGTCGTCGATCAGCGTGGTGTGGAAGCCGAGATCGCAGGCATCGCGGATGGCGGTATCGACGCACTCGTTGGTGTAGACACCGCAGATGAACAAACCAGTGACACCGAGATTGCGCAGCACATATTCCAGGTTGGTCGAATTGAATACGCCGCTGGCGGTTTTGTTGATGACGATTTCATCGCCCACGGGTGCTACGGCCTCGATGAATTCGGCCTCTTTGGAACCGGGCGGCGCATGCAGGTTCAAGCGCTTGTGGCCTGGGCCGCGGTCACGGCCGTCGCGGGTCATGGACTGAATGCGGGTGTGGATCACTTCCAGATCATTGGCCCGGAACGCGTCCTGCAGCTTGCGGATATTGGGGAACACGAAATGGTCCAGGCGATCGAAATAGTATTCGACCGCTTCCGGGGGTACGCCGGATTTTTCCACGTCCGCAAAAACGCCGTGGCCGCGCGCGGCGTCGAGATATTGCACATCGATCACCAGCAGCGCCGTGTGATGAGTCTTGAGGGATTTGACCACCTTCGGATGTTCGGCGATCGCGCCCCGGTAACTCTCGCGCAGCGGGTCGACGTTGAGATAAGCGGGCTCCAACGGCTTGCGGTCTTCAGTCATGGATGCTTCTCACTAGCTGGCCAATCGATAAAGCGTGTTGAGCAATACATTGGCGCCGTTCTCGATGTCTTCCCACGGCGTCCATTCCGCTGGAGAGTGACTGCGGCCATCCTTGCTCGGAACGAACACCATGCCGGCCCGGGTCAGCGACGCCATCATCTGGGTATCGTGGGCAGCACCGCTCGGCATCACCAGGCTCTCGGCATTCAGGCTGCGCGCCGATTCCTGGATGATCTGGACGATGCCCGGATCGCATTTGACCGGCGCGATTTCCGACAGCACTTCGAATTCGAACATCAGGCCGCGGCGGCGGCCGATCGCGGAAATGGCCTTGCGAAAAGCGTGAGACAACTGCTCCAGCACTTGCGGGTCAGTGTCGCGCACTTCCAGGGAAAACTCGGCGCGACCGGGAACGACGTTGGCGGCACCGGGTTTCAGCGCCACGCGACCGATGGTGGCGACGCTGCGGGCACTGCCGTCTTCTTCCAAAATGCGCGGAATTTCGCCGCCCAGTTCCGCCAGGCCCTGAAACGCGTCGTTGCGCATGTCCATGGGCGTGGTGCCGGCGTGGTTGGCAGTACCGATCAGATGCACGTCCCACTTGAACAGACCGGCGATGCCCTCGACCACACCGATGGGCAGGTGCTTGCGGTCCAAAACCGGCCCCTGCTCGATGTGCAGTTCGACAAACGCGTGCACGCTCTCCGGAGTGCGCCGCGCCCGTAACGCGTCGATGGCGTTCAGACCGCGCTCGGCCATGGCGTCCACCAGGGTGACGCCGTTCAGATCGCGGGCGTTATAGATCTTTTCCGGCGTCAGTTTGCCGGCGATGGCCTGTGAACCGACCATACCGCCGAAGCGGCCCTCCTCATCAGTGAACGCCACCGACTCCAAAGGATAGCGCAATGGCAATTGCAGTTCCTTGAGCCGGCGCACGCACTCCAGGCCGACCACCACGCCGAGCGCGCCGTCCAGGTGCCCGGCGCCGGGAACGCTGTCGAGATGGGAGCCGGTCATGACGCTGGGACGCTCGCCGTCCCAACCCAAGCGGCCGTAGATATTGGCGGCGCCGTCCACATGCAGGTCCAGCCCTGCCTCCTCGATCCGCGCCCGGAACCATTCGCGACCGGCCATGTCGCCGTCGCTGAAGGCCATGCGATAGACGCCGTGATCTTCGCGCCGGCCGATATTGCCGAGGGCCTCGACATCACGTTGCAACCGGTCGAAATCGACTTTTAAAGGTCCTTCGGTCATCCATTCCCCTTGTGATTCGACTTCAGATTGCCGCCGACCACCAGCCCGAGGGTTGCCAGAAACACGCCGGCACCGACACCGAAAAAGGTCCATGCGCGGCCCAGGCTGTGGTGTTCGACGGCGATTTGGACGCTGTCGCTCCAGGGTCCGGGCTGGCCGTTCTCCGGATTCAGGCGCACCCGGTAGTAGTACTGGCCGTCGGTCCGGCCACTTAACAGGGAGGCGCGGTCGGGACCCTGATACAAGGTCCGCGGCGCGGTGAAGTCCGCGTTCTGCGCTTCCTGGAGTTCGAAACGACGGTTGTCCGACTGCGGCCAGTCCCAGGTGAGGCGGTAATATCCCGCAGTTGCTACGGTGGTATCGGTGTGCAGGGTCGGTACATCCGCGCTCGCAGCCAGCGGCCAGCCCCCGAAAAAGAGCAGCAACAAGAGCACATTCCGGTGTCGGACGCGAGCCTTTGACGCGCGCCGCCGGACTGAATTCGGTTCGCCCATGGCACGATACTTTTGTGACAAACGATTTTGTACAATAACATTTCCACGCTGCCGTTTCACCCCGGCAATGGCTCTGCCGACACCGCGCTTCGTGCCTAAGCTCTTGCTTAATAGGCAAAACTTTCCGGCGTCTCGGGTGGTTCGCGAGATGACCGGGGTGCCCTTACGCTGCTACAATGACCGACCTTCGCACTACCCGAATCGAATTCCGTGTCCAAACTCAATGCACGCCAGGCGGCCGCGGTCGAACATGTGGACAGCCCGCTACTGGTGCTGGCCGGCGCCGGCAGCGGCAAAACCCGTGTCATCGCCCAAAAGATAGCCCATCTGATCCGCACCCGGCGCATGGAGCCCCGGCACATCGCGGCGGTGACCTTCACCAACAAGGCTGCCCGGGAAATGAAGCAGCGGGTCCAGGGCCTTTTGGGGGCGGATGCCAAAGCTGTGCGGATTTCGACCTTTCACACCCTGGGGCTGGAAATCATTCGACGCGAGCATCATCGGCTCGGTTACAAGCCCGGCTTCACGATCTTCGACAGCCAGGACAGCGCCGCGCTGCTGCATGAGCTGAGTCGCAAGGAAATGCCACTGCCGCAGGATCAGGAACAGCGCCTGCGCTGGCAGATTTCGCAATGGAAAAATCAATTCCTGTCCCCGCAGCAAGCGCTGGCCGGCGCTGCCGACGGCCAGGAACACGGCGCCGCTAAGCTCTACGAGCGCTACAACCATTTTCTGAAAACCTACAATGCGGTGGATTTCGACGATCTGATCTCGCTGCCGGCAGCCCTGTTCGCCGAAGACACCGAAGCGCTCGGCGCCTGGCGCGAACATATCCGCTATCTCCTGGTGGACGAATACCAGGACACCAACGCCGCACAGTACGAACTGGTGCGCATGCTGGTCGGTAAGCGGGACGGTTTGACGGTGGTCGGCGACGACGATCAATCGATTTACGCTTGGCGCGGCGCGCGGCCCGAAAACCTGCGGCAATTGGCGGTGGACTTTGCCGGGCTCAAGGTCATCAAGCTGGAGCAGAACTACCGCTCGGCGGGGCGCATTTTGCGGGCGGCCAACACGCTGATCGCCAACAACGGCCATCTGTACGAAAAGCGGCTTTGGAGCGAGCTGGGGCCGGGGGATCCGATTCGCATTCTGGAATGCCGCGACGGCGACCACGAGGCCGAACGGGTGGTGGGTCAATTGCTCCACCACCACTATCGCCACAAGACGCAGTTCCATGACTACGCCATCTTGTATCGCGGCAACCATCAGTCCCGCGTGTTCGAGCGCGCTTTACGCGAACACCGCATTCCCTATCACCTGAGCGGCGGCTCGTCGTTTTTCGACCGCACCGAGATCAAGGATCTGATGGCGTACCTGCGATTGTTGGTCAATCCCAAGGACGACGCCGCGTTTCTGCGGGCGGTCAACACGCCGCGCCGCGGGATCGGACCGGGCACCGTGGAAAAGCTCACCGCGGTGGCGAATCGGGCGGGCGGCAGTCTTTGCGATGCCTGCTCCGGCCTCGATCTCGGGACGACGCTCGGCACCCGCGCCGCCGCCAACTTGCGCCAATTCGGCGCTTGGATCCGCAGCCTGTCAGAGGCGGCGGAAGCGGGCGAAATCACGGCAACGGTGCGCAAGTTGATCGTCGACATCGATTACGAAGAGTGGTTGCGCCAGCAAAGTCCGGATCCTGAATCCGCGCGCCGGCGGTGGGAGAACGTCAACGAGCTGCGCGAATGGCTGGACCGCTCGGTACGGCAGGCCGCAGCCGAGGCGTCTTTGGGAGAGGTGTTGGCGCAAATGGCGTTGCTCGACGCGCTGGACCGGGATCAGGACGACGCGGGCAATGCGGTGCATTTGATGACTTTGCACGCCGCCAAGGGGCTGGAATTCGATCACGTGTTCCTCGCCGGCATGGAAGAGGAACTGCTGCCCCACCGCAACAGCATCGAGGACAGCCTCGAGGAAGAGCGCCGCCTGGCCTACGTCGGCATTACCCGTGCACGCAGAACGTTGACCATGACCCTTGCCGCCAAACGCAAACGCTACGGCGAATGGCACGGCTGCGAGCCGAGCCGCTTCCTGGCCGAATTGCCCGCGGGGGATCTGGAATGGGAGTCCAAAGTCCCGGACGATCCCGAAGAACGCAAGCAACGCGGCCAATCCCACCTTGCCCATCTGCGCAGCCTGCTGGCGGAATGAGCGCACGGCGCACGATCCGCGAAGCGTCCGCCAACCGAAACCGCGGTTTCCTCCGAAACCCGCCTTAGGGTTCGCCCGGACCTTGGCCCAGGCTGGATGACGTTTTCGAAGCTGACGCCGTAACGCAAAGAGCCGCCCGAAGGCGGCTCTCGATTGCTGCTCCAGGCGCTGCGTCTAGAAGCCGGTTTCCTTGAGCATGTAATGAACGGCATCGCTGATTTCTTCCTTGCTGTAATCGCCGCCGCCTTTCGGAGGCATCGCGCCTTTGCCATTCATAGCGTTTTGCATCAAGGTATCCATGCCTTGGTCTACGCGCGGCTTCCACGCTTCCTTGTCGCCGATCTTGGGAGCGCCAGCAACGCCAGTGGCGTGACACGCGGCGCAGGTCTTCTGCACCACTTCCTTGCCTCGAGCGAGATCGGCCCCGGCTGATGCGCCACCCCCCGCCTTGGCTTCGGACCCGCCGTCGGATTTGGCTTCGCCCTTGCCAGGCGCAGCGGCACCCTTTTCGGCGCCGCCAGAATCACCGCCGGCGATTTCCACACCGGTTTCGTCCAACATATAGGTAATCGCCTTCTTGATTTCCGCGTCGGTCTCCTGACCACCGCCGCGGGGCGGCATTGCGCCCTTGCCGTTGATCGCCGACTGCATCAACGCGTCGATACCCTTGGCCGCGCGCGGTTTCCACGCCTCTTTATCGCCGATTTTCGGCGCGCCGGCAGCCCCGGTCTTGTGGCAGGCACCGCACACGGCGTCGACCACTTCCTTGCCCGAACGGCCGCCGCCTTCGTTGGCACCCGCCGCTGCCGTACTTTCGCCGCCGCCGGTTTCCACGTGACCCACCGGTTGAATGCGCTCGTTGGTCGCCTTCTCGGCCATTTTCAAAGTTGCAGGACCGTTGTCGTTCATCTTCGACAACATTTGCGCTGCAAAGAAGAAAATCACGGCGAGGAGCACAAGCCCGATCAGCACCGCGACTGCAGTGCGGACAAAATCTCGATCTTGTTGAATCACGATGGTCTCCGTGTTGTTAGTTCAAAACTGCGATCCGGGCATCGCGCCCCCAGCTACGGCACGATATACAGCCCGGCAGTATACTGGCATTCGCCGTACACGAAAACCGCGCCTATTCCTGCAACTGACCGCAGAATCCTCGCCCCTTCGCCGGTTCCTTCCGCCGGGATTTTGCAGCGGTTGGCCGCACATGCGCGGATCTTGAATATGCAATACCCCCATACTTCTTATGATCAAGCCCGCCGTCCGCCCTGCTCCCGAAGCGTGTCGTGCTTCCACCTAAACTTGATTGCGCCAGCGTGACGTAAGGAATCTGGCCCGGCCTTGCAATAGCCTAAGTGGGACATATAATAAGTACACCTTACCAATTAGGCACTCTCATGCAACACGACGATCCAAGCCGCAACCTGGGCTTTCTGGTGCACGAAGTGGCACGTCTGATGCGCCGGCGCTTCGACCGTCGGGTGCAATCGCTCGGTCTGACCCAAGCGCAATGGCGCACCCTGGTGCATCTATCCCGCTGTCAGGGGATGAACCAAGCGGCCCTCGCGGAAATCCTCGAAATCCGCCCGATCACCCTGACCCGGCTGCTGGACAAACTGCAGCAGGCGGGTTGGATCGAACGTCGGCTGGATCCGACCGACCGGCGCGTGTTCCGGCTCTATATCACCGAGCAGGCACAACCGATGCTCGCGGAACTGGAAACCGCCGCCGCTGAGACCCGCGCTGAAGCCACCCAGGGTCTGAGCAATGCCATGCGCAAGGAATTGATCGATTTGCTATGCGCCGTCAAAGGCAACCTCCTGGCTGCCGAACGCAGCCGCGAACCCGAGCAAGCCATCCATGAGTAACGATACCGGAACCAATGAAGCCCCCAAGCCGACGGCGCCGGCAGGCGCTGCCGAGGACGGCCCGCGGTCGCGCCGCCGCGTGCGGCGAATCCTGCTCTGGGCCGGACCCCTGGTGGTGGTACTGGTTGCCGGATTCTTCTATTTCACCAGCGGCCGCTACGTCAGCACCGACAATGCCTATGTCAAAGCCGACAAAGTCGCGGTCAGCCCGCAAGTCGAAGGCGCCGTTGTCGATGTGCAAGTAGCGGAAAATCAGCACGTGGACAAAGGTCAGGTGCTGTTCCAAATCGATCCGGCGCCGTTTCGGATCGCGCTGCAGCAGGCCGGAGCCCAGCTTGACAGCGTGCACGCCGACCTGATCGCGCTCAAAGCGCAGTACCGTCAAAGCCAGGAACAACTGCAACTGGCACAAAGCAACCGCAACTACGCGCAACGGGAGTTGCAGCGTCAGCTGGGGCTCGACAAGCGCAAGCTGACCTCGCAAGCAGCCGTCGACCAGGCGCGCCATACCGCGGAACAGGCCAAGCAGAGCATTGAAGTGAACCGCGAGCAAATGGCGCAGATCCAGGCCCAGCTCGGCGGCGACGTCACACTGCCCGTGGAGCAACATCCGCGTTATCGCGCAGCGCTGGCAGCCAAACAGCGGGCGGAGCTGGATTTGCAGCACACCACCGTGCGGGCCCCGTTCTCCGGTATCGCCAGCAACACGCCCGAGCCCGGCGCCTACGTCAAACCCGGCAGTCCGGTGATGGCGGTGGTCGCCGAAGGTGACGTCTGGGTGGTGGCGAACTTCAAGGAAACCGATCTCACCCACGTGCATCCGGGGCAGCCGGTGACGATTCACGTCGATACCTATCCCGGCCGGGAATGGCACGGCCGGGTGGCGAGCGTGAGCCAGGCCACCGGCTCGGAGTTCTCGGTACTGCCGGCACAGAACGCGACCGGCAACTGGGTCAAGGTGGTGCAGCGGATTCCGGTGCGCATCTCGGTGCAAGCCGCTGCCAACGACCAGGTGCTGCGTTCGGGTATGAGCACCGAAGTCGACATCGATACCGGCAGCTACCGCGCCATCCCCGGCTTTGCCCGCACCATGCTCAATCGCATGGGTGTGCTCACTGCAAACGCCGCGGAGCCCCCGAACGGCTCATGAGCGCCGCCCGCCATCGCGGCCTGATCACCGCCTCCATCATGCTGGCGACGGTGATGCAGGCGCTGGATACCACCATTGCCAACGTCGCCCTGCCGCACATGCAGGGCGCGCTGTCGGCGACGTTGGATCAGGTGGGCTGGGTACTCACCTCCTACATCATCGCCGCCGCGATCATGACGCCGCCGACCGGCTTTCTCGCTGCGCGCTTTGGCCGCAAGCGGGTGTTCATGGTGGCGGTAAGCGGTTTCACCATTGCCTCCATGTTATGCGGAGCGGCGACCTCCTTGAACGAAATGGTGGCGTTCCGATTGCTGCAAGGCGCCTTCGGCGCCGGCCTGGTGCCCCTGTCCCAGGCCGTGCTGCTGGATACCTATCCACGCGAACGCCACGCCTCGGCCATGGCCATGTGGGGCGTGGGTGTCATGGTCGGTCCGATTCTCGGGCCGACCCTGGGCGGGTACTTGACCGAGGTCTACAACTGGCGATGGGTATTCTATATCAATCTGCCCTTCGGCCTGCTTGCTCTGCTGGGTATCCTGACTTTCGTCCCGGAGACCAAGGCCGACCGCAGCCGGCCGTTCGACTGGTTTGGATTCACCCTGCTGAGCCTCGCCATCGGTGCGTTGCAGCTGATGCTCGACCGCGGCCAATCCCGGGATTGGTTCACCTCCACCGAGATCATCGTCGAAAGCGTACTGTCGGCGCTGTTCCTCTATATGTTCATCGTCCACATGCTCACCGACCGGCGTCCGTTCCTGGAGCCGGGGCTGTTCAAGGATCGCAACTTCTCTCTCGGCCTGGTGTTCATTTTCGTGGTCGGCATCATATTGCTCGCGACGCTGGCGCTGTTGCCGCCGTTTTTGCAGAACCTGATGGGTTACCCGGTGATCACCACCGGCTTCGTACTGGCGCCGCGCGGGGTAGGCACCATGATCGCCATGCTCATGGTGGGAAGGCTGGCAGGCAAAGTGGACCCGCGAGCCATGATTTTCGCCGGTCTGAGCCTGACCGCCCTGTCGCTTTGGGAAATGAGCCACTTCACACTACAGGTGGATACCTGGTCCATCGTCCGCACCGGCGTCACCCAGGGACTGGGCCTGGGCTTCATTTTCGTGCCCTTGAGCACCATCACGTTCGCTACGCTGAAGCCCCAGTGGCGCACCGAAGGTACCGCCATGTTCAGCCTCATGCGCAACATCGGCAGCAGCATCGGCATCTCGATCATGGTGACGCTGCTGGCCCGCAATACCCAAGCCAACCACGCTCTGCTGACGAGCGCGTTGACGCCGTTCAATAGCGCCTTGCAGGCAGCCGGACAGCTCTGGAACCCGAGCACTGCCGCAGGCGCCGCGGCCCTGAACGGCGAAGTGACCCGGCAGGCCGCCGCAATCGCCTACCTGGCAGACTTCCGCATAATGATGTGGGTGACGTTACTGGCGATGCCGTTGCTGGTCTTGTTGCGCAGACCGAGCCACACTGCCCGCGAAACCGACCCGGGGGCGGTGGCCGGCGAGGCATGACCTGAGGCCGGCGCTCCGAACCGCCGATAGACGCTGGCCTCGCGCTCCTTTATCCTATGCCTCCCCTGGCACCACCTGACCACGCCCAAGCGACAGGGTCATGCGCTAGTCGGCAGGCGCCGCGGTGCCGATGGCACTGCCGGTAGTAAGATGTACAGTGAAGGTTTGCGCCATAGTTTTTCTGCCCGCCAGGGTACAGCGGGATAGAGCGCTGCCCTGCGGAGACAGAGGCCAGAGGTTCGAGCCGAGTCTCCGGCACAGCCGCTACGGCGGACCCGAAGGGGTGAGGGCCGCAGGCCCGGATAATCCTCTCGGGCGGGCTGCCGGTATTAGAATGTACAGTGAAGTTTTGCGCCCGTAGCTCAGCTGGATAGAGCGCTGCCCTCCGGAGGCAGAGGTCAGAGGTTCGAATCCTCTCGGGCGCGCCAATCTGAAATGGTCCGCCACGCGCGGGCCTTTTTTGTGGTTCCGGTCGAAAATCGCCGCATCGTCAGTGGGCCGCAATCCAGCGTGCCCGCGCCCCCGGCAGTCCCTCATCGACGACACCCCAGCGCATCGAGAACCGCCCCAGTGTGGTGCACTAGGCTCACAGTCGGCGGAAACACCTCGTACACTATACTTTTTGTTTCGACGACAACCGCCCCGTCAGGGGAAATGGAAAAGGGGACAATCCGGCATGGTCATTGGCAGAGGAAGTATCTGCATCATCGTTTTGAGTCTGCTGATAGGGGCCCGCCATGCCCTGGCGTTCGACTTCCAGGACGTAGTCAATCAGGCCCAGCAACTTTCGCAGAAGCCGTATGCGGCGCCGAAGAAGATTCCGAGTTTTCTTCAGGAATTATCGTTCGACCAATACCAGAGCATACGCTTCAAACCCGAAAACAGTCTCTGGAGGGGAGGCCCCTCGCCTTTCCAGGTCATGCTGATTTCGCCGGGTCTGTATTACACCCACGCCGTCAAGATCAACGTGGTCGACGCCCAGGGCACGCACAAGCTCGACTATAAAAAGAACGACTTCAGCTATTCCGATGCCGAGATCGAAAAGCGGGTGCCTGCAGATCTGGGCTTCGCCGGTTTCAAACTCACTTATCCGTTCAACGACCCCAAGGTTCAGAACCAATTCCTGGTATTTGCAGGCGCCAGCTATTTTCGCGGTGTGGGCAAAGACAACAGCTTCGGGATCTCTGCACGCGGCCTCGCGGTCAACACGGGCCTTTCAACCGGCGAAGACTTTCCGTCCTTTATCGAATACTGGCTGGTGCGGCCGGCGGCAAAAGCAAAACAAGTGGAGTTCTATGGCCTGCTGGACGGCAAAAATGTCGCCGGCGCATACCATTTCACCGTAACCCCTGGTCCCACCACCAAGTTGCAGGTCGAAGTAAAACTGTTCCCCCGCGAAGAAGTGTCGCTGTTGGGGGCCGCACCTCTTACCAGCATGTTCTATTACGGCGAGAACACGCCCCGTCCCCGCGGCGAATGGCGGCCTCAGGTTCACGACTCCGACGGTCTGCTGATCCACAACGGCGCTACCGGCGAATGGCTATGGCGCCCGCTGCTGAATCCGAAACACCTGCAAATGTATTACTTCGACACCGAAAACGTGCGCGGTTTCGGACTGCTTCAGCGGCAAGTGGACTTTCACGATTACGAGGACTTCGGCGCCCGCTATGAAAAGCGTCCCAGCGCCTGGATCGCACCGACCGGCGACTGGGGTCACGGCAAGGTGGTGCTGGTCGAACTGCCCACGGCCAATGAAACCAGTGACAATATCGTCGCGTTCTGGACTCCGGGCGACAAGGTAACCCCCGCCAAACCATTGGAACTGTCCTACACCTTGGGCTTCGGGACCCCGGATCTCGCCGGCGAGACCATCGGTAGCGCTCAGAGTACGTTCGTCGGTGACGGCAACGTCATCGGCGGGGGCACCAGTGAAGGCGCGTACCGGATCATCGTCGACTTCACCGGACCCGAACTTGCCAAGCTGCCGCCCGATGCGCCAATCACCGGCGAGGTGACTGCACAATACGGGGGCAGCGTACTGGAGCATTTCATGGAGTACGTCGCTCCGACGCGGTCGTGGCGGCTTTCTATACTGGCGAAACCGGCCGATGGCAAGCCGCTGGCGTTGCGCGCTTTCCTGAAAAACGGCGACGAAACCGTGTCCGAGACCTGGACTTACGAATTGCCGGTGGGCAACCAACTGAAGGTAAAAGGGGACTAAACCATGCCCTCGCAGTATGAACTGGTCGTCAAGCGCGCATTTCAATACTTGAACATGGCGGAATGCGAAATCAGCGCGGACGCGGCCCGCGAAACATTGCAGATCATCGACAGCGAGCTTGCCCGCGGCCCGGATGGCTTGTTGGCGCGCGTCCTCGATCGACTGGAACAGCGCTTCAACCCATTGCCGGGCAGGGTGACAGGGTCCGCACCGCCGCTTTGCCGCGGCAGCATCGGCCATACTTGACGGATCGCCCGGATCGAGCGCGAGCCCAACAAGGGCAGCGCCATCGAAACCGGAAGCTCAGGGAGAATGAGTCAGTGAATACAGCAACGGAACATTTGTCTATCGCAGCACGGAGCGGGGCGCGCGAGTGGCGCCGCGCGGCACGCTGGCGCCGTTCGCTGATTGCCCTCATCGTCGTCGCCCAAACCGCGGTCGCCGTCTACTATATGCTCGCCACGCTGCCCTATCACGGCAGCACCGGGGTCGAGAAAACGATCGCGACCTTGTTCGCACTTCTGTTCGCGTGGATTTCGGCCGGATTCTGGGTGGCCGTGGTCGGGTTCCTGGTGCGCCGCATGGGCGGCGATCCTTACTCCCTGCTGCGACGGCACGACGCTGCCGAGCGCGCCGGCACGCCGCTTGCCCGAACCGCCATCGTCATGCCCATCTATCACGAGCCGGTGGAGGAGAGCCTGCGAGCATTGCGCGCTGCCTATCGTTGTCTCGAACGTGCCGGGCAGCTCGAGCCGTTCGAATTCTTCATCCTGTCCGACAGCCGCGATCCGAACGTATGGCTCGCCGAACAAGCTGCCTGGTTCAGACTCTGCCAAGAACTGAATGGTATTGGCCGCATTCACTATCGTCGCCGGCCGGTCAACCTCGACTACAAGAGTGGCAATGTCGCCGACTTCCTGCGCCGCTGGGGCCGGTCATTCGAATATATGATCGTGTTCGACAGCGACAGTGTAATGAGTGCCGACAGCATCATTCCGTTGGTCCAACTCATGGAACTGGAGCCGCGGGTCGGCATGATTCAAACCAAACCGACCATCGTCAACGGCCACTCTGCATTTGCGCGCTTTCAACAACTCGGCAACACCGTCTACGGCTCATTATTCGGTGCCGGACTCGCTGCGCTGCAAATGGGGGAAGCGGCCTACTGGGGCCACAACGCCATTATCCGGATCCGGCCTTTCATGCGCGCTTGCGGCCTGAAAAAATTGCCCGGAATAGGCCTGTTCCGCGGACCGATCCTGAGTCACGATTTCGTCGAGGCGGCTTACATGGGCCGCGCTGGCTACGAAGTATGGCTGGAACCCGATCTGCCCAACAGCTACGAGACCTCGCCGCCCAGTCTGGTGGACGAACTGGCGCGCGATCGGCGCTGGGCGAAAGGCAATCTGCAGCACTTGTGGCTGCTGCTGTTCGGTCGCCATCTTCGCTTCGCGCACCGCATGGTGTTTCTGAACGGCATCATGTCTTATCTCGCCTCGCCCTTGTGGCTGGCGTTTCTGATCGCGTCGGCCGTGGAAACCACCTTGTTCGTGCTTTGGCCGATCAATTATTTTCCGAACGGCCGCAGTCTGTTCCCGTTGTGGCCGGAATGGCATCCCAGTCTTGCCATCACCCTCGCTGGAAGCACCGCCGTGCTGCTGTTTTTGCCTAAATTCCTGGCCTGGGTCGACGCCGCGCTGAAGCGGCAGACCGGGGAATACGGGGGCGCCGGGCGGCTGGGCATCAGCATTGTCTTGGAAACCATGGTGTCCACTCTGCTTGCGCCGATCCGCATGCTGGCCCATACCGGATTCGTGCTCAGTGCGGTGTTCAACATCTCCCTGCATTGGGGCGGACAAAACCGCGCCGACGAAACGCGATGGCGGGACGCGCTTCTCAAGCACGCACCGGGGAGCATCGCCGCCATGGCGTGGGCAGGATTCGCCTATTGGCTCGATCCGTTGTACTTCTGGTGGTCCATGCCGGTGGTTGTGCCTTTGGTGCTCGCCGCCCCTACATCGGTGGTCCTCAGCCGGGTGCGGTTGGGGCAGTGGCTGCGCCGCAAGCGTTTATTGTTGATTCCCGAGGAAATCGAACAACCACCGGTATTGGCCTATGCCAACGACACCGCTGCGCTCGCGAGCAGCAGCGTCCTTCCTGCGTTCCACAATGCCGTGCTCAACAAGCATGCAAATATACTCCACGCCGCACTGGCACGACGACGCAACGGCGCGGCTCGCCTCCGGCGCATGGAAACCCTGCGCGCGCGGTGCTTGCACGAAGGTCCGGAAGGATTGAGCCGCAAGCAACTCGACCAACTGGCTCAGGACGCCGATTCCCTCATCTGGCTGCACCGCGAAGCGTGGCGCGCGCCACCCGGTTCCTATTGGGACCGGTTGTTGTCTGCGGTCGCGGACACCACCCAGCGAAGCGATAGCTCGCAACGCGTCCCCGATCGACGACGCAACTTGTTACGTCGCCGCAGCGTGTAATTCTTTTCTCGCATTCCCCACGTCGAAGTTGTTACCCTGCCGCCGGCGTTGATAGCAGGCGGCAGTGCGAATTGTGTGCCGGGGTCGTCCTGCCACACGGGAGCACCTGCGTGCGTGGTTGACGAACAGCGCATCCGGGCAGCCGATCGAGCGGAGATCGATGGCGGAAGGCAATTACGATTTTAAGTTAGGTCTAAAGTTCACCATCGTGCTTTGCGGCTGGTGGATCATGATTCCCGCGGCCGACGCGGCCCGGAATTCGAACGCGGACACACAGCACCAACCGGTGAACCTGAGCAGTACGTACCGGGCGGGCGACCGGCTCGAGTTGCATACGGACTACGTCCGGCAATCGAGCGCCGAGGGCGACGGCGGCGGCTTCCTGGGTCTGCGCGTGCATTCGCGCGCCGGTCGCTACATGCCATCGTTGCAGATCGAACTGGACTACGGTGCTTTCGATCCGCATTCGAATGTGGCGCTCGGAAGTGAACTGCAGCGTGCCGTGATGGTAGCGGCGCAATCCACGTGGAATAGCGTGCAATATGGTGTGCGCTACCAGTCCATAGGGCAGAATTTCGTGCCCCTGGCGCACGTTGACGCGACCGCCACGCCGGGCACGGCTCGCTCGGACATCTGGGCACAGCGCCAATTCGGCAAGGTCGGATTGCGAACCTTCGCCTCGCAAGCAACCGACAACGCGATCTCCGACACCCTCCCGCGATCGGCGCTACCCTCAACTATGCGCTCGCGTCCGCACCGGCCGTCGATGCCGCCCTGACCTACTCGCGCCAGATCGTGGACAGCTTCAATGATGCCCGCAACGCCGCCGCGATCCGCGAACTGAGCCATCGGCTGTCGGCTACATTGTCGATACGACAGGAATTTTGGAACGCCACTGCGTCCAGCACCTATACCGACCAATCCGACTGCACCGAAATCGACGGCGTCCAAACCGGCACATGGCGCGACTCCATTGCCATGGCCTACACGCCGGCTCCCGATCTGTCCATTTCGCCGACATTCACTTATGAAAATGCGCCCGCCGCAGACCATCGCAGCCGCACCAGCACGCGATCGGCAGCGATTGCTTTTCGGTACCGTCCTGTTGGCCGGCCCTTCGTTTTCTCTGCATCGAGTTCCGTCGCCGCGCAACGCAATGCGGCTTGGGACGCAGACGCTTTTCGTTTCAACTCCCGAGCCGGCATCCGCATGCCGCTGGCGCTGAACGCTCCGCACCAAAATAACGGCGCCGTTGCGCTGCAGCTCAATTACATCGAGACCACCGACGCTTTCAATAACGGCGATGATTTGCTACTGAATCTGGAGTTCTCGCTTCACAACTTCGATTGAAGCGCACGGGCCGCCCGCGTCGGCGTGAATGATGACTGCCCAGGCGCCGCGCGAGCCGGCGTCGTGGCGCTCCAGCCTCTGCCAAGCCATGGTGATCGATTCGGCGTGCCGATTTGCGCGAATCCGCATCCCGCATCTCATAAATCGGTCCCATTTCCCCAAAGTCATCACGACTTTCATCGCCGTCTCTCAAGATACCCGCCCCCCGGACGACTCTTAGGGCACGGTCACCGACCGGTTCGCCCGGACCCGGGCGGGGGATTCTCAAGGGTTGGTCGCAATCGGCTCGGTGCTCCGCAGCGCAAAGCCGAGCCCTGTCGATGCAGTGCCGGGTGAGGACTTTAGCCGCTGTACGGCAAACCTGAACGCAACGCAGTCCGGACATTTCCCGGGCAGAACAGGAACTGGGGCGGGGAAGACAACGTGGGGTTCCGACCTTCTATCCATTCGGTGATCGGCGTCGCCGGGTTCGCAGCGACCGCTTGCGGCGCGGCACCCATCCCGAGCCTTGTCGCGCAGAACGAACCGGTCAATCTGACCCACACCTATCGCCGGGGCGAGCGGTTCGAGATGCGTACTGCCTACATTCAACAACCGGAAGCCAGCGGGGACAGCCGTGGCTTTCTGGGCCTGAAAATGAAGTCCAACCTCGGCGCGCACCTGCCTTTGCTACAAGCCGAAATCGATTACGGATCATTCGACCCACAATCGAGCCTTGCGCTCGACAACGAAAACCACCGCTCGGTGTGGTTCGGGGCTCAATCCGCCTGGCGGGATTTCCAATACGGTGTCAGCTATCAGTCCATGGGACTGAATTTCGTGCCGCTGGCACCGGTTGCGACAACTGCGGCGCCAGGCACGAACCGTGTGGACGTATGGGGTCAACGTCAATTCGGAAAACTGGGTGTGCGGAGTTTTGCCTGGCACGCCACCGATCAAGCACGCGCCGACAATGTCGGCAATCGCATGGCGGATACGGCTGTTGGCGCAGCCTTCAACTATGTGTTGTCCGCCGCGCCCCATATTGACGCCACGCTGTCCTATTCGCGCCAAGTGAACAGTCACATCGACGATCCCAACCCGAATGCGGCCGACGACGTATTGAGTCACAATGTGTTCGGCTCGCTATCGATTCGTCGCAAGAGCTGGAACGCCACCGCATCGTCTTCTTATACGTACCGGGCAGATTGCTCGGCCGCGGAGGGCAACCCTTCGGACATCTGGACCGAGACCGTCGCCGCCACCTATACGCCGCACCCGAACTTTTCGATCGCGCCGAGCTTCACCTACCAGGATGAAGCACAGAGCAACCACAGCCGTACCAGGACCCGCTCGGCGTCCGTGGCACTCAACTTCCGGCCCGCGGGCAGCTCCATCATGTTTACGGCGAATGGTTACATGGGAACCAGAAACAACGCGACCTGGCCGGCTCGGGCGACGAATTTCAATACGCAAGCCGGCATTAGCATGCCGCTCCCGTTCGGTGATCCCGAACGGCGTACAGGTTCTCTGGCATTGCAACTCGGCTATTCGGAAACCAGCGACGCCTACGCAAGCACGGAAGACTTGACTCTGCACTTCGATCTGACGCTGCACGAGTTCAATTGAATTTGGCTGCCGACGACCGGCATGCTGCGCCTATGCACAGCCCGAATTCCGCGCACCCGTGCATGCTTACATTCGCTCGGTACGCACCACGTTCGACGCAATGCAGCCGTTGCAAAATTCCGCTCGGGCGCATTCGATCGCACCAGCGCACGCGACGATGACGCGCTCCCACCCGTGTCGCCCACGTTCAAGCAGCGGCGCCAAACCAGAAGTCCAGACCCTTGCGAAGGAACTCGTCGCACGACATGTAATGGGTGCCGTCGCAGGAAAACGTCACGCTCACTTTGCCGTTGAAGATATTGATGGTCGCCGCTCGCAGATAAAGGGTGTCATCCGATAGCCTTAGGCTTGCGAGCGTACTCAATATCGGGCCGATCAATTCGTCGGTAACGCAAGCATGCTCGGGGTAGGCACGCTTTGGGTACAGAAGACAAATATCCGGATCGTTCAAGGCGTCCTGATCGAGAATTCGGTACCGATATGGATCGTCCAGGAGCCAGACAACCGCCTGACTGCTGGAAAAATGGAGCTGGCATTGAAACGCGCCGCGTTCGGTAAGCAGCTCTTCCAGAATGGACAAGGCTTGGTCCAAACAGCGGTCCATCGGGCTTTCGACCCGGGTTTGTTGAAACAGGCCCGATCGAATCGCGGGATCTCCTTTGAATTGTTGCCAGTCGGTGGGTTCGTCGTACAGATCAGAGGTCACCGGCAAATGACGTAAGTCGAAATCCGCGCCCAGGTAGCCAAGGAGGCGTCCCTCGAAATGTACGGCTTGCAGCGCTGTGAGTGACGGCCGGTGTTTATTCAGGCTGATATAGGCGTCGGAAAGCAAGAAGCCCCAGTTAGGAACAGGCTCGCGCATATAGGGCCGCTGCGAGCGATCTCGGCCCCAGTGCTCGACCACGGTTGCGCCGCGTCCGATGTTGTCGCTGATTTGGATGCCATTGGCGTCCACGGCGTATAAATATGTGCAATATGGAATTCCGGAAAACAACCCGATGAGCGTTCGATTGAGTAATCCACGGCTTTCCCATACGCACGTGCACTGCTCGGCGCTGCGGGCCAACGGGTCTTTGAGCATGCGTGCGAGTTCCTCACGCTGCCTATAAATGCAATCCTTCCATGACGGGTGCATCGAATTCCTCCATAACTACAAGCAACGGCAGCGAACTGATCAACGTCGCCGGTTGCTGTAGTCCAAAATCGCAAGCGAACGTGTGTAAGTCTAGTTGAGCGGAGTGACTTCAATATGACTGGAAACGGGCGGCCCGGCATTTTGTCTCGCCGAGTGCACGGGCCCATCTCAGGCGGGAAACGAAACGCTACACTCGAACCCTGAAGTCGTTGAAGATGTTTCCGGCTGGATACAATAGCGAGCCGTCCGCTCGTCCGGTATTGCGCCGGACGCGGCGCTCAAGCGCTCTGCGCGGGGCGTGCGTCCGGCACCAAGTCATAAACCCGGTTACGGACGCGCTGCTCTTGGTCGGGCGCGCATAGAGACTCGCTCAACAAAGTCAGTATTTCGGCTGCGGCGTAGGGCGCATAGGAAAGTTGCTTTTCGATCGCGTCTTCGAGTATCGCGAGCATCTTATCGATGTTGTCACCGGCCAGCCCCAGGTGTGTATCGCGCACTTGGTGCAACTCCTTCACTCGCTGCAGCTGCAGCATGGGATGGTCGGCTTCGCTTTCGACATAGCGCAGTCGCCCGCTCTCCAGTCCGCGTTGCAGCGGGTGGAGTGGGAGACAGTGGGGATCGAAGGGATTGTCGATCGAGAGCGCATGCACGCGGCCGAACGGCGCTATCACCATCCACCGGTGGTAAGGCCCACTCTCGCCCGAGATCGAAACTGTACCTTCGTAGATTTGCCCTTCGGAGACGGTGTGCATGTGTACCCCCCGCAGCTTGACGATGAAACCCACTTCCCCAGTGGCCAGAGTCGGCTCGAATGTGGCCGGATCATAGCACGGTGGATCCGGCGCGCGCCCACACCAAGGGCTCCCCCACATCCGAGCAAGTGCGGCAGCTGCTGCCGCCCCTTGGCGATCAACATGCCTTCGGAACAAGCTGATTTACACCGTTTTTTTAACAGTCACCGTTTTGCGCAGCGCACAAGTCCATACCCACACTAAAAAATCGCTTTTGGCACGTGTTGCGTCAACCGGCGTCTGGCCGTATCCGCTGTCGCGCGGTCCTTCGGCGTCCACACGCCGTCTTTCTTATTCGAGGCAGTGGATTAGCGGACTTCAATTACAACTTCGGGGGCAGCGCGACGATCTTTGAAGGCGAGTTGTGGACCAGAGCCGAATTCGTCTCGGTGGCCAGGGCGTCAGTGCCCGAGCCGGGAACCTTGATGCTGTTGCTTGGCAGCGTGGTTGGCATGTTCGCCTTTCGGCGCCGCGCCTGAAGAAGGTAAAGCACCAAGCCCACGCAACGGGCCGCCTCAGGGCGGCTTTTTTTTGGTGGCCGCGGATTTCGTCCTGCAAGTGTCAAAACGCGTTTCAACCATCTCCAGAATCAGCGATGTGCGTTCCGACTGTCGGTACCCTGACCAAATTCAGCCTATCGCGTTGATTGAACGTGAAGCGCGGCTCGAATGCGCTGAAGAGATCCAGGTAATTTTCCACTTTGCGCGTCATCAGAAAGCGTTTTGCCACGGTGTCCCGCGCATGAACCCCCAACGTGCGGCGCAGTTGCGGATCTTTCAAAAGCTGCACCAGACGTTGCGCTGCCTGTGCGATTCCCGACACCAGAAAGCCGTTACTGCCATCTTCGATCTGGTGACGCAGGCCGCCGCAGTCGCCGGCGATCACCGCACTGCCTTTCCACATCGCTTCCGTGGCGGTAAGCCCGAAACCTTCACGCAAAGATTTCTGCAACACCACGGCCGCGTGACGCTGGAGTGCATTGACCAGCACACTGTCTTCCGCGGTGAGAATGATGATGCGCTCCTCGCGACAACCAAGCAGGGATTCGAAAACTTCCTGACCTTCCGGATCGTCGGTGGCAACGTTTCCCAGCAGCACCAAAGTGGCATCGACTTCCTCGCGGGCCAATTTGAATGCCTCGATCACGCCCATGGGATCTTTCCAACGGTCGAAGCGCGAAATTTGCGCCACGATCGGCAAATCGTCCGGGATATCGTAATGGCGCAGGCGGTTGGCGATTTCCTCGGTGCTCAATTCAGCGTTTTTGAGCGAGAATGGGTTGATCGCCGGCATAATGGCCACCTGCGGCGGCACCACCTGTTGCGCGTATTCCGGTAACGACACCACCATGCCGTCGTATTGGTCGACGAATTGGCGTAGATATCCCCAAACTTCCGGGTGGGGCTGTGACAGGTCGAGGTGACAACGCCATATCCATGGACAGGTGCGCCGGTAATGGTTGATCAATGGCAGCGGTTGCGGATCGTGGACCACGACAAAGTCGTAGTCCATGTCCATACGCATGGCATTCTGGACGATGACCTCCTCATAGACTTCCTTCTTCAGATCGGTGAGGTTGATGCCAGCGCCCTGCAGCGCGTTGTGTAGTTTCTTGGTGACAGTGAAGAAGTCAGGGCTACCTTGGATCAAGCGCCAATCGGCTTTGAGTCCGAGACTTCGGGTCAACAAGGTTTCAGACGACAGCATTTCGGCGACGCCGCCACCATAGAATGTGGAACTCACGTGCAGCACCCGCATGTCCCGCAGCCGGTGGGCCTTATGCAGAATACGCTCGGCCGCTTCTTCGCCGATCAATGGCGAGTAGTCGTCAATGTCCACCATCCAGGAGTGTTTCTTCATGGCGCTGATTCCGGTCGGTGTTGGGTTTGCGCTGACGGGTCGAGAAGCGTCGGTTACGCCACTGCGCATCCGCGTACAGTGAGCCGCAGGTTCAAGCGTAGCCTGTGGATTTTGCTGCGCGACTGTCCGGCAACAATGCGCGTCGGCTTTGGGCACCGTCGACATCCGATGCGTCGGGCCTTCGATTTCGCCGAGGGCGGATGCCGCAGCGGTTCACTGCCGCCGGTCAAGAGCCGGGGCTGGGGTGCCGGGCGCTGAATTCAAGCTTCGTTGCAATGCAGATACGCGCGCCACCCGCCCAACGCGGTAATGTCCTCCGCATCTTCCGTGGCGCTGGCCTCGCACATGAAACCGCTCACCCAGGTGCCGTCCTGCAGTTCGACTTTGCCGATACCGAGGGGAAAGGGGATCCCTTCGACGAATGAGCCCACCTGCTCCCGCGGCAATGCCCAAACCTCCACTTCGATTCCCGTGCCGTATTCCGATCTTACCAAGCCCGGACGTTGCGGCGGACTACCTGGAAGCGCGAACAGGCGGTAACGATCGCTGGTGCGGGTGCGGCGCAGGAGCCGGCCGCCCCGACCGGTCAGTTGTGGGTTGAGCGCCAGACCTTCCATGTGCGCGCCACATACCGCCAGCGACATCCACGCGTCCGCCGCCAGCGGAGGGGCGGCCGGCAGCGGCAGATCACTCACGCCCAGAGCGAGACCCGCCGCGCGGTGCAAACGGTCCGCCAGGCCCAACAGCACCCGGTCGCTGCCCGCCGGCGCGCAGACGGTGACGCCGAAGGGCAAGCCTGGGGCTTGGAAACCTGTAGGCACGGCGACCGCCGCCAGGTCCAGCAGATTCATGAAATTGGTGTAATAACCAAGATTGGAGTTTAATTTAATCGGATCTGTAAGTATCTGATCGATGGTATAGGTCGTTCCGGCAGTGGGGGTCAGCAGGACGTCAATCTGGCGCCACACCGGGGAGACGGCGCGCTGCAGTTCGGCCAGCCGGTACTGTGCCTGAAACGCCGCGACGGCCCGCGGGGCGGCGCCGCCTTCTATGATGGCGCGGGTTACGGGGTGCAACGCGTCGGCCTGCGCTTGCAGAAAGCCTTCGATCGCAGCATAGCGCTCCGCCACCCAGGGCCCTTCGTACAAAAGTTTAGCCGCCTCTAAAAATGGAGAAAAGTCTATTTCAACCGGTTCGCCACCCAGCGCCCGTAGTTTCGCGTTTGCCTGGTCGAACAATTGCGCAGCGCCCGAATCGCCGAAGAACTCCAGTTGCGCCGGCCGCGGTACACCGTAGCGGAACCCGCCGGCCAACTCCGGCAACGGCGACCACGGCGCCTGTCGGGCGAAAGGATCCGCGGCGTCGAAGACTGCGGCCACCTCATAGACCCTGGCTGCGTCGGCGCTGTCGAGTGCGAACACCGAGACACAGTCCAGCGTCCGGCAGGCCGGCACGACGCCGGCGGTGGACAAGACCCCGCGACTCGGCTTGAGTCCGACCAGATTGTTGAGCGACGCGGGCACACGTCCCGAGCCGGCGGTATCGGTACCCAGGGCGAAGCTCACCTGGCCGCAGGCCACCGCTACCGCCGAGCCGGAGCTGGAACCTCCGGCGATGTAATCCGGATCGAAGGCGTTGGCACACACCCCATAGGGCGAGCGCGTGCCCACCAGCCCGGTGGCGAACTGGTCCAGGTTGGTCTTGCCGATGGGAATGGCGCCAGCTGCGATCAGGCGTTCGACCACGAACGCGCTGCGCTCGGGCACGTATGCAAATTCGGGGCAACCAGCCGTGGTCGGTACACCAGCCAGGTCGATGTTGTCCTTGATGGCGAATGGGATGCCATACAAAGGCAAGGCGTCCGGGGCGCGATCTTCCAGGGCCCGCAGATACGGTTGCAACTCCGTGCGGGTCAGACATGTGATCCAGATGTTACGCTCCGGGCGTTCGGCAATGCGCGCGAGCACGCTATCGACCACTTCTGCCGGCGTGAAGCGTCCCGTGCGGTAACCTTCCTGCAGGAACGCGATGTGCAGCGGCGTGCCGGAGGCAAGGGTGTTGGTCGCCATCAGGTTTGCGCCTCCAGTTCGATAATCACCAACGCCTGGCCGGCGGCGACCGGATCGCCCTGGGCACACAAAACCTCCTGCACTACGCCAGCCTCGTCGGCCTCGATCGCCACTTCCATCTTCATCGCTTCGACGACTACCAGGACCTGTTCCAGCTCTAGCCGGTCGCCGGCTTTGACCGAAACGTCCCAGACGCTTCCGGTCACCGGCGAAGCGACTGCCACACAACCTGGTGGAATCTCGAACGGCGCATCGGAGCCGGCGGCGTCGCCCGCGATGTCCGCTTGATACTCGGCTTGTCCGGCTTGCAGCCAGCACTGGCGTTCGGCATCGAATGCCGCTTGCTGGCGCTGCTTGAAGGCAGCGATGTCGGCACCGTGGTTACGTAGAAACTGGTTGTACTGGCGCAGGTTCAAAGTGGTGTGCTCCACTTTGAGCGAAAACTCGCCGTGCACGAATGCCTCGCGCATGCGACCGAGTTCTTCGGCGCTCACCGGATAGAAGCGGATCTGGTCGAAGAAACGCAACAACCATTGCTTACCGTCGCTGAAGTCGTTGGTCTGCTGATATCGGTTCCACATCTGCACCGTGCGGCCGACGAACTGATAGCCGCCAGGGCCCTCCATGCCGTACACGCACAAATAGGCGCCGCCGATGCCCACCGCGTTTTCGGGCGTCCATGTACGCGCCGGATTGTATTTGGTGGTGACCAAACGATGGCGTGGGTCCATGGGGGTGGCCACGGGCGCGCCCAGGTAGACATCGCCCAGGCCCATGACCAGATAACGGGCGTTGAACAGAATTTCCTTGACCTGCTCGGTGTCTTCGAGGCCGTTGATGCGACGAATGAATTCGATATTGCTGGGACACCAGGGTGCGTCCGGCCGCACGGATTGCATGTATTTGTCGATGGCAAGCCGGGTGGACGGATCGTCCCACGACAGGGGGAGATGCACGATCCGACTCGGCACTTCCATGTCCTCGATCGCCGGCAGCGCACGCTCGGCGATCAACAACGCCGCCAGCAAATCGTGCTGGGACAGGCCGCGACTGTCGTAATGAACTTGCAGGGAACGGATTCCCGGCGTCAGATCGACGATGCCCGGCAGGGCGCGCGCCTGCAGTGCCTGCATCAACGCATGCACGCGAAAACGTAAATTGAGATCGAGCGCTTGCTCGCCGTATTCGATCAGCAGATATTTGTCGCCCGCCTGGCGGTAGCACACGGCGACCGGGTTGTCGGGGGGGTGCAGGCGATGCAGAACCGGACCGGCCCCGGCGCTCGGCACCAATGATTCGGCCTTCACGGTCACGGACTCTTCCAACGACTCGACGATGCGCTCCTGCGCACGTTCCATCGCCACCGCCTGGTCGACGCCAATACAGTGAAATCGGATCTTGTCACCGGGTTTGAGCTGGCCGAGTTTCCAGAGTTCCGCCTGCACGATGGTAGCCGGGCAGACGAAGCCGCCCAGGCTCGGACCATCGGGCCCGAGGATCACCGGCATGTCTCCAGTGAAGTCGATCGCGCCAATGGCGTAGGCATTATCGTGAATGTTGGAGGGATGCAGACCGGCTTCGCCGCCGTCGTCGCGCGCCCACTGCGGTTTCGGACCGATCAGGCGCACCCCGGTGCGGCTGGAGTTGTAATGCACTTCCCAATCGGTGGCGAAGAACATTTCGATGTCTTCGCTCGTGAAGAAATCCGGCGCACCGTGGGGACCGTAGAGCACCGCGATATCCCAACGCGAGCCGTAGGTCGGCACCAATACGTCCGGGAGCGCTTTGGCGGGCGCCGCGCTCAGCGGCGCCGCCAGCCGCAACACGTCGCCCACGCGTAGCGCGCGACCGGCGTGTCCGCCGAACTGGCCGAGCGTGAACGTCGTGCGACTACCCATGTAGCACGGCACGTCGAGCCCACCGGCGATCGTCAGATACGCGCGATTGCCCGCGCTCTGGATACTGCGCAGCTTCAGTGTCGCGCCCGCGGCAACGCGCACCGGTCGCCAGAACGGGATCACCTCGTCGTTCAGGACCGCCTGCATCGGCGCGCCGGTCAGCGCGATCACCGCGTCGCAATTGAACCGCAGCGTCGGGCCGGTGACGGTGATCTCCAAGGCCGCCATGCCGTCGGGGTTGCCGACGATGCGGTTGCCAAGACGCATCGCGTAGTGATCCATGGGACCCGACGGCGGTACGCCGACGTCCCAATAACCCGTCCTTCCCGGATAGTCGACGACAATGGTCTGCGTTCCTGCAGCCACCACGTCCATCGTGTTTGGACGGTAAACGAAGCGGTCGAGGTAGCGGGTGTAATGTTCGCAGCGGGCGAACACCGGGTCCTGCATGACTTGGCGCAGATAATCCAGATTGGTTTCGAATCCGGCCAGTTCAGTGTCCGCCAGTGCTTCACGCAGTCGCACCAGCGCCTGGTCTCGATCGTCCGCCTTGGCGATCACCTTGGCGAGCATCGGGTCGTAGTGGGCACTGACCTCGGTTCCCCGCTCAACCCAGGTGTCGACCCGCAGATCTGCGGCGAACCGCACTTCGGTCAGCACGCCGCTGGCCGGTTGAAACTGTTTGTTGGGATCTTCCGCATATACGCGCGCCTGGATGGCACTGCCCTGGGGTTGGTGGCGATAGTCGCGCAGGAATGCGCTTTCGCCGGCGGCGACGCGCACCATCCATTCCACCAGGTCGACGCCCGTGACTTCTTCGGTAACGCCGTGTTCCACTTGCAGCCTGGTGTTGACCTCAAGAAAGTAGAACTGTTCGCTGGCGGCATCGAACACGAATTCCACCGTGCCCGCGGAACGGTACTGCACCGCTGCGCCAAGGCGTACCGCCGCGTCCAACAATGCGGTTCGAACCTGGTCGGTGATTCCCGGCGCCGGCGTTTCCTCCACTACTTTTTGGTTGCGCCGCTGAAGAGAGCAGTCCCGTTCGCCCAACGCGGTCACCTGGCCAGCGCCGTCGCCGAAGATCTGCACTTCGATATGGCGTGCCCGCTCGACGTATTTTTCGAGAAAAATACCGCCCTGACTGAAGTTGTTGCGAGCCAGGCGTTCGACGGAATGAAACGCTTCGCTCAGTTCCGCTTCGGTCCAGCACAGTTGCATGCCGATGCCGCCGCCTCCGGCCGTGCTCTTCAACATCACCGGATAACCGATGGTTGCGGCCTGGGCCTGCGCGTCGGCCAAGTCGTCCAGCAAACCGCTGCCCGGCAGCAACGGCACGCCGTTGGCTTGCGCCAGGCTGCGAGCCGTGTGCTTGAGGCCAAACTCCCTCATCTGTTGCGGAGTGGGGCCGATGAACGCGATGCCGAGCTGCTCGCAGCGTTCGGCAAATTCGGCATTTTCACTCAGAAATCCGTATCCCGGATGGATCGCACGGGCGCCGTGGGCCTGCGCCACTTCCAGTATCCGGGCTTGGTTCAGATAACTCTGGGACGCGGGCGCAGGGCCGACACATACCGATTCGTCTGCGTTGCGCACGTGCAGCGAATGACGGTCGGCTTCCGAGTAGACCGCAAGACTGCGCAAACCCATTCTGCGCAAGGTACGTTGTATGCGGCAGGATATGGCGCCGCGATTGGCGATCAGGACTTTTTCGAACATTCCCGTTGCAGCGCAAAAACCACCGTTGTGCTCGTCGGGGGTCTGCCGCTATTCCTCGGTGGGCCGTCCCACGCTGGAGTTGGGCGGACGCGGGCCGTCCCGCGCTGCCGGCGTTGCACCCTATTGCGAATCCCAGATCAAGATTTCCACGGGCGTCGGATTGTATGCGTTGCATGGGTTGTTGAGCTGCGGACAGTTGGAAATAAGTACCAGCACGTCCATGTCGGCACGCATCTCGACGTACCGACCCGGTGCCGAAATACCATCGGCGAACGTCAGTTCCCCGGCCGGGGTCACCGGCACGTTCATGAAAAAGTTGATGTTGCTGGACAAGTCGCGCTTGGACATACCGTGGCCCCACTGCGCCAGTGCCAGTAGAAAACTGTCGCGGCAACTGTGCATGTGGCGCTTTTCCAGCGCGTAGCGCACTGTGTTGCTCTCCGCCGAACATGCGCCGCCCAAAGTGTCGTGACGACCGCAGGTATCGGCAACGATGGTTAGCATGACGTTGCCTTCGCTGGACAGCAGTTGCGTTCCCGCGGTGAGATATAGATTGCCCTGGGCGCGGATCGTTGCATTGGCGTCGTAACGTTCCTCCGGATCCGTCGCGCTGTAGAATAGAGTATCCACGGCCTGGTTGCCTTCCAGGTCGAGAATCCGCAGGACTTGCCCGCGTTTAAGCTCTCTCATGAAAGGTTCCCCGGCGGCCACGACACAGCGGAATCCCGCGCCCTGGGGCGTCAAACGGCTCTCGGTCAGTCGGTCCGTCATGGCCACGTCCTCTCGCTTCGTTGACACGGGCAGACCGCGTCGGGCCCGGGTATGCCCGTGGGTAGAAACCTTGCGCTAGACATAGAGGCGCTCCGTATTGATGAAAGCGCGCTGATTTTCCGGGCAATGATTTCTACAAGGGTCGTCCGCCTCCGGCGGCGGCGTACGCAGGGCGCGCAAGCGGATGCTGCGCGGATGATAGGTTGGATCGGGATCGAGCACATGCTGACAGGTGGATAGCGCCACCAGACTAGGCATCTCGAAACGCAGATCCACGTACGCGCCCGGCCGCGAATTTCCGGGTTGAAAACTCAGGGCGCCGCGGTCGTCGACGGTTACTTTGCTGAATAAATTGAGATTGGATACCAGGTCGCGTTTGCCGAGTCCGTGCTTGCTCAACTCGTTCAGCAGGCTGTCATAAGCGTTGCGGTGATAGTCGTTGCGGTGCTCTTGATAGCGCGCTTCGCCGTAGCGTTCGCGCACGGTTTGGGCGTTGGACAGACCGCACACAGTATCATGCCAGCCGCAGGTGTCTTCGGTAATGGAGCACAACACACGCCCCATGTCCGAGTAACAGACATTGCCGCGCGTGAGGTAGGCGGTGTGCTGGCCCTTGAGCGTATCGGCCATGTTGTACCGTTCGAGCTGCTCTTCATAGTTGAACAGCAGCATCGAGACGTTGGCACCGCCTTCCAGATCTTCGACACGCAACGTGGTGCCGCGGCGTAGCACACCGGACCAGTGCGCGCCGCCGGGCACCACTTCTTCCCAAAGTACCGCGGCCCGATCGAAATCGCGGGTTGATGCGGCTTGCGTCATGCAACGACTCCTTGGTTTCAACTGAATGAAGAAAAGGGTGAGCGCGGAACAAACCCCTTCGCCAATGTAATGGCAAGTAGCGTGCCATGTACTCAAGGCGCGCGAAATCAGCGCATTAAGCACCAACAGGGCCCGGCGGCCGCCGCAGCGCGCGCTATTCTGGAGCACGAGCCATGCCGCGGTGCACGGTTGTGGTGCCGAGCCGCCGCGAACGGGACGGCTGGCGGCCTGTATGCGCAACGCTCGGTCCAAGTGAAGCGGCGCCGGGATCGCTTAAAGCGACTGCGTTTCATCAGCTTAAGCGCGTCCGGCAAACGCGACCGCACGGCGCGGCACAATCCTTGCTCGTTGTTCTGCATTGCATCTAGGGTTCCGGCCGCGCGCTATCGCACGGCGCCTGGTCCGAGGGATGCAGTCCACCTTGCGAGGCTGGATACACGGCGGGACAAAAGCCCGGGAGGCCCCTTACCGCGGAATCAACGCGAGCGCATTCGCACTCGAATGCGTGGAGGCTCGTGACCAGCCCCCCAGTCGTTTCCGGGTAACTCGACAAACCTCGTAGCAGGAGATGACCATGCGATTGCTGAGTTCGACCTTAAAAGCCGCGGCATTGTGCCTTGCCGTAGCCGGTGTGGCGTTTGTGCCGGTAGCGGAAGCCGCTAAGAAGAAAGATTTCAAGGTAGCGTGGACCATATACGTGGGGTGGATGCCCTGGGACTACGCCAAGCAGCACGGCATTATCAAAAAGTGGGCCGACAAGTACGGGATCAACATCGACGTGGTGCAGATCAACGACTATATCGAGTCCATCAACCAGTACACCGCCGGTCAGTTCGACGCAGGCACCATGACCAACATGGACGCGCTGACCATTCCCGCGGCCGGGGGTGTCGATTCCACCGCCCTGATTATCGGCGACTACTCCAACGGCAATGATGCCGTGGTCCTGAAAAAGGGCAAGACTTTAAAGGACATCAAGGGTCAGAAAGTAAATCTGGTCGAGCTGTCCGTGTCCCATTACATCCTGGCGCGCGCGTTGGAATCCGTCGGGCTGTCGGAACGCGACATCGCGGTAGTGAACACCTCTGATGCCGACATTGTCGCTGCCTACCATTCGCCGGACGTCACGGCGGTTACGCTTTGGAATCCGCAACTATCCGAAGTCATGAAAAGTCCGGACGCCACCAAAGTCTTCGATTCGACCCAGATCCCCGGCGAAATTCTCGACATGATGGTGGTCAATACCCAAACCTTGAAGGACAACCCGGAGTTCGGTAAGGCGCTGGTGGGCGCGTGGTACGAGACCATGGCACTGATGTCCAAGGACGATGCCAAGGCCAAGGCCGCCCGCGCCGCAATGGGCAAAGCCTCCGGTACCGACCTGAAAGGGTACGAGCATCAGCTTGACGCGACTTATATGTATTACAAGCCGTCCGCGGCGGCCAAATTCGCCGACAGCGATGAGCTGGTCAAGACCATGGACTTGGTGCGCAAGTTCTCCTTTGACCATGGAATTCTCGGCGAAGGCGCCAAAAGCGTCGATGCCGTCGGCATGGAGTTTCCGAACGGCAAAGTCTTGGGCGACAAAGGCAACGTGAAGCTGCGCTTTGACACCGAATACATGCAAATGGCGGCGGATAACAACCTCTGAGCCATGCGCCGCCTGGTCAACCAGCATCCAGGCCGAGGCGGCACGCTGTTGTTGGGCGTACTGCCTTTCCTCGCCATCGCGATCGTGTATCTGATCGCTTCCCATGCCCGGCTGACGGTCAACCCCAACGACAAATTGCTGCCGTCGCCGTCGACCCTGGCGACTTCGATCAATGAACTGGCCGCCGAACCCAGTCGGCGTACCGGCGACGTGGTGTTATGGGTCGACACCTTAGCCAGTCTTACGCGCCTGGCGATGGGCGTCGGCTTCAGCGCACTGATCGGTCTGGTGTTCGGCGTCGGCGTAGGTGTCGTACCCTACTTGCGCGCCGCCATGGCGCCACTGATCGCGGTGCTGTCCATGATTCCACCGTTGGCGGTACTGCCGATTCTATTCATCATCTTCGGTCTCGGCGAAGTGTCGAAAGTGGTGTTGATCGTATTCGGCATCGCGCCGTTCGTAATGCGCGACCTGGCCATGCGGGTCGCCGAACTGCCGACAGAACAGTGGGTGAAAGCCCAAACCCTGGGCGCTTCCACCTGGCAGTTGATCGTGCGCGTAGTGCTGCCGCAGATGTGGCCACGGCTGATCGACTCGGTCCGCTTGTCCCTTGGCGCGGCTTGGTTGTTCTTGATAGCCGCTGAAGCCATCGCGTCGACCGAAGGGCTCGGTTACCGGATTTTTCTGGTCCGGCGCTATCTGTCCATGGACATCATCCTGCCCTACGTGATTTGGATCACGTTGCTCGCCTTCTGCATGGACTGGTTGCTGCGCCTGCTTTCGCAACGCCTGTTTCCCTGGTATCAGTCCGGAGCCAAACGCACATGAGCACTATCAACGTCCGGCACCTGTGGAAGGAATACCACGGCCAGGTGATTCTGGAAAACGTCAACTTGACGGTGAAGGACCATGAGTTCTGCACCATCGTCGGCGCGTCCGGATGCGGCAAGTCCACCTTCCTGCGGATGTTGCTGGGACAAGAGCGGCCGACGCGCGGCGAGTTCCTCATCGACGGCGCGCCTTTACCTACTGAACCCGGCCCCGATCGCGGCATCGTGTTTCAACGCTACTCGGTGTTTCCGCACCTGACCGTGTTCGCCAACGTGCTGCTCGGGCTCGAACTGCAGGGTTCACGTGTTACCGGAAAATTGTTCGGTGCGCGCCGACGGCAAGCTGCGACGCAGGTGAATGAAACTTTGGAAGCGGTCGGACTCTACAACGCTCGCAGCAAATATCCGCATGAGCTTTCGGGCGGCATGCAACAACGCCTGTCCATTGCCCAGTCAGTGATCAAGCAACCCAGGATTTTACTCTTGGATGAACCGTTCGGCGCGCTGGACCCCGGCATAAGTGCCGATATGCACGGCTTGATCCTGCGCCTGTGGGAAGTCAATCGCATGACCATTTTCATGGTCACCCACGACATTCGCGAAGGATTCGATCTGGGAACCCGGTTGTTGGTGTTCGACAAGGTACGGCTCGATCCCCAGGAGCCGGAAGCATACGGCGCGACCATCACCTACGATATTCCGCTGCAGGTCGCCAATCACGCCGTGCTGCAGGAGCTTGAGCAAGCCCGCCAGCGCACCGAACATTTCGCGGCCCAATTGGCAACCGCCTAAGCGCTCCGGTTGGCACGCCGATCCTAGGTTGCGTGTTCGCGCAACGTCATCTCCGGGCGGCGCGCTTCGATGGTGGTGGCCGTCAATATGAATGCGCCGCCCAACCATTCCATCGCCTGCAGGTGTTCGCCGCCGATCAAAGTCGCCGACACCACAGCCGATACCAGCTCCATCACGATGATGATGGACGCACGGCCCGCCTCCAGATGGGTAACACCCCACTGACTGCCCGCGGTCGCCGCCAACAACCAGCCCGCACCGAACAGGGCCACCCACAGCCAACTGGACGCGGGAACATCGGGCCAGGGCTGGGCTCCGGCACTCAACAGGATTGCGCCGATCACGACACAGCCCCCGAGCATCGCCGTCACTTTGCTGGGTACCGGTATGTCCTGTCTGGCGCGAAACAGAATGTTATTCATGGCGAACGCAAAGCCCGCACTCACCGCCAACAGGTCGGTCCAGGAGATCCCACCATTCAGCACCCGGCTGCCGCCCAGTACCAGAACCGCGCCGGCCAAGGCGAGAACCACGGCAAGCCATCGTGCGGTATCGATGTGTTCGCCCAAAAACGCGCGCCCGCCCAGCACACCCCAAACCGGAAGCAAATAGAACAGCACCATCACCCGCACCACCTGTCCGTAGATCAGTGCGCTGGTAAAGGCGAGGTTTGCATAGCCGCCGATCACCACGATCAGCAATAGCCACTGTCCTTTGCCCCGCCAGCGCGGGCGTTGGCCGATCAGCAACGGCAACAGCACCGCAGTTGCAGCAGCGTAGGCAATCGTAATCAGCGGAATGCCGGCAATCCCCATCCCGTTGAGCGCTTTCAGCGGCAACCACGATGTGCCCCACAGCACCGAGGCGGCGAGCAATATGCTGACTGGTAGCGCCGCACTCACGGTTGGGCTTGCGCCGCTAGCGGTGTGCTTTGACGCCAGGCCTGGAAGTGAGCGCGCTCGGTCGCGGCCATCCAGCAGTTCATCTGCCATAGGTCGGCCACCGGCGTATCCGTGAACGGCAGCTTGTGCAAATAGCCATCGGGTCCGAACTCCGGCGTCATGGTGGTACAGCACTGGCCACGCGCATTCTGCGCGGTCCAGATGTCCGCCCACCAGCGCTGGTGGGCGGTCAACGCCGGTGCGTACTCGGGCGCCGCGGGATGGGGCACTTGCGGTCCCTGGTCGTAGCCGACCCGGGCGTGAATATGAAGGGCGCGTTGCGCTAGGATGCCCAGGATCTCGCTTTCGCTGTCGAGCAGGCGTTCGCAGACCACGCACCAGTGGCTGTAGTCGCAGGTCAGGCGCAACTCGGGCAGGCGCTCGACGATCTGCAGCGTCGTCCAGGGGTTGAATAAACTGCGGGAGCGGTGGGTTTCAAAACTGAGCTGAACACCGAACCGTTGCCCCAGATCCATGGCACGGGCGAAGAAGTCGACGCTGTCGTTTACGGGCCACGCCTCGTAGCCGGCGATGCAGTTCACGAAACGTGCGCCCAACTCTCGCGCCCGGGGCAACGCGCTTTTGATAGCGATCAAATGTTGATCGAGCGTTGCTGCAGGGGACGGGACATAATCACCACCGGTGACGACTTCCCCGATGTAGTGAAGGCGGTGTTCATCGAGCGCGACCAGCAGATCGTTCAACGCATTTGCAGTCTCCGGGACCCGCGCTTCGAGTCCCTGAAACCCGGCGGCTCGCGCTTGTCGCGCAGCAGCGGCATAGCTTTCCCGATGGCCCCAAAGAGTTTTGAACAGCAACAATTTCACGGATCACTCGAAGTAGTCTGGAAAGCGGTCGCGGGTGCGAAAAAAGCACAGATCATGGTTCGGCCAGATTTCCGCGTTATGGTCGCTGGCGATGGTTTTCAACTTTTGGATACTGGCTACAGCGAGGTCGTCACGGTCGCACCAACACAGTCCTGGAGCCACTTCATCGTCAATATTTTCTTCCAGGTCGGCCGCATCGCCCGCCAACAATATTGGCGCGCCCCGGGGCAGTTCGATCAGCATGGACATATGGCCGGCAGTATGGCCGGGCGTTTCTATGGCGCGTACCCCCGGAGCCAGGTCGTATTCGCCGTCGGCAAGTTTCCAGCGATAGTCGCCACTGAAGTCCGATTGAAAATAGGCTTCGTCCGCCTGCGCCTGGGCAGCCTGCAGTTCCCGCGCGTGCACGTGCACTTCAGCGTGCTCCATTTCGTACAAACCGCCACAGTGGTCGAAATGCAAATGGCCGATGAACACGGCGTCAATGTCCAGAGGCGAGAGTCCGAGACGCTGCAGGTAGTGGGGAATGCGCTGGTGCTCTGCCATCACCGGAGGACCGAATGGAAACGCTTCGTTCTCGTAATATTGTGCGCGCAACGTTCGATCTGCGAGTTTGCGATAGTCGCATCCGACGTCGTAGAGGATTCGTCCGTTCCGGGTTTCGATCAGATAGGCCAGGATCGGCGCGTCGATAAGAACGCCTTGGCCGCGGTCACGTGTGGAAAGCGTCTTTTCATAACGGTGCATGCCGGTGAGCAGGGGCCAGAATCTCGTTACCTGGGTCATGAATGCCGCCCTGTCATCGCCCTGCTAATGGGCCACCAGAAAGGAAACACCCAAGGCACCGACGAAATCCCGGCCGCGACTTGCTCCGGCCCCGACCTCGTCGCCATCGATGCCCATCAAACGCGCCACCCGGTGGCGATGATAGCTGGCGAGCAGATTGCGAAACGGCAGCGCTTGAGCGCAGGTTTCAGCGAACAATTGCCGGTGCAGACTCGGCAGCCGGTACCAGGGTTCGGTGGGGCGGGCGTGATGTGCGTTGTGGTAGGGAAAGTTCAGCGCCAGCAGATTCACACCTGGAAAACGCGCAGACAACAGATTGCTGTACGTGTGCATTTGCTCGTACGCACCGTCGCCGCGATTGCGCAACGGCGACTTTGAATCGCCCCCGGTTTCGAATACTTCATAGGTATGTTGGTGTACGTCGAAAAACCGCATGACGTGTAAAAACAGCGCGTAGGCGGCGGCGTAGAGCAGCAGTGCCTTGGCTGAAATCAAACCCAGAATCGCGAACATACCAACGCGCGCTGCCAACAGGGCGATCACACGTCGCCGCGATCGCCCTGGTGCGGGCTTCCAGAACGGCAGCGCCATCGCCAGCGCATGCATCAACCAATCCAGCGCGGGCACATAAGCCCATTCCAAAGGCAATATCACGTGCCGCAACGCCGGTCTGCGGGTCAGCAATGTGCGGTGATCCAGTCCCAGCACATCTGCGTTGTCGACGTGGTGTCGGAAGTGCTTGTCGCGCAACGCGGGGTACGGGCTATAGCAAGCGCCGGTCTGCCATGCCAGCAGGGCGCCGAATCCGGCGTTGGCGCGGGGATCTGCGAAGATCGTATTGTGCGCGCACTCGTGCAAGAGATAGGCGCAGATCACCAAGGAATGCGCCAACAGCAGCACGCCTGCGGCATTCAGCCACAGGTACGGCGACGCGCATAGCACCAGTCCCAGGGCCCAGCCACCGAAGCCGTAGCTGAACGCCGCCAGATTCGGCCAGAGCCCGTCCTTGTGCCGCAGAATCGATTTCAACGCAGACGCCTGCTTCGCTAAGAAACACGAACATGGGTACCGAGCACGATCCATGCCGAGTCGGACGTAGCAGCCGGTGGTAGAAAAATCTCGCGAAAAGAGCGAGTAGGGTCAGGCTAGGACGAGCGCATGGCGGTCGAGCACAACTGACACGCCCCGATATCGGGCGACCCCGGGCTCGGTGCACTATCGTCGTGCACGAGAGAAATCAGCTTCGGGTACCGGTCACGAACCTGGCTGCTGAAGCCATTCCAGTGCCGCGTGTTTTTGGTCGTAGGGAAAATGGCGCACGTCGGCCTTGACGAAGTGATTGGCGATTTTCGGCAGGATGCTCAAAAAGCCGCTATCGGTGACGGCGGCGATCCGCGCAATACGCTGTTGATGGTCCTTGGCGAAACGGATGTGGGACACCAAGGCGGCGAAATCGCTCCAACCCGGAAAGGATTCGGCGTAGATCATCAGCCCGCGCAGCTCGCCGGCCTCGGCGATATAAGGATCCACTTCCATGGCCAAGCGTTCGAAATCCCGGGCTTCCAACGCGCCTTTGGGCGTGACGATGAGTATGCCCAAGTCCCGCCACAATTCATGTTCCAACATCCGCAGACTCCGCTGCCGTGATCGGTCATACACTATAGAACAGCCGAACCGGCGCGGACCCGGGGCAACGTTGCAGCAAGTTCCGGTCCGGGCGGGCAAAGCTTCTGTGTCGTCCGGGAATCTAAGAGCGGTACGTCGCCTGACTGGTTTCGGTCTCCCACAGGGTGACTTGAATCACCGGAAAACCCTGTTGCTGCACGCGCTCGAAGATCATTCGGGCAATATTCTCGGCGGTGGGATTGAACGGAACCGCATAGACGCGCTCGCCGTGTTCGCGCATCACGGCAAGGAACGGATCGTCTTCGTGTAACAGCATGGTGTGGTCCAGTTCGGCGTCGATCCATTCCTTCACCCGCTGCTTGATGTCGACAAAATCCATGACCATACCCTGGCGGTCCAATTCCTCGGCCTGCAAGGTAATCACCGCGCGTGCGTTGTGGCCATGAAGATGCTGACACGGACCCTGATAATTCAGCAGCCGGTGGCCATAGCAAAATGAAATCGACCGCGTAACCGTAAACATAATCGACCGCTTTCGGGGGGAGTGGGGCATTGTAACCAACCGCCGTCGACCCGAACAGGCGCGGTCGCCGCTCGATCGCACCGACCTTGTGCGGCGCAGTCCCGACCACTGCTCGGCGCTCATCCTCAGCAAACAGTGTATTTGTCAACGAAAACGGAACGTTGGCTCTGTTCGGCAACGCCAACGCTGGGCGGGGCACGTAAATTGCTGCGCTACATTGAGATTCGCGGAGAGGAGATCCGCCATGAGTGAGCTACGCCATGTGGCCGGGCGCAAGAAGTCCCTTCTGGGCGCAGTGCTATCCGATCCGCTGCAATGGCTGGCCGACAATGCCGCGTCGGTATGGTTGCAGCAGGACCGGCTCGATTGGGTATTGCAGGACGCGTTCAACGTATTGCCTTATGGCCACCTGCTGTACGCCTTGGACCGCCACGGCATCCAATTGAGCTCCAATGTCGGGCCGGACAGCCGCAGTTGCGAGGAGCGCGGCCAGTCATTGGCGAACCGTCCATATCTGGAGGGCAGCTTGCCATATCAGGGATTTGTATTGTCCAAGGCCTACATCAGCCGCGACCGCGGCGAACCTTGCGTCACGGCGGTACAGGCGGTGCGCAACGGCGATGACTTGCTGGGGTTCATTGCCGCCGATTTCGATGTCGCCGCGTCGCCTGCGACCGCATCACCGTCTCGCGCACCGGATAGCTGGCAGCAATTCCGCGGCGATCCCGCGATTCGCGACAATCTGTTTCTGCAGCATCGGGTACGCAGCCCCCTGGACGAACGCACCGAAGAAGTGTTCGCCATTCTGACGGCGTTGATGCGTTACCACGGGGTGTTCCACGGCAAGCTGCATTTCTCCAGTTCGCGCTTGACCGTCTGGCATGTCGACGACCCTTGCAATTACCGGCTGCACGGCGGCGCCGACATCGACAACCCCGATTTGTGCCTGATCTATGCGTGCCGGAAATACCCGCAGCAGGCGGTGATTCCACCGGATCGCATTCGCATGATATTGGAGCACTTCAAGGCATTGCGGGAAGCCGACGATACGATTTATCTGCGCGCGGGCTCGCTCAATGTCATCAACGGTATGATCGGTCTCACCTTCTCGTGCGACGGCGCGCACTACATGCATGTCGATGAATTTCTGGACCGGGGAATCGAATTCTGGCTCAGTGAAGCCACCTGCAGCGCGGAGACCGGCTAGTCGGTCCCGAGTTCGCAGCGGTTGCGGCCGCCTTGTTTGGCCCGATACATCGCGCGATCCGCACGCGCGAATGTGTCTGCGCTGCTATCGGCACCGCGAAATTCCGCAATACCGCACGAGACCGTGATCGGCACGGCTTCGCCGCGGTAGTGGAAGCCACATTCCTGCACTGCCAGGCGCAGCTTTTCGAGCACCTGCATGCCGGATTCGGCTGCCGCACCCGGCATGATCAGCACGAATTCCTCGCCGCCGTATCGGGCCAGAAAATCCGTTTCGCGCACGTTGTCGGCGAGCACCGAAGCGATGGTGGCCAATACCTTGTCGCCTGCCTGATGGCCATAGGTGTCGTTTATCGCTTTGAAACTATCGATATCCAACACCGCCATGGATACCGGTGTGCCGAAACGCTTCCAGCGCGCGAACTCCTGCGCAACCCGTTCTTCGTAGGCCGGCCGGTTGTAGGTTCCGGTCAGGGGATCGATCTGCGCCGCCTGGTGTTGCTGTTGCACCCTGCTGCGCAAAGTGCTTGCTTCCGACTCCAGTGTGGCAAGCTTCGCGCTGAGTTCTTCGATGCGCGCCTGGGCGGCGCGGCTGCGCGAGTCTTGCGACTCCAAGTACGTGCGAACATAACCGCCAAGGGAATCCAGGCGCTTCTGCACCAGGTCCTTGAGTTGCCCCAGATCCACGGCACCCGTGACGTTGGAGTGCATATCCTGCACGTGGGCGCTGAACGATTCGTCCAACCGGCGGTTTTCCTGATCGGCATCCATGCGGTTGGCTTCCATTGATTGCAGTAGGGCGTCGAAACCTTCCAATCGTTCACTCAACTGCAAAAAGTACTGCTCGATCTCGTGTCTCTGCTGCTGCAGCTGTTGGCGCGCGCGCCCGAGCAGATCCGCCACGGTTCGCGACAACGACGGCCAGTCCGGGCGCGATGCGGCCAGCTGCTGTTTGCAGCGCTCGCGCGTAGATACGTCGTCAGCGGCGAGGTCCAGTTGGTCCAGCAGTTGGGTAAAGGCGGCCACTGCTGCTGCGTCGCCCGTAGAGCGTGACGCGCCGCTTTCACCATGGTTACGCCTTCCCAATAGCCGCGCAAACAGGCCGTCACTCGCTTCAGGCTCAGGGGGTCGCGATTCGAGGCGGTCCAGGCTTTCGGTGATCGCGCGGCTCAATTTTTCGACATCCTGATCGCCGTCACCGGCACGGATGGCGGCGCGCAACTGCTCCAATTGGCCGTCCAGAGAGGGATTCATTCCTTGCAGCGCAAGTGCCATGCGCGAAGTGGTGTTCCGTAATATACGCTCCAGGGAACCCCACTCGGCTTCCTTGCGCTCGAGTGCTTGCAGACTATCGAAGTATTTCAGTTTCCAGTCACCGGTCTCGGTGGCTTCGATCTGGGTATCGGCACTTTCATCGTTCATGGTATGCCCGCCCTTTGATTCTTGTCGGGCACGGCGGTACGACTATTGAACCGTGCATCAGTATTGCGACGCCGGCCAAAATAAAGCTGCGGGGCGGCGCCGGAGCAAATGGCCTTCTCCCTGGCCCAACGATATTACCCGCCCCTTAAGGGCAACGTGCTAGGAGGCGATCAAACGAATGCCGCCCGGCACAAAAATGTCCATCGCGATCGGCAGATGATCGGAAAACGTTTTGTTCAGCACTTGCGCGCGTTCCACTTGCAGGGAATCCGATACCAGAATGTGGTCGATGTTACGCTCCGGACGCCAACTGGGCCAGGTGTAGAGATCGTGCGCCGGTTCGCGCAACTGACTGGTGCGCAACAGGGTCGTGATCTCGGGGCTGTCGGAACGACAATTCAGATCACCCATGATCACGACATGGCGGAAAGCCCGCGCGACTTCACTGACGTAAGCCAGTTGCCGGGAGCGTGCACGGCGCCCCAGCGCCAAATGCAGAATCACTACCACCAATGATTCTTCGCTACCGCCAAAGCGCACGAACAGCGCACCGCGACCGGGTATCGCGCCCGGTAACTTGTGGTCGTCTATCTCGGTAGGACGGAAGCGACTCAGCAATCCGTTGCTGTGCTGGGCCAGCTTGCCCAGCTTGCGATTGGTTTGATGAAACCAGAATGGGAAGCTGGCTCTGCGGGCAATGAACTCGGTCTGGTTGATGAAGCCGCTGCGCAGGCTGCCGGCGTCGACTTCCTGTAAGCCTACGACGTCGTAGCCTGAGAGCATTTCCGAAATACGCTCCAGATTCTCGATGCGTTCCGGATGGGGCAGCACATGCTTCCAGCTATGGGTCAACATCTGCCGATAGGAACTGGAACTTACCCCGGTCTGAATGTTGTAGCTCAACAAACGCAGACGCTGGCTGCCAGCACGCTTGGCGTCAACAGCACTGTCTGCCTTGTCAGCATTTAGTTTGGACATGCGCCGAATCGGCCTGTTTGCGTCTCAAGTTTGATAGATCGATCTTTGGACCGCATAACCGCACGCTGCGGTTCAACGTATTCCAGGAACGCCGCTGCCATTGCCGGTTTGATCAATGGGACTTGGAACGCTCGTTACGCGCTTTATCGACCAGATAGTCGACTACCTTCAACAAATCATCGAAAGTACCGCCGGCCATGGTGGCGCTGGTTCGGTATTTGCCGGCGACGATGATACTCGGCACGCCGTGGATGCCGTAGCGGCGCACTTGCTGTTCGGAATGACTCATCTTCACCCGCACCGCAAAGGAATTATAGGCTGCCATGAAACTTTCCCGGCTGACGCCGTGCTGGGCGAAGAAATCCGCCAGCGCGTCGACCGTTTCGAGGCGCTTGTGCTCCTTGTGCATGGCGTCGAACAGTGCCTCATGCACCTTGTCGAGGATGCCCAGCTCTTCCGCAACGTAGTACGCCGCCGCATGGATTTTCCAGCCCGGGTTGAGTTGCGCCGGCATCCGTCGGAAGGCCACATCGGCCGGTTTGTGCTCAAGCCATTTCTGCAGGTAGGGTTCAAAAGCGTAACAATGTGGGCATCCGTACCAGAACAACTCCAGCACCTCGATCTTGCCCTGCGGCACCCGGGTCGGCTGCGGCGGCACTACCAGCTGATAGTCGATGCCCTCGTCGATGGAGCCGTCGGCAGCCAAAGCCGCGCTTTGCACCGCGGCGAGCAGGACTACCGCTCCCAGCCGGGCGAGGCGACGGAATGCGGAACCGGAATGGAATTTCATGTCGTATTGGCTTCCTTATGCTGTGCGCGATTCGATCGGGGCTTGGCCCCCGGTAAGAATGCTTTCCGGACAAACCCCTCCAGACACCGAGTAATGCGAGCCAGGTGACCGGCAGGCCGTGGCGCGGCCCGGATCCGATCGGCCGGGGCAATGCCCAGGGTCCTGGACCCGCGACCGACGCTGCCGGGCAGATGCTCGCATGTTACCGACATGGCACCCGGTTTTCCTTCGAGTCCAGCGATACTCCCGTATTAAAACTTGAATACAATGGAATTATCCGCGCGCCGCGGTTTATGGTAACAGCCGCTGACGGCGACGACCAAGGGACCCCGGCCGACGCAGCCAGCTGCGCTCACCAGCTGAAGATCACCCAATAGGGCGTCCGCAGGTCGTCGATGTCGCGCCGGATGGGCGCACCCTGAGGGCCATGGGGGTACAGAAGATAATAAGGCTTGCCCTTGGTGGGCGTGACTTTCACCTTATATAGCTGGCCGTTGATCCGGTATTCCTCGACCACCTCATGCTCGCGCCGGATGATGGTGACCTCCGGCTTGAATTGATCGGCTTCCGCGGGATCGACGATGCCGCCCGGGTCCTTTTCGACGCTGTCGGGCGGAGGTGGCGGTGCCTCGAGATCATCGGCGGCAACCGCCATCAGAGGCATCGAAAACAGCAACCCTGCAAGCAAACGTTTCCACATCATATTTCGTCCCCTGCGCCGTCGGTCTGGCTGGCTCAAAGCTCCAGCAGAATTTCCTGTTCTTCCGCGGATGGCTCGAAGTCCCTGCTTTGATAGTGGGCGAAGATGGCGTCCACTACCTCTTTGGGCTCGTCGAGCACCTGAAAGAGATCCAAGTCTTCGGCGCTGATAGTGCCTTCTGCCACCAGGGTGTGCTTGAACCACTCCACCAGCCCGCTCCAGAACGAAGACTGTACCAAAATGATCGGAATCCGGCGTGTCTTGCGGGTCTGCACCAAGGTCAGGATTTCGGCCAGCTCATCCAAGGTCCCGAACCCCCCCGGCAACACCACATAGGCCGATGCGTACTTCACGAACATGACCTTGCGTGAGAAGAAGTGGCGGAAGCTCAGGGAAATGTCCTGGTAGGCATTGCCCGACTGTTCATGGGGCAGCTGAATGTTCAGCCCCACGCTGGGCGACTTGCCCTGATGGGCGCCCTTGTTGGCCGCCTCCATGATGCCCGGGCCACCGCCGCTGACCACGGAAAACCCGGCATTGGAAAGCTCTTTGGCGATCTCTTCGGCAAGGGCGTAGCTGGGGTGGTCGGGCGAGAAACGCGCCGATCCGAAAATACTCACCGAGGGGCTGATGCGCGCCAGGCGCTCAAAGCCTTCCACGAATTCCGCCATGATCTGGAAGATTTTCCAGGATTCGCGGGTGAGCATGCTGTCATCCACAGTCTGCAGACCCGGATGTATGAAATTTTGTCGTTCGTCCATATACGATAACGGCGTTACGGCGGCCAGGCCCAATGGCCCTCGGCCATGTCGCCGGCCTCACTGCGCGTAGATGTTAGTATAGGCATCATATCATTAATGAATCCTTGCCTGCCGTGCGAAGCGTCTCAACCATGACCGATCGAAATCTGCATCCGCTGGTGCTCGTGGACGGGTCTTCCTACCTGTATCGGGCCTTTCACGCCCTGCCGGCATTGAACAACTCCCACGGCGAACCCACCGGTGCCGTCTACGGCGTCGTCAACATGCTGCGCCGGCTGCTCAAGGACCACGCCTGCGACCACGTCGCGGTGGTATTCGACGCCAAGGGCAAGACCTTTCGCGATGAGCTGTTCGACCAGTACAAGGCCAATCGGCCGCCAATGCCCGAAGAACTGCGCTCGCAATTGGAGCCGTTGCTCGCCATCGTCGAGGCGATGGGCCTACCGCTGCTACGTATTCCGGGTGTGGAAGCCGACGACGTCATCGGCACGCTGGCCATCCAGGCGGTCGCCCTCGATATGCCGGTTGTCATCTCCACCGGCGACAAGGACATGGCGCAACTGGTGGATGCCGATGGCCTCATCACACTCACCAACACCATGACCGACACCGTGCTCGACGCAAAAGGGGTTGAGGACAAATTCGGCGTACCACCCAGGTGCATCATCGACTACTTGGCGCTGGTGGGTGACACCTCCGACAACGTTCCGGGCGTGCCGAAGGTGGGACCCAAGACCGCGGCCAAATGGCTACAGGACTACGGCAGTTTGGATGAAGTCATCGCCCATGCCCACGATATCAAAGGCAAGGTCGGAGAAAACCTGCGCCAGCACATGGCGCAACTGGAGCTGTCGCGGCAATTGGTGACCATCAAATGCGACGTGCCGTTGGACATGGGGCCGGAACAGTTGCAGCGTCAAGCGCCGAACAATGACGCTTTGAAGGAATGGTTCCAGCGCCTGGAATTCAAGACCTGGTTGTCGGAACTGCTCGACACCACCGGCACCCCCGCGGCGGAAGTCGAGAACCACGGCGGCGCACCGGCACCCGAATACGAGACGGTTACCGACATCGCCGCTTTCGATCGCTGGGTCGAGCGCCTGGAACACGCGGAGTTGTTCGCCTTCGACACCGAAACCACGAGTCTCAATTACATGCAGGCGGAGTTGGTGGGCGTGTCGTTCGCCGTCAATGCCTTCGAAGGGGCATACGTCCCGGTCGGCCACGACTATCCCGGCGCCCCGCAACAACTCGACCGCGATCGGGTGCTGGAGCGGTTGCGGCCGCTGCTGGAAAGCGACGCCCACGCCAAAGTCGGACAGCACCTCAAGTACGACATGAACGTCCTGGCGCGCTACGGCATAACACTGCGCGGCATTCGCTTCGACACCATGCTGGAGTCGTATGTGCTGGACAGTACCGCCAGCCGCCACGACATGGACTCGCTGGCGCTCAAGTACCTCGGCCACAAGACCATCCATTTCGAGGACGTCGCCGGTAAAGGCGCCAAGCAACTGACCTTCAATCAAGTCGCGCTGGAACAGGCGGCGCCCTATGCGGCCGAAGACGCCGATGTCACCCTGCGTCTGCATCACGCGCTGTGGCCCCGGCTGCAGTCACTGCCCGGGTTGCAGAAACTGTTCGAAGAGATCGAAATGCCGCTGCTGCCGGTGCTGGCGGCGATGGAACGCAATGGCGTGCTGGTGGACTGCCAGCAACTTGCAGTGCAAAGCAAAGAGCTGGCCGAACGTATGGACGCCATCGAACAACAAGCCCATGCGCAAGCGGGTGCACCGTTCAATCTCGGTTCGCCGAAACAGATCCAGGCGATTCTGTTCGAACAGCAGGGACTTCCGGTGGTGCGCAAGACGCCCAAGGGACAACCATCGACGTCCGAAGACGTGCTGGCGGAGCTGGCGCTGGAATATCCACTGCCGCGCCTGATTCTGGAGCATCGCAGCCTGTCCAAGCTGCGCTCCACCTATTGCGAACGGCTACCGGAGTATGTCGATCCCCATACCGCCCGGGTACACACCAGCTACCATCAGGCGGTGGCCGCTACCGGACGGTTGTCGTCGTCCGAACCGAACCTGCAGAACATTCCCATCCGCACCGAAGAGGGCCGCCGGATTCGCCAGGCCTTCATCGCGCCGCCGGGGTACCGGTTGATGGCTGCGGATTATTCCCAGATCGAGCTGCGCATCATGGCGCATCTTTCCGGAGACGAGGGATTGCTGCGCGCATTTTCCGAGGGCGCGGACATTCACCGGGCAACCGCCGCCGAAGTGTTCGGTCTCGATCCTGAGCAGGTCAGCAGCGAGCAGCGCCGATCGGCCAAGGCCATCAACTTCGGTTTGATCTATGGCATGTCCGCGTTCGGGCTGGCGCGCCAGTTGGGCATCGAGCGCAGCGCCGCGCAGCAGTACGTCGAGCGTTACTTCGCCCGCTACCCGGGCGTGAAAGCGTTCATGGACCGGACCCGCGAACAGGCACGGGAACAGGGATTCGTGGAAACCGTGTTCGGTCGCCGCCTGTATTTGCCGGAAATCAATGCCAGCAACGGCCAGCGCCGGCAATATGCGGAACGCACCGCCATCAACGCACCGATGCAGGGCACCGCCGCCGACATCATCAAGCGCGCGATGATCGACGTGCACGCTTGGCTCGCCGACACGACGCTCGATGCGAAAATGATCATGCAGGTCCATGACGAATTGGTGTTCGAAGTCGCTGACGCGGACGTGGAGACCGTGCGGGCACAAGTGTGCGCGCGCATGACCGCGGCGGCCGATCTGGCGGTCCCCCTGGAAGTGGAATCGGGAGTGGGCTGCAACTGGGAAGAGGCGCACTGATTTGGCGCAGCGACAATGCCGCTGGTCATCGATCTGTAAACCAACGTTACAGCCGGTTTCACGGGCTTGCGCCGTAGAGCGTACCCACTAGAATCCAACCTATGAACTTTTGTTGACCCTCGGGGTCCGAAAGTTCAGGTGCCTAACCGGCATCTCCCACTCTCCTCCCTGAGTGGGAACACCCGGCTACCCCCACGCCGGGAACGTTTAACCCCGGTGATCCTCCCCCCTCATTGAGCACCGGGGTTTTTTTATGCCTGCGTCTCGCTGTCGAAACCGAGCCAGGTATCGAGAACCCGATGCGCCTCTTCGATGCCGCTGCGCTTGGTGGCCGAAAAACTCTGCGCCTGCGCGCCTGGGTAATGGCGGTTCAATTCAGCGCGCACCGCCAGCAGGCTGTTGGCCGCGGCACCACGTTTGAGCTTATCGGCCTTGGTCAGCAGTATGTGAACCGGCAGCGCCGCAGCTGCGCACCAGTCCAGCATCTGCCGGTCGAAGTCGGTCAGCGGGTGCCTGATATCCATGACCAGGATCAAGCCGTGTAGGGAGGTACGCGCGCGCAGATAATGCTCCAGACTGCGCTGCCATTGCAGCTTGACCTGTTCCGGTACCCGCGCATAACCGTAACCGGGCAGATCCACCAGGCGCTGGCGGTCACTCAAGGTGAAAAATACCAAGTGCTGGGTGCGGCCCGGCGTCTTGCTGGTGCGCGCCAGTGATCCGATGCCGGTTAGCGCGTTGATGGCACTGGATTTCCCAGCGTTGGAGCGGCCGGCAAACGCAACTTCGGCGCCGCTGTCGGGCGGCGCTTCACGCAACGTCGGCGCGCTCAACAGAAATTGCGCGCGGCGGTAATGAACACCAGTTTGATTGTGCGGATTCATCGGATTTCAACGGCATGGCGCAATGGACGGCCCAGCAACACGCTCCTTGAGGTTGACCCGCCTGGGTCTGGATGGATACACTTATGCTCCTTTTTTTCTTGGGCTTTGCGGTACACCCTCCACGGCGGGCGGTACAGGAGCCCGGGTCCTTGTTTGCCCTCGCGGTCTCCACGTAAGGCACAGGAGTTTACCTGAAATGAAGAAGATGTTGGTTACGGCTGCGGCCATGGTCGCGCTGACGGCGTTTGGCTCGGCGTATGCTGCCGGCAATCCGGTTGCGGGCGAAAAGAAATCCAGCACTTGCGCGGCCTGCCACGGCCCCGACGGCAACAGCGCCACCGCCAATTTTCCAAAACTAGCCGGACAACACGAGAGCTACATCATCAAACAGCTCCAGGATTTCAAGTCCGGCGCCCGCAAAGATCCAGTGATGTCACCCCAGGCGGCGAATCTGAGTGAAGAGGACATGGCCGACCTGGCCGCCTACTTCAGCAGTCAGACCATCAAGCCGGGCAAAACCGACAAGGATCTGGCAAGCATCGGCGAGCGTGTATGGCGCGGCGGCAACCCGGAAGCGAATGTGCCCGCCTGCACCGGCTGTCACGGGCCCGCTGGCAGCGGCAACCCGGCGGCCAAATTCCCGATGCTGCACGGACAGTACGCGGAATATGTTGCCAAACAGCTCACCAACTTCCGCGCTGCAGGCCGTGTCGATCCCGACGCCATCAAGGAAGGCGAAAATATGCCCGGACGCCACAACGACGCGGGCCGCATGATGCAGAATACGGCAAAGGGTCTGGACGATTATGAGATCAAAGCAGTAGCCGCATACATTCAAGGCCTACGCCCCTGACGGCAGCGCCCGGTGTCGTACTCCTGAAAGGGTGGCCAACGGCCACCCTTTTTTTGTCACCTTGTGACGCATCTGCCCCGCAGATGATCCCCCGTCATAGGCCGGGATCGGGCCACTGGGTCGACCGCAATCGACGGCGCCGGTCCTAACTCAAAAACGCCCATCTCAATCGAACGCGGAGCGGCCGACGCCAACACCCACGTCCACACCCGCGCGTCCTGTCGCGAAGCCTCATCGCCGCGACGCTTGTGCTGCGTCGCTGCAATTTCATCGGCTGATGCAGCAGACGCCACGATGCGATCGCGTCATGGTCTGAGCGCGAACGAAACGTCCCGCACAATCGGTCGAACATATCGAGGCGCGGCAGGATGGTGGCACCGGCGGCAAGCTGCCCTGCACCCGGGTCCTGTCGATGGCCGGACGACGCATGACATCGGTAGCAGGGCCCCGGATCGTTGCAGATTGCCGCTGGTGGTGATGTAGTGCGGCGCGGATTAGAATCGAGGGACCCGCCGCCACCGTTGGCGCGGCCCACACTCCCAACGAAGCGTGAGACACCGTGCCGCGAAAACTCATCACCGATCCACGGCCCCTGCAACGTATCGTCACGGGTATCGATGGCTTCAGTGAGTTCACCGGACGCAGCATCGCCTGGCTGACGCTGGTCATGGTGCTGCTTCAGTTCCTGGTGGTGGTGCTGCGTTACGGTTTCAATCAGGGTTCCATCGCCACCCAGGAGTCGGTCACTTATCTGCATGCCCTGGTATTCATGCTCGGCGCCGCGTATACCCTCAAGCGCGAGGGCCATGTGCGGGTGGATATCTTTTATCGCAAGATGAATGACCGCGGTCGCGCCTGGGTGAACCTGTTGGGCACGCTGCTGCTGTTGGCGCCGACGTTCGTGTTTCTGTTAGTCATCAGCTGGACCACGGTACTCAATTCCTGGGCACGCATGGAAGGTTCGCCGGAGGCGGGCGGCTTGCCGCTGGTGTTTCTGCTCAAGACCATTCTGTTGGTGATGCCGGTGCTGATGCTGCTTCAGGGTCTGGCATTGGCAGCGCGCAATCTGCTGGAGCTATCCGGTCATCATATCGCGAGCGCGGCGGAGGAGGTCGAAGTCTAGTGGCACTGCTGCTGTTCGCTTGCGTATGCGCGATTCTGCTGCTGGGCTTTCCCGTCGCCATCACGTTGGCCGGCACGTCGCTTTGGTTCGCGCTCATCGGCATGCTCACCGGAACCTTCGACAATACGCTCGGGTTCGTGCCGGGCCGATTGTTCGGTGTCATGACCAACACCACCTTGATCGCCGTGCCGCTGTTCGTGTTCATGGGCGTTATGCTGGAGCGGTCGAAAGTCGCGGAAAACCTCCTCGATACAATGGCCGCCCTGTTTGGCCCCATGCGCGGCGGCCTTGGCATTTCCGTGGTGATCGTCGGCATGCTGCTGGCGGCAAGCACCGGCATCGTCGGCGCAACCGTGGTCACCATGGGACTGCTGTCCCTGCCCACCATGTTGCGCCGCGGTTACGATCCCGGCTTGGCGGCGGGCACCATTTGCGCTTCGGGTACCCTTGGCCAGATCATACCGCCGTCGGTCATCCTGATTCTGCTCGGCGATGTGATCTCCAACGCCTACAGCGAAGCGCAATTGGCCCAGGCGGCGGCGCGCCACGCCGCCGGCAACTTCGATTACGTCCCGCCGGACACCGTTTCGGTGGGCGACTTGTTCACCGGCGCCCTGCTGCCCGGCCTGGTACTGGTGGCGCTCTACCTGATCTATCTGTTAGCGGTGGCGGCATTGAAGCCCGAGGCCGCGCCCGCGATTCCGCTGCACGAGCGCCAGGCCATGCGTGGCAAAGGTTTGATACGGCGCCTGCTGTTGGTCCTGGTACCGCCGTTGCTGCTGATCGTCGCGGTGTTGGGTTCGATCATCGCCGGAATCGCGGCGCCCACCGAAGCCGCATCGATCGGCGCCGTCGGCGCAATCCTGCTCGCCATAGCGCAACGGCAATTCAATCTTCAGATTTTGCGCGACGTCATGCGACGCACCACTGAGATCACCAGCATGGTGTTCTTGATCTTCGTCGGCGCCGCGGTGTTTTCATTGGTATTCCGCGGTTTCGGCGGCGACGTGCTGGTGACCGATGTCTTGAGTAACTTGCCCGGCGGCACGTTTACGGCCGTACTGCTGGTAATGGTGGTGATGTTCCTGCTGGGATTCGTCCTCGACTTCATCGAGATCACCCTGGTGGTGGTGCCGATTGTCGGACCGGTATTGCTCGCCATGGGACTGGATCCCGTCTGGCTGGGCGTCATGATCGCCATCAATCTGCAGACTTCGTTCCTGACGCCACCGTTTGGATTTTCATTGTTCTATCTTCGGGGTGTCGCGCCGCCACAGCTGCAAACCATTCAGATCTATCGCGGCGTCATTCCGTTCATCGTGCTGCAACTGTTGATGATGGGTGTGTTGGCACTGTGGCCGCAACTGGCAACCTGGCTGCCGAACGTCGTCTATCCGGGCTGAATTACCGGTTCACCGAACTCGCTCATCTCGCGCACTGACCGGCACCCCGACGCCGGCGAGAATTGCGCGCGCACCGGGCAACTGCCTGCGGCGCGCGCACACTTCACGCATCACGGTTCGATCGATATCCGAACGTGAACCGCGCCCTTCGTTCAACCTTTCGCCCGTGCGTTCAGGTATGCCCGTTCCGACACATCATGCCAGGCGATCGCCTGCTGCCGGAATTTGTGGTACGAGTCATACACCTTGCGCCCGATGGGATCCTTGTCGGCGATTTCCGCGACCACTTCATCGGACAGGCGTCGCAGTTCGGCCAATACTTCATCCGGGAACTTGCGCAGGTCGACATGGTGTTCCTGGATCAAGGTCTGCAGCGCGGCATTGTTGCGGGCCGTGTATTCCGCCAGCATATCTTGATTTGCGATCCGACAGGCGCTCATGACAATGGTCTGCAAATCACTCGGTAGCGACTCGAACACTTTTTTGTTGATGAAGGCCTCGAGCGTAGTGCCCGGTTCATGCCAGCCCGGGTAGTAGTAGTACTTCGCTGCCTTGTACAAACCGAACGCAAGGTCGTTGTAGGGCCCGACCCACTCGGTTGCGTCGATGGTCCCCGATTGCAACGCTGTGAAGATTTCACCACCGGGCAGGCTTACCGGCGTGCCGCCGGCACGCTTCAGAACTTCGCCTCCGAGGCCGGGGATGCGCATTTTTAATCCCTGCAAATCGGCAACCTTGTTGATCTCCTTGTTGAACCAGCCGCCCATCTGCACACCGGTATTACCCGCAGGCGCCGGCACCAGATCGAAGGGCGCATAGACTTCGCGCCACAACTCCAGTCCGCCACCATGGTAGAACCAGCCGTTCATTTCCTGGGCGGTTAAACCAAAGGGAACCGCAGCGAAGAACTGCGCCGCCTCCGATTTTCCTTTCCAGTAATAGGCCGCGCCGTGGCCGATTTCCGCGGTCCCTTCGGAGACGGCATCGAAGGCTTCGAATGCCGGTACCAGTTCCTTGGCGCCATACACTTTCACTTCGATACGGCCGCCGCTCATTTCGCCGATCAAACGCGCGAGGGTATTGGCGCCGGTACCCAGGCCCGGAAAGTCCTTGGGCCAGGTGGTGACCATTTTCCACTTGTGCTGCACTTCGTTGGTCTTGGCTGCGCCTTTGCCGTTGTCGGCCTCTTGCTGACGCTGACAGCCACTGAGCATCGCACCGGCCGCTAGCGTGCCGGCTCCCAATCCTTTGACGAAATCGCGTCGTTTCATGTCTCTCCCACTTTTTTGTTGTTATGCAGAACCGCGCGGACCCGGCGCGGCCGAAATCGTATCCAAGAGCTTAGCAAACGTACCGGGGAAATGGGTTCGCAGCGCAGTCGCTCAAACGGTTTCCAACTTGGCATAGGCGAGCACCAACCACTTGCTGCCATTATCCTCGAAGTTCACCTGCACTCGTGCGGTGGCGCCCTGGCCCTCGTAATTGAGCACCACGCCTTCGCCGAACTTGGCGTGGCGCACCCGTTGCCCGAGCTGTAATTCGGGCGCCGACTCGGCCCTCGTAACGGGCGACGCTGCACTGTACATCGGCCGGGCAATGCTGGCGCGCGGCCTCACTTCCTCCATCAATTCGGAGGGAATCTCGCGGATGAAGCGCGACGGCACCGAGTAGCTTTCCGTGCCGTGCAAACGTCGTGACTCCGCGTAACTCAAATAAAGCTTTTGCCGCGCCCGGGTCATGCCGACGTAACAGAGGCGGCGTTCCTCTTCCAGCCGCCCGGGCTCCTCCACCGACCGCTGATGGGGGAACAGCCCTTCTTCCAAACCGCACAGAAACACCACTGGAAATTCCAGACCCTTCGCCGAGTGCAGCGTCATCAGTTGCACGCAGTCCTCCCAAGCGTCGGCCTGGCCTTCGCCGGCTTCGAGCGCCGCGTGGGCGAGGAAAGCGGCCAGCGGTTGCATCGGTGTCTCCGCGTCGGGTTCGTATTCGAAGGCCCGCGCAGCGTTGACCAGTTCCTCCAGGTTCTCCACCCGTGCCTGACCTTTCTCACTTTTTTCGCGGCCGTGATATTCGATCAGGCCACTGGCGTCGATAGCCGCCTGCACCTGCTCGAATAATTCCAACGGCCGCGCTTGAGATTCGAGTTCGGTCACCAGGCGCTGGAACGCCGCCAGGGCGTTGATCGCCCGTGCCGGCAGCTGCTTTTCATCGACCACGGCGCCCAATGCCTGCCACAAAGACAGATCGCGTTCGCGGGCGGTGTTGCGTAGTTGTGCCAGACTGCGGTCGCCAATGCCGCGGCTTGGAACGTTGATCACGCGCTCGAACGCAGCGTCGTCGGCACGGTTTTCCAGCAACCGTAAATAGGCAAGTGCATCCTTGATTTCGGCGCGCTCGAAAAACCGCAGACCGCCGTAGACCCGATAGGGAATGCCCTGGCTCATGAGCAATTCCTCAAAGGTTCGCGACTGAGCATTGGAACGGTACAACACCGCTACTTCCGCACGTTGGTTACCGTGCTCGATCCAGTCGCGGATGCGATCGATGACAAACCGCGCCTCGTCCTGTTCATTGAAGGCTGCATACAGCGTAAGCGGTTCGCCGGCATCGTCGGCGGTCCAAAGGTCTTTGCCGAGCCGGTCCTGGTTGTGAGCGATGAGACCGTTGGCCGCTTTGAGGATGGTGCCGGTGGAACGGTAGTTCTGTTCCAGGCGGATCAGCAGGGTGCCGGGGAAGTCGCGCTGGAATTGATGCAGGTTTTCGACTCGCGCTCCGCGCCAGCCATAGATGGACTGGTCGTCGTCGCCGACCACGAATAAATTGCCCCGCTCTCCCGCCAGCAGCCGCACCCAGGCATATTGGATCGCGTTGGTGTCCTGGAATTCGTCCACCAGCACGTGCCGGAACCGTTCCCGATAATGGGCAAGTACGTGGGGTTGGTCGCGGCACAACTCGTGGGCACGCAGCAACAACTCCGCGAAATCCACCAGTCCGGCACGCCGGCAAGCGTCCTCATAGGCACCATAGATGCGGATCAGCTGCTCCTGATAGGGATCGCCGTTGCCCTGCAGGTGATCGGCGCGGGCGCCTTCGTCTTTGTTGGCATTGATGAACCATTGCACCTGGCGCGGCGGCCAGCGGGACTCATCCAGTTCCAATGCGCGCAACACGCGGCGGATCAGCCGATACTGATCGTCGGAATCCAGAATCTGGAAGCTCTGGGGCAAACCCGCATCCTGCCAGTGCGCCCGCAACAGGCGATGGGCCAGACCATGGAAGGTACCCACCCACATGCCGCCCACCGGGGTGCCGAGAATGCGCTCGATGCGTCCGCGCATTTCCGCGGCGGCCTTGTTGGTGAAGGTCACCGCCATGATGCCCCAGGGCGAGACACCTTCGACTGCCAAAAGCCAGGCGATGCGATGCACCAGCACCCGGGTTTTGCCGCTGCCGGCGCCGGCCAGCACCAAGGTCGATCCGTTCGCCGGGGCGGTGACGGCCTGGCGCTGCGGTTCGTTGAGGGGATCGAGAATTCGGCTGACGTCCATCGCTGCCATGGTATCAAAATCGCCTGCCGCCGGTGGCAGCCTGGGCTGGCGCAATGCGGTCGACGGGGTCGGGTACTGTCCGGCAACGGAACCATGCTACCCTTTGCCCATGAACGAACCAGTCGAACTGCAGCCCTTGAAGGCGGCGGCCGAGCATATGCGCCAAGCATGTATCGCGAGCGCAAAGTCCGCGTATTTCGAGGCCGCGGCGAGCGGCCTGTGTGGCGAGGGCGCACTGGAAGCCGCGCTCGGCGCCATGCAGAGTCTGGACATCGACCGGGTGCTGCGGGAACTGACGGACGGCGCGTAATAAGCGGCGTCGCCGCCCCGTATAGACGCGGTCCGGGTCAACGGGCCGGTGTGGGAGTCAGTATGTCGAGTCCGGTATTGGTTTCGGTCCAGGTGGGGGCACCCCGTACATTCGATACACAGCCGCGCTTCACAAAGCGTTCGGCGCCCTGGACCAGTGCGTTCGTGAAACACCCGGTCGACGGCCCGATCACCCTGGAAACCGAAAACCTAGCCGGCGACCGGCAGGCAGACCTCAATGTCCATGGCGGCCGCGACAAGGCGGTCAATGTCTACGCTTCCGAACACTACGCGCAGTGGATAGCCGAGGGCGCGTTGCCCGAGTTCGTAGCCGGAAGGTTCGGCGAGAATTTCACCGTGCGCGGATTGCTCGAATCCGAACTCTGCATCGGCGATCGCTACCGCGTCGGCTCCGCCACCGTCGAAGTATCGCAACCACGTCAACCGTGTTGGAAACTCGCCCATTTTCTGCAACAGGCCGATATGATCAAACGGGTTATCGCCTCGGGACGTACCGGTTGGTATTTTCGCGTCCTGGAATCCGGGATGGTATGCGCTGGCGACCCGATCGAACTGCTCGAGCGGCCGTTTCCCCGCTGGACGCTGGCGGAAGCCAATCGTCTCATGCACCTCGAACCGAATGACGCGCCGGCCGTAGCTGAGTTGGCAAGTTGTCCGGCCCTGTCCCACAGTTGGGTCGACAGTTTCAACCGCCGCCTCGCCGCCTCGCGCTGACCACCCAGGGATCGCGCCGCGCCGGTGCGGGCCATCCTGTCAGAGGTCAGCGTGTTCAATTATCGAGACTTACCCGAGGTGGACTGGGACGGCGCGCCGAGCGCCGGCCGCCTGGCCCGCTATATCCGCAATGGTGAAGCGGTAGTGTTGTCCCTCGCCGAAACCTCCCGGCTACATGTCGACCCGCGGGCTTGCGCCTGTTCGATCGATCCGGAGGGGGGTGCTTTCTTCGACTGCGACGCGGGTAGAGCCCTGCAGACAATCGCCGATATAAACAATCTGAACGATTTTCAACCGGTGATCGACGCTGCAGTCGCAGTGCAGGCCAAAGCCGATATCGACACTGGCCAGCGGCGTATCGTGATCCACCCTTAGAACCACAAGCACTCGGGTAACATCATGTCCTGCACGAGCTGACCCGCACGGTTGCCACCGAGTGCGCGATGCTCTATCTCATGGCGCCCCTGACCCATACTGCGGCCAAGGTTCGCGCCACACTCAAGGGGCGCTTCCAGGTCGAGCGCGATGTCATTGACAACGTGCTGCGCATTTCTCTGGATGGTAACTCGGCGCAACCGGTACTGCGCCTGGTTGCCGGCGCCCGCAGCAATCCGGAGTTGCGCGACTGCCGGGCCGAGGCCCTGGATGATCTGGGTTCGGGTTATGCGTCGTTGAACCTGCTGGCGCAGCTACGACCCGACTATGTCAAATTCGACCGCGAACTGATCCGCGCCATCGACCGCGACCCTTACAAGCAAAAGGTGGTGCGCAAGCTGATCGAGATGGCTCTGGAACTGGGAATCGGTACGGTAGCCGAAGGTATCGAGCGACGGGAAGAGTGGCTTTGGCTGCGGGATGCCGGCATCGAATATGCACAGCGCTACTGGTTCGCACGCCCGGCCAGCCCGCCGCCGGTGCCGGTTGCGAATCCTTGATCGCGCGCGGTCCGCGGTTACGCCGGCCGGAACCCGTGCGCGCGGCGCCGGTCAGAACCATAATGAAGTTATTGGTTCACACGCCGACACAAGGAAACATTATGCACCGCGCCGCTCGTCTGATCACCGCACTGGCACTGATCGTCTGTTTCACGGCCACCGCCAACGCCGAACAGGCGCCTTGGGGCCAAGCCCAGCTCAACGACATTCAATATCAGCCGCACAAAGTCGTCTACGACGTTTCCAAGAGCAGCAAGGAGGCGTTCGAGGGTGTACTCGATCGGGTGAGCTACCTCAGCACCCTGTATCAGGCCGACCCGTTCGAATCCTCGATTGTGCTGGTGTTACACGGCAACGAAATCAATTTCTTCGCCCGCAAGAACTTCGACCGCTACCGGGACCTGATGCGTCGCGCCCAGAGTCTTACCGTCGGCACCACCATCGAATTCCGCATGTGCCGGCTCGCCGCCCGCAGCCTCGGCTATGAGCCCGAGGACATTCACGGCTTCGTGACCATGGTACCGATGGCCGATGCCGAGATTGTGCGTCTCCAGGCCGAGGAAGGCTTCGCCTACATGCGCTAGGCACGCTGGCGCCGTTGCGGCCGGGCAGCCATAAGATGTATTTTATCTATATCTAATACTGTCCTGCGGGAGGTCGAGAATGATCCGGATAAGCGTACGCATGCGCGGCCGCCATGAGCCGCTGAAACGGGTTCCTGTAGTCATATTGTGGGATGCCGACGGTACCACGTCCGCATCCCACACGGACCGGAACGGAGTCGCCGAATTCGATTTACCGGCGGCCAGCGGCAAAGTGATGGTTTCCGGAAGCGCCCGCTATCACGGCCACCTTGACGGCGACATCGACCTCGAACTTTGGTCGTTGACCGAAGCAGACGCGGTCTCCGACTCCGGTTCGCCCGGTGGCAGCAAAGGCGGAAGTACGGCATATCCAGGCATGCAGACCCGCGCCCTGCAGGTCGATGGACGCGAAGTACTCACCGACAGCGAAGGTTATCTGGTGGACCTGGATGATTGGAGCGAGGCGTTCGTGCGCGCCCAGGCGGCGCAGGAAGGCCTGGCGCTCAATAGTGAGCATTGGGCGGTGATCCGTTTTCTGCGCGACCACTATGAACAACATCACATCCAGGCCAGTGTGCGCGATACCATCCGCCACTTCCGCAAGATTTGGGGTGAGGAAAAAAGCAGCAACCGGTACTTGCACGATTTGTTTCCCCGCGGCGGCCCGCAAAAACAAGGCAACCGCCTGGCGGGACTGTTGCGCACCAAGGGCGAACACTGACAGCGTGCATCCAGGACCACGATTCGGTTAGCCTGCTTCCATGCCAGCGACAGTGATCATCGGCTGCGGTTATGTGGGTGAACGGGTGGCACGCGCCGCGCTCGAACGCGGCGAACCGGTTACCGCCGTTACTCGCAGCAGCGAACGAGCGGCTGCGCTGCAAGGTGCCGGCATCGCGACCCGCCTCGGCGACCTGGACCAGCCCCTGAGTCTGGAAACGCTGCCGCTTGCCGGTGCGCTGGTGTACTACTTCGCGCCGCCTCCCGCCAGCGGTGATCGCGATCCGCGCCTGGCGGGATTCTTAGATGTCGCGGATACCGTCGGTGTTCCGGCCGCCGTGGTGCTGGTCAGCACCACCGGCGTCTACGGGGACTGCGCCGGCCAGTGGGTGGACGAGTCGCGCCCGCCCGCGCCCAAGGCGGATCGGGCCCGTCGACGTTGGGACGCCGAACAGCGTTTGCGGACGTGGGCCGATGCACGCGGCGTCAGAGCGGTGATCCTGCGGGTTGCCGGAATCTATGGTCCGGGTCGCTTGCCGCGGGCGCGCCTGCAACGCCGGGAACCGGTGCTCGCTGCAAAACTGTCGCCTTGGAGCAATCGCGTGCACGTCGACGATCTGGTGTGCGCCTGCATCGCCGCCGGCAACCGGGATGATGCCCACGGGGTCTACAACGTGGCCGACGGCCACCCATCCACCATGACCGATTATTTCAATCAGGTCGCCGACGCCCTCGGCCTGTCGCGGCCACCGCAAATCGACGCGACCGCGGCAGAAACCGAACTCAGTGAGGGTATGCGTTCGTATCTGGCCGAGTCGAAGCGCATCGACATCCGCCGTATGCGCGAGGATCTGGGCATCGAACCCCGTTACCGAAACCTGGCCGAGGGCTTGGACGCAAGTCTGGGGGCGGAATCGGTCGACGGCCTGTGAGTCGGTGGCCGCAGCGCCGCAGACTGCTCAGTGCTCGTGGCCGCCGGGCCCATGGACGTGGCCGTGGGAGAGTTCTTCCTCGGTGGCTTCGCGCACTTCCTTCACTTCGACGTCGAAGTTGAGCGTGACGCCGGCCAGCGGATGATTGGCGTCCACCGTGACGTTTTCATCGTCCACCGCCACCACGGTGACCACGCTGACACCCTGTTCGCCCTGGGCATGGAACTGCATGCCCACGTTGACATCCTCGGCATCGAATCGGTCACGGGGCACCACCTGCAGCAATGATTCGTCGCGATCTCCGTAGCCATCTTCCGGTGCAATTTTGACCTGCAGCTGTTCGCCCGGATTGCGGCCCTCGAGTGCGGCCTCCAGCCCGGGAATAATGCCACCAACGCCATGGATATAAGCCAACGGTTCGCGGCCCTGCGAGGTATCGATGGTGTTGCCCTTTTCATCGGTCAGGGTGTAGTCCATCGTCACTACTTTGTGCTTGGAAATTTCCATGATCGTGTCCTGAGTGTCATCTAATTGGGCCAGTGTAATGCCTTGGGCAACCGGGGGACAAATCAGCGCCGCGCCATGGAGCGAGCGCGTGGCGCACCACAGCCCTATCCTAGAACGCTTTCCCGCTTCCCCCACTGCGGCGCCAGCGGGATCGGGCAGCGGTCTGCAACTGCTGCGGATATACAGTTCACCACCGCCGCGACTTTGGCGTCGGATAGAAAGGAAAAGGAAGGCATCCGGCCATGGCAGGCATTGCCGCGCAGGCCGTTGAGCACCACCATTCCCCGGCGGTTACGACGGGGAACGGCTAATCCGGCAATCCAAGGAAATGAACGCTGAACAATCCGCGTTCGTCGGTCCATACCGCCCGCGGCGTATAGCCGGCCCGCGCCGCCAGGGCCTGGAACTCCGCGACGCTGTACTTGTAGGAACATTCAGTATGGATGGACTCGCCGGCCGCGAACGAATAGCCCCGATCCTCCACCCTCACCGAAAGCGGCTTTTCGCTCACCAGGTGCATTTCCACACGGCCGCGCGATTCGTCATAGAAAGCATGGTGCGCGAAAGCATCAGGATCGATGTCGCTGTCGAGCTCGTTGCGAATACGGTGCAGCAGATTCAGATTGAAGTCGGCGGTCACGCCGCGCGCATCGTTGTACGCGGCATCGAGCAGTGACTTGTCCTTTTTCAGATCGACGCCCACCAGCATGGCGCCGTCGTTTCCCAATACCTCGCGTACCCCGCGCAGAAACGCGACGGCTTCATGGGGTTCGAAGTTGCCGATACTGGAGCCGGGATAGAATGCCAGCCGCCGATACGACGCCGGGCATTGCGGTAAGGACAGTCCAGTCGAGAAATCGGCGCATGCCGCGTGGACTTCCAGCCAGGGATAGTCCTGCGCCAGGCGCTCGGTGGATGCGCGAAGAAAGTCGCGCGAGATATCCACGCCAAGGTAGGCGGCTGGCTGCAGCGCCTCCAGCAGAAGCCGGACTTTTTTGCTGGCACCGCTGCCAAGCTCGATCAACAAGGCACCGCGTCCCGCCAGTTCGGCAATGGCGCGCGCATTGTCCTGCAAAATCGCGATCTCCGTGCGGGTCGGATAGTACTCCGGCTGCTCGCAGATCAGATCGAACAGCTGCGAACCGCGTTCGTCGTAAAAGAATTTTGGCGGAATCGCCTTGGGCTCGAGCGTCAGCCCGCGATGGACTTCCTCGCGCAGGCTGACGGTGCCGGGGTGTTCGTCATAAAATCGGATTGCGGGTGTGCTCATCGATCGTCTGCCAAGCGGATACCGGTGAATTGCCAACGGTCACGGGGATAAAAAAAGTTGCGGTAGGTCGGTCGCAAGTGGTCGGCAGGTGTGGCGATTGAACCGCCTCGCAAGACCAGCTGACTGCTCATGAATTTGCCGTTGTACTCACCGAGCGACCCTGCCATCGGCTGGAAGCCGGGGTAGGGACCATAGGCACTACGGGTCCATTCCCACACATCGCCGTATAGTTGCGCGAACGGTCGCTGGCCGTCGGCGCCGCCGGGTTGCAGGGCGTCGGCGTCACGCAGATTGCCCTCGACCGGTTGTCCGCTCGCAGCAATTTCCCACTCCGCCTCCGTAGGCAGACGGCGCCCGGCCCAGCTTGCATAGGCATCGGCCTCGTACAAGCTGACATGGCAGACGGCGGCATGCTCGTCGACCGGTTGCATGCCCGCGAGGGTCATATACCACCAGTCATCTTCGTGCTGCTCCCAATACAACGGGGCGCGCCAATGTTCACGCTGCACGGTACTCCAGCCGTCGGACAACCATAGCTCGGGGCGTTGGTAACCGCCGTCCTTGATGAACGCCAGAAACTCGCCGTTGGTGACCGGCCGCGAGGCAAGCGCGAATTGGTCGACGAAGGTCCGATGCCGAGGGGTTTCGTTGTCATAGGCGAAACCGTTACCGCGATGACCGATTTCGCGAACGCCGCCTTCGATTTCGACCCATTGCAGAACGGCTGCGGCCTGCGCGCGCGGAATCGATTGATCTCGATACGCCGGGCGCAGCGGATTGAACGCCAAAATGTGTTTTATGTCCGTCAGGAGCAATTCCTGATGCTGTTGTTCGTGATGGATGCCGAGTGCGGTTCGGAACAGCAATTCGGCGTTGGCTTGGTCTGCCGAAGCTGCCAGCAGTTCGTGCATTGCGGCATCGACATACGCCCGGTATGCGTAGACCTGCTCAACCGTCGGCCGCGACAGCAGCCCGCGCTTCGGCCGCGGGAACGGCGTGCCGTGGGTCTCGTAATAGGAATTGAACAGATAGTCGTAGACCGGGTCATGGACCTGATACCCAGGCAGAAACGGCAACAGCACGAACTGTTCGAAGAACCAGGTGACGTGGGCCAGATGCCATTTCGGCGGGCTGACATCTGCCATGGTCTGAATGCAGTAGTCCTCGGTCAGCAGTGGCGCGCACAACGCCTCGCTCTGGCCGCGCACGCGCGCGAAACGGGTCCGCAACCGCGGCGAACCCATTTCCTGGTCCGCCGCGAGGGAATCGTTGGTCAAAGCGTCCAATACGCTGCTCACGCGCGTTCTCCTGGTACGGGGATGGCTCGACTGGTCTCACTATACGCGGCGCAAAATCGCTCGCCGCGGCTTCCTATTCCTTTAGAACCTCCGGGTTCGAGACGCAAGTGAACCGGATAGAGAATTCAATTGCTATCGCGCTCGCTGCCAACCCGCGCCGCCAACGGCCGGTATTGCAAGCCGTAGAACATCTCCAAATAGCGCCGGGTTTCGTCGCGCTCCAGATTGGTCACATATTTCCAGAAGCCGTAGACACGGGACAACGTCATCATTCGCTCGGCGTACAGGCTCCATGTGTAATGTTCTTGCACCCGGGCGATGCCGTTTTCGGACATTGTAGTCCAGTAATCCGGCTGCTTCTGGCACTGCAATAGAAACTCGACTATGGCGGCTGCGGCTGCGGCGCCGTGGTTCGGGTCGATGTGAAAGCCCGAAGTTCCGTGTTCGATGATCTCCAGCGGACCGCCATACAGGGTCGCGAACGTCGGCAAACCCGACTCCATCGCCTCGATTACAGTCAGGCCGAAGGCTTCGAACAACGCCGGCTGCACGAACACCCCGCGCCGGTCGGCGATCCACCGGTACAGCTCGCCGGCGAATTGCTTGTCCAGATGGGAACCAAGCCAGCGCACCTGTCCGTCGAGCTGATGCTCGTCCATAAGCCCATGCATGCGCCGGATCTGATCGATCTCCTCGCGGTCTTCGGAACGGGATTCATCAATATGCCCGCCGATCACCAGCAGATTGGCCATGTCGCGTAACTGCGCATCGTTCGCATACCACTCGACAAGGCCGGTGAGGTTTTTGATGCGGTCCAAACGCGCCATGGTGAACAACAACGGCCGCTCGGGATGCAGCAGACTACCACGCGCCTGGTCCATGTCATCGCCCAGCACCAGCTCTTCGATATCGGGGTGCAGACGGGTAAGGCGGCGTTCGGTCATAGTGTAGGGAAAGTAGACTTCCGCATCGGCACCGGGAGAAACGATATTGAACTTCGGATCGAACATGTCGATTCCGTCCACCACCCGGTACAGTCCAGGCAACGTGAACGAACAATAACTTTCGTACTGCCCGACCGTATCTTCCTTACCGGCGATTTCCTGATAGGTGGATGCAATAATGAAATCCGCTGCGTTCATCGCAATCAGATCGGCGGTGAACTGACAGCCGAAATGGTAGCTGCTGTCGTTTTCCTTCCAATACAAATCCGAGTAGATGTATTTGGCTTTTTCCAAAGCATGGGCGACGTTGCATTGGGTCACTTTGAGACTGTGCGACAAAATTGTTGCGACCAGATTACCGTCCGAATAATTCCCCACGATCAGGTCGGGGCGACCGCCGAGTTCGGCCAGCAACTCCTTTTCCACCTCTGCGGCGAAACGCTCCAGATAAGGCCAGACTTCAAAGCGCGAAATCCATTGCGGCAGCACTTCACCGCGCTCGTTGCGAAACGGCACCCGCAGAATGCGCGCGTTACGCGTGCCGATAATGTTTTCGATCCGTTGATCGCAGGTGGTATTTTGCGCTTCGGGAATCAAGCGCGTGATGACAACGATCTGCGGCTCGATATCCAGACCTTGCATGGCGATGCGGTGACGCATCTCTTTTTCCAGCGCGCGCACCTGATCGAGTATGTACACCACCTGGCCGCCGGTATCGGGTTTGCCGAGTACATTTGCCTGTCCGAAGAAGCCGTGGGGTGACAGGATCACCATACTGAAAATCATCGGCAGGCGGCCGAGGAATTTTTCGACATTCGCCGGTGCCGGTGCCTCGAGGATATCCATCAGCAGGCTCAACATCTCGCGCATGCGCGCGACGGTGTCCCCCCAACCGCGCTCGAGGCCCAACGATTGCAGATCGTGGCCTACGCTCTCCCAACCCGCATCCTGCTGAGCGTCCTTGAGATAGCGTTCGGCCTTACGCACCGCGCGGCGCAATTCGCTCACGTCGCCGATGCGATCGTTGAGCATCAGTTGCTGACCCTGGCACTGATGGACGCGCAGAAATTCCAATAGTTTGCGGTCGCCTTTCCCGAGTTGGTCGAACAACTGACTGGAGAGCCTGCGGTTCAGAAACTCAACGCCGCGGCCGATGGAGCGCGTCTCCTGCAGCTTGGGAAACTCGCGGTTGAACGGGCCCAGATCCACTTCGAGGGTCCATTCGTCGGCGTGGCCGCCCGGTTGCACGAGCCGTTCCTTGAAGGCAAGAAATTCGTTGATCGAAACTTCTTCCTGCTCCATGGATTCGACATGAAAGCGCAGGTACTGCCACCGGGCGATCGTGGGGCGAACCGCCAGGTAAAGCCACGGTGAATCGATCACCGCTTCCTGGGCGTGATGGATGGTGGCCGCCATGGCGCTGTCGCGCATTTGATCGGTATCACCGCCGGCACAGAAATTTTCGAACTCATCCCAAAGAGCCGAGCGCAGCAGGAAGGGCTGCCCCAAAGAAAGGTAGTGACGCAGCAGTGGATACACCTCCTGGTGATGGGCGTGGATATAATCGCTGAGGGATTCGATTACCATCGACACAGGCTCCTGTACTGTCACTCGTGAGGGACCGCGGATTGATGAGCGTCTTCAAGGAACCGGTAGTGCTCGATGCCCTGTAAAACACCCCAGGCGTGTTCGCCTTCGGCAAAAAAGATGCGCTCCCGCCCGCGCAAGCGTTCCAACTCGCGGCTGTAATTGCCCACCACCACTCCCAGCGTGTTGCCGGCCAGCATTTCTTCGTCGTTGCCTGAATCGCCGGCAACCAGCAGCTGTTCTGGTGCGAGCTCCCATTTCAACGCCAGATAGCGGATCGCCAATCCTTTCGAAGCACGAACCGGCAGCAGGTCCAGATACGCCTGGTGCGAATAGATCAATTTTGCGTGCAGGTCCAAACGCCGCAGGTGGCGACGGATTTCCCTGGGACCCGGGATCTTTTTCGGGTCGACGAAATAGCTGACTTTGTAACGGAGTTGCTCGCTACCCGGCTGCAGCCGCAGGCCCGGAATATCCCGCATCGCTTCGCGCAGCGCTTCCGGCTTCCAGCGATAGTCGATGTGCCGCTGCCAACCGTGATCCTGCACCATATCGTGTCCGTAATGTATGTCGCCGCCCACCGCTGTGATCAAAATATCGGGCGTGGGGACGTGCCACTTTTCCAGTACTTCCAGAGCGCTTTCCAGGTGGCGGCCGGTGGCAACGCCAAAGCCGATCTGGCGTCGCTCGTGTCCCAGGCGATCGAACAATGCCTGCAGACCTTCACTGTCTCCAACCAGCGTATTGTCGATATCGCACACCAGTAGCCGCTGCACACTGGGCATACGGCTTTTGGTACGCCCCAGGCGTTGCGTCTTGTGGCCTTTGCCGAGCACGCGCCGCAGTTCCTCCAGGTAGCGTTGTACGTGCGCGTCCCAGGAATAATGCTCTTTGGCACAACGGGCACCGTTGTCCGACCACCGCCGCCAACGTTTGCGATCGGTGATGACGCCGAGCAGGGCGTCGCCCATTGCGTCGGCATCCAACGGATCAATCAGGAGTCCGTTTTCACAGCGTCCGATTATGTCGATCGGGCCGCCGTCGCGGGTGGCGAGCAGTGGCGCGCCGCTGGCAGCGGCCTCGATCAGCGTCAATCCGAACGGTTCTGTCAGGGCCGGGTTGATGAATACGCCACCGCTGGCAGCGGCCATGCGATAGAGGGCTGGCACATCGTCGGCATCGTGATGCTTCGGGTAGGCGACTTTACCGTAAAGGTCGTACCGGTCGATCAGCAACAACAGATCGGTCAACACGTTGCGGGGGCCTTTTTCCATGCCGCGGATGTCTTCGCGGTTGCCTGCGATGACGATCAGATTAGCCGCTTCGCGCAAGGCGTCGTTTTCGCCGTAGGCACGAATCAAGGTGGCGATGTTCTTGCGCTCGTCGGGCCGTGACAGGGCCAGGATCATCGGTTTGTCCAGTTGATCGAGGAATCGATTGATCACCGATGCGATGGGCGGCGGCCCGTCGTCGCCGGGTGGGTGAAACCGGGTCAGGTCCGTTCCCGGCGGTATCACGACCATGCGCTTGGGATGATAGTTTTCGTACTGACTGTACTGTTCGCGCACTTCCTGGGTGGTGCTGGCGATCACCAGCTCGGCGTTGCCCAACGCAATCTCCTCGGCCTCGATGCGCTGATTCATATTGTATTGGGACTCGATGACGTCCTCGCGGACATTGCTTTCCAGCATGCGTTCGCGCTTCACTCGCCCCAGAGAGTGTCCGGTATGGACCATTGCCGCACCCAGCAACTGCGCCAGTCGTGCCGCCACGTGCCCGGCATCGGCGTAGTGGCTATGGACCACGTCCGGGGTGCGGCCGATGCGGCTGATGTGTTGCACAGCGTTGTCGATAAAAGCATCCAAGTGCGGCCACAGCACTTCCTTGCGCAAATAACGCCGAGGCCCGCACGGCAGACGAATGATGTGGGCGCCATTACCGAGCGCTTCGTGAGGCTGTGCGTAATCGGAGTCCACCTTGGAATCGATCACCTGCCGGGTCAACAGGTCGACCCGGTCGATGTCCGGATGCGCCGCCAAGGCGCGGGCGAGTTCCACCACGTAAGTGATTTGACCGCCGGTGTCGGCGTCGCGTCCCAGCTCCAGGTCGTGGCCCCGGATCAAGCCGTGGACACTGACCAAAACAACATAAAGGCCCGCCCGGGCGCCCTGCTCAGCCATGCTGCCAACGTTCCTTTTCGTTCCGATACAGATTCGGGTCGGCGCAGGTCGCGCCGCGCATTTCGCAGGTCCGCGCAGCGAAATCCAGCGCACGGCGCAGCGTCACGGGATAAGGCCAGCCCTGTACCAGACCCAAGATACAGACTGAAGCGAATGCATCCCCCGCGCCAACCGTGTCGACCAGTTCGTGCACAACGGCAGGTCGATCGGAGTAAACATCTTCACCCGTTACGAACGAAGCGCCCCGTTCGCCCTCGGTCACGATCAATAGCTCGAGGTGTCGCGCCCGGCAAAGGCTGCGCGCGCGGTCCAGCAACTCCGACGAACCAGCAGGCGGGTGCTGCTCCAGTTCTGCCAGTTCTTCATTGTTGAGTTTGACCCAATGGGCGGCAGCGAGCACGCGCTCGATCAGTGGCCGCTGCCACCAGGGCGCGCGCAGATTCACATCCACGAATACCGGCAGCGCACCGGCTTGGATGCAATCGAACAGGGCGTCGCGGGATGTAGCGCTGCGCGCGACCAATGTACCGTGGTACAACATCGCGCCATCGGCACGGGCCAGCACGCTGCGCGCCTCATTGCCGTCGATGAAGTCATATGCCTGTTCGGGCAGGATCGTGTAGCTCGGTTGACCGTTCTGAAGCGCCACTTCCACCGCGCCGGTGGGATGCGCACGGTCGGTTTGCAGTCCGGCAAGATCCATTCCCCAGGCGCGCATTTTTTCACGGACTTCGGCGCCCGCCGGGTCGTCGCCGACACGGCTGATGAAAAGCGGTTGCAAGCCGAAGCCCTGCAGATGCCAGGCAACATTGAACGGTGCGCCGCCCAGCACTGCGGCGTCTTCGAAGCGGTCGAACAATACTTCTCCGTACACTACCGGACGAGCGGCGTTCCGTGTCATGCCACACCCTTGTTGCTCAACCTCGGGATTTAGTCGAAAGCTCGCACCAACCGCATCCCTGCAGCGACGCGCACGAAGACGGCGCCTCGCAGGGCACCTGTCGATTCAGTTTAGGCAATGAGCGCGGAGTCGCACATGGCGCGGAATTCCTTCTCATAGAAAAATTCCTGTTCCCCGAACGCAGGCCTTAACTGATCGAGCCAAGTGGCGTGCTCGTCGTAGCGGGCGAAAAACGGCCGCTGTACCCAGTCTGGATTGCGTCCCTGAATGAATCGCATCGCCATCACCTTTTCGCCGGCGACTTCCGTGATGCCTTGAATTTCCACCTTGCCGGGCCCGGCGCTCATACTCGGTCCGCGGGCCGTACGCGCAAGACCGGATACCCGCTGCATGGCGTCACGGTAGATATTGCACGCGCGCGCCAGCGGCACTTCAAAATAACGTTTCGCGCCGGTATCTCGCTCGACGAACATGTAATAGGGGATGATCCCCAGCCGCACCTGAGTGCGCCACATGCGCGCCCAGACGTCGGCGGAATCGTTGATATGCGCGACCAGCGGCGACTGGCTGCGGATCTCGGCACCGGCATCTCGGATGCGGCGAATTGCTTCCCGAACCACGGGCGTTTCCAATTCCCGCCAATGGTTGAAGTGCGCCATGAACGCGACGTGCTTGCCGGCCCGCACCAGGCGATCCAGCAGGCGCAGCAAATCATCGGCGTCGGCGTCGGTGACGAAGCGATAGGGCCAGAAAGACAGGGCTTTGCTACCGATGCGTATCGTCTGGACATGTTCCAGCGCCGGGTTGGTCAGCGGCGACAGATACTGTTCCAGGTTCTTGGTTTTCATTACCATCGGATCGCCGCCGGTGATCAGCAGGTCAGACACCTCGCCGTGCTGCTTCAGGTAGCGGTGCAGATGGTCGGCTTCCTTGGCTGCGAAGCGCAGATCCTTGTCGCCGACGAATTGCGCCCAACGAAAGCAGAAGCTGCAATAGGAATGACAGGTCTGGCCCTGGCTGGGGAAGAACAACACCGTTTCGCGGTACTTGTGTTGCATACCCGGCAACGGCTCGCCGTCGAGCATCGGTACATTGAGCTGTTGCTGCGCGGCAGGGTGAGGATTGAGTTCATTGCGGATATCCCAGGCAATGGCATTACGCTTGGCCTTGTCGGCACCATCGCGCAGCGCCGACGCCATGCGCTGGAATTGAGATTCCGCCAACATCCCCCGCTGAGGAAAGGTGAGCTGGAAGATCGGGTCATCGGGCACCTGGTCCCAGTCGATCAGATTGTCGATGACGTATTGATTGACCCGGAACGGCAAAACGCTGGCTACCGCGCGCATCTCGAACCGTGTCTCCTCCGACAACCGTTGCAACGGTTCAATGCTTTCCAGCTGGCGCTCGGTATAGACCTGGAAGCGCTCGGGTTGAATGGCGGATTGCGATTCGGCCCGCGCCACATTGCTTAGGTTGATGACCCTCGACATCGCCTGTCTCCAGCTGTGGTGATGGGCAGCGCCCACCGCTTGACGCGGGTACGCTGCGCTCATGAATTGCGGTCTGCCCGTAGCGGCGCCCGCGGTTGCGTTGATCGAATAAAGAAGCGGAACCGGCGTCCGGCTCAAGCGTCGGACAGCGGTTCCAGTGCCGCTTCGTGATCGGCCAAGTCCATCGCCTTGACCAAGGCGGCGATATTGTCGTTAAGCCCTGCCAGTACCGAATCCGGCAACGCCATCAGCCCACTGCTCAATGCTCCCTGGGCGGGCCTCGGCGCCTGTTCCACGAGTGCGCGGCCTGCGTCGGTGAGGTACAAACGCACCACCCGGTGGTCCGGTCCGCGCCGCTCCCGCTGGATCAGCTGCTTGCGTTCCAGCTTGTCGAGCAGATTGCTGGCGGTGGACTGGTGGATCGACAGCGCCCGTGATAACTCCGAGACCCGCATACCCGGCCGGGCGTGCAGCTCCGACATGGTCCACAATTGCGCGGCGCTGACGCCGCACTGTTTTTCCACCCAGCGTGAATGTTCCTGAATCGAGCGGAATACCAAGCGAAATCCCTGCACCACGGATCCCATCTGCCGCTCCCGGGTGCGCCCGTCGGCAGTCCCGGGCTGCGGCTCGGCGGATTCAGGGTTTGTCAGTTCACTCACGGTTCGGCTCGGCGCGGAAATGTTGGCAGCAATTATATTTGCGCAAATGCGTTTAGCAACCCGTAACTAGGCTAGGCTGATAATTCTCGCATCTGCCGCACAAGGAGAGTGAATCTCGTGCGCTATCTATTATTATTGGTGTCTCTAATATTAACCGCCTGCGCTGCCTTCAGTCCGGGAGAAAAGCGCCTAAAAACCATTACTTATCACACTTCAGAGCAGCCGTCCCGGACCTTGCTGGTGCTGCTGCCAGGAATCTACGACCGCCCTCGGGATTTTAACCGCGCTCAGTTCATGGAGATCGCCCGCGCCGCTTCCGTGCCCGCGGATCTGATGACGGTGAATGCGAATTACGGTTATTACCGTTCGCGAACCATACTTTCCCGGCTGCGGGCGGACGTATTCGACCCCGCCCGGCGTGCCGGCTACGAAAAGATCTGGCTGGTGGGCATATCCCTGGGTGGCCTGGGCGCCTTGCTGTACCTAAAAGCCCACCCGGAGGACGTGGCTGGCGTCGTGCTGATGTCGCCCTACCTCGGCCAAAACAAATTGATCGGCCGGATTGCGACGGCGGGCTCCCTGGCGGACTGGCATCCCGGCCCCGACTGCAGCTCGGACTCGATCTGCGCCTTATGGGAATGGTTGCGCGACTTCAGCAAGCAGCCGCCCGAGCAGCGCACCCCGGTCCTGCTCGGCTATGGCGACCGGGATCGCTTTGGCACTGCACACCGATTGCTCGCCCAAGCGCTCGGTCGGCAGCGCAGCGTCACAGTGGATGGCGGTCATGACTGGGACACCTGGCAACAGCTTTGGCGGCAGTTTCTCGCCGGCCCCTGGGCAAGTGCGTTGACTGCGCAGGCGGCGGCGAATCGCAAGGCGAAAAAATGAAAGGGCCCGCCGGGGGCCCTTTCGCTGCGAACGATAGCAACCCTCCAGGCTACATTGCGACCACCCGGGACTGGATGGCGCGGTCGAGATTCTGCACCCAGCCGTTGTAGTTCGAATGGATGGTGGAGCCGTCGTACTTCAAGTTGGCGCTGTTCTTGTAGCGGATGCTGTAGGCTTTGGCGCTATAGGGAATGTCCACCTGCGCCATGTGCTCGCGCAGATTCAGGGTGCCGACGATATGCCCTGGTTCCACTTCCTTCATTCTCCAGCCCAGCGACGCACCCGCCTGCATGATGGCGTTGCGCACATCCTCCTGCGATACCTTGCCACTGGTAGTCGTAACGGCGGCTTTGTCGACGTTGTATACCGGCGCCGTACGACAACCGGTCACCACAGCCATGGCCGCCACCAATGCAATGATCGCGAGTGATCTGAATTTCATGCTGAACATCCTCCCGGTGTGTACTTTTCCAGTTATCATCGGCCCCATGGCGCAAGCATGGGTGCGCGAAAAATCCCCATTAAGTTTAGCGAAATCCCATTCATAATAATACAATATCCGTGGTTATAGGCGGCGCGGTGCATCTGGATATGAATCAACACGCGGTCGTGATTGCGGCCTACAACGAAGCGCGCACGATTCGCGACATCGCCGCGGCCGCACTGCGCTGGTGCTCATTGGTATATGTGGTCGACGATGGTTCGAGCGACGACACCGTCGGCGCGCTTGTCGGGCTCGACGTCCAAGTTCTGCGCCACCCGCGCAATGAGGGCAAGGGCGCCGCGCTCTGGGACGGTATGCAGGCTGCGCTGAAGGCGGGCGTCGATGCAGTCATCACCCTGGATGGCGACGGCCAGCACGATCCCGACGACATCCCGCGTTTGCTCGAACGGCACCGCCGCAACCCGCAGCAATTGGTGATCGGCGCACGGCTCGCCGAAGGTTCGGCATTCCCGCGCGCACGCTATTACGCCAATCGCTTTGCCAACTTCTGGATTTCCTGGGCTTCCGGTTATCCCATTTCCGACAGTCAATCGGGGTTTCGCGTCTATCCCGCGGAACTGCTGCGGCGTCTTCACCGGCGCCCGCGCAGGACGGAGGGTTTCGTATTCGAGAGCCTGGTTTTGATCGAAGCCGCGCGCATGGGCTATCGCGCCAGCAGTGTGCCGATCGCGGCCGTGTACCGCGCCGATGCGCGGCCGAGCCACTTCCGCGCCGCGACCGATGTGTTGCGCATCACCCGCATGGTCGCAGGCAAGCTGTTGCGCCGCGGGCTGTATCCACAAGGATTATGGAATGCCCTGACGGAAGCCCATGTGCAGCGTCTGCGCGCCCTCGGACGCGGCGCTGTGACCACGTTGCTGCTGTCCGCAGCCGTCATGGTGCTGAGTCTCGGTATCACCTGGTGCTGGGCCTTCGGACGCGTATTGTATTTCGCGTTGCGGGCAACGCCACGCGCCAAGGACAGTAACGCCGCGCTGGTACTGGGACTGCAGTTGCGCGATGGCGCCGTCACCGAGCCCTATATTGAACGCCTGGAGCGCGCGCGGCAGTTGTACCTCAACCGCCACGCGCCCCACATCCTGGTGTTGGGCGGCCGGGCCGAAACCGGCGCAGGCATTTCGGAAGCCGCGGCAGGTCGTGATTATCTGCTCGGCAAAGGCTTGCCTGCCAGCCATCTCATGCTCGAGGACCGCTCACGCAATACCCTGGAGAATCTGCGCAACGGGCGCGCACTGCTGGCGCCGGACGACCGCATCGCGATTGTCAGCAGCCGCTCGCATCTGGCGCGCTGCCAGGCGCTGGCGTCGGTGTTGGGATTGAGATTCGAGCTCTGCGCCGCCGAGTCCCGGTGGCGCTGGAGCATGGCGTCGGTATGGTCGCTGGTAAAAGAAAGTCTGCACCTGCACTGGTATTACACCGGCAGGTTGTGGGCGCGGATCACGGCTGACCCGGAACTGCTGAGCAAGACCAGTTGACCTACGCCATGGCGCCGTTGATGCCGATCACCTGACCGGAAATATAACCGGCCTGCTCCGACGCCAGGAAGGCTACCAAGTCCGCCACTTCTTCCGGCCTGCCGGCGCGCTGCATCGGTACCATGCTTTTGAGCTTTTCCTTGCTGAACGCGCCGGCACTCATGTCGCTCTCGATGATCCCGGGCGCCACCACGTTCACCGTCACCCCGCGCGATGCCAACTCGATCGCCAGACTTTTGCTGGCGCCGTGCAGTCCGGCTTTCGCGGCGGCGTAATTGGCCTGGCCGCGGTTTCCCATGACGCCGGCGACCGAGCTGATGCTGATGATGCGCCCCCAGCGGGTACCCATCATCGGCAACAGCAGCGGTTGGGTGACGTTGAAGAACCCGGTCAGATTCACATCCAGCACCCGCTGCCACTGTTGCAGGCTCATGCCCGCCATAGGCGCGTCGTCATGGGCGCCGGCGTTGTTGACCAACACCTGGATCGGACCTGGTTCCAGCAGCGTCGCCAGGGTCGACGCGCATTGTTCTCCGTTGCTGACGTCGAAGGCGCATGCCTGGGCAGAGCTGCCATGGGCACGCAGTTCCGCCGCCAGCGCCTCGGCGCGGTCTAGATTGCGATTGGCGTGCACCAGCACTTCACAACCGGCCGCGGCGAGGGAACGGCAAATGGCAAAGCCAATGGCGCCGCTGCCGCCGGTGACCAGGGCGCGGATCATGGCGCTTCTCCCGGAACGATGACCGTGGCCCGGGCGCTCGCCACCAGGCGCTGGTCGAGGTAGACGTCGAAGCTATACAGGAAACTGTCGCCGCTGACCATCAGCCGTCGCGCTTCCACCCGCAACAACGCGTCCTGGTCATCGAGCCGCGCGGCGTGCAAACGCACGTCGCGCAATCCCGCCAACACGCCCGGGCGCAGCGCCAAGCCCGTGTCGCGCGCCAACAGGCCGCCATGCACCGCCATCGCCTGGGCGCCGTATTCCAGCGCATGCACAACCGCCAGTGCGTCGTCTTCGCGCAGCGGATTGTCCATCGCCAGATGGCTGCGACTATGACATCGGATGGTGTCGGCGTCCCAGAAATCAACGCCGTCCAGCAGGCACATGGTGCCACTGTGGGGGATCAGCGCGCACAGCGCCTGTTTGTCGATCAACGCTTGTGACATCGCACCGAAAGCAGGTTGGTTGCGGAATAGGGCAGGCGAACCTGTCCCTCGGCAGCAGACGCAATGACGGCTGCAAGCGGCAAACTGCGTGCCGCTGGATTGTCGCACCGCAGCGCTTCGAGGCCGGCGTCCGCCATGGTGCTGGCTTCACCGCCGCGCTCGAGGTGCAGATCGAGCCCGACGCTCGCACCGGCGGTGGGCCGGGGCGTGAGCAGCAACGCCACCGCAAATGGATGCAGCAGCGGCCAGTGTTCAAACAGGGCGGCCGGTGGCGGCCAATCGTACGCCACCAGCAGTACCGGTTGCGTTTCCGTTTCGACCATGGTCCACGCTTCCAGCAGTCCGGCCGCGAAACTGTATTCATTGGCCGCGATACTGGTGGACGGCATGCGCGTCGCCGCGCCCAGGGACCAGTAGCCCGCGGGCGCATTGTGTACGGAATTATGAAACTGGGTCGGCGACACCGGGCGCTCGGGCATGCTCAACGCAGTACAGATCTTGTCGACGATTTCCAAATCGCCGGAAGCGCATGCAAACACCGAGCACAGCTCCGCCGGCGCAATGCGGGCCTCGCGCAATGCGTCTTCCGCGGTCTGCAGGGCAAGGCGAATCACCGGGGTGGTACGGCGACGCTCGTTGGCGGCCAGCAGGCTGGTGCTCGGCGGCGGCAGCGGTTCGGCCCGATAGGCTTGCGCGCCCGACAGTACGCTCCCCGCCTGAGCCCAGTTCGCCAGGCCCGGAGCACCGATACCGATTGCATCCACCCAAGCGGTCATGGGCGCCGGCCCAGAATCAGACTGCAGTTGCTGCCGCCGAAGCCGAACGAATTGCTCATCACCGTGCGCACCGTGGCGCCGCGGTTGCCCAGCGCCACGTCGGCGCGCAGTTCCGGGTCGAGTTGTTCGGTATTGCAGCTGCCCGGAATCAAGTCATGCTGCAGGCACAATGTGCTGAGCACCGCTTCGCAGATGCCGGCGGCGCCCAGCGTGTGACCGGTGTAGCCCTTGGTGGAACTGCAAGGCACCCGGTCTTTGAACACATCCATTACGGCGCGGTCTTCGGCGCGGTCATTGGAAACCGTGGCAGTGCCATGCAGGTTGATATAGTCGATCTGCTCGGCTTGCAGGCCCGCGCGGGTCAGCGCCCGGGTCATGGCCAGGGCCGCGCCGGCGCCTTCGGGATGGGGCGTGGACATGTGATACGCATCGCTGCTTTCGCCATAGCCGAGCAGCAGCGGAATATCGGAAGTGTCGCCGGGTTGCGGCCGTTCCAGCAGAGCGAAACCGCCGGCCTCACCGACATTGATGCCGCTGCGCCGCACGTCCCACGGCCGGCACGGTACCTTCGACACCAGGTCCAGGGAGCTGAAGCCGTATAAAGTCATCAGACACAGGCTGTCCACGCCGCCCACCACGGCGGCGTCGCACAAGCCGCTGCGCATGTGCCGGTGCGCGACGGCAAACACCTTGGCGCTGGAAGAGCACGCGGTGGACACCACCAGCGCCGGACCGTCCAAGGCCAATTCGCGACCGACAAAATCCGCCAGGGAAAACGTGTCCTGGGTCTGTCGATAGTGAAACGAGGGCGGCAGACCGCCGTCAGCGTCGCGCTGGGCGTAGGCACGCTCGGTCTCGCGGATGCCGGAGGTACTGGTACCGAGAAACAAGCCGACGCGCGCCGAACCGTAGCGGCGCGCCGCCGCGGCGACCCGTCCAGCAAAATCGTCCTGTTGCAGTGCCAGCCGCGCCAGGCGGTTGTTCCTGCAATCGTATTCGGCCAACTGTCCGTCGATGACCAGATCCTCGAGGCCGTCGACGCGACCAATCCAGGTTTCCAGCAGCGCGTCGTCGAAGTCGTTGGGACGCAGGCCCGAACGAGCTTGGGACAGCGCCTCCAGGGTCGGCGCAATGCCGCGACCCAAGGCGCTCGTCAGCGTGTAGGAAGTCAGTGATAAGGGCTGCATCGAAGGAGTGCGGGTATGTGGATGGGCGGCGGATACAAAGCACGTTGTCAGCGCACGTCCGTCGGCGACCGGCGCCGGGCCATCAGCAGCGCAAATACGAAGCTGGCGCTGACACCGATGGCGACGGTGCTGCCAATGGCCCTCAATACGGGAATTTCGGACCAGGCAAGGATACCAAAGACTGCGACGGTCGAGGTAGCGCACACCAATAGTGCATGCAGCGTTTGCCGACGCTCATCGTGGCCTCCGCCAAAGCGGTTGAAAAACAAACTGTAATCGACACCCGCACCGAGCACCATCAACAAAGCCACGAGGTGGAACAGAGAAATACGCTGGCCCAGTGCCCACAATGAACCCAGGTCCAGCAGGGCCGCGAGCAGCATCGGAAACAGCACCCGCGCCACCGCCGGCAACGAACGCAGCGCCACCATCAACACCACGACGATCACCACCGCGCTCCAGGCTGCCCGGCTCAACCCCTCCTGTCGGAACCGGGTCATCAACTCCCGCGCCACCAGGCGCTGGTTCAAGTAGTGCACGTCGCCGCCCGCCTGATCCGCCCAGTCCGCCAGCGCCTGGGGATCGCGGACCCCGGCCAGGGGGATGACGGACGTCCAGCCGGAGGCGCCGGCGAACAGCTGCGATGCCAGTCGCGCGCCGAGGTTGGTGGCTTGCAGTTGCTCGAAGGTCAGCGGCGCTTGCTGGCGGGCGGCGGCCACCGCCGTCAGAAAGGGGACGAAGGTGCCGCTGCGAAACGGCAGCTGCGAGGTGGCGCGGCTGAGGTTGGATTGCAGCTCGGCGGCCGAGGGCAACTGCCGCTGCCGCGCACGCTGCAGGTCGGCGCTGGGAAGATAGCGGCTGGCGGGGGTGAAACCGCGCAACACACCGCGTGACACCAGCGCGTCGAGACCCTGGGCCGCCTGCTCGGTACGGCGCAGGGCGGATTCCGGGTCGGGCGCGCTGATCACGATTGCCTGACTGACCTCCGGCGCGCCCAGGGCGCGGCGCAGCTCGTGATCGAGCTGGCGCGCGCTGTCAGGGATCGGGCTGAGCGCAGCCAGATCGTCCTCCCAGGGGAAGGTTCCGGGCGTCAGCACCGCCAGCAGCGCTGCGGCCAGGATCGCCGCCGGCACCAGACCCAGACGACCGCGAATCCTTTGCGCCAGATCGAGCAAGTGCGGCGAGCCGGCGTGAGCAGGGTGCCAGGTGTCGGGCAACAGCGCGGGCACCAGCCAGCGGGTCACGGCCGCGGCGGTCAACAAGCCGCAGACAGCGAACAGACCGAGCTGCGCCAAGCCGGTAAAGCCGGCGCCGATCAAGGCGCCGAAGCCCAACGCCGTGGTCAGCACCCCCAATCCCATGGTGGGCCAGATTCGCCCCATGACTGCCGCCACCCGGCTGCCGGCACGCAGGTGACTGAACAGATGAATCGGGTAATCGACCGCAATGCCCAGCAGCGTGGTGCCGAACGCCAGGGTCAAACCGTGGATACCGCCGAACCATGCGCTGGTCGCCGCCGTTGCTACCAGCAGGCCGCTCGCCAATGGCAGCGCCGCCAACAACACCACCGCCAGACTGCGGTACGCGAACAGCAGGATCAGAGCCACGGCAACGGAAGCGGCAGCGCTCAGCAACCGGGTTTCGTGCCGCGTGACGTCGCGTGACATGACGGCATAGAGACCGGGGCCGGCCAGCAAAGTTGTGCATCGCTGTGGCCGCGCACTTGCGCGAAGGCCGAACGGATCGTCGCCAGGGCGCGCGCCTGGGCATCGATGTCGTAGACGCTGGCGTCGGTTTCCACCAGCAGCAAGGCGCGGTCGACGTCGCGCTGGAACCACACGCCGTAGCGGCTTGCAGGCGCCCGAGGGTCACGCCATGACTGCAACAGGCTGCGGAACTCGGCAGTGGGATCGGCGGGAATCGATTCCTTTTCAACGCTGCTCAGCGGTGATGCCAAGCTCCCGCAGGCGCTGCTGCAGCGCCTTTTCGAGTCCGGTAGCGGTGAAGCGCTGCGCGGAGACGCTGGGGCTGAGCAAATAGCGATGGGCGAACAGCAACGACCGTTCCTCCGGCGCCAGCAACTGCGCACCGTTGGCGACCCGCGCGAACCCGCGCGCGGCGCGCAACCGTTGGACCAGCCCATTGCTCAATTCCGCGAGTTGCTGCGGCGCGGCACCTTGAATGCCGATCATGACGATGCGCCCTGCAGGCCCGGTGCGCAGTTCGTCCAACAGCAACTGTTCGGTGGGCGTCTGCGCGCGCGGCAGAAACGCGGTGAGGTCGGTGGCGACAGAGGTCTTGAATGTGACCCACCAGCCGCTCAGCAACAGCACCGTAAGCCAGACCGCGATCGCTGTGGCGCGGCCCTTATTCACCGATGGTTCGAATCCGCATCAGGCTTTGATCGCCGTCGGCTTCCCGGATCAGTATGCTGAACAACTGCGCGCCGTTGCCGTTGACTTCGATACCGGCGACACGGGCCGCCATGGTCGCATCGCGGGGCGTCAACCGCAGCATCCAATCGTCCGCTGTACCGGAAAGTTGCAGCGTGTAGAAACGACGTAAGGCGTCGATATCGCCGCCCAAGGTCGCGCGGAAAGCTTCGGCGAAGGCGCGCAAGGCCGGATGGCGATCGAGGTTCAAGGTGCGCGTGCTGCCATCGCCGGATTGGATGCGCACCACGTCGCCGGTGATTTCATAGTCTTCGTGATCCGGCGAGGTGACTTGTTTGCGCAAATAGTCGGGCGCGCGATAATAGAGTTTTCCCTGCAACCGCAACGGGCGCTCCAGCATCGCCATGGTCTTGGTTTCGACGAATTCGGCCTCGGACTGCCGCACCCCTGACAACAGCTTGGCCAGGTCCTGGACACTGAAGGAATCCCCTCCCGCCGCAACGCTCGACAGGAAGACCGTAACCAACAACGCGCCGGCGAATCTAATCCGCCACTGCGGTCTGATCGTTCCAAAAGTCATAGAAGTTGAACCAGTTATAAGGCGCTGAACGCGTGAAATATTCGAGCCGCTCGACGTAGCGGCCGATCCACTGCTGCAATTCCTGGTCGCGCCGAGTACGGTCGATGTGCACGCATTCGCTCAGCAACTCGAAATGAATTTCGTAACGATTGCCGCCGCGATAGAGTGCGAAGCACAAAATCACCGGCACCTTGAAGGTCGCCGCCATCAACATCGGGCCCGCCGGAAAGTGCGCAGGTTTACCGAGAAAATCGCACACCACGGTCTTGTCGCTTTCCGCAACCCGATCGCCGAGCACTCCGACCAGGGCGCCATCCTGCAGCGCTTCCTGGACTTTGAACAGCGTTTCCGGACCGCCCAATGAAATGACCGATTGCGCCACCTCCGGATTCAACAAGTCGAGCAGTTCGGTCAGCAGCCGATTCTGGTGCCGGTACATCAGGATCTTCAGTGGAAAATGCTGCTGACTGATCGCCAACGCCCGCATGGCCTCGAAGCTGCCCAGATGCGAACCCAGCAGCATGCATCCCTGGCCGGCCCGGATGCGCGACAACAACACTTCGGCATTATGCAGTTTGACGTCGAAGCGACGTTCCTGTCCGGCCAGAAAATATACCCGGTCGAGAATGGTTGCGGAGAAGGTGAAGAAATGCCGTGCGCGTTCTGACCACCGGGGCGGCCGATCGTGCAGGCGCTGAAGATAATTGCGCGATGCGCGCCTCGCCCGTGCGCCGGTGAGCAGGAAATACCAGCTAACGGGATGCAGCAGCAGGCGTGCCGGACGACGTCCCAAACGCAGTGCGATCCAGACGATCAGCCTCATCGCCGAGCGCGAGCCGCGCTCGCGCTGCTGGAACCAGGCCCGGCTCACTGGTGTGCACCTGTGCCCTCGACCTGAAAACGCCCGCTCGCGATCAGCCGCTCTCCCACTGCGCAGTCGAAACGCACGGTACCGGGCGCGGTACGATGTAAAACCAATTGTGCGCATTCCTCCGGCGCCAAAGGCGACAGAAACTTCACTTGCGGGATTCCACAGATGCGGCAGTCGGAAAACGTATTCGTCAGAGCCGCTGCCGCACGTTGCAGAATGATCACGGCGGGGATCAGCGGTCGGCCGGGGAAATGGCCCGGCAGGCAAGGATGATCGGCGGGCGATGCGGAATTCCCGCACGGCCCTCACGAATCACGCCCCAGACGCTCGACCAGCGGCAGTAATATCGAGCGTGGCAGTTTGCCGGTTTCGGCGCGGGGCAGATATTCCACCAGGTGCAGCGGTCGCGGCATGAACGCCGGATCGATGCGTGCGGCAAGCGCCTCCAGTACAGATGCCTTGTCGATGCCCGGCGCCACCACCAGCGCGCTGAGCCGCGCGACTTTGCCGTCTTCGTAGTCGTGGAGTACGAAGACGCCGTCCTCGACGCCGTCGATCTGCAGCAGTTTCTGGGTCAGATCCATCAGCGACGCGCGTTTGCCAGCGATATTGACCAGATCCGAGTTGCGGCCGAGCAGTTCGAACACCGAACCATCGCGAATGCGGACCTGATCGTTCAATTGCACCGGGATAGGCAGATGGCCGCCGGACACCGTCGCCTCACCGGCCGCAGTCTGCAACTGCAGGCCGTCGTACAACCGCCATTGCGGCCCGCTGATAGTGCGCCGGCTGGCAATGGAACCGGTTTCGGTCGAACCGAAGATCTCAAGTCACGGGCGCTTGCAGGACTTGCTCCGTCTGCTGGGCAAGTTCGAAGGAAAGCGGCGCAGTCGCAGAAATCACGAAGTTGGGCGCCGGCCAGGTCAGGCCGGCACCGACGCAGGTGCGTAAATGCACCGGCGTGGTCACCAGAATCCGGGCTGCGCCGGCTTGCTGCAGACAGCGATGAATGTCCGCTGCGAAAAACGGCCGCTCGGCGTTGGCGATCACCCCGGCCACCAGCGGCAGCAGAATCGAGGTTTCCAGGCCATACATATGTTGTGGCGGCACCGTGGCGATCACTTCGCTCCCGGCGTGGATGTCGAAGCGCTGCTGCGCCAGCAATGATCCCTGAACCAGGTTGCGCCAGCGCTTCCAGTTCGGACATGGTCTGCCGGTGCTGCCCGAGGTAAATACCACCGCCACCGGATGTTCCGCAGCGATCTGCGGTACGGTGTCGCACTCGTTCCGTAGCGGGTCCAGGTCCGGCATCACGAACTGTTGCATGCGCAGATCGGTTTGCCGCTGCTCGACGATGCACACGCAGGGCGAAAATTCCTCGGCCACCTCGGCCACTACCGAGGGCACGCGGGTCGGCGGCAACAGATTGGTAAGGCCGCGGGCCATCACCGCTGCGAACGCCACCAGGAACAGGTAGCGGTCTTCGCACAGGTTGATCGCATAGGTGCGTTCCGGCAACTGTGCTGCGACCGATTCGACGTGGGCAACGAACTGTGCGCGCGAGATCAACCGTCCGTGCCAGCGCGCCACCGGCGCGTCGACCGCGTGACTGTGCAGGATCGGCAGCGTTGCCGGCGTCATGTGGACTGCTTCCGCAGACGCCGAAAATCGGTGCGCAACAGATTGCCCAGAAAACGTATGAAACCTTGATGGCGGCGATTGCGCAGCACACGGCGACGGATGCTGTATTCCACCGCAAACAGCGCCATCACGAACAGATAGTTGAGACAGTTGGTGAACAGCGACCAGATGTGCACCGGCGCGAACAGCGCCAACAACAGGCTTTGCAGCGCCATGAGGGCGAAGAAAACCGACCACACGGCCGTTACGCGCCGGGTGTAGTGGCGCATTTCGGGCGTCACCGAATCGTATTGCAGTTCCACGTATGCCGTAATCAGCGGCGTATTGCCCGGCATCATGGTACTGCTAAACAAGGTAAACAAGGATGAATTGATCGCGACCGGCACCGCGTACAGCAGCGACAAGGCGCCGAACAACCAGCCCAGTGACGCAATCGTCGCTACCGCGACAACCAATGGCAGGTAGCGGCCGCCGCGCAAATTGGCAAGCACCATGGGCAGCAGAAACACCGCAATTCCGCCCAATGCGATCATCGGCTCGCGGTAAACGACCCCGAAATGGGTCGCCACCGGAAGAACCAGCAATGCAACGGCCGTCAGTGCGACACGGCGCAGCGGCACCGCGCTATTTGGTTCGGTGTTGCTCAACGTATGCACTCAGTGCGCGCAGCGACGAGAAGATGCGTACATTTTCCACGTCGTCGGAACGCAGTTGGCACCCGTAGCGCTGGCTCAACGCCAGCGCGAGTTCCAGTGCATCGATGGAATCCAAACCGAGACCTTCCCGGAACAGGGCCTGATCGGGCTCGATCTCATCGGCCGCAACCTCTTCGAGATTCAGCGTATCAATGATGAGTTGAGCGATTTCCGTTTCGAATGGAGAATGTTTCGCCAGTGCTTGTGCCACGCTGCCCCCTGGAACCCTGGTTCGGCCGTATCATAACCTGGCGATAGCGCCAGTCCCCACTTAACGGCTGTAATTTACGTTCTTTTAACGCATATATGATACTTTGAGCGGCGGCCAGATCAAGCATTCTGCGCCGGCGCATAAGGCCAACTAAATCTAGGGCGAATGGCATGACGGAAGTGCAGGTCGCGTCGCACAATTGCGACGTCGTTGTGATTGGCGGCGGTCCCGCGGGATCGACCGCCGCGGCATTGCTGGCGGAGAAGGGACGCCATGTGGTGCTGTTGGAAAAGGAATGTCATCCGCGCTTTCATATTGGGGAATCGTTATTGCCCATGAACCTGCCGCTGCTGGAGCGACTCGGGGTGCTCGATCAAGTCCGTGCAATCGGCGTGGTGAAATACGGGGCTGAGTTCAATTCCGACAGCCACCGTAACGGCATCAGCACGTTTTACTTCGCCGAAGCCCTGGACAAACTTCATCCTTACGCATTTCAGGTCCGGCGCTCCGAGTTCGATCACATTCTGCTGCAAAACGCCGAAACCAAGGGCGCCGAAGTCCATCAGGAAACCCGGGTAAAGGATATCGAATTCGATCAAGGCCGGCCCGTGTGTGTGAAGGCCGAGGACTCGTCCGGGCAGTTGCGGTCGTGGCGGCCTCGCCTCGTGATCGACGCCTCCGGCCGTGACACCTTCCTGAGCAAACGATTGCGTCTCAAGCAACGCAGCCCACGGCACCAGAGCGCTGCGATCTTCAGTCATTTCGAAAACGTGTCCCGGCGCGATGGCCGGGATGAGGGAAATATCAGCATCTGCTGGTTCCCCCAGGGCTGGTTCTGGATGATCCCGCTGCGGGACGGCTCCATGAGTGTCGGCGCGGTGTGTTGGCCGGAATATCTCAAACAGCGCGACTGTTCGCCGGAGGATTTCCTGTGGCGCACCATCGCCCAGTGCCCGGCCGTTGCGCAGCGCATGGCCGAGGCGCGCATGATCGCACCGGCGCGGGCAACGGGAAATTATACTTATAGTGCATCGGCCATGTATGGCGACGGCTTTCTGTTGGTCGGCGATGCTTACGCATTCGTCGATCCGGTATTTTCCAGCGGCGTATTCCTGGCGATGAACGGTGCGGTGGAAAGCGCGGAAGTGGTGGATCGCTGTCTGCGGGAACCGCGCAAGGAACGCCGGTTGCTGGCGCGCCATCAGCGCAAGATCGACCGCGGCATCCGCACCATTTCCTGGTTCATTCACCGCTTCAACTCGCCGGTGATGCACAGCTTGTTCATGGCGCCGCGCAACGTCGTCCATATCCAGGAAGCGGTGATTTCGGTACTCGCCGGCGACCTGTACCGCAACACGCCCATCCGGTTGCCTTTGGCGTTATTCAAGACTTTGTACTACGGTGCGAACCTGATCCAATTTCGCCAGGCATGGAATTTCGCCCGCCGGCGCCGACGCAACGCGCAAACCCGATTCACCGGCGGCACCACGTCCCAGGACGCCGAAACCTGATCGAGGAACTGCATGGGAGTTGAGCGACCAGCCCGTCGCGACCGCAGCGAGCCGGCACACACGATCAGTGTTTCCCATCTACCCGCGGCTCAGTCCAGAGCACTGCTGGACGATTCCCGCGTCATGGCGGTGGTTCAGTTCGGCAGGGAACATCGGGTCCGGAACGATCAGCCTCGCTCCTTTGGCGTCGGCGTGCCGTTGCTGAGCGCCTCGGCCGAAACTGTTGAAGTATGGCAATCCGCCACGCCCGGCCAAGCAATCGAAGTGGACGGCGTTGTCCTGATTGAAGCCGACGCCTGCGTCTTCGGCCATCTGCTGGTCGATGAATCGCACCACGGAGGCCTGCAGGCGGCCACCCGCCGCGCTTATGAACGGATCCTCGGAGCCCTTCGCGCCAGAGGCTATCCGCACCTGTTGCGTATTTGGCATTTTTTCCCGCGGATCACGAGCGTCGAGAATGGCATCGAGCGTTACCAGGCATTTTGCGTCGGTCGCCACCAGGCGCTGAGCAGTGCCGTCGACTTCGAAAGGACGTTGCCGGCCGCCACGGCCATCGGTAGTCAGGGCGATGGGCTGCTGTTGTATTTCATTGCCGCTACCAACCCCGGCCTGCAAGTGGAAAACCCACGCCAGGTCAGCGCCTTCCATTACCCTCGGCAGTATGGGCCAAAGAGCCCGTCGTTCTCTCGGGCGATATTGCAGCATTGGCCGCAGGGCGACACCTTAATATATGTCCGGGACGGCAAGCGTGGTCGGCCACGCTAGCCGCCATCACCACGACCTTGTAGCGCAGGCGGACGAAATCGCCCGGAACTTGCGCGCGCTGACCGAGGAGGCGGACGACCCGAAAGCATGGTGCCGCGGGCTCGCCCCGGAAAATTCCACGGCGAAAGTATATGTGCGCAATCCACAGGATCAGCCGCAGATCGCCGCCTTGCTGGCGGAGCGTCTTGGTCCCGAGTTGCCGACGCTTTATCTCCAAGGCGAGATTTGCCGTTCGGAATTGTTGTTGGAAGTGGAAGCAACCTGCAACGAGTTCGCGCAACTCGGCCCGGTTTCTTGTCCTGAGCCGTGACCTTTCCCTGCCTGCCTTTGCCGAACCACGGCGACGTGGGCCCACGGGTTGCCGCGTACTGTTCTAGAGTCAACCTCAGGCGTCGCTGCACGGTATCCGATGAGCGCACGTCGGCTTGTGTGGGTAGCACCGCGCTCTACGAGCGCCTTACAGCGATTCGGGACCGGGAAGTATGGCGCGGGTTACGGTAAGCGTTACGCTGTATTGGACCACCGCTCGCAGCTTTGAGCCGGTTGAAATTCTAGTCCTGGAGTTGCTGGCCCGGGCGTCGATCACGGCATTGCAAGGTTTGTCTCTGTTAACCTCGTTGCGCGACGAGCTTTCCGAGCGACAACGTGCCGAATCGGCGTTGCGCGATGCCGACCGGCGCAAGGACGAGTTCCTGGCGACCCTTTCACACGAATTGCGCAATCCGCTGGCGCCGATCCAGAATGCCGTGGAAATACTGCGGCTCAAAGACGACGATCCCGAAATTGCCCACCGCCTTCACGCAATGATGCGGCGCCAAGTGGCACATATGATTCGACTTGTCGACGACTTGCTGGAACTTTCCCGCGTGAGCCGCAACGCGATCGAGCTGCGAAGGCAATCGGTGGACCTGCGCGAAATCGTTGCGGACGCTTTGGAAACCAGTGAACCCAATATTGCAAGTTCAAACTGCACACTTCACGTACATCAGTCGACGACTCCCTTGATATTGAACGCCGATCCGGTGCGGTTGGTACAGGTGATAAGCAACCTTCTCAACAACGCGGCGAAATATAGCGTCGGCAAATGCTCGATATGGCTGGAGACCCGCCTCCATGACAACTGCGCAGTAATCTCAGTGCGTGATTAAGGCCTGGGTATCGAAACGTCGATGCTGCCGCATATTTTCGACATGTTCATGCAAATCAATAGTAGAAGCAGCGATGGGGTTGGCGTCGGACTGACGCTGGTCCGAAGCCTGGTCGAGAAGCACGGCGGCAGCGTCGAAACCAAGAGCGAAGGACTCGGCAAGGGCAGCGAATTCATCGTGCGGTTACCTTTGGCTGAGGCGTCCAACGCTTCCATTGATGGTCTGCCGATTCGGCATGATTGAGTTCTAGCGGCTCCGACGCGCTCCGTCAGTCGCCATCCATCAAGGCTTCGATTTCACCGGCGAGCGCGTCCAGTAGTTCCGGCCCCAGATTCTCTTGTTTGCGCAGCCTGGTGAATATTTTTTCCAGCCGCTTGCGGCTGGCGAATTCGAATCTCTGCAAATCCTGCGGGTCTGAGCGCAGCTCCAGCGGCCCCCGATAAGCGTGGGTGCGATCCTCGACCATCTTGTGGTGCAACAGCGCCCGGCTCAGCACGACGTAGGGAAAGTTGATGTTGCGCATGGGCCCCACTACCATCGCCTGGCCGCCCAATGGCAGGCCCATGATTTTGGTTTCGGCGATCTTGTCGGCGCCGATCCAAGTGGACAGGCCACCGAGCAACGCACCGATGCCTGCGCCCAAAAACAAAGAATGACCGGCAACCGCCACGTCGATGGCGCCGCCTGCCGCAGCACCGCCCAGGCTGCCGGTTGCGATCAGCTGCTGTTTGCTGAGACCGAAAAGGCTCCAGGTCTGGGTTGCAAACAAGTCTTGATCCAACACATTCACCACCGCTTCGTGCCGCTGGAGATGCTTGTAGTCGTATACACCCTCGACCTCGGTCCGGCATCTTTGCTCCAACTCGACCAAGTCCTTCTTGTATTTTTCGCGCAATGTTGCCAACACCCTGTCTTGTGCGCTATCGCTCAGCAGTCGCTGCTCGCGGGTGTGCACAATCATGGCGCTGACCGCTTCGGCGATCACACGCGCGGCGACGCGCCGTCGGCCTTGCTGCTCTTGTTCCAATGCGGCGACGGCGCTTTCCAGGGGTGCGCGCCATTCATCGCTGATTTGACCGAACGCCAACAACAGGCGGATACGTTTGTCGAAATCCGCGGTTAATGCATTGAACACCCGCACGATTCGAAAGTACTGCCCCAGTGCCTTTTGCCATTGTTCGGTGAAATCGCCGTCCCCGATCTGATTGATCAGCGCCAGGCTCGGTTGTCCGGTCCAGCGCAATATTTCCATCTCCGCTTCGTATTCCTCGCCGAACGGTCGCGAGCCGTCGACTACGTAAAGAATGCCGGCGCCGGCGAGGATGGGCTCGAGTAACCGACATTCGGCATCGAAGCGCGGGTCTTGTCGATGTTGCTCGACGAACGTGCGAACCACGTCGGGACGTTGTACCGAAGATGCGCTTTGTTGTTGCATCCATTCCAACGCTGCCCGCGCGCGCTGAAATCCAGGTGTGTCGACCAACACATACAGCGTCTGGTCGTCGATGCGCATCGGATAGTCGCGGTTCTCCACCGTGGTGCCCGGCAACGGTGAAATCGCGACGGTTTCGTCGCGGGCGAGTGTGGCGACGATACTGCTCTTGCCTTTGTTCGGATGTCCGACGATGGCAAACACCGGTATGGTCACGACAGGGCCTCGATGTGAAGGTCGGGATCTTTCAACTGGCGCAGTGTTTGGTACCAGACTTCCGCGTCACTTTTGCTGACCGCCTCGCCGCCTCCCCACAGCAGCACGATGATCGGTTGGTGATGACTGCATCGGTCGCGCAGGTTACGCAGGAAATCCACGAAATCCAGTAGCGGCGGCTCCCAGGCCTTCGCCACCACGGCCACACCCTCGCTGCGCTCCTTGCAAACGGCGGCGATGGTCGCCTCGTCCTGTCCCGTGGAGCGCGCGCCGCCGGCCTGCTGCCAGCTGCCGGGCTCGATGCCAAGGTCCGGCAGTCGTCGCGATATGGCCTCCGGCTCCGGAACGCTTCCGGACCAGGCGATCAATGCGCACCGGGTCTTGGCGCCGGATGCGAGTTCCAACGTGTAAGCGCCGCCATCGCAGTCGGGTACGGCTGTCGTTTCCGGTTGCAGTGCCGAGGTGCTGACCAGCGGCGAATTCATGCGGGCCAGCAATTCCGGCGCGCCGGGCAAACGTGGCAGGGCGCAGCGCAGGTGCGCGTGAAAGCGTTGCCACGAAATCAGCAGCGTCAGCAGCCGCGGCAGCAAACCGTAGCAAACGATGGCGGCAACCAGAAACGGCCACCAGCTTCCGAGCAGTGCGGCCCGCTGGGCATCCGGGTCGACGCCGAAGGCACCGTTCTCGAGCCGGAAGTAGCGGCTTGCCTCGACCAACTCGGCACTCGGCACGGCGGTGGGCACAAGAGCATGCCAAGGCCAGGACAGACTCGTGAGCATACGGTGAAAGGTTTCGTTGTCCAGCGTCAGCGTAGTGCTCCAAGCAAATGCGAGATCGGAAAACGTAATCAGGTAAAACACCGCCAGCAGCACGCCGACATTGAACGAAAACGAAAACAACTGCGACCAGAACGAAAACAGCCAACGCGCCGCCGACGCCAACACGACCGCATTTTCCGGGTCCCACACGACCTGAAGCTGGCGCTCGGCAGGGCCGGGGAAGCGTTGCACGATCAGCCGTGTCAGGCGGCCGGGATGCAGGAAGCGTAAGGTCGACTGCAATTCGCGAATCAGCGGCAAGCGTCTGGGAAGTGCCGCCAGCAACCAAAACAACAGCAAAATCAATTGCGGCAGGATCAAAACCACCAGTGCACTGACGATATTGATCGGGGCAGCGCCGGTATAGTGCAGTGCCGCCTGAGCCAATCCCCAGCCGGACAGCAAGCCCAGCAGGACAAGGACAAACCCGAGCGCGTGATACAACTTCGTGCCGGCGCGACCGTCCCGTTTCCAGGAAGGAATCTCCACCAGATCCAGCCAGGCGCGGATCTGTTTGGCGGGCCGAGCCTTGTCTTTTTTTAATTCGGTGCCGATCTTGCGGTCGCGCTGCTTTTTTTGGTCGAGGGCAATCCCGCGATCAGCCCCGAGTGCGGCGTGCAAGTCGATCAAATCATTCAATAAGGAATAGCGGGCCATGGTGGTATTTAACCATAACGCTGACTACCCGGTCATTTACCATGGTGGTGCAGGACCTCTATCGGCGAAGCAGACGCCAGCCGCAAATCGCCGGCACCGCGGGGCCATGCCGCCATGACCGTGCCGAATTGCATCAAGCACCACATGGAGACCATCCTGGCGATGGGTATGGATGCGTCGCGACCGACATGGACACACGCAAAAGCTGCGTCGAGCAGAGCGAGCAAGCGCGTACCGGGTAAAAGCCATACGCCCCAGGCTAACGGAAGCGTGCGCAAGCAAGCCGCCGGCCGGTTATATGTGGGTTTCACCCTGATCGGTTGATCGAGGAATACCGCGCATGGCGTGCTAGCGTCACCCGGCTTTGGGCGGCGCAGTTATCGGTCAGTGACGGCGATGCCTTGCGCGACTTGGCGCGCTTCAGCCAAGCCTTCGAGCAGTCAACGATCGACGCGATCACTTGGTATTCGGGTCGGTTGGACGAAGCGCGCTCGCGCACGATCTGCGCAACCCGCTGGGAGCCATCATCTGCTTACCGACGCACTGCTGGTGTCGCAGACCTGGATAGCCACCACAGCAATTCGGTTTAGCGAGTTCGCAACAGGGATGTTATGGCGTATATGACCGGGAATCTACTCGACCCAAACGGTGGCGCGACCACCGCGTGTCTGTAGCAAGACTGCATTCGCGGAGATGACGGGGTGATCGTTTGCGCACCCTGAAACGGAAAAGGAGCGGCACCCGGCCGCTCCTTTCTACATCTGCGCCTGGCACTCAGGCTTTCTTGAAAGCTTTGACGATGCGCTCACCGATGTCCTTGTCGATTTTGCGCCAGTAATCGAAGGCGCGTTCGAGCACGGGTTGGGACACACCGTCTTTCAAATGCCCGACCACGTTGCTGACCAGGCGCTCCCGCGCGCCGTCGTCCATGACCTCACGCACCAGGGTCCCGGGTTGGACGAAGTCGTCGTCGTCCTTGCGCGGTGTATACGCGGCGTGCATGAATTCGCCGCTGGCTTCCCATTTTTCCATGTAAGGATAACGCTCCGGGTCGGCCTGCGGGCCGCCCTTGGAATTGGGCGCATAAACCGGATCGGACACATTCTGCACCCGCATGGCGCCATCCTTGCTGTAACTGTGCACCGGCGCCTTGGGCGAATTGACCGGGATCTGCCTGTAGTTGACGCCGAGTCGGGCACGATGTGCGTCCGAATAGGCGAATACCCGTGCCAGCAACATTTTGTCCGGGCTGACCCCGATCCCGGGGACCAGGTTGTTGGGCTCGAATGCCGCCTGCTCGATCTCGGTGTGAAAATCGGTCGGGTTGCGATCAAGAGTCAATTTGCCGACTTCGATCGGCGGGTAATCGCTGTGGGGCCAGACCTTGGTGAGGTCGAACGGATTGAAGCGATAGGTCTTGGCATCCTCGAAGGGCATGATCTGCATCTGCAGCGTCCAGCTGGGATGTTCGCCGCGTTCGATCGCCTGGAACAAATCGCGGCGGTGGTAGTCCGAATCCGCGCCGGCCATGCGGTCCGCGTCATCCTGCGTGAAGTAGTCGATGCCCTGGTCGGTTTTGAAATGATATTTCACCCAGAATCGTTCGCCTTTGGCGTTGACCCACATGTAGGTGTGGCTCGAATAGCCGTTCATGTGCCGATAGCTCTTGGGAATGCCGCGGTCGCTCATCAATATGGCGACTTGATGAGCCGATTCCGGCGATAACGTCCAGAAGTCCCACTGCATGTCGTGGTCGCGCAATCCGGAATCGGCGCGCCGTTTCTGCGAGCGGATGAAGTGCTGAAATTTCATCGGATCACGAACGAAGAACACCGGCGTGTTGTTGCCCACCATGTCGTAGTTGCCTTCGCTGGTGTAGAACTTCAAGGCAAAACCGCGCGGATCGCGCCAGGTATCGGGGCTGCCACGCTCACCGGCGACCGTGGAAAAGCGGATCAAGGTGTCGGTCTTGGTGCCGGGTTGAAACAGCGCTGCCTTGGTGTATCGACTGACATCATGGGTCACTTCGAAATGGCCGAACGCACCGGAGCCTTTGGCGTGGGGCTGGCGCTCCGGGATGCGCTCCCGATTGAAGTTCGCCATTTGCTCGATGAGATAGTGATCGTGCAGCAGGATCGGGCCGTCGGGTCCGACTGTGAGCGAGTATTCGTCGCTGGGGACAGGTACTCCAGCATCCGTAGTGGTGGGTTTGCGGTCGTCGTCTTTCACGGAAAACCTCCATGCGTTCGCGTAATTCGACAATGGCGGGGCGTGGCCGGCCGAGTAAGAGCCGCGCGAAGCGCGGCCCCGCCGCAGCGGAGTGTTGGGCACTTGGGCACGTCTCCGGAATACTGTAGTAAAGAATTCCAAACCCGTGCGCGGGACTGGACATCAGCGGTGGCGGCCGCGACGTCCAGGATTCAACCATCTTGAACATGAGTGCTTCCACGGCGCCGGGTAAAGGGTCTTATGACCATGCGCCGTTTGCAGGGTCGTCCCGTGCCCGACCCTGTCGCCAATTCCGATTGCACGGGAATTTGCGCTTCGACGAGTGCCGCCAGCAGCACCGACGACTCCTGCCAGGCCAGGTAACAGGCCGCGACAGGAATTACTTGCGTGATGCTCTAATTACGAAATGACCACGAACCGTCCAGCCCGCACCGCTAATAGGTACTGGATAATTCTCCTAATAATGGTAGCTTGATCAGTCGGCCCTCGCCGAGGTGACGCAAACGCAGGATGGATTGCACGCGACGGAGCCAACCGATCGGTTTCAGACAGTTTGGCCGTGGTGCAGCCGCTAATTGCCCGAGCGCGAATACCACGAAGCACGCGCGGTCTCCTCCGGCTGGCTTTACATGGTCAAGCGGCAGCATTGCGTGAGGTTGAGATTTTCGCCAGTATCGTTGTTACCGCTCTACCTTACAGCGTTTGAAATCTATAATGAGTTCGAATGCTTATCACATTTGCGCGTTGTTTGGACGCCACGTAGACCCGCGCGACGGCGGTGCGCGACAGGCGATTAACGAGCCAACCCGCGCTCCGTCGTTATCATTGGAACATTCCCTGCCACCGCAAACCGGCGGCTCGGACGTTCAAGACGCCGTCAGCCTGACGCGAAAGGATCCACACCGATGAACCAGCGACGCGATACGATCGTGATTGGGGCTTCGGCCGGCGGCGTGTTCGCGCTACGCGACCTCCTGGCCCGGTTACCATCGGATCTCCCGGCCGCGATTTTGGTGGTACAACATCAGGCCCCCGTCTCCGGCTATCTGCGCAATGTGCTCGCCGCAGCCACTACCTTGCCGGTGATTGCCGTAGAAACGGAGCAAACCTTGCGACCGAGTCGCGTGTACATCGCGACGCCCGACACCCGCCTTGCGGATACCGGAGATCAGGTGATCGCCGCCCGTGGACCACGGGAAAATCGCGCCGGCGCTTCCATCAACGTGTTGTTTCGCACTGCCGCCGCCGTGGCGCATCCGGGTATCCAGGCGCGTAGCGTGGAACCTGCGGACGCCTGGGCCACCATGGGATCGACCTTCATCGCTGCGCATTCTGGTGATCGAGGACAATGCCGATGCCGCGGAGATGTTGCGTCAAATGCCGGACCCTGAGGAGCCATGATTTGACACTCGAAAGCCAGCGAACCGGCCCGCGCGATATCCGGAACAACGCAGGATTTTGGTTACACGCGGCTCGCGCCTCCATCCTGACGTCAGCTTGTTTCATCAGCGCGCCATTGCTGGCGAGTGACATTCAAGGCATCGGTGGCTTTGCCCTTGGCGATGGTTTCGATGCCCGCGTCGCGGCGGGCGTTGTCAGAGCGGACGACAGTTCATCGTCGTTTGTAGTCGAGCCTGACAACCCTGATCGATACGTACAAATGCTGCAGATCGCGACAAATCCTGAAAAGCGCATTTCACGGATCAGCGCGTCCTCAAGCCCGATGGCGCCCAAAGAGTGCCAGCAGGCCATGAACGCGGTACGCAAACGTACCGAGGATCGATTTCCGTCGCTGGGTTACTACGCGATGAACAATAGCGATTTGTTCTTCGAGGGCGACCGGTCGTATACGATTGAATGCATCAAGACGGACCGGGGAGTTGTACTGCGCCAGGACTTCTGGGATGACGCCCTGGAGGGACAGAAATAACCATTCACCTCATGGGGCGCTGAGATGCTCTTGGCGAACCATTTGGAACCTCGGTTGCTGATGCGCATGTGGCACGACCACGGTGACCGCATCGCGCGCGAGCGCCTCTTCGACAAGCCCGATTCTTGCTTGCACGACCATGGTGGCGCGGCGCGTCACAGCAGACGCGCCGCGCCCCGATGTCCTTACGCGCACCGACAGCGCCGGCTGCGAATCTCCTCCGGCCATATCATTCCGACTATCCTCACCGTCGCCCCGAGCCGGCGTCATGATCCATCGTCCCTGTAACTGGCGTGGAAGACTCCGCGCCCGCCCACGGGAATTCGAGGTTGCGGCCGAGCTTCCCCGGCTGCGCGGATCAGCGGCCAATGGAGAAAAAGAAACAGCTGCCGTTGCCCGGATCACAAAACCGGAACATGAGATGACCGTTTTCCCGGTAGTAGTGACCATGATCCCGGACGCGGGGATGATGGCGCGCATAGTCATTCCATGCGTCCCAGGAACGCCAATGACCCCGGTATTCATAGCGATGACGGTCGTGGCGGTAGTGATCGAAACGACGCTTGTTATCGTAGGGTCGCTCGCGGTAGCCGTGATATCGATCGTAGTCGGAATGGTGGTCGCGGCGGGATTGGTACGCGCGGTCACGGTCATAATCGCGGCTGTGTTCCTGTCCGCGGTCGCGGTCATGTTGACGGTCTGCCGACGCCGATCCAGCCAGCGTCCACAGCGCCGTGAATATGCAGGCCAAGACAACTGTCGAGTTTTTCATGAATATCACCTTATAACGTGTCGAATGCCGGTGTTCGGGCGGTGTTCACGGGTTCAGGGTTTAGTTGACATTGTATTGTAGTAGTCCGATAGCGTACGCGACGGGTCCGGAGGCATCTGGATGCGCAGTGGCAACCTGGGCCCGGCACATGGCCGCTGAGCGCAAATTCGATTCGTAGCAAAGTGTTTCCGTATGACATGTCCATTTCCCGCATAGTTGACCTACGTGCGCTGCCACTAGCAGCTGTGCGTCATTATTTGCCGTCACCGCGCCATCGAAAGAAGGGCCGGTATAAGACATTCGCCGCGTAAGGAAACGCCGGCGGTTGACCTTGCACGTAGGGTAATGGCGAGGATTCAATCACTGGCCGTAAATCTCTTTAAACCCTTCTACGCTAAAACCATTCATGCGTTTGTCGCCTACGAGAATCACCGGTACGCCTCTCGCTGCCATTGCCTTGAACGCCCTCTTGGCTTTTTCGCTTTTCTCTACGTCAAAATCCGTGTACTGGATATGCTGAGATTCGAAGTACCGGCGTGCTTTTTTTGCATACACCGCACCAACTCGCCGAGTACATGACGACATGCGGCGCAGGTTCCAGGATTGACGATTCGAAGGTCACGCTTTTATACGTGTTGATGTGAAGCTCGACCTGTTCCGAGGCATGCGCGGTCGATGGACTATCGGAGAAGTGCACTCGCCCATGCTCGTCGGTCCAGCGATAGATAGCCGCCACCGCGGCACCGGCCGCCAGCACCATTACCGGCAGCACCAGCGCGTGGACTAGCGCCTTTGTTCTGTCCGTCATTCGCGCTGACCGTTGATTAACTCTCACAAGACTAACGTGAACCGACAACGGTAACGGCCGGCGGGGAGCACCGCTTCACGCTTAGTCACGCTTTGGTCTCAAACATAACCGAAGCAGGCGCGCCCCAACAACGCCGCCGTTGGCAGTTCGCGTGAGCTTCTGTTGGACCGCCCTCATCGGCGACAACCCACGCCTCGACACGCCCGCGTGTTGAAAGCATATGCCGTCGAGTAAAAAGAGAAACAGACAAACACATCCATCAGGACTTTTGCCGCGGCTTTAGCATGTCGTCAGTGCCAGCCGTAGATGCAGGTCGTGCCGTTGGTTAGGCGTTGGTTGCGATCATCGCCCCGCCAGCCACCATCAGCCCGATAGCCGCCAATCTTCCGAATGTGCGCCCCAGGGGAGTCAACTTTTCGACCAGGACGAAGCCCGCGATCAGCGCTACCCAGAGCAGGTTCATCACCCCCGCCGCAAACAACAGCAGCATCAAGACCCAGCAACACCCGACGCAGGAAAGCCCGTGTTCAGCGCCCATCCGGATTGCGCCCACCGCACCGGGTCGCCATCGGAACAGAAAAAGCTGAAGCGGGGCTCTGCATTTCTCCAGACATGCGCTTTTAACCGGCAGCCATTGGTAGATACCCGCAGCAATGAGCAGAACGCCGCTCAACCAAGCACTCGCAGAAACCAGTTCGGGGGTGAGCAGACGCGCGCTCTGCAAGGCGGCCTGCATTCCCGTGGCGACCAGGCTGAACACCACCCAGACGAGGAGATACCCCGAGGTGAACAACCAGGTCGAGGGCAGAGCAGAACCGGACACGCGGCTCTTCTTGGCAATGGATCTGTGGAGAAGAACAGCCGGAAGCACGCTGGGCAGCATCATTCCAGTCATCATGACCGACCACATGACGAAGGTCAGCAACAAAGTCCGCAGGCTCCAAGGCTGAACCGCGGCTGCACCGTGGAGGGCCATTGCAGCCATTGCCGAACCATGCCCGGTCATTGCCGCCATGCGCTCGGCCTCTGCCCATAGATAGAGCCATGCGAGCGCGGCGAGTGCGATGACGGGTGCCAGCACCAGCCAGCGTTCGCGCATGAACTGCGGGCCGACACCTGCCGTTGTCATATCGGTATGTTTTTCGCGCGCGCGTCTAACCGTTCCAGGAGAATGGCGCGAAATGGCCATTGCGCAGACCGCTGGTGTCGTCCCAATCGATGCCGAATGCGTGAAAATGACTTTGGGTTGCGTTGGCCAGGGCGAGTTTCGCCGACACCGGATGCGCGGTGTTGTCGAGGTAGACCGGCTCGCCTTCCTTTACGGCGCTCGGAACGCCCGTCGCGGCCTGCTCGATCAACTCCTGCGCTTTCACCGATCGATTCAAACCGTCGATCTCAAACTCAATCCGCCGCTTTTCGACGCCCGCCAATTCACTCACCAGAGGGGCGAGTGCCGCCATCGGCCCGCCTGCAGCGCCGGAGGCGATTTGCGTAATGGCCTCCGTTTGGGCGTCGCCTGCGTTCTCGTCGACAATAAGACCGACCTTGATATTGCCGTCGGCCATCGCTCCGGGTGCATACAGGAGAACAATGAAATTCAAGCCGTCGAGCGCCACGCCGTCTTTTTGCCCGGAATCGATGCGCATGGCAAGTGCGGCCTTGCAATCGCCCTCGGTTGGCTTTGCCGCTAAATTGGACCCGATACAAGGGCATATGAAGTTGCAGTTGCAGGTCTCCATATACTCCCCGTCGATATGCCATTGCTCCATTTTCAGCCTTCCTCGTCTTCAGGCCGGCAGGGACGGCGGCGCAGTGGAACAGGCTACTATCTGGCACTTGGCTGGACCCTGAGGCCAGACAACCGCTGCAACAAACGGTGTTCGCGGAATTACGGAGCAAGCGTGCACAGGTCCCGCGCTCAAAGTATAGCCAAGGATTGGGAGGAGCGTTCGCGAACGGTCGGCTGTCCTGAACGCTTGCCGGTCAAGTGGCGCATTCAGATCTGGTGTTTCGGCAGTTTGTTGTCGACGCAACGAAAACAGGAGTGCCGCTGTTAAGAAAACCTGCCACTGCAAGTTCTTTCAACATCCGCATGACTCTGGCGTTGGGGATGCGTGGATTTTCGAAAATAGCCATATCAATCAATCGCGATTCAAGTTCGGGACAGCTGTTCTCGACGACGTCACCGGCTCTCGAAATCGACCGTTGCCCATGAATTGCGGCACGAAGAAATATAACGAGGTTAGGTTTTCTTCATACGATAGCGGTGCTGTACGTTTATCAGCCCGTCCGCCCTTTTTTTCGTGCGCCGATCTTGGGTACGCGAGCGGCATACGACCGTGATCGCCCCGCAGGGCGCGCCCGGAAACCCGCAGCTATACTCCGGTAGGCAGTCGATCCAGCGGTGGGTCCGGGAGGAACGGCATGGGCAAGCCGGGAATTACACGGCGGCGGTTCAACGGCTTTCTTGCGGCCGGGTTGGCATTGGGGTTCGGACGTCGCGGTATCGCTGCGCCGGGAGACCCGGAACGTGACGGCCCCAGGCTGCGCGCGGCGGCCATCCAGATGACACCGGCGCTGGGCGATGTGCAGGCCAACCTGGGCCAAGCCGAGCAATTGGTACGGGAGGCTTTGGCGCGAGGCGCGGAGTGGGTCGTTCTGCCGGAGATGTTCACGTCCGCCGCGGCGTTTCATCCCCGCATGTTGGATGCGGTGCAACCGCTGGACGGCGCGCCTTACCGGCTGTTGGTGGATTTGGCGCGCCGCAGCGGTGTCGTGATCGGCGGTTCCTACCTCGCCCGCCGCGACGGCCAGGTGTACAACACCTTCGTACTCGCCATGCCAGATGGCAGCACGTCCCGTCACGATAAGGATTTGCCCACCTATTGGGAGAACTGCTACTACACAGGCGCCGCACGCGATGACCGCGGAATCCTGCAGTCACCTATCGGACCGGTGGGTGCGGCGCTGTGCTGGGAGTTGATTCGGACGCGCACCGCACGTCGGTTGCTGGGCAAGGTGAGGTTGGTGGCGGCTGCTTCGTGCTGGTGGACGTTGCCGGACGATGCCGGCGACGACAATCCGCTGCGCGCCGTCAATCTGCAGATGCTGCAACACGCGCCGGTTCGGTTCGCACACCTGCTCGGTGTGCCGGTGATCCATGGTTCCCATGCCGGCCGATTTTCAGGCTTCTACAGTCCGGACTTGCCTGATGTGGCCTATGAGTCGGCGTTTCTTGGCGAGGCGATGATCGTGGACAGCGGCGGTCGCGTGCTGGGCCGGCGCAGCCTGGCCGACGGTGCCGGGGTGGTGATCGCCGATATCGCGGTATCGGACGTGCCCAACCCTGTACAAAAAATCCCGCCGCGGTTCTGGATCCCGGAGGACATGCCGAAAGCTTGGCAGGAATCCTGGCAGCGCTGGTTGCCACGGGGCGCCCGGTATTACGAGACCGTGACCCTCCCGTACCTTGAAACCGGTGTAGTCAACGAGTACGAGCCCGAATGGATGAGCCGTCGTCCGCTGGACACGCCTCACCCCTCGGACCTGATTCCAGGCGCGAGCCGGTCCGTATGAATATCGGCGAAAAGGGACGGAGGGGATCACTAATGACCCGGAAAAGATTCAATGCCTCCGCACCTTTTCACATTGATTTTAAAAATGCTGTCAGTCGGGAGAGGTACGTGCGTTTCCATTTAACGTTAACTGCCGCAGCACCTTCAGAAACAATTGAGGCCTGTCCCCTGTTTACCGGCGCTTGACAGCACGCTTCATACGTAGGATTTTTTCCTGTCCTGGAATCAAACGCCATGCGCGATCTAAGTACCTTGCATACCCTGGTGTTCAATTCACTGGATCAACAAATTGCCGTGATAAACCAATCCGGTACCATTGTTGACGTGAATTCCGCTTGGGTGCGATTCGGGCTCGACAATGGACTTGCCGGAGACTCCGTTTCTGTAGGCATCAATTATCTTGACGTCCTCAGAGCCTCCGAAGCATCTGGCGACAGTCTTTCCAGCGAGAGCATTCAGGGTATTTCCGAAGTGCTGAACAGTAAGCGCGATTGCTTTGACTTCGAGTATCCCTGTCACACTCCTGAACAAAAGCGCTGGTTCAGAATGCATATGACCGGCTTACATGGTAGTGCGGAGAAATTGTTCGTCATTTCGCACCAGGACATCACGCAGCGTAAACTCGCCGAAGAAAAGGCCGAATATCTGTCCCGCCACGATTCACTGACCGGCTTGGCCAACCGCCGCCACTTCAACGAAGTGCTACATAATGAGATGCAGAGGAGCCTCCGCGGCCAATCGACAATCAGTTTGATGCTCATCGATGTCGATCATTTCAAGGACTATAACGACGAACTTGGGCATCTGGCAGGGGATCACTGCCTGGCAAAGGTTGGCCAGGTTCTACTGCCATTTGTCCGCAGACCGGGTGACCTTGCAGCTCGCATTGGTGGTGATGAATTTGCTTTGCTTTTGGGCGACACCGATTTTACGGGCTCCCAAATGATCGCGGACACCGTCAGAAACAACGTCAGTACGCTCGATTTACCTTATGATGGATGCAAGGGAATCACCGTGAGCATTGGCGTATTCTCTTCAATCCCTCATCTTCAGCAAACAGAAACCTTTCTCCTGGAAATGGCCGACAACGCCCTCTATAAGGCGAAGTCCGCGGGCAGAAATCGGGTTGTGCACGACCGGCCAAGCAGCGACGGAAAGGTTGCGCCTGCCAATCCCTCGGCCCCGGTTGATGCCGGCCCGTGATCCATCCGGTGATCCTCCACGTTAGCCCCGCAATGAGATGGAGAACGGAACGGAGGGGATAAGAATGGCCTGGTACCAGGCTCAATCTCTCCCGCCCCTTTTGCTGTGCATTGCGAGAAACCGGGGCCGCAGTAACTTTTGTCAAAATATCAAAGAGTTCTCATCGCCGTCCTGTTTCTTCCCCTGACGGTGCCGAGCATTGCCGCTGCCAGCTCAGGAGAACTCATCAATTGCGATCCAGTGGCCGAGGCGGGTGGAACTCCGGAACCGGTGCTTTCACCCTCATGATTTGTACGGGTTCGCCGATATGGTGCCTGTTGGCAGTCGCGCGAGCAGCAGGGACAAGGATGTGTAGCACAGAGGATCAATACACATCCGCGCGGGGGGGGAATACGGAAAAAGGTTGATAAGCGATGCAAACATCTCACACCGCCGGCAAGCGAACAGTTGGCCCTTCAAACGACACTGCGATCCAGGCTCAGGCACTTGCGTGCATCCAGCGGGCCATCGAGGAAAACCGCCTTGTATTGCCGAGTCCTCCGGACACACTCCTTGAGGTTCGGTCGGCGGTCAACGATCAACACTGCTCGCACCGGCAATTGGCCCAGATTATTAGTAAAGACCTCGCGATCTCCACGCGGCTGCTAAAGGTCGTCAATAGCTCCTCGCTGCGTGCACATCGCGCGATCAATGATGTTCATGGTGCAGTAACACGCTTGGGTGGGAAGCTGGTGCACACGCTAGTCACGAGTCTCACCATGACGCAAATGATGTCCAACTCAATTGTTAATGCAAAGGGCATCTTCGCTGAGTTTCTAAGAAACCACCACGATCGCACTGTTCAGGTTGCGTCGCGTTGCTATGGGCTTGCTGCGAACGTACCCGCACTTGACCAGGACGAGGCCCTGCTCGCGGGGCTCATTCATGACATTGGAGTGCTACCGCTGGTTCAATATGCCGGTCAGGAGGCGAGTCTCCGCCATGATCCCGAGGCTGCACTCAATTTGGTGGATGCGTTGCACACCCAGGTGGGTAAGCATGTGTTGGCAAAGTGGAGCTTTTCGCAACAGTTGATTGCCGTGGCCGCTGAACATGAAGACGTTCTTCGAATCGGAGTATCGGACCAACCCGATTACGTCGATCTGGTAATCGTCGCCAACCTGCACCTCGATTCTACCTCTGGCGAGACTTCTTGTTCGGTTCCGCCGGAGCTATCCAACATTCCTGCATTTCGAAAACTCGACCAGGAGCCCTCGGCCCTGTGGCGGGATATGGGAGAGCGCCTGGAGCAGGCAACGGGAATCCTGAGCGCATGAGTCCCGGTTAGCAGTTGTTACCGACCTCTTTATCGCCAGAGTCGCGGTTGCATGCATAGCGCGCCGCAGGCTGTACACACTTTAATCCCTCCGTCTCCTTTTACTCGCCCTTCTTACATGGTGAGCGATCCACCGACCAACCGCGTCCGACGGGCCGGGGCGAGTTTGGTTCCAATATTAACGATTAATTGTCTCTTGTATCTTCCCGCGTGCTGTTCCATCTCGAAGACAAGGACCGCAAGTCCTTCTTGATCGGTATTACTCCATAGGGCATTACGGCGCTGGATCCCGATTTCGCCAAGCCGGTGGCATATCGAAAATCCGAGCTCGGAGAATTGCTGTTCGGTGACCCTGCCACCGTCAACGGATACTGATCGGCAACACACCACGATATCCGGGTTGGCTGGCGGTATTTTCAGGGCAGCAAATTTGGAAACGTGGTCTGTCCCTGATTTACTGGACGTCAGCCTGTTCCGACCAGTTTCCTTCGGGTAAGAACTCCGCTTGTTCCCGGATCTTTGCGGCCTGTTGGCTCTGCCCCAACGCGTCCAGGATGGTTGCTTTCAATAGCAGGGAATTGCGGGCCTCGGGGCTGAGCGCTAGCGCGCCATTTACGGCTTGCAGTGCCTGCAGGTCTTTGCCGGTCAAATAATATGCCATTGCAAGATTGTGGTGTGCCTTTTGATAACTGTTGTCGATCTTGATGGCGGTCTGGAAGTGCCGAATCGCCTTCTCGTACGCTTTCTGCTGCGCCAGCACGACGCCGAGATCGTCGTGCGCTTCGGCATTGCGCGCATCCAGTTCCACGGCTTTGCGCAAATCATGCTCAGCGTGCAGTCGATCCCCCAACCAAAGATACCGTACGCCGCGCTTGGTATGGGCGAGCGAGCTGTTTGGATGTCGTTCTAAAAACACGGTGAGATCGCGAATACCGTCCTCAATGAATCCGGCTCGCGCCAGAGCCATTCCGCGTCCGTAATACGCCGCGTCCGCATGGTCGTCCAGCGCGATTGCCCGGCTGTAGTCGTCACTTGCTTCGTCGAATTGATGCAGTAGGAACCTGGCATCGCCCCTGGCGATATAGAGCGAAACGTTCTCCGGCTCGCGCTCAATGCGGTGACTAAGATCAGCGATTTTGTGCTCCAGCTGATCTTGTTCGGACTCAATTTCCGAGGCAACCGCAAGAGTGATTGGGCCGCATATCAGCCAGGCACAGGCGCAAAGCGCCAGCGCGTACCAGTCAAATCGCGTCGCAACATAGATTCGCATTCCACGACCCCGCTTCGGCCCAAAGGCCGCTACCGGTTACTGTGTTTCAGCCATTTCAATACTATGACGTAGGAACACCCATGATTTATTCCATCCGTCCTCATGTATTTTCGACGGATGGTCCACGGCCGTACCCTTTGGGCTTTGCCCATTGATCCTCTTTTTACTTTTCCTTCCTATGCTCTGCAGATTGGCGGCATGCAGCGCAGGTGCACGCTTGAACAAGCGCTCAGGAACAGCCGATAATAAAAAGACTACCGATGTGAGGAGTACATATGAAAACGGCATGTTACACAATGTTTCTGAGCGGTTTGCTCGTCGCTGGCAACGTGCTCGCCGCGACCGTGCCTGGCCCCGTGGTCGATGCGGACTGGCTGAAGGCGCACGCCGACGAAGTCACCACCCTGCAGCTGTCTTCGTCGTTGAAGAATTTCAAGACGGCGCCCAGGTACGCGAAAGTCGATGGTAAGAAGAAGCTTGTCGGTGTGTCGGGCCATGTACCGGGCGCGCACTATGTCAATTTCGAAAAGATCCGGGTAACGCGCAACATCGACGGCAAAAAGGTCAAGGCGCTGATCCCCGAGAAGGCGGATTTCCAGAAGCTGGCGCGGTCGTGGGGCGTCAACAAAGAAGACGCGATCGTGATCGTCCCTACCGGCAACACACCCCTCGATGTTGACGAGGCCACTCGCCTGTACTGGCAATTCAAGTATTTCGGTCAGACCAACATGGCGATCCTCGACGGCGGCATGCATGCCTGGATCGCGGCCGGCAACAAGGTCGCGACCAATGCGCCGAAGTCCAGCAAGGGCAATTGGACGGCCGCAGCCGAAGACAAGTCCTTGCTCGCCACCCGCCAGGATGTGGAACAGGCGCTTTCCGGTAAAAACGTCGAGGTGGTCGATGCGCGACCCCAGAATCAGTACATGGGCGTGTTCACCAAGCCCCATGAGAAATCCGGACACCTGCCCGGCGCCAAAGACTTTTCGCCCGACTTACAGGTCACCACTGCCGGCCCGGCCAGGTTTCTGTCTCCGGCAAGCTATTCGTCGATCATGAAGAGCAAGGGCATCAACCCGAGTTCGCCCACGATCAGCTACTGCAACACGGGTCACCTCGCCTCCGGCACATGGTTTATCAGTCACGAAGTGTTGGGCAACCATGACTCGAAGCTGTATGACGGATCAATGGTCGAATACAGCGAGTTCCCAGGCGACACCGTCAATCCTGCGGGCAATCAGTCGAAATAACGATTGACCGGGTCGGGGTCGATTGTTTGCATTCAATTGCGAGCAATCGTCTCCGATCCGGGTTTAGGCGGGGCGTGCACGGAAGCGTTTAAAAAATCTATAAACACCAAAGGCGGTCTGCTCTTGCAATACGGTACACGTTCCGGCTGGATTGCCTTGCGAATGTTGGATTGCAAGACCTGATCCCGATATACGTGTGCGGATATGCGTATGCACTGTTTGCGTGTATGCGTGAAAACCGCGGTCTGTCCCCGGTTTACCCCCAAACTCTAGCGAGCGTTCAAAGTCACGGGTTTAAACGGTGCTACGGCGAACCGCTGTGTCGGAATTAAAACTCGCGAACACTGACAGGGCGACGCTAATCCTGAGAATCGTTTAGGTTCTTGGTTGTCACCGACCCCTTTAACTTAATCCCTCCATCCCCTTTTATTTCTCGAACCGTAAGACGGTCGCGCATGCGGTGCGGCGCCGCGCCCAGACGTGCGGGTCGGCGTCCGTGCGGCCCGAGGAATACGCGGTCAGTGCTGCCGAGCGGACACTTTTCAGCGTGAATTCAGCTTGTCCGAGTAGCGTCTCCCCTCGTGACACGCTGGGGCGCGCGCCGTGCGCGCTACCCGCCAGCGACGGAAGGGCGACAGACTATGGAATCTGACAACAACCGACGGATTGGGGAGACACAGGCGCGCATCTGGGACGTGCCGCTACGGCTGTTTCATTGGCTGTTCGGGGCGGCGTTCGCAGCCGCCTGGTTCACCCTGGGTGACCGTTACCTGTACCTGCACGTTTTTGCCGGCTATGCGTTCGCCGGGCTGTTGTTGTTTCGGCTGCTTTGGGGCTTCGTCGGCGGCGGCCACGCGCGCTTCCAACGCTTCTTGTACCGGCCCGGCGCAGCGCTCGGTTACGTGCGCGCCCTGGTCGCCGGCCGGGCGCCCCATTACGCCGGCCATAACCCGGCGGGCAGCTGGGCAGTGCTTGGCATGCTGGCGCTGGCCGCCGCACTGGCGCTGACCGGCCTGCTGACCCTGGCCGGGCAGGAACAGGAAGGGCCTTTGGCCGGGCTGCTCGGTTTCGGCACCGGTGCTGCGGCGCGCCGGGTGCATGAGGTGCTCGCCTGGTCGCTGCTGGCCTTGGCCGGAGTGCACGTTGCCGGCGTGCTGGTGGGAAGTCTTGCCCATCGGGAGAACCTGGTCGGCGCCATGTTCACCGGCCGCAAGCGTGCCCCGGGTGCGGCCGACGTGCCGCGCCGGCGCGCGGTCGCTGGCTTGCTGCTTACAGGCTTGGTGGGCGGCGCCGCGTTGTACTTCTATCCGGCGTGGCGTGCGCCCGCCGGCGAACCCTTTCGCCCCTACACCGGCCCGCAGCTGGCCGAAGACGCCACCTGGCGCAACGAGTGCGGCAGCTGCCATCTGGCCTATCAGCCCGGGCTGCTGCCGGCCCGCTCCTGGCGCGCCCTCATTGGGGGGCAGCACGATCATTTCGGCGAAGATCTGGCATTGGATGCCGGTACCGCCGCAGCCGTGGAAGCCTTCCTCACCGCCAACGCCGCCGAGCAGCAGGCTACCGAAGCGGCTTGGTACGTAAAGAACACGACGCCGCTGCTGCAGACCCCGCTGCGGGTCACCGACACCGCTTATTGGTCCCAAAAACACGGGGGGCTGCCGCAGGTCCTGTTCGATAGCGGCCAGGTGCATGGCAAGGGCGACTGCGCCGCATGCCACCTGGATGCCGCCGCCGGCACCTTCCGCGACGGCGCCATGCATGTGCCGTCAGGCCGCGGTGCGTCGCGCGCCGCCCGTGCCGATTTCGCAATTGCTCCCAAGGAGGCTATGCAATGAAACGCATCGTGTATTTAACGGCTGCCGTCTTGGCAGTCTCGGTCGTTCACGCTGGCGATGTCAGCACCGCTTTGGAGGCGGACTACCGTAGCCAGGGCGCCGGACCATTCGACGCCGCGGCCGGGCGCGCGCTGTGGACGCGCGAGTTCCCGGGAAGTGGCGGCGCGCGCAGTTGCGCCACGTGTCACGGCACCGATCTGCGCCAGACCGGCAAGCATGTGCGCACCGGCAAAACCATTGAACCGATGGCGCCCTCGGTCAATGCCAAACGCCTCAGCGATGCAGCCAAGGTGGAGAAATGGTTCACCCGCAACTGCAAGTGGACCATAGGCCGCGTCTGTACGCCGCAGGAAAAGGGCGACGTGCTCAACTTTATTCGCTCGCAATGAACGTCAAGAGAAGGAGAGATCTATGAACAAGATTCGTTCGTTTACGCTGTCCGCCATGGTTGCTGTGCCCGCACTCCTGGTGACTTCGGCCTGGTCCGACGCCGCCGCTCCAGGTGCTGCGGACACCCAGGCGCCCGACGCGATCGCAGCACCGCCCGCCGATCCGGCGACGCGCTACCACGCCGAATGCGGCAGTTGCCACACGCCTTATCCCGCCCGACTGTTGCCGGCGCACGCATGGCAACAGATCATGGGCCGTCTGGACAACCATTACGGCGACAATGCCGAGCTGCCCCCTGAGACGCAGGCGCTGCTCAACCGGTACCTCGTGGACCACGCCGGCCGCGCCAGCCGTTACTCCAGCCCGGCCTCCGATAAGCTGCCGCGCATTACCGAGCAGCCCTGGTTCACCCACGAACACAACGAGATTCCCGCGCGGATGGTCACCGGCAATCCCAAAGTCGGTTCGTTCGGCAATTGCGCCGCTTGCCATACCGGCGCCGCCCAGGGCCGCTTCAGCGAACATAACGTGCATATACCTGGATACCCGCGCTGGGAGGATTGAGCAGGCGATCGGGCCGCGGTGTTTGGCGCGGGGCGCGGCGGACACGACGTTGCAGGAACAAAGCGCGGTGCGATTATGAAACGCGCGGTATGGTGCTGACGCGCCGGTCATGACGCTGTGGCGAGACAAAGCGGATTGAAAACACGAAAACCGTGGTCTGTCCCCTATTGTCCCCTATTGTCCTGCGTTGAACCCGCCGTGGCGGCGGCGCCGCCGCCTCGACACCGGCGCGGCCGCAGACCATACTCGCGTGTAGAACGTTGCGCCGTTTTGCCGCTGCAAAGGCCTCGGCGCGATGACCGCGATCCCGCTCGATCCCCTCTTCGAGGTACGCGGTGCCGAGTGAATGGACGCCCAAGGAGTATGCGATGCTGGTGGCAGTGGGCACCGCCTGCCTCTGCCTGCTGATCCTCGTGCTCGGCACGGTGATCGGCGTCATGAATCAATCCATCTCGCCCGAGGTCCTTGGCAACGTCCAGGGCGCCAGCGTCGGCGGCGGACTGCTGGGACTCGGCGTCATCCTCTATCGCATCATCAAGATCGCCCTGGGCAAGCCTTCCAATGAGGACTGAACGGACCCGGATCGCATCCAGCGCCTGCGGCGGCAAGGCGCTGCCGGTGCTGGTGGTGGTGCAGCTGGTGATCGCCATCGTGGCCCTGTCGGTCATGGTGTACGTCGGCGCCAAGATCGGCCCGTTGCTCAAGGAGAAGGCGCGGCTCGAGGGTCAGATCAGCGCGTACCAGCAGGAAGTGGCCACACTGCAGACCAGCCTGAAGCAGGCCCGTACCGAGCTGGAGGACGCGCGCAAGCAACTCGGAGACACCAAGTCCCAACTCGACGACACCAGGACCGAGCTGGAGCAAACCCGCCAGCGGCTGCGCGACACCGCGGACATGGCGCGCTACATGCACCGCATCGACCCGGTGGACCTGAAGGTGATCTTCAGCCGCTTTCCGCGCCAGGCACGGGCGCTGGCTCGGATCATGCAGCTCAAGGAACAGGGCGTAGGCTGGCACCTGGGCGGACAGAAGCCCAGCGTGGGATTCGATTCACCCAGCTTCGCCACCTACGTGTTGAACGAGCTGCACCTGCCCGGCGGTAAGGTCCAGCCCGGCGACACCCTGCTGGCGACCAGCCGGCGGCTGTTCGATGCGCTGCCGCCCACGAACCGGCCGCAGGTCGGCGACTTGGCCTTTTATCCTGCCGGTTATGTGCTGTTCTATTTCGAAGACAAGGACCGCAAACCCTTCGTGATCGGCATGACCCCGTCCGGCATCGCGGCGCTGGATCCCGATTTCGCCAAGCCGGTGGGATATCGAAAATCCGGGCTCGGAGAATAGCTGTTCGGTAGCCCTGCCACCGTCAACGGATACTGGTCGGGAACCAACCACTATATCCGGGTTGGCCGTCGGTATTATCAGGAAGCAAATTTCGAAAACGTGGTCTGGCCCTGATTTGCGAGATGGGAAGCTTACGCTTTCACCGCGTACACATCTTTATACGGTATCGCGTTTCTATATTAGAAGTTATTGTGTTCCGACCCCGGCTTTCACCAAGGGTCATGCGTCCCCTTTTGTTCTTTTGTTGTGAACCGCGCGGCCGTTTTTCGGCCGCGTCGGATTCGACCGGTTAGTTAGGCTGACACATCTAGATACTCAGCGAACGTATGCGGCTGCGGAATCTCGTAACCTTCCTGTTTCAATCCTTCGATATGGAAGTCGATAGCTTCCTTCATCGCCTTTTCGACTTCCTCCTTTGTTGATCCCGCTGCCACGCAACCGTCGAGATCCGGGGAATATGCCGAGTAACCCGTGTCACTTTCCTCGATTACAATCAAGTATCTCATTTCTTAAGCTCCGCCTGCTTCAGGATGCTATTCACTGTCCCTGCGGCGAGATCGTCGCCGGGCTTCCCAGCAATCGTAACTAGGCCACGCTTCGTCGGATGCTTGTACTGCCGATGACTCCCCTTCATCCGCGCCAAGCGCCACCCGTCCTCCTCAATGAGTGCGATCACGTCCTTGACCTTCATGCGCCTTCCTTCTGTGACTTCCTGTCTAACGTTGTGCTTGAGCGGCGCGCCGACGAGGCGCGTCCGACTCGAAGCGTTTGTTAGGTTTCACGCCTAGCCGCAAGCAAACCTATCACGTATACGAAAAAAACGGCGCCGACAATTCCGGCAAATACACCGGGCAACAGTTCAGCAAGCGATATTCCGCCTAGCCCGGGGGGCGAGTCGGAAAATCTAGCGGGAAGATCCACCAAAAGAGCCATCGTGAGATAACCTGCGACCGAGGACACGACAGCGCCTATAAATGCGCCTCCCCACTTTCCCACATTTGGTGCCGCCAACCACGCACTCACGAACCCGGCCGCGCCGCCAACAACTGCAAGGACGGGCGCGATAGACATTACTGCTTGTTGATACATCTGTTTATTCCCCCTTTTTTGAACCTAACGATAAGTGAACGTCTCAATGACGGATAATTCCGACATTGATGAAAAGAGTCGACAGGATTTGCGCGATTGCTCAGTCATCTGCGTGACCTTGCTTAACAATTATTTACCGGGAATATACCGCGATTTGACGGAATAAAAAATTAGACCGTGGATCGACGGTATAAAAAGCTTACCGGGCAATAAGCGCACTCGCGATACCCGCTTTGAATAAATTAATTAGCGCAAGCGCAAAGCGTTAACGCAGGAGGCGAACACCGCAGGATTATTTTAACGTTCGCCGTTGCTTGTAGTGCGATTACTACAAGCTCCAGCGACGGTTCGGGGATGTTGCGTTGGATGGGCGGTGGGCAAGAAGCATCCATGCTTGCGATTGCGATGCCGCAAGCGGCTGAAACATTTATTCCACCGTCACCGACTTCGCCAAATTCCGCGGATGATCCACATCCGTACCCTTCAACACTGCAACATGATACGCAAGCAGTTGCAGCGGTACGGTGTAGACCACCGCAGCAACGGCATCGGTCTCCGACACCCCATCCACATGGATCACGTGCACGAAGTCCTCCACTTCAAAGCCGGCGTGGCGATCACAGAACACATACAGCTCGCCGCCTCGGGCGCGGACTTCCTGGAGGTTGGATTTGAGTTTTTCCAGCAGAGCGTTGTTGGGGGCGACGACGATCACGGGCATGTCGGCGTCGACCAATGCCAGCGGGCCGTGCTTCAACTCGCCCGCGGGATAGGCTTCGGCGTGGATGTAGGAAATCTCTTTGAGTTTGAGCGCGCCTTCCAAGGCCACCGGGTATTGCACGCCGCGGCCTAGAAACAGCGCATCTTTCTTGTCGACGAACTGTTCGGCCAGTTGTTCGATGCGGTCGTTGAGGCCGAGCACTTCTTCGATGCGCGCGGGTAGCGCTTCCAGTTGCGTCACCAGCTTTTGTTCGGTCTCTTCGCTCATGCCGCGGCGTTTGCCGAGTGCGGCCACCAGCAACAGCAACGACACCAGTTGGGTCGTGAACGCTTTGGTGGATGCGACGCCGATCTCGGGGCCGGCGCGGGTCATCAGCGCCAGTTCGGATTCGCGCACCAGGGAGCTTTCCGGCACGTTGCAGATGGTCAGGGTGTGCTTGTAGCCGAGCCGTTCCGTTTCACGTAGAGCGGCGAGTGTGTCGGCGGTTTCGCCCGACTGCGAAATGGTGACGAACAATGTATTGGGCCGCACCACGTGACTGCGGTAGCGAAATTCACTGGCCACTTCGATATCGCATGGCATTTTCGCCAGGGCTTCAAGCCAATACTTGGCGACCATGCCGGCATGAAAGCTAGTACCGCAAGCGACGATCTGCACGTTTTCGACGTCATTGAATATTGCGGCCGCATCGACACCGAACGCTTCGTCCAGGACCCGGCCGTCGTGCATCCGGCCTTCCAATGTTTCGGAGATGGCGCGCGGCTGTTCGAAGATTTCCTTGAGCATGTAGTGGCGGTATTCGCCACGCTCGACGGCATCGGCGGACAACTCCGAGCGGTGCACGGGGCGCTCTATGGGCGCGCCGGAAGCGTCGTAGATCTGGTAGCCGCTGGTGCGCAGATCCACCAAGTCGCCTTCTTCCAGATAGACGAACTGCTGGGTGACCGGCAACAATGCCGACACATCGGAAGCGATGAAATATTCGCCGATGCCGACGCCGATCACCAATGGACTGCCGCTGCGTGCGGCGACCAAGCGGCCGGGTTCGTCGGTGGCGATCACGCCCAGCGCATAGGCACCGTCCAAATCTCTGGTCGCGGCACGCACGGCATCGAGCAGGTTCTTGCCTTCGGCGAGTCGGGCGTGCACCTGATGCACGATGACTTCGGTGTCGGTTTCAGATGTAAAGCGATAACCGGCTTCGCGCTGCTGACGGCGCATGGCTTCGTGGTTTTCGATGATGCCGTTGTGAACCACGGCCACGGATTCGTTGCAGATATGGGGATGGGCGTTGGCGTCGCTGACTTTGCCGTGGGTGGCCCAGCGGGTGTGGGCGATGCCGATGCTACCCAACAAGGGCGTGGTTTCCAACGCTTCGGCGAGCTTGGCGACTTTGCCGGTGGTGCGTACCCGTTCCAGGCGATGCTGGTCGTCGAGCACCGCGATACCGGCCGAGTCGTAACCGCGGTATTCCAGGCGACGCAATCCTTCCAACAAGATCGGCGCGACGTTGCGCTCACCGACAGCACCTACGATTCCGCACATGTACCAGACTCCTGAATCACGGCTGCAGCGGGTGACGCCCGCGCGGCGCGTGTCCGCTTAAGTTTTGTCCTTGGTGGGCCGGTTCCAGCCCGGTTTGACCGTTTGCTTGGCACGGGACAAAGTCAATTCACCAGCCGGCGCGTCCCGGATGATGGTCGAACCGGCGCCGATGGTGGCGCCCGCGCCTACGGTCACCGGCGCCACCAGTTGGGTGTCGGAACCGACGAATACGTTGTCTTCGATAATGGTGCGATGCTTGTTGGCGCCATCGTAATTGCAGGTGATGGTGCCCGCCCCGATGTTGACGTTCTTGCCTACCGTTGCATCGCCAACATAGCTCAGGTGGTTGATCTTGCTACCGCTGGCGACGGTGGATTTTTTGATTTCGACGAAATTGCCGACGTGTACGTGATCGGCCAACTCGGTATCCGGGCGCACCCGCGCGAATGGCCCGATGCGGCTGCCGGAGCCGATGACGGCGCGTTCGATCACAGTGTTGGCGAATATCTCCACGTCGTCACCCAACTGGCTGTCGGTGATCATGACGTTGGGTCCGATGCTGACCCGATCGCCCAGGCGTACGTCGCCCACCAGTACGGCGTTGATATCGATACTGACGTCCTGACCGACAGTGAGTTCGCCGCGCAGATCGAAGCGTTCCGGATCGATGAGCGTGACGCCCTGGCGCATCAGGTTCTGGGCCTTGGCGCGCTGGTAGAAACGCTCGAGTTCGCTGAGCTGCTGTTTGTCGTTGACGCCCATGACTTCATGGATGCCGCTGGGGGCGCTGGTCACCACCTCGACCTGATCGGCCACCGCCATCGCGATGATGTCGGTGAGATAGTATTCGCCTTGGGCGTTGTCGGCGCGCAGTTGCTGCAACCACGTGCGCAGCAACGGTGCGGGCACGGCGAGAATGCCGGTGTTGATTTCGCGGATGCGGCGCTGTTCGTCGCTCGCATCTTTGTGTTCGACGATGCGCACCACGTGGCCTTCGGCTGAACGCACGATGCGGCCGTAGCCGGTCGGGTCGCGCAGCTCGACGGTCAGCAGCGCTAGGCGTTCGCCGGCTGCGCGTTCGATCAAACGTTGCAAGGTCTCGGTTTGAATCAAAGGCACATCGCCATACAGGACCAAAACGGTATGTTCGTCGGGCAGATGGGGCAGCGCTTGCTGCACGGCATGGCCGGTACCCAATTGTTCGGCCTGCTCGACCCAGCTCACCGGCCAGGCATTCATGGCTTCGCGCACGTGCTCGCCGCCGTGGCCGTACACCACGTGGATATCCTCGGGGTTCAGTGCGGAGGCCGCGGCCAGGACGTGTTCGAGCAACGGCCGACCGGCGAGCGGGTGCAACACTTTCGCCAGCGCCGAACGCATGCGGGTGCCTTGTCCTGCGGCAAGGATGACAATGCTGAGACTCATAGGGTTAGAGCCCGTGTAAATCAGTGGCCTACGGAGGTTTACGGCCGCAATGCTAGCATGCTTTAGGGGTCGGGCGTGTGTCGTCGCGCCGGGACACCGGGGATGATGCGCGGCGGGCGGCCGTCGCCGAACTCGTCGTTGTTGCCGGCCAGGGGATGATCGCCGGCAACGGCCAGGTTAGCGTTTGATTTCGGCGACGATGACGGTTCACCCGTCGCCGTTGGTTCTCCGGTTGCGACCCGACGCCGACGAAGCGCACAGCCGGCGGTACATTGTTCAGGTCGTCGGTGAAAGTCGGGCGGGGATGGCGGGGGCCAAAACCCCTGCCCGGAAGACCGGGACTTCGCCAACGGCGCCCGGGCATGGTGTGCTGGCGCATCGACCCCCTGCGGGGTATGGCGTGGCGCTCAGCCGCGGCCCTGGGTCTTGCGCAGTTTTTCCAGGGTACGCAACTGGGCGATGGACTCGGCCAGTTCGGCCTGCGCCTTGGCGTATTCGATATCGGAAGTCTTGTCCGCCAGCACCCGCTCGGCGCGCTCCTTGGCTTCCATGGCCGCAGCCTGGTCCAGATCCTTGGCCCGCAGTGCGGTATCGGCGAGAACGGTGACCACGTGGGGTTGCACTTCCAGCATGCCGCCGGAGACGTAATACATCAGTTCGCCCTGGTCCGGGGAAATGACCCGGACTTCGCCGGGCTTCAGGCGCGTCAACAATGGTGTGTGGCGAGGGGTGATGCCAACCTCGCCCATTTCCGCAGGCGCGAACACCATCTCGGCGGGACCGGAGAAAATTTCGCGCTCGGCGCTGACAATGTCGACATGAATGGTCATGGCCATAACTTATACCGTCCTGCGAAGAGTTGCGAATCCGGGTAGCCGGCGCCGTTCGCGATGGAGCGGCGCCCACGTCCCGGCCCTTACATCGTCTTCGCTTTCTCCTGGGCCTCGTCGATGGTGCCGACCATGTAGAAGGCCTGCTCGGGCAGGCCGTCCATTTCCCCTTCGACGATCGCCTTGAACCCGGAAATGGTGTCCTTCAAGGACACGTATTTGCCGGGTGCGCCGGTGAACGTTTCCGCGACAAAGAACGGCTGGGACAGGAAGCGCTGGATTTTACGGGCCCGGGATACGGTGAGCTTGTCTTCTTCCGACAGCTCGTCCATACCGAGGATGGCGATGATGTCCTTCAGTTCCTTGTAGCGCTGCAAGGTACCCTGCACGGCCCGGGCGGTATCGTAATGGTCCTGGCCGATGATCAGCGGATCGAGCTGACGGCTGGTGGAATCCAGCGGATCCACCGCGGGGTAGATACCCAGCTCTGCAATCTGGCGGGACAACACCAAGGTGGCGTCCAAATGCGCGAAGGTCGTGGCCGGTGACGGGTCGGTCAAATCGTCCGCAGGAACATACACGGCCTGGAACGAGGTGATCGAACCGGTCTTGGTCGAGGTGATGCGCTCCTGCAGTACGCCCATTTCCTGTGCCAGAGTCGGCTGGTAACCCACCGCGGACGGCATGCGGCCGAGCAGTGCGGACACTTCGGTGCCGGCCAAGGTATAGCGGTAGATATTGTCGATGAACATCAGCACGTCGCGGCCTTCGTCGCGGAAATACTCGGCGATGGTCAAACCCGACAGCGCCACGCGCAGGCGGTTGCCCGGGGGCTCGTTCATCTGACCGTACACCAGGGCGACCTTGTCGATAACGCCGCCTTCGGTCATTTCATGGTAGAAGTCGTTACCTTCGCGGGTACGCTCGCCGACACCGGCGAACACGGAGTAGCCCGAGTGCTCGACGGCGATGTTGCGGATCAGCTCCATCAGGGTCACGGTCTTGCCCACGCCCGCGCCGCCGAACAGGCCGATCTTGCCGCCCTTGGCGATGGGCATGATCAAGTCGATGACTTTGATGCCGGTTTCGAAGATTTCGATGGAGGTGGCCTGATCGGCATAGACCGGCGCTTTACGGTGAATGGGCATGCGGGTCTCGGTCGCCACCGGGCCCGCGTCGTCCACCGGATTGCCGAGCACGTCCATGATCCGACCCAGGGTCGCGGTGCCCACCGGCACGGTGATCGGTTCGCCGGTATTGTTGACCGCGGATTCGCGCTTGAGTCCGTCGGTCGTGCCCATGGCGATCGTACGAACCACGCCGTCGCCGAGCTGCTGCTGCACCTCAAGCGTCAGACCGGTGTCCGCCACCAACAGGGCGTCGTACACCTTGGGCATGGCATCGCGCGGAAACTCCACGTCCACGACGGCGCCGATGATCTGGGTGATCTTTCCGGAGCTCATTTCATCTGCCTCGCTATCTTGAATCCTGATTCGGTCAGGAGCCGCGTCTGCGACTCCGATGATGTTCGTGTTATACCGCCGCGGCGCCGCCGACAATTTCCGACAATTCCTGGGTAATCGCAGCCTGGCGCGCCTTGTTGTAGGCCAGCGCCAGATCGTCGATCAGATTTCCGGCGTTGTCGGACGCGGCCTTCATTGCCACCATGCGCGCGGCCTGTTCGCTGGCGATGTTCTCCACCACGCCCTGGTACACCAACGATTCGATGTAACGCATAAGCAAAGCGTCGAGCACGGACTTCGACTCCGGCTCGTACAGATAATCCCAGTGATGGGTCAGCGCTTCTTCGGGCTCTTCCGCCATGATCGGCAGCAACTGCTCGATCGTAGGGCGCTGGGTCATGGTGTTGACGAATTCATTGCCGGCCAGATAGAGACGGTCGATCTCGCCCTCATCATAAGCATCGAGCATGACGCGAATGGTGCCGATCAATGATTCGAGGGTCGGTGCGTCGCCCAGTTCCGACGTCTGCGCACGCAAGGTGGCGCGAAAACGTTTGAAGAAACCGGTCGCCTTGCGGCCGATGGTACACAGGTCGATTTCCACACCCTTGGCTTCCCAATCCCGCAACTCGCGCAGCACTTTGCGGAACAAGTTGCTGTTGAGGCCGCCGCACAAGCCGCGATCTGTGGAGATGATGACATAGCCGACGCGCTTCACTTCCCGGTCTTCGAGATACGGATGACGGTACTCGGGATGGGCCTGGGCAAGATGCGCCATGACGTTGCGGATCTTCTTGGCATAGGGCTTGGACGCCGCCATACGATCCTGGGCTTTGCGCATCTTGCTGGCCGCCACCATTTCCATGGCGCGGGTGATCTTCTGAGTATTCTTGATACTCTTGATCTGAGTGCGAATCTCTTTGCCAGCTGCCATGGGATGAAACCTCGCTTACCAGGTGCCGTTTGCCTTGAAGCCGTCCAAGGCCTTCTTCAAGCCCGCCTGGACGTCGTCGTTGTAGTCGCCGGTCTCGTTGATCTGGTTGAGCAGATCACCGTGATTGGACTTGAAGTAGCTGTGCAGCGCCGCTTCGAACGCCACCACTTTGCTCACTTCCACGTCATCCAGGTAGCCTTCGTTGGCGGCATACAAGGACACGGCCATTTCGCCGACGGACAGCGGCGCATACTGCTTCTGCTTCATCAGTTCGGTGACGCGCGTACCGCGTTCGAGCTGTTTGCGGGTGGCTTCGTCCAGGTCCGATGCGAACTGCGAGAACGCTGCCAGCTCACGGTACTGGGCCAGCGCCAGGCGCACACCGCCGCCGAGCTTTTTGATGATCTTGGTCTGGGCGGCGCCGCCGACGCGGGATACGGAAAGACCGGCGTTGATGGCGGGCCGGATACCGGCGTTGAACAAATCCGATTCCAGGAAGATCTGACCGTCGGTAATGGAGATCACGTTGGTCGGCACGAATGCCGATACGTCACCGGCTTGGGTCTCGATGATCGGCAGCGCGGTCAGCGAACCGGTCTTGCCCTTCACTTCGCCGTTGGTCATCTTCTCGACATAGTCTGCATTGACCCGTGCCGCGCGTTCGAGCAAGCGCGAATGCAAATAGAAAACGTCACCGGGATAGGCTTCGCGGCCAGGCGGACGACGCAGCAGCAAGGACACCTGGCGATAGGCCCAGGCCTGCTTGGTCAAGTCGTCGTACACGATCAGCGCGTCTTCACCACGGTCGCGGAAGTACTCGCCCATGGTGCAGCCGGCGTAAGGCGCGATGAATTGCAGCGCAGCCGAGTCGGACGCTGCGGCGGCGACCACGATCGTGTGGTCCATGGCGCCGTGCTCTTCGAGCTTGCGCACCACGGCGGCAATGGAGGAGTTCTTCTGGCCGACGGCGACGTAGATGCACTTAACGCCGGTGCCCTTCTGATTGATGATGGCGTCGATGGCCACCGCGGTCTTGCCCGTCTGGCGGTCACCGATGATCAACTCGCGCTGACCGCGACCGACCGGCACCATGGCGTCGATGGCCTTGAGGCCGGTCTGAACCGGCTGATCGACGGATTTACGGGTAATGACGCCGGGTGCGATCTTTTCGATCGGCGAAGTTTCCTTGGCGTCGATGGCGCCCTTGCCGTCGATCGCGTTGCCCAGCGGGTCGACCACGCGGCCGAGCAGCGCTTCGCCCACCGGCACTTCGAGAATGCGGCCGGTGCATTTCACCGCGTCGCCTTCGGAGATGTGCTCGTAATCGCCCAGGATCACCGCGCCGACGGAATCGCGCTCCAGGTTGAGCGCCATGCCGAAGGTGTCGCCCGGGAATTCCAGCATTTCGCCGGCCATCACGTCGGCCAGACCGTGGACCCGCACAATGCCGTCGGTGAGGCTGACGACCGTGCCTTCGTTACGTGCTTCCGCGACCGCTTCGAAACTCTCGATGCGCTTTTTGATCAGGTCGCTGATTTCGGATGGATTGAGCTGCATTGACCTATTCCTCTTAGTGATTCAGCGCGCTGGCGAGCCGCCCGAGCTTGCCGCGTACCGAACCATCGATAACCAGGTCGCCGGCGCGAATGATGGCGCCGCCGATCAGGGACTCGTCTACAGTGGCGCTGAGCGTGACGTTACGGCCTAGGCGCGCTTTCAGCGCCTCGGCAATGCGTCCGCGCTGGGCGTCGTCCAATGGATAAGCACTCACCATTTCGGCTTCGACGGTACGCTCGGCGGCCGCCCGCAGCACTTCGTACACCGCGGCGATTTCCGGCAACAACACCAGCCGCCGGTTCTCCGCCAGCAAGCGCACCAGGTTGCGTGCGTCGTCACTGAGGCGTTCGGCGCATACGCCGATGAACAGTTCCGCCAGCTCCGCCTTGGTCAGACGCGTGCTTTCGATGATGTCCGCCATCTGCGGATCGGCGGCAACGGCAGCAGCGAAATGCAGCTCGTCACTCCAGTCCGCCAAACGGCCGGTTTCCTGCGCGCGTTCGAATACCGCTTGCGCGTAGGGTCGTGCCACGGTGGTCAGTTCGGCCATGGAAGTTCCGCCTAGATTTGGCTGACGAGCTCGTCGAGCATCTGGTTGTGGCTGTTCTGGTCAACCTCACGCTTGAGTACGCGCTCGGCGCCATTCACTGCCAGAACCGCGACCTGCGCCCGCAGTTGCTCACGGGCACGGTTGGCCTCTTGCTCGATCTCGGCTTTCGCCGCCGCCAACAAACGTTCGCCTTCAGCACGTGCTTCGTTCTTGGCTTCTTCGACCATCTCATTGGCACGTTTCTGTGCCTGGCTGACGATCTCCGATGCCCGCTCTTTGGCTTCGTGCAAACTTTCTTTGGCGCGCTGCTCGGCCAGCTCTTGTTCGTGTTGACCACGCTCGGCGGCGGCCAGGCCGTCGGCGATGCGCTTGTTGCGCTCCTCCATGATGCCCGTCAGCGGTTTCCATACGAAGCGCATGGTGAACCAGACGAACAGCGCGAAGGTGATCATCTGCACGATTAACGTGGCAGTAATGTTCACGTTAAAGCTCCCTCGTTGCGGTGGGTGGGATTAAAGGGTTCCTTAACCGCCCGCAGCGCCGATGAACGGGTTGGCGAACACGAACCACATGGCCATACCCAGCACGATCATCGGGAAGGCTTCCATGAGACCGCCGGTGAACAGCATCTGACCCATCAGCTGCGGACGCATTTCCGGCTGACGCGCGATGCCTTCGATGTACTTGGAGCAGATCATGCCCCAACCCAATGCCGAACCCAGCCCCGCGGCTGCCAGGATGATGCCCACGGCGATAGCGGTGCTGCTGTAGATTTGGACGGCCAGTTCAGGACTCATTGTCAGGTCTCCCTCAATTAGCTTTGTTGCAGTTCAAAAAAGAAAATGGAAATCGGTTGGATCAGTGCTCGTCCATGTCGGCGGACGCCATGCCCAGATAGACCACGGTCAGGAGCATGAAGATGAACGCCTGCAGGGTGATGACCAGGATATGGAAAATGGCCCACAACAGACCCAGCGCGATCTGTGCCGGGATGAGCCACCAGGCGGCCCCGAGCAACGCGATGAGCATGAACAGCAGCTCGCCGGCGAACATGTTGCCGAACAGTCGCAGCGCCAGGCTGACCGGCTTGGCGATTTCTTCGATCGTGGTCATGACGATGTTGACCGGGATCAGGTATTTGCCGAACGGATGAAACAAGAAGGTCTTGATGTAGCCGATCGGGCCTTTGATCTTGATGTTGTAATAAATAATGAGTAGGAACACCGACAGCGCCAGGGCGAAGGTAGTGCCCAGGTCGGTGGTGGGCACGACCTTGAGATGTTCGATGCCGACGCCATGGGCGATCAGCGGCAGCAGGTCCACGGGCAGCAGATCCATGGCGTTCATCAGGAACACCCACATGAAGATCGTCAGCGCCAAGGGCGCGACCAGGACGCTGCGGCCGGTGAATATCGATTTGACCTGAGTGTCGACGAACTCGACGATGACTTCCAGAAAGCTCTGCATGCCGCTGGGCGTGCCGGAAGTCAAATGCTTGCGCATGCGCCAAGCCGCCAGCATGATCAAACCGAACACCAGCCAGCTGAAGACGATGGTATCGATGTGATAGGTCCAGAACCCTTCACCCGTGCCCAGGTTGACCAGGTGATGCTGGATGTATTCGACCGGCGTCGGTCCGGCGCTGCTCGGTTCACTCACGCTAGGGCCCCAGAGTTTCGATGCAAAAAGTCCTACTGCGTTCCGGCGCGCGCCGGGAAGGCAGTCACGGATACTGTCGTTTGGCGGCGATCACATAGCCCAGCTGAGCGACGGCGAACGCAATCAACTGCGGCAGAGGCGCCAGTTTGAGCACTCCCATGCCGACCGCGAACCCCACCAGGGTGATGATGAACCGTTGCGCCGCGCCAGCGTACATCGTGAGCGCGATACTCGCGCCTTCCATGCGGTCGGCGCGTTTCACGCGCCAAGCCAGCAACAGGCTGTTCACCATCACGATGGCGCCGCCGAAAATCGCCGACAGCGCCCACGCCTGACCACGCCAAGCAAATGCCGCGATCACCACCGCAGCAATCAGAATGATTTGTGCAATTACGACGTTACGCAGTGCGCTCGGCATGGATACAGGTCTGGAAAGGGCGCATCGCTGCCGTGTTCGGCGCGAGTTCCGCCACTTTCGTGCGGACACTGATCGAGCCGCGGCGCGCAGGGCGCAATTGCACAATAGCGGCGCGCAGTATAAAGATTCAGGCTAGAGGGGTCAACGACGGGGGTATAAATCTCGCGGGTTTATTCGCAAGCCCGCGACGATGCGAAAATGGCGGCGAAATGTCGGAAAATGTCGTCAATCGCGCGAATTTCGCTCAGCGAATGTGAGCCAGGATGCCTTCCAGTTCATCGAGGCTGTTGTACTGAATGACGAGCTTGCCTTTTCCCTTGTTTCCTTGCTGGATTTCCACGCTCGCGCCCAGCTTTTCGGTAAGGTCGTCCTGCAGGCGACGTACATCGGGATCGAGTTTCGGTGCGGGTTGCGGCGCCGCCCGCGGCTGTTGACTGCGGCGCACCAACTCCTCGGTTTCCCGCACCGACAGGCCGCGGTCCGCAACCCGTTTGGCGACTTCGCTCTGGGCCTCGCCTTTGAGCGCCAATAACGCCCGCGCATGCCCCATTTCCAAGGCGCGCTTTTCGACCAGCCGCCGGACATCGGGGTTGAGCTCCAACAAGCGCAACAGGTTGGTCACGCCGGTGCGCGAGCGGCCGACGGCTTCTGCCGCCTGCTGGTGGGTCATCTCGAATTCGTCGATCAAGCGTTGCAGCGCCTGCGCCTCTTCCATCGGGTTGAGGTTTTCGCGCTGAATGTTCTCGATCAGGGCCATGGCGATGGCCGCGCGGTCGGGGACGTCGCGTATCACTGCAGGGATGTCCTGCAGGCCCGCGAGCTGCGCCGCCCGCCAGCGGCGTTCGCCGGCGATGATTTCGTATCGGCTGTCGCTGATCGGCCGCACGACGATGGGCTGGACTACGCCCTGGGCGCGGATGGATTCGGCCAGGTCCTCGAGGCTTTCGGTATGCATGTCCAGTCGCGGCTGATAGCGGCCGCGCTGAATCAAATCCACCGGCAGTTTGCGCAGCTCGCCTTCAGGCGGCTCGCTGCCGGTCTTGGAAGTGGTGGAGGCACCGGCGTTGCTGCCCAAAAGAGCGTCAAGGCCGCGTCCCAAGCCGCGCTTCTTGGTTGCCATGGGCGGTCTCTGAACAAGTTAGCTGCAAAAAGGCGCGCCCTGTGCCGCGCCGCGTGTCGCATTCTATCACGCCGGCGGCGGTCGCGAGCGCTCGGTCAGGCAGTTGCCTCGCGATCGGGGTGCTGCTTTTTTTCGTCGCGGCGAATGATCTCGCCCGCCAGGGCCAGATACGCCAGCGCGCCGCGGGATGTCTTATCGTAATGCAACGCCGGAATGCCGTGGCTGGGCGCCTCGGCGAGACGCACGTTACGGGGAATCAGGGTGCGGTATACCTTGTCGCCGAAATGCAGCGATAGCTGGGCCGACACCTCGTTCGCCAGGTTGTTGCGCGGATCGAACATGGTGCGCAGCAAGCCCTCCACTTCCAGCTCGGGATTGAGGGAGGCGCGGATCTGCTCGATGGTCTGGATCAGCGCCGTCAGCCCTTCGAGGGCGTAATACTCGCATTGCATTGGAATGATCACACCGCGCGCCGCCGTAAGGGCGTTGATGGTAAGCATGTTCAACGCCGGCGGACAATCGATCAGCAGGTAATCGTAACGCTCATGGAGCGGTGCCAGCGCTTCGCGCAAGCGCCGTTCGCGATGATCCTGGTCCATGAGGCCGACTTCGGCGGCCGTCAGATCCGCGTTGGCGGGAAGTAGATCGAAGTTGGCGCCTTCGATGTGAATCACGGTGGCGCCGGCATCCGCATCCCCCAGCAGCACGTCGCAGGCAGTCTGCTCGATTTCGTTCTTGTTGACGCCGCAACCCATAGTGGCATTGCCCTGGGGATCCAGGTCTACCAACAGCACACGGCGCTTGGTGGCTGCCAACGATGCCGCCAGATTCACGGAGGTGGTGGTCTTCCCCACGCCGCCTTTCTGGTTGGTGATCGCGATGATTCTGCCCATGGATTCCGCCTATGCAGGCTCGGCCGTCGTTTGCTCAGCGGCCATCATAAACCTTCGCGGCGGATTACTGTACCTCTTGGAGCCGCGAATCCTGGGTGCCGGCGCTGCGCTCCAGCACCACCAGATGACGCTCGCCGTCCAGACCCGGCACTCGCAGCGGCACGACCTCGGTCACCTCGAATCCGTCCGGCACTTCCTGCAATTCCGCCACCGGGTACATGCCTTTCATCGCCAGCAAGCGGCCGTCGTCGGCGCATAGATGTCCGGCGCGCTGCGCCAGCTCGGCGACCGATGAAAAGGCGCGGGAAATAATGCAGTCGAACAGCCTATCGCTGCGGTATTGCTCGGCCCGCGCTCGCACCACGGTGGCGTTGCCGAGCCCGAGCTCAGCAATCGCCTGGGTGACGAAGCGGGTTTTCTTGCCATTGCTGTCCAGCAGCACGAAATGGCATTCCGGGCGGGCGATGGCCAGCGGTATACCGGGCAATCCGGCGCCGGTGCCGACGTCGAGTATGTGTTCGCCCCGCAGCCAGGGCGAGGCGGTCAACGAATCGAGCAAATGGCGCGTGACCATCTGCTGGGGATCGCGAACGGAAGTGAGATTGAATGCCCGATTCCAGCGTCCCAGCAAGCTGACGTAGTCCAGCAGCAGCTGGACGCCGGATTCGGGCAAGGCGAGGCCCAGGGAGTCGAGCCCGGAGGTTAGTTGGGCGCGCACCGGGACCGTTCAATCATTTCGCAATCGCCTTGTCAGTGAGCTTGTCCAAGGCGCCTTGCATTTTCTTGACCACCTCGTCACGGTCGTCGATGTCGTGGCGCTCGGCGATCCACTCTGGATCGTTGTAACCGATCCATACCTGGCCATCCGCGTCTTCCCACACCAGGGCTTTCATGGGCAGATCGATGCCGGCGCTCTGGTTGCTGGTGAACAGCTGGGTGCCCAGCTTAGGGTTGCCGAACAGCACCAGGTAGGTGGGGCGCAACTTCATGTCGACCTTCTCGGCATTCTTCTGGTGGTCGACTTCGGCCATGACGCTGACCGGCTTGACGTCGCCAATGGCGTCCTTGAGGCGCTTGACCGTCTCTTGCACGCTATGAGGACTCTTCTTGGTGACCATACCGTTTTCATCATCCGCGTGGCTCATAGCAGGCACCAAAAATAGGGCGGTGACTAAAATTAGGATCTTGCGCATTATTACCTCCGTGTTGTTGTTGATACGTGCTTTCTGGGAAACCATTCAGGCACGCTGGCGTGCGTCCTTGCGAAGGTGGACCAACAGCAGCGATACCCCGGCTGGTGTCATGCCCGGTATCCGGGCAGCTTGGCCGATGGTGGCAGGTCGGCTGTCGGCGAGCTTACTGCGCACCTCGGCCGACAGGCCTTGCACCTGATCGTAGTTCAGGTCGCAGGGCAGTGCCGTTTCCTCGTGCCGGCGCTGGCGCTCGATCTCGTCCTGCTGGCGGTCGATATAGCCGGCGTATTTCGCCTGCACCTCGACCTGCTCGCAGACCTTGGCGTCGGCTACCGCGGCGATGCCTGCCAATTCCAGCGCCTGGGAATAGGAAACGTTGGGCCGGCGCAGCAGTTCGTCCAAACGTACTTCGCGCGCCAGCGGCTGGCCCAGAATTGCCGATGCGCTGTTCGGCGTCGACCTGCTCGGGCCGCACCCAGGTGTCGTGCAGACGGCGCTGTTCGGCGGCGATGGCGTCGCGCTTGCGGGCAAACGACTGCCAGCGCGGTTCATCGACCAGCCCCAGTTCGCGGCCGATCGGCGTCAGGCGCAGATCGGCGTTGTCCTCGCGCAGCAGCAGGCGGTATTCGGCGCGGCTGGTGAACATGCGGTAGGGCTCGCTGGTGCCGCGGGTGATCAGATCGTCGATCAGCACCCCCATGTAGGCCTGGTCCCGCCGCGGGCGACCAGGGCTCCCGACCCCGCACCTGGAGACCCGCGTTCATGCCGGCGATCAGCCCCTGGGCCGCCGCTTCTTCGTAGCCGGTGGTGCCGTTGATCTGGCCGGCGAAGAACAGCCCGCCGAGGAACTTGGTCTCCAGGGAAGCCAGCAGATCGCGCGGATCGAAGTAGTCGTATTCGATGGCGTAGCCGGGGCGGGTGATGTGGGCCTGTTCGAAGCCGCGGATCGAGCGCACCAACGCCATCTGCACGTCGAACGGCAGACTGGTGGAGATGCCGTTGGGATACACCTCGGCGCTGTCGAGGCCTTCGGGCTCGACGAAAATCTGATGGCTGTTCTTGTCGGCGAAGCGCACCACCTTGTCTTCGATGGAAGGACAGTAGCGCGGCCCGGTGCCTTCGATCACCCCGGAATACATCGGCGAGCGGTCGAGGCCGCCGCGAATCAACTCGTGGGTGCGTTCGTTGGTGTAGGTGATGTGGCAGGGCACTTGGCGCGGATGCTGTTCGGCGCTGCCGAGATACGAGAACACCGGCACCGGATCGTCGCCCGGCTGGGTTTCCAGAACGCTGAAATCGATACTCCTGGCATCGATGCGTGGCGGCGTTCCGGTCTTGAGCCGCGCGACCCGGAACGGCAGCTCCCGCAGCCGGCGGGCGAGGGCGTTGGCCGGCGCATCGCCGGCGCGGCCGCCTTCGTGATTGCTCAGGCCGATGTGAATCTTGCCGCCGAGGAAGGTGCCGACCGTGAGTACCACTGCGGGGGCTTCAAAGCACAGCCCCATCTGGGTGCGGACGCCGGTGACCCGCTCGCCGGATACCAGCAGGTCGTCGACGCTTTGCTGGAACAAGGTAAGGTTGGGCTGGTGCTCCAGGGCATGGCGTACCGCCTGCTTGTACAGCGCGCGGTCCGCCTGGGCCCGGGTCGCGCGCACGGCCGGTCCCTTGCGGGCATTCAGGGTGCGAAACTGGATGCCGCTGAGATCGGCGGCCTGCGCCATGAGGCCGCCGAGGGCATCGATCTCTTTCACCAGGTGGCCTTTGCCGATTCCGCCGATGGCCGGATTGCAGCTCATCTGCCCCAGGGTTTCGATGTTCTGGGTCAGCAGCAGGGTGCGCGCGCCCAGACGCGCCGCTGCCAACGCAGCTTCGCTGCCGGCATGGCCGCCGCCCACCACGATCACGTCGAATTTATCCTGAAAATACATCCGTCTGCCCTGTTGCGCCGCACCGCCGAGCGATGTCCTCGGTCCGGGTTGCGGACACTAATGCAACCCCGCCGGAATTTCCAGCGACCCTGCGTATACTACCTTCCAGAATAATACTACCGAGAACAATCCGGCGCCGTGACTTCCAAACGCATCCGTAGCCTGCGCTACGCCGTACGCCCGCGGGTGGTACTGAAATATGTCGGCTTGCTGGCCACCATGCTGGGCTTGCTGGCCGCCGTACCCTTGTTGGCGGCATTGGTGACCCGGGACTGGGGCATGGCCCTGCGCCTGGCCGCCGTCACCGTCGTCTTGCTCGGTGCCGGCACGCCCCTGGCGCGCGTGGCCGCACCGAAACAGGTCCAGGTGAACGAGGCGCTCACCGTAATCGTGCTGACGTTCCTGCTTGGCTCAGCGGCCATGATCTGGCCGTTTTGCGCGGCCGGTATCCCGCCGGTGGATGCCTGGTTCGAAGCCGTCTCGGGCATCACCACCACCGGCTTGAGCACCTTGGCGTCCGTGGAGGACAAGCCGCTGGCATTCTTGTTCGCGCGGGCGTGGATGCAGTGGTACGGCGGCCTGGGAATCGTCGTATTGTCGGTGGGTTTGCTGTTGCACCATGGCGCCGCCAGCCGCCGCCTGGTGGCAGCGGATGTCACCACCGACACATTGGTGTCCACCACGCGCATGCATGCGCAGCGGGTGCTGTTGGCTTATGGCGCCCTGACGGCCTTCGGCCTGCTGGCCATTTGGATGGCCACCGGCGATGTCGTGGTGGCGCTGGTCCAGACCCTGAGCGCGGTGTCCACGGGCGGCTTCTCGATGTTCGACGACAGCTTGCGCGGTCTCAAGTCGCCGCTCGCCGCCGCCACGGTAATGGCGGTGGCCTGGTGCGGCGCCGTATCGCTGCCACTGTACTACTCGATCTGGACTCGCGGCTGGCGGCCGTTCGTACGCGACCCCGAATTGCGCGCGCTGATCATCGCCACCGGGGTGGTCATCGCCACCGTCTACGCGCTGGGACGATGGCTCGGGGCACCGTCGAACCTGTTCGACGCGTTCGTCCTCGGAGCGACCGCCCAAAGCGGTACCGGCTTCAGTAGCAGCGCGGTGGCCGCGCTGACGCCGGGCCTGAAGCTGGTGCTAACGGCGGCGATGCTGACCGGCGGTTGTATTGGTTCGACTGCCGGTGGCATCAAGATTTTGCGGGTACTGATCCTATGGCGCCTGTTGCAGGTAACGATACAACGCACCGGCGCACCCCAGCACGCCGTTATGGAACCCCGGCTGGCGGGTCGACGCCTGCACGACGACGAACTGACGCGTGCGCTGTTGCTGGTGGTGTTGTTCGCGGTACTGGTCGGGTTGTCGTGGCTGGTGTTCGTACTCTACGGTTACGATCCCTTGGATGCGTTTTTCGAGGTGGTGTCGGCCAGCGCCACGGTCGGCTTGTCCACGGGCATCAGTCGGCCGGAACTCGAGCCGCTGCTCAAAGGCGTGCTGTGTTTCGACATGCTCGCCGGGCGCCTGGAAATCATCGCCTTGCTGGTGGTGCTGTATCCCGGTAATTGGTTCGGCAAACAACAGGTGGAAAACATATGAGAGCGGTATTTGTCGGTGCCGGCCCGTTGGCGGTGATGACGGTGCGTTTGCTGCTCGACCGTGGCCACGAAGCGGTCATGATCGAATGCGACAAAAAACGCATCGAGAATTTGTCGGAAGAGTTGGATTGCGGTTTTCTTCATGGCGACGGCAGTAAGCCGGCGGTGCTGAGAGAGGCGGATCCATCCGCGACCGACGTGTTGTTCTGCCTCACCGGCAACGATCAGACCAATATTCTCGCCAGTCTGGTGGGGCGCTCCGCCGGCTTCCCTCGGGTAGTGACCAAGATCGACGATCCGGAATTCGAACATCTGTGCCTGGAGCTCGGACTGGAATACGTAATCATTCCCTCTCGCACTATCGGCCGTTACCTGGCCGACATGTTCGAGGGACGTGATCACATGGAATTGATCGCAACGGTGAAAGGCGATGCACGAGTATTTTCGTTCGTCGCCGGCGAGGATGACGAAAAACCGGTGGAGGAGCTGGAGCTGCCGGAGAAAAGCCGCGTGATGTTCTTGTATCGCGACGACAAGTTCACCCTTCCGCAACCGGATACGCAGTTGCAAAAGCAAGACGAAGTTGTGATCGTCACGCACCGCAAACACCTCGATGCGTTGCGCGAACGCTGGGGCAGCCGCACTCGTTCGCAATCCGGGTTCAGTTGATGGTAAAGCGCGCGACGCCGTTGTTGAGCACTTGCACGGCGTCGCGCAACCGGCCGATGGCGGTATTGGATCTGCGTAACGACTCGGCGGTTTCCTGCACACTTTCGTTTAGTTGACGAATGGAGTCGCTGATTTGCGTGGCGCCGTCGCTCTGGGCGTGAATGCTTTCCTTCACCGATTCGAACTCCGGCAGCAGCACTTGCACCTTATCGATGATCTCGGTGAGCTGGCCGCTGACCTGGCCCACGTTTGCTGCACCCTTGTGGATTTCACCCGACACCTTTTCCATCGCCATAACACAGGCAGAGGTGGCCGATTGAATTTCCTTCACCATCTGCTCGATGTCCCACGTGGACACCGAGGTCTGATCCGCAAGGCGGCGAATTTCGGTGGCCACGACGGAGAAACCTTTGCCGTATTCGCCGGCTTTTTCCGCTTCGATGGCGGCATTGAGTGACAGCAGATTGGTCTGGTCGGCCACTTTGGTAATCGTGCTGACCACCATGTTGATGTTGCCGGCCTTCTCGTTGAGAGTTTCGAGTTTCGCGGAAATGGTATCCACCGCGCTGACCATGTTGCGGATCGATTCATCCATGGAGTCGATGCCGTTCTGGCCGAGCGACGCGGCTCCGGTAGCGGCCTGCATGACCTCATACACATCGTCCATGGTGATCACCAGTTCCTTCGAGGTCGCGGCGATTTCACTGGCCGAAGCACTGATCTGGTTGGAGGTCGCCGCCAGTTCGCTGGTGGTGGCTTCCTGCTGTACCGCACTGGCGGAGATTTCCGATGACGATTGCGCAACCTGAAAGCCCGACTCGCGCACTTCGGAGATCAAACGATTCAAACTGTCGATCATGCCGCGCACGCCATTGGCCAAATGGTCGATGCTCTTGTTGCCGTGGAACTCCATCAGGACCTGGGTCAGATCGCCTTTCGCGGCGCTGTCGGTAACGCCGAGAATGAGTTCGATCATTTCGTCCAGGTCTTCCTTCTCCTGGCGTTCCCTGGCCATGGTCTCGGCGGTGGCATGCGCCAGATCGTTGCAGGCCTGAGCGAGATGACCGATTTCGTCCTGCGAGTCCACGGGCAAGCGGATGCTGAGATCGCCTGTGGTTTCCATGCGGCCGACGATGGCGTTCATGCGCGCCAGACGTCCGGCGATATTGCGATGTAACAGGTAAAACAACACCAGGATGCTGGTGGCGATGATCGTGGAGATGACGACGACGACGCGAACCGTGTTGGAATTGGTGAGTTCCGCCGTCATGTACGCATGCTTGAATAGTCCCTGCAGCACCGCCGCGGCACGCTCGTCCGATTGTTGCAAGGCGCGCAATTGCGGCAAGCGCTCGGCGTCGGATACGCCGTGTTGGACGATAGCTCGCAATGTTCGCGCGCAATTCGTTCCACAGCGGCACGAACTCGCGTTCGAAACGGTTGTCCATTTCGCCGGCCCGGTAGAGTTCACCGAGATCGGAGAAGGCACGATCTGCTTCGGCCAGTGCGCGTGTCGTGCGCTCGTGCGCGTGTCGCTTTGTCCGCCCAACAGAATCTGCTGCGCGCCCAGGCTGAGGGCGTGCAAGCGCATCGCCCCGTTCTGCACCGCATCGGCGACAGACTGAGATTGGCTGGCGGTGCGGTAGCCGAAGCCGATGACGGCGAGGAAAATGGCCAACAACAACGCCAGCAAGAATCCGCCGAGCAGCATTTTGCTGCCGATCGGCAAGTCGTTGAGACGTTTCATTGAAAGTCCCTTACCCATTTTATATCGCGTTCACCCTGCGCGTCCGACCGTCATTTTTTGTTTGCTGCTTCGGCGGCGTCGGCCCATCCCCCGTTATCGGCTCTATCGGCGCCGCCCGCGCCGAACTTTAACCCGAGCTGGATCATGGCTGTCACTTGCCGATGCAAAAGCTCCCGAAAATGCGGCCAAGTAGATCGTCGCTGGTGAACTCGCCGGTGATCAGGTCGAAGCAGCGTTGGGTCAAGCGCAGTTCCTCCGCGGCGAGTTCGCCGGCACCTTGGGCCAGGCGGTCGTAGGCTTGCGCGAGGTGGTGCCTTGCCTCGCGCAGTGCGTCGAGGTGCCGGCGCCGGGCAAGGAAGTCGCCGCCGCCCTCGCTGCTGAAGCCGATGCTCTCCTTTAGATGGGTGCGCAGACTGTCGAGTCCGGCACCGGTGCGGGCTGAAAGGGCAACGGTGGGCGGGTCCTTGGACACCAGACCCGGCGCGGCCCCCGTGAGGTCGATCTTGTTGCGCAACCGGGTCAATGGAACCTGGCCCGGCAAGGCCTCGAGGATTGCCTGATCTTGCGTCGGTGAATCCTTCCCGGTCATCAAGGACCAGCAGGATCCGGTCGGCTTCGGCAAGGGCGCGCCAAGCGCGTTCGACGCCAATACGCTCCACCTGGTCTTCGGTGTCACGCAGTCCCGCGGTATCGACGATGTGAACCGGCATGCCATCGAGTTCGATGTGCTCGCGCAGCACGTCACGGGTGGTACCGGGCACGTCGGTGACGATGGCGGTGTCGCGCCCGGCAAGGGCATTGAGGAGACTGGATTTGCCGGCATTGGGACGGCCGGCGATGACCACGGTGATGCCGTCGCGCAGCAGGCAACCCTGGCGTGCGCTGGCGATGATGACTTCGACTTCGGCCTGTAGCTCCGCGGCCTGGGCGCGGATACCCGCGTCGGCCAGGAAGTCGATTTCCTCTTCGGGGAAATCGATTGCCGCTTCGACAAACGTGCGCAGCACGATCAATTGCTCGAGTAATGCGTATACCCGGCGCGAGAATGATCCCTGCAGAGAACGCAGCGCGGCGCGGGCGGCCAGTTGGCTGCCCGCTTCGATGAGATCGGCGATCGCTTCGGCCTGGGTCAGATCGACACGGCCATTAAGAAATGCGCGTTGCGAAAATTCCCCCGGAGCCGCCATGCGCGCGCCCCGTGCGAGACAAGCCTGTAGCACTAGATCGAGTACCACCTGGCCGCCGTGGCCCTGAAGCTCCAGCACGTCTTCGCCGGTAAAGGTACGGGGGGCGGGAAAGAACAGGGCGATGCCGTCGTCGATCGCTTGACCGTCGGCGTCGTGAAATTGGGTGTGCAGCGCCCGGCGGGGCGCTGGTATCCGGCCAAGGAGTCCGTTGGCTATGTCGCGACTGCGCGGTCCGGACACCCGCACGATGCCGATCCCGCCCTTGCCGGGCGGCGTCGCGACGGCGGCGATCGTGTCTTCGACGTAAGCCATGACCTCAACCGCGCGCCGGACACAGGCGCGTGCCGCGGCCGAGTTCAGCGCTTGCGCCGTGGCCCCGGTAATCCGTCGTGTGATGATCCATTGTTGCAGTATCGAAAGGGAGTTGTTGGTCACCCAATACAATACCAAGCCAGCCGGGAAGAACAGGAAAAACACGGTAAAAATGATCGGCAGGAACATCATGATCTTGGCTTGCAGCGGATCTAGGGGCGCCGGATTCAGACGCTGTTGGACCACCATGGTCAGACCCATGAGCACCGGCAGCACGTAGAAGGGGTCTTTGGTCGACAAGTCCTGCACCCAGAGAATCCATGGCGCCTGGCGCAGCTCGACACTCTCCAGCAGCACCCAGTACAGGGCGATGAACACCGGAATCTGTACCACGATGGGTAGACAGCCGCCCAGCGGATTGATCTTTTCCTTCTTATAAAGATCCATCAACGCCTGGTTCATCTTCTGCTTGTCGTCGCCGAAGCGTTCTTTGAGCGTTGCATGCGCGGCTGTACGGCGCGCATTTTCGCCATCGAGCGATAGCTGGTTTCGGAGAGTTTGTAGAACGCCAGCTTCAGCAGCACCACCAGCAGCACGATCGCCCAGCCCCAATTGCCGACCAGCTTGTGCAGGGTCTTTAGGAGCCAGAACAGCGGCTTGGAAAGGAAGGTAAGGATGCCGTAATCGACCGTCAACTCCAGTCCCGGGGACAGGGCTTCCAGCCGGCTTTGCACTTTGGGACCGACATAGAGCTTGCTGCTGAAATCGTGTTCGGCGCCGGGCGCGATGCGATTCCACCGGCGTAATCAGACCCAGGTTGAAATAATGAGTGGAATCCTGGTAGCGGCTATAGAACGTGTCGGTCGCGTCCTTGGGCGGGATCCAGGCGCCAAGAAAATAGTGCTGCACCATGGCCACCCAACCGCCTTTGACGCTGGCGCGCTGCAGTGCCTTGTCACGCATATCGGAGAAATCGATTTTTTCGTAGTGATTCTCCGTCGTGTAGATGGCGCCGCCGGTATAGGTGTGGATTCCGAACATGCGGTGGCCGGTATCGGCTGGCTGCGAGCGTTTGATCTGGCGGTAAAACGCACCCTGCCACGGCTGTTCGGATTGGTTGCGTACCAGGTATTGCAGGTCCACGGCGTAGCTGCCGCGGTGGAAGGTATAACGCTTGATGACGTCGATGCCGTCATGACTCCAGGTCAGATCCACTTGCACCGAGTCTTCGCCTTCCGCCAGGCGGTAGTCGGATTTGGCGGCTTGATAGGTGGCATGGTGGTCGGGTCCGGAGCCTTTCACCATGCTGAATCCGGACTGCGCCACGTATAGGCCGTTACCGGAATCGTGCATCAGCGCGATCGGCGTCTTGTCATTGATGGACACCGGATACTGGATCAGTTGGGCTTGGCGCACGTCGCCGCCATAGGTGTCGAGCTCAACATCAAGCACATCGGTGCGCACATGGATCCGCTGACCGCTGTTCAGGCGCGCCGCCTGGGCGGGCGGACGATCCGCGGAAGCGGAAGCACCTTCGGCATTCGGTGCTTGCGGCACGTCGGCGGGCGCGCGGACCTTGGGGGCATTCGCCTGCGGTGCTTCGCTGCCGGGCTTGATGGCTTGCGCGGAGCTCGGTGCCGCCTGCTTGGGGGCGCGCGGGCCATAATCAGCCTGCCATGCCTGAAACAGCAGCAAGCCGACAAAACTCAACGCGATGAGTAAATATAACCTCGGGTTATCCATTGGCTACTTTCTTGGGCTTTCTTCGGGAACCGGGTCGAGTCCACCTGGACTCCAGGGATGGCAGCGCGACAAGCGTCGCAGGCTGAGCCAACCACCGCGCAGCACGCCGTAGCGGGCGATGGCAGTGTGTGCGTAACACGAGCAACTGGGGTAAAAGCGGCAATGACTACCCAGCATCGGGCTGATCAAATATTGGTAGCCACGGATCAAAACGATGAAGAGCTTGCGCATCTTTGCACCAACCGTACCCAGTGACGCTCCAGGGACGCATGCAGTTGCTTGCTGGTTTTCGTGGCCAGCCCGCTGCGGGCGAGCACGACCAGATCCAGGCCTGAAAGCTGCACTTGATGGAGGCGAAAACTTTCGCGTACCACCCGCTTGATGCGGTTACGTGCTACTGCGTGCTTCACATGCTTGCGGGCGATTGCAAGCCCGAGACGCGCTTCCGGCAATTGGTTGGATCGAGCAAGCACTGTAAAGCAGTCATCGCTGGATTTAATGGCGCGCGTGAAGACCCGTTGGAACTGCGCGCTTTGGGTCAGCCGCAGCGCGCGCGGAAACCGTGCCGAGCCGGTGCCGCGTTGCAACTTCAGGGAGTCAGGCGCGCGCGACCTTTCGCACGGCGGGCCTTGATCACCAGGCGACCGTTCTTGGTGGCCATACGGGCGCGAAAACCGTGGGTGCGCTTGCGTTTCAATACGCTGGGTTGGAACGTTCTTTTCATGACAGTATCCGTGGAGGAGCCGTGAAGGCCCGGTCACATGAAACGCCGAATCCTACTGACTCCGGTGCAGCCAGTCAATACACTGGAGTCGGTTTTATCCACTGGACGATGTGGATAACTTCGCCGGAGCGGGTTAGACTTCTGGTCCCCGTTTTGGTTCGGACACGTCCCGCTACCTCATTGGAGCTACTCGCGCGATGGACACTTCGCTTTGGAGCAAATGTCTCGAGCGCCTCGAAGGCAGTATCGATCAAGCTCAATTCAATACTTGGATTCGTCCCCTGCACGCGGTCGAAGATGGCAGCCGGCTGCGCCTGCTGGCGCCGAATCAGTTCGTGCTGGACCGGGTACGGGACCAGTTTTTCGGCCTCATCAGTGATGCGGTGTCCGACAGTGCCAACGGCAGCGCGCCGGCGCTGATTCTGGAGGTCGGGTAGCTCCAAGCAGCGGGTTGCGCCGACCCGATTCGTGCGCTCGGCGCCGCGGCCCACCGGCAACCAGTTGCAGAGCAATCTCAATCCCGCTTTCACCTTCGAGTCGTTCGTCGAAGGCAAATCCAACCAGTTGGCCCGCGCCGCGTCGGTGCAGATCTCGGAAAATCCCGGAGTCGCCTACAATCCGCTGTTCGTTTACGGCGGTGTCGGGCTGGGCAAGACCCACCTGATGCACGCCATCGGCAACATGATGCTGGCGCAGAATCCACAAGCCAAAGTGGTGTATCTGCACTCGGAACGTTTCGTTGCAGACATGGTGAAAGCCTTGCAGCACAATGCCATCGACGATTTCAAACGCCATTACCGCTCATTGGATGCGTTGTTGATCGACGATATTCAGTTTTTTGCCGGCAAAGAACGTTCTCAGGAAGAATTCTTCCATACATTCAATGCGTTGCTTGAGCGAGAACAACAGATCATCCTGACTTGCGATCGCTACCCGAAGGAAGTCAACGGCCTGGAGGAGCGACTCAAGAGCCGCTTTGGCTGGGGATTGACGGTGGCGATCGAACCACCGGAATTGGAAACCCGGGTGGCGATCCTGATCGGCAAGGCAACCCAAAGCCAGGTGGAATTGCCCCATGATGTTGCGTTCTTCATGGCGAAACGGATTCGCTCCAATATCCGCGAGCTGGAGGGTGCGTTGCGGCGTGTCATCGCCCACGCCCGGTTCACCAACCAGGCCATTTCCATGGAACTGGCGCGGGAGGCGCTCAAGGATCTGCTGGCGCTGCAGGACAAGTTAGTTACCGTTGAAAATATTCAGAAAACGGTGGCTGAATACTATAAGATTCGCGTACATGATCTATTGTCTGCGCGCCGTAGCCGATCCATAACCCGGCCCCGTCAGCTGGCCATGGCGTTGGCCAAGGAACTCACGAATCACAGTCTGCCCGAGATCGGAGACGCGTTCGGCGGCCGCGACCACACCACAGTGCTGCACGCTTGCCGCAAAGTCGGTGAACTGAAGGAAAGCGATCTGCGGATCAGCGAAGACTACACAAACCTGTTGAGAATCCTAACAACATGATGTGGATAACTTGTGCGCAAGCTCGGCAGGCGTTGGTCAGCGAAACTTATCCACAGGTTGGTCACATGATATGCGGCGCTCATACCACCCTGAACGCAGCCGTTTTTTGCGTACAAGGTACTGTAAATAAAAGTTTTTCTGAAGATATACACAGATTTCGCTGCCCTTAATAACAGACATAAATTTTTTAAATCTTTAATTAAATGATTAAGAACAAATCGGGAAAGGCACGCCCATGAAGTTCACTGCTCAACGGGAAACGATCCTCAAACCACTGCAATTGGTGATCGGCGTAGTGGAACGACGCCAGACCCTGCCGGTGCTGTCGAATCTATTGCTGGTAGCGGAGAACAACCGGATTTCCCTGACCGGTACAGATCTCGAAGTCGAGCTGGTGGCCAATTTGGACCTGGAGGTTACGGAGCCGGGCGAAACGACCCTACCCGCGCGCAAACTGCTGGATATTTGCCGAACCTTGCCGGATCAGGCGCAATTGGAGCTGAGCACCGACGGCGAACGGGCGCTACTGCGGTCCGGGCCGCAGCCGCTTCACCCTGGCGACCCTCGCGGCCAACGAATTCCCGACGGTCGAGGAAATCAATGCCAGCTTGGAATTCCAGCTGCCGCAACGGGAGCTCAAGCGCATACTGGACAAGACTCAGTTTTCCATGGCGCAGCAGGATGTACGCTACTACCTCAACGGTTTGATGTTGGAGATGGGCGCCAAGCAATTGCGCAGTGTCGCGACCGATGGACACCGATTGGCTGTTTGTGATGCCGAGCTCGGTATCGACGGCGCCGACGGTCAGCAGGTGATCGTGCCGCGCAAGGGCATACAGGAACTCAACCGGCTCCTGGAAGACAACGACGATCCGGTGTCGGTGCAGATCGGTAGCAATCATTTGCGCGTACAGCTCAAGCAGTTGCGGTTCACCTCGAAGCTGATCGACGGGCGCTTTCCGGATTACGATCGCGTGCTGCCGAAGGACAGCGACAAGGAAATCGTCGCTGAGCGGGAGAGCTTCCGCCAGGCCCTGGTGCGTACCTCGATCCTGTCGAATGAAAAATACCGGGGAATCCGCTTGCAGCTGGAATCCGGGCGTTTGCGGGTACAGGCCCATAACCCAGAGCAGGAAGAGGCCGAGGAAGAAATCGAAGTGGAATACGACGGCCCCGACTTGGAAATCGGCTTCAACGTCAATTACTTGTTGGATGCGCTGAATGCGCTTTCGGGCGAAAAGGCGCGTCTATCGCTGCGGGATGCCAACAGCAGCTGTCTGATTCAGGAGGCGGACGCATCCACAGTGCCGATACGTGGTCATGCCCATGCGCCTGTAGGCCCCAGTGCGGAATGCGGTCCGTGGCTGCACGTAGGCCTGCAGCGCCTGCAAATCCAGAACTTGCGTAATCTGGCGGCGGTGGATATCTCGCCGGCGCCGGGCATCAACTTGATTTATGGCGCCAACGCGTCCGGCAAGACCAGCCTGCTCGAAGCGATCTATTTGCTCTCCCGTGGCCGCTCATTCCGTACTCGCCGGTTCGAACGGCTGGTGCGGCACGGCGAAGACCGCTATACGCATTTTTGGCCGCGTCGCGCGACCAGGGCCGGTCCAAAGCGGCCGCGATCGAAAGAACCAAGGATTCCTTGCGCGTGCGCGTGGACGGGCAGGATCTGGACAGCTTGGCGCCCCTGGCGGCGCTGCTGCCGGTGCAGATTCTGCATCCCAACAGCCATAGGCTATTGGAAGAAGGGCCGCATTTCCGACGCCAATATCTGGATTGGGGCGTGTTCCACGTGGAACATGGCTTTTATGACCATTGGCAACGCTACCAACGGGCTCTTCGTCAGCGTAATGCCGCGCTGCGCAGTAGAAGCCCGGCCGAGGCTTGGGAGCCGGAGCTGGTGCAAGCCGGGACCGCCATCGACGAAATGCGACGCCAATACCTTGAGCAATTGGCGCCTCTGGTGGCCACGGTAGCGAACGCCCTGTTGGACTCGCCGGCTTTGCGCCTTGAGTATGTGCAAGGTTGGAGTCGCGAGCGAAGCCTGGCGGACGCGGTGGCTCAAAGCCGCGACCAGGACCGCGAACGGGGGTTTACCTTTGCCGGTCCGCATCGCGCGGACCTTCGTGTCACCTTGACGGCGTCAATGCCGCGGAAACGGCGTCTCGAGGCCAGCAGAAGCTATTGGTCAGCTCCCTGATATGCGCCCAGTGCGTGTTATTCCAGGAGCGCAGCGGCAGGCACCCGATTCTGCTGGTGGACGATCTCGCCGGCGGAACTCGACCGCGGGCGGCGCGAGCGGTTCGTCGATCAACTGGAGGCCCTGCCAGCGCAGGTTTTTGTCACCGCCATCGAACCCGATGCCCTCGCCTTCCGCGACCGTTTCAAAGGGTTCCACGTGGAACACGGTGACGTACGGGAAGTGTTATAATGCCGAATTGTTTTTCTGAGGGCCGGTTATGAGCGACGAGCGCACCTACGATTCCTCCAACATCAAGGTCTTAAAAGGCCTGGATGCTGTGCGCAAACGCCCGGGGATGTACATTGGCGACACGGATGACGGCACCGGCCTGCACCACATGGTGTTCGAGGTGGTGGACAACTCCATCGACGAGGCGCTGGGCGGCTATTGCTCGGAAATCAATGTCATTATCCACAGCAACGAGTCGATTACAGTCACCGACAACGGCCGTGGCATTCCGGTCGATATGCATTCCGAGGAAGGTAAATCCGCAGCGGAAGTGATCATGACGGTGCTGCATGCCGGCGGTAAGTTCGACGACAACTCGTATAAGGTTTCTGGTGGCCTGCATGGCGTCGGCGTCTCCGTGGTGAATGCGCTATCGGAATCGCTGAAACTCACCATTCGCCGCGATGGCAAGATCTGGCAGCAGGAATATCGCCTCGGCGAGCCGGTTACCCCGATCCAGGTCATTGGCGACACCGAGAGCACTGGCACGGAAATCCGCTTCAAGCCCAGCGCCGTGATCTTCAACAATATCGAATTCCATTACGATATCCTCTCCAAGCGCCTCAGAGAGCTGTCATTCCTGAATTCAGGCGTGCGCATCCGCTTGAGCGACGAGCGCTCCGAAAAGACGGATGTGTTTGAATATCAGGGCGGCATCCGCGCCTTCGTAGAGCATCTCAATCGCAACAAGACGCCGTTGCATGACACCGTATTTTATTTTCAGACCGAAAAGGATGGTACCGGCGTCGAGCTGGCGTTGCAGTGGAACGACTCCTATCAGGAAAATATTTTCTGTTTTACCAATAACATACCGCAACGTGACGGCGGCACTCATTTGGCCGGCTTCCGCGCCGCGCTGACCCGCACCTTGAATCAGTACATCGAAGAAGACGGCAGCGCGCGCAAAGCGAAAGTCGCGACCAGCGGCGACGATGCGCGCGAAGGGCTTACGGCGGTACTGTCGGTCAAAGTGCCCGATCCCAAGTTTTCCTCCCAGACCAAGGACAAGTTGGTTTCGTCCGAAGTCAAAGGGATCGTCGAATCCACCATGTCGGAGAAATTCCGCGCGTATCTGCTGGAGCAGCCCAGCGAAGCCAAGGCCATCACGTCCAAGATCATCGATGCCGCGCGCGCCCGGGAAGCCGCCCGTCGGGCCCGGGAGCTGACGCGCCGCAAAGGCGCGCTGGATCTGGCCGGACTGCCGGGCAAGCTTGCCGACTGCCAAGAGCGGGACCCGGCCAAATCGGAACTCTTCCTGGTGGAGGGCGATTCCGCAGGCGGCTCCGCCAAAGCAGGGCCGCGACCGCCGGACCCAGGCCATTCTGCCGCTCAAGGGCAAGATCCTGAATGTGGAAAAAGCTCGGTTCGACAAGATGTTGTCTTCGGCGGAAGTCGGTACTTTGATCACCGCGCTGGGTTGCGGCATCGGCCGGGAAGAATTCAATCGTCGGATAAGTTGCGCTATCACCGCATCATTATCATGACCGATGCCGACGTCGATGGCTCCCATATCCGCACCCTGTTACTGACCTTCTTTTACCGCCAGATGCCGGAGTTGATCGAGCGCGGCCATATCTACATTGCCCAGCCGCCGCTATACAAGGTCAAGAAAGGCAAGCAGGAACACTATGTGAAAGACGATGCGGAGCTGACCGCGTACCTGCTGACCCTGGCTTTGGATAACGCGGCCCTGCACGTCACCGAAGACGCACCCGCGATTGCCGGCGTGCAGTTGGAGAGCCTGGCACGTAAATACATGCAGGTGATGGCCATGCTGCGCCGCCTGGCGCGTCGGTATGACCCTGCTCTTCTTGAAAAACTGATTTATATTCAACGGCTTAACGACGAGTCCATGCGCGATCGTGAACGCATGGATGCTTGGTATGGCGAATTGGTGCAGCGCCTGAACGCGGAACAGCCGGCCGGTACCCATTACCAGATTACCTTGCAGAACAATCCAGACGGCGAGACTTTCGACGCCCGGATCGTCCGCCGTACCCACGGCATCGTGCATGAACACGTACTCACCAGCGAATTCTTCGATTCCGCCGAATATCTTTCTCTGGCCGAACTGGGCGACCAATTACATGACCTGCTCGGCAAAGGCGCGTTCGTCCAGCGCGGTGAACGCAAACAAAACGTCGCCAGCTTCAAGCAAGCGATGGAGTGGTTGCTCGAGGAATCAAAGCGCGGGCTGAGTATTCAGCGCTACAAAGGCCTGGGTGAAATGAACCCCGATCAGCTGTGGGAAACCACTGTCAATCCCGAAACCCGGCGTCTGCTTCAAGTGCAAATCGAGGATGCCGTCGCTTCCGATCAGATCTTTACCACCCTGATGGGCGATCAAGTGGAACCGCGCCGGGATTTCATCGAAGCAAACGCGCTGGCGGCGTCCAACCTGGACGTCTGAAGCCTTTCCGTACCAAATCCTGATCAATGAGCTGTGGTCGGTACTGCTTGCAAGCAGTACCGACTCAATCATCGCCATCGCTTCATTCCAACATACTGCGCAGCATCCACGCGGTCTTCTCGTGGTTTTGCATTCGCTGGGTGAGCAGATCGGTCGTGGGTTCGTCATGAGCCTGGTCGACGACCGGGAAAATGCTGCGAGCGGTGCGTGTCACGGCTTCCGGATCTGCCACCAGTTGCCGGATCATCTCGTTTGCCGCCGGTGTACCGGTCTCTTCGCGTAAGCTGGTCAATTTGGCGAACTGGGCATAGCTGCCCGGCGCCGCAATTCCCAGTGACCGGATGCGTTCCGCGATCAGATCCACCGCCAGCGCCAGCTCCGTGTACTGCTGCTCGAACATCAAATGCAAAGTGTTGAACATCGGCCCGGTCACGTTCCAATGAAAGTTATGGGTCTTTAGATAGAGCGTGTAGGTGTCGGCCAAGAGCCGGGACAGGCCGGCGGCGATCGCCTCCCGCGTCTCGGGGTCGATGCCGATGTCCATGGGTTGGCTACTCACAGGCTTGGGATTGTTCATGATTCCTCCGAATGCAAACGCCGGGGTCGGCGCGGAATGATTACAGGAGGAAAGACTACGAAGCTTGCTGAGATGAATCTAATTGATTACAGCATTCGAGCTGATAGTCATTGGCTATAATTACGCCCCAGCATAATGGGCTCGACCAAAGGTCGGGATCCTACTTGCGGCCGCCCAACTGCGCGCTGGTGGTCTCGATCCAGGCTTCCGCCTTTCGATTGATCTGTGCCGCGCTCATGCCGGCGGGATCGAAGGGCTCCCCGATCACCACTCGTATGGTCCCGGGATATTTGCGAAAACCGCGGCGTGGCCAGAAATACCCGGCATTATGGGCCATCGGCACCACCGGAAAGCCGGTCCGTTCTGCCAGCAGTGCACCCCCCAACCGGTACTTGCCCTTCTTGCCGGCTGCGACCCGCGTGCCTTCGGGAAATATCACCACGCTGATTCCTTCGCGCAAACGTTCCGCGCCCTGGGCGATCAACTGTTCCACCGCGGCCCTGCCCTTGCTTCGGTCCAGCGCGATGGGTTTGAGAACGGCCAGCGCCCAACCGAAAATGGGGATCCACATCAGTTCCCGTTTCAACACCCAGGCCATCGGCGGCACCAGGGTCTCCATGGCAATGGTTTCCCAGGCCGACTGGTGTTTACACAAATAGATTGCAGCGCCGTCCGGAATATTCTCGCCGCCCTGCACTTCGTAGCGCAGGCCGCAGGTGATTTTCAGCCACCAGAGATTGAAACGCGGCCACAACACCGAGAACCGTTGCCGTACCAGAAACGGAAACGGCGCCAGCAACAACAGCAACGCCGCAAGCACCACGGTGGAGACCACCAGGCCGAGCCAATACAATGCCGCCCGCACCACCGCCATGGTCAGACGCTCGCCTGGGGTCCGTCCTGCTCCAGCAGGTACTCGGCCACCGCCGCAAGGTTCGCGAACACAGGGATGTCGTCGATGCCTTGACCTTCGCCAACCGTGCGCTCGCCTTTGCCACTGCGAACCAGTATTGGCCTGCAACCGGCACTGCGGGCCGCCTGAACATCACGCAGTGTGTCGCCCACACAAGGCACATCGTCGAGGGCGACCTTCAATCGCGCGCTGATTTCCTGCAACAGCCCGGGTTCCGGTTTACGACACTGGCAATGATCCTCGGGCGTGTGAGGACAGTAGAACACCCCATCGATGGTTCCACCCAACGCCGCGAGCCGTCGATGCATTTTGGCGTGGATCTGATTCAGGGTTTCGATGTCGAACAAGCCGCGGCCCAGACCCGATTGATTGGTTGCAACCACGACGCGATATCCTGCCTGATTCAGGCTGGTGATCGCCTCCAGGCTACCGGGAATCGGCACCCATTCCTCGGGCGACTTGATGTAGTCGTCCGAATCCTCGTTGATGACGCCGTCGCGATCGAGAATGATGAGCTTCAACGTGTCAGTCCTCGCGAAATTCCGAGACCCGAATGCGGCCTCCCACCATCTTCGACTCGCGCGCCATGATCTTTTCCATTTTTTCCCAGAACGCGCGCTTGAGATCGAAGTCCGCTGATATCGCCGTACCGATCAGCAATATAAACAGGTCTGCCGTTTCTTCGGCAAGCGCCTCACGGCTTTTGCCTTTCGTTACACACGCCGAGATCTCGCCAAGTTCCTCGGCCATCAGCGCCACACGATAAGCGAGTTCTTCACCGCCCGTATTCTTGAAATCATGTTTGTCGTGGAACGACTGCACTGCCGCGAGCATGGCACGATAGGAGTCGTGATCGGTAGCGGCCATCGGCATACTCTCCTATTGCAGGCGGGACAGGTCCGCGACCCGCAGAAACAGCTCGCGCATGGTGGTCAACAACGCCAGCCGGTTGGCGCGCAAGGCGGCGTCTTCCACCATCACCATCACTTGATCGAAAAACCGATCCACCGGATCGCGCAGCGCCGCCAGACGCTTCATGGCCTGCTCGTAGTCTCTGGCTTCGAACAGCGGCAGCGTTTCCGCCGTCAGCAAGCGCAATTGTTGCGCCAGTTCCCGTTCGGCAATGTCCACCAATTGCGATTCGTCGTAGTGGTCCGGAATCCGCTCTCCGGTCTTCTTCAGAATGTTGGATATGCGTTTGTTCGCCGCCGCGAGGCTCGCCGCTTCGGGCAATCGGCGAAAAGCGGCGACCGCCCGTAACCGCTTGTCGAGATCGTTCAGCTGCGGCGGCCGCATACTGGTAACCGCTTCGATCTCGTCGTAGGCGAATCCTTGCGCTTCATAGTAAGGCTGTAAACGGGCGAGTATGAATTCGTACACCGTGTCGATCGTGTCCGCTGCCACCAGTCCCTTGCGTTGCTGTTCGTGAGCGTCAGCGGCCGCGCGCAAGCAATCCATGAGGTCCAGCTCCAGATCCCGTTCGATCAGGATGCGCACGACACCGAGCGCCGCCCTGCGCAGCGCGAAAGGATCTTTATCGCCCGTCGGCGCCTGGCCTATGGCGAAGATTCCCACCATGGTGTCGAATCGATCCGCCAATGCCAGCGCCGCGCTGATGTCGTCGTCCGGCAATCGATCGCCGGAGAAACGAGGTTGATAGTGCGCTTCGATTGCAGCGCATACTTCCGTCGGCTCGCCGTCGTGGCGCGCGTAATAGCGGCCCATGGTGCCCTGCAGTTCCGGAAACTCGCCGATCATATCCGTCATCAGATCGCACTTGCACAGTTGCGCCGCGCGCTCCGCGGGATAGACGCTCGCGCCGAGCCGGCCGGCGATGTGTGCGGTTACCTGCGTGATCCGCTGCACCTTGTCGTACAAGGTACCGAGGCGGTTTTGAAACACTACCGAGCGCAGGCTCTCGACGCGTGCGGCCAACCGGACCTTGCGATCCTGGGTCCAGAAGAAATCTGCATCGGCCAAGCGAGGCCGGATTACCCGTTCATTGCCGGCACGGACCATGGTCGGGTCTTTGCTTTCGACATTGCTGATGGTAATGAAGTAAGGCATCAGATTGCCGTCGCTGTCGAGGACATGGAAATACTTCTGATGCTCTTTCATGGCGGCGATCAGCGCTTCGGAGGGGACCTCCAGGAAACGCTCGTCGAACCGCCCCATTACCGCCACCGGCCATTCCACCATCGACGTGACTTCACCGAGCAGCGATTCGTCGATCACGGCTGCGCCGCCGGCCGTCGCTGCGGCTTCCATCACCTGACCGCGGATCGCTTCGCGGCGGTCATCGAAATCCGCCAGTACGTGCCCTTCGGTTTCGAGCACCGGCGCATAGGCCGCGGGTTCGGCAATATAGATGGGTTCGGGATGGTGAAAGCGGTGTCCGCGGGTATGCCGACCGGACTTGACGCCGAGAATCTGCGCATCGACGATTTCGTCGCCGAACAATAACACCAACCAGTGGGCGGGACGCACGAACTGGACATCGAGGCTTCCCCAGCGCATGCGCTTCGGTATGGGCAGTCGATCCAGCGCATGTTGCACAATCGCAGGCACCAGCGTCGCCGTGGATTTGCCCGATTCTTTGCTGCGTTGAATCAGCCACGCGCCTTTGTCACTGGTCACGGTTTCCAACGCGTCGACCTCGACGCCGCAGGAACGCGCGAAACCCAGCGCCGCCTGAGTCGGTACGCCGTCGTCGTCGAATGCGGCGCTCACGGCGGGCCCGCGCCGCTCGACGACACGATCCTCCTGCCCTTCCGCCAGCGTCTCGATCCACACGGCAAGTCGGCGCGGCGCCGCGTACGAATGTACGGCGCCATGGGTCAATTCCGATGACTGCAGACCGGCAACAACGCCTTCGGTGAAAGCCGCCGACAAATTCTGCAACGCCTTGGGCGGCAGTTCTTCTGTACCGATTTCGACCAACAGATCCCGTGTACCGCTCATCGCGCACCTTCCTCGAGCATCGGAAAGCCAAGCGCTTCACGGCGCGCATAATAGGACTCCGCGACGGCGCGCGACAATGCGCGTACGCGACCGATGTACCGAGCCCGCTCTGTCACTGAGATCGCGTGACGCGCGTCGAGCAGATTGAAAGTGTGGGAGGCCTTCAACATCATCTCGTAGGCCGGTAGCGGCAATCCCGCCGCGATCAGCTTGTTGCTCTCGCGTTCGCAGGTATTGAACCACGCGAACAGTGAATCGACTTCGGCGTGTTCGAAGTTGTATGCCGACATCTCGACTTCGTTCTGGTGGAAAACATCCCCATAGGTGACGCGCCCCAGCGGCCCGTCGGTCCACACCAGATCGAACACACTTTCCACTCCCTGCAGATACATGGCGATGCGTTCCAAGCCGTACGTGATCTCTCCGGTCACCGGGCGGCATTCCAGTCCACCGACTTGCTGAAAATAGGTGAACTGGGTCACTTCCATGCCGTTGAGCCAGACCTCCCACCCGAGTCCCCAGGCGCCGAGCGTCGGCGACTCCCAATTGTCTTCGACGAATCGAATGTCGTGCACCAGCGGATCGAGCCCGAGCATGCGCAACGAACCGAGGTACAGTTCCTGCAACTCCAATGGCGAGGGCTTGATAACCACCTGGAACTGGTAATAGTGCTGCAGGCGATTGGGATTCTCGCCATAGCGGCCGTCGGTAGGGCGTCGTGAAGGCTGTACATAGGCTGCGCTCCAGGGTTCCGGACCGATGGCGCGCAAAAACGTTGCGGTATGAAAAGTGCCGGCGCCCACTTCCATATCGTAGGGTTGCAGCAGGACGCAGCCTTTTTCGGCCCAATAGCGCTGCAGGGACAGGATCAGATCCTGGAACGTGGCCGACGAATTCGGAGACGGCGGAGAAACGATAGACAAGGTTTTGGCCTTTTTCGCACGTGGGCGACAGAAGCGGCATTATAGCCCGCGCCTTCCGGCCGATGTAAGCGTCCCGCCAGGGCTGTACCGCGTGCTATAAAGGAAGTGAGACGCGCAGCCGAAATAATGGTTACCGGCCCTTGAACGGGAGCAGTCCATGAGCGAGATCGTCACCGGTCCTACCGCCGCGGCACAATGGCAGCAACTGGTCCAATGTGCCGCAGCCGAATGCGAACAGCAATTGGAGGAGGAGCTGGAAAGCTATCTGGTGTTCCTGTTGATGCGGTTCGCCAGCAAGCCACAGTTCGCCGACACCGTGCTCGCCCTGGAATATTTGCGCAGCGCCATGGAAGAGGGCCGTCAGCAGGCAGACCGGTTGCGCGATGTCGGCGATCAGTGCTTGTTGTATGCCGGCCTGTTTCCGCTGCGCGCACGCCGGCGCATGGTGCGGGTCCGCTATTATGTGGATCTTGGCCGCAGCGCGTACCGACAGCTGGCGGACCGGGTGCAACAGGGATGGGCGGAGACTTTCGATCGGCTGGCCGACGAGTTCGTTGGTCTGCGCGATGTGCTCCAGGCGATGCGTGAATTGGATCGGCCCGGTGACCTGGATTCGCTGGCGTTGCATGAACTTTGGCAGCAATGCGGCAGCCGCCGCGCGGGCAGTCAATTGCAGGCGCGCTACCCCGGCACCTTCGCGGCCGAAGGCGGCGACGCCCGGCACTGAGCGAACGGCCGCATTGCCCTCGGTAATGGCGGGGATATACTAGCCATGCGCCGGTCGCTCGATTCCGTTAATATAAGCGGTTCCCCGGCTGTTCTCAGTGCTAACCTCTTCCTATGAACCGGCAACCGCGCGCGATTTCCCTCATTTCCGGGGGACTGGACTCGATGCTGGCGACCCGTGTCGTTCAGGATCAGGGCGTGCATGTGGAAGGCATCAACTTCTTCACCGGATTTTGCGTCGAGGGCCACACTCACGCCATTCGCAAGCAGGACCGTAATCGCGCCAAGCGCAACAATGCGCTCTGGGTGGCGGAACAATTGGGGATCAAGTTGCACATCGTCGACGTCATCGACGAATACAAAGATGTGCTGATTAACCCCAAGCACGGTTACGGCGCCAACCTCAATCCTTGCCAGGACTGTAAGACGTTCATGGTAGGCAAGGCGCTGCAATGGATTGACGAAAACGACTTCGATTTCATCATTACCGGCGAAGTGGTCGGTCAGCGCCCCATGTCCCAGCGCGCCGATACAATGCCGGTGATCGCCCGGGAATCGGGCGCCATGGATCGTCTGCTCCGACCGCTGTGCGCCAAGTTGTTGCCTGAAACCCTGCCCGAACGTGAAGGTTGGGTCAGACGTGACGGACTGTTCGGTTTCAACGGCCGTTCCCGCAAACCGCAAATCGAACTGGCCGCTGCATTCGGATTTGACGATTACGCTCAGCCTGCCGGCGGCTGCTGCTTTTTGACCGACGAAAGTTATTCCAACAAGTTGGTGGATTTGTGGCAGACCCGCGGCGAACGCGACTATGAGCTGGACGACATCATGCTGCTCAAGGTGGGGCGGCATCTGCGCCCGCGCGGCAATTTCAAGCTCATTGTCGCCCGTGAGGAGGGCGAGGTAAGGTTCCTGGAAGGTTATCGGCGCAGTTTCGTCAGTCTCAGGACGGTCAGCCACAGCGGCCCGTTGGCGTTGCTCGACGGTGTCGCGGAGAGCGACGACCTCGAACTCGCGGCGCGCATCGTCGCGCGTTACAGCCAAGGCCGCAGCGCCGAAACCGTACGAGTGGAGGTTTGCGACCGGGATGGCGTTTGCCGCACCTTGAATGTTCGGCCGATGGCACCGGACGCCATTGCCGCGGACTGGCACGTGTGAGCCGACCGACGCTGCCACTGATCAATCGCAGCCACCCCGCATCATCAGGACGCTGCCCAAGCGAATCATTGCATCATGACCCACTATCATCTGGATGCCCGTCGTATGCTTTGTCCCATGCCTGTGATCCGGACCCAGGATCGGGTAAAGCAGCTTGCGCCCGGCGATACTCTCGAAGTCCTGTGTACCGATCCAGGGGCCGCCAACGATGTGCCGGCGTGGTGTCGCATCAACGGCCACAAAGTGTTGGCGCTGCGCGATCGGCGGGTGAGATCGTGATCACCATCGAAGTCGGGGAAGGCTGAAGTCGGATCGTCGCGGATGCACGGATTGAGTCAGGAAGAGCTTCGCTATCGGGAAACGCGTAAGGTCACGGTGGTCGGCGGGGTGCTGGATTTCCTGCTCGGCGTGGCCAAGATTTTCGTCGGTTCGATCAATCATTCCCAAGCGTTGGTGGTCGACGGCGTACACTCGTTGTCCGATCTGGCGACCGACTTCATGGTCCTGTTCGCCGCCAAACACGCCAGCGCCAAAGCCGACGACGATCATCCCTACGGGCATGGGCGCTTCGAAACCGTGGCGACCGTGGCCCTGGGCGTTGCGTTGGTCGGGGTTGGCGCCGGTCTCGGCTACGATGCCGGCAATCGCCTGTTCCATCCGGAACGGCTGCTGGTGCCGGGCTGGTTGTCGCTGTTGGTGGCGACCATTTCCATTGTTTCCAAAGAAGCGGTTTATCATTACACCATGCGCGCCGCGAAGCGGTTGCGCTCCAATCTGCTGCGGGCCAATGCCTGGCACAGCCGGTCCGATGCCATTTCATCGATCATTGTCGTGATCGGCATTGCCGGCGCCATGGCCGGCTTGAACTATCTGGATGCGATCGCCGCCGTGGGGGTAGCGTTCATGATTGCCAAAATCGGCTGGGATCTGGCATGGCATGCGGTCCGCGGAGCTGGTGGACACGGCCCTCGATAGCGAGCGGGTGGCAGGCGATCCGGGAGACCATCGAGTCGGTCACGGGTGTGCGCGATCTGCATTTGCTGCGCACCCGGCGCATGGGTGCCGACGCATTGGTGGATGTTCATATCCAGGTCGATCCGCGCTTGAGCGTGTCGGAAGGCCATCAGGTCAGTGAGGCGGTGCGCTACCAGGTGATCAAGGAGATCGACGAAGTCGCGGACGTCATGGTACATATCGACCCCGAGGACGACGAGAACTCCCAGCCCTGTAGCCATTTGCCACTACGCAAGGAGCTGATGACGCGGTTGCGCACAGCTTGGCGCGAGGTGCCCGACGCTGGGGTGGTGGATAAGATCACCGTGCATTACCTTAGCGGCAAAGTCCATTTGGAGCTGTTCGTTCCCTTGGCGGAGTTCGCCGATATCGCTTCGGCGCGGGCCGAAGCCCAGCGCTTGCGCGAGGCGAGCAGCACCTTGCCAGAAGTGGGCAAGGTGGATGTGAATTTTTATTAGTACGCACCGCTATGGTGCACAGCCGATCGGGCTGCACCATTATTGTGCGCACGTTTGGTGCGGGGTGTGGAGTTGGCTAGCTAACCCGCTGACATAGCAGGCGGTTTTCCGTGGCATAGTTCATGCACGAACGGGCGCAGCCGAGCTTTCGGGGCGCCGCCCGGGTGACCGGTTTCAAGAATCGCGATTTTTAACAGGAGTGGTCAAATGTCTCAGAAAGTGCTCAAGTCGATCAAAGACAACGAGGTCAAGTTCGTTGATCTTCGGTTCACCGATCCCCGCGGCAAGGAACAGCATGTCAGTGTCCCGGCTTCCACCGTGGACGCAGGATTCTTCAAAGACGGCAAGATGTTCGACGGCTCGTCCATCGCCGGCTGGAAAGGCATCCAGGAATCCGACATGGTGCTGATGCCCGAAGCCGACAGTGCAGTGCTCGACCCGTTCTGCGACGAGCCCACCATGAACATCCGCTGCGACATCCTTGAGCCCAATACCATGCAGGGTTACGAGCGCGATCCCCGTTCGGTAGCCAAGCGCGCCGAGGAATATCTTAAATCCACCAAGATCGCGGATACCGCCTACTTCGGCCCGGAAAACGAATTCTTCGTGCTCGACGACGTGCGTTGGGGCGCAGACCTGTCCGGCAGCTTCGTCAAGATCGATGCCGAGGAAGCGCACTGGAATACCGAAAAGGTTTATTCGGACGGCAACATGGGCCATCGCCCGACCGTCAAGGGCGGCTACTTCCCGGTGCCGCCGGTGGATTCGCTGCAGGACCTGCGTTCGGCCATGTGCCTGGCGCTGGAAGAAATGGGCCTGGGCGTGGAAGTGCATCACCACGAAGTCGCCACGGCCGGCCAGTGCGAAATCGGCGTCGCCTTCGGCACGCTGGTGCGCAAGGCGGACGAAGTCCAGATCCTCAAATACGTCGTGCAGAACGTCGCGCACGCTTACGGCAAAACCGCCACATTCATGCCCAAGCCGATCGTCGGCGACAACGGCAGCGGTATGCACGTGCACCAATCCCTGGCCAAGGCCGGCAAGAACCTGTTCACCGGCAACAAGTACGGTGGCCTGTCGGAACTGGCTTTGTATTACATCGGCGGCATCATCAAGCACGCCCGTGCATTGAACGCCTTCACCAACGCCTCGACCAACAGCTACAAGCGTCTGGTGCCGGGATTCGAAGCGCCCGTGATGCTGGCCTATTCCGCCCGCAACCGCTCGGCTTCGATCCGCATTCCCCACGTCTCGAATCCGAAGGCGCGCCGCATCGAGGTGCGTTTTCCGGACTCGACCGCCAATCCTTACCTGGCGTTCTCGGCCATGATGATGGCCGGTCTGGACGGCATTCAGAACAAGATCCATCCGGGCGACGCCATGGACAAGGATTTGTACGATCTGGAGCCGGAAGAAGCCAAAGACATCCCGACCGTGTGCCATGCACTGGACCAGGCGTTGGACGAACTGGACAAGGACCGCAAGTACCTGACGCAGGGCGGCGTGTTCACCGACGACCAGCTCGACGGTTACATCGACTCTGAAAATGGCAGAAGTCACGCGCCTGCGCATGACTACCCATCCGGTGGAATTCGACTTGTACTATTCGCTCTGAGCACGATTGTCGAAGCGAGGAAAACGCCCCTTTCGGGGCGTTTTCTTTTTCCGCAGTCGACCAAAGGCGGCGATCCTCCGACCAACGCTCGTTGCGCTGCCCCTGCGTCGTGGCTACTCTGTAACCATGCACTTCCGCTTCGCACTCGCACTCGTGTTGGCCCTCGCACCCGCTCTCGCGGCAGCCGAGATCTATCGTTCCGTGGATGCACAGGGCAATGTGGTCTACTCCGACCAACCGGGGCAAGGCGGAAAAAAAGTGGATCTGCCCGAGATCAGTACCTATGAACCGAAACCGGTTCCACCAGGGACGCTGGACAGCAACGCCGCCGCCAGCCAAGCAAAAGCCAGCACCGGCACCCAACTGAGCTTCGTCCAGCCGGGCGCCGACGAAACCGTCTTCGACAACCAGGGCAACGTCGCCGTCGCCCTGCGGGTCGAGCCTCCTTTGCAGCCGCATCAACGTCTGGCACTGCAACTGGATGATGCCGCGGTCGTGGAAACGAGCCAGCCCACCTACCAGTTCTCGGGTCTGGACCGGGGCACCCATACCCTGCATGCCTGGGTGGTGGGCGCCAATGGTCAATCCGGCAGCCCGAAAGCCGCGGTGACGTTCCATTTGCGCCAAGCGTCGAAGCTGTTCCGCAATCCGGCGCCCGCCGAGCGGCCCGATTCAGCGGGCGCCGAGAGCACCCACGGCCCCCAACGTGCCCAAATCGGGCAGTTGATCGCTCCGCACCGGCCCGGTGCGAGTCCTGCCACAGCAGCCCCGTCAGGTATCACCGCTCCTCGGCCGGCCGAGCATGCACTATAATAGTGCGTATTGCCGCGCCATCGTGGCGCGACCCCGCCCTAAACCAATTGTCGCGGCCCGTCGCCGGTTCGTCCCCTGCGTCCATGGAATTGAATAATTACTTGAATGTTCAAGGCGTTGTGCGTAGCTGGGCACATTTTCCAACGTTGCGACCAAAAGTGCGCAGGGCTACGGCTTGATGGTTTGGATTTTGCAAGCTCATTCCCCATGAACGCCCAGCGGCCCTCAGAACGCCTGTTCCAGCGCGTGCTCGAAAACTTGACCACGTCTGTGGTGCTGGTGGACGCCGAGTTGCGTGGTGCAATACATCAATCCCGCCTGCGAAATGTTGTTCGCCATCAGTGCGCGCAAGGCGCGCACCAAAGCGTTGCGCCATTTGGTCATGGGGCCGGACGAGTTGTTCGAGCGCTTGGATGTCTGTCTGCACGACGGCCACCCTTTACCGAGCGCGAATTGCACCTGAGTTTATTCGGGCAGCGGGAATACGTTGTCGACTGTACCGTCACGGCGCTTACGGAGCCCGGCCAGCAGGTGGGCTTACTGCTGGAGCTGGTGCGCATCGACCGCCAGTTGCGCATCTCGCGGCGAAGAGAATTTGCTTGCCCAGCACACCGCAACCCGGGCCGTGATTCGTGGACTGGCCCATGAGATCAAGAACCCGCTGGGCGGCCTGCGAGGCGCGGCGCAATTGTTGGAGAGGGAGTTGCCCGACCCGCAACTGACCGAGTACACCAAAATCATCATCGACGAGGCCGACCGTCTGCAGAATCTGCTCAATCGAATGCTCGGTCCGAACACACTGCCCAATTTGCGGGAAACCAATATCCACCACGTGTTGGAGCGGGTACGAAGCCTGGTGCTGGCGGAAGCGCCTCCCGGCATCGAAATCACCCGCGATTACGACCCCAGCATCCCGAACCTGAATGCCGACAGCGACCAACTGATCCAGGCGGCTTTGAACCTGGTACGCAACGCCGTCCAGGCCCTGGGCCAGCATGGCAGCATCATTCTGCGCACCCGCGCCCAGCGCCAGATCACCATCGGCCACGAACGCCATCGCCTGGTGCTGACCCTGGAAGTGATCGACAACGGGCCGGGGATACCGCAAGAGATTCAAGAACGCATCTTCTATCCGATGGTGACCGGCCATGCCAATGGCACCGGACTTGGATTCTCGATCGCCCAATCCCTGATAAACCGCCACGGGGGGCTGATTGAATGCACCAGCGAACCTGGCAATACGATATTCCGGATCCTGCTTCCCCTGGAGAATGCGCATGACTAGTTCGGAAAAGATATGGATCATCGACGACGACCGCTCGATACGCTGGGTGTTGGAGAAAGCGCTCAGTTCCGTCGGCATCGAAGTCACCAGCTTCGACGACGGCAGCCAAGTGCTCAAACGTCTCGCCAGCGAGCAGCCGGACGCGCTGATCACCGACATCCGCATGCCGGGCATCGACGGGATCGAACTCTTGTCCAGGGTGGGCGAGCGCTACCCGGAAATGCCGGTGATCATCATGACCGCGCACTCCGATCTCGAGAGTGCGTTGTCCGCCTATGAAGGCGGCGCCTTCGAATACCTGCCGAAGCCGTTCGACGTCGATGAGGCGGTGTCCCTGGCCCAGCGGGCGCTGGCGCAGCGACGCAAACAGCGCCACGACCACGGCGAGCCGGGCAGCGAAGACAATGCCGAAATCATCGGCGAAGCGCCGGCTATGCAGGAGGTATTCCGGGCGATCGGCCGCTTGTCGCGCTCCAACATCACCGTCCTGATCAACGGCGAGTCAGGCACGGGAAAGGAACTTGTCGCGCGTGCGCTGCACCGCCACAGTCCCCGCGCCGCGGAACCGTTCATCGCCTTGAATATGGCGGCCATCCCGCGGGATCTGCTGGAATCGGAGTTGTTCGGCCATGAGCGGGGCGCGTTCACCGGTGCGCAAAGCCAGCGCCGCGGCCGATTCGAACAAGCCGATCGCGGCACCTTGTTTCTCGATGAAATCGGCGACATGCCCGCCGAGCTTCAGACCCGCCTGTTGCGGGTCCTGGCCGACGGTGAGTTCTACCGGGTCGGCGGCCATACGCCGATCCGCGTCGACGTGCGCATCATTGCCGCGACTCACCAGAACCTGGAAGACCTGGTGCGCCAGGGCCGTTTTCGGGAAGACCTTTTCCACCGCTTGAACGTCATCCGCATCCACATTCCCGCGCTGCGTGAACGGCGCGAGGACATCCCGAAGTTGGCGCAGTTCTTTCTCGCCCAGGCAGCGAAAGAGCTCAATATGGAACCGAAGCTGCTGCGCAGCGAAGTGGTGGAATTTCTCAAGCAGATGGACTGGCCGGGTAACGTCCGGCAGATGCAGAACACCTGCCGCTGGCTGACGGTTATGGCATCGGGGCGCGAAATCCACATGGCGGACCTGCCGCCCGAATTGCTCGCGCAGCAGCCCGAGTCCGTGGGCGGTGACGAGGACTGGCAAGCTGCCCTGAAACGCTGGGCGGATCACCGTCTGGCAGAGGGAGAAACGGCATTGCTGGACAAAGCCGAGCCGGTGTTTGAACGCATCATGATCGAGACCGCTCTCAAGCACACCGGCGGACGCAGACAGGATGCCGCCCGCCTCCTGGGCTGGGGACGCAACACGCTGACCCGGAAAATCAAAGAACTGAATATGGAAGAACGCGCCTAGTCGCGGGTTGCCGCCGGAGCGAAGCCCGAAGCCCGCCGCCAACCGTAAACCGGCGCCCATTCGGGGCACGCTTGCGCCCGGAAATTGCGACACGCTGTGGTATGCTCGCACCAAACCCCATTCCCGGTAGCTTGCCAGCGAACCCATGCGCCCGTTCATACTCCGCACACTGCTGTCGGCATTCACGTTATTCATCTTCGCAACCGGCGTCTCAGGCGCCACCCGGCCGGTGGTGTTCGGGATCTTCCCGTATGTCAGTCCGGCAAAATTGGTGCAATTCCATCGACCGCTGAAGGAATGGCTCGAACGCACCCTCGGCCGGCCGGTGAGCCTGGTCAGCGCACCGGACTTCGACACCTTTGTCGAGCGCACCGCATCAGGACGCTACGATTACGTCCTCACCGCGCCTCATCTCGGGCGTCTGGCGCAGCGGCGCAGCGGCTACCAGCCCGTCGCCCGGACTTTGCATGTGGTGCAAGGCATCTATCTCGCGCGCGCCGATTCGGATATTCATACCCTCGACGATCTGAAAAACAAAACCATCACCATGGCGGCGCGAGTGTCGGTCATTTTTCAGATGTCCGAGCATCAGCTCAGCACGCACGGCCTACGTGACGGTATCAATATCACCATTCGCGAGACTTCCACCCACAATAACGCCATGTATGCGCCGTTGCGCGGCGAAAGCGATGCATCGGTCACCGGGATCCTGCTTTGGAACAAGCTTGGCCAGGGTCACAAAGCGCAACTCAGAGTAATCGGCAGGACACCCAAAGCCCCCGGCTTTTTCCTGATGGCCAATCCGCGCGTTCCCGAAAGTGATGTGAGCAGGGTACGCGATGCCATTATGAAATTTCACGACACCGAAGCAGGCGCGTCCTATTTCCGCACGACCGGCCTGAAAGGGTTCGCTCCGATCACAAACGACATGATGCAGGCGCTCGATCCGTACATTCGATTGTATCTAGACAAGCAATGACGAACGCCAAACTTCCGTTCCACCGCTCGCTGCGGCTTAAGCTTGTGCTGGTGAGCGTGGTGGTCGAGGTCTGCATGCTGGCGCTGTTGCTCGCCAACAGTTTGCGATTGATGAACAGTGCCGTCGAGAGTCAGATGCGCACAGTGGTGTTCGAAATCACGCCGCTGCTGGACGCTGCAATTTCGGCGCGCCTGTTTGAGCGCGACCACGCCGCGATCACCGAGATTCTGAACAAAGTCATTCGCGAAAAGGAAGGCGGTGGTTTGCGCTATGTTGCGGTTTACGACGATACGGGCACGCTGTACGCTGCGGTCGGTGACTTCGACCCGGCCAATCCGCCCGCCTTGGACGAAACCGTGGACCAGGCCATCACCGATGGCATGTTCGACACGGGCGGACCGTTGCTGCTCAGCAAGGAAGTTATCGGCCGCATTCGCCTGGGCTTCTCGCTGGAGTCGTTTTTGAACACGAAAAGCGCGTTGTTCCATCAGGGCCTGTTGATCGCGGCGACCGAAGTGGTACTCACCTTGCTCCTGCTGAGCTTGGCCGGCTTCCTGCTTACGCGCCATATCGGGCGCCTGGTCGAGGCGACACGGGGCGTTCGCGAAGGCGATTACGGCACCAGGATCGCCACACGCACCCGCGATGAGATCGGGCTGCTGGCCGAAAACTTCAATCTGATGACCGCCGCGATCCGCGACCGTGTGGAGCGGTTGCGCCAATCGGAACAGGACCTGTTCGCGGCAAAGGAACGCGCTTTGGTGACGCTGCATTCCATCGGCGATGCGGTGATCACCACCGATGTCGCAGGTGGCGTGGAATATCTCAATCCTGTCGCAGAAGAACTCACCGGTTGGAGCAATGCGGAGGCGGCAGGCCGAACTCTATCGGAGGTGTTTCGGGTGCGCAATGAAGCAACACATCAGGACATTCCGAGTCCCGTGGCACAGTGTCTGCGGGAGAACACAGTGGTTAGTCTTAGCCATCACACGTTATTGGTGCGCCGCGACGGCAGTGAATTTCCGATCGAGGACTCAGCGGCGCCGATTCGCGATCGCACAGGTAGCACAATTGGCGCAGTGCTCGTGTTTCACGATGTCAGCAGCGCCCGGCAAATGGCGCGACAGATGGCGTATCAGGCTCGGCACGACTCGTTGACCGGATTGATCAACAGGCGCGAGTTCGAGCGCCGCCTCGAGCGTGCTCTCGACACCGCTGCCACGGAAAATCGGGAACACGCGCTGTGCTATCTGGATTTGGATCAGTTCAAGATCGTGAATGACACCTGTGGACATTTCGCCGGTGACGAACTGCTCCGGCAGCTCGCGGCCCGATTGAAAACGAAGGTTCGCGACAGTGATACGTTGGCGCGTTTGGGAGGCGATGAATTCGGCGTGCTGCTCGAACATTGCCCCATTGATCGAGCCGGCGAGATTGCGACCGAGCTGCGCGACCTGGTCAGGGAACATCGCTTCGGCTGGAAGGATCGCACCTTCGATATTGGCGTAAGCATCGGTGTCGTGCACATCAATGCCGAAAGCGAAAGCATCGGTGCCGTACTGAGCGCAGCCGATGTGGCCTGTTACATCGCCAAGGACGCCGGTCGCAATCGCATCCACGTACATGCGCCAGACGACCAGGAACATGCCCGCCGCCACGGTGAAATGCAATGGGCGGCTCGTATCGGTGCCGCCATCGAAACCGAATCGCTGCAGCTGTACATGCAGCGCATCGAGCCGATCGCCCCTGGTAAACGGCAACGTCATCTGGAGTTGCTACTGCGAATGCTTGACGGCGACGGGGAGATTGTACTGCCGGCGTTCTTCATACCGGCCGCGGAGCGGTTTCATCTCATGCAGAAGCTCGACCGATGGGTGGTACATACGGCACTGAATCAGATCGCCTCGGTGAATCCGCAAGCGCGAGGCGACACCTTGTTCGCGATCAACGTCTCCGGTCAATCGATCGCCGATACGACGTTCCGCGACTATGTTTTGCAACAGGTCCGCGCGAGCGCGGTCGCCCCTGCCAGTCTATGCTTCGAGATTACGGAAACCACGGCGATCGCCAACCTTCCGGACGCCGTTCGCTTTATCGCGGACGTCAAAGCACTGGGTTGCCGGTTCGCGCTGGATGACTTCGGCAGCGGTTTGAGCTCCTTTGCGTATTTGAAGAATCTGGCTGTGGATTTTCTCAAGATCGACGGGGCGTTCGTCAAGGACATGACCCGTAGCGATACCGATCAGGCGATGGTGGAAGCCATCAACCATATCGGTCACGTAATGGGAATTGAAACCATTGCCGAATACGTTGAAACCGCTGAGACTCTGAACGCCGTTCGGGCGGCCGGGGTGGATTATGCACAGGGCTATGCCATCCACAAACCAGAACCGTTTTCGTCGAAGGCGTGGGCGCGGTGAAATATACGGGCGTCGCCTGGGGGCGATCGGTTTGTTGCTGGCGCTCTCCGGGTGCCAGTACATCGCCGATAGCAATCGCGCCTACCGCATCGAACATGACATTCCGGACGACTCCACGCTGATCGTGGAACAACCGTTGCCGGTCGCGGCCGGGCGCCGGGACCTGTACATCCAGTTCGCCCAAGTGCAAGCATTCGGTCAGGTAGACCGATATTACCCGCACTGCGAAATCGTATTGAATCATCTGAGTGAACACGGCCGCGTCCTGCCGGCCGGACGGTATGCGATCTACGGTGCCGGTCCGTACGTCGACCCGCATGTCCGCGCCGATACCCCGGTCATGGTGGCTTCGATGGGCGCCGATGCGGACCCTGCTCCAAGTCCGCAACTGTACGCAACCCGCATGCGGCTGCGCGGACCACAAGGCGCCGATGTCAAAGAGATGATCTGCGGTGAACTGTACGACCCGTACGAGGCCCGCTACCCGACCATTGACGACATACGCGAAATAATGGGAGAGCTCGCGCGCTTGGAAGTGCGCGGTCGCGACTGATCGGATCGCGCAGCGGCTACCCTGCCTTGCAGGGATTCCGGCCGTCGTTCAGGCGCAAAGTGCCCACGAGCTGACTGATGTTGCTGAGTTGATGTCGCTGCAGATAGTCGCGAATACCCGAATTGATGCTCTGGCAAACCAAGGGATCGTAAAACAGTGCGGTGCCGATACCGACAGCGCTGGCTCCGGCGATGATGAACTCCAACGCGTCTTCTGCTGTACAGACTCCGCCCTGACCGATGATCGGGATGCCGTGGGCGCGGCACACTTGATATACCTGGTGCACCTTGAGCAGCGCAATCGGTTTGATGGCCGGGCCCGAGAGACCCCCCTGGTTGTTGCCGATTACGGGGCTGCGGTTTTCAATGTCGACCGCCATGCCCATCAGCGTATTGATGACCGCAAAGCCGTCGCTGCCGGCTTCGATGCAACGACGGGCATTTTCGGCGATGTCGGTCTGGTTTGGAGACAATTTGGTGATCAGCGGTTTGGCGGTGGCTTGGCGGCAGACTTCCACCACCCGTGCTGACATGTCGGGGTCATTGCCGAACGCGACGCCGCCTTCTTTGACATTCGGACAGGAAATATTGATTTCGATGGCGTCGATGGGCGAATCGTCGAAGCGGCGCGTGACCTCGTAGTATTCCTCGACGGTCGAGCCCGACACGTTGGCGATGAAACGGGTTTCGTCAAAATCGAGCTGCGGCAGAATCTGCTCCACCACATGGTCCACGCCCGGGTTCTGAAGGCCAATCGCGTTCAGCATGCCGGCCGGCGTTTCGTAGACACGGTGCGGCGCGTTGCCCAATCTGGGTGCGAGTGTTGTACCCTTCAGGCACACCGCACCGACATCGCGGTTGCTGAATCCTTCGACCCGCGTGTATTCCTCGCCGAATCCGACACAGCCCGACAGCAGTACCAGTGGCGTGCGCAACGCCAAGCCACAAAACTCGAGTGCCAGCGGGGATTGTTCGGTTTCGTTCATGGGATAACCTGGGTACGGCAAGGAGTTGGCATCCGGAGCGCCACGACGGCGTTATTGTAGGGCACAGCGGCTCCCCCTTGCACGCCGTCCGCGCGCCCATTCCGTTTTCGGCCGTAATTCTCTATCGTGCATCCATGTTCCAGGTCATACTTTTTCAGCCGGAGATCGCGCCCAATACCGGCAATGTCATTCGCTTGTGCGCCAACACCGGCTGCCATCTGCACCTGGTCGAGCCGCTCGGCTTCGAACTCGATGACCGCAGGCTGCGGCGTGCGGGTCTCGATTATCACGAATACGCGGCCGTCACTGTGCATGCCGACTTGCAGGTTTGTTTGCGGGCGATCGGCCCGACTCGTTGCTTCGCGTGCAGTACCCGCGGCCGCACCGGTTATCATCAACCGCGCTACGAGGCTGGCGACACCTTCCTGTTCGGTCCGGAGACCCGTGGTTTGCCGCAGTCCGTGCTCGATGGGTTACCGAACGAGCAACTGCTCAGGGTGCCCATGCGTGCCCAAAGCCGCAGCCTGAATCTCTCCAACACGGTGTCGGTGGTGGTTTACGAGGCCTGGCGGCAATTGGGCTTTCCGGAGGGCGCCTGAAGTTCGCGCCCGGTCAACCGAATTCGGGCTTTTGCGAGCGGCAAAACAGCGTATGCACCGCATCGCGGGGATCGAGGTCTTCGTACAAAACGCCATGGACCTGCTCGGTGATCGGCATTTCAACCCGCAGTTCACGCGCCATGCGCATCACCACGCGCGCTGTTAATGCGCCTTCGACCACTTGGCCGATGCTGGCGCGTGCCTGCTCCGGATTCTGTCCTGCCGCCAGCGCCAAGCCAAAGCGCCGGTTGCGCGATTGATCGTCAGTACAGGTGAGCACCAGATCGCCGACGCCGGCAAGACCCATGAAAGTTTCCTGCTGTCCGCCAAGGCGTGCGCCCAGACGCAGGATTTCAGCCAACCCGCGGGTGATGAGCGCGGCCCGCGCATTGGCGCCGAAGCCAAGGCCGTCGGCGATACCCGCGGCAATCGCCAGTACGTTCTTGACCGCGCCGCCCAGTTGCACACCGACCATGTCGTGACTGGTGTAGGCACGAAACGAATCGCTGTGCAGTACGGAGGCAATGCGCGCAGCGAAGCCCGGATCGTTCGCGGCCACGGTTGCCGCGGTGGGCAGGCCGCGCGCCACTTCGCCGGCAAAGGTGGGGCCGGAAATAACCGCCAGCGGCCGCTGCGAACCGAGCACTTCGCCGGCGACCTCATGCAGCAGTTTGCCGCTCTGCATTTCCAGGCCTTTGGTTGCCCAAACCACACCCAGATCGCGCGTGAGTAGCGGTGCAAGCCGCTCGAGCATGCCTCGGAACGCATGGCTTGGCACCACGACCAGCACCAGATCGGTGGCTTCAACGGCCGTCGGCAGGTCCGCTACCGGTTCCAGCGCCGCGGGAAAGTCGATGCCGGGCAGATACTCGACGTTAGCGCGATCCTGTCGCAGGCGTTGTACATGGGCGGCGTCGTGCCCCCACAATTTCACGTCGAAGCCGTTGCGGGTCAGCAGAATGGCGAGCGCCGTTCCCCAGGAACCGGCGCCGAGCACACTGACGATCTGGCGGCTGCGCTCGTTCAACGGCGTAGGGGCATCAGGCTTCGGCCTGATCGCCCTGTTGACGTTGCAGGTGTTGGGCGTAAATGGCCTCGAAGTTCACCGGCTGCAGTACCAGCTGCGGGAAACCGCCCTTGCTGACCAAACCGGCAATCGCCTCGCGTGCATACGGAAACAGCATGTTCGGACAATAGATACCCAGCATGGCGCCCAGTTCGTTGTCGGCAAATCCCTTCAAGCTAAAAATGCCGCCCTGTAGGGTCTCGGCTACGAATGCGGTCTTGCCGTCTTCGAATTTCGCCGTCACCGTGATCGTCAATACGACGTCGAAAGTGTTTTCCTGCAACAGGTTGGTGTTGACGCCGACGTTGACTTGAATATTGGGCTGCGCATTCTGTTGAAACACCCCGGGCGCGTTGGGCGATTCGAACGACGCATCCTTGAGGTAGATATTGTGGATCGAAACCTGTTGCGGGTTTTGACCGCCAGCGGCGTCGTTGTTTTGTTCACTCATTTGCGATGGTCCATTGGTTGGCGGATGAATGTCGGCGTCAGAGATGCGTGCGCGTCCACGCCAGCAGCGACGATTGGTCTACCGCACCCGATCGGCGAGCCAATTCCCGTGCGCCTCTGAACAGAATCAGCGTCGGAATGCCGCGAATCCCGTATTCGGCAGCAGCATCGGGATTACGATCTGTATCCAGCTTCAGCAACCTTACTTCAGGTTCCAACTGTGACGCGGCCTGCTCGTACACCGGCGCCATCATCTTGCATGGGCCGCACCATGGCGCCCAGAAATCGACCAGCACGGCGATGTCGTTGCGTTGCACCTGACGCGCCAAGTGCCGGCTGTCGACCGCAAAGGGCTGGCCGGTGAAAAGGGCCCGGCTACAGGATCCGCATTTGGCATCGGCAGCGGAACGCTCGGCGGGGACGCGGTTGATGCTGCCGCAATGGGGACAGACGATGTGACTTGCTCCGCTCATGCCAGCTCTCCCGGTGGTGTGCGAGTCGCTGCTCGCCGCCCGTGGTCAGCGACGGGAAAGCGGCAGGTTATCGCGTTGCCACGCGGTAATGCCACCGCGCAAATTGTAGACCGACTCGAAACCCAGTTTGTGCAGCCGCCCGCAGGCACTCGCCGAGCGGCTGCCGGTGCGGCAATAGGCCACAATATTTTTGTTTTTATACTTTTGGATTTCACCGGCGCGGTCGTTTAACTGGCTCAGCGGAATGTGGCGGGCGTCTTTGATGTGGCCTTCTTCGTATTCGCGATCTTCGCGCACGTCGAGCATCAGCGTCGGCTTGTGGTTCATCAGCTGAATGGCTTCGAGCGCCGAAATGTCATTACCGCCCTGGCCGCGGCGTCGGATTTCCGAGAACACCAGCAAGGCGAGCAGCGCCACGAACGCGCTGGACAGCAGCAAGTGGTTGCCGGCGAATTCAATCAACTGTTGCATTGGCTTTCAACTTTGAGGAAGGGCTCGAGAACGAAACAAACACGACGGGTACTTCAGGCGGCGCTATCCGCGTGCGATGCGGCCGATGCCGCGCCGCCGCAGGGTGCGCGGATTTCAGTTCTCGGCGGCCGTGCAGAACACCTCACGCATCATGCCGATCAAACGCAGGGTGCGCGGATCACCGACCCTGTAATACACACGATTGGCATCTTTGCGGGAAGCCAAAATGCCTTTGTCGCGCAGGATCGCAAGATGTTGCGAAATGTTGCTCTGGGATGTGCCGACGTGCTCGACGATATCCTGCACGCTGACTTCGCGGTCGCCGAGGGTGCACAGGATCTTCAATCGCAACGGGTGCGACATCGCCTTGAGCGAGCGTGACGCACGATCGATGTCCTCGTCGCGCGTCATCAGGAGATCAGCTGACGTCATAGTGCCGTCCATTGTATTCATCGAGGCGCAGGCCCCAACCGCATTTTGGAGTATGTTCATCGCATCCGACTACTGTCTTTATTAGAGAGACATTATACAATTACGCGTTGGTTGTGAAGCACAATTTGTCCGCGAAATCCTGGGGTTCGCCCGCCACTTCCATTTTGGCGCGCTGGCCGCCAAGCGTGGTGTTTTTAAACATTTGCCGTTAGACTAGTTCTAAATGTCCATTATCCTTATTATTTTTACCATGTGCATGGAAGTCTGCCGTGCCCTCTAGACCGAAACCCATGGTCCTGTTGGTTCTGGACGGATGGGGATACAGCGAACAAACCCACGCCAATGCCATTCATACGGCCCATAAACCGGTATGGGACCGGCTTTGGAGCCACTATCCCCACAACCTGATCCGTACTTCCGGGGCGGCCGTGGGCTTGCCCGCCGATCAGATGGGCAATTCCGAAGTCGGCCATCTCAATCTGGGCGCCGGGCGGGTGGTTTATCAGGAGTTCACCCGGGTAAGCCGCTCGATCCGCACCGGATCCTTCTACAACAACGCCGTTCTCACCGACGCCGTGGATCATGCGGTGGCCAACGACAAGGCGGTGCACATCCTCGGACTGCTGTCACCAGGCGGGGTCCACAGCCATGAATGCCACATTCACGCCATGGTTCAGCTGGCAGCCCAGCGCGGCGCGAAGAAGTTGTATCTGCACGCCTTTCTTGATGGCCGGGACACCCCGCCAAAAAGCGCCGAGGCCTCGCTGCAGCTGATGGATCAGAAATTCGCCGAGTTCGGGGCCGGCCGTATCGCTTCGATCATCGGCCGTTACTATGCCATGGACCGTGACCATCGCTGGCCCCGTATCCAGGCCGCCTACGATCTCATCACCCGCGGTGCGGCCGAGTTCCGTGCCGCCGATGCCTTGAGCGGCCTTCAGCAGGCCTACGAGCGCGGCGAAACCGACGAGTTCGTGCAGGCCACCGCCATCGTGCCGCCCGGCGAGCAGCCGGTGCAATTCGAAGACGGCGACACCCTGGTGATGATGAATTACCGTTCCGACCGGGCGCGTCAAATCACGCGGCCCTTCATCGAGCCGGATTTCGACGGGTTCGAGCGCGCCGTAGTGCCGATGCCGGGCAAATTCGTCAGCCTCACCGAATATAAAAAGGAGTTCAACGTACCCGCGGCTTTCCCCCCCGAGCGCATGCGCAACGTGCTCGGCGAATATCTCGCCAATCTCGGTCTGCACCAATTACGCATCGCCGAAACCGAGAAATACGCCCATGTGACATTCTTTTTCAACGGCGGCGAAGAACAACCGTTCGCCGACGAGGACCGGATTCTGGTTCCCTCGCCTCAAGTCGCGACCTACGATCTGAAACCGGAAATGAGCGCGCCGGAAGTGACCGAGAAGCTGGTGGCCGCCATTCGTGGCGGCGGCTACGACGTCATCATCTGTAATTACGCCAACCCGGACATGGTCGGGCACACCGGTAATTTCGATGCCGCCGTGCAGGCCATCGAGGCCCTCGACCGATGTCTCGGCGAGGTGTACGAGGCGGTGCAGGCGGCGGGCGGCGAAATGCTGATCACGGCCGATCACGGCAATGCGGAAATGATGGTCGGCGAAGATACCGGCCAGGCACATACGGCCCACACCACCAATCTGGTGCCGTTGCTGTACATCGGACGCGAAGCTACGGTGTCGGAAAACGGTAGCCTGGCGGACGTGGCGCCGAGCCTGCTGACGTTGATGGGTCTGGAGATTCCAACTGAAATGAGCGGCCATTGCCTGGTGTCGCTGGCCGAAGGATGATCCTGCGTCCCGGGCGGCAGGGGTGGATCGTCCGGGCCGTCCCCCTGGCCCTGCTGTTGGCGCTGCCGCGTCTGTGCCGGTGCCGGGCAAGGCAAAGTCCAGCAGCATACCCAGGAACTGGAACAGCTGCGCGGCCGTATCGAAGGCATGCGCAAGCTGTTGCAGGCCACCCGCGGCCGCCAGGACAGCGTGCAATCGCAACTGCAGGAGGTCGAGGAACACATCGGCCGCGTAACCCAGGCTCTGCATAAAATCGACCACGACTTGCACGCGGGGAGCGAGCGCCTCGACGCGCTGCAGGCTCGCGAGCGCGCCCTCGACACCACCCTGTCGACTCAACGCCAGGCACTGGCGCGCCAGATCCGGGCCAGTTACGCCATGGGCCGCCAGGAGCAGTTGAAGATCCTGCTCAATCAGGGTGACCCGAGCACGGTGCTTCGGGCGCTGGTGTACTACGACTACCTCAATCGTTCCCGCACCCATCGCATCAAGGAAGCGCTGCAGCAGCTCGAGACACTGCGCGAAGTGCGGGTCTCCATCGACACCCAGCAACAAGAACTTGCCAAGCTCCGGCAACGCCAACTCGGCCAGAAACAGGCGCTGGAAAACAGTCGCGAAGAGCGCGAGAAGGTGCTGGCGGCCATCGACTCGACGTTGCACGATCAGGACCGCAAGCTCCAGAACATGCTGCACAACGAACAGGAACTGCAGCAGGTGCTCAAGGCGTTGCAGCAGGCGTTGTCCGATATCCCCATGGACTTTCAGGACGGCAAACCGTTCGCCAAATTGAAAGGTGACCTGCCCTGGCCGGCCGGCGGCCGCCTGCTCGACCGCTTCGGCGATGCACGCGCCGGCGGCAGCTTACGCTGGCGCGGGGTGCTGATCAGCGCCAAGCAGGGCAGTGACGTGCGGGCGGTATCGCGGGGACGAGTGGCATTCGCCAATTGGATGCGGGGCTACGGATTGCTGTTGATCATCGATCACGGCAACGGTTTCATGAGCTTGTACGGCCATAACCAGAGCCTTTACAAGGATGTCGGCGAGTGGGTCCAGGCCGGTGAAGTCGTTGCCAGTGTCGGCAACAGCGGCGGGCGCAACGACGCCGGTCTATATTTCGAGATCCGCCATGATGGCGAACCCGTGAACCCGGTCACGTGGTGCCGTGCAACCCGCGGCAATATCGTCGGTCTAAGCCGTTGAGGGAATTCCCGATATCCATCGTCTGTGCTATGTTGCCCGACATGTCCTCTGAAGGATCCTAGCGCAGGGCGAAGCGATCCCCTTCGCCGTTGCAGGAGCATCAAATCATGCAGTCTAAAACTCGTACGTGGCTTGTCCTGTTGTCCGGTATCGTGCTCGGCACCTCTATCAGCATCGGCGCCGGTGTATTCGCGAAGCGCGACGAAAACGGCGTCGTCGGCACGATTCCGTTGGAAGAGCTGCGCTCTTTCGCAGATGTGTTCGCGCGCATCAAAAACGACTATGTCGAAGAAGTCGACGACAAGACCCTGCTGGAGAACGCGGTCCGGGGCATGCTCTCGGGCCTGGATCCCCATTCCGCGTATCTCGATAAAGAGGAATTCAAGGATCTGCAGATCGGAACCACCGGCGAGTTCGGCGGCCTCGGAATTGAAGTCGGCATGGAAGACGGCTTCGTCAAAGTGATTTCCCCCATCGACGACACTCCTGCGGAACGCGCCGGCGTCAAAACCGGCGACCTGATCATTCGTCTGGACGATACACCGGTGAAGGGCATGTCGCTTTCCGAAGCGGTGAAGATCATGCGCGGCAAGCCGGGTACCGATATCACACTGACGATCGTGCGCGAAGGGGCCGAGAAGCCGCTTACCATCACCATCACCCGTTCCGTGATCAAAGTGGAGAGCGTCAAGAGCCGAATGCTTGAACCGGGATTCGGTTACGTGCGCATTACCACCTTCCAGTCCAAAACCGGCAGCAGCCTGCTCAAAGCAGTGAGCGAGTTGCGCAAGGAGTCGGGCGGCAAACTCAAAGGCCTGGTGCTTGACCTGCGTAACAACCCAGGCGGTGTGCTGGGTGCTGCCGTCGCCGTATCCGACGCCTTCCTGGACAGCGGCTTGATCGTGTACACCGAGGGTCGGGTGGAGGATTCGCGGCTGCGGTTCAATGCGACTCCGGGCGACGCTGCCAACGGCGCACCGATGGTGGTGCTGGTCAACGGCGGCTCGGCTTCTGCTTCCGAGATCGTTTCCGGGGCGCTGCAGGATCACAAACGCGCGGTGATCATGGGCCAGAAGACTTTCGGCAAGGGATCCGTGCAGACCATTCAGCCGTTGCGTGGCGGCACCGCGGTGAAGCTGACCACGGCGCGCTACTACACGCCCAGCGGCCGCTCGATCCAGGCCGAAGGTATCGCTCCGGATATCACCGTCGATCACGTGAAAGTGGCCGCTGCCACCGACACTGATCTGATCGATCCGATCAAGGAGCGCGATCTCAGCCGGCATTTGATCAACAGCAGCGAAGAAAAGCAGAAAGCCAAGCAGAAGGCGAAGGACACCGCTGCCAAGGCCGAAGCGGATCGCGACCTGGCGACCAAGGACTACCCGCTGTTTGAAGCGTTGAATCTGCTCAAGGGGCTGAATATCGCCGAGCGATTCCAACAGCAACTTCCGGCTCGCGCCGAGGCGGCGCAATAAGGAACCCGCATGGGAAGATGGCTGGCGGCGATTTGCCTACTGCTGTGTCTGCAATGGGCGCACGGGGCGACGCCGCCAGCCCGCCGGAATTGCGCTGCCGGCGATCTCCATTATCATCGACGACCTCGGCGGGCGCATGGATGCGGGCACCCGGGCGATTGAACTGCCGGGTCCGGTCGCCTGTTCGTTTCTGCCCTACAGTGCCCATACCCACCGCTTGGCCTTGTTGGCGCATAGCCGCCACAAAGAGGTCATGCTGCACCTACCCATGCAGACCGTGGAGACACGCCCGCTGGACCGGGGTGGACTGCGGCTCGACATGACCCACCATGAGTTCGTCCAGGCCTTGCAGCAGGATCTGGCCGAAGTGCCGGACGCAGTCGGCATCAATAACCATATGGGCAGTCTGTTGACCCGTCATCCGGGCCACATGCTGTGGTTGATGCAGGAAATCAACCGCCGCGGTAATTTGTTCTTTGTCGACAGCCGCACCACACGCGCTACAGTGGCGTTGCAGGTGGCGATGGAAAATGACGTGCCCAGTCTCAAACGCGATGTATTCCTGGACAACGATGCCTCGCCCGCTCGCCGTGCGGCGCCAATTCCGGGAACTGATCCGGCGTGCGAAACAGGACGGCACGGCCGTTGCCATCGGCCACCCGCACCCCGGCACGCTGGCGGTGTTGGCGGACATGCTGCCGACACTGGAGCAGCGAGGTGTACGCCTGGTGCCGGTGGCTGAAATGATTCAGCTGCGACAGGAGGGAAAGCCCACATGGCACGTGTCCTCGTACCGCTCGCCCAAGGCTGTGAAGAGCTCGAAGCCGTAACCATCATCGACCTGCTGCGCAGGGCCGGCATCGAAGTCGTAACCGCCGGTCTGGATGCCGAACCGGTGCGCGCTTCCCGAGGCACGGTCTTGATACCCGATACGCAACTCGATTCAGCGCTCGGGCACGACTACGATATGGTCGTGTTACCGGGCGGCCTGCCCGGCGCGGACAATCTCAACGCCGACCCACGAATCGCGGAATTGCTGCGCAGCATGGCGCGCCACGATCGCTATACGGCGGCCATTTGCGCCGGACCGAAAGTACTGGCCAGCGCAGGCCTGTTGCGAGGTCGGCGCGCCACCAGCTTTCCCGGCGCCTTGGATGCGGAGCAGTTGCAGGATGTGGACTACCGCGAGGAAGCGGTGGTCAGCGATGGCAAAGTCTCGACCTCGCGGGGACCCGGCACGGCCATGGACTTTGCCTTGCACCTGGTCGAGCAACTGGCAGGAACCGACAAGCGCGACGAAGTGGAGGCGGCGCTGCAACGGCCGCGGCTTTGAAGCCGGGACCAGCCCTCAGCGGCGCCAATAGGCGACGCCCGCGACTGCGAATCCACACAGCGCCAACAACCAAACCGCGGGCGACAACTCGCTCCAGCCATTGCCGGCGCTGCGCTCGATGGCAAGATTGATCCCGGCGCCGATCAGCAATGCGACCCCCACCAGGGTGACGATAATGCGTTGCGTGCCGCGACGCAGCTCCTTGCGTAATTCGACCTGCAGTCCCTGTACATTGCCCTGACCCGGCGTGCCGGTGCGAATGGAGTTGCGCAGGAATTGATGCATCAGCGCCGGTAGTTCCGGCACCTTCTCTGACCAGATCGGCAGATTGGTCCGAAGTCGGCGCGCGAAAGCGCGGGTACCGATCTGCTCGCTCATCCAGCGTTCGAGATAGGGCTTGGCGGTTTTCCACAAGTCGAGGTCCGGATACAACTGGCGCCCGAGGCCTTCAATGTTGAGCAGCGTTTTCTGCAACAGCACCAACTGCGGCTGCACTTCCATGTTGAAGCGCCGCGCCGTCTGGAACAGCCGCAGCAACACCTGGCCGAAGGAGATATCCTTCAACGGCCGGTTGAAATTCGGCTCGCAGACGGTGCGGATCGCCGATTCGAATTCGTCCACCCGGGTATCGGCCGGCACCCAACCGGATTCCAGATGCAACTCGGCGACGCGTCGATAATCGCGATTGAAGAAGGCCAGGAAATTCTCCGCCAGATAGCGCTGATCATCCGGATTCAGGGTACCCATGATGCCGAAGTCCACGGCGATATAGCGTCCCTCGGGAGATACGAAAATATTGCCGGGATGCATGTCGGCGTGGAAAAAGTTATGGCGGAACACTTGCGTATAGAAGATTTCGACGCCGTGTTCCGACAGTGTCTTCAGGTCCACGCCTTGCTCGATCAGACCTTCGACGTCGCTGATGGGTGTGCCGGAGATGCGCTCCATGACGATGACATTGCGGCGTGCATAGGGCCAGTAGGTATCGGGAACATACAATAAGTCGGAGCCTTCGAAGTTACGCCGCAACTGCGCCGCATTGGCCGCTTCCCGCACCAGGTCGAGTTCGTCGTAGATCACTTTTTCGAATTCGGCGACGACTTCCCTGGGACGCAGCCGGCGCGCTTCGCGCCAATAGCGTTCCGCCAGACCAGCGACGTAGTACATCAGCCCCACATCGCGGCGAATCACCGGTTCAATGTTCGGGCGCAACACCTTCACCACCACTTCACGTCCGTCCGGGAGTGTGGCTGCGTGCACCTGCGCAATGCTGGCGGAGGCCAAGGGCGTCTCGTCGAATTGCGCGAACAACTGCGAAATCGACTTGCCGTAGGCCTTTTCGATGATCTCGCGAGCCTGTGTACCGGGAAAAGGCGCGACCCGGTCCTGCAAACCTGCGAGCTCGACGGCGATATCGTCCGGGAGCAAGTCGCGGCGGGTGGAGAGGATTTGCCCGAACTTGACGAAAATCGGCCCCAGGTCTTCCAGCGCACGGCGAATGCGCACACCTCTGGGTTCGCGCTTGCCGCGCAGCCAATACCACGGCGCGAGATATATGAGGAACCGGATCGGCCGCAACAGGTGAGTGGCCATGATCAGCTCGTCGAGCCCATGTCTCACCAATACCAGGTTGATGTACAGCAATCGCAGAACTTGGGCAGGACGTATCACGCTAAACCTTATTCCCGAAATGCTGCCGCGGCCGGTTGCCCTCCGCGACTAGGCGTTGTTGTTCTCGAACCTGCACAATACAACAGCCGCGGTGTTTGTCACGACTTGCGGCTGGAATCGGCCAGCTTGGCGAATAGGCGCTTGACCCGGGCCTCAAGTCGATCCGCATCGGCGCGCAGCTCGTCGACGTCGTCCATGAATTGCGTCAACTCCGGTGCGCTTGGCACCAGCCGCGCTTCCTCCTGCACGAACTCGGCGATATCCTGTTCCAGGCTGGAAACGGTCGCCGCGCTCCAGCGCACACCGGCTTGCACACCGCGGCTTACTTGGTGGGCCAGGACATCGCCAAGGACGCTGGACAGATGTTCTTCCCAATCGATATCCAGCTTGTCGAGCAGCGACTTGAAGTCCTGGCCGAGTTGGGTGTCCCCTTCGACGCGGATCTCGTCACGCAGCATCATGTGGGCCGCCTCGCCGCCGCGCGCCAGGTTCCAGAGTGCCGCCGGTGTTGCGTGCAACACGGCGTCGGGGGCGTGCTCGTACTGAGCCAACGCCTGCATTCCGCTCGGACCGGGCAGCAGATACAGACGCAGATTCAGATCCTGCACTGCGATGGCGATGACTTTGCCTTCGAGCGCCGACATCCGCGCCGCACTGATCGGGATCCAGGCTGAGCACACGATTGCAGGCGGTTTCAAAGGCGGCGGTAAGTGCGACCGGAAGTTCCATGTGCCCGTTCCCGACAATCAGAGCTTGAAGCCCCGATGCAAGGCGACGATGCCGCCGCTGAGATTGAAATATTCGCAGCGTTCGAGCCCGGCCTGTTCCATCATGTTCTTCAACGTTTCCTGATCCGGATGCATGCGAATGGACTCGGCGAGATAGCGGTAACTGGACGCGTCGCCCGCCACCAGGCGCCCCAGACCGGCAGCACGGTGAAGGAATACAAATCGTACAGCGGCTTCAAACCCGGTACTGCCGGTGTGGAGAATTCCAGAACCAACACGCGACCGCCCGGCTTGAGCACGCGGTACATCGATGCCAGCGCCGTTTGTTTATCGGTTACATTGCGCAGGCCGAAGGCGATACTGATGCAGTCGAAATGGTTGTCGGGAAACGGCAGACGTTCAGCGTTGGCCTGCACATAACGCACGTTGCCGACCACGCCGGCATCCACTAGCCGGCTGCGTCCCCGTTCCAGCATCGAGCCGTTGATGTCAGCGAGCACCACTTCGCCGTCGGCGCCGACCATGCGCGAAAAACGCTGCGCGAGATCGCCGGTACCGCCAGCCAGATCCAACACCCGCTGGCCGCGCCGGACACCGCTCAGCTCGATGGCGTAGCGCTTCCACAGCCGATGGATACCGAGCGACATCAGATCGTTCATGACGTCGTACTTTTCCGCTACGGAATGAAACACACCTGCAACCCGGCGCGCTTTTTCCTCGAACGGCACTTTCTGGTAACCGAAATCGGTATCCGATGGATGGTCTTGGTCGCTCATGTCGATCAGTACTCGCGGTTGCTCAATTTCGGTTCACCGGCGTTGCGCCCGGCGTCCTGGCGCAACGCCGTGCGTGTACTCAGTGGCGCTGCGGCGCCTCGCGCTTGTGTCCGGCCTGTTCAAGGCGTTGCAGATAGTTCTGCCAGTTGTGTTCGTGTTGCTTGCCCAGTTTGTACAGCGTATCCCAAGAATAGATGCCGGTGTTGTGGCCGTCGTCGAAATGAATGCAGATGGCGTAATTGCCAACCGGATCCACTTGCTCGATATTGACGTTTTCCTTGCCCACTTGCAGTACTTCCTGCCCGGGGCCATGGCCTTGCACTTCCGCCGATGGCGAGAAGCAGCGCAGATATTCCGCCGGCAGCGTAAAGTGCTCGCCGTCGTCGAAGCTGATCTCGAGGGTCTTCGACTTGGTGTGCACGTTGATTTCCGTGGGTTTCGGTGAAGCCATGTCTGATCTCCAGCGTGTGCGACCGCCGCCTCGTTGCGTCCGGCGCGGTCAAAGAATATAGCGGCTCAAATCGTCGTCGCGGGCAACGTCGGCCAAATGCTGTTCGACGTAGTCGGCATCGATGGTGACGGTTTCGCCATGGCGGTCCGCGGCATCGAACGACAGATCCTCCAGCAACCGTTCCATGATAGTGTGCAGCCTCCGGGCACCGATGTTCTCGGTGCGCTCGTTGACCTGAAACGCGATTTCGGCGATGCGACGCACGCCCGACGGATCGAACTGCAGTTGCAGGCCTTCCGTAACCAGCAGCGCGGCGTATTGTTCGGTGAGGGACGCATCGGGCTCGGTGAGGATGCGCACGAAATCGTCGCTGCCCAGGGCATCCAGTTCCACCCGGATGGGCAACCGTCCCTGCAGCTCCGGAATGAGATCGGAAGGTTTGGACAAGTGAAATGCGCCGGAAGCGATGAACAGCACGTGATCGGTGCGGACCATGCCGTACTTGGTGCTGATGGTGCTGCCTTCCACCAAGCGGCAGGAGATCGCGCTGCACACCTTCGCGCGATACATCCGGTCCGCCGTGTTCGGAGCGCTTGGCCACTTTGTCGATCTCGTCGAGGAACACGATGCCGTTCTGCTCGACATTGCGCAGCGCGTTGTGCTTGAGCTCTTCTTCGTTGATGAGCTTCGCCGCTTCTTCGTCGCGCAGCAAAACCAGCGCGTCTTTGACTTTGACTTTGCGGTTGCTGGTGCGGCCGCCGGACAGATTCTGGAACAGGCCCTGGAGCTGATTGGTCATTTCTTCCATGCCGGGCGGCGCCATGATCTCAACGCCGAGACTGGAAGCGGACAGTTCCACTTCGATTTCGCGATCGTCCAGTTGGCCTTCGCGCAGGCGTTTGCGCAGCTTTTGGCGCGCTGCCGACTCTTCCTCGTGATCCTGCTTGTCGTCGGGCTCGAAACCAAAGCCGCGGGCGCGTGGCAAAAGCGCATCCAACACCCGTTCCTCGGCGGCGTCTTCGGCGCGATGCCGCACTTTGCCCATCGCCGCTTCGCGGTCCATTTTGATGGCCACGTCGACCAGGTCGCGGACAATGGATTCCACGTCGCGGCCGACATATCCGACTTCGGTGAATTTGGTCGCCTCGACTTTGATGAACGGCGCATTCGCCAGGCGCGCCAGACGCCGCGCGATTTCGGTTTTGCCGACGCCGGTGGGACCGATCATGAGAATGTTCTTGGGGGTGATTTCGTTGCGCAGGCTTTCATCCACCTGCATGCGCCGCCAGCGGTTGCGCAAGGCAATGGCCACGGCGCGTTTGGCCGCGTCCTGGCCGATGATGTGCTTGTCCAGTTCCTGGACGATTTCTCTGGGTGTCATTTCCGACATAAACTTTTCGAAACCTTATGCCATCGCTGTCAGGAGCGGCCGCCGGGGGCCGCATCCAGTTCTTCGATGGTGAGATTGTGATTGGTGTAGATGCAGATATCGGCGGCGATATTAAGGCCGCGCTCGACGATACTGCGCGCATCCAGCTCGGTATTCTCCAGCAGCGCCCGGGCGGCGGATTGGGCGAACGGGCCGCCGGAGCCGATCGCCATCAGGCTTTGCTCGGGCTCGATGACATCACCGTTGCCGGAGATGATCAGGGAGGTGCTGGCGTCGGCGACCGCCAGCAGTGCTTCCAAGCCGGCGCAGGGCGCGATCGGTACGCCATTCCTTGGCCAGTTCCACTGCCGCCCGGGTCAAGTTGCCGCTGTGTTTTTCCAGCTGGCCCTCGAACCGCTCAAATAAAGTGAAAGCGTCGGCGGTCCCGCCGGCGAATCCGGCGATGACGTTGTCGTGATATAGGCGCCGTACCTTGCGGGCATTGCCCTTCATAACGGTATTGCCCAGCGAAACCTGGCCGTCGCCGCCGATGGCGACTTTGTCGCCGCGTCGCACCGACAAGATCGTTGTTCCCCGATACTGCTCCACTGCTCGCTCCCGAATCGCGCTCAAGGGCACGAATTGTAACTGAATCAGGACACGCTAATCAGGAGATGCCCCGTGGGGTTGCCGCGCACCGCAGCATAGCACCGCTATGACGCGCGGCTCGGGCGCGCCCGGCAGATATGAGGGCGGCACGGCGCCGGCTGCAAGGTGGCCGCGGCCAATACGGCAGCGCTACGTTCAGGACGAGGAAGAATCCTTCTTTTTTGCCCGGGGATGGGCTTGATCATACACCGAGGCCAGGTGCTGGAAGTCCAGGTGGGTGTAGATCTGGGTCGTGCTGATGTCGGAATGCCCCAGCAACTCTTGTACGGCGCGCAGATCGCCGCTGGATTCGAGCATATGGCTGGCAAACGAATGGCGCAGCTTGTGGGGATGGACGCGCCCGGCGATACCCTGGCGCAGCCCCCAACGCCGCAGTCGTTCCTGGACGTTGCGGGCGCCGACCCGATGGCCGCTGCGGCTGACGAACAGCGCGGTCTGCTCGGCGGGTGCAATACCGGCACGCAATCGCAGCCAAGCTTCCACCGCTTCCAATGCCAGGCGGCCCACGGGCACGATGCGGTCTTTGGCGCCTTTGCCGGTCACCCGGATCAAGCCTTCCCGGCGATCCAGGTCGGACAGATCCGCTGCCACCAGCTCTGCCAGGCGCAAACCGGACGAATACAGCAGTTCCATCATCGCGAGATCGCGACAGGTCAGCGGATCGCCTCCGCCGACGTTTTGCAGCAAGTGAGCAACCTGGTCTGCATCAAGCGCTTCAGGGAGTTTGCGGCCGCTTCGGGGAGCCCGCACATCCTGGGCGGGATTGTGCGCAACCCGCCCTTCCCGGAGCAGAAAATTGAACAGTGCGCGGATGGCGGCGAGCCGTGCCTGGAGGGTCTTGCCGGAACTGCCGCGCTGATGCTCGCGGGCGGCGAAAGCGCGCACCCGGTGCACGTCCACCGCAGCCCACTCATCGATACCGGCGTTGGTGCAGAATTGCGCGAATCGTTCCAGGTGGCGGCGGTAGTGGCTGCAGGTCAGGGGCGCCAGGCGACGCTCGTGGGCAATGTGCGCCGCGAAACCGTCCAGGTCCGCACGCAGCCCTTCATTCATCCGCAGCAGGTTCGCCCAGGTAGCGGCGCAGGGCGTAGCCGATCAGCAGGCCCATGCGGCTCAGGTACAGGGTGCCCATCGCCGGATGGAAACGGTTTTCGTCGCTGCTGCCTACGGCCATCAGACCGAAGCGGGCGTGATCGCCCAAGCCGACCAGCGCTGCCGAGCCGATGGCGTCCACGTCTTCGGGAAACAGCAATTCCAGTTGCGCGCGTTTGAGACGCCCGCACAGCGGTCGGTTGGATTTGAAAAAAGCGCTGAACGGCGCCAGTGCCGGATCGTCCCGGTCCAGCATGCAGGGCGCGAATTCACCAGCCGCCTGGGGGCTGCCGAACACCCGCAAGGAGATGGCGTCGGCGTGAAATTCGCCGGTCATGGTCTGCTGTACCGCCGCCAGGGTCGCCTCCAGGCTTTCCGCCGCCAACATCGCCCGCGTCAGCCCGAGGATGCGCTCGCTGAGGCGGTCGTTTTCGCGCCCGGTCTGGACCAGATCCTTGAGCTTGCGTTTGAGCTGGCGGTTCTGATCCCGCAGGACGCTGATTTGATACTCCACCAGCGACACTGCCGAGCCGCATTCGTGCGGGATCTGGAGCTGCAGCGCGACGTCGGTGTTGCGAAGGAAGAACTCGGGATGATCGCGCAGATACTGCGTGATTCGATTCTCGGCGAGTTCCTCTTCGCCGTATTCCTGATCCGGCTGTGTACTCATAAGTCGATCTGGCCCTCAAACACGGTGGTCGCCGGTCCGGTCATCGTGACCGAATGTCCTGGACCGGGCCAGCTTATCATAAGACGGCCACCCCGTAGATCGACCGCGACTTCGGCATCCAAGCGATCCTGTACCCGGCCGGCCACCACGGCTGCGCAGGCGCCGCTGCCGCAAGCCAGGGTTTCGCCGGCGCCGCGTTCGTACACGCGCAGACGCACGTGGCCCCGATCCACGACCTGCAGGAAGCCCGCGTTGACGCGGCTGGGAAAGCGCGGATGGGATTCCAGTTGCGGTCCGAGCGTCGCCACCGGCGCCAGGTCGACATCGTCAACCTGCAGCACGGCGTGGGGGTTGCCCATGGACACGGCGCCGATTCGGTAAGCACGGCCGTCGATCTCGAGGGGGTAATCCGGAGCGGTTTCCGGGGCATCGAAGGGAATCTGTGGCGGCTGCAGCTGCGGCACGCCCATATCCACCGTGACCTGGCCATCGCTGCGAATCTGCAGGCTCAGGCGGGCGGCGCGGGTATCCACCACGATTGGATTTTTGCTGCTCAAGCCGTGATCGTGCACATAACGGGCGAAGCAGCGCGCGCCGTTGCCGCACTGCTCCACCTCGCCGCCGTCGGCATTGAAGATCCGGTAGCCGAAATCCGCGCCGTCCGCCCGTGGCCGTTCCACCAGCAACACCTGATCGCAGCCGACGCCGAAGCGGCGGTCGGCGAGAAAGCGGATCTGCTCCGGCTCCGGAACAAAGGACTGCGTTACGCCGTCGATGACCACGAAGTCGTTGCCCAGCCCGTGCATTTTGGTAAAGCGGATCTGCATGTCGGTGGTCTCCGATGCCAAGGCTACTTCATCAACGCCAGATAATCTCGATAGATGCAGCGGTCCATGATGACGGTGATCCCGGCGGCATCGGCGCGCCGGGCGGCTTCGTGGTCGATGACGCCGTCCTGTAGCCACAGCGCTGGGAGCTTCAAGGCAATGCAGGTATCGACGATTTCATCCACGTGCTGAGGCGCGCGGAATACATTCACCAGATCGATGGGCTCGGTCACCTCGTGCAGATCCCGGTAAGCGGGTTCACCGAGGACTTCCTTCACCGCGGGGCGTACAGGGATGATGTGATAACCGAATCGTTGCAAGGACGCCGCCACCTGGTGGCTGGGGCGACCTGGACGGGGCGAGAGGCCCACCACGGCGATATTGCGGACCTGTTGCAGCAGTGCACGGATGGTGTCCGGCGAAGGATTTTCGAAATGCTTCATGACATTTGTCCGTGGATCGTCAGATGACGGTCGCTGACCACCCGTACCTCGAGCCCCGAGATTCCGGCCTCGCCAAGCTGACGCTCGATTTCCCCGGGGCGGAACGCGGCGAGCAGCGAGTTGAAGAAGTCGCGGCGCAGGATTTCCGGCTCCGAGCCCGAATGGGTGTCGACCAGATCCTGGGCCTGCGCACGACTTTCGGGGCGCATGAGATCCATCACGAATATGTGGCAGCCCGGTGCGGCGATGCGGCGCACGGTATCCCACAGCACCAGCGGATCGTGCAGATGGTGCAGCAGGCTATTGCTGATTACGGCCTCGTACCCGGCTTCTGGCAGCACGGCTTCTGGCAGCCGGCCGTGTACCAGGCGGACCCGCTCGGCGAGACCCGCCGCCCGCACCGCCGTGTCGGCATGGGACAGCATCGCTGCCGCGCCGTCTATGGCGTCGATCCGGCAACGGGGGAAGGCGCGTGCCAAGCGCAGCGTGATATCGCCCGTGCCGCAGCCCAGATCGGCGAGGCGACCGGCGAACGCCGGCGCATTCATCGATTGCCGCAGCAGTGTCATGAACCGGGAATGGGGTTGCTCGAAATCGGCGCCCGCATACGCCGCCGCCTGTTGCGGCTCGTCCATCAATTCCGGTTCGGGGATACGCTGCGGGAGCTGATCTGGCACGGCGGTCACCGGCTCAGTCGGGCAGCGTCGATTCGCCGACCATCAGTTCCGCCAGGGTTTCGCGACGGCGTACCAGGTGGGTACGGTCGCCGTCCACCATCACTTCGGCGGCCCGCGGCCGGGTGTTGTAGTTGGAACTCATCGCGAATCCATATGCACCCGCCGAGCGCATGGCCAGCAGGTCGCCCTCCGCCAGCGCCAGGCTGCGATCCTTGCCGAGAAAGTCGCCGGTTTCGCATACCGGGCCGACGATGTCCCAGGCCGCAACTTCGCCGTCTTGGCGTGGTGCGACGGGCACGATGTCCTGCCAGGCGTCGTACAGCGCCGGTCGGATCAGATCGTTCATGGCGGCATCGACGATGGCGAAGCGTTTGTCCGCAGTCGCCTTCAAGTATTCCACCCGGGTCAGCAGGATGCCGGCGTTGCCGACAATGGCCCGGCCGGGCTCGAGCAAAATCTCCAACTGCCGCTCGCCAAGCCGATGTAGCAGCGCTTGCGCGTAATCGGCTGGTTGCGGCGGCTGTTCGTCGCGGTAGCGAATGCCGAGACCGCCGCCGATATCCAGATGCCGCAGGGCGATACCCGAATCCCGCAGCCGATCGACCAGCGCCAGGACCCGGTCGAGTGCATCGACGAAAGGCGACAAGCGGGTCAGTTGCGAGCCGATGTGACAGTCGATGCCGGCGACCTGCAGATGTTCCAGTGCCGCGGCGCGCTGGTAGAGTTCGAACCCGCGCTCGATGTCGACGCCGAACTTGTTTTCCTTCAAACCGGTGGAGATGTAGGGGTGGGTCTGGGCATCGACGTCCGGGTTGACCCGCAACGAGATCGGCGCACGGGTGCCGGCGGCCCCCGCCAGCCGATCGATGCGCAGCAGTTCCGACTCCGACTCGACATTGAAGCAGCGGATGCCAACCTCCAGCGCGCGGACGATTTCGGCTTCGCTCTTGCCGACCCCGGAAAATACGATGCGTGCCGGATCGCCGCCGGCGCGCAGCACTCGTTCCAGTTCGCCGCCCGAGACGATATCGAAACCAGAGCCGAGGCGCGCGAGCACATTCAGTATCGCGAGGTTGCTGTTGGCCTTGACCGCATAACAGATCAGATGCGCGTGCCCCGCGAGCGCCTGTGCAAACGCTTGCCAGTGTCGTTCCACCGTGGCACGGGAGTAGACGTAGCACGGCGTACCGTAGATGCGTGCAATTTCGTCCAGTGCGACCTGTTCCGCGAACAGGCGTCCGCCCTGGTAGTGGAAATAATCCATAGGAATTCGCTCAGCGCTCAGCTTTTATCGCGGGTCTGTTGTTTGTGCTGCTGATCCGGCAAGTACAACGGACCTTTCTGACCGCAGCCCGCGAGCATGGCGCCGACTCCGAGTACCGCGACGACGACCCAGAACAGCACGTTGGCCCAGCAATATTTCATGTCGATGCTCGTAGTTGCAGACAAAACGCGATTATACGGGAGCGCTGGCTCGCCTGCCTATGGCGGCAGTATTCAGGCGCCGAGGATTGACTTAGAGTAGTGGTTGCGGCACGCGGAGCGTTTGTACTCAGGACATCAGTGCGTCTCAAGACCAATATCTTTCTCTGGGTGTTTTGGGCGACGTTCCTGCCCTTGAGCGCGCTGGTGCTCGGCGCAACCGCATACAGCGAGCGCCTGTACCGGGCAAGCGTCGCTCAGGACGTGAATTCCAGCCTCAGCAGCATTCTGTCGGAAATCGACCGCAGCCTCTATTACGAGCGGCAACTGGTATTGTCCCTGGCTAGCGCGCCGGACATGCGCCAATACCTGCCGGTGCTGGAACGCGCGGCCCAGGGCGAGCTGCATCCCACCTTTTTCGAGCGTGGCGAGCGATTAAAGGAATTCCTGAAGGCGTTGCAGGGTGTGGTGCCCAATTTCCACACCTTGCGGGTGTTGGATCTCAAGGCCAACACCATGGTCAAGGTGAGCTTTGCCCGGTCCGCGGTCGGCACCCAGGAAGGCATCGAGAGCATGCCCTACGCCGAGAACGAACTGGACGATGATCGATTTGCCCGCCGTTTGAGCGCGTTGCCTGCCAATGAACTGAGTTTCGTGCAGCTGCCGGAGAGTCGCTGGGACCGGGACGGCGTACGAGGCCCGCCGATGCTCAGCGCAGTCGTGCCGTTGACGCGTGAAAACGCCGTCGTCGGCTATTTGCTGGCGGATTATTCCGGCGAACAGATCGACCGCATCCTGGAACTTGCGAGCCGGGCCCATGGTGCGACCCTGCTGCTGGCCGAGATCAGTACCGAGGAAAGCGATCGCGACGGCACGATATTGTATGACGACCGCGGCGGTTTACGGATGACGCGCGCAGACGCGCTGCCGGCGAATCTGCGCGCCATCGACCGTGGCCGGCTGTGGCATGCCGTGCAGCGCAAACCTTACGGCGATCTGCTGGTGGCCGACGGCCACTCGCGTATCTATTACGTGGAATACCTGCCCTACCCCAACCAACTGGTGAGCTGGGTACTCGCGGCGCGGGTGGGACAGGCGGAGATCAGCGCACCGTTCAACCGCATTCGCTTCGGTATTTTCGTGTTCGCCGCCGTGGCGCTGTTGATCAGTCTCTGGCTTGCCCATGTCGGCGCGCGCAACGTCGCTGCGCCCATTGTCTCCATGGCCACGACCCTGAAGAACTATGCCGATGGCAATCGCGATGCGCGTGTACGAACCGCGGGCGCCGACGAATTGCGGCAACTCGGAAATTCCTTCAACTACATGGCTGAGACGTTGGCCCGAGCCCGGGATGAGCGCGATCGGGCGCAGAGCATGATGCTGCAAAGCGCCAAGCTCGCCAGCATCGGTCAGATGGCGGCGGGCATCGGCCATGAAATCAACAATCCCTTGAACAATATTCTGTCCTACGCGAAATTGATCGGACGTTCGCTGCCCGAAGATGCGCAAGGGGTCAGGCAGGACCTGGATTCGCTGCGCGAGGAGGCGTTGCGGGCGTCGGCGATTATCAGGAGCGTGCTCAATTTCGCCCGCCAGGTGCCGCCCCATTACATTCATTTCGCGGTGGCGCCGTGGGTGCGCGAGACCATCAATCTGGTACAGCAGGCGGCGGCCGAGCAGCGCATTCAATTGCAGCAGTCGATCGAAGTAGAATGCGAACTCGACGGCGACCGTCATCAGCTGCAGCAGGTTCTGGTCAATCTGTTGCTCAACGCCATTCAAGCAAGTCCGGCGGGGCGCGCGGTGACGGTGCGTGCGCGTTGCGACGCAGCCGCGTTCGAATTGGAAGTGCGTGATCATGGTCCGGGCATCGCCGAGCAGGACATGGCACGGATTTACGATCCGTTCTTCACTACCAAAGCGGTCGGCGAAGGCAGTGGCCTGGGTTTGTCCATCAGTCTCGGCATCATCGAGCGTCACGACGGAACGCTCAGCCTGGAGAATCAGAACGAAGGCGGGGTGGTAGCGCGGGTACGGCTGCCATTGCGGCGTCATAGCGGCAGCGCTACGCGCCAATCCGATACCGTGTGAAGAAGCAGGTGCGAATGCGTGCATGATCGGCCATTGATATCTGTTCGTCGACGATGACGTCAAAGCCGGCGAATTGATGCTGCGCTTCACTGCGGACGCGCCGTTCGATTGCCGCGTGTTCCGCGATCCGCGCCAGGCACTGGAATATTTCGAGCACCACGGCGCCGACCTGGTGATCTCGGACCTGCGCATGCCCGGTCTGACCGGAATCGACTTGCTGGCGCAGTTGCGCAGGCACGACGCCGACGTTCCGGTGATCATCGTCACCGCCTATTCCAGCGTCGATCACGCCATTGAAGCGCTGCGGATGGGCGCCACCGATTTCATCAAGAAGCCGTTCGACATGGACGAGCTTGTGATTCAGGTGGAAAACACCCTGGAACGATCTCGTCTGCGCCAGGAAAACAAGATCCTGCGCCGTCAATTGCGCCAGCAAGGCGACCGCTTCGGCATGATCGGCCAGTCTCCGGCCATTCGCCGCGTGTTGGCTATGATCGAGAAGCTTGCCGACATTCGCTGCAATGTCATTATCGAGGGCGAATCAGGCACCGGGAAGGAATTGGCGGCACGTGCGATCCACGGCCACAGTGACGCCGCAGACCGGCCATTCGTGGTCATCGACTGCGGCGCCCTGACCGACACTCTGCTGGAGTCGGAACTGTTCGGTCATGAAAAAGGCGCCTTTACCGGCGCCATGCAGGCCAAGCAGGGCCTGTTGGAAGCCGCCAGTGGCGGTACTGTGTTCCTGGACGAGATCGGCAATATCTCCGATGCCATGCAGACCAAGTTGTTGCGGGTGGTGCAGGAACAGCAAGTCACCCGCGTCGGCGGCATCCGGCCGATCGATATCGACGTAAGATTTCTGGTGGCCACCAATCGAAATCTGGAGCAGATGGTGGCTGAGGGTGGTTTCCGCCATGACTTGTATCATCGCCTGAACGTGGTGCAGATCCACATGCCGGCCTTGCGCGAGCGGCGCGATGACATCCCGTTGCTGATCCAGCATTTCGTCGATGCCCTGGCCGAGCGCTACCATCGCGAAGTTACAGGCTTCGATGCGGATTCGATGGCGCGTCTGTGCGATTACCATTGGCCCGGCAATATCCGCGAGTTGCACAATCTGGTGGAACGCCACATCGCCTTGGCGGATCAGCCGTTGCTGCATGTCAGTGCGTTGCCGGGCGGCGGCGCGGGCAAGGCCGACGTGGAATGCGGCGATCCCACCCTGGAAGAATTGGAGCGCCGTTACATCCTCAAGATTCTCAGCCAGCACGACGGCAACCGGGAACGTACCGCAGCGACCCTCGGCATCAATAAATCGACGCTATGGCGCAAACTGCAGCAATACCAAAGGCAGGGAGTGATGCCGGAATCGAAGGGGGAGGATCGTTGAATTTGCAATGAGCGCGTTGCAAAATGCAAGGTCAGGATAGTCCGCTGCGGCTTTGCGGCGGTGCTAACATTCTAATAATGCGATATTAAACCGGTCTGGTACAGGACTTGCCTTGAATGGACCGTGTGGATTTTGCGGATAACTTGAGGAGTCAGATAGATGAACGCAAATATCAAACGCAGAACCTTGCTGAAAGGTACGCTGGCTGCGGGCGTGGTAAGCGTAGCGGCCGGTGCTGGTCTGCTGACGCCGCGGGTGGTGTTGGCGGCGTGGCCGGACAAGGCCTTCGATGCCAAGAGCGTGGACGCGGCGGTGCAGGCACTGACCGGAAGCGCCGATATGAAGGGCAGTCAGGACATCGAGATCAAGGCGCCGCCGATCGCCGAGAACGGCGCAGTGGTCGGTGTTACGGTCTCCACCAGCCTGCCGAACGTGGAATCGATTTCCATCCTCGCCGAGAAGAATGCCTCGCCCCTGGCGGCGAGCTTCAACCTGGCCTCCAATACCGAGCCGTTCGTGGGCACCCGCATCAAGGTGGCCAAGACTTCGAGCGTGATCGCGGTGGTGCGCTCCGGCGGCAAGCTCTACAGCGCGGGCCGGGAAGTGAAGGTCACCATCGGCGGCTGCGGCGGCTGATTGCGCGGGCGAACTCAACGGCAAGGATTGAAGAGAGGTAACGACAATGTCAGGTATCAAAGCACGCGCCCAGGTCCAGGGCGATGTCACCACGGTCAAGGCGCTGATCAGCCATCCGATGGAGACGGGTCTGCGTAAAGACAAAAAGACCGGCAAGCCGATTCCGGCCCATTTCATTCAGGAGCTCAAGGTCGATCACAGCGGCAACAATGTGCTCGACTGCCTGTGGGGCCCGGCGGTTTCCAAAAACCCCTACTTGTTCTTCAAGTTCAAGGGCGCCAAGGCCGGTGACAAGATCACCATCTCCTGGGTCGACAACAAGGGCGAGAAAGAGTCCGAGAGCTTCGAGATCAAGGCCTGATCTCGGCTATTATGTAGTGGATGGACCGCGGCGGCGGTATCTTCGGATGCCGCCGCCGTTTTGTTTGCCGTGATTGGGGAACTCATGCAACTGAACGTTGAAGACGACCGCATTGAATTGGAGCCCGACGAGGCCGCGCGCGCCAGCGTCATCTGGCTGCACGGCCTGGGCGCCGACGGCTACGACTTCGAGGGGGTCATCCCGCTGTTGGAACTCCCCGCCGGTGCAGCGGTGCGCTTCGTGTTTCCCCATGCCCCGGTGCGGCCCGTGACCGTGAACAATGGACTGGAGATGCGCGCCTGGTTCGACATTTGCGGTCTGGAAGCGGATTCGCCCCAGGACGAAGCGGGGGTGCGCGACAGCGCCGCGCGTCTGCAGCAGTTGCTAGAACGGGAGGCCGAGCGCGGCGTCGCGCCCGAGCGGGTCGTGCTGGCGGGCTTCTCCCAGGGTGGCGCAGTAGCCCTGCACGCCGGTTTGCGCAGTTTCGAACCACTGGCGGGAATATTGGCGCTGTCGACCTGGTTGCCGCTGGCGGACCGCCTGCAAGACGAGGCGGTGGCTGCCCGCCGCCAGACCCCCATTCTGATGATGCACGGCAGGGACGACCCGGTGGTGTCGCTGAAGGTGGCGCAGCTGTCACGGGACCGGCTGCTGCAGTATGGCTGCGATGTGCAGTTTCAGACCCTGGCCATGGGCCACTCGATCAGTGCCGCTCAGCTGAGTGCGATCGGCGCCTGGTTGCGGCAACGCTTGTCGCTGTGACTGGTGTCCCAGCAGCCCGTCCCGATCCCATCGCTTGCGACACAGACACCCTGAATTATTCTTGAATCCTGACTCACGGAGGCAGACGGGGTGGAAAGCGCCGACTTGAATGTGCTCGAAACCGCGGCGGCGTGGCTGCAGCGCGGCCATGGTGCATGGCTGGTGACGGTCGCCGAAACCTGGGGTTCTTCGCCGCGGCCCCAGGGCGCGCTGTGGGCGCTGTGTGACGACGGCGCCATGGTCGGCTCGGTGTCCGGCGGCTGTGTCGAGGCAATCCTGGCCGAACGCTTGCTGACGGCGACCACAATCGCGCCCTCAATCCACGAATTCGGCGTCAGTTCCGAGGAAAATCGTCGCCTCGGCCTGCCCTGCGGCGGCCGCCTGAAGCTGGTCGCCGAACCTCTCAATGCCGCGGCCCCGCTGCGCAAGTTGATCGAGGCGATCAGGTCGCGCCGGCCGATCACCCGCCACCTGTGCCTGGCCACCGGAGAGACCAGCCTGGCCCCGGCGCGGCCCGACGCCACCTTCCGCTTCGACGGTCGCGACCTGTACCAGCTATTCGGCCCGGCATGGCGAGTGCTGATCATCGGCGCAGGGCAACCGAGCTATTACCTGGCGCAGATGGCATTGGCCCTGGACTTTGAAGTGGTGGTGTGCGACCCGCGCGAGGACTACCAGCGTAGCTGGCAGTTGCCCCAGGTCCGCTTTCTGCGCAGCATGCCGGACGATGCCGTACGGGAGCTCGCGGACGATCCGCGCAGCGCGGTGATTGCCCTTACCCACGACCCCAAGCTCGACGACATGGCGTTGATGGAGGCATTGGACTCGCGGGCTTATTACGTCGGTGCCTTGGGTTCGCAACGCAGCGACGCGGCGCGGCGCCGGCGTTTGGCGGAAATCGGTGTCAGTGCTGCCGGCCTGGCCCGACTGCACGGTCCGGTGGGCCTGCCCTTGGGCAGCCGCCGGCCGGCAGAAATCGCGCTGGCCATCGCCGCCGACCTGGTGGCGCAGCGCAACGGCGTGCAGTTGGTGCGTGCCGCTTCTACCGGCGCCGCTCCCAAGCTGGCGGCGCAGTGATTCAAGGGTTGCTGCTCGCAGCCGGTTCCGCCCGGCGCTACGGCGCGCCGAAACTGCTCGAAGCCCGTTTTCGGGGTGATCCTATCGCCGGGCTCGCCGCCCGACATCTGCTGCAGGTCCTGCCGGGGGCCATCGCCGTGGTGGCCGACGCGCAGGGGCCGCTGGCGCAGCTGTTGGGTTCCTGCGGCGCGCGCACAGTGGTCAATCCGGAACCGACCCGTGGTATGGGGAGCAGCATCGCCGCGGGCGTTGCCGCGAGCCGCGACGCCACCGGCTGGGTGATCGCCTTGGCCGACATGCCGTGGTTGTGCCCTTCCTCCATTGCCGCGGTGGTCGCGGCGCTGCAGGCCGGCGCCGGCGTTGCCGCTACCCGCTTTCAGAACCGGCGCGGCCATCCGGTCGGTTTCGCGGCTGAGTTCCGTGACCAGTTGCTGCGGCTCGACGGTGGCGTTGGAGCGCGCAGCGTGCTCGCCGACGCCGCCCATGTCGTCGAAGTCGAGGTCAACGATCCGGGTGTGCTGCTGGACGTGGATATTCCCGCCGATCTGGCGCGCCGCCCGCGGCGATTTGATTCCGATCAATAACTACCCTGGCGTCGACGCTATACTGCCGGACAACAACCGCAATCACCGAGGACTATTGGATGTTTTCGAGAATTCTGCTGCCGCTTGTCCTGTGTTCGTTGACGGGTCTGGCCTGGGCGGCGCCCGATGGCGCCGACCTTTATACCCGCAACTGCGCCGCTTGCCATGGCATGGACGGCAGCGGTGGGGTCGGCGTACCCCTGGCGCTGCCTGCGTTTCTCGACAGCGTCACCGACCATTACCTGAAGACCACGATTCGACACGGTCGCCCAGGGCGGGTGATGCCGGCCTTCTCGCAACTCAGCGATGCCCAGGTATCGGCGATCGTCGCCCATTTACGCAGCTGGTCCAAAGGTTCCCCGCCGACCTTGAGCGAAGCGCCGGTCAAAGGCGATGCGGCTCACGGCGCCGAATTGTACGCGCACAATTGCGCCGCCTGTCATGGGCCGAAGGGTAGTGGCGGCAAAGGCACCGGCGTGACGTTCTCGCGGCCTCGGGATCTGCCGATCATCGCGCCAGCTTTGAACAACCCCGGTTTCCAGGCTGCGGCATCGGACCAGATGATCAAGGCGACCTTGACGAACGGTCGGCCCGGCACGCCCATGGTGTCGTTTCGCGATAAAGGCCTTAGCGACCAGGATATTGATGACGTGGTCGCGTACGTACGCACGCTCAGGCATCCGAGCGCGTCGCAGGCAGAGGGCGCCATCCGGCCCACGAGCGTGTACGACTCGCCTTATTCGTTGAAGGAGACGGTGGAGAACGTCAAACGCGCCGTCATCGGCAGAAACTTCCGCGTTATCCGCGAGCAGTACTTCGACAGTGGCCTGGTGCCGGAGGGGCAGGAGGACAAGCATTCGGTCATCGTGTATTTCTGCAACTTCAACATTCTCAACAACGCGCTCGCGATCGATCCGCGGGTCGGCCTGTTCCTGCCCTGTCGCGTTACAGTGGTCGAGCGCAACGGCAAGGTGCAGGTGATGGCCATCAATCCGAAAACTTTGTCGCATATGTTCAACAACGAAGAGCTTGATCGCGTATGTACGGAAATGTCGCAGGTGTACGAAAGTATTCTCGAGGAGGCAACGCTATGATGAGGATGCCAAACCGAATGACCTGGGGCGTGGCTGTGCTGGCGCTACTGCTGAGTCCGGTGCTATGGGCGCAGGACTTATTGATGGCTCGCTCTGAACAGGCGTTTCCCGAAGCCATGCTCACTCTGCAGAATTCCATTCGCGATCATGGCTACGCCTTGTCTCGAGTGCAGCGAGTCGACATCGGATTGACCAAATCCGGCTTCAAGACCGACAAGTATCGCGTGGTGTTTTTCGGCAAGAAATCTGAGGTGGACCAGCTGGCCGCACGCCATCCTGAGATGATCCCCTATCTCCCGTTGCAGGTTGCGATTTTTGCCGAGCAACAGCAGACCCTGGTGGTTGCCACCAACCCCGAGAGATTCACGGAGATCTTTCCGGACTCGGATTTGAAAGCTGTATTTAACCGATGGTCGGCGGATATGCGTTCGATCATGGACGACGTGCGCAACGCTGAGTGATGCCTATAGAATTTCGAGCGCCTGATTGAGCCGTGCTTCGATGGTCTTCTTGTAGTTCAGGTAGTGCACGGTTTGCAGTTCGACGCTGCCGTCGGCGCCGAGCAATGTGCGACTCACGTCTGCGTCCGTGATATAGATGGGGTAACGTTGCGCGTCGCTGCGATGCGCCAGGACGTATTCGGCTACACGACGGAATACTTCGTCGCCGTGCTCGAGCGAAGAAAATTCCTGACCTTGGCAAAACAGCGAATACACCGCGGCATCCGAACCGGACTGTACACTCATAACCTGTACGCTCAGATAGTCGTGCGTGGCAGGCGCGGAGCGGTGACTAAGGACTTCTGTGTAGGTCTGACCGGTCGAGTCGCGCAACACGCGGTAATACTCGGCTCCAGTGGCGATATGCGGTTCCTCCGGGTTTCGCTCCGTGGCGTTGCAGCGATGAATCGCAGAATCCAGGAAGCGTTGGAACTGGCTGACGAGAGTCGTCTCGCTGTAATAACCGGTGGTCTGAAAAAACAGCGATCCCTTTTCATCGAGTACGTACACATCAGCGCTGCCGTCGTTTAGCTGCAAGAATACCTGCACCACGTCCGGGCGGTTGCGCTGCATCAAACGGTCCAGCAATGGACTATCCGACGCGTACCGATCAATCACGACCGGACTGAATGACTTCTGTGCTTCCCCCAATGACTGCAGCAAGCGATCCGGAAGACCGATGCGTCTATAGCGCGGAACGCTGTTTTCGGTTTGGAGTAGATAGTAATTCTGCTCGATGCGCAGGACGTAACGGGCAGTATCGCGATGCGTACCGCGATAAAAGCATTGCACGGTATCGCGGAACAACTCCTCGATCCGGTGGGCGATGGCCATGCCGCGGGCGGAAGAAAAGCTGAATACCGGCGGCGTAGGGGGCTCGTCGCCCTCGACCGGAGACCAGGCGAGATAATCGCACAGGCAATCGAGTAAGGCCGCTTCGCCGTGATAGTGGAATGTCAGTACTTCGCTCCAGGTGGTGATCAGGATCAAGTCGAAGGTCAGCGCCAGATTTTTCCAAAATCCGCCGTAGCTCAGCGCATCTGAGCGGTTGCTGGTCAGATACACGCCGCGCCGGGTATGCGACACTAAGGGATCCAGGCCGAGGTTGATGTACAAGCCGCACGCTTGCACCTGCGCCGGCTGGCGCAGGCTGTCCATGCTCGTAACCGGGAGGGCGCCGTCGGGAAACAGGCGCCGAAAACTGTCGATAATGGCAAGCAGCTCGCGGGACGATATGCCGTCCTGAGCCCCGTGCAAAGTAACCAGCGTCTGGGGGCCGATCAGGCGGTTGAAGTGACACCATGCCACCAGTTCTATCAAGCCCTGGGCGCGTTTCAGTGCAGTTGTGCCGCGGGAGACAGCCTCGTCATAATCGCCGCGGTGCAATAGCCAGCTCTCGCGCTCACCGTCGCCGACCCGCACGAAACTAAGCCGCGCTTCGGTGAGGTCGGTGGAAATGCCGGGATTGATGATCTCGACTTTACCGACTTTACGCTCGTACGCGGCATACAGACGTCGCCCCAGGAGATTGAGGTCGGTGCTGTTGATGTGCGAGCCGTGCGCGTGTTGGCGCGCGAATTCGGAAACGTTGCGATAGCTGCGTGTCAGTTCGTCGACCAGCAGGGTGCGCTCCTCCAGAACCCGGTGGATCTTCCAGGTCGCCCGTGAGTCCAGTACCAGGAGCTGATCGTCACTCCATTGCCAATGCTCGACCAGACTGTCCATGAGTTCGAATCGCCGCTCGGGGACACGCGCCCGGCGGCCGCTGAGTCTAAGGCCGACTTTGAAGTAAAAGCACTTGCGCGCCAGTTCGAGGCGTTCGGATTCGCCGCGAAGGCTCAGGTATTCTTCTACTTTACGGACCATGAGTACGTAGGGGTCAAGCTCATCCACATCGACATGGCCTGCATACACGGCGCGTTTGAATCGCCGGCAGAGCAGATCGGGCGCGGGGTACTCGCCGGTATAGGATTCCATCAATAACAGCTTGAGCACAGACTTGTAGGGAGAGTCGACGGCCTTGTTGAGTTGCCACAGCGCCGCGCCGAAAAACTCTTCCGCGGGAATACCGTTGAGGTCGCCGAAGTCCACGTACTCGTGTCTGGGGGCATGGCCGCTGCGTTCCAGATCGTCGAGTACCTCCCGGTAACGATGTTCGTCGTCAGGCGGTACCAGCCACCAGGCCGGATACCGGCCGGCGATCAACAGCCCGGTGCGGTAGAACTCTTCCAGCAGCAACAGATGCTGGGCGCTGCCGCTGCTGTCTTCGGACAACGCTTGAATTTCGCCGCGCCGAAAGCCGGACGGGTCCATGAGAAAAAACTTGACGTCCAAGCCGAGTGATCGGGCCCACTGGCTGATCAGCCGGGTTTTTTCGCGCAGCGCTTCGATTTGGGCATCGCAGACATCGGGGTGGTGACAGACCCAGATGTCGAAGTCGCTCTTGTCGGTGTAGGCAATGGTGCCGGTGCTGCCCATGAGGTACAGGGCCTGGATCTGGTACACGCGCATCGCCCGGCGGCGATAGTTGAATTTGCGCACTAGGCGCGCCGCAGCCTCGATGGAGCGCTTCGGCACGCTGAAGTCGGCGATGCCCAGAGGCGCCTTTTTGACATAGCCGGGAAGCAGTCGATCATTGGTGTGGAACAGCAACGGCAGCAGGTCGACGAACACCCGCTGCTCGGTCTTCAAAGAATCGCGCACGCGCGCGACGCGCTCCTGATTCAGCGCGTGGATACGACGTTTGATCAGTCGAAGATCGGCCTGGCCCGGTTCCTCGACCAACGTCAACTTGGGTATATCCGCCACGCTCAGGTTATCGGCTGACAGTCTAGGAACTGCACGTTGGTCAGCGCGCGATCTGTTGTGGTCCGCCCTGCGCGCGCGTGCGCGTCATGGCGTCCCGGGCGCGTTGTAACAGACCGGTGGCGTTGTCGGATTTGACCCACTCGACGATGCCGAAATAGCAGTCGTCGATGTGCGAATTGCTGCGCAGGGCCTGCGCCAGTTTTTCCGTCAATGCCGTGGCTGCCTCTGACCCGGTTTCCGGCAACACGATCAGGAAATCGCCGTTGTCGTCCCGGCCTACCAGATCGGCCCAGCGCAGTTGATCCTTGAGCACCTGGCTGACTTCGCGCGCGACGCCGTCGTGTTCCGCGTCGCGCGGCTTGACGTGCAGGATCACCGCTGCGAGCGGCGTGTCGTAACGCCGGCAACGTGCGACCTGAGGTTCGAGCACCAACATCAGCGCTCGTTGACTCATGAGCCCGGTTTCCGGCTCCACCAGTCGCAGAGCCCTGGCGGTCTGGCGCTCTTGCGCCAGTTCACCTTCCAGGCGTACCCGGTCGGTCTGGTCGGTGAAATAGTGCAACTCGGCGACCGGATCGACACTCTCGTCCGCCACCCGGGTCCGAAACAGGTGGCGCGGCTCGCCGTCGACACCGAGGACCGTGAGGTGGGCGTCGTCGGAAAACAGCGCCAACAGGTCTGCGCGGGACAAGTTTTGTGCATCGCGGCCGATAAGGGATTCAGGCTCGAGCCCCAAAAGGTTGTCGAGCGCAGTGTTGGACCACAATACGCGTCGTTGGCGATCGAGCGCCAAGACCCCGGTCGGACAGTGTTGCAATACCGTCTGCATTGTTTGTGTGGACATAGGCTGTATCTTCATGGCGGCGCCGTTCCTGGCTGTGGGCGGGTGCGGCCGATTGGACGTGTCCGCCGATATGGATGAACGACTCAATATAGCGGTTGCCCGTAGCGATGCTTTAGCCTGGCCGCATCTGGCTTTTCGAAGTCAAATGAGTATGCTTGGGAAGGGTTGGAGATGTTGGCGGGCGCGTTGGAGAGAGATTTGCCCGAGGAGGCCTGAATGCATGCAAATGGACCGCAGCATGTCGGTGCGCCGGATCCGGAATTGCGAACTTCGCCCATCGTTGCGGAGACCGCCGACGATTTCGAGATCATGGCGCGGGAGATTTCCGAAGAAGGGCTGTGTTATTTCAACGCGCGGCCCTTCGCAGAGGGAACTTTCGTCTGCAGCGGCAGCGAGTTGCTGCATTGTGAGCGTGGCGCCTGGATCATCAAGGGCGGATGCGATCCCGACAATCCGTGACCAAGGGCGCGATTCAATTCTCGTATTCGTTCGCGCGCAGCGCGCGTCCGCGTACCTTCTCGACCGGATAGCGACGTTCGTTGATCGCGATTTTGGCGATGGCGGCTTGCACCAGATCGATGTCGAGCTTGTCTGCCGTGCGGATCAAAAAAATTAGAATATCAGCCAATTCCATGGCGACTTCGTTTAATTTTTCCGGCTCCAGCCGTCGACTCTGCTCCTCGCTGAGCCATTGGAAATGTTCCACCAACTCGGCGGCTTCGGCGATCAAGGCCATGGACAAATTTTTCGGCGAATGGAACTGGTCCCAGTCGCGCCTTTGGGCGAACTCCGCCAACTGGCGGCGTAGATTTTCCAGGGAATCGTCCATGGGCACATCCTCGGGTCCAAAGCACCTGCCAGACCTTAGCACGAGCAGAGGCGTCCTCGGAATGTTGCTGTGCGCGCTGGCGTTGGCCGGCAGCCACGTGTTTGGCGCCGAGGTCCGCGGCAACGTCGCCATGGGCACCGGCCAGTCCGGGCCGGTGAGCGTTGCGCTGTTGCCGCTGGACGGGCAACCGCTGCCGGCGCGGGCGCCGCGCGAGCACGTTGTGCATATTCGTGACCACCAGTTCGATCCGCCTTATTTGATTGCCCGGGTCGGTGACCGTTTGCGTCTCGTCAACGACGACGGGGTCTATCATGTTTTGATCGCACCTTATGGCGCCCAATCAGTCAACGTCACCCTCGGCAAGGCGGGCACTGCGTCGACGGAAACCGCGATGACTTTGCGGCCGCGGGAGTCGCTGTATATCTTTTGCAGGATTCACCAGCGTACCTATCTCCGCGTCGACGTTGTCGAGACGTCACTTGCACGCATGCTGGATGCAGAGCGGCGGTTCGAATTCCGCGATCTGTCGGCCGGGCGCTGGCGGTTGCGCGTGGCAACGCGCAGCGGCGATCCGGCGTATAAGATCATCAACGCGTTCACTGCGCCGCCGCCGGTGACTGTCACGTTGCCGGATCTGCCCGCTGCGGCGGCCGCAACGTCACATCTGCACGTTGACCGCGTCGAAGCGCTGTTCCCGTCGGTTCCCGTTCAGCCATGAATCTGGAACAAAAGAATACGCTGTTCGTCGTGACCCTGGTTGGGCTGGTGCTCGCCAGCGTCGCCGCCATGGCCTATTGGCTGATCCAACGGCACGTCGATCAGCAAACTCAAAAAGAGTTGGAGCGGGCGCACACAGTATTCGTGGAAGCGCAGAAGCAAGGCTTCAAGATGCTCCAGGGCACCGCCGAACGATTGAGCGAGGAACCGGCACTTTTGGCGGCAGGTATGATCGGTGATCCGCCTACCATCCGCGACGCCTTACGCCGGGCACTGCCCAACAGCGATTTGGAACTGCTGGCGTTTTATGGCAACGGCGCCAATGCCACCCGGATCGGACAAGCCGACCGACTGCATCTGGTGGCGCCGCAGGTGCTCGATTCGGATTCCTTTACCGGCCTGGTGCGTCACGCTGCACAAAGCGGCCAGACCACATTCGGACATGCGCTGGTTTTCGATTCGCTGTTACGGCTGGTCGCGGTACCGATCAGCAATCCCGCCGGCGGACGGATCGGTGTGCTATTGGTAGGGGCCGATATCGACGCCACCGACCTGCAACGATGGCGCGGGCTGATTGGCGCGGAAGTATTGCTGTATCGCGATAACCTGGAACTTGGCGGTACCCTGCAGGGCGTCGATCCCCCCCCGCAGCGCCTGGCGCAGCCTTCCCGCGGGGCATTCCAAAAAGTGCGCGCTAACGGCATCGAATATCTCGCCATCAGCGACCCGCTTCTGGGCCAGGCCGACGGCGCGCCGGTGGCGCGGGTATTGCTGGCGGTTTCCGCCGACGCGCAATGGATCCCCTATCGCGAGCTTGCCAAGAACGCTTTGTATTTCGCGCTGCTGATCCTGTTGGTCGCGGCGCTGCTCGGGATCTGGATCAGCCGCCGATGGTTGACCGTGCCGGTGAAGAGTCTCGCTCGCGCCACCACCGCCATCGGCGACGGCGACTTGGACATCCGGGTGGCCGCAGACCGCAGCGATGAGCTGGGGGACCTGGCGCGGTCGTTCAATCTCATGCTTGAGCGCTTGCGAATCTCCCAAGCCGAGGAACTCGAATCCCGGCAACGTTTCTATGATTTTGCCGAGAGCTCTTCCGATTGGCTGTGGGAAACCGACGCCGAAGGCCGCTTCACCTATGTGTCGCAGAATGTGGTTGCGAGCCTGGCAATATCGGCGGAAGAACTCCAGCATCACACATTCGCCGAGCTGTTTCCGCAGGACAATGCGCGCGACATCATGGCACTGCTGCGCCCGGGAGATAAGCGCGCGCAAGCGATCAAAGACGTTGAACTCTGGGTCACCAATCGGGAAGGCATCCGGTTGTGCGTGCGCATCAGTGCCACGCCCTATGACGATGACAGTGAATTTCGCGGTTATCGCGGCACGGCGCGCGATATCACCAAGGCCAAGAACGATCAGGAACGGTTGGTGCATCTGGCGAACCGCGATCATCTCACTGGATTGTCCAATCGCCGCCGCTTCATGGAGGAACTGGCGCGCGAAATGGCGGTCGCGCGGCGCCAAGGTCAAAGCGGTGCGTTGCTGTTGATCGATCTGGACCACTTCAAGTTGGTGAATGACACTGCCGGACATGCGGCGGGCGACGAGGTCATCGTTCAGATCGGCGGCATGTTGCGGCGCATGGCGCGCAGTGTCGACCTGGTCGCACGCCTGAGCGGTGACGAGTTCGTCATCGCGCTGATCAATACCACCCCCGAGCAGGCACAGAAGCGGGCCGATGAACTGCTCAATCACGTCGGTCAACTCAGGCCCACCTACGGTGGCCGCATTCTCAACACCTCCGCCAGTGTTGGCATCGTCGTATTTCCGCGTCATGGCCAGACGCCGGTGGAGATTCTGGCCAAAGCCGACACCGCCATGTATGCGGCCAAGAAAGCCGGGCGCAATCGCACCCACCTCTATAGCGAAGCGGATATGGATCAGGCGCTGATGGGCTCGCAGCTCACCTGGAAGGACCGCATCCACGAGGCGTTGGAAGCGGACCTGTTCGAATTGGCGTTTCAACCGATCATGCCCACGCGCAAGATCGCGGCGCCGCCTCGTTTTGAAGTACTGGTGCGTATGCGCGCTGCGGACGGGACCCTGCACATGCCGGGCAGTTTCATTCCCACCGCGGAACAGTTCGGGCTCATCCGTCAGGTCGACGCCGTGGTGGTAACGAAAGCGGTCCGCACCCTGGCGGCGTTACCGAAAGACCAGCCGGTGAGCTTGTCGATCAACCTGTCGGGGCTCTCGGTTGGCGATCGCAGCATGTTGGAGCTGATTGAAACTGAACTCGATCGCGCCGGCGTCGATCACCGGCGGATCATTTTTGAAATCACCGAAAGCGCCGCCTGTCAGGACATCAACCGCGCCAGCGAATTCATCAAGCGTGTGCAGCAGCTCGGCTGTCGCATTGCGCTGGACGATTTCGGTGTCGGTTTTTCTTCGTTTTCCTACCTCAAACACCTGCAGGCCGATGTCATCAAGATCGACGGCAGTTTCATTCGCGATATCCACAACAGCGTCGAGGACCAGCTGTTCGTCAAAGCGCTGGTGGACGTTGCCCGGGGCATGGGCATGCAAACCACCGCCGAGTTCGTGGAAAGTGAGCAGGCTTTCGAACAAGTGCGCGCCTTGGGGGTGGACTACGTGCAGGGATTCTATGTCGGCAAACCCCGCGCCCTGCAAAGCAAAACGCAGCGGGTAAAGATTTCCGACGCGAACTAGGCTTCGGCTTTGTCGTCAGCGAGGCGTTGCCGCGCTCGTTGAATAGCAGCCCGGACCTGGGCCGGCGCGGTGCCGCCCAGGTGATCGCGCGCTGCCACCGATCCTTCCAGGCTCAGTACCTCGAACACGTCCGCATCGATCGCGGGAGAAAATTCACGCAATTGCTCCAGGCTCAGTTCGCTCAGATCTTTTTGCGCGTCGATGCCGCAGCGCACCGCTTTGCCGACGATTTCGTGGGCATCGCGAAAGGCCACGCCCTTGCGCACCAGATAGTCGGCCAGATCGGTGGCGGTGGAAAAGCCCTGGCGGGCGGCGCGTGCCATGTGTTCGCGCTTCGGTTCGATTGCCGGCACCATGTCGGCGAAGGCCCGCAGGCAGGCCTTGACGGTATCGACGGTGTCGAACAGCGGTTCCTTGTCTTCCTGATTGTCCTTGTTGTAGGCCAGCGGCTGGCCCTTCATCAGCGTCAGCAGGGCCACCAGGTGGCCGTTCACGCGCCCGGTCTTGCCGCGCACCAGTTCCGGCACATCGGGATTCTTCTTCTGCGGCATGATCGACGAGCCGGTGCAGAAGCGGTCCGGCAGCTCGATGAAGTCGAACTGCGCCGAGGTCCACAGCACCAGCTCCTCGGAAAAGCGCGACAGGTGCGTCAGGATCAGCGCGCCGCAGGCGCAGAATTCGATGGCGAAGTCGCGATCGGAGACCGAGTCCAGGGAATTTTCCGATGGCCGCTCAAAGCCCAGTTCGGCCGCGGTGAAGTCGCGGTCGATGGGATAGGTGGTGCCGGCCAGCGCGGCGGCGCCCAGCGGCATGACGTTGATCCGCTTGCGGCAATCGAGCAGGCGTTCGCAGTCGCGCTCCAGCATTTCGAACCAGGCCATCAGGTGATGGCCGAAGGTTACCGGCTGCGCGACCTGCAGATGGGTGAAGCCGGGCATGATGGTGTCGGCTTCGCGCTCGGCCAGATCCAGCAGCGCATGTTGCAGTGTCCGAAGTACGTCGACGATGGCATCGATCTCGTCGCGCAAGTACAGGCGGATGTCGGTCGCCACCTGGTCGTTGCGGGAGCGGCCGGTGTGCAGCTTCTTGCCGGCGGCGCCGATGCGGTCGGTGAGCCGGGCCTCGATGTTCATGTGCACGTCTTCCAGCGCCACCGACCAGGCGAAGTCGCCGCGCTCGATGTCCTGGCGGATGTCTTCGAGGCCGTCGACGATGGCGTCGCGCTCGGCGTCGCTGAGAATGCCGACCTTGGCGAGCATGCGCGCGTGGGCGATGGAGCCGGCGATGTCGTGGCGGTAAAGGCGCTGATCGAATTCCACCGACGCGGTGAAACGCTCGACGAACGCATCGGTGGGCTCGGTGAAGCGGCCCTGCCAGGGCTTGTCACGATTGTCGGAATTGCTCATGGCGCGCACGCTGTCAGCAGTGTTCGGAAGCACCACAGTATACCGCAAAGCGCTGACGCGCAGGTTGGCCCGCGGTTGTGTCAGGGACAGGGTCTGTATTACAACTATCGGGCGCAATATAGCGCAGCGTTGGCGCCCAGCACGAGGTCGGGAATAGACCGCAGTGCAGCGGCGGCGCGGAGAACGACGTGGTGACAGCATACGATTGCCCGCAACCGGCGCCCGCGTCCGGCGCCAGCTCCGGCACATTTCTCGACTGCGCTCCGGGCTTTTATGGTTGAGCCTTCTGTCCAAGCAACGGCCGGCGGTTGTTCGCAATCCTTTCTGCCGGACTTCTGCAGCATCCGCACCTTACTGGTGGCGGTCATCGTCGCCGAGTTGCTGGCACTGGTGCTGGCACTCGGGACGGCGGCGAGTGGCGAAGGCTTCTGGCAGGCATTGGGCATCCTTTCTTTGTTTATCCAGTGGGTGTCCCTGTGCAGTATGGCGCTGCTGTGTCTGGTTCGGCGGTGGCTCTGTCGGCTCGACAATCGCGCGGCGGGCATGGTCTGTTACGGCGTCGTGCTGGTGGTGACACTGGCGGTCAGCGCCACCGGCCTGGTACTGGGCCGTTACCTGGGGGTCGTGTCCGCGGAGACGCACTACATGCCCTGGGTACTGCGCCACTTGGGCATCAGCGCCATCGTCGGGGCGGTGTTGCTGCGCTTCCTGTACCTCGGCCACCAGCAGGGCTTGCATCTGCAAGCCCAGGCCGAGGCGCGGGTCGAAGCTTTGCAGGCCCGTATCCGGCCCCATTTCCTATTCAACAGCATGAATACCATCGCCGCCTTGATCCGCACCCGGCCCGCAGAAGCGGAAGCGGCGGTAGAGGATTTGTCCGATCTGTTTCGCGCCAGCCTGGCCGACTCGACGCGGGTGGTAACCTGGGCCGACGAGCTGGAGATCGCCCGCCGGTATCTGGAATTGGAGCAATTGCGCCTGGGTGAACGGCTGCGGGTGCACTGGGACGTGGACGCGCTGCCGGCGCAGACGCCGTTGCCGCCGTTGATCCTGCAGCCGTTGTTGGAGAACGCGATCTACCACGGCGTCGAGCAACTCGCCGAAGGCGGCACCATCCGCGTGACTGCGAGCCTGGGTAGTCAGCGCATTGCCATCACCATTGCCAATCCCCTGCCGCGCGACACGCCGACCGTGACGCGCGCCGGTAACCGGATGGCCCTGGACAACATCCGCGAGCGGCTGCGCCTTGCCTATCAGGGCCGCGGCGGTGTGGAGTTGGACACCGACGCCGGGCAGTGCGTAGTGCATTTGATCATTCCGTTGGCCGAGGACGAATCGTGAAGGTGCTGGTGGTGGACGACGAAGCGCCGGCCCGCAGCCGGCTGCGGGCGCTGCTGGAGGAATCGCCGCCGTGGCAGGTGGTGGGCGAAGCTGCCGATGGCGTCGATGCGCTGCGCCGGGCGAACGACCTGGACCCGGACGTGGTGCTGTTGGACATCCGGATGCCCGGTATGGACGGATTGGAGGCGGCCCGGCACCTGGCCGGCCTGGAGCACCCGCCGGCGGTGATTTTCACTACCGCCTTCGATCGTCATGCGCTGGAGGCGTTCGAGGCCGCAGCCGTGGATTACCTGCTAAAACCGATCCGCAAGGAACGCCTGCAACAGGCATTGGAGCGGGCGCGGCGGCCCAACCGGGCCCAACTCAATGACCTGAGCGGCGGTTCCCGCACGGCGCGGACCCACATTTGCGCCAGCAGCCGCGGCGGCCTGCAGCTAATACCGATCGATGAGGTGATTTATTTCCTGGCCGATCAGAAATACGTCAGTGTGCGCCACGTCGGCGGCGAACTGTTGATCGAGGAATCGCTGAAATCCCTGGAGGAGGAATTCGGCGAGCGCTTCGTGCGCGTGCATCGCAACGCGCTGGTGGCCGACGAGCGGCTGGCGGGCATCGACAAGACGGCCCAGGGCGGTCAGGTCGCGCGTCTGCGCGGCACCGAGGAAACCGTGGAGATCTCGCGCCGCCACGTTGCGGAATTGCGCCGCCGGTTACGCCAACGGAGCTGAGGCCTACCTACAGGGTCGCGGGCCTCTTCGATTGCGCGACCGACGGCTTGGCCCGCAGCTTGGCTCGCGCCTGATCGATGGCCGCGTCCACCAATCCGGCGAACATCTCCACGGTATTGATCCCGACCAGTCGCGGTGCCAGTTCCCGGCCCTGGGGGTCCACGAACAACATCGTCGGGGTTACGAACACATTGCGCTGGCTGGCAAAAGTGCCCGCGTCCACGCGCCGGCCGGCGAAGTCCAGCAGATCGCCGTTGTTGTCGAGCATGACCTTGCGGATCACCACTTTGTCGCCATAATCGCCGCTGAGCAGCATGGGATTGAGGATCTCCCGCTCCAGCATGTCGCAGTAGGGGCAATGCTCGGCCGCGAATACCAGCAGGATCGGCAAGCGGCGCTCGGCGGCTTGGCGGCCGTCCCAGGCGAGGTTGGTGGTGACCGGGACCTGTGGCGGTGACGCTGCCGCCGAAATCGCCGGGAGCACGATCAGCAGGACCAGGATTGCCCAAATTCGCGGCACGATGACTCGCTCCTCAGCGCCGACCAAGCCCGTAGGGCGCATGCGGTTATAGCGTGGAACAGGGACTCAATTGTCCCATAAGGTTGAAAATTGCACCAGGCGCGGGGTTTGCCTGGCTGGCGCCGGCATATTAGCATGCCGCCTCTCCTCCGACTTTCTCACGCAAATGCCCGACAATCGACTCAGGATCGCCACCCGCAAAAGCCGCCTCGCACTCTGGCAAGCTGAGCACGTGGCGGCGCAATTGCGCCATTTTCACCCCCGGTTGGATGTGGAACTGGTGGGTATGAGTACCCAGGGCGACCGGGTGCTGGACTCGCCGCTGGCGAAAATCGGCGGTAAAGGTCTGTTCGTCAAGGAGCTCGAGCAAAGCATGCTGGACGATGCCGCCGATATCGCCGTGCATTCCATGAAGGACGTGCCGGCGGAGCTGCCGCCAGGGCTCAAGATCGAAGCCATCCTGAATCGCGAAGATCCCCGTGACGCTTTTGTCAGCAACGAGTTCAGCAGTCTCGACAAGCTGCCCGAGGGCGCGCGTGTCGGAACCTCCAGCCTGCGCCGACGCTGCCAACTGGCGCAATTGCGGCCGGATCTGCAGATCTTCGATTTGCGCGGCAACGTCAACACGCGGCTGGAAAAGCTCGATCGCGGTGACTTCAATGCCATCGTGCTCGCCTGTGCCGGCCTGCGGCGACTGGAACTCGCGGAACGTATCCGTTTGGCCCTGGAGCCGGAGGTCATGTTGCCGGCAGTGGGACAGGGCGCGATCGGCATCGAATGCCGCAGCGACGATTCGCGGGTCCGCGAACTCATCGCGCCGCTCAACGATGCCAAAACCCACGTCCGGGTCACGGCCGAGCGCGCCATGAACCAGCGGCTGGAAGGCGGCTGTCAGGTTCCGATTGCCGCCTACGCCGAGCTTGGCCACGGTGTGATCGTGCTGCGCGGCCTGGTGGGCCGTCCCGACGGCAGCGAGTTGGTCCAGGGTGTGATCAGCGGCCGCCCCGACGATGCGCAAGAGCTGGGCGTGGTGCTGGCCGAGGATCTGCTGGCGCGGGGTGCGGACGATATCCTACGTTCACTGTATGAACAATAATTTTCGCGACGCCCTCCGGAGCCGCGGGTGAACGCGGGGACCGGATCGGAAGCGCGGCCTCTGCAGGGCCTGACCATAGCGGTGACGCGCCCGAGCCATCAGGCCGAACCCACCTGTCGCACGTTGGCGGCCGGCGGTGCCGATGTGATTCGCTTTCCGGTCATGGAGATCGCCGCCGCCCCGCCGAGCCCGGATCTGGCGGCGCTGGCAGGCACTATCGCCGACTTCGAACTGGCGCTGTTCATCAGCGCCAACGCGGTGCATTTCGGCTTGGAACTGTTGCGTCCGACGGGCGGCCTGCCCACCGGGCTGCGGGTGGCCGCAGTCGGTCGCGCGACCGCCAAGGCCCTGGCCCAAGCGGGCGTAAAAGTGGATATCTGTCCCGGCGAGGGCTTCGACAGTGAGGCGCTGCTCGCCATGCCGGAGCTTGCCGAGGTCCGGGGCCAGGACATCGTCTTGTTCAGGGGTGTTGGGGGCCGGGAGCTGTTGGCTGATCGATTACGTGCGCAGGGTGCAAAGGTGCATTACGCTGAAGTATATCGCCGTGTGCGCGCCTCGACCGATATCGAGCAGCTGGCCGCGCATTGGCGGGCCCAGAGCCTGGACCTGATCGTTGTCACCAGCGGCGACGGTTTACGTTTTTTGTTGGACTGCGCCGGCGCCACTTATCGCGAGCCGCTGTTGCGCACCCCGCTGGCCGTTATTGGAGTACGTATGCTACAACAGGCCCGAGATTTGGGCTTTCAGTCCGACATTGTGGTCACCGAGCCGGGAGAGCAGGCTCTGCTGGCGGCTCTGACGGACTGGCGCCGCGACGCCCATCGCCAGACCGTCGATCGAGAGTAAATCCGCATGTCAGAACAGGAATCCAAGCCGCCGGCAAAGCCGTCGCAGCCGTCCGAGTCTTCCCAGCAGCCGGCGGCCGCAAAGTCGTCCGCAAACGCCCAGAAGGGGAAGAAGGTTGCCGACGGCTCGGCCAAGAGCACGGCCAAGTCGCCGCCGCCTGCCCAATCGTCTTCCAAGCCGGCCGCGGGAACGGGTCAGCGCACGCCGCGAAGGAGCCGTGCCGGCATCTGGCTGGCATTGCTGGCTTTGTTGATCGCCCTGGCGGCGATTGCCGGTGGACTCTATCTCTGGCAGCGCCAACAGGCGCTGCAGCAGCAACTCCAGGCGCAACAATCGGAACAAAGTAGCCAGCTTTCGAGTTTGCGCGACACGCTGGGCGGCCGCGCCGACGCTTTGCAGCGGCGTGACGAGGACATCGCCAAGGCGCAGCAGGATTTGCGCGATTCGGTGGACAGCGTGCGCCAGCTGGCGGGCCGCAGCCGCCGCGACTGGATTCTGGCCGAAGTGGAATATCTGCTGCGGATCGGCAACCGCCGTTTGCAGCTGCAGCGTGATCCGGCCACGGCCATTGCCGCCCTGCAGATCGCCGACGAGCGTTTGCACGAATTGGCCGACCCGGGCCTCACCGAAGTGCGCGAACGCATCGCCCGGGAACTGGCTCAATTGCGCGCCACGCCCCGGCCCGACATCGAGGGCATCGCGGTGCAATTGAGCAGTCTCCAGGAACAGGTGCCGCAATTGCAGGTCAAATCCGCCCGCGCGCCGGCCCGTGAAGAACTGCCCGGCGCCAGCGATCAGCGCCAGGCGCCGCCCCAGGCCTGGCGCGAAGGGCTGCAGCGGGCGTGGCAGGCGTTGCGGCGCCTGGTGGTCGTTCGTCGCCGTGACGAACCGATCAAGCCGTTGCTGGGTCCGGAGCAGGAATTCGCCGTGCGCGATGGGTTGCGGTTGCAGTTGGAAGCGGCGCGGGTCGCGCTGCTGCGCGGCAACGCGGCCTTATACCGGACCAGCATCCAGGGCGCGGGCGACTGGATGAAGCGCTATTTCATTGCTGACAATCCCGCCTATGACGCCATGAAGCAGAGTCTGCAACAACTGGGGGAGCGGGATATAGAGCCGCAGTTGCCGGATATCTCGGCGTCCCTGAGGCGGTTGCGAGAAATCATGGATCAGCGCGGGCTGGATACTGAACCGGTGAGCCCGGAGACCCCGCCGGCCGGGGGGAGCGAGTCCCAGCAGGCACCCGCCGACGGTCAGGCCGCCGAGCAGTCGCCGCCTGACAGCGCGCCGTCCGCGGCACCGGCGACCGACGTTCCGGCGCATTCGGCTCCGGATTCGAACGCCCAACCGGGTGGTGCGCAATGAGACTTCTGTTCGCCGTTCTGGTCGTGCTGGTGGGCGCCGTGGTCCTGGCGCTGCTGCTGTTGCAGGATCCCGGTTACGTATTGATCGCCTATGACGCCTGGACCGTGGAAACGACTTTGTCGTTCTTCGTCGTCGCGTTACTGGTCGGGTACCTGTTGTTGTACCTGGTGGCGCGCACGGTGCGTGGCCTTTGGCACATGCCGGGGCGGTTCCGCGGCTGGCGTCGGCGTCAGCGCCGCGAACGTTCGCGGATTGCCTTCAATCGCGGCATGCTGGCGTTGTCGGAAGGTCATTGGAAGCAGGCCGAGCGGCGGCTGTTGCGCCAGGTACGCGGCGCCGATGTGCCGATGTTGAATTACCTTGGCGCCGCGCGCGCCGCCCAGCACCTGGGCGAAACCGAGCGTCGCGACCGCTATCTGCACCTGGCCCACGAAACCGCGCCGCGCACTGAATTGGCGGTCAGCCTGACCCAGGCGGAATTGCAGATCGCCAACCATCAATTGGAACAGGCGCTCGCCACCCTGACTCATTTGCGCAGCGCCGAGCCGAACAATACCTACGTGCTCGGTCTGCTGGTGCGGCTGTACCGGGAGCTGCGCGATTGGCAGCACCTGCGCGACCTGTTACCGGATCTGCGCCGCCAGCAGGTGCTGCCTCGGGAACAGATCGCGGACCTCGAACACCGGGTTTACCTGGAGCTGATGAATCTGGCCGCGGCCCGTCAGGAAAGTACGGGACTGCGGGAAACCTGGAACCAGATGCCCGGCCCGCTGCAGGATGACGAAGAACTGCTGACCACCTACGTGCGGCATTTGGTGGAACTCGGTAAAAGCGCCGACGCCGAACCGTTGTTGCGAGCCAAGTTGCGCAGCCGCTGGAGCGAGGGCCTGGTGTATTTGTACGGCCTGGTGCAGGGCGCCGATCCCAGCCGTCAACTGGCCACCGCCGAACAGTGGGCGAAGGAACATGGCAAGAGCCCGGTGTTGCTGCTGACCCTCGGTCGCCTGAGCCTGCGTAACCGCCTTTGGGGCAAAGCAAGGATTTATCTCGAATCCAGTATCGGGGCCGGACCGCGCCCCGAAACGTACAAGGAATTGGGTGCGCTGCTGGAGCGCATGGGCGATCAGGATGCGGCCATGAATTGCTATCGGGAAGGCATGGCTCTGGCGGTCAGCGCCTCTACGCACCGTTTTCCCGACGACGTCGACGTGCGCGCCGAGGCGGCCGCCACCAGCTGAAGCGCCTCCCCCTCAGGCGGCGTCGTGATCGGTCAGGCGGTTGAACTCGAACGAGTCGGAGAACATGCGTTCGGTGCTGGCGCCGTGATCGATGAACGCATGGCCTGCGGCGCGGATCATGGCCGGCGGTCCACCCATGTAAATCTCATACCGCTGCAGGTCGGGATAGGCGCGCAGCAAGGCCTCGTGCACCAACCCTACTTCCCCCTGCCAGTGATCTGCGGGCAGCGGCTCGGAAAGCACCGGGGTGAACTGGAAATTGTCGTGTTCGCGTGCCCAGCGCTCGGGCAATTCCGCCAAGTACAAATCCCGTTTGGCGCGTACGCCCCAGAACAGGTGCATGGCGCGCTTGAGACCGATCTCGAGGGCGTGTTCGATGATGCCCTTGAGCGGCGCGAAACCGGTGCCGCCGCCCATGAGCAGAATCGGCCGGTCGGATTGTTCCCGCAGGTAGAAGCTTCCCAACGGCGCCTCGATACGCCAGATGGTTTTTTCCTTCAAGTCGTGAAAGATGTAATGGGTGAACTCGCCGCCGTCCACGTGGCGGATATGAAGTTCCAGGCGGTGGCCGTGATGAGGCGGGCTGGCGATGGAAAAGCTTCGCCGCGCGCCATCGGCGGTGAGAATATCGAGATACTGGCCGGCGCGAAAACGCAGCGGCCGGGCGTCTGGCAGCTTCAGGTAAAGGCGCGCCACATCGTGGCAAAGCAGTTCCTTGCCCACCACCTTGCAGGGCACGGTCACCGGGCGGATTTCTTCCGGCAACGCGGTGCTCACTTCCGCCTGCACCACTAAATCGCTGCGCGGACGCGCCTGGCACAGCAGCGCTTCGCCCTCCTGCACATCCTCCAATGCCGCATAGTCCTCGGCGTAAGCGACCTCGCCCGCCAGCAAACCGGCCACGCAAGCCGCGCATTGTCCGGCGCGGCAGCTATGGGGCAATTCCAGGCCCTGACGTAGCGCCGCCTCGAGAACCGTCTCGCCGGGCTCGGCGACGAACTCGTGGCCGCTGGGTTGTACCTTGATGCGGAATGACATGGGGGGGACAGCTAGCGATTAGGTCCCGGTATTGTGGACCAAGCACCCGCCAAGGAAAACCCCGCCCCGGGTTGGTGTCCTTGGCCGCGATCCTTAATTACCGTCGTCGCCGGCCTCGGCTGCGGTGAAGATCCCCAGGCTGTCCCACAGTTGGTCCACCCGCGCCTTCACCGACGCTTCCATGTGAATCGGTCGGCCCCATTCGCGGCTCGTTTCGCCTTTCCATTTGTTGGTGGCATCGAGGCCGATCTTGCCGCCAAGTCCCGAGATTGGGGAGGCAAAATCGAGATAATCAATGGGTGTCTGGTCCACCAGGGTGGTGTCGCGCACCGGGTCCATGCGGGTGGTCAGGGCCCAGATCACGTCTTTCCAATCGCGCACGTTGATGTCGTCGTCAGTGACGATCACGAACTTGGTGTACATGAACTGGCGCAAGAACGACCACACACCGAACATCACCCGCTTGGCGTGGCCGGGATACTGCTTCTTCATGCTCACCACGGCGATGCGGTAGGAACAGCCCTCCGGTGGCAGATAGAAGTCGACGATCTCCGGGAACTGCTTCTGCAGGATGGGCACGAATACTTCGTTCAAGGCCACGCCCAGCACGGCCGGTTCGTCCGGCGGCCGGCCGGTGTAGGTGCTGTGGTAGATGGGGTCGCGGCGGTGGGTGATGCGGTCGATGGTGAAGACCGGAAAACGCTCCACTTCGTTGTAATAACCGGTGTGATCGCCGAATGGGCCCTCGTCGGCGTCGTCGCCGGGGTGGAGATGGCCTTCGAGCACGAACTCGGCGCTTGCCGGTACCTGCAAATCGGAACCGAGGCAGCGCACCACTTCGGTTTTGGCGCCCCGGAGCAGGCCGGCGAAGGCGTATTCGGACAGCGTGTCGGGCACCGGGGTCACGGCGCCGAGGATGGTGGCCGGGTCGGCCCCCAGTGCCACGGCCACCGGGAACGGCTCGCCGGGATGGGCCTGCTGCCAATCGCGGAAATCCAACGCGCCGCCGCGGTGGGCCAGCCAGCGCATGATCACCCGGTTGCGGCCGATCACCTGCTGGCGATAGATGCCCAGGTTCTGGCGTTCCTTGTGCGGGCCGCGGGTGACCACCAGGGCCCAGGTAATCAGCGGCCCGGCATCTCCTGGCCAGCAGGTCTGGATCGGCAGGCGGCCCAAATCCACATCCTCGCCTTCCAGCACCACCTGCTGACACGGCGCGCTCTTGACCTGCTTCGGCGCCATGTTCAGCACTTGTTTGAACACCGGCCATTTGTCCAGGGCGTCGCGGAAGCCGCGCGGCGGTTCCGGCTCTTTCAGAAAGGCGAGCAGTTGCCCGATTTCCCGCAGCGCCGCGACCGACTCGGCGCCCATGCCAAGGGCTACGCGTTTCGGCGTCCCGAACAGGTTCGCCAGCACCGGCACGTCGGAGCCTTTGGGACGTTCGAACAGCAGCGCTGGGCCGCCTGCGCGCAGGGTGCGATGGCAGATTTCGGTGATTTCCAGATTGGGGTCGATCTCGATCGCGATGCGCTTGAGCTCGCCTTGTTTTTCGAGTTGCGCGATGAATTCGCGCAGGTCGCGATATTTCATGGGCCAAAGCCTGTTGTGATGGGGCCGCGAAGGCGTGGGTTTGATAGACTGGGGCCAGTATACATCCAGTGCCGGCGCTCCCGTGGACCACCCGATCCTGAAATTGTTCGCCCTGTTCGGCTTGTTGTGGCTCGCGAATGCCGCTGGTGCGGCGCCGCCTTCGGCGGTACGCGTGGAAGTGCGCCCTGCCCTGGCGACCCTCTCACCGGGCCAGCGGCAGCACTTCGAAGCAGTCGGATATGACGCCACCGGCGCCGAGATCCCATTCGCCGCAGACTGGTCAACCGAAGCGGGTGCCCGTATCGATGCCAGCGGCTTATTCGTCGCCGACCAGTCGGGCCGTTATACGGTGGTGGCCGGCGATGGCAAAGGACGGGCGCTCGGCACGGCGGTTGCCATCGTCCAGCAGCCCCGCGCGGCACTCGGCGAAGTGGTGGTGCGGCCACGCGAAGCGCGTCTGGGTCCGGGCGACAAGGTGCAGTTCCAGGCGCTGCTGTTGGACCGCGACGGCAATGCCCGCGCGGCGCAGTTACTGTGGCAGGCCCGCGGCGGCAGGATCGATCAAACGGGGTTGTTCACAGCCGGCAAAAATCCGGGCAGCTACCGAATCACGGTGCTGGATCGCACTTCGCGCTTGCAAGCCAGTGCCGTGGTGGTGATTGTCAGCGGGCACTGACATCAAAGGCCCTTCAGAGGTCGAGTTCCACCACCGCCGGGGCATGATCGGAAGGCCGTTCCCAGCGTCGCGGCTCCGGGTCAATGACACTGCTGCGGCAGCGCGCGCGCAACGCCGGACTGAGCAGCACGTGATCGATGCGCAAGCCGTTATTGCGGCGAAACGCGCCCATGCGGTAATCCCACCAGCTGAAAGTCGCGTCTTGTTGTTCGAACAGCCGGAAGCTGTCGCACAGGCCCAGCGCCAACAGTTCGCGGAACGCTTGGCGCTCCGGTTCCGACACCAGGACCGCCCCTTCCCAGGCCGCTGGATCGTGCACGTCGCGGTCTTCAGGGGCGATGTTGAAATCGCCGACGACCACAACTTGGTCATGGGCCTGCAGTTGTTCCTTGACGTACTCTTTCAGGTGCGCCAGCCAGCCGAGCTTGTACGCGTACTTATCGCTGGTCACGGTGGAGCCGTTGGGAACGTACAGATTGATGAAGCGCAGTGAGCCGTAGGTTGCGCCCAGCACCCGGCGCTGAGGGTCCACCAGGCCCGGCAGCTCGGTGACGAGGTCGGTCGCCTTGTGCTCCAAACGCGACAGAAGGGCGACGCCGTTATAGGTCTTCTGGCCGCTGAATACCGCTTGGTAGCCGGCCGCCTCGATCTCAGCCTGCGGGAAATTCTCGTCGATGCACTTGGTCTCTTGGAGGCCGACCAGATCCGGTTGCGCCTGCTCCAGCCATTGCAGCACATGGGGCAGGCGAACCTTCAGCGAATTGACGTTCCAGCTGGCGACCTTCATGGGCGATTACAATGCGCGGCACAAGCCGCTAGCTTACCACGCGCACCGCTGCTCAGGCCGCCAGGCCGCTGTGGCGCAGTAAGGCGTCGATGGTCGGTTCGCGGCCGCGAAACTCGACGAACAGTTCCATGGGTTCGCGGGAGCCGCCCTGCTCGAGAATCGATTGCAGGAACCGCTGACCGGTGGTGCGGTCGAAAATGCCCGCCTCTTCGAACGCCGAGAAGGCGTCGGCCGACAGTACTTCCGCCCATTTGTAACTGTAATAGCCGGCCGCGTAGCCGCCGGCGAAAATGTGCGAAAAACTGTGGGGAAAGCGATTGAACGAAGGCGGCCGCATGACCGCCACCTGCTGGCGCACTTCGTCGAGCAGTTCGTAGACACGGGCGCCGCGGGCCGGATCGTATTCCAGATGCAGGCGGAAATCGAACAGCGAAAATTCCAGCTGCCGCACCATCTGCATGGCCGACTGGAAATTGCGTGCCGCCGTCATGCGCTCGTACAGCGACTCGGGCAGGGGTTCGCCGGTTTGATAGTGGCGCGCGAACAAATCCAGCGCTTCCCTCTCCCAACACCAGTTCTCCATGAACTGGCTCGGCAGTTCCACCGCGTCCCAGGCCACACCGCTGATTCCGGCGACACCGGCATAATCGATGCGTGTGAGCATGTGGTGCAGGCCGTGACCGAATTCGTGAAACAGCGTCTGCACTTCGTCGTGGGTGAGCAGCGCCGGGTTGTCGCCGATGGGCGGGGTGAAGTTGCAGGTCAGATACGCCACCGGGGTTTGCACGCCGTCCCGGGTTCGGCGCCGCGTACGGCATTCATCCATCCAGGCGCCGCCGCGTTTTTGCGGTCGTGCGTACAAGTCGAGATAGAACTGTCCGCGCAGTTCGCCTGCGCTGTCGAGAATATCGAAGAAGTGCACGTCTTCGTGCCACACCGGCGCATCGTCGTGGGCACGGATTTCCAAGCCGTACAATCGCTGCACGACACCGAACATGCCTTCGACCACCGCGTGGGCGGGGAAATAAGGTTTAAGTTCTTCCTGGGATACGGAATAACGCTGCTCGCGCAATTTTTCCGAGTAGTAGGCCACGTCCCAGGCTTCCAGGTCGTCGAGGCCATCGCGTTGTTTGGCGAACGCGCGCACTTCCTCCAGCTCGTCGCGGGCCACGCGCAGCGAACGCTGCGCCAGTTCTTCGAGAAAGCTGACCACTTGCGCGGTGTCGGCGGCCATTTTGGTCGCCAGGGACAGTTCCGCATAGTTGGCGTAACCGAGCAGCTGCGCCTCTTCATGGCGCAGCGCCAGGATCTGTTCCATCACCGGGCCATTGTCCCATTGGCCGGCGTTGGGGCCTTCGTCGGAGGCGCGGGTCACATAGGCGGTATACATTTCGCAGCGCAGATCGCGGTTGTCGGCGTAGCTCAGCACCGGGTAATAGGAAGGAAACTCAAGGCTGAACAGCCAGCCGGACCGGTCCTCGCGATCCGCCGATTGCTGCGCCAGGGCCTTGGCCGATTCCGGCAAGCCGGACAACTCCGCCTCGTCGGTGACCAGGCGCGTCCAGCCCTGGGTCGCATCCAGTACGTTTTCGCCAAAGCGCGACCCCAGCTGCGACAGCTCCTGCATGATGGTCTTGAAGCGCTTGCGGCCGCTTTCATCCAGTTCGATACCCGACAGGCGGAAGTCGCGCAGCTCGTTGTCGATAATCTTTTTCTGCGCCCGATCGAGGCGCTGGTATTGCTCGCTTTCGGCAATCTGACGGTAGGCTTCGTACAAGCCCTGGTGCTGACCCAGTTCGGTATAGAAGTCGGAGAGTTTCGGCAGACAGGCGTTGTAGGCCGCGCGCAGTTCATCGCTATTGACCACGGCATTCATGTGGCTCACCGGTGACCAGGCGCGGCTCAGGCGCTCGAGCATTTCTTCCAAGGGGGCGACCAGGTTGTCCCATGTATAGCGGTCGTTGGCCGACAGCAATTGTTCCAGCGCCGCGCGGTTGTCGTTCAGGATCCGGTCGATGGCCGGCTCCACATGTTCCGGGCGGATCTCGGAAAACGGTGGCAGATCATCGGATCGTAACAGCGGGTTGGTCATGGGGTGCCTCGGCAAGCCCGCGCTCGCGGCGCAATGCAGCAGATGTGGTCGGAACCCGGTGCGGTGCGCGCCGGGGTGGCGGCGACTGCGGCGGGCGTTATCAATCGCACTAACTTATCATGTCCCCATGAATCACAACAAAGATGCCCCTGGGGCGCCATCTGCCACAGACACGCACCCCTACGAACGTCTGCAGCCGGGTTTGATGCTCGACGCCGTGGAAGCCGCGGGTTATCGCCCAGACGGGCGCATGCTGGCATTGAACAGCTACGAAAACCGTGTTTATCAAGTGGGCACGGAGGACGGGCCGACGCTGGTGCTGAAGTTCTACCGGCCCCAGCGTTGGAGCCGGGAGGCGATCGCCGAAGAACACGCCTTCGCCGCGGAGTTGAGCGAACATGAGATCCCGGTGGTCGCGCCCTTGGCGGACGCGGTCGGCACTACCTTGCACGAACATGAGGGGTTTTATTACGCCCTTTATCCGCGTCAGGGCGGTCACTGGCCGGAGTTGCAATCGGAGCAGGATCTGGGCCGCATGGGCCGGTTCCTCGGCCGTATGCACGCAGTGGGCGCGGTGCGTTCGTTCAGCCATCGACGGCCGCTGTCGATCCGGGAATACGGTGCGGACTCGGTGACCTTCGTGCTCGAGCACGGCTTCGTGCCACCGGAGCTGACCCACGCCTATGGCACCCTGTGCGACGACCTGCTGCTGGCGGTCAATGCCGCTTTCGACCGCGCTGGCCGTTATCCCGTGATTCGCCTCCATGGCGATTGTCATCCTGGGAACGTCCTTTGGACTGACGACGGGCCGCATTTCGTCGATCTCGACGATGCCTGCGGCGGCCCCGCGGTGCAGGACCTGTGGATGCTGTTGTCCGGCGATCGTGAAGACATGACCGTGCAGTTGGGCGCACTGCTGGATGGCTACAGCCAGTTCCAGGACTTCGATCCGCGCCAGCTACACTTGGTCGAAGCACTGCGTACTCTGCGCATGCTGCGCTATTCCGCCTGGCTTGCACGGCGGTGGGATGATCCGGCCTTTCCCCGCAGCTTCCCGTGGTTCGCCCAGCCGCGCTATTGGGAACAACAGATTCTGGCGCTGCGCGAGCAGGCGGCGCTGCTCAGCGAGCCGCCCCTGATGTGGCGCTGAAGGCGCGGCGACTATGCCTTTGGCCTTATCGAACCGGCGGCGCCTACTGTGTTACAAAATACACTGAAAACCTGAGCCCTCGGCGCCTACGCCCAGGCATCCGCCCCGTGCTCATGTAGCCGGCGCGACAACAAGAATCAAAATTACTGAAGCTGGGCAAGGGGACCTGCATGCGTTACGCAATCGTGATCAACCTGGACTACGACACCAATCCGGGCAATGACTGCCACCGGGTCTGGGATTTGGTTAGCGCCAAAATGCAGGCTGCCGGCTTTCGCCTCGAAGGCCGGTTGTTCACCACCGATCGTTCGCCTGACGATGCCGGCGCCGTCGCCCGCGCAATCATGAACGCCCTTGACGAAGATCCCGCCCTGGCGCCCGCCGGCGTGTTCAGTTTCCTGAAAGAGTTCTATGGCTACGATCACACCCACAGCGTCAATCTGATGCTGCCGCCGAACGACGACATCGAACTCATCGAAGCCTGAGGTCGTCTCCCGGCGCGGCCGGGGTGAGCGCCCATGGCGCGGCACCATCTTCGGCGGCAGAACCCGGCATAGGACCGCCGACCCATGCATTGCGCGCTGCCAGGTCCTACAATGGGCCCACTGTAACTGGACTGGGCAACTCATGGTCATGCAATTCAGCGAAGCAGCCGGCAGCCGCGAGCGGCACCTGCGCCGGCGCTGCGACAATCCGCTATTTTCTCCCGCGCGACGCCGGATCACCCAGGCCGAACTCGATGACGCACGGTTGGAGGACGAACGCGAGTACCAGGAGTTCCGCGAACAATTCCGCCAACTGCTGCACGAGGCCGGAGAAATGGCCGGCAGCGTCGATACCGAACTGGTATTGGGCATCAAGGAGCGCATCGAGCAGCTCTACGAGCGGTGTGCTGGGTTCGGCGGCGATCACGACAAGGAAAAGCAAGGTTTGTTGCGGCTCAACGATGTAATCATGGGCGCCGTGCGCCGGGCCGCGGGGGATGATCCGGTGGCGATGGAAGAATTGGAAAAGGAGCAGACTGCGCGCCAGCTTCATCTGCAGCTGTTGGAGTACCCCATCGTCGCGGATTTGCTGCGCGACGATACGCCCATCGCCGCCGAGGATCTGGTGCCGACCCTGTTAAGCGAAGACCCGGAATCCGTCCGGGTGGTGATGTCGTTGTTCGAACCCGACCAACAAAGTCAGCTGCAAACCGAAGCCGAGCATCTGGTGCAACATGCGGAACGGGAAGGCACTCTGGAACCGCGGGCCCGGGCGAGCTATGAAGCCATGGCGTCGCCATTGCAATAGGGTTTCGCGTGCCGATGAATCCCGCCGGCCGGGGCCAGGCCCGGTCAGTGCAGCCAGTGATACCAGAGCGGCAACGTCAAGGCGCTGAACAAAGTAGTCAGGGTCATGGCCGCGGCATAGACGCCGGTGTTGAGTCCGTAGCGATCCGAAAGTACCACGCCCAATGCCATGCTCGGCATGGCCCCCTCGAGCACCACCGCCGCTCGCAAGGTCCCTGTCAATCCCACTGCGCCGGCCACGGCCCACACCACCAATGGCATCACCAAAAGCTGCAACACCAGCACCGGCAAAGCGGCCGGCAGGTAACGCTGCTGCCCCGCGCCGGTACGCAGCGCCATGCCTACCACCAGCAGCATCAGCGGTATCACCGCCGCGCCCATCATGTCCAGCAGACCGCCCAACCATAGTGGTGGCGACGCGCCGCTGACGTTGAGCAGCACCGCCGCCAGCGCCGCCCAAAGCGGCGGCACCCGCAACAGGCCCAGCAGCGGATTGCGGCTCGCTCCATGGGTGCCGAAACGTTCTGCCACCACGATGCCGACCGTCAACAACAACGGCGTGCACGCAAACAGATCGTATTGCACTGCGACGCTGCGCGCCCAGCCGCCGAACACTTGTTCCAGCAGCGGCAGGCCCATGTAGGTCGCGTTGGGGAATGCAGCCGCCAACAGCAGTGCGCCACTGGTGGCGCGGTCCATGCCACAACTGCGGCAGATGAGCCACGACGCGAGCAGCATGGCGATCACGCCCGCGCCGGCGCTGGCGGCGATGCGCAGGGTGTCAGCACCGAGCGGCGCGCGCCATAGCACGTCCAGCACCAGCGCCGGCAGCAGCAGATAGTAGACCACGCCCGATAGCACATTGCGCACCGTGGCGGAATCGATGCGCAATGGATTGCGCATGCTCCAGACCAGACCGAGGCCGATCAGGGCAAACATCTGCAACAAAGTGGCGAACACTGTTTTGCCGCCCGCCTCAATAATGTGGGGGCGGGGTTTCCTGGTCCTGACTGGCAACCGCTGCAGGCGCGAGATCGCGCAGCATGCTCTTGATCATTTCCAGCTCGGCGCGCAGGTCGTCCAACTGTCGTTGCTGCGCCAGATCCGAGCTGGTCAACGATTCCAATGCCGCCTCCTGATGGGTCATGCGGATTTCCAGGTCATCGATGCGAGACTCCATGTAAAGACTCCGATCGCTTGGGTGTGCAAGGGATTGTAGCCCGATCCGCCGCCGAGCCCGATGTCAGCCGTGGATCGGATACACGTCGTAGCGGGTGTTGGGACTGCTGATGACGAATCCGGGCGCCCATCCTGCCAACGGCGTTGCCGAGCGTGGCCGCTTCACCACCACCCGCTTGACGGCACGTTGCATCGCCAATTCCAGCAGCGCCGGAGAATCGGGATCGGCGCCGACGAGACCGTGGAACAGCTGCATTTCCTTTTTTACCAGCGCGCTCTTGCCCCGGGTCGGATACATCGGATCGAGATAGATCACGTCGGGTCGCTGCTGCGCACCGGTACTCGCCAGCCACTGTTTCGCGTCGCTCCAGTGCAAGTGCATACGGGCGATGGTCGGGCCCACTTCGGGGTCGTGGGCGGCACGCGCCATGCCGTTCTCGAGCAACGCCGCCACCAGGGGCACCCGTTCCACGAGATCGACCCGGCAGCCCAGGGTCGCGAGCACGAATGCGTCGCGCCCCAACCCTGCGGTGAGATCCGCGACCCTTGGCGCGGCGCCTCGCTTCAAACCGATGGCTCGCGCCAGCGGTTGTCCGCGGCCGCCGCCGTAGCGGCGCCGATGCGCCGCGCGTCCGGCGATGAAGTCCACCGCCACGGGGCCGGGTGCGTTCGATCCGGTCGCCTGCAAGGCCAGCCGGTAGCCGGGTGCGGCGCTGTCGGGCAACACTTGCAACAATAGCGCGTAGCCCTCGCCGCCGTCGGTCAGCTGCAGGTCCAGTCGTCGGGCCCATTGCCGCGCAACTGTGGCCAGCGCTGGCTGCGGTTGTAACAGCGCGACGTTGAGTTGCGGGTCGGTTGTCATTTCGACATCTACGTTTCAGGATTCGATTGTTCGACACGCCGGGCTCGGCGCCGCGTCTGCTATGCTCAGTTGCACGTGCCGGCCGGCACTTTCGAGTCGTGACGATTATGGAGCTGTTCGTCGGCAATCTCCCGCCCGCCATCACCGTTTTGGAATTGCGGCAAGTGCTTGGACCCGGCGCTGCCGATGCCCGCTTCCAGTTGGTGCAGCGTGGCGACGCACAGGGGTCGGTGCATTGTTTTGCCAGAGTGCAGGTGCCTTCGGATGCCGAAGCGCGACGCGTTATCGCCGAACTGCAGGTGGCTGGCAGTCTGGGCGGGCGCAAGCTCGTGGTGCGCCGATACCAGGAGCGCAATGCGTTCCGCGATCGGCGGGCCCGCTGGCGCACGCAACCCTGGCGCGGCGAGGAGCGCCGGCAGCAAGATCGTCGCACCGGTTCCTGAGGCGCGATCAAGCACGTCTGGTCTGAGCCAACTCGGCGCGCAGAATGTCGATCACGGGAGCGGTCTGCGGCCGGATTCCGCGCCACAGCCAGAACGATTCCGCCGCTTGTTCCACCAGCATGCCGAGACCGTCGAGCGCTGCGGTGGCGCCGAGTTCAAGCGCCCAGCGCAGAAAAGGTGTCGGTTCGGCTGCGTACATCATGTCATAACATGCGCCACCCGGCGCCAGTGCCTGGGGCGGCAACGGCGGCATGTCGCCCTGCAGGCTGGCTGCGGTCGCATTCACGATCAGATCGAACGGCTGCAGGTGCGCAACCTCGAAGCCTCCGCCTTCCACCGCACCGAGGTCGCTGAACTGATCCGCCAGGGCGACCGCTTTTGCAGCGGTGCGGTTGGCGATCCGCAGTGCCCGCGGCTGCTGACTGAGCAGCGGCTCGAGCACGCCCCTGGCTGCGCCGCCGGCACCCAACAGCAATACACGGGCCCCGGCCACCGCCAAGCCGTGATTGTCCTGTAGATCCCGCAACAGTCCGACCCCGTCGGTGTTGTCCCCGAACAAGGCCCCGTGCGCGTCCAGGCGCAAGGTATTGACCGCCTCGGCGCGCGCGGCACGGGTGCTGTGGTGGTCGGCGCGGCGCCAGGCGTGCTGTTTCAACGGCACGGTGATGTTCAGACCTTTGCCGTGCTCGGCAAAAAACGTGGTTACCGCGCTGTCGAAGTCTTCCTCGGCAACCCGGAGAGCGGCGTAGGTCATGGCCTGCCCGGTCTGCTTGGCGAACAGCCCGTGAATGCGCGGTGATTTGCTGTGGGCAATGGGATTGCCCATTACGGCGTATCGGTCCATGGCAGTATCCGAGCAACTGGGTGCTGACGAACGCAGGTGACGGCGCCAGTCTAAGCTGATGCAGTGGGTGTCGACCATGCGATTTCGGCAGTTGGTTGGACGCTAGCGGCCGGTTGCCGCTAACATCGTCCTGCGAATGCGCAAGCCGGAGCAGTATAGGGCCTCGGCCACGGTTGGCGCCATCGGCGTGGCCGATCGACTCCACTTATCAGGAAGGCACTTTCATGAGCACGGCGAGCGGACAACGCGCTGCAGATTCGGCCACCACCCTCGCTGCCGTGGATCTCGGCTCCAACAGCTTTCACCTGATCGTGGTGCGCACCGAGCAGGACGCCTTTCAAGTGGTGGACCGCATGCGCGAAATGGTGCAACTCGGTGCCGGCCTGGACGCGGATAATCGCCTGGACAAGGCGGCGCGCGAACGGGCGCTGCAATGTCTGGAACGATTCGGCCAGCGTTTGCGCAATCTACCTCGATCGCGGGTACGGGTGGTCGGTACTAACACGCTGCGCAAAGCGCGCGACACCGACGACTTCATTCGTAAGGCCGAATCCGCCCTGGGCCATCCGATCGAAATCATCTCCGGTATCGAAGAGGCGCGCCTGATATACCTGGGTGTGTCGCACAGTGTGCCGGATCCGGCATTGCGCCGACTGGTGGTGGATATCGGTGGCGGCAGCACCGAACTCATCATTGGCGAGCGATTCGAGCCGATTGCGCTCGAAAGTCTGTACATGGGCTGCGTCAGCATGAGCCAGGAGTATTTCGGCACCGGCAAAATCGACAAGAGTTCCTGGCGCAAGGCGGAAGTCGCCGCGGCGCTGGAAGTCGAAACCGTAGTCGAGTCCTATCGCGAACTCGGATGGAAACAGGCGGTCGGCGCGTCGGGCACGGTGCGTTCCATTGCCAAAGTGCTCGAAGCTCAGGGCTGGAGTGAGGGCGGCATCACGGCCGGCGGGCTGAAGAAGCTGCGCAAAGCCATGCTCAGCGACGGTGACGTGAGCAAGCTGTCGCTGAAGGAATTGGGCAAGGAACGTGCGCCGGTGTTTCCCGGCGGGGTAGTGGTGTTGCAAAGCGTGTTCGAGGTTTTGGGTATCGAACACATGCATGTGGCGGACGGCGCGCTTCGCGAAGGTCTGATCTACGATCAGCTTGGTCGCATCGCTCACGCCGACGTGCGCGAACGCAGCGTCACCGCGCTGTGCGCGCGTTACAATGTCGATCAGCAGCACAGCGCGAGGGTCGAACACACTGCGCAACGGTTGTTCGAACAAGTGGCCGCTGATTGGGCGCTGCAAGACGAATATTATGCCCATATGTTACGCTGGGCTGCGCGAATGCACGAAATCGGCCTGGCGATCGCCCATGCGCAATTTCATCGCCACGGCGCTTATATTGCCGCCAACGCGGACCTGCTGGGCTTCTCGCGGCGCGACCAACAGCTGTTGTCGGCGCTGATCAGCGCCCACCGGCGTAAAATTTCCATGCCGCTGTTCCGGACCCTGCCCGAACCGATGTCCGATTCGGCCCTGCGCCTGGTGATCATCCTGCGCCTGGCGGTCAAACTTCATCGTGCCCGCAGCCGGCTGCCACTGCCGGAGGTGAGCGTATCGGTGCACGATACCGCCATGAAAGTGGAATTCCCGAGCGGCTGGTTGGCGCAGCATCCCCTGACTGCCGCGGATCTGGGCCGGGAGGGCGACTATCTGCAAGGTATCGGGTTTCGCGCCAGCTACGGTTGAGATTTCAGCGTTCAGGATTTCGCCGCCCGGCCGATAAACCGGATGAACCGTTCGCATTGGGGGCGCCATGGCAGACATATCCGCGTTGAGTAATGGCTTGCAGGGCGTGCAGCGTGGCTTGCAGGAGGTGAAGAAATGCGCCTCCGAAATCGCTTCGGCCAACACCGCCCAGGGCGGAGATCCAACCGCGTCGTTGGTTGAGATGAAAGTGCAACGCACCCAGGTCGAAGCGTCAGCGAAAGTCGTGCAGACCGCAGCCGATCTGATCGGCACGCTGTTCGACGAGAAGGCGTGAAGGAACGCTTCCCGCCTTACTCGGCGTATATCATCTTGCGGCTCATGCCGCCGTCGACCAGAAAGTTTTGCGCTGTGATGAAGCCGGCGTCCGCCGACAGCAGGAATGCCGTCAGGCCGGCGACGTCCCGCGGTTCACCTACACGTCCGGCCGGATGCTGAGCGTGATCTTCGTGACGCAGCTGCGGCTCGCGGCGGTTCGACTGTTTCTGCCAATCGCTGGTTGAAATCCAACCCGGACTGATGCAATTGACCCGGATCTCCGGCCCAAGGCTGATGGCCAGGGCGTGGGTGAGCGCAACGATGCCGCCTTTCGCGGCGGCATAGGCTTCGGTATTGGGTTCTGATTGGACGGCCCGGGTCGAAGCGATATTCACTATGGCGCCGCGGCTTTCCCGCAGTTTGGGCACGGCATGCTTTGCGCAAAGAAAATAGCCGGTCAGGTTCACCCCCAGCTTGTGGTTCCAATCGGCCAGCGCAAGTTCTTCGATGGGGCCGTTGTCCGGTTCCGCAATACCGGCGTTGTTCACCAGACCGTCGAGTTGCCCGAAGGTGCCGTGGGCGAAGTGCAAGGCGGCAGCCACGGAGTTTTCGTCGCTGACGTCCGTGTGCACGAAGCGCACGTCCCCCAGCGCCGCGAATTGATCCGCCGCCTCCGCGCCGGCTTCCGCATCCCGGTCGGCGATCACCAGCCGGGCGCCTAACTGCAACAGGTAACGGCCAATGCCAAGGCCGATCCCTTGCGCGCCGCCGGTAACCAGCACCGCTTTGTCTTTCAATCCTTCGAAGACTGACATTGGCGCTCCCGCTGCGAGCGGCGCTCGAGCGCCGCGTTCGGATGCGCTATCAGTGTAGAAGGCCGCCGGGCCATTGCGCGCGGGCGCCTACTGACGGCGCACGGAGCGCTCCTGCCACTGTCGGGAGAGCGCGGGATCGGCAGTAACGCCCAGTTCTCCCTGGGCATAGACGTGAACCAGGGTTTTCATCGCCTGCACGTTGCCGCCTTCGGCGGCCTTGGTGATCCACCGCAGCGCCTGTTGGTCGTTGCGCACCACGTCCCAGGCGCCGCTTTCGTAACGCAGGCCCAGTTCGTACTGTGCCTGCGGGTCGCCGCGTTCGGCCTTTTCCCGCAATACGTCCGCGGATTGCTGATAGACCATGGTGGTCAGTTCGCGAGCCTCGTTGAGGATGCCGAGCAAATTGATGGCGTCGCTGTGGCCGTGGGCGGCGGCACGGCTCAGCCAATCCCGCGCCAGATCCACATCCTGGGCTACGCCATAGCCTTCGTGATACATCTTGCCGAGCAGGAACTGGGCATCGTCGTTGCCGTTTTCAGCCGCCTTGGTCAACCAATGGACGGCGCGCATCGGACTCTTCTCGGTGCCGAAGCCATCGAGTCTGGCTTTGCCGAGCCGGTATTGCGCCGCGGCGACATCGGCACGCGCCGCCTTGCGCCACCAATAGACTGCCTTTTCCGGATTGCGCCCCACACCGCGCCCGTCCGCATACAGATTGCCGAGCATCATCTGGGCATACGGATGACCGGCCCGGGCCGCACGCCGGAACCAATAAACCGCCTTCTCGGCGTCGGGCTGCAGACCGGAGCGGCCTTCCAGATACGCCAAGCCATATAGCAGTTGCGCGCCTTCGTCGCCGTCCATCGCTTCCCGGGCGATGAGCTGCAGCGATTGCGGCGGATGCTGGGCTTGCACTGGCGTCGCTGCCGCCCAAACCAGTACGGCGCCGATGGCGAGCGCGGCGATTCGTTGCTTCATCGATTCTGCTCCTAGAGTGCCTTAGGCAAGTTGCGTGGTGCCCGATCGACCCGATACAGCACTGCGATCAGCACCAGCGTGGCGAGGATCATAAAATGAGGCCCGAACAGCCAGAACACCATAGGCACGGCAAAGTAATAGGAGCGCATGCCGATGCTGTAGTAACGGCCGGCGCGGTTCAGGTGGATCGCCACACTGCGCGGGGTTACCGCGTTGGGCCGCTTGTCGGGCGGTACATTGAGCAGGTAGCCCACATGGTGAAACAAGCGCGCGGCCATGGCGAAATTGAAAAACGCGATGATCAGGTCCGACAACAGAAACAGAATTTTTGCGATCCAGACCCCGGGATGAATCGAGCCAACCAGGTCGAGCTGTTGCCAGGACGCGGTGAGCTTGTCCGCTTGGCCGCTCAACGTCAGCGTACCCATCATCAGCAATACGGCGGTGGAGGCGAAAAATGTTGCCGCCATAATGGAGTTACGTAGCGTCTGCACCCCCAGTATGCCCCGGGATTCGTCCTCCATGATGCCGGCGACCCAACCGATACGGGCGGCATGGGTGACGCTTTGGAAAGTGTATTGGGCGTTGGTGCGCAACTTTACGCGCAGATAAAAATGGTATGCGAACAGCATCGCGCCGCTGATCAGCAAGCTGATCAGGTCGTTAATCGACGTTTCGAGCCAATGTAATGTGGGCATGGTTTTTGCGATCGGACGGGGCCGCCGTTCAGTTTACCATGTGCCGCGCCGCCCAGTCGAAGGGCGCGCGGGTACCGTCAAAGCTCGCGCGTGAAACGCGCCATGCGTTCCCGCTGCGCCGCGTCCGGCAGGCGGCCATAACCGGCTTGCATGTTATCGGCGAGATGGCGCGGATCCGCAGTGGCCGGGATGGCGCAGGTCACCGCCGGATGGGAGAGGACGTATTTGAGAAAAAACTGCGCCCAACTGCCGCAGTCGAATTCGCGCGCCCATTCGGGGAGCTTTTTGCCTCGGATTTTGCGGAACAGCGCACCGCGCGCGAACGGCCGATTGACGATCACCGCGATACCGCGTTCCGCAGCCAACGGCAACAGGGTCCGTTCGGCCTCCGGCTCCAGCAGTGAATAGTTGAACTGCACGGTGTCGAGGGCGGCGGAACGCATCACTTCGGCGAGTGCGGGAAACGCATCGTTGCGATAGTGGGTCACGCCGATGTAACGCACCTTACCCTCGGCTTTCCACTGGCGCAGGGTTTGCAGTTGCGTGTCGGTATCCACCAGGTTGTGGACCTGCATCAGGTCCACGTGGGCGCCGCCCAGCCTACGCAACGAATCGGTCATTTGATCGATTCCGGCATCCCGCCCGCTGGTCCATACCTTGGTGGCGAGAAACAGCTTGTCTTGTAATGCGAGTTCCCGACTGAGCAGCCCGACCACCATTTCCGCGTTCCCGTACATGGGCGAAGTATCCACCAGGCGTCCGCCGAGCCGGACGAATTCATGCAGTACGGTTTTGACGGGCTTCAGCTCGGCGGCCGAGGCCTCGACCTCGAAGGTGCGCGAAGTACCGAGCCCGACTACCGGTAATTTTTCACCACTGCTCGGAATCGGTCGTTCGCGGATGGCGCCGGTTTGCGCCCGGGATTCCCCGAGTGGCATGCCCAGTGCCCAGGCGCCGGCGATGCCGCCGATACCGCGCAGGAAGTCACGTCGACTGAAAAGGGGAAACAGCGGTTTCGAGGCCATGGTTGCTTCTCGTGTGCGGGGGTATCAACGCACAGCATAGCCGGTTGTCAGGCGCGTGCGCGAAGCTGGCGCAGGCGCTCGTGACTGCGGCCCAAGGCGAGCGCGGTAAGCACCCAGGCGCCGGCGATCGGAACGGCGATCCAGGATATGTTGGCGAGGGACAAGCCCGCGCCCTCGAGCAGGCCGAAGCCCCAGCCGCTGGCGGCGTCGCCGCCGCGGTAGACCACTGTGTCGATGAAATTCTTGGCTTTGTATTTGCTCTCCCGGTTGACCACCGTGAACAACACCTCCCTTGCCGGGCGCGTAAGCGCGTAGTTGCCAGCACGGCGCACGACCTGAAACGCCACCAACACCGCCAACGTTGGCAGCAACGCCAGGGTGGCGAACCCGGCGGCGACCAGCAACGGGATGGCTGCCAGCGCGACGCCCAGGCGGAACCGGCTCATGATCCGGCCGGCGATGAACAGCTGTGTCGTCACGGTCAGGATGTTTACCGCCAGATCGATCAGCGCGAACAGCCGGGTACGTTGGCCGGAATCCTCGAACGTTTCTTTGATGATGTGGGCCTGTTCGAAATACAGAAAAGTAGACAGGCTGGTGAACAGCAGCAGAAACAGGCAAATGCCCAACAGATACGGCGATGTAGCGACCAGTCTCAGGCCGGCAAACACCGACCCGCCCATGGGCGGGTCGCCCTGCGCCGGTTCGCGAGCACCGCGCAGCGCATGGTTCCAGGTCAATAGCCGCTGTATGCATAGCGTCGCCGCGCCCAACAGCAGCGCAGCAACCAGCAGTAAATTGATGGCACCGACGGGACCGACGAGCGTCGCGGTCAGCAGTGGTCCGACGATGGCGCCAGCGCTGCCCCCGGCGGCAATGAAACCGAACAGCCGCCGGGCCTGCTCGTTGCGGTACAGGTCTACCATCAGGCTCCAGAATACCGAGACCACGAACAGATTGAAGACGCTCACCCAGACGAAAAACGCCCGCGCGATCCACGGTCCCCGCAGGGTTTCGAACAGCACGTAAAACAGCAGCAGATTGACGATAAAGAAGTAATACACCAGCGGTACGAACGTGCGCCGGGGATAGCGGGCAGCGACTGCGCCAAACAGGGGGACCGCCGCGAGCATGACCGCGAACGTCGCGGTAAATACCCAGGGAAGATTGCCGATGCCGCCGGCAATGCCCATTTCGTCGCGCACCGGGCGCAGCACATAGTAGCTGCACAGCAGGCAGAAGAAATAGACGAACGACCAGGCGAGTGCCGCACCCTCGCCTGGGTGGACCTCGACCAGGCGTCGCAGCAGCGCAGCGCCGCGGGTTTGCTCCGTCACAATCACGGCAAAGTCGGTCTCGCTGCTGTGCCGCGCGGGTCGATGCGCGGCTGTGAACGATCGGCGCAGTGTCAGCTTCGCCGGGCCGCCGAATCGGCAAGGTCGAAGATGCGCTGCAACAGATCGGGGTCATTAGGAAACAGCTTGGCGTCCACCAACCGCCGCGCCAATACGTCCCAGTCGCCAGCTGCGGCGAACACGCGTGCGAACAGCGGCAGCGCGTCATCCGCGCGGCCGGCATTCACCATTGCCACGGCGCGCCAGAACACCAGCTCCGGCGTGTTCGGCGCCAGTGCTTCCGCTTTTGCGAACTGCTCCAGGGCCTGGTCGAATTCCTTGCGCGCCAAGTGCGCATCACCGCGGCTGTTGTGATCATAGGCGCGTTGCAGCGCCACCAGGCGTTGCAATTCCCGTAGCGGCTGCGGATGGTCTTCCACCCGCAGATCGAACACCCGGTCGTGGAGCGATGAGCCGGACTCGCGGCCACTGACGATCAGCAAGGCCGCCGACTGGCAACCGCGGAGGTCGCCGCCCGCCTCTTCGGCGCCCTGCAACGCCGCCATGAGACGGTCAGCCAGGTTGCTCCGCGTGGCTTCGTAGGACTCGGCCATGGCGCCCCATACGGAATCATTGCGCATCATGTTGGCCTGACACGCGTAGTGCTTGCCCTGGTGATGGCCTGCTGCAGCGACACAATTTCGTCCGGTGTGCACGGCCACGTCTCCATGGACGTCGATCATTGCAACCTGGCGGTATTCGGGCGCTGCGTCTACAGCAAGAAAGCGAGCCAAGGCCTGCGATGCACTAAGCCCGGCGCACATCGCATCCATGCCGGCACCCCCGGAGACGATTTTCGGAAACGATTGAATGACGCTGACACCGACTCCGGCGATCGCCGAAGGCGCAAGGCTGCCGACCGAGAAATAATGGGATTGAATCGCGACCCCGAGGTTACCGCTGTCGGGGTCCAATGCGACGATGGAATAAGTCGCGATCGGGGCGCCGAGGGTCGGCGGGCGGCCGGCGCTTTGCGTTCGTGCTGCGGACAAAGACATATCCCGCAGTATAGAACGGCGACGTGATCAGGGATTGCCGAGCGCGTCGGTCTTGGCGAGTTTTTCCAACAGGATTTCCTGAGCGACACGCGCTTTTTGACTGCCTGGCTTCAAGCGCTTGTAGCTGCCATCGCTTTGCAGGTTCCACGCCTGGCAATTATCGCTCAGATAGGCCAGCAGCCCTTCTTTGACCACGTGATTGATGAGCGCCTCTTCCTCGATGGGAAAGCAGGTCTCCACCCGACGGAAGAAATTGCGCTCCATCCAGTCGGCGCTGGCGCAGTACACCTTGGGGTCGCCGGCGTTGTGAAAGTAATAGATCCGCGTGTGTTCGAGAAAACGGCCGATGATCGAGCGCACGTGGATGTTTTCGGACACGCCGGGCACGCCCGGGCGCAGGCAGCAGGCGCCGCGCACGATGAGGTCGATCTTCACCCCTGCCTGGGATGCATGATACAGGGCGCGAATGATCTGCGGTTCGACCAGGGCGTTGACCTTGACGATGATACGCGCGTCTTTGCCGGCGGCCGCATTGGTGGCTTCGGCTTCAATCAGAGCTATCAGCGTCCTGTGCAGCGTGAATGGCGATTGCAGCAGCTTCTTCAGTTTGGTTGCGCGGCCTAGGCCGGTGAGTTGCAGAAACAGCCGGTGCACATCTTCGCCGAAAGCCTTGTCGCACGTGATCAAGCCATAGTCGGTGTAATTTTGCACTGTGCCGACGTGATAATTGCCGGTTCCCAGATGCACGTAACGGCGGATACGGCGGCCTTCGCGGCGCACGATCAGCAGCATCTTGGCATGGGTCTTGTGGGCCACCACACCATAAACCACGTGCGCGCCGGCGTCCTGCAGGCGTGTCGCCAGCTCGATATTGGCCTCTTCGTCGAAGCGCGCGCGCAGCTCCACCACCACCGTGACCTCCTTGCCGGCGCGGGCGGCATCCACCAGGGCATCGATCAGGGGCGAGTCGGCGCCGGTGCGGTACAGGGTCTGCTTGATCGCCAGCACGTCGGGATCGGCGGCGGCCTGGCGCAACAGGTCGATGACAGGGACAAAGGATTCGAACGGGTGGTGCAGGAGCACATCGTCGTTGCGCACCACTTCAAACATGTCTTCGGAGTTGGCGATGCGCTTGGGTAAGCCGGGCGTGAACGGGGGGTATTTCAGTTCCGGCCGGTCGACCATGTGGTAAACCGCCAGCAGGCGATTGAGATTGACCGGGCCGTTGACCTGGTACAAGTCCTCGATTCCCAGCTTGAACTGATTGAGCAGAAATTCGGCCGTTTCCGGCGGGCACTTGTCGGCGACTTCCAAGCGCACGGTGTCGCCCAGACGCCGGGCGGAAAGCTGTCCTTTCAGGGCGCGCATCAAATCGTCGATTTCCTCCTCGTCGACGAACAGGTCCGAATCCCGGGTGGCGCGGAACTGGTGACAGCCGGTGACGTTCATGCCGGGAAACAAATCCGAGACATGAGCGTGAATGACGGAGCTGAGAAACACGAAACTGCAGCTGCCCCCGGACAGGGAGTCGGGCAGTTGAATCACCCGCGGCAGCGAACGCGGTGCCTGGACGATGGCGACCCGGCTTTCGCGGCCGAACGCGTCCTTGCCTTCCAGGGAGACGACGAAGTTCAGACTTTTGTTGAGTACCCGCGGAAACGGGTGGGCGGGATCCAAGCCCAGAGGACTGAGCACCGGCAGCAGTTCATTGTTGAAGAAGCGTTTGACCCACGCAGCCTGCTTCTGGGTCCAGCGGTCGCGGCGGGCGAAGCGGATGCGATGCCGCGCCAACTCAGGGATCAAGACTTCGTTGAGTACGCGATATTGCTCCTCGACCAGTTTATGGGCTTCGTTGCGCACCCGCGCCAGCACTTCACCGGGTGCGAGCCCATCGGCTTCGGTTTTGAGCGAAGCCAACGCTTCGACATGCTTCAAGCCCGCTACCCGGATCTCGAAGAACTCGTCCAGGTTGGTGGAGGAGATACACAGAAAACGCAGTCGTTCCAGCAGCGGCGTCTGTTCGTCCTGGGCCTGATGCAGGACCCGCCATTGGAATCGCAGCAGGCTCAGTTCGCGGTTGATGTAGAGATCTGGATTTTTCAGGTCGATGTCGAGCATCGGACCAGTATATTACAGGGCGGTGAACAAATGGTTACACGGCCTGCAGCCAGCGGGCGGCGGACTTAGCGAAGTAGGTGAGGATGCCGTCGGCGCCGGCGCGCTTGATCGATAGCAAGGACTCCAGCACCACGGCGCGCTCGTCGAGCCAGCCGTGATCCGCCGCCGCTTTGAGCATGGCGTATTCGCCGCTGACCTGATAGACGAAAGTCGGCGCGCCGAAGCGGTCCTTCACCCGGCGCACGATGTCTAGGTAAGGCATGCCCGGTTTGACCATGATCATGTCGGCGCCTTCCTCCAGGTCCAGCGCCACTTCCCGCAGTGCTTCGTCGCTGTTGGCCGGGTCCATCTGGTAGGTGTGCTTGTCGCCAGCGCCGAGATTGGCGGCCGACCCGACGGCATCGCGAAACGGACCATAGAAACTGGATGCGTATTTCGCGGCGTAGGCCAGGATACGGGTGTGGATAAAACCCTTGTCCTCCAGCGCCCGGCGAATGGCGCCGACGCGCCCGTCCATCATGTCCGAAGGCGCCACCACATCGGCGCCCGCTGCGGCATGGGACAGCGCCTGCTTGACCAAGACTTCGACGGTTTCGTCGTTGAGTACATAGCCGTCGTCATCGATCAGACCGTCCTGACCGTGGATGGTAAACGGGTCCAGGGCGACGTCGGTGATGACGCCTAGTTCGGGGAAGCGTTGTTTCAACGCCCGCACCGCCCGTTGCGCCAAGCCGTCGGGATTGTAGGCCTCGCGCGCGTCCGCGGATTTCGCCTCTGCGGGCGTCACCGGAAACAGGGCCAGCGCCGGAATTCCCAGCTCCAGGCATTGCTCGGCTTCGCCTAGCAAGCCGTCGATCGAGACCCGCTCGACGCCGGGCATGGACGCGACCGGTTCGCGTTGGCCGCTGCCTTCGAGCACGAACAAGGGATAAATCAGATCGTCGGCGCTGAGGCGGGCTTCGCGCATCAGGCGGCGGGAGAACGGATCGCGCCGCATACGTCGCATGCGCGCTGCCGGATAGCGACTGGATTCGAAGTCAGACATCAATGGGCTCCGCTGCGGTCTGTACCAGGGCCGGGGATCAAGGGTGCATGGCTTCCTGTATGGTGCCTGGGCCCGGCCGTGGGCGCAGTCTATCGGCTTTTGCGCGGGGGGTGAACGCTGCTCAGGAATCCGGGTTCGGAGTCTCGTGGCTCGGTTCCCGTTCCACCGGCAGGCCGGCGCTGTGCCATTGGGGGTAACCGCCGGCCAGGCGGTGCGCGGTGATACCCCGCTCCCGTAGCTGCGCGACGGCCTCGTAGGCGAGCACGCAATACGGGCCGCGGCAATACGCCACGACGTCGGCGGCGGCGCTCAGCTCGTCGATATGCTCGGCCAGCTTTTGCAGCGGCACGCTGCGGGCGCCGGCGATATGGCCGGCGGTGTATTCGTCGGTCGGTCGTACGTCGATGACCGTGACCACGCCGCTGCGCAGGCGTTCGGCCAGATGTTCCGCGGCCACGGGCTCGAGGCTGTCCTTGGTGGTGAGGTGGCTCTTCACCAGCCGGTCGACGTCGGCCAGGCTGCGTCCGGCGATATTGCGCAACGCCTCCAGGAGATCGATTACGGCCGGATCGAATAGACTGTAATAGACATGCTGGCCGGCCTTGCGGGCATCCACCAGCCCCGCTTGCCGCAGCTGCTGCAAATGTTGCGAGGTATTGGCCATGGTCAGGCCGCAGGCCCGGGCCAAGGCTTCCACACTGCGTTCGCCTTGGGATAGGAACTCTAATAGTTCCAACCGGTTGCCGTTGCTCAATGCTTTGCCGATACGAGCAAACTGGGTGTAGATCTCATGCTGGAAACTGCTTTCGCGCATACGGGTCCTCCCAGCAGACCATCGCTGTACGACCCGGCTTGCAGGCCGATAGCTCATTAGTATATACGAATATTCTACCCCAATGACGAGACAATCCGCTCCGTAACAGTGGCAATTCCCCGGCCGTGGCGGCAATCTGGACGCCATCGCGCAACCGGAGACGGTCATACCTTGATGGACACCGCTGACAGCCGCGCCGCCGCGTTGCGTTCGCTCCGCCCGGCCGACATACCGGCACCGCCCCAGGCGGCCTTGGAAGTGCTGCGCGCTTGTGCCGAGGAGCGGGTGGACAGCCGCAAGCTGGGGGCGTTGGTCCACAATGATCCCGGCTTGACGGCGGAGCTGCTGCGTATCGCCAATTCCCCCTATTACGGTCTCGGCCGGGAAATCTACAGCGCATCCCAGGCGGTTACGGTGCTGGGCCAAAAGACGTTGCGCAATCTGGTGCTCAGCATTTCCGTGCGCGATGCCCTGCGCCAGGACGCCATCGCGGATTTCGACATCGTCTCGTTCTGGGAAGATGTGCTGCGCTGCGCCGTAGCCGCGCGGCTGTTGGGCCAGGCCCTGGACCTCGATGCCGATGCCTGCTTCGCCGCCGGCCTGCTTGCCGACTTCAGTCTGCTGGCGTTGTTTCACCTGTATCCGCAGCAAGCCAAGGAATGGCGCGAATTGCGGCTTCTGGATCCGGAAGCCCGGCGCCTGCGCGAGTACGAACGTTTCCAGGCCAGTCACGACCAAGTCGCGGCGCTGTTGGCCGAATCGTGGATGCTGCCGGAGGATTTGTCTGCTGCTCTGACGGAGCACCACCAATGCGGTGGTTCCATTGCCCAGCCGTCGCTGACGTCGGTGCTGCATTGCGCCGATTGGATGGCGGCGGTTTATCAGGCCGGCGAGGTGGGCGCGGTATTGGAGCAGTGCCACGACCGCATCGAGCGCTGTCTCGGGCTTGAGCGGGACCGCACCGATATACTGTTGGCGGAGCTGCCGACCCACGTTACCCAGGCGGCGCAGGCGCTCGGTCTGCACGTGGATGCGCAACCGGATTTCGACTCTATCCTGCGGGCGGCCAATCTGCGCTTGGCGCAAGAGAACTTGAGCTACCAGGAAATGGCCTGGGAACTGCAACAAGCGCTCCGGGAACGCGACCGCCTCGCGGGCGAACTGAACCGAGAGCTGGCGTTGGCCGGCGAGATACAACAGAGCCTGTTGCCGGGCGCGGCAACCGCCGATCTTCCAGTGTACGGCGTGAACGTGCCGGCCGGCGATCTTTCGGGGGACTTCTATGACTATTTCGTGTTGCCCGACGGTCGCGTGTATTTCAATCTCGCTGACGTATCCGGCAAGGGCATCACTGCGGCACTGCTCATGGCCAAGACCAGCAGTTTGTTCCATTGCCTGGGTAAACAGATCCACCAGCCGGCGAAACTGCTGCAAGTGCTCAATCGCGAGCTGTGCGAAACCTCGACCCACGGTATGTTCGTGACCATGGTCGCCGGCATCTACGATCCCACCGACGATGTCGTGGAACTGGTCAACGCCGGTAACCCGCCGGCACTGCTGCTCGAACGTACCGGCAACGTACAGCAGATCGCCGCCCAGGCACCGCCCCTTGGCGTGGTCGCGGAAGCGGAGTTTTCCCATAGCCGCTTTCCACTCGGCGGCGGCAGTTTGTACCTTTTTTCCGACGGCATCAGCGAGGCGCGCCTGGGCGGCAAGGCGATGCTCGGCATCGACGGCTTGACGTCATTGCTGCTGGCGCTTGCCGGGCAACCGCCGCAGCAACGTCTCGAGGCGGTGGTGCACAAACTCAAAGATGCAGGCACGCGGCGCGACGATGTTACGCTGTTGCTGGTGGAGCGCGCTCGGTGAGCCTGCGCAAGCTGGCGGAATTGCGGATCCAGTCGCGCCCCGAACACTTGCGCATGCTGCGCGCCGTTGTGCAAAGTGCGATGGACACCGCGGCCGCCGATCGCGAAGTCACCGAAGGCGTTGTGCTGGCGGTCAGCGAAGCATGCACCAACATCATCCGTCATGCCTATGGACCACATCGCAGCGGTGAAATCGTGCTGGAAATCTTCAATAATCAGGATGAGATGCGATTCAAGTTGATGGACTTCGCGCCCCCGGTGGATCGGGCCGCCTGCTGCACGCCAACTGCCACCGAGCTGCGCCCTGGCGGCCTCGGTATTCATTTGATTCACCAGATCATGGATGAAGCACGCTTCATCGAGCCGCCGCCCGGCGTCGGCAACGCATTCGAAATGATCAAGCGCGGGCTGCATGCCCGCACGCACGGAGAGGGGTAATGGAATATAGCGTGCGCAATGAAGGCCCGTTCACGGTAATTGCACTTTCGGGTGAAGTCGATATGTACTATTCGCCCCAGGCACGGAAACAGATTCTGCGGGCGCTGAGACACAAGCAGCCGGTGTTGGTGGACCTGAGCGATGTGCAATACATCGACAGCTCCGGCGTCGCCAGTCTGGTGGAGGGGTATCAACTGGCGCGCACCGATAATTTGGAATTTGCGCTGGTGGGGGTGAGTGAGGCGGCGCTGCGGGTACTGCAATTGGCGCGGCTGGACAAGGTCTTTCCCATTTACGGCTCGGTCGGCGAGCGCCTGCAGCGGAACTGAAAATCACATGGGTGTACGTGCGACGATCGAGCAACTCGGGCGCCATACTGCGCGCGGTGTCGACGAACTCGGCTATGTCGCTGCGCTGCTCGTGGAGTCGCTGTACTGGGTACTGTTCGGGTTCACGCGCCGTCAGCCGGTTAGCGTATCCGCGGTGTTCCGTGAAGCATTGCAAATCGGCGTGCAGGCGATACCGATCGTTTCCGCGTTGGCGTTTGCCGTCGGCGTCATGCTGGCCATCCAGGGCATTGCAACTCTGAAGACCTTCGGTGCCGAATCCAAGGTGGTGCTCGGCGTTGCGCTCGCGGTGACGCGTGAGTTCTCGCCGTTGATCGTCGGTGTGTTGGTGGCGGGACGTTCCGGGTCGGCCATCGCCGCGCGCATCGGCACCATGCACGAATCCCAGGAAATCGACGCTTTGCGGGTAATGGGAATCAGCCCGGTCCGTTATCTGGCGGCCCCGGTCCTGATCGCCATGCTGGTGATGGTGCCGACGCTGACAGTACTGGCGGATTTCATGGGCATGCTTGGCGGTGGAGTATTCACATCGCTGGAACTGGGCATGAATCTCCATGCTTACGGGCAGCGTACCCTGGAAGTGCTTTCCGCCCATGACTTGAGCCAGGGCCTGATCAAAAGCGCGGTATTCGCAGTCATTATTGCCGTAGTCGGTGTCAGCAACGGCTTTCAAGTCGGCAGCGGCGCCGAAGGCGTGGGCCGCGCCACGACGCGCTCGGTGGTCCTCGCCACCAGCTTCATCGTCATCGCCGACATGATCTTCACCTATTTCCTGAACCGATGACCCAACCTGATCCGTCACAACGAAAACCGGTGATCGAGGTCGAGAACCTCGTGACCCATTTCGGCGACCGGGAAATTCTGCACGGCATAAGCTTCACGGTTTACGAAGGCGAGATCATGGTGGTCATGGGCGGCAGCGGCTCCGGCAAAAGCACGCTGTTGCGATTCTTGCTGGGACTCGAAAGGCCCACGTCAGGCACTATCCGCGTGCTCGGTCACGACGTTTCCACCGTCAGCGCACGGGAAATGGACGTACTGCGCCGTCACATCGGCGTTGCGTTTCAGGGTGGCGCCTTGATCCGTTCCATGAGTGTCGGCGAGAACGTGCGCCTGCCGCTGCGGGAACATACCAAACTGGACGAGACCACCATACGCATCATGACGCGCATGAAACTGGAAGTGGTCAATCTGGCCGGCTTCGAGAACCTGATGCCGTCGGAGCTGTCCGGTGGCATGGTCAAGCGCGCCGCTGTGGCACGCGCCATCATCATGGATCCGTCGCTGCTGTTCTTCGATGAACCGTCGGCGGGATTGGACCCGGTGGTTTCGGCAGAGCTGGACGACCTGATCCTGAATCTGCGCGACGCCATGAACGTGTCCATTGTCGTCGTGACCCACGAGCTGCAGAGCGCGTTCAAGATTGCCGACCGCATCCTGGTCCTGGATCAGGGTACGATGCTCGCAGTTGGTACTGTCGAGGAAATTCGCGCGGTCGCCGATGCACGGGTACAGGACCTGCTCAACCGCCGGCCGCGCCCCGGCTCGGTGGACGTCGACGATTATTTGCGTCGCCTGACCGAGCAAAATGGTTGAAACTGCATTCCAGCCGGGTTAGCAATCTCAACATGAAAAAAGAAGGCTTCGATTACTTGCTGGTGGGCATATTCGTACTTGGCATGTTCGTCGCCATGCTGGTATTGCTGTTTCGCGTGACCGGGCGGGACGCGGATACGGATGCCTATTACGTACGCTATGACAATATCACCGGCGTCGGTGTCGGCACCCTGGTCACCTACGGCGGTTACCAAGTCGGTCAGGTAGAAGGCATCACGCCAGAGCGCAGCGAGCACAAGACCCGTTACCGTCTGCGTCTCGGCTTGCGCAGCGGCTGGCAGATTCCCGCCGATTCGGTGGCGCGCGTCGTATCGCCGGGGCTGTTGTCCGACAATCAAATCGACATTGTCGAAGGCGACAGCGCGACGTTGCTCAAGCCGGGCGACGCCCTGCGGGGCCAGGAATTAGTGAGCATGATGTCGCTGCTCGATTCCATGGCCTATGAACTCAAGGATCTTTCCGACAGCAGCATCAAACCGCTGTTGGAACACCTGGACCGGCAGGTGCGCACCTTCGGCGACGAACTCAATGCCAGTGTGCCGCGACTAACGGCCCAAGCCCAGGCGCTGCTGCAAAACCTCAATACCAGCGCCGAGGGTCTGCAGACGTTGTTCGGCGCCGGCAATCAACGTCGGGTCAGCAAGGTACTGGACAACGCCGAACGCTTGAGCGCCAACCTGGCATCGCTGTCGGAACAATTCGGCGCAGTACGAAACGAACTCGACCAGTTACTCAAGAACTCCAATGCCATGATGGCGGAGAATCGCGCCGATATTCGCGCCACGGTGCTCGACTTGCGCAGTTCCCTCGATACCGTCTCGCGCAATATCGACACCATCGTCTACAATCTCGAATCAAGCAGCCGTAACATGAATGAATTCAGTCGGCAGATTCGCCGCAACCCGGGCTTGCTGCTTACCAATCAGCCGCCGGACGAGCCGGCAGCGGGGCGTCCATGAACAGCTCGGCGCCGGTGTCGAGATGGACGGGCGCGCTGCTGCTGAGTATTGCGCTGAGCGGCTGTGTGGGCAAAGTTCCCGCGATCCCCGAGGATCACTATTATCGGCTCCCGATACCTGCGCCGCAGCCCGCGGCTTCACGAATTGCCGGCACTGTGGGGGTGGCACTCCCGCGCGCGGACGGCTTGCACAGTGAACGCGCGGTGCTCTATTCACGCCAGGACCGGCCGCTGGAAATTCTGCGCCATCACTATTTTTTCTGGGCGGAGAGCCCGCCGCGGCTGATCCAGGACCATCTGATCGAATATTTGCGAGCGGCGCGCGCGGCAGAAGCGGTGGTGCGCGCAGAAGCTGGAGACAATGCACCATCGCAGATCGAATCGCGGCTGTTGCAATTCGAGCGTCTGGTCGGAGACGACTCCCATCAGGTCCTGGTGGAACTGGAATTGAATCTGCGGCGCAAGCTTGGCGACGGCAGGTCAAGGCGCCATGTGTACCGGGCACGGGCCCCCGTGGCCGATGACACCGTGTACGCGTCGGTGCAAGCGTTCGGCAAGGCATTGGACTCGATCTATGCGAGGTTCCTGCGCGATCTGGCAAACGAGTGAGTTCTGGCGAACGCCGGCGCGCGGGTTCGCTCCGCCGGCGGCGCAAGTGAGATGCAATGATCGAGGACGATGCGCAATTGAGTCTCAGTGCCTGGTACGCCGAGCCCTTGGATGAACACCAGGCCCAGGCGATGCTGACCGAAGTGCAACATCGTCAGCGCCAGGCGCACCGCCAGCGTCGCCAATGTGGCGCCTGTCCGTTTCACGAGTTGGTGGCGGGGTTCTGGCTCGGGCGTTCCACCGACGCGCTATACGATCGGTTGGTTCGAACCGATAAGGATTCGCGTCGGCGCGCCCTGGCGGAACTGATCGGCGGACAACTGCTCATGAGCCGGCGCCTGCAAGGGGCGATGGAGCGTCTGCGCAACGGCTTTTTTCTCGCCGCCCCGCATCTGCAGGCTGCCGAATATTTCCAAATCCTCAAGCGTCACGAATTGCTTGCGTTATTACCCTTGTTGCAACGGCCGGCGCCACCCCGAGGGCTGCAGTCCTTGTTGCGTGAGGCGCAGGTGATCCGCCAGTTGCAGGGGCCTCAGCGTGGCGTGCCTGCGGGTTGACGCGGGTCAATCTCGGGTCGCGGGTGGACGGCCGATCTTTGCAATGTGCAGTGGCGGAGGCGTGTAATGGTCGCAATATCACAACGTATAGTGCCGCTCCGGTGCGGCGCATAATCACTTGCGCATAGCGTCCTGAATCCGGCAAACGACTGATTGCAGGAGAAAATCCGTTTGAAGTCGAACGGCGATGACAGGTCTGGCTCGGGAATTGCTCCCGTAGCGATGCTGGCAAGTAGTGGGAACGGCTTAAAGGTGGGGACCGTTGCTGCCGTTACTTCGCATGGCTCGCGCGGCGGCCAGCGGTTCGACGAGCGAGCCCATGGATCGACTCCTCCGGCGCAGCAATGCGCTATTTCAACCCCGACCCTTGCGTCGGGGTTTTTTTCGCCTGGGCTCTGTCGTTCAGGCCATTTCGATCATTTCGAAATCGGTTTTGCCGACTCCGCATTCCGGGCACAACCAGTCATCCGGGATGTCTTCCCAGCGCGTCCCGGGGGCGATCCCCTCATCGGGCAAACCTTCGGCTTCGTCGTAGACAAAACCACATACAATGCATTCCCATTTCTTCATGAATTCGGCTCCTGATCCGTCGAGGACGTTTAGGGCAAACCCCGTATTAAACGACGAATGCCCTGCTCTCTCAACTAGTTGAACGGTTGGGTTCGGCGGCACGGACGCAGGACAATTCGCAGGCGAGTATCGATTGCCGCAGCATTTCGATGGCGCGCGGCCGCGGAAAGCTGCTTCGCCACGCCAACGCCACGCGCCGGCTCGGTATCGGTTCGCGGAAGCGGCGAATGGTCAGCAGGCGCTCGGAATAACGATCGGCGCCGGCGGCGGTGCACGGCAGCACGGTGACGCCGTATCCAGACGCCACCATATGGCGCACCGTTTCCAGGGAACTGCCTTCCACTGACTGTTGCAGTTCGTTGTCGCCGCGCCGGCGGCCACATTCCGGACAGGCTTCCAGCACCTGGTCGCGAAAACAATGACCGGCACCGAGCAGCAAGACCGTGTCATCGGCCAACTCCTCGGCGCCGATGGTGTTGCGTTCGCGCCAGGGATGGGCGCTGGGCATCAGTACCACGAAAGGCTCGTCGTACAGCGGCAGGGTCACGATCCCGGGCTCAGCGTAGGGCAAGGAGATGACGACCACGTCCAGGTCGCCCTGGCGCAGGCGTTCGGTAAGCCGCGCCGTGAAGTTCTCTTCCACGATGAGGCGCATGTTGGGGGCACGCTCGTGCAATACCGGCAGCAGCGGCGGCAGCAGGTACGGCCCGATGGTATAGATCGCGCCGAGACGCAACGGTTCACCCAGTTGGTCCAGGTTGGACTGGGCAAGTTCGCGGATGCCGTCCGCTTCCTCCAGCACGCGCTGTGCTTGGGCGATGATGCGTTCGCCCACGGGCGTGACGCGCACGTCGTGCCCCCGCTCGAACAAGGCCACGCCCAGTTCGTCCTCGAGCTTGCGCACCGCCACGCTCAAGGTAGGCTGGCTGACGAAGCACGCTTCGGCGGCGCGGCCGAAATGTCGGTGCCGCGCCAATGCCACCGCGTAGCGGAGTTCGTTCAGGGTCATGTCCCAATCCTATCAGCGATTCGGTGGTTGCCGGCCCAGTGCGTGTGCATATGCACACTGTGAGCGCCGACGGCCTATGGTATCGTGCCGACTCCTGTCCGTGCAGAACTCATCTATGGTTTACCTGCAACGCCTTGCCTGGTCGTGTCTGCTGCTGTGCGTGTGTCTGGCCGCGCATGCGGCGCCGGAGTCCCTGTCGATCGCAGTCGACGCCGATACCGATATGCCGGTATTGCATTATCCTGCCGACGGCGACACCGCGGTACTGTGGCTGCCGTCGGAATCGGGGGTTATCGAGCAGGAACGAACGGCAGCGCAGCATCTGGCGGATGCCGGCATCGAAGTTTGGCTGGCCGATACCTTCAGCGCCTATTTCCTGCCAACCGTCGGCAGCAGCATCGAACAGATGCCGCCGGAACACATCGCTACGCTGATCGACGATCTGCAGCGCAAATCCCACAAGCGGCTGTACCTGGTCGGACCCGGCCGCGGCGCCCTGCTGTTGCTGAGCGGCGCTCGCGCCTGGCAGCTCGCTCATCCACAGGCCCAGCCGCTCGGCGGGGCCATTCTGATCAGCCCGAAATTGTTTCTGCAGACCCCGGAGCCGGGGCTCGAAGGTCAGTTCATGCCGGTGGTGCGGGCCACCGACCTGCCGGTGTACCTGCTGCAGCCAGCGAAATCCATCTGGCGCTGGAAGCTGCGCCAGATCGTGCCGGCGCTCAGCGAATCGGGCAGCGATGTTTACGTCCGCATGCTCGACGACGTGCGCGATCGGTTTTACTACCGACCCGACGCGGTGCCGGCCGAAGAGGCCATGGCCAAACGCCTGCCCGCACTGCTGGCCGCGGCCATTGCACAACTGCGCTGGAGCAATGAACGCCGGCGCCACCCTGCGGCGGAACTGCGTCAGGCAAAACCCGATCTGGAAGAACAAACCGATCGCAGCCTGCGCGCCTATCAGGGCGACCCGCAACCACCGGAATTGCGGCTCATGGGGGTCGATGGCAAGCAGCATGACCTCCAAGCGCAGACCGGTAACGTGGTATTGGTCAATTTCTGGGCTACCTGGTGCCCACCTTGCGTCCATGAAATGCCGTCTATCCAACGCCTGAAGGACCAGTTCAAGGGCCAACCATTTCGCATTCTCGCCGTGAATATGGCCGAACAAGCGGACACGGTGCGCAACTTTCTGGACAAGGTGGTGAAGGTGGAGTTTCCGGTGCTCCTCGACAGCGACGGCGCCGCACTGGGTCGCTGGAAGGTGTTCGCATTTCCCACCACCTATGTGGTCGGCAAGCACGGCAAAATCCGCTATGCCCTGTTCGGCGCCATCGACTGGGACAATCCCGACGTTATCGCCAAGGTCCGCGGGCTACTGAACGAATAGAGTCGGGCGGACGCGCGCGGCTCGCAACTGATACAGTACGTCTGACCGCAGGCAGATTCAGTCCCTATGCACCAGCACGACCATTCCCAACACCACCATCATCACGAGCACGGCGCCGAGACGCGTCTGCTGTGGGCGATGCTGTTGACCGGCGGATTCATGATCGCCGAAGTGGTCGGCGGCGTGATGTCCGGTTCCCTGGCCCTGCTTGCCGACGCCGGCCACATGCTGACCGATAGCGCGTCACTGGGCCTTGCCTGGGCTGCTGCCCGCACCGCACGCCGCCCTGCTGACGATCTGCGCACTTACGGTTATCACCGCGCCCAAGTACTGGCCGCGCTGATCAACGGCGTCGCCTTCATCGCCATCGTAATCTGGATTGCGATCGAAGCCGTGCAGCGCCTGATGCAACCCGTGCACATCCTGGGCGGGATGATGCTGGTGGTGGCCGGACTCGGGCTGTTGGTCAATATCGGTGCTTTCTTCCTGCTCCACGGCGGGGACGGCGAGAACCTCAATGTGCAAGGGGCGGTGTTGCACGTGCTCGGCGATCTGCTCGGCTCGGGCGCCGCGATCGTCGCCGCCGTGGTGATTTTGTTCACCGGCTGGTCCCCCATCGATCCGCTGCTGTCGATTCTGGTGGCGGCGTTGATTCTGCGCAGTGCATGGATGCTGGTGCGCAAGTCGAGCCATATTCTGTTGGAAGGCACGCCGGAGGATCTAGACCTCGATCATCTGCGCAATGCGCTGCGGGATGCGGTGCCGGAAGTGCGCGATGTACACCACGTCCACGTCTGGTCGTTGACGCCGCAACGTCCGCTGTTGACCATGCATGTGGAAGTGGGTACCGACGTCGATCAGACGCAGGTGTTGTCGCAGATCAAAATCGTATTGGCACGGCGTTTCGGCATCGATCACTCAACCGTGCAGATTGAATGTGGACCGTGCGTGGATGAATAGCACGCCGGGGCCGGCCTTCACGCCGCTCGATCGGGCACAACGAAACACCGTCGGTCGGGTCAAGCGCGCAGCGCGGACCCGACACTTCGACGCGAACATTCCTGCCGACCCAGGACGCCCCGGTCACGGCTTGTTCTCACCCAGCCAATCCCGGGCGCCGAGGTAGTTCTCGTACAGGTCGGCTTCCGCTGTACCCGGCTCGGGATGCCAGTTGTAGCGCCACTGCACCAACGGCGGCAGCGACATCAAAATGGATTCCGTACGTCCGCCCGATTGCAGTCCGAACAGCGTGCCGCGGTCATAGACCAAGTTGAATTCGACATAGCGGCCGCGTCGGTAGAGTTGAAAATCGCGCTCCCGCTCGCCGTAGGGGTGTTCTTTGCGCCGTTGCACGATGGGTAGATACGCCGGCAGGTAGTGGTCGCCGATGCTGCGCATAAACGCAAAGCAGTGATCGAAACCGCCTTCGTTGAGATCGTCGAAGAAAAGACCACCGACGCCGCGGGTCTCATCGCGGTGTTTGATATAAAAATATTCGTCGCACCAGCGTTTGTAGCGTGAGTAGGTTTCGTCGCCGAAGGGTTCGCAAGCCGCCTTCGCGGTGCGGTGCCAATGCATGACGTCTTCCCGCCAGGGATAGAACGGTGTCAGATCGAAGCCGCCGCCAAACCACCAGACGGGATCGGCACCGGGTTTCTCGGCAATGAAGAAGCGCACATTGGCGTGCGATGTCGGTACATAGGGATTGCGCGGATGAATGACCAGGGACACACCCAGTGCCTGGAAGCCGCGCCCGGCAAGTTCCGGCCGATGCGCGCTGGCCGACGCCGGCAGATGTTCCCCGTAGACATGGGAAAAGCCGACGCCTGCCTGCTCGAATACGGCGCCGTCGCTGAGGACCCGGGAACGGCCGCCGCCGCCAGCGTCGCGCTGCCACGGGTCTTCGTTGAAGGTGGCGGTGCCGTCCTCGGCCCGCAATCCATTGCAGATGCGGTCCTGCAGGTCCAGCAAGTACGATTTTACGGCTTCGGTATCGGGGACGGACATGACAGTCAGGGCGGATCGGTTGCAACGGACGCGGGCATTGTAGCGTCTACGGCCGCGCTGCGGGTAGGCCGCGATTACGGTGCCGGATTTGCACCGCCGGCTCAATCCGGTCTGCGCGGTCGCGATTGAGCCGGACCTCGGGGTGCTCGGGTTGCCTGTGGCGCGGATCGCAAAAGTCGGGCAAGGTCATCAGCCGCCGGCGCGCAGCACCCTGCCGCTGCGGGCGTCGCGGATCTCGGTGGGTCGGGCGCGGTCGCCCAGAGCGCCGTGCACGATCAGATCGATTTGGTCACTGAATACGCGCCGCACCCGCAACGCCGTGCGCGCCGGCGGCCGCCCGGCGCGGTTAGCGCTGGTCGATACCAGGGCGCCGGCGCTCGCCCGGCACAACGCGGCGGCGATCGGGTGGGCGGTGACGCGCACCGCCAGGGTGTCGTGGGCGCCCCGCAGCCACCAAGGCGTTTCCGGCCGTGCCGGCAGTACCCACGTCACCGGGCCCGGCCAGGTGGAGCTGACCTTGCGCCGTAGCGCCGGTGACAACGGCAGCAAATACGGCAGTAATTGCGACAGTTCTGCGGCAATCAGAATCACGCCCTTGTCGGCCGCGCGTTGCTTCAGCGACAGAATACGCAGCACCGCGCCGGCATCCAGGGGATCGCAACCCAAGCCATAGACCGCCTCAGTGGGGTAGGCGATCACACCGCCGTTATCGATGGTGCGCGCAGCCTGTCGCAATACGAATGAATGGATCGGATCGGTCATGGTCATTCACAACGCGCCGGACAGTGCGTCCAAACCCAGCACCGGCGTTCAATCGAAACCGAATTCACCGCTCCAGTGGCGGTCCCGGTAGTCGATGCGCAACCAATGGGGCACGAAAGCTTGAACGCGCGCGATGGGGAAATCCGTCAGCGGCGGTTCGTCGCCTTCGTAATCCTTGCCGCAGACCGCGGTCATGACGGGATGAAATCGCACCAGCAGATTCGGATCCACGGCCACCGCCTCGGCATCGTCGCGCGCGTCGCGAAACCGAACCTGTTTACGGATCAGACAACTGAAGAACAACTCCATTTCCGCCAGCAAAGGCACTTGGCGGCCGGCCAGCGCCGCGCGCGCACGCGTACTCAATTGCACACGTAACGGCTTGCCCAGCAGGGTGACCAACATGGAATCATTCCGCTCGAGCGCCATGGGAAGGCACGCGTCTCAGGACGCGGTCTCCTCCTCGGAGTGCTCATCGTCCGCCGGTTCGTGGAACTTGCAGTCCTGCTGCGGACAAACTTTCTCGGTGCCGCGCTTCTTGGTGGTTTTCAAGGTCAGCATCGGCCAGCCACAGCTCGGGCAAGGCTCGTCCAGGGGCGTATTCCAGACCGCATATTTGCAATCGGGGTAGCGTGAACAGGAATAGAAGATCTTACCGCTGCGGGATTTGCGTTTGAGCATGCTGCCGGTTTTGCATTCCGGGCAACGCACACCGGTGTCTTCCGGCTTCTCCAGCGGTTCGATGTGACGGCAATCGGGATAACTGCTGCAACCGATGAACTTGCCGTAACGGCCTTTGCGGATAATCAGATCCGATCCGCAGTCCGGGCACTTGCGGCCCTCAATCACTTCCGGCTGCGCGGCTTCCTCCTGGGTCTCGTTGACGTCGCGGGTGTAGTCGCAATCGGGATACGCGGTACAGCCGATGAAGCGGCCGCGGCGGCCGAGGCGAATGGCGAGCTTGCCGCCGCACTTCGGGCACTGCTCGTCGATTTCCTCCTGGGTCACATCCTTGCGACTGACCGAGACTTCCTTGTCGTCCACCAGCTCTTTGAATGGTTTCCAGAACTGCTTCATGACCGGAATCCATTCGCGCTCGCCGCGGGAGATTTCATCCAACTCGTCTTCGAGATTGGCGGTGAAATCGTAGTCCACATATTGCTTGAAATGTTCGGTCAGGAATTTGTTCACCACCCGGCCGACATCCGTCGGATAAAAACGCCGTTTTTCCAGCAGCACATATTCGCGCTGCTGCAGGGTCGAAATGATCGACGCGTAGGTGGACGGCCGGCCGATGCCGAATTCTTCCAGCGCCTTCACCAGACTCGCTTCGCTGTAACGCGGCGGTGGTTCGGTGAAGTGTTGTTCCGGTCTGATCTTGATCAGATCCACGGTTTCGCCGCGCACCAGAGGCGGCAGCAGCCGGTTGTCGTCGTCGCCCGCCTTGGCGTCGTCAACGTCCTCCTGATACACCGCCATGAAGCCGGGGTGCACCACGGTCGAGCCATTGGCGCGAAACAGATGCTGGTCGCTGCCCGCGGCAAGATCGACGCTCACCGTATCGATGGTGGCGTGCATCATTTGGCACGCTACGGTGCGTTTCCAGATCAGATCGTACAACCGGTATTGATCCCGGGTGAGGTATTCCTTGACGGAATCCGGCACCCGCTCGGCAGACGTCGGCCGAATCGCTTCGTGGGCTTCCTGGGCGTTCTTGGATTTGGTTTTGAAGGCGCGCGGCTCGTCGGGGAGATTGTCGCTGCCGTAGCGGGTCTTGATCAGATCGCGCAGTTCGTCCAGCGCTTCCTGCGCCAGATTCACAGAGTCGGTACGCATGTAGCTGATCAGGCCCTGGGCGCCGCCGCCGATGTCCACACCTTCGTACAGTTGCTGTGCAACGCGCATGGTGCGCTGGGCGGTGAAGCCGAGCTTGCGCGCCGCCTCCTGCTGCAGTGTCGAAGTAGTGAACGGTGCCGCCGGGTTGCGCTTGCGCTGCTTCTTCTCGATCTTCTGGATGGTGAGCCGGCCTTCGGCCGCATCCAGCAGCGCGCGTTCCACTTCGTGGGCGCGCTCGCCGTCGGTAATGGAGAACTGACTCAGCTTCTCGCCGTTGAACAGGTTGAGCTTGGCGTCGAAGTTCTGTCCCTTGCTGGATAGGTCCGCTTCGATACTCCAGTATTCCCGGGCCGTGAATCGCTCGATTTCCTCTTCCCGTTCGACAATCAAGCGCAGTGCCGGGCTTTGTACCCGACCTGCGGACAGGCCGCGGCGGATTTTCTTCCACAACAGCGGCGACAGATTGAAGCCGACCAGATAATCCAGCGCCCGTCGCGCCTGTTGGGCGTTGATCAGCTCAAGGGAAAGGTCGCGGGGATGCTCCATGGCTTCCTGGATCGCGCGCTTGGTGATTTCATGGAACACCACCCGCTGCACGGTCTTATCCTTGAGCAGCTTCTTGTCGTTGAGCAGCTCATAAAGATGCCAGGAAATCGCCTCGCCTTCGCGATCCGGGTCAGTTGCCAGGAACAGGGCGTCGGCCTTCTTCAACGCCTTGGTGATTTCGGAAACGTGGCGCTGGTTCTTATCGATGACCTGATACTTCATGGCGAAGTCTTCTTCGGGAATCACCGCGCCTTCCTTCGGGATGAGATCGCGCACATGACCATAGGAAGCCATGACCTCGAAATCCTTGCCGAGGTATTTCTTGATGGTGCGCGCTTTCGCGGGCGACTCGACGATGACCAGATTTTTCGCCATATGCGTTAAACCAATAGAGATTTTCAGTGGATCGGCTGCTGGCCGAAAAACTTGTGCGGTACCATGGATGCGCCGCCAGGCGCGTAGCCCGGCTCACAAATCCTGGGCTTCCCGCTCGGCGCGCGCAACCATCCGATTAGCAATGGCCGTCGCACGGCCGCGCCGAGGCGAGTCAGTCTAGCAGGCGGGGCGAGCTGGTGCGCGGAACGCGCGCAATACCCGTGGCGCAAAACCTCCGAAGCGTGCGCGGAATGCTATGGAGGAGGCGGCATACGCCTAGATCAGGCGCACGACGTAGGGCGCGCGCGGCAATCAGTGCAGATTTCCGGAGAAACCGTCGAAGACCATGTCTTCGATCCAGTCGAACGCGCCTTCCTGCCCGGGTTGATTGAACAACACCATCATGATCACCCATTTCAGGCGCTCGATATCGATCTCGTCGGTTTCCAACGCCATGACCCGGTCGATGATCAGTTCGCGCGTCGCGGCGTCGACAATACCGGACTGCTCCAGGAACAGCAGGAAGCCGCGACACTCGGTATCGAGCTTGCCCATTTCCTGCGCCGTGTACAGGCGGATCGAATGAGCGTGAATCGCGGTCTGCGGCTGTTCGCTGCGCTCGGCGAGATCGTCCAGCCAATCGAAGGCCTTATGGATCTCCGGCAACGGAAAGCCGGCTTCCATCAACTCCACTTGCAGGGATTCGCGATCGGGTTCGGTATCGAGATCATCGTCCATGTAGTTCTGGAACAGGTACATCAGCACGTCAAGGACGTTCTCTTTCATCGTTTCCCCATTTCTGCACCCGGTGATACAGCCCGCCGGGGCTGGACGCTGCGTAGCCGCGCAGCTCTAGGTTGAGGAGGATGGAGGAAACTCGATCAGCCGTCAATCCGCTGCGTTCTACCACAAAGTCGACGCTTACCGGGTCAAAACCCATGGCATCCAATAGCTTGCGGTCAATTTCAGTGAGCCCGGCGGGGTCTTGGGGGGTGGCGGACCGAGTTTGCCCGGTGCTGGGCGGGGTGAATTGACGCTCCAGCTCCAAAAGAATGTCGGCCACGTCTTCGACCAGTTTTGCCCCATCGCGCAGCAGCGCATGGGTGCCCCGGGACAGGGGATTGTGAATCGAGCCGGGAATGGCGAATACCTCCCGGCCCTGCTCGGCCGCCAGCCGCGCGGTGATCAGGGAGCCGCTTTTCAGAGCGGCTTCCACCACCAGACAACCCAGGCTGAGGCCGCTGATGATGCGGTTGCGACGGGGGAAGTGCTCCGGTCGTGGCCCGGTGCCGGGGGCGAACTCGGTGACCAGGGCGCCGCCGGCGGTCAAGCGCTCCGCCAGGCCCCGATGTTGCGACGGATAGCAACGATCAGGTCCGGTACCGAGCACTGCGATGCTTGAGCCCCCTGCCTGCAAGGCGCCGGCATGGGCGTTGGCATCGATTCCCAGTGCCAGTCCGCTGGTTACAGTGAGGCCGGTGCCCGCCAGTTCGGCGGCGAAAGCCCGAGCCGTTTCGGCGCCGCCGGGTGTCGGGTTGCGGCTGCCCACGATCGCCAACTGCGGCCGGCTTAGCGCGGCCACGTCGCCGCGCACATACAACAGCGTCGGCGGGTCGGCGATTTCGCGAAGCAAAAGCGGATATTCGGCATCATCCAGGGTCAGGATCTGGCGTTCGGCGGCACCTTGTACCCAAGCCAGGTCACGATCGATCCGGGAGCGGTCAGGTTGTCGAAGCCAACGCCGGACCGGCTCGGGCAGGCCAATCTCGCGCAGCGTCTCGGGCGCTGAAGCAATGAGATCGGGGGCCGAAAGCCCCGCATCCAACAGGGTGCGGATGTGCACCGGACCCAGGCCGGGAGCGCTGGCCAGGGTCAACCAGGCGGTAAGGTGCTGTTCGCAAGCCATGCACTTGCTCCTTGTGCGAGCGCCGGCTCGTCCCTGAGCCGGCGGTGGAGATTGAGTCGCAGTTAAGGGTTACGCACCATGTCGGCGACATGCATGTTGGTGCTGGCGCGCATCACCAGAGCATAACTGACTTTTTCGAAAGTCCGGAACACCATCAGTAGGCCGGCACGTTCGTCGGGCAGCTTGACCACGTCGCGGCGGGCTTCGCTGACCTGATCGGGAACGGTTTCGCCGCGCTGATATACCGCGAGTACGTTGCCGGGTTTCAAACCTTCCCGCTCGCCGCGATTGATGACCACCACTTGGTAGCGGCCGATCTGGTTGACGCCATCGACCACGGACAGGATCTGGCCTTCCACGGCTTGCTCCGGTGCCCGGGGCATGAAGTTGGTGTCGTAGCTATCGCCGGTGGCAGGCAGCAGGCGGTCGCCGATCAGCGCTTCCCGGTTGCTGCGGGTCACCAGCAGCGTGGCGGGATCGCCCGTATGCTGCAGGCGCGCGTCTGCCACATACATGGCTGCGACGCCCAGGTTTTCGCCGGTGACCGGGTCGATGAAGGTGTCGCCCTTGCGGACCACCGTCCAGCGGCTGGGTTCGCTGTCGGGGATGGCGCGCACGTAAATGCGGTCGCCGGCGCCGACCACCAGATGCTCACCCGCGCTCTGCACCACATAAGGCGCCGCTTCCAACGCGTCTTCGGTCGTGATCTGTGGCTCGGTGATGAACGGCCGAATGGCATCCAGCGGGATTGTGGGGATGGCCTGGTCGAGCCTGGTTTCCCGCGCGTGCGGCGAGAGCTTGACGGTGGGCATGCCGCGCTCGACGCGCAGCCGCGGTTTGCCGTCTATATATACCAAGGAAATGATGTCGCCCGGGTAGATCAGATGCGGGTTCTTGATCTCGGGATTGGCATACCAGATTTCAGGCCACAGCCAGGGATCACGCAGGAAGCGCGCCGAAATGTCCCACAGCGTATCGCCTTTGACGACGACATAGCGATCCGGGTGGTTCTCCTTGAGCACGTCGTTGGCGGCGGTCGCGGCCACGGACACGAGCAATGCGAGGATTACCCCGAGGATATTGATTTTTTTGTACATAAAAGCCCCTTGTCGATGCCGGCGGGCAGTCCATTCTGATTTGGGTTCAACGGTTTTCCCAGGCATCCCCGGGGTGGTGTGTCGACGTGTATAATGCTGTATCATCATTACCTTAGCAGTACAAGTGTATGTATACACTAAATTTGTAAGCAAATCTTGTACGGGCTTCACAATGGCGAAACTGGACATATTGCATTATCCCGATCCGCGCTTGCGCACCCGCGCCGAGCCGGTGGCCCGTGTCGATGACGAAATCCGTCAGCTGGTCGACGACATGTTCGAAACCATGTATGACGCTCCTGGTATCGGCCTGGCAGCCACTCAAGTTAACGTCCATAAGCAAGTTATTGTGATCGACGTCTCGGAAAACCGGGATCAGCCCCTGGCGCTGATCAATCCCATGATCCTGCGCGCCGACGGCGTCGAGCTGATGGAAGAAGGTTGTTTGTCGGTGCCCGGGGTATACGAGAATGTCGAGCGTGCCAATCGTATCGAAGTGCGCGCCACGGGGCGTGACGGCGCACCCTTCGAAATGGCGGCCGAGGGCCTGCTTGCCGTATGTATTCAGCACGAAATGGATCACCTCGCCGGCAAATTGTTCGTGGACTATCTGTCCCAGCTCAAAAAGCAGCGAATTCGCAAGAAGCTGGAAAAGCGCGCCAAAGTGGCGCTCTGAGCGCCCGCTAGGCGCTTCGACCCGCCCATCGCGACTCCCATGCCCGATTCCCTGAAGATCGTTTTCGCCGGGACGCCGGCGTTCGCGTTGCCGGCCCTGGATGCCTTGCTCGCTTCCCGTCACCGGGTCGTCGCCGTCTATACGCAGCCCGACCGGCCGGCTGGGCGTGGGCGCAAGCTCACCGCAGGCCCGATCAAGCAGCGCGCGCTCGAACACGGTATCGCGGTCATGCAACCGAAATCCCTGCGCCGGGCCGAAGCGCAGGCCGAACTGGCCGCATTCACGCCGGACATCATGGTGGTCGTAGCCTACGGCTTGTTGCTGCCTGCCGCGGTGTTGGCGATACCGCCGTTGGGCTGTCTCAACATCCACGCCTCGTTGCTCCCCCGCTGGCGCGGGGCGGCGCCGATTCAGCGCGCCATTCTGGCGGGCGACGCTGAAACCGGCGTCACCATCATGCAAATGAATGCCGGTCTCGATACCGGCGCCATGTTGGCAACACTGAGCTGCCCGATCGGCCCGGATGACACCAGCCAGACGTTGCACGAGCGCCTGGCCAAGCTTGGCGCCGGTGCCCTGCTCTCGACGCTGGATCAGCTTCAGACCGGGCACTTGCAACCGCGGCCCCAGGCAGAGATCGGCGTCACCTATGCCGCCAAAATCGAAAAATCCGAGGCCGAACTGGACTGGCGTAGGCCGGCCACGGCTCTGGCGCGCCAAGTGCAGGCATTCAATCCCTGGCCGGTGGCACAGACGCGCATCGCCGACCGGACGCTGCGCATCTGGCGCGCCCATGCGCAACCCGGCGGCAGCGGCGCCAGGCCGGGCCGCGTGCTGAATTGCAGTCCCGAGGGCATTGCCGTGGCCACCGGAGATGGCGTGCTGCTGCTCACCGAAGTGCAAGCGCCCGGCAAGAAGCCCGTGGCGGCCGCCGCTTTCATCAACGCGCATGACTTGAGCGAAACCGTGTTCGACGACGACCATGCCAAATGACCGCAATGCAATTGGCAGCCGAGACCCAGTGCGAGCCACCGCGCGCTGATGGCCGGTTCCCAGGGCAAATCGGTTGCTTCCGGCGATCCGGCGAGCACGGTACGTACCGAAGCCGCGCGCCTGGTGTGCGCAGTGCTGCATCAAGGCGCTTCGCTGAACGAATGCATGTCACCGGCGCAGGAGCGCGTCGCGGCGCGCGACCGCGCGTTGTTGCAGGAAATGGTGTATGGCGCCTTGCGTTGGCACCTGCGCTTGCAAGGTTATGCTGAGCTGCTGCTGCAGCGGCCACTGAAAACGCGCGACCGCGACGTGCACTGTTTGTTGTTGGTGGGACTCTATCAGTTGCTCTATATGCGCCTGCCGGATTACGCCAGTATCTCCTCGACAGTGGCAAGCGCCCGCGCCGGCCTCGGCAAGCCGTGGGCTGCAGGATTGCTCAACGGCGTGTTGCGCAATTGCCAGCGCCAAGGGCAGGCATTGGCGGACCGGGTGGACCAGAACGAAGCAGCGCGTCTTGCGCATCCGGCCTGGTTGTTGCAGTCGTTGCAGCGGGATTGGCCCGGGCACTGGCAAGACATCGTGGCAGCCAACAACGCCCGCGCGCCGATGGTCTTGCGGGTCAATCTGCAACGAGTCGACCGCGAGCGCTACCTTGGCCGCCTGGCCGACGCCAACATCGGTGCCCGCCCCGGCGCTCGCTCGCCCGCCGCGGTCGTGCTGGATGAGCCGACCGACGTGCAGCGGTTGCCCGGCTTCGCAGCGGGCGAGGTGTCGGTGCAGGATGAGGCTGCGCAGTTGGCCGCTGAATTGCTGCAGGTACCTGCCGGCACCCAGGTGCTGGATGCGTGTGCGGCGCCGGGTGGCAAGACCGCGCATCTGCTTGAGCGCTACCCTGACGCCGCGGTCACCGCCCTGGACGCCGATCAGCGCCGCTTGGCCAAAGTCACCGAAACCCTGGGCCGCCTGCAGTTGCAAGCGCAGGTGCGCTGCGGGGACGCGGCGCAGCCCGAGCAATGGCATGAACCGGGTCGGTGCTACGCTCGCATCCTGTTGGACGCGCCCTGTTCCGCCACCGGCGTCATTCGCCGCCACCCGGATATCAAGGCGCTGCGGCGCGCCTCCGACATCGAGTCTCTCGCCAACCGGCAGGCCGCTTTACTCGATGGCATATGGCCCTTGCTCGAACCAGGCGGTATCCTGTTGTATTCAACTTGTTCGGTCCTGGCGCGGGAGAACGCGCAGCAGGTGGACGCATTCGTCGGCCGCCGGGACGATGTCGAAGATCTGCCGATCGACGCGGAATGGGGCAGGCCGCAGGCGCACGGCCGGCAGATCCTGCCGGGCGACGACGACATGGACGGGTTCTATTTCGCGCTGCTTCGAAAAAAGGCTTCTGCTGGCTGCTGACGGTTCGTTTCATGGCAACGCTACTTCACAAATCGTCACGCCGGCTTTGGTTGACGGTGCTGGTGTACGGCCTGTCGTGTCTGCCGACGCTTGCGCCCGTCAGTGCGTTTGCTGCGCAGTTTTCGGTTTCCCGCGTCGCCACCAAACTGCACGACGAAGTCTATTATCTCGACGCCGATCTGCGCCTGCGACTGAGCGACGCGGTAATCGAAGCGGTCGACAGCGGCGTGCCGGTGGTATTGGGACTGCAAATCGAGGTTGTCAGTCCCCGCGGCTGGTGGTGGGACGAGACTGTGTACGCGCTGAGTCAGCGCTATAGACTCAAATTCCATGCCCTCACCCGCCAGTATGTCATGACCAACCTCAACAGCGGCGTGCAGCAGACCTATCCGACGCGCACGGCGGCAATCATTGCGATGTCGACCGTGACGGATCTGCCCATTCTCGACCGCTCGGCGCTGAAGGTGGGGCACGTTTATCTGGGCCGCATGCGAGTACGCTTGGCAGTGGAGGACCTGCCCTCGCCGCTGCGGATCTGGGCCTATCTGTCCTCCGACTGGGATCTGGTCAGCGACTGGTATCAATGGCGATTGCAATAAGACGGCTGGCGCGGCGTCTGACGACGGGGATTCTGCCCGCGGCCGCGCTATTCGTTTTGTTGCTGCTGTCGTTGTACCTGCTCAGTTATGCCACCGAGCAGTCGGACCGCTTCGGCAATCTGTACGAATGGATGTTGCTGATCAACGCCGCCGGATTGCTGGTGCTGGCGACACTGATCGGCGTCAACCTGTTCCGGCTGGTGCGCCAATACCGCGCCAACGCGGTCGGCTCGCGCATGACCGTGCGGCTGCTGGTGATGTTCGTGCTCATCGCCGTGGTCCCGGTCAGTCTGGTGTATTACTTTTCCCTGCAGTTTCTGCAGCGCGGTATCGACAGTTGGTTCGACGTGCAAATCGAGCAACCGCTGCAAGATGCGCTCGAGCTCAGTCAGGCGGCATTGGATCTGCGCAAGCGCGAGCTGCTCAAGCGCACCGAAGAGCTGGCCCCATTACTGGAGGACGTCACGGCCGACTCCGCGGCGATGAGCCTGAACGACATGCGCAGCGATGTGGATGCCACGGAGCTCACCCTGCTTGCCAGCAACAGCCGTATCATCGCCTTCAGCAGCGCCGACTCCACAGCCGTAGTGCCCAATCGGCCCAATGACGAAATCATGCTGCAGCTGCGCCAGGGGCGCTCGTACGTGAGCCTGGAGCCGGTCCGCGAAACTGGACTGCAGATCCGCGTGGCGGTGCCGGTCGGCAGCTCGGAAACCGAAATGCGCTATCTGCAGGCGTTGTTTCCAGTGCCCCAGCGGCTCAATACCCTCGCCGACAGCGTGCAAAGCTCTTTTGCCAAATACAAAACCCTAGCCTATCAACGCAAGCCGTTGAAGAACAGTTTTCTGCTGACCTTGTCGATGGTGCTGTTGTTGTCCTTGCTCGGCGCGGTGTGGGCGGCGTTTTTCTCCACCCGCCGTCTGGTCGCGCCGATCCGGGATCTCGCCGAAGGCACCCATGCCGTCGCCGCCGGCGACTACGGCAAAAGGTTGCCCGCCGCCGGCCACGACGAGCTCGGTTTCCTGGTGCGCTCGTTCAATGAAATGACGACGCGCATCGCCGCCGCTTCAGCGGAAGCGTTGCGCAGCCAGCAGGAGGTGGAAGAACAGCGCTCCTATCTGCAGGCAGTGCTTACAAATCTCTCTTCGGGCGTAATCACAATCGACCGCAACAATGTCCTGCGCACTGCCAATTCTACCGCAAGCCAGATTCTGGGCGCGCATCTCGAGGTATATCTCACGCGGCCCCTGGTGCAGGTGGTGGCCGAACAACCGCATCTGAAGCGGCTGGTGGATACCCTGGCGCCGCATCTGGCCAAAGAGGATGCCGCCTGGCATGAAGAGGTGCTGTTGTTTACCCAGAGCGGGCGCCAAGTGCTGATGTGCCGGGGTACCAACCTGTCGGGGGCCGCGGGCGGCCGCGGTGATCATGTGGTGGTTTTCGACGATGTCACCGCTCTGGTGCAAGCGCAGCGCGATGCCGCTTGGGGCGAGGTGGCGCGCCGGCTCGCCCACGAGATCAAGAATCCGCTGACGCCTATACAACTTTCGGCCGAACGCCTGCGGCACAAGTTTCTCGGCCAGATGGCGGCCGCCGATGCTGATATGCTCGACCGTGCCACGCATACCATCGTCCAGCAGGTCGAAGCCATGAAGCGCATGGTGAATGCGTTTTCGGAATATGCCCGTGCGCCCCAGATCCAACTTGCGCCGCTGGATGTCAACGCATTGGTGCGGGAAGTGCTCGAATTGTATGGCAATGTGGATGCCCATTTCGATTTCGACACCACGATGCCGCAAATCGAAGCCGACTCGATCCGTTTACGGCAATTGCTTCACAATCTGGTCAAAAACGCGCTCGAAGCCACCGGCAACGACGAACCCATGCGTCTCGATATCAGCAGCCGTTGCGCGGACGAATCCGGCTGCAGGTTTGTGGAGCTGATAGTGCGTGACTACGGTCCGGGGTTCCCCGAAGAGACGGCCGGACAGTTGTTCGAGCCCTATGTGACTACAAAGCCGAAAGGAACGGGACTAGGATTGGCCATCGTGAAAAAGATCGTTGAAGAACACGGCGGAATGGTCTGGGCGGAAAACCTGGAGCAGGGTGCGTGCGTGGTGATCCGTTTGCCGGTCATGGCCGCCGCGCCGGCGCCGACTTCCGAGCCGCAGCCGCGCTTGATCGTAAAAGGTGGGCAGCGGTGACCGCGCCATTCATTCTGGTCGTGGACGACGAACCCGACATTCGCAACCTGGTGCGCGAAATCCTGGTGGACGAGGGCTACGAATTGGCGGTGGCCGAAAACGGTGAATCCGCCCGCCGCGCCTGCCGTACCCGGCGGCCCGATCTCGTATTGCTGGATATCTGGATGCCGGACGTGGACGGCATTTCGCTGTTGAAGGAATGGAGCGAGTCGGACGATGCTTTGCCGTTTCCGGTGATCATGATGTCCGGTCACGGGACCGTCGAGACTGCGGTAGAGGCGACGCGGCTGGGCGCCTACGACTTCATCGAAAAGCCGCTGTCGTTGGCAAAATTGCTGGTGACCGTGGAGCGGGCCCTGGAAGCCGACAAGCTGCGCCGCGAAAACGTCGGCCTGCGGCGCCAGGCTTTGCCCGTGACCGAGCCAGTGGGGCGCAGCACGGTCATGCAGCATTTGCGCGAGCAGGTCAAACGCATCGCCTCACACGATACCTGGGTGTTCATGACCGGCGAGGCCGGCGCGGGCAAGCGCACGTTCGCCCATTACCTGCACACCAATTCCGCCCGGCGGGACGGCCCGTTTGTGGAAATGGGCGTCGGTTCCGTTGCCCGGGAGAACTCCGCGGTGGAATTGTTCGGCAGCGAAGATGGCGAGACCATACACTACGGGCGCCTGGAGCAGGCCAATGGCGGCGTGCTGCTGCTCGACGAAGTGTCCGACATGAACGACGAAACCCAGGCGCGGTTGCTGAGCGCCCTTGAGAGCCAGGCGTTCATGCGTGTCGGCGGCGGCGAGCCGGTGCGCGTCGATGTGCGGATTATCGCCAGTAGTCACAAAGACATGGAGGCGGAAGTGCGCGAACAGCGGTTTCGCGAAGACCTCTACTATCGCTTGAACGTGGTGCCCCTGCACATCGTCCCCCTGCGCGATCATTGCGAAGACGTGCCGGAGCTTTTGACCTACTATGTGGCCCAATTCGTCGATCAGGACAACCTCCCTTACCGGCGGTTCACCGTCGCCGCCCAGAACCGGTTGCGGAACTACGTTTGGCCGGGCAACATCCGCGAGCTCAAGAATCTGGTGCAGCGACTCTTGATTCTAGGTGCAGGCGAGGATATCGATGTCGAGGAAGTCGAACAGGCGCTGTCCACGCAAGCGCAGAAGCAAGGTGGCGCTACCAGCGGCGCGGGGCTCTACGAACTGCCACTGCGCGAGGCGCGGGAACAATTCGAGCGTGACTATTTGCAGCACCAACTCGCAGTCTGCGATGGCAGTGTCGGTAGATTGGCGAAGATGGTCGGTATGGAGCGTACCAATCTGTACCGGAAACTTCGGTCCTTGGGAATCGACGTCAAGCAAAAATAACTGGCGTCGTAGGTTCGTTACCGCCGGACAACAAAGCGACGACAATTCATGAAGATTATCATTCTAGGCGCCGGTCAGGTGGGTTCGTCGGTTGCGCACAATCTTGCCAGCGAAGCCAATGACATCACGGTTGTCGACACCAATACCAAGGTGCTGCGCGAGCTGCAGGACCGGTTGGACTTGCGCACCGTGGCAGGAGAGGCGTCATATCCCGACGTACTGCGTCGTGCCGGCGCCGAAGACGCCGATATGATCGTTGCCGTCACCAACAGCGACGAGACCAACATGGTGGCCTGCCAAGTGGCCTATACGTTGTTCCACACGCCCACCAAGATCGCGCGGGTGCGCGCGCCCGAATATCTCAATATTCCGAAATTGTTCACCCAGGATGCACTGCCCATCGACGTCATCATCAGCCCCGAACAGGTGGTGTGCGATTACATACAACGGTTGATCGAAAACCCAGGTGCCCTGCAGGTGCTCGATTTCGCCGGCGGCCGCGCCCGGCTGGTGGCGCTAAAGGCTTATTACGGCGGTCCGCTAGTGGGCCATGAACTGCGCACTTTGCGCGAACATATGCCTGGCGTCGAGGCGCGGGTGGCAGCCATCTTCCGCCGTGGCCGGGCCATCATTCCTGAAGGGCATACGGTGATTGAAGCCGACGATGAAGTATTCTTCATCGCCGCCAAGGAACATATCCGCCGCGTGATGTCGGAGTTGCGTCGCCTGGACAAGCCCAACAAGCGAATGATCATCGCCGGCGGCGGCAACATCGGCAAACGCCTGGCGCAGGCGTTGGAATCGAAATATCAGATCAAGGTCATCGAACGCGATCCGATCCGGGCGCGCGCCATTTCCGAGGAACTGGGTAAATCCATCGTCTTGTTCGGCGACGCGGCCGACCAGGAATTGCTGTTGGAAGAAAACATCGAGAACACCGATGTATTCTGCGCCCTGACCAACGACGACGAGGCCAACATCCTTGCTTCCATGCTTGCCAAGCGTCTTGGCGCGCGCAAAGTCATGTCGCTGATTAACCGCGCTTCGTATGTCGACCTGGTTGAAAGCAACATCATCGATATCGCCATCTCGCCACAGCAGGCCACTATCGGCGGTCTGTTGACCCATGTGCGCCGCGGCGACGTGGTGGTCGTGCATTCCCTGCGCCGCGGTGCTGCGGAAGCCATCGAGGCGATTGCCCATGGCGACAGCCGCACATCCAAAGTGGTGGGACGGCCGATCGAACAGATCAAGCTGCCGCAGGGCACCACCATCGGCGCCGTCGTGCGCGGCGAAAATGTCATTATCGCCCACCACGACACGGTGATCGAATCCGAGGATCACGTGATTCTGTTTCTGGTGGATAAGAACCGGATCGGTGATGTGGAGCGGCTGTTCCAGGTCGGCGTGACCTTTATTTGAAACCGTAAATCCGAATTCACTGCCGTCGTGATCAACAATCATAGTTTCGTCGCCCACGCGTGCCCGAGCGCCGCGGTTATGAGAGCCTGCGCCTAGACCATGCAGATCGCCGTCATCCAGCGCATATTCGGTTTGTTCCTGATGTTGTTTTCAGTGAGCATGCTGCCGCCCGCGCTGGTTGGCGTGCTTTACGGCGACGGCGGCGAGCACGCGTTCGTCCAAGGATTCGCCTGGTCCATCATCGCCGGCTTCGCCGTCTGGTTCCCGGTGCGTCACCAGCGCCGCGAACTGAGGTTGCGGGACGGCTTTCTGGTGGTGATGCTGTTCTGGTTGGTGCTCGGTGTTTTCGGTGCGGTGCCGTTCGTGTTGTCGGAACGTCCGGTGATGACCATCACCGACGCGGTGTTCGAATCCATGTCAGGGTTGACCACCACCGGCGCGACAGTACTGACCGGCCTGGACGACCTGCCGCACTCCATCTTGTTCTATCGACAGCAGCTGCAATGGCTGGGCGGCATGGGCATCATCGTGTTGGCGGTCGCGGTGTTGCCGATGTTGGGCGTCGGCGGCATGCAACTGTACCGGGCGGAAACCCCGGGTCCGATGAAAGATACCAAGCTGACGCCGCGAATCACCGAAACGGCGAAAGCTTTGTGGTACATCTATCTCGGTCTGACCGTGGCCTGCGCGGTCGCCTACTGGGCCGCGGGCATGAACTCGTTCGATGCGATCGGTCACTCATTTTCCACCGTGTCCATCGGCGGCTTTTCCACCCACGACGCCAGCATGGGTTACTTCCTGAGCCCGGTGATCGAATTGATCGCAGTGGTATTCATGCTGTTGGCGGGCATGAATTTCGCGTTGCATTTCGTCGCCTGGCGCAATTTCAGTTTCAAACCCTATGTGCTCGATCCCGAGGTCAAAACGTATTTTTACGTGTTGCTGACCGCGGCGGTGATATCCAGCGCCTATTTGTATTTCACCGGTACCATTCCGGGGCTGGGCAACGCTGTGCATCACGGTGTATTCCAGGCCGTTTCCATCGGCACCACGGCGGGTTTCACGACCACCGAATATTTCAACTGGCCCGGTTTTCTACCGGTAATGCTGCTGTTCATCAGCTTTATCGGCGGCTGCGCCGGCTCCACCGGCGGCGGCATGAAAGTGGTGCGCTTCCAGTTGCTGTTGCGTCAGGGCATGCGCGAAATCCTACGCCTGATCCATCCCAATGCCGAAATCCCGATCATCGTCGGCAACAAAGCCATGCCGCCGCGGGTGCTCGATGCGGTGTGGGGGTTCTTTGCTGCTTATGTTGCGACTTTCAGCATCATGCTGTTGATCCTGATGTCCACTGGGCTGGACCAGGTCACCTCGTTTTCGGCGGTGGCTGCCTGCATGAACAATCTCGGCCCGGGCCTGGGGCAAGTCGGCGCGAACTATGCCGGGCATCAGTGATCTGGCCAAGTGGGTGCTGATGTTCGCGATGCTGTTGGGGCGCCTGGAGATCTTCACACTGGTAGTTATTCTGACCCCTGCATTCTGGCGCCGTTGATAGACATGGGCGCCGGTCCGAGGGAACCCTGAAGTATGCGCCTGGCAATCGTTCAGCGCGTGATCGGCATGTTTCTGATGCTGTTCAGCTTGACCTTGCTGGTTCCCAGCGCGGTGTCGTTGTATTTCCATGATGGTGAACTCAAACATTTCCTCACCAGTATGGTGGTGATGTTGGTGATGGGCCTGGTGCTGTGGGCGCCGGTGCATAACCTGACCGGACAATTGCGTACTCGGGAGGGGTTCATCATCGTCACCGCCTTTTGGAGCATCCTCGGTCTGCTCAGCGGCTTGCCTTTCATGCTCGGTCCGCACCTGAGCTTCAGTGATGCGGCATTCGAGTCGGTTTCGGCGTTTACCACCACTGGCGCCACGGTGATCGTCGGCCTCGATCATCTCCCGCCCTCGATTCTGTTTTACCGCGGCATACTGCAGTGGTTCGGCGGCATCGGCGTGGTGGTGCTGGCGCTTGCGATTCTACCCATGCTGGGCGTCGGTGGCATGCAGCTGTACCGCGCCGAGACGCCCGGCCCCATGAAAGACGACAAACTCGCGCCGCGCGTGAACCAGACGGCGCGGGCGCTGTGGCGGATATACTTGGGTCTCACCATCGCCTGCGCGGTCGGCTATTGGCTGACGGGCATGAGCGTGTTCGACGCGGTAACGCACAGTTTTGCGACCGTTTCGACCGGGGGGTTTTCCACCCACGATGCCAGCATGGGTTACTTTGCCAGTCCATGGGTGGAGTTGGTGGCGATCGTGTTCATGCTCGCGGGCGGCATCAACTTCGCGGTGCATTTCGTCGCGTTGCGCGATCGCAGTTTGCGACGCTACTGGTTCGATCCGGAAGTGCGCGCGTTTTTGCTGGTGGTATTGGCCATGACCATTGTCATTGCCGTGGTCTTGGACGTGCGCGGAGTCTATGCCGGTTTCCTGCAGGCGCTGCGTTACAGCGCATTCCAGGTGGCTTCGGTGATCACCAGCACCGGCTTTACCACGGCGGATTTTTCACTGTGGCCGTTGTTCGTGCCAGTCCTGCTGATATTCTCCAGCTTCATGGGCGGGTGCGCCGGCTCGACGGCCGGCGGCATGAAGGCCATCCGGTTCGTGATCCTGGCCAAGCAGGGCTGGCGCAACGTGTTTCATCTCATCCATCCGTCGGCGGTGCGGCCTATCAAGATCGGCGGTCGCGTGTTGCAGCCGCGGGTCATGGATGCAGTCTGGGGATTTTTCGCCGTCTACGTGGCGGTGTTCAGCGTGCTCATGTTGCTGGTGATGGCAACCGGCCTGGATCATGTGACCGCGTTCGGCGCCGTGGCGACCTGCATCAACAACATGGGCCCGGGGTTGGGGGAAGTGGCGAGCAACTTTGCCCATGTGAATGCGGTGGCGAAATGGATGCTCACCGTGAGTATGCTGCTCGGGCGCTTGGAAATCTTCACTCTGCTGGTCATCCTGACGCCCGCGTTCTGGCGGCGTTGACGGTGATGGACGATGGAACACGAGAAGCGCGAAAAATGGAACAGACGTCACCGCGAGGCGACCGACCGTGGCTCGGTGGCCGCGGTGCTGAACGACAACGCCCACTTGCTGCCGCCAACCGGTGCGGCGCTGGATCTTGCCTGCGGGCGCGGCGCCAACGCGTTTTTTCTGGCCCGCGCCGGCTTGACTGTGGAGGCCTGGGACCTGGCTGACGTTGCCGTGGCCAGCGTCGCCGAACAAGCGCAGCGCAGGAAGCTGCCGATCCATGCCCGGGTCCGCGACGTGGTCCTGGAGCCGCCGGCCGCGGAATCGTTCGACGTCATCGTCGTCAGCCATTTCTTCGATCGCTCGATCTGTCCCGCTCTGATCGATGCCGTGCGTCCCGGCGGCTTGTTGTTCTATCAGACCTGGACCCGCACCCGGGTCAACGACGCCGGTCCGCGCAACGAGCGTTTTCGTCTTGCATGACAGCGAGCTTCTGGAACTGTTCGCAGCGCTGCAATTGCGGGTGTATCGCGAAGAGGGGCGCGCCGGCGATGCGGCCCGCGGATTTCGCAATCAGGCGATGTTCGTGGGCGAGAAGCGCGCGCGCGGTAACGCGGCGCGCTGCCCGCGTCCGTGGCGACGAATGGTCCGCTGCCGGCTTTCGCGTCGCGCGTAACTCCTTTATCTTGGAGCGCTATGAGTATGATCGAAAATTTCGAGCGCATGCTGAGCCAAGGCCAGGACAGCGCCCTGCTGCGTTATTCGCTGGGCAACGCCTACCTCAACGAAGGGCAGGCCCAAAAAGCGGTGGAACATCTGCGCCGTGCGGTGAGCCACGATCCCGAGTATTCCGCCGCTTGGAAAGCCTACGGCAAGGCGCTCAGTGAGGCCGGCGATACGGACGGCGCGATAGCCGCCTACGCCCGTGGAATCGAAGTCGCTGAACGCAAGGGCGACAAGCAGGCCGCCAAGGAGATGACGGTGTTCCACAAGCGCCTGCGCAAGCAGCGCGACGCGGATTGAGCCGATGGCCGCGCGCCCGCGGCCGGCATCCGCGGCCGGCGCCCGATTCCGTTTCGCCGCCTTTCCGTGCCGCATTCCTGGGGCCGCGGTTCTGGCCCACCTGGATCGCGCTTTGGCTGCTGTGGTTGCTGAGCTGGCTGCCGTGGCCGGTTCGCTCCGCCCTCGCAGCGGGGTTGGGCCCTCTGGGGCGCCTCAGCAGCCGCAAGCGCCGCGAGATCGTGCGGGTCAATCTGCGACTGTGTTATCCGCACCTGGACGAAGCCGGGCGGGAACGCCTGCTACGCCAGCATTTTCGCTATCGGCTGCGATCTTTGCTGGACTATGGCGTATTGTGGTGGGGCTCGGCGCGGCGTATCGGCAAGCTCGTGCGCATCCGCGGCGAAGAGCACTTTCGCGCGCCCCACGACCGCGGCCGCACCGTGATCCTGCTCACTTGTCATTCGTTGATGTTGGATTTCGGCGCCGCCGCGCTGGTGTCGCGCTACCTCGCGGTCGGCTTGGTCAAGCCGGTGCGCAATCCGTTGGTGGATTGGATCATGCAGCGGCGCCGGCAACGCTTCGGCGGCTATCTGCATAGCCGCAGCCAGGGCATCCGGCCGATCATCGCGGCGCTGCGGGCAGGGGCGTTCTTCTACTATCTGCCGGACGAAGATCTGGGCGATCGCAGCAGCACATTCGCACCGTTCTTCGGTATCGAAGCCGCCACCTTGACCGCGCTCAGTCGCATCGCCAAGATCACCGATGCCGTGGTCGTGCCTGCATTCACCCGCTACCTGCCCGGCAGCGGTCATTACGAACAGGTATTGTTCCCGGCGCTGGAGGATTTTCCCAGCGGCGATTTGCGGGCGGATGCGACACGGATGAATCGCGAGATCGAAAAGCTGATCGCCTTGGCGCCGGAGCAATACATGTGGACCATGCGCCGTTTCCGAACCAGGCCCGACGGCGGCCCCAATCCCTATGATCGCGCCGGCGTGTGAAGCCCGGGTTCATGACTCCGCGGTTGTGAGACATGCGGTCCACCTGCTCGGCGGCGGCCTCCAGCACCTGGCAGGCGCTGGACTCGGAGTTGCGCATGGCATCGACCACGTCCTTGATGATGCGGCGGGCGTTGCGCAACTGCCATTGAAATTCGTTCTGCATCAGTTCCAGTTCGTTCAGCTCCAACAGGGCGTCGGCGTTCGGTGATTCCGCCAAATGGTCGAGCCATTGCAGCAGGCGGGGGTCGAGCAACCCGGACTCGTTGATCATGGCGTTGACGTGCTTGACGATCTTGTACAACGACGTGCCGCGCTTGCGGCCGCGCCAGCGTTCGGCGATCTGGCGCAAATTCGCCACGGTGAGTAGATTGGCGCACATGCACAAGGCGCCGCCACGCTTGCGCAGATCTTGCGCCAGGGCCAAGGTATCAGTGCGCGCATCCATAGCGGAAGCCTTCAGGCCCCGACTCGCGCACCAAGGACGTTACGGACCTGCAGACATCATAGAAATCGGTGTCGGAATTCATGTGCAAGTAGGCAGCAGATCCATCACGTTACGTCCGCGGCGCTCGAACTGATGCATGCGCATGGACTGTATGCTGTGCGCCATGCCGACCACCTGGCCGAGGACGTCCAATTGTTCGTCGGTCTTACCGGCTGGATAGCCGCTGCCGTCGCAGCGTTCATGGTGTTCGAGTGCTGCCCGCGCCATGCGCGGCTGAATGCCGGGAGTCGATTCCAGGAAGATTTTGCCGACCACGACGTGGCTTTGGTTCGCCCGCCATTCGGGGCCGCTGAAGTCGCTTTTTTTACTAAGAATCGCCGGGTTGATGTGCATGAGCCCGATGTCATGCGCCAAGCCGGCGAGGAATGCCATATACACGGTTTCCGTGTCGAAGCCGAGCCGGCGCAGGATCAAGCTGGACAACCAAGCGCAGCACAATCCTTTCTCCAACTCCGCAGGCATCCGTTCGCTCATTACGGTCAGTTTCTGCTACAGAGTCAGATGGAGTTCGCGCTCCAGCAACATGTTGCGACAGTCGTCTTCAAAATCCTGGGCTTCGTGCAACTGCGCCAAGTCAGGGTAGCTGGCGAGCAGCGACTGGATCCGGGCATGCAGCGCTTTGCCTTCCAGGCCGCCCTGCACCAGTACTTGCTCTTCCAACGGCCGATGGAGCTTGTGGCGCACCAGACGTTCGGCGAGCGGGTGATCGATGGGGGCGCCACGCCGGCACAGCAGCATGCCGCGCTCGTTGACGATGTCATCGGTGGAGACGACATTTCGGGTTTCATTCAGATGCGCCAAATGGGCGGCATAGAAATCCTGTTCCGGGGCGTCGAGCGCGCCGGCCCCGTCGCCATCGCCGTCGGCCATAGCCGGATGCTGGGCGTGGTCGTCCATTTCAGCTGCCTGCGTTAGCGGTTGTTGTTCTTGTTGCCGAAATCGCCCGCAGCGGGCAAATCCGCACTTTATTTATCGGCAGGCGGCGGCGAGTTTGTATGCATTTGATAAGGGGACTGGTCTCCGGGCGCGGCGGCTTTGAAGCGTTTGTAGCTCCACTGGTACTGCTCCGGAAGTTCGCGTACGCAGTACTCGACGGCCCGGTTCAATGCGGCTACGGAGGTTTGCAGGTCGCTGTCATAGATGTCGTCGTCCACCAACCGGTAACGTAAACGGTAGCCACGGCCACCTGGGAGTCGCTCGCCATAAACGGTAACGACCCGTGCGCCGGAGCGCTGCGCCAACCGCGATACCAGGGACATGGTGCGGGTCGCGCGGCCGAAGAAAGGCGCGAACACGCCGCCGCCCGCGCCCGGGTCTTGATCGGGCAGGATGCCGACCACCTCGCCCTGGGCGAGGGCGCGAAACAGGCTTTTCACTCCGGAACGGCTGGTGCTGGCCGGGCGGGCGCCGACGCGGGCGCGCCAGCGTTGGACCGGCAAGTCCAGCTGCTGCATCCGCGGCGGTCGATAGAGAATGGTCAGCGGCACCCGCCGGGCGTAATAGAGATTGCAGATTTCCCAGCAGCCCAAATGCGGAATCAACGCAATGACCCCGTTACCTTCCCGAACGCCGTCGAACAACAGCTGGTCGTCTATGGTCTCGCGCACCAGGGTTTCCAGGCGGTCGGGCCGCCAATGCCACATGGGTCCCAGTTCGGTGAGCGTCTTGCCGGCCTCGCGAAGACTGCGCTGCGCCAGCCGCCGCCGGCTCGCCGGCGCCAATTCCGGGAGGCACAGGTCGAGATTGATGAGCGTCACCCGCCGCGCTTGGTTGGGAACGGTCCAGGCGATCCAGCCGAGCAGGGCGCCGAGGGCGTGGTTGAGGGGCAACGGCAGCCACCCGCAGATGCGCAGGAAACCGAGCACCAGCGCTGCTTTCACGGTTCGGCGCCGTCCTCTGCATCCTGGGAGTAATCGGTGGCCAGCACCTGGCGCGCATGATCGGCGAAATCCGCTTCGACCTGCAGCTTGATGCCGCCCACGGCGATGCTGTAAAGCCAATCCGTCTGCACCAGGTGTTCGTCGGTCAAATGGCAGGGGATACCCTCGGCCTGGAGCCGACCGAGGGCGATATGTGCATCTACTATGTTCTCAAATGTGGCTACTGTTACCACGCCGATGCCATTATTGAACGCTTGGTTGGCGAAAGATCCCACAGAGCCCACCTTTTGGCGAAACAGAATGATCTCATTGCGATAGCCCGCGTGTTTTTCAGGGATAGTGGGACTATATGGCTCATTCTGCCTCTGATTTCGCGATCAAAGGCCGCATTGCTGTTAATAAACTTGGAAAAAGATGCTTATTGTGGGATTCTTCTGCCTGCAGCAACTCCTTCATGTGCTGGCGTTGGGTGGGCATGGCGAAAGCACGCCGGACAATTTTCGGCGATTACCGGCAGGGCCGCGCTGCGGGCGAATTCGGCGGTCTGGCGCTCGCGGGCGTACACCAGCGGCCGGATGACCCGCAAGTCGCCGTCGCGCACGAGGTAATTTGCCTTCATGGTGCGCAGCTGGCCGCCGTGGAAGGCGGACATGAGGAAGCTCTCGGCGAGATCGTCCAGGTGCTGCGCCAGTGCCAGCACGTTGTAGCCCTCGCGCCGCGCGGTGCTGTACATGACGCCGCGTTTCATGCGGGCGCACCACGCGCAATAGGAGTCGTTGTCCATGTGAGCCTTGCCCAGCTCCATGATCGGTTGGCGCTCGAAGAAATAGGCAACGCCGAGAGCGCGGTACGTAGTCCCGCAGCGGGCTGGGATCGAAGGATTCCGACTGCGGGTCGACTGTGACCACCCCCAGTTCGAAGCGTACCGGCGCGTGGCGTTGCAGATGCAGCAGGACGTGCAGCAGCGACAGCGAATCCTTGCCGCCCGACAGGCCCAGCAGGACGCGGTCGCCGGCGCGGATCATGTCGTAGTCGGCGATCGCCCGGCCGGCAGCCCGCAGCAAGCTTTTGGGTGGGCGGGTGATTGCCGGCGACGCATCCGTGGTCTGAACGTTCTGCTTCACGATGAATATCCCGCCAGGCGATTTGCCTGGGCCGGTATTTGCAATATGGGCTAGGATACACAAGTCCGGCGTCCGGGTGCGATGTGGCAATGGAGTCATCGCCCGTCCGCGCGGACGTATCTGGGTGAGCGCATCGATGAACGACGAACAAAAACGCGGGCTGACAAAGGACAACAAAGCCCGCTCGAAATCCGAGGACCAAAACCCGAACACCCCGCCCCCATCCGCCCAGCGCTTTCCCGTGGTCGGGATTGGCGCGTCAGCCGGGGGTTTGGCCGCGTTGAGGAAGCTTTTCGAAGCCACCGAGTCGGACACCGGTATGGCCTACGTGGTGGTCATGCATCTGGATCCCGACCACGAAAGCCACTTGTCGGAATTGCTCGCCAAAGTGACCGCTATGGATGTCGTCACCGCCATCGACGGCATGGCAGTCGTCCCCGACCGAGTGCACATCATTCCGCCGGCCAAGACCCTGACCATTCGCGACGGCGTCCTGCACCTCAGCGAAGCGTTTCCTCGCGCCGTACGCCTCCCAATCGATGAATTCTTCAAGTCCCTTGCCCGGGATCAACAGGAGTGGGCTATCGCGGTGGTGCTCACCGGTACCGGCTCCGACGGCTCGCGGGGTATCCGCGAAGTCAAAGCAGAGGGCGGCCTGCTGGTGGCGCAGGATCCGGATCGTGCCGAACACGACGGCATGCCGCGTAGCGCAGTTGCCACCGGTCTGATCGATTGTGTGACCGCTGTAGAGGATGTGCCGCGTGTGATCGCCGAATATGTCGCGCACGCCCGCTTGCGCGCCGGGGATGGCGTGCCGGGGGCGGCGGACGCGGAGTTGCAGGAAATACTCGCGCTGCTGAAAGACCAGGGGCAATTTCGACTTCGGTTGGTATAAACGCAGCACGGTGCAGCGGCGCATCCGTCGCCGGATGGGTCTGACCCGCAACTCCACCTTGAGCGCGTATCTATCGTTTCTGCAGGCCAATGCATCCGAGGTCGCGCTGCTGGTCAACGATCTGTTGATCGGGGTGACGGCCTTTTTCCGGGAACCCGAGGCTTGGGACTGGTTGGCCGAAAATGTTGTTAGCCCGCATTGTCGGCGAAGGAGAGGATAACGCTCCGGTCCGGGTCTGGGTCGCAGCGTGCTCCACCGGCGAAGAGGCCTATACACTCGCCATCCTACTGACCGAAGAACTCGAACGGCAACGGTCGAATCGTCGGATCCAGATTTTCGCCACCGATGTCGACGAAACCGCTTTGGACGCGGCGCGCGCAGGCATCTACAGCCAACGGGCGGTGGCGGCGCTCAACTCTGAACGCTTGGAGCGCTTTTTCGTCGCCGAAGGCGAAAACTACCGCATCAAGAAAAGCGTGCGGGAATGCATCGTGTTCGCGCAGCAGAACTTGATCACCGATTCGCCGTTTTCCCGACTGGATCTGATCAGTTGCCGGAATCTGCTGATTTATCTCGATTCGGCCCAGCAGGAGCGAGTGCTTTCGATTTTTCATTTCGTGCTCAAAAACAACGCCGTTCTGTTTCTCGGCAACTCCGAAACCGTGGGTAAACACACCGCGTTGTACGCCACAGTATCCAAGAAATGGCGCATCTATCGTCGCATCGGCACCAGCCGGCGCCCGCCATTGAACCTGCCGATGGTGCGCAACGCCGCAGGACTCGAATGGCAGCGGGCTGCGCGCCAACTGCCACCGACGCGCCACAGCGCGCCCGAGATCGGGCGGGGACTGCTGCTCGAGTACTGCGCGCCGACCGCGGTGCTCGTGGACCGCAATCATGAGGTGCTCTACTTCCACGGTGACACGGAGCGTTACCTGTCGCAGCCCCAGGGCGAACCCACTTTCAATTTGCTTGAATTGGCCAGGCGTGGGCTACGAGGACGATTGCGCGCCGGGCTCCACCGGGCCAGTTTCAAGCGCGAGCGCGTTGTGCTCGAAGAAGTCCGAATTCTGCGCGGTGGCGAGAACGTGCCGATTACCATCTCGGTCATACCTTGGGTCAGCGATAAAGACCCGGAATTCACGGAATTGTGCTTGGTTACCTTTGCGGACCTACCGCCGCGCGTCGATCAAAGCGGCGCAACTATCGCCAACGACGACAATGTGGCCCTTGCGCAATTGGAAGATGAGCTCAAGCGCACCAAGGAGGAACTGCAAAGCACTATCGAGGAGCTGGAGACCTCCAATGAGGAGCTGAAAGTCTCCAACGAGGAGGCGACCTCCATGAACGAGGAGCTCCAGTCCACCAACGAGGAGCTGGAGACTTCAAAGGAAGAGTTGCAATCGTTGAACGAAGAGCTCGCCACCATCAACAATCAACTGGAAGATAAGGTTACCGAGCTCCAGGCAACCACCGACGACATCGACAACCTGCTGATCAGTTCCAATATCGCGACCCTGTTTCTGGACCGCCAGTTCCGCGTCAGACGCTTTACGCCGGCGGTCACCAAGCTGATGCGGCTCATCAACTCGGATATCGGCCGTCACATCCACGATATCCGCTCTCGTGTGGATACTCGCAGTTTACTGGAGGATGCCGGCAGAGTGCTCGACGACCTGCGCGCAGTCGAGACGGAAGTGCGAACCGACGATGCCTGGTATCTGCGCCGTATCCTGCCTTATCGAACTCAAAACCATCGTATCGAAGGTGTCGTAGTGACCTTCACTGACATCAGCGAAGCCAAGCGGCGGTCCGAGGAGTATGCGCACTTCGCTGCGGTAGTGTCTTCCAGCGACGATGCCATTCTCACCAAGGATTGCGACGGGACGATATTAACGTGGAATCATGCAGCGGAACTTATGTACGGCTACCGCGCCGAGGAAATCGTCGGCAAGAATATCAACATCCTCATGCCCGCCGATCGTCGTGATGATTTTCTCGAATTGACGAACAATATACGCCAAGGCGGCCATGTGCGAAGGTTGGAAACGGTGCGCGTGACCAAGGACGGGCAACACATCGACGTGGCGTTGAGTATTTCACCCGTTCTCGGCGAGGACGGCACGCCGGCCTTTTTTTCCGCCATCGAGCGCGACGTGACGCACTTCAAGAACGCGGAACGCAAAGTGCACCGACTGAACCGTGACCTGCAACGGCGGGTGGCGGAATTGCAGACGCTGATCGATGTGGCGCCGGTCGGCATATCCATCGCCCTCGACCCATCGTGCGAAACCATAACGGCCAACTCCGTTGCCGCTAAGATGCTGGCCGCCAATTCTGGCGACAACATATCGTTAAGCGCTCACGACGGTCCGAAGACGCCATATGACGTGTTTGCCGATGACCAGCAGCAGGCGCCGGAGGACCTTCCGATTCAGCGCGCAGCCCGGGACGGGACCGAAACCCGTGGCCAGGAGCTGCATTTGTCGTTCGCGGATGGCCGGGAAGTCGACATTCTGATGAGTGCGGCACCACTGCTCGACGAGCACGGCGATCCCCGGGGTGCCGTCGGGGTTTTCGTCGACATCACGGAGCGCAAGCATGATGAACTGCGATTGCGCGAACAGGCCGAGCAGCTCCTTGACGCAGATCGCCGAAAGGACGATTTCCTGGCGGTGCTCGGCCACGAACTGCGCAATCCCCTGGCGCCGATTCGCAACATCATCGATCTGCTTATTAATCAATCGAATCCCGACAGCGCGACCTTACGCCGTGTATTGAACATGATGGACCGCCAGGTCAAGCAACTGACCCGATTGGTGGACGACCTGCTGGACGTGGCACGCATAACGCACGATGACATTCAGTTGAAGTGCGAACCCATGGAACTGCGCCAACTCTGCGAGCGCTTGACCCATGATCTGCGTCCGGCATTGGAGCGTTCCAGCCAGTGCCTGAGTTTTGAGTCAGCGCAGACGAAATTGCCTTTGCTGGCAGACCCGGTACGGATCGAGCAAGTCGTCACCAATCTGTTGAACAACGCTTCGAACTACACGCCGGAAGGCGGCAACATCTGGCTTTGTCTTTCGGAAGAACGCGGTTACGCGGTGATCGTCGTGCGCGACGACGGAGTCGGCATTCCGTTGCACGATCAGCAAGCGATTTTCGACCCCTTCAGTCGTACGGCGAGCAGTCTTGCCCACAGCGGCAAAACGGGGCTGGGTCTTGGCCTGAGTCTCGCCCAACGGCTGGTGCAAATGCATGGCGGGACCATCGAGGTTTTCAGCGAAGGCCCCAATCACGGCAGTGAGTTTACCGTGCGACTACCCCTGTCGCAGGAGCTGGAGAACGAGGCGCCAGCCGCCGTGCCGGTAGAGACGAACGGCGGCGGACGGAGGATTTTACTGGTCGAAGACAATGACGACGTCAGCGACGCTCTGAGAACCTTGCTCGAAGCGCTTGGACATCAGGTGCGCACCGCCCCACGGGGCGAGGCGGCGCTCGACTGCGCTACGGAGTTCGCGCCCGAAGTCGCGTTTATCGATATCGGTCTGCCTGACATCGACGGCTTCGAAGTCGCGCGCAGGCTGCGCGCTCACGACAGCTCCGCGTCTACATTGCTGGTTGCCTTGTCGGGTTATGATCGCGCGCCGGCTACCGAGGAGCAGGCGGCCGCCGGCTTCGACGAATATCTGCTCAAGCCGCTTGCGTTCGAGCGCATTGCCGAGATTCTATCGCGCCTGTAGCTGCGGGCGGGCGAAATCGCGGCACCGCAGCGGTCATCGGTCCGGGTTGTACTACCTTGTAAATTCAGGACGATGTCGCGAGGCGCACGCCATGGGCGCAAAAAGGGATAGAAACCGGCTGAAAATAGTGACTGCGGCCAGCGACCTGTTTTATGCCAAGGGGTTCAATCAGACTTCGTTCACCGACATCGCCGCAGCCGCCGGATTATGCCGGGGCAATTTTTACTACTATTTCAAATCCAAAGACGACATCCTGTCGGCGGTAATCGAATATCGGCTCGCCGCTATGCGCGCTATGCTGGTTGAGTGGGATCGCGAGTATTCCAACCCGCGGGAGCGTTTGAAGCGCTTCGTGCGTACGCTCAGCCATAGCGAGGAGGACATACTGCGCTACGGATGTCCCATCGGTTCGCTCACCGCCGAACTCGCCAAGACCCAACTGCATCTGCACGGCGAAGCCGCCAAGATATTTGATCTGTTGCGACAATGGCTCGAAACGCAGATCAGCGAACTGGCTGAGCGGCGCGAGGCCGGACAGCTGGCGTTGCACGTACTGGCACTGATGCAGGGAATCAGTTTAATCGCCAACGTATACGCCGATCCGGCTTTCCTGCAGCAGGAATCGGCGCGCCTCAGTGCCTGGATCGACTCGGTGTGACAACCTCACCCTCAGTGTCGCACTTTGCACTATCCTCGTATCAAGATTCACGAAGCCCTTGCACCTGACCGCCAGGGAGGTGGCAGTGCCACGCCGCGCATCGCTGAATGTCTTGATTAAATGCCGCAGTCTGCCCCCGGATACCGACCAGGGGCGGCAGGCGCAAACGCTCGCGGCGCTACTGCTGGTATTGTTCGCGGCCGGTGCAGTCGGCCTCGCCTTGCAACTCTTGTATGGTGTCGGCATATCGAACCTCGATCCCGCACTCGTGCACGGCGTTCTGTTGCTGTTGCTCCCTTATGCATGGGTGCGTTTCGGCTATGTCCGCAGCGCGGCTTGGTTGACGATTCTGATGCTCACCCTGATTCCGACCTGGTCGTTGTTGACCGGCGGCAGCGCGCAGTCGGCGGCATATTACATCCTGCCAATCGTCCTCGCGCCGATCCTGCTGCCGGCGACTGCGGTCGCGTGGATTACGCCGTTGCTGCTGATCTGCATCGTTGTGGCGAATAGGGCGCTGATGGTGCATACGGGGCTCATGCCGGCGCTCATTGAGCTGTCGGCCCTGGTGTTCGTGGTCGGCGTTTTGGTATTGATCGGCGTGCATTACCACATACGCTCGGCCCAAGCCGGCCGGGCGGTGCTCGCCGAAAGCGAACGCAATTTTCGGGCGTTGGCGGAAAACGCCAGTGACGGAATTTTCGTCATCCGTGACGGCACCATCGTGTTCGTCAACCACCGCGCCCTGAAATTCAGCGGCTATAAGGCCGACGAAGTATTGAATACGCCGATGATCCGATACGTGCATCCGGACTACCTGGCGCTTGTGGAAGAGCGATACCGCCGCCGGCTTGCGGGCGAAGAAGTCCCAAGCCGCTATGAACTATGCGTGGTCGGGCGCAACGGTGAGCGATTGCCGGTCGAAGTCACGGCCAGTATGACAACGTGGCACGGAAATGCAGCGGATCTGGTTTCGATGCGCGATATCCGCGACCGCATCCTTGCCGAAGCGCAGATGCGCAAGCTGTCCGGAGCCCTGCAACAAGCCGCCGACGCGGTGACGATCACCGATCGCAATGGCGTCATCGAATACGTGAATCCGGCGTTCGAAAACATCACCGGTTTCGCGCGTGATCAGGTCATCGGGCTTACGCCGGCGATCGTCAAATCCGGGCGCCAGGGAGAACAGTTCTATCGCCAACTGTGGGAATGCATCAGTCGGGGGGACGTATTCACCGACGTGTTCATCAACCGTCGCAAGGACGGTTCTCTTTACTACGAAGAAAAATGCATCACGCCGCTCAAAAACGAACAGGGGCTGATTACGCATTTCATCGCCACGGGCAAAGACATTTCCGAACGTATACGCACCCAGGAGCGTCTGGAGCATCTTGCCCATCACGATTCGCTGACCGGATTGCCCAATCGGGTGTTGTTTCTGGACCGGCTCAAACAATCCCTCGCCCGTGCCCGCTGGAGTCATCATGTCGTGGCGCTGATGTTCATCGACCTCGATCGGTTCAAAGGCGTGAACGACACCCTCGGTCACGATGCGGGTGACGAGTTGTTGCGGGAACTGTCCGGCCGGCTCGAACACACTCTGCGGGAGCGTGACACCTTGGCGCGATTGGGGGGCGACGAGTTTGCGGTGCTGCTCGACGATCTGGCGACGGAAGGCGAGGTTGCGGATCTGGCCGACAAGTTGCTGGCCGGCTTCCGGGAGCCGTTCCTGATCCGGCGGCGGGAATTGTTCGTGACTGCAAGCATCGGCATCAGTCTGTTTCCAGCCGACGGCGAAACCGTTGGCACATTGCTCAAAAACGCCGATATCGCCATGTATAAGGCCAAGGACCTCGGCAAAAATACTTATCAGTTCTACGCCGCCGAAATGAGCACGCGCGCGTTCGAACGTTTGACCCTGGAAACCAGCTTGCGGCGCGCTTTGGCGCGAAAACAATTCGAACTCTACTATCAACCGCAAGTGGATCTCGAAACCGGACATGTGATCGGCTTCGAAGCGCTGTTGCGCTGGAACCACCCGGACATGGGGCTGGTGTCGCCCACCGAGTTCGTCGGTCTCCTGGAAGACACCCGCCTGATACTACCGGTCGGCCACTGGGTGCTGGAGGATGCATGTGTGCAGGCGCACGCCTGGTGTGCGCAGATGCCCGAGCACTGGTGGGTGACCGTGAACGTGTCCGGACTGCAGCTGGGCGGCGGGGAGACGTTCCTGGAAACCGTCAATGAAGTACTCGCCGAAACCGGCCTCGATCCGGAGCGGCTGGAACTGGAGATCACGGAAAGTGTGCTGATGCACGATACCGATCGCGCGTTGCAGACGCTGGAAGCGCTCAACCAGCACGGCGTTCGACTCGCGATCGATGACTTCGGCACCGGCTATTCGTCCCTGGCCTACCTGAAGCGCTTTGCCATCGATACGTTGAAAATCGACCGCACATTCGTTCGCGACGTGCCCGACGACGCTGACGACCGGGCCATCGTCCGGTCCATTATCGCGCTCGCACACAGCCTGAATCTGAGTGTGGTAGCGGAAGGCGTCGAGAGCGAGCGGCAACTGGACTTTCTGCGCCATCAGGGGTGCGAGGCCGCGCAGGGTTATCTGATCTCGGCGCCGCTACCGGCCGCGGCGGTACCGGCTTTCGTGCGCCGCTGGCATGACGCCAGCGCCCGCCGCGCCTGAGTGCGGGTTTCCCTGGGGGCCGGTAACCACGCGGGCTGGGGCGTGAAAATGAGTCCAATCCAGGAACGTGTTAGAATGTCGCACTACTTTGCCGGGTTACCTTCAGGGTATACCCAAAACTCTCTCATCAAATCAAGTACATAGCCATGTCAAAACTGGAACAAACGTTAACAGACCGGATTCTCATCCTCGACGGCGCCATGGGCACCATGATTCAGAGCTATAAGCTCGAAGAGGCCGATTATCGCGGCGATCGCTTTCAGGATCATCCTTGCGATCTCAAGGGCAACAACGACCTGCTGTCGATCACCCAGCCCAAGATCATCCGCGATATTCATACCGCCTATCTGGAGGCGGGCGCCGATATCGTCGAGACCAACACCTTCAACTCCACCTCCATCGCCATGGCCGACTACCAGATGGAGTCGCTGGTGTACGAGTTGAACAAGGCAGGCGCGCAGTTGGCACGCGAAGCGGCCGATGCCGTCAGCGAAAAGATGCCGGACAAGCCGCGCTTCGTTGCCGGTGTGCTCGGCCCCACGAATCGCACCGCGTCCATCAGTCCGGACGTCAACAATCCCGGGTTCCGCAACGTTTACTTCGACGAACTGGTGGAAGCCTATACCGAGGCCACCAAGGGCCTGCTGGACGGCGGCTCGGATCTGATCCTGATCGAAACGGTATTCGACACCTTGAATGCCAAAGCGGCAGTGTTTGCGCTGGAAACCTTGTTCGAGGAACGCGGCGAGCGCACGCCGGTCATGATCTCCGGCACCATCACCGATGCTTCGGGGCGCACCCTGTCCGGGCAGACGGTGGAAGCATTCTACAACTCGCTGCGTCATGCGCGGCCCATCAGCTTCGGTTTCAATTGTGCTCTGGGCGCCAAAGAGTTGCGTCAACACATCGAAGAACTGGCGGGGTTCGCCGAGTGCCGCGTCAACGCGCACCCCAATGCCGGGTTGCCGAACGAGTTCGGTGAATACGACGAATCGCCTGAAACCATGGCGAACGAAATCCGCGAATGGGCCGAGAGTGGTTTTCTCAATGTTATCGGCGGCTGCTGCGGCACTACGCCGGCGCACATCAAAGCCATCGCCGATGCGGTTTCGGAGTTCACGCCGCGGCAATTGCCGGCGCGCGATTACCGTACCCGCCTGGCGGGCCTGGAAGCCTGCAACATCACCGCCGATTCGTTGTTCGTCAATGTCGGCGAACGCACCAACGTCACCGGTTCGGCGAAATTCAAGAAGCTGATCCTCAACGACGACTACGACGCTGGCTTGGACGTTGCCCGCAAGGATGTGGAGAACGGCGCCCAGATGATCGACGTGAACATGGACGAGGGCATGCTCGACGGCGTCGAAGCCATGACCACGTTCCTGCACCTGATCGCATCGGAGCCCGACATTTCCAAGGTGCCGCTGATGATCGATTCGTCCAAGTGGCACATCATCGAAGCGGGTCTGAAGTGCGTGCAGGGCAAAGGCGTCATCAACTCCATCTCCATGAAATCAGGCGAAGAGGAGTTTCTGAAGGAAGCCCGCCTGGCGCGCAAGTACGGTGCCGCCGTGGTGATCATGGCGTTCGACGAGAAGGGTCAGGCCGACACTTTCGAGCGCCGGATTCAGATCTGCGAACGCGCCTACAAGCTGCTCACGGAAAAGGTCGGCTTTCCGCCCGAGGATCTGATTTTCGATCCCAACATCTTCCCCATCGCCACGGGCATGGAGGAGCACGACAAGAACGGCGTCGACTTCATCGAGGCCACGCGCTGGATCAAAAAGAACCTGCCCCACGCGCTGGTTTCCGGCGGCGTATCCAACGTATCGTTTTCGTTCCGCGGCAACAATCCGGTGCGTGAAGCGATTCACGACGTGTTCCTGTATCACGCCATCCACGCCGGCATGGACATGGGCATCGTCAATCCGGGCCAGCTTGGCGTCTATGACGAACTCGATCCGGAACTGCGGGAGTTGGCCGAAGACATCGTTTTCAACCGGCGTCCCGACGGCACCGAACGCATGATGGAAGCGGCGGAGCGGTTCAAAGGCACGGGCGGCGGCACCAGTGCGAAGAAAGAAGACCTTGCCTGGCGCGAGTTGCCGGTTGCCAAGCGTCTCGAACATGCGCTGGTCAAGGGAATCGACACCTACGTCGACCGAAGATACCGAAGAATGCCGTCAGGCATTCGATCGGCCCATCGAAGTGATCGAAGGCCCGCTGATGGACGGCATGAACGTGGTCGGCGACTTGTTCGGTGATGGCCGCATGTTTTTGCCCCAGGTGGTGAAATCAGCCCGGGTGATGAAGAAGGCGGTCGCCTATCTGATTCCCGTATATCGAAGCCGAGAAGGGTCGAAGGTCAGCAGACCAAAGGCAAGATCCTGACTGCGACGGTCAAAGGCGACGTGCACGACATCGGCAAGAACATCGTCGGCGTGGTGCTGCAATGTAACAACTTCGAAGTCATCGATCTGGGCGTCATGGTGCCGGCGCAGAAAATCCTCGACACCGCGCGCGAGGAAAAGGTCGATATCATCGGCTTGTCCGGCCTGATCACGCCGTCGTTGGACGAAATGGTTCATGTCGCCAAGGAAATGCAGCGCCAGGGTTTCGATATCCCGCTGCTGATCGGCGGCGCCACCACCTCGCGTATTCACACGGCGGTGAAGATCGAGCCGCACTATCAAAACGGCCCGACCATGTACGTCAAGGATGCTTCCCGCGCCGTGGGCGTAGCCCAGAATCTGGTCAGCACCACCCTCAAGGATCCGTTCGTCGCCAAGATCAAGGCCGAGTACGCAGAGGCGCGCGAGCAGCACAAGGGCAAGAAATCCGCCACCAAGTGGTTGACCTTGGAACGGGCCCGCGCCAACAAGACCAAGTTCGACTGGTCCGGCTATGAGCCGATAAGTCCGCATCTGACCGGCATCCAGACTTTCGAGAACTATCCCGCTGGAGGAAATTGCCGAATTCATCGACTGGACGCCGTTCTTCCATACCTGGGAGCTGAAGGGTAGCTATCCGCGCATTCTCGAAGACGCCGACAAAGGCGAAGAGGCGAAGAAACTGTTTGCCGACGCGCAGAAGATGCTCAAGCAGATCATCGAGGGCAAATGGCTCGAAGCTCGTGCCGTGGTCGGCATGTGGCCCGCGAACCAGGTGGGAGACGACGATATCGAGCTTTATGCCAGCGAGGATCGCACCGATGTCATGATGCGTCTGCATCATCTGCGTCAGCAGACCGAAAAGCCACCCGGCCGACCGAACCAGTGTTTGGCCGACTTCGTCGCGCCGAAGGAATCCGGCATCAAGGATTACATGGGTGGCTTTGCCGTCACCACCGGTCTCGGCATAGAGAAACGGATCAAAGAGTACGAAGCCGATCACGACGACTATCACAGCATTATGCTCAAGGCGCTGGCCGATCGTCTGGCGGAGGCCTTCGCCGAACTCATGCACTTGAAGGTGCGTAAGGAACTTTGGGGGTACGCTGCTGATGAACACTTGGCCAACGACGAGCTGATCAAGGAGCAATACAAAGGCATTCGGCCGGCGCCAGGCTATCCCGCTTGTCCCGAGCACACCGAGAAGGCCTTGCTCTGGCAACTGCTCGATGCGGAAGAAAACGCCGGTATCGAACTGACCGATTCCATGGCCATGTGGCCGGCCGCCGCGGTCAGTGGCTGGTACTTCGCCCATCCCGAGTCGAAATACTTCGCCGTCGGCAAAATCAACCGCGATCAGGTGGAAGACTATGCCCGTCGCAAAGGCATGAGTGTCGAAGACGCCGAGCGTTGGCTCGCCCCGAGTCTCGGCTATGAGCCGGAGGAAGTTGCGCAAGAGGCGCCCAAGAAAGCAGCAAGCTAACGAGGGCTGCAGCGCAGGGAAGCTCCGGAGCACGGCATACGTTAGTGGTGGAACCCGTCCCGCCGGTTGGTGGGGCGGGTTTTTGTTTGCGCACTCGTTAAGCGTGCGGGTTTGCCGTGCTTTCCCGCGACCGCGGCAAAAGCACTTACCGGGCTGCGTTGCGCCCCATAAGCGTTCGCCACTGTCAGTTCCTTTTACTGTTGCGCAGTCGCATTTTCCGTTGCACGCCCCTCGACACATTTCAATCTTTTGAAAAAACAGCGATTTCTGCGATCGGCGCAGGATATGCAAGGGAAAGTATGAATGCGCAGCACGGTAGGGGGTACCGTTGGAGGGGTGTCTTATGAGTCCGATCACACACTCATCACGGCAGGCATGTCAGCAGACCTTCGGATTTGCGGTCACGGGAGCCAACCGCGGCCGGACCTATGTCTGGGTAGAGGCGACTTCAGTGGAGGCCGGGCGAGCCCGCTTGGCGCCCCTGTTTCCCGGGTGCAGCCTGGCGCACCTGATGCCCGACGAGGTCTGGGCGCCGCCCAGCTCCTGACGTTTCCGAACCGCGGTTATGGTCGCGCGCCTGCCGGAGCGGGCCGGTAACTCCGCGCATGCCCATGGCCCCGAACCGGCACTGCAAATCCCATGCAAATGAAATGAGTCGGTGGTAGCTGAGAAACACTTCCATTATCAATTACCACTGGTCAGCCCACCTTCAGCGAAGGTTGCCGCGGGGTGGTTTCGCCATTAAGGTCTGAGGGGTACTGCCCACCATTCGTGTCGACAATCGTCGCACTCCAACGCAACGAGTGTGCAGTAGTGACTTTCTTAGGCTTGGTGGGATTTGTTTGCCTTGCTGTGTCGCGGGTCGCCGCCGACGACGCGGGCGCCACTGCCGCCTCGGCGTTCATTTCATCAGGCGAGTACTCGAATCAACTGGCCGCCGATGACCCGCACCAGCATGGCGAATTTCCGTCCACAGAGGCGAGCGGAAGCGTGGACGCGATCGCGCGACGGCTCATTGCATGGATAGTCGAAAACACCGACTATTTCGCGCCCGAGCCACCTCGTATCGTGCGCGAAGACGAGCGTGCTCTTGCCAAGCGGTACTATGGCGAATCTTTTAAACCCGATTCGCCGTTGCGAGTCGAAGCGCTTTACGACTACTCGGCCGAAACCGTGTACCTATGCGACTGTTGGCGCGCGAACGACATTTTTGATGAGGGCCGTCTGCTCCACGAACTTGTCCACCACGTCCAGCACCGCAACAACGCGCAAGCCCCGTGCCGGGGGGCCCTTGAAGCCGAATCCTACGCGCTGCACGCAGAATGGCTTGCCGAACATGGCGTGAAGCGGCCCTACGCCGCGATCGGAACGGATCGCTTCACGATCGGCGTGCTTTCGTCATGCGAGGATGAATAAATGGCAGTAGTCGCAGTCGACCACGCAGGCGGATAGAGCAGTGCGAATTGCGCGCGCTCCAAAGCCATGCCGTCTGCCTTTGCGCTAACGATCCCTGGTCTGGGCAGTCCGGCCGCGTTCGGCTTGAACTTCTGCCATCGGCAGATGACGCCTCGCCGGCGCACAAGGCACGTTTCCCCCGGCGTTACCTGAGCGCCGTAATTGCACTAGGTCTGCGGTCAAGAGCAAGCGGTACGGAATTCGTTAACGGCCACAGCCGCTGCGCTTACGAAGCTGCGGAGGCTCAGGTCTGATTTTGTCGGATCCGCGCTTCCAGGCGGATGATTTCCAGTTGCACTTCTTCGAGGTGCGGGTTCACCGCGAGTGCCGCCCGCAACGCCTTCACCGCTTCCGACAACCGACCCATTTCCCGCAGACACAGACCGCGGCCGGACAGCGCCCCGAAATGGCGCGGTTCCAGTTGCAAAACCTTGTCGATGTCGGCCAGGGAATTCTGGTAGCGACCCATGAGGTAATAGGTGGTCGCGCGGCGATTCCAAGCTTCGGCGTAATGGGGTGCATGGTCGATCAGAGCAGTGAAAATCTCGACTGCTTCCGGCAAGCGTTCTGCCACGAGAGCTTGTACGCCCCGACTCATCATGTCGCGAGACTCCGGGTCCTCCGTGTCGTACCACACATGCCAAATGCCTGCTTGCAGGAACGCGATTTTGCCCGCATCTTCCGTGCGCCGCAGTTCCTGAAACAAGGCATCCAGGCGCGGATCGGTCTGGTCGGCAAGCGCCGAAACTGATACGGCGCACGCAAGCAGCATCAATGGGAACAAGGGCGCGCGCATAGTGCCTCCGTCGCCGCGGCGTTCATGGAGTGTAGCCCGTAGGGCGCGGAATGAAATGGGCGGAGCGACGCGGCTGCGAACCATGCGGTCGTACAATTTCGGTAATGGCGACGCCGCTGTGTTCAGCTGCTATCCGCAGGCCACTCCAGACCCTGTGCGAGCCGCTCGACGAACGCATCCGCCGGCATGGGCTCGCCGAACAGATATCCTTGTACGTGGTGACAACCGTGGCGCTGCAGAAAGTCCAACTGTGCCGTCGTTTCCACCCCCTCCGCCACCACCATCATGCCGAGGCTGTCGGCCATGGCGATGATCGCTCGCACCAGATCCGAGTCGTAGCGGTCCTCGGGAACCTTGAGCACGAAGTCGCGGTCGATTTTGACCAGATCGATGGGAAAACTGCGCAAGTGATTCAAGGACGATTGCCCGGTGCCAAAGTCGTCCAGCGCCACGCGCACACCCAACGCCTTGAGTTTGGCGAGAGCCGTCTCGGCGCTGCGAAAGTCCCGCACCAAGGTGTCTTCGGTGATTTCCAGGATCACGGTGTTCGCCGGGATGACTGAATCGGCAAGAGTCGCGGTCAGCATTTCCATGAACGAATGGGAATGTAGCAGACGAGCGGTCAAATTCACGGACACCGCTTCCAGCTTCAGGTGCTGCTGCGCGATCCGCTCATGCAAGAGCTCGACCTCGCGCACGACCCAGCGCGTCACCTCCACGATAAGGCCGGTTTCCTCGAGCAGCGGCACGAACTCGCAAGGGGACACGGCCGTTCGGTCCGACGGCAGCCAGCGCAACAATGCCTCACAGCCGCAGATAGTGTGTTGCCGGAGGTTTACGATCGGCTGGAAATACAATTGCAGCTGTTGCTGTTCGACAGCCTCGCGCAGCGCTGTTTCCAACTCCAGGTTACGCTGCACCCTCGAGGTCATGTCGGCGGAGAAAAAGCGATAAGTGTTGCGCCCCATTTCCTTGGCGCCATACATGGCCAGGTCGGCATCGCGAATCAGCGCGTCGGCGTCGCGCTCATCCAACGGGCACAACGCCACGCCGACCGAGCAGGATATGTGTAAGGACCGGCCGTCGACAGCAAACGGCGCCTCGAACACGGCCACGATTTTGTGGGCGATGCCTTCCAGTTGATCGACGTGGGTGATGCCTTCCACGATCACCGCGAACTCGTCGCCGCCTAGCCGCGCCACCGTGTCGCCAGTACGCATGACTTCCCATAGCCGATCCGCCGCGGCCAACAGCAACCGGTCTCCAACCGCGTGGCCCAGACTGTCATTGATCTGCTTGAATCGGTCCAGGTCCAAGAACATCACGCCGACGAGGTTTTGATTGCGTTCGGCGATGGCCAAGGCGTGCTCGAGACGATCTCGAAACAGCGTTCTGTTGGGCAACTGGGTAAGGGGATCGTGATGTGCAATGTGATCGAGCCGTGCTTGTCGACTGCGAACCTGACGGCGCATTTCATTGAACGCGCTAACCAGCTGCGACATTTCGCGCGCAATCGCCCCAGGCATCGCGGGGCCCGCGCTTCCTTTGGCTTCGGCGTGCAGCGCACGCGTCACGTGTGCGATAGGTTCAAGCAACAGCCGGTCGAACAGAAAATACGCTGCAGCAACGGCCAGCACCGCCAACCCCGCCATGATGATGACGAAGGTCGACAATTGCTGGGCGATCTTTGTCCAGAGGGTGATGTCGCGCGCGGAGCCGACGCCGAGTTCCAGTCCGAGTTCGGCAAGTCGTTGTTCGACGCGTCTTAGAATCGGGTCCAGGCGCTTTTGCGCTGTGCGCAGATCCCCGACCCTAATTTGCGCCGCCGCGGTGTTTACGCTGGTGCCGCGAAGCGCAGTCGGCTCCGAAGACTCGGCCTGCGCTGGGGCATTGAGCAGCCCCCCGGGTTCGCGGGCGATCGGCGTAAGCGCCAACGGCGCCGCCCGCAACGCGCCGGCGCCGCCTTTGGCGGGCACCGTCGGCTCGCCGATCGCTGTGCCGGAATGCACCCCGTCGTCGACATCCGCATGCGTGCGGAGCAGCGCCTCGTCTTCTTGCTGCAACTGCTGCAGGTCGGCGTGCAGCGCCTGCAGCAACCGCAGAATGTCATCGTCCTGGTGCGCCCACTCGCTGTCGGCGAGCCGCGACCAGGCGGCCTCCTGCAGCGCCAGGTGCTTCGCTACCGCTTGGTGCTGCGCCGCCCCTGGAGAGATCAAAAAGCGCTGCACGCGGCTCTCCAGTTCTCGCACTTGATCGGACAAATCTTCCACCGCGGCCGTGGCGTGCATTCGCGTTTCGATCCGAGCCAGCTGCACGCTGGTTATCGTGCGTACATACAGCCAGCCGCCAAAGGCGACGCCGGTCAGCAACAGCGACAACAGCGTGGCGCCCAACAGGTAGCGGCCGCGGAAACTGCTCCATCGCGAAAGCTTGCGTGTTTCGGTTATGGCAGGTACGGCGACTTGCGATTCAATACTCTTCATGCAGCACCACGCGGATGATGTGTCGGTGGCTATCGTAGTCCGAGTCCTGTGCGACACGCAGTCCTGTCAAACCGGCGCCGCGCAACACCGCGCGGCCGCCCGGGTTTGTATCCATGTTTGCGAGGATGGTCTGGATTTCTTTCGCCAGCTGCGGCGGGATATGGGGGCTGACTGCCCATGGCAGATGTGCCAGTGGCTCGCTGACCGCGAGCAGGCGCAGTTCATCGGTTTTGATGGAGTTGCGGACGCTCGGAATTTGGAACACCACATCGCCGACCCCACCTGCTGCAGCCTGACGGTAATACACTGCGATGCACGCTTTAGGCGGCGTCAGTGCAAAACGTGTGATGTAATCGGCGTCGTCGAGACCCGCTTCGCGCAACAAGTAGCGTGCGACGATGTGGCTGATCATCGCGTTGGGTCCGCCGCCGAAAACGATCTTGCGTCCGCGCAGATCTCGAAGCGACTCGATGTTACTGTCGGCGCGTACCACGATGGCGCCGGAAATGCTGGTGCGACCGTACTCTTCATTTTTCAGGATCACCCGATAACCGTACTCGGCGTGCGAGCGGACGTAGTGGTATTGGTTGTAGTGGACCAGGTCGTAGCGTCCGGCGGCAACATTCTGCCAAAAGGAAAAAAAGTCGTAGCTGGTCTCGAGCCGGACTTCCCGGTGCAGCCGGCTGCTGAGGTAGCGCGCGATCGGGCGTGAAGGCTTCACGGGTGGCGTCGGGGCTCCGACGCGGGAATACGCCGAGCACCAGCGGATCTCCAGCCGCAGGCACTGCTGTTGTCCAAAGTAGCGCGGTCCAAACGAGTGTCCATCTCGCCCATGCGCACACCCGAAACGGCAAGCTCAGCCCCCAGTGCACTGCAATGGTAGTGTGCCAAGTATAGCCGTTGCCGCGCAGACGATTGCCGCACCGGCGACGAATCCGATTCCGAGCCTCCGCGGACTCCGGTTTAAGGGCTACGCAAAGCTTCGACGCAAAGGATCAGTACTCTTTCCGCCAAAGCGCTGGCGGTTTGGTCGGGCAGCGCAGCTCCGTCGGCGCGCGCGTCCTGCACTTGCTGGACGATGAAATCGAGCTGCGCGCCGAACCGGTCGGGCAGCGCACCGGGGGCAATGCGGGACAAGTGAGTCGCGCAGGCGCTGTCCAGTCTTTCTTGCAGCGGCCGCGGGCTGGTCGCCAACACAGATAGCGCCCCAATCAATCTTTCCAGAACGTCCGTCGAGACCATGGTTTTTCCGTTGCGTGGGCTTGAAGCCATTAAAATGATACTCCGGCCAGGATGCGGCCTCACGCTATGATGGGTATATTTGGACAATCATATAACCAAGACTCGATGGGGCACGAATCAGTTCAAGGACGCCATGGCAGTTGACCCGGAATTTTTGACGACGCGCGAGTTGGCTGCGCTGCTGCGTGTGAAAGAGCGCAAGATTTACGAGTTGGCCGCATCCGGCGAAGTGCCCTGTCGGAAGATCACAGGAAAATTGTTGTTCCCCCGTGCGGAAATCGAAAACCTGCTGCGCGGTGCCGGTGCGACCGGCGCGGCGGCGCGCCGCAAGGAGCCGCCCAATGTGGTGGTCGGCAGCCACGATCCTCTGCTGGAATGGGCGCTGCGTGAGTCCGGCAGTGGCTTGGCCGCTTTTCTTGACGGCAGCCTGGACGGGCTGCGGCGCCTGGATCAGGGTGAGGCGATCGCAGCCGGCATGCACGTGCTGGAGTCCGACGATGGTGCACAGTTCAATGTCGAGCACGTTCGCGAACGGATCGGCGCTGAACCCGTTGTGCTGTTGGAATGGGCTTGGCGCGAGCAGGGGCTGATTCTGCCTGCCGGCAACCCGCTCAAGGTGCAGGGCTTGGCGGACTTGCGCGGGCGCCGCTTCATTCCCCGGCAGAAAGACGCCGGTACCCACGTGCTGCTGCAACGGTTGGCGGACGCCGAACGCCTATCACTGGACGAATTGCAATTGCTCGCGCCACCGGCGCGCAGTCAGACCGACGTTGCCGTCGCGGTGGCCAACGGCAGGGCCGATGCCGGACTTGGCCTGGCGTGTGTCGCGACCCAGTTCAAACTGGCGTTCGTGCCCGTGATGCGGGAGCGTTACGATCTAGTGGTGTACCGTCGGGCGTATTTCGAATCGTCATTTCAGCGCCTGCTGGCGTTTTGCGCCAGCGACGCTTTCAGTGAACACGCCCGGGACCTGGGCGGTTACGATTTATCCGGATTCGGCCGGGTCCACTTCAACGGCTTGTGACCCGTGCATTCCCGGTGGCTGCTGGCAGCAACCGCGAGGCCGCCACCGCCCCGCGCGACGAGCGCGGCGGTGCAGCGCGCCCGCGGCCCGGTGCTGGCGCCTGACAGGCGGCTGCCGGGTGCACGGCCCACGCCAGCCAGTGGCGAGCCATGCCTAGCGCTTGGCGTTCGGATGAAACAGCTGCTGGCCGTCCACACGGTAGCTCGCGATCACGGCTTGCCCTTCCGGACCGGTGATCCAATCGATGAACTTGCGCCCGGCCTTCGCTTTGACGTTGGGATACTTCTTGGGATTGACCAGGATGACGCCGTACTGGTTGAACAGCTTCGGGTCGCCTTCCACCAGGACTTTGAAGTCGCCCTTGTTCTTGAACGCAATCCAGGTGGCGCGATCGCTGAGGGTATAGGCTTGCATGCCAATCGCGGCATTCAACGTCGCGCCCATGCCTGAGCCCGTCTCCCGGTACCACTTGCCGCTGGCGGACTTTATGTCCACGCCGGCGTCTTTCCACAACGACTTTTCCTTCTTGTCTGTCCCGCTGTCGTCGCCCCGCGAGGCGAACTTGGATCTGGATTCGGCGATTTTTTTCAGAGCAGCCGGCGCGTCCTTCATGCCGCCGATCGCGGCCGGATCGGCTTTCGGTCCGACGATCACGAAGTCGTTGTACATGACGTCGTAACGTTTGACGCCGTAGCCTTCCTTGACGAACTTCAGCTCTGCCGGCTTGGCGTGCACCAGCAACACATCGCCGTCGCCATTCTTGGCGTTCTTGATCGCCTGCCCGGTACCCACTGCCACTACCCGCACTTCGATGCCCGTTTTGGCGGTGAACTTGGGTAGCATGTAGTCCAGCAGTCCAGAATTCTGGGTCGAAGTTGTCGACTGCACGACGATGAACTGATCGGCGGACTTGGCGGGAGCCGCAACGCTCAGCAGGACCGTGATGGCCGTGGCGAATAAACTTCTGATCATGACAGAACTCCTTTGTCTTTCGGGGGGGCGGGTTCAAACCAGGATGCGGCCTTCGAGGAAGGCACGGGCGGCATCGCTTTGCGGGCGATTGAAAAATTCATCCACGGGGGCGCGTTCGGTCAGGCGGCCGTTTTGCACAAACAGTACTTCGTCGGCCAGGCGCTGGGCCTGGCCGCGGTCGTGGGTGACCAGCACGATCTTGGTGCCGGCGCGTTCGGCGGTGCGAATCAAGTCTTCCACGGCAAGAACCGAAGCCGGGTCCAGACTGGCGGTGGGTTCGTCCAGGAACAGCACCTGGGGTCGGGTACTCAGGGCCCGGGCCATGGCCAGGCGTTGTTGTTCGCCTCCCGAAAGCACCCGCGCGGGGCTGCGGGCAAGATGTTCGAGGTGGGCCAGCCGCAATACTTCCTGCAACCGCGCTTCCCGTTGCTCGCGCGGCACCCCGGCCACCGACATGGCGTAACGGATATTGGCGGCCGCGGAACGGCGCAACAGCACCGGGCGCTGGAATACCATGGATTCTCGTCGGGTCACTTGGCGGTCGGCGTCGTGGCCGCCCCAGCGCACCTGGCCCGCCGTCGGCCGCAGCAAGCCGTGCAGCAATCGCAACAACACGCTCTTGCCGGCGCCGTTGGGGCCCATGATCACGCTGCGTACCCCAGCGCTCAGGGTAAGGTCGATGCCGTCAATCAAGCGCCGCCCATGCACCTCGAACACCAGTCCACGGGCCTCCAGCGGTAGCACGCTGTGGTCGATATCCAGGGCCGCCGGCGCGGCTACGGCGCTGCAAATGGCCTCAGGCATAAGCGGTCCTCGTCGCCGTCGAACGCACGGCCATGACCGCGGCGTTGACGCCCACGGCGAGACTGATGAGGATGATGCCCAGCGCCAGGGCAAGCGCCAGGTTGCCCTTTGAGGTCTCCAGGGCGATGGTGGTGGTCATGACCCGGGTGACGTGGTTGATGTTGCCGCCGACGATGATCACCGCGCCGACCTCGGCGATGGCCCGGCCGAAACCTGCCAACGCAACGGTCAGCAGGCTGTAGCGACCGTCCCACAACAGGGTGGGCAGAGCGCGCCAGGGGCCGACGCCCAGCGAGCGCAACTGCTCGTCGTATTCCCGGTGGAGGTCCTCCACCGACTGGCGGCTGAGCGCGGTAATGATGGGTGCTACCAGTACGGCCTGGGCGATGATCATGGCGGCAGGTGTATACAGCAGTTCCAGAACGCCCAGGGGCCCGGCATGGGACAACAACAAGTACAGCAGCAGCCCGACCACCACCGGCGGCAGCCCCATCATGGCGTTGACCAGCACCACGGCGACCCCGCGCCCCGGAAAATTGCGCACCGCAAGGGCGGCACCCAAGGGCAGGCCGACGGCACAGGCGATGGCCACGGCGCTGAGGCTGACCTTCAGGGACAGGGCCACGATCTCGGCCAATTCCGGATCGCCCGAAAAAATCAGATGAAAGGCCAGCCCGAAGGCCGAACCGAAGTCCTGCATGGCAACTCCCCAACCCTGCTTCTAATCTGCTAAATTTGTCGTTGTTATGTGTATTTTTCGCACTCTAGGGGAAATTTAGCAAGTTTCAGCAGCGGATCCCGGATCTGCGCGCCGGAGAGGGAAGAGTGCCGCGCTTGGTGGGGGGCGGGTCGGGCGACCTGCCCGCCCGACCCAGGTGGTCTGGCGTCGGGTCTCAGTCCCTGGGGGGAAATATGCCGGAGAAAAACAAACGGGGCCGGCGGACAAGCGCGTGGCGCGCCGTTGCCGGCCCCGATGCGAACCCCTCTGCGCGGGCGTCGCTCAGTCGCGGTCGTGGCGAGCGGAATCCACCCCGAGGTTCAGTACTTGAAGGTCTCTTGCCTCGATGATCCGGCCGCGATAACCCTGGTCGCGCACCAGGCGTTTGACCTGACCGATGCGAGGATTGGTGACCGTGGTGATATGGGACAACAGCAGCGTGTTGGGATTTGCGGCCGCCGCGACTTCGCCCATGCGCGTAGGCGTGGTGTGCAAGGCGTAAAACACGGCATCGACGTTGGGATCGGGGATGTTATCCATGATCGCCGTGTCGTAGATCAGCAGGTCGGCGCCCTGCGCGGCAGTGATCATGTTGTCCGTCTGGGAGTTGGTGTCACCGGAAAATACCAGGGTCCTGCCCTTGTACTCGATGCGATAGGCCATTGCCGGCGCCGGCCCGTGATGCACGCCGATCGCTTTGACCACCAAACCGTCGGGCTCGCTGAGGATGGTGCGCATGCCCGCCTGAGGATCCGGCGCGACATCGTGCACCTGATAGTCGAACTCACCGGCGCGGATGGCGCGGGTAAATACGTGCAGATAGCGATCGACACCGTCCTGAAGACTGAAGTGCTTGTCGGCAAACTCACTGGTCGACGGGTATTGCGCCGCAGTGGCCTGGGGAAAGGCGGCTGCCGGGAACGGAATGCCGTTGGCGTCCGGGCCATAAATGCGGATCGGCGCCGTGCGCCCGGGCGGAAACGGATAGTTGCCGCGGGCGTGGAAATAGATGGTTTTGACCATCGCCGGCAAGTCACTCATATGGTCGATATGCAGGTGGCTCAGCAGCACCAGGTCAAGGTCTTTGATGTTGGTTCCGGCCGTGGCCAGGTTTTTGAAGGTGCCACCTCCCGCGTCCATGAGCAGGCGCGGTTTGCCGTCGGTGAATATCAGATAGCCGGCGCTGGCGCGGCCGTCGTCGTTGGCTGCCGGGCCGCCGGAACCCAGCACCAATACCGATAGCGGCCCATGGATGCGGCCCACGATCCGCGTGTCGTGCGGCCGCTGACCGTCGGCGTACACGGCGCCGGACAACAGTGTTATCAGGCTGAGGATTCCAAGGGAACGAAATAAACGGTTTAAATCCATGCGACCCTCCTTTGGTCGATGCGGTGACGCCCTCTTTTCACCGGCGCAGGCCTGCGCCGGCGTGGTTGGCACCGGTAAGTCGGAATCCCCCAACGTAGACTATGAGTATTGGGCCGCAAACCCTCCCTCCCAAGGCTGTAGCCGGCCGGGCCCGCTAGTCGGTATATGATGCAAAAACCCTTTATATTACAATCCGTTATTGTATTTAAAGACTTCTTTATTATTTTATCGTACTATATTTTCTCCTCTGGGCGAGATCGCGGCCGCCTTCGACCAAGGGGTCGATTCCGGGAGCCCCTATACAGGCGCGCACAGTGAGCGCATCGCGCGCTACAACGACGTCTTCGCGCAATGACTCGACCTGTCGGGCGTCCGCCAGCCTGGATCGAAGAAAGCCTGTCGCGTAGCGCACCCTTCGCCGAGCTTGCGCGGCTCCGGGCCGCACGACCGGAACGCCCCAACGACTACCGCGGTTATCCGCGGGCCATCGCCGCACCGCAGCTTCCGCTCGCCACGCGCCACGCGCATCATCACCCTGTGGGACATCTTCAGTACCATCACTGCAGACCGTCCCTACCGCGGTCCGACCCCGATACCGAAGCGGTGGCAATCGTGGGTAGCGCGATCGGTACCGCGCTGGACGCGGATTGCGATGTCACGCTATTGGCCTTCGTCGACGAGATGAACGTAGGGGAGGCGTAAGATTCGGACCCAGCTCAGGTGCGCACGCGCAAAGCCGACGTCGAAGCCGGCTTTGCGCGGTTGCAGCTGATTCAACCCGAGATGCGCAGTTCGTTGGTGTGCACTGCCCGGACGCCGTCCACCGAATGGGCGACGTCGTGGGCGTAGATTCTCTGACTATTGTTGGGCACATAACCGCTCAGGTATACGACTCCGTTGCGCACCCTGACGTGCACGTCGGAGGTGTCGATACCGCGGGTATGTTCCAACGCTTCATGCACTTCGTCATGGATCGCCTCATCGGAGGATGAAACGGTCTGCACTGTATGAACGTCCTCGTCGCGATCTGCGGACGCCACCCGCAGCCGGCTAACGTGCACGTTGCGCACACCCGGCACCGAATGGGCGACTTCATGGGCCATGCGGGCCTGTTCTTCGCTCGACACCGCCCCGGTCAGAGATACCACGCCTCGGTCGACGCTGACATCGATACGGGACGAGTCCACATCCGGTGCCCGGACGAGAGCGTCACGCACGTTGTTCACCAGCGCCGCATCCGCTTCCGCGCGACCGTACGCCGACGCCGTGGGGGCGTCGTCCCGATCGAGATCATGGGCATAGACGGCCGGGCTTCCCAGGGCTGCGACGATCGCGGTCACCACAATGCTGCGTTTGGTTTGCTTGTTCATGAGTTGCCTCCTTGGCAGTTGTCTTCATCCGTTCACCTTCCAGTGCAGGCTAGACCAGGCTGGAACGGCGGCGATTGCAAGCTGTTAGCACGGGTTACATCTGGAAACATGCGGCCCGTGCGCGTTTCGGGCGCGCATCGCCCACTTTGGCAAAGGACTGCGCGCCGCCGTTGCCTTACCGCGATGTCAGCGTAGTCGGCGTCTTCATCGGCATAGCGCCGTGGCTGCACGACTGCGCATGAGGCGATACGTCGGCCGACGGGCTTTGGATACAGCAAACGAAAGGTTCTTCGGTGCCGGACGCGATTGCAGGTGCGCGGTCGCAGCGCACGTCACTGGCTCGGCATGCGCTGTCGGTTGTAATCGCTGATCTGGGTGTTGAGCGTCCAATAGTCGTAGATCACGCCGATCAGGAACAGGCCGGCGGTCAGCAGATAGATCAAGCCGCTCACCCATTTCTCCAGGTAGAACCGATGTACGCCAAAGACGCCGAGAAACGTGAGCAGCAACCAGGTGAGGTCGTAGTTCTTGGGGCCGGCGACGTAACGGAAGTCGGCGTCGCGTTCCATGGACGGGATCAGGAACAGGTCGACGATCCAACCGATGAAGAATAGTCCGAAGGTGAAAAAATAGATCGTGCCGCTAATCGGGCGGCCGTAATAGAAACGGTGCGCGCCGAGGAATCCGAAAATCCAGAGCAGATAGCCGATCGTCTTACTGTGTGTGTTGTTTAGTGACATTGACGGGATCTCAAGTTTGCCAAATCGAAGTCTAGGTTGGACGCAGTGCGCAGACATGCAACATAGGTGCCCGCAAGTGCTTGAATCGAATCAAAGCGCGGGCCCGGCGTGCGCCCGAGCGGGGACAACGGCAATGGGACCGGTATTCGCAGCTTGCAACGCCGCCGTCTATGCTAACGCTCAAACACCGAGCGGGTGGTCGCAATCAACAGCAAAAGCGCAAACGATGGCGGGGAGGGTTCCGGTTGGCCGGTGCTCGACTTCGCTGCGTGGCGCGCAACTTGCGAAACATTGCACCTGTGGACCCAGATCGTCGGTAAAGTGCGAATGGTGCAAACGCCGTGGCTGAATCACTCGTGGCATGTGACGCTCTCGGTTTCGCCGCGAGGGTTGACGACCGGGAACATTCCCTACGGCCCGCGTGCGTTTCGGATTGAATTCGATTTTATCGACCACCGCGTGACGATCGAATCCAGCGACGGCGGTCGACGCGCCTTCGCGCTCGCGCCCATGAGCGTTGCGGCATTTTATCGAGCGCTCATGTCGGACTTGGCCTCCCTGGATCTGGCAGTGCGGATTCACACCCTGCCCAATGAAGTGGAAACGGCGATCCGGTTTCCCGCCGACGAAGTACATCGGCACTATGACGCCGAGTATGCCCAGCGCTTTTGGCAGGTGTTGTTGCGCAGTGACAGGGTCTGCACTCGTTTCCGGGCGTTATTCCGAGGCAAATGCAGTCCCGTGCATTTCTTCTGGGGCAGCTTCGATCTTGCCGTGACCCGCTTTTCGGGCCGATCTGCGCCACTCCACCCGGGCGGTATTCCGAATCTGCCCGATCGAGTGGCCCAGGAGGCTTATTCCCACGAAGTCAGCAGTGCCGGATTTTGGCCCGGCGGGGACGCGCTGCCGTCGCCGGTGTTTTATTCCTATGCCTACCCGGCGCCGGAAGGTTTCGCCGATGCCCGGGTATTCCCGGAGCAGGCGTACTATTCCCAAAAACTGGGGGAGTTCCTGTTGCCCTATGACGCCGTGCGAACCGCCGCGGCGCCGGAGCAGGTGCTGTTGGCTTTTCTGCAAAGTACCTACGAAGCAGCCGCCGATCTCGGCGGCTGGCCACGCAGCGAGTTGGAAATCTAAGGTCGGTCTAGCTCGAGGCGCAGCGCGCTCAGCGCTGACTCTCGCGAATGTAGTAGCGTGCTTTTTTGACCTTCTCCACACAGTTGGGATATTTCTCGAATTGTTTTTGTACCGCCGCCGCCGACAGCAGACTGGCGGCTTTGGCCCATTCCACGGTGCCGGAAAAACCCTTGGCTTTCGCCAGATCCAGTTCCTTGCCCGCTTGGCTCAGGCCCGCCTCGCACTGCCTGGCCAGATTGGGCCGGTCGGGTTGTCCGGCACACGCTGTCAGCAGCGACGCCAGCGCCAGGGTCACTGTCAGCGACCCCAAGGATCGTTTTTCAATCACAACTTGGCCTCCAAAGTAGGTTTGCAAAATGCCCGCCGAGGGGGTGATGATCGTGCGCATGATACCGCGGACTGACCGGCGCAGTGCACTCTGATACGCATCGCCGGTGTATCCGGACATCGAAGTTTGGCGGATCGCAACCGCGCTGACCGTCGCATCCGGCGGTCATGCCACATCAGGGAGCACCATCATGCAAGCCACAGCGGAATTACAGCTGGTACCCATCGGTTCCGGCGTGTCAGTGCGCAAGGAGATCGAGCGGGTGATCGCGGTGCTGGCGGAATACGGATTGAAAACCGAGACCCACGCTTCGGGGACCGATGTCGAAGGCGAGCTGGACCGCATTCTGGAGGCGGTCAAAGGCGTGCACGAGACCTTGCATCGGGAGGGCGCGGTACGACTGCTTAGTTACCTGAAGATCGAGACCCGGATCGACAAGCCGCCTACCCTGGCGGGCAAGCGGCTGTCGGCATAGCTTAGATGGGATGATGCGCGAGTGCGAGCGGTTGCTTTACCAACCCCAGATCACGCCTTCGAGCAGTAGATTGATGTCCTTGAACTCGCCTGGCTGGGTGGGCACGAACTTGGTGGCTTTGCGTGCGAAACGCTCGAAAATGCCGTGGGCCGCTTGCGCGCCGTCGCCGGTCAGCGCTGCAATGATCTTCTGCTTCTGCTCGTCCGTGACATTGGGGCCGGCGGAAATGGACTGATTGGGGTACTTGGCGCTGGTGGACAGGATTTTCACGCTCGGCGCGTTGCTCGTCAGTGAGAATTTTGTCGTAGAACTGGGTGCGCACCACCGCCGCGCGGCATTTGCCTTCCTGCAGTACTCTTGAACACGCCCGGCACGCCACCTTTGGCCGGTACGATTACCGGTTGGCGGGCGGGATTGGGGAACTGGCGGATCACCGACATGGTGGCGAGATTCGGTGGCGCCAAGCCGCAGACACGGCGGCCTGCCAGGTCTTCCGGCGTATTCACGCCGTCGTCGTCCGCTTTCGCGAGCAAGTGGAATACCAATTGACCCGGGAGTCGCACCAAAGGCTGGTGCTGGACATGGGCCATGCGCCACGAGGTGAAATGGGGGCCGTCGAAGACCAGATCGTATTTGCCTTCGCGCATGGCACGGGTATATTGCGGCCAGCCCTCCGGATGCTGATACACCACTTTGGTACCCAGCAGTGTGGTGAGATAGTCCGCCAGCGGCCCATACATTGCCTTGCCCTTGGCAACGCTTTCCCGAGGGGGGGCCGTGAATATCAGGTCGGCGCGCGCCACCCCCACGGCGAGCAGCAAAGTCGCCAGCACGGCTGTTCCCAGTTTCATAAGGGTCATAGCTTTCACAGAAACGTCCTCCGATCCATTGTTTTGATTTAGGGAGAAATGAGTCCGTTGTCATATCAGCGGGGGCGCTTGGGCAGCGAGGCGTATCGGCCGGCGCCCTCGTTCGCTACCGCGAATATTCTCCCAGGTCACGATCCGGCGCGGGTCGAAGAACGGCTCTGCCAGCCTGCCGGAAACCTGAATCATGATAACGGCAATTTTCGCCGGCACTGAAGTGTGCGCCCGTTGCGCCGCGCTGGCGTCGGCAGCCTAAACTGGTCTCTGGTGGAGAGTGGTAGGAAGGAGCGGAGTACCCGTGCGCGACCTGGATCCAATCGACAAGCCCGGACATGCGTCGGAAACCGCGCAGACGGCGCTTTTGTTGATCGACGTCATCAATGATCTCGAGTTCGAAGGCGGCGAGCGTCTGCTGGCCCATGCCTTGCCGATGGCGCAACAGATCCACGCGCTCAAAGCGAACGCGAAGCAGGCCGGCGTCCCGGTAATCTACGCAAATGACAATTTCGGCCGTTGGCGGTCGGATTTCCCGGCGCTGGTGCGCCATTGCACCGAAAATCAGGTTCGCGGCAGACCCGTGGCAGAGCGCCTGGCCCCCGATGACGAGGACTACTTCGTGCTCAAGCCCCGCCACTCGGCGTTCTTTCAGACCAATCTTGAATTGCTACTGCAACACCTCGGCGCCCGACGCTTGATTCTCACCGGCATGGCGACCGAAATGTGCGTGTTGTTCAGCGCCTATGACGGTTATATGCGGGGTTTCAAAATTGTCGTGGCATCTGACTGTGTCGCCTCGGAGGATGCCGAACAAAACGCCCAGGCCCTGGCGCTCATGGAGCGGGTGCTGAAAGCAGAGGTGACGCCGGCCGCGCAGGTGCGGCTTCGGGCCAGGATTGAGGGCTAGCGGCCGGACTCGGGCTTCTGCGGAGTCGGGGCATCGGCGATCGGTCAATCCTCGTCGCTTTCCGGTGAGATCTGCGCGTAGTTCAAAGCCGCGACCAGGGCGATGCCGCCGATCATGTTGCCGATCAGCGCCGGGACCAGGTAGTCCACGAACGTCGCCTTCCACGTGGCGATCCCGGACAGAAGCGCGTAGAAGGCTTCGCTCGAGCCGGCGATGACGTGCGGAAAGTCGCCGATGCCGATGAGGTAGGTGATGATGATGATCACCAATACCCGGGCGGTTTCCGCGAACGGCAACAACCACACCATCAGCGCCACCAGCCATCCGGCAAAAATCGCCCTGACCATCGTGCTCCAGAAACCACCGGCGAGAGCGTGTTCGGCAACCGTGCGCATCGCTTCGGTAGGGTGCGATTCGAACGGTGAGGTGAGATGTAACGCCAAGGCAAACAGAAATGTACCGATCAGGTTCGAGATCAGGACCACAGCCCACAAGCGCAGGGTGCTCAGCGCGACACTCAGCCTTTGTTCGTGCAAAACCTGCAATACCGGCGTCAGTGTGTTCTCGGTGAACAGTTGCTGACGCCCGAGAATGACGATCAGAAAACCGATGGTGTAGCCGAATTTCGTGAGCAACGGTTGCCACGGCGCTGCCGGGATACCTGCATGCAGCAGTGCTTCGGTCATGAAGGAAAAGCCCATCGACAAACCGGCGGCCAGCCCGGACCAGAACAGTGCGCTACTGGGCCGGCTGAGTTCTTCCTGCGCCTGGCCGCGAATGGCTTCGAATACCACCGAGGCACTGGGAGCCGCCCGCGCGACAGCATCTTCCTTTTCTTCCTCCGAAAGCTTGTCGCGAGGTTTCTGGTCGGACATGAGCGTCTCCTTGTCGATCGCCGCGCGCGGCTTGGTCTGGCCCACTGTTGACGATAGTTCCCCCGGGGGCATTTCGCAGGGCGCGGCGCACCGGGCGCGCAAACGGCGCACGGGCAGTCGACGAGATCAGGCTGAGTCGGGGAACGCGAAAGCACCGCGCAAGCGGGGACGGGGACGGGCCGTGGGCGTCAGCGTGGTAAACGTTCCCTGAGGTTGCACTGCAGGCTGGTATCTAACCGCCGGCGGGCTCGACCAGCAGGCATTCTTCTTCTTGTGAATCAATTGTGTACAGCACAACCGGGCGGCGCCACAGACGATAGACGTACTCGAGCACCTTACGCGCCCGATTCAGATCCAGGCCTCGTCCATCCACTTCGTGCTGATGGCGCAGCACCAGAGTGCCGTCGTTCTGCATTTCCGATACCGCGATGGTCGGTGCGCCGAAATTGAACTTGGGCTTGAGAATGGTTTCGCGCACGGCATCGATATCGCGATTCAATGCCCGGATCTCGCCATCGGCGTGGCTGGAGTAGGTAAACAATTTCAACCGGTCGGCCAGATTTTCGTCCAGGTGGTTGCGCACGAAACTGAAGTCGTCGTCCTCCGCTCGGACCTTGCGCGCATAATCCAGATCCTGGTTTTCGATCAACTCTTCCCAAATCGAAAAACCGAGATGGTACGGATTGATCTTCAGTGCGACTTCCTCGTCGCCGCCATAAGGGCGTACCACGTCGGAATGCGCTTTGATGGCGTCCAGGTAGACCTGGTGGGGTAGAAAATCCGCTTCCCGCAGCAGACGCGCATGCCAATAGGAAGCCCAGCCCTCGTTCATGATCTGGCAGGCGAACACGGGATAGAAATAGAACGACTCCGCGCGCACGGTCAGCAGCAGGTCGCGCTCCCAATCGTCCAATTCCGGACCGTAGTGCGCGATGAACCATAACAAGTCGTATTCCGGATACGGCGGTATGGGCGGGCGGCTTCGGTGCTCGGCGGACGATCGGTGACGCGCGTCGCCGCCGTCAAGGCGCAGATATCGCTGCCGGAATTCATCGGCAGCCGGAGCATCGTCAGTCGCTGAGTGCTGCGGATACAGGGGACGGTCCAGCGGCTTGTCGGTATCGATGTGCTGTTCCAGCGCCAGTGCGGCGTCGAGCGCCGTTTCCACCTGTTGCGCCCCGTGTTCGTCGATGGCATCGGTGATCCGCCGTGCATGGGCTGCCGCTTGTTCGACGATATGGTAGCCGACCTGTTCCTGGCTGCGTTTGAACAGTACGTTGTTCTTGGAAAAGTCGGCGTGGCCGAGAACATGCGCCGTCACCAACGTGTTTTCTTCGAGACTGTTGTTGTTGGCGAGATAGGCGCGACCGGGATCGCCGGGAAACACCACTTCGAACAACCGCGAATGGCCCATGCGGTGCTGGACCAGTTGGTAGATGTAGCGCAGGCCGAAAGACCAGTGGGGCATGCGGATGGGAAGACCGTAAACGGCTACTTCCATCATGAAACTGCCGGGCACCACCTCGAAATCGACCGGAAAATAATCGAGACCGTGCTGCTTGGCCAGGGCGTCGAGCTTGCGGCGGTATTGACCGAGTGTCGCCGGCATATTCGTCTCTAGGCGGCCTCGTGGGCCTCGTGGGAAAAGAACTTGCGAATCCCTTCCCAGATGTCGGACTGGTCGTTCAGGGAAAACAGCCCCGCTGCGGCGTCGCGCCCGGCAAGATGGCGGAACAACTGCGCGGTCGGCGTCATCAGTTGCTGGCGGTGTGGCGGATCGATCTCCAGATAGCCGATGTAGTTGGTCGCCACAACCAGTCGTTCCAGCGCTTCCAGCGCCGGGACCTGGTCTTCGGCGAAATTCTCGCCGTCCGAGGCATAGAAGGTATAGATGTTGTAGCGACTGGGATCGTAGCGCTCGGCGATGATGCCGTTGATGGCCTCGAACGCAGTGGAGGCGACCGTGCCTCCGGAACCTTTCACCTGGAAGAATTCCTCTTCCGCAAACTCCCATGCCTGGGTTGTATGGGCAATGAACACCAGTTCGATGTGCCGGTATTGGCGTCTGAGACCTTGCACCACCCAAAAGAAGAACGTCTTCGCCAACTTGCGGTCCGGGTCGGTCATGCTCGAGGAGACGTCGAGGGCGAAGAACACCACCGCTTGGGTGGATGGACGGTCCCTACGCACCAATTGCCGGTAGCGAAGATCGTCGTTGGTGAACAACGGGCCCGCCGGCTGCACGGCACGGCGTTTGATTGACTCCTTGATGGAGCGCCTGCGATCCAGGCGCGAGCGCGCACCCCGCCGGTCCCAGCCTTCCCGGATATAGTCGCTCTTTTCGACGGCACCGCTCTTGGCGCGCAGATTGGGCAGCTCGAGCTGTTGCCAGAGCCAGTCGACGATATCGTCGACCTTCAGTTCGATGGAAAACTCCAGGCCGCCGTCGCCATCGCCACCGCCGCCCTCTTTGCCGCTGCCCTCGGGGGCAGCCGGCCGCAGAACGTCGCCTGGCTCGACCTTGCCCTGGCCAGCCCCTTGTTCCGATTCTGCGTCCCGCAACCGAAACCGATAGTGTTCCAGAAACCGGACCTGAACCCGTACTTTACGTTCGCCGTCGCCGCTGAGGATGTCTGACCCGGAAATCAGGTCGGGCAGGTTCGCACGAACCGCGTCACGGACCTTTTCGTTGTGGCGCAACCAGTCGCGCGCGCCGCGCGAAAACAGTCCGTACCAGCGTCGGGTATTGTCACCGTCTTCGCCATCGCCATCTCGCAAATCGGTAGTGACCATGCTTACCTCGGTGTACGCCAAGCGCCACGCGCGGTCTTACTCCTGGGACAGCAACGTGGTCACGTAGTTCAACGCCTCCTTGGCGCTATGTTCGTCGTAACCGTACTCTTGAACCAACCGTTCCTGCACCGCCGATATCTTGCGCTGCGCTTCGTCATCGGGCCGGGCCGCGGATGTGATCAGCCGCAGCACGTCGCGCCGTTCATCGAACAAATACTGCTCTACTGCTTCGTGCAGTCGCGGATGACTGTCGAGGGTGAATTTGTCTCCGGTTTTGTATGCCACCATGGCTTTGCGCACTACTTCCTGGCGAAACGAATGTTTACCGGAATCGGACACCTTGATCTTTTCTTCGACCGAGCGCAGGAACCGTTCGTCCGGCGGCCTCGACTCTCCGGTGATCGGATCGTTGACCTCGCGCTGATCCAGCGATGCCTCGACTTCGTCGAGATACTTGTCCAACAGTTGCTGTGCTTCCTCTTCGAAGGAGGCGAACAGCGCGCGGTGCACGTCTTCCTTGACCCAGCGGTTGTAGAAGTCCTTGCGAGTCAATACCAGAAAGTCGGTCCATTGGCGTTTTTGTTTGCTATCCATGCGGGCGTCGGACTCGATGGCATCCTTGAGCGCCAGAAGCACTTCCATGCTGGTGAGACTTTGCGCATCGGAACGGGTTATCGCATTGGAGATCGCGTTGATTACGAACCGGGGACTGACCCCGGTCAGCCCTTCGTCCGAGCTTTCGGAGTGTATGCGTTCGGCTTCGGAGTCGCTGAAACCTTCCACCGACTCGTTCGCATACAGCCGAAGCTTCTTGGAAAGATCCAGATCCTGGCGCTCGGTCTTCTGAAGTCTGCTGAGGATGGCGAACACCGCTGCAACCTTGAGCGCATGCGGGTCGAGGTGCACGTTCTGGAAAGCGCCGGCGGCTGACACCAATTTCTTATAGATCCGCGCCTCGTCCTTGTACGACAAAGTATAGGGAACCTGAATGATGACCATCCGGTCGAGAAGCGCTTCGTTTTCCCGCTCCTGCAAGAACTTGTGGAATTCGGCCAGGTTGGTGTGGGCGAGAATGGTCTCATCGAGGTAGATCAACGGGAACCGCGAGACTTTGACGTTTTTCTCCTGTGTCAGGGTCAGCAGCAAGTACAGAAACTCGCGTTTGACCTTCAGGATTTCGATCATCTCCAGTACACCGCGGCTGGCCGCGTAGACGGCGCCCGACCACGACCACGCGCGCGGATCGCCTTCGTCGCCGATTTCGGCCACCTTGGAAAGATCGACCGAGCCCACCAGGTCGGCGATATCCGCCGTGGTCGGGTCGTGGGGCGCATAGGTGCCGATGCCCATGCGTCCGGCTTCGGAAATGAATATGCGCTCCACTGGTACTTGCATGAAGTCGCCGTTGTACTCGTCTTCGAGCCGTGCCCGGCAGAATGGACAGATCTCGCCTTTGATCTCGACGCCGTAGGTATTACGGAAGTCGGCGCGCAAGCTGTGCGGCACCAAATGCAGCGGCGACTCATGCAGCGGACAATCGGCGATACCGTACAGCGCGCCTTCGTCGGTATGGCTGTATTCTTCGAGGCCTCGCTTGAGCAGAATCACAAGGGTGGACTTGCCTCCGGACGGCGGTCCGAGCAGCAGCAGCAAGCGGCGGCCCACGTCGGAACCCGCGCTTGCGGCTTTGAAGTACTCTTCCACACGGCGCAACGCAGCGTCGACGCCGAACAGTTCGCGGGCGAACAATGCATTCTTGGAAGTCGGAGTGTCGTCTTCGGCGGGCTGCTTGGTGTGATACCAGCGCAGCATATCCCACATGTACTCATGACTTGAGCGCGTGCACGCTTGAGGACTCGAGCGTACGACATCGTCGAGGAACTCGCCGAATGTTCCTGTCCAGTGTCGCGCGTGGTGGGCCTTCGTGAATGCAGTCAGCGCATCGACGAAATCGGTGTGCGGCTGCGAATCAGATTCATTCCTTCCTGCCATCGGGAACCTCCGCAAGGTCGGACCGCGAAAAGCTGAAAGCTACATCACTCTGTATAGAAGCAAACAACAAGCAGCGCGAGTATGCAAACGTTACTTTGTTACTTCGCAATTTACACTTTGTGTGTATTGTGCAATGTGAGGGGATTGGTTATGGTGATTGAATTCGCGCATTGACGTGAATTCCTGCTTTAACTCTGATCACTCCCAGTCAACCGTCAGCGAGCGTGCGCCATATTCCGGGCAGATGACTGCGCCCGTATGATGCGAATGAAACGCTGTGCACTGCTCACGAAATAAATAGATAACGAGATTGTGGTTTTGGCAGGCGCGATAGTGTGGTGCGCGCAGCGCTAGGCGCTCATCGCGAAGCCATCGTGCGTCATGGAGGTGTCGCGTCAGTGCGACCGCACCTCGGCGGGTGCATGCGTCAGAATCGTTTGCAGCGCATGCACGCCCGCGGGTTTGAGCAGGTGATGATCGAAGCCAGCTGCACGGGATTTGGCCACCGTTGCGTCGTCACCGTAGCCCGTCAGCGCAACGATGGTCAGGCGCGACCCGTGCGGTTGACGTCGCAGCGCGCGGGCCACGGCGAAACCGTCCATTTCCGGCATACCCAGATCGAGTAGAATGATATCCGGTCGAAAGTCGCGGGCGTAGGCGAGCGCGTCGCATCCCTTGTACACCGTGCGCGCCTCGTGGCCCAGGGCTTCGACCAGCAATGCCAGGCCATCCGCCACTTCCTGATTGTCGTCTACCACCAGGACGCGGCTGGAGCCACCGCTGGCGCCGATCTCCTCGAGCACAGTGGTGCCCGTCACTGCCGCCGCAAGTGGCAGGCGTACACAAAACTCGCTGCCGTCCCCTGGCCCGTCGCTGTGAACCGCGATGTTGCCGCCATGCATGTGCACCAGTTGGCGGGCGATGGTCAAGCCGATCCCCAGGCCCCCTTCCGCGCGGTCGATGTTGCGTTCGCCTTGCGCGAAGAGTTCGAAAATCTGCTTGATCTGCACGCGATCGATACCGATTCCGGAGTCGCGCACCCGAAGGACCGCCTCGCCATCTTCCCCAGTCAGGCTCACACGGATGTTGCCGCCGGGATCGGTGTACTTCGCGGCGTTGTGGATCAAGTTGCAAAATACCTGCGCCATTCGCGCCGGATCTCCATCAACTGACAGCGGCGACTCGGGGCGATCGACGTCAACGGTGTGCCTGCGGGCGCGTAAATAGGGCGCAATAGTTTCCAGTGCATTATTTAAAGCGCTTCCGGCGTCGAACTGCTCGACCTTCAACTTGATCTTGCCGCTGGTGATTCGCGCGACATCCAGTAAGTCGTCCACCATGCGGCTCAGTATTCCCGTTTGGCGATCCAGTATCGGGATGATCTCGGTGTTCTTTTGCGGTTGCAGCCGCATGACGTGGGTGGCGTTGCTGATGGCGGCCAAGGGGTTGCGCAATTCGTGACTCAACATGGCCAGAAATTCATCCCGCTGGCGAACATCCTGTTCGGCTGCAAGCAGCAGATCGCGCACCTGATACTGACGGCTACGGGCCTGGAGTGCGGCGCGCACGGTACTGACCAGCGCCGCGACCCGCACTGGCCGGTCCAGAAACGTTACTGAATGCAAGTGTTCAAGCCCGCGCACGGCGCGCAACTCGTGCGGGATCGGCGATTCGAGAGTGGGTAATGATGCTCACGGGCAAGTCCGACCAAGCGGGCTGGCTATCCAACAGCGACATCAGGCTTGCCACCGCATCGGAGTTGAAGAGCGCCTCGGCGGCGACCAGCAGCATGCCGGGCGGACTCTGCACGGCCGTCTCGACCAGATCTTCAGGATTGGTAAAACCCTCGCTATGGAATCCGGCTCTGCCGAGGACCGCGGTCGCCATGGTTACGTCGCGCTGCAGCGGCGACATCACCAGCACCCGCGACTCGCTTGCGGTTACTTTGGGATCCGGGTTATTCGGCGGCGTCATTCCGCGTCCAAGGGTCGCAGTTTGTCGCCGACGTAGCGCGGGACACCCGTCAATACCCCTTCGAATTCGCGCAGCGGTGACCCGACGCGCACGCCTTCGGCGCCAATCTTGAGTTCGCGGACGGAGAATTCGTGCGCCCCTGTGCGCTGTTTGAACACCGAAACCGCCTTTCGTACTTCTCCCAGACCTTCGAAGTAGCGCATCAAGACCAAGGTATCGGCAAGGAAACTGAGATCAGCAGGCGTCTGGACGCTCTCTATCAGTCCGTGCTGCACCAACGTCATCAAAACGGTGATACGTTGACTGCTCAGGAAGCTGAGCAATTCGTGCAGGTGCAGGGTGAGATGACGCTCATTCGGCATGGCGTAGAGGTAACCGCTTAAACTATCGATAACCACCAGGCGCAGCTCGCTGTCCATTGTCAGCGAGCGCAGGTTATGGGCGAACTCGCCCGGCGACATCTCCGCCGGATCGACCTGCTGCAGGGTCAGCAACCCGCTGTCGAGATGGGGCTGCACGTCCTGGCCCAGGCCTACTGCGCGACCCAGGATGGTGTCGAGATTCTCGTCGAACACGAAAAACACCGATTTCTCGCCCCGTTCGGCTGCGGCGATGCAGTAGTTCAATGCCAGGGTCGATTTGCCTGTGCCTGCGGGCCCGATGATCAGTGCACTGCCGCCCCGCTGCAGACCGCCGCCCAAGAGCAGATCGAATTCGGTAATGCCGCTGGAAATTCTCTCGTCGGTGCGCTTCGCGGCGACATGGGAGGCGGCGACCAGGCGCGGATAAACGCGTAAACCGCCGGTCGTCAGGCGGCAATCATGATAACCACTGATATAGGATACGCCGCGCACCTTGCGCACATGCAGCCGGCGTCGCTCCGGGCCGTAGTCGGGGGCCAGCGATTCCAGGGTGATGACCCCATGGGCGAGGCTGCGCGGTTGAAACAGGCTCTTGTCTTCTCCCAGTTCGTCGATGATCAACACCGTGCAACCACGCTCGGTCAGAAAACCGCGCAGGGACTGGATCTGGCGCCGATAGCGCAGCGGGTCGTCAGCCATCAGGCGTAGCCCGGACAAGGTGTCGAGTACGAGGCGCTGCGGCTGGAATTCTTCGACTGCCTCCAAGACGCGGTTGGTCGCCTGTCCCAGTTCGACCTCGGAAGGATGAAACAGGGTGTATTCTTCCCCCGGGGCTCCATCTTCGCCGGTGTCGGGAAACGACACGATGTGCAACCCTTCCGCCGACCACTTGTGCGAGTCGATGACCTCATTGAGTTCTTCTTCCGTTTCCGAAAGCGAGATGTAAACGGCGCTTTCGCCGTTGCGCACCCCTTCCAGACAAAACTGTATACCCAGTGTCGTTTTACCCGTGCCGCTGGCGCCCTCGACGATATAGAGGCGTCTGCGCGGCAGCCCGCCGCCCAATACCGCGTCCAGTCCAGCTATGCCGGTGCCCGCGCGGCCGCTTTCGGAGGTTGGTTGCATGACAAAATGCTCGTTGTTATGAGTGATGCACTCTGTTGCAGGTTAGTGCATCAATTCGGTTTGGAATCGACCCGTTTGCGGGTCCGGCCGGGGCTCTGCACCGGCAGTCGACCAACCCACCTGCAGGTGAGGAGGGTACCATGAGCCATCAAGAATGTGTCGCCGGACCGGGGGAGACCCAAGTCTTGGTGATATGCCGATTCCCCAACCAAGCCACTGGATGCGGGCGAGTTGTGCCGGTCTCCCGAGTCGAACTTCGAGGTCCCGAGGGAGCCGCGATGCGTATACCCGGAACGCGGTTCAGGCGGGCGGCCGCAGCTTGACCTTCAGCGCCGAGCAGTTGGAATCCCGGTATCGGGAGCGCGCCGAGGTGGAAAATGGTCGACCAATGGCTGTGTACCATCCAATCGGCGGGCGATCGGGGATTGCAACGACAATATCTAGGGTAGAAGCGAGGGCTGCCGGGTTGGCCCGTGGGCGCCGGCGCGCCGACAGGCTGCAATTCAAGTTCCGGTCTGGCTCTGCGATAATGCGCAGATCGCTTCTACGTATCGGATCCTTGGTATGTCCCGATCATTGTGCGGCCGGCGGTGGCTTGCGCTGCTGGCGGCCCTGGCATTGCTGGCAGGGTGTCAGCGTGACCACTCCTGGCATTTAAAGAATGTTTCCGGCCTGCTGCCGGATCTGCAGTTTACGCTGCAAAGCACGGTCGGCTCGCCGGTCACCGCCGAATATTTCCGCGGCGATGTCCTGCTGGTGTACTTCGGCTATACCCACTGCCCCGACGTCTGCCCGACTACCCTGGCCGAATTGCGCAGCGCCATCGGTACCCTGGGCGAACGCCGAAAGCAGGTGCGCGTACTATTCGTGAGCGTCGATCCGGCCCGCGATACCCTGCCTGTGCTTCAAGACTACGTGCATTACTTCGGTCCCGAATTTGTCGGTTTGCGCGGTACGCAAAAGCAATTGGAATCGCTGACCAAGCGCTATCGCGTCGCCTATGAGGCCGATCCGCCGAACGCACATGGCGACTATGCCGTTGCCCATAGTAGCGGGGTGTTCATTTTCGACCGCAAGGGCGAGGCACGGTTGCTGGCCACCGGCGCCGATTCGGCGCAGGCGATCGAAGCGGATTTGAAACGGTTGCTACAGGCGGGCTGATCCGATGCCCCAACCCATCTCACGCCCCGATCGCGTGGCTCCCCCTGCGGCGGCCCACCCAGTTCGCATCTGGCCCGCGGCAGTGGGCGTGGTCGTTGCCCTGGCGGCGGCCGCGGCACTGCTGCAGTCGCAGCACTGGCTGCGCGTCGTGCTCGGGTTCCTCGAGCCCTGGGAGCCCTCCGCAGTCGTCCTGATTGCCCTGGCGGTCGCTTTGTGGCTGTACGGCGTGGGCTGGGCGCGAAGCGTCCGTTCAGGCGTGGCGATCGGCGTCGGCCGACATGTAGCCTTTGCAATCGGCATGTTGCTGACGTACCTGGCGCTGCAGTCGCGGGTCGATTATTACGCCCAGCACATGTTCTGGATCCATCGCCTGCAGCACCTGGTGCTGCATCACCTGGCGCCGCTGTTGCTGGTGCTGGCGGCGCCGGGTGCATTGTTCGTGCGCGGGTTGCCCGCCAGGTTGCAAGGCGGCGTTGCGCGTGTGGCGAGCAATCCGATCTTGAACGGCATTTATCGAGTGCTGCAGCAGCCCGTCATCGCCGCGCTGTTGTTTGTCGGTCTGATTTACTTTTGGCTGTTCCCGACCCTTCATTACGACGCCATGCTCAGCGCGCCGCTGTACAACACCATGAACTGGAGCATGTTCGTCGACGGTCTGTTGTTCTGGATGGTGATGCTCGACGGCCAGCCCAAATACCGGGTGCGACCCTCCTACGGCGTGCGGGTGGTCATCCTTTGGTTGATCATGATCCCGCAGATTCTGCTGGGTGCCTACATCACCCTGCACCGTTCCGATCTTTATGACGTATATGCAGTATGCGGCCGCGCCTGGAACACCGATCCCTTGTTGGACCAGCGCATCGGCGGACTGATTACCTGGATCCCGGCGAGCATGATGAGCGTCATCGCCGCGATCATCGTGCTGCGCATGTGGCGTCACGACCGGCGCGTGTCGGCGAATGGTCGTGCCTGAGGTCGTTGCGCTTCCGCCCACGGCGCGGTTCTGGCATGCTTAGGGCATTTAATGGGGCGCGCGAAGGCTCGGCAAATTGGCGCGCTTCCCAAGCTTCGGGGGAAGTACATGGCAAGCGAACGGCGGCACTATCCCAGGGTTGCAACCGACTTGCCGTTGGAGCTTCTCACGGAAGAGGGCGAAACGGCCTGCGGCACCATTTGCAATCTTTCCATGGGTGGTGTCGAGATCAGCTGCGATCGAGGGTGCGCGGATCGGATACTGCCCAGCGGTCATCAGGCGTTCCCGGGTCAGCCGATCAAGGCGCAGTTGCGGCTGCAATTGCCCGCAGCGGACGGTGCCGCCACCGCGGTGCAAGCGAGCGGCGAAATCGTGGTATCGCGGCGCATGTCCCAGGATGAATTCCGCGTCGGCATACACTTTCTGCGTTTCGACGGTGACGGCGAACAGGCGGTCGAGCGCTACGTCCGCGCCCGCACACGCTGAATCAATTCACCACGCATCAGTGCAACTTGATCTCCGGATGCAAGCCCCTCCGCAAACGGTTGGCGATATTGAGCATGGCAGTGCGCACCAGACCGTGCAAGGCGATCTGGTGCATCTCATGCAGCGATAGATACGTCAGCCGAGCGAAAAACCCGGACACCATGACGCTTCCGGTCAGGTGCCCCATCAGGCTGCCCACCGTACTGTAGCGTCCCAGGGTGATCAGTGAACCGTAATCGCGATAGCGATAGTCGCCAGCGGATTTGCCCGCTAGGCGCCGGCTGATCGCCTTCGCCAGATAGGAAGCCTGCTGATGTGCGGCTTGGGCCCTAGGCGGCACGTTTGCGCTGCCGTCCATCGGGCAGGCGGCGCAATCGCCCAAAGCGTAGATATCGGCATCGCGGGTGGTCTGCAGGTTCTTTTGCACCACCATCTGGTTCAATCGATTGCTCTCCAGGCCGCCGATTTCGTACAGAAACGCCGGCGCTTTGATTCCAGCGCACCAGACTTTGATAGCTGCGGGAATCGTTTCGCCATCCGCGGTGACGATACCGCTTGCGTTGACTTCCACCACCCGCTGGTTGAGCCATACGCGCACGCCCAGGTTCTCAAGTTGGCGTTGAATGGCGCCCGACAATCGCTGTGGCAGAGCCGGCGCCAAGCGCCCCGACGCCTCGATCAAATGCATGTGGATATCCTGCTCGGGCTTGATCTCGTCCAGTCCGTAGGCGGCCAGCTGGCGGGTAACGCAGTGCAACTGCGCGGCCAGTTCGATGCCGGTCGCGCCGCCGCCGACGATCACTACGTCCAGCTGGCCCGGCTGGATGGGCCGGCTCTGGGTGTGGGCTCGCAACAGTGAACCGAGCAGATGCTGCTGGAAATCGGCCGCTTCTTCCGTGTTGTCCAAAAACAGGCAGTGCTCGTCGACGCCGGGAATGCCGAATTCGTTGCTTACGCTGCCTACTGCAAATACCAGCAAGTCGTAGGCGAAGCCGCGCGGCGGCGTGATTTCCAGCCCCGTTTCGTTGTAGGTGGGCGCCACGGATACGCGGCGTGCCTGGCGATCGAGGCCGTCGACCCGGCCGAGCCGGAATCGGAAATGGTTGCGGTGGGCTTGCGCCAAATATTCGAGCTGATGCTCGCCCACATCCAGCGTGCCGGCGGCGACTTCATGCAGCAGCGGTTTCCAGATGTGGGTCCAGGAGGCGTCGATCAGCGTGATCTCGGCGCGTTTACGCCGTCCGAGGCGCTTTCCGAGTTTGGTGGCGAGTTCCAGGCCGCCGGCACCGCCGCCGACAATGACGATCTTGGGGAGACTGCTCGAACCACCGCTCACCGATTGCTCCTTTGCCATGGGCACAGCCGACATGATACCGCAAGCGTCGCTTCCTGCGCGAAACCGCCAGGCAGTCCACATCCGCTGCGCGAGGGATGCCATATCGGCGATATCGCTCGACGCCAAAACATATTACGATCCGGATGTTCCCACATAATCATAAAGGAGGCTGGGGTCATGGCCACGGGTATCGCTTTTGCCCTCATCTGCGCCGTCGCTGCTTTGGCGTACGGTGTGGTTTCCATTTACAAACTCATCGCACTGCCGACCGGTAATGACGCCATGCGGCGAATTTCGCTGGCGGTGCAGGAAGGGGCTTCGGCGTTCCTGCGGCGGCAATATTTCACCATCGGCATCGTCGGCGTGATCCTGTTTGTCATCATCCTCATCGCGCTGGGCTGGAAGACTGCGGTCGGCTTCGCCATCGGCGCGGTGTTGTCGGGCGCGGCTGGATTCATCGGCATGCAGGTTTCCGTGCGCGCCAATGTGCGCACCGCCGAGGCGGCCCGCGGTGGGCTTAATGCCGGCCTGCAAGTGTCGTTCCGTGGCGGTGCGGTCACCGGGATGCTGGTGGTCGGCCTCGGCCTGCTGGGAGTCGCCGGTTATTACGCGGTGCTAGGCGGCCTGACCGAACCGGGCCAACCGGTGTTGCTGGCGCCCCTGGTGGGACTTGCGTTCGGCGGTTCGTTGATCTCCATCTTCGCGCGCTTGGGAGGGGGCATCTTCACCAAAGGCGCCGATGTCGGCGCCGACCTGGTTGGAAAGGTGGAGGCGGGTATTCCCGAGGACGATCCCCGCAACCCGGCGGTGATCGCCGACAACGTCGGTGACAACGTCGGCGACTGCGCCGGCATGGCGGCCGACCTGTTCGAGACCTACGCGGTCACCATTATCGCCACCATGATCCTGGGCGCGTCGACATTTACGGAATTGGGCGTTCAGGCGGTGATCTATCCGCTGGTGTTGGGCGGCGTCTCGGTACTGGCGTCCATCGTCGGCACTTTCTTCGTCCGGGTGCGCGAAGGCGGCAAGGTGATGAACGCGCTCTACCGAGGCCTGATTACCGCGGGCGTGCTGTCGGCCATTGCCTTCCTGCCGGTCACCTATTGGATGATGTCCGGCTCCAACACCTACAGTGCACTGAGCATCTACAGCGCGAGTTTGGTCGGTCTGGCCGTGACCGCGGCACTGGTGATCATCACGGAGTACTACACCGCCACCGAATTTTCACCGGTACGCCGACTCGCGGAATCCTCCACCACCGGTCACGGTACCAACATCATCGCCGGTCTGGCGTTGTCCATGCGTTCTACGGCTGCGCCGGTGATCGTGGTCTGCCTCGGTATCCTATTCTCCCATTGGTTCGCGGGCCTGTACGGCATCGCGGTGGCAGCGACCTCGATGTTGTCCATGGCCGGAATTATCGTCGCCCTCGATGCCTACGGCCCGATCACCGACAACGCCGGCGGTATCGCGGAAATGGCGGAACTGGATAGCGCGGTACGCCAGACCACCGACACCCTCGACGCGGTAGGCAACACCACCAAGGCGGTAACCAAAGGTTACGCCATCGGCTCCGCGGGCCTGGCCGCCCTGGTGCTGTTCTCGGATTACACCCGCGAGTTGGGCGTCCACATGGGGCATACCCTGACCTTCGACCTTTCCAATCATCATGGTGATCATCGGCCTGTTCATCGGTGGTTTGGTGCCGTATCTGTTCGGCGCCATGGCAATGGAGTCGGTGGGGCGCGCTGCGAGTGCGGTGGTCGTGGAAGTCCGACGCCAATTCAAGACTTTCCCGGGCATCATGGACGGCACCCAGAAGCCGGAGTATTCGACTGCGGTGGACATGCTCACCAAGGCGGCGATACGGGAAATGATCCTGCCTTCGCTGCTGCCGGTATTGGTGCCGGTATTGGTGGGCCTATTGCTCGGGCCGCAGGCGCTCGGCGGTCTGCTGCTCGGTTCCATCGTCACCGGACTGTTCGTTGCGATTTCCATGACCACCGGCGGCGGCGCCTGGGACAACGCCAAGAAGTACATCGAGGACGACAATCTTGGCGGCAAGGGATCGGAAGCCCACAAAGCTGCGGTGACCGGCGATACCGTGGGCGATCCCTACAAGGACACCGCGGGGCCGGCGATCAATCCGTTGATCAAGATCATGAACATCGTCGCGTTGATGATCGTGCCTTTGCTTTGAGCGAAGCAGCGGCCGGATGCGCCTGATAGGTTGCAGCCGGCCGCTGCGAACTGGAGTTCACACCAATGCCATTCGTCAATATCAAAATCACGCGAGACGGTGCCACGGCGCAGCAGAAAGCCGAACTGATCGCCGGCGTCACGCGATTGCTGGTCGACATTCTTGGCAAGAACCCGCAGACAACCCAGGTCCTGATCGATGAAGTGGATACCGATAACTGGGGTATCGGCGGCGAGTCCGTGACCGCGCGCCGCAACCGCCGCTAGTCGAAGTCAATAATGGCGGGTATGGGAATGGCTGTGGCGGTCGCGGGAATCCGTCGAGCCGGAGCAGTCGTCATTGAGCGCGGCGATTTCGCCTTCGATCCAGTTCACGATGCCGGTCCAACAGACGACTTCTTTGGCGCCTTCGCCGCGGCCCAGTTCGTGCCCGCCCATGCCCTGTTGCGCCGCATTAATGTAGCGCTGGCTGTCGGGCACGTGTCCGACTACCGGCACGCCGAGAGAACGCAGGAATTGCTCCAGATTCTCGAACGCCCGGGTACGCGGTTTGATGCGGTTGGTTACAGCACCGATGCGGGTGCGACCGGACCACTGCTTTTCGATGTGAAAAAGATCGTGAACGAAATCCGCCGTAGCCGCCATGTCGATCGGTGATGGCAGTACCGGAATCAAGATTACGTCGATGTCGCGCAGCCGTTCCGTGAGTTGCATGCGTTCGAGGCCCGCCGGCGTATCGATTACGATGCGCCCGGCGTCGTGTGGAAAACGCATCTGCCAGGCGCGGGTGACGCCGCCGCGCGGCGCGCGGTGGGCGGAGACGCCATGAATCGACGGCAATTCGTCGGGACGCGCGTGCAGCCAGCGCATGGCAGCGCCAAGCGGATCGTAATCGAAGATCGCCGTGCCGCAGCCCATGCTGGCGTAACGGCTGGCAAGGTTGGTGGCCAACGTTGTCTTGCCGCAGCCGCCCTTCGGGTTCATGACCGCGATACGGCGGATACTGCTGCAATCCATCGAGTCCAGTGGCAATCGTCCGGTTTGGGTCATAGCGCTTGAGTTCGGTAAGAAAATGCGTGGCAGGCAATCGCGCTCGCTGGCAGCGATATCTGCGGTGTCCGGAACTTACTGCTCCGGTCCCGACGTCGGTGATCCCAAGGATGCGCGCGGCGGTAAGGGCAAAGACTATCAGCGTACCGGGAGGGATGCCAGACGCCAGCGCGGGAAAATGTGTCGCGAAAAGTGGACGTAAATTGATGCTTTTGCGCGGCGCTCAGGTTTCGAGGCCGACCGTGAACATGGACTCCAGGTCGTGCCTGGAGTAGCTGCGAAAGGCAATCAGGGTTTCGGTTTCGACCACGGCGTCAATCGCCGCCAAGTGCCGGGTCACCAAGTCCGCCAGGTTTTCATTACCGGGGACTCGGATCAGCGCCACCAGGTCGTAGCGTCCCGCCACGGAATATACTTCGGAGATGCCCTGGGTCTCCGACAACTGCTGTGCGACCTCGTTGACTTGGCCGCGCCGGACGTTCATTAAAACCACTGCTGTAACCATGCCTGCTAATTCCTCGTATCTCGGCGGCGCGCACCACGGCGCCCGGCCCCATTATAGGCGAGCGGCCTGCGGTCGGGCCGAAACGGGCCCCGGTGCGGCGGTTGATGCGAACTCCTGTATTTCTTCTAGTATTTGACTATGCCCTGACAGCTCATACGGGACGGCGCTGCCGGATCCCGCCAAGGAGACTTGTTCCATGCGTATTTTCGTTACCGCTATAGTGGCCTTTTGGGTCGCCGCCGCGCCCGCTTGGACCTACGCCGCGAAAGACGCACCGCAGCCGCTGAAGTTCGATATTTCGCAGACGGTGGTGAAAATGCCGCTCGCCGACGGCGTCTCCGTCGACGAGGCGATCCAGTTCCTGCAGTCCAAGGCCGCGGAGCTGAACATGAAGATCGTCGCCCATCAGCCGGTTTCGAAAGAGCTCAAAGCGCGGGGTATCGATTCCGGCCCGTTGCACATCTTCCAGTTCTGCAATCCCGAAGACGCCTACAAGATGGTGCAAAACAACGCGCTGTTCGCAGCCTACATGCCTTGCCGCATTGCATTGGTCGAGGATTCGAAGGGCAAGGTCTGGCTGATGATGTTGGACCTCGACATTCTCATCAACAATGCACCGTTGCCGCCGGAGTTGCACGATATGGCAGTCCGTATCAACAAGAATCTCATGGAGATCATGAAGGCCGGGGCGACTGCGGGCTTTTGATAACCGGTGACGTTGTGTGGGCAACGTCGAGGACGTTTACATCTGCGGCGACCGAGGTCGCTGAAGAGTCCATAAATTTTCGAAAAACAAAGTAGTTGGCGGAGTTGGCGTGAATGTTGGATGGTTAAGTTCCAGAGTTGCACGCCTAGGGAGGGGAAATGAAACGTACAACGAGTATTGCCGCGCTATCGCTCGCGGCCGCCCTGCAGGCGAGCGCCGTTTGCGCTGGAGGTGAGCCGGTGTTCCATGCTGCAGAATCGCAAGGTCCCGCAGCGACCATCGCTTTCGAAACCAGCGTGTGCCGGGTGCCGGCAGACTCCCGCTCGGAAATGGCCGAAATGGGCGCCTTCGAGCACTGGCAGGGTGCGGCTACTGCACCGGCCGGTCACCGCAAGACGCTCGTGTACGGCGCCATGCTTCAAGACGTCGCGCTCGAACCCGTGGTGGAGACGCACGCCGATGCGATAGCCAATACTACGGCGGACGAGTCGCAAGTCAGCGAGCGCCGTCGCATGTTCCTGCTCGGACTGGCTATTTTGCTAAATATCAACGCCAAGCAATAAACACTCCATGGCTCAGTTGCGATGTGCCGCCGGTGGACACCGGACGATCGCGAGGTCGGCCGCTGTCAATCCGGTTTCCCCCTAGACGCCAGGCCTATGTCGGCTTCTTCCAAACTTCCGATTTATGCAGCGCTTGTCGGCAACCTGCTGATTGCGGTGACTAAGTTCATCGCCGCATTTTTCAGTGGCAGTTCGGCGATGTTTTCGGAAGGCATCCACTCCGTGGTGGATACGGGCAATCAGGGGCTGCTGTTGTACGGATTGCGCCGCGCCCGGCAACCCGCTGATACGCGGTTTCCGTTCGGGCACGGCAAAGAAGTTTATTTCTGGAGCTTTGTGGTCGCGATTCTGATTTTCGCGCTTGGTTCCGGGGTGTCCATTTATGAAGGAATACACCGCTTCTCGAATCCCGAGCCGATGCAGTCGGTCGTGATCAACTACACGGTGCTCGGTCTGGCGATTTTGTTCGAAGGCACGTCGATGTTCTTCGCGTTCCGTGAATTCTCCAAGTCGAAGGGGGACTGGGGTTACCTCGAAGCGGTGCATCGCGGCAAGGATCCCTCGCTGTTCGTGGTTCTGTTCGAGGACAGCGCGGCAATCCTTGGCTTGGGAGTTGCGTTCGTCGGCGTCGCACTCAGCGACCAGTTCGGCTGGCACTGGGCCGATGCCGTCTCATCCATGATTATCGGAATCATCCTCGGCGTCACCGCATTTTGGCTGGCACTGGAGACCAAAGGTCTGTTGATCGGAGAAAGCGCCAACCAGAGCGTGGTAGAGGGCATTCGCAGAATTGCCTCCGGGGTCGGGGATATCCAACATGTGCACGAGTTGTTGACGATGCACATGGGGCCGCAGTTCGTATTGGTCAACTTGAATGCGGAGTTTCGGCCCTCGATGACAGCAGCCGAGTTGGAGCGGGTGATCGCTTGTTTGGACCGGGAGATCAAACGCGCCTACCCGGTCGTCAAGCGGGTATTCATCGAGGCGCAGTCGTTTACCAGCGAGCATCCCGCCGACGGTACAACCTCCTCTTAGGCCCCGGCGCGCCTTGCCGGCGCCCGAGCATCCTCAAGCGGTGTCGCGGCGGTCGTCGAGCATCCGTTTGAGGCCGTCGGGCGGGCTGCCAACGTATTCGATCGGGGTGCGCAATTTTGCGCATGACGCCAAGCGACCCGTGTCCAGGATCGTAATGCCGGAGCCGGAGATTTTGAGAATTCCTTCGAGGCTGAGTCGGCGCAGCGTGCGACTTACGTGCACATTGCTGAGGCCGAGGGCGTCAGCCAGGTCGCTTTGGGTGCCTGGGAAATGGAAAGTGCTGCCCTGTACCCGCGAGATGATCTGTAATCGGGACTCAAGTTCGCGCAGCAGATAGGCGATGCGCTCGAACGCATTCATGCGACCTACCGCCACCAGATGCGCGCGCGTCATGGTGCTTTCGTAGGTTTCGTGCCACCAGAATGCCGCGCCCAGTCTTGGCGAATGGGTAACCAGATCGAGTACCTGCTGGCGATTGATGCGCGTGACCCTGAGCTCGGTCATGGCGGTGATGGAATTCACCGCGTTGCTTTCGACAAAGGTTGTCGGATCGCAAAAATCCCCGGGCAATATGAAGTTCAGAATTTGACGACGGCCGTCAGGCAAGGTGCGCGAACGCACGGCCCAGCCTTCAGCAACCAGGTAGGCGCCGTTAACCGGTTCGCCGGCACGGACAATCTGGGCCTTAGGGGCGAACGTATCCTGGTTGCTGAAAAGCCGGACGAGGTATTCCTGTTCGGCCTGGGTAAGATGCAGAAACCGGCCGAGCTTAACGAACAGCGGGTGAGGCACTTGAATTCCTCCCTCATCGTATCCATGAACGGCGTAGTGTGGGCCTCAATGATGCTAAACTCTACAGGGATTTCAGGGAAATCGAAAAACTAAATCCTTGAAGTCAGGGGGTGCTTAACCCATGTTATTGCGTGCTGCACAAAGTGGGAATTGAATGACGCTCGGGGGCTCGGAATTGAATGTCGATGGAAAACCGAAGTAGTACCCGGGTGCCGGTCACCGGGCAGGTGCGTATCCACGCCGATGGCCGAGTGGTCGACGCCGATGCAAAGGATTTGGGATTGGACGGCATGCTGGTGGAAAGTGATGCCGACTGGCTGCGACAAAACGCCGCGGTGCAAGTTGAGCTGTCCTTGCCGATCGAACACAATCACCGTACCTACCGCGTTCGAGCCTTTGTGGTGCAGCAAAGCGGCGGCGGCACGCGACTGACATTCGCCAATCCCGACCAGGAGATGCTGGAATCGACGGTGGCGGTGCTGCGCAATTCGCGCGATGGCAATGGCTCGGCACCGATTACGCTGGGCAGGCTTCCCTGAACGGATGCCGGATCCAAAAAAAAGCCCCGCCGTCCGGCGGGGCCATTCAGAGCATAACCGAATATCTAACGGGTACTAACGCGCAATGGCTCGGACTGCCGTGGTCAAGTGCCGTTGGCCGTCGACATCCTGAATCCAGAGCACTTTGCACTCCTGGCACACGGCGACTCTCGGAGCGGTAACGGTCGGCTGCGGAATGCCGACCACCCGAAAGGGCGCTGGATGCCCGTGGGACTTTTCGAGCACAGATCATGCCAATATCGAAAACCAGTCGTAAATGTCCGGTAAAACAGGGCTTGGCGAGGCCCGGACCGGCGGCCGCAAAAATCCAATGTAAAACCGCCTGACGCCGCAGCCGGACTTCAGGGACGAGCTCTATGGCTTTGGATATAGGGGAAATTCTTATATCAGAAGTTTTTACATCACTTTTGTCGCCAGGTCGGTGACAAAAACGCCAAGACTCGATGAAACGCGCGCAGGCGGGGGCAAATTGGCGGTACTGGGAGGTTCCGAGAGCCACGGGAGGCCGCCTACGGCGCGGGCGGCGCAGTGTGGTATATCCACCAGCGGCCGCATGCAAACTGCTGAAACTTACAAGAAAAAAATGGGTTTTTGGGGCGTCGGCATCCTTTACACCCGTGTAACATCTACGTTGCAAACGGTTCGCGAAGACGAAAAATTATGAAGCAAAACAAGCTGCTCCTTTTGTTGGCCTAGGCTTTGCATCAAAGTGTGGCAACAGGAAAGTTGTTCTAACAGGAATGTAATCCGAGGTGCGAATATGACGAACGGTAGAGCCTTTTCATCCGCCTTGCGTAAGGCAGCGTTTGGGTTGTGTGTATTGGCGATGCCACTGGCTGCCGTCGCAGGACCTATTCTAGGCAATGTCCCCCTGGGCCAACCGGTCACCGGCGGTCGCATGTTCGTGGCAAGCGACGGCAACGTGACGGCCACCTTCCTTGGCGGGGACGCGGCCTACACCAGCTCTTTGTTCGTATACTCGCCGTCGTCTCACGCCGGTGAAGTGTTCAATTCCAACTCCGCGGTGGGAACTCAGGTCAATATCGGTTCGTTCGCGGCCGGAACCGAGTTGGTGTTCGGCTATTTTGTGAACAATACCGGCAAAACCTACTTGTCCGGGCCGGCCGCGGCCAACGGCGACGGAGTCGCCCATGCCCGCGCGACCACCACCTACGACGGCGCCCTGGACCAGTACATGACGTCGGTGGGTATGGAAGATCTTTGGGGTGGTGGCGACGCCGACTACAACGACTTCCAGTTCCTGCTCTCGAACGTGATTGATCCCGTCAACGGCTTGGTCAGCGCAAGTGCTTCGGTGCCTGAACCCGGTCCTTTGGCGTTACTGGGAATCGCCGGCCTGGTATTCGGTTTCATGGGTCGCCGAGCCCGCAAAACGCGATAGCCGACCGCTTACGCCGGTAGGTACCAAAGCCCCGCCTCGGCGGGGCTTTTTATTGTTGCAGCCTGGTTTTCGCTGGCGGGCGTCGATCGTCGCGCTTGGACTACGCTTGGTCTCCAAGTCCCCAGCCGCGGGAGTATCCAGCTATGAACAGGAACACACAGCGCTGCCTGATTGTGCTGCTGCCGTCGCTGCTGGCGGCATGTGTGGCCGCCTCCGGGCCTGAGGGTGCAGCCGCGCCGGCGGACCTGGGGACGCTGCAATTGAATCAGCCGCTCACCATACCGGCCCATAGAGGCTGGATCTACGTGCAAGGCGGGACAATCTACCAAAGCACCGGCTACATCTCGTTGCAGGGCCTGGACCAATATTATCCGAACTGTCGCTTCGAACTCCGCAGAGCCAATGCCGACCCGCTCATCATAGCGCCGCAGTCATTCCGTATCGTCGCCGTGAGTCACGACCGCGACTTCGTACAACGATTGCCGGTGATGGTGGCGTCTCTGAAATTGCATTCTGCCGCCGCCGCGGGCCCTGTGGTCATGGCGACTTCGTTCTACCTTGAGTCGGCGCAGCAGCCGCAGGTTTGGCGTTTGCGTTGTGCGCACTGGGAGGATCCGTGGGATGCGCAGTACCTCACCAACGCCCAGATTCGTAAGACTGTCGGAAAGGTCTTCACTTTTTCACCTCCCTGAGAAGATCGTCAGCGAATTGTCCCGAGCCGCACTTCCTTGAACACTTGAGAAGCCACGTCGATGATGTGCAACCGCGCCGTAGGTTCGGGCGCCCCAGACTTGTCCACATAACGGTGCCACCATGGACGCGCTGCGCAAGTTGTTTGAGAATGATTTCATGCCTCACGGGGTATGCTATTTGTGGCGCCCTGACATTCTTTGGTTGAACGTCGGGTCCGATGTCATGATCGCAGCGGCATACTATTCGATACCGCTTGTGCTGTTTCTATTCGTGCAGCGCCGTCGGGATCTGACGTTTCGCTGGGTGTTCTGGCTGTTTGCAGCGTTCATCCTGCTTTGCGGCACGACCCATATCTTCGGCGCTCTTACGGTGTGGGATCCTCTGTATCGTCTCCAGGGCTGGGTAAAGTTGTTGACCGCGGCGGTGTCGGTCGCCACCGCGATCTTGCTTTGGCCACTGCTGCCGAGGGCGCTCGCGCTGCCCAGTCCCGCGCAATTGGCACAAAACAACGCTTTGTTACGGTCGGAGGTAAGCGAGCGGCAGCGGCGGGAAACCGAACTTGTGGAACTGCAAGCCCGCCTCGAGCGCACGGTCGAGGAGCGAACCGCGGAGCTGGCGCGCTCCAATCGCCAACTCGCGTATCAGGCGCAGCGACTGACCGAGGCGGACCAGCGCAAGGACCGCTTTCTCGGCGTGCTGGCCCACGAGCTCCGTTCGCCGCTGGTACCGATTCGAAATGCCGCGTTTCTATTGAAGGAGCAAAGCGCGAACGAGTCGCGGCAACTCGAGCGCGTCGCCGATCTGATCGAGGACCAGGTGCGCCATATGTCGCGCCTGATCGACGATCTGAGCGACGTGCAGCGCATCGTCGACGGTGAAATCGAACTGCGCCACCAGTCCATCGATACCGAGGAGTTGGTGGCGACGGTCGCGCAAACCGTCGCGCCGTTGATCGACGAGCACGGCCACCGACTTTCCATCTCCATGCCGGAGCATCCGCCGCGGATCGCAGCCGATCCCGCGCGCCTGCGGCAAGTGCTCATCAATCTGCTCACCAATGCTGCGCTCTACACCGACGCTGGGGGCAGTATCCAGTTGCAGCTGCGCGAAGAGGATGGCGAGATTGTTTTTCGAGTTTGTGACAACGGCATGGGCATTCCGGAAAACGAATACGAGTCGATGTTCGAGATGTTTACCCGCACCGAGCAATCTATCGAACGGGCGAGGTCAGGTTTGGGGCTGGGCCTTGCGGTCGTGCGCCGTTTGGTGGAGCTGCATGGCGGCAGCGTCAGCGTGCACAGCGACGGCGTCGGCAAGGGCAGCGAGTTCACGGTTCGGTTGCCGGCTGCGCGGCTGCCCGATGCGGCGGACGATGCGGCGGACGATGCGGCGGACGATGCGACCGTGCCCAGCGGCGATTTGCGGGACTTGAACATTCTTGTAGTCGACGACCATAAATTGACCACCGACAGTTTGTGCGAGGCATTGCGCCATGAAGGCGCCGCAGCGCGTCCCAGCTACTGCGGTGCAGAGGCGTTGGCCTCGGTCGCCGACTCTTGCCCCGACGTGCTGTTGCTCGACCTCGGCCTGCCCGACATGCCGGGCGAGGAAGTGGCGCGACAGGTGCGCGCTCGATTGGCGCGCAACGCGCCCATGATTGTGGCGCTCACGGGATTTGCCGAAGCAACGCGTCCAGAAGACGGCTTCGATTTTCACCTGGTCAAGCCAGTGGCTTTGCCGGACTTGCTGAAACTCCTGGCGGAACGGCGCCGGTAACAATCTCCCCGCGGCTACCTGCCGCGCAATTGCGCCAGATTCCGGAACTGATCCAAGCTGTCGGGATTACGGAGTGCATCGACGTTGCTTACCGGTTGTTCGTGTACCACCGCCCGTACCGCCAACTCGGCGATCTTGCCACTGAAGGTTCGCGGCAGCTCCACGACCTGGATGATTTCGGCCGGTACGTGGCGTGGAGTGGTATTGGTCCGAATGACCGTTCTTATGCGATGTTCCAATTCCGGGTTCAGCGCGGACGAGTGCTGTAGCACTACGAACAGAATGATGCGTTCGTCGCCTTGCCAGCGCTGGCCGATGGCGAGGCTTTCGAGTACCTCGGGAAGTGATTCGGCTTGCCGGTAGAGTTCGGCGGTTCCGATCCGCACGCCGCCAGGATTCAAAACGGCATCCGAGCGGCCGTAAATCATCAAGCCGTCACGTGCGGTGAGTTCCGCGTAGTCGCCTTGGGCCCAGACGCCGGGGTAGCGATCGAAGTACGCGCTGCGGTAACAGCTGCCGTCGGGATCGTTCCAAAATCCGATGGGCATGGAGGGGAACGGTTTGCGGCACACCAGCTCGCCTTTGCTTTCCCGGATCGGCTGTCCGCTTTGGTCCAATATCTCGACCGCCATGCCAAGTCCGCGACACTGCAGTTCGCCGCGATATACCGGTTGCATGGGGTTGCCCAGCGCAAAGCACGATACGATGTCGGTGCCGCCGGAAATCGATGACAACTGCAGATCGGATTTGATGTGCCGGTAGACGAAATCAAACGACTCCGGCAGCAACGGGGATCCGGTGGACAGCAGGCACCGCAGCCGACTCAAGTCATAGCTGGCATGCGGTCGGACGCCGGCCTTTTCGATCGCAGCCAAGTATTTCGCGCTGGTTCCGAATACCGTCAATGCCTCCCGTTCCGCCAGGTCGAACAGTGCGCCAGGGCCCGGGTGCACGGGGGAGCCGTCGTACAGCACGATGGTCGCGCCGCGGGCCAGTCCGCTCACCAACCAATTCCACATCATCCAGCCGCAGGTGGTGTAATAGAACAGCCGGTCTTCGCGACCGATATCGGTATGCAGCGCATGTTCTTTCAGATGCTGGATCAGTGTGCCGCCAGCGCCGTGGACTATGCATTTCGGCGTTCCGGTGGTACCGGAGGAAAACAGGATGTACAGAGGATGGTCGAACGGCAATTGTGCGAAGTCGGTCTCGCTGGCGTCGCTGCGCAACGCATCCCAGGTCAACCCGTTGTCGACTGCTGAGGAATCGGCGCTGGCGTGTAGATAAGGGAATACCACAGTGTGGGTCAGGCTCGGTAAGCGCGTGACGACCCCGCTTAGTTTTTCCAGGCAGTCGATCGACTTGCCTTTGTAGTAATAGCCATCGGCGGCGAACAGCACCTTGGGTGTGATTTGTGCAAACCGATCGATGACGCCCGCCTCGCCGAAATCCGGCGAGCACGAAGACCAGATTGCGCCGATGCTGGTGGTGGCGAGCATGGCTATGACGGTCTCCGGGCAGTTGGGAGCCAGTGCAGCCACGCGATCTCCGGCGACGACACCGATCCGGCGCAAGCCAGCAGCCACTTGCGCTACAGCCGCATACAGTTCGGCATAGCTCAGAGCTGCGCCGCCGGCCGTGCTCGTCGGCGAATACGACGGCCTCTTGCTGATCGCGATAACGCAGCAGATTTTCGGCGAAGTTCAACCGCGCACCGCGAAACCAGCGTGCCCCGGGCATGCGCTCCTGGTGCTCCAGGACCGTGTCCCAGGGCTGGCTATGGCGGATGCCGCAGAATCCCCAAACCGCGGGCCAGAACAACTCCAGATGCTCCACCGACCAGCGGTACAGACCGGCATAGTCGTCGATCTGGGGGGCCCATTCCTGGCGCACAAAGCGCAGGAAGGAATGCATCCGGGACTTGTTCGATGCGCGCCGCGGAGGGTGTCCAAAGAGGCTTGCTCATGGAGTCAGCCTGTGTTGTGCTTGCGCTGCCCATGGCAACGTAGGATACGAGCCTGGCGCTGATTAGCAAATGGCCGTCAGATAATGGATCTACGCAAACGCTCCGCGCCCCGGGTTCAGCTCAACCTGAATGTGCGTGGAATGTCCAATTCGGCGACCCTCGCCATCAATGAACGCTGCGCGGAGCTGCGCCAATCGGGCCGCGAGGTGTTCCGCCTCGGGCTGGGCCAATCTCCGTTCCCTGTCCCTGCATCGGTGGTCGCCTCACTGCAGGAGAATGCCCACCAGAAAGACTATCTCCCGGTCAGGGGCTTGCCGCAATTGCGCCAGGCAATCGCCGATTACTATCTGCGCACCGAAGGGTTGCACTATTCCGCAGACTCGGTGTTGGTGGGGCCCGGCACCAAAGAGCTGATGTTCATTGTTCAAATGGTGTACTACGGAGATCTGGTCATCCCTACACCCAGTTGGGTGTCCTATGCGCCGCAGGCCCATATCATCGGCCGCCACTTGCGCTGGATTCCCACCGACCCGCGAGACGGTCTCGGCGTGACGCCGCAAGCGCTCAAAGAACTCTGCCGCCAGGACCCGGAACGACCGCGGCTGCTGATTCTGAATTATCCCGGCAATCCAACCGGCAGCGCTTACGGCGTTGAACAGTTGGAGGCCATTGCCAAGGTGGCGCGCCGTTACCGTGTGTTGTTGTTGTCCGATGAAATCTACGGCGGCCTGCATTTCGAGGACGAGCATGTCTCCATCGCGCGGTTCTACCCGGAAGGCACCATTATCAGTAACGGTTTAAGCAAGTGGTGCGGCGCCGGGGGCTGGCGACTCGGTGCGTTTGTGTTTCCACCGTCACTTGAATGGTTGCTCAAAGCCATGGCGGCGGTGGCCAGCGAAACCTTTACGTCCACCAGCGCGCCGGTTCAATATGCTGCGGTGCGGGCATTCGAGGGTGGTGACGATATCGAATGTTATCTGCGTGATTGTCGCCGCATTCTAAAGGCGCTGGCGCGTTTTGCGTGGCGCCGCCTGGAGGCTGCCGGCGCCGTCGTGATCGAACCGAAGGGGGCATTTTATTTGTTTCCCAACTTCGATCCCTTGCGCGAACGTCTGTGCAGGCGGGGGATCGACAGCGGCGAACAACTGTGTCGCAAAGCGTTGGACGAAACCGGCGTGGCAATGTTGCCGGGAATGGTGTTCGGCCGGCCGGCAAATGAGCTTTCGGCGCGCATCGCGCTGGTCGATTTCGACGGCGCCCAAGCCTTGCACGCCCTCCATCAGATGGCTCCGGAGGCGTCGCTGGGAGACGATTTCCTCCGAGATCATTGCACTAAAGTCGTGCAGGCGGTGGATCGGTTGTGCGACTGGCTGCACTGATATAATCATTGCCGGTCCGCAGGCGGCGGCGCGGACCAACCCGATTTCTTTGATCACGATTCCAAGGAGGTTGTCATGGCCAAAGCCGCATCGACCATGCTGGAACTCGGTAGCGTTGCGCCGGATTTCCGCCTGCCGGACCCCAGTGGCAAGACCGTAGCGTTGCAGGATTTCCGCGATTCCCCGGCATTGCTGGTGGTGTTCATGTGCAATCATTGTCCGTTCGTGAAGCACATCCAGCGGCAACTCGCCGATCTCATCCGCGAATTTCAGGCGCGCGGTCTGGCGGCGGTGGGCATCAATTCCAATGACGTCGCCCACTATCCGGACGATGCGCCGGACAAGATGGCGGAAGAGGCGGCCCGTATCCCGTACTCGTTCCCCTACCTCTATGACGAAACCCAGGAAGTGGCGAAAGCCTACCGCGCCGCCTGCACCCCGGATTTCTTTCTGTTCGATGCCGACCGACGGCTGGCGTATCGCGGCCAATTCGACGATGCCCGGCCGGGTAATGGCGCGCCGGTGACCGGCGCCGACTTGCGCCAGGCCCTTGAGGCGGTACTTGGCGGCCAGGCGGTGAAAGGGGTGCAAAAACCTTCTATCGGGTGCAATATCAAGTGGGTCAAAGGTAATGCGCCTGACTATTACGGCGGCTGAAACTTGGAATAAATTGAGCCGGTAGAGAGTCTAATAACAATGTATACGGCTCTGCATTGAGCCTGGTTTGCCTCGCTGTTCGGGGCTGTCTGATAAAGGAGAATGGAGATGACTATTTTGCGTACATCGTTTGTCTCACTAATGTTGGTATTTCTGATGGGGACCGTCGGCATTGTGAAAGCGGCTGACATGGAGCCGGCGCACAAGGTGGTCATCCAGGTGAGCACGGACGACGCGCGGACACAAAAAATCGCCTTGAACAATGCAGTGAACCTGCAAAAAGAATACGGCATGGACAACGTCAAAATTGAAATCGTGGCCTACGGTCCGGGGCTGAGTCTGTTGACGGATAAAAGCAAACAAGCCAAGCGTGTCGAGAGTCTGGCGAGCCAGGACATACGCTTCAGCGCCTGTGGAAACACGATGAAGGGCATCAAGAAAAAAACCGGGAAAGAACCTCAGTTGATCAAAGGCGTCAAAGTAGTGCCAGCGGGTGTTGGCAGGATCATGGAGTTGCAGGAACAAGGTTACGCGTACGTTCGGCCGTAACCAGGAGCCGGATGCGAAGCGGGCCTATTGCCCGCTTCGCCGGCCCACTCAACAGTTGTCAGGAAAATCCAATCGGTGACATGCCAAGCTTGCCGGCTGCAAATCATTGCAAGCTCGCCGTCGTCTGTTGGTTGATGGTGGCGGGGTCCGCGTCCGGGGCACTCGCCGAAGACCAGCGAGTTGCTGCAGCGCAGACTTTTTTTGCCCGTTACCAACGGCTGGAACGGAATTTCGATCCTGAACTGGCGTCACTCTATGCAAAGGATTCGGTGATCTGGGTGACCCGAATCTACTCCAACAATGTCGTTCGCCAGCTCAAGATCCCTGGCGACCTCTACCGTCAAGCACTACGGGAAAGCATGGAGCACGCGGAACAGCGCGGCGACTACAACGAATACAGCGACGTTCGCTTCGATCCGCAGCCAGGTGGCGTCCGAATTCGCGCTATGCGATACAACGTGTGGCGCGACTATCGCAGTCCGTATGCGGCTTTGGTGCGACCCGGCGGCGATGGCAACTGGCGAATCGTCGACGAGCATTTCGAAACCAGGGTTCCACAGCCCGCCACCGAATAGCCGTCCGCCTGCCGCAATTACCGGCAGTCGCCGATCCGCTTTCCTTCCATTTTCTGCGTCATGCTCATCGGCCCCATGCCCTGCTGTTGCATGGTCATGTCGATCTGGCCTTGGAACGTATCACCGTGGTAGACGATCTTGCCGCTGCCGGTGGTATGCATATTGTCCGCTTTACATTCGATGCGCCAAGTGACGGTATTGCTGCTGACATTCTGGTCGACCACCTTGCAATCCTGACCCGAGCTGTTGGTCTGCGGCACCATGTCCTTTTTGCTAATGCACTGGCGCGTGGTGACCGGCGGCATCTGCATGGGAACACCTGCCATTTGAGTGCGCACTTTGGTTTCCCATAGGCCGGGTTTCATGTTGGGGGCGGCGCTGACGGCCGTGGCGCACAACAGCAGTGCGCAGCCCGCGCCGGCAAAGCGGAAGAATGGGGTCATGACGGTTCACTCGAAGTTGACGCGACCCCCATAACGCTACCAGAAACATCCGGGGGATGCATTGGGGCATCGCCGCTGGCGCGCCTATCCCGCTCGCCTAACCTGGGTTCAATGGCGCAGCGGGACTCACATTATCGGTTTGAATCCACCTGGACCCTGGACGAGCCCGTCGGCGCCGTGTGGGCGGCGCTGGCCAGCCCGGCAACCTGGCCACGGTGGTGGCCGGGATGCGTGATCGTTGAATCGTTGAGCGACCAGGCCATGCCGTGTCTGGGCAGCTGCTATCGCTTTTACTGGCGGGGACCCTTGCCATATTGTCTGGTGATCCGGATTTGCATCACGCACTTGGACGCGCCCACACGCATGGGGGGCAGTGTCGAGGGTCCCGTCGAAGGGGGCGCCGAATGGCGGCTGTGGGACGAGCGTGCGCGCACCAAGGTCGGCTTCGAATTTTCCGTATCCGGTTCCAAGCCCTGGATGCGATTTGTCGTTCCTTTGGCCCGACCGTTGTTTCGCTGGAATCACGCCCGGCTGATGGCCAGCGGCGAGCGCGGATTGCGCCGGTGGCTGGCCGAGGATGGTGCCAGGCGCCGCGATCTGAACGCCGATTTGGGCTAGCCGGCATGCGTGTGCTGCTCATTCTGGGGCACCCTCGTGGCGACAGTTTTGGCGCCGCCCTGTTCGACGCATTCGGCAACGGCATGACCGAGGCGGGGGTCGATCACCGAAAGGTGCAGCTTCGTGACCTCCAATTTGATTTGCATGTGCGCTGTCCATCACCGGCGGATCAGGAACTGGAGCCTGATCTGGTCCGGATGCAATCACTGATCAACTGGGCGGACCATCTGGTATTCGTGTATCCGACGTGGTGGGGTACCGCGCCCGCCCTGCTGAAAGGGTTCTTGGACCGGGTGCTGACCCCTGGGTTCGCATTCAGATTCCATGACGACGGCACCTGGGACAAACTGTTGGTCGGCAAAACCGCTGAATTGCTGACCACCATGGACACGCCGCGCGCGGTCTATCGCTGGATCTACGCCGCGCCGGGGCACCGGGCGCTGGCGCGCGCGACCCTGGGTTTTTGCGGCGTGCGCACGGTGCGCACCCAGTCGTTCGGCATCGTCGAGCGTTCCACGCTCGAGCAACGCCGCCAATGGCTGGCGGCGGCGCGGGAGCGGGGGGCCGAGCTTGCCTCGGGCCCGTTGTCGCGGAGCCAGCGGCTCGGAGGCCGCGCCGCCGCCTGGTTGCGCGCTTTGCGCCTGCAGTTTTATCCCATGACCTGGGTCGCCTATGCCGTCGGTGCCCTGCTCGCGACGCCAACCGGATCGCTGAACCGAAGCGCATTCTGGATCGGCTACGGCTGTCTGTTCGCGCTCGAAGCGGCAACCGTTTTCAGCAACGAATATTTCGACTACGACAGCGATCGGCGCAATCAGAATCCGGGGCCTTTCAACGGCGGTTCCCGGGTGCTGGTGGACGGCGCGCTGGGATTCAAAGCGCTGCGTGGCGGAATCGCCTTTGCCCTGGCGACGTTTGTACTGTTGTACTTCTGGCTGCTGGGCAGAGCGCCTGTCGAAATGGGGTCCGTGTCCATTGTCCTTTGGGTGCTGGCGGTGCTGGCGCTCGGTTACACCGTGCCGCCATTGAAACTGTCCCATCGCGGCGGTGGCGAAGTGGACGTCGCGTTGACCCATAGTCTGGGCGTGCTGTTGTTCGGCTTCGTCATGCAAGGGGGGGCGATTTTCGCCTGGCAGCCATGGCTGGTCAGTCTGCCGCTGCTGCTGGCGGTGGTGCCGTCGATTACCTTGTCCGGCATCCCCGATCGCGCTGCCGACCGCGCTGCCGGCAAACGCACCATGGTCGTGCGCATCGGGCCACGACGGTCCCTGCAGGTGGCGATAGCCACGACGTTCGGCGCGGCCGCCGCGGCGCTGTTGGTGGACACGATCGGATTCGAGCACCGGCTGTACGGAATGGCCGCATGGCTGGCGGCCGCCCATGGCGCACTGCTCTGCGTTCTATTGTTGCGGCGCCTGCCGGAGCCGGAATCCCGCCGTCATTTCAACGGGCTGATGGCCGCAGCGCTCAGCTATATCCTCTGGTTTGGCCTGGCACCGCTGTGGATGCTCAGTTGACGCTTGGGAACGAGTCGCGCAATCTGTCGATAGGAACGCAATACCGAACGGCACACATGGTTCACACATGCTCCGATACGAAGATGGAGAGGCGCTTTATTGGGATCCGGCGCACGCGGAAATCCGGTTCAGTGTCAGCAGCGACCGAGGCGCGCTTTTGTGCCGTCTGGAAGCGGCGGCACTGAAGCGCTACGGCGCCGATCCGGACCGGCCGGACACTTGCCTGTCCGCCGCCCTAGAGCACTTCGATCACTTTACGCACCGCATCAGCGATAAATTGGCGCTGGGTCTGGTCGAAGCCGACGGTTCCGTGCTGGTGCGCGCCAAGGACTGGTGAAGCCCTGGCCGGTGCGCGAGCGAACGAACCGTCCGTACCATGCTCGCGCGCGAGCCAACGAAGATCACGCATGTACGAAGGTAATCAGGTGGGAAAAATACAGGACGCCGCTTGGGTGGAGCGCGAGAGTGCTGCGTCGCTGCGGCGGCTGATGCCGCGACTGGAAGCGCGCTTCGAGGGGCGTACCGACCCTGCTGAGTGGGATGCGTATGTGGAGCGGCTGCGACGACATTTCCCCCGCTTGTTCGCGCGGCTGCATACGCTCTACGGTCATTACTACGATTTTTTCTACCATCTGGAGAGCATCCTCGCTTCTGCGACGCAGATGTGGTTGGAGCGCTCCGACGAGCTCAAAGCGCTGGATGCGTGGCGGGCTGCTGATCCCCACTGGTATTCCTCGCATCGCATGGTGGGCGCCATGTGCTATGTCGATCTTGTTTGCCGGCGACCTGCGGGGGCTGCGCAACCGTATTCCGTATCTGACAGAACTGGGTATCAATTACCTGCATCTGATGCCGGTGTTCAAGGTGCCCCAGGGCGACAATGACGGCGGCTACGCGGTCAGCAGTTATCGCGAGGTGAATGACAAGCTGGGCACGATGGAGGAGCTGGCGCAGTTGTCCACTGAATTGCGCCACCACGGCATTTCCCTGGTCCTGGATTTCGTGTTCAACCACACCGCCGATGAACACCAATGGGCGCAACACGCACTCAAAGGAGATCCGGAATATCAGGCGTTTTACCGTATGTTTCCGGACCGTACCGTGCCGGACCGCTTCGAAAATTCGATCATCGCGGTGTTCCCCGACGAACATCCCGGGTGCTTCACCTACCGGAACCGTATCCGTAAATGGGTGTGGACCACCTTTCACAATTATCAATGGGATCTCAACTACGAAAACCCGGTGGTTTTCAACAGCATGTTGGAGGAGATGCTGTTCCTGGCCAACCAGGGGGTGGAGATCCTGCGACTCGATGCGGTGGCGTTTCTGTGGAAGCGGGTCGGCACCAGTTCCCAGAATCTCGATGAAGCCCACGACATCATCCAAGCGTTCAATGCACTGGTGCAGATCGCCGCGCCGGCGATGGTGTTCAAGTCCGAAGCGATCGTGCATCCGGACGAAGTGCGCAAATACATCGGTCAGGACGAGTGTCAGTTGTCCTACAATCCGCAGCTCATGGCACTGCTGTGGGACGCGTTGGCCACCCGCGACGTGCGGGCGCTGCGGCACGCCATGGACCGGCGCTTTCAAATTCCGACCGGTTGCGCGTGGGTCAATTACGTACGTTGCCACGACGATATCGGCTGGGCCTTCTCCGACGACGACGTCGCCGAGGTGGGCTTCGAGCCGAGCGCACATCGCCGCTTCCTTGCCGACTTCTACAGCGGACGTTTTCCGGGCAGTTTCGCCCGCGGTGCGCCTTTTCAAGAAAATCAGGAAACCGGCGATGCGCGCATATCCGGGACCTGTGCTTCCCTGGCGGGTCTGGAGAAAGCACTCGAGGAAGACGATCCGTGGCAAGTCGAACTGGCCATTCGCCGGATCTTGCTGCTGCACGGCGTGATCATGACCATTGGCGGCATACCTCTGGTGTACCTGGGAGACGAACTGGGCACGCTCAACGCGTATGGATACGAACAGGATCCAGCGAAACTGGGCGACAGCCGCTGGCTGCATCGCTCGGCGTTCGATTGGCAGCGGGTGGAGTTGCGCAGCGATGCCGAGTCCGTTCCCGGACGCATCTACCAGGGTTTTCTGCGCCTAGTGCAGCTGCGGCAGCAAAACCTGGCGTTCACGCGTGCGGAAACCGAAATCGCCGATACCGGCAATCACCATGTGTTCGGTTATTTTCGTACCCATGACGGACACAGCGTTTTTGTACTGGCGAATTTCAGCGAAGTGCCGCAACACCTCGACGCGCGCCGCTTGCGGCTGCTCGGTCTGCGCAAGACGGTCAGCGATCTGGTCGCCGGCCGCACGGTCACGGCCGCCGCCGAACTCGTGCTGGAGCCCTATCAATTCATGGTGCTTGCGGGGGCGGTCAACCCCGCCGCCTGAGTGCGCGAGACCACCGCGGGACTGCTATTGCCAAGCCGCGTCTTAGCTTTTGTGCTCGTGTGCTTTGCTGCCGTGCTCGTGCTCACCGAATTGCGCTTTGAATTTTTGATACTCCTGCGGGGATATGTCCGGCATCGACTTCAGAAACGCCACCACGCTCCACAGTTCCTCGTCCCCGTCGACCTGTCCCCAGGCCGGCATGCCGGTCATCTTGATGCCGTGTTTGACGATCCAGAACAGCTCGGGAGCGCTCCATTCCCGTTCCGCCTTCCCCAGGTCGGGCGGTTCCGGGGTCAACCCCTTGCCGACCTCGCCTCGCTTGACTCCCGGTGCGCCATGACAGCCTTCGCACATGGCCGAATAATGACCTGCACCCTGTTCCACAGTCGCCTGATCGAATTGCGGTGCCTGAATGGCCTCCGCACGTTTCTTGACCGAATTCTCCATGGTGGTGTGGAACAGCCATTTACCCAATGCGGTATGAGGGCTGCTTGCGGCGACATTATAGAAACCGCCGTACACGCCAATCAGGCCAAGCAGCACGAGTACCGCCAGCGTCGCGATTACGGTGCCGAGTATGCGCATGTCACCATCTCTTTTTGTGCGTAAATGAATTCGAATGACCAATTCATGATAGGCCGCGGCGCCGGGGGCGCAATTTTTCGCTGTCGCCGCGCATCGGCCGCACAAAGATGCGGGTACGGCGTGTGTGGAGAAACGTCCCGGCCGTCTATTCGGGCATTCACGCGCGCGCTCGGTCGTCAGTTGTTGTCCGCTTCCGTGGTGCCACCCAGCAGGTTCGCAGCCTCGTCGAATCGCGCATCAAGGTCGGCGCGATCGCCGCTGTCAACCGCTGCGCCCACGGCCGCGGCATGAATCGCCTTGGCGTGGCGCAGCAGCACCGTGCGCGCATGACTATCGTTCACAGTCGGCGCGAGAGCTATGATCGCTTCCAGCATGCGAATCATGACGGCGGGATGCGCAGCACCGTTTTGGCGAATCTGATTGAATGTAATATCGCTCACCCCTTCAAAGTCCACGGGCTTGACCAGCACCCGTGGCACCCCGTCGTCGTCACGCAGAATGCGGGGTTGAGCGCTGCGCTCCGAGACCAGCGCAAGTCCTGACGCCAGTTCCTCAACGCAGGATATCGCCGTGAACGGGTCGTTTATTCCGGGTGACAGGGCGCGCACCGCAATCTCCACCAGTTGTTGGAATGCAAACTCGATATCCTGCACCAATGTGCGGTGATGACCGAAGCTCATCGCCTCGTGTACGGGTGCAATGTCATCGCGCGGTACGCGGTCACGGGGAAACACATCGCACACGATGTTGCCTCGGATGACGAAATCGCCAGGTTTGTGTCGCAGACGAATAATGATGTCGTGGGCCTTCGCCCATGACACAAGTGAATCATGATTCACTGCCTGAACGATCCCGCGTGCTTCGGTCGATATCGGGGCAGCGCCGCTCCCCAACAGGTCCTGCAGGCGTTGCCATTCCGCTTCGTCGGTTCCGCTATCGGGTTCGGACGCCGGCAGTACGCGGTCGACGATCGACTCGAGCTCATGCCGAACATTGGCGATCACGGTATTCGCTTGGATGCTTTCGGCAATATGATGAATGAAATGAATCAGTATGCCGATGCTCAACACGGCTAATACCATCGCACCGGTCGTGCCCAGGTGAGGCACGAACGCGTCCTGCGCGCTCGCTTGCACCGTGCGCAGCACCAACAGGCAATACACGAAACAGGCGACAAAAACACCGAGCGCCACTTGATTGCTGCGGTCGCGCATGAAGTTGTACAGCAGCCGCGGGCCGAATTGGGAACTTGCGAGCGTGAGTACGACAATGGTCATCGAAAACGTCAAGCTTACGATCGTAATCATGGCGGTTGCGATGGTGGACAGGATCGACCGCGCCGATTCCGATTGTCCAAGGAACATCCACGTCGGTCCGGAACCCTTCTGAAACTGGTAGTGCAGATCGGCGGAAACCAACCCGAAAGCGAGCAGTACTGCCCCGATCACCAGCAGGCTCGGCAGGAACCAGTAACTGGAGCGCAGCTGATCCCAAAGTTTGAACAGACGGATGTTTTCGAGGAAATTCACGGCGGTCTTCGGCTGCGATCAGGGACGAACTCTTTTTGGATGGAGAGCGTATGGGCTCAGTTTAGTCGGATCAGGCGCGAGCGCAGCTTCGGTGCCGGTATATGCTAAGCTTTTGCGCCTCGCTAATCCCATTTTCCCCACTTCCCTCTGGATCCGGCTCCACGATCGGGCATTTATTATGGATTTCGAACAGGCGCGGCAGCGCAGCGAAGAAAAACTTACACAACGGATCGAAGACATTCGGTGCGGTCGCGCGCCGCAGGCGCTGGAGCCGTTTGCGAAAGCCTATCTGGGCATGTTCCTCGAGATCGACGACGAAATCGCCCCGGCCGACCGCATCGAGCAATTGGCCGCAGAACCCCTGGCAAGCGCCATCCGCGCCGGCTTCATCGCGGTGTTGGCGAGCGAGGACCTGCCTACTCCTGAAGATATCGGCAGGCGTTTCGCCCGCGGCGAACGCTTGGCGCTCGGATACGTCATTCTGGCGGGCGTAGATCTGTTGGCGAGCAATGATCCACCGGCGCTGTACGAGCTTCCGCCTGAGACGCTGGCATCGGCTCTATGCTTCTACCACATCAACACACCAAGCCATCATTTCGACTGGGTGGCGGGTTTGCTGCGTGAGCGCGCCGACGTTTGCGTTGCGGCACTGGACAGTCTTTGGAATGAGCTGCTCCCAACCGTCAGTGATCACCTGCCCGGGTTGCGGCAGGTGCTGCGGGAGCCCGGTGCGCAATCGCTGCGGCGCCAGCTGGTGCTGCCGGTGCTGGCGCGTTGGAAACATTGCAAGCCGACGGTGTTGCGCGAACTGTTGCTGGTGAGTCTGCGCTGCGCCGGTCACGATGCATTGCTCGATCTGATCCGCGCAACGGTCGCCGACATTGACGAGGCCGAAGTCAAGAAATGGATCTATTGGTTGGCTTGTGGCTACATGCTTGCGCCGGCGGAGTTTGAACAGAAGCTCACCGACTACGCGGGGCGCTGGCGCGAAAAGACGTTGCCGCTGTTGGATTTCAGTGTTGCGGTGTTGGCTCAGGAGCAGGCGAGTGCACTCCAAATCGGAGCCGGGCAGATCGCGCATTTGTTGCGCATCATCGCGCCGACCTTTCGTCGCAACTCGCCCCTGACAGGTGGCGTCGATGCGGTGTCGGCGAAAGTGATGGAACTGTTCGAGCGATTGGCGAACGATTCCAGTGAAGCTGCCGTGTGTGCGGTGCGTGATTTACAGCAAGTCCGCGTAATGCGGGTATATGCGGATGTGCTCGAGGAGGTCGCGTCGCGCCAGCGGCAGTGACGCGATTGCCGGGCGGCCGAGGCCACCCGGCGGCATCGTTCATTTCTTGTGGTCGCGGTGTACTTCGGGGTCGAATTCTTTGGCCCGTTCTTTGCCTTTCTCTTCGGCGCGCGGATCGTCCTTTGCGTCCCGCGCAGCAGGATCAACTTTACCGGACTCGACGAATTCGCGGGTTTTTTCATCGTAATGCCGTGCGGCGTCGCGATCGCCTTCACCTTGATTCTTAGCCATGAAATGCCTCCTTTCGGCCGTGGTCAATTCTGCACTCAATTGCGATGCAGACTCATTCCAGTGTCCTGCGCTCCACTGTAGGCGAACGCGCTCGACGATCAAGCCACCTGGCTGGCATGCCGGCAGGCGTTTGCAATACTGGATATAAGCAGAGTGTAACGATTGCCGGTCACGCGCCTGTGCTGCCGGCCCGCTTAGGAGGACATCATGAACGCAAAACTAATCCACATTACGATTGCGTCGATCTTGGCGCTAGCCGTTTCGCACGCCGTGCCCGCGCTCGCCGACGAAGGGTCATCGACGAATATCACCACTCCTGAGAGTGGCGATTATGCCAACCGCACCGATTTGCCCGGCAACCGCAATAAAGAGACCAGCGGTGTGGCGTCCGAGTATGCGTTCGAACAGCTCGACAGCAACCATAATTTCACTATCAGTCGCAGCGAAGCACAAGACTCGAAGACGCTGTCGGCGCAATTCGATCAAGTGGATCAGAACCACGATCTGCAAATCACGCCCGCGGAATTCAGCGCTTTCGAGATTCAGCAAATGCAGTCACAGCAAAGCCATGGGAAACCGGACGTCAAGCAACAGTCCGGCACAGGGCCGGAGGCTGCCGCAGGCACACCCGACACGCAAGGCGCGAACGCAGATCAAGCAAAGCCGAACTAACTGTGTATGGCCGTCCCGATCGGGTTAACGGGGCAATGCGTTGGGAACACCGATTGGTCGTTGCAGCCAAGCGCGGAACCGTTGATTGATCCGCGTGTAATGCTGCGCCCACCATGCCGCGTTCAATCGCAGCGCCGAGGCAAAGTTGCGTGGATCGGTAGGGAGCTTGGCGCGCGTGTTTGAGTCGATCTGCGCCAAAGATGACATGCGCACCGGGCCATAGGCGATGTGGCGGGCCTGCGCGGCGAGTTGAGCGGGCGCCGTGGCAAAGCGCATGAAATCCATTGCCCGCTCCCGATTGGGAGCGCCTTTGGGAACCGCCAGTAGGTCGATATTCCATATCTGGTGATTCCAGATCAGTTGCAACGGTGCATGGCGCTGGTCGATCGCTTCTTGGATGCGGCCGTTGTACGCCGTGGTCATCGCGACCTGTCCGGTTTCGAGTAGACGCGGCGCTTCGGTGCCGGCCTCCCACCACACCAGCAGCGGCTTGATCCGGTCCATCACTGCGAACGCGCGGTCGAGTCCTTGTTCGGTTCCAAGCACGTCGTAGACCCGCTCCGGATCGACGCCGTCGGCGATCAACGCCCATTCCAGATTCGCTTTAGGCGTTTTTCGCATTCCCCGTCGGCCGGGAAAGTGCTCAGTGTCGAAGAAATCGGCGATGGTACGGGGTTTGCGGTTGCCGAAATGGCGCGCATCGTAGGCAACGATCGTGGACCAGATTACTGTGCCGACTGCGCATTCGGTCAAGCTTCCCTGAATGAAGTCCTTGGCCGCGGCTGTGCCGTCCGGGGCCGTGGCCAGTTGCGCGGGATCGATGGTTTCCAGCAATCCTTCCCGGCAACCCCTTATGGCATCCGACAACTCGAGGTCGACCACATCCCATTTCACATTCAGCGAACGCACTTGGTTGCGAATGTTCTCAAGTCCGCCGCGGTAGTCCAGAACGTCGATACTGATGTCGTGCAGTCTCGCGTAGGGCCGCACGAATGCCAGCATCTGGCTCTTGGTGTAGGCGCCGCCCCAGGACACCAGGGTGAGATCGTCCGCAGCGCGGACGTTGCCGACCGCGATTGTCGCAAGAGCGAGGCCAGTGAAAATCGTAATCGCGCGCAGCAATGGATACGGCATTACCAGTAATACCCGACGTTGATGTTGAAGCGTGTGTCCCAGCCGCTGCTGTCGCCGCCGCCAGCGAGCGAGCCATTGCCGAAGTAGGGCATATTGCGGCCGCGAATGAGATCGACGTAGGTGAATACCGGCCCGGTACCGATGCCGCAACCAATGGTGTGCAGATACGAATTGTCGAAGTCGCTATTGTCCTTGATCAGCCAACTGAAATCGCTGTAGCAGGTCAGCACGTCCACCTTCGGCCATTTCACGGGAACGTTGTAGGCGACGTTGGCGACGGCGAATGTGCCGTCGGCAGCAATCTGGTAGCTGCCGCCGAACGCGCCGAGGGTGATGGTGTTGTCGGACACACCAGCGGGGTTGCGAGGGTTGTATTGATACCGGCCAACTTCCAACTGCGTATTCCAACGCCCGCAATGACTGTCGACGTGTCCCGCGGCGGCCCAATGATTTCCGGATTCGCCCGTGTCCTGGTTATTCAGTTGGCCCCACTGTCCCGACACACCTACTTCGTGGGCGCAATCACTGTCGGCGCCGAAGGTGTAAGCGAGCCGGGCGTTGACGGTGTTGCTTTCCTGATTACGCCCTGGGCCGGTGGTTACCGGATCGTAGGAATAACGATCCAGATTGCTGGCGTCGCCCAATTCGGCATTTTTGAAAAACGCGGCTTGAAAGTTCCACGGACCGCGTTCGAGCACGTATTTGATACCGGCGTCGTAATCGTCGGCCAAGCCGAGGTAGTACGGTACGCCGAACCAATAATTATGTGCGGCGTAGGGGAGGAGGCCGAAGGGTACTTGAGTGATGCCCGCCTGCACTTGGCCGTGGTCGCCGAAGTCGTAACCGACCCAGCCATGATGGATAGTGTTCATATACGGGTAGAAGCGGTATTCAGCGGATACCAGGAAATCGTCGCGCTGGCCTTCGACACCGATGCGAAACAAATCCAGCCCAGCGTCGCCGCGCCGGGTTTGTAGATTGTCATCGAAATCTTTCCAGAAATAATTGAAACGTAAGGCACCCACGATGTCGATATGATCTTTGTTCGGCTTCGCTTCGCGCTCGGAAACCGCTTCTTTTGCCATCTCGGTGGCTTCGCGGCGCTGCAATTGGGCTTCGAGATCGTTGACCCGCTGCTTGAGCGTCTCGAGCTCGTCCAGACGCGTACGCAATTGCTGTAGTTCCTGGCGCAGCGCCTCGGCGCTTGACGCCGCGCCCGCGGCCGCCGGCAACGTCAATGACGCTGCCAAAACGGCGACGATGATGCCGTCTTTGGCGAAGTGCGGCACGAGGCAAGAATCCATGATTGGCGGTGGCTGTTCCCAGTGTAGGGTAATTTCGGGCCAGTGCCGGGCGTCGCGTTCGCGCCGCGATTTCATTAGAATCAGATGATTTTTCCCGGCACAAGGAACCTAGCATGAGCACTCCGCAATCTAACGGCGGCGCCAAGACATTGATGGATTTCGTCAATGCCGCCAAGGCACAGATCGATGAAGTAGTGCCCCAGCAGGCGCAGCAACTGATAACCGATGAACCGCGACTGCTGGTGGTGGACGTACGCGAACCCGGTGAGTATGACCAAGGACGTATTGCGGATGCACTCTTGATTCCCCGCGGAATTCTCGAGGCTGCGGCGGATCCCGCCTACCCCAAACACTCGCCGGTGCTTGCCGCAGCCCGCGATCGCCCGGTGTTGTTGTATTGCGCCACTGGCGGCCGTTCGGCGTTGGCCGCAGTGACTCTAAAGCTGATGGGATTTGGGCAGGTCTACAACCTGGACGGCGGTATCGTTCGCTGGGAGCAGGAAGGGCAACCGGTGGACCGGGCGGCCCGTTAGCGCTGAACGTTGGCTCGCTGGCGGCCGGGCGTGATAGGCCCGGCCGCCGCCGTGAGGCGGGATCAATGGCCGCCGAGCGTATACAGACCGGCCCGGTCGATAGCGTCGAGTGCCATGATGTATTCGGTGCTGGCGCCGGAGCGCAGTAGGCCGATGCCACGGCGGTAAGGCAGTGTGCCGGCCGCTTGAATCACTCGCTGGCCCTCGAGGGACAAGGCGTAATCCACAAAGCCCTTGAGGTCCGGATCTTCGGCGTAGTTGGGCGGCGCCACCAGGAACAAGATGCGATACAGGTGGTAGTTTCCGGCCTTGAGATTGTCCATGGTCGGTTGCTGGCCTTCCAGGCTCAATATGCGCACGTTGCGGTGGCGGCTGCTGCTGATGCCGCTGACCGCGAGACCATCCGGATCCTTCTCAATCGCTTTTTCGATCTTGCCTGAAGAGGCCAATACCTTGGTGCTGGCCGCAAATTCCTGGTCGGCATTGTTGAACAGTTGCTGGCGCAGGGTCAGACCGACACCGGAAATCTTGCCTTTGCGGATATAGAGATTGATGGGGCGGCTTTCCTTGGCGCCCAACTGCTGCCAATCGGTGATTTTGCCGGTGAGCACATCGCGCAACTGGCTCATGCTGACTGAATCGATCGCTTTATTGTCCTTGTGGGTAATGACTACCAAGGCGTCCCAGCCGATCGGGATGATGCGCAGATTTTTTTCCGCGCCTTCGATGTGCACGCTACCGCCCGATTCGCGGTGTACCAGCGGCAGGCGGCACGAGCCGCCGAGGTTGCTCTGTTTGGTTGCGACTTCGCGCAGGCCTTTTTTCGCACCGCCGCCGGCCAATACGATTTTGACGCCGGTCTTTTTCTCGTAGGCGGCGGCGAGATCTTCCATGAAACCTTTCTTGGAAATTCCGCAGCCGACCCAGGTCAGCACGCGGGCCTCGGTTGCGACGGCAACGTTGACCAAGCCGGCCAACAGTGCGGTGACCGCGGCCAGCAGTACGAGTTTCTGCTTTGTCATGGCGATGTCCTTCCGTTGAGCGCAGCATGCCGCTGCGTTCTGGCCCCTCACGGGCATAAGCGGGCGCCCTCGTCGTCGCTGTGGTAGCGCCGTTTTCGGGCTTTTGTCGTCTCGCTAGCGGCCTGCGGGATGCAAACTTGAGCCCGGGCGCAGATTCCGCAGCCCCGCTGGAGCAAGCGGCCGGGGCGGGTGGCGGCGCGCGGCGGCCACCGGGTTGTGTACTAGCCTGGGTCGGATATTGGCTGCTTGTGACCACGGAAGGAGATTCGGCATGCGCAAAACGATCGCGACTGCGTTGACATTGACGTTTCTGGCGGGGGGCGCCTACGGGCAGACGCCCAGCGGCGAAAAAATCGTCAAACAGGGCAACGGCAAGGGCGCGGTCGCCTGTTCAACCTGCCACGGTCCCGACGGCGGCGGCAATGCGGCAGCCGGCTATCCCAGACTCTCGAGTCTCAGCGCCGGTTATATTGCCGGCCAATTGCAAGCTTTTCGCAGCGGTTCGCGCAACAATCCGGTCATGAAGCCGATCGCCGCGGCCCTGAGCGATCAGGAAATCGACGCGGTGGCGAAGTATTTTGCGGAACAGACCGCCAAGGTCGTTCCGGAAAAGGCAAAGGACGTGAAGTCCCTGCAGCAGGGCGAGCAATTGGCCACCCGTGGCGACTGGGGCCACACCATTCCCGCCTGTCAGAGCTGCCATGGTCCTGGCGGCAACGGCGTCGGCCAGGTATTTCCCGCGCTGGCAGGCCAGCACGCCAGTTACATCAAGGCGCAGATCGAGGCTTGGCAGAACGGCCAGCGCAAAGACGACCCGAACCAACTCATGCAGACGGTGGCCAAGCGCTTGAAACCGGAGCAGACCGCAGCGGTCGCCGCATATTTCGCCAGCCTGAAGCCGGGCAAGTAAATCCAGCAGGAAGGAGCATGAGGATGATGGGAAAACAACGAATTCTACCGCTGGCTGTAATGTTCTTATCGGTATCCCTCGCCGGCACCGCCTGGGCGCAGCAGGACGGCGCTGCCAAGGAAAAGGATTTTCAGGCCGAGCTACCGCAGACGCCGGCGGACGCGAACGGCTTCACGCCGCCGGACGAGAGCGCCATTCCAGACAATCAGTTCGGCCAGATGGTTCGCCTCGGGCGGGAATTGTTCGTCCACACCCAGCAGCTCAGAGGCAAGTATGTCGGCAACGGGTTGAACTGCGTAAATTGCCATCTCGACGCCGGCCGGCTGGCCAACGCGGCGCCGCTGTGGGCGGCCTATCCGATGTATCCGGCGTTTCGTAAAAAGAACGACAAAGTGAACACCATGGAAGAGCGTATCCAAGGTTGTTTCCGCTACAGCATGAATGGCAAGCCGCCTCCGGCGGGCAGCAAGGAAATGACCGCCATGGTGACATACCATTACTGGCTCGCCACCGGCGCTCCGGTGGGTAAAGCGCTGGCGGGTCGCGGTTATCCGAAGTTGCAGAAAGCCGCCAAAGAGCCCGATATCGAACGCGGCCGCAAGGTGTACGAGGGCAACTGCGCGATCTGTCATGGCGACGGCGGCCAAGGGACTTCAGTGGCAGGCAAGTATGTGTTCCCGCCGCTGTGGGGCAAGAACTCGTTCAACTGGGGCGCCGGTATGCACCGGATCAATACCGCCGCATCGTTTATCAAGGCCAATATGCCGCTGGGCAAACCCAACAGTTTGAACGACCAGGAAGCGTGGGACGTGGCGGCGTTCGTCAACAGTCACGAACGGCCTCAAGACCCCCGTTTCAAAGGCGATGTGAGCGCCACTGCGAAAGAGTTCCATCATCATCAGTGCTACTACGGCAAGACAGAGCATGATCATGTCTTGGGCAAGCAAGCGTTTGCCAATCCTTTGAAATAGTCGCGCCCTCAGTTCAAATGCCGCGGGGGCCTGCCAGCCCGCGGTGAAATCGCGGCGGACCGGTATGCTGGTGCGGCGCCCGGCGACCGCCGGGCGGGTGCGAATACGAATTTACTGGAAGTGTCTCGATGGAGCTGTTGCTCGACCCCCAGACGTGGCTAGCGTTCGCGACCTTGACTGCGCTCGAGGTCGTTCTCGGCATCGACAACATCATTTTCATCGCCATCCTCGCGGGCCGCTTGCCGCGCGCGCAACAGCAGCGCGCGCGGATCGTCGGGCTTGCGGTCGCCATGTTGACGCGCATTGCGCTGCTGCTCTCTTTGACATGGATGATGCGCTTGACCGTGCCGTTGTTCGAGTTGTTCGGAGAAGCGCTATCCGGGCGGGACCTGATTCTGATCGTCGGCGGCCTGTTTTTGTTGGCCAAGAGCACCGTCGAGATCCACAAAACGATGGAGGGCGACGGCGATATCGTCGGCGGCGGCCAAGCGGCAAGCTTTACTTGGATCGTGCTCCAAATCGGCGTGCTCGACATTGTCTTTTCCCTGGACTCCGTGATCACCGCCATCGGCTTGGCGGAACAGGTGGCGGTGATGGTGGCCGCCATCGTGGTTGCGGTGCTGGTGATGATGGTGGCGGCAAGGCCGATCAGTGAGTTCGTCGATCGCCACCCGACGATCCGCGTGCTGGCGTTGAGCTTTCTGGTGTTGATCGGGACGGCGCTGGTGGCGGAGGGCTTGGATCTGCGCATTCCCAAGGGCTACATCTATTTCGCCATGGCCTACGCGGTGCTGGTGGAGATGTTGAATATGCGCATGCGCAAACGCCGGGGCGTAGTGCGTGCCTAGTTGGTGAAACGGCCCGCCATGGGGCGGGCCGTTGTTCGATCAACGGTCCGAACTGCCGGAGTCGGGTTCGCTGTCCTCGAAGGCGCTGAACTCGGATTCATCCAGCTTGCCGTCGTGATTGGTGTCGGCTTCGTCCCATTTCAGGGCAAGTTCTTCGTGCTCGCTGGCTTCCTCGCGGCTGAGATAGCCGTCTTTGTTACGGTCCATGCTTTGAAAGCCGTACTCGAAGGCATCGGCATCGGCGCCGTATGCGGCTCCCTCCTGGGGTTGCATGCGGGTTGTGGCGTGTTCACCGGTTTGCGTCTTGCCTTGTTCGTGCGAACCGGCATATACGGGCGCGCTCAGTGCGACGGCCGCTGCCAAGCCAGTGATCAATATGGATTTATTCATTGCTTACCTCCTGTGCCAATGATCGGCTCCCGAACCGGCCGGGCGGCCGGCTCGCCTTGAGCAGTGCACCTTCGACTATAGAAATGGCCCCCATTGCCGCAAGATTGACTGCGGGCCGGCGCCGCAGCCGCGCATCGGTCCGGGACCCGGCTTGACCGCTTCGAAAACCGGGGACTAGACTCGAGCGAAGCGGGTCGCCCGGCGCGGCCGCTGCTCCTTGCGCGGGAGACCGCAGGTGCCGATGCAAATCGCAGTACCGCTACCAGTGCCAACGCCACCGGCGTTACGTTCCTGGGTCACCGCCATGTGCGCGGCGCTGTCGCTGGTGATGGTCGCCTACCTGTTTGTCATGCCGCGTACCGCGGACGATCTGGATTCCCTGCGCTTCCCTGCCGAGTCGGCTGGGCGCATGCTCGATCGACACCTCGAATTCTACGAAGGCTATGATCGCGTAGCGCCGTGGGAGCGGGTGTTGTTCGGCGCCTTGTTCGGCGACCAGCGCGAGGTACAGGCAGAGGCGGTGGGCATCTACCGCGAAGTCCTGCGCTATTTCCGCGACCATCCCGAAGACTCGACTCCCTGGGCTGCCCTGAATACGCGCGCTCGATTGTTAGTCACCTTGGCTGAAACCGGTCAATACGCTGCTCTGTCCGCCGAACTCAGCGACATGGACCGGACCCTGGACGAGGAAGTCCTGGGCGAAGCCATCCGTTTCGCCTACGCCGTCGGCAAGACCGACGCCGAGCACGACGAAATCCTTTATGGCGCGCGGCTGTTGCCTCTGGGCTGGGCCGCCGACCGCCTGCAGATGCGCATTGCCCAGCGTTTGGGCGAGGAGCGCAATCGCGATCTGGCTAACCAGCGGTTGATCTCCCAAGGCGCCCGATGGCGGGCCCGGGTCTTGTGGCTTGCGGCGTCGGTGGCTGCCGTCATGATCGGCGGGGTACTGATCTGGTCCCGCCGCCGCCAGTGGCTGCAACAGCCGGAAGCCTGGCGCCATGGCGCCTTGGCGCGGCCCTGGAGCACTGGCACCGGCTTGGGCGTGGTGGTGCGCGCGGGGCTGCTCGGGCTGCTGATCTCGGTTGCCGTGAGCGTCCTTGCCGGTTCCTATTTCGAGCCGGGTGTTTGGGCGCTATGGAGTTCGCTGCTGGCGTCGCTGCCCATGCTGTGGCTGATCCGCCGCCACCTGCTACGCCCCCACGGACTGGATCTGGTGGGGGCTTTCGGGCTCTCCCTCCGCGGCGTCGGGATCACCCGCTTCATGCGCATTACGCTGGCGGTGCTGGCGTTGGAGTGGTGCGGCTCGCTGCTGATCGCCTGGCTGGGATGGAAGTTCGGCTGGCAGGCCCACTGGTCCGAAGGCCTGTATGAACGGGTGATTTTCGGCCCCTGGCAAACGGCCGTGTTGAGCGGTGTGAACGTAGTGCTGTGGGCGCCGATTTTCGAGGAGATCGGCTTCCGCGGCCTCATTTTCGGCACTTTACGCGCCCGTTTCACACCGCGGATGGCGATGGTGCTGAGCGCACTGCTGTTCAGTGCTCTGCATCTTTATTCCCTCACCGGCTTCCTGGCCGTGTTCTGGAGCGGCCTGGTCCTGGCCTGGGCCTATCACCGCTTCGGCAGCCTGCTGCCGGGCATGGTGGTCCACGGCGCCGGCAATTTGCTGGCCATGAGCACCGTCTTCCTGTTTTATCGCTGAACCGGCCATTCGGTCGCGCGCTAAAGCCTTCTCCCGTCCGGACGTTATATCGGTTACCCCCGTTTCGCCGGCGCGCCGGGGTGCGCGCGGTCCCCGGCACGGGTCTTTGGGAGGAACCATGAAGCTTACGGTAGCGAATGACCACAATGCCGAGTCGCAGGACAAACCCATCGTACTGGTAGCCGACGATTCCCGTGTCATGCGGGTCGCGCTCACCCGGATCCTGAAGGAACGCTACACCGTGCTCGAAGCCGAGCACGGTGAAGATGCCTGGGCCAAGCTCAGTGCCGAGCCCGGTGTACAAATGGTGTTCTCCGATCTGTCCATGCCCGAGCTGGACGGCTTCGGGTTGCTTGGCCGAATTCGCAGCTCCGAGCAGCCGCGCATCCGCGAAGTTCCGTTTATTGTCATTACCGGTAACGAGGACGATCAGGCGGTACGGGAGAAAGCCATGGCCGGTGGCGCCACGGACTTTATTCTCAAGCCATTCCAGTCGGTGGAGATCCAAGCCCGCGCCAAGGCCCATGTCGACCATTTGCGCAAGCTCGGCGCCGTCTCCCAGGCCCTGGAAGACAATGCCGTGCGCGACGACTGCACGGGTCTCGCCAACCGGCGCCATTTCGACCAGCGTGGTCAGGAGGCGTTGGCATTCGCGGCCCGACAGCAGTTGCCCGTGGCGGTGGTGCAGATTCAATTGGACCGATTCCAGGCGCTGCGCCAAGCGCAGGGAGATGAACGTGCGCAGGAAGCGCTGCAGGCCGTGGCCGACATTCTGCGCTCGCGGACCCGTACCGAAGACACCGTCGGTCATTTCGGCGACGGCTTGTTCGTACTTGCGAGCCCCGCGGCCGACCAAGTCGGTGCAGCGCAACTGGCAGGACGCATCGCCGAAGCGGTCACCGGGGTACGATTGGGGACGGGCAGCGACAGCCACCATCTGACCGCCAGCATCGGGATCGCAATCGCCGCGCCGGGTGCGGCGGATACCGTGGAGGATCTGCTCGGTCGCGCCGAACGTCTGCTTGCCAGTGCGGTGCGCAAGGGCGGCAATACAGTGGTTGCCGAAGACTACGTGCAAGCGCTGCGACCCGAGCAGGGGGCAGCGGCAAGCGACGCGCAGATCAAGGAACTCGAGGCCGTGCGCGCGCAGTTGCGCAACCGCGAGCAGGAGCTGGCGCAACTGCAGGCCAAGCACCAGGAGCAGGAACAGGCGCTCGGCGAATCGTTGCAGTCCCTGCGTGCGCAATCCGACATGCAACGCGCCGAGGCGGACAGTCAGCAGGCGGAACTGGCCCAGACACGAGACGAATGCCAGCGTCTGGGCGGCGATCTCGAGCGCGCTCGCGGGGAATTGGAAAGTCTGCGCTACGATGCCAGCACGGCCGAATCGACGCGCGCCGAACTCCAAAATTCCATCGACGGTTTGCGCGCTCAGTTGGAAGAAACGGCGACCGAACTCGAAGAGCACCGCCAGCGGTTGGAAAGCGAATTGAGCAACCGCCACGCCGTGGAGTCGGAACTGGCCAAGCTCAAACTGCAGGACGTGGCCCGGCGCGAGGAGGCACAGAAACTCGCCGACCAGGCCGCGGAAGCCGCGCAGCGCAAGTTCGGACTGGGTGCACGCCTGCGTGGCCTGTTCGGCCGCCGCGCGGCCAGCTGAGGGGTTTGCCGGCAGGGCTATACTCGTTGCCAAAGGAGCCCGGCAGTCGTCGGGCGCGGAACGAGCCTATGCCGACGTTGATCAAATCGCCCACCACGGTGCAGGCCGCCGGTCGCAAGCCGAAGCTGATCGAGGAATTCATTGGCCTCGTCAACAGCGACACTGAGGGCGTGAGCATCGCCCGGATGCGCAGCCCCGGAGGCTGGGCGGAGCCGGGACAGACACCGGAATTCGATGAGTTCAGCCTGGTTCTACGCGGCACCTTGCGCGTCACCAGTGCCCGCGGCGTAGTCGACGTCGGTGCGGGCCAGGCGGTAATTGCCCACCGTGGCGAATGGGTTCAGTACAGCACCCCCGAACCCGACGGCGCGGAATACGTTGCCGTCTGCATCCCCGCATTCTCCCCCGAAACCGTACATCGCGACGCCACCTAGCGACGAAACAATTGCCATGTCGTATGCCCGTGCTCCTGGCAGGGTACTTGCGCGGTTCTACACTGCTGGAGGACACGATTTGTGCCCCGGCGGTGCCGGAATCATGAACTAGGAGGTGGTTATTATGGACATACGCAAGTTGACGAAGGCTCTGGGACTGCTGGCGCTGACGGCGATGTTTGGTCTGGCGGCATGCAACACCATGGAAGGCGCGGGCCAGGACATTCAAAAGGCCGGCTCGAAAATCGAGAAATCAGCTGACGAGCACAAATAGCTCTTTTTGATTTGAGGGGGAAGCCGGCTGGAACGCCGGCTTTCCAATCCGCGCCGAGCGAAGCGTTCGGCGTCGTCACGCCCGAACTGCGATCCGTTGCAGTCCGTGGTGCCTCCCGCGTCCGCCACAGCGATGGTAGACTGCAGCGCTTAATCGTTGTGGTTCGCTGCTCAGCGTTGCTCGGCAACGCGGGCTTTGGCCTGGGTCGATCCGTTGAATTCACCTCCACCGACGTCACGCGTCTGGCGCCGCGCATTGCTCGTGGCTGCGCTGATCGTATACGGGTTCGCTTTCCTCGGTTCCCGGGGTCTGTGGGATCCGGATGAGGGCCGCTACAGCGCCGTCGCTCTGCAAATGTTGCGCAGCGGCGACTGGATTCATCCGCATCTGCATCCCGAACATCCGCACTACACCAAGCCACCCCTTACTTACTGGGCGATAGCCGCAGCGGTGAGAGTGTTGGGCCACAGCGAATGGGCCGTCCGGACCCCGGGTGCGCTGGCGTTTCTGTTGACACTTGGGCTGATCTACTGTCTCGGTCGTTACTATGTGCCCGAACGCCGGTGGCTGCCGGTGCTGGTCTACGCCACCACCTTGCTGCCGTATATGGCGGCCGGCATCGTCACCACGGACACGTTGCTGGTGGCATGGGAAGTCCTTGCAGCGAGCGCTTTCGTGGCCGACCTGGCGCAGCCGCGGCGGCGCTTCCAACTGCTGTTGTGGACCGGCTTCGGACTGGCGTTTTTGACCAAGGGACCGCCGGGGTTGTTGCCGTTGCTGGCCATGGTGACGTTCGCATTGGCGCGACGGGACTGGCGGGTTCTGCGCCGGTTGTTCTCCGGCGCCGGGCTGGCGCTGTTTGCCCTGATTGGACTCGGCTGGTATCTGGCCGTGGTGTTGAGCGCTCCGCAGCTTTGGCATTACTTCATTCATTACGAACTGATCGACCGCATCGCGAGCGCCACCCATCATCGGCACGGCGAGTGGTACGGCGCGTTTCTGGTCTATGTGCCGACGTTCTTGCTCGGCGCCTTACCTTGGAGCTTGTTGTGGTGGGGCCGCCTGGGAAGACTGCGGCCGAAGCGGCTCGCCGGCACCAGGCTGAGTTCCCTGGCGCCAGCGCAGCAGTTTTTGTTGCTGTGGTTCAGCGTACCGTTGCTGGTGTTCGTGCTGTCACGTTCCCGCCTGCCATTTTACGTGTTGCCGTTGTTCGTGCCGCTGTCGCTGCTCACGGCGCAGACGTTGCCGAATTGGGTGATGTGTCGACGACGGGCAGCGGGCGGGGCACTGGCCGCGGTGGTGGTGGCGCTGCTGGCGGGGCGCTGGTACGGCAGCGTGATCGACCACAAAGCCGACGCCCGGGCGCTGGCCGCCGCGATTCAACGCCAGGTGCAAGGCGGGGTCGACGAACTGGTGTTTGTCGACAACGAGCCCCTGTACGGCTTGAGCTTCTATTTCCATGCGCCGGTGGAACACGTCTGTCTGCACGAGGACTGCGATCAGCCCGGTCTGGCGCAAGACGAGAAACTGGCGGCGGAACTCAAACACGACCAAGGCCGTCAACTGTTCCTGGCGCGCGCTGAATTGGCCCCCGAAGTGCTGCGCCAGGCACGCGCGCAGGGTCGCAGCGCACGCAACCTGGGCCTGGTCAGGGGTATGAACCTTTTGGAAATAACGGGTTCCGTACCGACGCATGACAAGTCCGCTCAGTAACACCCGGGATGCGGCTGCCGGCCGGGCTGCGTTACCATCAGGCTTTCTCCGCTACCCGCAGTGCCAATGAGCGACGATTCGAAAAAATACCATGGACCGACCCACGACGGCGCCGAGCGCGCCTCTCCGTATCCGGTCAGTCGTCTGGCCCCCGCCATGGAACTGGTGGATCTCGCCAAACAGATCGCCGAGGCCGACGCCATGCTCAACACCCGCGTCAGTGCCAAGCTCAAGGTGATCGCGGATCAGGTGAAGGTCTTGCAGGCCGAAGCGCGCGCGGTATTGGAAGAGACCAAGCGCGATCAGGATCTGCACCGCGTTCAATGCAACTTCAAGCGCCAACCGGGGCGCGTCTACCATCTTTACCGGCGCCCGGACGGCAGCCGCTATTTTTCCATGTTGTCGCCCGATGAATGGCGCGGCCACCCTCCCCATGAAGCGATCGGCTCGTACCGCTTGGAACCCGATATGTCGTGGACGCCGGCGGATGAGATCGACCAGCCGGACGACACCCGGGCGCTTGTTCAGCGTCTGCTGGCGCAAAAAGGCATCGTCTGACACTGCGCCCGGCGCTGAGGCGAATTGGTAGCTGCCCGGCGCGCGCTGCTTGGCCGCGAATATCGTCTTGTCCGCCTTGGTCAGCTCCCGCCGGGACTCGATCTAGGCGGAGCCGTTGGTGCCCGCGGTAGGGGCCGCGCTCTTGGTGTAATGCAGGTGCTCGGGTGCCACCGCGCCGCCGGAAATAATAAACGTCATCGCTTCGTCGATGGTCCAGGTGGTGGAGATCAGACGTTCGACCGGTACGATCTCAAGATAGCCGGAGGTGGGATTGGGAGTGGTGGGCACGTACACCGCGGCCAGGTCTTTGCCCGTGTCTGCGTCTTTGATCACACGGGTGACGAATCCCACGGCCTTCATGTCCGATGACGGGAATTCCACGAGTACCACCCGTTGCACGTTTTCAGGCTTTTGTTGCAAAGCCGCAAGCAGCTTCTTGGTGCCCCCGTAGATCGTTTGCACCAGAGGAATCCGCGCCACCAGACGATCGAAAAAAGCGATCACACGGCCGCCGATGACCCGGCTGGCAGCCCAACCCAGCAAATACAACGCCACCACGGTTACGATGATGGCCAGCACCGATTGAAACCAAGGTTGCAACAGCCATTGAGCGAGGGACGGAATGTGTTTATCCAGGGTGTTGGCCAGCGCACGCACCCACGGCATGCCGAATTTGGAAAGCTGGGTGAAAACGAATTTGAACACCAGCCAGGTAATCCAGATTGGAATGGCGGTGAGCACGCCGGCGATCAGATACCGCTGAGCATGGGATGAAAAGCTTTTGTGGTCGTTCGGGCTCATGCGCGAAAGCTCCTGTGATGTGCGCCGATTTCTAGCACGCCGCCGACACCGCCCACAACAATGCCGTCGGCCACGCTCACTATAGACTGCGGTGACGTCCCCGGAGCCCTGAGCCGCGCGTGGAGCGCGCCGCTCAAGGCCGCCAAGCGCAGCACGCACATCCGCCGCGCGGCCATCGGATCCGAACAGTGACGGGGCACCGGGATCGGTCGATGATCTGTGCCGCGAACCGACTCGAATCGCTTGCGTGGATCCGCCGTCGACGGTGAGTGCACGATGGCCGGGATATTCTTGAAACGCACATCGGATTTGATTTTGCGAGTCAACCCATATCCGCCCGTTCCCGGCATCTCGATATCGGTGAGGCTGGCTTGCAGCAGCGTATGGGCCGGCACGCCGGCTGCCGCGGCGCCGTCGGTGATTCGCTGCAGCCGCTTCTCCAGGCCTCGCCGCCATTCTCGGTGCCCGGTTGACGAATACCCCGACGACCGAATGCGGTCCCGTTCCGGCGGCGGGCAACCGTCGAGTCGTCAGCGTATAGTACCGCCGACTGGCTATGCAGGGATTCGATGCCGTCGAACCGGGTGGGGCCGTCGACCGTGCCGCTGAAGTCGGTCAGGACTTTTTCGGTGCCGACGATCATGACCATGCGGGCCTCGCGCAATTCGCAGATCGCGGTCACCAAGCCGCCCGGGCGGAGAGCCAGCATGGGTGGGGCGCCTTGATGTCATACCGCTCCATGCGCAGAATCTGTTCCACCGAACTGACCATGAACCCGTGGGTGCTGCGATTGTATCCGGTCACGATCAGAATTTTCGCTTCACCCTTCACATGTGCGCCGCAGAGATGACTCAAGTCGATCACCAGAATCGTGTTACCGCGCAGATCGATCATCCCTTGCTCAGCCGGCGGCATGTTCGGAGCACGGGGCGCGGCTGGCAGATGCATAACCTCGCGAAGCTTGAATACATTGATGCCGAATGCTTCTTCCCGGTCACTGTCGGCGTCGCGGCAGAGATTGAACAACAGAATCTCGAGCCGACTGGCGCCGGCCAAACAAGCGCGTTCATCGACGGACTGAGTCAGGCTGGAGACGGCAATATTTCCTTGGTGGTGACGGAGCTGCGCTGCCGAGTTTTAGAATTTGGAATCTGACTTGCTGTCACGGCTCGCGGCGCCGGGGATTCCATTGTCAACGCTGAATCCGGTTGGTTCGCGGCCACCGCAAGGCCGCTGAGCCATGTCCCGGTACCGTGCTGCGCAACCGGCGGCATCGCCCTACATCACGCCGGAGGGCGCAGAGCGTCTGCGTCGCGAGTTGGATGATCTATGGCGGGTGCGTCGGCCCGAGGTGACTCGCGCCGTGGCCGAAGCGGCGGCACAGGGCGACCGCTCGGAAAACGCCGAATACATCTATGGCAAGAAGCAACTGCGCGAAATCGATCGGCGAGTGCGGTTTCTGCGCAAACGCCTCGAACACCTGCAGGTGGTGCATGAGCCACCGCGTGATCGTTCTCGCATCTATTTCGGTGCCTGGGTGCGACTTGAAGATCAGTACGGGCGCCAAAGCGTGCACCGTATCGTCGGCGCCGACGAGTTCGATCCGAAACAGGGCTGGATCAGTCTCGACTCGCCGGTGGCCAAGGCGCTGCTTGGCAAGCGCGTGGATGACGAAATACAGGTTCGGCTGCCGAACGGCGAAGCCGAGTACGTGGTATTGGAAATCGGCTACCACCCATTGCATGACGGCGGGGATTGGACATGAGCGAGCAACGGCGAGACGACATTTACGCCCACGCCCACAGGCATCTGGTCGACTTCGTTTTCGACGCGCGGGTGGCGCGGGTGTTTCCCGATATGATCCGGCGTTCGGTGCCGGGCTACGATGCTCTGCTGCCGTTACTGGGACTGTTCGCCGAAACCTTCGCGCAACCCCACAGCCACTGTTACGACCTCGGCTGTTCCCTGGGCGCAGCGACCGTGGCGCTCGCTAAGCACATCCGCGTCCCCGGCTGCAGGGTCATCGCCGTGGACGACGCGCAGGCGATGGTCGACGGTTGCCGCGAAAATATTGCCGCGCAAGCACTGACCGTGCCGGTGGACGTTCACTGCGCCGACATTCGCGCATTCGCCATCGAACGGGCATCGGTGGTGGTGCTCAATTTTACTTTGCAATTTCTGCCGCCGGCCGAGCGGCTCGCGCTGCTGCGGCGCATCCACCAGGCTTGCCTGCCGGGCGCGGTGCTGGTGTTGGCGGAAAAGATCCGTTTCGAAGACCCCGAACGCCAGGCATTTGCAGAGCGCATGCACCTGCAGTTCAAACAGGCGAACGGCTATTCGCAGCTCGAGATCAGTCAAAAACGCAGTGCGCTGGAAAACGTGCTCATTCCCGACAGCCTCGAGACCCATCACGCGCGCTTGCAGGAAGCCGGGTTCACTGCCGTGCACACCTGGTTTCAGAGTTTCAACTTCGCCGCGGTTGCGGCCCTCAAATGATCGAATTCAGTGGCCTCATCGACGCGCTCGCCGGCGGCCCGCTGGCGGAATGGGCAGCGCGGTTGCCGGACCAGATCGACCAGGCGTTGGATCCGGCGCGCCACGGCGAATTGGCGCAATGGCGACAGTTGCTCGCCGAACTGCCGTGGGCGCAGCCTTCGTCGGTAATTCTGGATCAGCCGCTGGTGCGCATCGGCGGCGCGCCGGATATGGCGCCGGAGTCCCGGGCACGGCTAGAGCAGGCGCTCCACGGTTTGCATCCATGGCGCAAAGGCCCGTTCGATCTGTTCGGCATCCATATCGATGCGGAATGGCGCTCGGACCGGAAATGGGCGCGCTTGGCAACGGCGATCGCCCCCCTGGATGGCCGCCTGGTCCTCGACGTCGGCTGCGGCAACGGGTACTACGCCCTGCGCGCGCGCGGGGGCGGTGCCGAGCGGGTGATCGGTATCGATCCAGGTTTGCGTTACGTGGTGCAGTTCGAAGTGCTGCGGCGTTATCTCGGTGCCTTACCGGTGCACGTGTTGCCCTTGGGAATCGACGATCTGCCGCCGGGACTGGGTGCCTTCGATACGGTCTTTTCCATGGGTGTTCTTTATCACCGACGTTCGCCCATCGATCACCTGTTGGCGTTGCGCGATGCTCTGCGCCCCGGCGGCGAGTTGGTGCTCGAGACCCTGGTGATCGAGGGCGGTGCACAAAGCGTGCTGCTGCCCGCAGGCCGATACGCGAAAATGCGCAACGTCTGGCTGCTGCCGTCGGTGGCGGCACTGGAAGGATGGCTGCGGCGCTGCGGCTATAGCCAGGTGCGGACGGTCGACGTCACTGCAACCAGCGTAGAGGAGCAGCGCAGTACCCCGTGGATGCGATTTCAATCACTGGCGGATTTTCTCGATCCCCAGGACCCGAGTCGTACCGTGGAGGGATTGCCCGCGCCGCGGCGGGCGCTGGTGCTGGCGCGCACCGGCCCATGAAAACTGCGTGCCGAATGCCCGGCGCCGCCGGTTGCCGGGTCGTGCGCTCAGTGCTGTCTGTGCGTTCTCACGTACTACAATCTCGAAGGACCGCATGGCGGTGGCCGCTACTGGCTACCGCACACTGCCAAACGCAGGCATATCCCAGGGAGGAGCAGCGATGAAGCGACTATGGCTCGGCGCATTGATGTTCGTATTCGGTCTCATGGCCACAGGTTGCAACGCTACCCTGGAGACCCAGGCAAAATCCCTCGCCACCGAGCAGGTGACCTACACGGCCGGCGGTCAGACAATGAAGGGCTATTTGGCTTACGACGCGAGCATCAAGCACAAACGGCCAGGCGTGCTGGTGGTGCACGAGTGGTGGGGATTGAACGACTATGCCCGGAAACGGGCCGATATGCTGGCCGGACTCGGCTATACCGCGCTGGCCGTGGATATGTACGGTGAGGGCGCGCACGGCGGATCACCCGAAACAGGCCGGCGAATTCGCCACCGCCGTGCGTCAAGACTGGCGAACAGGGCAAAGAACGATTCATGGCCGCGCTGAAGTTGCTGCCGGCAACAACCCAGCGTCGATCCCGATCACATCGCCGCCATCGGCTACTGCTTCGGCGGCGGGGTGGTGTTACAGATGGCCCGCGAAGGGGCGGATCTCGACGGCGTGGCAAGTTTCCACGGCAGTCTGCCGCCGATCGGCAAACCGGCCGAACCCGGCCAGGTCAAAGCCCAGGTGCTGGTATTGCACGGCGCCAAGGACAAATTCACCACGTCCGAACAGCTCCAGGCCTTCAAAGACGAAATGAAGAACGCCGGCGTCGGTTACGAGCTGGTGGTGTACCCCAATGCCATGCACAGCTTCACCAATCCCAAGGCCGATCAATACGGCGCCAAGTACAATCTGCCTCTCGGCTATGACGTCGAGGCCGATGCCGATTCTTGGAACAAGCTCAAGGCGTTCCTGAAGAAGGTGTTCAGCTCGAAATGAGCACCACCGGCGGCGCCCGAGTGGCGCCGCCGGCGGGTCTGCGCGATCAATGGGCTCGACGTGCGGACCGAGGCTCGAAGGTCAGTAGCGTCGCCGGCGGGCGGTTCGGAGCGGTGCCCTCCTGACACAATCGGTTCGCATCCCGCAGTGCCGCAACCATGCCCCGTTCTCCCGCGAACGACTGCCACATCATGCGATAGATCTGGTAGCAGGCCGCCAGCGGCGTGGAGGCGCGCTTGCGCTCCATGTCGATACGCCATTGCAGGCAGCGCAAATGGTGCTGGTTGCGCTCCGGGGCGCTGGCGATGAAGTCGTCGATCACGGCGCGGCGCCGTTTTTCGAAGCCATCGGGATCGGAGCGGGCGAGTTCGGCCCAATCATCGAATTCCTCAATTCGGACGTTTGCCTCGGACATTTAATTTCTCCAGCAGCATTGAGAAGGTTGTTGTTCCAGTCTTAGCAAGTTCCATGCGGGGTTCTTTTTTGCACTTCAATAACAGGTACTTAGGCCGCAATTGCGACAGTGTCGGGGGGTCCGGACGGCGCCATGTGTAAAGGAATTCAACACTCATCCCGGGTGGTGGGACGTAGCTCTCACGCGGCCCCCGGGGGGGTCTGGTAAACTGCCGCGTTTCCCGCTTCCGGAGTGCCCAATGCCCATAGTCGAACGTATCGCACAGGAACTGGCCGTCTCCCCGCGCCAAGTGCAAAGTGCCGTTGATCTTCTGGACGAAGGCTCGACGGTGCCGTTCATCGCCCGGTATCGCAAAGAAGCCACCGGTGGGCTTGATGACACTCAGCTGCGCACCTTGTCCGACCGGCTGGTCTATTTGCGCGAACTCGAAGACCGCCGCAGCACGGTGCTCAAGTCGATCGACGAACAGGGCAAACTCAGCCCCGAACTCAAGCGGGCGATTGAGGGCGCGGACACCAAGACCCGCCTCGAAGACCTCTATCTGCCCTACAAACCCAAGCGCCGCACCAAGGCCCAGATCGCCCGCGAAGCCGGACTGGAACCGTTGCTGGACGCGGTGTTGCAGTCGCCCGATGCCGATCCGCTGTCCCTGGCCTCAGCCTATGTCAATGTCGAGCAGGGAGTCGTCGATGCCCAGGGCGCATTGGACGGCGCCCGGCAGATTTTCATGGAGCGCGCCGCCGAGGACGCGGATCTGCTGGCGCGCTTGCGGGACTACGTCTGGGACCACGGCACCTTGGAGTCCCGAGCCGCCGCCGAGCTGCCGAGCGGCGCTGAGAAATTCTCCGATTACTTCGAATACCGCGAAGCATTGCAGAGCATCCCATCCCACCGCGCGCTGGCCCTGTTCCGGGGTCGGAAAGAGAAAGCGCTGCGCCTGCAGCTTCTGGTGGCCGGGCAGGAGGAAGGCGCCGCCAGTGACGGATTCGGCAGTTGCGAGGCGCTGATCGCCGCACGCTTCGGTGTCCGCGCTTCACAGCCATGGCTCGCCACCAGCGTGCGCTGGACCTGGAGTGTGAAACTGGCGCCGACGTTGGAGCTGGAGTTGATGGGTCGCTTGCGCGAGCGGGCTGAGGAGGAGGCGATTGCGGTGTTCGGCCACAATCTGCGCGACCTGCTGTTGGCTGCGCCCGCCGGACAGCGGGCGACCATGGGTCTGGATCCGGGGCTGCGTACCGGGGTCAAGGTGGCGGTGGTGGACGCCACCGGCAAGTTGCTGGATACGGCGACGATCTATCCTCATCCGCCGAAGAAGCAATGGGACCAGGCGTTGGCGGTGTTGGCGCAATTTGCGCGCAAGCATGGTGTGGCGCTGGTGAGCATCGGCAATGGCACCGCTTCGCGGGAGACCGACCGCCTGGTGGCGGAACTGCGTCAGGCTCATCCCGAGCTGCAGCTCGCGTCGATGATGGTGAGCGAAGCCGGCGCCTCTGTATATTCGGCGTCGGCTTTCGCCGCCCAGGAATTTCCGGGACTGGATGTGTCGCTTCGTGGTGCCGTGTCCATTGCCCGCCGCTTGCAGGACCCGTTGGCGGAACTGGTGAAAATCGATCCCAAGTCGATCGGAGTGGGTCAGTACCAGCACGACGTGAGTCAGGTGCGCCTTGCCCATACCTTGGACGCCGTGGTCGAGGACTGTGTCAACGCTGTCGGCGTCGACGTCAACACGGCGTCGGTACCGCTGTTGACCCGGGTGGCCGGCTTGAGCGCGGGCCTGGCGGAGAACATCGTCGGTTGGCGCGATCAGCACGGCGCTTTCCGCAACCGACGGCAATTGCTGGAGGTGTCGCGGCTGGGACCGAAGGCTTTTGAACAGGCGGCGGGGTTTCTGCGTATCCGCGCCGGCGACAATCCGCTGGATGCCTCGGCGGTGCATCCGGAAGCCTATCCGGTGGTCGAGCGCATCGTCGCCGGCACCGGTCGCGGCGTCGGCACGCTGATCGGTGACGGACGCTTTCTCGGCAGTCTGGCCGCCAACGATTATGTCGACGAGCGTTTCGGTGAGCCGACAGTGCGCGACATTCTCGCTGAGTTGGAAAAGCCCGGCCGCGACCCGCGACCGGAGTTTCGCAGCGCGAGTTTTCGTGAAGGCGTGGAAAAAGTCGCCGATCTGCAACCGGGCATGATCCTCGAGGGCGCGGTCACCAATGTCACCAATTTCGGCGCCTTCGTCGACGTCGGCGTGCACCAGGATGGGCTGGTGCATATCTCGGCGCTCGCCGACCGCTTCGTCAAAGATCCGCGGGAAGTGGTCAAGGCCGGCGACGTGGTCAAAGTCAAAGTGGTGAGCGTCGATTTGGAACGCCAGCGCATCGGTCTGTCCATGCGGCTGGGCGACACTGCCGAGCGCGGCGTCGAAGCGCGGCCCAAGTCGCCGCGCCGGTCTGCAGCCAGCAAGCCGGGTAGTGGGCGCCAGAAATCCCGCGAGCCGGCGCCGCCCACGGCGATGGCGGAGGCGTTTGCGCGCCTGAAAACCAAACCCGGCGGCGGCTGATGCACCGCTGTGATGCCGAATTTCCGTCACATGGCGCCGTTTCGGCGCGCTTTGGGTACCCTGCCACCCCAGCGACATTTCGTAAGTGTATGAAATAATGAGAGCGCGCGGAATTGGCACGACACCTGCATAAACAATAGCGATGGTATTGTAGCGCCATTTCTGTCTCCTCCTTCTCACGGGTGTCGTTTACGGCACCCGCTTTTTTTGGCACTTGCATCGGTGGCCCCGGTTGGCCAATCTGCTGCCTTGGCGGGGCAGTGGGAATCCCGGTACTCGATGGTCAACGAATCCATTCAGCGGGTCGCGATCTGGTCGGGGCGTTTGCGTTTCGCCCACTGGCTGATGGCGTCTGCGTCAATTGTGCTGCTGCTCAGCGGCTGGTTGTCGCCCCGGGCCCCCGCCTTGGCCGTGCCGCTGCGCGATGCCCATGTGATCGCCGGCTATGGGCTGGTGTTGGCGCTGCTCCTGCGCGGTTATCTATTGCTGTTCGGGCGAGCCGCGGAACATTTGCGGGATTTGCTGCCGCGCGGTCTTCAGCTGCGGGCAGCGGGGCAGACGCTGCGCTTCTATCTGAGCCTGGGACGGGCGCCGCTGCCGGCCTGGTATGCGCACAATCCGTTCTGGTCGCCGCTGTATCTGGTATTGCTGGCGATGTTATCTTGGCAGGCATTGACGGGCTTGGCCCTGGAACACGTGTTTGACGCCGGCTTACGATCGTGGCGGTGGCACACAGCGTTGGCGGAGCCCATCGCCATCGTGATCGCCCTCCACGTTGCGGCGGTATTCGTGCACGACCTCAAGGGTAGCGGCGGCGATACCTCGGCCATGATCAGCGGCTATCGCTGCTTCAGAACGGGTACGTCCGGGACGCCGGTGGTGAAGCAGCACGCGGTGTCGTTGGACGCCTTGTTGCGCGACAGAAAAAAATCCGGCCGGTGAGCCCGGGACCGGGCCTTTCCCTTCATCAACACGGTGCGCGCGCTACGGTCGCAGCGCACTGGGAAATTGCATCCCATGTATCCAATCCAGCCGGCCATCGTTTTGACCTTCGTCGCCTATCTGCTGCTGATGCTCGTCATCGGTTGGTTCGCTTGGCGGCAAACCAACGATCTTGCCGACTACATTCTCGGCGGCCGACGGCTGAGTTATTGGGTGGCGGCGCTGTCCGCCGGCGCGTCGGACATGAGCGGTTGGCTGTTGCTGGGACTCCCCGGCTATGCCTATACCGCCGGGCTGGAGGCGGCCTGGCTGGCGACGGGGTTGTTGATCGGGACCTACCTCAATTGGCGCATTGTCGCGCGCCGCTTGCGAGCCTATAGCGAGGCGGCGGACAACGCGCTCACGCTGCCGGAGTTTTTCGAGCAACGTTTCGATGATCGGACACGATTGTTGCGGGTGATTTCGGCGCTTTTCATTTTATTGTTCTTTCTCTTCTACACCAGTTCCGGATTGGTTGCCGGCGGTAAGCTGTTCGAAACCGTGTTCGGCATGCCGTATCAATATGCGGTGGTCGCCGGTGCGGCGGCGGTGCTGGCGTATACCTTCTTCGGTGGTTTTCTTGCCGTATCCTGGACCGATGTCGCCCAAGGACTGTTGATGCTGGCGGCCTTGATCGTGGTGCCGGTTACGGCGATCGGCGCCCTCGGCGGATGGGACTCGATGCTCAGCGAGCTTCAGCGTCGCAGCCCGGAGGCGTTGAACGCGTTCTCGGATCATGACGGAAGCCCGCTGACCTTCGTCGCCATCGCTTCGCTGCTCGGTTGGGGCCTGGGCTATTTCGGCCAGCCGCATATCCTGGCGCGCTTCAAAGCCATCCGCAGAACGGCCCACGTTCCCGCGGCCCGGAGGGTGGCCGTGACCTGGTCGGCGCTGACCCTGATCGGCGCCACCCTGGTCGGTATCGTCGGCAGCGTCTATCTGCAGCAACCGCTGTACGGTCCGGAAACTGAAACGGTGTTTATGGTTTTGGTCGGTGTGCTGTTTCATCCGCTGGTGGCCGGCGTGTTGCTGGCGGCGATACTGGCGGCGATCATGAGCACGGCGGATTCGCAACTGCTGGTGTCATCCTCGGCGTTGGCGGAAGACTTCTACAAGGCGTTGTTCAGACGCCAGGCGCGGCAGAGCGAGCTGATTGCCGTGGGACGGGCGGCGGTCGTGTTGATCGCGTGCCTCGCGACCTGGTTGGCCCTCGATCCTCACAGCCAGGTATTGGACCTGGTGGCATATGCCTGGGCCGGCTTCGGGGCCGCGTTCGGACCGACGCTGTTGCTGGCGCTGTTTTGGCCGCGCATGAACGTACCGGGTGCGTTGGCCGGGATCGTCGTCGGCGGCGTGACCGTGATGGTGTGGCGCGGATTGGAAGGCGGCTGGTTCGATCTCTACGAACTGATACCGGGGTTCGTTTTTTCAACGTTGGCGATCGTGGTGGTCACCTTGCTGACGCCGCCGCCGAGTCCGCTGATTATGGCGCGACACTTTGCGGTGGCGCGCCGGGCGCACTATGAAGTGCGCTTGAAGTTATAACGGCCTGGCTGTCGCCTGTCGTGGTCCACAGCGCCGCCCGCGGTCTACTCCCAGCGTCGGAATATATTCAGCTGTCCGCCGACATGCTTTCGCGGGGTTTGCGGATGGTGTGCGCGATGGCATGACCTGCCTCCGGACCTGTGCTCCGAAGGCAGGCGAATTCCACTACGGCTTAATGTAAGCGTATCCCTGCTGCTGCAGTTCGCCGAGGGTCGCGACGCCGGACGGCACGACCTTGGCATTCATGCTGACCTTTTCCGCGTCGATCTTGCGGCCACGCAGGGTATTGTTGCAGACCTCGAACTTTACGCCGCGGTTGGCCAGCCCCTGGACCGTCTCTTCGTAGCTCTTGCCCTCCTTGTCCGCCCAGCCTTCGAGCAGGAAGTCGATGCCCTTGCCGTGGGTGACGACTATGATTTCGATGTTCTTGTCACCGACGGCATTGAGATGGTTGGCAACGTTGCGAAGCGCCGCGCCGGCGCCCTCCGCATCGTTGATGTGATACACGACTTTCTGGGTGTGATAGCCGTTTTCGGCCGGCTGGCGATCGGCGCCGGCATAGGCCATGCTGGTCACGAGTAACAGCGCAGCCAGAGCGGCGCCGCGAAAGTTCACGATCTTGGTTGTCATTGCTTTCATCCTCCGAGCACGCGGCACCATGCCGCGGCTGACTTGTTTGGTTTGGCACGGGTTTTATGGGCTTCGCGAGGTCACTACGCAAATCTTGTTTTGAATCGTGACGATGGGTATTTTCGCGCAGAGTTGCGGGAACTTTTCCGGCGGCATGTGTTCTGATCGGCTAGGGCCGCGTGCCCCTTTGTTATTGATCGCGCGTCGCGGGACGCATTTCGGGGAGGTCGTATGAGGGCGTTTTGGCGAGTATCGGTCGGGCTATTGATTGGATTGTTGTTGCTGCCGATGGCGCAGGCGGGCGGCTTGACGGATATGCAGGGCCATGCCCGCAGCATCGCCGACTACACCGGCAAGGGAAAGTGGACGGTGGTGATGATCTGGGCGTCGGACTGCCTGGTATGCAACAAGGAAGCATTTCACTATGTCGACTTTCAAACTTTCCACAGTGACAAGGATGCGCGTGTGCTCGGCATCTCCATGGATGGTCCCAGCGGCGTTGCTGACGCGAAAGCGTTCATCGACCGCAATTCCATCAACTTCCCGAACCTGATCGGTGAGCCCGAGGAAGTCGCGGGTATCTATACCGATGTGACCGGCCAGCCCTGGCGCGGGACGCCGACCTTCTTGATCTACGACCCCAAGGGTAAACTGCGCGCCGAGCAGGTCGGCGCGGTGCCGACCGAGCTGATCACCGACTTCATCGCCCGCAACGGCGCGAACTGAGGCCGCCGGATGAACGGACCTCCGGCGTTGCCCTGCTGGGCGGTGCACGTCCGGGGCGCTGCCCGTTATCATGGGCATTTCGCCGCTACCAGCGTCCGTGACTGCAAAACCGCCCGATTGGTCCTTCGAACTCCGCGCTGAAGCGAAAGTGCTGGCGCGCCTTGGCGCGCCTCTGATTGTCAGTCAGCTCTCCCAGGTCGGGATGGGCTTTACCGACACCATCATGGCCGGCCGTCTCGGCGCATTGGATTTGGCGGCGGTGGCGCTGGGCAGCAGCTTGTTCGTGCCGGTGTATCTGGCATGTGTCGGTGTGCTGTTGGCGCTTTCTCCCAGCACTGCACAGCTGGTTGGCGCGGCGGCGCAAGAGCAGATCGGGCCGTTGTTCCGCCAGGGGCTTTGGCTGGCGCTGGCGTTGGCGTTGGTGGCCACTCCCGCGGTGGTCGGGATCGGCGCCGCCATGGGGCCGTTCGCGGTTGCTGCGCCCCTGCGTCCGATTACCCAGGCCTATCTGAACGCCATAGCCTGGGGGATGCCGGCAGTATGCCTGTACCTGGCCGGGCGCTATGTCGCCGAAGGGGTGGGCCAGACCCGACCGATCATGTACATCCAGCTGGCTGCTTTGCCTCTAAACGCATTCGGCAACTGGGTGCTGATGTTCGGGCACCTCGGCGCGCCGCGACTGGGGGCGGCGGGGGCCGGCTGGTCCAGTGCCGCGGTGTTGTGGGGCGATGCGCTGCTGATTTCGGCGTATCTGGGCTGGCACCACCGGTTTCGCTATCTGGCACTCTGGAGCCGCTTCCAGGCGCCGGATCCGGCGGCACTGTGGCGCTTGCTACGACTGGGCGTGCCGATCGCTTTGACCATTGTGCTGGAGGTGGGTTTGTTTTCCGCGGTCGCGCTGCTGATGGGGCGGCTGGGCGCGGTGGCGACCGCGGCACACCAGATCGCGCTGAACTACGCCGCGCTGATGTTCATGATCCCGTTGGGCCTGTCCATGGCGGTCACCATTCGGGTCGGTCAGCTGTCGGGAGCGGGCGCGGCGACCGCGGTGCGCCGCGCCGGCTATGTGGGTATGGGCATGGGCGCCGCGCTGATGGGCGTCTCGGCACTGGTCATGGTTGCGGCGCCGGCTTCCATCGTAGCCTTGTATACCAACGATCCCGCGGTATCCGCGTTGGCGGCGCAGCTGCTTGCGATCGCCGCACTGTTTCAGCTATCCGATGGTATCCAGGTCACGGCGATGGGCGCTTTGCGCGGGCTGAAGGATACGGCATGGCCGCTGGCGGTGAACATGGTTTCCTATTGGGGTATCGGCCTGCCCCTTGCCTGGTACTGGGGCTGGCGCTGCGGCCTGGGTGCCCGCGGCATGTGGTACGGCCTGGTTTGCGGACTCACCTGCGCAGCGCTGTTGCTGGCGGTGCGCTTCGGTCGGCGCAGCGCACCGCGGTACGGGCTCAAGCAGCGCTGAGCGGTTCCAGGGCTGCGACCACGACACGATGGCGCGATTCAATTTTCCTGCCCATGTCGTTGGCTTGTTCCTCCGACAACAACTTGCGCGCCATGCCGAATACCTCATCCTCTTCTTCCTGCATGTGATGCGACAGCACGTCCGTCAGGGCGGAAAACTTCGCGCTCCAATTGTCATCGGTTACCGGTATGGTCTCCAGCTCCTCGATCAGCGAGTTCAACACATGATGCTCTGCAAACGCTTCCAGCGCCTCATTGCGGATGTCCTTGTAGGTTCGGAGCACCGAATAAAAGACTGCCTCTTCGACCTTGTTGTGCGCCCAAAGGTCGCGTTTGAAAAGGTCGAACAGTTGTTTTCGGGTCTTTTCGGCGCGCGACGTGGTGTCGCTCAGTTGTTCGACCGTGCTCGCGGGTCGCGTCGTGTTGACGTTTGATTGCCTCGTAAACATCCATGTCTGCCTCCTTGCAGAATTATGCCCATACTGGACCGCGCCCATGACTAAAGAGCGTACAACGATTGGTGTGGTTCGATTGGTTTGGTTTGTTCGATGACCTGATATTCAGGGTAGTACGGCCGGCAACGGGTTCCAGCAACGATCTCAGTAAATGCGAAAGCCACCGTGCCGTCGCCGTATACGGTAATCGATCCAGGCATAGCCCGCCCACACACCCAGGACGAGAGTCAGTGCGCCGGTCGCGATCAACCAGTTCAGTGGCACGCTACGGTGATGCGTCGCGACGCGCTGTTGTAGTTGGCGATTCTGTGATTGCAATCGTTCGAGCTCGGCGCTGCGTTGATCGCGGGCTGCTTGTAACTCCTGAAGCTGCGTGTCTGTATGGGAAGACGCCGCTTTCAGTTCGTCGAGTTCGCCGCGCGTGCGCTGCAGTTGTGTCTTGAGTTGTTCGTTGGTGGCTTGGGCTTCGTCCAGCATCAGGCGCGGTGGTTTTTCTTCGACGAGGTAAGCCGATTTCACCCAGCCCTCGGTGCCGTCGGGAGTGCGTACGCGGGTAAAGTATTTTCCGCGCTCCAACGTTTGCAGCGGCGTCCCGCTTACCAAGGTGGAGAGACTCTCGGAGCTGGTTTCCGGTTTTGCGTACAAGCCCAGTATCAATTTGTCGGTCACGTACAAGGTGTCTTGCGCCCATGAGGCGACCGGCAGCGAAAAGAAGGCAAGGATAACAATGACGACGACGCGGCGGCTCATATCGAAAGCCTGTTCCAATAGTCAGCTCGGTGTGAAATACCTGAGAATGGGCTATTGCAACACTGCGGCCGCCCGGCGACAAGCGCGAGCCAGCCATTATGTGGACTGATCGGCGAACATCAAAGAAGCCGGCCCTGGACCGGGCCGGCAATCATCGCGAATGGAGAGTCGTCGAGCAACGTACCGGGGCCGCTGTCAGAGGCCACTGACGACAATTATCCGGACGCTGGCGTGGCCGGCAATCGGCAAAGCCACGTGCAGCGACTGTGCAACCGCGCAATGCTATTTTGGGACCGTGATCTGCGCAGCGGCGCGCAGTTGTTGCAGTCGCGCCTGCAAGGCTTGATCGCGACGCGTTTCCAGCAGTTGATCGTGAACCATATCGTGTACATCCGACAGGGAGGCCTGGATCCCTGGACGCCGCGAGACAAGCTGCAGCAGGTGGATGCCGCCGGGTCCGGCATGGGGTTGGGACACGTCTCCGGGCTTGAGGCCCGCTGCGACCGGGGCCAGCTCGGTTCCCAGATCTTCGGCATTCACGAATCCCACGTCGCCGCCATCGCGGGCACTGATGTCGGTAGATTGTTTGTGCGCCATATAGCTGAACTCGGCCCCTTGGGCGATTTTTGCGCGGATCTGTTCAGCCAGCGATTTGGGGTCGGTATCGGCCGGTTGCGCGAGCAGGATGTCCCTCAGGTGCAGCAAATCGGGGCTGCGATACCGATCGCGATTGGCTTGGTAGAAATCGCGGATATCGGCATCGCTCACGCTCAGTGCCGCGTACACTTCCTTTTGCAGGTAAGCCTGAATACTGAGATCGTGCCGCAGTCGTTCGGTGATGACCTGTTCTGTCAGGCCCCGGGCCTGCAGGGCGCGCTGAAACCGCTCTTCACCGCCGAGTTGGGTGCGAACCCGCGCCACGGCTTCGGCCACCTGGCTGTCCGATGCCGCATGGTGCTTGCGCGCCGCCTGCCAAAGCAATTCGCGTTCGATCAAGCTGCGCAGCAGCGCGTCGCGCAGTTGCGGGAATTGCGGTGACTGCCGCAACAGCGCCGGGTCCGCGCCACGGCTGGCGGCGAACTCCTGCAAGGCATACTGTAGATCGTCGGAAGTGATGGCTGCGCCGTTGACGGTGGCTACGGCGGCCTCGGCTAGCGGCGCGAACACCAACAGCAGCGCGAACAACAGCGCTGGGAATTGCATAAGTGGGCTGACCATTTTCATATACTAGGCTCCGGGAGCGGATGGCAGATTATAGACGCATGGGGTTACCGGGATGAAGGGTGGCAACTGGTTGACGCGAACCCTGGGGTTGCTATGCCTGTTTCTTGCGACCGCGGGCGCTCATGCGCAGCGGTACGAGCTGCTCCCGGCCGAATCCCAAGTCCGGATATTGGTGTATAGTGCCGGTCCGTTGGCCAAGCTGGGTCACAATCACGTGATATCGGCGTCCGAGATGCATGGCGAGATACAGTACCGGCCCGAAGCCCCGCGCGCGACACGGTTCCAGTTGCAATTTCCGGTGTCGGGCTTAATTGTGGACGACCCGAGCGCGCGCAGATTGGCGGGTCCGGCATTCGCGGCGAAACCGGACGACGAAGCGGTGCGCGCGACCCGCGCCAATATGCTCGGCCCCGGTGTGTTGGATGCGCAGCGCTTTCCTCAGATTCAGCTACGCTCGGAGTCGGTCGATGGCGCCTTGCCCGACGTCGACGTGCATCTGAGCGTGGAAATACACGGCGTGCAGCGGGAGATGGTGGTCCCGGTGCGGGTCTGGCAGCAAGGTACTCGGTTATATGCATCTGGTTCGTTCAGTTTCGACCAGCACATATTCGGTATCCAACCTTTGAAAATCCTGTTCGGCGCGATCGCCGTGCAGGACGAACTTACAGTGCAATACCAATTGGTCGCTGCGCGCACATCGTCACGATAGGTGCCGGCCTCAGTCACTCGTCATCTGGAGAAGCAAGCAATGAGATATCGCTCACCCATAACCGTCGTCGCCCTGTGCGTGGCCCTGGTGGTCAGCGGCTGCGCCACGGACCAATACGGCCGCACCCGGCCCATGACCGACGCCGAAAAAGGGGTGTTGATCGGTGCCGGGGTCGGTGCTGCAGTCGGTTTAACCAGCAAGAACAAGAAGAACGTCTTGATCGGCGCGGTCGGTGGCGGCATTGCCGGCGGCCTGGTCGGCAATTATATGGACAAGCAAAAGCAGGATTTCGAGCGGGTATTGCGCCCCGAAATCGATGCCGGCCTGGTGTCGGTGGACGCGTTGCCGCAAAACCAGCTACGCGTCACCATGACCAGCGAAACCTCGTTCGACGTGGATTCGGCACAGATCAAGCCGGGTTTCTACAGCACGTTGGATAAGATTGCGGATGTGCTCAAGCGCTACGGCAAGACCCAATTGGCCGTGGTCGGACATACCGATTCGACCGGTAGCGACGCCTACAACCAAACGCTGTCAGAACGCCGTGCCCAAGCAGTGCAGCAATATTTCTTATCCAACGGCGTAGTCCCCGAGCGGGTCAGCGCATTCGGCCGCGGCGAAAGCCAGCCCCGTGCTTCCAATGCAACGCCCGAAGGTCGGGCTTTGAATCGCCGGGTGGAAATCATCATAACGCCCATCGTCGCGCAGTGAGTTCTGCGCGGACAAGGAGGCCGAACCCATGGAATCGAAATTGAACGAGCAGCAGTTGCAGCACCTGCGAGGGATGTTGAGAGAACGGCGCCGCGAATTGCTCGACGAAATACGCGCCGAACTGCTGGATTCCGACGATCAAAGCTTTCAGGATCTTGCCGGGCGCGTTCATGATAATGCCGAAGCTTCGGTAGCCGATCTGCTCACCGATCTCAATCTTGCGATCATTGATCAACATATTGAGGAGTTGCGCGCGACAGAGCAGGCGTTGGAGCGGATGGCGGAAGGCGCCTACGGCTCGTGCGTCGAGTGCGGCAAAGCCATCGCGTACGAGCGTTTGCAAGCCTATCCCACGGCCACCCGTTGCATCGAGCACCAGCGCCTGTACGAGAAGACCCATGCCGGCGAGGAAGTGCCGCGGCTTTGAATTGAGCGTCTCAACGCAGCAGTTGTTCCAGTAGCCGTACCCGCGCGCGCAGGCTCTGCACTTCGTCCAGAAGCTGCAAGGCGAGCACGGCGCCGGCAAGGTTCAGGTCGAGATCGCGTTGCAGGCGCAGCGCCGTGCGCAGACGGGCGATATCGTTGGTGGAAAACCGCCAGCGCCGCGGTTCCGGTCCCTCTGGCTGGAGCAGGCCTTCGCTGACAAGGTCCAACAGCTGATCTACCGCCAGATCGCAGCATTCGCAAACTTCGCCCAGGCTCAGATGCCGCTCTTCGGCGATCACGACCAGGGTGGTGTTCGATGCCTCGGCCATTTCAAACCCCCAGATGCTCGCGTGGATTGAAGGCGGCTGCTCGCGCGAGCTGTTCATATGCTTCACGTTGCGCTTGCGAGTCCGCCTTCGGAGCATGGATCTGCAATACCAGATACTGGTCGCCTGGCGGACTGCCCGGCAGTCCGCGCCCCTTGAGCCGCAGTTTCTGCCCAGACTGCGCGCCTGCGGGGATTTTCATCTCCACCTTACCGCCCAAGGTCGGGACCGGTATCTTGGCGCCCAGCGCGGCTTCCCACGGCGTGATCGGCAAGCTGACGTACACGTCTCGGCCTTCCGCCTGGAACACCGGGTGGGGCGCCAGCAGAATCTCCAGGTAGAGGTCGCCGGCGGGAGCGTTAGGCGCGCCCGGAGCGCCCTGGCCGGCAAGGCGGATCTGCTGGCCCTCGCGAACCCCCGGCGGTATTTTCACGTTCAGGGTGTGGCCGCGGGTACGGACGTGACCGTCTGCATCGACCTCCGGCACTTGCAGGGTAATGGAGCGGGTGGCGCCGCGGTATGCGTCTTCGATATCGATTTGAACCCGAGCGTGATGGTCTTGTCCGCGAGCGCCGCCGCGGCGCGCGCCTCCGGCGCCACGAAAGCCGCCGGCTCCGAACAAGGTCTCGAAGAAATCGCTGAATGCGCTCGCGTCGGCCCCATCGCGGAAGCCGCCGCCACTGAACTCGAAGCCGCTGTCCCAGCCGGGGGGTGGCCGGAACTCTTCGCCGCCGCGGTGGCCGCCCGCCAGCAATTGGTCGTAGGCGGCGCGCTTCTCCGGGTCCTTCAATACTTCGTAGGCCTCGCCGAGTTCCTTGAAACGGGTTTCCGCATCCGCCTCTTTGCTCACGTCGGGGTGGTATTTGCGCGCCAATCGGCGATACGCGCGCTTCACATCGTCCTGAGAAGCGTCGCGCGCCAAGCCCATGATGTCGTAATAATCCTTGAATTCCATCGACCGCGCCTATCCCCGATTGGGCGAGTAACTGCTTTATAGCATCGGGTCCGGCGCGGCCAAATTCAAGTCGGGATCGATGGCGGCGCGTGTCTCGGATTGCCAGATTACGGTGCGATAGCGGCCGCGAAGGCTTCGCATCCGGCGAGGGGAGAGACAATCCCTGCCACCAAGCGGCAGACACCAGGCGCGTATGAATTCTCGCCCGCCAGGAACAGCGCGCATCGACCGCAGCTGCAATCAGGCTCGCTACGGTCGCGGTACTGCACCAGGTCGCGGGGAACCTTCTGATCGGCGAGTGCCGGGTTATCCACGCTCAACACAGGGATAACTTCGGTTCCACCCAACAGCGCAGCCCGCCGCAACCGGGCGCGTCGGCTCAGCAATTCTCGTTCGGCTTCCGTCATCGCACGCCCTCCTTGTCGCGCGGCGGCTTCCCTTCGGGCGCCGCCATTGAGCAAAGTCTAGGCGCGTCGGTCACCGCTTCTTCATTTGGGGCGTAGTTTCTGGCAGACAGGCGCCCACGCGTACATTACGTTGCGATCTGTTGGGCGCTATAATTCGCTCACCTTACAGCGCGTGTGGCGATCGATATGAACAGTACTCTGCAACAAAGTGTCGCCAGCCAGCGGGAGGCGCTGGAGACCATGCTCACCGGGCCGCTCGCAACTTTGGCTGCCGAGGCGAGCCGTGTCTGGGGCGACCGTGCAGAGTTGAATCGTGTGCTGACCGAGGCAATCAGCGGGTTGACGTATTGCAAATTTCTGTATGCGGTCGGCACGGACCGCGTTCAAATCAGCGACAACGTCAGCCACGCCGGCTTGATCACCAAGGACTTTGGTCGTGATCGCTCCTCGCGTCCGTACATGGCGCAGCTACCGAAACACGATCTGGTGCTTTCCGACGCGTACGTGAGTCTGCGGGCCCGGCGTCCGTCACTGAGTGCGGTGCAGGTTGTGAAGCGCGAAGACGGACACGTGCTGGGCTACATCGGCGCGGATTTCGATTTGCGCGACCTGCCGATTACCCGCGAACTGTACGAAGAGCCGTCCCATTGGCGGCAGATGAAAGGTGACCCCGCGATCCGCGGCGCGGTGTTTTCGCAACGTCGCAGCGACAGCATGCTCGATCACCACATCGATGAAGTGCAGGCGGTGCTCGAGGAATTGATCATGGATCGTGGCGTCTTCCATGTCACCGTCCATTTTTCCAGCAACCGCGCTGTGGTGTATCTCGTTTCCGACCCCTATCGCTACCGGTTGCTCGACATCGATGCCCTGATCGATCCGGATATGTGCCTGGCGTACCCGCGCTGCGAATATCCGTCGGATGCGGTTGTCCCCGCTAAAAAAGTGCGGCCGATCCTGGAGCGTTTGCGGGACCTGCGTTTCGTCGACGAAAATCTGTATCTGCGGGCAGGTTCGCTCAACATCTTCAACGGACTGGTCGGCCTTACTTTCTCCTGCGATGGTTCGCATTACGTGCCATGGCAGGAACTACTCGCCAAAGAGAACGACTTCTGGATCGGCGTGCCGAATCTGCAGCACGCATGATTTTCGGATACGACGATGCTTGAAATTCCTCATCAGGCGCTGGAGCCGGATACGCTGACGGCGTTGATCGAGGACTTCGTTACCCGCGATGGTACCGACTACGGTGCCGACGAGGCGTCGCGGTCGACCAAAGTGGCCCAGGTGCGACGGCAGCTCGATCGCGGGGAAGCGGTGATCACCTATGATCCAGAAACAGACTCCTGTGCACTGCACGCGCGCCACGAGTTGACCGGATGAATGAATCAACGACCCGATTCGACGCCGCCTCCGCGGAGGATCTTGCCGCCGCGTTCGAAGCGATCGTGTCGCAGTTGTTGGCGGTGTGCGAAGACACCGAGGACGCGGCTGCGGACCTGAATCTCTATGCTGCCGGATTGGCGCAATTCAGCCAGGTATTGCAACGGGCCCAGAGCCAGCAGAACGACGCGGACCCGACGGCGGACGAGATTACCGAGTTGGGCACCTACGGCCATGGGCTGCTCGACGGTTTGCGCACCAGTCTGCCAGAGGCCGCCGGCGAGGGATTGGACCGTCGGTTGGAGGAATTGCAGATACCGCTGGCGCTCTGGATCCTGCGCCACGGCGGCGGCTGGGACGAATGGGAGTCCCTGACCAATGCCTTGGCCGCGGTTGCCAACCGCGCGCAAGCCCACGAGCGCCTGCGGTGCTTGAGCAAGGTGATGGGAGAGTTGATCGAAGCCGCGCCGGCGACCTTGCGTGGCGATACCGAACGCCTGGACCCGTCCCGACCCTGGCGGGTGCTGCACCTGAACCGCGCCATCGTCGCGGCCCGCTCCCTGGACGTCGATGCCATGGAACCGGCGTTCGACGCGTTGCTGGCCCGTCTGCCGGAGGATGCCGGACCGTTTTTCAACGAAGGCGTGCGCCGCATGTCGCGACTGGGTGCGCCAAGCGAGGTGCTCGATTGCTTCTACCGCTACCAGCGCCGCGCGCCTCAGCCCATCACCCATTGATCGGCGCCGCCGCGCCGCTGTGTTACACTCGCGCCCGGTTTCGCGCCGATCTGATTCCCGTTCCGCAGCCCATTTCCCATGACCCAGGCGTTATCGATCCGCAATTTGACCAAGACCTACCGCGGTGGTCTGCAAGCCTTGAAAGGCATCGATCTGGATGTCGAGCAGGGTGACTTCTTTGCGCTGCTGGGCCCCAACGGTGCGGGCAAGTCCACTGCCATCGGCATTGTCACTTCACTGATCAACAAGACCGATGGCAAAGTGTTGGTGTTCGGACACGACATCGATACGGATTTCCAGAATGCCAAGACCTGCATCGGTCTGGTGCCGCAGGAATTCAATTTCAACGGCTTTGAACCGGTTATTGAAATCGTCGTCAATCAGGCCGGCTATTACGGCATTCCGAGGCGCCAGGCTTTCGAGCGCGCCGAGCGCTACTTGAAGCAGCTCGGGCTGTGGGACAAGCGGCGCGACATGGCACGTGCGCTGTCGGGCGGCATGAAACGCCGCCTGATGATCGCCAGGGCGCTGGTGCACGAGCCGAAGTTATTGATCCTGGATGAGCCAACGGCCGGCGTCGATATCGAGATCCGTCGCTCAATGTGGACCTTCCTGCGCCAAATCAACCAGCGTGGCACGACCATCATTCTCACCACGCACTATCTTGAAGAAGCCGAGAGCTTGTGTCGCAACATCGCCATCATCGACCACGGTCGGCTGATCGAACACACGAGCATGAAGCGTCTGCTGGGGCAACTGGACATGGAGACCTTCGTGTTCGATCTGGCGCAGCCACTGACCGTGCCGCCCGAGCTCGACGGTCACCGGGCAGTGCTGGTCGATGATCACACCCTGGAAGTCGAAATCTCCAAGCGCCAAGGCGTCAATGACGTGTTCGCGTCCCTGAGCGCCCAGGGTGTGAACGTAGTGTCGATGCGCAACAAGACCAACCGCCTGGAACAATTGTTCGTCCATCTGGTGGGGGATGGCGAAGCCGAGGTACAAGGCTCGTGACATTCAACCAAAAGTACATTGCGTTCAAGACCATCGTCATCAAGGAAGTGCTGCGCTTCGCGCGTATCTGGGTGCAAACGGTATTACCGCCGGTGATTACCACTGCGTTGTACTTTCTCATTTTCGGCCACCTGATCGGCTCGCGCATCGGCACCATGGGCGGCTACCCCTACATGGAGTTCATCGTCCCGGGACTGATCATGATGGCGGTGATCACCAATTCCTATTCGAACGTGGTGTCCTCCTTTTACGGTTCCAAGTTTCAACGTCACATCGAAGAGCTGATGGTTTCGCCCATTCCCGAATACCTGGTGGTGCTGGGATTCGTGTCCGGCGGCCTGGCCCGAGGCCTCGCGGTGGGCGCAGCCGTGACGGCAGTGTCACTGGTGTTTGCGGATTTTCGCATCCTGCATCCGTTCATCATGCTCAGCGTGGTGATGCTGACTTCGGTGCTGTTTGCGCTTGGCGGCTTCATCAACGGTGTATTCGCCAAGAGTTTCGACGACATTTCCATTGTTCCCACCTTCATACTCACGCCGCTCACCTATCTCGGCGGTGTGTTTTATTCCATCAACATGTTGCCGGAAATCTGGCAAAAACTGTCCCTCATCAATCCGATCCTGTACATGGTCAACGCATTCCGGTACGGCATTCTCGGGGTTTCCGACATCAATATCGTGCTTTCCTACGGCATCGTGCTCGGGTTCATCGCTGTGTTGTTCACCGTCAGCGTCGCGATGCTGCGCAGCGGTTACGGCATACGCAGTTGAGCGGGCTGGTGTTAAACGCGGCGCCAGTATGGTTAACTACGGCGGGGGACGGGGTCCGAAAATAACGTTTTTGAGGGGGTCGTCATGACTCAGCGATATACTGAGACCGTCGAAGAGGCGGCACGGATCGCACGCGTCGCACTGCCATGGATCAGCGAACAGAACCTGCCCGCAAGGCCCGACAATTATGCGGTGGCGTACGAATTCCTGTCGCGTCGCAATCCCGAATTATGTGCCGAGGCGGACCGGGCGTTGGACGGAACCCATCCGGCGACGCAGGAACTCATGGACGACCTGTTCCGAAAGTACGTCTCGGGCGATCTGCAGGACACCGTGGTGGCGGGGGTACGCGATGAGCTGTCGCGCATCTTCACCGACGCGCTTTATGCACTTTCAGCCGGGGGCGACGGCCTGGCGCGCTACAAGCAACGGCTGCTGTACGCCACCGAGCGTCTTTCGGACCGCCTCGATCTCGGGGCCGTGCGTGGTGTGATCAGCGAGATGATAGCCGAAACCCGACGCATGCAGGCCGCCGGCGAGCAGATTCAGTCACATCTGGAATCCACTTGCGGCGAACTCGAGGCGCTGCGCCAGGAGTTCCAGCAGGTTCAGCACGAAGTCACCTGCGATCCGCTGACTGGCGTATTGAACCGCCGCGGCCTGGATCGCGAACTGTCCGTGTACGTCGGACAGGGGCTGTCCGAAGGCGGATTTTCTCTGCTGATGTTCGATGTCGACCACTTCAAACAGTTCAACGACAAATACGGCCATGTGGTCGGCGATGAAGTGCTCAAGTATGTCGCCCGCGTGCTGGCGAAAAACACCCGCGGTGGAGATCTGCTGGCCCGTTATGGCGGTGAGGAATTCGTGGTGGTCTTGCCGCAGACCAGCCTCGCCAACGCGACCACTGTCGCGCAGAACATCGTCAAGGCGATCCGCACTTCCGGTCTTACCCACAAGTCCAGCGGCACCAAACTGGATACCGTGACGGTGTCCGTGGGTGTGGCCGCTTTCGCAGCCGGCGATACGGCATTGAGTCTGCTGGAGCGGGCCGACGCCGCTCTGTATGCCGCCAAACAAGCGGGTCGCGATCGCGCCGTTTCCGAAGTCGAGTTTGCGGCCAACTGACGCTTGCAGCACGCGCCTGCAACCTGATCTCGTACCGCGCGACTGCGGGTCTGCCCTGCATGGGGCGCGGATCGTAGATGAGCCGCCCCCAGGGACCGAGCAACGGAGAGCCGGATCAGGTCGCGTTCGGTTCGAGCGCCTGCCGCGCCGCATCCCGCAGCCGTTGTTCCTCCACCGCGCCGGCCAGCAAACGCCGTCCGAATACGTAAGTAGGCGTGCCGGTGACGCCCAATTCCGCCGCGTGGCGCAGGTTCAGTTGCAAACGCTCCCCGTAGCGAGGCTCGCGCCAGGCGTCGTCGACCACCGCCGTGGGGACACCGCTGGCAGCGGCGATGCCGCGCAGGACTTCAACTTCGCCAATATTGCGGCCTTGCCGGAAGAAGGCATCGAACAATGCTTCGTGCAGACGATAGAACACCTCGGTGCCTGCCTGCTTGGCGGCTTCCGCCAATAACAGCGCGCGGCGGGAATTGGTGGTGAAGGTGCGTTCGCAAATCTGCAGACCTTCCGCAGCGGCAAGACGGGTGAGATTCTCCATCAGTGCATTCCATTGCGGCGGTGCGTAGCCGAGCGCTGTTACCGGCATGCCTTCGGCAGGAGTATCGGGGTGGATCTCCAATCCGCACCAGTTGATCTTCAGGTCGTAGCAGTCGCTGAGTCGCAACAGACGGCGGCTGCCGATGTAACAGAACGGACAGATGTAATCGGAGAATACGCTGACCTTGAGTTCGGGTTTGGCAGCCATAGAATGCGCCTTCGCTGATCGGCGCGGCGCCGTTCAGTGCAGGATCACGCCGATGCCGAAATGGACGTTCGAGTCGCCGCGCTGCGGATAGGGCGTTTGCTTGGGCCAGAGATGCACCTGCGCCGCTTCGACCACCGGATATTTGTAGTCGGCTTCACCCACTTGGCCGTGCTCTACGCGGGCGATGGTGCCGACAGTGGTCAGCAAGCGACCGGCGGCATAGTCGACCGGCTCCAGATAACCTTGCTGCGACAGCAGAAAGCGGCCTTGGGGAGCGGCAGCCTGGTCCGGTTCACCATCGCTGTCCAGCGGATACGCCAGTACTTCCAGCTGAGTTTGTTGGCGCAGGTTGCGTGTCTTCACGATTACGCCACCCCACTGTATGCGCTGGCCGATGCTGGAAGGCGCAATCGCCACCGCGGATCGCGGCGTAAGGGATTTGTCGACGCCGGCGGTATCGAATCGCGGTGTCGTCGCGCAACCTGCCAACGCCAGCAGGCAGACGGTCAACGCGGCCAGTTTACGCATGGGTTGCTCGCTCACCAATAATAGGGCGGCCGGTGCCACCACGGAAACGGATACCAGGGATCGTCCCAAAACGGGTCGTAATCCCGGGCGCGGGTTTCGGGGCGCGGCTGCCAGAGAAAGTGCTGCTGTGCCTGCACCAGCGGGTAGCGGTAGGGATATTCGCCGATGTTCTTGGTTTCGATGCCTTCGAATTGGCCGCGTACCGTGATTTCCCGGCCGACCTCATACAACGCCGGATCCAGAAATCCGGGGACCCGGGCGAGAAATCGTCCCAGGTGTGACGATTCAACCTCCAGCGGGCTGCCGTCGCGGCCGAGCGGGCGGGCGACCACCTCCAACACGGTTTGCTCGCGGCGGTTTTCCACCTTGGCGATAATGCCGCCCCAGCGCACGGTAACGCCGAGCAAATGCTGCGGATCGGCGCGGGCTTCGGCAGGACTTACCGCAGCGGTCGGCGGCTGGCGGATTGATTCCGGCACTTCGCTGACGCAGCCGCCGAGCAGCAGCGTCGCCGCCAATGCTGCGGCCCGCCGCCGCCAATTGCCACGGCGACCGCACTGAAACAGCGCCAATTGCTGGAGCATCCTGTATCACCTACGGCTGTATGCCGACCTTTGCACCCGCCACCTTAGAACGATTGCGGCGATTGTCTCGCGTGGTCCTGTCGAATTCGTGTCCCGTCACTGCGCGGGCTCAGGATATGCGGCGCAACTCCGGCGCGTCGTCAGTGTGCGCGTCGACCTTGTTCTTGAGGTCGTACAATGCCGCCTGCAGAGCTTCTTCGATGGTCGGATGATAGAACGGCACAGTTAGCAGATCGAACACGGTTTTCCGCCATTGCACCGACCAGGCCAGCAAATGGGCCAGGCTTTCCGCTTTCGGCGCCACCAGGGTGCCGCCCAGCAGGCGGCCGCTGTGCTTGTCAGCATAAATGCGCACGACCCCTTTGTTCTTGGCCATGATCAGCGCCCGGCCCACGGGGCCGAGCTGCATTTCCCCGATGACTGTGGTTTCCGGGTCCAGTTCGTCCAGCGATGCGCCGACCACCGCAATGTTGGGATCGCAGAACGTGATCGCGAGCGGCGTCTTGCGCTGAAATGCCTGCACTTGATCGCTGACTGCGTTGATTCCCGCGATACGCCCTTCATCGCCCGCTTCGTGCAGGATCGGCCGCGTGCCGGTGACGTCACCGGCAATGAATACGGGTAGATCGCCCACTTGCATGGTTTGGGGGTCGTGTCGCGGTACCCCCCGGTCATCCAGTTCGACACCCAGCTTGGCGATATCGAGACGCTCAAGGTTGGGGGTGCGGCCGAGACTCGCCAGAATGCGGTCTACCAATACTTCCCGGTCGCCGCTGCGGATTCGCAACTGATCCCCGGCCGGCTCGATGTCCGCCGCCGCGCCCAGCCAGATGTCGAATTCGGCGCCGAGAATGTTCAACGCGGTCTTGTTGGCGACTGGATCCTGCAGTCCGGCGATGCGTTCGGCTTGGTCTATGCCCGTCACCTTGACGCCCATCCGGGTCAGCGCCTGGCCCAATTCCAAGCCAATAGCGCCGAGCCCTATGACGGCCAGCGACTGGGGCAGATGCTGCAGCTCGAAGAAATCGTCGGTGGTGATGACGCGGTCGCGGAATTGCTCCCAAGCGGCTGGGACGATGGGACGCGAACCCGTGGCGATAATCACCTTGTCGGCGCGCACGATCTCGCCTTCGACGTCGAGTACGTTGGGTTCGATAAAGCGCGCGTACCCTTCCATGAACTCGGCACCCATCATATCGGTGCTGCCTTCGAGCACGCGGTCGACGAAAATGTCGCGCAAATCACGCACGTGCTCCATGGCGTCGGGCAGAGCCATCGACAGTGACTCGGCACCTTCGATGCCGTGCCGATCGAAAATCTTTCGGCGGTGAAAATCTTCGGCGACCTGAATCGCGGCTTTCGAGGGCATGCAGCCGACCCGGGCACAGGTGGTACCGAGTTCTCCGCCGTTGATCAATACCCAACTGTCGGTGTGTTTGCGGACTTGTCCGAGGGCATATAGGCCGGCGCTGCCGGCGCCGATGATGGCTACGTCAACCTTGCGTTCCATGACAGATCCTTGTGGCTTGCGGGTGCGATGGGGTATTCAGCCGCGCCCGGATCGATGCCGGGCGGATGAGAAACATCAGTATAAATCAGACCGGCGCCGCGGCCTAACCGGTGGTGATCGTGGCGCGCAGGGTGCCGTTTTCGACGCCGAGCCGGAGTTTGCCTTCCAGCAGCGCCCGCAGTGATTCGCCGACCAGGGCTCCGCGCCAACCGTGCAGCACGGAGACATCGTCATCGCCCTGAACCAGTTGCGCCAACGTGCTGCGGGTGGCGAGCATTGCCGGACTCAGGGATTCCTCGGCCGCCCGCAGCCGCAGAACGGCCATCATCGCATCGACCAAGGCTTCCTGTTCGGCTGATAGCTGTATCCGCGGCTCCAAGGTGGGCAACTGCTCGGCCGCGACGTCGCGGCCGGCGGCGATCAACTGCAGCAGCTCATCGCCGACCCGTTCGATCTGGTTTTTTTCCAAACCGCGCACCCGTTCCAGGTTCGCTCGCGAACTGGGATTGCGGCGGGCGAGCTCGACCAACACCTCGTCGCGCATCACCCAGCGCCGCGGTCGATTCAGTTCCATGGCGCGGCGTTCTCGCCATGCCGCCAGCTGTTGCAGCACGCCCAGTTGCGAAGGTTTCAGCCGCCGCGCCTCCTTGACGCGCAGCCAGGCGGAATCGGGATCCGGGGCATAGGTGGCCGGGTCGGCCAAAGCGCGAAAATCCTCGGTCAGCCACTCGCCGCGCGCGCGTTCCGCCAACGCCTGCCGCTGAATTTCGTAGATCTGGCGCAGATAGATGACGTCATCGGCGGCATAGCGGAGCTGTCCGTCATCGAGCGGGCGCTGGCTCCAGTCAGTGCGCGTGTGCGCCTTATCCAACGTCACGCCGAGTTCCTGCTGTACCAGCGTCGCATAACCGACCTGATCGTTCTGGCCGAGCAGCGCCGCGGCGATCTGGGTGTCATACAGCGGAGCCGGAACGTCGCCGCGGAGGTGATAGAAAATCTCCAGGTCCTGCTTTGCGGCGTGCAGCACTTTCAATATGCCCGGCTCGTACAGCAGGTCCAGGATGGGTGTGAGATCGTCGACCTGCAGAGGATCGATGCAGAACACCCCGTCGGACGAAGCCAGCTGCAGCAGGCAAAGCTTGGGGTAATAGGTTTTCTCGCGCATGAACTCGGTGTCCACGCACAGATAGGAAGCGCCGTGCAACGCGTCGCGAACCCGGGGCAGGTCGGCGCCGTTCTGAATGTATTCGAATTGCTGGTCCATGAACGACTCGTTAAGCGCTTGATGAGCGCGCATTGTATCGCTTGGCGGCCGTGTTCCGCCAAGGATTGTGGGCCCGTGAACGGTTGGAATCAGGCGTCGAGGCGTTGTCCGACCAGCATGGCTTCCGGCACTCTGCACTTGATCGCCGCTGGCAGTTCCAGACAGATGCCCGGTACCGGTCGGACGCTGACCCACAAGACGTTGAGTTTGAGATTGAGGTCGGCAAACACCACCACGCGTCGGTAGTGCTCCAGCACGCCCTGGATTTCCGCGATCGTGGCTTCCAGGATCGGGCGGGGCTTGGAGCGCAAGCGAGGGATCAACATCATGAAATCGCTGTAGGGCCGACCCTCGGTGTCGCGGGTGGGTACGCGCTTCCATAGCGGTTCTGCGGGATCCAGCCTGGCAGCTGTATGAACATGGAAATGTTTCACGCCGGACCTCCGCAGCAGTTCTGTTCAAGCATATAGAGCGGGGAGCGATTTGCCAGTCAAATGTCCGACGTTCATGAGCGACGTCAGCGCCGTGACGAACCTTGTGACGAAGGCGGTACCGGAGACGTTGTCAGTCCGGCCGTCAGCGCAAATCGCATCGCCTGTTCCATCGGCATGTCGATCGGGCGCAGGCGATCCCGCGGCAGGATGGCGGTATAGCCGCCAACCTGGTAACTCATCGGCAAGTACACCGCGACCGTTCCCGGAGCGGCCAGGCCCTCGGGTAGATCCGAGAAGTCTTCGCGCATTACGAAGCCCAAGATTTCGATGCCGGTATCGCCGATGCGCACCATCACCGGCTGACGCGCACGGTCGTGGCCGGATTTGGCAAACAACGTGAAAAAATCCCGTAGCGAACCGTACACGGATTTGATCAAGGGAATACGGTACAACAACCGTTCTCCCCAGCTTACCAGGGCCCGTACCACCCACGCATGCATCAGAATGCCCACCGCGAGAATCAGTATTAGCGCCACCGTGAGCCCCATCCCTGGCCAGTACAGGCCGTCCGGCAGCACCAGTTTGAGCAAGGTGCCCAACAGGTGCTCGGCGGAGGTGGCGAACCAATACAGCACGTACGCAGTGAGGAATATCGGCAATACCGTGGCCATGCCGGTAAGAAAGGTTTTGCTGATTGTTTTCATTTGCCTCTTCGCAACTCTGCTTCTAGGACGCATCCAGCAACGCGCGAATTTGGTCGCGCAGAAAATTATTTTCTTCTTCCGTCATCTCGGTGCAGACTTTCAGCTCTCGCCCCACCAGTTCCAACATCTTCAGCTTTTCATCGCACTGCTGCAGATCCGCCGTGTTGGCGATAGCGCTATGTACCTGCACTCGGAGTGCTGCGAGCAACTGAGTCTGACGACCGAGCAGTTCCGTGAAATCGATGTTCTCGTCGTCGACTTCCGGTTCACGCTCGAACGCCGCCTGCTCTGCCGTCGTCGCCGGCTGCGACTGCAGCAGGGCATCCAATTGCCGTCCCAGCTCCGATAACGCCGGCGTCTCGCCCTGTTCAGCAGCGCGCAGGCGCGCCAATTCGAAGCCCAGGCACGCGCCGCGTATCTGTATCCAAGTGCGCTCGGAAGCCGAAGCACTATCCCCGGGTGCCTGCTGTAGGGCGGATTCGAGATAGTTGACCGCAGTCGGGTGGGCGCGCAGATGCGTCAGCTCAGACTCCGCACGTTGCATGCGTGAACGGGTGCGATGCAGTCTCCAGATCAAGATTGCCAGCACGACAACAATGATGAGCAGCGCTTGCAGCAGCCCAAGCACCAGGTACAAGTTGATTGCCACCATCGTTCAATCCTCGATGGCCTGTGCGACCTGGTCCGCGGCGCTTCGGCGCCGTTGCGCCAGCAACAGCACGCCGCCGACGATCACGGCCAGAACGCCGTTCGCGACCACGAACCACAACAACACGCGGGTGAATTGCACCGGTTCTGGTTTCCGGGCTTGTTCAGGAGGGCGCGGTGCGGGGGCAGTCGGGTTCGCCGCTGCACGTCGTTCCGGCGACGCTATGATGGGGACTTCTGGAATCGGAAGCCGAATCGGCGGTGGCACAAAGGAAGGTTCGCCGCCCGATGGCGCGGCAGTGCGTGCGACCGTCGGCACGACCTGTATATGGCGACGCAACTGGCGCTCGAACGTCGTGCTGCGCGCAAGCAGGGTAATTTGTATCGCGCCGGTCTGGGTCATGGGTATCTGGGCCGTGGCCACGCCGTCCGCGCCTGGTGCGCTGAGCGCGATGGCCTGTCGGCGGCCGTCGGGCCATTGCAATTGCATTTGGAATTCGGTGCTCGCCAGCACTTCGGGCTTCAGTAATCGCTGGTCTTTGTCTGTCATCCAGGCGTGCAGGCGCAGTGTTTGACCGACCTCGAATTGATCCTGTTTCAGGTCCGCCACCAGTTCCAGATCGGTGACGACGTAGGCTCTGTTGTCATCTTGATCGGTAAATAGGCGCCAGGTTCCCGGCTTGGGTGTCGTGACCGTGATGAGATCGAAACGTGCGCTATGCATCCAGCGAACGGCGTTCGGGTGCGCATGGTTGCGCATTTCGCCGCCGGCGGGATCGTGTAAGCGCACCTGGCCGTCTTCTTCGTGGGGCGCGACAATGGTGATTTCGCGGATCGACTCGTCGACTTTGAACTGACCGTCATCGACAGTGAGCATGTTGGGCGATTTTGCATTCTCGAAAATTTTCGCGAATGCGTCGTGCAATCCCGATTGGTCTTCGATCAATTGAAACAAGCCGCCGCTGTCAGTGGCGATGGTCTGCAACAGGTGGGTGTCGGATTCACGGGTGAACGCGATGCTGTACACTTCGATACCTCGCTGCCGCAAGGCCGGCAGCAATTCGTCGCGCAAGCGCTTCGTGAGCGCGCGGTCCTGCTCGGCATCGCCGGTATCCATATGGCCGTCGGACAGCAAAATAAGATAGCGCGGAACATCACCGGCGCTCGGTTTCGCGAGCAATGACAAGCCGGTTTCCAGCGCCGCATAAAGATTGGTGTATGCCCCCTTGGAGGAGACTTTTTCGGCTCCGCCGAGAAGTGCACGGCGGCCGTCGGCGTCAACCATGGTGAGGCGTACGACTGGATAGCCCTGGTCGCTGAAACTGACCAGACCGGCGCGATCGCCGCCATCCAGGAGCGAGACGAACATCTGCGCTGCCGGTACCCGCAGCCGCTGGGGGTCGGTGCGCTTCATGCTGCCGGAACTGTCGAGCAGCAGCACCGCGGCGATTTGCTCGCGCTGATCGGCGCGAGCGGCCGGCAGAACGTTATCAAACAGCGAAAAAAATGCGATGCCGAGCCACAACGGCATCAGGATGCTGCCTCGCGGTGTGCAGGTTTTCGTTTCTGGCGTCAATAAACAGAGCCATGATCTGTTGTAGGGATTCAGTATAGCGGAACCCCCCGGCCGCCGCGTGCGAATCTCAGGTCAGCTCGCGGGGGTCGAGCAGTCGCGCCAGTTCCGCGTCCGAGAGGTCGGTCATTTCTGCTGCGACTTCGCGAATCGGGCGTCCTTCGGCGTAGGCGCGCTTGGCGATGGCGGCGGCTTTTTCGTAGCCGATGATCGCATTGAGCGCCGTGACCAATATGGGGTTGCGGTCCAACTGCGCTTCCATGCGTTGCCGCTGCACGGTGAATCCGGAAATGGCTTTGTCCGCCAGCAGTCGACTGGCGTTGGCAAGCAGTTCGATGTTCTGCAGCAGGTTGTAGGCGATGACCGGAAGCATGACGTTGAGTTGAAAATTGCCTGCTTGGGCGCCGATGGTGACGGTCAAGTCGTTGCCCAATGCCTGGGCACACGCCATGACCACCGCCTCCGGGATTACCGGATTCACCTTGCCCGGCATGATGCTGCTCCCCGGCTGCAGCGCAGGTAAGCTGATCTCGGCCAGCCCGGTGAGCGGGCCGCTGTTCATCCAGCGCAGATCGTTGGCGATTTTGGTCAACGCAACGGCCAGCACTTTCAGTTGTCCCGACAGTTCAGCTGCCGTGTCCTGGCAGGACAGCGCTTCGAAACGGTCCGGCGCCGGCGCGAATTCGATTCCAGTCATGTCCGTGAGTCTGCGCGCGACGCGTTCGCCGAACTCCGGGTGCGCGTTGATCCCGGTGCCCACCGCGGTGCCGCCCTGTGCGAGTCGCGACAAGCGCGGCAATGTGCCTTCGATGCGCTCGCGGCAGTTGCGAATCTGTTGCGCCCAGCCGCCCATTTCCTGTCCCAGCGTGATCGGCATCGCATCCATGAGATGGGTGCGCCCCGTTGTCACCGTGTCGCGCAGTTCGTCTGCCCGCGACTCGATGGCGCTTTGCAGGTGCTCCAGTGCCGGCAGCAACAGGCGACCGGTTTCGATCCGCGCACTGACATGGATCGCGGTGGGAATCACATCGTTGCTGCTTTGGCCGCGGTTGACGTGATCATTGGGGTGTACCGGGGATCGCAGACGCCGAGTGGCGAGGGTGGCGATGACTTCGTTGGCATTCATGTTGGTGCTGGTGCCGGAACCGGTTTGAAAAACGTCCACCGGAAACTGCGCATCCCACTGTCCGTTTGCCACTTCCTGCGCTGCGGCGGTCACCGCCTCGGCGATCTCCGCTGGCAGCTGCCCCAATTCGCCGTTGACCTGTGCCGCGGCCGCTTTGATCAGGCCCAGCGCGCGCAGAAATGCGCGCGGCAGTTGCAGGCCGCTGACCGGGAAATTGTTCACTGCGCGCTGGGTTTGGGCGCCGTACAGGGCGTCGGCGGGCACCTGGACCTCGCCCATGCTGTCGTGTTCGGTGCGGGTTGCGGGGGAATCGCTCATAAACGTGCTCCTGCCTGACAGATGCGAACCGACTTGCGACGAGGTGCGCCACGTGCGCCTTCGGTGGGACGTGATTATAGGCCCAATAGCCCCGAAACCGCTCGCCCGGCGCAGCCGGACCCGGTTGGTGCAGCACACCGCCGCGTACCCGTCACGCTCGGCCGGGACGCGGTCTAGAACGCGGGCTGGGCTGCGTGACCAGGTGTACTACAATTGCGCGTTCCAGCTTCAGACGGGGTGCCGGCGTTTCGCTCATCGAACCGATATCCGGTTGAATGCATGCCGTGACCTTGCTCCTCGTTTGCGGCGCCCAGCTTGCGGAACATCGCCATGAGTACCCGTCCAACGGAAATCAAATTGCACAGCGCGTCGCGCGTGCTCGAACTTGAATATGAAAGCGGTGAGCGCTTCGAGTTGTCGTGCGAGTATCTGCGCGTATTCTCCCCCTCGGTGGAGGTGCGCGGACTAGGCGAACTGGTGGCGGAAAAGGAGGATGTGGCCCTTGAGGCCATCGAGCCGGTGGGTAACTACGCTGTGCGCCTCTATTTCGATGACGGCCACAAGAGCGGCGTTTATTCCTGGGAGCATCTGTATGACCTTGCGGTCAATCAATCGCGCTACTGGCGTGAATACCTGGACCGGCTGCGCCTTGCAGGGCTGCCTCATCGATCGTTTACCTGAGCTTTCGCGCCCGACATTGTGATGGATCTATTGCCCTATACTGTTTCCTGCCCCTACTGCGGCGACGTCCTCGAAGTGGAATTGGACTTGTCGGCCGGCAGCCAGCGCTACATCGAAGACTGCCAGGTGTGCTGCCAACCCATCGAATTCGTCGTCGAGGTCGACCCCGCGGGCGAGCTGGCGGCGGTGGACGTGCGTCGCGACGACGACTGAGCCGCGGTGAATCAGGCCGCCGCGCCGCCGCGGTACTGTTCCCGCGCTTCGCCCCCCAGTGCCTGCAACAGCTCGGGCAGCAGCTTCGCCAGTTCGAGGGTCAGGAGCGCGAACTGGGCATCGAAAAGGGCAGCGCGATCGTCGCTCTCCACCCGTTCCAGTTCTTCACCGACCACATCCGCAAACCGCAATCGACGTATAGACAGATCGTCGTGCAGGACGAAGTTGAGCCGCTCCTGCCAATCCAGTGCCATACGGATGACCTGCTTGCCGGCGCGTAGATGGGCGCGGATCTCGTCGCTGGTCAGGTCCTGACGTTTGCAGGCGATGCGACCGGCCTCATCGTCAGTGTCCTGCAGTTCGCATTCGTCCAATACGGTCCAGCCGCGAGCGGCGCTACCTTCTGCCAGCCAACGGGTCATGATGGCACTCGGCGCATCCTGGACCGCCGGCGGTTGTACTGGCAGGCTGTCGAGGGAATCCCGTAGCAGCGTCACCAGTTCGTCGGCGCGATTGCGGTTGGCTGCATCGACCACCAGCCAGCCATTGCGAATATCGATATAGGCCAGGGTCCGCTGGCTGCGGGTGAACGCCCGGGGCAGCATGGTCTGGACCAGCTCATCGCGCAGCTGGGTGCGTTCGCGTCGCCCCACTTTGCGACCTTGCTCGGCCTCGATGTCCAGCACCTTTGCGTCCAACTCCTCACGCACCACGGCAGCCGGCAGCAAACGTTCTTCGCGCCGGGCGCACAGCAGCGTGCAGCCGGCCGCGGCGTGGGTCAGTGCCTGGCCGCCGTCCAGGGGCGCGGCCCAGCCATAGGTGGCGGGCTCCAGCGGTCCGCAAGGGCGCGCGGCATGGGCGGCGAGCCGCTGCTCGAGGGCTTCTGCGTCGAGGGACAAGGGGCGGGTGATGCGATAGAGCTGCAAATTTCGGAACAACATGATGCACCGGGTTGGATCTACATGGGGCGGCCATTATGAACAATGCGCAGCCGCGGGACCAGCGACGGGCGCCTGTGCCGCAAAAACCGCAGTGGCCGCCGATCGGTTTGTGTTCAGTTGCGGTTCAGGCCACACTTGCTATCCCTGTTGGCACCGAAATCACGTCCTGGTGGAGAACCGAATGAATTCCATGCGACATGTGCTTGCTCTTACTCTCGGCCTGGCCGCTGTTCAAGGAGCCGCGTTTGCTGCGTCCACCGATGCCAAGGAGCTGGTGCAAAGCCAATGCACCTCCTGCCATGGCACCGAGGTGTACACCCGCGAGGACCGCCGCGTGCAGTCCCTGAAGATGCTCGAGGCCCAGATCAACCGCTGCACCATGGCAACCCGGGCGGGTTGGGACGACGAACAGAAGGCCGCGGTGGTCAAGTATCTGAACGACAACTATTACCACTTCTCGAAGTAAGTCTCAGCGCAACAGCCCCGATAGCGCTGTGGCGATTCCGAGGAAGGAAAAGAATCCGACCACGTCCGTGATCGTCGTCAGCACGATGGACGACGATTGCGCCGGGTCCTGACCGAAGCGGGTCAGGGCGATCGGAATCAGCGCGCCGGCGAAACCGGCCGCTACCATGGACAGCACCATCGCCATGGCAATGATGGCGGCCAGACCCCAGGAACGACTCCAGATGAAGACGCCAAGGGCCGTGGTCGCGGCCACCGCAACGCCATTGAACAGACCGACGTTGACTTCCTTCCAGACCACCTGGGGCCAGTGGCGCAAGCCGATCTCGCGCAGCGCCAAGCCACGCATGGTCACCGCCAAGGCCTGAGCGCCGGCGTTGCCCGATTGACCGGCCACCACCGGCAGCAGTACCGCCAGCGCAGTGAATTGGGCAATGGTGTTTTCGAACAGCCCGACCACAGCCGCGGCCAGGAATGCGGTGAGCAAATTGATGTGCAGCCACGGTAAGCGCCGGGTAACGGCGAAGCCCACCGGCGACAGCGCGCGTTCCTGTTTGCTGACGCCGACCATGGTTTGCATATCGAGCGAGGCTTCTTCCTGCACCGCGGTCACCAGGCTGGATTGCCGAATCACGCCCAGCAGCCGGTGATCGAAATCCACTACCGGCAATTCCGGCATGCGCGCGTGCTCCAGTTGTTGCACCACCTCCTCTTTAGGCGCGGTTGCTTCGACCCAGGCTGACACGGGGCGGGCGACGCTGCCCAGATGTTGGTGCGGCTCCGCAAGCAGCAGGTCCTGCAATTCCACCCGGCCGCGCAACCGGCCGTCGTCGTCCACCAGAAACAGACTGTGCAGTTCCCGGGGTGGATTGCGCCGCAGTCGCTGCTGGGCTTCGCCGGCGTTCAACTCGGCCCGCCATGGTTGGACCCTCGGGTCCATGATGGCGCCTGCGCTATCGGACGCGAACGCCAGCATGCCTTGCAGTTCCCGCTGCACGCTTTCGTTCAGGCTTTCCAGGTAACGGTGGCGCAGGTCGGGGCCCAGGCGCGCCAGCAGCGCGGCACTTCGGGCTGGCTCCAGTTCCGTGAGTACGCTGCGCCGCAGTTCCGGCTCCAGTGCCGAGAGCAGTTGCTCCTGGGCTTCCAAGGTTAAGTAGGACCAGGCGCCGATCAGTTCGGTGCCGGCCGCTGAGTTGAGCAGCGCGGCCGCCTGTTCCGGGCCAAGATCTTCGATCACGATCGCCGCTTCGCGCGGATAATCCAGCAGGTAACGGCGGTCCAAACTGCGTACGGCGTCGTCCGGCTCCGGATTCATGGCCGGTCTCGGAAATCGGCTGAGTTCCACCATGCGAACAGCCCGCGCATGACTCCCGACGCGGTGGCGCAATACCCGTCCGTAAGAACTTCCAACGCCGTCAGCCAGGTGTTTTCGTGATCGGTGCGGCCACGGTTCTGCGCAAATTGCAGGGCACCGAGGCGCAATTCGCCGACGAATTCGCCGTTGGCTTCCACTACCGGCAGCTCGCAGGCCGATGCCCATCCACGATGTCTGCGCGCGGCGTCGAGGGACATCCGCGCACTCAACGGCTTGCCGAGCGGTTGCATCAAACTCGCCAACGGCCGGTCCGGCTCGGCGTGGAGCAGCGTGCTGATGTTCACCGTGCCCTGCAGGCGGCGCAGTTCGTCGATGACATAGATCAGGTGCACGGGGCGTTCCGGGTTGCGCTGCAATTGTTCACGCGCCTCCGCATTGCGATGTCGCCCGGTGAGCACCTCGACCTCGGCGTCGGTCCAGGCGCCTACGGTGTCTTCGGGATAGCGCCGCAAACGGCGTATTCGCAGTGCATGGGCGGCGGAAAGGTGAGAATAGATCGCCTCGGTACGGGTATCGTCCAGCGGCCGCAGGATGGCGCCGGCCCGGGGGGCGCTCAGTTGCATCAGCAGCGCACCGGCCGCGGGCGGCTGCAGATGGAGCAAGCAGCGGCCGGCGAAATACGGCAACATCGCGCCCAGCACCGGGGCGCCCAGGCGCGCCGGCACGTCCTCGAGCAGCGCGGCGACTGCTTCGGCGTGCAACCGCTCGAGCACCCGCGCCGCATCGTTGGGGTGATTGCGCAAATACTCGTGGGTCAAGCGGCTGCTGGCGCGATTGGGCATAAGGTATCCGTCGCCTCGACGATCAGTCCGCGCGTTCGTCATTGCCCATACGCAACGTGCTGGGCAATTCGTCGAACAAACGCGCCGGCAGGCTGACCCGCCCGGAGGCGGTTTCCAGTACTACGGTCGTTGCGGTGAATTCCAGAACCTGACCCTCGTAGTCGCCGACGCGAATGGTCTGGCCGACCGCATACAGTTGCCGCAAATTGCGCGCACCGAACAGATTGCCTACGAAAGTGCGTGCGCCCAGGCTGACTGCCAGCGCGATACCGCCCAGCAACGCCGCGGCCACCACGGCGGCGATGATCATCAGGAATGTGACGTCAATGCCGATCTGATCGGCGCCGGTGACCACCGCGGTCAATACGATCACGCCCTGGGCGAGGCGCGCCAACATAGTGCGCTGAGTGGCGGCGCCCGGCGCCGCGGCGGCGATGAGATCCCGGGCCAGGGCGCCGGCCATGAAGCCGGCGACAATGATCAGTACGCCCGCCAGCAGGGTTGGCAGATACGACATCACGCGGTCGAGCCAGTTGGTAAATACCGTGAGACCCAGGGCATGGGTGGCGGCGGTGAGGAAAAGCAGCATCACCAGCCAGAACACCAGGCTTGCGACGATGCCCTCGGAGCGTTCGGTAAGCGGATCGCCGCGACGCGAGACCCGCGATGCGGCGCGCCGACCGAGACGCACCAGGCGAATAGCGAGGCCGCGCAGCAAACGCGCAGCCAACCAGCCGATGAGCAGTAGGATCAATGCCCCGAGCAACCCGGGCAAGTGGGCTACCACCGCTTGCGCGGTCCGTTCGAACACATCTGCGACGTTGGCGCCCCAGTCGGAATAGTTTTCCATGTTACCTCCCTGGAGAGGCCGCGGTGCCGACGCGGACTCAGGAGGTAGGATACATCACTGCCGTGGGTTTCGCTGGCCGTGCGTGTGGTGAAACAAACGCGGATTGTGATTCACGAAGCGGCGGATGATGCGATCGCCGAGCAGCGAATCTCCGCCGCGGACATAGTGATAACCAATCCAGGCGGCGATGGCGGCGCCTCCGGCATCCACCATGAGGTCGGTCATGGTGTCGATCAGCCCCGACTTCTGCATATTGAGACCGAATCCGAGGTCCATCAAGAACTCGAAAATTTCCCACAGGGTGCCAACGCTGAGCGCGAACACGAAGGAAAACAGCGCCACGTAGATCGGCGCCATGCGTACCCGCTGACTGCTGTAGAACACGTACACGAGCAGAAAGCCGATCAAGCCGAACGTGAGCGCGGAGACACTGTGCAGCAGGATGTCCCACCACCAGAAGCGTTGATAGAAGTCGCGCACTTCGCCCAGTGCGAATGCGGCGTAGAGGAACAGGCAATTGATCAGTGTGAATTCGATCGGCAGCCTTACGCGCAATTGTCGAGCCACTGCCGCCGGGAAAAAAGTCAGACAGAATACGACGGCGGCGGTGAACGCCAGCAACCAGCGCTGTTGCTGAAGTGCGCTCAACAGTACCAGGAGGATGGCGATCTGGAGCACTAACGCCAGCCACACCTGCAAGCGGTCGGCCCATTCCGCAGGCCAGAGCCATTCCCTCAGATTGCTGCGCAGGGTTACCATGTCGGCGCCGCCCGGAACGGCTGGGATGGGTGCCGATCCAGGCGGACCGGCGACACCGCAACTTTCTTACTGGGAATAACCGAAGGAGTCGTCTTCGGCATATTTGGGCAGGGGCACGCCGGCGATGCGGCTGCCTTGGGATACCGGACCGTCAGGGAACAGGCGGTACAAATGTTTACGCCCTCCCTGTTGGGAAAATCGTTCGTCCAGCAGATCGGACAACTCGCGACCGCTTTTCGCGCGCCCGTGTTGCGCATAGTGCTCGCGAATGAAGGTGATCACTTCCCAGTGTTCCGCTTCCAGTTGGATGTTTTCCTCAGCGGCCATGGTCGCCGCTTTTTCTCGATCCCAGTCTTCGATATCCTGCATGCGATCGACGACGTCCGGGTCGTGTGCGGCTTGGTCGCGAATCATTTGGTTGATGTCCGGCATGTGGTTCTCCTTCCGTGATGCGTTGACTGGAGCGTTGAATATTCCATGGGATTTGCCAGGTGAGTATAGGTAAGCGCGCAAGCGGTGCAATTACAGCGCACGTCGGGAGTAAGCGTCGCAGCCGATGATGGACGCGTTTGACTCGGCATTTGCCGTTCGTATTGGCGCTGTAACTTGAGTACCGTTTATCTCTGCATCGAGATATCTGGGTGCTACAGCAGCGCATTCTTCCTCATGTCAATGACACGCGGCGCGACTGCCGTGTTCTTTATATCGTCGCTGTTGCAATGACGCGCAACCCGCAACCGTGGTGGGCCATGACACCATGGCCCACGAAAGGTCTTGAACGAACATGCTGACGGTTACCGAACTGGAATTGCGGCGCGGCCCTCGGGCGCTGTTCTCGCACGCGAATTTCATTATCCATCCCGGCTGGAAAGTCGGGATAACGGGCGCCAATGGCAGCGGTAAGTCGAGCTTGTTCGCGCTCATCCGTGGTCAACTGCAGCCTGATACCGGAGCTTGCCAACTGCCAGCTGGTTTGACGCTCGCCCACGTGGCCCAGGAGACGCCTGCGGTATCGGAAAGTGCGTTGCAATACGTGCTCGACGGCGACCATGAATTGCGACAGGTACAGGCGCGGCTTGAAGACGCGCAACAGCGCAATAAGGGCGTTGAGGTCGCGCATCTGCATGACAGGCTGCACGCAATCGACGGCTACGGCGCGGAGGCCCGCGCCGCACGCCTGTTGGATGGTCTGGGTTTTAATGCTGATCAGTTTGCCGTACCGGTGCGTGAGTTTTCCGGCGGTTGGAGAATGCGCCTCAATCTTGCCCAGGCGCTCATGTGCAGGTCCGACATGCTGTTGCTGGACGAGCCGACCAATCATCTGGACCTGGATGCAGTGATCTGGCTGCAGGACTGGCTGCGTGCTTATGCCGGTACATTGATGCTGATTTCCCACGACCGTGATTTTCTCGACGAGGTGAGCGATCACATTCTGCACATCGATGGCGGCACCATAGCGTTATACAACGGCAACTATTCGAGCTTCGAACAGCGGCGTGCGCAAATGCTTGCCGCGCAGCAGGCGGCAGCGGAAAAACAACAGCGCGAAGTGGCGCACATGGAGAGTTTTGTGACCCGCTTTCGCGCCAAAGCAACCAAGGCCCGACAAGCGCAGAGCCGGCTCAAAGCCCTGGAGCGGATGCAGCGCATCGCGCCCGCGCACGTGGATTCTCCGTTTTCTTTTCAGTTCGTTGCGCCCGCGAAATTGCCAAGTCCCTTGATGCAGCTCGAACGCGTCGCTATCGGTTATGGCGACAGGACCGTGCTGCACAATGTGGTACTGCCGATCCTGCCCGGAGACCGGCTGGGTTTGCTGGGCGCAAACGGGGCCGGCAAGTCGACCTTGATCAAAGCCATGGCCGGTGATCTTGCGCCCCTGGTAGGCGAGTTGCTGCGTCCAAAGGATCTGCGGGTCGGTTACTTCGCGCAGCATCAATTGGAACAACTCGATCCCGCCGCGAATGCACTGCTGCATTTGCAACGCTTGCAGCCCGATGCGGACGAGCAACGCATGCGCGATTTTCTCGGTGGTTTCGGGTTCTCGGGCGACGCTGCGCTGGCGCCGGTCCGGCCCATGTCGGGAGGCGAAAAGGCGCGCCTGGTGCTGGCTTTGCTGGTTTGGCAGCGGCCCAATCTGTTGCTGCTTGACGAGCCCACCAATCATCTCGATCTGGACATGCGTTTTGCCCTCAACGTTGCCTTGCAGGATTTCGAAGGAGCCGTGGTACTGGTTTCACACGACCGCTACCTGCTGCGCACCGTGTGTGATCGATACATGTTGGTAGATCGAGGTGCGGTGACCGAGTTTGATGGCGACCTGGAGCAGTATGCGTTGCATTTGAACACGCAACGTCGCGCTGACTCGCAAGACGCGCGCCCGGGTTCCGGTCCTGAGGTCGAGGATCGGCGTCAGCGCCGGCGCCGAGAGGCGGAGCAACGGCAACGGCAACAGCCGCTGCGTAAACGGTTGCAGGAACTAGAGGCGGAAATGGCGCGCGTCAGCTCGCGGCGGGCCGACATCGAAGACTGGTTGGCGCAGCCTGCGGCATACGATGATGACAATCGCGAGCAATTGCAGCAGCACGTGCGTGAACAAGGCGAACTAGGGCAGAGGCTCGAACAACTCGAGCATATCTGGATGGAGGTGGGAGAGCAGCTCGAAGACTTGCAGCAACCCGAGTGAGCGCATCACTCCGCTCGATCGAAGCTCAGCAACAGCTGACCGGTGGTCGGTGGCGCTTCCTGGTCCAGATACATGGCATGGAGTTTAAAACCGGTGGGCGGCTGCAAGGCCGGGCCGCGCGTCAGCGTGTCGAACGGTTCGCCCGCCAATAGCATCGGCACAAGACTTAAATAGATACGATCCAGCGAACGGCCGGCGAGCAGCGTTTGCATGATCCCGGGACCGGCAACCGAATAGATGCTGGTAAGGCCCTTGGCGGTCAGCGTATCCACTAACTCCCGGCCGCCCATCGGGCCTTTGGCTTGTTGCACGTCGATGCCCAGATTGCGCAATGCACCGACCCGGTCCGGGTCGGCATCGGCGCCTGTCAATGCCAACAGCCCGCCAGGAAGCGAGTCGACCACGGCGGATGGAAAATCGAGTCGTTGACTGAGTACGGCGGTGACCGGGTAGGGCGCCAATCCGTGTTCGGCACGCCATCCAGCGAGGTCGGCGTATTGCGCGTCCGCAAGGGATAGCAGTTCCCGCTGGCGGCCCGCGGCGACCGCGCGCAGATGGCGGGCGGTCGTGAGCATGACGTCGCATTGCGCCAGCAATTCCATATAGAGGCGCCAATCCCGGCCGTTGGCCAGTGCCGCAGGAACGCGCCGACGGCCGCTGTTGGATCCGACTTCGGATATGTGTCCGTCCAGGCTGGCAATGAAGTTGGTATACACGAACGCACGTTCCGCTCGCGCATGAGAGCGAAGGTCGTGGTTCAAATACAGCCCGCGAAGCGGCAGCGCTTCGTGGGTCGGATATAAGCATGTGACCGGAGCGTCCATTGGCATCCGTTCAGAATACCTGGGCAGTTAACAGATCGCGCATAATTTCGTTGGGATCCATCCGGTCGGTATGCGTGGCAGCCCTACGGCGTTCCAGGTCGTTGCGCAAATCCAATTCCGGGTGCGACATGGGATAGGTTCCTTTGCACATGTGTGCCCAGCCTATCGCTTGCGGCGGCGAATGCAAGCCGGGAGTCTCATTGCGAATATGCCTGCAACATAGCTCTTTGGTGAAGTCGTACTGATGTGCTTATCCGACGTGAAGGTTCGCGGAATTGTTGGCCGGGTCGACATTATAGGCCGGCCACATTGTTGCATAACCGACCGTGGCTAAAGTCGCTGCAGCCGCGACCGACAACATGGGCTACGGCGGAACATACCGTTCCGCGAAGGAGAGTCCCGTGTCGGCAGTGGAGTTGGTTCGCGATCACATTCAGCTGGTCTCGTTGCCGGAAGTCTGCATGCAAGTGCAGGCGGTCGCGGACGATCCTCTCAGCACCGCCGATCAAATGGGCTTGGTGATCGGTCAAGACCCGGCGCTTACGGCACGTCTGCTGAAACTGGTCAACAGCGCTTATTTCGGATTTCCCGCCAGAGTTGAGACCGTGACCCGCGCCGTGGCGCTGGTCGGTGTGCGGCAATTGCGCACCCTGGCGCTGGCGGTTTCGGCAGTGGAACTGTTCGAGCGGGTGCCGGCGGAACATGTGAGCATGGTGTCGTTCTGGAGTCACAGCATCTATTGCGGGTTGCTGTGTCGGGAACTGGCGACCGCTTGCCGAGTGCTGCATGGCGAACGTCTGTTCGTCGCCGGTTTGTTGCACGACATTGGACGATTGATGATTTACGTCCATCGTCCGGGCGAGGCGGAACGAATCCATCGCCATGTGGATGCCACCGGAATGGATCTCTGCGCCGCCGAGCGTCATGTCCTTGGCTATGACCACGCGGAGTTGGGCGGCGTGCTGCTGCAAAGCTGGCGCCTGCCCGAGGCGTTGCAGGCCGCTGTCGCCTACCACCACGATCCGGACCGCGCGCCGACAGGTGCGCTGGAAGCCGCGATTGTGCATATCGCCAATGCAGCGACTCATGGCTTGGAACAAAGCGCGGGAGAGCCCTCCTACTACGATCCCTACGGCCCGCTGCTGAGTGCTCAGGAGCGGGAAGGGGCGACCGTTGCCGACCATGGCGCGTTGGCGTCGATTGCCGAGGCGGCGTGGGAACGCACAGGCCTGTCAGGGGAGCGCATCAGCGAAGCCATGCGCCGGGCATCTGAGCGCTTCGATGACGTTCTCGATCTGCTGTATCCGGTACCCTGACCCGCTTCAGGCGACGGTGACCAACTCCGAGCCGTACACGTCTTGGATCGCGTGCAGCAGTTCGACGCCCTGCTCCATGGGTTTTTGAAACGCTTTCCGTCCTGAGATCAGCCCCATGCCGCCGGCGCGTTTGTTGATCACCGCAGTGCGCACGGCCTGATGCAGGTCGTCCTTGCCCGATGGGCCGCCGGAATTGATCATGCCCACCCGCCCCATGTAGCAATTGGCCACTTGATAACGAACCAGGTCGATCGGATGGTCGGACATCAGTTCGGAATACATTTTCGGGTGGGTTTTACCGAATTGCAGCGCCTCGAAGCCGCCGTTACCAACCGCTTGTTTCTGTTTGACGATGTCCGCTTCGATGGTCGCGGCCAGGTGGTTGGCCTGGCCGGTCAGATCGGCCGCCGTGTGGTAGTCGACACCTTCGTGCTTGAAGGCGCTGTTGCGCAAATAAGCCCATAGCACCGTGGCGAGCCCCAGTTCGTGGGCGTAGGCAAACGCGTCGCTGACTTCCTGAATCTGGCGCCGGGACTCGGGCGAGCCGTAATACACGGTTGCGCCTACCGCCACCGCGCCCAATTCGTACGCCTGGTCGACGTTGGCAAACAGGGTCTGGTCATAAATGGGCGGGTAGCTCAGCAGTTCGTTGTGATTGAGCTTGACGATAAACGGAATGCGATGGGCATAGCGGCGGGCAACGCTGCCAAGAACGCCGAGCGTGGAAGCGACCGCATTGCAGCCGCCTTCCATAGCCAGGCGAATCAGATTTTCGGGGTCGAAGTACATCGGGTTGGGCGCGAACGAAGCGCCTGCGCTATGTTCCACGCCCTGGTCGACCGGTAGAATGGACAAATAGCCGCTACCGGCCAGGCGGCCATGGCCGAACAATGACTGTAGACTGCGCATGACCCGGGGCCGGCGGTCACTGGCGCTTACCACTCGGTCCAGGAAGTCCGGTCCGGGCAGATGCAGCAATTTGCGGTCGATGCCCTGGCAGCGATGGCTCAGTAATGCGTCCGCTTCTTCACCGAGAACTTCCGCGATATCCACCACAACAAACCTCCCGCTGTGCGCTCAGGAAAACCGATTGTTGTGGCAATCGTAGCTCGCCCGCTGCGGTATCGGAACGGCGCCCGGGCGTGCGTTAGAAATATTTTTCGATGGTGAAATGTCCGGGTTCGCGGCGGCGATTGCGTTTCATGCCGCGCGCTTCCAGCAATGCACTGGTATCGCGCACCATGTCGGAATTGCCGCAGATCATGACTTGCGAGGTGTCCGGCGAGAGCGTTGCGCCGCCGTGTTCCTCCAGACGTCCGTCTTCAATGGCATGGGTGAGACGTCCGCGCAGCGCGCCGTCCGCGTCCTCCCGGCTGACCATGGAAATCACCCGGAACTGGTCCGGATGTTGCGCGCGGATCCGTTCGATGGCGTCTCGATAGGTCAGCTCCGGCGCCGTGCGCACCCCGTGCACCAGGACCACGTTGTCAAACCGCGACCAGGGTTCGTCGCTATTGAGGATCGCCAAGAACACGCCCAGCGCCGTTCCTGTCGACAGCAGCCACAGGTGCTTGGCGTCGTGAACTTCGCTGAGGGTGAACATTCCGGCGGCGCGCGCCTGCACCCAGAGTTTGTCGCCGACTTCGAGACGGTCGAGGCGTGTGCTGAGCGGGCCGTCCTCGACCGTAATGAGATAAAACTCCAGTGGCCGGCGATCCGGTGCGTTTACATAGGAATACGGCCGCGCCACACGTTCGCCGTCGATATCGAGCGCCAATTTGGTGAATTGGCCGGCGCGATAGGGTGTCACCGGCGCATCGACCTCGAGGCTGAACAGGCGTTCTGTCCAACGGGTTTTTCGTACGACTTCACCTTCTACCCACGCCGACATGCAATGGCTCCCGTGCTCTCCAGGCGCATATAGTTGAGTAAAGTAATCAGGATTTCAACCGTAACCATCCGGGGATGTGTCGGCCTCAGCCCCCGGCGAGGCTGCGGATACCCGTCCAGAGCACATTCAGCTGGTATTGGTATGCGCTGCCGATGGCTTGCGGATTGGACTGCGCCAGTCCCAGGGGAACGCCATAAAATACAGCCACCAAGCCCACCATGGCCGAGCGCACATGGGTGTTGGCGGGAAGTTCCCCGCGATCGATGGCGGCTTGCAGATGATGGGACAGGAGCTGATCCAGGCCCGAGGCGGAGAACCGGTCCATGCCCGCGAGTTGCGGAAACGCCAATAACCGCTCCGCCCGGCCCGGTTCACTGGGACGTTGCCGGCTGCGATTGCGAGCCTGGTAGGCGATCACTTCGCCCATGACGCCCGGCTGGGCCTGGATCTTGCGCGCGGCCAAGCGAAATATTTCAGCGATGGCCGCAAGTCCCGACGGCGGAGTTTCCGATGCCGCCAGGTGCCAGGCGATTTCCAGGCTCCACAGCTGGGTGTGATAGGTCAAGATGTCCGCCTTCTTCGGGAAATAGTTGAAGAACGTCGCCTCGGAAACTTCGGCGGCCGCACACAGTTCTTTCACCGAGATTTCATCCAGGGGGCGTTGCTCGATACGTTCCAATGCTGCGTTCAGCAAGCCCAGCTTGGTGCGCGCGAATTTACGTTCCCGTAGCGAAAGCTTGGGCGATGGGGGCAGGGTCATGACCGCGGTCTCCGACGCTGGATACTTTCAATACACAAAAAACTTATGCTAAACACAAAAATTAGTGCATACATAATAGCACGATATGTCCGGGAATAAAGGGTGGTTTGCCCCGCCGCGCCGGGGGTATTTGCCCCTTTTTTGGCTAGAGCCACGGTTTCCCTGTGTTTTATTGCAATTTGATCAGTGACTTACGGATGGCACAAATCTGGCTAAGTAGATTTCACTATATTTGTGCCTTCCAGGGAGCGGTGTGCGCGCGCGTGGTACCGGCCGCTCCTGCATTTCCCTCAGAGGGATGGGTAGTGATGCATGCGAGCAGTTCCGGCAAGCAAGAACTTCGGGTCCCGCGTTGATCCCTTATCTTCGCGCTGGTTAAATAAGTCGTTTCCCCGGTCAGCTGCCAAGGAGAGTATTCCGTTGCTTTACCGGCCCCTGTGGCTGCTGACCATGACCATCGGCGTGGTGTTGGTCTTGATGCTTGGCTTGTTGCTGTACAGTTCTTGGCGCAATGCCGAGCAGCTGCAGCCTGTGCGCGAGCATCTCCAATACTTAGCGGTGTTCGAAAGCACCGGCGAGCAGGTCAACGAGCTGCTGGCGCAGGCGCTGGCAAGGGCGCGGCAGCCGGATGAAACCCAACTCAGTGCCGCGCTCGACAACGTGCGCTATCTGCGTAAACGCGGCGGCTTGGCTGAGGACACCGCCGGGTGGCTCACCGAGGCGGAGCGCTCGCTTGCGCATCTCGGCAAGCACCCGGAGCAGGGTCTGGAGCAGGCCCGAGCCGCCTTGCACCAAGCCCATTTTGACGAACTCATGGCGCAGGAAGAAGTCGTGCGGCACTCGGCCCGGGTTTCGGTATCCGACACGCATACCGCGATCGGGCTTGCGATCCTGTTGGTTCTGGCGACCCTGCCGCTGCTGGTACTGCTGCGCAATCGGGTTTTACTTCCGTTGCACAACCTCGGGTACCTGATGCGTCTGCTGGCGCGCCAGGACTATAGTTCGGCGCCGACGGCCTCTGTGGACCCGATGCTGCGGCCGCTGTTCGAGAACTATAACCACATGGTCAACCGATTGATGGAACTGGAGACGGAGCATTCCAGTCGCGAGCGCTCGTTGCGCGACGAGGTTCGCGCCGCGACCCGCCTTCTGTTGCAGCAGCAACGGCGTCTGGCACGTTCGGAGCGCCTCGCCGCGGTGGGTGAAGTCTCTGCGAGCGTTGCCCATGAACTGCGCAACCCCCTCGCGGGCGCGCAAATGGCCTTGACCAACCTGCGGCGCGATTTGTCCGACCCGGACGCGGTGGAACGCATCGACTTGGTTTTGGGTGAACTGAAGCGCATTACCCAGCAGCTGAACGATCTGTTGCGCCAAGCGGCGCAAGACCCGGAACCGGCATCTTTGCTGCGGCTGCACGATACGGTCGATCAATTGCTGGCACTTTTGTCCCACCAACTCGGTGACCGGCTGCAGTTGCGCAATGAAGTTCCGGAAGATTTGCGCTGTAGACTGCCGGAAGGTGGCGTGCGCCAGGCACTGTTGAATCTGGTGCAGAACGCCGCGCAGGCGATCGGCGATCGAGACGGGACGGTGAAGGTGCGCGCACGCGTGGATAGCGGGCGTATCCTGGTCGACGTTTGCGACGACGGCCCTGGCATTCCCAACCAGCTGCTGGAGTCGGGTGTGCGGGCATTTGCAAGTTTCCGTGCCGGCGGTACCGGGCTGGGACTCGCCACAGTGCGACGCTTCGCGCGGGATGTGGGCGGCGATCTCGAACTGGCCAACCAGCCGGAAGGCGGCGCCTGCGTGACTTTGAATCTACCGGCTAGAGATACCGATGGCTAATTCCCTGCTGATCATCGAAGACGAAGCGTTGTTGGGCACAGAGCTCAAGCGTCATTACGCGCGCACCGGTTGGGATGTCGTGCTCGCTGACAGCATTGCCAGCGCCCGGCGTCATATTGTCACCGAGGGTTTGGCGCCCCTGGTGGTGTTGTCGGACATGAGTCTGCCCGATGGCAATTCCCTGGATCTGCTCGACGAACTCCGTGAGCAGGAAAGCGGATCGGAATGGATCTTCCTCACCGGCTACGGTTCCGTGCCGGACTCCGTGCGCGCCTTGCAGCTCGGCGCCTATGACTTCCTGGAAAAGCCGTGTGATTTCGAACGCATCGACGTGGTGGTGGCAGGCGCCGCCCGCAGCGCCAAAGCCCAGCGGCGCCTGCACGATCGTGTGGCTGCCGCCACTTCGCGCTACAGCCCGGAATCCTACGTAGGCAGCAGTCCAGCAGCGCAGCGCGTGCGAAATATGCTGCAAAAGCTGACCCAGGTTCCTTATACCGCGATCGTCATCACGGGTGAAACCGGCACCGGCAAGGGAGTTGCCGCGCGCGTGCTCCATCACTGTGGGACGCGCCGGGAAGGTCCGATGATCGAGATCAATTGCTCGGCGCTGCCCCGCGAATTGTTGGAGTCGGAGTTGTTCGGGCACGAAGCGGGCGCCTTTACCGGCGCCAAGGGTCGGCGGCGCGGTCTGATCGAACAGGCGGACGGCGGCACCCTGTTTTTGGACGAAATCACGGAAATGGACCTCGACCTGCAGTCGAAACTGCTGAAGGCGATTGAAGACCGCCGGTTTTACCGGGTGGGTGGTGAACGTGAAATCAAAGTGGACGTGCAGATTACCGCGGCCAGCAATCGCGATTTGGACGCGTGCGTCAGTGACGGTAGTTTTCGTGCCGACCTCTACCATCGTCTGAGCGTGTTCAAGTTGGCGTTGCCGCCCCTGCGTGACCGTAAAGACGACATCGCCGATCTGATCCCATTGTTCGTCGGTGAATTCAACGCCAAAGCCGGTAAGAACGTGCGCGTTATCCCCGACGAAGTCTGGAGCCGGGTGCGCGATTACGACTGGCCTGGAAACGTGCGTGAGTTGCGCAATGTGGTCGAACGCTGCGTGTTGTTTGCCGACGGCGAAGAGTTTCCTTTGCAGTGGTTGCAGCTCGGCGCCGCCGCGCTGCACCCGGAAGACGCCGGCGGTGGGGTCGCCGGAGCGTCGAGTTCGGGCGACGGCTTGACCATTCCACTGGATGGCAGCATGGCCTTGGACGACATGGATCGTTATATCATCGAGACCGTGCTGGTCCGCACCGACGGCAACGTCGCTGCAGCCGCGCGTGCCCTGGGTACGACGCGCGACACGCTACGCTACCGCATCCGCAAGTACGGCTTGCAAATGGAAAAGGCTTAGCCAAAGGGGTTATTTGACCCTTCAGGCTGGGGCAATTGCCCCGAATTTTCGCTCCCCTGATACTCCCGTTCGGTCCATTCCTCCTAATTTCAGTGGTTTATGTCTTTGGCACTGATTGTGCACTTATGAAAGCTATGGATGCCTTCATCGCGAGGGCAACTCCAAACGGAGTCAGATCCGGTCACTTTCATCAGAGGGAAACAGGAGTACTTCATGGATACTAAAACCATTCGCAACATTTCTGTCCGTAAGTTGGCGCTGGCGGGTGCCGTGGCCGCATGTATGGCCGGCGTGTCCGCGCAAGCAGCCGACAACCCGACCAAGCAGGGCTATGTGCTGAGCAGCAACGGCTCCGTGGTACAAAGCAATTTCGGCGAATGTGTGCACACCAACTCGTGGAAGCCGAACATGGCGATTCCCGGTTGCGATGGCTACGTCGAGAAGGTCGAGCCTGCTGCCGCCGGTCCGGAGCCAATTCAGATGGCGGCCGTGACGCCTCCGCAACAGCCGACCCTGGAAAACGTCACTTTGAACGTCGAAACCTTGTTCGAGTTCGACAAGGCGACGCTGCGTCCGGAAGCACGCGAGAAGCTGGACCAGATCGCAGACCGCCTGGGTAACTACCCGGTCGTGACCGACGTCCAGGTCCTGGGCTACACGGACCGCATCGGCACCGACAAGTACAACGAAGATCTTTCCCGTCGTCGTGCGAAAGCCGTTGCCGACTACCTGAGCTCGCGTGCCCAGGCCGGCCAGAGCAACATGCAGGTCGAAGGCAAGGGTGAGTCCAATCCCGTTGTCACCTGCGAGAACCAGGGTTCGCGGGATAAGCTGATCCAGTGTCTGCAGCCCAATCGCCGGGTTGAAGTCAACATTTCGGCCCGCGAGTACCAGTCGAAGTAACGCGCACAGATGTTGAGTAGTACGCGCGTGCGCGCTGCGGTATCGGCATGCGCCCTGGCAGTTTGCCTGGGCGCATTGTCGTTCCCTGTGTCCGCGACCGACGACGCCGAGCGCCATTCCGATTTATGGCTGAAGGCGTCGCTGGTCACTACTTATGCGCTCAATCAGCATCTCAATCCGTTTGCCATACATGTGGACGTCAAGGACGGCGTTGCCACGCTAAGCGGGGTGGTCGATAGCAGTGTCGACAAGGATCTCGCCGGAGAATTGGCGAAAGGCGTCGACGGGGTTCGTGAGGTCGATAACCGCCTGCAAGTGAAAAGCGATAGCGGTGATCGCGAACCCAGTAGCTTTATGGAAAAGGTTGATGACGCGAACATCACCGCCAAGGTCAAGTCGCAGCTTTTATGGAACAGCAATACGCAAGGAATGCGAATGGACGTCGACACGCAGAACGGCGTTGTGACGCTGCGAGGCGTGGTGGCTTCGGCCGAGGAAGCAGAGCTCGCTGCGCAGATCGCGCGCAACACCAGCGGCGTGAAGCAGGTGAACAACCGGCTTGAGGTCAACCCCGGCCAGATGCCGATTGAGCGGCAGGCCGAGCAAACCGCATTGAATCTGAAAGGCGAACTGAGTGATGCATGGATTACGACAAAGGTGAAAACATCACTGCTGTACAACCGCGGTGTCGATGCTGCGTCCATCGATGTGCGCACGGAAAACCATGTGGTCACATTGAGCGGCGAAGTCCGCGGTAGTTATGAAGTCAAGCGCGCCGGGCAGATTGCCGGCGGCATCGTCGGCGTGCGTCGAGTGCAGAACGACTTGCGTATTACCGGCAATCAGCACGACTGATTTGCTGAACAAGGAACATCATTGGCATGGAAATCATTTTTATACAGCCAATTGTGGCGCTCATCGCGGGGATATTGATCCTGATCTTCCCCCGTTTGTTGAGCTATATCGTCGCAGCTTACCTGATCGTTACGGGAGTCGTGGGGTTGCTCGGTTGAATTTGGCGAGCCCGTGCAGCTGCGGCAAGGTAAATAAAGGCAACCAGGAGAAAACTCTCATGTGGAAAACCGCTCTATTCGCTCTGCTGTTGTCCTTTGGGGCGGCGGGCGCACTCACTGCTTGTGACACCAACGACGGGCCTGCCGAACAGGCCGGCGAGAAAGTCGACAATGCAGTGGAGCACGCTGGCGATAAGATGGAACAAGCAGGCGACAAGATGGAAGAAAAGGCTGACGAAGCCAAGCAGTAACCCTGAGCGCGTCCGCGATTTGCCGGGTGGCGATCGCGGACGCATGGGTGTTTGCGAGGTCAGATTTCGAATCGTATCAGCGGCACATGCATTTCCTCTGCGCTGACGCCGCCATGCACGCCCACCTGAACCACTTTCTGCTCTCCCGGCAAACGGTCCCGGATCACCCACCGGTCACGCATCAGTACCAAGTAGTCGCCTATGCGTCGGCTGATTTCGCTGTGCGCGCGGCCCGTTCCCAGCAGGCCTGAAGCTAGCAATTGCGATCGGCTTACCAGCGCGCATTGGTCGGCCAACTCATTCCCGACATATTGTTCGAAGTGCCGCGCGGCGTCAGCATGCACGTAACAAAACGCAGCACGCGGCTCGCCGCACAGCGGCAGCGTCAGGCATTGACCCAGTTCCGGGTGCTCGTCGATTTCCAGCGTGAATTCGGGTGCAGTATCGATATGGCCGTGATCGGCGCACAGCAGTACCAGCGTCTCGCCGTCTGCCGCCGTATCCAGGAATCGATCCAATTCGGTACCCAGGTCGGCGAAATGGGCGGCTACCGGCTCGCTTCTGGTGCCGTGACGATGGCAGAGGCTATCGAGTTCCGGCCAGTAGGCATACACATACCGTCGCGATGCCGGCATCTGCAGGGCGTTACGTACGGCGGCGAAATAGCCTTTCAGGTCCCGATACGGAAATTGCCGCGCGGCCCCGGTGGTCGCGCGACTGTAATCGGAATCCGCGAGGTAATGCGGTGTGACCACCGCGCACGCCGCTTGCATGCGCTCGAATACATTGGGCCAATGGAATATCTGCAGCGGATCGATGCCCGCCGCGCTATAGGCGGGTCCGCCGTGGCGCGGTCGAAAAGGCAAGACCGTGGCGACACTACCCAATTCCCGCAGAAACGTGAACCAGCCGGTCAGGCCATGCTCATACGGGCTCATGCCGGTGAGGTAACTGGTAATCGCGCTGGCCGTGGTGCTGGGGAATACCGAGGTCAGGCGGGCATGCAAACCGTCGGCGATTACATTCGGTTGCTGGCGCTGCAGGAACTCAAAACCCAGCCCGTCGATCAGCAACAGCACCACATTGCGGTAACGCGCGACTGCAGCGCCACTGAGCGCCGTGCACTCGGGGTGTAGCGCGTTACCGCCCAGGCCCGCCACCAGACTGCTGACCAGGTTGACGATACCGCTGCCGCCGTAATCCGGTGGTGAGGTGACCTCCGCGAGCCAAGCGGACGCAGGTACGGATGGTTGTGAGTCGTGCATGGGTCGACCCTAAGGGTTCCGGCGCCCGGCGCCAAGCGCGCTTGTCGTCGGGCGCCGACCGAGCTCTCGATTTCGCCTCGAATCAGTGTGGCTCGGCCCGCGCGACGCACCAGACATCCACTTGCCGGGCGCCACCGGCGCGCAACGTTCGGGCCAGGGCTTGGGCCGTGCTGGCCGTGGTCATGACGTCGTCGACGATGGCCACATGGGAGCCCGGAACAGCGCCCCGCAAGCCGAACGCACCCCGCACGTTGGCGCTTCGTTCGCGGCGGTTGAGCAGGCTTTGGCTGTCGGTGGCGCGGATGCGCGTGCAACAACGCGACGCCAGCGGGATACCGAACAGCCGCGCGGCGGGTCGGGCCAGTTCGATGGCTTGGTTGAAGCCCCGCTGCCGTTGGCGGCCAGGGTGCAACGGCACCGGAATCAAAGCGTCCGGCGGTGGCAGATTCCGGTTCAGGACCGCGCGCGCCAACAAGTTGCCCAACACGCGGGCGAACTGCAACTGCTGATTGAACTTCAAGCCGCAGATGAGCGCATCCACCGGGCGCTGATAGTGGAGTGCGGCAATGGTATTCTGGAACGCGGGCGGCCGGCGCAGGCACGTGCCGCAAACCAGCGCATCGGAGGTGGCCAGCGGCCGCGCGCATCGGACGCAGGCGCGCCGCAGCCACGGCAGGTCGCGCTCGCAGTCAGGGCACAGGTCCTGCTGCCCCTGGCCGCTGCCGCCGCACAGCACACAGCTGCCGGGGAATAGCAGCGCTTGTACAAACCTTGTACAATTGTTGACCATTGATATCCCTATCGGTTGACAGCCCGCGGCGACCCGCTACCATGACGCGGTTTCCGGGATGCCAGCCGACCCGGTTTAGCGTCACGAGGTCCTGTTCCAATGACTGAAGCCACTGCCACGGCCGCCACCACCCATATCACCGGGCGCTCGGCCCGATTTGCAGCGTCCCTGTTCAACTATGGCTGCATCGCCGCCATTGTGCTGCCGGTGCCCCTCGGCCTGCTTTGGCTGGGCGGGTCGATGGTGGTGTACGCCATGAACCGGCACCATCCCAATCCCAAGGTCGGCAATTATACCCAGCGCATGGCGTACGTGTTCTACGGCGTTGCCGGGTTGTTCGTGGCGGTGGCCATTTTCTTTTCCGGAACTTCCTGGGTGCCCTACGCCGTGGCCTGGGTCATCGGCGCCTTGGCCGTGATCCCGTTTTCGCTGCTCGAGTTGTGGCGAATCCGCCGCGAGTCCTGGGAAGACCTGTATCTCGAAAGCCAGCCGGAGCAAATCTGATGACCGCAGCCGCGCAAACCGCACTCGCCGAACTACGTCACGACTGGAGCCGCGGCGAAGTGGAGGCGCTGTTCGCGCAGCCGTTCAACGACTTGCTGTTCGAGGCGCACAGCCGCCTGCGCCGCTACTTCGATCCCAACGAAGTCCAGATCAGCACGTTGCTCAGCATCAAGACCGGCGGCTGCCCCGAGGACTGCAGCTATTGTTCCCAGAGCGGCCATCACCGCGGCGTGGAGCTGGACCGGGAGGCGTTGATGTCGCTCGAAGACGTGGTGGCAGCGGCGCAAACGGCCAAAGCCCACGGCGCCACCCGGTTTTGCATGGGCGCCGCCTGGCGCAGTCCGCGCGCCCGGGACATGGATGCGGTCCTGGAAATGGTGCGCGAGGTCAAGGCTCTGGGCATGGAGACCTGCATGACCCTGGGTATGCTGGAGCCGCAACAGGCCGATGCGCTGCAGGCGGCAGGTCTCGATTACTACAATCACAACCTCGACACGTCGCCGGAGTACTACGGCGAAGTCATCACCACCCGTACCTATCAGGATCGACTCGATACGTTGCAGCACGTGCGCAACGCGGGCATGCGCGTATGTTGCGGCGGCATTGTCGGCATGGGCGAGGATCGACGCGACCGCGCCGGTCTATTGCAGCAGCTCGCTAATCTTGCTGAACATCCCGAAAGCGTGCCCATCAATCTGTTGGTGCGCGTGGAAGGCACGCCCCTGGCGCACAAGGACGATCTCGATCCCCTGGAGTTCGTGCGCACGATCGCGGTGGCGCGCATTCTGATGCCGGCCTCGCGGGTGCGGCTTTCGGCAGGGCGCACCGAAATGAGCGACGAATTGCAGGCGCTGTGCTTCTTTGCCGGTGCCAATTCCATTTTTTATGGCGAGCGCCTGCTGACCACCGGCAATCCTGGCGCCGACCACGATCGGCGGTTGTTCGAACGGCTCGGAATCCGATCTTCCCATTGATACGCCCGGCGGGCGGGGCGCGGCCATGAAAGACCTCGACCGAGCGCTCTGCGAACGCCGCGCCGCGGGTTTGTACCGCAGCCGGCGGGTGATCGACAGTCCGCAGGGCCCTGTGGTGCGGTGCGGCGGCCGCGAGCTGTTGTCGTTCTGCAGCAATGATTATCTCGGCCTGGCCGCTGACCCGCGACTGGTCTCCGCGCTGCAGGACGGTGCCGCACGCTGGGGCGTGGGCAGTGGCGCTGCGCATCTGATCAGCGGTTATACCGCCGCCCATCGGGTCCTTGAAGAGGAACTCGCCGAGTTTCTCGATCGGCCCCGCGTATTGCTCTTTTCCACCGGCTATATGGCCAATCTCGGAGTGGTGTCCGCCTTGGTCGGCCGCGGCGATCAGGTGTTGGAAGATCGACTCAACCACGCATCGTTGCTCGATGCCGGCTTGGCCAGCGGCGCGCGCTTTGCCCGTTTCCGACATGGGGACCCGGCGGATCTGGAGCGGCGCATCGACAGCGTGTCCGGCGAACGGCTGATTGCCACGGATGCAGTGTTCAGCATGGACGGCGACTTAGCGCCGCTGGCGGCGCTGGCGCGAACCGCCCGTGAGCGCGATGCCTGGCTGATGGTGGACGATGCCCACGGTTTCGGCGTGTTGGGCCCGGAGGGGCGCGGCGCCGTCAGTGATTGCGGTCTGTCGGCGGAAGATGCGCCGATCATGATGGCGACCTTTGGCAAAGCCGTGGGCACGTTCGGTGCCTTCGTCGCCGGCAGCGAGGCGCTGATCGAGACTTTGATCCAGCAGGCGCGCACCTATGTCTATACCACGGCGCCGCCCGCCGCCATCGCCGAGGCGACCCGGGTGGCTTTGCGTATCGTCCGCGGCGAGTCCTGGCGCCGGGAACGGCTGCAGACTTTGATCGCGCGATTTCGTGCCGGCGCACAGCAGCTCGGTTTGCCGATACTGGCATCGAACAGCGCTATCCAGCCGCTGCTGATCGGCGACAGTGCCGCTGCCCTGGAATTGGCCCACACCCTGGAGCAAGCGGGGTTGCTGGTGGTCGCCATCCGTCCGCCGACCGTGCCCGCGGGCGGTGCCCGACTGCGCATCACCTTGAGCGCTGCCCACCAGGACGCCCATGTCGACCGTTTGTTGGACGCCCTCGCCGGCGCGCGCGCAATCGACGGATGAGCGCTTGCAAGCTGCATGTGGAGTGCCACGGCGACGGCGCGGAGCTGGTGTTGGTGCACGGCTGGGGCGTCCACGGCGCGGTCTGGCGCGATCTGCAAAAGGCGCTGAGCCCCACTTGGCGGGTGCGCATTGTCGACCTGCCGGGGCATGGGTTCAGTGCCGATTGCGGGCGCTACGGGCTAGCGGAGCTGGCGCGCCACCTCGGCGACGCGCTACCCGGACCGCGGGTCTGGGTCGGTTGGTCCCTGGGCGCTTTGGCCTGCCTGCAACTGGCCTTGACGCGGCCACGGCAAGTGCGGGCGCTGGGCCTGCTGGCCGCGACTCCGCGTTTCAGTGCCGCGGCCGATTGGCCCGACGGCATGCCGCCGCAAGTGCTGGAAACCTTTGCCGGTGAGCTGGAGCGCGATCTCAAAGGTACTTTGATGCGGTTTCTCAGTCTGCAAGTGCAAGGGGCGGCGCAGCCGCAGGCGACGCTGAAAGCGCTGCGCCGGCAGTGGGCCGAGCGCCCCGCCGCCCGGCCGGCAGCGCTGCGTTCCGGGCTGCAAATCCTCGGCAGCGCCGATCTGCGCGGGCGGTTGCAGGAAATCCACTGTCCGGCGGTCGTCATCGCCGGCAGCCGGGATCGCGTGGTAGCGCCCCAGGCCAGTGCCTTCCTTGCCGCACAGCTCGCAGGCGCGCGACTCCATACCATCGATGGCGCAGGCCACGCGCCGTTCGTCGCCCACGCGGAGCGGGTGAGCCGCTATCTGAACGCCTTGGCGCAGGACCTTGCTGCGGCAACGAATGCTGAGGTGGGTAAATGAGTCTGCAGCCCGACCCACGCCATCATCTGGACAAGCGCTTCGTGCGGCGCGCGTTCGAGCGTGCCGCGTCAACCTACGACACCTGGGGCGTATTACAGTCCGAAATACGCCAGCGGTTGCTGGCGCGCCTGGACTATATGCGCCTGGAGCCGCGCCGCATACTCGATGTGGGCAGCGGCACCGGTCACGCCGCCGCAGGCTTGGCGCGGCGCTATCGTGCCACGCAGATCGTGAATCTGGATCTTTCCGAGTCGATGTTGCGTCTGGCCCGTCGCCGGGTGCCGCGGTTTCGCCCCTGGCAGACGCCGCAGCGTTTCATTGCCGCCGACGCCGAGCGTCTGCCCCTGGCGCAGCGCTGCTGCGATCTGGTGTTTTCCAATTTGGCATTGCAGTGGTGCAATGATCTGGACGCTGCCCTGGTCGAGTTCCGGCGCGTATTGCGCCCGGGCGGTCTGGTGCTGTTCAGCACCTTCGGTCCCGATACCCTGACCGAACTGCGCCAATGCTGGGCGAAGGTGGACGACAACGTACACGTCAGCCGTTTTGCCGATATGCACGACATCGGCGATGCCTTGCTGCAGGCCGGGTTCGCCGGCCCCGTGGTGGATGCGGAACGCCTGACCCTCACCTACGATAACCTCGAGGCGCTGTTGCGGGATCTGAAAGGAATCGGGGCCGTCAATGCCACTGCCGGACGCAGCCGGGGGTTGACCGGCAAGGCGCGCATCGCGGCTCTGGGCCAAGCTTACGAAGCGTTGCGGATCGAAGGTCGACTGCCCGCGACCTATGAAGTGGTTTACGGCCACGCCTGGGCGCCGCAGGCCCATACGCAAACTGAAGGCCGTGCCGAAGTGGCGCTGCCGGTGCCGAAATCCGCCCGCAGGCGCTGAATCGCGCTGCGTTAGTCCCACCACCAAAGCGAGCCCCATAATGACACCAGCAGGATTTTTCGTGACCGGAACCGATACCGGAGTGGGCAAGACCGAAGTGACCGCGGCCCTGATGCATGGCTTGCGGCAGCAGGGAATGCGTGTCGGCGCGATGAAACCCATTGCTTCGGGTTGCGAACGCCAAGGCGAGCAGCTTCGCAACGCCGACGCGCTACGATTGCAGTCGCTGTGTTCCGACCAGTCCCTCAGCTATGAGCGGATCAATCCCTACGCCTTCGAACCCGGGATAGCCCCGCATATCGCGGCCCGGGATCGTGGCGAAGAAATTTCCATCGCCGAACTTCGCGAGCGCTTCCGCGCCCTGGCAAAGGATGCCGACTGCGTGCTCGTGGAGGGGGTCGGCGGTTTCGAGGTGCCGCTCGGCGAAGTCGAGACCACTGCCGATCTGGCGCGCGAACTGGATCTGCCGGTCATCCTGGTGGTCGGCATGCGCCTGGGGTGCCTCAATCACGCCCTGCTCACTTACGCTGCGATCGCCCGCACGGGCCTGCCGTGTGCGGGATGGGTGGCCAATTGCGTTGACGCGGACATGGCCCGCATGCAGGAGAATGTGGATACGTTGAGATTGCGCTTTCCCGCACCGCTGCTCGGGGTCGTGCCGTGGCTCCCCACTGTGGAAAGCAAAACCGTAGCGCCTTTCCTGGACATTGCTGCTTTGCAACACGGCGTATTTTGAGGGCGCGCCGGCGCGAGCCAAGTGTGCGCTTGCCAATCCAGTCCATGAAGAAAATTTATGCCTGAGTAAAGTGCATGGTTATTGGCTGCGAGCAATTTTACTTCCAAAACAATCAACTAAATAGTTAATTGTTTTATTAGGTTTTTAAAATATCCGTTTATAAGCATTTTCTTTAATAACTAGAGATTATGCGCCGGATACCCATTTTTAATTGCGCCCCCTATTGGCATCGGGTAGCATCCTGCCCGGATTAGCGTAGCCTGCTTCACGTTTGGCCGGAGACCGCGAAAAGGTCCCAGGGTCTGGTATAAGTGGTTGCTACTGAAAAGAATAATTCCGGCGCAACGACCCGCATCGTGGTGCGGCCGAACCGTTCGATGAGCTGGCGCGAGGTGCAATTGGCCTACGCCGCCATCGTCGCAGTGGGGTTGGCGATTGCAGCAGGTTTGTCACTCGCCGGCGCATGGTTGGTGTTGCCATTCGCGGGGCTGGAATTGCTAGCGGTCGGTGCCGGGTTATATCGATGCGCACAGCGTTGCGCCGAGCGCGAGGTCATCAGCATCGATGAGGGGATCGTCGCCGTGGAACGCGGGCGCTACCGACCGGAACAGCGTTACGAACTGCCACGCAGTTGGGCGCAAGTGGGGTTGCAGAAGGGCGCCGTGCGCGGCTATCCAAGTCGCTTGCTGATTCGGTCGCACGGGAAGGCGATCGAGGTCGGTTCGAATCTCGCTGAGAACGAACGCCGGCTGCTGGCGCGCGAATTGCGCTATTGCTTGAGCGCCGCGACACGCCGCGAGTTTGCCTGACCCATAACGAAATCGAAACGCGAACTATAAGAACTACTACTTGAGGAGTGAAAACGGCATGTCGGTTAGCAACCTGAAGAATCCGGTGGCACGCCTGCTAGGTCCGGTTTTGATGTTGAGTGCCGGTACCGCATTCGCGGAGGACCTTCGTTTCAACTTTCAGGACCCCGTAACCCCGGGGGCGCATGAGATCCTCCACCTCCACATGCTGATGTTCTGGATTTGCGTCGGTATTGCGGTGGTCGTATTCAGCGCGATGTTTTATTCCGTATATGCGCATCGCAAATCCCGGGGCGCGGTTTCAGCCGAGTTTCACGAAAACACGAAACTTGAGTTTCTGTGGACCGTGGTGCCGTTTGCAATTCTGGTTGCCGTTGCGATTCCGGCCACCAAGACCCTGTTGCAGCTTGAGGACACCAGCAAGTACGACCTCACCGTGAAGATCACGGGCATGCAATGGAAGTGGCAGTACGCTTACGTGGATGGCGATAACGATGACTCCAACGACGTGGTGTTCGTCTCGCATATCAATCCGGATGATTACAAGGCGCGCGATTCCGGCGCTGACGTCACCAAGATCGATCATTATTTGCTGAACGTCGATCAAGACCTGGTGCTTCCGGTCAACAAACGCGTGAGGTTCTTGCTTACCTCCAACGACGTGATCCATTCCTGGTGGATGCCGGCATTCGGCGTCAAAAAAGACGCAATTCCGGGATATGTGAACGAGACCTGGACGGAAATCGAGCAGCCTGGCGTTTATCGCGGTCAATGCGCGGAATTGTGTGGCAAGGATCACGCATTCATGCCCATCGTCGTGCACGCAGTCAGCGATCAGGAGTTCAAGACTTGGCTGGCGAAAAAGCAGACCGAGGCCGTTGCGGCCGCGGCTGAGGCGGCTTCAAACAAGACCTGGAGTAAAGAAGAGCTGATGGCGCGCGGCGACAAGATTTTCCACAGCACCTGTGCCGCGTGTCATGGTGCCAATGGGCAAGGCGGCGGACCCTTCCCGGCTTTGGCTGGTAGCAAGATTGCGACCGGTCCGGTGGCCGGCCATCTCGATATCGTGATCCACGGTAAGCAGGGTACGGCGATGGCGGCGTTCGGCAACCAGTTCAACGATCTGGAGCTTGCATCGGTCATTACATACGAGCGTAACGCCTTCGGCAACAATACCGGCGATTTGGTCCAGCCGGCAGACGTCAAGGCAGCACGGTAAAGGCGCAGCGCGGAGGAGTTAAAAAAATGAGTACCACGACTACCCATGAAGCTCATCACGAAGAACACCCGAAGGGTCTGAAGCGTTGGCTGTTCACAACCAATCACAAGGACATCGGTACCTTGTATCTGTGGTTTGCGTTCACCATGCTGCTGATCGGCGGAACATTCGCGCTGGTCATCCGTGCCGAGTTGTTCGAGCCCGGTTTGCAAATCGTGCGTCCGAACTTCTTCAATATGATGACCACCATGCACGGTTTGGTGATGGTGTTCGGTGCCATCATGCCCGCATTCGTGGGCTTGGCGAACTGGCAGGTTCCGCTGATGATCGGCGCGCCCGACATGGCGCTGCCGCGCATGAACAACTGGAGCTTCTGGATTCTGCCGTTCGCCGGCATCATGCTGATCGCGCCGATTTTCATCGGCAACGACTTCGCCAGCGGCCAGGGCCCGGATTTCGGTTGGACTTTCTACGCGCCATTGTCGCTGCAGTATGACAAATTGGCCTATTTCGTGTTCGCCATCCACCTGTTGGGCATTTCGTCCATCATGGGTTCCATCAACATCATCGCCACCATTCTGAACATGCGTGCCCCCGGCATGACGTTGATGAAGATGCCGCTGTTCGTCTGGACTTGGCTGATTACGGCGTTCCTGCTGATCGCGGTGATGCCGGTCTTGGCGGGCGCCGTAACCATGTTGCTGACCGATAAATACTTCGGCACCAGCTTCTTCGATGCGGCCGGCGGCGGTGACCCGGTGTTGTTCCAGCATGTGTTCTGGTTCTTCGGGCATCCCGAGGTGTACATCATGATCCTGCCAGCCTTCGGGGTGGTGTCGCAGATCATTCCCACCTTCGCCCGCAAGCGTCTGTTCGGTTACAGCTCGATGGTGTATGCAACCGCCTCCATCGCATTCCTGTCGTTCATCGTTTGGTCGCACCACATGTTCACGGTGGGCATGCCGGTGGCGGGCGAGTTGTACTTCATGTATGCGACCGTGCTGATCGCCGTCCCAACCGGCGTGAAGGTGTTCAATTGGGTTACCACCATGTGGCGGGGATCCATGACGTTTGAAACGCCCATGCTGTGGGCGATCGCGTTCGTGTTCCTGTTCACCATCGGCGGCCTGTCCGGCTTGATGCTCGGCGTCGTGCCGGCTGACTTCCAATATCAGGATACCTACTTCGTCGTCGCTCATTTCCACTATGTACTGGTAACGGGTGCGCTGTTCGGTATCATCGGCGGCGTCTATTACTGGCTGCCCAAGTGGACCGGGCACATGTACAGCGAGACGCTGGGCAAGTGGCACTTCTGGTTGTCCGCGATTTCCGTGAACATCACGTTCTTTCCGATGCATTTCTCGGGACTCGCGGGCATGCCTCGCCGCGTCGCGGATTATTCGTTGCAGTTCACCACCTTCAACGAGATCTCGTCGATCGGCGCGTTCATATTCGGCTTTTCTCAATTGTTGTTCTTGTATCTGGTGATCAGCGCCATCCGCGGTGGAACGAAAGCCACCGATCAGGTTTGGGAAGGTGCGGATGGCCTCGAGTGGACACTGCCTTCTCCGGCGCCGTACCACAGCTTTGCGACTGCGCCGGAGGTGAAATAGGGCGCAGCGAGCCCGGTCCCATTGGCGTGGGGCCGGGATTCGCGGCTGGTTTATGGGTGGGCGCAGCGAACACGGCCGGCGAGCGGCGCGCAAAACCATTGTGCTATTGATCGTGGTCGTGGTGGCGATCTACGTGGGCTTCTTCATATTGCATTCGGTGACTTGATGTCCGACCGCAGTCGCAATCAAGCCAACAGGCGGGTCGTACGACGAGCGCTGCTGCTCGCAGCCGGTATGTTCGGGTTCGGCTATCTCATGGTGCCGATGTACAGCGCGGTCTGCGCCGCCCTCGGCCTCAACGGCCAAACCCGGCAAATCGCGGCTGATGCCGGCAAGGATATCGTGGTCGATCGCGATCGAGTCGGTGACCGTGACATTGGACGCCAACACCAACACGAACCTGCCATGGCACTTCAAGCCGCTATTGCAGCGAATCGATGTTCGGCCTGGCGAGTTCACCCGGGTAGAGTACGAGGCCAGGAATCTGTCCGGAGCCGATATTGTCGGCCAGGCGGCTCATAGCGTGACTCCATTGGGCGCCGCGAAGTATTTCAAGAAATCGGAATGTTTCTGCTATCAGCAGCAGCCGCTGCGCGCGGGCGAATCCAAGCGGATGCCGGTGGTGTTCATGGTGGATCCGAAACTGCCTGCCCATATCAAAGAGATCACGCTTTCCTATACGTTTTTGCGTGCCGACCAATATGCGATTGCAGACTAAAGGGCTTGCGATGCGGAACCGAATGCGGCGAATCCCGGTTCCAAAGCAGGACGCCATAACAAATAGAAATTAGAAAATGCCAAAGAGAGGATCGATCTATGTCTGAAGCACACGGTGGATATTACCTGCCGGCGCCAAGCTTTTGGCCGCTTGTCGGGTCAATCGGGCTGTTTCTGACCACCGGCGGGTTTGCCTATTTTCTGGTGGAGGGCGGAACCAGCTGGATCATGATCGCGGGTCTGTTGGTCATCGCGTTCATGTTGTTCGGCTGGTTCGGCACTGTAATCAAGGAAAGCCTGTCCGGCGCCTACAACGCACAGGTCGATCGCTCGTTCCGGATGGGGATGGCGTGGTTCATTTTCTCAGAAGTGATGTTTTTCGGCGCCTTCTTCGGCGCGTTGTTCTATATCCGCATGTTCTCCGTGCCCTGGCTGGGCGGTGCCGGCAACAACTACTCGACCCATGAATGGCTGTACCCGGCGTTTTCCGCTGCCTGGCCTACCTCCGGTCCCGGAGAAGTCGGCGGCGGATTCACGGTCATGGACGCCTGGGGCATTCCGGCATTGAATACCCTAATCCTGCTCAGCTCAGGCGTGACCGTGACGTGGGCCCATTGGGGTCTGAAGAAAGGTAGCCGCAGTCAGTTGGTGCTGGGATTGTTGGCCACGGTTATTCTCGGCTTTACCTTTTTGGGCTTTCAGGCTTTCGAATACCATCACGCGTACACCGAAATGGGCCTGACCCTGAAGGACGGTGCCTACGGCAATACCTTCTACATGCTGACCGGGTTTCACGGTCTACACGTGACCATCGGCGCCATGATGCTGCTGGTCATCATGTTGCGTTCCATGAAAGGGCATTTTTCCGAACACCATCACTTCGCCTTCGAAGCTGCCGCATGGTATTGGCACTTCGTGGACGTCGTATGGCTGGGGTTGTTTATTTTCGTTTACTGGTTGGTTTGAGCGATTCGATATTCCGGGTTCGATGCGAGGCGCCACGATTCTCGCGTACTCGCACGCGACCGAATCCGGAGTTTCAATCGAAGGCAGTCGGACTAGATCTGAAATCGCGAACCGCCAATCGCGGCAATAACGCACACCGACTCGCGACAGCGTTCAAACGGGTGGATGGGGCTGAATCCACCCGGTGGCGGCGCCGATCAGCAGCAGAATGAACAACGCGAGTGACAGGCCTATGCGCCAAGTAAGGGATTTGACCGTGCGGGTCGATTGTCCCTTGTCCCGGATCAGGAAATAGAGCCCCGAAAACAGCGTGCTCAGGATAATCAGCAGTAACAGAACGACCAGAGATTTGAACAGCATGATGAACCGCGCGAAGGGAGCTTGAAGTGGCAGTATAGCAGTGTGACGGTAGCCGGCGACAGCCATGGTGGTGCACTCCGGCGCCCATGTACGATGGTTACCCGATGCGCATTGGTAAATACAAATTTCGACCGCGCCTGATTCCGACGCTGGTCACATTGATATTGCTTCCAGTATTGATCTCTCTCGGTTTTTGGCAGCTGGGACGCGCGGATCAGAAATATGCGGCGCGGGCATTGCGCGAACAGCGAATGACGCAGCCGCCGCGCGCGCTGTCGGTGGCCGATACCGACGTCGGCGCGATGCTCGCGAGGCACGTGAATACCGCCGGCCGCTTCGATCTGCAGCATCAGTTCTTGCTGCAGAATCAAGTGTACCGGGAGCAGCCGGCTACCAAGTCTATACGCCATTGCGTCTCGATGCAGACGCCGCGGTGCTGGTGGATCGCGGATGGGTCGCGGCGCAGCCGGGGATCGCGACCAGCAACCGGATCTGAGCGGCACCGCGGAGCCGGTTTCGTTTACCGCGGTGGTCGATACGCCGCCGAGCATAGGCCTGAAGCTCGGGGCGCCGGATGCGGGTGCGACAGCAATGGCCGCGGCAAGGTGCAGTACCTGGATCTGGATTGGGCGCAGCGGCAGCTCGGCTACCGATTGCTACCGTACGTGCTGCTGCCGACTGATCTGGCGAGCGGGTTTGGTGCAGAACCGCACGCCTGAACACATCGGTGAGCGGGGCATGCCGCCGGAAAAGCACATCAGCTATGCCGTGCAATGGTTTGCATTGGCGTTGGCGCTGGTTGTGATCTACATCGCGGTCAATACACGCCGCAGCTTCGAGGGTACCGGGCAGGATGATGGCAACAACGACTCAGCCGATGCGCCGCACTAGCGGCTTTCCCTACATTCCGATGTTGATCGTAGCCCTGTTCCTGGCGCCGATGATCGCCGCGTGGGTGGCATTCAAGTATTTTCCGGAGCAGATGCGTTCCCTTGGCGCCAACAACTACGGCCAGTTCATTAAGCCGCTGCGCAAAATCGAACTACAGGGACTGAGCGCGGAAGACGGCGCGGCGCTGGAGTCCGGCTTTTTTGACGGCAAGTGGACCTATCTCTACATCGATGCCAGCGACTGCAATGCGAGGTGTAAGGCCGCACTGTACGAAATGCGTCAGGTACGCTTGGCGCAGGGCGACGAGCGCGACCGCTTGCAACGCCTCTTCGTGCTCACGGATCGCAGCCATCTGGACCAGCTGGGCGAGTTGATGCGGCAGCAATTCCCGCACCAGAGCATGGTGTTCGCCGACGATCGAGCCCGGACGGCATTGCGCGAGGCGCTAAAACTCGACGACGGTGCATCGCCCCTGTCCGCAGGTCGCATCTACGTGATCGATCCGCTGGGTCGCGCGATGATGTATTACGAACCGGTCGAGTCTGCAGACCAGTCCCAGGTGCTCGAGAAGGCGACCGGCATGCGCAAGGACATGACCAAGCTATTGAAGAACAGTAAGACGAAATGAGCCGTTACACACAACATCCCTGGTTTGGCCGCATCGCACTGCTGGCCACGGCGCTAGCCCTGTGCGTGGTGGTGTTGGGCGCCTACGTGCGCCTTTCCGACGCCGGTCTCGGTTGTCCCGATTGGCCCGGCTGCTATGGCCGTCTCGCCGTTCCCGAAGCGCCCGAGCACGTGGCGGAAGCGGAGCGCGTCTTTCCCGACCGGCCCGTGGAAGCGGCCAAGGCCTGGAAGGAGATGGTGCATCGCTATTTCGCCAGCACCCTTGGCCTGTTGATCGTCACCATGGCCATCATTGCCGTGCGCAACCGCGGCCGTCGGCCGGGGCAGCCACTGTCGCTGCCGCTGTTTCTGGTGGCCCTGGTCGTGTTTCAGGGCATTATGGGGATGTGGACCGTCACGTTGTTACTCAAACCGCTGATCGTGATGGGTCATCTGTTGGGCGGCATGGCGACATTGTCGCTGTTGTGGTGGACTTGGCTGCGCGAGCGAGGGCCGATGATGCCAGCCGCCACGGCGGAGCCCGGGCTGCGCACGTGGGCGTTGGTGGCGCTGGTGTTGGTCGCCGCGCAAATCGCCCTGGGCGGCTGGACCAGTTCCAATTATGCTGCTCTGGCCTGCACCGAGTTTCCAACTTGTCACGGCGGCCAATGGTGGCCGAACATGGATTTCCGCGAAGGCTTTGTGCTGTGGCGCGGCATCGGCGTCAACTACGAATACGGCGTGCTGGAACATCCGGCACGGGCGGCGATCCACATGACCCACCGTATCGGTGCACTGGTGGTGGCGCTGGCCGTAGGCGGCCTCGCCCTGCGTCTGCTGCGCAGCCGCGCCGCGCGGCTACGCAAAACCGGTGTGCTGCTCGCGGCTGTGCTGGTGCTGCAGATCGGATTGGGCATCGCCAACGTGTTGCTGAGCTTGCCGTTGCCGGTCGCGGTTGGCCACAACGCGGGCGCAGCACTGTTGCTTTTGATCGTGGTATTGCTCAATCATCAGCTGCGGCCGTTGCCCCACGCTGCGCGCGAAACCGTACGACGAGACCGGTGCGCACTGACGCCCGGCGAACCTATAAGAGGATGAGTCCATGCGACGCGGCTTGACCGAAACCTTGCAGCAAACGAGCCTGCGTGCGCCTGCGGCCTTTTTGCACTGGCGCGATTATTACGAATTGTGCAAACCCCGGGTCGTGGCGCTGATCGTATTCACCGCCATCGTCGGCATGTTCCTCGCGACTGATCCGCCGGGCATGGTGCCGCTATGGACCCTGCTGTTCGGCACGATCGGCATCGGCCTGTCCGCCGCTTCAGCGGCGGCCATCAATCATGTGGTCGATCAGCGGGTCGATGGCATCATGAACCGTACCCGCAACCGGCCGTTGCCGACCGGACACGTGCCCGTACGCAATGCTCTGGCATTCGCGCTGCTGATCGGTGTCATCGGATTGAGCAGCCTCTGGTTTCTGATCAACCCGTTGACTGCGGCCCTGACGTTCGTGTCGCTGATCGGCTATGCGGTGATCTATACCATGTTCCTGAAGCGTGCCACCCCCCAGAATATCGTGATTGGGGGCGCTGCCGGCGCCGCGCCGCCGGTGTTGGGATGGACTGCCATGACCGGCAGTGTCGACCCCCACGCATTGTGGTTGTTCCTGATCATATTCGTCTGGACCCCGCCACACTTCTGGGCCCTGGCCATTTATCGGCGCGACGAATATGCCAAGGTTGATATCCCGATGCTGCCGGTGACCCACGGCACTTCGTTTACCCGTCTGCATGTGCTGCTCTACACCGTGTTGCTGGTCGTGGTTACGGTCATGCCGTTTCTGACCCGCATGAGCGGGCCGTTCTACCTGGTCGGCGCCTTGGCATTGGGGTTCGGGTTCCTCTATTACGCATTCGCGCTTTGGCGCACCGCCAGCGATCGGCTGGCGATCAAGACCTTCGCCTATTCCATCGTCTACCTGATGGCCCTGTTCGCGGTGCTGCTCGTGGATCATTACGTGCCCCGCTTCCTGGCCCTGTTGGGCTGAACTTCGGGTCCGCGCCTGATCCGAGCATCCGGGCGCGGGCCACATCCACTCCCAACGGTCCAGTCCGCCGCCGAAGCGCGATTATCACTTGATCGCTCTTTGTTTGGCATATTAGAATATTCTGGATTTCCATGGACAGTTTCATTCCCCGTACCCAGCGGCCCCGGTTGCCGCTACACTTCGGGGCCCGTTCGGGCGCCTGTTAAACGGCGGGTTCCGCGGACACATCCGGCCGCAAGGCCACGGCAGCAAGAAAACGGAGCGAGGCGAGGTATGGCACAGGCGATCGCGTCTACCGAGCAGTACAACTACGACATCGTGCGGAAATTTGCCATCATGGCGCTGGTCTGGGCGGTGATCGGCATGTCGGTCGGATTGTACATAGCATTGGAACTGGCATTCCCGGCTTTCAATCTCGATATAGCTCAAATCACCTTCGGCCGTCTGCGGCCGGTACACACCACGCTGGTGGTTTTCGGTTTCGGCGGTAGCGCACTGTTCGCGACGTCCTACTACGTCGTCCAGCGCACCTGCCAAACCCGGCTATGGGGCGACGGCCTCGCCAATTTCACCTTCTGGGGTTGGCAGGCGACCGCTGATATTGGGCGTGATTAGCTACATGGCCGGTTACAGCCAGAGTCGTGAATACGCGGAATTCCCCTGGCCGATCGATCTCCTGATCGCGGTGGTCTGGATCGCCTACCTGGCGATTTATGTTCAAACCCTGCGCCGTCGCTCGCAGCCCCATATCTACGTCGCCAACTGGTTTTATCTGGGCTTCATCCTGGCGACTGCATTGCTGCACATATTCAACAACCTGGCCGTGCCGGTGGGCATGTTCAGTATGGAGTCCTACAGCGCTTTCTCGGGCGTCCAGGACGCCATGACCCAATGGTGGTACGGCCACAACGCGGTTGGATTCTTCCTCACCGCCGCGTTCCTGGGGATGATGTACTACTTCGTGCCGAAGCAGGCCGGTCGTCCGGTGTATTCCTATCGGTTGTCCATCATCCATTTCTGGGCACTGGTGTTTCTGTACATGTGGGCGGGTGCCCACCATTTGCATTGGACGGCGTTGCCCGACTGGACTTCCACCCTGGCAGCGACCTTCTCGGTGATGCTGCTGCTGCCGTCCTGGGGCGGCATGATCAACGGCATCATGACCCTGTCCGGCGCCTGGGAGAAACTGCGCACCGATCCGATCATGCTGTTCCTGATCACCGCACTTTCGTTCTACGGCATGTCGACGTTCGAAGGGCCGCTGATGGCGCTGAAGAGCGTCAATGCGCTTGTCTCACTACACCGACTGGACCATCGGTCACGTGCACTCCGGCGCACTGGGCTGGGTGGCGCTGATTACGTTCGGCTCCATGTATCATCTGGTGCCCCGCCTGTATGACACCAAGATGTTCAGCACCCGCCTGATCTATGTGCATTTCTGGCTGGCGAGTATCGGCATCGTGCTGTACATCACTTCCATGTGGGTGGCCGGCATCGGGCAGGGCCTGCTGCTGCGCGGCTTCGACGAGTACGGCAACCTGGCCTACAGCTTCATCGAGACCGTCGCCTTCCTGCACCAGCCATACGTCTGGCGTGCCCTGGGCGGCGCATTCTTCCTGTCGGGCGTATTGGTGATGGTCTACAACATGGTGCGCACGATCTTCCGAGCCAAGCGCGAGGCAGCGGTGCTCGAAGCGAAACTCGCCGCCAAATTGGCAAGCGCCTGATCCGTCGGAGTCATAGCGATGAAGCATGAAACAATCGAAACCAATGCGGGCTGGTTGATCGCGCTCACACTGGTGGTGATCAGTATCGGCGGTCTGGTGGAGATCGTGCCCTTGTTCTATATCAACGGCACGGTGGAAGAGGTCAAGAACGTCGACGGTACCGACGCCGTGCGCCCGTATACTCCGTTGGAGATACGCGGCCGCGATATCTACGTGCGCGAAGGTTGCTATCTGTGCCACTCGCAGATGATTCGCCCGTTCCGGGACGAAATGCTGCGCTACGGCCATTACTCCCTGGCGGCGGAATCCCAGTACGACCATCCGTTCCAGTGGGGTTCGAAACGCACCGGTCCGGATCTGGCTCGTGTAGGCGGCAAATATTCCAACGAATGGCACGTGCAGCATCTGACCGCGCCCCGTTCGGTGGTTCCGGAATCGATCATGCCGAATTATCCGTGGCTGCTGAAAACCGATCTGAGCTATTCCGACATCGCCGATCGCATGAAGGCGTTAAAGAAGGTGGGTGTGCCGTACTCCCTGACGGACGAAGAGTACCAAGCAAACGTCAAGCGATTCGGCAAGGATGTGGCGGAGAAATTGAATATCATCGATGCCGAGAAGAACCTTCTGGCGCAGGCCGAGGCTGGTAATTTCGACGGTGACCGTTCGCGCCTCACGGAAATGGACGCACTGGTGGCATATCTCCAGGTACTGGGCACCATGGTGGACTTCAGTCAGTACAAAGAAGGCCATTTCGCGGAATTCCGCTAAACCGGCTTCCGCGAGGCGGAGTGGATGGGATGTTCGATTGGTTCGGATGGATCGCCCGTTTGGAGAACAGCAAGGCCGTCGCGGTGGTGCTGTTCTTCGTGGTGTTCTGTCTGATCCTGTTGTACGTGTACACCGGACGCAAGCGCAGCGCACGACTCGAATCATACAAATACATTCCGTTGGACGATGACGACGACCGAGAGCCGGGCGTCGACCGCAAGGTGAAAGAAGATGGCCGAAGCGAAGACGACAAAACATCACGCTAATGCGGTGCAGACCACCGGTCACGCGTGGGATGGCGACCTGCAGGAGTTCAACAACCCGCTGCCGCGCTGGTGGCTGTGGTCGTTCTACGCGACGGTCGTGTTCGCAGTAGTGTATTGGATCGTTTACCCGGCGTGGCCCGTCGGTAATACCTATACCACGGGCCTGTTCAACAGCATCACGTATCATGTGGGCGACAAGGAAGTCACCACCCATTGGAACACGCGGGCGCGCCTGGTACATGAGCTTCAGGAAGGCGAGGCCGCGAAGAAGCAAAAGCAATATATGAATCAGATCGCAGCCGCCAGCTACGACGAGATTCTAGCCAGTCCGAAGATGATGGATTTCACCCATTCGGTCGGCAACGTTTTGTTCGCGGACAATTGCGCGGCCTGCCACGGCGCCGGCGGTCAAGGCAAGGTGGGTTTATTCCCCAATCTGGTGGACGATGCCTGGTTGTGGGGCGGATCGGTGGAACAGATTCATACCACCATCTCCGGAGGACGGCAGGGTTTCATGCCGTCGTTCAAGAATACGTTCACCGAAGCACAGCTCAACCAGGTCGCCGAATACGTCCTGAGCCTGTCCGGACACAAGGTCGACCAAAGTCTTGCCGACCAGGGTCGGGTGCTGTTCCAGGGGCAGGGCGGCGGTTGTTATTACTGTCACGGCAAAGATGCAAAGGGCATGACGTCCCAAGGCTCGGCGAATCTCACCGATAGCATCTGGACCATCGCCGATGTGCCGGGTCAAACAACCGATGCAGCTAGGCGCGAAGTGATCAAGCAGGTCATTCGCAACGGCGTGCACCGCACGATGCCGACCTGGAAGGGTCGTCTGTCCGATACCGAAATCAAACTGCTCACCATCTACATGCACGACCTCAGCGGAGGCACGCGCTGAGCGTGTCGGCACTGCAGGTCTGCCCGGGACGGGATCAGCGCCTGTTGCGCTGATCCCGTTTTGGCTTTCCTGAGCCGGGGTGCCGCTCGCGGCCCATAGTCACCGGATATCGCCGGTATCGAACGCGCACACGCGCCGCATCGAATATGGCTGAAAGCCGTAACCAAGATTCGACGTATCAGGCTCGCATCCCGATCTTCCCGCGATCGGTGAAGGGCAAATTCCGGTCCCTCAAATGGACCGTGCTCACGCTTGCCTATGGCGTCTATTTTCTACTGCCGTGGCTGCGCTGGGAGCGGTTGTCCGGATCGTCACAGGCCGTGCTGTTCGACATCCAGGCGCGCCGTTTTTATGTCTTCGATCTGGTGGTCCATCCCCAGCAGATCATTCTGGTTGGCGGGCTTTCTGGTGATTGCCGCACTGCTGCTGTTCTTCGTCACAGGTATCGCCGGCCGCGTGTTTTGCGGCTATTTCTGTTTCCAGACCCTGTGGACGGACGTCTACATCCTGATCGAACGCCTGGTTCAGGGGGAGCGTCCGGCGCGCATCCGGTTGGCCAAGGCACCCTGGCGTGGCGAGAAGATCTGGAAGCTGGGGGTGACCCATGCGCTCTGGCTGCTGGTGGCGCTTGCTACCGGTATGACATTCACCTTGTACTGGGGCGATGCGCCGCGGCTTGCGCTGGATATCCTGACCGGGCAACGCGCCGTTTCCCGCTTATGCCACTACGCTGTTTCTGACGGCGACCACCTATGTCATGGCGGGTCTAGCCCGCGAGCAGGTCTGTACCTACATGTGTCCGTACGCGCGTTTCCAGAGCGCCATGTTCGACAAGGACACGTTGATCGTCGCCTACGACAGGCGCGCGGCGAAGGCCGGGGCCGGACGCGCCAAGCTCGCGCGGGATCGCAAGACACGGGACCAGCGCCAAGCGCAGGGGTTCGGCGACTGCATCGACTGCGGCTATTGCGTGCAGGTCTGTCCCGTGGGTATCGATATCCGCAACGGTCTGCAGTATCAGTGCATTTCCTGCGCGCTGTGTATTGATGCATGCGACACCATCATGGACTCCATGAAATGGCCGCGCGGATTGATCGGCTACGACTCCCAGCGTCATCAGGAATCGGGCCAGAAGACCCGGATTCTGAAACCCAAAACCTGGGGCTACGGCGCGATCCTGCTGCTGGCTGCCGGCGCGCTGGCGTGGAACATCACGTCTACCGCGCGTCTCAATATCAGCGCGCACCAGGTGCGTCAGCCGTTGTACGTAGTGTTGTCCGACGGTCGCATACAAAACAGCTACGAGCTCAAGCTCAACAATTTGACCGACAAATCGGTGCGGGTGGTCGTGCGCCTGGAAGACTTGCCCGGCGCGGAACTGGACATGGGCAATTTCGACCACGTCGTACTTGATCCAGAGCAGCGGCTGCGCCTTCATGTTCGGGTGCGGATGCCGAGGAACGTGGACCTCGAGCAGATACCGTTCGAGTTTGTAGTCAAGGCGCCCGAGGACGCGGATATTGGCGAACAGGAAGAGCGGGCCTACTTTTCCATGCCGCGGCGCTAGCGCGCAAACCGATAGTCGCTGTCGAAGAGGCAGCCGTCTGTGTTTCGTCGCTGGCCCACGGAACACGCCACGATATGAGCGTTAGGTAATCAAATGCCGGGTATGTTGGTGACACTTCCGGTCGGGATCGTTTTGATCGTTCTCGGCTTCGTTCTTCTGTATCGCTTCACACCGTTGAACGGCAAGCATGCCGCTGCGGTGATCGCTCTGTTGGCGTTGGCGGCATATCTGCCTGTGGTGCTGATCCGTTGGCCTGGTTCCGACGTGTTTGCGATTCATCTTGCGCTGTACATGGTCACCGCCTATATCCTTGGCATCATCAGTTCCCAGCGCGATTCACGCCTAGGCGCGGCAAACGGGCCGCAGAAATGGTTTCACTGGGGGCCGGCGATCATCGTCATCTTCTTTGCTGTGATCGTGACCATGGACGCGGTGTTCGTCACGATGTCGCTACAGGGAATGCCGGAGGCTTTGCGCGACGTATTTCTGCCCAAGCCGACCGGCGCACGTACAGCGCAGACTATCTTCCCCGGTATCGTGTCCGATCACTACTTTCAAAAGGAAGAGCAGTTCACTGAGTACCTCAACGCGCTCGAAGCGCAAAAGAAGTATGGCTGGAACGTGCGTTTCGGCTGGTTGATGAAAGAGCCCGAAGCAGGGCGCAAGGCGCTGTTTCAAGTGGTGATCGAGCAAGCGGAAGGCGGCACGCTGCGCAACGCCGAAATCCACGGCACGTTCATGCGTTCGTCGGACAGTCATCTGGATCAATCGTTCGTGATGGACGAGGCGACGCCCGGCGTGTACCGCATCGCGGTTGCGCTGCCAAAGCCCGGGCGGTGGCAGTTGCAGCTGGATATCGATCATGGTGACAAGCATTACGAGCTGAAATCGACCACCACGGTCCATGCCGGGAACGAGGGCTGAGACATCTCTGCGCCTCCCGCTCGCGACGCCGTGGATCGCGGCGATTAGAATGAACCGGCTGGATCCGATTCACCTTCACACGGTCGAATACTCATTGTGAACGACCAAGCCCAAACGGATTGTTTTCACTGCGGCCTGCCGGTACCCCCCGGGAGCGCCTACGAAGTCGAGGTCGACGGCAAACGACAGCCGATGTGCTGCCCCGGTTGTCGGGCTGTGGCGCAGGCCATCGTCGACAACGGTCTCACCGATTTCTACCGCTATCGCACCGAGGCAAAAGCGAGGCGCCGAGCTGGTGCCGGAGGCGTTGCGGGAACTGGAACTGTACGACCGTCCCGAGTTGCAGCGCACCTTCGTGCGCGAGGTACCGGGGGAGCAGCGCGAAGCAGCACTGATACTCGAAGGCATCGTCTGCGCCGCATGCGTGTGGTTGAACGAACGTCATGTGGGTGCGCTTCCGGGAGTGAAGTCGATTTCGCGTCAATTACGCCACTCACCGTGCAAGCCTAGTTTGGGACGACAGCCGGATACATCTGAGCGACATTCTCAAGGCCATTGCCGGCATCGGATATGTGGCCCACCCTTTCGATCCCGGCCGTCAGGAGCAACTGCAGAAGCGGGAGCGTGCCGCGGCGCTCCGGCGTCTGGCGGTAGCCGGACTGGGGGCGATGCAGGTGATGATGCTGGCCATCGCCATGTATGCCGGAGATTACTCGGGCATGGATGACGATCTGCGGCAGTTCATGCGCTGGATCAGTTTGATTATCGCCACGCCCGTGCTGCTGTACTCGGCACAGCCGTTTTTCGCCAGCGCCTGGCGCGATCTGCGCCGCCGTACGCTGGGCATGGATGTGCCCGTGGCGCTGGCGATCGGTGCGGCCTATGGCGCCAGCGTGTGGGCCACCGTCAGTGGCAGCGGCTCGGTCTATTTCGATTCGGCCACCATGTTCACGTTTTTCCTGCTGGCCGGCCGGTTTCTGGAAATGAGTGCCCGGCACCGCGCCGGGCAGGCGGCCGAAGAGCTGATCCGGCTGCTTCCGGCTACCGCAACCCGCTTGCTCGACGGCGGCGACAGCGAGGTGGTCTCCGCTGCCGAGCTTCGTCCCGGCGACCGGGTCCTGATCCGCCCCGGCGAGACCATGCCGGCGGACGGCGCGGTGATCGAGGGCCGCAGTTCCGTGGACGAGTCATTGTTGACCGGGGAAAGCATGCCCCGGACCCGTGGCTCGGGCGACAAGGTGGTTGGCGGCACCGTCAATGTCGACAGTCCGCTGCACGTAGCGGTGGAACAGGTGGGCGCCGACACGGTGTTGTCATCGATCGTGCGATTGCTGGATCGTGCGCAGACCGAAAAGCCCCGGATCGCGCTGTTGGCCGACCGGGTCGCAGCCTGGTTCGTACTGGCATTGCTGGTGCTGGCGGCGGCGGTGTTCGCTTGGTGGTGGTTGCATCGGCCCGGGGATGCTTTCTGGGTCATGCTCTCGGTGTTGGTGGTCACTTGTCCGTGCGCCCTGTCGCTGGCGACGCCAGCGGCGTTGACGGCGGCCACCGGGCGCTTGACGCGGATGGGCCTGCTGACTACTCGCGGCCACGCCCTGGAAACCCTGGCGCGGGCGACGCATATGATCTTCGACAAGACCGGAACCCTGAGCTATGGCCGTCCGCAATTGCTGGAGGTCAAGCCGCTCGGTAGCGTCGACCGCGACCATCTGCTGCGGCTGGCTGCCGCTCTGGAAAAGGGCTCCGAGCATCCGCTGGCCAAGGCCTTGCTCGACGCGGGTCCGGACGCGCCTGCGGCGACGGCGCTCGCCGCGACCCCCGGCATGGGTGTGGAAGGCACCGTGGACAACTGCCGTTATCGCATCGGCAAACCGGAATATGTAATCGGGCTCAGCGGCGAAGGCGAGGGCGCGACAGCGCCCGGTTCAGACGGGTTGACCTGGATTGCGCTGGGGAATGAAAGTGGTCTCCTGGGCTGGTTCGGACTAGCGGATCGGCTGCGACCGGAAGCGCTGCAAGCCATTGCGGCGCTGCGGGACCTCGGCCTGCAGTTGGTACTGTTGTCGGGCGACGCCCCGGAAGTCGTGCGCCGCGTGGCCGCGGAATTGGGCATTGCGCAAGCCCACGGCGGCCTGTTGCCCGCGGACAAGCTGGCGTACGTGCGCAGGCTGCAGACCCAGGGGGCAACGGTGGCGATGGTCGGCGACGGCGTCAACGATGCGCCGGTACTGGCAGGTGCCCAAGTGTCCCTGGCCATGGGCGGCGGTACCCAGCTTGCCCATGCCAGTGCGGATATGGTGCTGTTGTCCGAGCAGTTGCCGCAGATCGCCGCCGGCGTGCGCATGGCCCGCCGTACCCTGCGGGTGATCCGTCAAAATCTGACTTGGGCCGTGCTCTACAATGGGATCGCGGTGCCCTTGGCGGCGGTGGGCTGGGTGGCGCCTTGGATGGCGGCGCTGGGCATGTCTCTTAGTTCCCTGGTGGTGGTCGTAAACGCCTTGCGCCTGGCCGGCCGGGGTAGCGATGGGCCGCAACCCGCGGCCAACCTGCAGAATACGTCAGCCGCCTCGTGACGGCTTCGGCGCTGGAGACAACATGAGCATCTTGTATTTGTTGATACCGTTGAGTCTGGTGCTGCTGGGGTTCGCCATCTGGGCTTTCATCTGGGCTATTCGCAGTGGCCAATTCGACGATATGGAAGGTCCGGCGCACCGCATTCTGATGGACGACGACGACCCGCGCGTGCCCCACGTCAAGCGCGTCGAGCGCCGGGAAAATGACGAGAATCAGTCGGGAGACAGCTGACTATTGAGCGGAGTTAAATTATAGAAAATTTCTATCGAACTGTCGGAAAGTTGGCGTCAGGGTCATGCTCTTGATTTGCGGTGGAATATTCCCCGGTGGCGAGTGGTGCAATCTACCCCGCTTTTACTAAGTAGTTAAAAATCAAGGATTAACGCGCTAATTACCATGCCGTGACCGGGCTTGCAATTTATCGCCGGTAAGTAAGAATTAGCTTGGCGGTTGAACCGAGGGGGCCGGTAATATAAGATCCTTCTTATATTTGCAGGCGGAGAAGTCGAAATGTTTACGTTTCAGAACTTTCCCATGGCGATCGTCATCGCGTTGGTTACCATCGCATGGCTGAGCTTCTTCTCGGTGATCGTCAGTTAAGTATTTCGAGTATTGTTTGCCCCTTTGAAACGGCCTCCATCAGGAGGCCGTTTTCTTATCCGCGGGCTGAATTGTGCGCCGCACAATCGGGGCGGTTATCCGAATCAGGCTGCCAAAGATCCTTTGAGCTTTTTCAACGCATTGGCCTCCAGTTGGCGAATGCGCTCGGCGGAAACGCCATACTGGGTAGCCAACTCCTGCAAGGTCGCCTTCGGCTCGTGTAGCCAGCGGCGCATCAGGATGTCCCGGCTGCGGTCGTCCAATTCCTCCAGTGCCCCGTGCAACTGCTCCGCGTTGTGGGTCTGCCAGTCGCCACGCTCGACCGCCACCGCCGGATCGGCCTGGTGGTCGCTCAGATAGGCGGCGGGTGCGTAGGCGGCATGGTCGTCGTCGTCATCGGGGCCGCCATCGAAGCCGATGTCCTGGCCGGCCAGACGTGATTCCATCTCCAATACGACTTCCGGCTTAACCCCCAAGTCCTGGGCGACCTGTTCCACTTCCTGTCGGTTGAACCAACCCAGACGCTTCTTGCTGGAGCGCAGATTGAAGAACAGCTTGCGTTGCGACTTGGTGGTGGCGACTTTGACGATGCGCCAGTTGCGCAGAATGAATTCGTGAATCTCGGCGCGGATCCAATGCACCGCAAACGATACCAGGCGCACGCCGACCTCGGGATCGAAGCGTTTCACCGCTTTCATCAGCCCGATATTGCCCTCCTGGACCAGGTCCGCAAGCGCCAGCCCGTAACCGCTATAACCGCGGGCGACGTGCACCACGAAGCGCAGATGGGACAGCACCAGGTGACCAGCGGCCTCGACGTCGCCGCGCTCACGCAGGCGCACCGCCAAGTCGTGCTCTTCTTCGGCGCTCAGGATCGGAAACCGACCGACCACCTGAAGATAGTGCTCCAGGCTGCCCACTGGTTGCGGTAGCGTCATCGAAAAATCTTTTGCAATCAAAGCGTTCTCCATATGCCTGTGACCTCCGGCAGATGCAATTGCAGCTATTTTAGCACTCGGAAGTGATGAGTGCTAATAGTAAGAACATAAAAGCGCGGAGGAGTTCCCGTGGCTTGACAGAATAGTCGCCGGACTCTGAGGTGCGACCGCAGGAAACGATTTTGTCGCGGTATTTCAAAATGTTGCAGCTGCTATGGGGACGCGCTTTCCCGCGGTGGATCCGGCTCGACTGCCACTGCCGGCGCGGGAGATGGGCCGGAGCTGTATTCGACGCCGCTCCTGGAGTACACGCAAATCCGATTGCGGCCCCGCTCTTTGGCCGCGTACAGGGCCTTGTCGGCCAGTGCCAGCAGCAGATTCAGCCCCTGGTTGGGGTGGTCCAGGGTGGATGCCATGCCGATGCTGATGGTGATTTGAACATTTGCCGGGTACAACTGTTCCACCTTGCGCCGCAGGACCTCGGCCTTGGCGTTGGCTTCGCGGGCGCTGCAGCGGGGCAGGATGACGGCGAATTCCTCGCCGCCGAAGCGCACGATCAGCGCGTCGTCGCCGAAGCTGTCGTTGAGCAGCTCGCCCAGGGCAGCCAGGACGTGATCGCCGGTGATGTGGCCCAGGTTGTCGTTGATATGCTTGAAGTGGTCGATGTCCAGGAGCATGGCCCACAGCGGCTGGTGGTCCGGGTCGCCGATGAACTGCTCGCCGTGGTCCAGCAGGTAGCGTTTGCTGCGCACACCGGTGAGGCTGTCGGTGGCGGCGATGCGCTGCATTTCTTCGGCCTGCAGCTTCAAGGCAGTGAACTGCTGCTTGATGAGCAGCAGGGAGCGGATGCGCGCCATTAGGATTTCTTCGACGATGGGTTTGGTAACGAAATCGTTGGCGCCGGCGTGGAACACCTCGGCCTGTTTTTCTTCATTGTCGGCGACCGTGACCACTAGTACCGGCATTTCCTGCTGCGAATAGTGCAACCGCGTGCGAACCGCGTGCAGCAGGTCGCCGCCGGTCAAATGTCCCTTGAGATAAAAGTCGGTGATGACAATGTCGAAGGTATCGTGGTTGCCATTTGCCGCGCCCTGCTCCAGCAGTTCCAGCGCTTGTTCGGCGCTTGCCGTATGGGTGATCTTCAGGCCGTGCTTTTCCATGATGTGGCAGGTCACCATGGCGGCGGTACGGCTGTCCTCCACATACAGGATCTTGCCTACCAGGCCGGAGTTGCGGCGGGTAAAGGATTTGATGAATTCCACGAAGGCCTGGTAGCCAAGGGACTTGTCGAAGTAGTCGGTGACGCCGGCGGCGAAGCCTTCACGCAGCAAGCGCGAGTCCGCGTCTCCGGATACCACCACGATCGGGGTGTAGTGGTGCAAGTCCGAGCGCCGAATATCCCGCGCCAGGTCGAGGCCGTCCATGTCGGGCAGCATCAGTGCGGTCGTGATCAGATCGAATTGCCGACTTGCCAGCAGATCCTGCGCCTCGCTGGCGTTGGCGCAGGTGACGATTTCGGTGCGACTCATCTCGGTGCGGAGAATGCGCGCAATAATGGTTCGCGAGACTTCCGAGCCGTCAATGACCATGATACTGGTTGGTTTTGGTTTCATTCCCTGCCCAGCTATCCATGTTCTTATTAAGGTTATAATACTGCCGCGCGTCCGGGCAGCGGTCGAGTATTTTGTCGGCTGAAAGCGATTTCTCTATAGCGCGCTCCGATCAGGTGGGCTCGATAGCCGACAAGTGGCGGCTTACTGCCAGCCAGGAGCCGCCCAACCCCAGCAGGACGCTGCCTCCCAATAGCACCGTGACCGTGGCCAGATCCAGCGCGGAGAGGGTGAATTGGCTGCCGTACAAGCCCGCCAGCCGGTGCACGGGCCCGGCCACGAGACCCAGTGCCAATGCAATCAGCAGCCAAGCGATGATGCCGCCGAACAGCCCATACCAGACGCCGCTGTAGAGAAAGGGGCGCCGGATGAAGGCATTCGTGGCGCCGATGAGCTTGGTTATGATGATTTCGTCGCGTCGGTTTTGAATGTCCAACCGGATCGTATTGCCGACGATCAGCAATACTGCCAACGACAGCAATGCCGCCACCACCAGCACCCCGCGCTGGGCGATTTCCATCATCGTATACAAGCGCTTGACCCATTGCAGATCCAACTGCACCAGGTCGGTCTGCGGCATGGCGCGCAACTGCTCGACGATTTCCTGCACGCTTTGCGGATGACTGTACTTTCGATCGGGGCGCAGAATCAGCACGGCGGGGAACGGATTCTCGTCGAGCACGTTGAGTGCTTCGCCGAAACCGGACAGGTCCCGGAATTCGCCCATGGCGTCCGCGCGGCTCAAAACCCGTACGCTGTCGAACTCAGGCATGGCGCGCAGTTTCTTGCCCAACGCCCTGGCGTCGGCGTCCTTGACGCCCAGCTTCAGAAACACCGAGATCTGGGAACTTCCGTCCCAGCCGCCGCTAACGGCCTGCAGATTCTGCAAGGTGACGTACAGGCCCATGGGCAACGCCAAGGCGATCCCGATCACCGCCGCGGTCATCAGGCTGGTCACCGGACTGCGATACATGCGCCCCAGGCTGTGGACCAGCACCTGGGCATTGGACACCGCCCAGGCGTCCAAACGAGCCCGCCACGGCGGCCGGGACCCCAGTGCCTGGCCGCCGCGCTGGGGCTTGCGCGGGCGCTGTGCGCGGCGCGTCACGCTTGCACCTGGTCGCGCTCGGCCAGCATCCGTCCCTGCTTCAGAATCAATATCGGATGACGCATGCGGGCAATCAGTTCCAGATCGTGGGATGCGATCAGCACCGTCACCCCGACCTGGTTGAATTGCTCGAACAAGGTCATGATTTCCCGCGACAGTTCCGGGTCGAGATTACCCGTCGGTTCGTCGGCCAGCAGCAACGGCGGCTTGTTGACCACGGCCCGGGCGATGCCGACCCGCTGTTGCTCGCCGCCAGACAGCGTTACCGGATATTGGCGTTCCTTGCCGAGCAGATTCACCTTGTCCAGAGCCGCGCGCACCCGGCGGCCGATTTCCTGGTGACGAAAGCCGGCGATCACCAGGGGCAGGGCAATGTTGTCGAATACGGTGCGGTCGTGCAGCAGGCGATGATCCTGGAAAATCATCCCCACTTTGCGGCGCATGTACGGCACCCGGCCGGGGCGTACCGCGCCGAGATTCACATTGTCCACTAGCGCCTGGCCGCGGGTCGGACGCTCGATCAGCGAAATCAATTTCAGCAGCGTGCTCTTGCCGGCACCTGAGTGGCCGGTGAGAAACGCCATTTCGCCGCGGCGCAAATGGAAGTTCACGCCGATCAGCGCATCGTGTCCACCGGGGTAGCGTTTACTGACGTTATGGAACTGAATCATGATGACAACGGTGTTGCGGCTGCGGTCGTTGCGGGCGCGCATCGACCGGAGCGGGTTGCGAGTACGTCGACTCTCCCGTGCCTGTGCCCGGCCGCAGAATGGCCGTCCAGGCGGTTATTGTTCGAATAACGCGTCGACAAACTGCTGCGCATCGAATACCCGCAGGTCTTCGAGTTTTTCGCCGACACCGATGTAGCGGATCGGCACTTGCAAACGTTTGGCGATGGCGAAGATGATACCGCCCTTGGCGGTGCCGTCCAGTTTGGTGATGGCAAGACCGCTCAAACGTACAGCGTCGTGGAACTGTTGCGCCTGAGACAGCGCATTCTGGCCCGTGCCGGCGTCCACCACCAGCAGCACTTCGTGAGGTGCCTCGGCATCGAGTTTGGCCATCACCCGTCGGATCTTCTTCAATTCCTCCATCAGGTTCGACTGCGTATGCAGACGTCCGGCGGTATCGGCGATCAATACGTCGATGTTGCGGGCGCGGGCAGCTTCAATGGCGTCGTAGATGACCGATGCGGAATCGGCCCCAGTGGGTTGGGCGATCACCGTGACGCTGTTGCGCTGGCCCCAGGTCTGCAACTGTTCCACTGCAGCGGCACGAAACGTGTCGCCTGCGGCGAGCATCACCGACAGGCCGTCGGCTTGAAAGCGATGGGCCAGCTTGCCGATTGTCGTGGTCTTGCCGACGCCGTTGACGCCGACGACCAGTACCACGAAGGGCCGTTTGCTGCGATCGATTTGCAGTGGCGTACTGCATGGTGCGAGCATGGCGGTCATATCTTCGCGCAGGGCCGCGATCAGTGCCTCGCCGTCTTTTAGCTGTTTGCGCGAGACCCGCGCCGTCAGGTCCTTGATGATCGCCTGGGTTGCCTCGACGCCGACATCGGCTACCAGAAGCTGGGTTTCCAGTTCCTCCAGCAGCTCGTCGTCGATTTCCTTGCGGACCTTGATGAGTTCGCGAACATCGGTATTGAGTACGGCGCTGGTCTTGGCGAGTCCTTGCTTGAGGCGATCGAACCAGCCGCCGGATTTACCTTCCTGCGGCGTGCCGCCGTCGGGATTTTTTTTACCTTTGCGGAAACTGAACATCGCGCTTTTGGTCCAAGGACGAATAATTGAAGTATTCTATTATTCCTCTTCATGCTCTGAAACACGAGGCCGAATTCTCTATGCTGCATCGAATCCTGGCACTATTGCTCGTTGCGCCCGCCGCAATGGCCGCCAACGACGTTCACGAGTTCACGCTCGACAACGGTCTCAAACTGATCGTCAAAGAAGATCACCGTGCGCCGGTTGTGGTCTCTCAAGTCTGGTACAAGGTTGGGTCCAGCTATGAGCACAACGGCATCACCGGCATCTCCCACGTGCTCGAACACATGATGTTCAAAGGAACACAGAAACACCCGCCCGGTGATTTTTCCCGCATCATCGCCGCCAACGGCGGTCAGGAGAATGCATTCACCGGCAGGGACTACACCGCGTACTTCCAGAGCCTGCAGAACGATCGGCTGAAAGTCAGTTTCGAATTGGAAGCCGACCGCATGCGTAACCTGTCTCTGGCGCCGAAGGAATTCGACAAGGAAGTACATGTGGTCATGGAAGAGCGCCGTTTGCGTACCGAGGACGACCCGCAATCCCTGACCTACGAACACTTCAACGCGTCGGCATATATGGTCAGCCCCTATCGTCATCCGGTGATCGGGTGGATGGAAGATCTGGTGAACCTGAAGGCCGGCGATTTGAAGCCGTGGTACCGGCGCTGGTATGCGCCCAACAACGCGACCCTGGTGGTGGTTGGCGACGTGCAGCCCCAAGCGGTTCTGGCGCTGGCGAAAAAATACTTCGGGCCGCTGAAGCCGGAAAAACTCGACCCGGTGAAGCCGCGGCGTGAACCGCCGCAGATCGGCGAGCAGCGCCTGACGGTACGTGCGCCGGCGCAGCTTCCTTATTTAATGATGGGCTATAAGACACCGGTGGTCGGCGGCGACGAACCGGAATGGGAACCCTATGCATTGGAGGTGCTGGCTGGCATTCTCGACGGCGGCGACAGCGCGCGGCTGGCGAGCCAAGTAGTACGCGGTTCCGGGATCGCGGCCAGCGCCAGTGCCGATTACAGCCCTTACAGCCGATTGAGCACCATGCTGATGTTGGATGGAACGCCCGCTACCGGACAAGACGTGGCAGCCGTGGAAAAAGCGTTGCGCGAGCAGGTGCAGCGGCTGCGTGACGAGCCCGTCAGCGCCGACGAATTGCAGCGAGTGAAGGCGCAGGTGGTCGCCCACGACGTCTATCAGCGGGATTCGTTGTTCTATCAGGCAATGCAGATCGGCACGCTGGAGACCATCGGTTTGGACTGGCATCTCATGGATCAATACGTGGATCGGATCAGCGCCGTAACTGCAGAGCAGGTCCAGCAGGTGGCGCGCAAATATCTCACCGACGAGCATCTGACAGTCGCGGTGCTGGAACCCGAAGCCGGCGCCGCACCGCCTCGTCGCCGTGCGCCGAGCCACCGCCTGGGAGGTGCCCATGAAAGTTGAATTGCGGGCACTCCCCGGATTTTGGCTGCAGCTTGGCGGTGCTCTGGCATTGCTGTGGTCCGCCGCTGCCGCGGCCGTCCCGGAGATTCAGCATTGGCAGACTGAAAATGGCGCTGAAGTCTATTTCGTGCCGGCGCCGCAATTGCCCATGGTGGACGCGCGCGTCGTCTTTGCTGCCGGCGCCGCCCGTGACGGCGACAAGCCCGGGCTGGCGTCGCTGACCAACCGCATGCTGGGCATGGGCGCCAACGGCATGAATGCCGATACCATCGCCAGCAAATTGGAGCGCCTCGGGGCCGCCACCGGCCAGGGCTCCGAGCGCGACATGGCGTGGTTATCGCTGCGCAGTCTGGTGGAGCCGAGCAAACTCGATCCCGCCGTCGAGGTGCTGGCGCAGATGATGGCAAAGCCGGATTTTCCCCAGGAGGATTTCGAGCGCGAGAAGTCGCGTACCCTGGTGGCGTTGGAACAGCAGCAGGAATCGCCGGCTGCGGTGGCGGAGAAGGCGTTCTTCGAAGCGGTCTTCGGTAATCATCCATACGGGCATCAGCCGCTGGGCACCAAGGAATCGGTGCAGGCGCTCAGCCGCGCGGATCTGCAGGCGTTTCACCAGCGCTTTTATGTGGCGCGCAATGCCGTGGTCGCCATTGTCGGCGATCTGGATCAGGCGGCAGCGAAAAAACTTGCGGACCGTTTGGTTGCGGGCCTGCCTGCCGGCGAACCCGCACCGGCATTGCCGGAGGTACCGGCGCTGCAGAAGGGCAAGACCGAACGCATCGCCCACCCGTCGACGCAGACCCACGTGCGGGTCGGACAACCGGGCATCAAACGCGGCGACCCGGATTATTTTCCGCTGTATGTCGGCAACTATGCGCTGGGCGGCGGCGGTCTGGTGTCGCGTCTGAACGAGGAGGTGCGTGAGAAGCGCGGCCTGTCCTATAGCGTCTACAGCTATTTTTATCCGATGGCGCGCAAAGGCCCGTTTCTGATGGCCATGCAAACCCGCAACGACCAGACCGATCAAGGCTTGAAAGTGATGCAGGACACCTTGCGCGGATACCTCAAGCAGGGCATCACCGCGGACGAGCTCAAGGCGGCGAAACAAAACATCACCGGTGGTTTTCCGCTGCGCATCGACAGCAACTCGGACATGGTCGAGTACCTGGCCATGATCGGCTTCTACAAACTGCCGTTGGATTACCTGCAGCGTTTCGATGAACGCATCGAAGCAGTCACACAGAAGCAAATCAATGATGCCTTCCGCCGTCACCTCGATCCTGATGACATGGTGACCGTGATCGTCGGCGGCGGGCAGTGAGGACGGGGCCGCTGAGCGCTGATCCCGGCGAGCCACGCCGTTGGCGGTGAACCGGCGCTCGGCCAAATCCTCCGGCGCGGGCCGCTCCGTTGCCAACCGGGTGCGCATCATCGGCGGACAGTGGCGCGGTCGGCGGGTGGCGTTCGCGCCGGCTGCGGGCTTGCGACCGACACCCGACCGGGTCAGGGAAACGGTATTCAATTGGTTGGCGCCTCGCCTGGAAGGCGCTGCGGTCCTGGACTTGTTCGCCGGCAGCGGCGCGTTTGGGTTGGAAGCCTTGTCTCGCGGCGCAGCCTCCGCCGTGCTGGTGGACAGCAGTCGCGAAGTGGTGACCACACTGCAGCAACAGGGCGCACTGTTGGGCGCACAAGGGTTGCAGGTCATCCAGAGCGACGCCAGCGGCTATCTGCGCACGGCGTCGACCCGGTTTGATGTGGTATTCGTCGATCCGCCCTATGGTCGCGGCTTGCTGCCGGGTTGTTGCGCGGCCTTGCAGCAGGGCGAATGGTTGGCGCCGGGGGCGGCGGTCTATCTTGAAGCGGAGGCGGGGTTCGATCCGCAGCCACTGCCGGCCGAGTGGGAGTTGATCCGCAGCAAGCGGGCTGGCCAGGTCGGCTATCACTTGGCATTGGTGACGCCGTAGCGGCGGCGTGATTCGCGCTGGCTCGCCCGGCACGGTCATCGTTGCAACTGATGGGCCCTAAAGCATTTGCCGTCACGGCGGCGACCGGTTCAAACTGTGCCCCATCGCCTCCGGCTGTGGTGAATTCCTGATGCCTGCCATTACCGCTGTATACCCTGGAACCTTTGATCCGATCACCAACGGCCACTCGGACCTGGTGCAACGGGCGGCCCGATTGTTCGAACGTGTCATCGTCGCCATTGCGGCCAGCCCCAACAAAAAGCCGACCTTTTCCAGTGAACGGCGGGTGGAATTGGCGCAGATCGCCTTGGCTGGACTGGAAAACGTACAAGTGGTTGCGTTCGACACCTTGCTTGCCGATTTCGTACGCGAGCAGCAAGCGGGTGTCATCCTGCGCGGCCTGCGCGCCGTTTCGGACTTCGAGTATGAGTTTCAACTCGCCGGTATGAACCGCCACCTGGCGCCGGGGGTGGAGACCATTTTCATGACCCCGGCGGAGCGCTATACCTTTATTTCCTCGAGTCTGGTACGTGAAATCGCCCATCTCGGCGGCGATGTCGCCGCATTTGTACATCCGCAGGTTGGGGCTGCGTTACGTAGTAGGATGCGCTAATATATACGCGTTTGAAATCTGCTCGATAGGCCCGTCCGGGCCGGCAATACCGGGAGCGAATCATGGCGCTGATGATCACCGACGAATGTATCAACTGCGATGTATGCGAACCCGAGTGCCCTAATAACGCCATCTCCCAAGGCGACGAAATCTACGTGATCGACACGGGCCTGTGCACCGAGTGCGTAGGACATTACGACACGCCGCAGTGTATCGACGTGTGTCCGGTGGATTGCATACTGACCCACCCGGATCATGAAGAAACCCGGGACGAATTGATGGACAAGTACAAGCGCATCCAAGGCGAAGTCGCGTGAACTAGCGCGCAGCCGACCCTACCTCGCAAAAGCCCCGCCAGGGGCTTTTTTGTTGCGCCGCCGATTGCCCTTTACACTGGCGGTGTCCGCAACGATCAGGATCGGTTCCCATGTTCAGACTGTTCTACGCAGCGCTGTGTGCTTTGCTCTGGGTCTGTGCTGCAGCTGCGGTGCCGCAGCCGCCGGCCGCGGCCGTGGCCAGCGCCCATCCCATTGCCACCGCCGCGGGCCAGGAGATACTCGCCGAAGGCGGCAACGCGTTCGACGCGGCCGTGGCGGTGAGCGCCACCTTGGCGGTGGTCGAACCGTACAGTTCCGGATTGGGCGGCGGCGGATTCTGGTTGCTGCACCGTGCCCATGACGGCAAACAGGTGATGATCGACGGCCGCGAGCGCGCCCCGGGCAAAGCCACCCGCAACCTGTATCTGGATCGCGATGGCAAGGTGGTGCCGAAGCTTTCCGTCGATGGCGCGCTGGCAGCGGGCATTCCCGGCGAACCGGCCGCGCTGGCCTACCTGGCGCAACATTACGGTCGGCTGAGTCTCGTCCAGTCCCTGGCGCCGGCGATTCGTGCCGCCCGCGACGGCTTCGCGGTCGACGAACATTTCCGCCGCATGGCGCGGTTTCGATTGCCCGTGCTGCGCCGATCACCGGCCGCCGCCGCCGTGTTTCTGGTGAACGGTGATGTGCCCCCCGCCGGCCACATGGTCCGTCAGCCCGACTTGGCCCGCACCCTGGAGGCGCTGGCTCGCCACGGTCGCGCAGGATTCTATCAAGGCGAACTGGCCCAGCGGCTGGCGAGCGGCGTACAAGCGGCCGGCGGCATCTGGAGCGTCGACGATCTCAGCCAGTACCAAGTGGTCGAGCGCCAGCCGATCCGGGGCAAGTACGGCGATTTCACGGTAATCAGCGCAGCGCCGCCATCCTCCGGCGGCGTGGTGTTGCTGGAGATGCTCAATGTCCTGTCCGGCTACGACCTGAACGGAGTGGACCGCTCCACCCGCGACCACCTGGTGATCGAAGCCATGCGCCGCGCCTACCACGACCGCGCCGAGTATCTCGGCGATCCCGACTTCATATCCATGCCGCTCGAACTACTCACCAGCCCCGATTATGCAGCGGGTTTACGTGCCGGCATCCGCACCGACCGGGCGACCCCCAGTGCGGCGCTGGCGGCGGTCATCGGCCGGCCGGCCCAGGGTAACCATACGACCCATTTCTCGGTGCTCGACCGGGAGGGAAACCGGGTCGCCGCCACGCTCAGCATCAATTACCCCTTCGGCGCGGCCACCATGGTGCCCGGTACCGGCGTGCTGCTGAACGATGAAATGGACGATTTCTCCAGCAAGCCGGGCGTGCCCAACGTCTACGGCCTGGTGGGCGCGGAGGCCAATGCCATTGCGCCGGGCAAGCGGCCGTTATCGAGCATGTCGCCGACCTTCGTCGAGAGCAAACGTGGTGTGGCGATTTTTGGCACGCCCGGTGGCAGTCGCATCATCACCATGGTATTGCTGGGTATGCTCGATTATGTCCATGGCGGCGACGCCGCCGGCATGGTGACCTTGCCGCGGTTCCATCATCAGTATCTGCCGGACCAGGTGCAGTTCGAACCCGGCGCTTTCGATGACGCCGAACAGGCCGACCTGGCGGCCATGGGGCACAACCTGGCGCCGCTGGATTCCACCTACGGCAACATGCAGGCGATCACGTGGGATTATGACGGTGCTGTGCGCGCCGCCAGCGATCCGCGCGGCGTCGGTGCGGCGCAGGTGGTGGCCACGCCCTGAACCCGGAGAAGACGCGAATCCGCAGTACGGTCCCGCCGCGGGTGGGCCTTCAGACGTAGTGCTTGGCGCGTTTGATCCCGGCGCGGCGGTTGCGGGCCTGCTGCGTGACCACGCCCCGCAGCAGGAAGGTGCCGTTGATTTCCACGTCTGGATACTCCTCCCGCAACGCCACCAGATAATGGCGCCCCTCGCGGATCACGAACTGGCGCATGGTGGTTTCGCCGTCGTGGTCGCAGACCACATAGGCGCCGTCGAAGGCCGGCACGTTGGGGTCGACGATAATCACGGCGCCGTCGCGAAATTCGGGCTCCATGCTGTCGCCGAGAACTTGCAATGCAAAAGGCGCCTTGGCCGAGCAGCCGCCGCCGCTGTCACCCAGGGTGTCCGACATGATGACTTCCTCTTGCTGGCTGTGATTCATGGAGGGCGCAATGTTACTACGGAACGCGGATTCCGCTCCAGGTACCAACTCCATGAATCCGTTAAGGATAAGGATTTCAGCGCTGGCAGATCGGACAGTAGCAGGTGGCACGCTGACCGATCCGGATCTCCCGCAGCGCCGTGCCGCAACGGCTGCAGGGCTCGCCGCCGCGGCCGTAGACCAAGAGCTGATGGCGAAAATAGCCAGGTCGGCCATCGCTGTCGAGGAAATCCCGCAGGGTCGTACCGCCGGCGTCGATCGCCTTCAGCAGCACGGCGCGAATGGCTTCCACCAGACGCGCGAAGCGCGCCCGGGACACCCGCCCGGCCGCTGTTGTCGGGCGAATGCCGGCGGCGAACAGCGCTTCGTTCGCATAAATGTTGCCCACGCCCACCACGATCCGACTATCCATCAAAAACGATTTCACCGCCTGGCGCCGGCCGCGGGCGCGACCGTGCAGATAGTCGGCGGTAAACAGCTCCGGATCGAGGGGCTCGGGTCCGAGATCCCGCAACCGCGGATGTTGTTCCACAGGCTGCCGGGTCCAGAATACGGCGCCGAACCGGCGTGGGTCCCGCAGCCGCAGACAGCGGCCGTCGTCGAAGACGATGTCCAGGTGGTCGTGCTTGTCGGGTGCTGTGGCGGCCGGTAGCACGCGAAGGCTGCCGGACATGCCCAGGTGCAGAATCAGGGCGCCATTGCCGGTGCGCAGCAACAGATACTTGGCGCGCCGTTCGACCGCGTCGATTCGCTGGCCCGCCAGCGCCGACGCCAATCCGGGGTCCACGGGCCAGCGCAGGCGCGGGTCGCGCACAATGACCGCCTGCACCGTTTTGCCGCGCACATGGGGTTCGATGCCGCGGCGGGTGGTTTCGACTTCCGGGAGTTCTGGCACCGGCGCATTGTAGCGGAAGCGGCGCCTTCAATGGCGGCGGCGTACCATCAATACGAACGCCCCTAGGGCCACGATCAACGTCGGCAGCAGGAACGGAAAGCCCCAGGCCACCAACGCCAACTGCCGGTCGCTCAGATCCAACCGTAAATCCGCCGCCTGGGCGGTCGTCACGCCCACCAGCAGATCGTCATGGTCGAGCCAATTCAGCAGGGCTACGCCCAGATCGAGATTGGCGCCGTTGGCGAGATAGGCGTTGGACAGGAAATCGCCGTCGCCGACGACGGCGACCCGCTGTTCGCGCGGTCCGAACACCCGGGTCAGGGTGAATCCCAGGGGCAGCGGGCCGCGACGCTCCCCGGTTTCGGGATTGAAGCGCAGCGGCTGTGCCTGCAGGGACCCGGTTTCGGTCCAGCTTTGCGCGTCGGAGCGCAGCAGCGGCGTGGCTTGCCAGCCGGCTCCCGGTTGGGCGGTTAGGGCCGCGGCCACCGGCAGCAACACCGAGCCGAGGTGGGATACGCTGAGGGCCGATCCGGTGGCGACCTCCGCGACCAGGAACGCCGGGTTGGCGACGCCGAGCTGCGCCGAGCGGGCGCTCAGGACGATGCCCTCGAGCCAGTGTATTCCGAGTGCTTGCGCGAGTGCCTGCAAACCCGGCTGGGCGCCGGGGTCGCCCAACCACAGCACATCGCCGCCGCGCGCCAGATAGTTCAGCAGCGGTTTGAGTTCTTCGGGCCGCCACTCGGTTTGCGGGGAGGAAACAACCAGCACACTGGTGTTGTCGGGAACGACGGCGCTCCGGCTCAAGTCCAGTGTCTGCACGTGCAGGCCCCGCTGGGCGAGCGCGTCGCCGAAGCGCTCAAGATCGTGATTGGCTTTGCCGCGCGGGTCTCGTTCCCCGTGGCCGCTGACAAATACGATCCACCGCTCCCGCTCGGTGGCCAATTGCATCAGCGCGGCACTCAGATGCGCTTCGTCGGCAACCCGCAATTTGGTTTTGCGGTCGCGATAGTGCAGGACCAGTTCGCCGCCGGCGGCGATTCCCTCGGCGCGTGCCTGTTCCGGCTTCTGTTTCGGATCCACGAATTCCAGCGCGAAGTCGGACTTGACGCGCTGGTAACGCTCGATCAGATCCGCGATCCCGCGATGCAGTTTCGGATCCGGTGCGACGAACGCGGTGACTGCCACCGGTCTGTCGAGTTTGTGCAGCAGTTCGCGGCTCGACGGCGACAGGGTGTGCCGTCCGGCGGCGGTCCAGTCCCAGCTCGCCGGCCAGCGCATGCTGGCCCACGCCAGCACGATCGCGACCGCCACCGCGGCCGCTGAAATTGCCAGCGCACGCAGCCTCACGCCGCGCCCCGCAGCCGCCGCACTTGTACCCCTGCCAGCACTAATGGCAAACCGATGGCGAGGACGAAGTAAACAAAATCGACGCTGTTGAGTTGGCCGCGCAGGAAAGGCTCCAGATGCGCAAAGATGGACAGGTACGCGACCGTTCGATCCAGGACTTCGAGGCCTGTGGTACCAAGCAGCTCGAACAACCAGAACAGCAACAGCGCAAACAGCGTCACCGCGCCGGCGACAGCTGGACTGGCGGCGAAGGTCGAGATCCAGATGCCGATCGCGGCATAAGCCGCCAGGGCCAGGAATGCCCCCAGCCAAGCGCACCCGGCCAGACCCCCATCCAAGGAAGCCGCGCCCCACAGGGAACAGGCCATCGCCGCCGACATCGCCAGCATGAGCGCGATTAGCGCCAGCACCGCAAGGTATTTGCCCAGAATCAACTGCCGGTCGCGTACCGGTGCCGCGGCCAACAACGGCCAGGTGTTGCGGCTGCGTTCGGCGCTGAACAGACCCATGGTAAGCGCCGGAACCAACAGTAATGCGACATAGGTGCTGCTGCCGAACAACAACGCCACAACGTTATACGTAACGCCCGCTTGCGGGCCGTCCACCACGGGATGCGATTGATAAGCCTGGATCAAGCGATAGAAGATGAGGCCCTGCGCCAATCCATTGATCGCCAATACCGACCAGCCCAAGGGCGTGACCAAAAGCGAGCGCAGCTCTTTGCCGATGATGACGCCGATCACGCGCGCACAGCCTCGGCGCCGCGGGTCAGTGCGATGAACGTACGTTCCAGGGTTTCAGCGTGCGGGGTCAACTCCTGCAATGCCCAGCCCCGTTCGACTGCATGTCGGGCGAGCTGCGAGGGATCTGATGTTTCGACCAGGTAGCGACCTGCGCTCAATGCAGTGACCGACGCCTGCCCGGCAGCGGCGCTGAGCGCTTCGGCACCGGGGTCGTTCCCCAGTGAGATGAGCACGACGGGAATGCGCGCGCGCCGTCGCAGAGATTGCTCATGCACGAGTCTACCGTCGTGCAATACCGCAACCCGAGAGCACACGGTTTCCACCTCATTGAGCAAATGGCTCGAAAGGATGACAGCGCTGTCGCGGCTGAGGTCACGAATCAATTCGCGCACTTGAACGATTTGCATCGGATCGAGTGCCACAGTGGGCTCGTCGAGCAACACCACCGAAGGACGATGTACGATCGCCTGGGCGAGACCCAGGCGCCGGCGCATGCCTTGGGACAGCGCCTGGATGCGGCGCCGGCCTACGCCATCGAGGCCGCAGCGCTGTCGCGCCTGTGCCGCCGCCGCACGCGCTTGTTTGGCGCGCATGCCAAACAGCCGGGCGCTGAAATCAAGTTGTTCGTCGACCGTGAATTCAGGATACAGCGGCGCGACCTCGGGCAGCATTCCCAGCCGCTTGCGGCCGGTGATCGAGCCGGGCCGCAACGGCTTGTTTTCGATGCGTACCACGCCGGCGCTGGCATTCAGGATGCCCGCCAATAGGCGCAGCGTGGTGGACTTGCCGGCACCGTTCAATCCTAGCAGGCCGAGAATTTCGCCGCGACGCAATTGCAGATCGATATTCTCCACGCCGCGCGCGTTGGCATAGCGAAACGCGATTCCTTCGGCTTCGAGCAAGACGTCAGCGGCCATGGCGGTATGCGTGATTCAGGGCTGTGCGGTTCACCGCAGTGCGGTTAACATCGTCTCAGGAATTGATATTCGGGCAACTATACCGGGCGTGGTGGTTCCATGCATAGCGCAAACGATTATTGTCACCCCTTGGTTGAAGATCAACAGCATAGGGAAAGCCGCTTGGAATTTCTCGACCTCAGCCCTCGGGATCTGGAAATTGCGCGGCGGTTGCAGGAAAGGGTGATCAGGCCGCACGTGGAATCCATCATTGCGGCATTCTACGATCGGCTCATGGTCAATCAGGAGTTTCGCGACATCATGGCGCGAGGCTTCGACATCGCGGTCTTGCGTCAAACCCAGTCGGACTATCTTCTCGGGCTCGGTATCGAATTCGATAGTGTCGCCTATTTCAACCGTGGGATACGGGTTGGGCTGGTGCACGAGCGCGTGGGCGTGCCTTTGAGTCTGTATCAATGTGCATTTCGCTTGGTGCAGCAATTGCTGTTCGACCACATTTCCATCGCGGTCGATGATCACGAGGACCGGGAAAGTCTGCGCGCATTCGCGCTCAAGATTACGACTTTGGACATGTCGCTGGCGATCGAGGCATATCACTCGGTGCGGATGAATACTTTGCAGGGCTCGCTGCAAAAGCTGGGTGCGCAGGAACGAATTCAGCGCGAGTTGGCGCAAACCGACGCCTTGACCGGGCTTTACAGTCGCGCCCGATTTTTCCAAGTATTGGCAGAGGCGCTCGTTGACTCGGCCAACAAACAGTTGTGTCTGGCGGTAGCCGATCTGGACTTTTTCAAGCAGGTCAACGACCGGTTCGGGCACCTCGCTGGCGACGCGGTGCTGCACGAAGTCGCTGCGCGACTGCGTGCCGGTTTCCGGGACTTCGATCTGGTGGCCCGCTATGGCGGGGAGGAATTCGTGATCATTCTCGACCGTACGACGAGTCGGCAGGCCGTGGAGATCTGTGAGCGCGTCCGCCAGCGGATCTCGGCAACGCCCGTGGCGGTCTCTGGACTGCAGATTCCGATCACGGTGAGCTTCGGCGCTGCGCGGGCGGCGGCGGGCGACAGTCCCGAGACCTTGTTCGATCGCGCCGATCGCGCCTTGTATGCGGCCAAGGACGCGGGGCGAAATCGCGTACGCAGCGAAGCCGATGCGGGTCGGAATTGACACGGGTGGCACGTTCACCGACTTCGTGCTGGTCGATGCCGACGGCCTGCGCGTGCATAAAGTGCTGTCGACGCCCGATGCGCCGGAGCGCGCCATTCTTCAAGGGTTGGCCGAACTCGGCGTCGATCCGGCTAGCATGCGTCTGGTGCATGGCTCGACGGTCGCGACCAACGCAGTACTGGAAGGTCAGGGTGTGCGCACCGCGCTGGTCACCAATCGCGGCCTTGCGGATTTATTGACGATCGGTCGACAAGCGCGCAGACAGCTCTACGAGTTGCAGCCCCGCGCGCCCGCTACGCCGGTGCCTGCCGAGCTGTGCCTGGAGACAGGTGGTCGTCTAGGCGCCGACGGCAGTGTGATCGAGCCGCTGACTGAACAGGATTTGCGCGCGTTGCAGCGCGAACTGCAACGCTTGCGGCCAGGCGCGGTGGCCATCAATCTGCTGTTTTCGTTTCGGGACGATCGGTTCGAGCGCGCCATTGAATCGGTGGTGCCGGCCGGCGTATTCGTGTCCCGATCGTCCGCGGTGTTGCCCGAATACCGGGAATACGAACGCGGCGTGGCGACATGGCTCAACGCCTGGATCGGCCCGCGAGTCGCCGGTTATCTGCAACGGCTGCGGCAGGCAACGGCGCCTGCGCCGGTGGCGGTCATGCAGAGCTCGGGCAGTACCGTGACCGCCGAACAGGCCGCCGGGCAGGCGGTACGGCTGTTGTTGTCGGGGCCCGCGGCCGGTTTGCTGGGGGCGCGCTTCGCGGCGGCGGCAGTAGGCCGCGAGCGCTTGCTGACTTTCGATATGGGCGGCACGTCCACCGACGTGGCGCTGATCGACGGCGCCATCGAACTGACCAGCGAAGGTTGTATCGGCGACTATCCGGTCGCCGTTCCCATGGTGGATCTGCACACCATCGGTGCCGGCGGCGGTTCGATCGCCGAAGTGGACGTCGGTGGTCTGTTGCAGGTCGGGCCCCGTTCTGCCGGCGCTGATCCGGGACCGGCGTGCTATGGCCGGGGCGGTGGCCGGGCGACCGTAACCGATGCCAACCTCGTCCTTGGCCGATTGCGGCCAGGATCCTTCCTGGGCGGTGCCATGGAGTTGGACGGCATCGCCGCGCGCGCCGCAGTGGCGGGTGTCGCCGCAGCCCTGGGGTGCAGTATCGAGCAGGCCGCGGAAGGTATTGTGCGCCTTGCCAACGAGCACATGGTCAACGCCCTGCGGGTGATGTCGGTGCAGCGGGGCGTGGATCCGCGCACGCTCACCCTGGTCAGTTTCGGTGGCGCAGGCGGTCTGCATGTGTGCGCGTTGGCGGATGCATTGGGGATCCGCGAAGCCTTGATCCCGGTGCATGGCGGCGTGCTCTCGGCGTTGGGCATGCTGGTGGCGGCGCCGGGCCGGGAACTGTCGCGCACCGTCAACAGCGAACTGGCGCAGCGGTCGGAAGCGGAATTGGACGCCATATTCGCCGAACTGGTGGAGCAGGGCCGGCAGGCGTTGATTGCCGAAGGCGAGTCGGCAGCGCAGCTCCACGCGCGATGCGATCTCGATGTGCGCTACCTCGGGCAGTCTTTCACCCTTACCGTCCCGTGGCGCGGAATGCAGGAGACGGCGTCGGCGTTTCACGCTGCCCACCTTGCCCGCTACGGCCATCGGTTGGACCAGGCGCTGGAAGTGGTCAATCTGCGGGTGAGTGTGCGCGGGCCGTTGCCGTCGTTGCGCCTGCGCGAGGACGCGGCCAAAACCCAAACTGGACGGCGCGGTGTCGTGACCTTGCACGGAATTGCGGAACCGGTACGGGTGTGGGAGCGTGCGAATCTGGGTGCGGGTGACCGGATCTCGGGACCGGCACTGATCACCGAATCGGTGGCCACTACTTTTGTGTCTGCGGGTTGGCTCGCCACCGTGCACGACAGCGGCAGCCTCATATTGGCTCGGATCTAGTTCACATCAGGGAGCCGACCGTTTCGTCGGCCCACTCCGTGGCGTGCATATAGATGTCAGTGAGATCTTCCCGGTCGAGACCGAGACAATCGAGTTGCTGCCATTCGCCGCGTTCGTAATGAAGGGCGGTGGTCAGTAGTTTGCCGAGTTCGCCTTCGAGGGCCAACAGAGCTGCGTTGACGTCAGTGGCCAGGGGCAGCGCGGCGACCAACTCGTCCATGGGCATATCCATCAGCGCATCCAGTGCCGAGAACAGTCCCACCGTAAATGCCGCATCGCGGTCCGGTGCGCCCAGCGCCGCGGCGAGCCGTTCGCACATCTTCGCCCGGACCAGTGCGGTGACCACCAATGCCACCGGATTGTCGTCGATACCGGACAACGCGATCAGGGTTGCCCAGCCCTTGATGGCGTTGCGTCCCAGGTAAATGATCGCCTGGCGGACCGAGCTGATTTCGCGCCGGCCGAAGAATACTGCGGAATTTATGTAGCGCAGGAGCTTGTAACTGAGGGTGACGTCCTTGACGATCACCGTTTCCAATTCTTCCAAGGTCGTTTCCGGATCCTGGAGAATGGACAGTAGCGTCAGAGTCGCGAGGCGGTTCGCCGGCAGGCGCTTTCCCTGCACGTTGCTCGGGCGGCAGAGAAAATAGCCCTGAAAATAATCGAACCCCAGCTTTTTGCAGAAAGACAGTTCGTCTTTGGTTTCGATTTTCTCTGCCAGCAATTTCACGTGCTGGTTCTTGAGGAGCTTGACGTGCTCGTGCAAGCCGTCGCGGTCCATGGTCGTCAAGTCGATTTTGATGATATCGGCGAGATCCACCAGTTTTTGCAAATGCGGGTGATATACAAAGTCGTCCAATGCCACCAGATAGCCGCGGTCGCGGAGGACCTGCACGGAGTCGAGCAGAGCGTCGTCCACCACCACATCCTCAAGGATCTCGACTACCATGCGGCCATTGGTGGGCGGCAGAATTTCGTGATTGAGAATGCAAGTGCGGGTCAGGTTGATGAACGCGTGGTGCTTGCCCACCAGCCGTTGCAGACCGATCTCGACGACACTGTTGAGGATCACCTGGGAGGTGGCCTGATCGCCGTCGAGGAAGTTCGCGCCCGCCGAGTCATTGCTGCGGTACAGCAACTCGTAGCCCATGACCCCGAGTTCTTGGTCGAAGATGGGCTGTCTACCTAGGAAGAAATCGGGCATCGTAAATACTTTATTCTGCTTGTACAACAGGGATCTAGGGGGTGCATTTCTGTATCGGCGCATGGCGCCGGGACTTGAATAAGACCGCGGCGGCCCCGATATTCCTTTGAGACGTGGGTCCTGGACTGGAAAATGCCCTTGCTCTATAGTTTCCACCAAGGACAAGCCACCATTCCCGTCCGCCCGGCTCGCTTTCATTGAGAGTACCCCCATGCTTGATAACGTCCTGGCCATCCTCGCAAACGGCCTGCTGAAATTCTCCGTCTGGGAAGTTGTGTTGACCGCGTTGGTGATGGTTCAGGTCACCATCGCCAGCGTCACCATTTTCCTGCACCGCCATCAGGCGCACCGGGGGCTGGATCTGCATCCGGTCGTCAGTCATTTCTTCCGGTTCTGGCTGTGGATGTCCACGGGCATGGTGACCAAGGAATGGGTCGCGGTGCACCGCAAGCACCACGCCAAATGCGAGACCAAGGAAGATCCTCACAGTCCGCAAGTCGAAGGTATCGGCAAATTGATGCTGGACGGCGTGAGCCTCTATCGCGTCGAAGCAGCGAAGCAGGAAACGCTGGAACGTTATGGCCACGGCACGCCCGACGACTGGCTGGAGCGCAATGTGTACGCGCGTTATCCGGTGATCGGTATCGGCCTGATGCTGCTGGTGGATCTTGCCGCGTTCGGCGCCTTGGGAATCACCGTGTGGGCGGTGCAAATGCTTTGGATTCCGTTCTGGGCGGCTGGCGTCATCAATGGGCTCAGTCACTGGTGGGGCTATCGCAACTACGAATCCCGGGATGCGTCCACGAACCTGTGGCCGTTGGGTATCTGGATCGGTGGCGAGGAACTGCACAACAACCACCATGCGTTCTCCAGTTCGGCGAAGTTCTCCAGTAAATGGTGGGAGTTCGATATCGGCTGGTTCTACATCCGTACCCTGTCACTGCTGGGGCTCGCCCGGATCAAAAAAGTGGCACCCAAGCCGCGGGTTGAACCCGGCAAGGATCTGGTCGATCTCGAGACGCTGAAGGCCGTGATCACCGCGCGCCTGCACGTGACCGCCGCGTACGCGCGGACCGTGATCCTGCCGGTACTGCGCCAGGTTCGTCCGCAAATCCATGGCCCGCGGCAAAGTTTGCGCAAGGCGAAGGCGCTGCTGGTCAGGGACCAAAGCCTCATGGATCAGCACGAGCGCGAAGTGCTGGAACGCGTGCTCAACAGCAGTCACGAGCTGGCCACGGTGTATCGCTTCCGCTTGCGCCTGCAGGAGATCTGGGGCCGGGCTTCGGCCAGTCACGAGGCGTTGACGCATGCCTTGCGGGAATGGTGCAATCAGGCCGAGGCCACGGGTATTCAAGCGCTCGAGGATTTTTCCCGCACATTGCGCGGCTGGTCACTGAAGACCGCTTGAGCTTTTTCCGTTACACCAACAAAAAACCCGCCGATTGGCGGGTTTTTTGTTGGTGACCAGGGAGGCCTATTTGATCTTGGCTTCCTTATACATCACGTGCTTGCGGACCACCGGATCGAATTTCTTCATTTCCAGCTTGTCCGGAGTCGTGCGCTTGTTCTTGGTGGTGGTGTAGAAATGGCCGGTACCGGCGCTGGACACCATCTTGATCTTGTCACGCATGATCGAGTCTCCTTAAACCTTTTCGCCGCGGGCGCGCATATCCTGCAGCACATGGTCGATTCCGAGCTTGTCGATGATCCGCATGCCCTTGGAGGAGATGCGCATGCGCACCCAGCGCTTTTCACTCTCCACCCAGAAACGCCTGTTGTGCAGATTGGGCAGGAAACGCCGCCGGGTTTTGTTGTTCGCATGGGAAACGTTGTTCCCCGAGATCGGGCGCTTGCCCGTCACCTGGCATACTTTCGACATGGGTGGCTCCAAAAAATTCGAATCTATCCGCAACGGCGGACGAAGACCGGGCATTTTACCGGCTCCCGCAAGCGGAGACAAGCGGCGATCACAGCAACCCTCGTTCCGCCAGGGATACCACTTCGCCATCGCCGATCACGAGGTGGTCCAGCAGCCGAACATCCACCAGCTGCAGGGCATCCGCCAGGCGGCGGGTGAGGCTGACGTCCGCCTGGCTGGGCTCGGCCACGCCGGAAGGATGGTTGTGGGCCACGATCAGTGCCGCGGCATTGTGGTGCAGAGTCCGCCGCACCACCTCCCGGGCATGGACGCTGGCGCCGTTGATGGTGCCTTGGAACAGTTCTTCGAAGGCGATGACCCGATGCCGGTTGTCCAGGAACAGGCAGCCGAACACTTCGTTGGCGCGGTGGCGCAGACAGGCCGAAAGATAGCGCCGGGTATCGGCGGGGCAGCTGAGCGCGGTGCCGCGCTGCAGTGCGGACGCCAAGTGGCGCCGTCCCATTTCCAGGGTCGCCTGCAACAGCACATATTTGGCATCGCCCAGTCCGGCGCCGGCGCAAAACGCGGCGTGTTCGGCTTCCAGGAGTGCCCGCAGACCGCCGAATTGCTGCAACAGGTCCCGTGCCAGATCGACGGCGGTTCGGCCGCGCACCCCGGTGCGCAGGAAGATCGCCAGCAATTCGGCATCGGACAGTGCGGCAGCGCCTCGTTGTAACAGCTTTTCGCGCGGCCGTTCGGCGACCGGCCAATCGGTAATGGCCATCACGACCTCCTTGTCGGCAATGGATAACGCTATTCTACGCCCGGACGCTGCCGCCGTGCATACTCCTGGACCGCCGGACTTGCTAAACTCGCCGGGCGATGAGCAGTCTAATCAATAAGCGCGTATTGCTGGGCGTGACCGGCAGTATCGCCGCCTACAAGAGCGCCGAACTCGTGCGCCGGTTGCGCGAAGCCGGCGTTGACGTGCGGGTGGTCATGACCGCCGGCGCCGGGCGCTTCATCACACCGCTGACGCTACAGGCCCTGTCCGGCAATCCGGTGCGCGACGCGCTCTGGGATCGAGAAGCCGAATCCGCCATGGGCCACATCGAGTTGGCGCGCTGGGCCGATCTGGTGCTGGTGGCCCCGGCGACCGCCGACTTTCTTGCGCGGCTGGCCCAGGGGCGGGCCGACGACCTCCTGGGCGCGCTCTGTCTGGCGAGCGAATCGCCCCTGTTGGTGGCCCCGGCCATGAACCACGTCATGTGGGGGTGCGCGGCGACGCAGGCGAACCGTGCCCTGCTGCAGACGCGCAAAGTGGAGTTCCTGGGCCCGGGCGAAGGCGCCCAGGCATGCGGCGAACAGGGGGCGGGCCGCATGCTCGAGGTCGATGACCTGGTGGCGGCGCTGGCGCAGCACTTCGAATCGGGTCTGCTGGCCGGGAGGCGTGTACTGCTGAGCGCCGGACCCACCCGCGAGCCGATCGACCCGGTTCGCTACCTGAGCAATCGCAGTTCCGGCAAAATGGGTTTCGCGCTGGCCGAGGCGGCTGTGGAAGCAGGTGCTGCCGTAACGCTGGTGAGCGGCCCGGTGGCATTGCCGACGCCTGCCCGCGTACAGCGAATCGACGTGGAAACCGCGGCGCAGATGTTCGATGCCGTCGTCGCCCGGGTCGAGCAGTGTGATATTTTCATCAGTGCGGCCGCCGTGGCCGACTACCGACCGCGCCAGGCGCAAGCCGGGAAAATGAAAAAGTCGGCGGTGCCGCAAGCGCTGCAGCTGGAGCCGACCACCGATATCCTGGCGCACGTCGCGTCCCTTGCGCGACCGCCGTTCACGGTCGGTTTTGCAGCGGAAACCGAACGCGTCCTGGAATATGCCGCCGGCAAGCTGGAGCACAAACGACTGGATATGGTGGCTGCCAATCAGGTCGGCCCCGGCATCGGATTCGAAAGTGATGACAATGCCTTGGAAGTGATCTGGGCAGGCGGCGCGGTGAGCCTGCCGCAAAGTTCGAAACGGCAATTGGCCCGAAGACTCATGCAAGTGGTGGCAGAGAGATACAATGCAAAAAATCCAACTCAAAATTCTTGATCCCAGAATCGGAACTGACTTTCCGCTGCCGGATTACGCCACCGATGGCAGCGCGGGCATGGATCTGCGAGCGCTCCTGGAGCAGCCGCTGCGCATCGCCCCAGGCGAGACCCATCTCGTGCCGACCGGTTTGGCAATTCATATCGGCGACCCGAACCTCGCCGCCGTGTTGCTGCCCCGCTCGGGGTTGGGGCACAAACACGGCATCGTCCTGGGTAATCTCGTCGGCCTGATCGACTCCGACTATCAAGGCCAACTCTTTGTTTCCTGTTGGAACCGCGGCAGCGAAGCCTTTACTATCGAGATTGGCGAGCGCATCGCGCAAATGCTGTTCGTGCCGGTTGTCCGCGCAGCATTCGAAGTGGTCGACGTATTCGACGACAGCGTGCGCGGCGAAGGCGGCTTCGGCCATACGGGCCGCGGCTAGCGGCGTCTCAGCTGGCGCCGCGCCGATTCAATCGATTGCACCGTGACCGTCCGCCCGGGACATTGAGTAGTCCCGTATTTTTTGTGCCGTGCTTTCCGAAGAGAAGAACGATTACATGAAATTGTCGATCAAGGGTTCCAAAGCGAAGTCCGCAACTCCCAAGTCCTCATCCAGTCGTTCCGCCGCGCCGGGCCGCACCAGCCTCGAAGGCGCGTGGAGCATTGCATTTCTGGTGGCATTGGTATTGTTTGCGGCGCTCGGATATCTGGTGCATGAGCGCTTCGCTGATCAGGACAGCCGGGCCCGGGCGGCGCAGCTCAAGCAGTTGGCGGCCGGCTACGCAGGTCAGCTCGACGCATATGTGCGCCAATTGACCGAAAGCATCGAGTACGCGGCGAAAGATCCGTCGCTCGCGGCTGCGCTATCCAGCGGCAATGCTCAGACAATCGCCGACAAGGAAGGCGAGCTGAGCTATTTGTTTCCGTCGGCGATCCGGCTCCGGTTGCTACCTGCGGGATTCGATACGCCGGACGAAAGCGCGTCGCCGCCCTTGAGCTACGCCTGCCTGGATATGATCCAGCGTGCCGAACACAAGGAAGCGCCGCCGGCGGAAGTGCACATGCCCGGCAGCCCCCAACAGCACGTCGATTTCGTCCGCGCGATCAATAACAGCGGCGGCGAAGTGCTGGGCGCGCTTTTGGTGACCATTCCGGTCCAAGCATTGCAGCAGGCGCTCAAACGTATGCCGCTGGAAGGTGGTTTTCTCGAACTACGGCAGCCGACCGGCAACAATCGCAACGTAGTGCTGGCCCGCACGGGCGCGGCGCCTGCGGAGCCGCGGACGCCCGGTGCCAGTCTGCCGATCCGTGATACCTCGTGGCGGCTCGCGTACTGGCCGCCCGTTGCGGGAAGCGGCGACGAAATCATGTTCTGGGCGATGTTTGGCGCTGCTGCGGTGCTGTTCGGCGTCGTCGCGTTCCTGCTGTACAAAGCGGTGGCATCGGCATTGATGCGCGACCACGTCACCATGATACGGCTATGGAAAGATGCCGCCGATGGCACGCTGGCCGCCTCCTACGCGGCGAGTCTGAAGAATGACCGCGGTGCGATCGCCCAGCTGCACCATATGGCGAGGGATTTTGGCGGCAACGCGCGGCCGCGCAAGTCTGGCGGCGAGCCGGAGAGGCAGGATGCGTTCGCCGATCCGGTTCCGGCGCCCGACGCGCCGGAGGTGCGGGAATTGGAGCCCGAGGTTGCCGCTACGGTCTCAGCGAACATCTTCCGCGCGTATGACATCCGCGGCGTGGTTGGCGACACCCTTACCCCGGAAGTGGTGTATGAAATCGGTCGCGCCATCGGCAGCGAGGCGCATGAGCGCGGCCAGCAAAAGGTGATCGTCGCGCGGGACGGACGCTTGTCGGGGCCGGAGTTGGGCGCGGCGCTCACGCGCGGCCTGGTCGCCAGCGGCCGGGAGGTAATCGATATCGGCCGCGTGCCGACACCAGTGCTTTACTTTGCCACCCACTATCTTGGCAGCGGCTCTGGCGTAATGTTGACTGGCAGCCACAATCCGGCCAATTACAACGGCATGAAGATCATGCTGCGTGGCGAAACCTTGCACGGCGACGACATCCAGTTGCTGCGCAACCGAATCGAAACCGGAAACCTGTTGAGCGGTGATGGCTCCGTGCAGACAATCGATGTGGCACCGAGCTACGTCGACCGCATCACCGGCGATGTGCGTCTGGCGCGGCCGCTCAAAGTTGTGGTCGACTGCGGCAACGGCGTCAGCGGAGAATTGGCGCCGCAACTGCTGCGCCAACTGGGCTGCGAAGTGATCGAGCTGTTTTGCGACATCGACGGCAATTTTCCCAACCATCATCCCGATCCGGGCAAGCCCGAAAATCTGGTGGCGTTGATCCGCGCGGTATCCGATCAGGGAGCCGATGTCGGACTGGCATTCGACGGTGACGGCGACCGGCTGGGGGTGGTGGACTCGGACGGCAAGATCATCTGGCCGGATCGGGTGTTGATGCTGCTGGCCTTGGACGTGCTGCTGCGCCAGCCGGGCGGACAAATCATCTACGACGTCAAATGCACCCGGCATCTGGAGCACGTGATCCGCGAGAATGGCGGCGAGCCGCTGATGTCGGCCACCGGGCACTCCCTGATCAAGGCCAAGATGATCGAGACCGGGGCGTTGCTTGCAGGCGAAATGAGCGGCCACATCTTCTTCAAGGAACGCTGGTTCGGATTCGACGATGCGCTTTACGCAGGCGCTCGCTTGTTGGAAATCCTGGCTGCCGAAAATCGCAGCTCCAGCGAGCTGTTCGGCGAATTGCCGGAAAGCGTGAGCACACCGGAACTGAACGTTTCCATGGCGGAAGGCGAGCATTTTGCGCTCATGCAGCGCCTGATCGCCAATGCTCGCTTCGGCGGCGCCCGCATGATTACCATCGATGGGCTTCGGGTCGAATTCGCCGACGGTTGGGGCCTGGTCAGGGCCTCCAACACCACGCCTTGCCTGGTGCTGCGATTCGAGGCGGACGACGCCGAGGCCTTGCGCCGAATCCAGGACGAATTCCGGCACCAGCTCATGGAACTCGATTCGTCCCTGGATCTGCCGTTTTGAGCGCAGCGCATCGGAGCCCGCCGACATGACTATGGATTCCGCTCATGCAGTGAATTTCGCCAGGGTGCTGACAGAGGCGCTGCCGTACATTCGCCGGTTTGCGAATAAAACGATCGTCATCAAATACGGCGGTAACGCCATGGTGGACGACAAGCTCAAAAGCGGGTTCGCCCGCGACATCGTGTTGATGAAAACCGTGGGCATGAACCCGGTGGTGGTGCATGGCGGCGGGCCGCAGATCGGCAAGCTGCTGCAGAAAATCGGTAAGCAAACCGAATTCGTCCAAGGCATGCGGGTCACCGACAGCGAAACCATGGACGTGGTGGAGATGGTGCTGGGTGGTCTGGTGAACAAGGAGATCGTCAATCTGATCCACCGACACGGCGGCAACGCCGTGGGCCTCACCGGCAAGGACGGTGATCTGATCCGGGCGCGCAAGTTGCGCATCACCCGCGGTGGCGCCAACAGTGAGGAGATGCTGGACCTCGGTCATGTGGGCGAGGTCGACAGCATCGATCCGGGCGTGGTGAATATGCTGGTCCACGGCGACTTCATCCCGGTGATCGCGCCCATTGGGGTCGGCGAGGATGGTTTTTCCTACAACATCAACGCTGACTTGGTGGCGGGGAAAATGGCCGAGGTGCTTAAAGCGGAGAAATTGATTCTGCTTACCAACACCGGCGGTGTGCTCGGCCGCGACGGCGCACTGTTGTCAGGACTGAACGTTGCGCAAGTGGACGCACTCATTGCCGACGGGACCATTCACGGCGGCATGCTTCCGAAAATACGCTGTGCGTTGGACGTGGTGCAGTCCGGTGTACGTGCCGCCCATATCATCGATGGTCGGGTAGAGCACGCCGTACTGCTGGAATTGTTCACCGATCAAGGCGTGGGCACGCTGATTCGCTCATCGGGAGCGGAGCGCTAGGCTCAATCGAGGGTGGTCCGACTCGCGGCGTCTCGTATCAACGCTGCGACATTTCGGCTTTGATGGTGCGCCAGCGCTGAATATCCTGCTCGTACTGCTTGCGGATTTCGGCCTGCTCGCCGCGCTTTTCTTCGATGTAGCGGTTTGCGTCGCGAATCTGGCCACGCACCTGTTGGATCTCGTTACTCACTTCCTTCGGCACGACACGGCCCGAGCGCTCGGCCTGCGCGGCCTGCTTCACCAGTTCGTGCTGACGTTGTTGCAGATGGGCGATGGTTTTCTGGCTGACCTGGATCAGGTTTTCCACCGCCAGGATCCTGGAATCGCGCGCATGGACGATGTCGGCTTCGCTGTGAAAGGTGTTCAACAGCATGTGGTCGTAGGCGAGTTGTTCCGCTTCCTGGCGTTGGCGTTCTTGCTGCGCGCGTTGTTTGCGTTTTTCCTCGGCAATTTGTTGCGCGGTCTTGGCGGCCTCGATCTGGTCGACCGTCATGCCGCGCTCGTTGAGGATCGATTTCGCCGGCCGGGCTTGATCGGCGGGGATTTGGTCGCTGTAATGTACATTGCCCTGGTCATCGATCCACCGGTACAGATGCTTGCCCGCCGCCTGGGCGCCGAAGTCCCACGATGTCAGAGTCAGGGCGACGAGAATCGGAATCAGTTTGATCAATCGAATATGCATGTCGGGCAGTGATGTGGCTCGGCTGGGCAAACGATAACGCTTATTGCGGCACCATAACAATCGGCAGCCGCTCGCTATCCTTTATTAGACTGGTCCACTTGGACATTACCGCACAGATACTGCTGTTCCTCATATCGCTTGCGGCGAATGCGTTTTCAGCGTTTTCCGGCGGCGGCGCCGGGCTGATCCAACTGCCGGCGCTGATCCTGCTCGGCCTGCCGTTCTCCATTGCTTTGGCCACCCACAAAGTGGCGAGCATTGCGCTGGGCGCGGGCGCGACGCTGCGGCATTTGCGTGACAGCCGACTCGAACGGCGCTTTACCATGTTCATTCTGGCTACAGGGTTGCCCGGCGTGGTACTGGGCGCCAGTCTGATACTCGGCATACAGGACCGGACGGCCGAAGTGGCATTGGGGACTCTCACCGCGGCGCTCGGTGTTTATTCCTGGTTACAACCCGAACTCGGTCAGCAGCACCGGCCCAGTCACCGTGATCGACGCGGCTTGGTCCTCGGCGGCGTCGGACTGTTCGCGATCGGCGTGCTGAATGGCGCCTTCAGTTCCGGTTCCGGTTTGTTCGTAACCTTGTGGCTGGTGCGTTGGTTCGGGTTGGATTACCGTCGTGCCGTAGCCTATACGCTGATTCTGGTGGGGCTGTTCTGGAATGGCACGGGGGCCTTGACCCTGGCGCTGCAAGCGCCGATCCAATGGGCCTGGCTGCCGGCATTGTTGCTCGGTTCTCTGCTCGGCGGCTACGCAGGTGCGCATCTGTCCATCATAAAAGGCAACCGCTGGGTCAAACGGGGATTCGAAATCGTGACCCTGTTGGTGGGCGCGAAACTGATCGTCGGCTGAGGCGCTGCTTCAGGCGTCAACGCCGTAGCGCGAGCGATAGGCGCTGATCGCTTCCATGTGCTGGTGTAATTCGTCGTGGTCGCGCAGAAACGCAAGCACGTCCGCCAGGCCGACGATGCTGATGACCTGCAAACCGAATTGCCGTTCCACTTCCTGAATCGCAGATCGCTCACCTTGCCCCTTTTCCTGCCGATCCAGTGCAATTGCGACCGCGGCGGGTCGTGCGCCGGCAGCTTCGATCAGCGCCACAGATTCGCGCACCGACGTGCCGGCGGAAATCACATCGTCGACAATCAGGGCCGTTCCCGCCAAGGGTGCGCCGACGGTCGTGCCACCCTCGCCGTGGTCCTTGGCTTCCTTGCGATTGAACGCATAAGGCACGTCGCGGCCATGGTGATCGGCGAGGGCGATGGCGACCGCGGCCGCCAACGGGATGCCTTTATACGCGGGCCCGAAGAGCATGTCGAATTCGATGCCGGAAGCCTCGATGGCGCGGGCGTAATAACGCCCCAATTGCGCCAGACTGGCTCCGCTGTTGAACAGGCCGCTGTTGAAAAAATACGGACTTTGCCGCCCGGATTTGAGGGTGAAACTGCCGAAGCGCAGTACGCCTACGCGGATTGCGAATTCGATGAATTGCCGTTGATAGTCTTGCATCGGATGCGACCGGTAGCGCTGCGAAAATGGAACTCGTGCGAGGAGGCGTTACTGTACTGCAAGCCCCTGCTGGGGTCCAGGCATGGACGCGCGTTCACATGGACCTGCGCTTGGGCTAGGATGCGGAGCCAGTGCAATCGACTCGAAAGTACGCATGCGAATCATTTCCGTGAACGTCAATGGTATCCGCTCCGCCGCTCGCAAAGGCTTTTTCGACTGGATGAAGCGCCAGCGCGCGGACGTGATCTGCTTGCAAGAGACGCGGGCACAGGAATCCCAGCTGGAAGATCCGGTGTTCCATCCCCGCGGCTGGCATGCGTATTTTCACGACGCGCAGAAGAAAGGCTACAGTGGTGTCGCAGTCTATAGCCGTCACCGACCCGAACGGGCCATTCCGGGCATCGGTTGGGAGCCGTTCGACCACGAAGGGCGCTACTTGCAGGTGGATTTTCCGCGCTTGAGCGTGATCTCGTTGTACATGCCGTCCGGCACGTCCGGCGACCAGCGGCAAACGGTGAAGTATCAGTGTATGGACCGGTTCATGGAGCACTTGCGCCGCCTGCGGCGCAAGCGTCGGGAATTCATACTATGTGGCGACTGGAACATCGCCCACAAACAGATCGACCTGAAAAACTGGCGTTCCAACCAGAAGAACTCGGGATTTCTGCCCGAAGAGCGCGCCTGGATGGACCGCTTGTTCGGTGAGGCGGGATTCGTCGACGCCTTCCGGGTGGTCAACGACGCTCCCGATCAATATACCTGGTGGTCCAATCGTGGCCGGGCCAGGGAGAACAACGTCGGCTGGCGTATCGACTACCAGGTGGTCACTCCGGGTCTGGCGGACAAAGTGCGCGCCGCCTCCGTTTATCGCCGCAGCTGGTTCTCCGACCACGCACCACTGACGATCGATTACGATTGGCCCTTGACCGGTCCCTGACCGCCGGCCGACTCAGGGGCGTGAGCGCGCGCCCCCAATCGTTTGCTCCTCCAGCTTGGCAGTCCGCAATCGCCGGCTTCCGATTTTGTCGACTCGTTCCCTAAACTCCTCGTCGGCCGGGCCGATGTCAATGAAGAGCCGGCGGCGCGGGGTCGTCACTTTCCGAACGGGTATTGTCGATCACCGACGGTGACGCATGGTGGAGCACGATTCGCCAGCCTTGCTCGGTTTCGATGAATACGTTGGTCGCCACCAACGCCGGACGCGGTCGACTGTCACCGTGCAGGAAGATCGTCTCCAATACTGAATGGACCGCCAGTGAATCGGATTGCCGAATCTGCTGATGCTGAATGCGAAAGTGCATGCGTTGATCGCCAGAAAAAAGCTGCCGCCAACTCTCGCGCACCGTGCTTCGGCCCTGGAGCAGTTTTCCCATGGGATGGGCGCAGGCGATCGTTTCATCGTCCGCCCACACCTGCATCATTGCTTCCAGGTCGGCGCTTTCGAATGCCTGGTAGAACGCTTGTTCGGCTTCGTCGGGGGTTGAATACACAGGCATCTCCTGGGACCGGTATCAATAGCGACAACGGGCTATGGTAGGCCAGCCTCTCAAGGCGCCGCAAACGGCGGCTACGGGCCGATTCGCTCCGCCCGGCGCGCTGTGAACCAGCCCACATTCTGTGGCCGTCGTCTGGGCTATAAATGATCGGCCTATCAATGATTTCAATTGGCATCGGGCGCTGTCCCGGCGCGCTATCGATACGAGAAGAGCATGGCTGCAGCACGTCAGCAATTGAACAAACAAGCGCTCAAAGCCCTGGTGCCCTTGAACGGGTTGTCCCATTCTCATTTCGAAGAACTGGTAGCCAAATCCGAAGTCAAGGAACTGCCCGCGGGCAGGTTTCTGTTCCGCGAGGGTGACCGCGACGGACTGACCTACTTCCTGCTCGCCGGCGACATTGCTTTGATGCAAGGCCGAGAAGCGAAGCAGGCCTTGAGCGCGGGCAGCAGCGAAGCGTGCCACCCCATAGGCCACACTCAGCCGCGGCAATGGTCGGCGAAGGCACAGAGCCGAGTCAGCGTGCTGGCCGTGGACAGCGGTCTGCTGGACGTGCTGCTGGCCTGGGACCAGGCCAACAGCTACGAAGTCACCGATATTCAGGCGGAGGACGACGAAGACTGGATGACACGCATGTTGTCATCGGAGTTGTTCCAGCGCTTGTCCGCCAGCAACATTCAGCAAGTGCTGATGCGCATGGAGGAAGTGGAGGTCGAGCCCGGCACCAGAATCGTCACCCAGGACGAAGAAGGCGATTATTATTATATCGTCAAGCACGGCATCGCCGACGTTACCCGCAAACCGTCCTCACGCGCCAAACCGATCAAAATCGCCCAACTGCGAGATGGCGACAGCTTCGGCGAAGAAGCGCTGCTGTCGGGCGGTCCGCGCAACGCCAGTGTGACCATGGCGACAAAAGGCGTGTTGATGCGCCTCGCAAAAACGGACTTCGACGCCTTGTTGCGAGAGCCCTTGATCGACCAGGTCGACTACCAGGACGCGCAAGCGATCGTAGAGCAGGGCGCAATGTGGCTGGACGTGCGCCTTCCGGGCGAGTTCGACAACGCCCATATTCCCGATAGCACCAATCTCCCCCTGGCGGCCGTACGCGATGCCAGTGCCGAACTGGATTCCTCCCGACGGTTCATCGTTTGTTGCGACACCGGCACCCGCAGCGTCGGCGCGGCCTTCCTGCTCAGACAGCGGGGCTTCGATGCCTTGGTGCTGCGGGGTGGATTGAACGCGGTGCCCCATGAACAACTGCAGCGCGCCGAAGGCACCACGCCCGCAGCCGGTAGCGCCGAGATCATCAAGTTCAACTCGCGCGATGAGCCACACGACGCGACCGCTCAAAGCAGCGATGGCTCCGCCCTGCAGGCAGATCAGGAACAAGCCGCAGCCATTCGCAACGAGCTTGCGTCGATTCAAAAGCAGGTCGACGAACGCCAGCAGCGCATCGCAACCTTGGAGCAGGCGATCCTTGACAAGGAAAAGGAGCTGCGGGCACTTCACCGTTCGTTTGAGAACGCCGAGTCCATGGGCGACGACCTGGAGCGCGTGCGCAGTGAATTGGAGCAGGCGCGGGCGCAATTGGCGCAGCAACACTCCCAGCTGGACGAAGCGCGCAATATCGGCGCCGAACGCGAGCAGGAGCTCATGGGCCTGCGCGACCAGGTCGCCGAGTTGCAGCAGCAGATAGCAGGCGCAGAGACGAGCCGGGTCGAGTACGAGCAGCAGCGCACGGCGCTCGAGGTTCGAGCTCGAGGCGCTGCGGCACAACGAGGCCGAGCAAGAACAGCAATTGCGGGATGCGTTGCAGCAGACAGAAGCCGAACGGGATCGCATTCGCTCAGAACTCGACGATCGCCAACAAGCGTTGAGCAAATTGGAGTCGCAGCTACAGGACCTGCGGCAGGGTCATTCTGACGCAGAAAGCGCGGTCTCGGAGCAGCGGCAACAGTTCGAGCAGGAACTGATGGCGCTCAAGCAGGAGCTGCAAGACGTGCGCGCCGAGCGCGACGGTTTGAGCGCGCAGATGGAGACGCTGCGCGGCGAAGCCGATGCCGCGCGCAGCGAGTTCGAAGCGCGGCTTACCGAATTCGGCGAACAGGATACGGAACTGCGCGCACAACTGGATCGGCAGGCCGAAGAACTGCGCTCCCGGCATGAACACGAGCAGGGCGAACTCAGTGCCCGCTTGCAGGACCTAGAGGCCCGGTTGCAAGCCAGCGCACAATCGCTGGCCGAGCGCGAGGCGGCCGTTGCCGAGCTGGACGCCCAAATCCAACGCTTACAAAGCGAGCACGGCGAGCGCGGTACGGAGTGGCAACAAGCACGGGACGATTGGAACGCGCAACGCGAGTCACTCGAAGACCAGGTTGCGTCACTGCGATCCCAGGAGCAGACGCTTGCTGAAACCGTGCAACGACTGGAGCGCGAACGCGATGCTTCAGCCGACGATTTCAAACCCGGATCAATGAACTGGAAGGCGAACTGCGCACCCGCAACGAAGCGCTGGCGGAGGCGGAGCAATCCCTGGCCGCGTTGCGTGAACAAGCTGACAGTTTTCAAAAAGCACGTGCGGATGCAGAAGAGACGTTGACGGCGCGCGAGCAGCAATGGTTGAAGTCCGAACAAGCGTTACGCGGCGAACTCGAGCAGGCGCAAACGCAAGCGCAATCGCTCGACGGGGATTTGCAGCGGCTGCGTCAGGAACAAGACGCGCAGTCTGGAGAACTTCACGCCCGCATCCTCGCCCTCGAGAGCGACCTGGAGTCCGGCGCGGCGGTACTGACGGAACGGGATGCCGCGCTCGCCGATCTGGAAGCCAAATTGACTTCGTTACAGGAGCAGCGCGCTGCGTTGCAGTCCGATTTCGATGCGGCCGAGGCGCGCGAAGGCCAATTGCGTGCGAGTTGGAACAACTTCAACAGGACCGCGCCGCAACCGGCGACGAATTTACGACCCGTATTCAGGGAGTTGGAGGCGACCCTGAGCGCGCGGACCGAAGAGCTGGATGAGCAGAGTGCGGATCGGGAACGCCTGAAAGGAGAACTGGAAGCGCTGCAGTCGCAGTATCAAGCACTGCAAACCCAGCGCGACACGGACCAAAAGGAATGGCAAACCCTGCGCGCCGAGATCGAGAACCGCGCCGTGGCCGCGGAGTCCGAGGCCAATGCAGCGCGGGATACACTGGAAAAGGAACGGGCGTCTACTGCAAAGCCAATCCCAGGCGGAATTGGAACGCGTGCAGCGGGAAAGCGCGCGCCTTCAGCGCGACCGCGACGATGCGACGCGCGCGCTCGAAGCGGCTCGTGAGGAACAGGAACGGCGCAAGGCGGAACTGCAGGAGTTACAGGACGAGCGCAAGAAATTCAAGGAACAGGTCACCGAGCTCGAAAACTGGTTGGTCCGCGCGGAGCGCAAGCGCGATGAGCACCAGAGCGCCCTGGAAGCGCGCGAACAGGAACTGACCGCGCTGCGCGGCGAACTCGACGAAGCGCATCGTGAAGCGAATGTCGCCCGTGAGCGCGCGGCGGCTTTGCAGCAGGAGGTCGATGCCGACGGACGACAGGCCGACGAACGCAGCTCACAGCTGAGAGAAGATGCTGCCAGCGCCCGCGCCGAATTGCGCAATCTGGAACAACGGCTCGAACAGGCGGAGCGCAGCGCCGCGCAAGCACAGGAAGGCCGGGCGAGCGCGGTGCAAGCTCACGACGCGATCAAGGATGACGTAGAGAGTCTGGAGCAGGAACTGGGCCAGCTGCGCGTTCTGTATCGCGATGCTGCCGAGGAAGCGGCGCGCGACCGGGAAGAATCGGAAAAGCGTTTGCAGGCTCTGCGTGACGAGGAGTTGCGCGCGCGGGAGCGTCTGGCCGAAATCACAGGCGAACAAAAGGACACTGAAGCAGCGTTGCAGGCGCTCGAGCGCGAAACCGACTCGCTGCGCCGCGAACTCGATCAGGCTCGTGCTGCCTTGGCCCGTGCTGAAACGGAGTCCGAGCGTCTCGGCAGCGCGCTGGAACAACCGAAAGGTTTGCAGTCGGCGGCGGAAATCGAAAGCATCCGCGAGCTGGCGGATCAGGAGTTGCGCCAGGCAGCGGGGGAGATCGCCGGCCTCAGGGGCGAACTGGAAGAGGCGCGGCATCAGGTTCGGCACCTGGAAGCGGAGATCGTGCTGCTCCGTCAGCTCGACGGCGGAACCGACTCCGCACCGCGGACAAACGACGACATCCAGTTGCAGGTTGAAGACCGCCTGGCGCAGTACAAGCGGGACGCAGATGTGGCGCTGGCCGACGTACGTGAACAGAACGTCGCCCTTCAAAGTGAACTGCAGCGTTTGCAGCGGGCATCCGGTGCAAATACGGACGACCTGCCGGCGATGCGTGCTGGCGAGCCCTCGGGCCGCCAAGCCGGACGCCGGCAAGAGCACGGCGACGAGGCCGACGTCGGTGCTGAGTTCCAATCCGACAGAGGCGCGCGTCGCGGTGCACCAGTCTGGCTTACCTTGCTGCTGGCTATGTTTGCAGTGGCCGGCGGCGGTACCGCCTGGTGGTTCTGGCAACAACAGTCGCCATCCTCGGCGTCCCCCTGGGTGGGGGGGAACGCTATCAGCGAGGCACGATCCCCGGTGGATCAGATCGCGGTACCGGCGCGCACTGCGGCGCCGAAGTCGCCGGTCACCACCAACCGGGCTCCGGAACCGGAAACTCAACCCGTCGTCGCCGAGGCGGCGCCGATGCGTCCCGGCCGCACCTATCAGGACTTCCTCGACGATGGCGCTCTCGGCCCGGTGATGGTGCAACTGCCGGGTGGTCGCTTCACCATGGGCAGCGCCAAGGCCTCCCCCTATTTCGACGAACGTCCGGCCCGCGCGGTGACCTTGAAACCCTTTTCCATCGCCAAATACGAAGTCACCTTCGCGGACTTCGATCGATTTGCCGAAGCCACCGGACGCAAGCTGCCGCCGGACAATGGCTGGGGCCGCGACCGTCGGCCGGTGACCAATGTCAGCTGGACCGACGCCCAAGCCTATGCCGACTGGTTGAGCGCGAGCACCGGTCACCGTTATCGTCTGCCCACCGAGGCGGAATGGGAATATGCGACCCGCGGCGGTACCGAAACTTTTTATTGGTGGGGCAACGATGGGGATGCAAGCAAAGCCAATTGCTTCAATTGCACAGGCGAATGGAGCGGCAGTATGACGGCTCCTGTAGGCAGCTTTGCAGCCAACCCCATGGGCTTGTACGACACTGCGGGAAATGCCTTGGAATGGGTCCAGGACTGCTATCGCGAAACCTACGAAGGCGCGCCACGGGACGGAAGTGCGGTCGAATCGGCAAACTGCACCACACGGGTCGCGCGCGGCGGCTCGTACCGCTCGGTATTGGATAACCTCCGCAGCGCCCGGCGCGCTCAATACAGTGCGGATACACGCCTCGATCAGCTCGGCTTCCGCCTGGTGCGAGAGCCCTGACAGGCCGCCATACCCCGTCCGGCACCGCTTGACTCCGGCGGCCAGTGCCGTATGGTGCTGTCCCTGTCATGGCTCGCGTACTGGGCATCGGCATCGCCACCCTCGATATCATCAACTTCGTCGACCACTATCCCGCCGAAGACGAGGAACTGCGCGCGTACGATCAGCAAATCCGGCGCGGTGGCAATGTCACCAATACGCTGGTCGTGCTCAGCCAGTTGCAACATCAATGTGCCTGGGCAGGGGTGTTGGCGCAGGATGCCGATAGGCGGCGTCGTCGCTGACGACTTGCGCGGATATGGCATCGATCTGGCCGGTTGCCGCCGGGTCGCCGAGGGCCGAACGCCCGTTTCCTATATCACGGTGAATGGTCGCACCGGTTCACGCACCATCGTCCATTATCGCGACTTGCCGGAATTCGACCATCAGGATTTCGCACCGATCGATGTGCATGGATTCGACTGGCTGCATTTCGAAGGCCGCAATATCATCGCCACCCGGCGCATGTTGGACGCGCTGATTCGTGGTGGTTTTCGTGCCGAGCGAATTTCGTTGGAGATCGAAAAGCCCCGGCAGGGCATCGAGGCGCTGTTCTGCGGCCCGGGCGTGCTGGTGCTGTCGCGGGCATTCGCCCGGGCGCGGGGATTCGAGTCCGCCGAGCAAGTGCTGCAATGGGCTCGTCCGCAGGCAGCCGGATGCCGATTTGCTGTGCACCTGGGGCGAACAGGGCGCCTGGTGCCTGCAACGGGACGGCCACCTGATCCATGCGCCTGCTGTGGCCGTGTCCCGGGTGGTCGATACGGTGGGTGCCGGCGATACCTTCGTTGCCGGTATGATCCACGCCCGCCTGCACGAGTCATCCTGGCCGGCTGCGTTGGCGGCCGCGAATCGTTTGGCGGCGCGCAAATGCGCCCAGGTCGGTTTTGCCGGCCTTGGGATCGAGTCGCGCTAAATCATTAACCCATCGGGAACGGCATGAACGCGCACTACACTCTCTGCCAGTTGGCGCAGATACCGGATCCGGGCGCCAAGGGATTTTATCTCGAAGAACTGGACTTGGACTTGTTCGTGGTCCGCAGGGGTGGGACTGTGCGTGCCTATCGCAACAGCTGTCCGCACACAGGCGCGCCCATGGAATGGATGCCGGACCAGTTCCTGAATCTGGACGGCAATTTGATCCAATGCGGCATTCACGCTGCGTTGTTCGAGATCCATGACGGACGTTGTATCGCCGGTCCCTGCGTCGGCCAGTTCCTGCACTCGCTGGCCCTGGAGATTCGCGACGGCGCCGTGATCTTGACCCAACCCGGCGCGGGAGTACGCGATTGATCGCGCGCATTACCGCGTTGTTTCCGATTTGGGCGGTGTTGTTTGCCGCGCTCGCCTATTGGCAGCCGCACGCCTTTCGGGCCTTGGCGGTGGCGATCGTGCCGCTGCTTGGGTGTGGTGATGTTCGGCATGGGCATTACGCTGACCCCGGCAAGCTTCGCCGACGTGGTCAGGCGCCCGGCCGTGGTGGCGCTCGGCGTGGCGCTGCAGTTTGTGCTGATGCCGTTACTGGCATGGTCCATCGGTACCGCCATGGCGCTGCCTCCGGCATTGCTGGTTGGATTGGTGCTGGTGGGAAGCTGTCCCGGCGGCACTGCCTCGAATGTCATTTGCTACCTGGCTCGGGGAGACGTAGCGCTGTCGATTGCCTTGACCGCTATTTCCACCTTGCTGGCGGTCGTGGCGACGCCGGCGCTGACGTGGCTCTATGTCGGAGCGCGGGTACCGGTGCCGGTGACGGACATGCTGATCAGTATGCTCATGATCGTCATCGTGCCCGTGGCGGCCGGTCTGGTCGCGAACCATTGCTGGGGACGGCGCCTGGCGGCGCTAAAGAACGTGTTTCCATTGCTGTCGGTGTTCGCAATTGCCTTGATCATCGCCATTGTCGTCGCACTCAAGCGCGACCAGCTTACGGTGCTCGGGCCGCCGGTGGTATGGGCGGTGATGCTGCATAACTTGAGCGGACTTGGACTTGGATATTTTTTGGCGCGCAGCTTCGGTCTCGACCGACGCTTGAGCCGTACGCTGGCGATCGAAGTGGGTATGCAGAACTCTGGATTGGCGGTTGCCCTGGCGAACCAATTCTTCAGCGCGGCCGCTGCGCTGCCGGGCGCGCTGTTCAGCGTGTGGCACAACTTGTCGGGTTCCGTGCTGGCCGCGATCTGGTCCCGGAGAGCGGCGCGGGAGCAAGGTTGATGGCGCGCGCTCCGGATTCCGCCGCGGCAATCGAGCTGCAGCAAGTCAGCAAAAGCTTCGGCGCCAACCTCGCAGTGGAAAATATCAGTTTTGCAGTCGCACGCGGCAGCATCTGTGGATTGCTTGGCGGTAACGGTGCCGGCAAGACCACGACGTTGTCGATGCTGCTCGGGTTGCTGCTGCCCACCAGTGGTCGCATTCAGGTCTTGGGGCAGGACATGCTGCGCCACCGCTACCGCGTTCTGGCGCGGATGAATTTCTCCTCGCCTTATGTGGATCTGCCGCAACGGCTCAAGGTGCAGGAAAACCTGGTCGTGTATGCCCTCCTATACGGGATACGACGCCCGGGGCGCCGAATCCGGGAACTGGCGGAGCAATTGGATATCGGTGCATTTCTGAAGCGGCCCTACGGCAATCTGTCCGCCGGTCAGCGAACTCGTGTGGGGTTGGCGAAGTCGCTGCTCAACCGTCCCGAAGTATTGCTGCTCGACGAACCTACGGCGTCGCTCGATCCGGATAGTGCGGACCGTATGCGCAGCTATCTGCGCGACTACCAACGCGAAACCGGCGCCACCTTATTGCTGGCGTCCCACAACATGGTCGAAGTGGAGCGCATGTGCGACGATGTGATCATGTTGCGCCGGGGACAGGTGGTCGACCGTGACCACCCGGCGCAATTGGTGAAACGTTACGGACGCGAGACTCTGGAACAGGTATTTCTCGACATCGCCCGGGCCAGGCCAGGCGAGGACCGGAGTGCGCGTGACTGAGCGGGCAAGCGACCGCGGCGTGTTTTCGGTGCGCCGCGTCGGCGCCATGGTGCTGCGCAATGTCTATCTGCTGCGGGCATCCTGGCCGCGGGTGCTGGAGCTGGTGTATTGGCCCGCGGTGCAAATGATTCTGTGGGGATTCATCAGCCGCTTTCTGGCGACCAACAGTTCCTGGGTCGCCCAGGCGTCCGGTGTTTTGATTGCTGCGGTATTGCTCTGGGACGTGATGTTTCGCGGCAACCTCGGAGTGTCGCTGTCCTTCTTCGAGGAGATGTATTCACGCAATCTCGGTCATTTGTTCGCCAGCCCACTGCGTCCCTACGAGCTGGTGAGTGCGTTGCTGTTGATCAGCCTGCTGCGCACCACAATTGGCGTTGGCGGCGCCGCATTACTCGCGATTCCCTTGTACGGATTTCTCGATCTTCGATCTGGGTCTGCCGTTGCTGGCGTTTTTCACCAATCTGCTGATCATGGGCTGGTCCATCGGCCTGCTGGTGTCGGCGTTGGTGTTGCGCTATGGACTGGGAGCCGAGAGCCTGGCCTGGGTCGCGATTTTCGCGGTGGCGCCGATCAGCGGGATTTACTACCCGGTATCGGTGCTGCCCGGCTGGCTGCAGGTCATTGCCGCCGCCTTGCCGTCGAGCCATGTCTTCGAAGGAATGCGTTCGGTGTTGTTCGATGGCCAATTTCGCGTGCAATTGCTGATCAACGCGTTAGCGTTGAACGCCATTTACATCAGCGTCGCCGTGAGTGTTTTCCTATGGGTGTTCCGAATCGCGCGCCGCAAGGACCTACTGCTTCATATCGGCGAGTGATTCCGCAGGATTCAACCCCGTTCTATGGCGCGTATGAATACTTCGCAGTCCAGTTGCGCCAATTCCAGCGGCATGTCCCGCTTACCCGCCGCTGCTTCGGTGAACCGGTGTTCTTGAAGCTGCGGCATCACGTCGCTGTCCGCTGGCACGCGCATTTCGGGCCCCTGCTGGCGGCGGGGATGTGACAACGGCGATGAAGCCTGCAACGAGTTTTCTTCCGTTTCGCCGCTGACCAGATCGAAGACTGTGATCATCGCTTTTCCCTCCTGGGAAAGTGGATATGCAGTTTCGTCTTGCTTCACTCTTTGTATCGGCTTGCGGACGGATCAGTTGAGGATCCATTACGTTGCAGGGTAGGCGACTGCCGTGGCGGCGCAAAAACAAAACCGGCGTCACGCCGCACCCTGTGACGGGGTGTCCCGTCGCAGGGTGGGATACAGGGTTGGAGGAAGGTCAGGGAAATGCCGGAATGGTCGGCTCGGAACCTTCCAGATGCGCTTCGTGGTGGGACCGTACCAGATCGCAGATCAGGTCCACCCGCTCTTTAGGCGTGTCGACCATGAGCAGCACTTCACCGCGCGCCAAAGCCGGTTCGAAACTGCGCAGTCGGGTATTGCGGACATCGGTGGAAATCATGCCCGATGCCCATGCGCCGACTACCGCACCTGCTATGGCGCACACGAGAATAACGCCACCGCTCATCATACCCGTCGCCGGCACCAAGGAAGCGATGATCCCTGCCAAGGCGCCGGTAATGCCGCCTACTATAAGACCCATTTCCAAGCCGTGGATCAGATCGCTGCGTTGCAACAGGGTGGCGGGTGGCAGGTCTTTGATCGGGATATCGTCCCGGGCGAGCACATGAATGTGATGTTCATCGATCCGCGCCAACAACAATTCGTTGACGATCTGGCGGGCGCTGTCCACTGTCGGCAGCAGAAAATAGAGCCGTCTTCTCATACCCACCTCCTTCCCGTTCCGGGAACCGTGGCCTGGAGAATCAAGGGCTCGATTACGCAACTATAGATCAGAGGAGGGGAAACTTCCTGGCGCTTCAGGCCACCAGTTGCGCCGCCATTAGATCCAGCACAGAGGCGCTCTCCAGGACGCTGACCAGCACTTGGTCGGCTTGCTCGACCGAAAGGCCGAAGTCGGCCAACAGCGCTTCCGGCAACTCGGCCGATTCCGCGTCCCCCATGCCGACCCGATGCAGCAGCCGGTTGGCGAGCAACACCAGACCGGAATACACGGAGTGCACGCCGTTGTAGTCGGGTTGATGATGTTCGCGAATGGCGACCACGACCTCGGGTGGCATGTTCCAGCGTTCCATCAACCAGGTTCCCAGCTCAGTGTGGTCGATACCGAGCACGCGCTGTTCCAGTTGCACCAGCGGCACCTGCGGATTCTGTTCCACCTGGCGGTTCAGCCAATAGAACTCGGCGGGGAAAAGGTGTCCCAACAGCAGGATGCCGAAGTTGTGCAGCATGCCGGCGAGCTGCGCCAAGCCCGGCTTGGGCCGCACTGATGCGGGCAAGGACTTGCCGAGGGTCTGGGTCAAGACGCCGGTGTAGATTGCGTGCCGCCAGAATGCCGAAAGCCCGAGGGGGCCGTCACTCGAGTTGCGGAAAGATCGCCCGACAGCGATCCCGAGCAGCAGATTCATGGTCAGGTCGTAGCCCATGACCAGGGCAATGGCATCCTGGGTGGATTCGATCTTGCCCTGGTAGCCGAACAAGGGCGAGCGTGCGTAGCGGACCACTTGCGCCGAAAGGCTCGGGTCGAAGTCGACGATTTGCCCCAGGGCACGCAGATCTGCATACGGGTTGTCGCGCAGCTGCAGTATGCGTTGCGCCATTTCCGGCATCGCCGGCAGGTCGCGAACGCTCTCCAGCTGGCCGCGAACGCTACTGCGCAAATCCGCCTGCGGTGCGGCGGCGGCCGACGTCTGGACCAGGGGTTTGGAGAGCCCGGGCGCGTGCCAGACATTCTGCACCCGTTCCAGGTCTGCGCGGCGCATGCGGATCAGTTCGCTGTGGCTCGCTTCGAAATAGACATCTTCCTCACCGTTGCCAGGTGCGATCACGACCTTGAGATCGTAGGCGGCCGCCAGCACCGGCACCAGATCGGCCGCGCAGTCCGGAAACAGCGCCGCCGTCTGGCGCGGATGCAACGGCGCCAGGTCGCGGCCCAGGTCGCGGTTCAAGGACGCCAGGTCCAGGACGTGGTCCGACGGATAGACCGCGACCACTACCCCGCGTCGATCCCGCAAAGCTTGCGCGCACAACAAATTTGCCGGCGACAGGTACGCGGCCCGCGCTGCTTGATCGGGATTCTCGGTCTGGGGATGCGCCACTACGTCGTGTTCAACGTAATGGGTATCGATGAATTTCGCGATGGTTGCCGGCAGGGCCATAGGAACAGCAGTCGCTCATGGTCGTAGCGCCCTGTATCGGTTTCGAGCGTACAATCTTGAGCGGGACTTGGGCCCAGAGGGTCGTGTCCGTGCGCCGGTTCACAAAATCAGCGCCGGTCAGCGCTCGAATTCGTCCAGCGGGTTCCCCCAGTCGAGATGGCGATTGCTTTCCAGATCGACGCCGTAATCTTCGCGATCGATGTCCAGGGAGCCGGACCAATCCTCGGGAGGTTCCGCTGCCTCGAGCGCCAGTTCAGACCAGGCGTCAGCATCCAATTCTTCGACTGCGCCGTCGAAGTACTGAATCTCGATCGTACCTTCGTCTTCGTCCAAGGCAACGATTTCAAAGGTATTGCCGTTTTGGTCCCTGTACCAATTCCCGATACTGGGTAGCTGATCGGTCGACATGAGCGACCTCCGAACCAAGCATTGCGAATTGCGATCGAAGTCGGACGCCGCCGTGCCCTGACTCGGGGCAAGCGACGTACGGTATGTTATAGGACGTGCCTCGCCCACACGCAAGGCGTGCAATTTGTGGACCGAATGTGCGCCAGTTCACATTGCTGCAGATGCGTCAGCCTATGATTATTCGAGATTGCGCCGCTACCTGAAGCAGGTGCAGAAACAATAACAAAAGCAGTCTCCTAGAAAGGCATGTCATGAACGATTCAGTTACGGTTACCGAGATGGAGCGGTTGCGTCAGTTCGTGCCGCTATTTAGCCTGTCCGACGAGCGGTTGCGTGAGCTCACCGCCCTTGCCAGCCGTGACGTAATCCACGCCGGTGTGCATCTGTTTCACCAGGGTGACGTGGACAACCAGACGTTGTATCTGCTGCGGGGCGAAGTGCGGTTGCTGGATGCCGAAAGCGACGCCGAGCAACTGGTGCGCGGCGATACATCCGCTGCCCGCCACCCACTTGGCGACAGCCAGCCGCGCCGCGTGTCTGCAGTCGCGGTCACCGACGCTGAAGTGCTGCGGATCGACAACAACGTCCTCGACTACATGATTACCTGGGATCAGTTGGGAGCACTGGCGACCGCGGACCGAAACGCGAATGACGAAGGCGTCACCGACTGGATGTCGCGGGTTGAACATGCGCTGCCGTTTCGCAGTATTCCCGGCGCGAACATGCGCGATCTGTCCGAGCGCATGGAACGGCTTTCGGTCAAAGCGGGCGAGGTGGTGGTGCAGCAGGGCGAATCGGGGGACTACTACTACTTGATCGACGAGGGCCGCGCGCGGGTGACGCGCCAAATTGAATTGGCAGAGCTCAGCGCGGGCGCGAGCTTCGGCGAGGAGGCACTGATAGCCGATACCGAGCGTAACGCCAGCGTCACCATGACCACCGATGGCGTGCTGCTGCGCTTATCGAAGCACGATTTCGATCAACTATTGATGGAGCCCTTGCTCAACTGGGCATCGCCGGAGGAAGCGCGCGAGCGGGTCAATGACGGCGCGCGCTGGCTGGACGTACGGCATGGGCGCGAATATGCCCACTATCGCTTGCCGAACGCTGTCAACGTACCGCTGCACGAATTGCGACAGCACGTCGATCAACTGGACCGGGACAAACCGTATATCTGCTACTGCAAGACCGGGCGGCGAAGTTCCGCCGCTGCTTTTCTGCTCACCCAGTCGGGATTCGATGTGTCCGTATTGCGCGGCGGTTTGCAGGTGTTGCCGGTGTGGATGCGCGGCGGCAATGACGATTGAGCGGTTTCAGCGCCGTCAGAGAAACAGCGTCAGCACCCCGGTGTAACCGTACAACTTGTCGTTGGCTATTTCGCCATTGGCGAAAAATCCTACCAGGGGCACGTCACCCAGCGCATCCTGCACCGCGCGAAGTTCTTCGGAATTCTCGCCGAACAAATGTTTGCCGCGGCCGATGCAGGAGAAGTACAGCGCGCCTTTGACCGGGCCGGCGGCGCGCCGCCGCAAGGATGCCAGCGCGCGATCGAGATCCTCCCAAGCGCTGCTGCCGTCGCGACGACAGAACATCACCGGCTGGCCCGTCTTGACGGATTCGCCGATCACCAACTGGCCGTGATTGGGATCGAAGCCGAGCAGATTGCGAACCACGTAATCACCGGTGTCGGAGCCTTCGATCGGCAGGGCGATGAAAATGTAGCCGCCGACGCGACGCAAATCCCGCGCCAGCACCTCCCCGATATCCTGTTTGAAAACCTCCAACGCCGGTTGGTCGTCCAACTTGGCAATCACATTCTGCTTCCCCTCGCTGATGAGGTGTTGCGGTCCGATAGGCGTACATCCCTGGCTCAGCGACGTGGCTACCGGCACTTGTTCGGAGAATACGACGCCGGAAGCACCCCCTTCGCACAGGCCGTTGGCATACTGCGGAAAATTGCCCTGTGACGAGCTCAGTCCGCCCACCAGATAAGCGCTGGGCAGGGATTGCGCCAGACGCGGGATCAATTCCGGAATCACAGCGGCGCGTGGATCACCGTGGACGACGGCAAAGTGTGTGCTGTTGCCCGCAATCCACTGTTCGTGTGCGCGGAAGAGGTTGCCGAGATCCGAATCCAGAGTGGGAAATACTTGAAAGGCGTTTTCCGGAAACGCGCCCACCATGAGCGCTGCCGCGGACCCGTCGTAATATTCGTGATCGTCGCAAATGATGCCAAGTCCGACTGTGCCGACCCAGTTCTCGACGCCGGTGCTGTCGCGCAAATATTCGGCCAGCATGCCGAGTTCTTCGGCCAGCGCATCGGTGACATAGACGAATCCCAGGTTGGCCTGCGGTGGCACGCGACCCAGCTTGGCGAGGCACAGACCGGCAATCTCTTGCCAGTCCGAACCTTCTGCGCATGCTGTGAGAAAGCGCTCCATAGCGGGAACCGGGGAAGGCGGGACAGGTGCTCCTTACTGCAGTTGTAGTCTGCCGGGAGGCGGGAAGCAACCGAACGGCTCCCCGTGCAGGGCGGGCACGACAACAAATTGCCGCGCCCGCCCTCGACTCAGGCGGAGCGCTTTTCTTCGAGCGTCTGCTCGATGATCGGTGCCAGGATGATTTCCATGGCGAAGCCCATTTTCCCGCCCGGCACGACAATGGTGTTGCGGCGGGACATGAATGAGCCGTCGAGCATGGAAAGCAAGTAGGGGAAGTCGACGCTGTATTTTTTCGGGTCGCGGAACCGGATCACTACGAAGCTTTCGTCCGGTGTCGGAATGTCGCGGGCGATGAACGGATTGGAGGTATCCACGGTCGGCACGCGCTGGAAGTTGATATCCGAGCGGGAAAATTGCGGCGTGATGAAGTTCACGTAATCGGGCATGCGCCGCAGAATCGTATCGACGATCGCCTCGGCACTGTAACCGCGTTGGGCATTGTCGCGGAAGATCTTCTGAATCCACTCCAGGTTTACGATCGGCGTCACGCCGATGAGCAGGTCGACGAATTTCGCGACATTGTGCTCTTCGGTAACCACGCCGCCGTGCAGGCCTTCGTAGAACAGCAGGTCGCTGCCTTCGGCGATGTCTTCCCAGGGTGTGAACTGTCCCGGACCGAGATCGGTATTCAGGCGATGGTTGTGGTGCGCGGCCTCTTCGTCGCTGTGCAGGTAATAGCGTTTCTTACCCTTCCCCGTCGCGCCGTATTCCTTGAAGAGTTCTTCGAGCTTGTCGAAGCGATTCGCCTGCGGGCCGAAATGGCTTAGCTGACGCCCTTCAACGGCGAATTGCTCGATCGCCTTTTTCATTTCCGCGCGGTCGTAGCGGTGAAAACTGTCGCCTTCCACCACAACCGGATTGATGCCCTCGCGCCGGAAGATGTGTTCGAACGCCACCTTGACGGTGGTCGTGCCGGCGCCGGACGACCCGGTGACAGCGATGACCGGATGTTTCTTCGACATGTCAGCTCCTCGAAAATGATTTGGAAATTTTTTATCTGCTGCCGGCGTACGCTTGCGCCCGCAGGATGGAATTCAGCGCCCTCGACCCCGCGGCGCACGAAGCGGCCGTTCGGGTGCGGCGGAACGGACTATTGAACCATTTTTCCACTGGCGGGCTCAAGGCGTGACTCGCAGAGCGGTTTTGTATCCACAGAAAAAAGGCTTATATTCAATGCCATAGCCGGCCATGTCGGGGCCCGCGTGGGTGCCGCTCAGGGCGTCCGCGCTGCAATCGAGACCTGACCGACCACCCCCGTACAACACATGAGCCGATAATCGATGCAGTGGCGATCGATTCCGTCAATGACGTGGTCGAAATTGGGCTGCTCACCTGGGATATCGAAGCGCTGGTCGCCGTGTTCGCGATCGGGCGTCGGATGGCGAAAATCGTGACTGCCTTGCCGGAGCGGATGACGCGACGGACGAACGGCGAAGACATCTTGCAGCACATTCTGAGTGCCATCGTCTGCACAGTGCTCCTGAGCGCGGTGGTGATCGCCGCGTTGGATCAACTCGGGGTCGGCCCCGCCTCGTTGCTGGCCATACTCGGCGCAGCCGGCCTCGCGGTGGGCTTGGGGATAAAGGATTCGTTGTCCAATTTTGCGTCCGGCGCCATGTCGATCACCTTTCGCCCTTTTCGCGCCGCCGTCCGATGCCGCGGAGGGCCTGGCCCGCGATGCGGGCGGTTCGGCCGGGCGCGGTTTCGGTACAATAGCGCTTTCCGGTCAACGACGAATCCTCCGTGAGTCAAATCTACCGTCTATTCGCCACCGCGCCGCGGAGCGTTTCCGATCTGCTGGGTTCCGAAATCCGGGCCTTGGGCGCCACCGTGCGCAAAGAGGAAACCGGGGGTGTCGACTGGGAAGGCACGCTGAGCCAGGCTTACGCTGCCTGCCTATGGTCGCGCGTGGCCAATCGCATTCTGCTTCCCATCGGCCGGTTTCAAGCCGCCGACAGCGATGCCTTGTATGCCGGGGTCGGCGCCATCGATTGGAGGCAGCATCTGGCGCCGGACGGGACCCTGGCCGTGGACGTCAGCTTGCGGCGCAGCCCGATTCAACACAGCCGCTTCGCCGCCCAACGCACCAAGGACGCGATCGTCGATCAACTGCGGGCGGCAGACGGCAGCCGGCCATCGGTGGAGCTTCTGCGTCCCGATGTCCGCATCAACGTCCATATCGAGCGCGACCAGGTTGTCGTCAGCATCGATTTGTCGGGAGAGAGCCTGCATCGGCGCGGCTACCGACTGGCAGGGGCGCAAGCGCCGCTGAAGGAGAATCTGGCCGCGGCGGTACTGTTGCGCGCCCGCTGGCCGGAACTTGCCGGTCGCGGCGGCGCTCTTTTGGACCCCATGTGCGGCTCCGGTACGCTGCCCATCGAAGCGGCGCTGATGGCCGCTGACGCGGCGCCGGGTTTGGACCGCGAGTACTTCGGTTTTCTCGGCTGGCGGGGCCACGACGGGCCCGCTTGGCAGCGTCTGCTGGACGACGCCCGGGAGCGCCGACAAACGGGGATGGTGCAACTGCCGCAAATCATCGGCTATGACGCCGACCGCGATGCAGTGGCGGCCGCAATCGGCAACGTCGAGCGCGCCGGGCTGCGCGGGTGTATTCATATCGAACGCCGCAGCCTCGACCGGGTGGAGGCTCCGAACGCCGCTGCCCGGTCTGGTGGTGGCGAACCCACCCTACGGTGAGCGACTGGGCGAGCGCGAAACCCTGCAGCCGTTGTACAGGGAGTTGGCCGAATTGTTGAAAACGCGGTTTTCCGGCTGGCGCGCCTCAGTACTGACCGGCAATCCTGATCTCGCCAAAGGCATGGGCATCCGAGCGCGGCGCTTCAACGTGTTGTTCAACGGTCCGATCGAATGCCGGCTGCTGCATTTCGATCTCGAGCCGCGCTGGTACGTGCAACCCGGGCCGCACAGGATTCGCCCCGCAGAACCGTCATCGCTGGGCGCTGGCGCCGACATGCTCGCCAACCGCCTGCGCAAGAATCTCAAAGAGCTCGGTCGCTGGGCCCGTCGCGCGAACGTGCACTGTTACCGGCTCTACGACGCCGATTTGCCCGAATACGCGCTGGCCGTGGATATCTATCAGTCCGATGCGCTCTGGGTCCACGTCCAGGAATACCAGGCGCCGGCAACCGTAGACCCGGCCAAGGCGCGCGTCCGATTGCGAGAAGGTCTGGCGGTGATTGCACAGGTGCTGGACGTACCCGAGCACCGCCTGGTGTTGAAGGTGCGCAAGCGCCAGAAAGGCGCGGCTCAATATGAAAAGCAGGGTGAAAGCGGCCAGTTCATCACGGTGCAGGAAAACGGATTGCGATTTTTGGTAAATCTGACCGACTACCTCGATACCGGTCTGTTCCTGGATCATCGCTTGACGCGGCAATTGATCGGGAAATTGTCAGGGCAGCGCGACGTTCTCAACCTGTTCGCCTACACGGGCAGCGCCAGCGTCTACGCCGCCGCTGGCGGAGCGCGCAGCACGACCACCGTGGACATGTCCGCGACCTATCTCGATTGGGCCAGGCGCAACCTGGAACTCAATGGCTTTGGCCAGGATCAGCATGTACTGGTGCAGGCCGACTGTGTGGCTTGGCTCGAAAGTGAGGTCCGTACGGGCAAGCGTTTCGGAGTCATATTCCTCGATCCGCCGACGTTTTCGACTTCAAAGCGCATGGAGGAAAGTTTCGATGTGCAGCGGGATCACGTGCAATTGCTGCGCAACGCAGCGCGGCTTCTGACCGCCGATGGCGTGTTGATATTCTCCAACAACTTCCGAAAGTTTCGCCTCGACCGGGAATCGCTCGCCGAGTTGAACATCGAAGATATATCGGCGGCGACCCTGCCGCGGGATTTTGCCCGCAATCCCCGTATCCATAATTGTTGGCGCATCACAAAGCGTTAATCGGCCTTTGCTTTCGGGTCCCGCGCTTCGTTGCCGTCACCCTGGTCCGGCTTTTCATTCAGAAGCCGTGCGAGAAACGGCTGGCTGGCCTCGCCGAAATAGATCGATCGATGGGGGAACGGAATCTCCACGCCCTGTTCGTCGAAAGCGGCTTTGATCCGGCGCTGGAACTCGCGGCCCACTTCCCACTGTTTGATGGGTTTGGTTTTCAGCCGTCCTTTGATTATCACGGCGGAATCGCCGAATTGATCCAAGCCGAAAATTTCCGCGTCATCGATCATCAACGCGCCGAAATGTTCGTCCTCGCGCAAGTGTTGCGCCACTTCCTTGATGATACCGCTCACCCGATCCACGTCTTCTTTGTATGCGACACCGAGATTGAACACATACGCCGACCATTCCTTGGTCATATTCGACATGGTCGTCACAGTCCCGTTGGGAAATACATGCACGGTGCCGGCAAGATCGCGCAACACGATGGTGCGGAAATTGATCGCTTCCACCAATCCGCCGGTGCCGTTGATGACCGCGACATCGCCCACGCGCACCTGATTTTCGAGAATCATGAAGAATCCGGAAATGACGTCCCGAACCAGGTTCTGGGCGCCGAAGCCGATGGCCAGACCGACGACTCCGGCGCTGGCGAGGATAGGGCCGATATCGAGACCGAACTCCCGCAGGATAATGAGCAGTACGATTACCCAGAGTATGATGATGACGCCCTGGCGCAGTAATCGCACCAACGTTTCCGCGCGCTTGGCCGACTCGGTCGGGACTTCTCCGGATTCCTTGCCGCGTTGGAGCAGGCGGTTCTCGAGTCGTTTCAGCAATGCTTTGACGATCAGCAACGCAATCCAGAACAACACCAGGATCAGCAGCACCCGCAAGGCGCTGAACATGAGTTGCTCCCAATCAATGCGTTCAATGATTTTCGCTAGGACATCCACGTCAGGCTCCGATCTCGGTGAAAGTTATCAGGGTAGTATAAGGGCGGCTGCCGCTAAGGCGCCTGCGTCATAGGCCACGCCGGATCGATGGCAGCGGGTCAACCCCGGCCATCAGTCGATGCGCTGGAAGATCAGATCCCAAACTTCATGTCCCAACCGCAGACCGCGGCGCTCGTATTTGGTGACGGGCCGGTCCCCGCGCAGGGCGAACGAGCCGTCGGCTGCCTGGTTCCGCAAGTCGTCGCATTCGGTCAGCACCTGCAACATGTGTTGCGAGTAGGGCTGCCAGTCAGTCGCCAAATGAAAAAAGCCGCCGGGCTTGAGCTTCGACGCGACGAGGGACACGAACGGCGCCTGCACGATGCGCCGTTTGTGGTGACGGGTCTTGTGCCACGGGTCGGGGAAGAACAGATAAATGCCATCCAGCGCGGCGTCCCCGACATGCTCGCTCAGCACCTGCACCGCATCCTGGCAGCTTACACGTATGTTGTGAAGTTGGCGGTCAGCCACTTGCTGCAATACCGAACCGACCCCGGGGCGGTGTACTTCGATACCGACAAAATCATGTTCAGGGCGACCGGCGGCCATTTCCAGCAGCGCCACCCCCGAGCCAAAACCGATTTCCAGAAACCGTGGCGCGTGCCTGCCGAAGCGCTGGTCCAGATCCCATGGTCCCGGCTCCTGGTCCAATCCGTATTCGGGCATCAGGTTCACCAATGCACGGCGCTGGGCGTCGGTCATCCTGCCTTCGCGGCGGACAAAACTGCGGATGGGCCGCTGCGGCGTTTCGGGCGACATGATGGCCTGTCGGCGGCGCGGCCACGGTAACAGCAACTCGCTGTTACCGTGGCCGCGTGCCGGTTCTTTTAGAAGAATGTGCCGTCGATGGGTGAGGAGGCCGATGCGAAGCGCTTGCGCGGAATGCGCCCGGCGAGATACGCCTCCCGCCCCGCCTCGATGGCTTTTTTCATCGCCGATGCCATCAGTACGGGATCCTTGGCGCCGGCGATGGCAGTGTTCATCAACACGCCGTCGCAGCCGAGTTCCATGGCCAGGGCGGCGTCGGATGCGGTACCGACTCCGGCGTCCACCAGGATGGGCACCGTGGCGTTTTCGACGATTGTGAGAATATTGTACGGATTGCGAATGCCGAGTCCCGAGCCGATGGGCGCCGCCAGCGGCATTACCGCGACACAGCCCATATCTTCGAAGCGCTTGGCGATGATCGGGTCGTCATTGGTGTAGACCATGACTTTGAAACCGTCGGCGATCAAGGTTTCGGCCGCCTGCAGCGTCTGCAGTATGTCGGGGAACAGCGTTTTTTCGTCGCCGAGCACTTCCAGTTTCACCAAGTCATGGCCGTCGAGCAGTTCCCGGGCGAGGCGGCAGGTGCGCACGGCATCTTCAGCGCTATAGCAGCCCGCCGTATTGGGCAGAATGGTGTACCGGTTTGGCGGCACGACTTCGAGCAAATTGGGCTCGCCGGCGTTCTGGCCGATGTTGGTACGGCGGATGGCGACGGTGATGATTTCCGCGCCGCTCGCTTCCGTCGCAAGCCGGGTCTGTTCCAGATCCTTGTACTTGCCGCTGCCGACCAGCAGACGCGAATGATAGGCGACCCCGGCGATGATCAACGGATCGGCGCTGGCTTGGAGTTCGGGTTGCATGATGGTGGACATGGCGGCTCTCCGAGAGCAAAGGGCTAAGGGCGTTGCGGCTGTTCAACCGCCGCCGATGGCGCGTACGATTTCGACCCGGTCGCCGTGTTGCAGCAAATGGGCGTCGTAGGTGCTGCGCGGCACGATTTCCAGATTAACTTCGACCGCCACACGCTGGCCAGAAAGATCGAGCAAGTGCAGCAGGGCCGCCGTGCTGGTGCGCTCGGGTACCTCACGTTCCTCGCCGTTGACGGTAATGCGCATTGCTGGTATTCCGTGGTCGAGCCCGTAGTCAGAGGCCATTTTACAACAACTATGCACCGTTTTTCGCCGGTAGGATCAGCACATGCATTCAGGTACCGAGGACGTAATCACTGCGGACGCGGCGGTGACCCTCGACGGATTGTTCCGCCAGCGGCTGCATCGTTCGCCGGATCGGGCCGCTTATCGCAGCTATGACAAGGAAGCCAAACAATGGCGGGATGTCACCTGGGCGCAGACCGCCGCCGAGGTCGCACGCTGGCAGGAGTCCCTTGCCAAAGAAGGGTTGGCGCCCGGCGACCGGGTCGCCCTCAGCGTCCGCAACTGCTGGGAATGGGTGCTGTTCGAGCAGGCCGCGCTGGGGTTGGGCCTGGTCGTGGTACCACTGTACACGGATGACCGCCCCGACAACGTCGCCTACATTCTGCGCGACGCTGCAGTCAAAGTACTCATGGTCGGTGACGCAGGCCTTTGGCGCCGGCTGGCGCCGGCGATGCAAGGTATCGAGCAGCTGCGGCGGGTTCTGATTCTGGATTGCGAGCGGCGCCCGGCACCGAGCCCGGCAGACGAGCGGGTCATCTGTGTGCGCGAGTGGCTTGCCAGCGGCGAATATGCCCTGCGTGAGCGCCACGGTCCGGCCGACGACCTGGCGACGATCGTCTATACCAGCGGCACCACCGGACGTCCGAAGGGCGTCATGCTGTCCCATCACAACATTCTGGCGATCGCCCACAGCGCGCTGGCCAGCTACGACGTCTACCTGGAAGACGTGTTGCTCTCGTTCTTGCCTTTGTCCCATTCCTACGAACGCACCGTCGGCTATTACCTGCCGATGATGGCCGGCGCGACCGTCGCCTATGCCCGCTCCATACAACAACTTTCCGATGACCTGCGCCAGGTTCGTCCGACCATGCTGATCGCGGTGCCGCGGATATTCGAGCGCATCTATTCCCGCATCCAGGAACAACTGGCAAAGAAGTCGCCGCTGGCCCGGTCCTTGTTTCGCACCACAGTGGCCGTGGGCTGGAAGCGCTTTCAGATGCAACAGGGTCGTCGTATGGCGGGCCCCTCGTTGGCCATGTGGCCACTGCTCGATCGCATGGTGGCTCGGAAGATACGGGAGCGCCTGGGTGGCCGCACGCGGCTGATCGTCAGCGGCGGGGCGCCGCTGCCGGCACAGGTGTCGCGCACGTTCATCGGCCTCGGCCTGCCGATCGTGCAGGGTTACGGCATGACCGAGACCAGCCCTGTGGTCAGCGGCAATCTACTGCACGACAACGATCCCGCCAGTGTCGGCAGACCGTTGCGCAGCGTGGAGGTGCGCATCGGCGCCAACGACGAACTGCTGGTGCGCGGGCCGGGGGTCATGCTCGGGTATTGGAACAATCACGCCGCCACCGCCCACACCATCGACAGCGACGGTTGGCTGCACACCGGCGATCGCGCCCGGATCGACGATGGCCGGATCTATATCATCGGCCGCATCAAAGACATCCTGGTGTTGTCCAACGGCGAAAAGGTTCCGCCCGGCGACATCGAGGCGGCAATCTGCAGCGACCCGCTGTTCGAGCAGGTCATGGTGGTTGGAGAAGGCAAGTCCTACTTGGGCGCGCTGCTGGTGCTCAATCCGGATCTGTGGATCGAGTTCTGCGAACATCCGGCGCTGGACCCGTTCGCGCCGGCGAGCCTGGCCGACGATCGCGTGCACCGCAAACTGTTGTTACGGATCCGCGATCTCATGCACGACTTTCCCGGCTATGCCAAGGTCCGGCGCGTGCGTGTCAGTCTGGACCCCTGGAGCGTCGAAGACGGCCTGTTGACGCCTACTTTGAAAGTCCGTCGCAACGCGGTCGCGGAGCGCTTCAGCCAACAAATCGAAGCGCTCTACGCCGACGACTGAGGTATCAACGCCGAATTTCGACCAAGGCGCCATCCGGTACCTGTTGAAATAGATCGATGACGTCGCGGTTGCGCATACGAATGCAACCGTGGGATGCCGGACGTCCGATCCGTCCTTCTTCGGCGGTACCGTGTATATAGATGTAGCGGTGGAAGGAATCGACTCCGGGGCCCTGGTTGACGCCGGGCTCCAGCCCTTTCAGCCATAAAATCCGCGAGGTCACGTAATCGCCGTCAGCGGCGCGATCATCCTTGAGAATGGTCACCGTCCGCCCGGTATCGCGGCGGGCGCGGAACAAGGTACCCAGCGGTGCGCCGGCGCCGATCTTGCGCGCGACCCGGTGCACTCCCAGAGGGGTCTGCTGGCTGTTGAGGCGGTTGCCGATGCCGAACTGGGACGTCGAGATCGGCCAACTACCGAGCTGTTGGTCGCCCCGATACAGGCTCAACATCTGCGACGAGACATCGACGATCACCACCACACCGCCCGGAGACGGGCCGAAGCGCTGCTCCAGATCCGCCAAATGAGCCGGGGTTGCGGAAGCATTGTCAGTGGTTGCGGACATGGCAGGCTGTGTGGCGATGCTCGATACTGGCGTCCACAGCAACGCCAGTAGCATGACAGCTAAAAATCGTGACACGGGGATAGTTGCCGGAATCTGAAACGTGCCCCTACAATAGGCGAGCAGCATGGGTCGATGCAACGCGTGCTGTTGTCGGGTCTTTCCCGCGGGTGTAGTTCAATGGCAGAACGGCAGCTTCCCAAGCTGCACACGAGGGTTCGATTCCCTTCACCCGCTCCAAATGAAATAAAAAGGCCGCCCGCGGGCGGCCTTTTGCTTTGCGCGGCTTGGTGCGCGATGCGCAGCCTATTCTCCGTGGCCGGTGGCGATGGCCGAACGTACTGCTTCGGCCTCGGTGGCCAGGGTGTCGATATTGACGCCCATGCCGAGGGCGACTTCCTTCACCCCCAGGATGATCAGCACCGACTCGGCGACTTCCGGCGTTACCGCCATCGCTTTGTCGGAGGCCGTGCCCAGGAACACCGCTCCCAGTTTGGTCATCTCGGCGACGCTGTCAGCGGCCACGCCGGGCAGTTGGTCGGCAACAGTTCCTGCAGCAGCGCCAGGTTCTGACCCGGGGAGTCCAGCCGCACCGCGCTCAGAAAGGTGTCGCGGTTTTCGTCAAGTCGTTGGCGGGAACCGCGTACCGATCTTCCTCGGGGACCGGCAGTGCAGGCGCTGCATGCCGCGCCACCGACAACCGCGGGACCCCGACGGGGCCGGCGCGCTGTCTGCCGTGCACGGGAGTTTGGCCGCGTGGCGCGCACAGCGCGCCCTAGAGAGGGGCGGTAGGAAAGCGAAAGCCAATAGGGCGGGGGATTTGCCCGCCGTGGGTGCGGGGGCCGGCCGTGCGCCCGCCACCCGGAGGCGGCGGGCGCTGACCGGTCAGGCCGCGGGATTGCGGCGCGGCGGCAACAAGTCTTCGCGGGCCAGGTGTTCCTGCAGTTGAGTGGGACTGAGTTTGCTCAGGTCCTTGGCGAGCTCCACGGTGCGCACGCCATTGAGACGGGGTTCCATGGCCGCGCGCAGGTGACCGAGCATGCGTTTTTCCGATACCAGCACCACGTCTGAAGCGCCATGTTCCTGCGTTAGTCGGCAGCACTCCTGGGCGATGTCATTGGCGAAACGCCGGTCGTATTCCTCTTCGTGTTGGGTGCGGTGATCGTCATAACCGTGAGCGGCCCCGCCGATGCCGCCGCGGTTGCGGCCGGACTTGGGCTCGCTCCACAGATCCGCGCCGGAGGCGTCGTGCTGTGGATTACTGAGGGCGGTCAGTTCGACCAGGTTCGGGCCGGATTCCAGTTCCGGAAACTGCGATGACTCCAGGGTGAAGAAACGGGCGCGAGCGCCATTGGCGACCACCACGCAGTATTGATTCATAGACTCTTCCTCCATGATTTGAATGCGCGCCGGGCGCGCAGGGCGAACAGCCGAGCCGAAGGGCTCGGCTAAGGGAAAGGTTTGCAGGTGGGTTTGGCATGGCCGCCGGGACGGGGCTGCGCAAAGTCGTGGTGGCGGTGCGCGGCGCTGGCAGGCAACCCGGGGGCATAGGGAAATCGCTGTCTGGCTGTCTATCCTACTTATGAGTATGAACGTAAATCCCGGTTTGACCAGCAGCCGCACAACGCAGTCGGACCTCGTTCCATCCCCGCCGATGGTGTAACCTAAATCAAACGAAACAGCGCCTTAGACCGCGTTTGCGGACACGTTTTCCGCCATTTCGCGGCCGACGACACAAATATACGGAGACTGAAGTCCGATGAAAAAAATCCTAAAAATCCTCGGCATAATCGTCGCCGTGCTGGTGGCGTTGTTCGTGGTTGCGGCGATCGCCCTGACGCTGTTTTTCGATCCCAACGACTATCGCGAGGATATCGCGCGTTACGTACAAGAGCAGACGGGACGGGAGCTCAAGATCGAAGGGGATTTGTCTCTTTCCTATTTCCCTTGGATTGGGATAGAAATTGGCAAAGTCGAACTGGGCAATGCCCCGGGCTTCGGTCCGCAGCCGTTTGCCCAGGTCACAAAAGCCGGAATCAAAGTGCAGTTGCTGCCGCTGCTGCATAAAGAACTGGTAATGGACAAGGTGATTCTCGACGGCTTGCAGCTCAATTTGGCGCGCAACGAAAAAGGCGTGAGCAATTGGCAAGATCTGTCGAAGCCGGCGCCGGGAACCAAGCCGGCGGAACCGGCGCCTGCCGGCGGGGGCCCGGGGCTGGCGACGTTTCGATATCAGCGGCGTCGACGTCAGCAACTCCAACCTGGAATGGGATGACCGCCAATCCGGCAGTCACCTGGCGATCCGCAACCTCAACCTTACCACCGGCCACCTGGGCGGCGGCAATCCGGTTCCCGTGTCGCTCAAATTCGATTTCCTGCAGGACCCGAAAGCGCCGCCGCGGCATTTCGATTTGGACGCGAAAGTCGATTTGAATCTGGACCAGGGCACATTGGCGGTAAACGATCTGCACGGCGATTTCGCCGGTCTGGTCGATCTGAAAGCACAGGTGCAGGGCCAGGGTTTGAACGATAAGTCCCAGTTCACCGGGCATATCGAAGCTGGGTGAATTCGTTCCCCGCAAAGTCCTAAAGGAGCTGGGCGTGCAACCACCGCAAACGGCCGACGAGACGGTGCTCGGCAAGGCGTCACTCGCAAGTGACTTCAAGGCCACCACGGACAGTGTCGCGTTCACCAACTGGTGGCAGCACTGGACGACACCAAACTGCAAGGTCAGTTCGCAGTGGAGAATTTCGCAACTTCGGCGATGCGCTTCGATCTCAGCCTGGATGAAATCGACGTCGACCGTTATTTGCCGCCTGCGACCAGAAAAATCCACGACCAGGACAAGATCGTGGCCGCGCCGGAAACAAATCCCGCAAACGGCGCGCAACCCACGAAGGCGAGCCGGATATGATTCCGGTCGATACTTGTGCGCGGCTTGAACTCAATGGCACCCTCAAAATCGGCAAACTCAAAGCCTACAATCTGCACTCCGAGCAGATAGCATTGACGGTCGCCGCCAAGAAAGGTGATGTGCGCATCAATCCCGCCAGCGCCAAGCTGTATGGGGGTACCTACAGCGGGGATACCCACATCGATGTGCGCGGCAAGCAACCGGTGATTTCCGTGGACGAAAAGCTTGCCGGGGTTCAGGCGCAGCCGTTGTTCAAAGACGCGGCGGACAGCGACCTAATCAGCGGCACGGCCAATTTGAGCGCCAAGCTCAATACCACCGGCGCCAAGCTGGCGCAGATCAAGCGCGGGCTCAACGGCGATATCGCCATGGCGTTTGAAAACGGCAGCATCAAAGGGATCAACATCCCGCAAATGATCCGTAAAGCCAGTGCTGCTATACAGCGGTCAGTCCGCATCTGCCGATGAGCCGCAGCAAACCGACTTTACGGCTTTGACCGGCACCGCCAAAGTGCAAGAACGGCGTCGTCAACAATCAGGATCTGAACCTGAAAAGTCCGCTGCTGCGCGTGGACGGTAGCGGCACTGCAGATCTGGTGCAAGGAGCAACTCGACTACACGGTGAAAGCGGTCATCGTCGCAAGCCTCCAAGGTCAGGGCGGCGCCGCACTGGACAAACTCAAGGGCGTGCCTATCCCGGTACATATCGGCGGCAGTTTCAATGATCCAAATTCAAGGTCGACGTGGCGCAGGCATTGACAGAGCAACAGAAGCAGCGTCTGGAGAAGAAGGTCGATGAGCAGAAAGAGAAGTTGCGCGAAAAAGCCGAAGACAAGCTCAAAGACAAATTGCCGGGCATTGGGGACTTGTTCAAGCGCAAATAGCGCGCTCCAAAGGCGGCGGTTTGACCATGTTATTCTTCGTGCCATGACTGGGTGGATTCATTTGCGCGCGGGTGCTGTCGTGGTTTGACCGGCACGGTCGCAAAGACCTGCCCTGGCAGCGCACTCCGACGCCCTACCGGGTATGGGTGTCGGAGATCATGCTGCAACAGACGCGCGTAAGCGCCGTGATCGAATATTATGCCCGTTTCATGGCGCGGTTTCCCGATCTGAAGGCCTTGGCCGCCGCGACCGAAGACGAAGTGCTGCACCTCTGGTCGGGGCTGGGCTACTACGCCCGGGCGCGCAATCTGCATCGCGCCGCGCAACTGGTCCGAGACGGCACGGCGGCCATTTTCCCCGTGATTTCGACGCCATCGTGCAATTGCCCGGCATCGGCCGTTCCACCGCGGGTGCCATCATGGCACTGGCGTTCGGCGAACGGCATGCCATTCTCGACGGCAACGTGAAGCGGGTTCTGGCGCGGTTTCACGAAATCGAAGGTTGGCCCGGGCCGCCTTCGGTGGCGGCGGAACTTTGGTCCGTCGCGGAGCAGCCATACGCCCGAGGCCCAGCGTCGCTGAGTACACCCAGGCGATGATGGATCTGGGCGCTACGATTTGCGTGCGCAGCCGGCCACGCTGTCAGGAATGTCCTTTACACCATGACTGCGGCGCCCACAGGTCGGGGCGAACCGCGCTGTTTCCGCACCCGAAACCGCGAAAGCAATTGCCGGTGCGTACGGCGCGGTTGTTGCTGTTGCGTAACGAGCGCGGCGGCATTTTGCTGGAGCGGCGTCCGCCCAGCGGCATCTGGGGCGGGCTTTGGAGCCTGCCGGAATGGCCGCCGGAAGAGGACCTCGAACAATGGTGCGCGGCCCGGATTCGGCTGCAGGGTCACCCAGGCGCGGACCTGGCCGACATTGCGCCACACCTTCACCCATTTTCATTTCGACATGGTGCCGGTCGTGGTCCAGGTGGCTGGCGACGGCGGCGCTGTGCGCGAAGGCGCGGAGCAGATCTGGTTCGACGCCGCGCAGCCTCAGCGCTTGGGTTTGGCGGCACCGGTAAATCGCCTGCTGCATACATTACAGCTGGAATTCGAAGGAGCCCTGATATGACCCGCAACGTGCACTGTGTAAAGCTGGACCGAGAAGGCGAGGGCTTGGACAGGCCGCCGTATCCCGGCGATCTCGGCAAACGAATCTACGAAAATATTTCCAAAGAAGCCTGGCAGCTGTGGCTGGGCCAGCAAACCATGCTGATCAACGAATACCGCCTTTCGCCGATCAATCCGGAACATCGCAAGATGCTCGAGGAACAAATGGAAAAATTCCTGTTCGGCGAAGGCGCGGAAACCCCCCAAGGTTATACCCCTCCCGCAAAATAAACGGCCGCGCGCTGGTTCGGTGAGCGAGAAGCCCTAAACTGGCAACCAATAGTCGGTCAGGGAGTCGACCTTATGGTGTCCAACAATGCTTCGTCGCACGGCCGGTCGGAACGCAATCTGAAAAAACTGCGGGCGTTGGCCCGGCTGCTCGACAATGCGATTCCGCTGCCCGGTGGCTACCGCATCGGACTGGACGGGTTGATCGGCTTGATACCGGGCTTCGGCGACGCGGTTGGCGCCTCGTTGTCGGCGTATATCATTTTGCGCGCGGCGCAGATGGGCGCCTCGTGGACCACGTTGCTGCGTATGACGGGGAATGTTCTGATCGACGGTTTCGTCGGCTTGATCCCGATCCTCGGCGATTTGTTCGACTTCGCATGGAAAGCCAATCAGCGCAACATGGTGCTATTGGACGAGGCGCTGCAGAAACCGCCGGCCGGCGGGACGCCGGAACATCGCCTGCGCCTGGTCGCCGTTGTCATCGTGGCGCTGCTCGGTGGTCTTGTGATCTTGTCGATCTACTTGTTCATCAAACTGCTGCTGGTGTTGTTTGGCGGCCATTGAGACGCGACGCGCGCGGGCCGCGTGCAACCATCAGCGAGTCGGTCCAGTCTCGGTTTCGTATTTTTTCAACAGGATGCCTTCGTCGCCGCAGCAACTGGCGGCGCATTTCTTCACGGCGTGCAACTGAGCCGAATCGCCGTCCAGATACGCATCCACCGGCAGATTCTCCCCGGCACAGTCGCAGCCCTTGTCGTCGTACACATAGACATTTTGCAATCCCGCCGTGCGCGCAGCATCGTGCGCCTGCCACAAAGTCGCGGATGGCGTCGGCGGCACATCGGCCAGTTTGTAGGCGGGGAAGAACTTGGTGATGTGCCAGGGACTTTCAGCACCCGAGGTTTTCCCGGATCCAGGCGGCGATTTCCGCCAGTTCCTCGCGGATCGTCGTTCTTGCCCGGAATGACGTTGGTGCGGGTCTCGACGTGGATGCCGAGTTTGGCAGCGCGGGCAATGGAGCCGAGCACCTGCTCCACCTTGGCGGTGGGGCAGATCTCACGGTAGAAATCGTCGCGCAGGCTTTTGACATCGGAACAGAGTACGTCCACATGCGGCGCCATCAGTTCCAGCGCTTCGTCGGTGACGTAGCTGTTGGAAACATACACCGTGTACAACCCGGCCTCATGGGCGAGCGCCGAGACGTCGAGCACGTACTCCAGCCACACTGCGGGTTCCGAATAGGTGAAGGCGATGCCGTCCGCGCCATGGCGGCGCGCGGCTTCGACCAGCTGTTCTGGCGTAACGTACGCTGAGGTGGAAGCGCCCCGCGCTAGATCGTCCAACGCGGTCACTCCCCAGGAGATCTCCAGGTTGTGGCAACCGCCGCAGCGGAAGTTGCAACCGTAACTGCCGACCGACATCACCCGGGTACCTGGCCGATAGTGGCGTACCGGCTTGTCTTCGATAGGGCCGACGTCGATCGCGGACAAAATGCCGTAGGACAGGTTGTAGAGGGTTCCGTTGCGATTGACGTGCGCTTGGCAGAACCCGCGCTGCCCATGCCGCAACTTGCAGCGCCACAAACACAGATTGCAGCGCGTCGTGCCGTTCTCCAGGCGTTCCTGGAGCCGGGTCTCGATCAGCTGATACTGTTGCGGAGCGAGCGTTTGGTTCGACATGGGACGGCTGACCTCTATGGCGGACCCACCACCCTAATGCAGCCGGTTTGCCGCCGCAACCACGGTTTGAACGCGGTGGTTGAACCCGACCAGCCTGCCCCATGCGGCAATCTCCTTGACTCCCGATACTTCACCCGGTTTAATTACGCCCTTCCCGGCCAGGTAGCTCAGTTGGTAGAGCAGGGGACTGAAAATCCCCGTGTCGGCGGTTCAATTCCGTCCCTGGCCACCAATTCCCCCAGCTTGTTTGCCGTCCAGCGGCAACCCCACGGGTCCCACGCTGGCCGGCCACTCCCGTCTGCCGCGGGGCCCGGTGCGCCGCTGCCCCCGGGGACCGACCCGACTAGGGCGTTCTGCGGGCCGTGAGGCTCCTGGCTACCGCGTAGAGTTCGTTCTGATCGACTGGTTTCGAAATGTGGGCTTGATAGCCGGCGTGCAGGGCTTCGCGGCGATCTTCGCGGCCGGCGAAAGCCGATACCGCCACCGCTGGCAAATCCTTTCCCGAGCGACCGGTTGCGCGGATCCGGCGGATGAGTTCGTAGCCGTCCGTGTCAGGCAGTCCGATGTCACTCAGCAGAAGATCAACCGGATTGCGCTCGATGGCAGCCAAGGCTTCAGTCGCGGTTGCCACCGCCGCCACGATTTCCGCTCCTGCGCTCTTGAGCAGTTGTACGAGTATCTGCCGTGCATCGATCTCGTCTTCCACCAGCACAATACGCACGTCCTGCAGCAATGAGGCGCGCAGCGCGGAGAGCGGTGCACCGGCGGTCGCCACGACGCGAGTGGACATCGGAATCCGGATCGTGAATGTAGCCCCGTGGCCTGTCCCGTCACTCTGCGCCCGTACCTCGCCGCCATGCAGTTCGGTGAGCTGTTTCACGATTGCAAGCCCGAGCCCCAGGCCGCCCGAGCGGCGGGTGGTGGGGGTTTCGATCTGTTGATAGAGCTGGAACAGCCGTGGCAGAAATTCCGCAGCGATGCCGATGCCGGTATCGGAAACGTCGACTTCGGCGAAGGCCCCCCGCGCACGTAAGCGCACTGACACTTCACCGCCCTCCGGTGTGAACTTCACGGCATTTGAGAGCAAATTCCAGACAACTTGCCGCAGTCGATCGGCATCTCCGCGCACGGTGACTGGTTCTGGCCCGAGCTCGGTGTTGAGCGTGATTCGCTTCGCATCCGCGGTCGGCCTAATGGTGGAAATCGCGGCATTTATCACCCCCTGCAGGTCCGCCGGCCTCAAGTCCAGACGTAGTTTACCGGCCACCACCCGGGAGACATCCAGCAGGTCGTCGATGAGCTGGCTCTGCGACCAGGCGTTGCGCTCGATCACCTCAAGTCCGGTCTGGAGCGCCTCGGGGAGGTCGCTGCGCTGGCGGAGTACCTGAGTCCATCCCAGAATCGCGTTCAAGGGCGTGCGAAGTTCGTGGCTGACGACGGCAAGGAACTGGTCGCGCGCGGCGTTGGCCTGTTCGGCAGCTTGGCGTCGGACTTCCTGCCGGCGGGCGCGCTCGCGGGCGGAGAGGTCGGTGGCGACGATGCCAAACCGATTGGCGCCCTCTTCGGGCAGGCGGTTGAGCGCGAGTTGCACGGTGATCGCCTCGCCATCCGCGGTGCGAAGCTTGCACTGACCGTGCGCTATGCCTCCCGCCGCCGCTTCCATCAGGCTTGTAAAATCCTCTCGAGATTCATCTTGGACGAACGGAAGGATCGAATGGCCACGCACGCGCTCGAGGGGCTGCCCTACCAGATCGGCGAAGAAGCGGTTGCAGTAGACGATCGTGCCGTCTGCCGCGACCGTGAGGGCGCCCTCCTGCATCTGCTCGACGAACATGCGAAACGGCTCGTCCGGGCTCTCGAGCGTATAGACCTGCTGACCGCTAGGCCCGTCGACAACCACTGCGTCCACCTCACCGGCGTGAATCGCGGCCAACGTTTCCTCTGCCTCTTGCAGGCGGCGCTGCAGCCCCGGGTCGGGGCTGTCTTCCTGTTTAGACATTTTCGAGTCCGAGACTGGTGAGGATACGCTCCTCGGTGAAGAGTCCGGTGATGCGCAGGACCGGCTCGGGGGCGCGGCGAATAAGCGCCGGCGCCGCCACAACGGAGGCTTCGCGCGTGCGCTCCGGCTGTTGCTGGATGTCGATGACCTCAAGCTGGTAACGCGATTTGAGGTGCGTCTCGCACACGCGGCGAACGAGCTCCAGCGCAGCGCCCGAGCGGGCCGACTGTCCCTGTATGAAGAGCTCAAGTACGATTTGCTGCGTGTTGGTCTCCATGCCGAGTCAGCCAGGTCCAAATTCCTTTAGATCCAGGGCAACCATCGCCCGGTCGGCGTTGGACAGATCGCCAATGACGCGCTTGACGGGTTCAGGCACTCGACGCACCAGAGTCGGGATGGCCAGGATCTGATCGGCCTTGGCGAGCTGGGGCTGGCGCATCAGATCGATAACTTCGATTTCATAGCGCCCGGCGCCGATGTACATATCGCACAGGCGTTGCAGGTTCGCGAGGGCGGTGCGAGACTTCTGATTCTCGCCCGCGACATAGAGGCGCATGGTCCATACGCCATCATTTTGGGTCGAGGGGCCCGATTGATCAGCGGTCATTTCATTCTCCAGGTCCAAAGGACCAGTTAATTCAGTCATCTCGTCTTGCTTGTGCCCCGGCGCTCGGCCATGGCATTCCGTTCGTGCTGAATCTGCTCCTCGGTCGCCTGCTTCTCGGCGATAGACCGTTGTAGCTCCGCCTGCTGCGCTTCGAACTCCTCGCGCAACGCCTGGATCTGACGCTCCATGTCCGCCCGCTTGCGGTTGAGTTCGAGCTGTTTTCGCTCGATCGTCTGCTCCCGCGCCAGGCGCGCAGCGCGCTCTTTGCTCTCCTGCTGCGCGCGAGCGGAGCCGGTGAGCACGCCCTCGGGGCCGATGTAGACCTCCACCAAGTCTACGCCGCTTTCGGTGATAACAAATTCCCGTACCTGATTGGAGTGGGCCATGCCGCGGGACTTGAGCACGTACAGCCCGCGGTTTCGTTCCCCATTGGCTTCCATACTGCGTACCAGCAACCAGGAGTCGACGATAGAGGAGATGGCGATATCGGTCTTCTCCTCTGCCTCGCCGCCGCCAGTCAGACTGGTGAGTACCACAGTGATGTTGTGCATTTTCAGGAAGTCGATCAGTCGTACCACCATCAGGTGAGCTTCGTACTGATTGCCCGAGGAGATAAGATTGCCGATGGGATCTACCACTACCGCCTGCGGCTCGAACTCCCGCACATGCTTGTGCATCAGCGCGAGGTGTGTCTCCAGTCCGTGGGCTGTCGGTCGCGCGGCCACGAACTTCAACAGCCCAGCGCGGCGATGTCGGCCAAGGTCGACGCCGATGGTCGCCATGTTGCGGACGATCTGCTCCGGCGACTCCTCGAAGGAGAAATAGATGCAGCGCTCGCCCTGGCGGCAGACGGAATCTGCAAAGTGTGCCGAGAGGCTGCTCTTGCCTGCGCCGGCAGTGCCGGAAACCAGCACCGTGCTGCCGCGATAGTAACCGGGCCCGCCCAACATTTCATCGAGCGCTGCGATGCCGCTGCTGACGCGCTCTTCGCTGACCGCGTGCTCCAGTCCGACCGAGGTGATGGGCATGACCGTGATCCCGTCCTCGTCGATGAGAAACGGATACTCATTGGTGCCGTGGATGGTGCCGCGGTATTTCACCACGCGCAGCCGGCGGGTGGAAATCTGGTCGCTGACGCGGTGGTCGAGCAGGATGACGCAGTCCGAAACGTACTCTTCGAGCCCGTGGCGGGTGAGGGCGCCTTCGCCTCGCTCTGCAGTGATCACTGCACTGACTCCCTGTTCTTTGAGCCAGAGGAACAGGCGCCGCAACTCCGAGCGCAGAATGCTGTAGTTCTCCAGGCCACCGAACAGGGTCTCCAGGGTATCGATCACAACCCGCTTCGCGCCCACGGAGCGGATGGCGAGTTCCAGCCGGATGAACAGCCCGTCGAGATTGTATTCGCCATTCTCCTCGATTTCGCTGCGCTCCACTCGGATGTGATCTATGGCGAGCTTGCCCGTCTCCAACAGATTCTGGAGGTCAAACCCAAGAGATGCGACGTTCTGGGTCAGATCATCCTCGGTCTCCTCGAAGGCAATGAAAACTCCCGGTTCGTCGTGCTCAAGGATTCCGCCGACCAGAAACTGCATGCAGAAAAGCGTTTTGCCGGCGCCGGCGCCGCCGCAAACCAAGCTCGTTCGGCCCCGCGGCAGCCCCCCTTGGGTGATGTCGTCGAAGCCCGGGATTCCTGACGGGGCCTTGGCCAAGGTCGGCAAGGCGTCCCCCTTTAATCCGGCGGCGTGTACTCGTTCGTTATTCATGGTGTCGCCTTATGATGGAAATGCCCCGGATCGCTGTCGCACCGGCATACTCGGGATCGCCACCGGCCCGGGAAACGTGCACGTGTTGCGCTTGCGGGCCGCCCGCAACGTCGCCGACCGGCCGCGCGAAAGCTCCTGGTTCTGGGCGAATTTCCCGCGCGCTGATCGCAACAGCATAAACATTCAAAACGTGAGTTCCAAGTTGGTTTTGAAAAGGCTTTGGTGCGGGGGATTTTTGGAATTTTCGCAGCAACGGGCCGGATGGAGCCGCAGCAGGCGGCTCGGTAATCCCAAACGCCTGGTCGCGAGGCACAGCCTTGCGATCCTTTCCCAAATATTCGGATGTTTTGGCACGGGGTGCTAGATCGTTATAAAAAAGATGGTTAAATCTCGGCCTTCTGAAAGGTCCACGAACTATCCCCATGCGTGTGTCCTTATCTATAGTGAGTATGTGCCGTCGCGCTTCGCGGATGGGGATGATTCGAAAATGCGCCGGATATTGCTTTTGCAGGACCGGAGTGACCAATCAGATGATGCGCTTCGCTTGCGGGATTGGGAGATTGTGCGCGCCGATTCGGCCAATAACGCCGAACGTAGTCTGGCGCGCGCGCCGGTGCGCGTGGGGCTGCTTGCGCTGCACTCGCCGAAACCGCCGCCCTGGTGGGTCGAAACCGTGCTGGCAAGCTACAAATTCGTGCGCTGGATCGCGTTGGTCGACCGGGACGCCCTGCACAATGCGGTTACCCGGCGGCTGATCGCGCGGCGCTGTCACGACTTCCACACTCGCCCGATCGAATCACAGCGACTGCAGTGGACCATCGGTCACGCTTACGGCATCGGCGGTTTGACTGACTCATTGGGGACGGATGCCGCTTCCGCGCAAGCGCCGGACCCGTTCGGTGAGAGTCCGTCGATAGCACCGCTGCGCCGCTACGCGGATCGCTTCGCGGCCACCGATGCGCCGGTGATGATTACCGGCGAGAGCGGAGTGGGCAAGGAATTGGTGGCGCGCTACGTGCACGCACATTCCAAGCGACAGGGGCAGCCGTTCGCCGTGATCAATTGTGCGGCCATACCCGCCGACCTCATGCCAACTGAATTGTTCGGCTACGAACGCGGCGCTTTTACCGGCGCCAGCGAACGCAAGATCGGACGCATCGAAAACGCGGAAGGGGGCACGCTGTTTTTCGATGAAGTAGCCGAACTTCCGCTGTCGCAGCAATCCACTCTCCTGCGTTTCCTGGAGGAGTCCGCAATCGTTCGGGTCGGCGGTCACCGTCTCATCAAGACCGACGTGCGGATCATCGCGGCGACCAACCGCGATCTGGAACAAGGCGTCGCGCAGGGTTGGTTTCGCCGCGACCTGTATCATCGATTGCATGTACTGCATTTGCACGTGCCGAGCTTGCGCGAGCGGCGGGAAGATATCGCGGCGCTCGCGGCCAAGTTCGTCGCGGACTGCAGTCGGGAAATGGGGGTCGCCAGGCGCCTGAGTCCGCGGACTATGGACCTGCTGGTGGCGAACGATTGGCCAGGCAACGTGCGCGAACTGCGCAACCGCATTCGGCGCGCCGTCCTATTGAGCGAACGCGAGTCGTTGCAACCGTCCGATCTAGGCCTGGATTTCCGCCACGACGGCCAGGTGCCGCGCGCGATTTCGTTGGACGAAGCCAGACTGGCTGCGGAGCGCTCCGCCGTGCAGGAAGCTTTGCGCCAGTGCAATGGCAACCTGTCTATGGCAGCGCGGGCATTGGGGATATCGCGGATGACCCTTTACCGACTGATGCGCCGCCTGGACGCGGGGGCACGGAATTAGCGCGCGTCAGCCGGCTTTACACCGCTCCTTCAACCTAAGTCCGCATTTTTAAGCTGAATTCCGCAACTGATTGCCCTGTAGCAGTCGAATCGACCCCGATCTGTATCAGAGCCGTTACGGGCAGTGTCACCGCTTCCACTACAGCTTTGAATTGAAACAACGACTTGCGGCTATGGCACGGTAGTTGCGTTTGTAGCTGTTACCCGCGGATTGGCCGTGTGGCTCGGCGATCCAGCGTAGTGATACGCAAGGAGAGTTTCATGAAAGTCCGGCTCCACTCTACTCTGGCTCTCGGCTTGCTGGTGACCGCAAGCATGATGGCTACAACAGCGCAGTCCGCGGTTATGGCGGTCGATCTGTCGAACAACGCCGTATCGAGCGGCACCATCAGCGACGGCTCCAACACCGTGACGTTTACATTCGATCAACAGCAACCCTCGGGAACCGGTGTTCTGGACCCGTTCGTGCGCATCCAGCACAACGACACTGAACAGGGCTACAACACCACGCAGGCCAATGCTGGCGCGCTTCCCTTCGACGATAAGTTCGGTGTCTTCACCCATGATCTCTTGTTCAGTTCCATGCAAGCGATCAATGGGAATTACAACTTCGTGCTCGATATCGGCGAACCCGCCAATACGAGCCTTCTATCGCTGGACGGTCTGCGGCTCTACGTGACCAATACGCCGGGTCAGAACAGCAGTTCAGTGGACGGCGCCGGCGATGCCAGCGGCATTTCAGGAACCCCGCTCTGGGACATGGACGCGCTTGCCGACAATTACATCCTGCTCGATGCCAACCGCAACGGCAAACCAGGCAACGGCGTCAGCGACATGTTAATGGAAGTGCCAACGAATGTTTTTGCAGGGGTGGCGAGCAATCAATACATCATTCTGTGGTCGCGCTTCGGATTGCAGGACAACGCCCATGCGGGTGCCGCTTCGTTCGGCACGTTCGAGGAGTGGGCGCAATTGACCACTGCTGACAACGGCGGCGGTGGACCGCCCACCGGCATACCGGAGCCGGGCAGCATTTCGCTTCTGGCGTTCGGACTTCTCGGGTTGGTGTATGCGATCCGTCGCAAAAGCCGTCACTGAAATCGGACACCGCAATAAATAAAAAGCCGGCCCGTCTCGGGCCGGCTTTTTTTTGCCATCGGCATGTGCGGCTACTTTTTGCGGCCTTTGCCGTTGCCGCCTCCGTTGGTCTTGCCGCCGCCGTTACCTTTGCTGCCACCGGAAGCCACGGTGACAGACTCCGACGCCGAACCACTGTTGCCGGCGTTGTCGGTTGCGCGAACGCTGATGGTGTGGCTGCCGGCGCTGCTCTTGCGGGTGTTCCAGCTGCAGGAAATGGAGGCGCCGCCGGCCGCGCAGCGCAATGCGCCGTCGACCAGCACCTGCATCTGCGAGACTCCACCGGCGTCTGCGGCTGTGGCCGAGATGCTGACCGTGCCGCTGACCGTGCTGCCGCTGCCGGGACTGGTGATGGTCACGGTCGGCCCGGTGGTATCGGAATTGGTGTTACCCACGGTTACGGCGACTTGATTTTGGGATTGGTTGCCGGCCGCATCATAGGCGTAGGCGACCAGCGCCACTTCGCCGTTGTTGGTCGTGCTCGAATCCCAACTGAACTTATAGGGCGCGGTGCCATCGCTGCCGACCAACCGGCCGGCGGCATATAACTCGACCTTCACCACCCCCACGTTGTCCTGGGCAGAGACGTCGACCGGCACCAGCCCCGAGACATTGGCGCCGCTGCCCGGCGAGGTGATGTTCACGGAGGGCGACTCGGTGTCCACGGAGCCCGTCGCGAGCGCAGCTTGCACCGCGGCTGCGGCGTCGATCCGGCCGCTGCCGTAGTAGGTGTCGTAGCCTGCAGATCCCAGGTCCACGGCGCTGGACTTCAGCACCTCTTCAATCTGTGACGGCGCCAAACTGCTGTTGGCCGACTTGATTAACGCCAGTACGCCGGCAGTAGCCGGACTCGCGAACGAGGTTCCGGAAACCGAGCGCGTAACCGCCTCCGCGGGACGTGGTCCAGATCCCGGCGCCGGGGGCGGAGACGTCCACGTACGAGCCGTAACTGGACCAACTGGTTTTCTGGTCCGAGTTGTTGGTTGCGGACACCGAAATCATGTACGGATTGTTGCTGTAACCCGGGTTCGTGCCGCTGTTGCCGGCGGCCACGGCGACCACACCGCCCTTGCTGTTCATATACTGCGCGGCGCTCGAGATCGAAGAAGACGAGGTGGCGTCGTAACTGATATTGGCGACCCGGGCGCCGTGGTCCGCGGCCCACGTGAGACCCGTGGCAATATCGCTGAAATAAGCATAACCATCGGTACTGTTGGTGACTCGAACCGGCATGACGTGGGCGTTCCAGGCGATCGATGCCACTCCCACACCGTTGTTGGTGGACGCCGCGACGACGCCCGCGACATGGGTGCCGTGACCGTTGATATCCGAGCTATCGAAACCCCGGTCGACGGCATTCCAACCGGACACCACACGACCCAACAAGTCCGGATGCGTTGAATCGACGCCGGTGTCCAGAACCGCCACAGTGACACCGGATCCGGAAACCTGATCCCAAGCGGTCGGCGCGTTGATCTTCGGCAAATGCCAGGCGTTGGCGTAATAGGGATCGTTCGCAGTCTGCTGCAACTGCAACGCACGGTCTACCTCGGCGAACTTGATCTGGGGATTGTGGGAGAGCGCGCGGGCAACCGCTGCTTCGGCTTGCGGCGGTACGTTGACCACGTGCACGTTGATGTGGTCGATGCGTCGAGCGACTCCATTGGCTCCGGCCTTTCGCAAAATCTTCTGCAGATCGCTTTCGCTCAGTCCCGAACTCGGTTGTACCAACACGCGTCCCGGAGCCCACGCCGGCGGCGCAGCGATGGCAACTCCGGTCGCCGACGTCAGTGCGCCGGCAGTCAACAAAAACAGGGTGCGAATGGAATTCAACATTTGAACCTCTGGGGCCGTCGTGTGGGCATGGATGAAAGTTGCGGCCATCCTATCGGCTCCAGCGCTGCAAACCGCAGGTACCAGCGCACACGAGGCGCGGACCTGTATCACATGATCGGAGTTTTGCAGGCGGCAGTCGGCGTTATCTTGAGCCCGCGCACACTCGGCGACCGGCCACGGCCGGTTGTCAAACTGCCGCGATTGCAGTTGCGCGGTCGGCACTGCGACCGCGGCCGATGTTAGAATGTCGACTCCGTTGCCTGACTTTCTACCGTCGCTGCATGTTTTCACCGTTCGATTCCATTCGTCACGACATCGCCTGCACCATGGCGGTCGATCGTCCGTCGTTGTTGCGAAAACTCGCCCAAGCGGAAAAGCGCGCTGCGGCCGGCAAGCCATTCGACCGTGCACTGCTGCAGTTACAGCAACGGCTGCGCGAATCCAGTGAGCGCCGCTCGCGGCGCATTGCCAATGCCCCTGCGCCGCAGTATCCGGAGGAGCTTCCGGTCAGCGAGCGGCGCGAAGAGATCGCGGCTGCGATTGGCAATCACCAGGTTGTGATCGTCGCGGGGGAAACCGGTTCCGGCAAGACAACCCAGTTACCGAAGATCTGTCTGGAACTGGGCCGCGGCATGGCCGGTCTGATCGGCCATACTCAACCGCGGCGCATCGCCGCGCGCAGCGTCGCCGCACGGGTGGCGAGCGAGTTGCGATCGGAGCTTGGCGGCGCGGTCGGCTATCAGGTGCGTTTCCACGATCAAGTCGGCTCCGGCAGTTATATCAAGCTCATGACCGACGGCATTCTGCTTGCGGAAACCCAGTCCGACCCGGAACTGCGGGCCTACGACACCCTGATCATCGACGAGGCGCACGAACGCAGCCTCAATATCGATTTTCTGCTGGGCTACTTGAAGGACCTGTTACCGCGCCGAGCGGATTTGAAACTCATCATCACGTCGGCGACCATCGACACCCAACGATTTGCGCGACACTTCGACAACGCTCCAATCGTGGAAGTGAGCGGCCGTACCTATCCGGTGGAGGTGCGCTATCGGCCGTTGGTGACCGGTTCACGGGATGAGCCCGAACCGGACCTCAGTGCGGCTATCGTCGCTGCGGTGGATGAGTTGGCCACCATCGGCCCCGGCGATGTTCTGGTTTTTCTTCCGGGAGAGCGGGATATCCGCGAAGCTGCGGACGCGTTACGCAAGCACCATCCGCCGCACACGGAAATCCTGCCGTTGTTCGCGCGCTTGTCGGTGTCGGAGCAGAACAAGGTTTTTCACCCGCACGGCAGCCGGCGCATCGTGCTTAGCACCAACGTCGCCGAAACATCGTTGACCGTGCCCGGGATTCGTTTTGTGGTCGATACCGGCCTCGCTCGTGTCAGCCGCTACAGTCACCGCAGCAAGGTTCAGCGCTTGCCGGTGGAAAAGGTCTCCCAGGCATCGTGCAACCAACGGGCCGGTCGCTGTGGCCGGCTCGGCCCGGGCGTGTGCATACGGCTGTTTGATGAGCAGGATTTCTCCGCTCGGGCGTTGTTCACCGAACCGGAAATACAACGCACCAATCTGGCGGCGGTGATTTTGCGGATGCTGGATCTCGGGCTGGGCGCCATCGATCAATTTCCGTTCGTTGATGCGCCGGATCGCCGGCTCATCAACGACGGCTTTCGCCTGTTGCAGGAATTGAGCGCCGTCGACGGCGACCGGCGCCTCACCGCCCTCGGCAAGAACCTGGCGCGCTTGCCTGTCGATCCACGCATTGGCCGCATGCTGCTGGCCGCGCGCGATCTGGGTTGTTTGCGCGAGGTGCTGGTGATCGCCGGCGCCCTCAGTATCCAGGATCCACGGGAACGACCACTCGATGCACAGCAACAGGCCGACCAGGCCCATCGCCAGTTTGCGGACCCGCATTCGGATTTCGGCACAATCCTGAATCTATGGAAATTCTTCCGTGAACAAGCGCGCCATCTGTCGCGCAACAAGTTGCATAAGCTCTGTCAGCGCAATTTTCTCGCCTTCCGCCGTATGCAGGAATGGCATGAGCTGCATCAGCAGCTCGCAAATCAACTCAAGGATATGGGCCTGCGCCCCAACCAGAAGGAAGCCGCTCCGGATGCCGTGCACCGCGCGCTACTGACCGGCCTGCTGAGCAACATTGGACTGCACGTCGAAGACGGCGAGTACCTCGGCAGTCACGGCAAGCGGTTTCGGATTTTTCCAGGATCGGCGGTCCGCGGTCGGCCGAAATGGATCGTCGCGGCCGAGTTGGTGGAAACGGCGCGGCTGTTCGCGCGTACCGTTGCCGTCATCGATCCGCGCTGGATCGAGGAAGCCGCCGGACACCTGCTGCGACGCCATTATTCGGAGCCGCACTGGGAGAAACGGCCCGCGCAGGTTGCCGCTTTCGAACGGGCGTCGCTGTACGGCCTGGATGTGGTTTCGCGCCGCAAAGTGAACTACGGACCGATCGATCCCGTGTTGGCGCGGGAGCTGTTCATTCGCGAAGGTCTGGTGGCGGGTTCCTTGCAAACCCGCGCTGGATTCTTCGAACACAATCGCAGCTTCGTTGCCGATATCGAACATCTCGAAGACAAGACCCGGCGCCGCGATATCCTGGTGGACGAACAGGCGATGTTCGAATTCTATGACGCGCGCATTCCAGCCGGTATCTACAGCGGCCAACGGTTCGAACGCTGGCGCCGCGAGGCAGAGCGCGAGCAACCACAGCTGTTGTACTTCGACCGTGAGCAGTTGCTGCGCGAAGAAGTCGGAGTTTCGAAGCAGCAATTTCCCGATAGTCTGGAGGTGAACGGCTTGCACTTGGCGTTGCGCTATCGCTTCGAGCCGGGGCACGCGGATGACGGCGTCACGGTAGAAGTTCCTCTTGGCTTGTTGAACCAAGTTCCGCACGCGCGTTTGGGCTGGCTGGTACCGGGCCTGTTGGAGGAAAAGATCGCGGCGCTGATCAAGGCGCTGCCGAAAGCATTGCGGCGCAATTTCGTGCCGGCACCGGAGTTCGCTGCCGCCAGCAGTCGGGCGATCGAGTTCAACCAAGGCGATCTGCTGTCGTCGCTCAGCGCGCACCTGCAGCGCATGACTGGCGTCTCCATACCACGCTCCGCCTGGGAGCCCGATAAGGTGCCGGATCATTTGCGCATGAACGTGTGCGTATTGGACGAACGCGGCAAACCCATCGACAGCGACCGCGACCTGGACGCGCTCAAATCACGTTTGAGCGGCCAGGCGGAAGCACAGTTCAGCAAATGGACCGCGGCCGGTGTCGAGCGCGAGGACGTTACCGATTGGGACTTCGGCGATCTCGACCGATCCGGTAGAGCATGCGCGCGGCGGCCAAGTATTGCGGGTCTATCGCGCCCTGCAGGTGGAGGGCGATCGAATCGCTTTGCGGGGGTTCGATTCGGCGGAACAGGCGCGCGTTGCATTGCGGCACGGCGTTTGCGCCCTGTATGCGCGTCGCGAGCGCAAACGTCATGCAGTATCTGCACAAGAACATGCCCGGCGCGCAGCAAATGTGCTTGATCTACGCCGCCGTGGGACCATGCGATGAATTGCGCCGCGATCTGATCGATGCGAGCGTTTGCGAAGCGCTGTTGGGGGCGGGGGAGCCGATTCTCACCGAGGCGGAATTCCAACGACGCAGCGCCGCCGCCGACGCATCCTTGATCGGTATCAGCAATGCGCTATGCGCCTGGGTCGGGGCGGCGTTGCAAAGTTATCAGCAGTATCGCGACGCAGCTGAGCGGCGGGGTGCCGGCGTCCCGCCGCCTGCCGGCGCCGATATCGAGGAGCAGTTGCGACACCTCGTGTACCGGGGGTTCGTCGCCGCCACGCCCTATCACGCGATGCGCCATTATCCCCGTTACCTCAAGGCGATCGAGCGGCGCCTGCAGCGGTTGCGGCAAAACCCGGCGTCGGGACCGGCAATTGCAGGAGCAATTCGCGCCGCTTTGGGCGGCCTGGCGCGAAGCCGGCGCCGAGCGGCGGTCAGACCCGCGCTGGTTACGCGTACCGCTGGCGATTGGAGGAATTGCGGGTGTCGCTGTTTGCGCAGGAGCTGGGCACTGCAGAAAGAGTTTCGATCAAACGGCTCGACGAGGAGCTCAGGGGCTTGGGCTGAGGACGCAAAAGCCCAGCTAAAAGCATGCTTTTGCCCGGTCTTGCGCGCGCCCATGTTAAAATGGGCCATGTCGCGTACGGAGCCAGGCGGCTTCCGGGAACGATCTCCATGGCAAACTCCAGTCACGGTGCAGCAATGCGTCGAAGCGCTGTGTCAAAGCGGCTGCGACGCCGTGCGCGCTACCATTCACGCGCTGGAGCGCGGCCTGCCGGTCGCCCAGACCGACACTATGACGGATCAGGAACGCAACTGCTGTGCTCTGCGAATTGAAAGCGATCATGGCGGTCTACGATGCGCGTGACCCGGATCAAACAAATCGCGACCAATCGTAGTCCGGCGAGGCGCAGGCAAAGAAGGGCGGATTGAGCATCGAGGCACGCCGATTGTATTGCAGTGGCCGCATGCACAGATCCGTCAGACGGCCGCCGGCTTGTTCAATGATGACAGTGGGCGGCTGCGGTATCCCACTCCGAAGTCGGGCCAAAGCACGGGTAGAGATCGGCGCGGCCTGCTGCGACCAGGCAGGATTTGAGGGAACTGCCCATGGTGACGGTCTGGTGCGGACCGAGATTGTTCAAAAAGCGATGCAGCCGCGGGCCACGGCGCGCCCGGCTGACAGCGATCACCGGCGGCTCGGCGACATGCGCGCTTGGGTATGTATGCGCTCGGGCGGTGCCATCCCACGCTGATGGAACGCGCCGGCATTGCGGGCCGCGAAATAGGTGCCGCCGTCCGACCGGTACATGGATGACGCCGAGCACCGGCCTGCCGGCTTTCATCAGCGCGATATTGACGGTGAACTCGCCGCTGCCGCGGATGAACTCCCGAGTGCCGTCCAACGGATCGATCAGCCAATACCATGCCCAGCGGCGGCGTTCGTCAAGCGCAGCGGGGTCGCCCTCCTCGGAGACCACGGGCACATTCGGGCGTGAGTGTGTCGAGTCCGGCGCAGATTGCATAGTGGGCGGCCATGTCGGCGTCGGTGACCGGCGTGCGGTCGGACTTCTCGCGCACGCGGTAGTCCCCCTGATAGATCTGCAGGATGTAGTCCCCGGCGTGCTGCGCCAGCGCGATTGCACCCTCCAACAGGGCAGGTGGATCGATGTCAGTCGGCTGGCGCATGTTCCAGTCGGGCCCGTGCCAGGAACAACGCGGCGATACTGCGCGCTTCGCTGAAATCGTCACGTGCGAGTAGCGCGTCGAGTTGATCCAGTCGCCAGGGAATCACTTCGATACGCTCGGGTTCGTCGCCCTCGGCCTGGGCTTCGTAGAGCTGCTGCGCCAGCATCACATGGGTGGTGAAATCGAAATAGCCCGGTGCCAGGGTCAACGAATGCAGGTGCTGCAAATGCTTGGAGCCGTAACCCACTTCTTCCATCAATTCCCGGTTGGCGGCGGCGAACAGGTCTTCGCGCGTCTCCACCAGTCCCTTCGGCAGGCCGATTTCGTAACGGTGCACACCGGCCGCATATTCGCGGATCAGTAGTACGGTGTCGGCATCGAGCATTGGCACGATCAACACGGCGCCCTGCGGTGACCCCACGACCCGCTCGTAGCGCACCTCTACGCCGTTCTGGAAGCGCAGGTCACGACTTTCGATTTGAAACAATCGGGTCCGGGCGATGGTTTCCGTATTCAGAATAAGAGGCTTTTGTGCCATGGGGGAACTCGTGTCGGTGCCGCAGCGCGGAAACAGGAATATGATATGGTTCGTTTTGCATACATTCTTGGCCTGAGTCTCCGGCGAAACCGGGTAGTTGGCAAGCGCGCAGCGGATTTTCCCGGCGCCGTTGAGACGCCCTGAGCCGGCCCGCCCATAGAGGCCGCTGGAGAGACCGAACATGGTGGACTGGAAGCAGGTGCGCAGCGTATTCCTGGATATGGATGGCACGCTGCTTGACCTGAATTTCGACAATCATTTCTGGCAGGAGCATGTGCCGCTGCGTTACGCCGAACAGCACGGCATGAGTGCCGAGCAGGCCAAGCTCGAACTTTATCCGCGTTTTCGATCGGTGGAGGGTACCATCGACTGGTATTGCGTCGATTACTGGACTCGTGAATTAGGCCTGGACATCGCCTTGCTCAAGGCGGAGGTCGAACACTTGATCGCCGTCCATCCCCATGTGACGGATTTTCTCGACCAGGTGCGGGCGGCGGGCAAGCGCGTAGTCCTGGTGACCAATGCCCATCAAAAGAGCGTCGACCTGAAGATGGCGCGCACTCAATTGGGCGGCCACTTCGATCGGGTTATCTGCGCCCACCAATTTCGAATACCGAAAGAGGAGGGAGGGTTCTGGGAACGGGTGCACGAAGTGGAACCGTACCAGCCGCAACGCACGCTGCTGGTTGACGACAATCTGGCGGCGCTGCGGTCTGCGAAAGCTTACGGCATCGGCCATCTGCTTGCGGTACTCAAGCCCGACACGCGCGGGCCGGAGAAAGACGTGGCCGAATTTGCCGCGATTCGGCACTTCACCGATATTATGCCGATCCGGTAGCCGCCCGGTTCAACGCTCCCAACGCTTGAAGCGCTTCTTGCAATACGCGCGCAGCGCCTCGTAACCGTCGAAGAACAGCTCGAATCCCTTTTCCGCCGGTTCGTCGTACTCGCAAAAATCGTTTTCGTAATCGCGACAGATTTGCGGCCGGCGTTCGTAAATTCCACAACGCCCGTCGGACTGCAGATGAGTGCAAGGCGTGCGTATCAGCAGATACCAGCCATCTTCATCTTTGTACAGGTTTACGTTCGCATGGGAGATCTGCCAGAGCAAATGCTCGAAATCGTATTTGGAGCGTGGGGTATCGACCTGCTGCGTGAAGTACGTGCAACACAAAGCGCCGGTACAAAAGCTGCATTTGGTCTCGGGCGTCATCTTCACCGGTATTTCGCGCGTCATCTGAGTCATGTTTCGAGTGTCGCTGCCGTGCATAGAGCGGCCATTATATCAGAGTCGCACGCGACCAAAGCTCAAGCGCCGTCCGCGTTTTCGAAATCGAATTGTTGCAGATAGCTCGTTTCCTTCATTGCCGAACCGATGCGTACCGTTGCCGCCCGGTTGCCGTGTACGAATAGCAACTCGTGCGCCCGTGTGCACGGTTCCGGCGGGCACGACGACATTGGCAGGCAGACGCAGTGCCGGAACGCTCTGAAAAAGCAATGCCGGGCCACTTGTTCCTTCATGTTCACAGTAAACGGCACGCGGACTCCCTGGCACGAGTTCGATTCCCATTTCGACCGACTGATCGCGCCCGGCGCGCATCCACCGCACAACCGCGACCGCCAGGCGTGGGACGCGCGGATCCTTGGTTGCGGTAATGACAGCGACCGCGTCGCCGACGCGGGCTTCGCCGTGCCAGCGCCCGTAGCTGGACAGCAAGTAGCCGCTGAAGCTTTCGTTGATGATTTGCCACGGTTCCAGAACGTAGGAATGCTCGGCGTCGCTCTCCAGGTCGCGCACCTGGATGTCGGCTCGGGATTCGACCATCGCGTCGGCGATGAAGCCGCTGCTGCGCGACACATAGTAGTGAATCGATTCAATGCCGAAGGCAATCCAGGTCTCGCGCCGGGTTTCGCGGCGCGGCGCACGACGTTGGCGGGGCTGTTGCAGTTGCGGCGCGATGCGTTCCAGCAGGCGCATGGACTCGTCGTCCTCCTGTAGGCGTTCGCCGGCCGATTGCAGGGCCGGACGCAGGTCCAGCAGTACTGCGTTTTCGTAGCCGTAGTTCGACCGCGCGTGCGCGCACGGCACGGGCGGGCCGTCGCTGCCGCGGTCGACAACGTAGCATCCGCTCGGGCCGTTTTCCTGATAGGGATGGATTTCTGCCTCCGGCGCCAACCGAGCCAGCAGCTGGTACAGTTTGCTGGCGGTGCCGCTGGGCAAATGATAAGGGTCGGCGATACTGAGCATGAGGATGCGCTGATATAGCGCGCCGATGCCGGTTTCACTCAGAACTTCCTTTTCCAATCGCACCCGAGATTGGAGGAGTCCCAGTTGTTCGCTCAGCATGTGCAGTTGATGCAGTTCCAGATAAGCGAACGTCGGCGGCGCCTGGTGGTTGCGATAACTGTCCAGCAACGTGAGCACCGTCGCTTCCATCGCCCGGAACAGGGAGACATGTAACAGGGGTTCCCGCTGCGGATCCTGGCCGTGCAGTTCACGTACCAGCAATTTGTAGCCGATGGCGAGCTCCCGGCAGAGCGCCGCTCCGCATACTCGCGTGCCAGTGCCCGCTCGGACGGCGTGATGGGTTGAGTGCGGAGCGCTTGTTCGTCCAAGCCATCGAATATCGACACGAAGGTCTGCCGGTACAATTCCAGCAGACGGATTCTGGTCTTGGCCGGCATGGGCTGGAGGTTGGCCGGGGCGAGCGCATCCAGCAGTGCTTTCGCCGACAGGCTCAAATTGAGCAGCGGCAGCTCCTTCAGCCAGGCATCGACGCGCTTGGGATTGAGCTCGACCGCTGGATTGCTGAAGTCGTGCTGTTTGGGGACTTGTAGTAGCAGCGGCTGGCGCACGCTCGTGACTTCGCGTAAGGGTCTTTAGGGTACAGCTTACTATCGACCGATCTGCCGCGACTTTATCGGCTCGCTGCTCGCCGCGCCATGAAGCTGAGCAGAAACTCCACGCATTCCAGGCGGTCGTAAGCTTGTTGCAGGCCGTCGCCCCAGACGGTGACGCCGTGGCCGCGTATCAGCAGTGCCGGGACTCGAGGCGGTTGCGTTTGCAAAGCGGCGATGCGATGGCGCTGGCGATGGCGCCGACATCAGCGAGGTTGTCGAACAGGTTCAGCGGCGCGTCCGGCTTCCTGGTCCCAGATGCCGAGGCCCTTGATCATTTCCAATGCTGGCAGTTGCAGTTCGTGCTGTGTCGGCGGTGCGACTCCGAGACCAGGCTGGCGTCGACCGTATGCACATGCAGGCAAGCGCGCGCGTCGGGAAACGAATCGTAGACAACCCTGTGAATCGCGGTTTCCGCTGACGGCTTCAGTTCCCGGGCGCGGGCATTGATAGACGCGTCCGTCCTGAACGCCCACCTCCAGAAAATCGTGTTCCTGCAGCCGACCTTTCGGCAATCCGCTGGCGGTAATCCAGAACCGTCCGCCGGTGCTGTGCGCACTGAGATTGCCGGCGGTACCTGCCATCCAGCCGCGCGCATGCAGATCGCGGGCGATGGCCGCCAGCGCGGGGCGGGCCGGTAAGCGGTCCAGTGTCTCAGCCAACGGTATTCTCCTGCATATTCTGCAGAGCCCGGATGATATCGAAAAAATCTTCAAACGGTATCACCGGACGCTGTCGTTCGCGCAGGCGCTGTAGCAAGCCGTCCCGGGCGAAAACCGATCGGCCGCCTCGACCATTTCGAAATCCGACAGTGAGTCGCCGATGGCGACACGCGCGATCGGCTTTATAGCCGCGCAGGATCCAGGCCTTGGGCATCGCTTCGCGTGGATGGTCATGTTCCAGGCGCAACGCCATGTGGGCTCCGCTGCGATCCACGTCCAAAGCATGGATCGCGTGTATGACGTTGGCGCCAGGGGGCCAACCGCGCTTCGATGTAGAATCCGCAATCCCGATGACACCATCACCAGCGGCGTCCGGCGTTCCTGCAGAAATGCGGTAAATTCGTCGAATCCCGGGCGCAGTGGTTCGGTCGCGGTGAAGTCGATGATCGCTTGTCGTTGGTCCGATGGAATCGCCGCTACCAGCGCGGACGCCCTCACGCAGCGTAATGGTGCCGGCGTCCAATTGCGGCATGATTTCCTGTGCGCGTGCAGGCGCGAAGTGCATGCAGCACTTTGCGGAACGTTTCGTTTAGGGTGATGGTGCCGTCGAAGTCGCAGAACACCATGCGCCGGCATGGGTCGTTCATCGGTTCACGCGCTGCGGTTCGGCGCGCCGCCCCATTTTTGCAGCGCCACCTGCAATGGTCCGGGCGCCACCGCGTCTGCTCGTAGCGGCGTGCCTGGGCGCACGCATTCGCAGCGCCGCAAAAAATGCTGTCGACGCCGGCGGCCGCACCGCCGGGATGATCGAAAATGGCGCTGCCGGCATTGAGTACAACATCATTGCCGTATTCGCCAGCGCGGCGCCCACGACGCCCGGGTGGATGCCCGCGGATGGCACCGGCATCGCCGCCGGGCGGCCGTCGGCCGGCTCCCGCAAGCGATCGCGGATCGCGAATTGAGTGTCGGCAGGAAACGGCAAAGATCCGTAATGGGCCGGGTGCAACACCGCATCGGCGCCGCCATAGCGCATCAGCGTGCCGAGCAGCACGCTGTAGTCGAACCCGTAAGCACTGCTGCCGTCGGTTGCGCCGCCGACGGCCCCGGCCAGCGCCGGATGGGTGAAAATAGGTACGTTCACCCCCGGGTCTGCAGCCAACGCCTCCAACGCCGGGTAACCGTAGGCGAGCACATTCAGCAGGAATGCGTTGGCGCCGGCGTCGATCAGGTCCCGGGCACGTTGGCAGATGCGTGCGATCGGGCCGGTGAGGTTGACTGCGTACAGAATTTCCCGACCGGTGTGCGCTTTGGCTTCGTCGATCACTTCGCGGCAGGCGCGAACCCGCTCGATGGTCGGGCAGTCGGGCAAGTCGCCCAGGATTTCGTCGTCCTTGATCAGATCGAGCCCGGCAAATGCCACTTCGCGCAGCAATTGGGCGTGATCGTCTGCCGTCAGGCCCAATGCCGGCTTGAAAATGGCCATGAACAACGGCCGGTCCGTGGACTTCGGTCAGGCGCCGCAGCCCCGGAATGCCGAACTTGGCCGGGGTGCCATAGCCGTCCGGTAACTGCAGTTCCATGACCCGCGCGGGACCGGCGAGGCTGAACTTGCCGAAGATCATGGTCAGTAAGGTCGCCAGATCGCCTTCGGTGTTGGCATAGCGGAAAGCCGATCCAGGCCAGCGCGCCGTCGGCGTCGCTGTGTACATCGAGGACCGTGCCCAGATGGGCGCGCAACCGTTGCTCGCGATCGGCGAATTGCGCGCCCCAGGAGCCCGCGGTCTGACCAACGGCGATCATCCGGGCCTGTTTTTCGGCGTCGACGCCGGCCGGGAAACGATAGGAGACTCGGATCACTGCTTATTCGAATTGCAGCGCGCGGTCGGTGTAATGGGGCGTCCAGCCGCTGGAATCGATGAAGTAACGAACGGCTTTGATGCGTTGCGAGTCGCCCATGGTGAACCAGTGTTCGGTATTTGCGGGGACGTTGATGTAATCGCCCTCGCTCACTTCCAGCGTGAACTGGTTGTCGTCGCCTTCGACAAAGCCGAAGTAGCCGCGGCCGCAAAGCACATACCGGACTTCGTCGTCGCTGTGGAAATGAATTTTTTCGAATTGGGCCAGCATTTCGGCCAGATTCGGGATGTCTTCATGGATGACGATCATGTCGCGGGTGCTGTAGCCGGCCTCGTCCTGCAATTCGCGGAAACGCGGCTCGACGCACTGCAACAGTTCTTCCTTTTCAGCGTCGGACAAGGACGCTTTGTCCATGAGTTTGCGGGCGCGATCGGTCTCGGGGGCGGGCCATTGGCGCAGCGTGATGCCGAGATCGGCGAGCCGGTCTCGAATGCGGGTGAACTCGAATTCTTCACTGCCGTCGGGGTAAACGATTTTGGCCACGGTGATACTACTCCTGGAACCCGATCATTGGCTCCCGCTGCTGGGTCGGCTGCGGCGCCGGCGGCCGGAGTTGCGGTCGCCGCCGCCTTTGGCTCGTGAGGAATCTCCCCGCCCCCGTGGTTTGCTGGGACGCTGGACCCGCACCGGGGCTTGCGGGCTGACCAGCATTTCCTGACCTACCGATTGTACCGGGATCTTGATGCCGATGTACTCCTCGATCTCGGGCAACGAATAGGCGTAATCCTCGCAAGCAAAGCTGATCGCATCGCCCGCGGCGCCGGCGCGGGCGGTACGTCCGATGCGGTGTACGTAGTCTTCGGCGTCTTGCGGCAGATCGAAATTGAACACGTGGCTCACTTCCGGAATATGCAAACCGCGCGCGGCGACGTCGGTGGCCACCAGTACCGGCAGGTCGCCGCTTTGAAATTCCCGCAACAGCCGCAGACGCTTGTTCTGCGGCACGTCGCCGGTCAGCAGCGCGGCGCGGATGCCGTTGCCTTCCAGGTAGCCCCATACCCGCTCCGCCACCCGCTTGGTATTGACGAACACGATCGAGCGGCGCGGATCGCCGTGCTGGAGCAGCCCCAGCAGCAGCGGAATCTTTTCATTGTTGGCGGTGTAATACGCAGTTTGCGTGACGTTGTCGGCCGTGACCTGCTCCGGCGCAATTTCCACCACTTCCGGATTATTCATGTGTTCATAGGCGAGTTCTGTCACCCGATAGGACAGGGTCGCCGAGAACAACATGTTGAGCCGCTTTTCCGGCGGCGGCATGCGCCGCAGCAAAAAACGTACGTCCTTGATGAAACCCAAATCGAACATTCGATCGGCTTCGTCCAGTACCATGACCTGCAACGCCCGCAGGTCGAAGACGTGTTGCTTGAAATAGTCGATGATGCGACCCGGAGTTCCGATGAGAATTTCGACGCCTGAAGTCAGGGTTTCCCGTTGGCTTTCATAACCGGTGCCGCCGTAGGCAAGACCAAGACGAAAGTCCACATGTTTGCCGAGGCTTTCAGCGTCGGCATGGATCTGCACCGCAAGTTCACGGGTCGGCGCGAGCACCAGGGCGCGGGGCTGATTCGGTTTGCGGCTCTCGTCCTGCGGGTTGGTCAGCAAGTGATGGAAGATCGCCAGCAGAAAGGCGGCGGTCTTGCCAGTGCCGGTCTGGGCCTGGCCGGCGACATCGTGGCCCTTCAGCGCCAGTGGTAGCGTTTGCGCCTGGATCGGCGTGCATTTGCTGAAGCCGGCATCTTCAATGCCTTGTAACAGTTCCGGCTCCAGCCCGAGTTGGGAAAAGCTGACTTCGCTAAGATGTTGATCGCTCATGGCCGCACAGCATATCGCAAATCCCGACGTGGTGGGACTTGCAATCAACGACGTCTTGGGCTCAAATTGAGCCATTCTGCGGTCGGTTAGCCGCCTACCCAACCAGAGTAATCCATCGCGACGACGGCGACGCCGCTTGAAATGAGTCTGCCGCGAAGGGTCGTCCATTTCAAATCCGGATGTTTCCGTATGCGATCTGCGAGCCCGTTTCACAGCGTTGGCTTAGGCTATGCCCGGTGGGTAGTTCAAGCCGAATTGACATAAACGGGAGGCATGAAGAGTGAGCGATAATATCTTGTATGTGAGCGACGATACCTTCGAAGAGGAAGTGCTCAAGTCGGACCAGCCCGTGCTCGTGGATTATTGGGCGGAGTGGTGCGGCCCCTGCAAGATGATTGCCCCGATCCTGGACGAAATCGCCGACGAATATGCCGGCAAGCTACGCATCGCCAAGCTCAATATCGACGAGAATCCGGGCACGCCGCCGAAATACGGTATACGCGGCATCCCGACCCTGATGTTGTTCAAGAGCGGTAATGTCGAAGCGACCAAGGTGGGTGCTGTGTCGAAATCGCAACTGACCGCGTTCATCGACAGTAATATTTGATCGTCGGGGTCCAGCCCATAGGGGCTGGACCTTTCCCGTACATCGTGCTAAATTTGGAATCGCAGTTCGTATAACGACGTAAGCTTTTCTCCCTTTAATCAGATCATCTCCCCGGTACACGGCCCTGGCTCCGCCCGGCTGCCGTATGTGTCCGACCCGTCTACTCCTGTCCATAAAAGAACGCCTGCACATGAATCTGACTGAGCTGAAACAAAAACCCGCGTCTGAGGTGGTACAGATCGCGCAGCAAATGAATATCGAGGGCATCGCCCGCTCCCGCAAGCAAGATGTCATCTTCAGCATCCTGAAAGCCCACGCCAAAAGCGGCGAGGACATTTTCGGCGACGGGGTGCTGGAAATTCTCCAGGACGGCTTCGGCTTTCTGCGCTCCGCAGACAGTTCGTACCTCGCCGGCCCGGATGACATCTACGTGTCGCCCAGCCAGATTCGGCGTTTCAATCTACGTACGGGAGATACGGTCTCCGGCAAGATTCGGCCGCCGAAAGAGGGGGAGCGCTATTTCGCGTTGCTGAAGGTCAAGGAAATCAATTTCGACACGCCGGAAAACTCCAAGAACAAGGTGTTGTTCGAAAATCTGACGCCGCTGCATCCCACCGAGCGCATGCAGCTGGAGCTTGGCAACGGCAGTACCGAGGACATCACGCCGCGGGTAATCGACCTCACCGCACCCATCGGAAAAGGGCAGCGCGGCTTGATCGTGTCGCCGCCCAAGGCCGGCAAGACCATGTTGCTGCAGAACATCGCCCAGAGTCTGACCAGCAATCATCCCGAGGTTTATCTGATCGTGCTGCTGATCGACGAGCGGCCCGAAGAAGTGACCGAAATGGCCCGCTCCGTGCGCGGCGAAGTCATTTCCAGTACCTTCGACGAGCCCGCCAGCCGCCATGTCCAGGTCGCGGAAATGGTGATCGAGAAGGCCAAACGCCTGGTCGAGCACAAGAAGGACGTGGTGATTCTGCTCGATTCCATCACCCGTCTGGCGCGTGCCTACAACACGGTGGTGCCGTCTTCGGGCAAGGTGCTGACCGGCGGTGTGGACGCCAATGCGCTGCATCGGCCGAAACGATTCTTCGGCGCGGCGCGCAACATCGAGGAGGGCGGCTCGCTGACCATTCTCGCTACTGCCCTGGTGGAAACCGGCTCACGTATGGATGACGTGATCTACGAAGAGTTCAAGGGCACCGGTAACATGGAAATCCATCTCGACCGGCGGATTTCCGAAAAGCGTATCTTCCCCGCGATCAACATCAACCGTTCCGGTACCCGCCGTGAAGAACTGCTGACGGCCGTCGATGAACTGCAGAAGATGTGGGTGCTGCGCAAGCTGCTGCACCCCATGGACGAACTGGCGGCGATCGAATTTCTGCTCGACAAGCTCAAAGACACCAAGACCAACGCCGAATTCTTCAATTCAATGAAACGTTGACCGGCCGCCGCGACCTGCGGCAGCAGCGCTATTCGTGAGCGACGGGCTTAACGCCCCAGATGCGTTCGGCGTATTCGTTGATGGTGCGATCGCTGGAGAACCGTCCCATCGCGGCGACATTGAGTATCGCGCGGCGATTCCATTCCTCGGGCTGCGCATAAAGTCGCTCTACGTTTTCCTGCGCTTCCAGATAGGACTGGAAGTCCGCCAATACCAGGTACGGGTCGTTGTCGAGTAGCCGGTCTACCAGGGGCCGATAGCGATGGGGCTCCTCTGCGCTGTAGCGCCCGTCCGCCAATTGACGCAGAACTTCGGCGAGGATCGGATCGCCCTCGACATAATCACGGGCGCGGTATCCGCTGCGTTGCTCGCGCGCCACTTCGCTGGCGGTGAGTCCGAAAATGAAGATGTTCTCCTTCCCGACCGCTTCCCGGATCTCGACATTCGCACCGTCCAGCGTACCAATGGTCAAGGCACCATTGAGCGCGAGTTTCATATTGCCGGTTCCGGAGGCTTCCGTGCCCGCCAGGGAGACCTGTTGCGACAATTCAGCGGCAGGAATGATGTCGCCCGCGGTGCTGACGTCGTAATTGGGCACGAATACCAGACGCAGCCGGTCGCGGGTACGCGGATCGGCGTTGATGACCGCTCCGACATCGTTGATGGCGCGAATGATGAGCTTGGCCATCGCGTAGCCGGGCGCCGCTTTGCCGCTGAGGATGATGGTGCGCGGCTGGCCGAAAGTATCCGGCGACTCGCAAATCCGGTTGTATAGCACGATCGCGTGCAGCAGATTCAAGATCTGGCGCTTGTATTCGTGGATTCTTTTGATCTGGACGTCGAACAGGGAATCCACCGGCACGGCGATACCCATACGCGCGCGAATCAGTTTCGCCAGACGTTCCTTGTTGGCGCGCTTCACGGCCGCAAAAGCCGTGCGGAAGCCGCTGTCGGCGGCGGCAATGCGCAGTTCCTCGAGCCGATCCAGGTGGGTTATCCAGCTATAGCCGATGTGCTCCGAAATCAAATTGGACAATTTCGGGTTGCAGTGATGCAGCCAGCGGCGCGGCGTAATGCCGTTGGTGATGTTGATGATCTGCTGCGGCTGCACGGCATGAAAGTCGGCGAAAATCGTCTGCCGCATCAGATCGGTGTGAATCGCGGAAACGCCGTTCACGGTATGGCTTCCGACCATCGCCACATGGGACATGCGGATCCGGCGTTCGCCTTGTTCGTCGATGAGCGACAGGCGCCGGATACGGTCTTCCTGGCCCGGAAATCTGCGCCGCACATCGTCCAGGAATCGCTGGTTGATTTCATAGACGATCTGCAAGTGCCGCGGCAGCATGCGTCCGAACAGATCCAGAGGCCAGGATTCCAGTGCTTCCGGCATGAGGGTGTGATTGGTGTAGGAAAACGTCTTGCGGGTAATGGACCATGCCTCGTCCCAGGGCAGCTCGTGCTCGTCGATCAGCAGACGCATCAATTCAGGAACGGCAACCGCGGGATGGGTATCGTTGAGTTGAATGGCGACTTTGTCCGGCAGCGCGGCAGCCGCGTGCCCCGCCTTGGAGAAATCCTTGAGTATGTCCTGCAATGCGGCACTGACGAAAAAATATTCCTGCTGCAAGCGCAGTTCCCGTCCCATGCTGGTGGTATCGTCCGGGTACAGAACCCGTGAAAGGTTTTCCGAGTCGTTCTGTTCCTCCACCGCCTTGATGTAGTTGCCCTCGTTGAAATAAGCCAGATTGAAATCGCGCGATGCTTTGGCGGTCCAAAGGCGCAGATGATTGACGGTGTTGTTGGCATAGCCGGGTATCAGCATGTCGTAGGCCATGGCCATGACCTCTTCCGTGTCCACCCAGCGCTGACGTTCGGCGCCGTCGCTTGCGGTTTCAGTGATCACCTTGCCGAAGAAGCGCACCGGAAACAGCACTTCCGGGCGCGGGAATTCCCACGGATTGCCGTAGCGCAGCCAATTATCGGGATGCTCCACCTGCTGGCCGTTTTCGATGCGCTGGTTGAACATTCCGTACTCGTAGCGAATGCCATAACCGAAGCCCGGCAGCCGCAGGGTTGCCATGGAGTCCAGAAAGCACGCCGCCAGTCGTCCGAGTCCGCCGTTGCCCAGGGCGGCGTCCGGCTCGGTTTCGACCACCGTGTCCAGATCGGCGCCCGCGGCCTCGAGCGCACCACGAAACTCATCGGTGGCATCGAGCTTGGTCAAGTTGTCGCCCAGCATGCGGCCGATGAGAAATTCCATCGACAGGTAATACACCCGCTTGGGGCTGGCGGCCGCGTAGCTTTGCAGGGTCTGCAGCCAACGCTCGACCATGCGATCGCGTATCACATAGGCGGCGGTGTGATACCAGTCGTGGCTGGACGCGGTGTTTGGCTTTTTGCCGATGCTGTAATGCAGGCGTTCGAAGATCGACGATTTGAGCGAGGCCGAATCCAGGCCCAGGTAGGAAAATTTCAGCGTCCCGCGCTTGCTGCTCATCGTCGGTGCTCGGCAGTGTGATGACTTGGTATTGCGACAGCGCCGACGCCTCGGGCGCCAGGGGCTGGAATCGCGCTAGAAGGTGAAAGCGCCGAATTGCTGTCCGGCTGTCCCGTCGTCACCCCGTTCGGGGGCGTCACATCGAACTCGTGCCTGGCGTGGCGGCCTGGACTCTTTGGGAAGGCTCGCGTAAGCCGAGAATGGTTTTCATGACGCCGGGGTCATCCCAATCCCTTCCCCCCACGGCCTGGTATACCAGATGCCCCGACGGATCGACGACATAAGTCGTCGGCAGACCGCGAACCGAAAACCGGCTCACGATTTCGGCGTCCTCGTCGAGCAACAGTGGAAAACTCACCGGGATGTCGGCCAGGAACGTATACACCGTATCCAGGTCTTCGCCCACGTCCACCGCCAGGATCACCGCGCCTTGTTTTCGCAATTGCGTCCACGCGCGTTCCATGGAGGGCATTTCGTGGCGACACGGCGGACACCACGTGGCCCAGAAATTGAGGATCACCACCTGGCCGCGATAGTCGCTGAGGCGATGGGGCTTGCCATCGAGGTCCTTGAGGGTGAAGTCGGGTGCCATGGGCTTGTTGGGAATGGGAGACAAAAGTTGCATGTCAGCGTACGCATTCGTCACGGCGAGCATGACGACGCCGGCCAGCAAGACCCGTAGTAACCCGATGCTGTTCTTCACTTTGCGATCTCCGCTGCCATATCGTTGTCGCCGCAAACCAGCCCCGTCATTTGGTCATAATGGCGCTGGCCGTTGCTGTACCAAACGTCTCGACGGCCAGGTCCTCGCCCGGCGCCACCGAGTAGCAACGGGTAGAGCCGGACGCCGGTCCCGAATCGCGGTCCGCGGGCCGCAGGCTGTGACCTGCGCAAGTGGCCTGATTCGGGCGGTGAGCTACGCTGGTTCAATGGACCCATGGCGCGCGCAGCGTAGCGGGAAGGTATTGCCGGGTCAAGCGCAGCAACCCATAAACCATTATTTTATAAGATATAATGCAGGCGTAAAGGGGTAAATTAAGTACTGCTAAAAGTTTAATATATTCTCTAATTATGTTCATCGATCGGCATTGGCCATGCCTTCCCTGGCAATGGCGCGGTAGCCTATGTCGCGCCGGCAGAATGCGTCCTGCCAGTGGATCTGCTCCACCAGGGTATAGGCACGCCGCTGGGCCACCGACACGGTATCGCCCAAGCCCACGCAACAAAGCACGCGGCCGCCGTCGGTGACCACTTCGCCTTCGTTTTCCCGCGTGCCGGCATGGAACACTTTGGCGTCCGCGGAGTCGATCTGCGGCAGACCGTGGATCGCGTCGCCGCGGCGATAGGCGCCGGGATAGCCGCCCGCGGCCATGACCACACCCAGCGCCGGGCGCGGGTCCCACTGTGCCTGGCAGCGGTCCAGGCGGCCGGCCACGGCAGCCTGGCAGAGTTCGACCAGATCGGACTGCAGCCGCATCATGATGGGCTGGGTCTCGGGGTCGCCGAAGCGGCAATTGTATTCCAGGACCTTGGGCGCGCCGTCGGCGTCGATCATGACCCCGGCGTAGAGGAAACCGGTATAGGGAATGCCTTCGCTGGCCAAGCCGAGGACTGTGGGCTCGATAACTTCGCGCAGAATTCGCTGGTGGACCTCGGCGCTGACCACTGGCGCCGGGGAATATGCTCCCATGCCGCCCGTATTGGGCCCTGAATCGCCATCGTCGCGGGCCTTGTGGTCCTGGGACGTGGCCATGGGCAGAATACTGGCGCCGTCGACCATGCAGATGAAACTGGCTTCCTCGCCGGTCGAGGAATTCCTCGATCACCACCCGGCTGCCGGCGGCGCCGAACGCGTTGCCGGCCAGCATGTCGCGCACCGCGGCTTCGGCCTCGGCGTTGCTCCGGGCGAGGATCACGCCCTTGCCGGCTGCCAGGCCGTCGGCTTTGACGACAATCGGAGCGCCGTGATCATGGATGAATGCCAGGGCCTGATTGAGGTCGGTGAAGACGCCGTAGCGGGCGGTCGGGATACCGTGTCGGGCCAGGAAGTCTTTGGCGAAGGCCTTCGAGCCCTCCAGTTGCGCCGCCTCACGGGTGGGTCCGAAGATGGGCAGCCCGGCGTCCAGAAAGGTGTCGACGATGCCCGCGACCAGTGGCGCTTCGGGGCCCACGATCGTCAGGTCGATGGCCGCTTGTTGGGCGAAATTCAGCAGACCGGCAATGTCTTCGGCACCGACGTCGACGTTGCGCAGACCGGTCTCGCGCGCGGTTCCGGCATTGCCGGGTGCCACGAATACGGTTTCAACTGCGGCCGATTGTGCCGCCCGCCACGCCAGGGCGTGCTCGCGGCCGCCTCCGCCTACCACCAATACCTTCATGACCACTCCTGACCGGGTTGGTGAGCACCAAAACGGTTCAATTTACCGACCGAACGACCGCTATCTTAACAGGACCACGAGAAGGAAGGCTTAGATGGCGGCGAATTCCGGCCCGGGGGCGAAAATGTCAACGCGGATCATGGGCCAACCGGTAAACCGGGCACTCATGGCAAGTTTCGTGCTGGTCGCAGTGGTGCCGCTGGCGCTGCTGGGCGTGAAATTGTACCGCACAGCCTGGGATGACGCTTGGCGCGAAATTCAGGAAAAGCATCAGCTGCTGGCCCAGAACCTCGCCGCGCCGATTTCGATCTATGTCGAAGACCACCGGCACGCGCTCGCGTTGCTGGCATCTTCGCTCGAGAAGCCGGTTCAGGGCGAAGACGTGCCTAAGGCGCTGGAAGAATTCCTGGGGCGTGCGGCGCTGCATTTGCGCGGCTTTCGCTCCATCTCCCTGGTCGGTACCGACGGCAGGACACTATTTACCTCCGATCCCCACGGCGCCGTGCCGGGTCAGGCCGACGTATTTGCCAGCGAAACCTGTTTTCTGCGTACGCGCAACCACGGCACGGGCGCCTTGTCCGGTGTCAAACCGAGCCCGCTCACCGGCAAACCCACGGTGATGCTGTCGCAACCGGTCCGCGATGCCCAAGGAGGGGTCCGGGCAGTGTTGTTGGGCGAATTGCGCATCGACCTGATCGAAAAATTGCGCCGCAACATTCGCTTCGGCAAACGGGGGCACTCGGCGATCGTCGATCAATTCGGCCACGTGGTGGCGCATCCCAATCCGGACTGGATGGAAGACATGCACGACTTGTCCGGCTGGCCGATCGTCAAAGCCATGATGGCGGGCAACACCGGCGTCACCGAGTTCTACTCATCGTTCGTCAAGCAGTCGATGGTGGCCGGCTATGCCAGCGTGCCCGGCATCGGCTGGGGCGTGATGGTGCCGCAGCCCAAAGCCGAGGTGGAAAGCCGCGTTGCCGACCTGCTTTGGGCGGAGTTCGCCTGGGGCGTATTCGGCCTGGTTCTCGGCCTCGTTCTGGCAGTCACGCTGGCCCGTTGGATCGCCAATCCTCTCAGGCGCCTGGCGCTGGCCACCAATGATCTGGCGGAGGGTGACTTCAAAGGCAAGCTGCCGCCTGCGCCGAGCCACGCACCTCGTGAAGTGCAGCAGTTGGCCGGTGCATTCGCCACAGCCTTCGACCGTATCGAGGATTCGCGCGCCCGCTACGATGGTTTGAACAAATTGCTGCAACATCGTGTCGACGAGGCCACCCAGGATTTGCGCGATGCCAACATGCGGTTGGAGGAATTGGCCCGCAAAGACCACCTCACGGCGTTGACCAATCGGCGGCATTTCGAGGAGGTGCTGATTCAGCGGCTCAAGGTCCATCGCAAAGCTGCGCGCTGCATGTGCGTATTGCTGCTGGACGTGGACAACTTCAAACATATCAACGACGCCTTTGGCCATGCGGCCGGGGATGCGGTGTTGATCCAGTTGGCGCACCTGTTGGCCGAACACGCCAGCGACCACGAACTGGTGGCCCGCTACGGCGGTGATGAATTCGTGCTGCAAATGGATTGCATACCCGAAACCGGCCGCCATCGGGCACGCAACATCCTGGCATCCATTGAACGCCACTCGTTCCGCTGGCACGATCAGGAGCTGCCTTTGACGGTCAGCATCGGCCTGTTATGCACCCATGGCGAGGAAGCCGAGGACGCGGACGCCGAATTCATGTTGCGGCGTATCGATCAGGCGCTGTACCGCGCCAAGGACGCGGGCAAGAACCGCCTGGTCGAAGTGGATGAACTACGGGTCGGTACCGGCGGCTGAATACCGCTCAGTGTCGGAAATGGCGCATGCCGGTGAAAACCATGGCGATGCCGTGTTGGTCGGCGGCATCGATGACCTCCTGATCGCGCGCCGAGCCGCCGGGCTGGATCACGGCGGTCACGCCCACTTCCGCCGCTGAGTCGAGCCCGTCGCGGAAAGGGAAGAATGCATCGGACGCCATGACCGAGCCTTTGACTTCGAGGTCCGCGTCCGCGGCTTTGATGCCGGCGATACGGGCGCTGTAGACCCGGCTCATCTGGCCCGCGCCGACACCGATGGTCATCCCGTCCTTGCAGTACACAATCGCGTTGGACTTGACGAACTTGCACACCTTCCAGGCGAACAGCAGGTCCGCAAGCTCGGTTTCGCTTGGCGTGCGCTTGGTGACCACGCGCAGGTCGGCGGCGGTGATCATGCCCAGATCGCGATCCTGCACCAACAAACCACCCGTGACACGTTTGTAGTCGAAGCCCGGCGTGCGCTCGCGGTCCCAGTTGCCGCAGGTCAGTACCCGCACGTTGGGCTTTTTGGCCAGCACGGGCACGGCATTCCTCTTCCACGGCCGGCGCAATGATCACTTCGACGAACTGCCGGTCGAGAATGGTGCCTGCGGTCTCTGCATCCAAAGGCCTGTTGAAGGCGATAATGCCGCCGAACGCAGAGGTGGGATCGGTCTTGTAGGCGCGTTCGTAGGCTTCCAATTGCGTTGCCGCGATCGCCACGCCGCAGGGGTTGGCGTGCTTGACGATGACGCAGGCGGGTACTTCGAATTGCTTGACACATTCCAGCGCCGCGTCGGTGTCGGCGATGTTATTGAATGACAGTTCTTTTCCCTGAATCTGATTGGCGGTCGACACCGAGGCTTCCGCCGGTGCCGGTTCGACGTAGAACGCGGCCTGTTGATGGGGGTTCTCGCCGTAGCGCAGCGCTTGCGCCATCAGGAATTGTACGTTGTAGGTGTTGGGAAAGCCCTGCGGTTTGCCGTCGGCGCCGATGGCGCCGAGATAATTGGCGATTACGCCGTCGTAGTGGGCCGTGTGCTCGAAGGTTTTCATGGCCAGGGCGAAGCGGGTGGCGTCCGAGACCGCGCCGCGGTTTTCCTGCATTTCGTCCAGTACCAATGCGTAGTCGTCGGCATCGACGAGCACGGTGACAGAGACATGGTTCTTGGCTGCGGCGCGCAGCATGGTCGGCCCGCCGATATCGATGTTTTCGATTGCGGTCAGCCAGATCACAGCCAGGCTTGGCCACGGTCTGTTCGAAGGGATAGAGGTTGACCACCACCAAATCGATCGGCTCGATGGCATGTTGACGCATGACCTGCTCGTCTTCGCCGCGCCGACCGAGAAGTCCGCCGTGGATTTTCGGGTGCAGGGTTTTCACACGGCCGTCCATCATTTCCGGGAAGCCGGTGTAATCGGAAACTTCGGTAACTGGAATCCCGTTGTCGCCCAGCAAGCGGGCCGTGCCGCCGGTGGATAGGATTTCGACTCCCATGCCGTGCAATTTGCGGGCGAAATCGACAATGCCGGTCTTGTCCGAGACGCTGATGAGTGCGCGCTGAATCTTGCTCATAGTTGGTGCGTTCTGTTGGGTCGGACCCTGGCGGGCCGTTGAAAGAACCCAGGGTCCCCGGGCGGATCATGGCCGCGGCCCGAGGGCCGCGGCCGGTTGCAAAGATTAGTCGTTGAGTCCGTGCTGGGCGAGTTTTTTGCGCAATGTGCTGCGATTGATGCCGAGCATTTTCGCGGCGCGGGTTTGATTGCCCTGTACTTGCTGCATCACCGTTGCCAGCAACGGCTTTTCGACTTCCGACATCACCATCTCATACAAATTTCCCGGGGCATGTGCCGTTCAGATCGCGAAAGTAGGTTTCCACAGCGCCTTTGACGAAACTCGACAAGCATACGTTGTCGGTCGGAAACGCTGCTACCTGCTTCTCGCTGCTGACCGCTGCCTGGGAAGCATTGGAGTAGCTCATGCGGCGAGACCCTCCTGGTCGGCAAGACGGTCGAAGAAGTCGCGCGTCATTGCCAGTTGTTGTTGTTTTGATTCCACCCGATTGACGGCATCACGAAATACCGCGCCACCGCGCTGGCCCTTGCTGTACCAGGAGATATGTTTGCGGGCGATGCGCACCCCCGTGTGCTCGCCGTAGAACTGGTAAAGATTCTCCAGGTGGCCCAGCATGATGTCGCGAATCTCTTCCACCGGGGGCTCGGGCAGCTTTTCCCCGGTAGCGAGAAAATGTTCGATCTCCCGGAAGATCCACGGCCGTCCCTGAGCAGCGCGGCCGATCATGATCGCCATCGGCGCCGGTATGTTCGAGCACCTGCCGCGCTTTTTCCGGGAGTATCGATGTCGCCGTTGGCGGTCACGGGAATCGCGCACCGCATTCTTGACTGCGCGAATGGTGTCGTATTCCGCCGTCGCCTTTGTACATGCAGGCGCGCGTGCGCCCGTGCATGGCCAGCGGCGCAGATACCGGCATCTTCCGCGATGCGGGCGATGCGCAGCGCGTTGCGGTTTTCCTTATCCCAGCCGGTACGGATTTTGAGCGTCACGGGCACATCCACGGCCTTGACCACGGCATCGAGAATGGAGCGACCAGATCCTCGTGACGCAGCAGCGCGGAGCCGGCCAGCACGTTGCAGACTTTCTTGGCGGGGCAGCCCATGTTGATGTCGATGATCTGCGCGCCGGTGTCGACATTGTAACGGGCTGCGTCGGCCATCATCTGCGGATCGGCGCCGGCGATCTGCACGATGCGCGGTTCCACTTCGCCGTCATGGTCGGCGCGACGTTGGGTTTTCTTGCTGCCCCAGAGCAGACGAATTCGACGACACCATCTCGGACACGGCCATGCCCGCGCCGAGCTGTTTGCATAGCTGACGGAAAGGCCGGTCGGTCACACCGGCCATGGGGGCGAGTATTAAATTGTTGCGTAATTTAAAGGGGCCGATCTGCATGTCTGCACGCCCGTTGTCCGTCTAGTCGTCGCGGTGTTGAACGGCGGACGAGCAATAATACTCTCAAAGGGGAGCGTGATAAAGGCGTCGTGACGATCGAAATGAATCAAAAAATTTTACAATCGAAACGGCGTTCAATAAAACGCGAAACTATAGCTGTTGACATCGACAAACGGTCGTGTCACTTCGATCAACGCTGTCACCGGGGTGCTCGGCGCCATGCCTTGTACTGCGTTGATGTTTCCACGCAAATATTCCGCCGGCCGAAATCTGCGCAACGCAACCGGCTGTCCGCGCAAGTCGGACAATTTCAGTTCCAGGATCGGAAATGGCTGGGTGAATTGTGCGGTGTTGACGAACGTCGCCTGGATCAGCAACGCGCCGCGTGCGTCGGGATGTTCACTGACTTCGCTCGACAACATGCGAAGCTTGGCGAGGTTGTGCGCGTATGGCACGTCACATGAGATCGCCGCTGACAAGGCCCCGCACATGTCCACCAACCAGGGGCGGAACTGCGGATACTGGTTCACCAATTGGACGCGCATGAAATAGGCATATTGCAGCGCAAGGCACAGTGCCAGAACGATACCGGCCATGCCCCACGCCCATCCGTGGCGCCGGCTGCCGCGCTTGTGGGCCTGTTCGAAATCTTCCAGTAACACGGCCGGGATCGGCTCTTGCGCCGGTTCCCGTCGCACAATGGCGGCGCGTATCGGGTGACGGCGCTTTTTCCTCGTCGGCCGCTTCGGTCCGTTGCTCAGTGGCTGCAATGCCGCTCGCTTCGACGCGGTCGGGCTCGGCTTGGACATTTGGACGCTCATCTGGATCGACCAGCAAAGCGGCACGCGCATCGAAGACTGCGCCACACCGGCCGCACCGCGCCTTACCGCCGGCGGCGTTAAGCTGCTGCTCGGTAATCAGAAATGTTGTCTGGCATTCGGGACAACGGGTGCGCATGGTCGGTTGCGGCAATCCTGAGTCGAGGTTCGGCAGGGCTTCGGGCGCGATACGGCCCGCTGCTGTGTTGTAGCGTCAACCTGCCACCTTATCCGATCTGCGCACGGCGTCCAAGCGCGCCCAGCCGTCGCGCAAGTGCGGCGGTGAAAAGTCAAAGTCGGCGCCGTAGCACTGCAGCAACCCGTCCACTTGCTCGCCAAGGATTCCGGACAGCACCAATCTGCCGCCTGGTTTCACCAGCGTTGCGAAAAGCGGTGCCAGTTGCAGCAGCGGACCGGCCAGAATGTTCGCCAGCAGCAGGTCGCGCGGCTGGTGTCGGTACTGCTCGGGCAGATAGGTGCGGATGCGTTGGGCAACGCCGTTCTTGTGGGCATTGTCGATGGTTGCCAGCAGCGTTTGCGGATCGTTGTCCACCGCGTCGGCGTGATTCGCGCCCAGCAGCAAAGCGGCAATTGCCAAAATCCCGGAACCGCAGCCGAAATCGATGACGGTCTGCCCGCACGGCGGGTGTGCGGCCAACCACTCCAGACACAGTGCTGTGGTGGGATGGGTGCCAGTGCCGAATGCCAAGCCCGGGTCCAGGCGCAGGTTGATGCCGTCGCGCCGAGGCGCGGTGAAGCCCTCGGGCACGACCCATAATTGCGACCCGAAACGCATCGGTTGATAACCGTCCATCCAGGCGCGAGTCCAGTCGCGGTCTTCCAGCGGATTGACGTGCAAAAGGGGCGGTTGCTCGAGGACCAGCGCCTGCTGCATGGTGAGCGCGATCAATTGCGGTTCGGCGTCGGCTGTGAACAGACCGGTGATTCGTACGCGCGGCCACAACGGCGTCTCCCCCGGTCCCGGCTCCAACACCGGATCGTCGCCGGCGTCGGACAGGGTCACGGATGCCGCGCCGGCACCCAGCAGCGCAGCTTCGTAGGCGTCCGACGGCGCATCGCGCGGCAGGTCCAGTGAAATTTCCAGCCAGGGCATGAGGGAGTCCGGAGCCGGTGTGTACTGTGGCGCGCCCCGGTTCATCACGGCAGGCACGAATCCGTCGTGGGCCGACGCCTACAGCCCCAGCTTTTTCTCCAGATAATGAATGTTGGTGCCGCCACGGTGGAACGCGGCGTCCGTGATCAGGTCCTGGTGCAGTTCGATATTGGTGCGAATTCCGTCGATGACGATTTCGCTCAACGCCTGCCGCATGCGAGCCAGGGCGATCGTGCGGGAATTGCCGTGTGCCACCAGCTTCGCGATCATGGAATCGTAATTCGGCGGCACGCGATAGCCGTTGTAGATATGGGTGTCGATGCGAATGCCAGGGCCGCCGGCCGCATGATACTGGGTGATGGTGCCGGGGCAGGGCAGAAAGGTCTTCGGGTCTTCGGCGTTGATGCGGCACTCGACGGCGTGGCCGCGCCAGCTGACGTCTTCCTGACGCAGCGACAACTTTTCGCCTGCGGCAATCAAGATCTGCTCACGGATGATGTCGACGCCGGTGATCATTTCGGTAACCGGGTGTTCCACCTGTACGCGGGTGTTCATCTCGATGAAATAGAATTCGCCGTCCTGGTACAGGAACTCGAAGGTGCCGGCGCCACGGTAGCCGATGTCGCGGCACGCCTGGGCGCACACCTCGCCCATCGCGTGTGCGCTGCTCCTCGGTGATGCCCGGCGCCGGCGCTTCCTCGATGACTTTCTGGTGGCGGCGCTGCATGGAGCAGTCCCGTTCGCCCAGGTGGATGGCGTTGCCGTGCTCGTCGGCGAGCACCTGGAACTCGACGTGGCGCGGCGTTTCCAGATACTTCTCCATATACACGGTGTCGTTGCCGAAGGCGCTGCCGGCCTCCATGCGCGTCAGCGCGATGGCGTTGAGCAGGCTCGCTTCGCCGTGCACCACCCGCATGCCGCGACCGCCGCCGCCGCCGGCGGCCTTGATGATGACCGGGTAGCCGATTTCGCGCGCCAAGCGCAGGCTTTCCTCACCGTCGTCGCCCAGTGGGCCGTCGGAACCGGGTACGCACGGCACCCCGGCCTCCTTCATGGCGCGGATGGCCGAAACCTTGTCGCCCATCAGGCGGATGGTTTCCGAGCGCGGGCCGATGAAAATGAAGCCGGACTCCTCGACCCGTTCGGCAAAGTCGGCGTTTTCCGACAGGAAGCCATAGCCCGGATGGATGGCGACGGCATCGGTGACTTCCGCGGCACTGATCAGCGCCGGGACATTGAGATAGCTTTCGGCGCGACGGCGGCCCGCCGATGCAGACGGATTCGTTGGCCAGGCGCACATGCTTGAGGTCGCGATCGGCGGACGAGTGCACGGCGACGGTTTTGATGCCCAACTCGTGGCAGGCGCGCAGGATGCGCAGGGCGATCTCGCCCCGGTTGGCAATGACGATCTTTTCCAGCATCGGTTGATTGGACCTGCAGCAATGGTTACGTGGGTGAGCGCCCGGAGGGCGGCGCTATTCGATGACGAACAGCGGCTGGCCGTATTCCACAGGTTGACCGTTTTCGACCAGGATCGCGGCCACGATCACGCCGGCCTTGTCGGCTTCGATCTGGTTGAACATTTTCATCGCTTCGATGATGCAGAGAGTGTCGCCGAGATTGACCCGCTGGCCCACTTCCACGAACGATGGGCTGCCCGGGGACGGCGAGCGATAAAAGGTGCCGACCATCGGCGACAAGGACTTTGTGGCCGTCGATTTCTTCGCTCGCGGGTTCGGCGTGCTGCCGCGACAGCTGATGGCGGCGGCTGCCGCCACGGGTGCGGGTGCCGGCCGCCGGGATAGGCCGCCTGCATGACCGGCATGCCTTGCGGGATAGCGACTGATGCGCACCGCTTCCTCGCCTTCGTGAATTTCGATTTCGGCGATGCCCGATTCTTCGAGCAGTTCAATCAGTTTCTTGACCTTGCGAATATCCATTGCGCTGTTCCTTGAGGGCCGAACCCGGTTCGGTCCGTTGTTATTCCGATTCGGCCAAGTGCCGGATCGCGGCCTGCAGCGCCAGTTCGTAGCCTTGTGCGCCCAGGCCGCTGATTACGCCGATGCTGATATCGGAGAAGTAGGACCGTTGACGAAATTCTTCGCGCCGGAAGACATTGGACAAATGTACTTCGATGCAGGGAATGTCCACGCCCAAAATGGCATCGCGCAGGGCGACGCTGGTGTGCGTAAACGCGGCCGGATTGATAATGATAAAAGCGACGCCGGCCTCACGGGCGCGGTGCACCCGCTCCACCAATTCATGCTCGGCGTTGCTTTGCTGGGTTTCGAGTTCATGGCCGGCGGCTGCGGCCTGCTGTTGCAGGCGCTGGTCGATGTCGGCGAGCGTTACGTGGCCGTAGACCTGCGGCTCGCGATTGCCGAGCAGGTTCAGGTTCGGACCGTTCAGTACCAGAATGCGCGCCATGAGCCGGTGGAGCCCTGATTTGGTTCGAAGCCGCCCCGAAAGTGCGACCTTCGTAGCAATTTTTCAGAAATTCGGCACTTAATTGGTCCTAAATCCACAAAAATGGACCCGGTGGCCGACGCGCGCCAGTGTGCAACAATTTCTGAGTATTGTCCACCAATTCGCCGGTTGCCGTCCCGTTCGCAACAGTTCGGCGCAATTGCTTCGGAATTTGCGCGTTCAGCGACCTAGCAGTGGCTCCAGCAGCGATTCCGCGGCGGTCGCGGTGAGTTCCCCGCGGTGCACTTCGCGGATGGTGCCGTCACGGTCGATGATGACGCTATAGGGCAATTGGCCGTAGACGTTGCCGTAGGACTTCGACACTTCCAGGGCGTCGCTTTCCCCCACTAAAACCGGATAGTTGATCTCCGCGGTATCGCGGAATTCCTCCACCAACTGGGGCTGGTCGATGGCGATACGCCACGACTTGCAGCCCGTGGTCTCCGAATTTGTTCTGCAGCTCGATCAGCGCCGGAATCTCGCGCCGACAGGGCGGACACCAAGTGGCCCAGAAGTTGAGCAACACCACGTGGTCGTTCCATTGGGCGACGTCTTGTTGTTTGCCGTTGAGATCCCGCAGTGAAAACGACGGGCGGGGAGTCCCCACTGCGGCGGCCGCCTGGGAACTGTCCGCGGCGGGTGGTAGCGGCGACGATGAACGGGTGGCGTGTTGCAGCCAAAATCCACCCGCAAGCCCGGCAATCCCTACCGCGACTGCGGCAACGATGCTCGCAGACCGACGCACTAGGAACCCTTTACGACGCGCTGCAGGTGACCGAGGAACTCGTCGGCGGGTTTGTAGCCATAGAAATTCATCGACTTCATGGGCTGTCCGGCTGCGTCGAAGAACAATAGCGCCGGCGGCCCGAACACATTGAGCCGTTGCTTGACCGCGCGGTCGGTCTCATCGTTCTCGGTGACGTCCACCTGCAACGCGGTGAAATGCTGTCCCATGTATTGCCGTACCTGGGGATTGGTGAAAGTGCCTTTTTCCATGCGTTGGCACTCGGTGCACCAATCAGCGTAGAAATCCACCATTACCGGTTTGCCGGCCGCCTTTGCCTGGGCAAGCGCCTGATCCAGCTGCGCGACCGTTTCGACGCGACGAAACAACTCGCCGTGCGCGGCAGCGGCGCGGTCTCTCCGCCGGCAATGGGCCCGCATGGCGATCGCCGGCGAGTCGAATTGGATGGGCCGCAGGATATCGCGGTTGCCGGCGAACGCGCCGAGCAATGCCAATACGCCCCAGATCACCAACACGGTGCCGACACCTTTCCACAGCAGCCGCCAGCCGTTGGCCGATTCGGCTATCGACTGGGTGGCGCCCATGAACACGCCGGTGACAATCAGCAGCACGGCCCACAGATACAGCACCGGTACTTGCGGCAGGATTCCCAGCAAGTACACGGCGACTCCCAGCAACAGTACGCCGAACACGTGTTTGACCGTGTCCATCCAGGCACCGGCGCGAGGCATCAGGAAGCCGGCGCCGAAGCCGATGGCGATCAGCACCACGCCGGTACCGAGCGCCATGAAGAACATGGTGGCGCCGCCCAGTACCGGATCGCCCAGGGAGACCGCCAGCCCGAGCACCGAAATCAGCAGCGGCGATACGCAGGCACCGACGATCGCCGCCGACAACAGTCCCATGACGAACACGCCGATCACGGTTCCGCCCTGCACTTTTTGGCTGCGCTCCTGGAGCTTCGACTGGATGCTGGACGGCATCTGGATTTCGTAGAAGCCGAACATGGACAGGGCGAGCAGCAGCAATATGGCGGCGAATATGCCGATCGCCCACGGATTCTGGAAATAGGCCTGCAGTTGATCGCCGGCCTGGCCGGCGAGGATACCGGCCGCGGTCCAGGTGACTGCCGTGCCGAGGACATAGACGATCGACAGCATGCCGCCGCGCATGGCGCTGGACTGTTCTCCGGACTGGCCGACGATGATCGACGACAGGATCGGGATCATCGGCAGGACGCAGGGCGTAAACGTCAGCAGGAAGCCGACGCCAAACGCACCCAGCAGGGTCAGGATCACAGTCTCGGCGTCCAGGACGGGCGGCTTCGGTTTCGGTGCCGCCGCAGACGCCGTCTGGCTTGGTGCCGCGCTGGCGCTGGTTCTGGGCCGTACCGGCGACCACCGCAGCTCCCGCCGAGGTGCCGGACGCTGCGCCGCCGCCGCTTGCGCCGGGGGTGTAACGGACCGTGTGCGTCTGGGGCGGATAGCACAAACCTTTTTCCGAGCAGCCCTGGTAGGTAACGTCGACGGCCACTGCTTGGGCGGCATCCCCGCCCTCGACGGGCACCGTGGCGCTGAAGTCGTCGTGAAACACCGTCAGGCGACCGAAGAATTCGTCGTCCTTGATCTGACCTTCCGGCAATTTCGGTGCACCAAGACTCACGCCCTGGGGGGCATCCTTGAGCCGGAATTGGATCTTGTCCTTATAAAGGTAATAGCCGTCGGCGATTTTCCAATGCGCCACCAAGTTGCCGTCTTGGGACTCGCTGCTGAGGGCAAAGGCTTGGTCGGGCGGCAGGAATTCGGGCTCATTCTGGGCCAGGCCGAGACTGTCGCCGAGCTGCTTGACCCCGTCGACCGCTGCTTTGGCCGCCGGCGCCGCGCTGGACGCAGCACGGAGGGATACCTTCACCGTGGTCTGATAGGGCGGATAGCAGATGCCCATGTCCGCGCAGCCTTGGGCCTTGGCGGTCAAACTCAAGGTGTTCGAGCCGTTGGCGCCGCGCTCGACCGGGATCTGGATCTGGACCTGATGGCGATGGGTTTCGACTTCGCCGAAGAATTCGTCCTTTTTCTTTTTCCCCGCGGGTATGTCCGGCTTGCCCAGCGTGATCCCGTCCGAATCGGAAACGAACTGGAATTTGTTTTGGTACAGGTAGTAGCCGTCGGCGATGGTCCAGGTGCCGACTACGGTATTGGCGTCCTTGGCTTGCGCCGAGAACTGGAAGGCTTTGTCCGGAGCGAGGGGCTCGTCGGCGAGGCCGTAATTGGCGGCTGCGACCACCGCCGGGATTGCCGCCAATGCCAGCAGCCAAGCCGATACACGTGTCTTCATTCGCTCTTTCCTGTCATTTGATCGATCCAACCCAAGTAGCCGGCCAGGCCGCCCACCAGTGGGACCGCCACAATTTCCGGAAGTTCATAGGGGTGCAGCGCAACCAGGCGCTGCTGCAGTTTTTGGTAAACGCCTTGCCTGGTCTTTATAATCAACACCACCTCTGAACCGACCTCGCGTTTACCCTGCCAGCGGTATACCGAACTCACCTGCGGTAGGATGTTGACACAGGCGGCCAGTTGTTCATCCACCAGCGCCCCTGCAATATGCTGCGCGACAGTTTGATCCGGTGCCGTAGACAGCACGATAAGGTGTTGTTCTGGCATTGTATTCCTGTCGATTCAGGCGAGGGCAACAAGGGTAGCGCGTGCTTACCGCCTTGTCACTGTTGTTTTACACGTCGTCCCGGAGTGCATACCGCACATGAGTCTGCGTACCTTTTTACTGCTGCTGTTCGTCGCCCTGCCATTGGCTGAGATCTACGTCCTGGTGCAGGTCGGTGCCGCCATCGGCGGCATCGCCACGGTCGCGCTAGTGGTATTTTCCGCCGTTCTCGGCAGCCTCCTAGTGCGCCACCAGGGGTTTCGGACTTTGCAGGAAATCCGCCGCAGCCTCGATCGCGGCGAAGCGCCAGCCATACCCATGCTCGAAGGCGGCTTCCTGGTGATCGGCGGTATTTTGTTGTTGATTCCGGGGTTTATCACCGATTCGGTCGGCGCTCTGCTGCTGATTGCGCCCCTGCGACGGGCGATGATTGTGCGCTTCGTGAGCAGGATTTCCACTCCGGCCGGCCCGCCCGGTGGCGGCCCTCCCGACACCCCGGCTCCGCCGCGTACCATAGAAGGCGAGTACCGCCGCGACGATTGAGTGTCGGCGAAAAATTTTCGTGCGTCCCCGCCTTGACTCTGCAGGTTTCGCCGTTATTATTAGCACTCATTCTGGGTGAGTGCTAAATCTTGGCGCTCCATCAAGAAGAAACAAGCACTTATGGTTCATATAGCTTCATCGCAAGGAGAAATGCTTGATGAAAATTCGTCCACTCCATGACCGCGTGGTCATCAAACGAATGGAAGAAGAACGCACGACGGCCGGCGGTATTGTCATCCCCGACAGCGCGGCCGAAAAACCGATTCGCGGCGAAGTCGTCGCGGTAGGCAAGGGCAAGATTCTGGAAAACGGCGACGTGCGTCCTTTGGATGTGAAGACCGGCGACAAAGTGCTGTTCGGCAAATATGCAGGCACCGAGGTCAAGGTCGAAAGCGAAGATCTGTTGGTCATGCGCGAAGAAGACATCATGGGTGTCATCGAGGGCTAACGCTCTATCGACCGTTCACGGAAATCAGAGTTAACCGGATTCAAAGAGGAACACGGAAATGACAGCGAAAGAAGTCAAATTCAGTGATGACGCGCGCCATCGCATGGTGCGCGGCGTCAATATTCTCGCCAACGCGGTGAAAGTCACCCTCGGCCCGCGCGGCCGTAATGTTGTGCTGGAGAAGAGTTTCGGCGCGCCCACCGTCACCAAGGACGGCGTCAGCGTGGCGAAGGAAATCGAACTGGCAGACAAGTTCGAGAACATGGGCGCGCAGATGGTGAAGGAAGTGGCTTCCCAAACTTCCGATGTTGCCGGCGACGGCACCACCACCGCCACCGTGCTGGCGCAGGCGATCATGCGCGAAGGCCTCAAGGCCGTTGCTGCCGGCATGAACCCGATGGACCTCAAACGCGGCATCGACAAAGCAGTGCTTGCAGCCGTCGAGGAATTGAAGAACCTGTCCAAGCCTTGCGCAGACGACAAGGCGATCGCCCAGGTTGGCACGATTTCCGCCAACTCCGACGAGCAGGTCGGCCGCATCATCGCCGACGCCATGGCCAAGGTCGGTAAAGACGGCGTCATCACCGTCGAAGAAGGCCAGGGCCTGCAGAACGAGCTGGAAGTGGTTGAAGGTATGCAGTTCGACCGCGGCTACCTGTCGCCGTACTTCATCAACAACCAGCAGTCCATGTCCGCTGAACTGGAAGATCCGTACATTCTGCTGTACGACAAGAAGATCTCCAATATCCGCGAACTGCTGCCGGTACTGGAAGGCGTTGCCAAATCCGGCCGCCCGTTGTTGATCGTCTCCGAAGACGTCGAAGGCGAAGCGCTGGCGACCCTGGTGGTCAACACCATCCGCGGCATCGTCAAGGTCTGCGCTGTGAAGGCACCGGGCTTCGGCGACCGCCGCAAAGCTATGCTGCAGGACATCGCCACCCTGACCGGCGGTACTGTGATTTCCGAGGAAGTCGGCCTGTCGCTGGAGAAGGCGACGTTGGAGGACCTCGGCAGTGCCAAGAAGGTGCAGGTGACCAAGGACGAGACCACGGTCATCGACGGCGCCGGCAAGAGCGACGACATCGAAGCGCGCGTCGCCCAGGTACGTCAGCAGATCGAGGAAGCGACTTCCGATTACGATCGCGAGAAACTGCAGGAGCGGGTCGCCAAACTCGCCGGCGGCGTTGCCGTGATCAAGGTCGGTGCCGCCACCGAGATGGAAATGAAAGAGAAGAAGGCTCGCGTCGAAGACGCATTGCACGCTACCCGTGCTGCGGTCGAAGAAGGCGTGGTGCCCGGCGGTGGTGTGGCCATGGTCCGTGCCGTGCAGGGTCTGAAGAAGCTCAAGGGCGACAATCACGACCAGGACGTGGGCATCGACATTGCCCGTCGTTCCATGGAAGAACCGCTGCGGCAGATCGTTGCCAACGCCGGCATGGAGCCCTCCGTGGTGCTGAACAAGATCGTCGAGGGCAAGGGCAACTACGGCTTCAACGCGGCCACCGGCGAATACGGTGACATGGTGGAGATGGGTATTCTCGATCCCACCAAGGTCACGCGCTCGGCGCTGCAGAACGCCGCATCGGTCGCCGCCTTGATGATCACCACCGAGTGCATGGTGGCCGAGGCGCCGAAGGAAGAGAAGGAAGGCGGTGCGCCTGACATGGGTGACATGGGCGGAATGGGCGGCATGGGCATGATGTAAGCCCCGGCTGCTTCGAAGCCAGACAGAACCCCCGCCATTCGTGGCGGGGGTTTTTTCGTTTATGGAGGGAATAATCGAGCGTCCACCGCGTCTTTAATCAGATGAACGCAAGCCGCGTCAGCGGCGAGCGCAATAATAAGGAAGCGGGGAGGAGAATATGAGAAATCGCGGGCTCGGCGCGCAAGTGGCGGCCGGTTTGTTTGCAGCGGTCGGTCTCGCCGGCTGCAGCAATGTCGTCAAGGAACAGCGCACGACGACCATCGACTCCGATCCACCCGGCGCCACTGTGCTGGCCTCCGGGGTCGAAATAGGCGCAACCCCCCTCACGGTCCGACCGGACGAAGTCTTTCCACCGCGTTTCGTCGGCTTCGAATACCGTGCGTCCGGCACGCTCACGGTGAAAAAGCTCGGCTGCAAAACCTTCAGTGAGCAGGTGAACGACGCGGTATTGTCCCGCGACATTCACGTGAAGCTCGACTGTGATCCGAACTATCGTCCCTCACCCGCAGCATCCGCGCCAGCACCGTCGGCTCCGACTTTCCCGGCTGCGCGGCCGGATGCTTCCATTGCATCCCGTCTGCAGCGCTTGGATGCGTTGCGTAAGCAAGGCTTGATCACCGCAGACGAGTATCAGCAGCTTCGCAAGAAAATCCTCAACGAGTTGTGAAAAAACTCGTCACTCGCGTGGAATAAAAACGAACCGAGCCACGTCTCTAACAGGAGCGGGCAGGGGAGAGCCCGTCTCGCAACAAATAAAACAAAACGGAGCGAGCCCATGGAGCGGGCGCTGCGATGCTCCGTTCACGCCACGTTAGGAGGAGTTGTCATGCCGAAGTCTTGCAGGCGTGCTTTGCACGCGCTGTTGCCTCTGCTCGCATTGTTGATTTTGAGCAGCGGAGCAAACGCAACCGAAATCAAATCTGACAAACCGTTCGCCGAAGCCAAAGTCGCATTGCAGATCAGCGACGCGGATCCTTCCAAACAGACACTGGTACTCAACGTCGCCAACAACCTGCTCAAGTACTACGGCCCCGACAAAGTCGACATCGAGATCGTCGCATTCGGTCCGGGACTGCGGTTGTTGTTCGACGATAACGTGAACAAGGGCCGCATCGCGTCATTGGTGAATCAGGGTGTGCGGTTTTCCGCCTGCAGCAACACCATCCACGCCATGACCAAGATCCTCGAGCACGAACCGGTGCTCAACCCGAACGCTACCCGCGTTCCGGCCGGCATCGTGCGGGTCATGGAGCTGACCAGCAGCGGCTACACCTTGGTCAAACCTTAAGCGCATCGAAAATAAAAAATTTGGAGGAGTTACCATGCAGGTTTTCAAAAAAACGCTGCTCGCCACCGCTTGCGTCGCCGCAACTGCCGGCACGGCACAGGTTCAAGCAGCGAACTGGCTGATGCTGCAAGGCACCGAGCCCGCGGGAACCGCCGCGCGCGCCAAGGTGTGGGGGTTCATTCAGCCGCAGTGGCAAAAGGATTACAGCGATCCCAATGCCGGTGATGCCTACATTCCGCCGAAACTGATCGGGCCGGATCTCAACTCGCAGAATTCGTTCAACGTGTTGCGCGCCCGCATCGGCGCCCGTGGCGCTGCTCTGCCCCTGGACCCGAACGTAAACTATTTTCTGCTGCTGGAAATGGGCAACAACGCCATCACGGCGCCGGGCAATGCGTTCGCGAAAGTCACCGACGCCAGCGTTACCTTGAACCATATCAAAGGCGCGCGGATTCGCGCCGGCCTGTTCAAGTACCCGGGCGCAGAGGAAGGCTTGCAGGCGATTCACGTATTCGATTATGTGAACTTCACCGAGGTCAGCAATCAACTGATGCTGGAGCGCTTCCCGGAACGCAGCTTCCCCGCGGGTGGCAACGTAGCGCCGCAAACCTTGCCGCCACAGACGTCTTTGAATGCATTCACCACCAGCGTCGGTGCGTTCCGCGATACGGGTGTGCAGGTGTTCGACGCCTTTGACGTCGGCAACAATTGGGAGCTGAGTTACGCCGCCATGATCGGCAACGGCAACGGTCTGAATCTGTCGGACAACGACAACAACAAAGATGTTTACTTGTACTTCTCCGCCGAGAAGAAATTCGGCGGTAAGGGGCCGTTCGCCCAGGGAATGAAGTTCTTTGGCTGGACCCAGCGCGGCAAGCGTTCTTTCGACGGCAACAACGACGGCACCGTCGAGGAATATGACCGCAATCGCAGCGGAGTGGGCTTCAAGTATATGAAAAAGCCTTTCCGGTTCACTGCGGAGTACATGCGTGGCGAAGGCATGATCTTCCAGGGTCCGGACAAGCCCACGTTCGCACTGGTGCCGCCTGCGGTAGGCAATCCCAATCATCCGGGCAATGGCCTTAATGCAAAGGCGAAAGGCTGGTACGTCGAAGGCGGCTGGTACATACCGCACACGCAGTTCGAACTCGATGCCCGCTACGATCAGTACAATCGCAATACCAATAGCCAATTTGAGCTGGAATTCCGTACCTGGACGCTGGGTGCGCAATACCACTTCAACAAGAAGACGCGTATTGCGGTGAACTATGCGATCCGCAACGACGAGGCGGTCAACTTCCCGACCGGCGCTGGACCGAACCAGAACCTGGACGGTGTCGGCAACCGGTTGGCAGTGCAGCTCACCACGATCTTCTAACAACAACCAGGTATCACGACGTAACTTGAGGGGCTCCACTTCGGTGGAGCCCTTTTTTTGACCCGCGGCAGCGGTACGGCTTGGCGCCGTGGGGTTGCGGTTCCCGGTTGTGCCTCTCTGCGGCGTCAGGGCTGCGCCGGCCAGGCTCGGTTCCGCAAGATTACTTTTAGTCGAGTTGGCTGCCGCTCTGCGGTTCGTCTTCGTCCAGCACCAGGCTCAGGGACGGCCCCGATGACAAGTCCTCGGCCAGTCCGGCCGCGTCCGGTGTCGGGCCGCGATCGTTGAGGCTGATGCGCAGGCGGAGGTTGTTCGCGGAGTCCGCGTTGCGCAACGCTTCTTCCTCTGTAATGTGTCCGGCGTTGTACAAATCGAACAACGCTTGATCGAAGGTCTGCATACCGAGATTGGTGGATTTCTCCATCACCTGTTTGATCTCAGCCACGTCGCCGCGTTTGATCATGTCGCATACCAGTGGCGTGCCCAACAGAATCTCGAACGCCGCGACGCGCTTGCCGTCCTTGGATGGAATCAGCCGCTGGGAGACGAACGCCCGCAAGTTCAGTGACAGATCCAGCAGCAGCTGCGAACGGCGGTCATCGGGGAAAAAGTTGATGATGCGGTCCAGCGCCTGGTTGGCGTTGTTGGCGTGCAAGGTCGATATTGCCAAGTGCCCGGTTTCAGCGAAAGCGATGGCATGTTCCATGGTTTCGCGGTGACGCACCTCGCCGATGAGAATGACATCCGGCGCCTGGCGCAGCGTGTTGGCCAACGCGTCTTCGTAAGATTCCGTATCGACGCCCACTTCGCGCTGATTGACGATGCAGTTCTTGTGCGAATGGACGAACTCGATCGGGTCTTCGATGGTGATGATGTGGCCGGCGCTGTTTTGATTGCGGTAGTCGATCAAAGAGGCCAACGAGGTCGACTTGCCCGAGCCGGTGGCGCCGACGAACAGCACCAGGCCGCGTTTGGACATGATGATTTTGGTGAGCACTTCCGGCAGGCCCAGCTCCTGCCATTTGGGAATTTCGGTCTTGATGTTGCGCACCACCATGGCGACCTGGCTGCGCTGCTTGAAGATGTTGACCCGGAAACGACCGACGCCTGCTTCCGAGAGCGCCAGATTCATCTCGGGCTTTTTGTCGAATGCGGCACGTTGCTCCTGGTCCATGACCGAGTAGGCAATGTCGCGAACCTGGCCGGCCGGCATGGAGCTTTTTTCGAGAGGTTTCAATACTCCGTGGATCTTGGCGCAGGGCGGCGCGCCGGTGGTGAGGTAGAGATCCGAAGCGTCCTTCATGACCATGATCTTGAGATAGTCTTTAAAATCCATTGTCCCTCCACAGAGAAATCGGCGCCGCGAATCCCCCGAACCATCGGCCAAACCCTACGATCCTTGACCCGCCGGGCACCTGCTGCGCGCCGTTTGTGACGCAAATCGCTTTTGTTATCGGCGCCGCGGAGCCGTTAAGCTAGTTCGATGGCAAACGATTCCCATTCCGAACTCCACCCCGTTCCAGCCGCGGTTGCCGCCAAGCTGCCGGACACGGTACGCGCCGCGGTGGAACGGGCTTGGAAGTCGATGCAGCAGCAGGCGGCGGAGCAGGACGTATCCCTGCCTCGGGACCCCGCTTTTATCGGCGTGCTGTGTCGCGTATTCGGCTGCAGCGAGTTCGTTGCGGACACCTGCGTCACACATCCTCGGGTGTTGCGTGACTTGCTCGATGCAGGTGATTTGCACCGCCCATACCGGGCGCTGGAATACCGCGACCGGGCGATCCGAGTGGCCGACCAGACCGGCTCTGCGGAGGAACTTGCCCAGGCGTTTCGTAACTTGCGGCGGCGGGAGATGCTGCGCATCGTCTGGCGCGATCTCGCCGGGTGGGCGGATCTTGACGAAATCCTGCACGACCTCACCGCCCTGGCCGACGCTTGCGTCGCCGTGGGCCTGGCCCGGCTCGATCAATGGCTGAGCCAGGAACACGGTCGGCCGGTGGGTGAATCCGGCGCGCCGGCGCGCATGGTGGTGCTGGCCATGGGCAAGCAGGGTGCCGGCGAACTCAACGTCTCGTCCGACATCGACCTGATCTTCGCCTACACCGAGGACGGCGAGACGGACGGCGCTCCAGCCGTCAGCAATCACGAATATTTCGTGCGTCTCGGGCGCGCTTTGATCCAGTTGCTCGACCAGCAGACCGCCGACGGATTCGTATTCCGCGTCGATATGCGGCTGCGGCCGTTCGGTGATGCGGGACCGTTGGCGGTGAGCTTCGATGCCATGGAAGACTACTACCAGTCCCAAGGCCGGGAATGGGAGCGCTACGCCATGGTAAAGGCGCGAGCGATCGCCGGCGGGGCTGCGGGAAAGCGGCTCGAGCAAATCCTGGAGCCGTTCGTGTTCCGCCGCTACCTGGATTTCGGCGCGTTCGAGTCCCTGCGCGAGATGAAGGGCTTGATCATGCGCCAGGTGCAACGCAAAAGCATGGAGCAGAACGTCAAGCTTGGCGCCGGGGGTATCCGCGAAGTGGAATTCATCGGCCAGGCGTTCCAGTTGATACGCGGCGGCCGCGAGCCCGTCCTGCGGGTCAGGGCGATCGTGCCGGTGCTGCAGCGCCTGGCGCAGTTGAATTACCTGCCGCAGTTCGTCACCGACGAGCTGGTCGCCGGCTACCGGTTTCTGCGGCGGGTCGAGAACCGCCTGCAGGCGATGGCCGATCAGCAGGTTCATTCCCTGCCGGACGACGCCACCGCCCGGGCGCGGCTGGCCTTCGCCATGGGTTACGGCGACTGGAAGACATTTGTACGCGCCCTGGATCGCCACCGGCAGAAAGTGCATGCCCATTTCGAGCAAGTGTTCACCGCGCCCCAGGCGGAGGAGGAAGAGCCGGGCGGCCTGCAGGACGGACTTGCCGCCGTGTGGCACGGCTCGCTGGAGACGGAACAGACCCTTGAGGTTCTACGCCAGTCCGGCTTCGAGGCGCCCGCCGACGCGCTACGACTGCTCGAACGATTGGCGGACGATCACGCGGTGCGCGCCATGAGCGCCCGCGGCCGGGAGCGGCTCGACCGGCTGATGCCGATGCTGCTGGGTGCCGCCGGCGCCACGCCGCAGCCCGCCACCACCCTGGTACGCCTGGTGCATCTGCTCGAGGCCATCGCCGGACGCAGTGCCTATCTGGCGCTGCTGATGGAAAACCCCATGGCGCTGTCGCAGCTGGTACAGCTGTGCGGAACCAGTCCATGGATCGCGTTATACCTGACCCAGCATCCTTTATTGCTCGATGAATTGCTGGATCCCCGCAGCCTGTACCTGCCCCTGAACAAGGAGGCGCTGCGGGCAGAGCTGCATGCGCTGCTGGGCGATGTCGCGGCAACCGACCTGGAATCGCACATGGAAGCGCTACGACATTTCAAACAGACCAACGTGCTGCGGGTTGCCGCGGCCGACGTTTCGGACGTCATGCCGCTGATGCACGTCAGCGACCATCTGACCCATATCGCCGAGGTCGTGCTGGAAGCGGTGCTCGATATTGCTTGGGACAACCTGGTTGCCCGTCACGGTGCGCCTCCGGGGAAGCGCCTGTACGGCGGTTTTGCCGTGGTCGCCTACGGCAAGCTGGGGGGAATCGAACTGGGCTACGGCTCCGACCTGGACCTCGTGTTCCTCTATGACGGCGGCAGCGAACGGCCCACCACCGGCGCCAAGCCACTGGAACAGTCGGTTTTCTTCGCCCGGCTCGGCCAGCGCATGATTCATATCCTCAATACCATGACCCCCGCCGGCGTGCTGTACGAAGTCGATTTGCGCCTTCGTCCCAGCGGCGGCGCCGGCCTGCTGGTCAGCAGCGTGCAGGGATTCAGCGACTACCAGCGCGACGAGGCCTGGACCTGGGAGCATCAAGCCCTGGTGCGGGCGCGCCCGGTGGCGGGAGATCCGGCCACCGCCGAGGCTTTCGCCGCACTGCGGCGCGAGATTCTAACCCGGCCCCGGGACCCACAACAGTTGCGTACCGACGTCAAGGACATGCGTGCGCGCATGCGCGCCGAGCTTGCCCGTGGCAAGGACGAGGTCTTCGACCTGAAGCAGGGCGCCGGCGGTCTTGCCGACATCGAGTTTCTGGTCCAGTACGGGGTGCTGCGCTGGGCGGCGCAATTCCCGGACCTGATCGCCTACAGCGACAATATCCGCCAGCTCGAAGCCTTGGCGCGCAACGGTCTGTTGACGGCAGACGAAGCCGAGTCTCTGGCCGAGGCCTACCGGGAATACCGGCGTCACATCCACCGCCTGACTTTGCAGGAAGAACCGGCGTTGGCGGTCGGAGACGCATTCGAGGATCATCGCCGTCTGGTGACCGAGCTTTGGCAACGCTGGCTTGAGGATGCGCATGAACCCTGAAACCGACCGTCACGCCGGCGGCCAGCAACGCGCCCGGACGACGTGATAAACTGACGACTTTGCGCTCCCATGCCGAGCGCCGCACACACGAGGAGTACGAAAAGATGTCGATGGCGGACCGCGACGGTGTCATCTGGCTGGACGGCGAACTGGTGCCCTGGCGCGAGGCGAAAGTCCATGTCCTGACCCATACCCTGCATTACGGCATGGGCGTATTCGAAGGCGTGCGCGCCTACAAGACCGAACGCGGCACCGCGATTTTCCGGCTTGAGGACCACACCGATCGGCTGTTTCGCTCGGCGCACATCCTCAACATGTCCATCGGCTTTGACAAGCAGACCATCAACGAGGCGACCGCCGCCGCGGTTCACGAAAACAACCTGACTTCTGCGTATATCCGGCCGATGTGCTTTTACGGTGCCGAGGGTATGGGGCTGCGGGCCGACAACCTGAAGGTGCACACCATGATCGCCGCCTGGGAGTGGGGGGCGTATCTGGGCAGCGACGGCATCGAGAAGGGAATCCGGGTGCGCACTTCGTCGTTCGCCCGTCACCACGTCAATGTCACCATGTGCCGGGCCAAGGCCAACGGCAACTACATCAATTCGATGCTGGCGCTGAACGAAGCGCTGTCGTGTGGATATGACGAAGCCTTGCTGCTGGACACCCAGGGCTATGTCATGGAAGGTTCGGGCGAAAACGTGTTCATCGTGCGCAATGGCGTGCTGTACACCCCGGACCTGACCTCCGCGCTGGACGGCATCACCCGCACCACCATTATTACCCTGGCGCGGGAGCAGGGGTTGGAAGTGCGCGAACGTCGAATCACCCGCGATGAGGTGTACATTGCCGACGAAGCGTTCTTCACCGGCACGGCAGCGGAAGTGACGCCGATTCGAGAGCTGGACGGTCGCGCCATCGGTTCCGGTACCCGCGGCCCCATCACTGAGCGTCTGCAGAAACTGTATTTCGACCAAGTGCACGGGCGTCGTGAAGAACATCCGGAGTGGTTGACGCTGGTTTGAAACGGTTACCCAAGAGACGCAGAGCCTGAATGCGCAACGGTACTGCCGTTGGTGGGTCCGTAGGCTGGGTCAAGCGCGCAGCGCGGACCCACCGTCGCCGCCCGTTTTGCCGATGACTGTCGAGGAGTAGCGTAGATGGAGCAGGGCACCATTGAACCCAATGCCAAGAATCACTATCAGGTGACCCGTAAGGACTTGCCGTTGCATTGTCCCATGTCCGGGATGAGCTTGTGGAACTCGCATCCGAAGGTCTACCTGCCCATCGAAGCCACCGGCACTGCGAAGTGCCCGTATTGTGGTGCCGACTACACGCTCAAGGACTGAAGCAGCTTGACGCGTGCGCAGCACCGGCCCGCCACGACACGGCGGCGCCTGACGGTCTGGCGTTTCGCCGATGGCAAGCCCGGTCACGACAACCAGAGCCGCGGACTGCTCGCAGCGCTGGCAGAGCGCGTCGCGTTGGACTCGCACGAGCTCAAGCCTTTGGCACACGGACCGGCTTTCGCAAGCTTGTTGCGCGGGCGCTACCCTGATGCGCGACACCTGCCGACTCCCGATCTGATCGTCGGCGCCGGCCATCGCACCCACTGGTCGATGTTGGCCGCGCGTCGGGCGCGGGGTGGCCGAGTGATTGTGCTCATGCGTCCCAGCCTGCCGCTCTCCTGGTTCGATCTCTGCATCATTCCCGACCACGACCAGCCGCCGCAACGGCGCAACGTGATCGCCACCGTGGGCGCGCTCAACCGGATACGACCCGCTGCGGACAAAGATCCCGCGTCGGGTATGATCCTGATCGGTGGCCCGTCGCGCCATTACGGTTGGGACCAATCGGACTTGCTGGAACAGGTTCGGGCGGTTTTGGAAAGGCGGCACCTGAATTGGATCATCGCAACTTCGCGTCGGACGCCGGCAGCTACGGAACAAGCATTGGCGCCGCTGGCGGCAGCCGGCATTCGCATGGTGCCTGCCCGCCAGACCGACCCGGATTGGTTGCCGGAACGCCTGCGGTCCGCATCGGAGGTCTGGATCACCGCCGACAGCGTATCGATGGTCTACGAGGCATTGACCGCTGGGGCGGCCTGCGGCTTGCTGAACGTGCCTGCCACGGGGCGCGGGCGCGTAGCGACGGGAATGGATCAGTTGGCGGCGAAGGGCATGCTCACGAATTATGAACAATGGCGCCAGGGCGCGCCCATGCAGCCGCCACCGCCATTCAACGAAGCCGAGCGCTGCGCGCGCTGGATCGAGCGGGAATGGCTGCAGGCACAGTTTGATCGTGATTCAGATGCCCCCTGCCTGAAGCGGGGCGGTGCTGAACTCGGTGCATGCGCCGGTGCCGCGCGATGGAAATTTGGGTTGTTAGCCGCGATGCGTGTACTTTTGGTCGCCAAGCCGTGGCGCGGCGGTTTATCGCACTACATGTGTCTGCGCGTTGGATGACCGCTTTCCCTGGCGCCGTACAATGGTGTTCGACCGTGCCCAAGGAGCATGCTCGATCTGCTACAATACCGCGGTTGACCGCTCCGCGTGGCGTCACCGTTTGGTGGAACGGATCAATCGGGCGTCGTACGATCTCGCATTGTTTATTGGTTCCTTTCCGGAGCTTCAGAGATCTTCGCCCTCGGCCAGGGAATGTGCTGTGGATGAACGATCACCCAGACCGGCAGGTCGCGTACAGCGACGCATTTGCAGCGATCTATATTTCAGACTCCGGTTATAGCGAAGCGATGCGTGCGTCCGAAGCAGGCGGTCGCTTCGCCGGTGTGCTGCCCTTCGCTCACTCCCTTGCCATTCATAGGCCAACGCCAAGCCGCGATCAGCGCGGCGTATGCTTCATCGGCAACCGCGACGTTAATCGAGACGCGCCCGTCTCGCGGTTGCTCGAAAGTGATTTGCGCGTTTGCGTATATGGCAACTACTTCCTCCGGCATCGATTGTTCTGGCAACACCCGTTGCGGTTCCGGCCCCGTGTGTCGATTGCTAACATGGGTGCCGTGTACGGTAGATTTCAGGTGTCCCTCAACGTGCATGCACAGGTAATTCGTGGTGGAACGAATATGCGGACCTTCGAATGCGCCGGTTATGGTATCCCGCAAGTAGTCGAATATCGTTTGGGTTTGGAGGCTCTATTCGAACCTGAGCGCGAGATACTGGTGTTTCGGGATTTGGATGAAATGATGGCCCAAATCAAGCGGCTGATGTTCAATCGAGAATTTGCGAGGCTATTGTCCGAGCGCGCACGTGCACGTGCGCTGGCCGAGCACACCTATGTGCATCGAGTTGAGACCGTATGCCGCGATTTAGAGTTGAGGGTGGCTCGCTAGATTCGGGCGTTGTGCTCTCTTAGCACGGCGCGAGGGAATTACAGTGGCAAAAGCTTCGCAGATGTACAGGAAAGCTTGCATTTGATCAAGCCTGCACATGGGAGTCTTCGCGATGGCTGATTCCAGGTTGGCGATCGTACAGCTTCTGCCCGCTTTGGAGTCTGGCGGTGTGGAGCGCGGAACGCTGGAGATTGCCGCGGAATTGGTGCGTCGCGGACATCGTTCCATCGTTGTTTCCGCCGGAGGGCGGCTGGTGCCGGAACTTGAACGCGGCGGCAGTGAGCACGTGAATTGGCCGGTAGGCCATAAATCATTACTTACTTTGCGATATGTGCCGCAATTGCGCAGTTGGTTGCGTCGTGAACAAATTGATCTCGTCCACGCGCGGTCGCGGCTGCCGGCGTGGATCGCCTACGCAGCCTGGCGTAAACTTCCCGCCGCAACCCGGCCACACTTCCTGACTACGGTGCACGGTTATTACAGGGCTGGTCATTATAGTTCGATCATGACCCGTGGCGAACGCGTCATCGCAGTCTCGAGATCGGTCCGGGATTATATTTGTGCTACATATCCGCACTTGGATCCGGCTCGAATAGTGGTGATTCCCCGTGGCGTGGATTCGTCCCAATATCCGTGCGGTTACCGACCCAGTGATCGCTGGCTGCAGGGGTGGTCGGCGCAATATCCGACCCTTGCGAACCGTTGGGTACTCACTCTGCCGGGACGACTCACGCGGCTGAAGGGTCACGAAGATTTTTTGGCGATCATCGGCGCGTTACGCGCTCGCCACATACCGGTGCACGGATTGATCGTAGGCGGTTATCATGCGCGCAAACGTAAATATTACCAGGAATTGTGCAAGCGAATAGAGGTACAAGAATTGTCTGAACATGTGACCCTTACGGGAGAGCGAGCCGACTTGCGCGAAGTTCTGTCCGTCTCAGCGGTGGTATTGTCATTGTCCAGCCAGCCGGAGTCGTTCGGCCGCACTACGCTGGAAGCGCTCAGTATCGGTCGTCCGGTGCTCGGTTACGCGCATGGCGGGGTCCTCGAACAACTAGATGCGATGTTCCCGGCCGGAGCGGTAACGGTCGGTGACTGGCGCGAAGCAGTCGAGCGCCTCGCTCTTTGGTACGAGACGCCGCCCGTGGTGGCGGCTGAAAACCCTTATACCTTGCAGCGCATGCTGGATCGCACGCTCGACGTTTACACGAGTTTGGGATCAACCCGCGACCGTGATGGTGCTAAGGACGAACACATTGCCTGAGTCTCAAACGGCACGCCCCCAGGTTGCAGTATGGGCGAAGGAGAACTGGAAATGGCTGCTCATCTTTTTGTGTCTGCCATTATTCGCACACAAAACTGCGTTCAATGCGCCGGTGGCAGTAATGATGATTGCCGGTTTGCTGACGGTGCTGCGGTCCCCGCGTGCGGTGCTTTCCGAACCGGCCGTACAGTTCATGACTGCAGTCTTCTTGTCTTTCGAGATGCCGATATTGGTGTCGCTACCCGATGCGGTACAACTCGACCGGGCGCTGGGGACGGCGTTGGTCGACGTGCGCTTTTGGTTCATGGGCGTGTTCGTGATCGGGACGCTGTGCCGGCGCGACGCACGCCGAAAACTGTACATGGCAAGCGCGATTATGGTCAGCATTTGGTGCATCGACGCAATGATCCAATATGCATTTGGGCGCGATTTGTTGGGGTTCTCGACATTCGAAGGCCGCGTGACCGGCATGTTCTATCTCAATCTGACGCTGGGTGCCGTGACCGCGACCATGTCACCACTGGTACTTGAACTCATTCGCCGCTATGGGTCGGCGCATAAATGGCTTTGGCTGTTGTTGCCGGCGCTGGTCGCGGCGGTTCTATTGCAGGGAAGCCGAACCGGTTGGATGATGCTTGCTGTGTCGCTGGTGGTTTCCAGCGTATATCTTGTGCGCACCCTGGCGGTGCGTCGCTCGTTGGTTGTGGCGGTGGTTGCCGCAGCGTTGCTGGGTATCGGGCTTGCTGCCATGCACGGCAATTTCCGCAACCGAGTCGATCAGACGCTCGGTCTGTTCGGCAATGCGCAGTCCATGGACGAAGCGACTTCCTACCGCCTTTCGATCTGGCGCGCAGGACTCGTAGTGTTTGAAGAAAATTGGTTGAACGGCATCGGCCCCCGTGGATTCCGTTACATCTATGATGATTACGCGAGCAAACAAAATTACTTCGTGAAACTCGGGCAGGCGCCGACCCACCCGCACTCCATGTTGCTGGAGATCGCGATCGAAACCGGCGTCGTCGGCTTGGCGGGGTATGTATTGATGTGGATCCTGATGATCAAGCGCTGGCGGCAACAAGGTGTTATCGCCAAGGCCGAGGCATTGCCTTGGCTCGTTGCGGCACTGGTGGCGTGGTTCCCGTTGAATGTCCATATGGCGCTCTATGCGAGTTATTGGTCGACTATTGCGTGGTGGCTGCTGCTGGTCGCCATCGCCATGCTGATGGCCGAGCGTCGGATTTCCGGTTCACGGGCCATACTCTCAGAGGCGGCTCCGTGACCTCGTCGAACGAATCGCAAGGAACCACTGAGGCGCGCCGGGAAGCGACGCTCGTGATTCAGCCACTGCCCGGCATCGGCGATATGGTGTGGCATCTACCGCACTTGCATGCGTTGGCCCAGGATAGCCGCGACGGACAGGTCAGTGTGCTAACCAAGCCGCGTTCGCGCGCGGACCTTTTGTTGCGCGCCGATCCGGCGATCGATCAAGTGTTATGGCTGGAGCGCAACCCGGGCAAACACGACGGCCTGCTCGGCTTCCTGCGGTTGGTGAAGCTGCTTCGCAGCGGCAACTATGAACGGGTCTGGATCCTGCACGATAGCAGCCGGTATCACTGGGCGGCTTTGGTGGCGGGAATTCCGCAGCGATTCGGTTACGGTAAAGGACTGCAGCGTTTTCTGCAGAACAGTGGCATCCGCCTGCCGAAGAACGCGCCGCGGCATCCGATCGAAAAAGCGGACTTGTTGATCGAATTGCATGCGCTGCCGCGCACCGAATCCGAGCCGCGACTGTACGCCGACCCGGAACTCGTGGCCGCGATCGGACAGCGCTTTGCCCATGTGCCGAAGCCCTGGGTGGCGCTCGGAATCGGCAGTAGCGAGCCGATCAAGCAATGGGGCCAGGAAAGGTTTGCGGCGCTGGCGCGGGAGATCCGTCAAGCGCACGAGGTGTCGATCGTGATTGTCGGCGGTGCGGCGGAAAGCGTGATGACCGAGTGGATCGTGGAACAGGCCGGTAGCGCTGCCAACCGGGTGTACAGCGGAACCGGGTTGCCGATCGACGAAACCGCAGCGCTGTTATCCATGTGCGCACTGTATGCGGGTAACGACACGGGTTTCCTGAACATTGCCGCTGCAGTGGGCGTGCACGCCTTTGGTCTATTCGGAGGTTCGCCACCGCTGCGCCATTCCGAGCACATCCACGTGGTACTCGCCGATCATGGCCGGGAATCGGATTACGGCAGCCGCGATATGGCGGAAATCTCGGTCGGCAATGTGATGACGCGAATCGAACCGTTTCTGGCGGGAGAACCCTCTCAATCCCTGTCGCCGGGCAGTTCTCCGGGTGCGCCATAGTCGGCATAGGATTTTTCCTCCACCAACTCCGAACCCAGCGCCTGGCTCAGGCGGCGCTTGCTGGCCGCGCGGCGATCATTGAGGATGTAAACGGCGCGGGCGAGATCGATGAAATCCTGGTCGAATGTTTTCGCCGCTTCCTTGAGCCGTATCCGATCCTCGATATCCCATAGCTGTTCGTTTACCGAACGCAATTGTTGGAACTCATTCTCGATGTCGGCTTGCGCGAACGCGGAATTGGCCCATACGCGCCGCAGCAGCGCCAATTCGTTGCGCACATTCTTGAGCTTTTCCTCGTCGGTGATGCGTTCGGATTTGATTTCCAGGATGCTGACCTTGTCCAGAAATTCGCCGACCGATATGGGTGTGTCCAGGTGCATGGTTGCGGTCCAGTGGGCATGCGATCAATGTTGCGGCAATTGTCTTATAATCGGGCCCATTCATCCAATCGGCGATTTCCAGTTGCACTATCCTGCGCGCATCCAACGGCCATGACTTGGGCCTCATGAAAATCTGTCAGTTTGTCGCCAGTTCCGGTACCGGTGGTCTAGAACGGCATGTCGTGGATCTGTGCAATGCCTTGTCCGAGCGCCACGAAGTGACATTGATTGCCGCCGAGTCGTTTCGCAGCCAGTTGCATCGGCGCGTCGCCTTCGCGCCGTTCCCGGCCCGTGGGTGGAGGCGCTCGCCGCGGCACTTGTGGCGTTTGTATCGGATTCTGAGGCGAGTGCAGCCGGACGTAGTCCACGCCCAAGCCAGCAAGGCGGCCGCCATGGTGCGCATCCTGAAGCCGTTCTTGGGCGCGCGAACGGTCGCCACAATCCATAATCGCAAACGCAGTAGCCGCGCCTTTGACGGTTATGACTGGGTGATCGGCGTCAGCGGCGACGTCGCCAGGCAAATACCGGGCACGCGCACGTCGGTTGTTTTCAACGGTATCGAGCCTCCTCTGTCGGAACGCCCGTTGCGCGCGGCGGGCCAACCGACGGCCCTCGCCGTCGGCCGTCTGGTGCCGGCCAAGGGCTTCGATATACTGCTCGATGCCTGGCGGCATGTGGACGCGCCGCTCGCCATTGCCGGCGATGGCCCGGAGTTGCAGGGCCTACAAGCACGGATCGAGGAATACGGGCTAGGCGATCGCGTGACGATGCTGGGGTTTCGCGACGATATCGCCGATCTGCTTCGCAGTGCGCACCTGGTGGTGATTACTTCGAGGCGTGAAGGCTTTCCCTATGTGCTGGTAGAGGCGCTGCACGCGCAAGCGGTGGTGCTGTCGACGCCGGTACCGGGTGCGGTGGACGTGCTGCCGGGCGAGGCCATATTGGCCGATCCATCGCCCCAGGCGATCGCCGCACGTATCAACGAAGCGCTTGCGGACCTGCCGAGGTTGCAGGACCGCTTCAAAGCCGTGTGGGAATTTGCGCAACGGGAGCTGACGATATCGGCGATGGCCGCCAAGACCGAAGCGGTATATGCGCAACTGTGCCAGGCGCCGCGCAACTGAAACGGTTGTTGTCAAACTCCAAAATCCGGAGCCAGCATGACGAAGCTATCGACCTTCATTACGACCTACAACAACGAACTCACGCTCGCCTCCTGTCTCGATAGCGTCAAATGGACGGACGAAATCGTGGTCCTGGATTCCTACAGCAACGACCGGACCGTGGAGATTGCCGAGCAATACGGATGCCGGGTCGTGCAACACGAATTTCTCGGCTACGGTCCCCAGAAGCAATTGGCACTCGAGCACACGCGCTACGACTGGGTGCTGTTGCTGGACGCGGACGAACAGCTATCGCCGGCGCTGCAGCAGGAGATCCAGACCCTGATGGCAGGTGAGCCGGATGCGGACGGTTATGAGCTGCCGCGGCAGGAACAATTGTTCTGGCGCATGTGCAGTCCCAAGGCCCGGTTGAACGGTTTCCTGCGACTGTTCGACAAGCGCAAGGGGCATGTATCGGACATGCCCATTCATGCGGCGCCGAAAGTCAAAGGCAGGCTCGCCAGGCTGCAACACCCGTTCTATCATTTCGGCGAGCGCACTATTCATACCAAGGTCGAAAAGATCAACATGTATTCCACCGGCCTGGTGGCGGACAAGGTGCGCAAGGGGAAACGCGCCATGCCTTGGTTGATGTTGATCTTTTATCCGCCGCTCGCGTTTCTGCGCCTATACCTTTTCAAGCGCAATTTTATCAACGGCTGGTCCGGGTTCATTACTTCCGTGGTGGGCGCGTTTTATGTATTCCTGAAATACGCCAAGCTCTACGAGCACGAGCAGTTCCAACGCTACGGCAATCGTCTGTTGCCACCCGGTGCGCCGCCGGTGCCCCATGACGATCCGCGACAGACTGCGCCGGACGCATCGTAATTCACGCCGTAATCAAGTCCAGGCACGTAGGTCGGGTCAAGCGCGCAGGGCGGACCCGACATCCAACGCATCGGATCACCCCGCAATCAAGGCCAGGCGTGCAGGGCGGGTCAGGTGCGTTGCGCGGACCCGACAGCAGACTCGAAAAACGCCACGGCCCCGCTGATCGGAGGCTTGCCGTGCAAGGTATCGTACACGGCATCGGGCGTGACCAGCGGCATGCACGAGTGATGGCTGCAGTGCTTCTGGTAGCAGTTGATGCACGGCAGATCGGCCTGCAACGCGACCACGTTGTCGCCAGCAGGCTTGACTTTGCGCGGATCGGTCGGCCCGCAGATGACCACCATCGGGCGCTCGGTCGCCGACGCCAGATGCGCCGTGCCGGTGTCGTTCGCGACCACGAACTTCGCCTGGCGGGCCAGCGGCACGATGTCGAAGATTTCCGTCCGCCCGCACAGGTTCACCACCCAGTCGCCGCTCATTTGTTCGATGCGAGCGCATTCGTCGAGTTCATCCGGGCCGCCGATCAGCACCACCCGTAAACCGTCGGATTCATGCAGCCGCTGGCCGAGCTGTGCATAGCGCTCCGCACCCCAGCGCTTGAGGTAGCCGGCGGCCTGACAACCGGGCATGAGCAGCGCATAGCGGTCCGCTTGCAGGTCATACTCCGCCATGATCTTTGCCGCGCGTTGTTCGTTGCGGGGCGGCAAATGAACCACCGGGCGGGGCGTCCCGGTCGGCGATGCCGCCCGCGGCCAACGCGGCACGGCTCTTGTCCAAGGGCTTCAGTGGCACGCTTTGCGGGTAGATGTTGTAAGGAACGCGCTTGTCGTTGCCGATGCGGTAGGGAATGCGCCCGCCGGTAAAGCCCAGGATCGTCAGCAGCGTTGCCGAGCGATCGGTGGTCTGCAGGTCGATGACCAGGTCGTAGTGGCCTTTTCGTATCCGACCAAGCCATTCGAGCAACGCCCGCAAACGTCGCTTGCGGCGCCGCACGTCCACGGCGATGACTTTGGCAAAGCGCGGGTCGTGCTCGAACAGCGGCGCCCAGGTCGGCAGCGTGTTCAAATGCAATTCGGCATCGGGAAACGCGCGGCGTATGTCTTCGAACAACGTCGTGGCGCTGAACACGTCGCCCATCGCGCTCCACTTGATCACCAGGATCTTGCGGATGGTGGTCTGCGCCGGCAGATCGAAGCGGGCTGGTGTCATGGTATCAATAGATCGCGCGGCTCGCCGGGTGGTCGGGTTTTGAAGCGCCGGTGCACCCAAAGATATTGTTCCGGCGCGAGCATCACCTGTTGTTCGATGGAGGCATTGATGCGCGCCGTATCCTGTTCGAGATCGCCGCTCGGGAAGTCCGGCAGCGCTGGGCCGAAGATCAGTCGATAGCCTTTGCCGTCGGCGCGCCGAATGTTGGAGAACGGCACCACGGCTGCGCCGGTCATGCGCGCCAGCCGCGCCGTGCCGGCGTTGGTGGCCGCCTGTACGCCGAAGAACGGCACGAAGACGTGGCCTTTGCCGCCGTAGTTCTGGTCGGGTGCGTACCACACGACGCCATTGTCCTTGAGTGTGCGAATCAGGCTGCGCACATCGTCGCGCTCGATCGCCCGGGTGTAAGTGCGTTCGCGCGAACAGCTCATCATATAGTCGAACAGCGGATTCTTTTGATGCCGATACATCACCGCAAACGGCACATGGCGGCGGATCAGGCGCCCGCCCAGATCCATGTTGGTAAAATGCGCGCCGAGCATGATGACCCCTTTGCCCTGCTGCAGCGCGCGTTCGACGTGCTCCAGACCCTCGGGTTGATCCAGTCCCTCGAGGGTGCGGTCGCTCGCCCACCAACCGCTGGCGATTTCCGCCACCGCCATGCCCAGGGACTGGAAATGCCGCCATAGCGCAACGCGGCGTTCGCGGGCGCTCCAGTGCGGAAAACAGAGCTGCAGATTGATGCGCGCATAGCGTTTCGGCGCCAGCGGCAACAGCCAGACCAAGGCGCCGATGCCGCGGCCAATGGCCAGTTGGGCGCGAAACGGAAGGGCTGCCAACAAGCGCAACACGCCCATTGCCAGCCACATGGGCCAGTGTCGGGGGGCTAACAATGCGCGCGGGAAGCTGTGGGCTTTTGGTCACTGCGGGTCTTCGTTTGCGGCTGCGGGAATTCTACCGGTGTCCCCGTCATGTCGCCACTTCGATGGTCTCGCGCAAGCGCGGCACCGGGCGCCGTGTGCTATTATGGCCGCACTTTGTGGTTGCACCTATATCGCTGAATTCTATGAAGATAGAGATTCCTGCTTTCGATGCCGCCCGAGTTCTGGTGGTCGGTGATCTGATGCTCGATCGCTACTGGCAGGGCGATACGGCGCGCATTTCGCCGGAAGCGCCGGTACCGGTGGTGCAGGTCAAACAGGAAGAGGACCGTCCCGGCGGCGCCGGCAACGTCGCCTTGAACATCGCCGCGGTCGGCGCCAAAGCGACCCTGCTCGGCTTCACCGGCGACGATCAGGCGGCCGACGTATTGGCGCAGCGCCTGGCGGCGGCCGAGGTGCGATACCACGGCGAAAGGCTCAGCGGCGTCGCTACCATCACCAAGTTGCGGGTAATGAGCCGTCACCAGCAATTGCTGCGGCTGGATTTCGAATCGGGCTACGGCGCCCTCGACGCCGCGCCTTTGATGCGGCATTTCGAAGCGGCGCTGCCGGACTGCGATCTGGTGGTGTTGTCCGATTACGGCAAAGGCGGATTGCGCGATTGCCGTGCCTTCATCGACCTTGCCCGCGCCGCCGGCAAACCGGTGCTGGTGGATCCCAAGGGCGCGGACTTCAGTATCTATCGCGGCGCTACCGTCATCACGCCCAATCTGAGCGAATTCGAGGCGGTCGCCGGCACGAGCGACGACGAAGCGCAACTGCTGGCAAAGGCCACGGCCATGCTGGACGACCTGGACCTGCAAGCGTTGTTGATTACCCGCGGCGAACACGGCATGTCCTTGGTGCAGCGCGATGCGGCCGTGTTGAATCTGCCGACCCGGGCGCGGGAAGTATTCGACGTCACCGGCGCCGGCGACACGGTGATCGCGTTGCTGGCGGCGTCGCTGGCGGTGGGCCATGATCTGGCGCAGGCGACCGCGGTTGCCAACCTCGGCGCCGGCATCAGCGTCGGCAAGCTCGGCGCCGCCACGGTGAGTGCCGCGGAACTGATCCGCGCCGCGCAGCGGGAACAGGAAACCGGCACCGGCGTGCTCAGCGAAGCGCAACTCGCCGAAGCGGTCGCGATCGCCCGCGCCCACGGCGAGCGTATCGTCATGACCAACGGCTGTTTCGATATCCTGCATGCCGGACACGTGACTTATCTGCAGCAGGCCAAGCGTCTCGGCGAGCGCCTGATCGTCGCCGTCAACACCGACGATTCGGTACGCAAACTCAAGGGCGAAGGTCGTCCGGTGAACAGCGTCGAGCGGCGCATGGCGGTGCTCGCGGCGCTGGGCTGCGTCGACTGGGTGGTGCCATTCGCGGAAGACACGCCGCAACGCCTGATCTGCTCCATCGGTCCCGACGTACTGGTCAAAGGCGGCGACAACGATCCGCCGAAAATTCCAGGCGGCGATTGTGTGCGCGCCCGCGGCGGCCAGGTGCAAGTGCTGGACTACGTCGACGATGTTTCAACCACCAAATTGATTGCGGCTATCCGGGATTCGGAACACTGAACGCCACATCCCATTTGCGTGCCCGCTGCGGCACCCTATGCTGACCGGCGATTTGAGCCGCAACGCCATCCACGCGATTCGCGCTTATGAGCACTGTCACTGCCAACGGCCAACAGATCTGCAGAACCGACGTGCTTATTTTCGGCGCCGGCGTCGCCGGCTTGTGGCTGCTGGGCCGCTTGCGTACTGCGGGCTATAGCGCATTGTTGCTGGAATCGGCGCGCCTCGGTGAAGGGCAGACCCGCTACGCGCAAGGCATCATTCACGGCGGTACCAAATATTCCCTGCAAGGCGCGATCAGCGATGCCGCCAAATCGGTGGCCAGCATGCCGGCGCGTTGGCGCGGCAGCTTGTCCGATGGCAGCGAGCTCGATCTCGGCGCCGTGCGTGTGCTGTCGGAACACCACTACCTGTGGTCGAGTTCCAGTCTGACTTCGCGCATGACCGGCTTTTTTGCCAGCCGCGCCATGCACGCGCGTACTGAACCGCGCAGCGGCGACAAACGTCCGCAAGTGTTTCGCGATCCGCAGTTTCGCGGTCAGGTCTACGCACTGGATGAACCCGTCATCGACACGATCTCGCTGGTGCGGGGTTTGGCTGAACCGCGTCGCGAGCGCATCCTGCAGGTGCACTGGCCCGACGGGGTGCAGATCGAAGTCGACCAAGGGGTGCGGGTGCAATTGCACGATCCCGAAGCCGGGTCGATGCGGATTCACGCCAACTGGCTGGTGTGCTGTGCCGGGGCCGGCAACGAAGCGCTGTTGAGCGCGCTCGGCAAGGCTGCGCCGCAGATGCAGCGCCGCCCGGTGCACATGGTGTTGGCGCGGGGCGATCTGCCGCCGCTGTACGCCCATTGTCTGGGCTTGGGTTCCAATCCACGTGTCACGGTCACCACCCATACTCACAGCAGTGGCGACTCGATCTGGTACATCGGCGGCCAGCTGGCCGAGGACGGCGTCGAGCGCACGCCCGAGGCGCAGGTGGAGGCGGCGCGGCAGGAGTTCGCGCAGCTACTGCCATGGGTGGACCTGAGCGGTGTACGCTGGCAGACCTTGCGGGTCGACCGCGCCGAGCCCCGGCAGCGCGACGGCGGGCGGCCGTCGGAGGCGTTCGTGCAGCGCGACGGGCCGGTGATCACCGCCTGGCCGGTGAAAATGGCGTTGGCGCCGCTCGCCGCCGATCGCGTATTGGCCGTGGTGCGCGAAGCGGGGCGCCCGCAGCGATTGCAGCGACGAGTTGCCGGCGTGGCCGCGCCCCGAGTACGCGCCCGCGCCCTGGGAGGAACTGCAATGGAGTTGAGAGCCCTGGGCAGCACCGGGCTGCAAGTCAGCCCACTGGGACTGGGTACGGTCAAGTTGGGCCGCAATGAACAGGTTAAATACCCGCGGCCGTTCGATCTGCCCTCCGACCACCAGGTGCGCGAACTGCTGGCGCTTGCCCGTGACCTGGGCATCAATCTGCTCGATACCGCGCCCGCGTACGGCAGTGCCGAAGTGCGCCTCGGCGCATTGCTGCAACGACCCGAAGAGTGGGTCATCGTCAGCAAGGTAGGCGAACATTTCCAGGACGGGCGTTCGAGCTTCGACTTCCGCGCCGCCAGTACCCGCGCCAGCGTTCAGCGCAGCCTGCAACGCCTGGGGCGGGATGCCCTGGACGTCGTCCTGGTACACTCCGACGGCGACGACCGCCGCATCATCGAGCAGGAGGCGGTGCTCGACGAACTGGCGCGGATGAAACACGAAGGCTTGATCCGCGCCTACGGCATGTCCACCAAAACCGTCGACGGCGGACTCTGGGTGGTCGAGCATTGCGACGTGGTGATGGCAACCTTCAACGCCATCGAAACCGGCGAACTTCCGGTCTTGGAAGCAGCGGCAAAATTGAACAAGGGTGCCCTGGTGAAAAAAGCGCTGCAAAGCGGCCACGCCGATTCCCGCGCCGGCGGTCCAGGCGTGGCATCGTCGCTGCGCTTCGTATTGGAGCAGCCCGGCGTCAGCAGTGTGATCGTCGGCACCATCGACCCGGATCATCTGCGCGCCAACGTACATGCGGCGGAGCTGGCCTTGGCGTCGTTGCGATAGGACTGCGCGTGCGGACTTTATACAGCATGGCAATTTATCTGCTGGCGCCGTTCGTGTTTCTGCGCCTGGCATGGCGCAGCCTGCGGGCGCCGGATTATCGCAAACGCTGGTCGGAACGCCTGGCCGTGTATGGCGCCACCAAGCCGAGTACGGTCGATTCCATTTGGCTGCACGCGGTCTCGGTGGGCGAGGTGCAGGCGTCTGTGCCGCTGGTGCATGCGCTGTTGGAACACTATCCCGGCATGCCGCTGGTGCTGACCACCACCACTCCGACCGGCTCGAAGCGGGTGCAGGATCTGTTCGGCGCCAGCGTCACCCATGTGTACGTGCCGTACGATCTGCCCGGCGCCGTGAGTCGCTTTTTGCGCCGCTTTCGCCCCCGCCTCGCCGTGATCATGGAAACCGAGATCTGGCCCAACCTGTTCGCGGCCTGCGACCACGCCGGGGTGCCGCTGTTGGTGGCCAACGCCCGCCTGTCGCCGCGTTCGGCGCGCGGCTACAGCAAAATACGCGCCTTGATCCGCAATACCTTGAGTCACGTGACCGTGCTCGCCGCCCAGGGCGATCCCGACGCACGTCGTTTCCGGGTGTTGGGCCTGCCTGCGGAACGCATCCAGGTTACCGGCAGCATCAAGTTCGAACAGCGTCTGCCGGCGAGCCTGCGCGAACAGGCCGAAGTGCTGCGCGGCATGCTCGGACGCGACCGTCCGGTGTGGATCGCCGCCTCCACCCACGAAGGCGAAGACGAACAGGTGCTCGATGCCTTCGAGCAGGTGTTGCAGCGACTGCCGCAAACCTTGCTGGTCCTGGTGCCGCGTCATCCGGAACGCTTCGGGCGGGTGGCGGCCCTGTGCCGAAAACGCGGCTTCGAACTGGCCTCACGCAGTCAACAGGAAATCTGCGAAGAGCGCACCCAGGTGTACCTGGGCGACACCCTCGGCGAGCTGCCGCTGATGTATTCCGCCTGCGACGTCGCCTTTGTCGGCGGGTCCTTGACCAGCATCGGGGGTCACAATCTGTTGGAACCGGCGGCCCTCGGGTTGCCGGTGCTGGTCGGTCCGAACGTATTCAATTTTGTCGAGATTACCACCATGCTGGCGGGAGTGGGCGCCGCCCGCGAAGTGCGCGACAGCAGCGATCTCGCCCGGCATCTGGAACTGCTGTTGCAGGACGCCAACCTGCGCCACGCCATGGGCGAGCAGGGCAAGCGCCTGGTGGAGGCCAACCGCGGCGCTCTCGAACATCTGTTGCAGATCATCGAAGGCATCCTGCGCGCGAACAGAAACGTCGCGACCAGCCCGGGGCGCTGACGCGACCGCCGCACGTTGGCCGGGTCAATCGGTAGGTCGGGTCAAACGCGAAGCGCGGACCCGACAATGCATTACCGGTCGTCCGACGATCTCGGCTGGCGCCGGTCCTGCATCGCGCGACCAATGTTCTTCAAATCGTCGCTGCTCAACAGGTCCTGCGCCCGGTCGAAAAATTCGTCCTCTTCCTTTTGAATGTGCTCCTGATACAGCGCGCAGAATTGCTCCACCAGCGCCGCGAACTGTTTCGTGTCGCCGATATTGCGCGGATCGACCAGCATCGGGCCGAGATCATTCCATGCCGCGTCGATACGCTCATGGTCCTGGTGCAGGCCGTGCACCAGATCCGCCATCGTCGTCGAGGTGCGCGCCACCCGCGGGAAAATATCCTGCTCCTCATCTTCGTGGTGCAATTGCGCCGCGGTGGAAAAATATCGGTGCGCCTTGCGCGCCGCCTTCATCGCTTCGTCGTCGACACCGCTGTGCTTGAGATGCTCAGCGAGCCGCTGCATCAATTCGCAGTGGCCAAGCATGCGTTGATGACAGGCGCGGATCAGGCCCAGCGGGTCGCTGAAATCGGGTGCCGGTTTGGGAAACGGATGGTTCATGGGCAGACTCCGGACTTCTGGATTGACTGCGCAGTGGCCGACAAATGCCGCTCCGCCAGGTCAGACTGTGTACGGCCGGGCAACACTGCCCGGCCGTGCGCGTCTCAGTCGTTCACCAGCCAGCGGTTGACTTCTTGCAGATCGTCGGTCGACAGGGTGCCGGCCGCCTGTTTGAGGCTCAACATGTTGGTGATGTAGTTGTAGCGCGCCTGGGCGTAGTCCCGTTGCGACTGGAACAGATCCCGTTGCGCCAACAACACATCGACAATGGTGCGCGTACCGACATCGTAGCCCGCCTGGGTCGCTTCCAATGCGCTGTTGGCGGATTTGATCGACTGCCGCAACGCTTTCACCTGGCTGATGGCGGTTTCAACGCCACGGTAGGCATCGCGGGTCTGGCGCAGTGCCGAGCGACGCTGGGTATCGAGCTGCTCCTGCTGCTGATTCAACAGGTAGGCCGCTTGCTGCGTGCGCGCGTTGATGCCGCCGCCCTGGTAGATCGGCACGTTGAGTTCGAGACCGACCGAAGTATCGTACCGCTTCACACCGAAGATGCCGCCGATCTGGCTGTCGGTGTAACCGTGGCTGGCGGTGGCATCCAGGGTCGGATAATGGCCGGCGCGCTGCAGATCCACTTCCTGGCGGGCGACATCCACCGCGTACTCGGCCGCTTGCACCGCCAGGTTCTGCTGCATCGCCACTTCGGTCCAGGCCGTCATGTCCGACGGCACCGGCAGCACCAGTGGCGTTTTCGGTGATAACGAAGCCAGGTCTTCGTGGTATTCGCCGGTCAGTTCCCGCAGCGACTCGCGGGCATTGGCGAGTTGGTTCTCGGCGGAAATCTCGGCCGCCACCGCCGCGTCATAGGCCGCCTGGGTCTGATTGACGTCGGTGATGGCGATCATGCCGACCTCGAAACGCTTGTTGGACTGTTCCAACTGCCGCGATGTAGCCGCTTTTTCCGATTGCGCATATTCCAATTCGGCGCGGGCCGCGAGCACGTTGAAATACCCCTGCGCCGCGCGCAGCGCCAGACTCTGGCGCGCACTTTCATATTGCGCATTGGCCTGGGCGATATTGGCGTCCGCCTGTTTCAGTGCCACGGAGCGCTCGCGGTTGTATAGCGGCTGGCGCAGGTTCAGGGAGATGGACTTGTCGTTGGCATAGTTGACGCCGCCGTTCCGGTCTGGCTGTCGTAACGGTGGCGCTCGGCGCCGGCGCCGAGGCCGACGTTGGGCAGCAATGCCGGCCTTGGCCTGGGGGCGCAGCGTCTGGGTGGCCTGGTAGGCGGCCAGCGCGGCCTTGATCTGCGGATCGCTTTGCTGCGCTTCGCGATAGACGTCCATCAAGTCCGCCGACCACGCCGGTCGATGTCGCCAATGCCAGTGCGGGCGCGAGGATCATCAAGTACTTGAGCTTCATGGCGCTCCTTCGGAACGATTAATAGGTCGGCATCTGCGGGTCCACGTCACGGGCCCAGGCAGCAACGCCACCGTCGAGGTTGATCACGTTGGTGAATCCAGCCTGCTCCAGGTAGAACGCCACCTGGCGGCTGCGTATTCCATGATGACAAATGACCACCGTTTCCTGTTCGGGATCGAGTCCCGGGACGGCCTGGGGAATGCCGCGCATCGGCACCAAGCGCGAACCGTCGATGGCGCACACTTGGTATTCCCAGGGCTCACGCACGTCCAGCAGCAACGGGCTGGCGCCGCCGTCCAGATGCTCTTTGAGTTGTCTGGGGCTAAAGTGGCGCATGCCACATCCGTAGTCAGCTTAGAACACGAAGTGCTGGGGGCGCTGCACGCCCTCCAACAAGGGAAGCTTGGTGTCGAACAGACTTTCGCTGCTCCATTCCTGTTCGCCCAGGCGGGTAATCAGCATCGCTTCCATGATCGGCGCCTCGCCCACCACTACGAACAGCCGGCCGCCAACCTTGAGTTGGCGCTTGTAGGCCTCGGGCAGTTCCGGACAGGAGCCGGTCAGGGCAATGGCATCGAAGGGCGGGTCCTGATCCCAGCCCTGGGCGCATTCGCCGATACAGAAGGTCACGTTGCCGATGCCCAGCTCCTTGAGGCGGGCCTGGGCCGCGGCGCTCAGCGCTTCGCTGCGCTCCACGGTCACCACCTTGTCGGCCAGCTTCGCCAGACAGGCGGTGAGATAGCCGCTGCCGGTGCCGATCTCCAGCACCCGGTCGGTCGGCTTCAGGCCCAGTGCCTGCAGCAGCCGGCCTTCGAGCTTGGGCTCCATCATCACCTGGCCCTCGCCGATGGGAATCTGGACATCGGCAAACGCCAGGCTGCGATACTGCCCGGGTACGAACTGCTCCCGCGGCACGGCGCTCATCACGTCCAGCACGCGCTGATCCAGCACTTCCCAGGTACGCACCTGCTGCTCGATCATGTTGAATCGTGCCTGTTCGACGTTCAAATCGCTCATGCCGGTACCTTTCGCTTGACGTGCCTATTAAAGGAATCAGATGCGGGTTGGTTAGGGTAAGGGGTTTGCAGATTCCGGGCAACTGGGGGCGCCTGCCGGGCGGCCCCGGGGGGCAGATCCGGCAACGGTGCGGGGCATGGGCGCAGGTTTCCGTAGGGCGCGCTGCGGCAAATTACGAAGGTTCCCGTACGTCGATGCTCGAGGGCGATGGCACCAGTAAATTCTGCGCGCATCCGACCGGGTAGCCGTAAAAATCCCGCACGTAGCTGTACACGGTGCGACCTTGCCGCCGCAACCGCCGATCCACTGTTTCCAGCGCGCTTTGGGCAGCCCGGGCCGCAAGCGAGGGTTCCTGGTTGCTGACAAACCGCCGGCCGTCGGCGTGGAACCCGGCGTCGAGCAGCGCCGCCCGCAGCACTTCCCAGGCGCCGTGTACTTCGGTTTGGGGCAGAACATAGTTCAGATCGAGTTCCACCACGTAGCGCATGTGCGTTCCTCCTGTGTCATTTTGCCGATACGCTAACGCTCCGACCTGAAATGATCCTGAAAAGCCGCCTTCTCCCACGCCCAGCGCGCCCGAAGAGCGACGGAGCAGCGAATCGGGCGCGCCGTCGGCAAAGTCCTCCGTAGGTCGGGCTAAAGCCGCAGGCCGAACCCGACAACCCCCACAACCCGCCATCAGCCACCCCCACACCCCGCAAACCTAACCCCCCCGAAAATCCCGCCCTTTCCAGCGCCCACCTTGCAAACCCGAGCGGCTTCATATAGCTTTTCCAAACGCGACAGCTGGGGGTGCCCACCCACCGCATGAGCCGGTGAAGGCGGGCTGAGAGCACACCCTTGGAACCTGATCCGGCGGAGCCCGCAGCTCCCAACCGGCGTAGGGAAAGCTGGGTTACTCCGATCTTCGAAGTGCACCCTCCCAGGGTTCAAGAGCCCTCCCGCTGTTCCCCGAATGCACGCATCCGCCAGGAAAAGGCGGGAGGACCCGACCATGAGCGCCATCCCCGAGGATTTCATCCCAAAACGGCCAAGCTGTCCGAGGAAGTCACCCGGCCGTTTCCGCAATCGAAAAAGATCTTTATCGAAGGCAGCCGCCCCGACCTGCGCGTGCCCATGCGCGAGATCGAGCAATCGCCCACGCCCGCGGAAATGGGCGAAGAGTTCAACCCGCCGATCACGGTCTACGACACCTCCGGGCCCTACACCGATCCCAGCGTCAAGATCGACCTGCTCGCCGGTCTCGCACCGCTGCGCGAAGCGCTGGATTGCCGAGCGCAACGACACCGAGCAACTGGACGGCCCCACGCTCCGAATACGGCCGTCAACGCCAGGACGATCCCAAGCTGGCCCATCTGCGCTTCGAGCACATCCGCAAGCCGCGCCGGGCAAAGGCCGGCGCCAACGTCACCCAGATGCACTACGCCAAGCAGGGCATCATCACGCCGGAGATGGAGTTCATCGCCATCCGCGAGAACCTGCGCCTGCAGGAACTGCGCAACGATCCGCGTTACGCCAAACTGCTGCGCCAGCATCAAGGCCAGTCCTTCGGCGCCAGCATCCCGAATGAGATCACGCCCGAGTTCGTGCGCGACGAAGTCGCCCGCGGCCGGGCCATCATCCCCGCCAACATCAATCACCCGGAACTGGAGCCGATGATCATCGGCCGCAACTTCCTGGTGAAGATCAACACCAACATCGGCAACTCGGCGGTGACCTCTTCCATCGAAGAGGAAGTGGAGAAAATGGTGTGGTCGGCGCGCTGGGGCGGCGACACCCTGATGGATCTGTCCACCGGCAAGAACATCCACGAAACCCGCGAATGGATTCTGCGCAACGCGCCCATGCCCATCGGCACCGTGCCCATCTACCAGGCGCTGGAAAAAGTCGACGGCAAAGCCGAAGACCTCACCTGGGAGATCTTCCGCGACACCCTGATCGAACAGGCCGAGCAGGGCGTGGACTACTTCACCATCCACGCCGGCGTGCGCCTGGCCTACGTGCCCATGACCGCCGACCGGGTCACCGGCATCGTCTCCCGCGGCGGCTCCATCATGGCCAAGTGGTGCCTGGCCCATCATGAGGAAAGCTTCCTCTACACCCACTTCGAAGACATCTGCGAAATCATGAAGGCCTACGATGTCTCCTTCAGCCTCGGCGACGGCCTGCGCCCCGGCTCGCTGGCCGATGCCAACGACCGCGCCCAGTTCGCCGAGCTGGAAACCCTGGGCGAACTGACCAAGATCGCCTGGGAACACGACTGCCAGGTGATGATCGAAGGCCCCGGCCACGTGCCCCTGCACATGGTCAAGGAGAACGTCGACAAGGAACTGGAAGACTGCTACGAGGCGCCGTTCTATACCTTAGGCCCGCTGGTCACCGACATCGCGCCCGGCTACGACCACATCACCTCCGGCATCGGCGCCGCCAACATCGGCTGGTACGGCACCGCCATGCTCTGCTACGTCACGCCCAAGGAACATCTGGGCCTGCCCAACAAGCAGGACGTGCGCGACGGCATCATCACCTACAAAATCGCCGCCCACGCCGCCGATCTCGCCAAAGGCCACCCCGGCGCCCAACTGCGCGACAACGCCTTATCCAAGGCGCGGTTCGAATTCCGCTGGGCGGATCAGTTCAACCTGGGCCTGGATCCCGAAAAGGCGAAGGAATTCCACGACGAAACCCTGCCGAAGGATGCGCATAAGGTGGCGCATTTCTGCTCCATGTGCGGCCCGAATTTCTGTTCCATGAAGATTACGCAGGACGTGCGGGAGTACGCGGCGAAGCAGGGTATGGAAGTGGAAGTGGCGTTGGAGAAGGGGATGAAGGAGAAGGCGGAGGAGTTTCGGAAGGGTGGGGTGGAGATTTATAAGAAGGCGTAGTTTTTCGCTCAACTTTGAAATGACGAAAAGCCCGCTGATGCGGGCTTTTTTGTTTTGGCTTGTGGTTGTTTGTATGACGTAGGGCATGGCGCGTCGCAGTTTGATTGAATTTCTGCGGGGAAGGCGGTATTTTCTGCGAAAACAAAAAAGAGGGTTTATCGCCTAAGCGCGGCTGTACGTCCTAAAGAATTGCGAGCGTCCAATACATCTCATCTACTCGAATTCATAGCGAGTGGAGAAGAGTGTGATCCTTCTAAAAACATAAAGGAGCAATTCGTCGTTTTTTAAAGTGACCACCTACGTGCCACATACTGAGGCGGTATCAAAAACCAAAATTGGATCGTAGATGATGATTAGCGTTGGGTTCTTTAATAATAAGGGTGGGGTCGGGAAAACCACCCTACTTTGCAATCTCGCTTCGTCATTGGCAATGACCAAGAAGCAAAAAGTTTTGGTTATCGATGCGGACCCGCAATGCAATGCATCGGCGTATATGCTCTCAGAGGATGACCTAGCCCGCATTTTAACCGATGAAGAGCACAACAGCTTAGATGCATTCTATGAGCCAGTACGTCGCGGACGAGGCTATCCAGAGGCGCCTCCAACAATCGTACGCAGTCCGCGCTTTATGGTGGATTTGATCGTAGGTGATCCAAAACTGTCCATACGTGAGGACCTTTTGGCGACGGATTGGGCTGCCACCAGAAATGGTGATCCAAGAGGTTTTCAAACGACGTATGCGATAAGAGAACTGGTGGGTCGGTTAAACGAATACGATTTTATTCTAATCGACATGGGTCCCTCGCTAGGTGCTTTGAATCGATCGGTACTGCTGGCAGTAGACTATTTTCTCATGCCGCTGTCCGTCGACATCTTTAGCCTTATGGCTGTCGAAAATATTATTAAATCTCTGACGCACTGGAAGGATGCGCTTGAAGATGCAATTCAAAAGCATATAAGACAAGAACGTGCTGCGTTTGAAATACAAGGGCGCGCAGTAAACTGGAATCTCCGGTTTGCCGGCTTTGTTATGCAGCAGTACCGAGCGAAAAAGAAGGAAGGAGTGCGTCAGGCGGTCGAAGCGTTCGAGCGCATTATTGCCAAGCAAAAGGAAGAGATCGTCACACTGTGCAAGTTCTTTGGTGTCGACGAAGAAGACGTGAACTTAGGAGAAATTCCCACGTTGAGTAGTGTTGTACCCTTATCGCAGCAAGCGCACGCACCAATTTTTGATCTCGGCGCAAAGGACGGCATCGTTGGGTCGCAATATACTCGGGTATCCGAGGCTGCCGTTTTTTTCCACAAGATCTCCGAGAAGTTCTTTGATCGGGTCTCGCGATGATTGATTGGTGCGAAGACCTGGTACAGGCAATTGCTCGGCGAAAAAGTGTGATCGTAATTGGGTCCGGCGTATCGCGAAACTCAGAAAATGCAGCCGGAAAGCAACCTGCTTCGTGGGAGGAGTTCTTGCGGAATTGCTCAGCGGACCTGCAGAACCCAGAGTATATCGGTGAGCTTATTGATCGAAGAGACTACTTGACCGCATGCGAACTCATCAAGAGAGTTTTGACCCCAGACATTTTCGTCGACAAGGTGCAGCGCGAATACCAGCGCCCGGGCTATACTCATGCGCTCATCCATGAGCACATTTACAATCTTGATTCGGCTATCGTAGCCAGCCCAAATTTTGATCATATATACGATACGTACGCATCAAATATATCAGCGGGCTCAATCGTAACCAAAGATCACACCAGCCGGGATCTTGCCAACTACCTTCTCGGTGGCGAAGTGCGTCTGCTTATAAAGACCCACGGTTCCGCGAACAACCCCCAAGAAGTGATATTTACACGAGCTGATTACGCGCGTGCTCGAACTGAGCATGTGCTCTTTTATGAGATCTTCAAAGCGTTGGTCCTGACGCACACCTTTCTGTTTATTGGTTGCGGTATAGATGATCCTGACGTTCGAATGCTGTTTGAGGACGTGCAATTCGCTCATGGAAGAATGCCTTTTCATTACATGACTCTCCCGCAGGGAGAATTTCATACGGAAATTCTTGCGATGGCATCGGAGTCTATGCGGATCCGTTTTCTTGAATATTCGCCGGAGGATCGGCACGCCGAACTCACGGAATCGTTGGGGGAGCTTGTTAGGAGAGTTGAAGAATACAGACAACAAAAGGCTGAAGACCGCAAATGGTAAAAATAAAAGGCAACAAGAATAAATCCGGGTCAGAGTGAGCTGCCCGATTTTACACGGACAAGGGGAAACAATGAAGAAGACGATGTGTAGTTTGGTGCTGCTGGTCGTGATGAGCGCGGCAAAGGCTTACACAGGCACGGAAATGCTAATTCAGTGCCAATCGGGAAACAAAGAATATCAGTTCTGCATGGGATACATGTCCGGCACAATCGAAACGTTGGTCGATTATAATTATCTGTGTCCTCCTGAAGATGTCACTGTCAATCAACTGGTCACCATGACGCAGAAGTGGCTCCGCGAGCATCCGCAGAATTGGCACGAACCAGTATCTGCGCCTCTTATATTAGTTGCTCTTCAGTCTCATTGGATTTGCAAAGGCGCACTCAAACGCATTATGAAACAGGCCCAGTGAATCGCCCCGGGTATCGCGGAGGCTGTTGGGTTTAAGTCATGCTGCAATCGCGGCCTGACGTTGAAGTTGTCGATAGTAGTTTGCCTCCGCTTCTGCGGGAGGGATATACCCGATGGGTTCGAGCAGCCGGTGATGATTGAACCAGGACACCCATTCGAGCGTGGCCAGTTCGACGGATTCCCGGGATTTCCACGGGCCACGCCGATGGATCAGCTCCGCTTTGTACAGGCCGTTGATGGTCTCGGCCAGGGCGTTATCGTAGCTGTCGCCTTTGCTGCCGACCGACGGTTCGATACCAACCTCGGCCAGCCGCTCGGTGTATCGAATGCTGAGGTATTGCGACCCGCGGTCGGAGTGATGAACCAGCGCATCCGCGTCGGCCGGCTGTCGAGCGTAGAGGGCTTGTTCCAGCGCATCGAGCACGAAGTCGGTGGTCATGGTGCGGCTCACCCGCCAGCCCACGATGCGCCGGGCGAAGACATCCACGACGAAGGCTACGTACAGCCAACCCTGCCAGGTCGACACGTAGGTGAAGTCCGACACCCACAGCTGATTCGGGCGATCGGCCTGGAACTGGCGATTGACCCGATCCAGCGGGCATGGCACCGATCGGTCCGGCACGGTGGTGCGAGGCGTCTTGCCACGGCGCGCACCCTGCAAGCCCGAAGAACACTCAACCGGGGTCGGAACACAATAAACGCTAATATAGCCTTGCCGAACCTAACAATCTGATTAATCCCGTGAACCAACCACAAGGAGGTGGGCGATGTCACGTAAACCCCCTTTTGTGCTGCCGGGCGTGCCGCAGCATGTTATTCAGTAAAAAGAACAATCGGGGTCGGAACACAATTAACGCTAATATACGAGACCGAAGCTTCACGTGTTATTGCAAACGCACATGACTGATCCCATCTCCACCTGTATTAGCAAAAACTGTGTCCCGACCCTATTTGTTCCGTATGTTTGATACTTTTTACCGGTACTGGAGAAAGCCTCGGGGAATTAGAAGTTATAAGATAACTTCGGATAGAGTTGGCGAGGTTTATAGCGATATTGCTGAACAAGCTGTGGAAACATCATTTTCAGTTTTCATCGTTCCACGGCCAAATCAGGATTCAGTTGAGGTGCAATTTTCGATTGAAGACGGTGCGGCTGGTCTAGATTGGATTCTTGAGTCTGAGGCCAACAAAGCGGAGCGTCGTAACGTTGAACAGTATATTTTGTCCAAAGGTTTTCATTTCCAAGAAAAGGAAATGAATAATTGGCATTATTTGCGTATCGAGCAAGGCGACCTAGTCAAACTTTGTGTCGGCATCATCAAAGATCTCTACGACGCAGACGAGGTCATTCTCAGATATGGTGGCTTCAAAGTTAGGCCACTTTCAAGAATCATGAAAAATTGGATCACTCAATCGGGGTCGGAACACAATAAACGTTAATAGAGAAAACCGGGTCGGAAACGATTAATCGCTAATATTAGCCGTTAATCCACTCCGATCCGATTTTTCTCTCCGACCCCATCTTTCTACGATTGGAACAATGACCTTTGCAATGAGGCCGACATAGACTCGGAACGCAGTCGCCGTCGTCCCCATGAAGGCGTGTAAAAGGGGACGGAGGGATTAAATTCTGTACAGTGTGTGGCGCTGATATTATCTAGACGCAATTTGAATTCTGAAAGGGCAACGCAAAGGAACTGCAATGCCAAGACGAGCACGAAACTGTCTTCCGGGCTTTCCCTATCACTTAGTCCAGCGTGGTAACAATCGGGAGGCCTGTTTCATTGAACCGGGAAATTACCCACCCGAGAACCCATTAATGAACTCCGACCGCATTTTGCCGGAACTCTGAGAAGCCATTCCCTTCTTAATCGCGGTTTTACTGAATTGCCTCAGTGCAAGCTCGCGGGAGACTGACGACCAGTCCTTTATTCTGTACGCATTCGACATACTGGGGTGCCGATTATTTGATCGGGCCGCGACGCGGCCGGGGTAATAGTCAACTTGCCAAACGGCAATTGCTAATTATCTTGATCAAAACTCAACTGGTGTACATGGCGTGGGCCTCCGGCTCTCCGCCGGTGTTCACGGCTTGGGTTGCGGGGTCTTGGCCACGCTCGGCGGCAGGATCGGCAATGTCACCTGGGGCTGGTCGCCAGTGAGTGTGCCGAGGAAGGTGGTGATGCGGTCCACCTCTGTCTCGGTGAGCTTCGCGCCAAGCTGGCTGTTGCCCATGATCGCGACTGCTTGGCGCAGGTCCCACACCTTGCCCGAGTGGAAGTACGGCGGCGTCAGCGTCACGTTGCGCAGCGAAGGCACGCGGAACACGTATTCGTCGCTGACCGTCTTGGTGACGGCGAAGCGGCCCTTGTCCCCGGGGGGCAGGATGTCTGCGCCCGGGCGTTCCACCACGCCGAACGGGGTATACATGCCGCCGCCGACGTTGATGCCGCTGTGGCATGCCGCGCAGCCCTTGCCGATGAACAGCGCCAGACCCTGTGTCTGGGTGGCGTCGAGCGCCTTTTCATCGCCGCGCAGATAGCGGTCGAACGGCGCGTTGGGCGTGATCAGGGTGGCCTCGAATACCGCGATGGCACGGCGGATGTTCTCGAACGTGAGCGCGTCGGCACTGCCGGGAAATGCCTTGGCGAAGGCCGGGGCGTAGCCGGGAATACCCTTCAGCTGTTCAACTGCGTGTTCGGCAGTGGTGTCCATCTCAACCGGATTCACCAGCGGCCCGCCCGCCTGCTGCTCGAGGTCTTTGGCGCGGCCATCCCAGAACTGGGCGACGTTGAAAACGGCGTTGTACACTGTCGGCGCGTTGCGTCCGCCGTGCTGCCAGCGATGTCCCAGCGAGGTCTCCTGCAGATCGACGCCGCCCATGCCGACCATGTGGCAGGAGTTGCAGGTGATGACGTGGCTTTCAGACAGGCGAGGATCGAAGTAGAGCATCTTGCCCAGCAACACCTTGGCCGGCGAAGTCGGGTTGTCAGGCAGCGCCGGCGGCTGGGTCGGAATCGGCTTGAACAGGTCCTGCGCCTGCTTCAGCTGGTCCGACTGAGACCAGGCCGGAGCAGACAGCGCGCCCGCCAGGGCAAGGAATGTAAAGAGCGTGATCGGTCGCATTATGCGTATTCCTTTCGCTGCGCAAGAGGGGCTTGTCAACCGAGTGAGATGGGCTGCAGCGCACCCGCCGTGCATGCACCGTGGATTCCCCTGTCGACGCCGCGCTCGGCCGCCATTGCCGACCCACGTGCGCTCACGCGGCGACATTTCGGTCGCCTGCCGCTTCCGCCCGGGTCGCGGACACGTGTCCAAAAAAGATCGTCCATAATTCGTCTTCTGTCAACGGGCTGATAAAAAACGAAGTGTAACCACCCGGAAATCTCTTCTGATCGGTTATCGTGGCATGAGTCTGGCAAGCCCAATCACATTGGTCCAATCACGCAGTTGGGGGGGTTACGACGTAGGGGTTACGAAGTAGGGGTCAGCAAAAAACAGAAATAGGGGTCAGACTGAGGCGCCCCTGATTTCACGGACACCTAGATAAGGGGATAATGCCCCGAGGAGGTGTCCGATGCAAAAGCGAAAGACATTTACCAGGGAGTTCAAGCTCGAGGCGGTGCGACTGCTGGAGCGAGGCGATCGACCCGCGGCGGAGCTGGCGCGAGAAGGCCGCGCAAACTTTGCCCAGGAGTCGGGGTGAAGTATCAGTTTATCGCCGATCACCAGCGGTTCCGTGTGATATCGATGTGCAGGGCGCTGGGTGTGAGCCGAAGTGGATCTACGGCTGGCGTAATCGGCCTGCCAGTATGGCCAAAACCGGGGTCGGAACACAATAAACGCTAATATAGCCTTGCCGAACCTAACAATCTGATTAATCCCGTGAACCAACCACAAGGAGGTGGGCGATGTCACGTAAACCCCGTTTTGTGCTGCCGGGCGTGCCGCAGCACGTTATCCAGCGCGGTCACAATCGCACCCCATGTTTTTTCGCTGACGATGATTATCATCGTTACCTGCACGATTTGCATGAGGCCGCGATCAAGAACCAGGTTCACATTCATGCCTATGTCCTCATGACGAACCATGTGCATTTGTTGGTGACGCCCGAGGAGACGTTCAGCGTGATGCACACCATGCAGGATCTCGGGCGGAAGTTTGTGCGCTACATCAATCACCGTTACAGACGGACCGGCGGGTTATGGGAAGGCCGCTACAAAGCGAGCCTAGTGGATAGCGAGGCGTATTTATTAACCTGCATGCGCTATATCGAGATGAACCCTGTCCGCGCCGGAATGGTGTCTCATCCGGGCGAATACCGCTGGTCAAGTTACGGGGCAAACGCTCATGGCAAGCCGAACAACATGCTCACCCGGCATCCGGTGTACCGATCCCTCGGTCAGGATACAGCAACACGGGAATATGCCTATCGTGAACTGTTTCGATCCAGCCTGGATACGGGTGAACTGCACGCAGTACGAGAGGCGTTGAACCAGGAATTGGTATTGGGCCGTGAAGACTTCAAAGACAAAATAGAGGCGATGTTGCAGCGCCAAGCGCGGCCAGGTGTTCGTGGTCGACCGCGCGTGGAAGAAGAGCAGGGGGTTTATCAATGACTGTAGTACATTAGCGTAATTTTAGCGTAATCTGCGTTCCGACCCCGTTTTCCGTTTTCTCCTTTACGGTTTTTCTTTACCCAACACAAGTTGTATATCGCGCAATGCAACGGGCTTGACCAGATGGAAATCAAACCCCGCTTGTTTCACGCGGCGACGGTCCTCTTGTTGGCCCCAGCCGGTGACCGCAATCAATTGCGTTTCCGGGCCAGTGCTATGGGCGCGAATGTGTTGAGCGACTTCGTAGCCGTTCATTTCTGGCATGCCGATGTCGAGAAACACCGCGTGAGGATGAAGCGCTTCGAACAGCGCGAGTGCCGATGGTCCGTCATTGGCGGTTCGCACCTCTGCGCCCAGAGTCTCCAATAGCATGCCCAGACTATCGGCGGCGTCGCCATTGTCGTCGACCACCAGGATGCGCTGATGCAAGAGGTTCGTCTGCCCGCTCGACGCAGGCGCTGTTTCTTGGACTTTCAAGGTTTCGCGCAACGGCAGACGCACGACGAATTCGCTGCCGTGGCCAATGCCTTCACTGTGTGCCTCGACCCTGCCGCCGTGTAGAACGAGCAGACTGCGGACCAGGGTCAAGCCAATCCCAAGGCCGCCCGAGCCGACTGCGTCCGCCTGGTTAAACAGACCGAATATCTGATCCAGGCCCTGCGGGTCGATACCGATACCATCGTCGCGGATAGAAACCAGAGCGTGTTCGCCCTCCTTGGCCGCCGTCACCGCAATCTTGCCACCCTCTTCGGTGTACTTGCCGGCGTTGTTCAGCAGGTTTGCGAATATCTGCGTAAGCCGCACCGGGTCTGCATCCACGATCAGCGGCTCCGTCGGCAAGTCCATCGACACAGTTCTTTTGCCACGAAAGGACGCGTTCCACGTGTCGATCGTGCTGCGAAGTGCGTCAACGAGATTGACCGGCTCGCGACGAAGGACCACTTTTCCGCGACTGATGCGTGAGACGTCGAGCAGATCATCGACCAGGCGAATCAAGTGACTCATCTGGCGCGTCATCATTTCGAGCGTTTGCTCGCGTCGGGTCTGTTCGCCTCCGGTCAAACGCAACAGGTCGATCCCGGACTGGATCGGTGCCAAGGGGTTGCGTAACTCATGGGCGAGGGTTGCCAGAAATTCATCCTTGCGCTGATCGGCTTGTCGAAGCGCATCCTCTATCTGTTTGCGTTGGGTGACATCGACAGCTACGCCGGGGAAAGCGACCGCTCGGCCCTGCTCATCCGTCTCCACCTTGCCCCGTGCGTGGATCCAGCGAACCTGCCCATTCCGATGGACGACACGATACTCCTCTTCATATAAGTCGCCTTCGGCAACGGCGCGCTCCACCGCGGCCACTACGTGCTTGCGGTCCGCTTCATGGAGGCGATCGACGAATACATCCAGCTCCACGTCCCGGTCGGTTTCCTGAAGATCGAACAACTTCAAAATATTGCGGTCGCCGCGCATGCGGTTGTTCTGTACGTCCCAGTACCAGATGCCCACCTCGGTCGCCGACAGGACGGTCTCGAGTCGGCGTTTGGCGTCGCTCAGGGCCTCTTCGGACTCGTATTGGGTCGTAACGTCGCGCAGAGTAACGACAGCAAGCAGCAGTTCGCCGTCGTTACCATGCACTGGTGCGCCGCCGTAGGAGCCGATCCACGTCTTCCCCGTAGGCCGCGCGCGGACCCGCACCTCGTACTCGGTGAACGTCTCGCCACGCAGTACACGGCCGATCGGCCAGGCATCCGTCGACAGCGGCCGACCTTCGAGGTCGAACAGCTCGAAAATGTCGCCAAGCGAATCGAGATGTCTTCGCAGGCTGTCCACGCTTTCGAAACCATGGATGGCGAGCGCGGCCGGATTCATGTCCAGCAAGTTACCGTTAGGATCGAAAATCACCAGGCCTTCTGTCATTTGGTTCTGGATCGCTTGAGACTGAGCAAGGGTGCGCCGCAAAGCTTGCTGGGTCTGTCGGCTCTCGGTGACGTCATCGATCAGCAAGACGACGAGCGAGCTGCCGTTGGCCGCTGCCTGTACCGGTACGGCGCTGTAAGAAATGAAACGTTCTGCTCCGTCAGGCCGCCGCAATCGTCCTTCATAGTTCGACACACGCTCGCCGCGCAGCGCCCGTGCCAGCGGCCACTGATCGGCGGGGACTAATCCGCCATCCGCGCCGAACAGCTGAAACTGGTCCCGATAGTCACGAAGCTGCGGTAGTACCGCGTCCTGTGATGCGAATCCGTGCGTGCGCTGAGCCGCCGGATTGAGTGACAGGATACGGCCGTCGTGATCCGCGACAGCGATACCCACCGGCAGATGGTCGATGACTGCGCTCAGGGTCGCCTCGCTTTGACGCAGCGCCTCGTCGGATTGCTTGCGCGTAGTGATGTCGGCGCTGGCGCCGACGAAGCCCATGTATGCGCCATCGGGCGATATTCTCGGGCGTCCCCAGGACTCGATCCAGCGCCATGAACCGTCGGCGGTACGCACCCGCACTTCTCCGTGAAATGAACGACGCTCGCGCGTGCAGGCGAGGAATTCCTCGCGATAGGCGTCGGCGTCATCTGGGTGCATCAGAAGTTGCCAACGGTCACCGCGCGTTTCGGCCAACGAGACACCGAAGAATTCGCAAAAGGTGCGGTTGACGAATTCCTGGGCTCCGCTCGCGTCGTGCACCCAGACGATCAACGGTAATTCGTCGGCCATGACCCGGAATCGTGACTCGCTCTCGGACAACTCGGCTTCTTTCCGCTTGCGCTCGGTAGTATCTGAAACGATCAACAGCACTCTTCCCGGTTCGTCGCCGGGACGCGGAAGCGGTAGCACTTCGGCGCTCCAGGACGCCTGAAGGTCTCGGGAAACCGACGTTTGGAACTCGCTGATGGTGCGGGGCCGCTCGGTCTGAAGAACTTGCCGCAAGGCGTCTTCGGTTCCATCGGCAGCTGCGGTCGGGAACACTTCGCGCAGTGTCCGGTCGACGAAAGATGTGCTTGGCTCGAACAGGTTTTGATAGCCGGGATTCACCAGAGTGTAGCGCAGTTCGGGGCCTTCGAGGACGGCGATGGCCATCGGCATATTCTCGACAATGCGCTCCAGCAGGTCCTGGCAGGCTGCGCCCGCAAAGGCGCATTCGCTGCGCAAATCCTGACTCGTAAAATGATTGGCCATTTTGAAACCGTCCGTACCAAGGTGGCGCCCCACGACACATTCCGTCGCCAAAAGAAACGCTGCAGGGCGCCGGCAAGGGTCGCGCGCGTTGTGTCTCACATTCGCCGCATTTAATGCGGAGTTGCCAAGCGTTCCAGTTTGGCCGGCCCCGTTTATGCTATACACCATATCACCTTGATACAAAAGCCGCCGTACGCGCGGGCCGGGCAAATAATCGGGGACAGACCACGTTTTCGACCATCTGGCAGGACAGCCAGATGCAGTATCAAGGGTGAAAAAAAGGGGGCAAATTTATCTTTGGATCGTAAAAATAATTCCTTCCCCTTCTCTGTCTGCTTCATCGTTCTATTGGACTTTCAAATCTCACCACCCCTCCCGCCGGGGTTCGTTTACCTTCGCCTTGACAATGGTAACGTATAAGGGACCATTGATAACGTATGACAAAGATGTTGTCAGAATACCTGGACGACTCGGAAGTATCGCTTTTTGCCCGCTGGTTTCGAGCGGGTGTTGCAGGAGTACGAGTCGGTGCATATTCGGGTGAAGTTAAATATGGATGCCGCGTAGCGAGCACGAGAAAAGGGATCGACGGGACTACGCGTAGAAGGGACGTAAAAGGGGCGGAGTGGGTCTGCCCCGGTTTAACGGAGAGCAAGGACATGAAACGTATTGTGCTGTTCCTGGCTACGAACCTGGCCATTATCTTTGTTCTCAGCATTACGGCGAGCCTGCTCGGCTTCGAAAACCCGGGTCAGAACACAAATAACGCTAATATAGCTTTATCGCAGCACATAACTTGACCAACTACGTGAACCAACCACAAGGAGGTGGACGATGTCACGTAAACCCCGTTTTGTGCTACCGGGCGTGCCGCAGCACGTTATCCAGCGCGGTCACAATTGCACCCCCTGTTTTTCGCTGACGATGATTATCATCGTTACCTGCACGATTTGCATGAGGCCGCGATCAAGAACCAGGTTCACAACCATGCCTATGTCCTCATGACGAACCATGTGCATTTGTTGGTGACGCCCGAGGAGACGTTCAGCGTGATGCACACCATGTAGGATCTCGGGCGGAAGTTTGTGCGCTACATCAATCACCGTTACAGACGGACCGGCGGGTTATGGGAAGGCCGCTACAAAGCGAGCCTAGTGGATAGCGAGGCGTATTTATTAACCTGCATGCGCTATATCGAGATGAACCCTGTCCGCGCCGGAATGGTGTCTCATCCGGGCGAATACCGCTGGTCAAGTTACGGGGCAAACGCTCATGGCAAGCCGAACAACATGCTCACCCGGCATCCGGTGTACCGATCCCTCGGTCAGGATACAGCAACACGGGAATATGCCTATCGTGAACTGTTTCGATCCAGCCTGGATACGGGTGAACTGCACGCAGTACGAGAGGCGTTGAACCAGGAATTGGTATTGGGCCGTGAAGACTTCAAAGACAAAATAGAGGCGATGTTGCAGCGCCAAGCGCGGCCAGGTGTTCGTGGTCGACCGCGCGTGGAAGAAGAGCAGGGGGTTTATCAATGACTGTAGTACATTAGCGTAATCTGTGTTCCGCCCCGCTTTTTGGTGATGTACACATCACATGTTGACTGGCGGAGGAAAAGGGCCTTTATTCTTCCTATACCTGTCAGGCACCACTTGCCAAGGAGTGTGCCATGTCTGCCCATCGAGTGGCTCTCCCGCCGGCCATTTTCGAAATCGGCACGGTGATACTGCTGACTGTTGCTGTGCTCCTGGCCGGCTGTGGGACGGTGAAGGTATCCAAAGACGAGTTTCTGATCACGCGCGACGGCGTCACAAAGGTCCGCCCTGAAGCACGAGCGTTTCAGCTTGGGTTGCCCAATGGTAATTCACTTGGGTTCATTGCAATCCGTGACGCGCGCGGTGAGCTGGTCGTTCACGGACTTGTAGAACATAGACGAGCAGGGAATCGCGGAATCGCGTCTGTCCCTGGCTTGTCCACGGCCAGCTTGCCCGAGGTTTACTATGCGCTTGCCGAGCCGAACGCCGACATTCCTGAGCTTCTCAGACTAGATCGATATCCGGACCCGACGCGGCCGCAGGGCTGGGCTCGGGACGTCATCCTGACCGGCGGACCAACAGGCGGTGGCGATGTTTCCTGCTCGGAGGCGAACCCGGCCTGGGCTGCCTTTCGCCAAGGGGTCATCGATCAAGGATACGGATTGGTGTTTCTCAGCGCGGCGGATGGAGCGGTATCCAAACCTAGTCACTGGCACACCATTTCAACAGATTGGATGAGTCCTGATGGGCATGAGCTGAGAGGCCGCGTAAGCGCCGCTGCAGCGCTATATGTGTCAGTACTGCGGTGCGAGGGAAACACTTCGTTCGGTAGCAGTTGGGGTGCGCCCCGATTTGCCGTTGTTAGTCGCCTCGCCGGCGTAGGGGACTTTCTGTTGGAGTTCGAAGGATATCTTCCGGACTCTGGCGATCAGGTGACCTACCTGACACCTGCATCCTCGTTCGGGAAGGCGTCAGACTATCGAGTATTCCTTCGTCATTACGAAGGAAGCACTAGGTTCCACTTCGGTGCCGCATGGCAAAAACCCGCCGGCACCTTGAGCCCTAATTGATAGCATTTGAAGTTCGAACTAAAGAATTAAAGGGGTCGGTGTGGACTTCCCCCAGTACGGTAGACAGCACCAAGCCTCATCGTGAGGCACGTTCAAAGGCCTCGGGACTGACCCCGCCCAGATGACTGTGGCGACGGGTACGGTTGTAGAACGATTCGATGTAATCGAAGATATCGGCGCGGGCAAGGTCGCGGGTTTTGTAGATTCGTTTCTTGATCCGCTCCTTCTTCAAGCTGCTGAAGAACGACTCCGCCACCGCGTTGTCCCAGCAGTTGCCGCGGCGACTCATGCTCGGCTCCAGGTTATTGGCCCGCAAGAAGCGAAGCCAGTCATCGCTGCCGTATTGCGAGCCCTGATCCGAGTGCACCAGCACGCGCTCGGCTGGGACGCCGGCGCCACACCGCCATCAGCAGGGCATCCAGCACGAGCTCCCGTGCCAGCGTCGGCTTCATCGACCAGCCGACGACCTTGCGCGAGTACAGATCCACCACGACCGCCAGATATAGCCAGCCCTGCCAGGTGCGGATGTAGGTGATGTCAGTCACCCACGCTTGATCGGCATGTTCTACCGTAGAACTCCCGTTGCAGCTTGTTGGGAGCGATGATCGAGGGTCGTCCGACGATCGGTCTCGGGGCGCTTTATAGCCGCGAACGGCCTTGATTTTATTGGTGCGCATGATCCGAGCCACCCGATGCTTGCCGCACGTCTCTCCGGTTTCGCGCAGGTCCAGAAAGACCCGTGGTGCGCCATAGACGCCGCCACTGGCCGCGTACGAGGCGCGAATCAAGGACCAGCAGTCGTTGATCTTCGATCGCCCGATCCGACAGCGGCTTCTGCAACCACTGATAAAAGCCGCTGCGCGAGACCTTCAGTACACGACACATCGTGGCGATGCCGTACTCGATGTCGATGATCGTTGCATGAACGGTACTTTACCCGGGCTCCTTGGCAAAGTACCTTGCGGCCTTTTTTAGGATGTCGCGCTCCTCTTCGGTACGCCGCAGCTGTGCACGAAGCCGCAGAATCTCACTCTTCGCTTCGACCAAATCAGCGGCTTGCTGCTCGCTCTTGTCCGGCTTGATCGCCTTGACCCACTTGTACAGGCTGTGCGCCGATACGCCTAGTCGTTCGGATACTTCGCTAACCGGATAGCCCCGATCCAGGATCTGGCGCACCGCTTCGTCTTTAAACTCCGGTGTATAACGTTGACTGCTCATCGGTCTTCCTCCTATGCTCGAATCATAGCCTGGAGTTGTCTATTGGACCGGGGGAAGTCCACCCCGTCCCCTTTTGCCTTGAGTTTGGTGCAATAGCGGCAAGCGGAGAATCGCATGAATACACCACACGGTATCATTCGGATTAGGATTTCCGCTCTGATTGCATTATTTGCGCTGGGATGGGGCGCCGCTGCAACGGCAGAAACCGAACAGGAAACGTTGATCAAAGATGCACGCGCTACGGTGGAGGACATGATGCAGGATCCCGCCATGGCCTGGGTGCACACCCACCTCAAGAACGCCAAGGGCGTACTGATCGTGCCGAGCTTGACAAAAACGGCAGCCGAATGGGGCGGCTCAGGCGGGCGCGGGGTGCTGTTGCTACGTTATCCGAAGACGGGACACTGGAGCCAACCGGCATTCTACGCGATGAGCTCTGTGAGTTTCGAAGTACAGGCTGGCCGGCAGGTATCCGCAGTGGTGATGCTGGTCAATTCCCGGAAAGGCAGCGATTCGCTGCTCCATAGTTGGGTCAAACTGGGTGCGGACGCGTCCGTAGCGGCCGGTCCAGAACGCGCGGGCGCCCAGGCTGCGACGGCGGACATACTTTCATATGCCAGGTTAAACGAGGCGTTTGCCGGGGTGTCGCTTGACGGTGTGGTGCTGAAAGCGAGCGACGATTGGGCCCGGGCTTACTACGGCCGAGCGGTGCGGCCCGCCGATATTCTATTAAGAGGCTCCGTTAAGAATCCGCAAGCGGGTGAGCTGCAACAGACATTGGCCATAGCGGCCACTTGCGGCGGCAAACCGGAGATGCCTGAAACCGAACTGCTGCGCGGAGGACGGAAGTGTCCGCCTTCTGAGGAACATACAAGGGGACGGAGGAATTAAATTTTGTATAGCGCGCGGCTGAAGAACAATCGCCGATGAATCACTGTTTTACCGCGGGTTCCATTTTCTCTTGTACTTTTGACGCCAGGATCGCGCGCAGCAAATATTGGAGGCAGTGGCCAAGGACCTTGCCACGTCACAAAGCAGGGAGGAGCAGTCGGAAAGATCCACGGGGCGGGCGCCGAGATTGGCCGGTGCTCCGGAGACGGCTGCCTAGAACCATGCCATCCTGCGGGCGCGTGCCGGTTTCGATATCAATCAGCTCGTCGCAGAATACCAGACGCTGCGCGCCCGCGTTCTGCGGCTGTGGATCGATGTTAGTCCGCTCGATCAGCCGGGGGTCGAGGACGTCATTCGGTTCAACGAGGCCATCGACCAGGCCGTCGCCGAGGCGGTCGGTTACTTTCACGCCCAGGTCGAGCAGTCACGCAACCAGTTCATCAGGATGCTCGGGCACGACATGCGCAGTCCGCTCAGCACCATCCTCACGGCAGCATCTAATATTAGAATTAAAACTAATCTGAGCTGCCCCGCTTTTCTTTATGCGTTCCTAGCTGCGCTGGCCAGTGCGAGCTGTCAGGATTTCATACATATACTGACGCTCGCCGCTGGCGTTAGGTGTTGGACGGATCGCAACGCTTGGAGTCTCGGAGGTTTTTGGTTAATGGCGTGTTTGTTGCATCACTCGTGGCGATAGGGAGCCGTCGTCCCCAGCCAGGAGGAGCCGGCCATGAAGTTCTCCAACATGGCCATGATCGCGATGGCCTTCGCCGGGACCCTGCCATCCGCCGAGGCGGCGGTCATCTACGACAATGGAGCAGTCGTGGACAGCGCTGTGGCAAGCGACTCCGATTCCCCCATTTTGTGGCTGACGACTTCAGCCTGGCCGCCGGCGCAAACACGATTACCGACATCCACTGGACGGGGAGCTATTTCAATGGCAATACCCCGGTAGCCGACCACTTCACGATACAGATCATCGCCGACGCGGGCGGTGCCCCCACCACCAGCGCGTTCGGCCTGCTGCACAGCATCCCGGTCGGCGCCTCGGCGACCCGCATCGATACCGGAATAGACATCTTAGGCTCCGATCTCTACTCGTATGCGGTCGACATCGCGCCGTCGCTGGCGTCCGGCGTGACGCTCGCCGCAGGGGCGACCTACTGGCTGTCCATCGTCAACGACACCAGCTTTGATACTGACGACACCTGGGCGTGGGGAATGCAGGCGGGTGGCGGAAACAGCGTCCGGCGTTTCTCTGGTGGGAACACGCCGTGGGCGCCCATTGAATTCACAGCAGACTTTCAGCTCACCGCCACCTCTGTCCCCGAGTCCGCGACCCTGGCGCTGCTCGGGATCGGCCTTGGCGGGCTGGGATGGAGTCGCCGCAAGCGAGAAAAGGTGACAGATTTATTTACTTAGGAGCGTAAGAGCAAAAAGGAGACGGATTTGATTTCTGAGCAGCCCAGGTGCTTCTGCCTCCCAAAACACATCCGTCCCCTTTTTAATGTGCCCCGGGGCCCAGAGACCTTTCCTGTGTAGATCAAGCGACAACACTCGCCGTATCGCTCGCGCGACTCTGCAGATTCGTCTGTTCGAGGGCGAAGTACTGGTGCAGTAGCTGTATGGCGATGGAGCCTTCGCCGACCGCTGACGCCACGCGTTTCACCGACCCGTGTCGAATGTCGCCGGCGGCGAATACGCCTGGCATGCTCGTTTCGAGGAGGAACGGTGTACGATTGAAGCGCTGCGCGCCGGACTGTGAAATATCGGCGCCCGTAAGAACGAACCCTCGTGCGTCCTGTTCGATTTCCGCCGGAAGCCACTCCGTGTGCGCTTCGGCGCCGATCAGAATGAACAGCGCCTGCGCATCGAGTGTATGTTCGGACTTCGACGCGATGTCGCGCAGAACCAGGTGATCCATTTAGAACAATACGAAAACCGGGTCAGAGGCGAGGGCCGTGCCCGAATTCGGGCAATCCTTCCTGTGCGAGCTTACCCATCCACCGTTCCGCATCGTGTATCGACACGATACCCTTCGAGTGAGAATCGTCCGCGAATGGCGCAGTGAAAGACTGCTGCACTTTTCCGGGTCAGGCAAGTAGGAGTCATAGCGAATCGCCGCAGCGTTCGAACTTGGTACAGTCGGAGCGAGACCTGCTCACCTGCATGCGCCCCATCGAACTCAACCCGGTGCGTGCGCGCATGGTCGAACGGCCGGAGGAATATCGGCGGTCAAGTTACGGTATGCACGGGTGGGGAGATGGAGGATGGCTGAAACTCCACGGGGAATCCCTACGGCTTGGCGACACGCTGGAGGCGCGCTGTTACGCTATCGCGAGCTGGTCATGAAAATCTCAACGAACAGAATCTTCATCTGGTCCGTAAGCCCGCACATCACTGTCAGTCGGTGAGTGATGGTGGACTCCGCGAACAGATTGAACGCCAAAACGGCGTGAAGCTTGGGCAGATGAAACGGGGTCGTCCGCCCGTGTATAAGGGGATCTGGCGGAGTTTTAATTCCTCAGTCGCTTTCTATGGATGGACTGCAAAACCGGCGCCCCACGTCGGGATGGATCAATTATTCCAATCTCTACTATGATGACAAGTAGGTTGTCCCGGGCTTGTCCGCAGTCCGGAAAATGGCAGATCGGTGGAGAAGAATCGATGCAAAATCAAACGCCCCGTACTGAACTGGTGTGGGATCCACTGGTTCGAGTGATGCACTGGACCCTGGTGGTTGCATTCTTTACCGCATACTTCACCGAAGAGGATCTGCTCACCACGCATACGTGGGCGGGGTACGTCGTCGGCGGAATCGTAGTGATCCGTGTGCTCTGGGGGTTCTTCGGTCCACGCCACGCGCGCTTCAGCGACTTCATATACTCACCCGCACGGATATTCCGGAACCTGGCCGATCTATTCGTGCCGGGCGGCGGGCGCCGGTACGTTGGGCATACACCGGCCGGTGGAGCTATGGTGATCATGCTGCTCATCGCGCTCGCGGTGACTGTCTGGAGCGGCCTCGAAGTTCTCGCGATCGAGGAGGGACAGGGGCCGCTCGCGAGTGCAGTCGTATCGACAGCCGGCAGCGCGGTGCAAGTCGTCAATACTGCTCAAGCGGACGAGGGCGCGAAGCGCGAAGGAGCAGGTGGCGAAGCTGGAGAGGAATTCTGGGAAGAGATCCACGAAGTGGCGGCGAACGTCACGCTCGTGCTCGTCATCATCCACATCCTGGGTGTATTCCTCGCCATGCGCGCGCATCGCGAGAACCTTGTCTGGGCGATGATTACAGGGCGCAAGCCTCCCGAGCGCGAGCGGAAATAGGGGTCGGAAATAGGGGTCAGATCCCAATTTCCACTAAGATTCGGTCCATAGGAGGCCGCATCCCTATTCAGCACCCAATGACACTTGTTCACAAGGAGGTGAACTGTGCCACGCAAACCACGTTTCGCGCTTCCCGGCGTGCCGCAGCATGTCATTCAACGGGGCCACAATCGCGGGTTCTGCTTCTTCGCAGAAGACGACTATCGGCTTTACCTGGATCTATTGAAAGAGGCGGCGGACCGTAACGGTTGCCGCATCCACGCTTATGTGTTGATGACCAACCATGTGCACCTATTAGCTACGCCTGCCGGCGCGCACGGCATCTCGCACATGATGCAACATCTGGGTCGGAAGTACGTGCGCTGCATCAATAGCCTGTACGGACGCAGCGGTACGCTGTGGGAAGGCCGCTTCAAGGCTAGCTTGGTCGATTCCGACGCATACCTGCTGAAGTGTATGCGCTACATCGAGCTCAACCCCGTACGCGCGTGAGTGGTGAGAAATCCAGGCGACTACCTGTGGTCCAGCTACCGCGCCAATGCGCACGGTGAGCCGAGTGCGTTTCGCCCGTCTCCCCACGACGTCTATCAGTCACTCGACACCGTTACGGCCGCGCGGCAACGGGCGTATCGCGAGTTGTTCGGCGCGCACCTGGCGCCCGAAGAAGTACCCGCGATCCGTACCGCACTGAATCACGGCCTGGTGCTGGGTCGGAGCGAGTTCAAGGATGAAATCGAGAGGACGACGCACCGGCGGGTGCGACCGGGGAAGCCGGGGCGACCCTCCATAAGCAATGCGGCGGAGTCCGTGGCCGGCGCTTGATGTGCGGTCTACGCCGGTATATTAGGATAAATTGGGATCTGACCCCGGTTTCTGCGGTTTTTCTGGGCCGACATGGAACGGTCGCATCATCTCGTGATCTTCATGCGACAGGATATGGCAGTGCCACACGTAGCGCCCCGGCTTGCCGAAGGTCATCTTGATGCGCGTAACCTCCCCTGGCAGCGCGATGGCGATGTCGCGCCGCGTCTGCTCCTGTTGGGAAGGTCCACGGGCCGCGCCCTCCAATTCGATGCCTTCCAGCCGAAAGCCGACACCTTGAGCGCCGTTGTACTGGGTCACTGGCTGTTCGATCAGCTCACTGCTGAACGGTTGGCGGTCCATTATCTGAAAATGCACCAAGTGGACGTGAATGGGATGCGCGTCGCCTGTAGTGTTGTGCAGTTCCCAGATTTCCGTGTCGCCTACGCCCGGGTTCTCCGTCACCGGCGCGTGCCAGGGCAGCGTTCCATTGACGGGATTTCCGAGGACGTCGTAGGTGGGCTCGGCAGTACCGAGTAACGGCTGCAGTCGGCCGAATTCGTCGGTGCCCTCGAACAATGCCAGCTTGCGCGTACGCACCGGATCGTTCACTGCAACCCAGCCGCTCAGCGATGTGCCATCTACGATGCTCGAGTCAGCGCGCGCTGACTCCAATGGCAACTCGACGTCGAAGGCCATGATCCTGTCGGTGCGTCGGTCCGGAAACAGATCGTCGCTGTCGGGTAGATGGCCGCCGAAAGGACTGTCGCCCAATAGGTTCTCGACAATCACGCGGCTGCCGAACGGCACGTTCTTGAAATCGACGATTAGGTCCAGGCGTTCGCCCGGCGCGAAATCCACTTCGTGGATTTCCGCAGCACTGGCGCGCAGGCTTTGGTCCGAGCCGATAATCAGGAATGGCAACACATAACCCGAAGCCGGATTGATGGCTGCGGGGCTGCCGGCACCGTACGGGAGGACCTTGAGCCGCAGACGCATGAACCGGCTGTCGCTGCCATTTAGCAAACGCACCCGGTATTGGCGCGGCTCGACCCGCACCCGGGGCCAGATGATGCCGTTCACTAGCATATGGTCGCCGAAGAACTCGGCCAGCGCGCTCGGGCCGCCATCGGGAAACACCTCCTCTGGCAGGACCGCACCTTCTCCCGCGATGAAATCGTCGTAGAAGGGGTCACCGGGGAACGCAGGGTAGAACAGCTCGCCTGTGCTCCTAAACATGCGGTCTTGTACGGCATAGCCGAGCTCGTAAGGCTCGGCCGGCAGCCCGAGCGGGTTGTCCGCCTTGCCTGTATCAGCTGCATCGCGCACGGGCAAGAAACCGGCGAGGCCGGCGTAGACGTTGAGACGCGTGATGCCCAGGGCGTGATCGTGGTACCAGAGCGTGCCGGCGACATCGTTCCAATCGGGCCCGCCGTAATAATATTTGCGCGCATCCCAGCGGGGCCCGCGCACGGCCGTGCCTGGCGAAAAAAAGAACTCCGGATTGCCGTCGAAAGCGCTGTCATTGCGACCGCCATGGACGTGGGCGACCGTAGGAACGCCATTCCTGGCGATGCTGTAGCCTTCGTAACCCGGTAGCGAATACGCCCAGTGCAGACTGGTGTCCACCGGAAGCAGATGGGACAAGCCGTTGAGCTTGTTCTCCCAGGTGACCTCGACCGGACCGTCGGCGGTGTTCACTTCCAACGTGCGGCCCGGCCAGGTGACCCCTTTGCCGTTTTCGCCATAGCCCCACACCGCGGTCGGGACGGGGGTCAGCCCATCGGCTCCCACAAGACCGCTCCACTGCAGATGTTGGTCCATGATGATCCGGAGCTTGCCATTCTTGGGTACATACTTGAATGCACCGGCCAGGGCGTTCGGAGCGAGATTTGTGAACAGGGGCTGCGCCGCCGGATCCGACAGTCCGGCCGCCAGTAGCGCCCCGCGTGCGCTGGCGCTGCGGAGTATGCTGGCGGGAATTGCGGCCGTGAACCCTGCCGCCATGGCCGAGCGGACGGCCAGTGTCAGGAACTCTCTGCGCTGCATTTTTCCCTCCCTGCGCATTGCGCGCAATGTAACGTGTCACAGCCGCGTTACAGGCTTCCCTCCCACAGATCAGCTCAAGAGGGGAGGAGCGATTCACGAAGACCTCTCTGTCCCTTTTTATTAGCACAATTTTCGCGTAGCAGATGATGGGCAACGCAATTGTTCGAGAGTAATCGGCGAGCGCGAGTAATCGAACGTACGAAAGGAGGACGGGTCTATTTTCGGATCCCAAAAATACGTCCGTCCCCTTGACTTCTGTCCATCATCCATCCCGCCCGCATCCGATTGTCTTTCCTTGACAATGGTAACGTATAAGATACCATCGGTAACGTATCACAAGCGGAACGAAGAAGCGCCAGCAGCGGAACATCGCCCTGACGCCCTGACGCCCTGACGCCCTGACGCCCTGGCGCCCTGGCGCCCTGGCGCTGGGCGGACTACAAACGATAGAAACGTGCAGCGAGGTAAACAGGCATGGCTCTGACTCGTCATTTTAGAGAGACCATTCAGGCACGTGCGCAACGCGATACACGTTTTCGCCACGCTCTGCTCGCCGAAGCTGTCAACGAGCTGCTCAAGGGAGAGCTTGGCGCCGGAAAGGCGCTGTTGCGTGACTATGTGAATGCAACAATCGGATTCGAGCAGCTGTCGGTCGAGGTTGAGCGGCCGGTGAAAAGTCTGCAGCGTATGCTTGGCTCTTGCGGAAACCCTACTGCCGAAAATCTTGTTGCGATCCTGAAGGTGTTGCAGGAGTACGAAGCGGTGCAGATTCGGGTGAAGTTAAATAATAATGCCGCGTAGCGAGCACGAGAAAAGAGGTCGATGGGACTGCGCGTAGAAGCGACGTAAAAAGGCACGGAGTGGGTCTACCCGGGTTTAACGGAGCTCAAGATCATGAAACGTATTGTGCTGTTCCTGGCTACGAACCTAGCCATTATCTTTGTTCTCAGTATTACGGCGAGCCTGCTCGGCTTCACCGGTTTCCTGCAAGCCAACGGGGTCGACCTAGACCTGAATTCACTGCTGGTTTTCGCTGCAGTTTTCGGGTTCGGTGGTTCGTTGATTTCGCTGGCCATTTCCAAATGGACAGCGAAACGGCTTACACGCGCCCAGGTCATCTCCGAACCTCGCAGCGAGTCCGAACGCTGGCTGGTGTCAACCGTGACGCGGCAGGCTCAGCAGGCTGGAATCGGAATGCCGGAAGTCGCGATATTCGAGTCGCCGCAGCCGAATGCCTTCGCGACCGGTATGACCAAAAATTCTTCGATGGTTGCCGTCTCCACGGGCTTGCTGCAACACATGGGTCGTGACGAAGTTGAAGCGGTGCTCGGACACGAGATCAGCCACATTGCTAATGGCGATATGGTGACACTGGCGCTGATCCAGGGCGTGGTGAACACGTTCGTGATCTTCCTGTCGCGCGTGATTGGTCACTTGGTCGACCGGGTCGTCTTCAAGACGGAACGAGGGCACGGCCCGGCGTTCTGGATTACTGCGATCATTGCGGAGCTGGTGCTCGGTATCCTGGCGTCCATGATTGTATTTTGGTTCTCGCGCCAGCGTGAATTCCGAGCCGACCTCGGCGGCGCCCAGTTAGCCGGCCGCAACAAGATGATCAACGCCTTGCAGCGCTTGCAGCAGGCGCATCCGGCGCCTTTGCCGGACCAGATGGCGGCCTTTGGCATTGCCGGCGACCTCAAGCGGACCTTCGGGCGCCTGTTTATGACGCATCCGCCGTTGGCCGAGCGCATCGATGCTTTGCGAAGGCTTGAGCAATGAAACAAACCGCGTCACGGGTAATCGGGGACAGACCACGTTTTTAGGCCATCCACGGGTAATCGGGGACAGACCACGTTTTTAGGCCATCTGGCAGGATAGCCGGATGCAGTATCAACGGATAAGGAGATCCGCATGCCGCGACGGGCTCGCATCGCCGTGCCGGGTATTGTCTGGCACATCATCCAGCGTGGCAACAACCGTTGCGCTTGTTTCTACGCCGAAGAAGATTATTGCAAGTACCTTGATATCCTGCGCGACCAAGCAAAAGCGCATGGCTGCGCAGTACACGCCTATGTGTTGATGACGAATCATGTGCACTTGCTGGTGACACCCGAGCGGGCCGACAGCGCCAGCCTGATGATGAAGCACCTTGGGCAGCGCTATGTGCAATACGTCAACCGCGTCTATCGTCGAACAGGGACCCTGTGGGAGGGCCGATTTCGCTCATGCCTGGCGCAGCACGATGGCTACGTCCTCGCCTGTTATCGTTACATTGAATTGAACCCAATCCGTGCCGCGATGGTAGAACACCCGGCAGACTATCCATGGTCGAGCTTTCGCGCCAATGCGCAGGGCAAGTCCGATCCACTGGTAACACCCCACGGCGAATACAACGGGTTGAATCGCGATCCCCAAGCGCGGCGTCATGCATACCGGCAACTGTTCCGTGCGCATATGGACTCGAAGCTCATCGACGAGATCCGCGCGGCGACCAATGGGAATTTCGTGTTAGGTAACGACCGGTTCAAGAATGAAGTGGCAGGCATGCTCGAGCGACGGGTGGTGGCGGGAAAGCCGGGGCGACCCAAGGCGCAATCGGCCCAGGGCTAGCGCATATGAAAACGTGGTCTGTCCCCGATTCCTCACCGATTCCTCATTTTACTATTCCGGCAACTCCTGTTTCAGAAATGCCTCGGCTTTATCTGCTGGCAGTGGGTGGCTGAACAGAAATCCCTGAACGCAATCGCATTGATGCCTTTGAAGAAAGGCGAGCTGTTCTTCGGTTTCTACGCCTTCAGCAATGACCTGCAATCCCATGCTGTGGGCCATGGCGATAATCGCCTTTACTATCGAGGCATCGTTTGGATCGGTGGTGATGTCGCGTACAAATGACTTGTCAATCTTTATAGTGTCAATCGGGTATTGTTTTAAATTCGATAAAGATGAGTAACCGGTACCGAAGTCATCAATGGCGATACGTACGCCAAAGACATTTAACTGCTCCAATGTCTGCGTCGCAGTCTGTGGGTTGTACATGACCACGCCTTCGGTAATTTCCAGCTCGAGCAATGACGGCGTCAAACCGGTTTCATCCAAAATATTGGAGACCATTAACGCCAGGGAACCATCAACAAATTGACGGCCTGACAGGTTCACCGTAACCGGTATCGCAATGCCGCCTTGCTGCCATGCGCGTAGCTGGCTGCATACGCCGTGCAAGACCCATTCGCCGATCGGGACTATAGCCCCGGTTTCTTCGGCGACAGGAATGAACTTGGACGGTAGTAGAAGACCATGTAACGGGTGCTGCCATCGTAACAGCGCCTCAACGGCTCTGACACGCCTTGAGTTCAGGGCGATTTGCGGCTGATAGTAAATGACAAGCTCTCCACGTTCGAGTGCCCGCCGCAGGTCATTCTCCACTGTCAGGCGTTCCAGCGCCTTGATTGACAGATCTTTGGAATAAAGCTGGAAATTATTGCGCCCCGATTCCTTGGCACGATACATGGCGGCATCCGCATGCTTCAGCAGTGACTGCGCATCTGCCGCATCATCAGGGAAAATACTGATACCGATACTGGTCGTTACATAAAATTCACGTTTATCGATTTCATAGGCTCTCGCCAGTGTTCGCAGTAGCTTTTCCGCGATGTGCACCACATCCTCAATATAGTGTACATCTTCCATGAGCACGGCGAACTCATCTCCGCCGAACCGGGCAAGCGTATCGGAATCACGGATTTCTTCGCTTAGGCAGCTGGCGATAACCTGCAGGAACTTGTCGCCCACTTCATGTCCATATGTGTCATTGATGATCTTGAAACGATCCAGATCCAGAAAAAAAACAGCGAGCATCTCGTTATGGCGAGCGGCACGTGAAACCGCTTTTTCAAGACGGTCCCTCAGCAAGACACGGTTCGGCAGTTCGGTCAGAACATCATGATGAGCTAAAAAATATAGTTTCTCCTGATCCCGTACCCGTTCCGTGACATCTGAAAAAATAACAGCAAACTTGTATTTCTCTGGACTGAACAGCCAAGTGTCGTAGGTGCGATCCAGTTCTCTGGAATAGTTTTCGTACGAAATCGACTCTCCACTCAGCGCCACTCGGCCGGCGGTTTCGATCCAGTATTGTTCCGTGTTGGGTAACACTTCCAGAACCGTTTTGCCCACCAAATCAGAGGCCCTTACTCCGGTCAGTTTCTCGAATGCCGGATTCACCTCCAGATATCGGTAATCAATGGGCTTGCCCTGGTCATCGCAAATGATTTCGTGCAGGGCGAAGCCCGTTGTCATATTCTCAAACAGCAGACGATATTTCTTCTCGCTGCGACGCAACGCCTCATCCGCCCGGCGGCGTTCGGTAACATCGGTCACCATCGCCAGGGCGCCCCGATATTTTCCATCTGAATCAGTTAATGGATTGGTATTAAACTCCGCCCAGACGGCCTCACCGTGTTTGGATGTGAGTTTGAAATAATGCTGTTCGGTGATACCGGCCTTGCGACGTTCGACATTTTTTTGAGCACATTCTTTGACGTCTTCATCCATGAAGTCGTATATCGAATGGCCTTGCATTTCTTCAACCGTATAACCAAGGATCTCCGCCATTTTCGGATTCACAAAGGAAGTATTGCTGTCAGCATCGATGCACCAGATACCTTCCTGCGCCGTTTCCACAATAGACCGATAGCGCGATTCACTCTCCCGCAGGGCATCCTCCGCCCGTTTTCGTTCCGTGAAATCAATGCCGGAACTGAGCGTGCCGAGAATGCGGCCGTCGGCATCTTTCAATAATGAATTGCGCCAGGCGACAAAGCGTCGCTCGCCCTGCTTCGTGAGAATTTCGTTTTCGTAGTATTCAACCGCTTCGATCTCACCCTTCATCGCCCTGCAATAAACGGCATAGAGAGATTCGATTTGTTCTGGTGGCAAGCAGACCGCAAACCAGTTCTTTCCGACAAGTTCGTCGGCCTGATATCCCAGCCGATTACAACCTTTGCCCCCGATCATGGTGATACAAGCGTTTGTATCCAGGACGACCAAGATGATCTCGGCAAGTTCCAGGTATCGGTTCGTGTAGTCCGTCTGCTTTTGTAAAGCCTGTTCCGTCTGCCGACACCTGGCTTCGAGCGCAGCAATTCGGGCCTTCGCATTTTCCAACTCTGACTGCGTGCCGTCCTTCATCTAAAGTGTCCCCTCGCGAGGGGCTCTAGGTTGTTTTTGCATCGAAATATCCAGTGGTATGGACCGTACGTTCATTTACTATCGTACTTGATGATTTTGCAGCCTTTTTGGCGAGTCAGCGTTACGGTCGGCTATTTTGGAATTAGATACTAACTTGTACGTTTTGTACACCAAGTAGCCGCGTTTGCCGCCGACATCTCCTCGGGGCCTGAGCCTCTTGTCTAGATGTATCTCGGAAATCACGAGTACCCCAGATTTGTTTTCCGCCCAATACCATTTTGTGGAGCGACGAATATGGTCGTTGTGAAAAGCAAAGGAACTGCAATGCCGAGACGCGCACGGAACTATCTTCCGAGCTTTCCTTATCACGTTGTCCAGCGCGGCAACAATCGGGGCGTCTGTTTCATTGAGCCAAAGAATTATCAGTTCTATCTTCAACTCCAGCATGAGGTGTCCCGCCGTTACGGGTTAGCGGTTCACGCCTACTGCCCGATGACCAATCACATCCATTTCCTCGTTACGCCTGCAACCGAGACTGCGATTTCGAATACGCTGAAGGCGGTGGGCAGCCGCTACGCGTGGACATCAATAAGAAGTACTTGCGCACGGGCACGCTCTGGGAAGGCCGGCACCGGTCGAGCCTGGTGCAATCGGAACGATACCCTCTCACCCGCATACGCTATACCGAGCTCAACCCGGTGCGAGCGAACATGGTGCACGACCTGAAGAGTGCCGTTGGTGGAGCTACGGGTATGAATGTCTGGGGCGACGGCAGCTGGCTGAAGCCCCACGGGGAATACCTGCGTCTTGGTGACACGGAGGAGGTGCGCTGCCATGTCTACCGTGCGCTGCTGATGGAGCAGCTCAACGAACACGACCTTCATCTGATCCGCAAGGCCGCCCATTACTGCCAGCCGGTAGGCGATGACCGGTTCCGGGAGCAGATCGAGGACAGACCACGTTTTTGACTAGCGAGCGCGGAGGAAATCGGGGACAGACCACGTTTTTGATTAGCGAGTAATCGGGCGTAGACCACGGTTTTATTGATATTCGTCTCAGGCGCCAAGGAGAACGAAAACGCGGGTGTTTTCCGTCCTCATTCGTCATTGCTGTATCGCACTAGTAATGGGTCTCTGGGCCGAAGCTCAGGATATAAACAAGCGCAAGGAACAGAAGCAGTGACACGCCTTGCCAGAACCGTACCGGGTGGCGCTCCAGTAATGGCGCACGTTCCCTGCTGAGGTACGCCGAGTCGGGGTGGCGCAGGTCATACAGAAACTCGGATATTTCTTCGTAGCGTCGGGAGGGGTCGGGGTGCACCGCCTTGCGTATTGCGCCATCAAGCCATGACGGGACCATGTGCTCGTCGTCGAGTACCGACCGGTAAACGAGCTTGCGCTGCGCACTCCGGGTGGTGGTTTTTGCCACGTTGGTACCGTAGGGCAGCCGTTCCGACAACAATTGGTAGGCGATCACCCCGAGCGAGAACATATCGGATCGGGGTGTTCCCGGCTCGCCGATGAAGTATTCCGGTGCCGCATACTGTGCGGTGCCAAGAATCTGAAACTGTCGTGCTACATCGGCAGTTTCTGCGATCCCGGCCACCCGTACCGAGCCGAAGTCGATGATTTTTACCGTACCATTCCGGTCGATCATGACATTGTTCGGCCGCAGGTCCTGGTGCAGCATCTCCTGGCGGTGTAACGCCTGCACGCCCCTGGCGATCTGCTCGATGATGTTGCGCACAGTTTCGACATCGGGGCGCGGATGGTCCGCCATCCACTGCGCCAGGGTTTGTCCCTCGATATACTCAGTGACGATGTAGAGATAGTTGCGCTTGCGCGTCTGATCGCAGGGTTTCAGCACGTGCGCATTGTCGATGCGGCGGGCGACCCATTCTTCCATCAGAAAGCGTTCGAGGTAGGCGGCGTCGTTGCGCAGGTCGACGGACGGTACCTTGAGAACGACCTGTTTCCCGCTCTCGCAATCCACCGCCAGATACACGTGACTGCGGCTGCTGCCATGCAGTTCGCGCGCTATTTCGTATCCGTCGAACGTCATCCTCGGGCGGAGTTCTGGCGGAAACGGCAGCGCCGTTGCCTGTTGTTGCAGTTCGCTGAGACCGGATTCGGGCAGCTGCTCGACACGTACAACCTGGATGGTAAGATTGTCGGTGCTGCCCTGTCGCAAGGCCTCCATGGCAATCCGTTGGGCAGCCTGGTCAAGATCATCGTGGTAATCGCGTAGCGTCTCCAGCACGAACGATTCGGGAACGAATTCATAGACGCCGTCCGTTGCCAGGGCAAAGGTGTCGCCAATGTCGATGGCGTGCGCCTGGTAATCGATCTCGAGCCGTTCCCGCATTCCCAATGCGCGACTTAGATGGCTCTGTTCACGAGACACCCACAGGCGGTGGTCTTCGGACAGTTGTTCAAGGCAGTTGCCGTTGACGCGGTATATCCGTGCATCGCCGGCATGGAACAGATGGACGGTCGTCGACTTGAATACCAGCGCACTGAAGGTGCAGACATAGCCCCGGTTAAGGTCGTAGCGATAGGGACCGTTGCGTGATTGCGCGTACAACCATGAATTGGTTGCCAGCAATACGCGCTGTACCGAGGTTTTTACGGACCAGGATTCCGGCGTGCTGTAGTAATCCTCGAAAAATCCCTTGACAGCGGTCTGGCTGGCATACTGGCTGACGTCGCTACTGCTGATGCCGTCGGCCAGTGCTACGCCAATACCCTTGGAACTCAGGAGCGGTTCCGTCGGGATCGTTGTGCCATGAAAGTCCTGGTTGACCGGCTTGCGGCCCCTGTCCGAGTACTGACCGATGGTGAGTTGCAGTGGCATCGACATAATCACGCATGTCCCGGCCCCGAGGCGGGGCCGGAAAGATGCTCGGTTGATGATCAGGCGACGTTTTTCAGTGCCACCGGCTTCACAGTACGTTCGGCGCTGGTTCGAACGTGCGTGTAGTACAACGGCAGGCCCACGAGCAGGAATCCGCCCACCATATTGCCCAGTGCGGTTGGGATTTCATTCCAGATGAGGTAGTCGGCCACAGTGAAACCACCGCCCATGATCATGGAGAAGGGGAACAGGAACATGTTGACGATGGAATGTTCGAAGCCCATGAAGAAGAAGAGCATCACCGGCATCCACATGGCCATCATCTTGCCGCTGGCAGACGTGGAGATAAGCGCGCCAACTACACCCATGGATACCATCCAGTTGCACAGCATGCCGCGGATGAAAATGGTGATCCAGCCTTCCAGGCCGTGTTCTTTGTAGCCCAGAGTGCGAGCTTCACCGATATGCCCGACTTTCTGGGCAATGACGCCGCCGTCTGCGGTGTAGCCGTAAGTCAGGATGTACGACATCATGAAAGCTACGGCCAAAGCGCCGGCAAAGTTACCGATAAACACCAGCCCCCAGTTCCGCATGACCTGACCGAAGGTTACACCTGGGCGCTTGTCGATCAGTGCCAGCGGCACCAGGGTAAATACACCCGTTAACAGATCGAACTTCATCAGGTACAGCATCATGAAGCCGACTGGGAACAGCACTGCGCCCACCAATGGCGAACCTGTCTTAGTCGCGACCGTGATCGCGAACACCGCGGCCAGCGCCAGGATCGCACCGGCCATGAATGCGCGGATCAGGGTGTCCTTCGTGGACATGTAGACCTTCGATTCCCCCGAATCGACCATTTTTGTTACGAACTCCGATGGTTCCAGGTATGACATGGCTGTTTCCTCTTCAGTATGTTGAATCAATCCCCGGAACGCCGGGGAACGACCTGGTCCGCACGATGCAGGGCGGTCTTTTGCGCGTAAAAGAGCCGCTTTTGCCATGGCCGGCAGGCCCGAGACACTGGGGCTCCGGCGCCCTAATTCAGTCGGTTTCGAGTTTGGCGTGCGAACTCTGTGCACGGCAAAAACTGGAAAACACTACACGTCGGCGAATCCGCACCGCCGTTACTGATCAGGGATCGCGTGCAAACTTAGAAGTGCAATCGGTGTGCCATATCCAGAAGGCATGTCTTTACAATTGCTTAACATCAGGTCAAGGGCTACGGAACAGCGCTTTGATGCTCCTATCGAGTGCATGCTCGCACCACGGTGATGCGCCGATGGAGGCGATTGCAGAATTCGTCAAAGGGTAGTCGGGGGTAACCGGGGACAGACCACGTTTTTGGACCATCCGGCTGGATAGCTGGGGGACGTATCAAGGGATAAGGAGATCCGCATGCCGCGACGCGCTGGCATGCAGTGTCGGGTATCGCCTGGGACATCATTCAACGCAGTAATAACCGCTCGGCTTGTTTCTACGCTGATGAAGACTACCGAAAGTACCTCGATATTCTTCGCGCACAGTCAAAAGATCACGGATGCGCCGTGCACGCGTATGTGTTGATGACCAATCACGTCCACCTGCTCGTGACACCGGATCGTACCGACAGCGCCAGTTTGATGATGAAGCATTTGGGGCGGGCTATGTGCAATACGTCAAGCGCCCGTATCGGAGGACGGGAACGTTGTGGGAGGGACGATTTAGATCGGGTTAATGCGACCAATGACAACTTCGTGTTGGGTAACGACCGATTCAAGGACCAGGTCGCAACGATGCTCGACCGGCGGGTAGTGCCCGGGAAACCGGGCCGACCGAAGCGAAGGGCGGCGGCGCGCTAAAGAAAATGTGGTCTGTCCCCGGTTTTCTGCCGGTTTTCTGTTCGACCCAGGAACGGGCGTAATCGTGCGTGTTACGGAAAGCCCGTAGTCAGCACCGTGGCGCCGGCCGCCACCACCGCCGCGGCAACTATTCTTCGCAGTCCGAACGGTTCCTTCAGGACCACGACGCCGAGCACGGCAGCCATGACGACACTGGTTTCTCGCAGGGCGACGATCTGGGCCATGGGCCCCTGGCTCATGGCCCAGATGGTGATGCCGTAGGAGACTCCGGCGATGGCGCCTCCAAAGAGGCCTCGCCGCAGGTAAGGCGCGATCGCGTCCACGACGTGCCCACGCCGACGCCACACGGTAAAGCCCAGGACGGGAAATGCTTCCAGTACAAATAGCCAGGCGATATAGGTCAGCGGCTCGCTCGCCCGGCGCACGCCCATACCGTCGACGATCAGGTAGCTTGCGATTGCGACCGCGTTGAGTAACGCCAAGCCGAGGGCCTTGTTTGCACCGGGCGCGGACCCGCCGCGTCTTCGCGCAAGGCTCATGATTCCCACCGACACGATCAACACGGCGACGATCTCCGCCTCGGTCAGTGCCTCGCCGACGAGGGCCCAGGCGAGCAGCGCCACCAGGGCCGGCGCGGCGCCACGGGAAATCGGGTATACCTGGCTGAGATCGCCGTGGGTATAGGCCGCGATCAGCAGCACATAATAGATATAGTGAATCGCCGCCGAGCCCAGCACGAACGGCCACGCCGCCGGTTCGAGCGCGGGCAGAAAATACAAGCCCGCAATACAGACCGGCGTCGGCCCGATGAGAACAAGCATGGTCATTACGAGGCGATCGCCGCCTGCTTTGATCAGCGCGTTCCAGGTGGCGTGCAGCGCGGCTGCGCACAACACGAGGATCAGGACACCCGGCTCCAGCGCCATCAGTACCCCTCGTTCGGCTTGGACCGGATCATCAATCGGGGATGAGGAAATGTAGGCAGGTCAAAAATATCAGAGCGCCAGAGCCAACGGCAAGCGAAGAAATAGGGATCAGATCCCAGTTGTCGCGAATGTTCGGCTAGCAGAATACGGTATCCGGCTCCGAACCCAATGAAACTCATTCACAAGGAGGTGGGCCGTGTCACGCAAACCACGTTTTGCGCTTTCCGGCGTGCCGCAGCACGTCATTCAACGGGGCAACAATCGCGAGTCCTGTTTCTTCGCAGAAGACGGCCATCGTTGCTCTCTCCTCACGGCCACGCGGCGACGGGCCTATCGCGGGCTGTTCGGCGCACACCTGGCGCCCGAAGAGGTTCACGCGATCCGTGCCGCGCTGAATCAGGAACTGGTGCTGGGCCGCAAGGACTTCAAGGATAAAATCGAGCGGATGACGCAGCGACAGGCGAGACCGGTGAAGCCGGGGCGACCCCGCACGAAAGAGACGGCGGAGCCTGTGCCCGGCGCCTGAGGTGTGGTCCGCGCCGGTATATTACGATAAATTGGGATCTGACCCGGTTGTATGCGGTTTTATGAATCCGCCCTCTTTGTCATTAGCAAGAAATCCACTCCGCCCTGTTCATCGCTGATCCGGCGCCGCCAGCGCGGCCGCGGCTGAACACGGCGTCCGGCTCCGCCTGCCTGCGAAAGGCCAAACATCACTCGAACAATAAGGATCAGAGCCCATGCAAAACGACACTCTCATCCCGATCGAGATCTTGTTCCAGAAGTCGGAGCTGGTGGTCACCTTCCTGATCATCATGCTCGGCATCGGCTTCGGCAACCTGCGCATCAAAGGCGTGGGCTTCGGCTCCAGCGGCGTGCTGATCGTGGCCATGATCGCCGGCTACCTGTACCAGTTCGAGCCCGTCGTGATCCTGCAGGATCTGGGCATCGTGCTGTTCCTGCTCAGCGTCGGCCTGGAGGCCGGCCCGAGCTTCTTCCGCGCCTTCAAAAAGCACGGCCGGCGCTTCATCACCAACGTGGTGGTGTTGCTGGCCGTATCCGCGGTGAACACCGTCGGCATCATCGCCCTGGCCGGGGTACCTATCGGCGTCGGGTTGGGCCTGTTCGCGGGTGCCTTCACTTCCAGTCCGGCGCTGGTCAGCGCCCTGCAGTTCAGTCCCGAGAAGGAAGTCATCTTCGGCTACGGCGTGGCTTACCCCTTCGGCCTGCTGGGGGTGATCCTGTTCATCACCATCGCAGTCAAAGTAATGCGTGCGAAGATGGAAGCCGAGGTGCGCGGCCGCACCCAGCTGCATACCGGCGTGTTCAAGCTGCAGAACGAGGAGTTCTCCGGCAAGCTGATCCGAGACATCGATTTCCTCCAGGACCAAAACGTAGTGATCTCCGGTATCCTGCGCGATTTAAACATGCGCACCGCCAGCGGTAGCACCGTGCTGCTGCTGGGCGACATACTGCGCCTGGAAGGCCTGCCCGAGGACGTGGACAAGGCGGGCAAGACCTTGGGTGTGGAGGTGCAGGAAAGCTTCGACGAGAACGCCGAACTCGACACCCGCTCCATTGTGGTGGAGAACACCTCGGTGCTGAATCGCACCCTGAAGGATCTGGACATCAGGCTGCGCTACAACGCCACCATCACCCGGGTGCTGCGCTCCAACGTGGAATTCGTGCCGCGCCAGGACCTGGACCTGGAATACGGCGACGTGGTGGTGGCCGTGGGCACGCCCTACCAGCTCGACCAGCTCGAATTGTTCCTCGGCCATGAACATCATACGGTGCAGCGCCGGGTGGACATCGGCTCGTTGGCCGCCACCTTGTTCCTGGCGTTCGCCATCGGCGGCATTATCGTTCCCCTGCCCGGACTGGGTCCCTTCTCGCTGGGCCTGGCCGGCGGAGCGCTGGTGGCAGGCTTGGTGTTCGGCCACTTCGGGCGCATCGGCAACTTCATCGGCCGCTTTCCGCGCAACGCCACCGCGGTGCTGCGCGAGCTGGGTCTGGCGCTGTTCTTCGTGCAGGTGGGCTTCGACACCGGCCAGAGCTTCGTGGAATCGCTCAACTACCAGGCCATCTACTACGCCTTCTATGCCGTGCTGTTCGCCGTGGTGCCGATGCTGGCCAGCTTCCTGTTCGGCCACTATGTGATGAAGATCTCGGTCAGCGAGTGCTTTGGCGTGATCTGCGGCGGCATGACCTTCACGCCGGGGCTGGACATCATTCGGCAAACGGACAATTCCGAGCGTCCGGTGGTGGCCTACTCCTCGGTCTACCCGGTGGCGGTGATCCTGGTCATCGCCCTGGTGCAAGGCATGTACTTGGCGCTGGTCGCGCTCAACGTAGTGTGAGGATAAAAGGGGAGTGAGCGATTAAATTCTGTACAGCCCGCGGCTGCGCAATCGTCACAGCGATGGCAACGCAAAGGAGCTGCAACGAACCTCAAGGGGCCGGTGACGACTGATTGGCGGTAGTGCGGGCATGAGCGGTCAGACAGAGGGCCTTCGCAGGCCATCGTTCGCGCCTCACTCCGATTCCAACGTTCCGTCAGCGATCGGGAAAAATTTGAAACGGGCACACCCGCCCAGTTCCCGCCTATGCGACGGTGACTACGATCTTCCCGACCGCATGACCATTGGCCAATGCGTCGTAGGCTGCGGCGGTCTGGTCCATGGGAAAAACGCGGTCGATAATGGGCGTGACAATACCGGCTTCGATCAGGCTGCCGAGTTCTGCCAGCATTGCGCCGTCGGGCTCCATCAAGAACCACTCGAACCGGACGTCGTGACGGGCGGCGAGGTTGTCGGTGTCCTGGCCCTTGATCGACACCAGCGTGCCACCTTTCTTCAACACCTTGAACGATCGGTTCAACGTTTCGCCGCCCAGCATGTCGAAGACAAGGTCGTAGTCGGAGAGTTCGTCCTCGAAAGACTGCGTGTTGTAGTCGATCACCACGTCCGCGCCGAGCCGTCTGACCAGATCGGCATTCCGCGCGCTGCAGGTGGTCGCGACATGGGCGCCGAAGTGCTTCGCGATCTGGATCGCAAGCGTACCGACGCCACCAGATCCCGCATGGATCAAAACCTTGTCGTCCTTTTTCAGTTCGCCCTTGGTGAGCAAGGCTTGCCAAGCGGTTAGGCCCGCCAGCGGAACCGATGCGGCCTCGGCATGGCTGATGTTCGCCGGTTTGAGCGCCAGCTCGCGTTCCTTTACGCGGGCGATTTCGGCGATCGCGCCGGCATCGTCCTGGTTCGGGCGCGCGAACACGGCATCGCCGACCTTGAACGCGGCCACATCCTTGCCGACCTCGATTATTTGGCCTGACACGTCGTAGCCCATGACATGCGGAAATGTCAGCGGCATCATGTCCTTCAGCGCTCCGGACCGCAGGATGTTATCGATCGGATTGACGCTCGCGGCATGCACTGCGATCAGAACGGAATCGTCCCTCAACTCGGGCTTGTCGATTTCGCTGAGCTCGATTGGAGCGGCATAGTCGTTGATTGTCGCGGCTTTCATGAACGAGGTTCCTTGATTTCGACGGCCCCGAGCGGGGCGATCTATTCGCGGGAATCGGCAAACTCAAGGCCGGCTAGATGAGGCACTTGTGGCGGCTCCGCATGACCCGCGACGCGCTGCGGTGATTGCATGCGCAGCGCCACCTTCCGCGCTAGCGTAGCCCCTTTCGGCGACACGACAACGGAGTAAATAAAAGGGTAAATAAGAGGGCGGGCAAATAGGGGGTGGCCGTACGCCCAAATTCCGGTGCATTTTCAAGGAAGGATTTCCCGATACACTAGACCCAGGAAGGTCCCGAGACGAATAAACGGGGACGAATGGACTGAATTGGGGTAAGGGCACTCAAGCTAGGCCATGCGTTCTGAGCTAACTTGCGGGCGTAGCCAGATAACGATTCAACAGGTAGGCGACATCTCGGTATGCCAAGACGAAAAATGAAAGAGCTGCGCCTACAAGCTTCAGCAAACCAAATGCTCACGCTAGCGCGAGTAATGGGTTCTACGGACTCGACGCAATGCCAAATCTCGTTGTCCTTGGTAACGCGTTCGTTTCGCGGGAAGGGCACTGCGCGCATCGACTGGAAACAGTGGGCAGCATTTCTAAATCAGTTCGATCAAGTCGCAAAAGGTGAGAGTGATTGCGCGGAGTTGCATGCGGCGAGGGCGGGGTTGTCAGTGAAAATATACAGCCAAGGCGAAGCCGATTTATTGACGCTCATTTGTAATGTGCGTCATCCGAGCTTCCTCGGCGCAGAAACCGCCATTTACGCAACCGGCGCACAGTTTACGGTAGACAAGGAAGCGCTCAGCGCTTGGTTGCATGAATGCCGGCCCGCCGATTCCTGTTGAGGAATGCGGACTTTGTTCGAGCCGCTCGAGAAAGGGTCCGGCGCCGCTCGCACCCGGCGTGTGCTGGGTCTCAAGCAGGCTAGCCGGGTCGAGAATATCCTTGCAGAACCCTAAGCGCGGAAAAGGGAAAGATTTAATTTCTGCTTCGCCTCGTGTGCTTTAACTCCAAAATACCTTCGTCCCAATTTTGCGTCTCGGAAAGTCGAGTATGAGTTGCAGGGCGCCCGAGCCAACCTAGATTGTTAGGTAGGAACGACTGTGTACCCGCAACGTTCGGAGGTTGCCATGACGATAATTCGCCCATTCATGATCGCTGCTGGCGGCCTGTACCTGTCACTGTCGATCGCGGCGGCTGCCGCTGAAGGATCGCCGCCCTTCAAACAGTTGGACCAGAATGGTGACCAGAAGATCGACGCCCAGGAAGCGACCAATTGGGAGCCGCTCAATGCCAGCTTCGACGAGGTGGACGTGGACCACGACGGTCGCGTGGACAGCGAGGAATTCGCGGGTTTCGAACGCGCGCTGGATTCCATGACCAAGCCGAGCGGGAATCAATAGGTTCCGCAGATATTTCCGGACCCAGCTGCCTGCCGACCGGTGACGGCAGGGTCTAAGGGGTAGGGCGCCTGACAGCGATGACGCCCCCCCGGAAATATATTCGACGGCGGGACGCTTGCGGTCGTTTTCAGCGGCCCTGGCCGTGGATAGGTCGCGCCGACAAAAGGCGAATGCAGGTCGGTTTCGAAGTTCAGTGCCATGACCGCTTCCTGGGTTCGATTGGATGAGCAACGCGAGTGTAACCGCACCGGCTTCAACCGCTCGGGAGGCTGACTAGAGCATTATCAGAGGTGATAACTGCTGTATAATCCGGGCCCGCGATATCATATATGCGAAATCCCGACCGCACTGGCAGCACAACGGAACTGAAATGCCGAGACAGCACTTCCGTGCTTGTCGCATGACGTTGTCCAGCGGGGAAACAATCGGTAATTGTACTCGGACTTTTAATCACACCGTCCATAGGTTTTCGGAACGCCCTGCCGACTGCCTGTCGCATTTTTATGAACCACCGCCTCGAGGCATGATCCCTGTAATCGGGAGCCCGTGACGAATGGACACTTCACTCCGATCCGAGCCTGTTTAGTCGTTTATCTTCCAATGGACCGATCAACTCTGTTAATTGCGCTGGGGTTTGTGCTGTTGTGGAACTCCGGTTTCATTGGGGCGGAATATGGTCTGCCCTATGCAGGTCCGTTTACCTTGTTGTTCTGGCGCTATCTGCCGCTGACACTGATCCTTTTCGTCTACTTACTCATGTTGAGGCGTTTCCGATGGCATGGATGGTCTGTGGCCGCCCCCAACATGCTGGTCGGTGCGCTGGCGCACGCCGTCTGGCTGGGGTGTGTGTTGCTGGCATTGGACAACAATGTGCCGGCAGGAATCGTAGCGCTTGTGGTTGCCTTGCAGCCTCTGGCAACAGGAGCCTTTTCAGGATTGGTAACAGGCGAGTCGACTCCATTACACCGGTGGGCGGGTTTGATTATCGGTTTCGTGGGCGTCGCCATTGCTGTGCTTGGCCGGATCGATTTCTCCGACGCCGATTCAGTATTTGGGTACCTTGTTCCGTTAGGTTCTGTAGTAGCCATAACGGTGGCCAGTCTGATCCAGAGGCGGATGGAGATAAAAGGGAGTGCAACACAAATCGGGTTGGATCTTGCGCTCTTCTACCAGTGTCTTGCTACTACCGTGGTTCTTGCGGTCCCGGCATTGGTAGCGGAAAGATTCTCGGTCCAATGGACTCCGGAATTCATCTACACCATGATCTGGCTTACTTTAGCAGTCTCCCTCGGCGCCTATGCGCTGATGTGGTTGCTTATAAAGCGTATGGATGCAACGCGAGTAGCCAGTCTGTTCTACCTGGGCCCCCCGGTCACCATGTTGATGGCCTGGATAGCGTTTGGCGATGAACTGCAAACAATGGATGTAGTGGGACTGCTGGTGGTCCTGACCGGTGTGTTGCTTACGAACCTCAATAGACGAGCAACAGGGAGCAGAGCACGGTGTTAGGGCGTCTGCCAGGGTGGCCGGATGCGGGGGCAAAGGACAAGGAGATCCGCATGCCGCGACGCGCTCGCATGCCGTGCCGGGTATCGCTTGGCACATCATCCCGCGCGGTAATGATCGTTCGCCTTGTTTCTGCACCGAGGATTGCCGACAGTATTTCGATAGTCCTCGCAAACAGACGCAGCCGCCGCATCGTTTTTCGCGCCGAAGCCGGGCTGCAAAACCTGATGCGCGGGACCCACCGATCAGCGGCCGTTAATATGGAGAGTTCGGCGGCGGGCCGGGATGGGACGCGGGCGGGGCTCGGCTCGAAATCACCGCCGACCGTCAACTATTTTTACAGTATGGTAATGCCTGAGCATATAGATGCTTGCACAATCAGTCGCTTACGGTATGGGCACGATTCCTGCTAACCGCGAGGGGTACAACAAGCGCTTTTTTCGCTTGGACGTTCAATCGCGAAGGAGTTCAAATGCACAAGCCCGTACGTAGAACATTCAGCGCATTCGCCACGGCCTCGGTGCTGTGCTTGGCGACCAGCGCTGCGCAGGCGACACTGGTCACTATTCCGGCGTCGGCCTTGAACAGTTCGCCAGGCGTGTACACCGCGGGCGGATATTATACCGACACGCTGGGTCCGAACATTGTCACCACCGGTGGCGGCAACGCCGCCAACGTCGGCGGTGCAGATGGCAGAAATGACGACGGCTTCATGGCTTTGAACCTCGGCTTCAACGTCACCTTCTTCGGCACCACTCATTCGAGCCTGTTCATCAATAACAACGGCAACGTGAGCTTCGGATCGGGAATCTCGGCCTTCGTTCCAAGCGGACCCACCGGGGCCGCGGCGCCGATCATTTCTCCGTTCTTCGGGGACGTGGACACGCGCAATTCCGCATCGGGCGTGGTCCATTACAATCTCGGCGCGGATCAGTTGGTCGTGACCTGGGACAATGTCGGCTATTTCGGCAGCCACGCCGACCGCACGGATAGCTTCCAGCTCGTCCTTCGCAGCGACGGCTACACCGTGCCTGCAGGCGAAGGAACCATCGGCTTCTTCTATGAGAACATGGGTTGGGATGCCACCGACACAAATTCGGTTGCCGCAATGGGCTTCGGTGACGGATCCGGCAACGGCGAAGTGATCGCGGGTTCTTTGTCGGCCGGCCTAAATAACCTGTTGGAAAACCAATATCTGTGGTTCGACCCCAATCTGGATGTCGTGCCTCCGCCCAACGGTGGCGGTAACGGCAGCAGTGTGCCCGAACCAGGTTCCCTGGCGCTGCTGGCCATCGGGCTCCTCGGCGGCGGCTTGGCCTCGCGCAGGAAGCGCAAGATCTGACTATCGGGATTGTGCGTCATCTACAGGGCGGCCTTCGGGCTGCCTTTTTTATTGCAAGTCGGAAGGTCTTTGGATGAAATTCCTTTGAAGTATTTTCGTTTTATGACTGCTTTCTTCGGTGGCGCCTGCTGGCTTGATCCGGATTTCAAGCCGCGATGTAGCCTATTCGGGCGCGACCACTAAAATCGATATTGCGCAACCGGACGGAACAGACTTCACATCGCTCACCGATGGAACGTTGACGATTGACTTCTCGCATATCCGTGAAGTCCACACTGTACCGAGTGCTGGTTGGGCTGCTTGGTCGAGTCCTCCAAATTCAGAGAGTGCTGCGCCTCGGGTTAGGGTTGCGAACAATTATGATTCATCGCTTACGTCTTTGACTCTGGTATTGAGCGATCCTGTCGAGACTTTCCGCGTCGAGGCTCAGGGCGACCCGTTTGACACTCATACGTTCACCGCATCTTTTTTCAACTGCGTGGATCTGGTTGGCTCGATTACGCGCGCCATCGTGAACAGAAGCGGGGCATTGCCCCGCTTTTTGTTGGCCTACCTAAAGAGGGTCGTGACCTTTCGCGTCCCTGGGCGTACCACCCACGAGCGGCCCGCGGCATACAGGGAACACAAGAAGATTCGCATGCTGCTACTGGCTTGTCTTGCACTGCCGAATATTACTTGGCACACCAGTCGGTGTGATAATAAGCGTGCCGCCTGGTTCTATTGCCGACGAGGAGCAGGACTAAGGGGTCAGGTGACAACTGAAAATCGTTGGCGCCGCGCGAGGATCATCGAATCTTTTTCAAGCCAGCTCCAAGACACAGGCCGCGAATGAAGACTGCAGGTGCTTCAACAGATGCTCGAAGTCCCGATTCGGGCTTGCGTTCCACCGACTGGCCTGCGTGCGCTCCCACGCATCAATGACGACCCGCGAGAACGCGGCTTGCTGAGTGTCGGTGAGGTCCCGCAGGCTTTCTCCCGATAGCGCCTGCGCTCGGGCTGCGTCCAAGTCGCGGCGAAGCGTTTGCGTCAGTAGCTCGAGCTCACCGTAAGCCGAGGGGCTCGCGTCTTCGATCAAACACAGTACTTCGGCCGCGGTCTGGGCCAGTTGCTGCAGGCTTGTCACCGGGCTGCGCTCGTCCCATGGGGGCATGCTGTTGATCCTCGTCAGTCGAACGCAGCCATGATAGCGCAGACCTGCGGCGATTCCGCGCGGCGGACAAAACCGAAAGGATGATAGGGGCGATAATTGGTCAGCCGGCGGTGCGACGTCTGCAACACGGAACGAACAGTATTCCGCCGCTTTGTGCTGTGCGGTAGTCCGGCGCCGGCGCCACATCTGTAATGCCGGCGTCGACAAGCAGGATCCGTTCATTTGCCCCGCGGCGTCGAGGTCGAACCGTGGCGCCGACCGCAGTCAACGACGGTTCAGCCGCGCTCGGTGACTGTCTGCACCGCGGCCTTTGACTCCTCCCGCCCCCTTGCTGACTGCGCCCGCGACGCCCCCGGCGCGACGCGGTCCTGTGCCAGCGCCGCGCGCGCAGCGTCATCGGTCCCGGCCCACCGTGCGTGCGGCTAGCGGCCTGCCCGGTCGGATCGAACACGCTCGGCAGGCCTGCCGCCGGCACCTCAACGCGCTGGCTGATGCTGTCCTCGGCGGCCCGCGCAATGTCCGCGACGGTGAGGGCGTGGGGCGGTTGCGCCGTGGCCTCCATGTCGCGAGTCAGGCGGGCGACGACGTGGTGAGCCTGTTTGAAGGACAGTCTGGAATCTGCCACCAGCGTGAACACGGGTTGCGGGGCCGGGCACTAATTGCACCGGGCGTTGTGAACCCGCTACCGCATTCACGCGGCCCGTGACTGCCGCGTCTCAACCGACTCTGCCAACGCCCGCAACAGCGCCGACCCATCCCCTCGCCACGCGCTCCCGTGCATGCACGCCAGCGTAACCGGGGCTTGGCGCGCTAACTGCTCCAGCATCTCGGTGGTATTCGGGGTATGGGAGTAGTAGTCCATCATGCCGCGGAACGCCTCGCTCGGGGCCAGTATGTCGCTTTCGACAAGCGCCGCTTTTCCTTCCCCGCCCTGGGTGAACAGGTCGCCGCACAGCAGGGTGCGGGTGGTGTCATCGAACATCAGACCGCATTCCCAGGCGTGGGGCAGGTGCGGTGTATCGAACCAGCGCAGCGTGTGCTGACCGAGGTTCAACGTTGCACCATCCGCGAGCGCGAGTGCTGGCCGGTCGGCGATGTCATTGACCGAGACCATTGCCGCCACGCGGCTGCACACCGGCTCTGATTCGGGTGCGAGCGCGAGAAATTCGTTGAGTGCGCCGCATTCGTCAGCCTCGAAATGCGAGAACCCAAGGTAGCGAATCTGTGACACAGGAAGGACTCGGCCCACGGACTCCTGCACCAGCGGAAACATACGCCGCGGACCGGTATGAAACAGCATCGGTTCGTCATCGAGCAGCAGGTACTGGTTGAAGCTGAAATCGCCCCCCGTCGGCAACTGGACGGGGGTGTTGATCCGGTAGATGCCATCTGCGATCTCCTGGATGTTGGTGCCGGACTGGGTATTGGTAATCACGGTCGACCTCCTCGGTACGGGTGTGTGTGCAAGGAAGTGTAACGACACGCCCGATCGTTACACTTCCCATGTGAAGGAGGTCGGAATATGCTCGGAACATGCTCGTTTCAGACGCCGAATCCGAACCGGACGATGCCACCCTGGCGTCGCGTGTGGCCCAGGCAGCGCCCGCCACCGACGGCACCGCCGAAGCCGAACTTTGCCGGCGCTTGGCGCCGCGGGTGCGCCTGTACGGTTTGCGCCACCTGGGCGACGAAGCGGCTGCGGCGGACCTTATGCAGCAGGTACTGCTGATGCTGATCGAGCGCCTAAGGGCCGGCGCGTTGCGCGAGCCTCATCGTCTGGCTTCGTTCGTGTTCGGTATCTGTCGCATGGTAGTGCTCGATCTGCGGCGTGGGCATGCGCGCCGAGAACGCCTCCTGCAAACCTATGGCGATGCGCTGCTGCCGCCGGATTCGCCGCCTTCGGCCCTCGATCACGCGCGCCTGGTCCGCTGCCTTGAAATGCTGCCGGAGCGGGAGCGAACAGTATTGTTGCTGACCTTCTACGACGAACTGTCGGCCAAGAAACTGGCGAGTGAACTTGAGCTGAGTCAGGCGAATGTGCGCGTTATTCGGCACCGCGGCCTTGAGCACCTGCGGGCGTGCGTAACCGGAGAGACTCGATGACTTGCGACTCGCCGCTGCCTTGGGACACGCTGCTGGCCTACCGGCTCGGCGAGCTTGACCCTGCCAGAGAGGCCCAGATCGAGGAACACTATCTGGGATGTGCGGTCTGCAGTCGCCGGTTGCAGGAACTGACGGCACTGGCGAGCGATGTGCGTGCCATAGCCCGGGCGAGCGGCGTGAACGTCGTCGTGAGCGATCAATTCGTGCGCCGGCTGACGGAAAACGGTCTGCAGGTGCGCCAGTATTCGGTGCCATGGAATGGATCCGTAAACTGCACTGTCGCACCCGACGACGATTTCGTGGTGGCGCGTCTGGAGGCGCCCCTCGGCGAGGTGAAGCGCGTAGATATGCTCTACCTGGATCGCGCCGGCGAGCCCGTCACGCGGCACGAGGACGTTCCCTTCGTCGCGCACAGCGGAGCGGTGGTCATTTCTACGGATATCAGCGCCGTGCGCTCCCTGCCCGAGACGACCCTGCAGGTGCGCCTGCTTGCGGTCGACTCAGACGGCGAACATACGCTTGGCGAATACCGGTTCAACCATCGACCCTACAATCGCGAAGGCCCATGACGGGCGGCGGAACGAGTACGGCCCTCAGGCTGGCGCTCGAACCGCGGACGGCTGAAAAGCCGTACAGATGCAAGCGGGGTTCGTACTTTTCCGTCGCATTAGTTATGAGGGATTCCCAGTCGCAGCGCGAGTCCGATAGAATCCGAGCGCTATCCCGCAGACCCGCGTGCGTCCCGGCCCCGATACGGTCCGGGAAAATTCGACGTCGAGTCCACAGAGCATCGTATCGTTGATGGATCGAACTCGGCGCGAAGGCCGACGCATGGATTGAAGCAAGGTCGTGGCGCCGAGCAGTTTTGCGCACGGTCTGTGTACCTGCGCGCGCTAATTCACCTGAGAGTCGCTGTCCTACCGAAGCAGCGAACGGCCGTGTTCAATAGCGATCCCGGCTCTGACTCAGCTAACCGGTACGCCGGACAGCAGGCTTGTGTCGCCGGCTGCTACCGACGGGATCGAGTGTGGTCCTGATCGCCAGCCAATAGATCTCATCGTATACCGCACGCAATTCCGGGTCAGCGGGAGGATCGTAGAAAGAAGCCGTACTTGGCATCGCGTTGCTATCGCGCAATGCCTTGCGGACAGTGCTCTCTAACGAATCATTTGAGTTCTGGGGCACGGCCAACTCCTGTTCGGCGGTTAGAGGATGGTCGGAATGGTCGCAACTGCGCAAACGCCTTCCGGCCGAGTGAAAGTATTGGCTCGAAGACGTCTCAGAGTTGTGAGCGGCTTCACGCTTTTCCCCGCGCCCAAATAGTGGGGCGTAGTCGGGCGACTACAGCTCTGGCAACAGTCAATATGCGGCGGAACAACTGAGCAGGCGAAAGGTGCGTGCGGGTGGAAGGCTGGCTTTGGGCTCGGCCGCGGCGCCGATCATTTCTCCGTTCTTCGGGGATGTGGACACCCGCAATTCCGCAACGGGCCTAGTCCATTACAATCTCGGCGCGGATCAGTTGGTCGTGACCTGGGACAATGTCGGCTACTACAACAGCCACGGCGATAGCACGGATAGCTTCCAGCTCGTCCTTCGCAGCGACGGCTACAGCGTGCCCGCGGGCGAAGGAACCATCGGCTTTTTCTATGAGATCATGGGTTGGGATGCCACCGACACCAATTCGGTTGCCGCAATGGGTTTCGGTGACGGAGCCGGCAGCGGCGAAGTGATCGCGGGTTCGACGCAGCCTGGCCTTAATAACGTGCTGGAAAATCAATATCTGTGGTTCGACCCCAATCTGGATGTCGTGCCGCCCACCAACGGTAACGGTGGCGGTACCGGTAGCAGTGTGCACGAACCGGGTTCCCTGGCGCTGCTGGCCGTCGGGCTACTCGGCGGCGGCTTGGCCTCGCGCAGGAAGCGCAAGATCTGACTATCGGGATTGAGCGTGATCGACAGGGTGGCCTCGAGGCCGCTCTTTTTTTGCAGGGAGGTAAAAAAGGGGCGGGATTTATTTTGGAGGATAATGTTTCAGAAGTTTCATTGGAATAATGAATCCGACCGATTTCATCGATACCCTGGGATCTCCATCACATTCGTATAGCCGCGACGTGCTCCGTCCCACTGGGGAGGGAATGGATCAAAGGACAATTCGAATACGCGTTGGGTGAGCGCGGGGTGTGCGGCTCGAGGCAGGCTCCGGAATTGGGCCGTGCTGGATGGATGATTCTCATCTGTCACCGACCCGTTTCTCTCGACCCAAGCCTGCTCGGTGCGGTCCGGCTCGACGTTAAGTTGCTTCGCGCCGCCGAACAGTGGCCGGCGTTCGGAACCGCGCACACAGCCAAGCGCGCAACGCGCAAGGCACCGGCTAACCGCCGCAAGAGTTGAGTCGCGCAACGTCATGGCGTAGCCTGAACAGATACGAGCCACGCTGAACCGCATCATTACCGTAGTCATGAACACCTCCGTACGCGCGCTCGAACCCGACCGCCCCGTGGCACTGCTTTCGGTGCTCGGATTGCTTGCGTTGAGCTTGTTCCTGCAGCATGAGTTCGCCCTGCGCCAGGCGGTGCTGTTTCTGATCGGAATCGGCTTGGGCGTGACGCTGCTGCATGCGGCGTTCGGATTCACCGGCGGTTGGCGCAATTTGATCCGCGAGCGCCAAGGCGCCGGTGTGCGCGCTCAATTGTTGTTGCTAGCCCTTACTTCACTGCTGTTCTTTCCGCTGCTGGGCGGCGTGCTGCCTGGATTGAAAGTGGCTGCGGCGCTGGGGCCGGTGGGAATCTCGGTCCTCGCGGGCGCGTTTCTATTCGGCGTCGGCATGCAGCTTGGTGGCGGCTGCGGCTCGGGCACGCTGTTCACGGTCGGCGGCGGCCACGTGCGCATGCTGATTACCTTGAGTTTCTTCATCGTCGGCGCCACTCTCGGCTCGGCCCACCTGCATTGGTGGACGGCGCTTCCCAGCCTCGGCGCGGTATCGCTGATCCGGTCCTTCGGCTGGCTGCCCGCCCTGGTGCTGCAGTTGTTGGTGTTGGCCGGACTCTATGCATGGGTGCGCCGGCTCGAACAACGCCGACACGGCGTCGTGCAACCCTTGCGTGGGCAGCCGCGGGGCGCGGCGCTGAGTGAGCGATTGGTTGCCGGCCCCTGGCCCCTATGGTGGGGCGTGATTGCGCTGGCGCTGCTGAATCTGGCGACCTTGCTGGTGGCGGGCCACCCTTGGACCATCACCTTCGCCTTCGGTTTGTGGGGCGCCAAGCTTTGGGCGGCGGTCGGCGGCGATCCGTCGGCTTGGCCGTACTGGAACGCCGGCTATCCGGCCGAAGCCCTGGCGCACAGCGTGCTGGCCGACACCACCTCATTGATGAACTTCGGCATTATCCTCGGGGCCGTGCTCGCGTCGGCGCTGGCCGGGCGCTTTGCTCCGGAAGCGACCCTGCGCCGGCGCGACTGGTTGACGGCTGTGGCTGGCGGCCTGCTGCTCGGTTATGGCGCGCGCCTGGCGTTCGGCTGCAACATTGGCGCGCTACTGGCAGGCATCGCCTCAGGCAGTGTGCACGGTTGGCTATGGCTGCTATCGGGCTTTGCCGGTGGCATTGTCGGCGTGCGTCTGCGCACCACGCTCGGAATGGACCGGCCGGAGGGTTAGCGGAGTGAAGCGTACCGGCAGTCGCTTGGTGATGGGCTCGGCCATCGGTTTGGCCGCCATCGCGGTGGCCATCGACCATACCCGGCACGAGGTGCCGGAACCGGAGCCGGCCGCGGCCATCCCACAACAGTACATGGTCGAGCCGGGGCAAGTCCCCTGCGGCCTGGACGCTGCCCCGTGCGGGCTGAGCGCAAGCCCCTGCGGATTGGATGCTTCGCCCTGCGGACTCGGCACCAGCCCCTGTGCGCTGCAACCGGAGTCAAACTCGGACGTCTCGCCGTGCAGTCTGTGACGACCCAAATACGGCAATACCCCGGAGCGTGCGATCACGCTCAAACGGTACTGCGGAGCCTGGAGTGCATGGGGCAGCGTCAGAGTAATCCGGTGTTGGAGGTGCTGGCCGGCCAGCGGCCGGAAACCGAGCGCAAATATCCGCACGGGCATCTGTGCTTCGGCGGCAATCCATGGCGCGCGTATTACCACTGCCACGACGCACCGGAACGGCCCGAAGGTGAACACGGCCACTTCCACATCTTCCGGCGCCAGCATCGCCCCGATGAGAACAAATACGACTGGCTACACTTGGCAGGTCTGTCCATGGACGGCATGGGGCAGCCCCTGGCCTGGTTCACGGTCAATGCCTGGGTGACCGGCGATCCATTGCGGTCCGCCACGGTACCGAGCCCGGTACCGGCCCTTGAAGTAGACGCTGCCGGCAGCGACCTGGAGCGTTGGCTGCTGGCGATGGTCGGCCTGTATCGCGCAGAGATCGAAGCGTTGCTCGCGCAACGCGATCAACGACTCCGCGCCCTGGCCGGTACCCGAAATGCTGCAGAAATTATGCAGGACCGCGCCGTCTATGTGCTCAGTCGGATGCCCATAGACCTGGTGGCGCGTCTGCAACGAGTACTGCTTGCCGAGCAAGCGCACGGCGCCGAAGATTAGTGAGCATGATCACAGAAGGAGCACACCGATGAAAAAGGTAATCCGAACCTTGGCCGTGGCCGCTGTGTTTGCAGCCGCCAACGCCTTCGCCACTCAGTTACCGGGGCCGCTGGTGGAAACCGATTGGCTCGCCGCGCATCAGAACGAAGTCACGATCATCGCCCTGCGCGCCGACGTCAAGAATTACACCCAAGCGCCCCAGTTCACCAAGGACAAGAAAACCGGCAAGCCCGTTTTGCTGCGCGTCGGCGGCCACATTCCGGGCGCGACGCTGGTGAACTACAAGCAGGTCCGCAGCAAGCGCGTGATCGACGGCCACGAAGTGGACAAGATGATTCCCGACAAGGCGCAGTTCGAAAAACTGCTGCAGGCCGCCGGAGTCGATCAAGACAGCGCAATCGTGATCGTCACCAAGGGACTCAACAACCTCGATATGACCATGGCCACCCGACTGTACTGGCAACTCAAGTACTATGGCCACGACAACGTCGCGATCCTCAACGGCGGGCTTGCGCAATGGTTGCTCGATGGTCGCAAGATCGCCACTGCTGCGAGCGAAACCAAGGCGGGCAACTGGAAGGCCACGGCCGAGCGCACCGAACTGCTGGCCACCAGCGACGACGTGGCCAAGGCGACGGAAGGCAAAACAATGCAATTGATGGACAACCGTCCCTTGGCGCAGTACCTGGGAACGTACAAAAAGTCCTACGTCTATGAGAAAGGCCACATTCCGGGCGCCAAATCGTTTCCCAACGAACTCCTAACCGAGCCGGGGGCGCCGGCGAAATTCCTGCCGGTGGATGAATTGCGCCAGCTTGCGGGCGAAATGGGCCTCAAGACCAACGACGGCGCCATCGCCTACTGCAATAGCGGGCATCTGGCATCGGGAGGCTGGTTCATTATGAGCGAACTGATGGGCAACAAGAACGTCAAGCTCTATGACGGCTCCATGCACGAATGGACGCTTGAGAAGCGCCCAGTCACGAAAATGAAGATGGAATAACCGAAAACGCGGGACAGAGGAGCGAGCCCACGGCCTTCCTGGTTCGCAATCCCTCTGTCCCGCTTATTCGGCAATTACCCATCGAGTCTCAACCGCGACGGAACCTCAGTGCTTGATCCTGTGGCCGAGACACGATTCTCAATTTTTGCCGCCCCCTTTTGCGCTCGATGGCCTCGTCAAGCGCAGGCGAATCTGCTTCTCGATTTCGAGAATCGCAAACAACGCCACGCCGATTGCGACGATAAGCATTCCATCGGCCAAAGGCACCGCCTCGGTCGCGAACACAGCCTGTAGCGGCGCCGCGTAAGTGATGGCGAACTGCGCCGCGATGACGACGAGAATCGCTAGCCACACCGCTAAGGTGCCCCGCACGGCCTTCCAAGTCAGGGAGGTTTGGTACATGTTGCGGATGAAGAACAGTTGGAAGATCTCCATCACCACCAGCGTGTTCATAGCGGCGGTACGCGCCAGCTCCACTGAGTAACCACGCTCGACGGCGTAGGTGTACATGCCGACCACGCCGAACAGGAATAGCACCGCCACCAGCACGATATGCCACAGCAAGGTCGCATTCAGCAGCGGCTGGTCGCGGGGACGGGGCGGGCGCAGCATGGTGTAGCGTTCGGTAGGCTCGAAGGCGAGTGCAATGCCCAAGGTGACTGCGGTGATCATGTTCACCCAGAGGATTTGAACAGGAGTGATTGGCAGCGCCTTACCGAGCAGTAGAGCGAAGATAATGGTAGAGGCCTCGCCAGCGTTGGTGGGCAGGGTCCAGCTGATCACCTTCTTGATATTGTCGTAGATCGTGCGGCCTTCGCGCACCGCGGCAACGATGGAGGCAAAGTTGTCGTCGGCGAGCACCAGCTCGGACGCCTCTTTCGCTGCTTCGCTGCCTTTCTGCCCCATCGCGATGCCGGCGTCAGCGCGCTTTAGCGCCGGTGCGTCATTAACGCCATCGCCGGTCATGGCGACGGTCATGCCGTGTGCCTGCAGTGCCGTCACTAACCGCAACTTATGTTCAGGGCTAGTGCGCGCGAAGACGTCGGTCTGCAGAACGGCAGCGCCCAGCGCGGCATCGTCGAGCTGGTCGATGTCCCCCCCGGTAAGCACGTTCTCGGGCCGCTCAAGACCGATTTGCCGGCCGATAGCAGCCGCCGTGGCGGCGTGGTCGCCGGTGATCATCTTTACGCGGATGCCGGCACTGCGGCATTCGGTAACCGCATCGATGGCATCGGCACGGGGCGGGTCGATCAGTCCCACCAGGCCGAGGAACACCGAGTCGTCTTCGACGTCGCTGCGTTCGAGCACCGTGTGCGCAGGCTCCGTTGCGCGCGCGGCAAACGCCAGGACCCGCTGTCCGTCGGCCGCGATGACCTGCGCCTGTGCGCGCCAGTAATTCTCGTCCAGCGGAGCGGTTGCGCCCGCTTCTCCGTGTTGCGCGCGGCACATGCCCAACAACACCTCCGGTGCGCCTTTGATGAACACGAATGCGTGGTTTTCATGATCGTGGTTCAGGGTTGCCATGAACTTGTGTTTGGCATCGAAGGGAATCACATCGGTACGTGTCCACTGCGCGCATGCGTTGCTGCTGTTGGCCACGGCCTTGGCGGCGAAGGCAAGCAATGCGCCTTCCATGGGGTCGCCTTCGACGAGCCAGACACTCGCGTGCTCCCTGAGTTCGGCGTCGTTGCACAACGCTGCGGCCAAACCGATCTGGGCTAGTACAGGATGGGATTGCGGCTCGACCAGCTCATCCGCATGTCGAATCGAACCGAACGGCTCGTAGCCGCTGCCCTCCACCGACAGTAATGCGCTAGCGGTGACCACCGAGGCGACAGTCATTTCATTGCGGGTCAATGTCCCAGTCTTGTCGGAACAGATCACGGACACCGAGCCCAGGGTCTCGATAGCCGGCAATCGCCGCACGATTGCGTTGCGCCGCGCCATTGCCTGGACCCCAACCGCAAGGGTGATGGTCAGCACGGCCGGCAGGCCCTCGGGGATTGCCGCGACCGATAAGCCCACTACGGCCATCAACAGCTCGGTGAAATCCCGTTGCAGCACGAAATAGCCGAAGCCCAGGATCAAACCCGCGACCACCAGGATGAACAGCGTGAGCCACTTGGCGAACACCGCCATTTGCTGCACCAGCGGCGTGGTCAGGGTTTGAACGTTGGACAGCAAGCCGCTGATGCGTCCGATTTCCGTGGCGGCGCCCGTTGCTACCACGACGCCGCGCCCTTGTCCGCTGGTGACAGTGGTGCCGCTGAAAGCGAGACAGGAACGGTCGCCGAGGGGTGCGTCTGCAGGTACCGGTTGGGTCTGCTTATCCACGGGCACGGACTCGCCGGTAAGAAGCGCTTCCTGAATTTGGAGGCCGTGGCTTCGCAGCAAGCGCAGGTCGGCAGGAACCTTATCGCCGGCCTCCAATAACACGATGTCGCCCGGCACCAGTTGTTCGCCGTCGACGGTGTGGCGTTGACCGTCGCGCAGCACCGCGGCCCGCGGGGCGAGCATGTGGCGGATGGCGTCCATTGCCTTTTCCGCTTTCCCCTCCTGCAGAAAACCGATGATGGCGTTTACGATGACCACCGCGAGAATGACGAATGTGTCGATGAGATGTTCGAGCAACGCCGTGAGAATGGCGGCGCCCAATAGCACGTAAATCAGTACGTTGTGAAAGTGCAGGAGAAAACGCACGATGGCGCTGCGCTGCGGCGGTTCGGGCAGGCGATTGAGTCCATAGGTGGCGCTTCTGGCTTCGGCTTCCGCGTTGCTTAGTCCCGCTGCCGACGTGCCCAATTCATTTAGCGCTTGCGCTTGTGGTCGATTGTGCCAGTTCTGCGGTGAATTCATTCGATAAGATTCCTTTCCAAAAGCATGAATCCGGTCTGACTCATCCAATCAGATACCAAGGAACTGCGGTAGTTCCTCGTCAGGAATAAAAGCGGCCAGATTGAACCTACCCGGTTCCAACGGATGAAGGCCGATAAAAAAACGGAGAGCTTAACGTTCGTACAGCTTAAGGCTTTGATCCACCGTACAGCAACCCAGGGCTTGGGTCGGTATTGCGCGTTCCACGCTGGGGGTAGAGAGATTGAATCTTGCACAGAACGCAATGCTGGGAAGCGCCTGGGCCCAGGTCTTGCATTACAACTTTCATTGAACCGCTGTCGCCGTGAATGCTGTTTTAGGTGCGGGGGTCGGTGACAACCGAGGATCGGTTGCAACGAATTTCCAGAGTACCGTTGGCTTGCAGCCTGCCGATGATTCCTTCATTCGAAACGTAACCACTATGTTAAGAAGACTCGGTATGTACTTTGCGCGCGGATGACGAGAAACACGCGGCAAGCGAGTAACAAATTGCTCAAGGAAGTGGGCGCGCCAATCCCTAACGAGTTAGCGATTATTCGAATTGGTTCGTCAAAAAGAAATCCATAGCGTGGGCTATGGCCGTCCTCCATCTCATTACCGCCTACCTTGCGAAGTTGAATCGATACTGTTCAGAATCCGCAAAGTTATTGATAATGCTTCTAGCGCAAACCGTGAAGCGATCAGCCGGATTTTAGCGATTCTTGCGTCGCAATTATCAGCTGCCCGCAAGGAAGAGCTTTCCAAAATCCCAATGCAACTACAAGATCCACTCAAGTATGAATATCGTTTAATTTTGTTTGTTGAGAAAAACGGCGTGGGAAAGTCGAAGGATTTGCCATGCCGCTGCATTTGCCGGACGTGGGTATCGGTGATCTGGAATTAATTTCAGCCGCGCCCGGCGGCACTGGTGGCGGTATAGGCAGCGTGTTGTATGGGTATGTCCGTGAAGAGTGTCTGCTGCGCAAGGTCAAAGGCTTGTTTTTGAATGTAGCACCGACGATCCAGCGCAGATTAGCGACCAGTCGTCTCAAAACACGGGGTCTGGTCTTGCAAAGCGACATTGCAAGACCAGACCCCGCGCTCTCGTTGAGGAGGTGCAGTAAATGGTTGGAGGTTACGATGAAGGGTACAAGGCTTGCCCGTGTTTTCGGGTGCAAACCAAGCCGACTGATCGGGATCCTTTCGCTATCGGACACGTGATGAGGCGAGACAGCGGGTATTCGATTACATCGAGCGGTTCTACAACCGGCAACGGCGCCATTCGTATCTTGCGTATCACGCGCCGTTGGAATATGAAAGGCTGCAGGCAGTCTCTTAGGTTGGCGTCCGTTTTATTGGGGTAAGATCAGAGGGATTAATTTCTGTACAGTTTGTGCTCCTGATATCGCGCAGTCCCAACCCAGCAACTCAAACGGCAGCGCAACTGTAAGGTGCCAAGACCCGCAGGCAACATCTTCCAGGCTTTTTTTTATCCCGTAAACTTGCCACACGCCTCAGGCGTGCCACACATAGTAGATCGTCAACGCCCCGCACCCGCCCTCCGCATTGGCATGCTTCGCCGAAGCCCTCGAGGGCGCCAGGAGGATTCGCAATGAGCAAGATTCACGCATGGGCAGCCAACTCTGCCGGCGGCAAGCTTGAGCCGTATGAATACGATCCCGGGGCGCTCGGCCCGGAAGACGTGGAGGTGGAGGTCGACCATTGCGGCGTCTGTCACTCCGATCTCTCAATGCTCGACAACGAGTGGGGGATCACCAGCTACCCGTTTGTGCCCGGTCATGAGGCCATGGGGCGCGTGGTCGCACTGGGCAGTACGGCCGCAGAAAAGGGACTCTCCGTCGGCCAGCGCGTAGGCGTCGGTTGGAATGCCCGAAGCTGCCTGCACTGCGAGTTCTGTATTCGCGGCGAACACCACCTCTGCAAGAGTGTCCAGCCGACGATTGTCGGCCATCACGGCGCTTTCGCCGACCGGGTGCGGGCGCACTGGCTCTGGGCGGTGCCGGTTCCCGAGGGCCTGGATACGAGCGCGATCGGACCGCTGCTGTGTGGCGGCATTACCGTGTTCGCGCCGCTGCTGAATCTCGAAGTGCCACCCACCGCGCGCGTCGGCGTGTTCGGTATCGGCGGGCTGGGCCACATGGCGCTGATGTTCATGAACGCCTGGGGCTGTAATGTGACCGCGTTTACCACATCGCCCTCCAAAGCCGACGCGGCCAAGTCCTTTGGCGCGCACCGCGTCGCCTCCAGCCGCTCCAGCGACGAGATGCAGGCCTTGGCCGGCCAGTTCGACTTCATCTTCATCACCGCCAACGCTCCGCTGGACTGGGACAACATCATTGGCATGCTTGCGCCCAACGGGCGTCTGCACTTTCTCGGCGCCGTGCTCGAGCCGGTGCCGGTGCAGGTCATGAGTCTGCTCATGGGGCAGAAGGGGATATCAAGCTCACCGACCGGCAGCCGCGCCGGCATCGACACCATGCTGCGATTCGCGGCCCATCACCACGTCGAACCGAAGGTGGAGCACTTTCCTATGAGCGAGGTCAACGCGGCTTTCGATCACTTGCGCGCTGGAAAAGCCAACTATCGCATCGTGCTCGATGCCGACTTGCGGCGCTGAACGCGGCCTGAAAGGGGATGGAGGGAGTAAAGTTCGCGCAAGTTACGGTTCCGATATCGTGTAGCTGCAACCCATGATCTGAAAGGGCAACGCAAAGGAACTGCAATGCCCGGACGTGCACGGAACTGTCTTGCGGGCTTGCCGTATCACATTGTTCAGCGCGGCAACAACCGGGACGCCTGCTGTCTCGAACCCGAAAGCGATCATCAATATTTCGCACTTTGGTGAATCCTGGCGCGCCGTAGCGAACGCCTATTGTCTCCATACCAACGACATCCACTCTCCTTTCAACACCGCGGACTCTGGCCTCGCTCTCCGATACTCTTGAGGGCGTGCGCAGCCGCTACGCACGGTACATCAACTAAAGTACGGGCGCGCTGACACGCAGTGGGAAGGACGATATCGTTGCATCCTGGCGCAGTCCGAACGCCACCTTCTGGCGTGGATGCGGTACATCGGTACGGCATCTGGCTTGGCCAGACGACGAAACGGGGTCGGCCGCGTGCGGAGTATTAATTCCCCCGTCCCCTTTTCTCGCGGCGCGAACTTCGGCTGCGGATCACGCCAAAGCCCACGTCCCAAAGGAAAGTCGCTATGAGGGCCGCCGCGGAAAACGCAAACGCGGCGACGACGGTGGTATTGATTGCGGTGTCCATGTCGGCCTCGTATCGAAGAGATCGGATGGGACCAGTGTGCATGTACTTTCCGAACACACCTTGATATACGTCAAGGCGAATCGGCCTCGGCGCAAACAAAACGGGACGGAGGGATTAAAGTCTGCCCAGGTCGTGGCCCGGCCAACGTATAGCCGCAATTGCCCCCCAGGAACGGCAACGCAGCACGCAGAAAATTGGGTCAGGGGCGCGGTCGGCCGCGCGCCGAAAGGAAAGAGTCGGCGGATTTCTAATCTCTCGGTCCCCTTTTTGCCCTTTTTCAGGCTCAGTGTAAAAGGAAAAACCCCGCGATAATGACGCTGCCGAGGACCAGCGCACCGGAAATGAACCAGGTGAGGGTCGGCGCCGGCAATGGGCGACCGCTCAGCAAAACCACACCCAGAATCACGAACACGAGCAGTTGCAGGATGCCGTGGGTCACCCAGTGGTGGCCCGTTAATCCGGCCATCCATTCGAATATGCCCCGATTGGTTTCCTTGACGATTACGAGCACGGCGCTCAGCAAGGCGGTGATCGCAAAAGAGAGCCCGAAGGCGGCAGTCCAACGATCCATGGCTCACCTCCTCAACTGGGTAAGAGAGCTACTTTCACACCGAGGTTGATGAGCGCACCTGCCCCCTCCATTGCCAATGCGCCCAGCATGACGATGCCGGAACTCCAAAGCACCAACGTTCGCACACCGCCTTCCATTTGGGGCCGTGCACGCAGCACCGCGATGGGAAGCCAAGTGGCGAGCAACAACAGAAGCAGAAAAATATGCTCCTTCGTTTCCATGAAAAATCCGTGTGCCGCCGGGAAGGGCCCGGACTTGATAAGTGCTTTTTCGCTACCGTAAAACGCGACGTACCAGTAGCCGCCAATCAGATAGGTAAGCCACATAAATGCCGCGGTGAGCAAGGCGGAAGCACCGGCGCGGCCCCTGTTCGATTCCGTGGCGTTTAGCGTTTCTACGAACAACCACAGTGCGCCCAGCATCGCCAGCACGCCGGTAGTCGCATGGATCATCATGACCAGCTGGTTAGTCATAGCGCCCCCTTTGTTGCGATCGTGTCGCCATGAGTGAGCGGGCTGCTAAAAAACATAGCAGGCCAGCGCCAAGTTTTCACGAAAAATGCGGAAAACGAGCGACGGAAACGGGGCGAAGGGATTAGGCCCCGTACAGGTTGTTGCGCATCAATATGGGTAGACCGCGGTGGGCTTGCGCCCGTACACAGGAATAGCGGTTCGCCAAGGCGGCCGATTCGATGGTGCTCGGTTCTTCCTTCCAAGAGTGATCGCGAGGCGGAGGGCTCAACAGCAAAGTGCCGCGGCGCGGTTCGACAAATCCTAAAGAATCAGGGACCGTTGATACACGCGGTTGTCATCGACCCGTTTGACTTGGAAATTCCGGAACGCGTATGTGTCTGCGGACGAACGGCCACTACGCACTCGGTAACGATCGACTCAGGCCGGGCGTCTCAAGCATGCTCGGTAGTTGGGTGATGCACCCCGAAGCGGGAAGGCCGTGCAAGGATTGACGCCCAAATCGAGGTCGGTCCCCGTTTTCGCGGCTTACCGGCAGCCGTTTAGCAGGTCCATCCGGTCTTGGACGCTGAGTTCGCTCATCGGCTTGTTGCGCAGTGCCCCGCATCGGGCGTTGGCTTTGGCGACGAACCCGGTGTAGTCGTCGTTCCAGATGGTCACGGCCATGGCGCTTTTGAAGTCTCTGGACGACTTCCACGACAACAGCGTGTGGTTGGCCAAACGGATCTTGAGATGCGAGCCGCTGTCCGACCAGGTCATCGCCAGTTCCGATGGCGAGCTCTGTTGCTGTTGGGGCTTGCCAAAGCGCTCGATCAACCAATCGTGTGCAACTTTGAGTGGCAGCGGACCGGTGTAGTGCTCGATGAATTGAACCTGCCCTACCGCATCGTCCATGGTTTCGAACTCGAACAGCCCGCCGTCACGCCGCTCCTGCTCCTTGTAGCGTTTTGCGTCCCGTCCGAGCGGCCCGTACATCTTCGTCAGAATGTCGCCGCCAGCGCCTGTGCCGAACTTCCAGTCGTGCTGCATGCGTTGCTTGGCCTCCCCATAGGCCATGCCGGGGCGAACGTCGCGGATCGAAACGTCCTCGACTCCGGCGCCCGCAAACAGCGTTTCGAGCCGCGGCTTCAACGCTACCGGCTGAGCCGCTCGGCGGGCTTGCACCTGGGCTTGTTGCTGACGCAAGGCGTAGGCAATCAACCGGCGCTTCTTCATCACGGCAGTCTGGAATGCGATGGCGTCCTGTTGCGGGATCTGATTCAAGACCGGCAGCTGGCTCAGCCGTTGCAGCGTCTGCAGCCCGGCCTGGTTGACCGGCGCCGCCGCCAATTCGCGTTTCGCCGCCTCGAATTCCTCCCGGATATGGTCCCGAGCTTGAGCCGCCTGTTGCCGGCCGGCACCAAGCTTGGCCCCCAGGGCCTGGATTTCCTCCGCTGGCAGATACTCGTGCGCCTGCTGCAAGGTCCTGATGTGATCCGTGAAACTCCTGCCGATACTGAGCTGGCGAAGTTCGGCCTCCACATCTTCGCCGTGCAGCGCACGTTGTCCAAGCGTAAGTACCTTGGGCAGCTCGGGCACCTTGTGGTAGTTGACCATGTTGTCCACGGCACGTTCGGCCCGGGCGCGCGTGTGCTCCATGTCGCGCATGGGGCGCATGGCCAGCGCTACAGCCTTCATGGCCTTGTAGAGCCGATCGCTTGTGGCCCGGTCGCGGCGCTTGCGCGCTGCGCGCCGGCACTCGTTGAGCATGCTTCGCACCCTGTTGAAGTCGGTGGCGGCCCACGTGCCGGCCGGTTGCCCGAACAGCGGCACTGCCTTGTCGTCGGCCAGCTGCCCGGGAATCTGCACCTTCGGTGCTATCGAGATCGGCTCGGCATCGGCAAAGCCGGAAGCCCACGACTCCAGCTGGCCGCAGTCGGGTTGTTCGAGCCCACGGGCGGCGGCAGGCAGCAGAAAGACGACGACGAGAAGCGCGGTGCAGCGGGTCGCAGGCATGGTTGGCCTCCAAGTCTCTGTTGCTTGGTGTACGCGAAGGATGCGAGTAAAAGCATGACTCCAATTGCGGGAGAGTCAACCTCGGCGGCCGATTTCGGCTATAGCGGGTCGCAGGTGAGCCCTTGTGCAGTCGGCGGTCACTACACCGCAAGGCCGGCCGCTGCTGCCGACCGGCAATGAGAGGGGCACGGTGACTGAGGAGTAGCAGAAACTGCGGGGACGCGGCTTCCTCTGCGGTGCCGCTGACGCGTGGGCACTTACTGACTCGGATCGCAACAAGCCGTCCGCTGTTCCTGCCACCATGGCGCTGGGCGCGACGGCGGGAGCCAGGATCCGCTGCGATAACTCCTTTGCTATTCTGTACTTATCCAAACTGTGTAAACTGCTCATATAATGCGCCTATGCTGCAGGCAAGCCGCGCCGTTGCCTGCAAATTTCCTGGGCGCCGTTCCGAGAGAGGCCAAGTGAGTTTTGATGGTTAGATCCGAAGACGACCGGCCGCTGTGGTTTCTGGAGGGCGGCGGCATGTCCGGGTCGACGGCGCGCTCCACGGACTGGGCCGCCACGCCCCTGGGTCCGCCCGAGAACTGGCCGCAAAGCCTCAAGAGCACCGTCGCTATGCTGTTGCACTCGCGCCACCCCATGTTCTTGTGGTGGGGCGAGGAACTGATCCAGTTCTACAACGACGCCTATCTTCCCAGCTTCGGCAAGGGGCGGCATCCTCGCGCCATGGGGCAGCGGGGAGTCGAGTGCTGGCAAGAGATCTGGCCGATCATCTGGCCGCAGATCGACGACGTGATGCAGCGGGGCAAAGCGAGCTGGAATGAAGACCACCTGGTGCCGATCTACCGCAACGATCGCCTTGAAGAAGTCTATTGGACCTATGGATACTCGCCGGTTTTCAACGAACAGGGCGCGGTCGCGGGCACCCTGGTCGTGTGCAACGAGACTACCGCCCGCGTAATCAGCCAGCGGCGATTACGCGCGAGTCAGGCGTTGGCCGAACAGGTGGGCGCCCCGAGCGAATCCGAATCGTTGCTTGAAAACGCCGCGGCCGCCTTGGGACGATTTCCCTACGACGTTCCGTTTGCACTATTCTACGATTTGAACTCGGACGATGGCGTGACGCTGTCAGCATCGGTAGGCCTGGATGGGCCCGGCTTGCAACAGGTCAATCGCGAACTCAGTCCCTACCTGACCTCGCTGGCGCTCGGTTCGAGTTCGCCATCACACAATCCAAGCGTAGTTGCACTGGCAAGCGACGTAACCGCAGGTTCCTGGCCGGAACCCGTCACGCAGGCGTATGTGTCGCCGCTGGTCACGGCCGCCGCAGGGCAACTTTCCACCTGGGCCGTGTTCGGCATCAGCCCCCGTCTTTCGTTCGACGATGGATACCGTCAGCATCTGCAGCACCTGGCCGAAAGAATTTCCCAGGCCCTGGCGCAAAGGCGTGCGGAACTGGAGCGGGAACGCTTACACCGGGAAGTGCGAGCCGAACGCGAACGACTTATGAACCTGTTCGAACAGGCGCCGGCGTTCATGTGTGTGCTGGAAGGTCCCGCGCACGTCTTCACCCTGGCAAACGAACGCTATTACGACCTCGTCGGTCGACACGATCTTGTCGGTAAAAGCGTCGTTGAGGCACTTCCCGAAGTGAAGACGCAAGGTTTTATCGAGCTGCTGGATGACGTGTACCGCACCGGCCGTTCCCATTTCGGCACCAGTGTGCCGGTACAGTTGGAGCGAAGCGCCGCACGTTCCGCCGAGGAACGATTCATCGATTTCGTCTATCAGGCCTTTCGCGGGCCCGATGGTGTTGTTGTCGGTATCGTCGTGCACGGCGTCGACCAGACCGAGCGCCACAAAGCCGAGCGGGCGATGAGGGACGCGGATCGGCGCAAAGACCAGTTCCTCGCGATCCTGGCCCATGAGTTGCGCAATCCACTGGCCCCGATCTCCAACTACTCGCAGCTGCTTGAGCACTTTGCGCATGACTCCGCGGCTGTTAAAAAGGCGGGTGCCGGAATGCTTGTCCAGGTGGCCCAGATGGTCCGGCTGATTGACGATCTGCTCGATGTCAGCCGCGTCAGTAGCGGCAAGATCGAGCTTCGGCGCGCGAAAGTCGAGCTAGCCTCGGTTATCGAGCAGGCGGTCGATGCCACCCGGCCCTACTATGACCGCGCCAACAAGGTGCTCGAGCTCAGTATTCCGGACGAGCCCATCTGGCTCGACGGTGATGCAGCCCGGTTGAGCCAAGTTGTCGGAAACCTGCTTCACAACGCCGCGAAGTTCACTGGCGACGGCGGTCACGTGTGGCTGAGCGTAGAGCGCAGCGCCGATTGCGCCGTGATACGCGTGCGCGACGACGGTATCGGGATCGAAGCTGCGCAGTTGCCCGATATCTTCGAAATGTTCACGCAGGCCGACACTTCCCTGGAGCGTTCCACGGGAGGACTGGGTATCGGACTCGGGCTGGTCCGCAGCCTGGCGCAACTGCATGGCGGCAGTGTGGAAGTCAGCAGCACCGGCCTCGGAAAGGGGAGCGAGTTCGTCGTGCGGTTGCCGGTCGCTGCGCCTGATCAGTCCGAACCGAGCGCCACGGGCCGCACACTCGACTCCCCTGCACCGTGTGCGCGCGTACTGGTCGTGGACGATAACCGCGACGCTTGTGATTCGGTGGCTCAGCTGTTGCGCGTCCTTGGACACGAAGTGGAAACCGCATACGATGGGTGCGAGGGTGTGGCATTGGCGGAGAAGCTTCGCCCGGAAACGATCTTGCTCGATCTGGGCATGCCGAAGCTCAACGGATACGAGGCTTGTCGGCGTATCCGCGCCCAAGCCTGGAGCCGTAATGTAACAATCATCGCCCTGACCGGCTGGGGGCAGCCCGCCGACCGCCGCCGCACCGCCGACGCCGGATTCGATGCGCACTTGGTCAAGCCGGTGAACGTCGACGAAATCAAGCGTCTGCTGGCGCGGCCCAGGTCATCGTCGTCTTCGTAAATCAGCGTCCACGTCGGAGCGCCAACGCACCGCGACGTTTGGGCCAAAGGATCGGTTCATCGGGCCGGCGTACGCGGGTACTGATATTCGACGCCGGCCGTTCGCCGCCGGGCAGCCGCAATGGTCGAGCATTGGCAATGCAAACCGCAGTGCAATGCCAGGACCTGCGGGTAGCGTTCCCCCCGGGCGCACTTTTTCCCATCACCCTTCGGTGAGGGTGAGCAGGATATCGGCATACCAAGCGCAATTCAGCCCAAGCGCTTCATCCAGCTTCAGGTCACGGGTGCCGACATCGAGTCGGGCCGAGTGCACGCCGAGCAGTAGCCAAGGCAGATCGGCCAATTCGGGCGCCGGATCGGCAACGCGCGCGACCACGGGCGCACCGCTGGTACCGCGATGGGTGCGTGCGTCGGTCAGAAAGAATCCCTGGCCCTGGAAACGAAGACCGAACGAGGAAGCGAGCACCGCCTGTCGAACTACCGGCATATGGTGCAAATTGTCGTGGAAACCCAGTGGGAAGCCGACTACCAACAGCGATGTGCCGATCTCGATATGATCCGCCGGGCCCAGCAGGTGCGCTGGCGTGAACGCGCGGTACACCGCTGTGGCGGGAAAAGCATTGCGATCGATCTCCAACGCAGCGACGTCGATTTCGCCCGCGGTGTCCAGGCCCTGCCGCCAAACGCTTCTTCCGTTTCGGTACAACGGCATGGAAAAGCCTGTCGACTCGGCGATGTTATCGACGTTTGTATGCAGCTCGATTTCGATTCGATCAGGAAAATGTTCACTGGGTTCATCGATCAGTACATGCCGACTGGTCACCAAGAACAGGCGCTCGTCCCGCTCAAAGAGAAAGCCGCTGGCATTGGTGAGCGCCTGTTGCTGCTGAAAAGTGAATATTCCCGTGGCTGTCAACAATAACGATTCGATCATGGCGTCGCGGCGGCTCCGGAAGCTGTCATTGCTTCATTGTAGCCGCCGCAAGTCCATGGGCGGGAAAAAACCGGTGACAAGCGCGAAGCATTTCGCCGTGAGTTGCCACCGACCCCGTGCGCCGAAGAAAGCGAACGGCCTGGCAACGCCCGTCCACGTGATCGGCGGGATGCACCTGGTTCTAGAATTTCCAGTGGCCGACGACTTGGCCGCTTGCGGCGGCATAGTCAGAAGCCCATTCCCCGTCCAGCCGTACCGATAATGAAAAGCGTTCGGTCTTCTGGAAGCTCACCGCCGCGCCGAGATTGTAACGGTTGCGGACGAGATCCTGTCCGGGCGTCGTAAAGGCTGCGCCGCCCCCGGTGAAGGTGGCCGTGGTGTCGACGCCGTCGTCCTTGAACTCGTGGCGCCAGGCAGCGTGCAGGGACGGTCGTAGCGTTATGCCATTGCGCAGCGTACGAGCCGTTGCGAGTTTGGCGCCGATCATGCTGCGCGCCCGGGTTGCCGATTGGCCGTCCACGTGCAATGCCAACGCGCCGCCGCCTTGCTCGGTGTAGCTGCCCTGCCTCAGGTGGTCGGTCTCGATGCCGGCGATCGGGGTGATGGTAAGGTTGCCGTGAATCGCAACAGGATAGCCGGCGGTGATCCGGGCTCCGTACTGGTCCGCATCAAAGTCGCCATTGGCGACCCCGGCAATACCGGTGTCGCGCACATTCTGATAGCGGTGGCGGGCAAACGCCACCATGCCCTCCAGGTACCATTGACCGAAATCGCGGGTTCCATAGCCGGTGATTTGGTACGACTTGATCTCGCTGCCGTCGCCGACCCGGTAATCTTCCAGGCTGAGATCGGTATCCGCATAGGAAACCGCCGCGCCGATGACCGATGCGTCGGATACCAACGTATCGGCACCGATCGCGACACCACGCGTGTCGGCGTTGTAGCCGACGTAACCATGGTCCATATCCTGATTGCTGCGGCTGGCGAACGCCTTGGCCCAGAGGGCGCGCCGCGTTGTCTCAGCGTCGAACAGGCCGCCAAGATCCCCGATGGTGGCCACTTTCACTTTGCCCGCTTTCAGATCGCCTACCCAAGCCGATTCCAGGCCCTCGGTACGAATGCGGTTCAACCGCAACTGCACCGTGTCCAAAGCGCCGCTCAGGTTCGAGCCGGCCATGGTGGTGGACGCGTTGCTCGTGACCGGCGCGATGCGGTTCAGCGCAGCGGTCTGTTGCGCGGGGCTGAGGCTGGACAATACGCCGATGGCGGCTGTCATTCCGCCGGTGGACTTGCCGTTCAAGCCGTCCAGCACCGCAGCGGTCGGGGCGCTGATCGAAGTGGATTGTTCGACGAACAGCGGGTCGGGAGTTCCAATGATCGTTGCATCCAACGTAACCGTGCTCGACAAAATGATCGAGTCTACGGGGTTCCATACTGCCGTGGGCGTGGAAATCGGGACATAGGTAAACGTATAGCTGCCGGCGCTCAGGCTTGTGAACGTGGAGCCTTGCCACGCGTAGATGGTGCCCCCGTAGGTCCCGACCAGCTGGCTGCCGTCGGAATAGAAGTTGGTGGTGCCGTCTATGAGCCCGGTTGGCTTGGTGGAGGTGAGAAATGAAAAAGGCACAGTGGCGGAATACGAATTCGGGCCGGTTACTTGCAAACTTCCTTCGGTAAACGTAGTGCCGGAGTGGTAGGTGCCGTACCAAAACGTGACCGAACCAGGGCCGGCGTTTTCATAGCCCACCGAACTGGTATGGGCAAACACTGCGGGCGCAGTGAGCAGGCTCGACAGCAGGACCGCGGAAACGGAACGGGTCAGGGGAAAAACGGAAAACGCTTGCATGATAATGGAATCTCGCATTGTTATTTCGTACGGATGGGCGGGGCCGATGTCACGCTGTGCTTAGCGGACAGACATCGCCGATCTTTACCGTAGCGAAAGCAAGCCTATTGCGAGTTCCGAAAACGCTTCGCTTGTCAGTGCAGACCGAGGCTGGAAAAGACGGGGCTAGACGACGCTTTTGCACGGCTCGCCAGGACAGCCGGTCGGCGCACCACCGCATTAGAACGTGCGCGTACCGTCGCGCGCATACGCCAACGCCGGGTTTCGCCCGGCGTCTCGCTCAGTATCAAGCCGGTGCGGATTGACGAGTCTCGAACGGCGAGCGATGGAAACTTCGTGCGGGACAAAAGGGGTCGCTGACGAGCGCGAACCGGTTGCGGCGATTCGCCCTACATCCGCTGACCAAGGAAACCGGGGCGGCGCAGCTCAATTGCCTTGCTTGGATTCGCCCACGGTGTCCGCGACATAGGCGCCTCTTTGACCCAGCGGGGCGCTACCGCCGGTGGTGCTGTCGCGTGCAGTCTGATGCTCCATCTCCGAGTTCAGTTCTGCGCCTAGCAGCACGATGTACGCGCTCAGGTAGAACCACATCAGCAACACCACGACCGCGCTCAGGGAGCCGTAGGTTTCGTTGTAACTGGCGAACTTCGAAACGTACAGCGAGAACAGAATCGACCCGATTATCCAAAGCACGGCGCTCAACACCGAGCCCCAGGTGACCCAACGCCATTTCGGGTCCTCTCGGTGGGGCGCGTAACGATAAACCACCGCCAGGCCGACGATCAGCAATACCGCCATGACCGGCCAGCGCAGGAGCGACAGCATCGACTTTACGCCTTGGGGCAGTGGTAGGTGACCGATGACGATGGGGAATCCGGCGATCAGGGCCAGCGCCAGAATCACGAACAACGTCGCGCCCAGCGTTAACAGAAGCGCTGCGACGTTGAGTTTGACGAAGCCGCGATGCTCGCGCTCGTCATAGGCGATGTTGGCGGCCGTGATCAGGGCTTTGGCACCCTTCATGGAGCTCAGTAACGCCAGCAGCAGCGAGCCGGCCGCGGTGATGGTCAAATTGGTGTCCGACGTGGCCGCGATCCGCGCGACCTGATCGATCAGCAGCTGACGCGCGCCTTCGGGCATGATGCCCGCCAGGTTCGAGAATTGACTCTGGATGTCGCTCGGCGAAACGAACAGGCCGTAAATCGAAACCAGCGCGGCGATCGCCGGTGCCAGGGCCATGAGGCCGTAGAATGCCACCCCGGCGGCGACGATCGAGACGTTGTCTTCGCCCATTTCACTCTTGACGCGAGAGAGGACATCCTTCCACCCGGCCGCCGGTATTTGCGAGGGCGCGGTCGCCGACCGCCCGCGGTCGCTGTGTGCGCTTTGCGCCTGCGGCGCAGCTCGGGCGCTGCGGCGGGCCTCGTGCCGCGCGTCCGGCGCGGTCCGTTTGCGCAGCACGGCTGCGGCGAGTGATAGCGACAATAAGCGCAGTCCGCGCATGGCGAATCATCCCTGTGGCCGAGAGCTGAGAAAGCCCCCCTGTAGGGTAGGTCACCGGACGCGGCTTCCAACGTGGGTTCAGTGCCGGTCGATAGCGGGCCGGAACAAAGTATAAGGTCGACCCGACGCGCCGGCGCTGGGCTTCGCTGCCTGGCCCGGCGCTTTCCCGTCGCGAACTAAGGCACATGAAAGGTAGTCGATTTTGTGGCGTGCTCTGCAGCACCTAGACTCTGCGCTCGGACATATCACTTTGCGAGGGAAAAGCAATGGACGCATATGACACGGAGTCGACAGCCGGACATGGACCGGGCGCATCGAGCCCTTCGCCCGCAGGTGAAACGGGCGAGCGCATGAGTGCCTCTGCGGCACGGTTGCGGGAGGATGCAAAGCAGCAAGCCGAAGCCTTGACGCGCGACGTGCAGGATCGAGGCAAAGAGTTTATCGAGGAGAAGAAAAGCGTGGCCGCCGGCGAACTGACCGATGTGGCCGGTGCATTGCGCGCGAGCGCAGACCGTTTGCATGAGACCGACCACGACCATGCAGGCCGCTACGTGAGTTGGGCAGCCGACGAAATCGAGAGTTTCGCCGGATTGCTTAGCCAACGGGATGTCGGCCGACTGTTTCGCGACGGCGAGCAACTCGCGCGCCGGCGCCCGGGCGTATTTCTTGGCGGCGCGGTGGCAGCGGGCTTTCTGCTGTCCCGCTTCATGAAAGCGTCGGCGCAGCATGAACAGTCACCTGATACCGGAGCTGCGGATAACCTTCGTGACACCAGTGCCGCGCCGGCGACGGCGCCCCATGCTGGCCCCGTTGCGGATCCTGCCGCCGGCCCGGATTCGAAGCCATAAGTTTGTATCGTTCAGGATGAACTGTCGCAACCAAGGAGGATTCAAGGATGCAACGCTCTATACCAGATGACCGTTCGATCGGCGGCTTGGTTTCTGACCTGTTTCAGAAGTCGGCGCTGCTGGTGCGGAAAGAAATTCAGCTCGGCAAAGCCGAAATGAACGAGAAGGTGGCGCAGGTGGGCTCCGGCGTCGGGTCACTGGCGGTCGGCGGCGCCATCGCGTTCGCCGGACTGCTGGTCCTGCTTGCCGCCGCTGTGCTGGGTCTGGCCGCAGTGTGGCAACTGGCGCAGGTCCATGCTTGGTTGGCGCCGCTGATCGTGGGTGGTGTCGTTGCCATTATCGGTCTGATCATGCTGGCCAAAGGACGCCAGAATCTCAAGCCCGGGAATCTGGCGCCGAACCGTACCGTGGACTCGGTGCGCCGAGACAAGGAATTCATAAAGGAGCAGACCAAATGAACAAGGACCGTAACGACGCGAACAAATCCCCGGATGAACTGGAGCACGAAATCGACGACACCCGTGCCCAGCTCGACTATACCATCGACGCCTTGCGCCGCCGCTTGTCGCCGGGAGAAGTCCTGGACCAAGCGGTGGAATACTGGCGTGACGGCCCGAAGGAGTACGCGAGCGAGATGGGCAAAAATCTCACCCACTCGGTGCGCGACAATCCGCTCGCGCTCGCTCTGGTAGGCGTCGGCGTGTCGTGGCTGATGTTTGGACGGGGACGTGCGGGCGTGCGCGCCCAGTATGACTATGACGACTATGAGGACTACGGCGACGACGTAGAGGTCGAGGTCGCCGCGGTGTCCGAGCTGTATGTCCCAGAGGGTGCGCGCACGGCCGATCGAGACGATGGAAACGGCGAAGGAAAATGGAACGAAGCGAAGGAGAGGCTCGCCGGCGGCGCCAAGAACATCGGTGACCGGGCGACTCGTGCCCGAGACGCGGCCAGCGAAAAGTTGCGACGCGCCCGGAGAGGTATCGGTGCGTCAGCGAGCAAGGCCGGAGCGCGCGGCCGGCGCTATGGCTACCAGGCCGGCCGGCAGCTCGATCGCGCGCGCACAGGCGCTACGGAGCTGTTCAACGAACACCCGCTGGTGGTCGGCGCTTTGGGTATCGCCGCCGGAGCACTGCTCGCGGCCACAATCCCTTCCACCCGACGCGAGGATGAATGGGTAGGGGAGACGAGTGACCGCTTGGCCGATAATGCGCGCCGCAAGGCCGAACAAGGCGTGGACACCGCGCGGCGCGCCACGCGTGCGGCGGCCACTGGCGCACAGGACGAAGCGCAGAAGCAGGGGCTGACCCCGGAAGCTGCGGAAGATGCACTGCGCGGCGCGGCTGAAAAAGTCGAGCGGGTGGCGCACGCCGCCGGCGATGCGGCAAGCCAGGAAGCCAAGCGCGGCGACGGCGCTGATCACGACCACACCGCCTCACCGCCGTATCCGCACCATTAACCACGTCCCTGCGAGTGGCGGCGGCACAGCATCGCTGTGCACCGTCGCTCGGGAGCGGGAACAAATTCGCAATGTTCGACTCCTGAATCCGAAGCGGCGGGCCTGCTCCGCAGGCGCCGACGTCTACATTTTTTACTTCGACCGTTCACCGGACACGAGTAGGAGGCGCCGCCGATGCAGACCACGCTTACCATCAACGGAGAAGAACACCGCATCGACGCAGATGCGCGCACCACACTGCTCGATGCACTGAGAAATCACCTTCATCTGTACGGCACCAAAAAGGGCTGCGACCATGGCCAGTGCGGTGCCTGTACCGTGTTGGTCAACGGCCGACGCATCAACAGTTGTCTGACGCTTGCGTGCATGCACGAAGGCGACGAGATCACGACCATCGAAGGGTTAGGCAAACCCGACGCGCTATCTCCCCTGCAAGCCGCATTCGTCCGTCATGACGGTTTCCAATGCGGGTATTGCACGCCGGGGCAGATCTGTTCGGCTACGGCGATGCTGGAGGAAGCCAAAGCCGGCTGGCCGAGTCACGTCTCCGCCGACCTCGACCTGTCGGGCGAAATTCCCTTGACTGCCGAGGAGGTCTCCGAGCGGATGTCCGGCAATCTCTGTCGTTGCGCGGCGTATTCCAACATCGTCGACGCCATTCTCGAGGTGGCGGAATGAGGCCGTTCGATTACGCGCTTGCCGGTTCAATCGAGGAAGCCACCCAGGCCGCTGCTGCCGGTGCCACCATCATCGCCGGCGGAACCAATCTGCTCGACCTGATGAAGCTCGAGGTAATGGCGCCGTCGAGGCTTGTCGACGTGAATCGATTGGGCCTCGACGGCATCGAGCCGCTGGACCGCGGCGGGATACGGGTCGGCGCACTGGTGAGCAACAGCGATCTCGCCGCCGACCCGCGGGTGCGTAAGCACTACCCGGTGCTCTCTCGCGCGTTGCTCGCCGGCGCCTCGGGGCAGCTGAGGAACAAAGCGACTACGGGCGGTAATTTATGCCAGCGTACGCGCTGCTATTATTTCTACGATACGGCCATGCCATGCAACAAGCGTGAACCCGGCTCCGGTTGTCACGCCATTGGCGGTTTCAACCGCATACACGCCATCCTCGGTGCCTCCGAGCATTGCATCGCGACCCATCCCAGTGACATGGCGGTGGCGTTGCGCGCGCTCAATGCCGAGGTCGAGTTCGTGCGGCCGGACGGCGCGCGGCGCACGGTTCCGATTGGCGACTTCTACCGCCTGCCCGGCGACACGCCGCACATCGAAAACGTCCTCGAGCACGGCGATCTCATTACCTCCGTTACGTTGCCGCCGCCGCCTACGGGTGAGCAGCGCTACCGCAAAGTTCGCGATCGCGCCTCCTATGCCTTTGCACTGGTGAGCATTGCGGCCATTGTTGCGGTGGAGGACGGCGCTATTGCCGAGGCTTCGTTGGCCTTCGGCGGGCTTGCACCCATGCCGTGGAGTGATGCGCGGATTTCGGCAACGTTGGTTGGCAGTCGACCGTCCATGGACCTGTTCGACGGCGCCGCCGATGCGTTACTGGCCCAGGCAAAGGGTCGTGGTCACAACGATTTCAAGATGACACTGGCGCGGCGCACTTTAAAGGCGGTGCTGGCCGACGCGACCGGACTGGAAGGGCACGCATGAGCAAGACGCAGACCATGGACACGCCGGACGTCCGCCACGTTCTCGATCGGATGTCGCAGGGCATTATCGGTCGCCCCGTCGACCGCGCCGACGGTGCGCTGAAAGTGTCGGGCTCCGCGCCCTATGCGCATGAACATCCGCTGGCTGGCATGTCCTACGGGGTACTGGTGCGCGCCACTTCCGCCAAGGGCAAACTCGCTCCCATCGATGCGCGTGCGCTGCATGGGATGGAGGGCGTGCTCGGGGTTTGGTCGGATCAACGTTTTCTGCGCAACGCGGCGCAGGGCACCGCAAACAAGGCGCCGGTGCAAGGGCCGGAAGATGTCGCCTATTTCGGTCAGCCGGTGGCCCTGGTCGTGGCGGAAACCTTCGAAGCAGCACGCCACGGCGCGCTGGCGTTAACGCTGTCGATCGAAGTCGAGCACGCGGTCGTCGACCCGGAAGCGGATGAGGCCGAACGGGAAGACAAGGGCGGCGCGATCGACCAAGGGGATCTGGACGTCGCGATGAACGATGGCGACATCCGCGTCGATCAGCTCTACCGAACCCCCGGTCATGCAGCGGCGGCGATGGAGCCCCATTGTTCAGTGGCGACCTGGAACGGCGATGAACTAACGTTGTACGGTGCATACCAGATGCTGAACTACAACGTGAACGAGCTGGCCGATGCCCTTGGGATCGATCCGCGAAAAATCCACATGCTGTCGCCCTATGTAGGCGGCGGTTTCGGTTCGAAACTGGGAATCTCTCCGGAAGCGGTAGCGGCCGCGATCGCGGCGAAAGACCTCGAGCGCCCGGTGTGCGTCGAGATGAGTCGCCAACAGGTGTTTGAATGCATCCTGCGTCGCAGCGAAACGCGCCAGCGCATTCGCTTGGCGGCGACCAAGCAGGGCGAGATCACGGGCATTGGGCACGAGAGCCTGGTGTCGAATCTGCCCGGGGAGTCGTTCGCCGAACCCGTGCCCCAGTCCACCCATTTCCTGTACGGCGGTGAAAACCGAAAGATTTCGCTCACCGTTGCGCGCATCCATCGGCCGCCGGCGGGTTCCGTGCGCGCGCCCGGCGAGGCGGTCGGCATGCCGGTACTCGAGAATGCCATGGATGAACTGGCCGAGGCGCTCGGCATGGATCCGATCGAGCTGCGCAAGAAAAACTTACCCGAGCGACATCCGGAGCAAGGCATCCCCTTTTCCAGCCGCAGATATGCCGAGTGTATGGACGAAGGAGCCAAACGCTTCGACTGGTCTGCGCGCAACAGGACGCCGGGCGGACGGCGCGAGGGCGAGTGGCTGATCGGTCATGGGATGGCGGGCGCCAGCCGCGTCAACATCACCAGCGAGGCGACCGCGCGCGTCACGCTGCGCGCCGATGCTACCGCGCTGGTCGAGTGTGACATGACCGATCTCGGAACCGGCACCTACACCGTGCTCGGCCAGATCGCGGGAGAAATGCTCGGGCTGTCACCGGACAAGGTGACGGTTACCCTGGGCGATAGCAAACTGCCGAAGGGACCCGGTTCCGGCGGCTCGTGGGGCGCGTCGTCGACGGGGTCGGCGGTGTTGGTGGCTTGCGAAGCGGTGCGCGCCAAACTTTTCGACAAGCTGGGCCGCGGCGAGCAAGTGACGCTGAAAGACGGCGAGGCGATCGTCGGCAATCAGCGAACGGCATTGGTCGACGTGCTGGACGGCGTGGGCATCGTCGAGGAGGGCAAATTCGAGCCCGGCAGAACGAAGGACGAATATGCGCAAGCAGGTTACGGCGCTTATTTCTGCGAAGTCGCGGTGAACAGCGTGACGGGCGAAACCCGCGTCCGTCGCATGCTCGGGGTGTATGCGGCCGGACGGATCCTCAACGAAAAGACTGCTCGCTCCCAGTGTATTGGCGGCATGACCTGGGGTATCGGAACGGCGCTCACCGAGGAGTTGATACACGACGCGCGCGACGGCCATATCGTCAATCACGATTTCGCCGAATATCACGTGCCGGTCAATGCCGACGTGCCGCAGCTCGATGTGATGTTCATCGACGAGCGCGATGACACCGGTTGCCCGCTGCAGTCCAAGGGGATCGGCGAGCTGGGCTTCTGCGGCGCCGCTGGCGCAGTAGTGAACGCCATTTACAACGCGACCGGCGTACGCGTGCGCGATTACCCGGTGACGCTGGACAAGATTCTGGCGAAAATGAAAGCGGTCTCTTGAAAGGGCGCGCGGCGTCTCTTCATAAATCGTGTTCCGGGAAGAGCCTCGGCATCCAGCGCCCGGCAAGCTCGTCACTCGACCGGTATCGTCACATCATCCACGCCATGCGGGAACCGGGTCGCCACGTATAACTCCGATAGGGCCGAACAGTTGCGCAGCGTGTGCCGGAGCGTGCGGCTGGGTCGGCGGCGGAGCGATCCGGCAGCAATCTTTCCGCTGCGGCGTTTCCTTTAGCCGACGATAATCTACCCTGGCGTAGCAAGGCGTCGACGCGGGAATCGCCTGGCGGCCTTGGACACAATAAGATAATCACTCAAGGGAGACTGAAATGGGAATTCTTGCCTGGATCATCATGGGCGCGCTAGCAGGAATCGTCGCCAAACTCATAATGCCGGGAAAAGATCCCGGCGGCTTTATCGTCACCATTCTCATTGGAATTGTGGGTGCGGTAGTGGGAGGGTTCTTGGCGGGACTGCTGGGATTTGGGGGAGCCGCAGCATTCGATTTTCGCACGTTCGTAATCGCGACCATTGGTGCGATCTTGCTTTTGGTGGTCTACCGAATGATCAAGAAACGCTAAGCTCGACAGGTCCTGCGGTCCGTCCGGCCGGCTCAGCAGCTGGCCGGATTTTTGTCGCCGCGCCCACCGAGTGTTGGTGCGGGGTTGGCCTCAAGTCGATAATGGATTCTCGCCAATTCAGCTTTTGCGGATTGTCTTTTGCTATACCTTCTAATTTTGCCATTACATCGACTTCGCTCAGGCCTTCATTTTCAGGCGCGGTCGCGGCGTTACCGATCGGCGCCTGGGCGCTAGTCGGATTCACTTGCGCAGGTTTCTGGTCATGATCACCCAGTCCCAACTTTGATAGGATCTTGCCGAATATGCTCATGTCTATCGTCGATGCGTATCAGGGGCCTGGGTTGGGTGCGTTCGACTGCCTGCCTCACGGCGCGCCGCTCAGGCGATGGGTAGTGCACTGGCACAGCATAGGCGGCGCATGGGTGAAAGCACGATCAACAGCAAAATATACCGATCCCGGGAGGACTGTTCAGCGGACCTTTTCACTGCAATTTCTGCTGCAAAGGAATATCGAAAAACATCCTGCGTCTCTGAGGCGCGAGTTCTTCGCCGTAGAGTCTACTTTCAATAGCAAATTCGACTTCTGATCGTGAGCATTTCATCGGGGGCTACCCAGCCTTCAGCGCCTCGAGCGATCTGCGAACGGCCTCAATGTTTTCTGCGTCGGCTTCGTTCAGCGCCTGAATGGCGTCGTCCAGGGCGGCGTTCCGCGCTTCATCGCGGCATTTCTGGAACTGGCGCAGCAGTGCCTGCCAATCCGGCCCTTTGGGGTAGCTGTCATCACCCCACCATTCCATTGCATGTTGTTCCGGTGTCATAGCGATTCCCGATTACCCTGATCAAGATGCGCCTCAGCATAGAACGGAACCAAGGGATCGGCGAAAGTACCCCGGGCCGGGTCGGAAGACCGTCCGCCAGCCGGGTCGCAATACCATTTCGAGTTCGTGCACCCGCTGTTGTCGGTAAGTGATCCGGTGCCTGCTGACAATGCTGGAATATGCCGTATACGCGAAATACGCTATTGCACTGCTGGCGGTGGTTAACCCAGCAGGCGTCGAACCGATTTTCGTTGCGTAGACTTGCGGTTCGCCGAGTGGCGAGCCGCAAGAAAATCGCAAAGATCCTGGTCGCGTCGGTGGCCATCATTCTGCTCGTCGCGCCGTTGCTTGGCGATTTCGTGATAACGCGCGAGGGCGAAGCGAAGGAATCCATGGCGGTGGTTCCCTGGGCCGTGCCGTTGCGCGCCGGTCCGGGTGCGTCAGGATGGTGATGTTATATGCACACAAAAAAATCGGTGCGGCCCGATATGGAATCATGTCCGTAGGCATCACTGTTAGCGAGCATGCCCCTGTGGGCAGTTTTGCAGCTGGTGCCCAGGATTTCCGGTCACATCAGTCAAACCGGCATCAACGGTTTCACCCGTTTCGCGGGCCTTATGCTTGCCGACATCGCGATCGAGTTCATTGATTCGGGTTCGAAAGTATTGTTCCCTGGGTTTTGTGGTGCAACTTGGCTGCTCCTCGAATGGCGTGAGGCTTAACGTCAGCATCTGCAGTTCGCTAGCCGCTGACCCGTCATCGCGGTCGTATTACGAGTTTTCGAGATCGCTGCGGCGTAGTACGTGCGCGGTTTGCGACTATGCTGGCCATGCTATCTCTGCGAACAAACAAGGAGTTCTAGGTCATGGCCAATTGGGGATTTTGCAAGGAGTGCAAGTGGTGGCAGCTCGAACCCGATGCCGAGGCAACGAATACCACCATGGGATTGTGTATTGATGAAAAGCTGCAGCCATATAACCTGCGAGTCTCGGGCAACAGTGGCTGCACACGATACCAGGAAGGAGAACAGCCGCACGCCGCCGGCTCAGGCGAAGCGCCCCCCGACGCCCAACCGAAAAGCTGACACTCGGCCAGTGCACAGTAGGCGAACGGCACCGTCGTTCCACACCGAGAGCAGGTCCTGCGATTCCGCACCGAGCGGTGGCTTTTATTGCAGCAGCTTTCAGGCGTCGGCGGCACGGCGTATCTCCGCCTCAACCCGCGCGGCAGTCAGCAGGCTGCTGTCCGCTACCTCCGGATACAGGGGGTAGAATCGCTCCACCTCGAAGACGTGATTCCGCGCGGCGTGTTCCAACCGCTGCCGTACGGCCATGGGCAAGCCCTTCATCATCAGCAGGCGCGGCGCGAGCCGTTGAATGTAACGTTCGCATAACTGCTGCTGCGCCTTGTCCTGCCAGTCTTCACGGATCAGGCAAGGGGGGAAATCGTCGGCCGCGGGGTCGGTGCGTTCGAACCAAGCGGCCCTAGGTTTCATGCCCGCCCGTTCCTCGACGAGCTTTTCCAGCCGATAGTTGACCGGCGGGACATAGGACTCTTGGTCGGACTCCGGCGCCGGCACGTCCAGTTGCGCCGCAGGCATGGCGATCCATCCAGGTGGCAATGTTACGAGCGGAATTTCTTGTTCGTCGGTACACGACTGCAAGAGTGCGAGCGGACGTTGCTGATCGGCATCGAGAAGCCAATACTCAAAGCGGTCCGCGGCGGGGAAAGGAACGCGCGCAGCACTGACTGCTTGAAAAAGCGCTTGAATCGTTGACTTGACGTCGTTGGGGTCGAGGGAAGGGTGTGGCGTGTGGGCTCGTAAGTTGCCCTGTTTAACGGTCGCCACCAATGAATAACGTAGACTGGGATCGGCGGCCGGCTGGCGTATGCGTTGGCGGGCTTCTTCGGTGAAAGCATATTGGATTGCCCAATTCTTGCCGTCGAGACTGACGGCTCGCGCCTGCTCGAATTCAGCGACCTGGACTACGCCAACATAGGGCGATAACAATCGCCTCGAATACATGCTGATCATCGCAGATGCTCCGGCCCGGTCAATACCATCCTTTGCTGGTACGCGTCCCTGCGCAATAACGCGTCTCGGCTTTCAATTCCGCAGCCAATTGCCGTGCTAAGGCAAAGACGTTCCTTAGCTAGTTCGTAACCTTGCGGGTGGCTGCTTCCTCGGCCTCACGCGGAAACCCGATGATCCGCGCCTCGGTGAAACGTTCCTTCATGCCCGATCTCCCCAATCTGGGATTGGACTCGAAATCGCGGCGCTACTCAATCAGGGGTGAGGTCGTCTGGATGCGATAAGAGCCTTCCTCGATCATGAGAAAATACTCCTCTCCATGTTAGAATTTTACATCCTATCTACTCATTATTGACGAGGAATATACCTTGCCATCGAATAAAGGTCGGGCTTATTTTGCCATTGTTGGTTATCACTTCGACCCCGCTGAAATCACGCGCCTGCTTGGGTTAGAGCCCACTACAGTCGATAATGCCGGCGCGAGAAGTGGGCTGGACAGTCCCGTTATCAGCTCCTGGGAGTTGTCCACGGAGACGGTAAGTGGTGACGAGGATGAGGTGGATGTTTATAAATTGACGGAGACCATCTTTAAGCAGCTGGAGCCAGTGAAGGACAAGATAATCGAAGTGTGCAAAAGCCATAATCTATCCCCCAGGGTGGGCGTAGTTCTGACGCTGTCCATTGATAAAAACGAAACCAGCCCGGAGGTCGGCTTTGGCACGCGGGTGATTCGCTTCCTGGCGGATATTGGCGCTTTTATTAATGTGGATTATGAGCTATCTGAACGTATTTGAGCTTTATCCCGGACAAAAAGAAAGCACGCTAAAAAGCGTGCTTCCCAAAAACTGAATGCTGATTTAATCACCACCCGACCTTTTCAGGTCGCGCAGTTGATTGCCTTATGGCTTCTTGGGGGTTTGATAGGGCACTTCTTTCTGGAATGGTTCCCAGGTGGTGTTGTAGCCAACAAAAAACGCGCCCTCTACAATCTCTTTCTGTGTAGTTGTCAGAAAACGTGTTTTGCCTTCGGGAACTTTGGGTCTGGTTTTGGGGCCATCTCCGCTCATTTCTTGGTCTCCTCTTAACTAGGGTCACTACCAGCTGCGATAGCTGAAAACTGCACTATTAGCACCATCTTAACGCATTTGAACCTGAAGCGTAGCAGGGCAAAGATAAATTATTTTTAGTCGCGCATTCCAAATACTAATACGACTGGCTAGCGCTTCCCGGGCGTATACCCTCCCCGAATTCGCCAACCGGTCACGCTGAATCCCGGCGGTCAGTTTGACTGGCGCAACGAGCGCGCTTTGGCCAGCTCCGCCGAGCAATGCTGTGCGCATAACGGTTGTAAAGCGTGCGGAAAACATTCGAGAATCACTTCAAATTCATCGGCGACCTGTTCTGCCAACACGGCATCCGTCGTGAGTTCCGCCAGCACATTCTGTGCGGTCGCCTTATTCACTCGACAGATGACCGCCAAATGGAAGGGCAGTTGCTGCTCCATGCTCACCGTAAGCGCCTTCTCATAGGCCTTGATTGCCTCTTTCAGACGCTCAGGATTTTCTTCGGACTCACCGAGGTGATGTAAGACAGTTCCACGGTTATTGTGCGTTGCCGTCAATTCCAGCGGGTAATTGTCCGCATCGAGGACTGCACACGCATTCTTATACGCAACGACCGACTTCTGAAAAGTCCGATTCCCTTTGAGGTACTTGCCGTACTCATGGAACGTGGCGCCAAGCTGGTGCATGGCATACATCCACTCTTCTGGCGCCGTCTCTCGCGACCACACCAATAGCGCCTTGGTATAAGTATCCACGGCGGTTTTCAATAACTTCACATCTTCAAGCAGTCGACCAAGCGATTGGCTTGCCGTGCCAAGGTTATAAAGCGTCGTAGCCCATTCGGCCGGGAACGCTTCCTGACTCAGTTCATCCAGGGCGTTCTCAAATGCCGTGATCGCCCGCCTGTAATATTGCTCATCCCATTGTTGTTGCCCGCTCGCCGCCAAAACATTACCCCGACAATTCTGTAGCGTGACCCAGTCCAAAAATGCTCGTTCTTTAAGACCGTCAGTCAACGCGGCTTCAAACACTTCGATCGCATTCGCATACACATTGGAGCTGAAACGCTGCTGCTCGTAATTGCCACGCGTGTATCGGAAATTATCCATCACCGTGACGTCGTTGTCCGGCAAAGAAGCGCTTGCGACATCGTCAGCAACTAACGAGACGTATTGTTCTATGGCTTTTTCCAAGAACTTGTTGCTAGGGTAGATCGTGTAGATGTTTGAGAATTTCATTTTGCCCGTTCGAGTATCTCGTTCAAATCGGGATCGCCATCAACGGGGCCGCCAAGCGCTATTTCTTCTTCGCTTGCGTCGCGTATGGATAAAACCTCCAGCCTGAAAGTGACATCTCTGCCACAAAGCGGGTTGTTGCCGTCGACGGTTAATGTCTTATCATCGAAACGAGTGACGATAAATTTTCGCGTCTCACCCTTGTCGTTTTCCATGGTGATGGTCATCCCGATTTCTCGATATTCCTCCGGAACGTTTTCGATACGGTCGGTGAACACCAGCGATTCGTCTCTCTCGCCATATAGCAGCTTCGTGTCAACTGGAACCTCGATAACATCGCCTATTTTTTTCCCGTCGAGCTCTTTTGTCACATCTTCCGACAAGACATCGTTCACCCCGTGCACATAACCCAGGGGATAATCCACGGTAACGAGGACGGCGCCAGTTTTGTTGTCGACGACCTCATACTTCAACTCAACAAATTTCTCGTTTTGAATCGTGTCCGACATGTAGGTAAACCCTGTATTGTCCCGCCTGACTCAGAACAGCGTACAACCGAATATTTTCACCTTGTCCTTCTCGTAGCCGAGTACCAGCCTGCCCAGCCATTCACCGTTGTCCTTGGTGTTTGTTACTTTATACAGGACGGTGACATATTCGCCACGCCGTATCATGCCTAGATACTGGTAGTCGTCTGAGAGGTTCTTTGCGAGGTCACTTCTCGCGAACTGCTTACCCATTTCCACCTCGTTCGCACCCTTGATCAAAGTGCTGGAGAAATTTCGGGTGAAGGCGCCGTAGTTCTTTTCATTAGAGTATTTAACGAGGTCTGCCCACATCGGGTGCGCCAACTCCAAAATCTCGTCATCCGTCTTTTCGTTAATGTTCATCGACAACTCTCATCAAGATACGCATTGCCTTTTGGATTGCCTCGTTAGCGTGGACGACCACACCGCAGATAAAAAAAGGACCAACATACAAGATGTCAGTCCTTTTTTAGAGCCAGTGTGTAAGGCTGGCTTGTTAGATCAAGCCGTTGCTTGCTCTCTCTTCGGCCACCAGGTGGTAAAGAGGCGCTTTTTCCATCGTGTACTCACCCGTCTGGGGATCACGACGAGAAACGGTCAGCACGTGCCAGTTCTCGTCGTCAAGCTTCATGGCATCACCCCGATAGTAGTAACCAGGCCAACGGGTTTCCTTGCGGAACAAGGTATGCTGGAACACGGCCTCAGAGGTAAGGCAACGATGCTTCAATTCCCATGCGCGCAGGAGTTCATGGATGTCCTCAGCTGCGACTTTTTCCAGGTCCTCCCACAGCGACGCCATCTTCTTGAGACCGATACTAAGAAGCTTGTCGTTGGTCATGTAGTTTACACCAAACCCACCGCAGTACTCGTCCATTAACTTCTGCAGACGATCAAGACCCTGTCTTGGATTGATGAAGTTCGGATTAACTGTCCCGGCAACCACTTCGTTACTGTAAACCCTGTAGGTTTCCAGGGGCTTGTAGATCTCTTCCTTACGGCGATTGATCTGAGTGTCGGAAACGCGGATGCCTTCGGCTTTACCATCATCAATATACTTACAGGCAGCTTTGGCAGCCAGGCGACCTTCAGTGAAGGAACCCGATGAGAAGGCGTGCGGGGTGCCGCCCACCGCATCACCGGCACCAAACAGGCCTTCAACGGTGGTCATACGGTTGTAGCCCCAGAAGTACTCCGGCGGAGATACATCCTCCGGACCTGAGCACCAGGCGCCACAGCCCGTTGCGTGTGAACCCATGACGTAAGGCTCCGAAGTGGTCAACTCAGGGTTCTCGTACTTGGGATCGACGTCGGTTGCGGCCCAAAGTACCGCCTGACCAACCGTCATACCCAGGAAGTTGTGCCAACCAATTTCTTCGAGATGCGGATCCTGGAATGCTTCCATGGTGACCATGTGAATCGGACCGCGACCGGCATTCACCTCGTTGATCAGCGCATGGTTACGCAGGCAAGTCGGGATTGGACGGTGCGTTCTGTGCGAGGCCTCCGGATCCAGATATTCCTTCCCGACCATTTTCTGCAGTTCCGGGAACCACTTGGATTCGTACTCTTCGCCGTAGGCGTTCTGCGTATAAGTCTTGAGATGCAGGAAGTAGGCGCCAACCGGACCGTAACCGTCTTTGAAGCGAGCCAGTACGATACGGTTTTCCATCTGCGTCATCTTGGCGCCAGCCCCGATCATAAGACCGTAGGCGGAACCCGATGACCAGGGTGCGTACCAGACACGACCTGCGCCTTCACCCACTGAACGCGGCTTGAAGATATTGGAAGCGCCGCCCGCACCGCAGATAACCGTCTTGGACTTGAAGACGTGGTAGTTACCGGTGCGCACATTGAAGCCAACCGCACCCGCAACGCGGTTCTGTTTGGCTTCGTCCATCAGCAAGTGGGTTACACAGATCCGGTTGAATACCTTGTCCGCAGATTTTTTCGCGGCTTCGGCAACAATCGGCTTGTATGACTCACCGTGAATCATGATCTGCCAACGGCCTTCACGCTGATACGCGCCGGTCTTGGGGTTCCTCATCAAGGGCAGGCCCCATTCCTCGAACTGGTGCACAGCCGAGTCAACGTGGCGCGCCATGTCAAAGGCCAGATCTTCACGCACCATGCCCATCAGGTCGATACGGGCATAGCGCACGTGGTCTTCCGGATTATTCTCGCCGAAACGGGTACCCATGTAGCAGTTGATGGCGTAAAGGCCCTGAGCTACTGCACCGGAACGATCGATGTTGGCTTTTTCTGCAATGACAATCTTCTTGTCCTTGCCCCAATATCTCGCTTCGAACGCTGCACCGGTACCGCCCAAACCAGCACCAACGACCAAGACGTCGATATCGTCTTCAATAATTGTCTTGTAGCCCATCAGTAGTACACCCCTGCTTTTAGTTTCAAGCCATTTGATTTCAGCGTATGTAAACCACCTTCATCTAAACGGATGTACTTGGGCTCGTTAAACAACAGCTCACTGTCGCGCATATCGTTGCTTGGCGCTGCTGCATCGGCCAGCCTGGGAATTCCTGTGCCCCAAGGCTTGGTTGTGATGGGCGCCACCAGGTCCATGTCTTTTTTGCCGTTGCGGAACTTGATGCGCCACGAAATGATGCCTTTTTCTTCATCACGATGGACACGCACCGAGTGACCCAACGGCGCGAAATCAGCATAACCGCGAACGTCAATGGCGTGTTGAGGGCAAGCCTTTACGCAGGAATAGCACTCCCAGCACATGTTTGGCTCGATGTTGTACGCACGCCGGAGTGTCTTGTCGATGTGCATGATGTCTGACGGGCAGATATCAACGCACTGACCACAACCATCACAGCGAGTCATATATACAAAAGTAGGCATAACGTCCTCTCTTCCTTCTACTACAGGGTTGGTTTCTGTTAGTAATGGCTCGCTGGCTCACGTCGGATGCCAGGCCCCATGTCGGGGGGGTTCTTACCCATATATTCTGGAATATCGGGGAATCGCGCCTGAACCGCTGGATCCGACAGATCATAGTCAGCAGGCAGGTTCAGATTGGAACCATCCGCTTCAGCAACGCGTTTTTGCATTGCAGCGGCCGGCTTGAAGAACATGTGCGCGAACTTCGACCAAGGCACGCCGCAAAACAGCACCGTAGCGGCCAGAATGAAGAGCCAGAAAAAGATGGTAGCCCAAGCGCCTGCTCCGCCTGCGGCCAGGAATCCCCAGACGATCGCAAAGGTCGTGGTGGCAAGCAAAGAGAGAATGAACAGATCCGCACGTTCGACGCGATACCAGCGATTACCTTCAGCGGCCACGTCGACGCGAATCGCGAACCAGAACCAGTAACCGCCGACACACACCATCAGCGCGCCAACGTACCAAAGCAGTGTCAGAATGGCGGGGGCGGCCTCACGGGCATAGCCGTATACGAGGATCGCCGTCATCACCAGGAACAGCACGAATCCGTACATGGTGAGCAGATGGGCAACGCGGCGGCGTGGATTGCAGAATTCGCCCGAGGCGAGCACATCATGCGCGAGCGTCTTGACGGCAATTCCGGCTTTTTCCCCACCGTCAACCTCGCGAGTCCGTGCCGCTTTGCTTCTTTCCGCAGCCTCGAAAAAATAGCGGGCGCTTTTCTTGTGGATGACGTCGAAGATCGTGCCAGCCACGACGGCCAGGACCATGAGAACCACGTAAATCTGCATGGCGATAGCGGGAACTGGGAGCTCCGAGAAGGGGTTCATCATTTTGGACACTTCCTCTGCTTGCTGTTGGTTTTACAAGATGAGCGAATGATTCGTGCGCACCTGCTGAAGTAATTCTATAATTAAAGGCATTTGAAACTAGGCGAGCACGTTCGGCCGGCGCTGCCCGAGCCGGAACGAGGCGATGATTATTACACCATCCCACGCGAAGTGGAAAATTATAAAATATAATATCATGAGAAAAAAAACCAATTACGTTAAAACCGCCAAGCTGAACCCAGGTTATATAACTATTTGTTAATTCGATGAAAAACACATAAACGAGCGGGGGGATTGGATTTTGCCGCCGCGGGCACAGCGAGTGCCCTGGTAGCACCGATCTGAATCGGAGTTGCCCAGGAGGGCCAAGCATACACACGCAGAATGTTTGCAGCCTGAAACTTGAGCTTCAATTAGATTGTTCGCCGTTTCCGCGCCTTTAGCGGCTGGCGGCAATGGCCTCGCCAGAAGTGTCGCCCAGCCTGCGACTGCCCGAATTCAACCAGCTGGATAGATTACGCCCTTCGTGCCTGCGCGTAGTAGGGGGCACGCTTCCGTTGATTCCCGGAGTCGAGTTCCGGAGGGCCCGGCTGTTGCAGATCGCCGACATGGATTCTGCTAGCAGGACCGAGTCCGTACCCTATGATTCACCACACGGAGAACGACGGACAAGGAGGTCTATTCAATGAGCAAACACCACGCAGTCATGTTGTCGCTGGACGGGTACGAGGAAGAAGTGCGATTGATTTCCGCGCCGCACCGCGACGGCTATGTCTACGCTACCCGCGACGGCCGGGTAGTGGCCCGCGGCGCGACCGACGCCGAAGCCTACGAGCAATTGACGCGTCTGACAGCACCGGCGTCGACTCAAGCCGCTGAGCAATCCTCCGCCGCTTAGGAAGCGGAGCCCGCCCAGGGCCTGTCGCGATCGAGTCGGGGTGGGCGTGCACCAACTCAGTATTCACCACCCGGCCAGGACGGATTATCGAACCGTCCGCAGCCGGCGCGCGCCTGCAGGCCCGCGCCAGAACTCGACCGGCCAGATCGACGCAGCGAAAGCGCCGGCCTCTCATTCCATTTTTGCCTCCACCGCGGTCCCGCCCGGCAATGAACCACTGCGGCCGGCATCTCCATTACTGCGGGTCGGAACTGGCATTCCCGTGTGCGCCCGGCTAGATTCTATCCACACATTCGAAGCGAGGATTCCGGCATGAAGCTCCTGACCCGTAGATTGACCCCTCGCTACCTCGGCTTGCTGCTCGCACTCGTGAGCGCGCAAACTTTTGCCGCGGATGCCGGCCACGATCCGCACGGCACCGCGTCATTTTCCGCCTATGACGATATCGAGTCCGTGAAACAGCTCAAAGCCGTTTGGGATTGGTCTTTCAAGGATCCCAAGCAGGTCGCCATTTCCATGAACTTCCTTGGGGCATTGTTGCGGGCTACAACCGAGTTCGGGCCCAAGGAGGTCGAGCCGATCAAAGTGGTGGTGGTATCGCATGGACCCGAGGTGGTGGTGTGGGCAAAGCAGAACTACGAGAAATACAAGGAAATCGTCGACCGCGCAGCAAGCTTCGCCGAGCAGGGTGTCAGGTTCGAAGTCTGTCGAAACGATGCAGCGGCTCTGGGATTCAAGCCTGAGGACCTGCATGGCTTTGTCCACGTCATACCCGCCGGCCCGTATGCGTTGACCTACTGGCAAAACAAAGGTTATGCGTATATTTCCGGCGGCAGCAGCAACGCCATAAAACCAATCACGGAACACAACAAGCTCGATCTGGGAAAAGGCAAACCGTAAATCCTGCGGAATCCGAACTGCGGCAAGCGATCGAGCTCGAACAGACCTGAGTCGGCATTCTGGGCGGCACGTCGATCTGAAGGCGGCGCCGCGTCCATTGGCGCGCCTGGCCACTATGCGGAAGCTGTAACCGACCCGGGACAAGGGCGAAACAGCTTGGCGGAAAAGGGACAAGCCACGCGGTCTGTCGTGACCGCCGTTGCTGCGTCGGACCGACTTCGCTGACGATCGATCCGCTGTGCGGTCCCTCGGCGCAAATCGGACTGACTTGTCCAGTGTGCCTTGCACCTGTCCTTTTGCTTCTTCCAGGTGACCTTTTACATCTGCCTTCGCCTTTCCTCGTCCGGTCTTTGTCACCGAGTGCGTCGCCCGCACTTTTCCTCGGTCTTTGCCGCCGCTTGGTCCAACTTCGCTTTCTCTTTATCGGCTAATCCTGACCTGGCTGTCTCCTTGATGGCGGTAATTGTATTCCTGCGCAAGCAATTACCGGTTTTACGCGTCAGTGCTTCCGGCGGCCGGTTGTGCATTGCACGGAGTCGAATTACAGCGAACAAATATAGGTTTGGGCCGCCCTGGCGGCGCGGTTTTCAGATCCCAGGACGGCATCTTTTGAACAAGGCGGTTGATCGAAAGCCAGGTGGGTTGCGTTTCCCGACTCGGACGGACCGTGACGGACACAAATCTCGGTGTGTGGTTGTGCGCTGTTTGTTCGGGCTCCTGGATTTGCGGTTTTCCTTGTTGAGTTAAACAAATGGCCGCGGCTCCGTTAGCGGGCAGTACCGAACCGCCCGCTCGAACCAATTGTGCGGTGAGTTGGACACGTCACTCTTGTTCTGAGCGTACAGGACGACGCGGGGATGTTCTCCTTTGTGTTCGATCTCGGTGTACGTCAAGCCGATAGATGGTGCAAATTTGCGTTGCCATCCCGGATTTTGCATTTCTCTCTATACTCGGTGTACGGCTTCAACGCGAGGTGTGTATGTCTGCCCATACCACCGCCAATATCCGCAATATCGCTCTGGTGGGACAAGCCGGAGCAGGCAAGACGAGCTTGGTCGAGGCGCTGCTGCATGCCGCCGGGGTGCGACCCATACGCGGCGAAGTGGAACGCGGCGACATGGTCACTGACTTCGATCCCCTGGAACAGCAGTACCACCATTCCTTGAATCTCGCCGTAGCCAGTTTCGACTTCCAAGGTCGGCATCTGAATTTGATTGACGCGCCAGGCTACCCCGATTTTTTGGGCCAGACCCTCGGCGGACTGACAGCCGCCGACACCATGGCCGTGGTGGTCAGCGCCCAGACTGGCATCGAGCCGATGACCCGGCGCATGATGGATTGGGCTGCGGCGCAGCATCTGCCGTGCATGGTGGTAGTGAACAAGATCGATGCCGAACCCGATCGTCTCGCGAAGTTGCTGGAAGAGCTCACGGAAGCATTCGGTCGTGAATGCCTGCCATTGGATTTGCCTGCCGGCCACGGGAACGCGGTGGTGGACGTGGTTAACCGACACGAAGGCGTGGTGGACTTCTCCTCGGTGGCGGCCGCCCATACGGCATTGGTGGAACAGGTCGTGGAAGTGGACGAGCCCGCCATGGAGCAATACTTGGAACAAGGCGATGTCGATCCCGCCCGTCTGCATGAACCGTTTGAACAGGCGTTGCGCGAGGGGCACCTGATCCCGGTATGTTTTGTATCGGCAAGGTCCGGTGCCGGTGTCGCCGAGTTGCTGGGCGTGTTCTCCGAGCTGGCACCCAGTCCGCTGGAAGCCAACCCACATGCTTTCATTCAACGCGTCGACGGCAAGCCCCGCGAGGTTTGGGCGCGGCCCGATCCCGATGCACCGCTGCTGGCGCACGTATTCAAAGTCGAACACGATACGTTTGTCGGCCGCATCGCATATCTGCGCATTCATCAGGGGACTTTGACGCGCGGCCAGACTGTACTTCTGGACGCAGAGGGTAAGTCGGTCAAGGTGGCGCATCTGCTGCGGGTACTGGGCAAGGAGCATCAAGAAGTCCCGCGCGCCGGACCCGGCGAAATCTGCGCCATCGCCAAGCTCAACGAACTGCATCAGGACGCCGTACTGCACGCCAGCCACGAACAGGATGCGGTCGGTCCACCGCGCATTCAATACCCCACGCCGCTGGTCGGTCTGGCACTACAAGCGCAACGTCGCGGCGACGAACAGAAGATCACCGACGTATTACATCGGCTGGTGGCCGAGGACCCGGGGCTGCGCATCGAGTACGACATGTCTGCCAATGAAACGGTGTTGCGCGGCCTTGGCGATCTACATCTGCGCATCGCGCTGGATAAACTCGAGCAGCAATATCATCTGCAGATCGAAACCCATCCGCCCAGCATACCGTACCGCGAGACCATTACCCGCAAGGCCGAAGGTCATTGCCGACACAAGAAACAGACCGGGGGCGCAGGGCAATTCGCTGAGGTTTCGCTGGAAGTGGAGCCACTGCAGCGGGGCGCCGGGTTCGTTTTCACGGATCAAACGAAGGGCGGGGTAATCCCCGCCCAGTTCATTCCGGCGGTGGAAAAGGGCGTTCGCCAGATTCTGGCCGCGGGACCGTTGGCCGGATACCCGGTCGAGGATGTGCGCGTCGCGGTGACTGATGGCAAGCACCATTCCGTGGACTCGAAGGAGATTGCGTTCGTGATCGCGGGCCGCAAAGCATTCCTGGATGCCCTCGAGTAGAGCGGGCCCGATTCTGCTCGAACCGCTGGTGGATCTGGAAGTGACCACGCCTGCAGCCAGCATGGGCGACGTGTCCGGTGATCTCGCTGTGCGGCGCGCACGGGTCACGCACACGGAACACCACGCCGATGGCAGCATGGCAATCGCCGCTCAGGCGCCGTTGGCCGAGTTGGAGGACTATGCGGTACGGCTCAAGTCACTCACCGGCGGCGAAGGCGTCTGGCGGATCCAGTTCAGTCATTACGAGCGCGCGCCGGAACGTGTACAGCGGGCAAAAAAACACGGGACGTGGAACGAGTCATGAGCGCGCGCTCACGTTTTTGGCCCTGAACGAAACCCAGCCCGACACCGAAACGATTGCGGTGCGCCCTTTCCGCGATACGGTCATTGAAATACGTTCGCATTGATTAGCTGGCCGCGCTATCAGCGTCGGTCACGTGAGGGAGTCGGAATCGTTCTGGCTATGTGGCGGGTCATCGAGCGCCCGCATCAATTCAAGCACGCATTGGCACCATCCCGTTGCCGCAGCCAATAATTCACTGTCGGCATGCCCCTGGCTTTCGCGGCAGCGACGCTCGGTTTCCCAATCGGTATCGCCGAACCATTGGCATAACTCCCCGGTGACGAACATGTGCTCGCAGCGCGTTTCCGAATCTTTGGGTATCGGAGACCGGGAAGCCTGGATACCGTCCATTGACACGCCAGCGTGGAAAGCGCTTTCGCGGTACCCGCTGCCTGGCCGGTTCGAACCCATGCCCCGAATTTCGCGCCGAGCTGCCAGCACTGTAACGAACTTCCGCTCTCTGGGATCCGAGGCCGCCAAGGAAGGATTTCATAGATTCGACAGTGACTTAGGCGCGTGCCGGATGACAACGCCAGTTGGTTGAACCGATGTCCAGGGCCCCCGAGCCAAAACGCCGCTCCTGTGATCAAGACGTATATGTTCTAAAGGTATTTTCCGATCGGTCGAATAACCACATAACCCGACTGGGCGATATGGCCAGTCCTGTCTTTGCCCAAGAATTGCGACCATATGCAGCTGATCGAGCCACAAGGACCTGTCGATTCGCACCCGTTGCGGCGGCGCTCTTTTCCTCGTCACCCGACTTTTCTGCCGGCTCAGTTAATCGGTGCCGACGGCGCCGCACGCTCCTGCATCATCCGCGATTACTGCGCTGCTGGCGCTCTTTTGGAACTCGAGCGGGAGGGCGGACAAATCAAGCCCGACGACCAGGCGGAGTTGCATTGCTCGGCGAACGGCACCGAACCCGAGCTTCGGTTTCGGGTCCGGGTGGCGCACCGCAACGGCAGGCGCGTGGGCGTAGCGCTGCTTGATCCCGCCCCGGGGGCTTTGCTCCAACTGGAGAAGCGATCTCAGCGAATCAACGCGACCACCAGTCCGGCGCCGCGCACTTCAACGTTGGCAAGTCGCGAACGGCCGAAGGTGATTGCCGCTTGTAACGCGCATGTGCATACGGCACTGCGTGGGCTGATCGCACGGTTCCACAGCGCCATAGGTAATGAGCTCTTCGAAACCGCGAAACAGTCTCGGGACCCGCGGATACAGAGTGTCAATTTCGGGGCGCTCGCCGAGCTGAACAATCGTAAGAAGACCTTGGAGGATGAATTCCTTCGTGGGGCCGAGAACCGATTGCGGACGCTGGTATCCGGGCAACTGCGGCGGACTGTCGTTCAAGAGTCCCAGAGCCACTCACTGGGCTCTCTGAGCCTGGTGGAGGACCAGGAATTCGATACCTGGTTGTCGGCGACGGACTTCCTGGACACGGTACGCAGTCGTTTTCGCGAACCGCTCGATTTATTGGACAAACGACTGTCGGTGGTATTCGGCGAGTCCGTAGGTGCAGACAACAATCCCTACGGTCCTGAGCTCTTGACCCGGGCGTTCCAAGACGCGCTCGATGCCCTGGATCTGCAGCATGCCGCGTACCTCGCCTGCTACAAAGTCTTCAAGCAAGTGTTTCTGAGTCAAGGAGGCCGCTTTTACGAGGAGCTCAACCGCATTCTCATCGATCACGGCATCTTGCCGCAGGTCAAATATGGCTTCGACGTCGCGTCCCAGGATAAGCGCGCTCGCCCAAATCGGTCGTCAGTCGACGGCGCCGTTCCTGGACCTGGCGGCGCCGAGCAAGCAGGCGAGTGCTGGCAGCCGAGCGCCGGTGGCGCGTCGGGGGACGGGCAAGCTCCTCAAGCCCAGACTGAGGTCGGGAACGCGGCCTCCGCTACCGGAAATCCAGGCGGCGCACGCCTTCGCACTTTCGCGGCAGGTGCGTCCGGACCTAGGTCGCGCGCTGCAGAAGCGGGTCCCGTCGGAGCCGCCTCGTCGGCCGCAGCGTCCTCGCAACGTGCCGGCACCTCGAGCGATCTGTTCCAGCTTTTTGGCGCGCTCCATGATCTGCAAAGTGGCCAGGTATCCGGCCCGCGGATCGAACAGGCGCAGGATGCTGCGCCGACGGTCTACACCGCTACTGAGCTGCAGCAGGTTTTGGCCCGTCCTCTGGGTCCGGATCGGGAAAACGAATCAGATTCTTCCGGCTCCAACCTTCGTCAGCGAGTCGAGAACACGATCGCACAGCGCGGCGAAGGCGATTCGCGGTCGATAGGCGGTCACGAAGGGCGCGTAATCGACGTCACTGGTGAAGTGTTCCGGTCTTTGCTGACCGACGCCCAAGTGCCACGCGAGGTTCAACCCTGGCTCAAAGGGCTCGAGATCCCGGTCTTGCGCGTGGCGCTGGCCGACAACAGCGTATTTCTCGACACGTCTCACGTCGTACGTCAAGTGATCAACAAGTTGTCTCGTCTGGAAGTGCTGGCGGACGCAGAGCAAGGCGAGCGAGAGACCGCCATTCGAAGCGCTTCGACAGAAGTAGTCGAGACCATCAACCGGGACTTCGACGGCACGGTCGACGCTTTCGTGAAAGCAGTCGACAAATTGGACGAACTTATCCACCTGCAGAGCGAGATACAGCGTCAAAACCTCAAGCAAGTGGTAGCCGAATGTCTGCGTACGGAAGGCGAGACCCGCGCCGCGGCGCCAAAGACCGACCCGGGGCCGGAGGTTTCAAACGACAATTGGTTGCGGCGGGTCGGGCGCCTGAAGGAAGGACATTGGGTGCTATTCGATGCGCTGGGCGACGAGCCGAAACGACTCAAGGTTGCCTGGATTGCTACGCGCACCAATAAGTATGTGTTTGTCAATCCCATCGGCAAGAAGCAACGGGTACTGCTCGCCGGCGAGTTGGCGGCGCTATTGCGCGAAGGCCAAGCGGTCGTCCTCGATGCGACCGAAGAGCCGGCCATGGACCGTGCACAGTTCGCCATGTTGCAGAAACTGCACAAGCAATTGCTTTACGAATCTACCCATGACCATCTCACCGGCCTGATCAACAGGCGCGAGTTCGAAAAGTTCATTGGTGACGCGTTGCAGAACGCGCGGGAGGAGAAAGCCAAACACGTCTTGTGCATCGTGGACATTGATCAATTCAAGTTGATCAACAACACTTGTGGCTACGAGGCCGGGGACCAAATGCTGCGCGAGTTGGTGGAAATGCTCCAGTCTGCGGTAGGGGGTGCTGCGGTTCTGAGCCGCATCGGGCCGGACGAGTTCGGGTTGTTGTTGCATCGTCAAAGTCTCGACGACGCGTTGGAATTGGTCGAAGAGCAAATGGAGCGACTCGAAGAATATCGGTTCGTATGGAAAGAGGAGCGGCGCTCCGTTTCGATGAGTGTGGGCATGGCAGCCGTGAGCGCCCGAAGCGAGGACATCTCCGAACTACTTCAAGCCGCCGAGTCCAGCTGCGCTATGGCGAAGGAGATGGGCGGTGGTCGCATTCAGATGTATCACTCCGGTCATGCCGGCCTATCGCGCCGCAAGGCGGAAATGGAGTGGGCCGCTAAGATCGACAAGGCCCTGGACGGTGACGAGCTCCACTTGCGATGTCAGCGTATTGAGCCGATCCGCGAAGATACCGGCGATCACTGCCATTATGAGCTGCTGTTGGGTCTTTCCGAAGAACTGGGCACGCAGGTGGATCTGCAGGACATTTATCAAGGCTGCCGAGCACCACAAGCGCATGATCGATCTCGATCGCTGGGTGATTCGAAACGCTTTCCGCTGGATTGCCGACAATGAAGATGCTCTACTCGGCATCGGTTCATTTTCTGTCAATCTTTCGGGGTCGTCCCTGAATGATGAGGACCTATTTGACTTCATCCGGCACCAGGTGCGCGAGACGGGGCTGCCGACGCAGAAGGTGTGTTTCGAGATTACCGAGACCGCCGGTATTTCAAACCTCTCGGACGCCGCCGAGTTCATCAATACAATTAAAGACTTCGGGTTCCGCTTTTCGCTGGACGATTTTGGAAGTGGCATGTCGTCCTACACCTACCTAAAAAACCTTCCGGTCGACTATTTGAAAATTGACGGCGCTTTCATCCGCGACCTTGTAAATAGTCCCAGCGATTACGCAGTTACCAAATCGGTGTGCGAGATCGGCCACTTCATGGGCAAGAAAGTAATCGCGGAGTACGTTGAAAACCAGGATACTGTCAGCGTGCTGCGCGAAATCGGCGTCGATTACGCCCAGGGGTACGGCATCGAGCGGCCGATGAAGCTGGCGGAGCTTTTGCAGGGATGAGCCGTCCGGCGTCCGTTACCGGAAACGTCCTAGATATCGCACTTCCACGCGCGGCTCGGCCGCCGGGGCCCGACCCGATACGCCGTCAGGGTGCGGTCGCAACGCATGCGGAATAGTCTCATTCGGCGGCGTTCACCAACAGGAACACGGCTTTTTCCTGAATGCCAACCGAACCTGGCCGGTGAAATCTGCCGGCACGCTCTCGGTGGTGCCGAGCTACGTGCGTCGTGATGCGGTGGGCTTTTACTCCCCCCATTATTGTCATCTTTTTTTCGCAATGAAAACCTCTACGCTTTATATTAGAAGCCGTTACGCGTAGCAGCCGCCACTCGCAAAGTCCAATGTCATTGAATATCGATCAAGTACGCTCCGATTTTCCAATCCTCGCCCAGTGCGTGCATGGCAAACCGCTGGTGTACCTGGATAGCGCGGCGACCGCACAGAAGCCCGTACAGGTGCTGGATGCGCTGGACGAAATGCATAGGCGATTGAACGCCAATGTTCACCGTGGTTCGCATTGGCTCAGTGAACAGTCCACCGAGAAATACGAACAGGCGCGGCAAACGGTACGCGACTTTATCAACGCGGACTCGACCCAAGAGATCGTGTTCACGTCCGGAACTACGGGCGCGATCAATCTGGTGGCGTTCAGCTTCGGAGAGGCGTTCGTCGGTGAGGGCGACGAAGTGCTGGTATCGGAAATGGAGCACCATTCCAATATCGTGCCGTGGCAGATGATGTGTCAGCGCAAGGGCGCATCGCTAAAGGTGCTGCCGTTCGATGACCGAGGCGTATTGCGCATCGATCTTCTGCCGGAACTGCTCACCGACAAGGTCAGGATCGTAGCTGTCAATCATGCATCCAATACACTGGGTACAGTGAACCCGATGAAGGAAATCGCCGCTCAGGCGCATCGGCGTGGCATCCCCGTCTTGGTGGACGGAGCGCAGGGCGTCCATCATCTGGGAGCAGACGTGCGGGATTTGGATTGCGACTTCTATACGTTTTCCGGCCACAAAATGTATGGCCCAACCGGCGTCGGCGTGCTCTACGGCAAGCAGGCCTGGCTTGAGCGGCTGCCGCCTTATCAAGGCGGCGGTGACATGGTGGGCGCGGTAACTTTTGCCGAGACCCGCTATGCGGAGTTGCCGCTGAAATTCGAGGCGGGCACCACCAACTATATTGGTGCGATTGGCATGGCCGCAGCGATACGCTATCTGCAATCGCTGGGGATCGAGAATATTGCCGCCCATGAACAGCAGCTATTGAACTATGCACACGAACGGCTCTCGTCAATACCCGGTTTGACCGTCTACGGCACGGCGCCAGAAAAGGTGAGTCTCGTTTCATTTCTGCTGCACGACGTGCATCCCTACGACACGGGCATGGTTTTGGACAAGCTCGGCATCGCGGTACGCACGGGCACGCACTGTACCGAGCCGCTGCTGCAGCACTTCGGAATAACGGGTACGGTGCGGGCGTCGTTCGCGCTATACAATACTCTGGAAGAGATCGATCGACTTGCACGATAGTCTTGTGAAAGCCGCGGAGTTGCTTCGATGACTGCCGTTCGCACATCACTGGATCAAGTACAGGACGAAATCGTCGCCGAATTCAGTGCCTTCGATGAATGGATGGACCGCTACAGTTATCTGATAGAGCTTGGAAAAAGTCTCGAGCCCATGGATCCCGCGCACAAAACCGACGGCACCCGAATAAAAGGTTGTCAAAGCCAAGTGTGGGTTTACCCTCAGCGCCGCGACGGCGTCATATATTTCGAGGCCGACAGCGACGCGGCGATTACCAAGGGTATCATTGCGCTGTTGGTACGAGTGCTGTCCGGTCGATCGGCTGAAGAAATCGCCGGTGCGAATTTGCGCTTTATCGAAGAAATCGGCTTGCAGGAAAACCTCTCACCGACTCGTTCCAACGGTCTTGTCGCGATGATTCAGCAGATGAAGCGCTACGCGGCCGAACAATTGAAAGGCGGCTAGGCCCGAGTGCCTTCCCGAGCGTTGCCAGTCGCGATCCAGGAACAGGATCCGAGGACGTGTCCGATGCCAAAGCGATGCCCTTGTGTCATGCCACCGAGCTCCGCGGCTGCGCGCAGCGCGAAGCGGGTGACACGGCTTTATGCGCGCCCGACTCGGTGCTGAATCCGCAATCCAGTCTCGCCTCGTTATTGCGTGCACCCGTGCGCCCTGGCCGGGTGGCGTGGATCGGCGTCCGCTCGGGCCGCCGACAGCCGCTGCTCGCGCGGGAAGCGGTATTCGCCGCGAAGGAAGCGGGGCTCGAGGGCGACCACTACCAAACGCGCCGTGCCGGTAAACGGCAGCTGACCCTGATTCAAGCGGAACACCTCACGGCCATCGCAAGCTATCTCGGCATAGGCCCGGTGTCCCCCGGGTTGCTGCGGCGCAACGTAGTGACCGAGCAGATCAATCTGCTCGCGCTCAAGAACAAGCGGTTCCGGATCGGCAGCGCTGTGCTGGAATACACGGGAGAATGCCAACCCTGCTCGCGAATGGAAGAGCTCCTCGGAGTCGGTGGTTATAACGCTGTACGGGGCCACGGCGGTATTACGGCGCGGATACTTTGCGGCGGCGAGATTCGGCTTGGCGATGAAATTACGCTCTTACGGAGCGAAGACTGAATGGCACTACATGGCTTTGAAAGCTGATGCCCTGGTGCTGGGCACTAAGACTCCAGTTCGCCCCGGGCAACTGCGCGATCAATCGTTCCCGACGCGGGTACATGGCTGAGCTACACTTTCGTAGCGACCATGGCGATCCTTGCGCCAGGGACAGGATGCCATGACTGAAGATATTCAGTTGCCGAGCAAGGCCCGCGAGCTTCAAAACCATCACTTCGCTTCCACCATCTGGAATGGATTCAAGTTTCGCACGAATATCGTCATCGCCACCTACGCCAAGGACGGCCGGTGTGGGCGGTGTTGCAACCGTTGGCCTGGATTCCGCGCCACGTCAGTCAAACGGACATCAATGTTTCTTATCCGCATCATCGGGCTGATTCTTGCCGCGATTGCCATCGAGTTCAGCGCTTCCGGCTTGCGGGGCCTGTTTGCCGGACTTGAATAAACCATGTTGTAGCGATGCGGGAATTTTGTCTCCCCACGTTCAGCGCCGCCAGTGAATATAAACTCGATATGAAGATTGTTTCACCACAAGAGATTCTCGAGTTCTGGTACGCGGACGACATGCGCCCCAGGTGGTTCGACTCCACGCCCCAACTGGATGCCGAAATCAGGCGGCGGTTCGAGTCCGTATGGGAAGCAGCCGCGGCGGGGCAACTCGATCTTTGGCTGGGAAGTCCAGACGGCTGTCTGGCCCTGGCGATCGTGCTGGATCAATTCCCGCTGAACATGTTCCGGGGAACTGCCAGAAGTTTTGCCACTGAACGGCAGGCCATCGACGTTGCCAACCTCGCGGTGGCGCAGGGCTTTGACCGACAGCTAGAGCGGAGCCGGCTGGCATTTTTGTACATGCCTCTGATGCACAGCGAGAATCTCATGGATCAGGATGCGTCGGTGGCACTGTTCCATGCGGCGGGATTGCAGGAAAACGCACGCTTTGCCGAGGGTCATCGCGAAATCGTACGGCGCTTCGGGCGTTTTCCCCACCGCAATGCAATATTGGGCCGCAAGAGTACTGCAGACGAATTGAGCTATCTCGAGTCGCCTGAGGCCTTCCAGGGTTGATCGCACGCGCGCGTCGGCGTTCTGGTCTGGACCTCCGCGCCCTCGCGGCAGCGGCCGCGCACACCGTTGCTTAGCCGACGATGCTGGTAACCGCGATCACCATGATCAGCACGAGTACGGCTCGGCGCACCGTAGTGTCGCTGGCATTACGGTGAAAGCGGATTCCCAGGAATGTGCCGGCCAGGTACACCGGTATCAGGAAGGCGATGGTAAGTAACTCGCCGCGGCCGAGCGTGCCGCTGACCGATAGCAGTACCAGGAAGGCGATTTCTGCAAAAAACACCCAGATGATGAAGTTCGCGCGGTTTTCCCGAGCCGAGTGACGGCCGCCGCTCAGAAACAGCGCAGTGAGCGCGGCGAGCGAAGTCGCGCCCATGACGAATCCGCTGACAAGTCCGACCGCACCATAGGAGCGGGTGCCGATATCGCCCCGGTAGCGCCATCCGGTTGCCAATACCAAGGCAGCGGCAAAAATCGCAACGCCGATGGCGCGCTTCATGACCGACGGGTCCGTGGTTACCAGGAAATAAGTACCGATCGGCATTGCCGCCAGCGAACCGATGATCAGTGGTACGACGACGGCGGACGAGCTGTCTCGACGTGCATCGGGTACGAGGCGAATGTTGGCGAATATGTCGACCCAGATGACGATGCCGGCGCCCGCTGCGGGCGAGATGAAAAAATTGAGGATCGGTAGCAGAAAAAGAGGTCCGCCGAAGCCGGCGAAGCCGCGAATGAAACCGGCGACCACCGTTGCCGGGACGATAATCGCGTAAGCCGAAATGGGCACGTTCATCCGCGAACGCGGCGTTGAACTCGAATTACTCGAGTATGTTCGGCCCACCCGCTCGGGGAGAAGGACTCGTTCATGTACGCTGTCGCCATGTTTCCTCAGACTCGAATTGCCGCTGCGTTCGTGGATTACGGCTGTTCGATTTCGGCATGACCCGCATAGACACGCGCAATTTCATCTGCCACACACAACGGGGGCGTATCCGGACCGACCGTTGACCTAGTATAGGGCCGGGACACGTCTACGCGGTAACGGCGCACGGCCGCGTCAACCCAGCCCCGCAATGGCGGGTCGAATAGCTCGGTTCGCCTGCGTTTCCCGAGGCGTCGCGGTGGGCTGGATGTCCGGTGACGAATGTTTACTTCGCCACCTACTGCATGCCCAGAAGGATCAAGACCCCAAGCGCGCGAATAGCGGACAGGGACGTCCAAAACACCGGCGGACTGCGCTCTATGAGGGGCGGGGCGGATCGGTCCAGGAAAGCATGCAAATCTGCGGACAACGGCAGGCAGTGCCGATTGCGACCGGCAGGTATGCTCTGGAAGGTTGCACTGCCGCCGTCGAAGATCGGGTAAGCTGTCATGACTGATGCCGCCCACAGCTTGGGCAACCATGCGTCTGCCGCATTGGAAAAGACGCGTTCCGGATCTGCTTGCAGACTACGGGATCGATTATGCGCAAGGATATTCCATCGGGCATCCGGGGCCGGAGGTGAAGCCCGGGAAAAATGCAGCGCGAAACAAGGCGGACTGACTTGGTGAACGTGTCGTGCTCGCGTCATCGGCGCATCGAAATTCCAGCGCCGCCAGTCCCGGGCCGCATTTCGACGATACGCAAGCGCAATACTAAAGGTAGTCAGCCATTTTGGAGTTGATGATGTACCGGACGCTTTTCCTCCCGCCCAAGGCGACTACGCTGTTCATATGTTCGATTGGATAACCCACGTCCTGGACCAGACCGGCTACATCGGCATCGCGCTGCTGATGTTGGCGGAAAACGTTTTTCCGCCGATTCCTTCTGAGTTGATCATGCCCCTCGCGGGATTTGATGCATCGCGGGGCTCGATGTCGCTGGCTTGGGTGATTTTGTCCGGATCGGTGGGTTCCCTTGCGGGCGCTGTGTTTTGGTATTACGTGGGCCGTTGGCTCGGGTGCGATCGCATCAAGCGCCTCGCTGCCCGCCATGGCCGCTGGATGACCGTGTCGCCTGAGGAAATCGATCGATCGGCGGAGTGGTTCCGGCGTCACAGCGGCAAGGCGGTGTTCATCGGTCGGCTGGTTCCGGCGGTCCGAACGCTGATTTCCATTCCGGCCGGGGTTGCGGAAATGAGCTTGGGCAAGTTCCTGCTCTATTCGACTCTGGGAACGGTCTTGTGGACGGGGTTTTTGGCCGTCGCCGGTTATGTGCTACAGGACCAATATGAAAAAATCAGCAATTACGTCAACCCTGTAGCCGATATCGTGGTGGCGATCATTGTCGTCAGCTATGTCTACCGCGTGGCGACCTTCCGTCGCAATGTTTCGGACTGATCGCGCCGCGACAACGCCTTCTGTTTGCACCCGATTGCCTTTCCCGGACATCTCCATGCGGGCCCGGGCGCCTCGCTTGGAGCGTATTTCTTGGCCGTCCATCGGAGAGTTTCCGGCCTCTGGAAAATAGTGCGTGTCCGCACTATGGCACTGTTCCCTAAAAGAAAGTCGGTCCTTTTCAGGGCGCGACCGGCGACTGGGTAGCGGTCGGCAAACGGCCGGCGACGGTAAAGTTTTTCCCCTCCCAGCCGATGGATTCTTGTACGGGGAACAGGCCCGCCAACTTTGGCGGACCGATCAATAAGGTCGCAAACCATCAGCGCGACGATTCGCAGTCGGAATGCGCAACCGCGCACGTAAACGGTCCGCGAACCGTATCGATCGGACGCTGGATGGGGATGGGTTCGGAAGGCCGAAACATTGAGGATACTGCCCATGGTTGCGCTGTCCGGCAAGGCAGAGCAACGGTTTAGTCGCGCGCTTCGCACCGGACTTTCCGGCGTGGTTTGCGCCTGCTTGATAGCCACCGCGCTGCTGGCAGGCTGTTCGCTCGTCGGCGAAAAGCAGAAGCCACCAATCGCAGCGCCACAGATTGAATCGCCGCCAAAGGCGAAGTCGTCGCCAAAGGCGCCGCCGGCGGCGAAGCGGCCGTCGGCGTTGCCGAGCCCAGCAGTCACCAAAGCGCCGCCGCGCGCGGTAATGCGTGTCGCGATCGTCTATGCCGAGAATGTCCCGTTGTACCGCCGCATTGCAGAGCGATTGGCCGCCAGGATTCATGGGCGGGCACAGGTGATTCCTTTGCACAATGCGACGCTGCCACCAAAGGAACTACAAATCGCGGATTACGATCAAGTGGTCGCGATCGGTGTGCGTGCCGCGCGCGGCATTAGCGAACTGCCGGCCAAGCAACTCATCTTTTGCCAAGTATTCAATTATCGCGATTACGGATTGACCGGAGACAACGTTCTCGGCGTCAGCATGCTGCCCCCGGCCCAAACCCAATTCCAAGCCTGGAAGCGGCTCGCGCCGGACCTGAAGCGCATTGGCGTAATTACAGGCCCAGGCCATGAGGGACTCATCGAGCAAGCTCGTACCGCGGCACGCGGGCTGGGAATGGAGTTGGTCAATCGTATAGCGCATTCGGACAAGGAGACCCTGTTTGAATTCAAAAGGCTCGTCCCGGATATCGACGGCATATGGCTGTTGCCGGACGAACGTATATTGAGTCATCGCGTTTTGCGGGAGCTTATGACGTACAGCACCCAGCACCGGATACAGGTCGTCGCATTCACTCCGGATCTGCTGCGGTACGGTGCCGTGATGAGCGCCTCCGGTGTGGAATCCGACATCGTCAATCAGTTGCTCATGGCCCTTGAGGAATCGGCTGAACATCCCGGTGGCTCGTTCCAACTGCTGCCTTTGACCAAAGCGCGTGTCGAGACCAACGCCAGTCTACTGCGCCAACTGGGGTATTCGCTGAATACGCCCGCGAACCAGGGGGAGCGGCGATGAGCGCTCAGCTGCCTTCGGACGCTTCTTTCGGCCGGCGTTTATCGGCGCTACTCAAAGCGTGCAAGCTGCGTCTCGCTGGCGCCTATGTAAGCATTCGCGCGGCATCCCGCACCGCCTCGAGTGCGGCGCTGCAAAGCATTCGCAAATTACGTGACGTATTTTTCCGGACGCCGCCGCGACTGCGTCAATTTTTGCGGTTCCCGGCTCGTCAGGCGCGCAGCCTGGTGGGCGATATATTGCTGGCGCAGCTTTTGCTCGCGACGACTGTCGGCGCGCTCGCCATTGGCGGGTTGTGGGTAATCTCAAACGCAGTCATCGAGGACAATTTGCAAAAATGGGCCGTGTCCTGGATTACCGAGTTGGAGGACCTGGGCGCTCCTTTGTATCGGAAACAAGTGGACGACAACGAGCGCTTTCTGCGCATCGAGAACTATGTTGCCAATTTTCCGGAAATCATGTTGGTGCGCTATTACTCGGCCGACGGAAAGTTGTTATTCGGACAAAGTGCTCATGGCGGACCGCAAGTGAACGAAGTCGCCCCGCTTACAGCCGCACAGTTCGCAAAGCTACGGGATACCAGCGGTCCGAATAAGCCGTACTTGCTCGACTCGAGACAGGAAAAGCATGCATTGTTCCGGGTGAGCGCGCCTGTATGGATCGAAACCATGAAGCCGGGGCAATTGATGAATCTCGATTTGCACAGCTCGCCCACGGACAACATTCGGGTGGCAGGGTTCGTCGAGCTTGGCCTCGATTTCAGCCGGTATCAGAACCGATTGGTGAAAAGCATCGCCACGGGTAGCGTGGTCTTGGCGCTGGCGCTGATTCCTCTGGCGATGCTGGGGCGCAAGGTATTGAAGCGCGCTCTGAAGCCGTTAAGTGAACTGCAGACGCCCCTTGCGCGTCTCGCCGCAGGCGAAACCGAAGTGGAGGTGCTGTCGACAGGCCACAAGGAGATCGTGGCAATCAACAGCGCGTTGCGCACCACGATTCGCGCGTTGAACGACCGCGACAAAAGATTGCGGCGCCTCGCCGACTACGATCCGCTCACCGGGTTGTTGAACCGCCGCTCGTTCACTCACCAACTGGATGAAGAGATTGCCCGTATCGGTGGCCGACGCCAAAACACCAGCGCGCTTCTGTTCGTGGACCTGGATCAGTTCAAATACGTGAACGATACGCTTGGGCACGCCGCAGGGGACCGCGTATTGATACAGGCTGCCGGATGTCTGCACAACAGTGTGCGTGCGCAGGACATCGTGGCTCGGTTCGGCGGCGACGAATTTGCGATCCTGCTGCGCAGCGTGGATACCGAGGAGGCCAAGCAAATCGCCTCGCAGGTCGTACAAGTCATGCGCGACGCATTGTTCGTGGAAGACGGCCAGCCGCTCAATGTGTTGTGCAGCGTCGGGTTTACTATGGTTGGCGCGGAAAGCTTTACGTCCGATGAATTGCTGTCCCAGGCCGACATCGCCTGCCAGGAGTCCAAAGCACGGGGTCGGAATTGTTACCACTGCTATGAAGTGTCGGGAAGCGAGCAACGCCGCAGAACGGCCGATGTGGGCTGGTCGCAAAAGATCAAGCATGCTCTCCAGAACGACCGCTTCTTACTTCATTATCAGCCAATCGTTCGCTTGAACGATGGCCGGGCTTCAATCTATGAAGTCTTGCTGCGAATGCCCGGTGATAGACAGAAAATTATTCCGCCGGCGGCCTTTATGCCCGCCGCCAACCGCTTCGGTCTGATGGTGGAGATCGATCACCTGGTGATCGGAAAAGCATTGCTGGCGTTGGCGGAATTTAGACGCAACGGACATGATGTCAAGTTCACCCTCAACCTGTCCGGGTACGTGTTCGAGGATCCCGGATTGGTGCAGCATATCGAGCGGCATTTGCATGAGAACGACCTCGATCCCGGCCTCGTAATTTTTGAAATTACGGAACAGGTCGCGGTACGTCAGTTGGCCCAGGCGCGGAGCCTCATTCAGGACATTATGCAGCTCGGCTGCCGATTTGCGCTCGACGATTTCGGAGCCGGCTTCAGCTCGTTCAACTACCTTAAACATCTGCCGTCGGATTTCATAAAGATCGACGGCGGTTTCATCAAAAATATTGCCAACGAACCAGTGGATCAGGCGATGGTGCGGTCAATCATTCAAATCGCCCACGCGGTGGGTAAAAAAACGATCGCCGAATACGTTCAAGACGACGCGACGTTGCATTTGTTGCGCAAGCTGGGGGTTGATTACGCCCAGGGCTATTATATCGGCAAGCCGGCGCGATCACTGTGCGCGTCGGCATTTCCGCTGCCGGCGACGTATTCTTCGGTTACCGCACTCAGCAGTAAAAGCGGGCGAGCGCCAGCGGAAACGAAGATCAAGGGCGACCGCGGAATCAAAGCATAGCAAGCCGCCGATCCATATGGACACCCTTCGAGACTAGCGGAGCGATACCGGCCGACAACGCATCGGAGAACGAGCAGACTAGGTCAGGGTCATGGCCCGCGCTGTCAGCGACCCGCCGCGCATGCGCTCTGTTACCGGTCATCGGCGTGGAAAGATGCAGCCCATCGGTACCGCAACCGGCCACTCCCGGCGCTTTCGGCGTGGGTGATACGTAGCCGGCGATAATGACCTGCATTCCGCGCGTGGCGGCTTTTCCTGCAACCGCGGCGGTGCAACGAGCATGGCCGGGAAGCAAGTTCGGTCAATGGGACTAAAAACGGTTCATTAGCGGATTTCCCCCATGCGGCGATGCACGTGGTCCCGAGTCGCCTGGCAATGCTGGTGTCGACGAACCTGGTACTTCAACGCTCGGCGTCACTTCATTTGGATGTGGCGTCGCGGTTCAAAAGGTAGTGCAGCCGACTGCAAGCCCGGCTGTCCCTCGGCTGATCGCGTGACCATACTTGCGCGGCGGCAATCCGCACCCGCAACCGCGACGCCGCTTTCTCGTGTTAAGCTTGCGACCTATCGTGCGCTCGCGCCGGAAAAAGGATGAATCCCTGTGCGACCGTAACCTGTCCACATCCAGTGGCGAGAACCGCCTCATGTCCCGCGCACAAGCCATCGTTTATTCCATACTTGATCTGGCACCCGTCCTCTCCGGAAGTACGGTCGCGGACTCGTTTCGAAATTCCGTCGACCTGGCCCGACACGCGGAACTGTGGGGATATCATCGCTACTGGTTGGCCGAACATCACAACATCCCGGGCGTCGCCAGTGCGGCCACTTCGGTGCTCATCGGCCATATCGCCGGTGCAACCGCGCACATCCGCGTCGGCGCAGGCGGAATCATGCTGCCCAACCACGCACCGTTGGTGATCGCCGAGCAGTTCGGTACGCTCGAGTCACTCTATCCTGGCCGTATCGATCTCGGCCTTGGCCGCGCTCCAGGCGGTGACGCCCACACCACCCAGGCGCTGCGGCGCAACCTGGGCAGCGGCGGCGATACCTTTGTGCGGGATGCACAGGAATTGCGCAATTATTTCCGCGGGAGTCTGTCCGCGCACAGCGTGCGGGCCGTTCCAGGCGAGGGACTCGATATACCGATCTATCTGCTCGGCTCAAGCGAATTCGCTGCCCGGCTCGCTGCGGAGTGGGGGCTGCCGTACGCGTTTGCCTCGCACTTCGCGCCCGAATACTTGCACGTCGCTCTCGATCTATATCGATCCAACTTCAAGCCGTCGGAGGTGCTATCCAAGCCTTACGTCATGATCGGCGTGAATGTGTTCGTCGCCGATGAGGATGCTCAAGCGCGGAAATTGTTCACCTCGTTGCAACAGCAGTTCGTCAGTCTCGTGCGGCGTTCCCCCGGCCAAGTCCCGCCGCCGGTGGATACCATGGACGGCCGGTGGTCCGCTGCGGAGGAGGCCCATGTGCGTGCTATGACCCGCTACTCGGCGGTCGGCGCGCCCGATACCGTGCGCAGGGAACTGGCCGCCATGATCGCCGAAACCAAGGCCGACGAGATTATCGCCACCGCACAGATCTATGACCACGCCGCGCGCTTGCGCTCCTTCGAGCTCGCCGCCGACGTACTGGGGTCGATCGACCGGTGTGCGTGACTATAGTCGAAACCGACCATGCCGTTCGCCACTATGATTGATTGAACATGGACGACCTTTTCCTCAAAAAAGTCACCGATATGTTGCTCGACGTGATCTGCGTGGTCGACGCAGAAGGGCATATCGTGTTCATCAGTGGCGCCTGCAAACGGATGCTCGGATATGCGCAGGAAGAGTTGGTCGGGCGCAATATGATCGACCTGGTGCTCCCGGACGACCGTGCCCGGACACTAGAAGCGGCCAGCGAAATCATGAACGGCAAGTCGACGATGCATTTCGAGAACCGTTACGTGCGCAAAGACGGGCGTGTCGTCGACATGATGTGGTCGGCGCACTGGTCGCAAGCCGACGGTATGCGGTTGGCAGTTGGGCGTGATATCACCGATCTCAAACGTGCGGCACGCCTGAAAAGCGCCCTGTACGAGATTTCGGAAGCGGCCCACGCGGCCGAAGATTTGACCGCGCTGTATCCGCATGTGCATGCCATCATCGCGGAACTCCTGCCGACGGAGAACTTTTCCGTCGCCCGCTATGACGAATCAAGCAACCAGTTGTCGTTTCCCTACTTCTTTAATGTGTACGACAAATCTCCAGAACCAGGCCCGTTACGCGACGCCTCGCCGATCGCCGAAGTGATTCGCAGCGGGAAAGCCCTCATGGCAACCGCTGACAGCCCGGTTGCGGCCGATACGGTACTCGGCGGTGACCGTGTAAGTTGGCTCGGAGTACCGTTGTTGGCGGAAACCGGTGTGATCGGTGCGCTGGTTGTCGAGACAGGCTCCCTGCGCGTGCGGTTCACAGCGGAAGACAAAGAACTTCTGCGTTTCGTCTCGGATCAGGTGGTGAGTGCCATCGAGCGCAAGGAGTCGGAGGCGCGTCTGCATCATTTGGCGCGCCACGATCCACTGACGGATCTTCCCAACCGAACTTTGGTTCAAGACCGGTTCGAAATGGCGGTTAAACAGCTACGGCGCCAAAACGGACATGTGGGCCTGCTTTACCTCGATCTGAATGACTTCAAACGCGTAAACGATACCTACGGACATCACATAGGCGATCTGTTGCTGCGCGAAGTTGCAGCGCGCCTCGTATCGTGCGTGCGGGAGGCCGATACGGTAGGGCGGCTGGGAGGCGATGAATTCATCGTGATATTGTCCGGTATCCGCGGACACGATTGTTGCGATCTCGTGGCGAGCAAGATTCGGGTCGCGCTCGCGGCGCCATTCGTGGTCGGCGGCAATACGCTGAGGATTTCAGCCAGTATTGGCAGCTCCAAGTTCCCGGACGACGGCGATGAATGGGAACAGCTTTTTCGGCGGGCCGACGAAGTGATGTATGCCGCGAAACGCCGCGGCGAGCGCGCTTGATCGAGCTCCCATTGGCGAGTTCCGTCCGAGGCTGTCTGGATCGATAGTTCCAACCACTGCTCCGTTGGCAGTTGAATAAATGTTTGCTGGCGATGGGGCGAAGCCGGCTTGTCGCCGGGACGGCGGCCGGGAACAATGAACGCGGGGCATTGTGTTTTGGTTCGCGCGGACCGGGGGCGGGTCGCAGACTAACCGTCCGGGCGCAGCGGTTCAAGCCGCCGCGACAGCTTCACGCAGTTCGGTGACCGAATACGGTTTAATCAAAATTCGAAATGGATGATCCGTGTGGATGCGGTTGATGGTTGCCGATTCCACTGAGCCGGTCACGTATACGATCCGGGAGTCGATGTACTCCCTGATCGCCAACGCAGCGTCGACGCCGTCAGGTCCAGCTCCGAGTTTGACATCCATAAAGATGATATCGGGCTTGAGTGCGACTGCCATCCGTTCCGCTCCCTCAGCGTCATGTGCTATGCCAAGCACTTCCACGCCGAGTGACGATAGCAACATCTCCAACGCATCCGCGGTGATGTATTCGTCCTCTACAATGAGGCCGGTTTTCGGTTGCTTCATGGATTTCATCAGGCTAGTCTCCATTGCGTTTGGTCGGGCTTGCCTCCGTTGCGTTCGTGCAGTATAGAACGATACATAGGCGTCTGATATAGACTGCATTATTATCGCGGTATGACAATCGATATCCGCGCGCCCGTCGCCGTGGCAAGAGTCATGCGTCCTTGCAATTGCTGAACCAGACTGCGCACGATCCGCGAACCGACGCCGTTCCATTTCTCGGGCTGAAATCCGCCGCAACCGGTGCCGTTGTCGGACACCGCCAGCTCCCCCTCCCCGCTGGCCAATACCGTGTAGCTGACTTCGATTTGGCGTCGAGAAGTCTGTTCCGTAAATGCGTGGCGCAGTGCGTTCGTAATCAACTCGTTGGCAATCAATCCCATCGGAACGGCGCGTTTCACATCGACTAGATCCGGTTCGGCCCGCACATTGATCGACACGTGCGCGGGTTTGATGCCGCCAGCGCGTTCGATATGGTTGCAAAGCGCCGATAGGAACTGATTCATGTCGATGTGTGAGGCGTTGGCATCCTCAAGCAACATCTGATGCACCAATGCCAGAGACTGAACCCGCTCGCTGATACGTTGCAAAGCGTTTTGTGCCTCATGATCTGAAATTTGCGCGGCTTCGATGGTCAACATGGCATTGACCAGCTGCAAATTGTTTTTGGTGCGGTGATGTACCTCGCCGAGTAGCAGGTCGCGATGCGCGATCATTTTCTGGAGGTCGCGGTTGGTGGAACGCAGCGCCGATTCCGCGGCGTTTTGCAGAACCCCACTGCGGATCAGCAAGGCGCTGAGCAAAGCCATGGTCACAATCGCAATCAGACTGATGTTGAACGCCAGGGAAAATACGTCGTGACGAATTGCGAATAGCGCCGCCCAGCCGAGTACAAATGGCGTTCCCAATATCGCGGGCAGTAGCCGCCGTGTCGTTACGCTGCCTTCACCGCGCCCGACCACCACTTGCATCCAGCTCCACTCAGGTACAGCGCAAAACAGCGCTAGAAAGAGGAGTGCAAACCCGGCTGCCGTGTGCACCGCCATTGCCGTAAAAAAAGACACAGAATACAGTGCCGAAGCGTCATAAACGTACCCAGCCAAGGCGGTCAACGCGGTGACAAGGCCGAACGTTGCCAGAACCGAAAAATATCGAGCCGCGCGCTGGGAAGACGCGATGAGAAGTGAGAGGCATGCAGCGGCTGCGAGGAAGTCGATCGCGGTGGCGGGCGACATGTAGATGGTTGCCGTTTGCGAGGACGCCGAAAAGATCAATGCCTCGAGGCCTCCAGGCACCCCCAGTGTCAGTGCGATGAGGTCCCCGAGAGCGATCGCCGCAACGATAATCGCAGATGCACGTCCGACGGCGATTATCAGGCGGCGTCCACCGTACTTCGATGCCAGCAGGAAAGTCGCAATGCCGAGGAGAACGAAGCTCATCGCAGTCGTGCGGCTCAACCCAGCCTGCAACTGAGGAGACACGGTGCGCAGAACAGCGATATCCAGTGCCCAGCCTCCGATCAGTACCACAGCGCCCAAAAGGGTGGCGCTCGCAGCCAGGGTGGCGGAAATCCGGCGCAAGATCGGACTCGTTATCGACTGGATCGTGGACCCGGGCGATGGCGTTCGCTGCTGTGATTCAGTGAAATCACCAATGTTCTGAGCAGGAGGTTGTTGGCGCAAGGTGCGTGTTCGCGGGTCGTGGAAATTGGACAAAGTATACCTGGTTCTCCATAGGCGTGGACTGGATCAACGACTCAGGAGACCGGTCTGTAAGCACCGCCTCGGCGGCGTGCTGCACTGCAGCTTCCAGCCGTTCGACTGGAATACGCTGTCGTCCCACGATCTTGGCGTGGACTTCAGCAACGGAGCCCGGTTCCGACAACAGGTTTTTCGACGGGTGTGTTCAGCGACGCAAGTAGGGCGCGATTGTGGAGGGCAACCGGGCTTGGCTTGCGGTTCATGCGTTTGTTAACCCCTGTTTTTGTCCGCGTTCGCCCAAGCGTTGATGGGGGGCCGCTGCAATCCGACTGGTCGGTCGTGAAATCTCACCTTGGTCGCCTGAGGTGACCTGCGCACGAATCATTCAAAACCCCGCCGCACCCGGAGCGCGCTATGCTGCCCCCGGGCCCTGGCCGGGGCGCAGCCCCCGTCGACATACGCCGGCGGGGCAGCTTCGGCTCACATTCGGCCGTCGGCAGAGGGATCCTACATCTGCTTTACTTGCTCAAGTGCGCGAACGCCAACGGCCATCGAAGTACAGCCAGGAGTCCAACACCGACGTCGGTAGTTACGACCGCGCGGGTCGGTGACGTCCGTATTGGCGCCTTGCGGCAGTCCGTGTCCGCCGTCGCGGCGCAAGTCAGACCAACAGGGCAGACGGGCAATGCAGGTTCGCTTCGGGCTCTGTTGCCGTCGAGCGCCGCGGTGCCCAAGTTGCCACAATCGCCGTCCTTGCAATCAGCATGCAGCCGCGCACGGGCAGCCGGTTGCCGCACAACGAAGAGAGGTGGAGTCAATTATGTACAAGCACATCTTGATACCTACGGATGGATCCTCATTGTCGAACAAGGCCGTTGTAGACGCGGTAGCACTGGCGAAGTCGCTTGGCGCCAGAGTGACAGCCATCAACGTGGTGCCCGAACACGGTTCCGCCGACGCACACCGGGATTTCGTCCGCGCCTATGGAGGCGGTTGGACCATGCCCGGGTCGCTGGAAGGGGAGCCGCCGGCGCCGCCAAAGTCGGCGGAGGAATACCGCGAGCGCGCGGGCGGTATGGCCGAGTACCTGCTGAAATACGTAGAGGACGCCGCGAAAAGTGCAGGGGTGGCGTATAACGGTACGTATCGGATCAGCGACGACCCCTATGAGGCGATCCTCGCAACGGCGAAAGAGCAGCACTGCGACCTTATTGCCATGGCCTCTCACGGCTGGCGCGGTGTAAAGGCTGCGGTCCTGGGCAGTGAGGCTCACAAGGTGATTACGCACTCGCACCTTCCGGTGCTGGTGCTGCGTTATGCGGACTAGGGGCAGCAGTTTCGATGCTTCAGAACCAGGCGGTCGACTCCATGGGCGAGGCGTTCGCGAACACCGCCACGGTTCACCCGGCCGCTAGCCGATCCGGGCATGGCGCAGCCAAAGTCTGTGGACGGCCGCCAGCCTCCGGCGCCGGCTCGCTGCTGCTCCGCCTTACCGTTAACGCCAGTGTGCGTGATGTCGTTGTGCCGGCGTCGGTGGCCGAGTAGTTTGCCGAGCAAATGACCGCACGGATCGATGCAATTCACGGTCTGCAGAAGTCGCCTTTGGCCAACACTGGAAGGTTTATGAACAACCCCGGGTTCATAGTGACCGCCAAAGGCGTGGTGATCGTCGATCCAGGCAGCAGCCTGGAGCCGGATATGGTGTGTCCGACAAGATGGCGGCAGTCGGGCGGCGCGCGCCCGTTTGTCTCAGGCGGTGATCCGCGCCCACAAACGCATGATCGAACGGGTGCGAAACGGTGGGGGCGAATGTTGGATCGAACTGTTTCAGAAAACGCGGGTGGTGTCCTGGGCAATAGCGTGGCGCCGACGGTCGGTCTGAATGGTGGCGAAGTTCTGGATTTCGGCGAGGCCGCGTTGCGTATTATGCACACCGGCAAGACGCACGCCGATCACGACTTGATGACCGAGGTACTGCAGGGCGAGCCTATATATCTGGGCGGTAATCAAACGGTTTTTTGTGGACGCTGTCCGTAGTGAAACGCAATAGGCTGGAAATTGGGTCGCCAGCCCAAGGCGGCGTGAACCCCAACGCCTCTGACGTCGCCGAGTCCAACAATCAGACTGTGCGTGAAGTGATCCATTGGCCGAGCGAATGCATGGGACGCAAGCGCCGACCGAAATGCGTATTGCAACTATGGCGCAATATAGCCTTGGGCGAATTCCACCAGTTCGTTACCGTCGAAAAATTTAAATCCCTGTGCCCGGAACTGCTGTATCTCCTCGTCGTTGGGAGCCGAATAATAATGACCGGAGGTGCTTTGCGGTGAACTTGGCGCGCTGCCGGTCCGCGCAATGTGGTCCACGGCAGCGCTGACCATCTCGCAAGCCTGCGGATACATGTTCAGGACGTGCCAAAGATAAGAGCGTTCAGCAATGATCGGCAATTTGGTCTGGCTGACGACCGGACCGGTATCGACGCTGCTGTCGACGATGTAATGTAGCGTGCAGCCATAATCCGAGTTGCCGTCCAGCATGGCTCGGAACGTCGCCATGAGCCCCCGGTACTGCGGCAACAGTCCGGCGTGCAAGTTCAATACGCCGAACTTGGGAACCGCGATTGCCTCCTCTCGTAGGAAGCCGCCATAGCGCATGGAAATGATCAGTTCGGGACGGCTTTCCTGTAAGCGTGCGAGTCCTGCCTCGGAGTTGATTCTGTTGAGCGGCTGTGTCGGGCGTCCGATACGCTGCGCCAATGCCGCGAAACTCAGTAGTGTGCTGCGCGTCTCCGTGCGCGCCAGTAGCGGAAAAAGCAGGTCGTTGAACAAGGCTTGCTCGATGAAATTCAACTGCTGCAGTTCTGTCGGCTTCGGAGCGCCAGCCTTGCCGAGCTTCTCCGAAACGAACACTGTCAGCTCATGCTCGGCAAGCGACTTCACCAGTTGATTCAGCGCAAAGTTGCTGGCGATATCGAAATTCATTAAAAGTGTGATTCTCATTCCCTACACCTGGAAGTGATGACCGGATCGTCTTGTGGCCAACTAGCGCGCCCCATTGTGAGCGCTACTAGTTGCATAATCTCATGGACGACCTCAGAAGACGATATGAGCACAGTTACAATGCGAGCCGCTGCTGCGGGTCGCTGATGCGATCGCTCCAAGTACGCTCACAGGCCCCGCAGGAGCGGGGGGATTTTGCCGTGCTCAGGCGTTCGACGGACCGAGGATGTTCGCCAGCGGCTCCGGAGGGCGGGGGAATGGAGGTATGGTGGGGCCGACGCGACGGACCGTTGGCGACCTGGGTCTGCGGGGTGGCTGCCACGGCGAAGCGCTTTCGCTGACAGCTACGCGCCGCCTCATTCGGTTCGCGTATGGTATCTCCGTGCGATCTTTTTGAGTTGTGCCGCGTTCCTGGACTGCAGTGGGATCATGCGCGGACGCTGAGCGCAGTTAAAACTATGGCAGGGTGTATTGTTGGCAGGAGAATACCGGCTCGCCCTTTGCAGGGCGAGCCGGGACGTTTACCGCAGATCAGTCGTTCTCGTGCTTGCTCATCGGAGCCGACTGCTTGGTAGGTTCACCGCTTTCCAAGGCGCTGAATTCAGACTGCAACTTATTTGCAGACTCAGGCGCCTTGACGTTGCCGCTGATGATGTCGCGGGCGCTGGCGGATTTCTGGTAATAGGCCTTGTTTGCACCATCATCCCAGAAGATGTCGGTGGCGCTGACGGCCAGATCGCCATACAGGCCCTTGGTGTCGGACCATGCGATCACATCCGCGCCCTTGCCGGCGGATGCTTGTTTGCGATGTGACCAGTTGACGATGGTTAAGCCGGCATCGGCATTGAGCGAAAAATTGTTCTGGTTGCGGAAACCGTCCAGTGCCTTGTCGCTCATGATCAGAAACGCGACCGAGCCGCCGGACACGCCAGCTTCCAGGCCGAGGCTGACCGTGCCTATGTTGTAGAACGCCGGCGCAGACCAAGTCCCGTTGTTGTTGGCGATCAGTACGCCCTGGCCACCGGCGCCGCCGACGCCAAGCCCTGCCCGGCCATAGTCCGGGACGATATAAACCGCTTTTGCCTGCTTTAACGCGTCTCGCGTCTGCGGGTCCGCTTTCAGTTTCTGCACCACGTCGGAAGCTTCGCGCACGATTTCAGTGGCGTTGGACGATTCCTCGGTAGCAGCGATGTTGCTATTGCTGTTATCGGCCGCCGATTGCGCCGCCAGTACAGGGCCGCTCAATGCAGCGCAAAGAAAACTGGCCCCAATCACGGTAATTGAACGCTTGTACATGACAATCCCTCCATAGATCGACTTTCTGTTTGACGTGGGTCTAACACTAGAACACGCATAAAGTGTTGCCAGAACTCGCTGCGCATTGAATCTGTTTGTAACGATAGCGCGTTCACAACGCGCTATCGGACGAACCCGCAATCGGTGTGTGCGTTCGGAATGCAGCGCGCAGCGAACTGCGCGGTTTGGATTTGGGTGTGTTGCGCGCTCGGTGCGATCCGAGCCAATTCACGGGGATGGGAGATCGCGAGGCATGAGATAAACCGCAGCGTTGCTAAAGAACCCGCTGCAGTCAGTGAAATATGCCCGGCAATTGCCGGCGCGGGTCAACGAAGCTGGCTGTCCTTGCTGCCGCGGCGGTTATAGGTGCTGAATCCCGAAGACTGCTCGTCACGCGCGCTCTGGCAGTCGACGCACAGCCTTACGCCTTTGAGCGCTTGCCGCCGTGCTATGGGAATTTCTTCGCCGCAATGCTCGCAATGGGTGAGGCTCTCGCCGCGGGGCAGGCGCGCGCGAACGTGCTGTACGGCATCCTCGACCGTGTCGTCGATCTGCTCCTGCACCGCGCCATCCTTCGACCATCCGCTTGCCATGCCGCACCCTCTTCGTTGATTAACCCTGGCGGGACGTGGGATGAACGCTCCGCATAAGTAAATTATGGGGGCGGCGATCAAAAAGTAAACTGCCTGGTGCTGATCCCGTTACCACGCCAAGGGCGGGCGAGTGCCTGGGCACTGCGGAGGGAAGTTGACACTTAGCGCGCCTTAAAGAATAAATAAATGACTGCAGACACTCTCCAGCGCTACCGGGTGACTGGTTGCGCGGCCAGCATAGAGCCGGGATTAAGGTTCGCCGAAGCCCATCTCTCGCAGCGCCCGGGTCACGGGGGTGGATGGCGGCGGCCCTCCTAACGTCTGGCGCAGGCTACGATCGTCCAGGTGCACTTCCCGTTTCCATAAGTAACGCAATTCCAGGAGTCCACGGAACAAGTGGGAAAATGGAGCCATGGGCCGCAGCATCCACCACGGAAAAGGCCGCAGTTTGACGTGCCGGCCGCTCGCAGTGCGCAACGCATTGGCGAGATCGATGGCACTTAGCCGATATCCGCGAAAATGAAATACGCTCCACGCCGGCAGTCGATCCCGCAATTCCACGAGTTCCACGGCGGTGGCCGCAACATCCGGCAAGTACGCCCATGTGTGGGCGAGGTTCCTCGGTCCGGGTGTGCCGAGTGCAAAACCGTATCGGCGGCGCTTGATCAGGGCGCCCAGCCAAGCGTTCGGTGCGCGGGCACCCATGAAATCACCCATCCGCAGTAGAATCACTTGTGCTCCGCGGGTCGCGGCTTGTTCCAATCGCTGCTCCATGGCCAGGCGAATTTCACCCAGGGGCGTAGGCGGGCGCAGCGGCGAGCTTTCGTCGAAGCAGGGCCCGTCGGCCGGATCGAAAACGTACACGTTTCCAGGAAAAAGCAGGGTCATGGCCTGTTCTTCCGCCACCGTCGCCGCCGCTTCGAGCATAGGCAGCGAGGTACCTTTCCATTTGTACCCAGCCGGATTGACACCGTATACCAGCAGCTCCGCTCCGCGAGCCGCGCTGCGTACCGCTTCCAGATCAGCGGCATCGCCGGTGACGACCTGCGCATCGTCAAACCGGGCCGGCAGTCGAGCGGGATTTCGGATCAGCGTTCGTATGCTCCAGCCGCGCTCGGCCAGGACCTCGGCAACGCTGGCGCCGAAGCCGCCGCTTATGCCCATCACCAAAGCGGTTTTCATGCGCTCCTCCGGCTTCGCCAGTTCGGCTGGCGGCCCAACAGACTCCCTGACAATGTAGCATCGTGAAAAGAAAGAGCGCGGGCCGCGCGCGATTTCAGGTCGGCGCGAACACGCTCAGCTTGAGCCACGCGGGGAAGGCTGTCGCGAGCCGGGCCGGACCTACCAGCGAGATGAGACCCTGCCGCAACGCGTCGGCAAATCTTAGTTCGCCGGACCAAACTTTGGTCATGACGAACAGATCCGCGCCAACAGCAGGTCAACTTCGTGACCCGGATCCTGTAGGCAGAGTTCGGCTGCGGCGGGGTTCATCACCAACCGCCAGCGCTTCATGCCCTTGCGGCCCTGCGGGACTCCCGTGAAGTCGAACTGCACCACTACGCAGGAATTCACTGTGCAGGTCATTGTTGCCAACCACCGCGACTGTTCAGGCCTGTCAATCGGTCAGTGCGGCTCAACCGTCCAAGCGTGTCGTTAGCTTTTTCCAACTGCAACCTGCTTACTGCGGTATCGGAAACGTCATAAACGATCATGCCCATGTACCGCACTGAACCGTCTGCAGACGCAAGCGGTATCAAGGTCGAGTTCCGGCGCATGAATTCGGCCATGCCGGTAATCGGGCGGTAATTCTTGAAGCGCAGCAAAAAACGGCAGCTGCTCTCGTGGGCTTGGGGTTGAATATCGCCGGAAACGACGATCACCAGGGTGGAGAGGTCGCGCGCGCGATCTGTCTGCGCGCAAAGCCGGAGTCATCGCAGCTCAGCACTGATGTGCCCATTCGGTCTCCCGGTAATGTTGTTTTGACCGTATCCCAGCCTCAACGTCCCTGGCCGACCAGGCGCGGATTAGCGTTCTTGAACGCTGGACACGTCCCCCGGCCCGGAGCCACACTTGAAGTTCTTCGTCCATTCGTTATGCGCCCTCGCTAGTCGCATAGGACCCGCGGCTCTGGTGGTCCCGCAAGTCCCGACTGGCGTTCTATTGTTTCCCGCCTTTATGGCAAAAAAATCCGAGGTGACCGTGGAGTTTCGAACCACGTTGAGGACGCCGGTCACATGGTACGCACGCACCTTGGTCGCCGTTTTCGCCTTGGCGCCGGTGTTCGTAATTTTTTATCTCCGGCGCTTCGTCGCCCCGAACCTGCTGTTCGAGCACCAAACGTTTCACATCGTCGCGATCGCCATCGCGATTCTGAGCAGCGCCTTCGTCACCGGAGTCGCCTGGCGCTGCTACGTGTATTCCGGGGAGCCGTTTTTGCGGTGGCTCACGGTGGCCTTGTTGGCGTTCACCGTGATCTACGCATTCCACGGCGTCATGACGCCTTATGCAGACCGGCATCTGTGGTTGTTCATTCTATATGGTCCGGCATCACGTTTGGTGATGGCAGCATGCTTGTTGACCGGCATGCTCGTGCACGGACGCCTGCCAGACGGGCCGCAAAAGCGGGTCAGTCGTCGCTATTGGGGGGCATGGATCGTTTTGTTCCTGGGGCTGGATATCTTGATCGGTGTCCTCGCATTGTCACCCATCGGGGCCGCGCTGGCGGTGCGCATGTCGCTGGAGTTGTCGGCCATGTTACTGATGTTGGCGAGCCTGGCCGTGCTGATTTTGCGCCGGGTTCGTTCACCATTGATGATCGCGCACGGTTTGGCGCTCGCGTGGTTTGCGGAATCCTCCCTAGCTTTCCTGCTATCGGCGCCGTGGTCCCACATCTGGTGGCTGGCGCATCTGATATTCACTTCGGGTTTCCTGGCACTGAGCTACGCCGTCGCCCAATCCTACCTCAGCACCCGTTCCTTTTCGGTCGTGTATAGCTACGCTGACCTGATCGACCAGATCAACGCCGAGAAGGCGCGCGCCGAACACGCTCTGGCTCAGCTTCAGGAGGCCAATGAACAACTGAGTCAGGAGGTGGCGACCGATGTTTTGACCGGAGTTACCAACCGGCGCGGGTTCATGATCAGGGCGGAACACGAGTGGAAACGCATGGACCGCACTCATTCGCCGCTGTCAGTACTGGTGATTGATCTGGACCATTTCAAGCAAATCAACGATCGTCACGGTCACGCCGCCGGTGACCAGGTGCTTAAAGCGTTCTCGAGCAGAGCGCACACCGCATTGCGTCCGACCGATTTATTGGCGCGTGTCGGAGGCGAAGAGTTTGCCGTACTCCTGCCCGACACCGGCATCGAGGGGGCGCGCTTCGTTGGCGAGAGGGTGCGGCACGCGATTCAGGGCCGGCCGTTCGCATTACGCGACTGCGATTTGAGGCTCACGGTCAGCATCGGCGCCGCAGAGGCGCGACGCGACGCCGAGAGTTTTCAGGATTGCCTGAAAGTCGCCGACCAGCGCATGTATCGCGCCAAGCAAGCCGGTCGCAATCGGGTGGAGTGACCGCAATCGCCGGTGGCAACGGCCATTTGCAGCATCGCTTTTGCCCGGTAGCCGGGCGCTCCATTGGCGAGCGCCGGCAAGCAACATCGCGCCGTCACGGCGAGCGCCGCTTCAGTGCGCTAGGGTGAGGTTCATTCACTGGAATTGCCCGTGAGCAGGGTTTGCTGCACGCCGGCGATCTGCATCGCCGGGACCGGACGGCTGAACAAATATCCTTGACCCACCGGGCAGCCCTCGGCTAGCAGGAACTCAAGTTGCGATTCCTCCTCAACGCCTTCCGCCACGGTCTCAAGCTCGAGGCTGCGCGCCAAACTGATAACAGCGCGACTGATGGTTTCGCTGTTGCGATCTACGCCGATGTCGCGCACGAACGACCGGTCGATCTTTAAGCGGTTGATTGGCAGATGCTTGAGATAATTCAAACTTGAATAGCCAGTGCCGAAATCGTCGATTGCCAAATGCACGCCGAGCGCGCGCATTCCTTCCAGTGTGACGGTGGCTCTGGCCGGCTCACGCATGATCATGGATTCGGTGACTTCCAATTCGAGCCGGTTGGGGTCGAGTCCGGTGTCTTGCAAAGCGCGCTGTACCAGTGGGATCAAAGTGTCTCCGTGGATCTGCTGCACGGATAAATTGACTGACACCCGTGGCACGTGCAGGCCTTGTTTGTCCCATTCCACCACCTGCCTGCAGGCTTCTTCCAGGACCCAGACTCCGATATCGCCGATCATGCCCAACTCTTCGGCCACGGGAATGAAGCGCCCGGGTGGAATCAATCCCAATAGCGGGTGCTGCCACCGAACCAGCGCTTCGACGCCTACCATCCGCCGCGAGGTCAACTCCACCTGTGGTTGATAGTGCAGCAACAATTCACCGTTTGCGGCGGCATTGTGGATGCCCGCGGCAATGGACACGCGTTCGCTGACGCCTTCGGAAATGGCGGTGGAATACATCTGGTGTGAGTTGCGCCCTTTACGTTTGGCTTCGTACATTGCCGCTTCTGCGCCCTGCAGCAGATCCTCCGGGTTGTCGCCGTTTTCCGGAAACAGGCTGATGCCAACGCTGAGGGTGAGCGCCACATGCTGGGCGGCAACAGGCATGGGCTCGCGGAATGTCTCCATGATGGATTCGGCCATCGTCGCGGCATCCCGGCGCCCGGCGTCATCCTCCATCAGCATGACGAATGCATTTCCGCCCACCCGCGCCAATACATCTCCGAGACGCAACAAACCTGACAGCCGGTCCCCTACCATTTTCAGTACGGCGTCGCCGACGAGCTGGCCGAAACTGTCGTTGATCATCTTGAACCGGTCGATGTCGACATAGAACACCGCCAGCCCGCTGCGTTCGCGTTTTGCCCGAGACACGGCATCGTCCATGCGTTCGTGCAACAGAGCGCGATTCGGTAAGCGCGTGAGCGGATCATAGTGAGTCAGAAAGCTCACGCGCGCGGCTTGCTCGCGGGCTTCGGTCAAATCGTTCCAGGAACCAACGACCTCATCGGACTGACCCGGTACACCGGGTAGCACACGCATTTCGTCGCGTACTACGCGAGTGGTACCGCGGGCGTCTCTTATCCGGTATTCCTGCACGAGATGGCCGGTGTCCCGCAGCGTCGCGAGGTTGCGCGACACCATTTCCCGGTCGGCTGGATCGAGGTGTTGCGGCCAATCGCGTTGCGCAATCACACACTGCGGCTGAAACCCGAACAAACGTTCCACGTTATCGCTGACCCAGCGTACTGTGACGCCGGTGCTGTCCATGGACAGTTGGTAGAGCACAACGGAACTCGCGCTCAGCATATGGTCGAGGCGCCGGGCAGATTCCCGCAGTTGGAATGTCCTGCGGCGTACCTGCCAGCGCAGCACGGCGCTGGCGGTCAGAACCAGCAGCAACAAGCCGAAGATGGCGAATACAAGCTCGCGCGTGCGCGGCGGCACGACCGGTTCTTGCTTCGGTACCATTGCGGCGCTGAGCGCGGCGTAATACACGGAATTTTCGTCGTAGCGCCACTTGCGAAGATAAGTATCCACGGTGCCGAGCAGGCCGAGCGGATCGCCTTGCTTGGTGACGAAATACAGCGCGACCGGGTTGAATGCTATGGGCGATTCCTTGAGGCCGAAACGCTTCTTGGAGAAGGCGGCGTAATAGCTGTTGCTCACGACCGCATCCACGTTGCCGTCGCGCACGGCCTGAAATGCGGTTTCGTAGCTGGGGAAGGTGACTTGCGTGTAGTGCAGGCCAAGGCCGCGCATTACCTTAGCCAAGGTAGCGATCTGGACCGAATCCGATAACAAGCCGACCCTTTTGCCGTCGAGGTCGTTCAGGTTCAGTACCGGCTCGTCGGCGCGTGTTAGTACGACCGACCAACGGTGGGTGACGGGGATGCTGTGAAAGCCGAATCTCTGCTTGCGCGGTTCGGAATACGCCACATCCGGCATGAGGTCGATGTTCCCGGCCTGCAGCAGGTGCAGGCAGTTTCCCCAATCGCAGGACACGAATTGCAGTTGCCAGTTTTCGTGGCGCGCAATGGCATTGACCAGACGTACAAACAATCCCGCCGGTTCGCCGTCGTCGTCGCGATAGATCTTCGGCGGGTTTTGATAGAGACCGACGCGTACGGTCTTTGTTGGCGCCGCGCTGTCGTCTGCCGGCTGATTCCCGCGGGCATAGCCGGTCGCAATGGCGCATAGTACGGTGGTGAGGAGGACCGCGGTGCGAATGCCGGTCCTCATTTTAATGACGTCCTCATGTCCTTCCTTAGTATGGGGGCGGGCGCTCGCGCCAGACGCGGGGATACCCGCTGAAGCACCCTGATGACTACCGTGTGCGTTTTGCTACAGTTGCGCGCGCGCTCAGACTTTGCTTTTGTCAGGCGACCTTGAGTTTAGCGGAGGATTAGACTATAGAAATCAAACGGCAATGCCCCGCAAGTGCAGAGGTGCGCCATGGAGATCAATATCGAAGTCCTGTTCGGCGCCGTGTTGATCGTGATTTACGCGGCCGAGCGATTCAATACCCCCGGTTCCATTCGCGCATCCACCACGGCCGGGCGATATTATGCCGCCGCGATTGTATATCTGCTCATTTACCTCGCCACGTTCTACGTCTTCACGAAGTATCCGAAGATGCTGGATTACTTCGACATTGACATGGCCGCACTGAATTCGAGCGGCATCAAACCCGGCGAATCGAGCGTGATTCTATTCGCACTGCTCCTGTCCTTGCTGGTACCGAAGGTGCCGGTGATTTCGGATCTGGATTCACGGCTGCGCCACTTCCTGCATCGTCTTGCGGCAATTCCCTACGAAGCACTCCGCCTCAGCAAGGAGATTCAATCCAGCCGCTACGAAATCCCGCTCCAGGGCCGCGACGCACTCGTTCGGGAGTTGCAGGAGCAAGGCCTGTCGGCAGAAGAAATGAGTTCTACCGATCCCGTCATCTATCGTTGGGTCAGCATCGTGTCCTTGATGACCCAGCTCAAATCCTGGGACCCTTCCCACCGCTTCGCCGCATTTGTACATGAACGCAGCGGCCAATTCGAACGCATCAAAGAACACTACGCGCGCATCACCAAGATGGCGTTGAGCGCCGTTGCCATGGATGAACAGGCCAAGGCCAGCGCGGGATCTTCCGCATTGCAGGAGGCGGCAAAGAAATTCCGCGCCAACTTGCAGATTGAGCAACAGGCGTTGCTTTCCGAAATGTGCGATTTCATCAGTCACGGTGTACTCAAAACCTGCTTCCGTTACGGTTCCCGGCAGAAGTCCCTCAGGGATATGGGTTTCCTGGATGTAGAAGGCGACACCGGCCAGGGGCTTTCCGTAAACCAGACGGTCACGCTGTTCGGCTTGTTGCTTGCTCTGGTGCTCGCCAATTTCATCTTGTTCAAACCGCCCAATGAGAACGGCGAGCGTTTGTTGCTGACGATCGCGATGATCGTCTCGATCTATTCCGCGGCTGTCATTTGCGCGGTAGTACCAAAACAGTGGTGGTCGCTGTTTCAGTACGATACCGACCGATTTTACCCGACCGCAGGGTACCTGCTGTCCGGCATCATGGCGGTCGGTGTGAGCATGATCATCAGCCTGCTGTTCAAAACGCTGATTTTCGCAGCTGCACCTGGAGTGGACGGATTTGCGCCGCCGTTCGTTATGGCATGGAAGCAGTTCGCGTCGGATTCCTATCCGTGGCTGACCGTGGCATTCGTCACTGCGGTGTCCACGGCGTTCATGATTGATTGGCAGCGTCCCGGCTGGTTGCCTGCGCGCCTGTGTAGACTGGTGGATGGCGCGCTTCAGGCAGTGCTGTTGATGGCCGCTGGCGCACTGGTACATTGGTGGCTATCCAGTCTCAGCGTTGCCGGCTCATTCGGCGGCAATGTTCCAGATATCGGCAGCGTCCTGCGACTGTCGGCAATCGTCGGTTTTACCCTCGGTTATCTGGTACCCACCTGGTATCGCACTTCGGAGTCCAAGCGCACCAGCGAAACGGGCGAGGGCATCGCGGAGGTGAAATCCGTGCCGCTGCAGGACCCCCCTGGGGTCAAACGCTTGCACGGATAGCACGTTGGCTGTCGTAATTTCAGACTGAACCGGGAAATGCGCGATATGCAGGACGCCGACATTCGCGGGAGTTGTTTATGCGGCGAGGTGCGTTACCGGATCGAGGGCGAGGTCAAGCGCTTCTACCATTGTCATTGCTCTCGCTGCCGCAAAGCGTCGGGTACGGGCCATGCCAGCAACCTGATGGTGACCGCGGACACGATACACTGGCTCAGCGGCGAACAGCTGGTAGGGCGATTCAAGGTTCCGGAGGCCGAAAGATACGCCTCCCAGTTCTGCAAAAACTGCGGCAGTCCGTTGCCGCGCGCCGTTCCCGAACTCGGTGCGGTGGTGATCCCCGCTGGCTCCTTGGATAGCAATGCACCGATCGATCCCCAGGCGCGCATCTTTTGGGATTCCCGCGCGTCCTGGTCCTGTGGGGACGACGGACTGCCAACTTTTGGCCAATATCCGCCGACTCCGGACAAATGAATGTATGTACGGCGGACGCACGGGCTGCCGTGCCCGTGGCTACGGGCGTTGCTGCTGCATGCCCTGTTCCATCAGCCAGGCGCGGAACGCCGCCACCTTCGGAATCTGCAATCGGTCCGCGGGCGTCACCAAGTGATAGCCGTGATCCGTCGGCAGGGTGCTGCCCAAGACCCGCACCAGCCGCCCGGTCCGAAGATCGTCGGCTACCAGGCTGTGCCATGACAGCGCCGCCCCGAGACCAGCGGTGGCGGCCTGAATCACCAGGTTCGCATCGCCGAACCGGCGAATGCGCAGAGCCGACGTGTCCGTAATTCCAAGCGAGGCCAGCCACGTGCCCCAATCGGGAAAGCTCGGGTCCCAGTCGTGGGCGTCGTCGTGCAATAAAGTGCACGACGCCAGGTCGGCGGCACCTGCAATCCCAGCGGCCAATTGCGGCGCCGCGACTGCGACAATGGCCTCCGGCATGAGTCGTTCGGCGTGCAGTCCCTGGTAGGGACCGGATCCGAAACGGACGGCGACATCCACGTCCTCGGACTGAAAATCCACCAAGCGCCGGGTAGCGAGCAGCCGCAATTCGATCTCCGGATGCTGCGCTTGAAAACCATCCAGGCGCCCCACCAGCCAGCGGGCAGCGAACGCAGGCGGTGCCGAAACCACCAATGGGCCGCTGTTTCGGCTTGTATCCATCTCTGCCACGGCGCGCTCCAGGGCGGCGAATGCCTCACTGACCAGTGGCAGGCCGGCGCGGGCCGAGGGGGTCAAGGTCAGGGTTTTGCCGCGTCGGAACAATGGCAGGCCGAGATGGTCCTCCAGTTGCTTGATCTGTTGGCTGATCGCCGCGGGGCTGACGTGCAGTTCCGCGGCCGCACGGGCGAACGACAAATGCCTGCCGGCGGCCTCAAAGGCCCGCAGCGCGGTCAGGGATGGCAGTCGGTTCGGCATTAGAAAATCTAAACTCTGGGCTCAGAAAGTTTCGTTTGTCCATAATATTGGCACGATTTAGTCTGCCTCCCCAATAGTTTTGCTAACTGGGGAAGGCGATGAGGACAAATACCGTTTATGGTCTGGTGGTGGCTTCGACCATGTTTTGGGGCGCCAATTTCGCCCTTGCGCAACCGGTAATGGCGGATTTGCCGCCCTTGTGGGCGGCGGCGCTGCGGTTCCTGCTCGGTGCAACGGTCATGGTGTTGCTCAGCGCCTGGCGGGGACAGCCCCTGATTGCGCCCGCCCGGCATCATCCAGCAGCGTACCTCCTGCTTGGCACCGTCGGCATCGGTGCTTTCAATTTGCTGTTCTTTTTTGCGTTGCAACGAACTTCGCCGGCCAATGCCGCATTGATCATGGCCACCAACCCGTTGCTGACGACGGTACTGGCGGCGGCAATCCTCGGCGAACGTGCCGATGCCCGCCAGCTTGCCGCTTTGCCATTGGCGTTGATCGGTGTGGCGGTGGTGATTTCCGGCGGCGACCTGCAGCGTCTGGCGCGGCTGCACGTAGCCAGTGGCGATCTGCTGATGCTGGGCGCGGACTTGTCCTGGGCCTTGTATAACGTTCTCGGCCGTCGCTATATGCCCGCCGGGTCGGCGCTGGTGAACACCACCCTGACGATGATCGCAGGCGCGGCACTGTTGTTGCTGGTGGCGATGGCCAGCGGCGAGACCCCGATGTGGCCGGGGCTTGCTGCGGGCAGCGCACTGTTGACCATGACCCTCGGCGGCACCGTCCTGGCCTATCTATTCTGGACCACGGGGATCGCCCACCTTGGTGCCGGCCGCACCGCATTGTTCCTGAATCTGGTGCCGGTGTTTGCAATGTTGGTCGGCGGCGTGCTGGGCAGTTTGCCGACGATGCCGCAAGTGGTGGGTGGCTTCCTGGTGATCGGTGGCGTCAGCATCGCCACCGTGCCGCTCAGGCGCCCGGCCCTGGCCTGAGCCGGACCGTGCATCAGCCCGGTGAATTGCACGCTGCGTCCAACTCGCCTGTTCGCAGGCCCTGGCATGGGGACGGTCCCGGGCGGGTTGGAGCAGGTGCCGAATGCGCGACTGGCAGAAGCGGTACCTTCCGGCCACGAGTGACAGATCCGACATCTTCGCTCACGGTTCCTGGTGTGTGAATCTGATCAGTGCCGGTACTTGCTTGGTGATGGATCTGTCCACCAGTCCCGGCGCGATCGCGTTGATGCGCGCGAACCAGCTCTCGGGAAAGCCGATATAGATCTCGTCTCGATTCTGCTCCATGGCCTTGACGATTTTTGCGGCCACCCATTCGACTTCGTCCATGCGCATCAGACCCTGCTCGGCCATATGGTGAATCACGGCAGGATTGAACGCGGTTTTAACCGCCCGTGGCGAGACATAGGTTACGCCCACGCCGCTGTCGTATAGTTCGCGGCGCAGTGCCTGGGAAAATCCCCGCAGTGCGAACTTGCTGGCCGAATAGGCTGCGAAGCAGGGAAACGCGATGCTGCCGAACATTGAACCGACATTGACGATTCTGCCCCTGCCCTGGGCTGTCAACTGCGGCAGAACTTCCCGGGTCAGCAGAATCGGGGCTTCGATGTTCACCTGCAGCACCTTGGCGATGGTGCCGGGATCGGATTCTTCGAAAGGTCGAAAGTCGAGGATGCCGGCGAGATTGACCAGGGCGTCGATGCCGCCAAAGGAGTCGTTCATTTGTTGCACGGCGCGGCGGCGATCCTCCGCCTGGGTGATGTCGGCCTCGACGATGATGCTGTCGCTGGGCAACTCCCGGACGTCCTGCATCAAAGCAGTTACCGCGGTCGGTCCCCGATCGAGCAGGCCGAGCCGCGCGCCACGCGCAGCGAGCCTGGCGCAAAGGCATTTGCCGATGCCGCCGGCGGCACCGGTTACGAGAATGCGTTGCGATTCAAGTTTCATGGGCGCTTTTCCTTCGGCCGAGGTAGTCAGCTCTGCTTGGACAACTTGGCGATCAAAGCCTGAATTTCCCGGCGCCGCCCGGCATCGGCCAGCGGCCGGGCGGGGCGCGCAGGCGCGTGCAGGGCTTTTTCCAGCACCGCGCGCGCTTGTTGTTGGTGTCCCTGGTCGATACAGATAGTCGCCGTAGAAATAATTGGGATCGATGCCGTCCGGATTGAGTGCCAAAGCCTTTTTCAGATAGGCCTCCGCCTTGTCGTCGTTACCGAAGCCGAGGGGCCAGCCGGGAACCTGGTAGTACAGGCTGCCGAGACTTGTATATATGGAACCTTGCAGCGCGGTGGGATCGATTTTTTCGGCGTCAAACAGCAGATCTCGCGCTTTGCGCACCATCGACAAGGCGCCCAGGCCGCCGTGCACGCCGGCGTGGGTGCTCAGCACGATAGCCTCCCAGACCTTGGGTTCGGCCCGCTGCGGATATTTTGCTGCCAACTCGCCGGCCTGGGTTTCCAGTTTCGAAAACGCCGCTTCCTTGGCTGCAGCGGGCATCTGGTAGTGAATGCGTGCCCACTGATGCTGAATGTCCAGCAGTCGCTGGTCCATGGTGTCGCTGTCGGCTAATGCCGAAAATGCACACACGAACAGCGCCGTGGCGAACAGGTTTCGGGTCAGAACGTGCATTGAGCGATCCTCGGATTGATTTCGGTGGACTCGGAAAGACTTGCGAAAATGTCGCCATAAAGGCGATAGAACATGCTGGCACTATGTACGACTGCGTCCTGGTCTTCGGTCGGTCGAGTCGATTGACCAGTTTCTGAAAGAACGCGATATGTTCCTGGTCGACGCTGCCATGGGAGGTCAAATAGTGAAATGCCTGCTCGGGAAGAGCGCAGGCTGTCGCGGATGACGGACGCGGCGCGGCTTGCCAGTTGCACGCTGGTGCTCTCGAGCACGAACACCATGCCAAGGAAGCCGACCGGATTGCGCCGATTCACCAGGTCGTAGGCATACGCCACCATCAGTTCCGTCGTCGGTAACGGAGCGCTGTCCCGGGCGGCATCGGCATCGCCGCCGGCGGCGCGTATATCGTCCAGAATCCACAGCTCGTGGCCGGCCTCTTCTTCGATATATTCGTCCATGGCAGTCTGCAGCCAGCCGAGCCGGGCGGGCAGGCGTTCACGGCAATTGGCCAGCAGTGGCACCGTGTGACTGACGTGGTGGTAGGCCTGGCCGAGAAATGCCAGATAATCGTCGCGACCGATGTTTCCCTGCAATGCCCGTTGCAGTATCGGTACGGCCATGAAGCGTATTCGTGCCGCCCCGGTTTCGTAGACGAGCCGCTCATATACGGACATGCCGTTGTTCTCGCTTGGTACAGGCTGTCGAGTTCGATGCCATAACGGCGGGCCACCGAGCCGCGATCGACCGCGCCCGCGGCGTTGGCGAGGCCGTTGGCCGCGGAGAACGGTTCCGCCGCAACCGCCCAGCGCTGCACGCGGGCGTAGTCGGGCAGGCGGCTGTTGGCCTCGGCCACGGCTGCCCTGATGCCCGGCGCCCGTAGTGGTCGGATGGACAACCAGGACTGCCACGTTGTAGGGCATACCGTCTCCATACACCGCCGCCTGCAGCAGTGCGCCGTTGCCGAGCAGCTCGCTCTCGACCCACTCCGGCGAAACATTGCGTCCGAATGCGGTTGTGAAGGCGTGGTCGGCGCGACCGGTGATGTGCAGATAGCCGCCGCGGTCGAAATAGCCCAGATCCCCGGTGCGCCACTGCTCCTGGCTGGCGTCGAGTTGGCCGAGATAACCTTTGAACAGGGCGCCGCCGACGACGACTTCACCGTCGTCGGTTATGCGAACCCGCGCATGTGGCAATGGCTGGCCGACGCTGCCCAGACGATCACTGCCGGGCATGTTCAGAGTCACGACCGAACAGGCTTCCGACAGACCGTAACCTTCGAATACAGGCAGCCCCACCTGCCGTGCCCTGGCAATCAGGGTCGGTGCCGTGCGCGCACCCCCGACGGCGACAAAGCGCAGGTGCGGGCGGGCAGCGGCGCCCGATTCGATGGCCATGACCATGGCTTTGAGCAATTGCGGCACGACAATGGTGGAAGAGGGCCGGAAGCGATGTAGCGCCCGTACCAGCGCTGCGGCATCGACTCCGCTGGAGCCGCGGATGCCGCACTCGGACAAGTCGGGAACGAAAGCGTGGGCGCCGCTGTATAGCGGACTGTACAGGCCGCCGATGTTTTCCAGCAGGGTGGAAAGCGGTAACAGGGACAAGGTGCGATCGTCGGCGGTTCCCCGCAACGCTTTGCTCAGACCCACGCTTACGGTCTGCAATGCCTCGTCGCCCAGGCACACGCCTTTTGGCGTTCCGGTGGTACCGGAGGTGTAGGTGAGTTTGCGCGTGTCTTCAGGAAATCGCCGGCCGGCATCGACCGACATACGAAACCAGGTGGTGGGAGAGCCGGCCACCGTGCGTTGGGCTTCGGGCGCGACATGGGACAAACGGGTCAGTCGTTGCGGTTGATCGGTGATCACCAGCTCGGGGCGCGCATCGGTCAGCACATGCTGCAGTTGCGCATCGGAGAAGAACGCCGGCAAGGGAATGCAAGTGGCGCCTGCGTGCAGCGCTGCCAGGTCCAGCACCGCCCAGGGACCGCCATTGGCCAATAACAGCGCAACGCGGTGACCGGTGAACAACGGCGACAGCCGTTCGATTTCCGCCTGCAATTCCCCGTAGCTGATCGTGTTGCAGGCGTCGCTGACCGCCGCCCGCTGCGGGTCCCGGCGCGCGTGCTCGGCAATGCGCGAAATCACCAGGTTCATTGGACATGCTCCTGCGCCGTTTCCGCGTCGCACCCGAATGTCGACGCCTGGCGGAAGCAGTCCTGCAGCAAGCGGTGCAGCAGCGGTTGACTGTCGACTCAACACGCCGCCGAGTTTGCGAATGCCAGAACGAATGTCACCGGCGCAGACCACTGGGCGCCGGTCGTAGTAGCTGCCCCAGTCGCAGCCGCCATCGGGCAGGCGGGCCGGGTCGGCGGGAGCCAACTGGATCGGCATCAGCCCCAGACGTTGGAATGCGTTGAACAGCGGCTGCACTGCGGTGAACACCACCCAGCGATAGCCGCAGGCGTGCAGGAACGCTGTGACCGCCGCGATCAGCCAACGCGCTTCTCCGGCAGCGGTCAGGGCGAGGTTGCCTACTTCGACCACGCGTTCGCGGGCGGCGGGCTGCTGCCAATGCACGGCGATCAGGGATTCAACCGGATTCCGCAGATACTGTTCGGCGAACATCGGCCCCTCCAGGCCGCCGCGGAGTCCCACCGCGGCCCGTAGTCGCGGACCGGTGGCGAAGGAAAGCAGGGTCGGGTGGAAAGCATTCAGTTTGGCGCCGTAGGTGGCGAGGAACACTGAGCGAATGAATCCCTCGACCTGGCTGCGCAGCGGATCATCGCCGCTGTGGATCTCCACCGATACCGGTTGCTGCAACTCGTTCAGAAAGGGCTCGACGCCGGCCAATATGCACGGGTCGCTCGGGCAAGGATTTTCAAGGCTCATGGGCGCGCTCTGGTTGGCTGGAACCACGGCAACGAGCAGAGCGAGAATCGTGCCACCGATTCAAGATGTTGAAAGCTAAATAAAACTACCGGAAAACAGCCGCTGAAAATGCGCGCAAACCTCGGTGCCCTGCAAAAATTGTCTGACAGTTATTGCGCCATCCACTGCCTCAGCGTGATTGCGCGCACAGTCGATCGATGACGCCAGCCTGGTCGGCGGGAACCGGCAGCACCAGCACCGCGCGCACGCTGGCATTGACCCGGCAACTGGCGACATAGCCGATGGCGCCCTCGGTGCCGGAGACGAAGCGCAGCACCGCAGCCTGCGAGCCGAGCACGTAGGGTGGGCGTATGCCGTGGAAATAGCGCTCGTTCCAGTAGTTTTGCAACCCTTCGCTGGTTTCATGCAGCAAACTCAAGGAGAACGCCCGGCGCAGTGCATTGCCTGATGGCAGGTTGACCGGTACCAGCATATGCCCCGCCCGATCGACGACGATTTTCTTCAAGTAGATATCCCGCAGGGTGGCGAGATCGATCGGCAGTTCGGGCCCGGAGCGGGCGACGATCACCGCAATGCCGGGATCGGCCGGAGCCGCTGGCGTAATGCCGCAGAGGCCGAACGCAAGCATGAAACCCAGCGCTAAGTTGAGTCGCAGGCGCGCCATTGCTCAGAACAAAATCGCCAGCGAACCGAGCCAACCGTCCGGCGCGACCTGTTCGTTACCCGAGCCGCTGCGGTATTCGAGCTTGAGCGACAACGGCGGCTGCGGCCGGTAGGTGAGGCCAAAGGTGTTGATGGTGACGTCGTCGCTCAAGACCGCCGCGCGGTACTGTTCCCGCCGTCCGATCAAATACAGGTGATGGGGAATCGGTACCACTGCCTGCAGAAAGCCGCCGCGCTCATCGGAGTCCGATGAACCGCCCGTGCGATACACCGCTTCGCCGCTCAGTTCCAGATGAGGTGTGTTCCAGTAGAAGTCCAAGCCGTAGAGGTTTTTCTCCTGTCGCCGTTTCTGGGTTTCGAAATGGACGTAGGACGCGCCGACCTCGAAGCGGTTCTCGATGAAGTGGTAGAGCGCGCGAGCGCCGGTGGCGCGATTGAAGTTATTGGTGACTTTTAGGGTCGAGCCCGGCTCTTCGAAGGCAGCGCTCATCCCGTTCCAGCGGATCGAGCCGGTCGGTGTCGTCGGCGAATATCCAGTAGTCGAGGTTGCGGCCGCCAGCGGGCAGCGTGCCGTAGGCCATTGCACCCGATGCATGGCGGGCGAAAGCCGCAGTGGCCGTGAGCGGCCGGGACACGGTCCAGACCAACGGGTCGGCGTGAATCAGGTTCCAGCGGCCTACAGGAGTCAGGAACTTGCCGAAACGCAGCGTAACGGCGGGGCCCAGGCGGTAGTCGGCATACAGGCGCTCGATGTCGAACTCGGGATTGTGATTGGCGCCGCCGTCGTCGTTGAATTCCAACGCGTCGCCGATTTCCATTTCGGTAAATAAATTCCACCGCGGTCCGAGATTTTTGTTCACGAACAAGCTCAGGTCGCGCACGCTGAGCACTTGCTCGCGATGCTGCAGGCCTTCGTATTGCAAGCTCAGGTAGCCGCCGACGTCCAGGTTCAGGGCAGGGACGTGGAGACCCTGCCCAAGTCGATACGGCGGCTGGTTTCGGGATGTGGAATCGTTCGGCGCGGCTGCTACTGAACATGTGGCGAGCAACGCGGTCACAGCAATCAGGAAATCGAAACGTGACATAGTGCTTTCGTATTGTTGTTTGCGGACGGCAGGCTATGGAACCTGCACTATAGCCGCGCGGACGCCGAAGCAGCTACAAGTCCGCGGAAGCGGCAGTATAACGACTCCCGGCGCGCGGCAAGCATTGTCATTTGCATATTCATTTGGCAAGGTCGGTATCCGGCGGGGCGATCCCGGTCAGAGGAATCCAGCAGGCGTGACCATTCGCAACGCCTTACTTCGCGCCTTCTTTTGGTTGGTTCTCGGTGCCATTGCGCTGATGGGCGCGCTGTCCTTCGTTGAAGCGCGGCTGGCGCTGCAATCGGAAATCGCAGGGAACCTGCAAACCAGTGCCGGCGCCGCGCTGCAACGCATTGATACATTTTTATTTGCCCAATTCGAGAATCTGCGCCTCTGGCGGCGGTTGGAGATCATGCAGGACATTCGGGTCGAAGACGTCGACAAGCGTTTGTCCCATTTTCTTTTCGACTTGCGCAGCGGCCAGGGGACGGCATACCGGACGCTGTTCTGCACCGATCTGAACGGGCGCGTGGTCGCATCCAGCGACCCGGCACTGATCGGCAGCCGCGCGCCCGGAATCAGCCGCTGGACGACGGTATCCGGGGGTAGCGCGGCGTTACAGCTGCAACCCGTGCATGATCGGCGGGGAGACACCCTGGCGCTGCGTGCGCCCATCGCCGATGCCTTCGGTCACGGCCAATTGGGTTTTTTGTACGCCATGCTGGATTGGGGCGCGGTATCGGACTTGCTCGATGATGCCGCCGGCGGACCGCGCAGCGCGGTTTTACTCGATGACCGAGGATGGATCATCGGCGCCTCGGAAAGTCTGCGTGGGGATCGAAGTCTGTCGAGCACGAATATGCAAAACTGGATCACGAAACGTGGCGGTGTCACTCGCGTGCGCGATGGCAGCCCATTGGGACTGTCAACGCTGCTGGTGGGAACCGCCGCTTCCAGCGGTTATCAACACTTTCCCGGTCTGGGCTGGCACCTGCTGATGGTCGAGCCCACCAGCCGGGCATACCAACCCATATGGCGCATGCTTTGGTCCATGGTGACGGTGCTGCTGGTCACGCTCGCCATCGCAGTGTGGACATCGAAACGCATCGCCGGGCGCATCGCCCAGCCGATCGTGGCGTTGACCGAATTTACCCGCCGGTATCGCAGCGGCGAGGCGAGGGGCCCGGAGGTGCGACCGGGCGCGAGCATCGACGAAGTCGACGAGCTGGATCGCGCCTTCGTCGATATGATGCAAGCCTTGGAACAATCCCGCGAACAAATCGTGCGCGCCGGGAAACTTGCCGTGGTCGGCGAAATGGCCGCCATCATGGCCCACGAAGTACGCACGCCGCTGGGCATCGTGCGCAGTTCCGCGCAGTTGTTGCAGCGCAGACCGAACCTGGACGAACGCGAGCGGGAACTGCTCGATTATATCCTCAGCGAAACCGACCGGCTCAATCGCCTGGTGACCATGCTGCTGGAATGCGCGCGGCCGCGGCCGCCGGAATTCAAACTCCACGATCTGCACGACATCGCCGGCAATGTGCTCGATCTGTTGTCGTCGAAAGCGGAGAAAAAGCAGATTTCATTGCTGCGGGAATTCAACGCTGACAGCGGCGTACTGGCGTGCGATCGGGAGCAGTTGACCCAGGTATTTCTGAACCTGGTTCTCAACGCCCTGGATTTCGTGCCGGAGCGAGGCCGGGTTGGTATTCGCACATCCACCGAGGGTACACGGTTGCGGGTACAGCGTATACGACGACGGCCCGGGGATCGCCGCCGGATCTGCGCCAGCGGGTGTTCGATCCGTTCTTCAGCCGCCGCGAGGGCGGCATCGGCCTGGGCCTGACGGTGGTGCAGCAGATCGTGCAAGTACATCATGGCGATATCCAGGTGAGCGAAAGCCCCTGGGGCGGCGCGAGCTTCGACATGGTCTTCGAGCGGCGACAGCTGGAACCGGACTGATGGACACCAAACGAATATCTGGTGGTCGACGACGAAGCAAAGATGCGCCGGCTGCTGGAGCTGTCGTTGAAGAACATGGGCCACGACGTGGTGCAGGCCGTGGACGGCGAGGCGGCGGTGCGCGCCTTCGACGACGGGCCTTTTGATCTCGTGCTGACCGACCTGCGCATGCCGCGCATGGACGGCATCGCACTTGTTGCGGGCGCTGCGCGAACGCGGCGAAGACGTGCCGGTGATCGTGCTCACCGCCTTCGGCAGCATCGAGTCGGCGGTGGAGGCGATGAAACTGGGCGCGTCGGATTACATCATCCGTCCGTTCGAAATGGATACGCGTGGAGCTGGCCGTGGCGCGGGCGCTGGCCCTGGGTACAGTGCAGCGGGAAAACCGCTTCCTGCGCGACGAAGTCGCGAAGGGATGGGGCGAGTTCGTCGGCGCCAGCCCGCGCATGCAGGAACTCTACGACCTGGTGCGGCAGGTGGCGCCGACGCGCAGCAGCGTGCTGATCGTCGGCGAAACCGGTACCGGCAAGGAACTTGTCGCCCGCGCGCTGCACCAGGGTTCGGGGCGCTCCGGCTTGTTCGTGCCGATCAACTGCGCCGCGATTCCCGCGGAACTGCTGGAAAGCGAATTGTTCGGCCATCTCAAAGGCGCGTTCACCGGCGCCACCCGCGACCGCATCGGCCGCTGCGAATTGGCGAGCGGCGGCACTTTGTTCCTGGACGAAATCACCGAAATGCCGCCGGCTTTGCAAGCCAAGCTGTTGCGGGTGCTGCAGGAGGGCAAGGTGGAACGCCTGGGCGCCCACGTCCGCTGGCGGTGGATTTGCGCGTGGTCGCCGCCACCAACCGCGACCCGCAGCAGGCGGTAGACGACGGCGTGCTGCGGGCCGACCTGTACTTCCGTATCAACGTCATGCGCATCGACGTGCCGTTGCTGCGCGAGCGCCCGGAAGATATTCCATTGTTGGCGGAACATTTCCTGAGTCAATGTGCGCTGGAACTGGGTCGACCGGTACCTCATCTCAGCGCGGCCGCGCTGGCGCGGTTGCAAGCCTATGGTTGGCCGGGCAACGTGCGCGAACTGGAAAACATCATGGAGCGCGCGGCGGTGTCTGTGCCGCGAGCGCGAGGTGTTGCCGACGCACTTGCCTGCGGATCTTTGCGAATCTCCTTCGCCGATAGCGCCGCCCGGCCTGTCGGACCGGGCCACCCTTGGCGATGCGTCCGCAAGTCGAAGGCTTGGAGATCGAACTGATCCGCGAAGCGCTGCGCCGCTCCGAGGACAACAAGGCGGCTGCGGCGCGTTTGCTTGAAATCAGCGAGCGGGCATTGTGGTACAAGATCAAGCGCTACGGGCTGTAGCGCACTGCCGACAGCTCAGCCGCCGCTGAGCGCCTGTACGATCACCACTTCGTCGCCGGCGCGCAGCGGTTGCGAAAGCTCGAAAGTCTGCACCCCGTTGACGAAGAAGCGCACATGCGGCACGCATGCGATCCTGTTCGTCCACCATGCGAAAGCGGATACCGGCGAATCGTCGGTCGAGGTCGTCCACCAACGCAGCGAGCGTGTCGCCTTCGGCTTGCACTTCGCTGGCGTGCCCGGTGTAGGAACGTAAGGCGCTGGGTATCAGGACTTTCACGGTCGTTTACCGGTCAGGAAAGCAACGCCGCTTCCACTGAATAGATCTCCGGCAAATGGCGCGCGATGCACGACCATTCGCGGCCTTCGTCGTGGCTCATCCACAACTCGCCGCTGGTGGTGCCGAAATACAATCCCACCGGGTCGGCGCTATCGGCGCACATCGCCTGGCGCTTCACGGTCCACCACGCTTGTTGCTCGGGCAAGCCCGCGTCCAGTCGACGCCAGGTCTTGCCGGCGTTGCGAGTGCCGAACACCGCCGGCTTGCCACCGGGACTGGTGCGCGGCCAGACACTGGTGCCGTCCATGGGAAACACCCAGGCGGCATCGGCGTCGCGCGGGATGGACGACCATGGGAAAGCCGATGTCGCCGACCCGTTCGGGCATCGCCTTGCCCACGCGCTGCCATTGTTGCGCCGGCCGGTCGAGCCGATAGATACCGCAATGGTTTTGCTGGTACAGGCGATCCGGATTGCTGGGACACATGCGCACGCAATGGGGATCATGAAATGTCGCTTCGCCGGCGTCGAAACCTTCCACCACGTCGATCCCCTGCAGGAGCGGTGTGAAGCTGCGGCCGCCGTCGGTGGATTCGTGCACACCGCCGCCGGACATGGCGAAATACAAGTGCTGCGGATCGCGCGGGTCAATGATGATGGAATGCAGCTTGGGCCCATCGGGGGTTCCGTCCTGCACCGTGCCCATCCATTTGCGGTATTGCGGATCGTCGTTGATACAGGAAAAAGGCTGCCAGGACGCGCCGCCATCGTCGGAGCGGAACAAACCCTGGGGTGAAGTGCCGGCGTACCAGACGTCGGGCTCGTTGGCGTGGGCCGGGGTCAACCAGAATGTGTGATCCACGGCGCGCGCGTTTTTCGGATTCTTGCTCTTGGCGAATGCCGGCGGTTGGGTCGCTTCCTTCCAGTTGCGGCCGAGGTCCGTGGAACGGAACACCGTGGGCCCCAGATGTCCGGTCTTGGCGGCCGCCAGTATGGTCCGGCCGTCGCGGGGGTCGACTGCAATGTGATTGATGATGTGGCCGAGGAAGTGAGGTCCGTCGTTGTGCCAACGCTTGCGTTTGGCATTGGCGTGATACAGCCACGCGCCTTTGCGCGTGCCGACCAGCACCAGGATCTCGGGCTTTCCGGCCTTCGATTTGAGCTTGGTTGAAGCTTTGCTTTTCTTTTCCGTTGCCATGGTGGTCGACTCCCGATGTTCAATCAGCGTTCGTCTGCGGGCGACGGTTGCGTTTGCGATTGTTGTTGCGCGTTCGTGAGCGCCACGGTTTCGCGAATCGGTCGCACCGGGCGTACTTCGATGCTGCCCACCCGCGCCGGTGGAATTTTGGCTGCGATATGAATCGCTTCGTTGAGATCGGTGGCTTCGATCATGTAAAAGCCCGCGAGCTGTTCCTTGGTTTCCGCGAACGGACCGTCGGTCACGGCTGTCTTGCCGTTGCGTACCCGTACCGTGGTCGCGGTGTGCACCGATTCCAAAGCCTCGGATGCAATACAGTGACCGCTTTCGCGAATCGCAGTGTCGTAGGCGACACAATCCTCGTCAGGCAATTCGCCCAGATTGTTTTCGTCCAGATACACGAGACACAGGTATTTCATAAGATGCTCCAGTGCGGCGCTACGGCCGACGGCTCAAGTGCAATCACTGCCCATGTTCGCTACGGCTTGCTCGATTTCGGCAGCGCTCACGTCGCGGATGTGGGTCGCAACCGACCAGCGATGGCCGAACGGATCCACCAATACACCGTAGCGGTCGCCCCAGAACATGTCCTGCACGCGGCATCGCCACCGTGGCGCCCGCGGCGACCGCGCGCTCCACGGTGCCATCGACGTCGTCGACGTAAAGATGGATGGTGACCGGAGAGCCGTTGAGCGCTTTCGGTCCCAGAGCGTTCCACTGCGGCGCTTCGTCGATCAGCATCACCGACGAATCGCCGATGCGGATCTGCGCGTGCATGAGTTTGCCGTCGGGACCGGGAAGTCGGGCCGATCTCCACTGCGCCGAAGGCCTTTTTATAAAATTCGATAGCGTCGGCGGCGCCGGCGCAGACCAGGTGGGGCGTGACACTGTGCATGCCTTGGGGGATGGGATTCACTGTGCTCATGAGGTTGTTCTCCGCGAGTCGTAGCTGACGATGGAAGGCCGATTTCGGGCCTATCCGTTCCCTGAGTAGTCGCAGCGGCGGCGGGCAATTCGACATCCCGGCAGAAAATGCGATTGCGTTCATCGTGGCGTTTCCATGTAGCCCGCGATCGGCCGTACCTCAATGCCCCAACCGACTTGCTCGCCAAGGTGTGCCGCGGGATGGTTCGCCGCAATGGCGATCGCTTCGTCCCGGGTTTGCGCTTCGATGATAAAAAAGCCGCCGACCTGTTCCTTGGTTTCGGCGTAAGGGCCGTCGGTTACAGAAACCTTACCCGAGCGGGGCCGCAGCCCGATCGATTCCTTTCCGGATCCAAGGGACGCCTGCAGCACCAGACCGCCGCTTTCGCGCAGCGCACGATCGTACGCCGGGCACTGGCTCACCAACGCCTGTACCTCGGACTCGCTGAGGGATTCAAATTTACCTACGTCGTAATAAGCCAGGCAAAGATATTTCATGGTGTGTACTCGCGTATCGTCAAACCGTCTTCCGACGCCCTCTTCAGGCTATGGACGCGGGACAGCCGCGCTATTGACCGTTGCCGACGCCGAGATCGCGAAATCGTTCTGCCGCATCGCTGGGCCCGAAATCTTCCAATTCGAACATTTGCCGCACTTCTATTTCCGCGCCTTTGCCGTCGATGGAGGGATTGGGAAAACGTTTGCTCCAGGCCAGTGCTTCCTCTTTGGAACTGACCTGGATGATGGTATAGCCGGCCACCAACTCCTTGGTCTCGGCGAACGGGCCGTCGGTCACTGTGCGCCGCTCGCCGTCATAGCGTATGCGCCAACCTTTGCTGCTGCTCTGTAGTCCGGAAGCATCCACCAGCAGGCCCGCACTGGCGAGTTCCTCGTGGTATTGCGCCATGGCGGCGATCAGTTCCTCGCCGGGCATGACTCCGGCTTCGGAATCCTGGGTGGCTTTCACCAGTATCATGAATCGCATTGACTGGGTCTCCTGGGATTGTCGGTTTCCGATCCCCCGCGTCCGCAAGGGCGTCCGTGTATACATGGAATAGTCGAACTTCGGGCGACGGAATCGACAACCGGCTTCAATTTTTTTCCAGCTCAGTCAAACGCCGCTCCAGAAAGCGGCGTTCCGGAAGCCTGCCGGGTCAGCGCCAGGGCTTGCTGGTAGGCGATGCCGGGCTTCCGCGGTTCGGCCCAGGCGCCGACACAGATCCGCCCGTACCGCATAGGCGAGGCGGTATTGGCCCAGTTCTCCGCGCGCCATCAGGCCGTCGACCAAGCGCAGCCCGGCCTCGGGACCGTCGCGCATGGCGACCGCCACCGCCCGATTCAATTCCACCACCGGCGACGGTTCGAGTCGCAGCAAGCACATCGTACAGGCCGACGATTTGCGGCCAGTCCGTGGCCTCGGGCGCTCGCGCTTCGGCATGCACCGCGGCAATTGCGGCCTGCAGGGCGTACGGTCCGAAGCGGCGCGAAGCCAGTGCCCGTTCCGCCAGCGCGCTACCTTCCGCTATCAATGCTTGATCCCAGCGGCTACGGTCCTGTTCGTCCAGCAGGATGAGATCGCCGCCGGCGGTGGTGCGCGCTGCGCGCCGGGATTCGTGCAACAGCATCAACGCCAACAAGCCCACGGCCTCGGGTTCCGGCAACAGTTCGACCAGCAGACGCGCCACGCGAATGGCTTCACTGGAAAGATCGTGGCGAGTCAGGCTGTCGCCCGAAGACGCCGCGTAGCCTTCGTTGAATACCAGGTAGGCGACGCGCAGCACGCTTTGCAAGCGCTCCGGCAATTCCTGCGCAGACGGAACCTGATAGGGGATGCGCGCGTCGCGGATCTTGGCTTTGGCGCGAACGATGCGCTGCGCCACCGTCGGGCGCTGCGGTCAGAAACGCGTTGGCGATTTCCTCGGTGGTGAGGCCGCAGACTTCGCGCAGGGTCAGGGCGGTCTGGGCATCGGCGGAAAGGGCCGGATGGCAACAGGTGAAAATCAGGCGTAGGCGGTCGTCTTCGATTTCTTCGGCATCGGCGTCGGCGACTGAATCGACGGCCGCACCGGCATGGGCGGCGATGTCGTCGGTAAACTCCAGCCGGGATCGCCGGCGCAGACTGTCGATGGCCTTGAAACGACCCGTGGATACCAGCCAGGCGCGTGGATTGGCGGGAATGCCATCCCGAGGCCACTGTTCCAACGCCGCGCGAAACGCATCGTGCAAGGCTTCCTCGGCCAGATCGAATTCGCCCAACAGCCGCACCAGGGTGGCGTAGACCCGACGGGATTCGTCGCGATAGATGCGCTCCACCGTTTGCCGTATATGTTTAGGATCGTCTTCCACCCGAACGGCCTTTCGTCAATGCAATACCGGACTTCGGTTCGGCGCCGCGAACGGTTCTCGGACCGAGGTTTGATTTTACGCCCAGCCGGGCTTCAGGTATCCAGCCGCTGATTGAATGCGGTAACGGCGCCGCACCTCGGATTCAGTTAACCCTTGAGATCGGGGCGCCCTGGCACCGATACTGGAGCGCACCTTACCAGCGGCGCCCTCGGTCCCATGGAGTTTCTCAACCACATCGTCCTGATCGGCGCCGTGCTGCTGTTCGGCAGTATCCTCGCCAGTGCGGCGTCCTCTCGCCTCGGTGCGCCCCTGCTGCTGGTGTTCCTGATCCTCGGCATGCTGGCCGGCGAGGAAGGCATCGGTCGCATCCAGTTCGACAACGTGCCGCTGGCCTATGTGATCGGCACCGTGTCGCTGGCCATCATTTTGTTGGACGGCGGTATGCGCACCCGTGCCGAGACCTTCCGCGTCGGGCTCTATCCCGCTGTATCCCTGGCAACGCTGGGCGTGGTCCTGACCAGTGCGATTGTCGGCCTGTTCGCCGCCTGGCTGCTGCACCTGCACTGGATGCAGGGATTGCTGTTGGGCGCGATCGTCGGTTCCACGGATGCTGCGGCGGTGTTTTCGGTCCTGCACGCGCGGGGCATGAACCTCAAGCAGCGGGTGGGCTCGACCCTCGAGATCGAGTCCGGAAGCAACGACCCCATGGCGGTGTTTTTGACCGTGTTGCTGATCGGCGGCCTGTCCCAGCGCGGTACTTTACTGGACTGGCACATTGTCGGCGAATTCCTGCAGCAGCTGGGGGTCGGCGCCGTGGCGGGTTTGCTCGGCGGCCGGGTGGTGGTGTTGTTGGTCAACCGGCTGACCCTGGCAACCGGGCTGTATCCGTTGTTGGTCACCAGCGGCGGACTGCTGAGTTATGGTCTTGCCAGCGCTGCTGGCGGCAGCGGATTTCTCGCCATTTATCTAGTGGGCTTGATCATCGGCAACAGCAAGCTGCGCTCGATGCAAAACGTCTTGCGGGTTCACGACGGGCTGGCGTGGTTGGCGCAGATCGGGATGTTCCTGATTCTCGGCCTGCTGGTGACGCCTTCGGCGCTGATGCCCTCGGCGCCGGCGGCGGTGCTGATCGCCCTGATGCTGATGTTCGTGGCCCGACCTCTGGCGGTGGTCGTGAGCCTGGCGCCGTTTCGCTTTGCCTGGCGCGAACAGGTGTACATTGCCTGGGTCGGTCTGCGCGGCGCGGTGCCGATCATCCTTGCGTTGTTCCCTTTGCTGGCCGGCCTGGAAGCGGCGCCGATTTACTTCAATGTCGCCTTTTTCGTCGTCCTGGTGTCGCTGTTGCTGCAAGGCTGGACCGTGGCGCCGGCGGCTCGCTTGTTGAAGCTGGAAGTCCCGCCCAGTCCCGATCCGGTATTGCGGCTGGATACGTTCGTGCCGGGCCATCCCGAGTATGAATTGCTGGTCTATCCGGTCGTTCCCCGCAGTCGGGCCCGTGACCGTACCACCGCGGAACTGGTGGCACCGGACACTGCCCGGATCACGGCGGTGGTGCGCAACGGTTCCGTGCATGCGCCAGAAGCGGCCGGGCCATTGCAAGCGGGCGACTACGTGCATGTTCTGGCGCCGTTCGAGGACGTTCCGCGGCTCAACGACGTATTCAGCGAGACCGCTTACGCCGCCGAGCATCAGTTTTTCGGCGATTTCGTTCTCGATGCCGAGGCCAAGCTGGGGGATGTGGGATTTCTGTATGGCTTCAGTGCCGGCGACCAGAGCGACGTCACAGTGGGCGATTATGTCCATCGCGCGTTTCACAAGCGGCCGGTGGTCGGCGACAGTGTGCGCTTCGGCCGGGTGGAACTGGTGGTGCGGGAAATGGCTCAGGAGCGCATCACCCGGGTCGGCTTGAAATTCCGCTCCGAAGGACAATAGCCAATGACCAAGGTGCGCAGATGAAGACGCTCATCACTGGATTGCTGCTGCTGTTGTCCTGGGCGACCTGGGCCGCGCAGCCGGCGCAGCAACTCGGTATCGTACTGATGCACGGCAAGTGGGGCAGCGCCGCGCCGCAGTCCCCGGTCGGGCAACTCGCCACCTATTTGCGCGAACACGGAATGCTGGTGTCGACACCGGACATGCCGTGGTCGAAGCGCCGTGGCCTGGACAAGTCCTATGAGGATTCGATGGCCGAGATCGACCAGGCGATCGAGGAACTGAAAAAGCAAGGCGCGAGTCGGATCGTGGTCGCCGGTCAGAACATGGCAGCCATCATGGCCATTGCGCCTGGGCATGTGCCCGACTTGAGCGCCTATCAGGCACGCATGGACCAGGACTGGCAGCGCGCCAAGGCGATGGTCGATGCCGGTCAGGGGGATGTGACCACCGAGATCAAGGATCTCAGCCAGGGCAAGATCTCGCGCCGGCCGATCAAGCCGCGGATCTATCTCAGTTGGTACGATCCCACCGGCGCCGCCCGCATACCGGTCAATACCGCGAACCTGAAAGCGGGAACGCCGCGGTTATGGATCGTCGGTCGGGAAGACCGGATGGCCAAGCGCGGACCACGTTACGCTTTCGCCCGTGCGCCCGAACATCCGCAAAGCGCATACGTGGTCGTGCAAGGTGACCACAAGGCCACGCCGGTAAACGGCAAACAGCGCATCCTGGAATGGTTGCAGCGCCTGCAGACGCCGGACCTGGGGCAGGACTGAGCTGCGCCAGGTGTCGCGCTCGCCCAGTTTGTCCGACTCAATCGGGCGACAAATACTGCAGGAGGCCAGCGTATCGGGCCAACCAAGCGGCGTCTCCGCTGGTCCGGTTGCCGACGTGATGAGATCAGCATGTCACCGGGTTTATGCCGACTGCGGCCCGTGGATGGGGGCTCTGCGTGACGCAGCGCACATTGCGGAGCATTGGCTATCGCCTCCGTGATCACGATGGTGCACAAGAGAGGGAGCGCAACACCAAAAGGGCTGATCATGGGTCTGAAACAATTCACGAGCTTGGTTGCCGTAGCCGCACTGGTCCTGGTAGGAACTTCATACGCCGACCCTTCCTGGAAGCACGGCGAAGGTCACGGCAAAGACAAGCACCACAAACAGGCGTCGCATCGTGGGGGGCCGCCGCCTTGGGCGCCGGCCCACGGTTACCGAGCCCGGCACGACGAAGGCGGTAATCACGAAAGTGTCGAAGTCTACGAACGCCACACCCGTGAGTTCGGCATCGTGTCGGGAACCTGCGATCGGCAAGCACTGGGGGCGGTTCTCGGAGGCGCGGTCGGCGCGGTGGTCGGCTCGCGGGTGGGCTCGGACCAAAACCGCACAGTTGCTACGGTCGCGGGGGTGATCGTCGGTGCCGTGATTGGCCAGGAGATCGGCAAACGTATGGATCGCGCCGACGAGGCCTGTACCGGCCAAGTGCTGGAACGTGCCGGGGATCACGAGACCATCCGTTGGCGCAATCCCCAGTCGGGAGTGGCGTTTCTGGTTACCCCGCAGCGCACCTTCGAGCAGGGCGAGCGCTACTGCCGCACATTCGAAACGGTCGCTGTGAGCGGAAGTGATCGCCGCACGCGCCAGGAAAGCGCCTGCCGCAACCCGGACGGTTCCTGGAGTTCCAGATAAGTTGCTCTGGCGCGGTCATGGACGGCGAATTGTGCGGGTGATGTTTGGTTCTATGCTTCCTCACACTTTGAGCGACACGGAAGAGGAAAACATCATGCGGACGATGCTTGGTTTGATATTGGTGACTTCATTGGCCGGCTGCGCGCACATGCCCGGTTCCCATGACCATATGAAAGTCAGTCTGAATTCCCTAAATCAGTCCGGCGAATCAGGAACCGCGACTTTGACTGCCATGGGCGAACAGACCAAGGTGGAGCTGCATCTCAACGGCGCCCCCAGTGGCACACCACAACCCGCCCATATCCACGAAGGCACTTGCGACAATTTGACGCCGAAGCCGAAATGGCCGTTGAGCAGTGTCAAAGACGGCGAATCCAGCACTACCGTTCCGGTGTCGTTGGCGAAGCTGCGCAGTGGTCAGTATGCGATCAACGTGCACAAGAGCGCCGACGAAATCAAAACCTACGTGGCGTGCGGCAACATCAAGTAACCGCCATCTACCGAACCGGTCCGGATGCGGACCGGTTCGAGCCGTGGTTAGGGTCTGGCCTCCAGCACCAAGTTGGACGGCGTTTCGGTGGCCCGGCGAAACTTGCTAGATCCCGGGTGTTCAAACACGCCACGCAGACGTGCTCCGCCTTCCTGGGCACCCGGGGACTCTCCAGTGTGGTGGCTGCATGGGCTTCACCGTGTCAGTTGCAGCCGCCATGGATAAGGGCCAAACTCATCAAAACCGGTTCATTCGTGCCACGAGCAGCGCCATGACCGACTCGAGTCGCGGCATCCACATCAGTTCTGATCGCCCAGGCCTGGCTCAACGAACATATGCACGAACCCCGTGCAATCGACGACGTGGTGCGTCAGTGCGGTATTCCGGAACGCAGCTTCAAACGCCGCTTTCGCAAAGCCACCGGACATGCTCCCATCGACTATGTCCAGCGTCTGCGCATCGAAGCCGCGAAACTGCGTCTGGAAGCAGGCAATCTGGCGGTGGACGCCATCGGCTTCGAAGTCGGCTATCAGGATCCGGCGTTCTTTCGCCGTCTGTTCAAGCGCACCACAGGCTTGACTCCGGGGGCGTATCGCAAAAGTTCCGCTTGCCCGACTCCCTATTGCCCGAGTCCGTGCCCGAGCGCGCGACTGTCACCCGCAACCGCGCCTAGCAGCGCCGCTATTTCGGGTTACCGGCCGCGGGTGTCGCGGGCTGATGTGCGCAGCGCAAGATTCGGGTGGGCGCGCGTCCCGTCGCGGAGTACAAAAGCCTGTGCCTGAAACGGGAAGACCATGAACGATCACTATCGAACGGTGGCGCGGGCAATTGCCTACATCCGGGCGCGCGCGGACCGGCAGCCGCATTTGGCCGAAATCGCGCAGCAGGTGGGCTTGAGCCCCTATCATTTCCAACGCTTGTTCCGCGACTGGGCCGGCATCAGCCCGAAACGCTACTTGGCGTACTTGACCGTTGCGCGCGCCAAACCCTTGCTCAAGGCCAGTAGCGTCATGGCTGCCGGGTACGACGTCGGCCTGAGCAGCCCGTCGCGGCTGCACGAGCATTTCGTCACGCTGGAAGCCATGACGCCGGGCGAATACAAAGCGCGCGGCAAGGGTTTGGATATTACCTACGGCGTTCACGATGGACCGTTCGGTCGCCTATTGTTGGCGCAAACCGCGCGCGGCGTGTGTCTGCTGGCTTTCATGCACGGCACCGAGCCGGGCGCGGAACTGGCAAGATTGCAACGTCTCTATGGCCAGGCGAATCTGTACCCGGCGCCCGAGGAGACCCGGATCACGGTCGAACGAATTTTCGCGTCCACCGCCGCTCCGGGCGAAAGATTCCACCTGTTGGTGCGCGGCACCAACCTGCAAGTTCAGGTCTGGCGCGCTTTATTGCAAATTCCGGCTGCCCATACGATTGCCTACTGCCAGTTGGCCGCCCTGGTGGGCGCTCCTCGGGCGACACGCGCGGTTGCCAACGCAGTGGCCGCAAATCCGGTGAATTATTTGATTCCGTGTCACCGCGTATTGCGCGCCGACGGATCGTTGGGAGGCTTTCGCGGTGGTCCCCAATGCAAAGCGCGCGTGTTGTTGTCGGAGCTTGCAGTGCGCTCCGACTGCGAAGATGACGCTGGCGACCCGACGTAGTAGGCTTCAGCCCCAAGTCACTGCCGGAGAGCGATTGCATGCAGATTTGGGTGGATGCGGATGCGTGTCCCGGTCCGATCAAGGAAATTCTGTTCCGCGCAGCCCAGCGGACGGGGATCCCCTTGACGCTGGTGGCCAACCAGCCGCTGCGCACCCCGCCCGTGCCTCACATTCGGGCCATGCAAGTGCCGGGCGGTTTCGATGTCGCCGATCGCGCCATTGTCGATCGGGTGGCCGAGGGCGACTTGGTGGTGACCGCCGATATTCCCCTGGCTGCGGCGGTGATCGAACGCCGCGCACATGCTTTGAATCCGCGTGGCGAGTTCTATACCGAGAACAATATCCGCGAGCGGCTCAATGTGCGCGACTTCATGGATGAACTGCGGGGCAGTGGGGTGGTGACCGGCGGTCCGGCCGCTTTCGGTCCGCGGGACCGACAAGCCTTCGCCAACCAACTCGATCGCTTTCTGGCGCAACAAAAAGCCAATTGAAACTCAGAAGAACGGTGACACGCCGGGGACGAGTTCCGCGGCCTTCAACGTGCCCCAGACCGCCTGAAGCATCTTCTTGTCATGCAAATCGGTGTGATTCGCCGGGCCGAACACTTCGATCGGTTTGCCGTCCTGGTCGTATTTCGGGCTGCCGTCGGCGTTGCGGGCAATGCGATAGCGGTAAACGTGCGGTTTGCCCGAGGCGAGCTTGGCGCGCGCCTGCTTGGTCAACTCGGCGGCGAACTCCGGCGACCACACGGCCACCACCACCTCGCTGTTGGTGGCCATGCTCAGTGGCGAGAGATTATAGGTGCCGATCAGACTCAACGTGTTGTCGAACGTCGCCAGCTTGGCGTGAATCATCACATCGTCGCCGTTGCCGTATAGGCGCAGGCTGGGTATGCGCGCCAGCAGATAAGGCCACTGTTCCAGGAAAAACGCTTGACTGATGGCGCTGTCGGCGGAGGCGGGACTGTTGGTGAACAGCGTAATCGGTACGCCGTGGGTGGAGGCTTCGGCAAAAACGTCCACTGTCTCGTCGGAAACCATGACGTAAGGATTTTGAATGAATATCTCTTTGCGCGCACTTTTGACCAGACGCGCCGCCGCCTGGGAAATGGTGTCATTGGGAACATCGTAACGTGTGGTGCTGTCCAGTACCCGGGTTTCGGCCTTGTATATAAGGCGACAGCGGGCGGGTCAGACTGCCTTTCAAGTGTTTCATCCGCGCCAAATCCTTTCCCCAATCGAGGCCCTGCTCCTTCAGTTTTTGAAGCAGCTGCTCCGATACGGCTTCGCCACGCAGCCAGGCATCCATGACGCGATAGGCAAGGTCCAGGTTTTTTTCCTGCGATTGCAGGTCCAGATGCTCGCGGGACACCTTGGCGGCCCCTTCGGAGTTGTACTGGGCTTCGAACGCGCCGGTGAGTGCCGCCGCCACACGTTTGTCCACGACCTCGACCCCCATGTCGCGAAATACCATCTCTGCATCGCCCGGATGCGCGAAGTATTCCGTGGCAATGTTGCGCCCGCCGGTGATGGCTCGCTTGCCGTCGGCGATGAGAATCTTGTCATGATCGCTGGCAATGGTGACCGACAACGCTCAAGTGCAGAATGCCTTGCGCAACCCGCTTCAGCAGCGGCCGGTACATGCGCACTTCGACGTTCCCGGTATTGACCAGCGCGTCCAGATAATCATTGCCTTCCGGGTGCCAGGACAACTTCGAGCCGAACGCATCCAGCAGAATACGGATCTTCACGCCTTCTTTGGCCTTCTTCAGAAGATGGCCCAGGAATGCCACGCCGAATACGTCCTGCTTGAGGATGAAATAACTCACATCGATGCGTTGTTTGGCGTGATCCAGCAGGTCCCACCGTGCAGCCCACGCGAGGTTGTTGTCGCTGAGCAGGCGCAACTGTGCCGTACCGGCGCCAAATTCGGGAAACGTTTCGAACACGTCCCGCAAACTCATGCCACTGCGATAGGGCGCGAGCTGCATGTTGGCGTCCGGCGTCTCCGGGCGCTTGTCGTAAAGACTGAACACCAACTGGGTGCCGATCCACGCCAAGACGACGCCGCTCAGCACCAGGGCGAAGAACTTCTTCTTGGTCAAGGTTTCTGCACCGCAGCGGTATCGGTTCGGACGTTGAAAGGCGTCGCGTAGGTGGTGCCGCCGACAGCCGCGACATCTCGCCTGCCGGGCGCCTGCTGTTGCGTGTGGATCTCCATGCCCGGTGGTCCTTGGCGGCATTTTTGCCCTTTGCCTACTTAGTGTGGGTGAGATTTCACGCAGTGCTAGCGCAGGCCCTTCGTCTGGCACGCGACCGGCTGCAGGATGGCGACGAGCGCCTAGGCTGGGAGGCTTGAGACGCCGCCATCGGGCTGGCGTGTATTTTTCACATCAGGAGATCGCTGTGGGACAACTTACCGACGAATACATGGACGAAAAACTGCCGCCGGAATTCGATACCGAGTTTCCGAACGCGCCCAAAAACTGGTCGCCCTATCAGGCGCGAAAGCTGGCGCAGGACGAAGGGATATCGCTCCGCGATGTGCACTGGCGCGTGATTCACCTGATGCAGGATTACTACCGCGAACACCCGGCGGAGCACATTACGATGCCCGATTTGCACGACCTGCTCGATCAGGCGTTTCAGAGTGAGGGCGGCATCAAATATCTGCACCAGCAGTTTCCGGACGGACCGGTGAATCAAGGTTGCCGGCTGGCGGGTATCGAGCCGCCACCGGGCTCGGTCGATGCGGCATTCGGTAGCGGCGCGTAATGCAGGCCGCTTCGATTGCGCGCGGAAGCGGGCGGTATCCCAGGCATTGCCCGAATCGAACGGCATATTCCGGCGCGTTCGCCCAGGCAGCGCAGCGCCGGTGTCCGCCCGCTGGCTGATTGCGCTCAGTTGATTGCGGCTGGCCGTAAATGGGCCAGTCGTTCGATAATGTGTGCGATCAGACCTCCGTCCAGCCAGTGTCGGTGAAGTGGGATCGTGAATCGTCGTCGCCTCCGGAACGTACCTGAACGCAGCCGTGGTTTCGGCCGCTGGCTGCTGGCGGCAGTTGTATTGTTGTTGCTGATGCCGTTGGCAATGTTGCTGGTGTTGCGCTGGGTGCCGCCGCCTACATCGTCGTTCATGTTGCAAGCCCGCTTCGGCGGCGTCGGTGAGGGGCCTGCGTGCGGCAACGTCGCCTACCGCTGGGTGCCGTGGGAGAAAATTTCCGACCCCGCCAAACTGGCTGTGATCGCATCCGAGGATCAGCGCTTCGCCGAACATTGGGGTTTCGATCTGGAATCCATCGGTGATGCATTGCAGGCGGGAAACGAAGACGGTCGCTTGCGCGGCGCCAGCACCATTAGTCAGCAGACTGCAAAAAACCTGTTTCTGTGGCCGGCGCACAGTTGGATTCGAAAAGGCTTGGAAGCGTATCTGACTGTACTGTTGGAGTTCGTGTGGCCGAAACAGCGCATCCTTGAAACCTATCTCAACATCGCCCAGTTCGGTCCCTGCACCTTCGGTGTCGCGGCCGCGGCGCGGAATTTCTTCGGCACCGAGCCGGAAGCGTTGAGCGCGCGCCATGGGGCACTGCTGGCCGCGGTACTGCCCAATCCGTTGGTGCTGAAGGCCGCGCGGCCGAGCGCCTATGTGGAGCATCGGGTGCAATGGATCGAATCCCAGATGCGCCATTTGAGCGGGGCGCAGTATCTGCAGCAGTTGCGCTAGCGGGCGTCCTCAAGATCGAGGCGTTGGCCTTCGCCGCCCAGGGACAGGCAGGCTCGCCACCGGGCCCAGTCCAGTGGCATATCGCGGTCTGGGTGGTTTCCCTCCCTCATTCTCGCTGCTTTGCGCGCAGAGGTACGCAACCACAGCGCCGCCGGTTGATACCGGTAGGCACGAGAAAAGCCCGCGCCCATGGTCATGCCGGGCAAGCGCGGCACTCTGCTGGTCGCACCGGCGAGCACGCGCAGGCCGTCAACGGTTCGCGGCCGCCTGGGCGTCGTCGCCGCCGACGACCGCCCAATCGCGGCCTTCATAATGAACCAGCGCTGCGAACTTCGCCCGTCTGACGGCGAGGGTTTCGATGTCGCGAGCGAAATCCCCGTCGGACACCGTCGGCACACCGGCTTCGCGCAGCGCTGCCAGGGACGGGGCCGGCGGCGCCGCGCGTTCGCCGGCGCAGCCGCGGCCGTAGGTTACGGTGTCGGCCAATTGCAGACTGCTTTCGCGCACACTGCGCATCAGCAAGCGGTCGGGACGATGGCCTTCGGCGACGCCGTAGCTGAGAAGTGTGAGCGCCTCGTCGAGCACTGTAACCGCGACACCGGGAGAGCCCTTGGGGTCGGTGGTGTGGAAATAGTGCAAGGTGGGATAGGCGAGATGCTTCTGGGAAAGGGCCACAAGGTCGCTGCTCGTGGCGAGCATATACTGCTCCAAGGACCGGAACCGGCCATCCTGCCAGGCGCGAATCACCAACTGCTCAGGTGTCCGGGCCAGGCTGAGTATGTCGAACGCCAGGCTGCGTTTGAAGACCACGGCGTTCAGGACCGAGAGCAGGTAGGTGACGAACAAGGTGATCGAAAAGAAACCCATGCCCGCGGAAATCACCGTCAATATCTGAAACAGCGCACTGCGCGGTTCATAGTCGCCGATGCCCAGGGTGGTGAGCACGAAGCCGGAGTAATAGAGACGGTCCCAGGCGCTCGCCGCAGCGCTGGTCGCACCTTTGACGATGCCTTGCGGGTCGGCAAGAAAGATCAGTGTCCAACCGATCCACAGCAGCAGCGACCACACCAGGAACGCAGACAGCAGAATGAAGGGACCGGCCATGGGCGCCAGCCGCGGAAACCAGCGCCAGTGCCGCGTCAGAATCACCAGTCGCCAGATGGACTCGCCCAGACGCCGGGCAATCGGGCCGCCGCCGCGGAGAACGATGGTATGGGCGATCGCGTCCCAGAGTGCCACTGACACCAGCAGCGCACCCGTCAAACCGAACCCCCACATCATGGTCTTGTCCCTGCCTGCCAGCGAATCCGGCGCCGTCTGCACCTGTTGCACAGCATAGTTGGCGTCTGCAGGGCGCCAAGGCGCCCGGCTTCGCCGGGACGATCGGGACTGACTGTTACCGCAGGGTCGATGCGGCGGAACTTCCAGCGGGTCGGCGCCGAGGGCGTCGGGCTCCGAGAGCGGCATCGGCTTGGTGACCGCGTCGTCCTCGACAGCAAACGGCCGTCGGAGGTTGCCGCTTGGGTGCGGGCGCACCTGCGTGAGCGCGCGTTCGGCCTGCCGTGAGTGATCCCGAGGCGGATCCTTGCTGCAGGTCCGTTGCAGTGGGTCGTTGCGTGGGTGCAGGGCTTGTCCACCGCCGCCGGGTCGCTGGCGGATTCTGTTATGCTGCGCGCGAGCCGAACAAACGCCCCCATGCTGCTACGCATCTTCTCCATCATTTTTCCAGTGTTCGCCATTGCGGCGCTGGGTTTCTGGTACGGCAAGCGCAAGCGACCCGACATGGCGCTGGCCAATCAATTGAATATGGACCTGTTCGTGCCGGCGCTGGTGTTCGCGGCGCTGTCCAGTAAGGATTTTGATCTCGGCGCCTACGGGGCGCTGGCGATGGGCGGTGGCGCGGTAATCATCGGTTCGGGTTTACTGGCTTGGCCTGTGGGGCGCTGGTTGCATGCCGACTACCGCACCTTCGTGCCGCCGATGATGTTCAATAACTCCGGCAACATGGGCCTGCCGTTGGCGCTGTTGGCATTCGGCGACCGGGCGCTGCCTGCCGCAATCGTGCTGTTCGTGGTCGAGATGGCCCTGCACTTTTCGCTGGGTGCGTACATACTGGATCACCGCACCCGCTTCACGCGTATGCTGCGTATTCCGGTGATCGTGGCCACGCTGGCGGGTCTGGCGGTGAGCGCCGGCGGCCTGTCGCTGCCGGCGCCATTGCGTACCGTGATCGGCATGCTGGGCGACATCGCGGTGCCCCTGCTGCTGTTTTCCCTGGGTGTGCGCCTGACCGAAGTCTCGTTGCGCGACTGGCGGCTGGGAGCCGTAGGCGCCGTACTGGGCCCGGCCAGCGGTTTGTTGGTGGTGTGGGTGTTTGCGCAGCTTGTGGCACTGCCCGCCGAACAATTGCGCCTGCTGATCATCTTCGGCGCGCTGCCGCCTGCCGTTTTGAATTACATCGTTGCTGAACAGTATCGGCAGGAGCCGGAGAAGGTGGCGTCGATCGTGATGCTCGGCAATCTCGCCAGCATTGCGATTATGCCGCTGGCGCTGGCGATTGCCCTGCAGTGACAGTTTCGCATCGCGCCGCCGTGTGCACTGCCCGTGTCAGTGGTGGTGGCCGCGGCAGCGCCGGTCTGCGGGAATTTCCAGTGCCTCGGAGCCGAGCAGGTCGTCCAGTTCCGACGGCGCCAACGCATGACGTTCGTTTGGATCGATCCGCAGATTGGGCAGCGCCTGTTCCTGAACTGCCCCGTCGTCGGCGTTCACTGACAAGCAAACTAAGCTAGCCGTTTGTTCCTGCACCGGAGGGGATTGCATCTGCGTCGGTCGAGTTTCCCGTGTCGCCGGTTGTTTCGCAGGCGCCTCGCGCAATGCCAACAGTTGCGCTTGCGCATGTTGTAGTTGTCGCTTGCTCTGCTGTAGTTCCTGCTCCAAGGCACTGGACTCGGTGCGCAGCGCCTGCATTTGCGCCCGGGCCTCGTCGCGCTCCTGTTCGGTCTGCTGCAACGAATCCTGAAGCTGCGACAACTGCTCGCGCAGTGCGCGTTCCGCAGCGTTCATATCGGCGGACAGAGCCGGGTCGTTGCTGCGCATGCGATCCACCAGCCCCGAATCGACGCACACCACCTGACATTTGCTCTTGGACCATCCCCACAATTCGCGTGGGCGCTCCGGTGCAAGGGCGGCGCCTGCGCCGTCGGTGCCGCCGACCACGTTGCCTACCGCCTGATGGTTTGCCATCAGCGCGATTTCGCCGGATAGGAGATACAGGGTCTGGTGCTCGCGCACCCCTGGCTTGAACAGCAGTCGGCCGGCTGCGAGTTCTTCCACGGTGCTCGATTCCGCCAGGATTTCCAGTTGTCGCGGCGCAAGACTCGCGAGTTCCGCGAATTGCGACAACATCTGGGGGCTCGCTCGGCGTTTGACCGTGACCATAATAGATTCCTGGTTTGCTGTGAGGGGCGGCCGAAGCGGTCCCGCGCCGGCCTTGATCATCACATCGGCTGGATAGCCAAGGGTTTTAGCTGCAAATTGTTACGCCATTCTTTTACCGGGCTACGAGCGTGGAATTGGCCAGCGACGCGGTATGGCGATCAGACCGGCAATAGTTCCTCGCTGGCGAGGCGCATCAAGGCCGTGGCGATGAATTCACGGGCTTGTGATTCATCCAATAAACGCCATTGGGGATCGGTCATCGACGGCGACGGGCTCAGTCGCTGGGCCTCGTCGAAGTACAAAGCATAGAACTCCTTCGCCGGGACGTCCTCGGCCGCGTCCTTTTGATTGAATCGAAGTTTACCCAGCAGCCGGCCTTCGGCTATGCAGGGCCGATAGTCGATCAGGACTTCGTGACCAAGAAAGGTGAAGCGAATGTGACCGTGGGTGCGCACTTCCGCGACGCCGAGTTCCTTGAGCTCGTGGCTAAGCGAGCCTGCAACCAATGCGAAGCGCAGGAACAACTCGCCGTAATGTTTGTGCTGCTCGCTCAGCTCTCGGATACGGTTCGCGAGTTCAGGTTGGGTCATGGCGATCTCCTCGTCGGCGTGGGAAAGTCGAGACAACGCTTGCCGGCCCGGTTGGAGCGCGCGATCGACCGCGTTGAAACGGTGCGAATATGGGATGTACCGCGTTAGAATGCAACAGCTCGACCAAAGGCGCTAGAGGGGAGACTGCGACGATGGGAAGCAAATTGCGGAGAGTGTGCGCGGGGCGGGCGCGGCTGTGGCTGTCGGCAGTGACTCTGCTGGCATTGATTACGCCCGCGGAGGCGGCAGACGTTTATCGCTGGGTCGACGAACACGGACGGGTGCACTACTCCGACCAGCCACACCAAGGTGGCGAAACCCCCATGCGGGTGGCACCGGCGGCACCCCGCGATCCCAATCTGGCGCAACGACAGCAACGCCAAAAGCGGCTGTTGCAGATCTATGCCGAGGATCGCGAGCGCGAGGAGGCGGCCCAACGTAAGCAGCAGGCGCAACAGGCCGAGCGTGATCGGCGTTGCCGGGACGCCCGGCACAGAGTGGCGCATCTTGATCAGGGGGGCGTGTTCTATCAATTCGATGACGACGGTAACCGCCATTATTTGAGCGAACAGGACGTCGAGGCGCGCAAGGCCCGCTGGCGCTCGGAAGTGAGCAAATGGTGCGGCGAAAGTTGATCCGGCATGGGTTGTGCGCCGACTGGCGCGCGCGATGAAGGCAGACAGCTTCCCGGAGCAGTCGGACCGCAGCCGGTGGGCCATTGTCGTGATCGTAGTGGCGGAGCTGTTCGGTACTTCGCTGTGGTTCAGCGTCAACGCGGTGGCCGACGCCTTGCATCGTGCCTGGGGGCTGACGCAACTCGATATCGCCCATCTCACCAGCTCGGTGCAACTGGGGTTCATCGTCGGCACCCTCGGTTTCGGTCTCAGCGGTCTTGCTGATCGCTATTCCGCGAGCCGGATTTTTGCAGCGTGCGCAGTGTTGGGTGCCCTTGCCAACGGCGCGTTCGCATTCAGTGGCGGTCTGAGCGAGGGTTTGATACTGCGCTTCATCACCGGCCTGGCCTTGGCCGGCATTTATCCCATCGGCATGAAACTGGTGGTGAGCTGGGCTCCCGAACGAGCCGGTTCCGTGCTCGGCTGGCTGGTGGGCATGCTGGTGCTCGGTTCGGGACTGCCGCATTTGGTGCGCGGCAGTCAGCTGACTCCCACGTGGCAGGGTGTGCTGTACGCGGCGACGGCGTTTGCGCTGGTATCCGCGTTGCTGGTGACATGGCTTGGCGACGGGCCCTATCACGGTACCGGTCGCCGCTTGCAGTTCGGCGGCGTGCTGCAGGCATTTGCTTCGTCGCAATTCCGTTCCGCGGCATTCGGTTATTTCGGCCACATGTGGGAACTGTACGCATTCTGGGCTATCGCGCCGATGCTGGTGATGGATGCGGTGGGCCACGGTCGTCCGCGCAGCGTGTATCTGACGGTGTTTGCAATATTTGCCGCCGGCGCCGTCGGTTGCGTGGTCGGCGGCATGATCAGCCGACGCGCGGGTAGTGCCAGAGTGGCGGCTGCGGCATTGGCCGGATCCGGCGCGCTTTGCCTGCTGTATCCTCTGTTTGCGCCGAGTCATTATTGGTCTGCGGTGGCGTTGCTGCTGCCGTGGGGTGTCCTGGTGGTTGCCGATTCGCCGCAATTCTCGGCCCTGGCGGCGGGCGCATGCCCGCCGCAACGGGTAGGCAGTGCATTGGCTTTGATGAACAGCGTCGGCTTCGCGCTCACGATCGTGTCGATTGAATGGGTATCGGCTTCCTGGCCGGCGTTGCGTCTACACGTTGCCTGGATACTGTTGCCCGGTCCCGTGCTGGGGTTGTTCGCCATCGCTAGGAGTTGGCGCCGCGCGGGAGGCGTTCCCACCTGATATTGCGAATCGGCGGTTGCCGCAAAGCGTTTCGATGGATGTTTCCGAGCATTTCACCCGCTTGCGCCGCGTAAGCGGCACGCTAGTCTCAGTGCAAATCGTGCAACCGTAAGGAGACGGGTGTGATCGCATACAGGGCGAAGGTCAGCCTGGATCGCAAAGCATGGGAAGAGGTAAGGTTGGTGTCCCTCGGCGACGAGTCGGGATTCGGATTTGCAACCACCGACGGTAGGGTGGTCGCCAAAGCTGAAACCATGATGGCGGCGACCGAACTGCTGCTGCAACGTTTCCCGCCCGCGCTGGAGATCGACTGCACGCCTTATTGGCAGCAATCCGCTTAGTTGCCGCTGGCACCTGCGTCAGACCGCTGCGCCGAGGCCTGGGCTTCGCCGGCGTCGGGTTTGTGTACATGCACCACCAGCGAGACGCGACGGTTGTGAGCGCGTGCTTCGGCGGTATCAACGGTATCGAGCGGGCGGGTGTCGGCGTAGCCCACCGCCCGCAAGCGTTGGCGCGCGATGCCGTGTTCGATCAGGTAACGGGTCACGCGCGTCGCCCTGGCTACCGACAAATCCCAGTTGGACGGAAACCGTGCCGTGTGAATCGGCTGATCGTCGGTATGACCTTCCACCGATACCGCGTAGCCGTTCTGGGCGAGGATTGCGACCACGCCATCGAGCACCCGGTCGCTGTCGGCCTTCAGTTCGGCGCTGGCGGGATCGAACAGCACGTCATCCTTGATGACCAGATTCACGGCGTCGGCGGAGACCGCCACCTCCACGTGATCGCGCACGTCCGGGGGTACATATAGCGCCGGGGGCGATTGCGGTTCAGGCTTGGTCTGCGGTGCGGGCGCGGCTACCGGCGGCGCTGTCATATCGAGCTGCGCCGGCTTGTGCGCGGGAGGTGTTGTCTGCAGGGCACTCAGCAGCGCAGCGGTGCTCTCCGGGCTCGCCAATATCGCGAACGGATCCGGACCTTTTGGTGCAAGCTGCGCTGTGGGTTGCGGGCGCGGCGCTGCGGGTGCAGGGGTGGTCTGCGAGGCCGGCAGGCGCTTTTCGACCTTGGCTGCGGCAACGACAACCGGCCTCGGCGCATGCGGCGTGGATGCGGCCGGTTGTTTGACTGCATGGAATGCAAGTAACAGCACGAACAGCGTCAACAGCAGCATCAGAATGTCGACGAAGCTGATCATCCAGCCGCCGTCGGGTTCGCTGTCCACGGCGTCGCATTGAAATTCGACGCGATCGGCATGGCCCGAAGTCGGCAGCGTCAGCAGCATCGGTGCATTCCTCAAGCGGCCCGGGCCACGGGCTGCAAGCCGGCACCGGCCTGCTGCTGCGCCATGTAAGTGGTCAGCGCCTCACGGATGACGCTTGGGTGACGGCGTTGGTGCAGCAGCACGATGCCTTCCAACAACACGTTCATCGCCAGGGTGCGCTGCTGAATGCGCTGTTCCGCTTTGATCGCCAGCGGTTTGAACAGCAGGTTCGCGAGCACCAAGCCGTACAGCGTTGTGATCAGGGCGAAGGACATGGCGGCGCCCAATTGCGGTAGTGCTGCGTTGCCAAGGTTGTTCAACATCTGAATCAAGCCAAACAATGTCCCGAGCATGCCAAACGCCGGCGCGAACATCGCCATGGTGCGCAGGATCTGGGCTTCGCCGTGATCTTTGCTGCGCATGCCGGCGATACGCCACTGCAACGTCTTGATCACGTGTTCCACCGGTTCACGATCGAGGACCAGTTGAGCGCCGTCGCGCACGATCGGATGGGCGACTTTGGCGGCTGCCTGTTCGGCGGCGCCAATGCGCCCGGCGCGGTACCAATGGGCGACTTCGAGCAGCTGTTCCATGTCCGGATCTATGCGCACGGCTTCATCGTGGCCGAGTTTGGGCATGGACTTGAACACGGCGACGACTTCGTGCAACGGGCGCGCCATCATGGTTGCGGCGAGCGTTCCGCCCAGCACCAACGCAAGGCCTGGGAAATTGAGCAGCGTCAGCCAGCCGGCGTGCGAAAGCGCGGCGGTGAGCGACAGCATGGCGACGCCGGCGATAAGTCCGAACTGGGTCGACTTGGGTGTGTGCAGTATGCGGTGCATGGCAATCTCCTCGCGAATGTCATTCACGGAGCAAATTCCGTACCCATCTGACCGCACCGCGCTCAAGTTACTGATAAGGCGACCGATCCGCCGGTGGGAGCCGACGCGTCGGAGGCGGCTGCAGGCAGTCGCAGCGGCAACACCTTACCGCCCGGCGCATGCCGCCCGGCAACCTGGGGCTTAGGGATTTCCTTTAGGACAGGGTGCCGCTGCTGGCGCCGCGACGGCGGCCGCCTAACCTGTCAGAGCCCATTAGTGGCATCCACCAACCAGGAGCGTGATATGGATATCTACAAGGTGTTGAAGCAGGAGCACGAGGATCTGAAACATTTGCTCAAACAGCTCGGCGACACGACGGAACACGCAGTCAAAACGCGCGCCAAGGGCTTCGAAAAGCTCGTGGCCGAACTCAGTGCCCACAGTCGTGCGGAGGAAGAAGTGTTCTACGCCGCGCTCAGAGACCAGGACAAGACCCGCGATCAGGTGCTCGAAGGCGAACAGGAACACCACATGGTGGACGTCTTATTGAGTGAAATGTCGAAATTGAAAGTCGACGACGAGCAATGGACCGCCAAGTTGTCGGTATTGACCGAGCAAGTGGAACATCACGTCGAAGAGGAGGAAAAGGATCTGTTCGGCAAGGCCAAGAAAATTTTGAGCGACGATCAAGCCGAAGCCTTGGCGGACGAATTCAAGGAGCACAAAAAGCAGCACTTGGGCAAAAAGGCGGCCTGATTAAGGTGTGCAGCGCAGGCGGAACGCGGCATGGCGTCTGTGCGCTCGATAGTAAAGTTGCGCGGCTGCCGGTGGCAGCCGCTATTTTTCGGCTGCTGCTGCCGTTTGCCCCGGCATCGGCGGATGCAGCGGCAAGTGTGAGGCGTCGACGCCCTTGGCGTCGTCCAGCAGCGCTCGATCCATGTCCAACACCAGTGCTCCGCGTTCTTTCGTCATGTGCAGTTTGTCGAACGGGATCGGTATCAGCTTTTCGCCGAAACCAAGAAAGCCGCCGTACTCGAGCAGCACATAGGCCACTTTGCCCTGACGGGCGTCCATGGCCACGGCGCGGAGGGTGCCCAGCTCGTCGCCCTTCCGGTCGTACACGGTCGAATCAACCAATGTGTTCAACTCGATGACTTGATTTAGGTCGGTGATCGGGGGTGCGTTGCGCAACGCTTGCGCGCGCGCGTGTTTGTCCAACACCTTCTTGCGCTTGTCGACCATGTTCTCCATCGCGTCAGCGACGTCGTCGCACAAGTCTTCCTTGCCGTTTTGCACCAGCAGCAGCGCCGATTTGTGCAATTGACGAAGTTGCTGGCGGAAGTCGTCGCTCACCTCGAGTTTACGGGCACGCTCTTGCGCTTTGTTCAGATCGTCCTTGCAATCGGCTCGTGCGATAGCGGTGCCGGCGAGCAGGCTCAGTAGTGCGATGCGCAGCATCTTGTTCATAATCACACTCCTTGGATCGTCGCGGTCACGCGATTCCTGCCGCCGCGTTGTATTTTCCTTGCGCCCAGTATAGGTCTCGACGCCGCTTCTGCAGACATCGGGTTTTTTCACCGCGCGGGCTGTGCGTTAAATCAGGTGGAGTGTTGGAAGGGGAACGACAAAACGGCGCGCAAGCCGGGGTCGTTGTCCTGCAGCAGAATCTGGGCGTCGTGTAATTTTGCCACTGCACCCACCAGCGACAACCCGAGGCCGCTGCCCGGTGCGCTGCGGCTGTTCTCCACGCGATAGAAACGTTGAAACACCATTTCCCGCTGGTCGTGCGCGATTCCGGGGCCGGTATCGGTGATGACGATGCGGCTGGCTGCGGCATCGTCCTGCACTTGGACTGTCACGGCGCCGCCCCTCGGCGTGTACTTTATTGCATTGTCCAGCAAGTTCGCCAAGGCCTGGAACAGTAAGTCGCGATCGCCGCGGATGACGGGCTCCGATTCGATGGCCAGCGACAGGGACAAGCCGTTCTCTTCGGCCAGCGGGTCGTAGAATTCGGCCACGTCGCGCACCAGATCGGCCAGCGGCACGTCGGTGAATCCGGCGCGGCGGTGGCCCGATTCGATACGGGCGATACGCAGCAGGGCGTTGAAGGTCGACAGCAGTCCGTCGGCTTCCAGCAGTGCCTGTTCGGCGTTCTCACGGGCCGCCGAGTCGTCGTCAGTGTTGCGCTTCAAGATTTCCAGGTCGTTGCGCAGGCGCGTCAGCGGCGTTTTCAGATCGTGCGCGATGCTGTCGGATACCCGCCGTACGTCTTCCATCAACACGCTGATGCGGTCGAGCATCGCGTTGAGATGGTTGACCAGTTCGTCGAATTCATCCTGGCTGCCGCGCACCGGAATGCGGCGGCTCAAATCGCCGGTCATGATCTCGCGACTGGTTTCGTTTATCACTTCCAGGCGCCGCAGCATGCTGCGGCTCATGGCGATGCCCCCGCCCAGGGCCAACACCAGGGTGATGGCCAATCCCCAGACCAGTGTGTCGACGATCCGATCGCGAATCGCCTCCAGTTCGTACATGTCTCGCCCGACCAGCAAGCGGAATCCGCCGCCGACGCGAAACGTGCGTGCACGCGCGCCGTGAGCTTCGCGTTTCGGGCTTCCCGCATCCCGCAGGCGAAAACTGAGCCAGCCATTAGGATCGGCGTCAACGTTGGGCCAGTTGTCCAGATTGCCGACAATGCGATTGTAATTGTCGTCGGTGAGCAGATAGAGATTGGAGCGGCCCGGATCTTCGTCGATGCGCTCGGCGATCAGCGCTGTGAGGCCGGGCAGGCCGCTGGTGCGGTAACGTTCCGCCAACAGATCGATATCGGCTTGGATGGCGGCGTCTGCCTGGCGGGCCATGTAGCCTGCCGTGGACCAGTAAATGAAACCGAGCAGCAACAGTGCCGAGGCACCGAACAGCAGCATGTAAAGTGCAGCCAAGCGGAAGCTGGAACTGCGGAACAGTTTCGGAGTCGTGACCACCACGGTTTATCGGGTACGCACTGAGTGCGCCGTCTCAGTGATCGGCGCGCAGGACATAACCGGCGCCGCGCACCGTGTGCAGGAGCGGGGTGGCAAAGCCTTTGTCGATCTTGCTTCGCAGCCGACTGACGTGCACGTCGATGACATTGGTCTGCGGGTCGAATGTGTAATCCCAGACCTTTTCCAGCAGCATGGTGCGGGTGATGACTTGTCCGGAATGGCGCATCAGATACTCCAGCAGCCGAAATTCGCGCGGCTGCAAGTCGATGGTCCGGCCGGCACGCTGCACGCGCCGCGCCAGCAAATCCATTTCCAGGTCGCCGACCTGCAGGCGCGCAACCGCCGTTTCGACGTCGGCGCGACGCACCAACGACTCAAGCCGGGCGAGCAATTCGGAGAACGCGAACGGTTTGACCAGATAGTCGTCGCCGCCTGCGCGCAGTCCTTCGACCCGGTCGTCCACTTCGCCCAGTGCGCTCAGTACCAGTGCCGGAGTATGGACTTCGTTCCGACGCAGGTTGCGGATGACTTCCAGGCCATCCATTTTCGGCAGCATGCGATCGACGATCAGTGCGTCGTATTGCGCTTCGTTCGCCATATACAAGCCTTCGCTGCCGGTTGCTGCGCGTTCGACCACGTGGCCGCTTTCACGCAAACCCTTGGCAACGAACTCGGCGGTGCGATCGTCATCTTCGATATGCAGTATGCGTATCATCAGCGTATTTGGCTGCGCATTGCTTCGGGTGGTTCTGCCGCCCGAGAACGATCGAGCGGGCCGTGACCCGGAGGATATTCAAAAAAAATGAACCGCGGGGCGAACCCCGCGGTGCGATCAATGTCCTGACCGCCAGTTTAGCATCGCCAGACCAGAGGAAGGGGGGATCAGGCGAGCGGAACAGGGACGAACCATTGGTTGCCGGCGCGGTTGACGAGCAACACCACCTGCTTTCGATCCTTGGAGGCGTCTTTCTTCAGCGCGCCGACCAGGTCCTTGGGCGACTCTACATTGTGGCCATCCGCCTTGCGGATCACATCGCCGGGCCGCAGGCCGACGCGGGCTGCCGGGCTGCCGGGCTCGACATTGACGATTACCGTGCCATGTACGTCCTTGGGGATGTCGAACCGGCTGCGGGCTTCGTCGTTGAGTGCCGCCACCGCGACGCCGAGGTGGGCGCCGTCGGAAGCTGAACCGGTGTCGGCTTGCGCGACGGATTCCTTGTACGGAGCCACGGTAACCTTCAACTCACGCGACTTGCCATCGCGAACAATCTTGACGGTGGCTGATTGGCCCGGGTTGGTTGCAGCGACCAGGCGCGGCAGTTCTCGCATCTCGTCAATGCTCTTACCGTTGAAGCCGACGATGACGTCACCGATCTGGATGCCGGCATGCGCCGCCGGCGAATCCGGCGTGACTTCGGCCACCAGCGCGCCCTTGTCCTTCGGCAGGCTCAGGCTTTCGGCAAGTTCCTTGGTCACTGTCTGGATCTGAACGCCGAGGAAGCCGCGTTCCACGTGCCCGTTCTGCTTCAACGCCTGCACCACGGTTTGCGCCTGGTCGGAAGGGATCGCGAAGCCGATACCGACGTTGCCGCCGTTGGGGGTGTAGATCGCCGTGTTGACGCCGATCACGTTGCCGCTGGTGTCGAACAGCGGGCCACCGGAATTGCCGCTGTTGATGGCGGCGTCGATCTGCAGGTAATCATCGTACGGCCCGGAATGAATATCGCGTCCGCGCGCCGAGACGACGCCCGTGGTCACGGTGCCGCCGAGTCCGAACGGATTGCCGATGGCAACCACCCAATCGCCGGGCCGGACCTTGTCGGAATCGCCGAATTTGACCCACGGCAGCGGTTTGTCGGTATCGACTTTGAGCAACGCCAAATCGGTTTTGGGATCGCTGCCTTTCAGGGTGGCTGACAGCTTGGTGCCGTCGTTCAGCACCACGGTGATGTCGTTTGCGCCCTTGGTCACATGGTTGTTGGTCACGATGTAGCCGTCGGGATCGATAATGAATCCGGAACCCGCTGCGCGTACCCGTATATCCGGCGCGTTACCATCGTCCTGGGGCATCTGTTGGCCGAAGAAATGTTGGAAGAAATCCCGGAAGCGCGGGTCGTCCGGCATTTGAAATTGCGGGCCCTGACTTTCGGCGGCGCTCATGTGGCCCTCGACCACGATGCTGACCACGGCCGGCTGTACCGTTTGCACCAGATCGGCGAAACTGTTCTGCGGCGCCTGCACCGCGGGTGGATTGATCGGCGGGGTGTCGGCGACGTTGGCACGAGCGAGCATGACGCCGGACCCTGCGCTCAACATCGAGGCTACGGCGACGGTGATCGCGCCTCGACGCCAGCCGCTGATGCCGGAGCGCCGGGGCGGCCGAGTACTTTGGTCGTGTTGTTCCTGCATGGCAACGTTCCTCCATTGGGTTTCCGTTGCCAGACAATCTAGTCGATCACGCCTTACCGCAGGCTTGCCGGCACATTACGCTTTTTTAATGTTCGCGCCGCCGTGATCGTGTCGGTGCGAGATGACGGGAAATTCGATTTCGGGCTATGGTGCGTGTTCAGCCCGGGCGGAGGCGCGCGCAAGTGGGATACCGATTCAGATCCGACGAGACCGTGGAAGCGGGCCTCAAGCGCATCGCCCGTGAACAGATCGACCGGGGGCTTGAAGAGTTGTCCGATCCCGAACTGGACCGGCACGAGGCGATACACCAGGTTCGCAAGCGTTGCAAAAAATTACGCGGCCTGTTGCGCCTGGTGCGGCCGGCGTTCAAGCAGCATTACAAAATGGAAAATGCCTGGTATCGGGACGCCGCACGAGAACTGGCTTGGATCCGCGACGCGCAAGCCGCCCTCGAGACGTACCTGAAGCTGGTGGAACGCGAACGCACCGAACTGCCGCGGCACACGGCCGAGCGAGTCGCGGACTGGCTCGGCGATCGACGCGATGCCGCGCTGGCGGACGAGGATGAAATCGAGGCCGCCGTGGATCTTTTTCGGGATCGCTTGGTGAAAGGCCGCAACCGGGTCGCCCGATGGACGCTGAAAGCCGACGGTTTCGACGCCCTGGCAGGTGGCTTGGCAAAAACCTACAGTCGCGGTCGGCGCGCCATGGCCCGCGCTTATGCGACCGCTGATTCGGTGGATTTTCACGAATGGCGCAAACGGGTCAAATATCACTGGTATCAGCTTCGACTGTTGCAGCCGCTGCACTCCGCATCGATCAAAGCGCAACAGCGGCAGGCCGCTCGGGTCGGAGAGTTGCTGGGTGAAGAGCACGATCTGGCGCTGTTGCGCGAACTGCTCGCCGCCAGCGACGACGGCCCCGGTCAAGTAGATGCACTGTTATCGCTGATCGATCGCCGGTTGATCCAATTACGCCGCAAGACCGCTCGCCCCGGCGCGCTGCTGTACTGCGAGAGTCCAAAATGCCTGCTAGCCCGCTTTCGTTGCTACTGGGGATTGGGTGCCGATTGAGCGCCGAGTCCGTGGCGACGCCGTGGGCGAACCGCGCGGACGCGCGGCTCTCAGTAGAACGTTTTCGAGCCTGCGCAAGCGTTGGCTTGGAAAATCGCGCGTCGCGCCGGATGTACTTGATCCGAGCCCGCGGCGGCGTCTATGTTGATATTCCTCGGTAAGGACCCGCAAAAAGGAGCTCGCTATGAAAAGAAAGTCCGTGGTTTCGCTGCTTGGCATCGGCATGCTGGGCGCCGCGCTGGCGGGGGCCAGCGTATATGCGGCCGAAGAGATTCCGATGGAGAAAATCGAGCCTGCAATCAAATATCGCCAGAACGTAATGGCAGCCATGGGCGGCTTGGTGGGCGCCAGTGCCGGTCGTTTGCGCGACGGATTTACCTATGGGCCGGATATGCAGGCGATTGCCGACGGACTGCAGTCGTTGAGTCGGGACATTCCCGCGTTGTTCCCGAAGGGAACCGATTTCGGCGAAACCGAAGCCAAAGACGCCGTGTGGGCGAACCGCGACAAATTCGAAAAAGCCGCCGCCAACCTCAAAGACAAAGTCGACGCGTTTGCTGCCGCGACCAAGACCGGCGAGCGCGCAGGGACCTTGAAGGCGTTCAAAGCCATGGGCGACGCATGCAAGTCATGTCATGAAGACTTCCGCAAGGAGAAGCATTGACGAACCGCGGCCGCGGCCGCCGCGCCTACGCGGTGGTTGCGGTCTTCGCGCTGCTATGGTGGACGGCGGCGGCCGGTGCAGCTACGGACCAGGTCAAGCGCGGAGAGTATCTGTTCCACGCCGCGCTTTGCGAAGTTTGTCATACGGCGAAGGACGGCAAGTTCCTTGCCGGCGGACGTCCGATTCCCTCGCCCTTCGGCACGTTTTACAGTCCCAATATCACGTCTGATCCCCGTTATGGCATTGGTGCGTGGAGCGATGCGGATTTTCTGCGGGCGCTGCGTAAGGGCGTATCCCCCGACGGGGATCATTACTATCCTGCTTTTCCGTATACGGCGTACACCCACCTCAGGCGCGACGACATACTGGCCATTAAAGCGTATCTCGATACGGTGCCTGCGGTGGCGCAAGCCAACCGGGAACACGATCTCAGCTGGTATGTGAGTTGGCGCTGGCCGATCGGGCTGTGGAATTGGTTGTATTTCGACGAGGGTGAGTTTCGGCCCGATCCGTCCCATAACGCCGTCTGGAATCGGGGCGCCTATCTGGCCACGGCTGCGACCCATTGCGCGGAGTGTCATACGCCGCGCAATATGTTCGGAGCCTTGGAGAAGGACCGGCGTTTTGCGGGGGTGGAGAAGGGGAAGGGTCCGGAAGGCGCGGCCACCCCCAATATCACGTCCAACAAAAAGCACGGCATCGGCTCATGGACAGTGTCCATGTTGAGTTTTTACCTGGAAGTCGGCATGGACCCCAAGGGAGATTTCGCCGGCAGTCTGATGGCAAAGGTAATCGATAAGGGCACCGGCAAACTGACGGCCCACGACCGCGACGCCATCTCCACATATATTCTGTCTTTGCCTCCTACCCCCAAGCCGCAAAACTAGTCCCACCAAGCCGGGCGGGCCTCGCTGGCCCAGTCTGCGGGCAGCCACTTAAAACGTGCGGGAAAGCAGAATGCGCAATTGATCACATGCACTGATGTAACACCCAGGCGTTTGAGACTAAACTGCGCGGAAGGGCCGGTTAATCGGCCTATTTGCGCGGGCAATGGAAATAGACAAATCTAATCAAAGTACCCTCGCCACCTCCGGCGAGACGGCCTCCATGCGCGCTGGCGTCAAGCCGCCCTCGCGGCTGCGCGTCATGCCGTGGCTCGTGCTGATGCTCGCGCTGATCGTGACGTTGACGACCTGGGGACTGACCCGTATGGGTACCGAGGAGCGGCTCCAGGATCGCTTCAGCTACCGGGTCGAAGAGGTCAAGTCCGCAATGGCATCGCAGTTGTCGGCCTATGAATTGATGCTTCTAGGTGGTGCCGGTCTGTTTTCCGTCGCCGACCAGGTGTCCAGCGGTGAATGGCGCACCTATGTCGATCGGCTGCATATTCAGACGAGCTACCCAGGCGTTCTGGGCGTCGGCGTCAGTTGGAAGGTGCCCGCGGACCAGTTGTCCGAATTCGAGACGAGAATGCGCGAAGGGCAGCAGGATTTTCGGTTTTGGCCGCACGGCGATCGCGATACCTTTACCTCTGTCATTTATCTCGAGCCTCTGAATTGGCGCAATAAACGCGCCCTCGGCTACGACATGTTCTCCGAGCCGGTACGCCGCGCCGCCATGGAGCGGGCTCGCGACAGCGGACAGACTGCGGTGTCCGGGAAAATCAAACTGGTGCAGGAAACGAGGCAGCATGTCCAGGCAGGGTTTCTGATGTACGTGCCGCTGTATCGGCGCGGTGCTGCCGTCGATACCGTCGCTGCGCGGCGCCAGGCGTTGCGAGGCTACGTCTATGCGCCGTTTCGGGTCGCGGATCTTATGCAGGGCATCTTCCGCGGGCGCCTCGACGAAGTCGCACTGGAGATCTTCGACGGCGATAAAATGACCGCGAACAGTCTGATGTTCCGATCTCGCGCCTTGATTGATATGACGCCAAGCGCGCATCCCTTGAGAGCGGTGCGCCAATTGGACCTGAAAGGGCATACCTGGACCATACGTTTCACGGCCCTGCCGCCACTGTTCAATACGGGAACCTACTCTCCGCCGGCGATCGTGCTGTTGTCCGGCTTGGCGATCAGTTTGTTGTTGTTCCTGGTGGTGTGGTCGCTGGTGCGCACAAGGGGACGGGCGTTGGCTCTTGCCTCGCGGATGACCGAGGCGCTGCGTGAACGCAACGAGCGTTTGCGCGAAATTACCGCGACGCTCGGCGAAGGCGTAGTGGTGCAGGATGCGGAAGGCGTGGTCACGTTTGCGAATCCTGCCACTACCGAGCATCTGGGCTGGACCGCTGAAGACCTGGTGGGTCGTGACGCCAGCGCCACCATTCTCAGCAACAAGCCCGATGATTCGGATCTGGTGAAGGCCTTGCGCCGGGGCGACAGCTTTACCTCCGAACACCGCTTTCTTACCTGCAGGGACGGCAAGTTCCTACCCGTAGCGCTTAGTACGCGGCCCCTGAAGCGTGACGGCGTTTATGTCGGCAATGTCATCGCCTTCCACGATATCAGCGAGCAGTTGCGGATGCGGGCTGCGTCGCAGCGCAACGAGCAGTTCCGGGCGCTGTTCGAGTATTCCCTGGAGGGGCTGTTTCTCATCGATGTCGGCGGCCGTGTGGCGGACGTGAACCGGGTCGCCTGCGAGATGCTCGGATTTGAGCGAAATGACTTGGTCGGCCGCTACGCGGGTGAATTCATGCATATCGCGCAGACGGGGCTGCTCAACAATGAACACGCCGCGGAGGAGTTGGTCGGACACAGAATGAAGACGGTCGTCAATGAAGTCGAGTGCAAACGTGCCGACGGCACCGACTTTGCGGCCGAAATCACCTTCAGCCCGGTGGAGCACGACGGTCAGAGCCTGTTTCTGGTTACAGCCCGGGACGTGAGTGCACGCAAGTCCGCGGAAGAAGTGATCACCAAGATGCTCTCGGAATTGGCAGTGGCGCGCCGCCAAGCAGAACTCGCCAATCAGGAGCTGCAGGCCAGCAACAAAAAACTGCTGCAACTCTCCCAGCAGGACCCGCTTACGGGTATAGCCAATCGACGCCACTTCAACGATTTCCTGCGCCACGAATGGCAACGGGCGCGGCGCGAAAAAACCTATGTATCGCTGGTATTGCTGGATATCGATTATTTCAAGGCCTACAACGATCATTACGGGCACCAGGCCGGAGACCGGTGCTTGCGACAGGTAGCCGATATCCTGGGGCGCGAAATCAACCGCCCCGGCGATATGGTGGCCCGTTACGGCGGCGAGGAATTTGTTATCGTGCTGCCCAATACGCCCCTGGAGGGCGCCGCACATATCGCCGAAAGCCTGCGTCGGGCAATCGAAAAACAGAACATCGAGCATCTGCACTCGCCAGCTGCGGCTCAGGTGACCTTGAGTATGGGCGTGGCCGGCACCTCGGCTTCGTCGTCGGCAACGGCTGAATCGTTGTTGCGTGCCGCGGATCGCGCGCTCTACAAGGCCAAACGCGGCGGCCGCAACCGGGTTGTCTTGAATTTGACCTTCGATGGCGCCACCGGCATTCACCGCTACAGGGACTGGACCGAATCGGCTGCATCCAGCGGCGCCAACTGAGTCAATCGGTATGTTATTTTTCCTTGCGTGCTCGTTGCATGGATCGAATTGCCGAATGTCAGTGCGCCCGCGCGTCCTTGAAGAGTTGCGCGTGACCTCAGACTCGCGGTGCCACGGTTCATGACGGCCAGCCTGTTGCCATTGAAGTTGCTGCTGCTTGGTTTGTGGGCGTCATGGTTTGCCTTGGTACTGATCACGAACGTACTCGATGCACTGCACGCCATGGGCAAGTTGCCCGAAAATTGGGTGTTTCGGTCCCAGAATTCCAGCGCGTGCGCGAGGCGGTGGAGACGTATGAGGCACCGCTTTGGTTCGCGGCGGCGTTGTTCGGCGGCGTAATGGTGTGGCAGGCCGTGGTTGCGGTTCTGTTATGGTATACGTTGACGGCGTCGTTGGCAGCCGAGCATGTGCAGTTGGCGCAGGCCAATTTCGCGTTCGTCGGCGCCATGGGTATGTGGGCAGCATTCATCCTCGCCGAAGAAGTATTCAAGCAATATCGGACCGAGACCAAGCATCTCTTATTTTTCACGGCGCAATTGCTTACCTTGGGTGCGCTGCATTGGTTGCCAGGCTGATGCAAAACGGAAACGGCAGAAATATCAATATTCGCGAACTGACGCTGGAGGACCTTCCTGCGGTATACGCGCTCGGCGAGTCGGTATTCACGGCTGACAAATGGCCCAGTCTTCATCGCACATGGGACGAATATGAGGCGGTGCGCATGTTCTCTTCAGATGGAGATTTCTGTTTCGTCGCCGAATGCGAGGATGAAGTGGTCGGATTCGCGCTGGGCAGCCTGATCGACAAACGTAAAAGCGCCTGGAGCTACGGTTATCTGGTCTGGATCGCAGTTTCTCCGGCGTTGAGCCGCTCCGGGGTCGCGACGCGCCTGCTCGATACCCTGACAGAGGCGTTTCTGCGCGCGGGAGCGCGCATGATGATCGTCGATACCGATGCCGAGAATCACGGCGCCATCGGATTTTTCGAAAATCACGGTTTCGGCAACCAGGACCGCCACGTCTATCTGAGCAAGAATCTAACGACCCACCCCGATTACCAAAGACTACGACGACAGAAGGATTGATTGTGCCATTGAATGCAGAGTGCGAGCGGGCCGCCGGATGCAGGCCCGAGGCCGGTAGAGCATGAGTGTTTCGTTGCAGGAAGTACTCGACGAGGTCGACGACGCCAAGCTGATGACGCTGCTTGCGGACGCGGTTGCCCAATACAGCCCGTCCTATGCCGAAGAATCGGTAATGGAGGTGTTCGTTTCACGCCTTGCCGAGAACGGTATCAGCTATCTGCGTCAGCCGGTTCCCCAACTCGGCGGCACCGTGACCGACAATCGCGCCAACCTGATCGTTGAGTTGGGGCCGAGCCCCGCCCACATGATGTGGGTCGGACACGTCGACACCGTACCGGTGATCGACGATGAACACCTTGGCATTCAACGCGACGGCGACCTGCTCTACGGACTCGGTACCGCGGATATGAAATCCGGCTGCGCGGCCGTGGTGGAGGCCGTGAGCGCCCTCGTGCGTTGTGGCGTCGAGTTCAAGCGCGGCCTGTGTGTGGCGCTCGTGGTGGGCGAAGAAGAATACGGCGACGGTTCCCAGGCGCTGCTCGCCCAACGCACGGCACCGCTGGTGGTGATCGGCGAACCGACCGGTCTGGAGGCGTGCGTCAGCCACTACGGCTATTACGAGTGCCGGCTCAAAACGCTGGGCACGCGTGCCCATGCGGCGCTGCCGGAAGTCGGCGCCAGCGCCATTCACGCCATGCTGGAGTGGATGAGGATGATCCTGCACGCCGGCTGCGAAGCACCGTTTGCTGAGAAAATGAGCATCAATCCGCGCGAGATTCGCGGCGGTGGCGAGCTGTTCGTGGTCGCCGACGAATGCGAGGCGGCGATCGATTTCCATGTGCCGCCCGGGGTGAGCGACGCCACCGTGAGCGCGCTGGTTGAAGAGGCCAGGCAACGAACGCTGGAAACCCATCCCAACTGCACGCTGGAATTCGAGAACGTGTTCTGGGCGCCAGGCTATGCCAATGCGCCGGACAATCCGACGCTGTCACCGGTGCGCGCGGCATACGATCACGTCGGTCTGCCGTGGTCGCCGGTGCCGTTTCGTTCCCATTCCGACGGCAGTTTGTTCTACCAGCAGGGCGCGATGCCGGTGATTTGCGGACCGGGACGCCTGGAGGTTGCGCATACGCGCAAGGAGCATGTCGCCGTGGCCGAGGTGCAGCGGGCTGCGCGCCTGTATGCGACGATGATCTACGAAGCATGCGTGCGCTGAACGCCGCCGCAACCTTCACGGGTGCATTTCGTTCGTGAATGACAGCAGTGGTCAGCACACTGCGCGAAACCGAGCCCGGCCTGTCCACCGGGCTGGTGCTGCTCATGGCGGTGGCCACAGGCGCGGCCGTTGCCAACATCTACTACGCACAACCGCTGCTGGACACCCTGGCGCGTGCTTTCAGCGTGCCGACCCACACGGCAGGGTTTCTGGTCACCGATCACCCAGTTCGGATATCTGCTCGGCTTGATGTTTCTGGTGCCGTTGGGTGACCTGCTAGAACGACGGCGATTGGTGGTCATCGTCACGCTGGTGACCGCACTTGCGCTGGCCGCTGCCGCCGCGGCACCGAACTTGATGGTGTTCGCGCTGGCTTCGCTGGCGATCGGGGTGACTTCGGTGGTGGCGCAGATTCTGGTGCCCTACGCCGCGCATCTGGCTCCGGCCGCACGTGCGGGGCCGAGTGGTCGGTCGGGTCATGAGTGGCTTGTTGCTGGGGATCTTGTTGGCGCGCACCGTGTCGGGCGCGCTGTCGGAGTTGTGGGGCTGGCGCAGTGTATTCTGGATGGCGGCCGCCGCAATGCTGTTGCAAGCCCTGGCATTGGCAAAAGCCCTGCCGCGAGACCGAAGCGGCGTTGCGATTGGTTATGGCGCCTTGTTGCGCTCGGTGCTGGGGTTGATCCGGGAACAGCCGTTGCTGCGCCGGCGCATGATTTACGGCGCATTGATGTTCGCAAGCTTCAGCGTGTTGTGGACCTCGTTACCGTTCCTGCTGGCGCGCGCACCCTTTAACTATGGCGACGGCATCATCGGCAGCTTCGGCCTCGCCGGTGTCGCCGGGGCCGTAACCGCTTCATTCGCCGGCCACCTGCACGACCATGGTCGCAGTCGCATGGCGACCGGCGCTTTCATTGCTCTGGTGGCGGTGGCATTCGCGGTCATGGGCGCGTGGCAGACCTCCCTTATCGCCATCATAGTCGGCGTGGTCTTGCTCGATACCGGCGTGCAGGGCACGCAGATCCTCAATCAAAGCGTGATTTACGAACTGGCGCCGGACGCCCGCAGTCGCGTGACAACGGCCTATATGGGCGGCTATTTCGCCGGTGGCGCTTTCGGTTCCGCCGCGGCCGCGGCTGCCTTCGGTTTCGGCGGCTGGCCGGCGGTGGCGATCCTCGGAGTGGCGCTGCCGCTGGCGGGCATTGTGTTCTGGCTTACGGAACCGCGGTACTGACTATGCGAACGGCCGCCCTGAAGGCGGCCGTGTCCCAATGCTTACTCTTGTGCGGGCGGCGCGTCGTAAGCCTTGTACCATTTGGCGAAGCGTTGCTGGTCGACTTTGCCGTCTTTGGCCAGGCGCTGGAGCGCCCTGTCGACGCCTTTGTCGGCGGCGGCCTCGGCGGCATCAAGGCTGCCGTCCTGGTTGGTATCCAATTTCTGGAAAAGCTGCTGGGCCCTTTGTTCCGGACTGACTTCCTCTTCCGTGGCGGGCGTCGTCTGGGCGACGGCGAAGCCGGCAACTGCCAACAAGCCGCCGGCGGCGATCATGGAGATGATGGTTTTCATACGCACTCCTCGAGCACGCAAACTTCATGAAATCGGCCGCGGACCTGGTTGCCCCGGAGGGCGGCGGAACTTGCCGAACGGAGCCCGCGGATGGCTGCAGAAGCTAGCGCAAAGCGGCGTATTTGCAAATGGCTCGACACGATATTTTGCGATTCGAGGCAGTGCCGGAGGCTTGAGCGGGCATGGCGGACCGAACACCGATAATCCGGCCGGCGGACGCGCACGATCTGCCGCGGGTCAACGCACTCATCACGCGCGCGCTGACGACCTGGGACCTGCCGGAGCGGGTCAAGCGACTGGCCTTGCCGACGTATCTCTATGAACTCGAAGATCTGGCGAGTTTGACTTTGGTGACGGCGTTCGTGGGTGGAGTGCTGGTCGGTACCGCTGCTTGGGAGGCGGCGCGGTTCGAGGGAGTTTCAGCGCTCTCGTTGCACGGTTTGTACGTCGATCCCGAGTGGTGGGGTCGTGGCGTCGGCTCGTGCTTGCTGGAGGCCGCCGAGCGGGCGGCACGGACGCAAGGCGCGGCGGCGATTACCGTGAAAGCCCAGGCGGGCGCGCGCGGTTTTTTCCTCGCCCGCGGATTTGCGCCGCCGGAGGCGCGCCGGGCCAGCGACTATGCTCATTTGTTGTGGAAGTCATTGGGCACATCACCATGAGGTTTTCGAGATGATGGGACTCGTGATCCGAACACTGGTCAGCGCGCTGGGCTTGTGGCTTGCTGCCGCCCTGGTCCCAGGGATCACGGTCGAGGGAGGCTGGACACTGCTGGGCGCCGCGCTGCTCCTGGGGATCGTCAACGCGGTGGTGCGGCCACTGCTGATCGTGTTCACGCTGCCCATTACAGTGGTGACACTGGGATTTTTCCTGTTGGTGATCAATGCGGCAATGCTGGGTCTGGTGGCATGGCTGCTAGCGGGTTTTGCCATCGCCGGATTCGGCTCCGCCTTGCTGGGCGCCATCGTCGTTGGTCTCGTGGGGTGGGGCGCGGCGTTGTTCATCGGGCCCCGCGGCCGGATCGAAGTAATCGCCTTTGGCCGCCGGCGGTCGTAAGCCAGCCAAGCGCCTACCGACGCTGCCGCGCGTGGTCGGCATGGGAGCCCGTAGGGATCCGCCCAGTTCAGGTATGAACGATGATCCGGTGGTGGCCGGCGTCGATATCGACGGTCATATCGTATTGCGCGATATAGTCACCAAGCTCCGCCAATTGCGGCAGGCTGTTGCGGGCCGCGAGTTCCGACAAGGTGGTCTGCGGGTCACAGGTGATGACCAGATCGTCGCCGCGGGATTCGCGACAATGAAACTGCTCGGCGTCGATGCGCAGATCGGACGTCTCGGGCAAGGTCAGAATCAGCGGCTCGAGCCGTTTGATCTGCAGTTTCGCTTTTTCAAGTGCGTGCTCTCCGCTCCAGGAAAGCTCGGGCATGTTTCCGTAATCTCTCACGCTGCCTCCTTGTCTTGGCCCCGCAAACCGCCAACGGCTTCGGCTCAGTCTTCATTGTAGAAGACCTGCGGCGGTATCAACGGGCCAGTGCCGGCGGCTAAGCGCGGGACTCGCCGATCTCAGATAGCAGGGTGCGCAACGCGGACGGATCGACGGGCTTGACCAGGTGATAATCGAAGCCGGCGTCCGTAGTGCGCTGACGGTCTTGTTCCTGTCCCCAGCCGGTAAGCGCAATCAACACCATGTCCTGGCCCCAGGGTTCCTGGCGCAAGCGCCGCGCGGCCTCATAGCCATTGAGTTTAGGCATGCCCAGATCGAGCAGAATGACTTGCGGGCGAAAGTCCGCGGCAATACCGATCGCTTCGGCGCCGTCGTAGGCCGTGCGCACTTCATTCCCCATGGCCTCCAGTAGCATGGTGGTGCTGACCGCCGCATCTTCGTTGTCATCGACTACGAGAATACGGTGCTGCGCAGAACCCGACATATCCATTCCGTCCTGAGTTGGTTTATCCAGAGCAGGTTGCGAGGTCTCAACGATCGGGAGGCTTACCACGAATTCGCTGCCTGCCCCCAGCCCCGCACTGTACGCGCAAATATTGCCGCCATGCAGTTCCACCAGCGATTTCACTAACGTTAGTCCTATTCCCAGGCCGCTGCGACCACTTTCCATCGGCGATGTCTGGACAAACATGTCAAACACCTGATCCAGCATCTGCGGCTCGATACCACAACCCGTGTCGAGGATTTGCGCCGTCAATACCTTGCCGTCGGTTCGGGCGCGCAGTTCGATGCGCCCCCCGGGTTCGGTGTACTTAGCCGAATTACTCAAGAGATTGGAGAAGATTTGTGTCAGCCGGGCGGGGTCGGCAAATAGGTGTACGGGTTGGTCGGGAAGCGCAACCGTTAGGGTATGTTGCCGCATTTCTACCAATTGCTGTACGGTTTCCAAGGCGCTGGCAACGACGTCCTCCAAGGCCACCGGCTCGAGCCGAAGTTGAACCTTGTTGCGTGAAATGCGCGAAACCTCGAGCAAGTCGTCCACCAAGCGCACCAGGTAGCCCACCTGCCGATCCATGGTTTCATACAGTCGCAACGCCATTTCGGCGTCCCCGGGTGCCATACGCAGCAGTTCGAGGCTGTTGAGAATCGGGGAGAGGGGATTGCGCAGTTCGTGGGAGAGCGTGGCCAGAAAAGCATCCTTACGCCGATCCGCTTCCCTGAGCGCTTCCTCCATGCTCCTGAGTTCAGTGATGTCGGTGTTGGTGCCGAACCAGCGCGTCACCTCGCCTTCATTGTTGCGGATGGGGATCGCCCGCGACAGGAACCAGCGGTAGCTGCCGTCGGCGGCGCGTAGCGGGAAGGTATCTTCCCAGATCTCGCCGCTGGCAAAGTACCGGCTGATCTTCTCTACCACCCGCTCGACGTGGTCGGGATGATGCACGTCCCGCCATCCCCAGCCTTGCATCTGTTCGAGGTTGGTGCCGGTATAATCGAACCAGCGTCGGTTGTACCAGAATATCCAGCCCTGGCCATCGGCCATCCAGGCGAACTGGGCGATGTTGTCGGCCAGCGTACGGAAGCGTTCCTCGCCCTCGCGCAATGCCTGCTCGGATTCTTTGCGGTGGGTGATGTCTACACATGCGCCGGTTATGAATTGCGGCGTGCCGAGTTCGTCGCGTCCGGTCTGCCCGACCGCGTATAGCCAGCGCACGCTGCCGTCCGGCCAGACTCTACGCATGTCCATCTCGAAGTCGGTACCTTCGGTCGCACATCGATAGAGGGCGTCGCGCACGGAGCGCTGGTCGTCCGGATGCACCAGGTCGATGAATTGGTCGACGCTGATGATGGTTTCCCCCGGCACCAGGCCGAACAAACGGTCCAGGTTTTGGTCCCACTGCAAACGATTGGCGGACATCTCCCAGCGGAAGGTCCCGGTGCGAGACGCATTCAAGGCGGCGCGCATACGCTGTTCCTGATCACGCAGCGCCCGTTGCGTCCGCCGTTGCTCGCTGACGTCGGCGGCGATAATCAGCTTTCTCGGCGTTTCGTGCAGTGCCGCTTTCAAGCTGGTCGACCAAACGGCGATTTCCACCCGGACACCGTTTTTACGCACGATGCCGGTTTCCACCCCTTGCACAGAGTCGCCAGGCGTGATGCGGCGCAGGGTGTGCAGCAACTGCTCCCGCGCAGCGTCCCGTTTTGCGGCTGCGGGCGCGATAATCTCTTCGGCGGACCAGCCGAATATCCGTTCCGCGGCGCTGTTCCAGTAGTGGACCGAGCCGTTGGCGTCCATGATCGCGACGGCGACAGGAGCTGCCGAGATTACCGTGTCGAGCAAGTCGCGGCTGTTACGCAGCGCCAGCTCGGCTTGGTGCTGCGCGCCGACGTCGCGTGCGATCTTCGATGCTCCGACGACGACGCCGTTGCTGTCGATAATGGGGGAAACCGACAGGGATATATCCAACAGTCGGCCGTCTTTTGCTACCCGCACGGTTTGATAGTGCTGGACGCGTTCGCCGGCCTTGATCTGCGCTATGATGGCGTCTTCCTCGCGGCGGAAAAGCCGGGGAATCAGCAGTGTGATATGACGGCCGACCGCTTCGTCTGCGGTATAGCCGAACAAACGCTCCGCGCCGGCATTCCAGGAGCGGATGACGCCGTCGAGGTCTTTGCCAATGATGGCGTCTTCCGAAGACTCGACGATCGCGGCGAGCAGCGCCTGCAGTTCTTCGCTATGAAGTCGCGCGCTCACATCTCGCAGCGCGAATACGCTAGCGCCGTTTTCCGATACCGCGAGGCGCTCATATTCCAAGGTCGTTTCCGTGCCGTCGGCCTTTGTCAGGCGACGATGTCCGCGCGCCGGTGTTGTCGCTTCCGATTCAGCCTCGGCTCTGGCCGGCCCGCAGCCAAGCAAATCCAGTAGCCTTAAACCGATGAGTTCGTGGCGCTGCGTCGCGAGCAGGCGCTCGGCCGCCGGGTTTGCCTGTAGGCAGCGGCCGTCAGCGTCGACCATTACGATGCCGTCGTCCCCGTATTCGTACAGAAGCGTGCCCAGATGGATGCGGGGGGCGCTGGCCGCGTCGTTTGGGGTTGGCGGCGGGCCAATCGAACCGTGTAGTACGGTCGCGCTGTGTACGGTCACGGCGACGCCGGTTAGGAGCAGCGGGATCGTATCGCCATCATCCCGGACCCAGCCCAGCAAAATGCTGAACTGGTCACCGGACTCGCGGGCTGTGGCCAAGACGTGTGCCAATCGCTCGCGGTCGGCCGGCGCGAGCCGTTCCCTCAGCCCGTGCGAGGTTTCCGGAAGCTGTGCCTGACTGCATTGAAATAACCGGCACGCGTTGGCGGAAAACCGCAGCGCGTCGGTCGCCGGATCCCAATGCCAGAGGATCTGTGACGGCTCGCTCAATGTTTCGCAGCGGGCCGCATCCGACCCCGCGTACCTGTAGAATCTTGGATGACTAGCACCATAACATCGTGAGGCCCCGATCGGGCCGGGCAGATGGCCGAGTGTCAGTGTATCATCTCCGGTTGCTTGTGGATTTCTTCAAGCGCGCCCAGGCCGACAGTTTCAGCAATGTACGAGGACCGCCCTACAACACAGGAAACCGCCGGACAGCTGTTGCGCCGAATCTTCGGTTATGAGGAATTCCGCCCGCAGCAGGGCGCGATCATCGACCATGTCATGGCGGGAAACGATGCCCTGGTGCTGATGCCGACCGGCGGCGGCAAGTCCTTGTGCTACCAGATCCCGGCGATTGCACGCGCAGGTCTGGGAGTGGTGATCTCGCCTTTGATCGCCCTGATGCACGATCAGGTCGAGGCGTTGCGACAAAACGGTGTCCGATCTGCGTTTCTGAATTCGTCGCTGAGTGCCGAGGAGGCCCGCGCCGTCGAACGCCAGGCGGCCGATGGCAATCTCGAGCTGCTGTACGTCGCGCCGGAGCGCTTGCTACAGGCGCGCACGCTGGCACTGCTGCAAAACATACCGTTGTCGTTGCTGGCCATTGACGAAGCCCATTGCGTGTCCCAGTGGGGGCATGATTTCCGCCCGGAATATCTGCAACTGGGCACGTTGCGGGAGCATTTCGCCGGCGTACCGCGCATTGCGCTGACGGCGACCGCGGATCAGGCCACCCGGGCCGAAATCGTACAACGACTGCACTTGCAGGATGCGCGGCAGTTCATACGCGGTTTCGATCGTCCCAATATCCGTTATCGCCTCGCAGAAAGCAGCGGCAACGCCCGTCAGCGGCTGCTGCATTTCATCCGCGACGAGCACCCCGGCGAGGCGGGTATCGTCTATTGCTTGTCGCGCAAACGGGTTGACGAAATCGCGCACTGGTTGAGCGAGCAGGGGTTGGTAGCGCTGCCCTACCACGCCGGCATGGACGCAGAGCAGCGGCGCCTCCACCAGGAGCGTTTCCTGCGTGAGGAGGGCGTTGTCATCGTCGCCACCATCGCCTTCGGAATGGGTATCGACAAACCCGATGTTCGCTTCGTTGCCCACCTCAACCTTCCGAAGAGCCTCGAAGCGTATTACCAGGAGACCGGCCGCGCCGGCCGTGACGGCCTCCCGGCCGACGCCTGGCTGCTGTATGGCCTGCAGGATGTGATCCTGCTGCGCCAGATGCAGGAGTCCTCGCAGGCGCCAGCGGCGTATAAACATGTCGAGCGCCAGAAGCTCGATGCCATGCTCGGTTTTTGCGAGTTGGCGAGTTGCCGGCGTCAGGCGCTGCTGGCGTATTTCGGCGATCATCTGGAGCAGCCCTGCGGCAACTGCGACGTCTGCCTGGAGCCGCCAGAGACCTGGGACGCGACCGTGGCGGCGCAAAAGGCGCTTTCCTGTGTTCACCGCACCGGGCAGCGCTTCGGTGTCAATTACCTGATCGACGTACTGCTCGGCAAGTCAAACGAGCGCATTACCCGGTTCGGGCATGCTGGCATCAGCACCTTTGGCATCGGCACGGAATTGAACGCCAACGAATGGCGCAACGTGTTTCGGCAGCTGATTGCGCGAGGTCTGGCGGTGGTGGATGCCGACGGCCACGGTGGCCTTCACTTGACTGAAAAAAGCCGCTCGGTGTTGCGTGGAGAACAGCAGTTGCACTTGCGCCGGTTGCGGGTCGCCGCCAAGGCACCGCGCAAGGAACGTGCAGTCGCGCGTTTCGAGCGAGAGGAAGACAGCGCACTGTGGGATGCGCTGCGGCAATGCCGCCAGGAACTGGCGCGTTCCCAGGGCATTCCGGCCTACATGATTTTTCACGACGCCACGCTCGCAGAAATGGTGGAACGTAAACCGGTCACCCGGCCCGAAATCGCAGCGATCAGTGGCGTCGGTCAGCGCAAACTCGACGCGTACGGGGATGCCTTCCTGGACCTCATTCGCCGGCACCAAACGACCGCCTGACTACCGCGCGCTCAGTCGGCGGAGTCGATCATGCGGGTCTGCAACGGCTCCTTGAAGGTCAAGGTGCGGTACGGGAACGGAATCTCGATACCGGCATTGTCCAGCGCCCGCTTGATGGCCGTGACCACTTCGCCGCGGGAGCGACGCAGGTCGACCGGTTTGGATCCCGTCCACCAAGTGACTTCGATGTCGATGCTGCTGCTGCCGAAACCCTGCGGAAACACCTGAATCGGGCGGTCGTCCAATATCGAGTGGCAGCCGGACACAGCTTCGGTAATGACCGCTACCGCTTGCTCCACGTCTTCGCCATAGGCGATGCCGGCCATGATCGATACCCGGCGGTATTTGCGGTCGGTGAGGATGTCGACTGGATTCTTGAACAGAAACGAATTCGGCAGCACGACCAATTCACCGGTGGGCTTGCGAATCTGCGTCATACGGATGTCGATGGAAATCACTTCGCCCATTACGCCTTCGCATTCCAGGTAATCACCTTTTTCGAACGGAAAGTTCCATAGCAGCAGAATACCGGCGAAAAAGTTTTCAAAGATGTCCTTGAAGGCAAAACCCACGGCGATGGATACCAGACCCAACGCCCCCAGGGCCTTGGTAGGCGTTACACCCGGGAATATCACCATCGCCGTAAGCAGCAGCCCCGCGGTCCAAACGGCGATGACCGCCAAGCGAATGATCAGGTCCTTGAGCGATTCCCGGGTGCGGCTGCGGGAGAGGGCACGGTAACCGATGCGTACCGCCAGACGGGCCGCCAACCAGGTCAGCAGCAATACCACCACGCCGCCCACCAGGAAGGGCACGTGGTGAATGAAATCACTCCAGACCCCGAGCACCGTGGACCGTATGGAGTCGGCGACGCCGGCGAAATGCAGCGATGCGCCGTGATCGGTATTCGACGGGTCCGGGTTTACCATGCAGGGACCTTCGGGAACGAGTTGGCTGTCCACGAGTCTAGTACACGCGCCGCGGGCTTATCCCGCGGCGGCCACTGACTGGCGCTGTAAAACTCTGTAAAGGAACTTTCCCCGCCGAGCCGATGTGGCAACATCGTGCTACGCGATGCGCCTATAGCGCACATTCTTTTCGTACGACGCAAGGATTGTGGCCATGCCCGATGACAGGTCCGTTCCGCCCCGAGATGTAGCCGAGCTGCTGCGCGCCGAGGAGCCCACCCGGGCGCGGCGCTGGCGCCGCCGCCTGTTTGTGAGCGCGGCGCTGCTGGCGTTGCTCGCGATCGCTTTGCTGTGGTGGTGGCCATCAGGGTCCGATGGGCCACGTTACCAGAGCGCGCCGCTTCGCAAAGGCAATTTGACGGTTACAGTAACCGCAACCGGCACCCTGCAGCCGGTCAACCAGGTCGATGTGGGCAGCGAGTTGTCCGGCACCATCGAAGACGTGGCAGTGGATTTCAATGACCGTGTCAGTCGCGGCCAAGTGCTGGCCCGCCTGAACACCGACCGGCTTGACGCCCAGGTCATCGAGGCCCGTGCGACGTTGCAATCGGCTCAGGCGAAAGTGCAGGAGGCGCAAGCAACCGTGCTGGAAACGCGCTTGCGCTATCAGCGCTGCGCAAAGCTGGCGCAGCGGCAACTGTGTTCCGGGGAAGATCTCGACACCGCGACCGCGGCCCGGGCCAGAGCTGTCGCTGCCGAAGCCAGCGCCAAGGCGCAAGTGGCAGTCGCCCAGGCGACCCTCGACGCCCATGACACGGAGCTGAAAAAGGCGCTGATCCGATCGCCCATCGACGGCATTGTGTTGCGCCGGCAAATCGAACCCGGACAGACCGTCGCGGCGTCGTTGCAGACGCCGGTATTGTTTTCGTTGGCCGAAAATCTCGCGCAAATGGAATTGCACGTGAGCGTCGACGAAGCCGATGTCGGCAAAGTCCACGAAGGCCTAAAGGCGGTATTCACCGTCGATGCCTATCCCGATCGCAGTTTTCCGGCCAGCATCACCCAAGTGCGGTTTGCGCCCCAGTCGGCGGACGGAGTCGTAAGCTACGAAACGGTATTGGGTGTGGACAACAGCGATCTGGCATTGCGACCGGGAATGACCGCGACCGCGGAGATTACCGTGCAACAGCGCAATGACGTGCTGCTGGTGCCGAACGCGGCGCTGCGTTTCACGCCGCCCAGTGCGACCGCCAAGCGACCCCGGCGAAATCTGTTCGAGAGCTTGTTCCGCCGCGGGCCGCGGGGTTCGAACACATCGAAACGCAAAAGCGTTGCTGCCAAGCCCGACCAGCGACAGGTATGGGTGCTGCGCGACGGTACGCCCACGGCCATCCCGATCCGCGTCGGTCCCAGCGACGGTAGCGTCACCGAAGTGCTTTCCGGCGAGGTAGGCGAAGGCACGCCGGTTTTGACCGATGTGCTTGCGGGTAGCAAATGAACCGGGTCGCGTCGGACAGTGTTACGCACGACGCGCAGCGCTCGCCGCTGGTGGAATTCGAAGCCTTGACCAAAGTGTACGGCCGCGGTCAGGCGGCGGTGCAAGCGCTGCGCGGCATCGATTTGGCGGTGCCCGCAGGTGACTTCATCGCCTTGATGGGCCCCAGCGGATCGGGCAAATCCACGGCCATGAATATTCTCGGCTGCCTGGATGTCCCGACCGCGGGCGCGTACCGCTTTCAAGGCGTCACGGTCAACGACCTGACGCGCAATCAACGGGCGCTGCTGCGGCGCCATTATTTCGGTTTCGTATTTCAAGGATTCAATCTGCTGGCCCGCACCACGGCGCAGGAAAACGTGGAATTACCGCTGGTGTACCGGGGAGTCGCCGCTGCCGAGCGCCATCAGCAGGCCCGCAGTGCATTGGCAGTGGTCGGCCTGCAGGGTTGGGAACACCACACTTCATCCGAACTGTCCGGCGGTCAACAACAGCGTGTCGCCATCGCCCGCGCCCTGGTCACCCAGCCGTCTGTGTTGTTGGCCGATGAACCCACTGGCAACCTGGACAGCGCGCGCAGCCGGGAAATCATGGAACTGCTGGCAAACCTGAATCGCGAACGCGGCATCACCATCGTCATGGTGACCCACGAGCCGGACATGGCGGCTTACGCGCGCCGGGTGGTGCAATTCATTGACGGCCGGGTGGTATCCGATCAGGCCAACGGAGTGCATACCTGATGTTGTGGAATACCCTGCTGCTGGCGTGGCGTGAAATCCGACGCAATCTGCTGCGCTCGGCGCTCACCATTCTCGGTATCGTCATCGGCGTCGCCGCGGTCATTACCATGGTGACCATCGGCGGTGGCGCGACGGTTCAGGTGAGCCGGCAGATCGCCAGTCTCGGCAGCAACCTGCTGATCGTACGCCCGGGGCAGCGCCTGGGTCCGGGTCAGCGATCTGCGGCAGCACCGTTTCAAAGCCGCGACGTGGCGGCCATCCGCCGCGAGGTGCCCGGCCTGGTGGCAGTGGCACCGTCGGCGTCGAAGGGCGAAGTGGCGGTGTTCGGCAACGAAAACTGGTCGACCGCCGTAACCGGTACCGACAATGCCTTTCTGGAAGTCAAAAACTGGAATCTGGCGAGCGGCCGGCCCTTCACTGCCAGCGAATTGCGCGCCGGCGCTGCCGTGTGCCTGGTCGGCGCCACGGTGCGTCAGGAATTGTTCGGCGCCCAGGATCCGATCGGCAGCAAACTGCGCCTGGGCAAGGTCGCCTGCGAGGTGATCGGCGTGCTGGAGTCCAAAGGCCAGGCGGGCATGGGCGCGAATCAGGACGACCTGGTATTGATCCCGCTGCGCACCTTCTGGCGCCGCATCGCCGGCAATCAAGACGTTACCCTCGTGCAGGTATCGGCCCGGGACGGTACCTCGACCGCCAAAGTGCAACACGAACTCGAGTTGTTGCTGCGGGAACGGCGGCACATTTCGGCGCGGGAAGATGACGATTTCACGGTCACCGATATGAAGGAAATCGCCAATACCCTGACCGGGACCACCCAGGTGCTGACGACTTTGCTGGGCGCTATTGCCGCCGTCAGCCTGCTGGTGGGCGGCATCGGCATCATGAACATCATGTTGGTGTCGGTGACCGAGCGTACCCGGGAGATCGGCATCCGTCTGGCGATCGGGGCTTTGGAACGGGAGGTATTGTTGCAATTCCTGGTCGAAGCGGTGGTGCTCTCGTCTTTTGGCGGGTTGCTGGGTATCGCCCTGGCATTGACCGCATCCGCCGGACTTGCAAGCCTGCTGCACGTACCCCTGGTGCTGGACTGGGGGGTGGTGACCATGGCGTTTCTGTTCTCGGCAGCAGTGGGCGTGTTGTTCGGGTATTTTCCGGCTCGCAAAGCCGCCCGCCTGGACCCCATCGAGGCCTTGCGCTACGAGTGAGACGCGGGGCTGGCCGGGGGCGCACCGGCAGCGCACGGCAATTTATGGTATGCTGATACAGTGCTTTCGTGGCCAGAGACCGTTCATTCTGTGGTCAATCTGCCGGCCAGTTTGCTAAGGCCGATTTCAGTAGGGCGCACCCGTATTTCGGCTAGAGGCGTTCCAAGCCACGTCGGCGCTGCTCTGTTTTCCCCAGCGCCGGCCCACGAAGACGATGATTCGAACACGAAACCGGAGGCGCGCAAGCGTCGCGCCCCAAGACTTTTCCGGTCCACCCCCCGTGTTTATCGGTCCGTTTCACGGACGCTAGTAGGAGAAAATCGATGTCGCAAACGAAAGCTGTTACCAGAGCGCCCTACACTGTTGCCTCGGTGGAGAAGAGCGAGCCACCCGGCGGCGACATTGAAGGACGGGACTGGTACTGCTACGTGGTTGTCAGCGGTCGTTCGACGATTACCGGATATTGTCGGGGTTCGCGCCAGGACGCGACCTGCCGCGCCCAGGATTTCGCTGAAGACCTTAATAGCCGCATGGGCGGTGTGAAGCCCTTTGGTTGGACACCACGCAAAAGTGCCGGCGCGCCCCAGCGCCCGCGCTGAGTAGCTTTGGCAGGCGCGCGGCGCCTGCCAAAGCTATGAACGAACGCCTGAAACGATGCGCTCACGGACGACTGAACGACGTCCGGCGCGTTTCCGCGTATGTCTGAAACAACCCTATTTTCCATCGTCGAATCGCCTCTGCATCCGGACTTTTCCGAGCTCTATCAGCGTCTAGGCTGGGCCGAGTCGCGGTTCACGTCCATGCGCAAGGCGATCTCGGCCCTGCACCAGGACGTCCCCGCGGCCGTCGTCGCCGAGTTCATGTATGGCTACGGCAACAACTATGCAGGCGTAAATATCAGCAACTTGGATGTGTTTCTCTACAGTCTGCAAAAATATGCTCCCCAGGCCCGGGTGCTGGTGTTGGTGGACAAGAGCGAGCGGCGCTACGTCGACAAGCTCAACGAGATCGTCCCGCTGCACGCCGTTCTGGTCCTGCCCGTGACGGCAGCGCAGATGGAGGTCGAGCTCGGAGCGGCGCTTTTCCGTTGACGCGGCGAAGCAAGCCATTGTTATCCTTGCATACGCGTGTATGCTTGGTGAAATTTTCGCGCCCGGAGACGACGGCGCAACATCTGGAATAAAGGATTTTGTCATGAAGCAGCGTATTTACAATCTATCCAAAGGTTTCGCGGTCGCAGCGGTGATTACGCTGGGCATCGTCGGTGCCGCGCAAGCCGAAACCGCCGGCAATGCGCCGCAAGCGCCGCGCGGCCCCGCAATTGACGCCTGAACTGCAGGCGAAGGTGGAAGCCTTCCGCGAGAAGCGGACCGAGCTCATGCAATTGGGAAAGGAACTGGAAAAAATCCGCCAGGAGACGGTAACGAAGCACCCCGAGCTGAAGCAGCAGGAAGAAAAGTTCGGCAACATGGTGGCCGCAGAGATGAAGAAGAACGGCGCCACCCCCAAGGAAGATCTGGCGGAGCTGCGGACATTACAGGCCAAGCTGCGCGACCAGACGACGCCGGATTCGGATCGTCAAGCGCTTCTCATGCGTTTGCAGCGCAAGGCCCAGGAATTCGATCAGGCACGCCGGCAGGCACTGCAGAATCCGAAACTGCAGCAAGCACAGGGCAAGCTGTTGCAGGACATGGTCGCGGCGATGAAGAAGGAAAATCCGCGTACCGATGATCTGATGAAACAGATGCATCAGAAGCAGCAGGAAATGATCCAAATCCGCAACGAGGCGCAAGCCGAGCAAAGTAAATCGCAGGGTCAGAGTCCCGAGCAGAAAAAGTAGGCCAAGGCGCATCCACACCGCGGCGCCGTTGCCTTCGTAACCCTCAGGTTGTCGGAGAATGTGGCCCGATCCGCCGGTTAGCAGTATCGCCCACGCGATTCAGTTGGCGGTGGCACCGGTATTTTTGCTGACCGGTATCGGTGCTTTGCTGGGTGTACTGTCGAGTCGTCTCAGCCGCATCATTGATCGCGCCCGGGTCTTGGAGATCGAGATGGATCCCGGGGCAGCGCGCCGGGAAACCATCGAGCAGGAGCTGCGCATCCTGTCGCGCCGCGCGCGGCTGATCAACCGTGCCATCGGATTGTCAACGGGGTGTGCGCTGCTGATCTGCACCATTATTGCCGCCGTGTTTCTCGCGACATTCACATCGTTCAACGTCTCAGTCGTGATCGCGGTGCTTTTCGTCCTGGCAATGCTGGCGCTGATCGTCGCGTTGTCCAGTTTCCTGCGCGAAGTGTATTTGGCAACAGCGAACCTGCGTATCGGACCGTTCTGAGGCCCGGTTGGCACGCTGGTGTCAATGCAGACGCGGCTTGTCTTCCGTTTCGCCTGGAGTAACGGCAGGGTCCGGCACAGAAGTCGAGTCGCGTAGTTGCGCGGCTTCCGGTCGGGGCGCGAAACTTTCCAATTCCGATTCCTCCACCGCATCGGCATCCGCTTGCCGTCCTTCCTGGACCCGGGGTTTGTCCTCTTCGGCGCTGCTCTCGGTGCTTGCCATCGTGACCGGCGATTTCTCTGCGTCGGACGGAGTCGTTGCTTCCGCAGCCTCGACCTCGGTTCCAGCGGCAGCGGTAGTCGCGGTCGCAGGGTCGCGTTTGTGCTCCACCATAGGCGTGTTTTCCGGTACGCGCGGGTGATGGGTGACGAGCCGGTCGCTGCATAGGGACTGGGCGCCATTGGCCAGATGCTCATAAAGGGCACCGTATTGGCGGGTCATGTCCTGAAACAGCTCCGAGGTCCTGACGAAATGATCGTCGACGCGGTTGCGGTGGGAGTCGAACTCCTGCTGCTGGCGGGCCAGTTGTTCGCGCAGGCTGCCGGCATCCTGGTCGCGCAGGACCGCCAGATATGCCACCAGATAGCCGACGGCGAAGCCGACCGAGCCGGCTAGTATTGCCGCTGTCCAAATCCAAACCGATCCGCCGTCTGACATGGGATTGCTCCGCGCTGAGATTAGATACTGCCATCCTAACGAGGTTGTGCTGCCAGAGGCAAACCGCTAAAGCACAGTACAAATAGGTAATTGGCGGAACCGCCGATGGACGGGCGAGCCCGTCCATCGCGCTACCGTATCAGTCGCGGTTCATGGAATGGGAATGCCGCTGGCGCTTTTCCGCCAGTTTCTGCTTTTGCTCCGGCGTCAGCACTTGCAGCATCTTGTGCATGGTTTCGGTACGCATGACGATCAGATCGGTTCGGATTTTGGCCTGCTGTTCCGCCGCGGCGCGAACCTTGCCGGCGTCGTAATCGTCGGCAGTGGCGAGTTCCCGCAGGGTCTGACGGCTGGTGCGCAGTTCCTTCATTTTTTCGCGCACCGCGGGACGCTGTTCGTAACGGATCTGGAACAACTGATCCTGCTGGGCCTCGGTGAGGTCGAGGCGCTTGAAAATGCCGTGCATGTGACCGCCGTGCCTGCCCTCGTGGCGCTCACACCGCTGACCGTTATCGCCACCCCAGGGGCTGGCGATAACGGTGCCGGCCGTGCCCAGTCCCAGAATGCCCGCGCTCAACAGTGCGGCTATGGTTTGCTTGCGTTTGTTCATGTGTCTCTCCTCGCTATGGGAATCGTGCTTGCGGTGGCCGGTGGCTCACCTTGGCAGCGAGTATGGGCGTGGCCCATGCAAACTTGGGTCGAGGGCGTTTAAAGATATGTAAAGACGGGTAAAGCGCGGGTCGACGGCGCGGGGCTGTGGCACCATGTGGCGAAGGAAAAGAGAGAGGTTGAAGATGAATCGCGTGCTGCTGGTCGATGACGATATCGAACTGTGCGCCATGCTGAAGGAATATCTGGAACCCGAGGGGTTCGAAGTGGACATGGCCCATGACGGCGCCCAGGGTGCCGAGCAGGCGCTGACGCGGGCTTACGACGTGGTGGTGCTCGATGTCATGCTGCCCGGGCTCGGTGGTTTCGAAGCGTTGCGCCGCATCCGCGCCGAGCGTCAGACCCCGGTGTTGATGCTTACAGCCAAGGGCGACGATGTCGATCGTATCGTCGGGCTGGAATTGGGTGCCGACGATTACCTTCCCAAACCCTGCAACCCACGCGAGTTGGTGGCGCGCTTGCGGGCGATTCTGCGGCGCACCGCCATGCACGCGGATGCCGCTGTGCCGGGGCGCATGCTGCAGGTCGGCGAGCTGGAATTGCGCCCGGCCGAACGCATCGCCCATTGGGGGGCGCAGGCCTTGGATTTGACCAGCACCGAGTTCAATGTGCTGCAGGTGCTGGCGCAGCGCGCCGGCCAGGTGGTGACCAAGGCGCAGTTGTCCGAGCACGCCTTGGGCCGGCCACTGGAACGCTACGACCGCAGCATCGACATGCACGTGAGCAATTTGCGGCACAAGCTCGGCAACCTGGCCGACGGGCGTTCGCCCATACAGACCGTGCGCGGCGCGGGCTATCAATACATCACCGGGTGAGCCATGGGGCGCTTGTTCTGGAAAATACTGCTGGGGTTGTGGGCGGCGCTGTTGTTGAGCGTGCTCGCCGTTGGCCTGCTGGTGCACTGGCACGCCCAGGCGCGGATTGCGGACCTGGACGCCTTGGCGGCAGGCCCGCGCGCCGACTTCGCCGTCGCCAGCATTGCCTCGAGCCTGGGTAATGGCGGTCCCAGGGCGGTGCGTGAGTTGATCGGTCAATGGTCGGGGCGGCGCGCGTTCCCGGTGTTTGCGGTAGACGACCAAGGCCATGACCTCATGGGCCGAGCGGTGCCGGCGGAAGCCTTGGCGCTGGCCCGCGAGCGCCTTGCCAAGGGCGACCGCAGCGCCGGCGTGCGCCGCGTACAGGCACCGGACGGAAGTCGCTACACGTTGTTCGTTCCCAGCCTGAGCCCGGACTCCGTTCGCCACCCACGGCGCGGTGCGCGGGAAGAGCGTTTCTACGTCAATCTGGCCGGCACACTGTTGGCGAGTCTGTTGTTCAGTCTCGGGCTCGCCTGGTATCTGACCCGGCCGGTGCGGCACTTGCGCGCAGCCAGCCGGCGTCTGGCGGCAGGCGATCTCGATGTGCGCGTGGGGGGCGAAATGGGGCGCCGGCGGGATGAAATCGCCGACCTGGGCCGGGACTTCGATTTCATGGCGGCGCGGTTACAAGCCTTGGTCAACGCCCAGCGAACTCTGCTGCACGATGTTTCCCACGAGTTGCGCTCGCCGTTGGCGCGATTGCAGGTGGCGGTTGGTTTGGCGCGGCAACAGCCGGAAAAGACCGCGACCATGCTGAGCCGCATCGAACGCGAATCCGAACGTCTGGATGAACTGGTGGGCGAAGTGCTGACATTGTCGCGGCTGGAGGCCGGGGTCGCGTCGGGTACGGCAGAGTGGCTGGACCTGGTTGCGCTGCTGGAGGCGGTGGTCGAGGACGGGCGCTTCGAAGCTGCACCCGACAACCGTACTGTTACCCTGCGTGGTGATCAGGAAGTCATGGTGATGGGTCATGCGGAGTTGCTGCGCCGCGCATTCGAAAATGTGCTGCGCAACGGCATTCGCCATACCGTACCGGGAACGAGTGTGGAAGTGGAAGTAACGCGATCGGGCGCAAGCGACGCCCGGGTGTGCATTTGCGACCACGGTCCGGGGTTGGCCGAGGCCGATTTCGAATCCGTGTTCGAACCTTTCGTTCGCAGCCGCGGTAGCGACGGTCAGGGGTATGGGCTCGGCTTGGCCATCGCCAAGCGAGCAGTGCAAGCCCACGGCGGCGAAATCAGCGTCCGCAATCGCGACGCGGGCGGTATGTGTGTCGAAGTGCGGTTGCCGGTTGTGCGTGGCGAGTAAGGTGGCGGGCGTGTGCGCGCCCCGGGGAGATCGGACGCCATCGCCAACCCGGCGGCGATGGCGCATCGATCCGGGATTTCGACTTGTCTGCCGCTGCCGGCCGTTCGCGGGTTGCCTGCAATGATGTTTCCGACGCATGCGCGCGGGATTCACCCGGCTGATCCGGAATTCGTGCAGCGGCATCCGGGGCATTCACCAATGGCGCGCGGCACTGCGGGATAAATTATTGTCCGCTGTGTTCCTCCAGGGACTCCCAGCGCTCGTATGCGGTTTGTAGCTGCTGTTCGATTTCACCCAGCGCTTGCTGCGTGCGTGCAATCGCGTCGGGGTCTTGGCGATACAGTTCCGGATCGCCCATTTTTTCGTGCAGCGCTTGGCGTTCCTGCTCCATGGCCTCGATTTGTTGCGGCAGTTGCTCCAGCTCACGTTGCAACTTGTAGGAAAGTTTCTGCGGTTTGGCGGCGGGTTTTTTCGCGGCTGAATTGGATTTGGTTTCTGCCGCGGGTGGCGGAACGCGGCGGCGTTGACGCAACCAATCCTGATAGCCGCCCACGTATTCATGGACCCGGCCCTGGCCTTCGAACACCAGCGTACTGGTGACCACATTGTCGAGAAACGCGCGGTCGTGGCTCACCAGCAAAACCGTGCCCCGGTATTCGCTCAATAGTTCTTCGAGCAGTTCCAGTGTGTCGGCGTCCAGGTCATTGGTCGGTTCGTCGAGAACCAGCACATTGGCTGGCCGGGTGAACAGCCGTGCCAGCAGCAGGCGGTTGCGCTCGCCACCGGACAAGGCCCGCACCGGTTGCCGGGCGCGGGCGGGAGTGAATAGAAAATCCTGCAGATAACTCAGCACATGGCGTGGTTCACCGTTGATCGACAAAGTGTCGCTGCCCTGGGCGATGTTCTCCTGCACTGTTTTGTCCTCTTCGAGCGTGGCGCGGTATTGGTCGAAGTACGCAACTTCCAGGTTGGTGCCACGGTCCACGCGTCCTGCCGTCGGCGCGACGTCGCCGAGCAGAAGTCTCAGCAAGGTGGTTTTGCCGGAGCCGTTGGGCCCGATGATGCCGATTTTGTCTCCGCGCAGAATCGTGGTGCTGAAATCCCGGATGACGTTGACGCCGTCATAGGCGAAGCTGGCATGCTCGGCTTCGAACACGATTTTGCCGGAGCGCTCGGCGCGCTGTACCGTGATGCGCGCCTGGCCCAGCCGTTCCCTGCGTTCGGCCCGTTCGCGACGCAGTTGTTCCAGAGCCCGAACCCGGCCTTCGTTGCGGGTTCGCCGTGCCTTGATGCCCTGGCGAATCCAGGTTTCCTCCTGCGCAAGCTTTTTGTCGAACAGCGCGTTGCGGGTTTCTTCTTCCGCTTCGAGGGCCTGCTTGCGGGCAAGATAAGTCGCGTAATCGCCGGGAAAATCGTACAGTCCCCCGCGGTCAAGTTCGATGATGCGCGTCGCAAGGCGCTGCAGGAATGCCCGATCGTGGGTGATAAACAGCAGCGTGCCGTTCCAACCGAGCAAAAACTCTTCGAGCCAATTGATGGCGTCGATATCGAGGTGATTGGTGGGTTCGTCCAGAAGTAGCAGATCCGGTTCCCGAACCAGGGCCTGGGCCAGCAATACGCGCCGCTTCAAACCGCCTGACAGCTCCGACAAGTCCCGCTCCGGGTCCAGCTCCAAACGTGAGAGCACGGTTTCGACCCGTTGATTCAGTTCCCAGCCGCCTGCCGCTTCGAGTTCGTGTTGGCAACGTTCGAGTTCCTGCAAACCGGCATCTCCGGTTTGATCGAGTGTATGGATTACCTGGTGATAACGTTCCAGCAGCGCACCGACTTCGCCGAGTCCCGCGGCCACGGTATGAAACACACTGCCGTTGCTGGTGCGCGGAACCTCCTGGGCCAGTTGCGCGACGCGCAGGCTCTGCGCGCGCACGATCTCGCCTTCGTCGGGCTGCGCAGTGCCGGCCATGAGACGCAGCAGCGTAGACTTGCCGGCGCCGTTGCGGCCGACCAGACAAAGGCGTTCGCCGCGTTCGATCTGGAAGCTGACGCCGTCGAGCAGGGGGGCTTCGCCGAGACTGAGGACGACATTGCGGAAAGTGAGAATTGGCATAAGGGGCTTCGATCCGGAAGGCTACATTCTACCTGAATGTCGGCGCGTGCGGAGTTGGTTATCTGCTGCCGGCGCATCGGCTTCGGCGCCGGATTGCAGAGGGGCCTGAACCGCGCCACCGGTTCAGGCAGCATGCCGACGAACGCGTTGGAACAGGTGGCGCGGAAAATGGACGGGCGCGCGGACATGGTTTTCCGGGGCCGGCGCAGTTCGCGCACCCGGCGCAACAGCAATACCGGCCAGGGCGCGTGCCGCCGCGCAAACCACGAACATGCTCGATATAGGCTGGACGCAGCCGCAGCGTGGCTCAGCCAGGGCGTCAGGGAGCACTCGTCGGGCACCGAGTATGCGCGCCGCCCACCAAATACGGCCAGCGCCGCGGATACCTTGTGGAACGCGCTGCAGGCCGCATGCTGACGGGACGGTGCCGGGTCGAACAACGGATTGCCGGCGCTCAGGCTCAGCTACGCCCAGGCAGGATCGGACGGGGATTGCAGCGGCAGAGCAGACGATACTGATTCGGCGGCGATGGCCTACGCTTGATGCGGACGGTCAAAACTTTCGTTATGGAGGATGCTCGCCATGCCCTATGAAACGATCGCCGATCTTCCCGATTCGGTGCGCGAGCACCTGCCGGAAAATGCCCAGAAGATTTACAAGGAAGCGTTCAACAATGCCTGGCACGAATATGCTTCGCGGGACGATCGCGAAGCGACGGCTCACAAAGTAGCCTGGTCCGCAGTGAAGCAGGACTACGAAAAAAGTGGGGATCGCTGGGTCAAGAAATAGCGCCGGCCGGAGGCAGGGTCACGGCGCCAGGGACTGGAGGCGCTCGCCGGCGGTTTGCAGATATCGCCGAACGGCCTGCAAATGATCGATGATCGGTTGCGGGGGCTGGGTCTGCAAAGCCGCATCGACGCAGGTCGCCAGACGACGAATACCTTGCAGGCGTTCGTCCACCGCGCTGCGACGCGGGTCATCGGAAAACGCGGCTTGGATACGGCTGAACAGCCCTTCCAGGATTTCGATTTCCTGGACCGGCTCTCTGGGCAGATCGTTGAGGATGCGCATGTCCGGTTTCAGTCGATTCGCGTAATACTCGAACTGCGTAGCGTTGGCGCGCAGCACCTGCGCCAGGCGTTCATCATCGTTGGCGAGCCTTTCCGCGGCGTCGCGGGTGTGTGCGGCCTCATCCTGAAGTGAGACAATCGCCTCATCCAATGCCACTTGGCGTTCGTCGCGAATCATTCCCGACTCCGATACATACTCTGCGGATTGGTTTGGGCAGGCACGCATCTTCGGTTCCGACGCGATTGCCAACCCTGCCCAAAGCATAGGACCTGCGAGTGGGACCTGCAGACGCGCGCAAGCGGCGATGCGCCAGGTAATGGCAGCGCCGCTACTGTGCTGGCACGAGGGGATGCAACAGCCGTTCGAAGTGCTGGGGCGCGACATATTGCAGAACGTCTTTTTGGTCGCTGTTCAGCATCAGATCGAGACCCTTGTCGGGATACAGGTAGTGAAGCGTGCCGTTACGGTCAGTCAGTCGCCGGCGCGGTTCGCCGAAACGTTTGATCGCGGTGTCCTGGTTGATGTCCACCGCGGGTATGAAGGTGATCGCTGAGATTTTCGCCTCCAGCGCGCGCTCGGCGTCCGCCGGCGCGATGGAAAATTTCAAGGCGCCGGTGGCGGTGGGCTTGGCCCGAGTCGCGCGTTCGCGCAGCCGCTGTACCTCGTCGTCAGTCAAATGTGTGCTCAATACCAGCTTGCCGGTCAGGACCCCGGCAGTGAAATGAGAGACATACGCTTCTAACGCGCCCGGTTCCCCGGCGCGGGCGATGACGGCGATTTCCAACTCCTCACCGAACCGGGTTTGCGCTTCTCTCAGGCTGGTGCGCTCGAGGGTCAGCCCGAACACGCTGCTGGTACCGTCGTCGTGGATGGCAATCTGCCAAGGCAGGCCCTTTATCGAAGGCATCGGCCGGTCGGACTTAAACAGGAACGGTGCAGCGATCACCGCGACGCTGATCAGCAGGAGGATGGTGACGAATCGTTTCATTGGACTCCCGGGCAGGTTTGGGCCGGGTAGTTTAAGGCAAGCCGGGGGCAGGCAGAAGTTCGGCTTTACCAGTGCGATGGCAATCGGCGCACCCGAGTACGTGCAAGCCGGGTGCGCCGCTGCGCTGTTACACTACATGCAGAACGTCGTCTTCTTCGCGCCGATGGAGTTTCCGTACGCGCCAAACCAGCACGCCCGCAGTCGCGAACAACGCGGCGGACAGTGAAGCGATCGAAATACCGAACACACTCAGCGTGACGATCGCCAGTATTCCGTACAAAAACGGCAGTGCCTCATACAACGGTGTCGGTAACCACATACTCCCTCCCGGTAAATCCCCCGCACTATGGATTACATGCCGCCACCCCCTGGCGGATACGCCGCGACTGGCAGGGGTGGCCGTCGCGTGCGTGGAACCCATGATGCCCCACAGGGTACACAATGGCTACTGCTCCAAAAGTAGTATGCGCATATGCCCGAGCGCGACTGGCCGATCAGCGCTGCACGCCACATGAACCGGCGCCGCGCCTGGAGCGATGCCGCAGTCGGTGCTTTACGCCGCTTGTCGCGCAGCCTCCGCTCGCGCCGGTCGCCCCTGTTTGAGTGTCACCAACTCTTCCGCGCTGGTGGGATGCACGGCGATCGTGCGGTCGAAATCCGCTTTGGTCGCGCCCATGGTCACCGCGACTGCGAATCCCTGCAGCAGTTCGTCGGCACTTTCACCGATGACGTGCAGACCTACCACTTGCTGTCGCGCGCCGGCGCACACCAGCTTCATTGCCGTGTGCCGCGACGCGTGGTCCGCAAACGCGCGGCTCATGGGCGTGAACCGCGTTTCGTATACGGTAACCTCGTCGCCGTAGCGCGCCGCGGCCTGCGGCTCGCTCAGGCCGATCGTGCCCACGGGCGGGTGAGCGAATACGACACTGGCGACATTGTCGTAATCGACGCGGGCGTTGGTATCGTTGCCGAACAACCGCTCTGCCAAACGACGGCCGGCGGCGATGGCTACCGGCGTCAGCGGTTTGCGACCGGTGACATCGCCCACCGCGTAGATGCCCGGACACTGCGGTGCGCTGCCATTCGTCGACCTCCAAATGGCCGCTCGGCCCCGCGCTCAGTCCCGCCGCGCCGAGATTGAGACTTTCGACGATTCGCGGTGCGACCCACCGCCCAGATGACGGCGTCGAATCCCCGTAACCGCGCGCCTTCGATGCTCAATACATCGATGCTGCGGCCATCGCGCTCCAGGCGCGCTACTCGCCAAGGCAGGTGAAATTGGATGCCGCTGGCGGCCATCTGTTCGCGCAGTTCGTGCGACAGCATGGGGTCGAACGTCGCCAGCAAACGCTCCTCCAGCGCCACGACCGTGACGTCCGATCCCAGGGCCCGCAAAACCCCGGCAAATTCGACACCGATATAACCGCCGCCAATGACCGCGACACGCTCGGGTCGCTGTTTTAACGCAAAGAACTCATCCGACGTGATGGCCAGTTCGGCACCGGGAACCGGCGGCACCCGAGGTCGGCTGCCGGTCGCAACGACCAGGTGCTCGGCGGTGTAGCGTTCGCCCCCGACTTCAATTTCGTCTGGGTTTCGAAACTGCGCGCTGCCGTGCAGGCGTTCGATGGCCAGATCTGCAGCGTGACGCTCCCAATAGGCGTTGATGCCGGCGGTGTATTCGTCGCGGCGGCGCACGAGTTGCCGCCAGTCGATCGCCGCGCAATTGCGCCTGCAAGCCGAAGTTCGGCGCTTCTTGGACCGCGGCTGCAGCGTGGGCTGCGTACCACATGATTTTCTTTGGTACACAGCCGGCATTGACGCAGGTGCCACCAAGCGGTGCGGCGTCGGCGACGCCGACCCGTCTTGCCCAATTGTGCCGCGCGTTCGGCGACCGCCAGACCGCCGCTGCCGCCACCGATGGCAATCAAATCGTAGTGCTTACTCATTTCCATATGCCTCGCAATCAACGTAGGGCCAGATGCGTTTATGCACGGCCGACGTACCGATTTCTTCAAGCCGCTTCGCGTTTACGGCTGGCGAGCCACTGTTGCAGCGCTTCCGAGTCGCCGATGCGCTCGCCGTTGACGAACACCTGGGGCACGGTTTCCGAGCCGCTGGCAGCCCGCACCGAGCGAATCGAAACCTGGTCACCCGACGGTGACCTCTTCATAGTCGATTCCGGCTTCGCGCAGCATGCGCTTGGCGTTGGCGCAGTACGGGCAGCCCGGCTTCGCGAACAAAGTCACATCCAGCGGCTTCTCCGCCTGCGGGTTGAGGTACTCGAGCATGGTGTCGGCGTCGGAGACCTCGTAGGGGTCGCCCTCGACCTCGGGCTCGATAAACATTTTTTCGATAACGCCGTCGCGCACCAGCATGGAATAGCGCCAGGAACGCTTGCCGAAACCCAAATCGGCTTTGTCCACCAGCATGCCCATCCCGGCGGTAAATTCGCCGTTGCCGTCGGGAATGAAGTGAATCCGTTCGGCGTGCTCATCCTGCTGCCAGGCGTCCATCACGAACGCGTCATTGACCGAAATGCACACCATGTCGTCAACGCCGTTGTGTTTCAGGCTCGGGCAAGTTCGTTGTAGCGCGGCACATGGGCCGACGAGCAGGTCGGCGTGAACGCCCCGGGCAGTGCGAACACCACCACGGTTTTGCCTTTGAACAGCGTCATCGGTGGTGACATCGACCCAGTCGCCGTTGTCCGGGTGCGGAACGTTACAGCGGGAACCGTCTGGCCTTCTCGATTGGGTAACATCGTGTTATCTCCTGCTGGTCATGTGTAAATGGTGGACGGGCAGGTGCCCGCTTGGCACACAAGAGTAGGACGGTCGGAGAAATGTTTAAAATGAATTGAATTGATATTATGATAGCAAATAGCTATCAAGCTGATTCGACTTATACTGACTGACTGAATTGCATTTTAAATGGGAACGTGATGGCCCGACGACGGCGTGTCAGCACAACGCTGGTATCCGGATATTCAGGCGAAACAAACGTGGCCGCGCTTGCCCTGCCGTTTGACCTGGTACATGGCGAGATCGGCGTTATGGGTAAGCTCGTCGGGCGTCGCGCCATGATCCGGAAATAGGCTCACGCCGACGCTGGCGCGTCAGGCGCAGGGTGCGGCCTTGCCAGTGCACCGGTTGGCCATAGCCTCGGCAATGCGCCGGGCCGGTCGGCAACGGCATCGCAGTTCTCGGCGCCGGTGACAATCAAGGCGAATTCGTCGCCACCAAAGCGTGCCGCCAGATCCGATTTCCCGGCAGACACCGCGCAGGCGCGCGCGGTCTGCTGCAGAATTTCGTCGCCGGCCCGGTGACCAAGTTGGTCATTGATGGTCTTGAAGCCGTCGAGATCGATGAACAGTACCGCAAAGCCGCTCATGGGCACGTTTCGCTGCGGGCGATTTCCTCTTCCAGTCGCTGGAAGAAATAAGCCGCGATTGGCGAGTCCGGTAAGCGCATCATGGCTGGCGGCATGGATAGAATTGTTGAGTTCGGTGCTGAGGCGTTGATTGACCCGCTGTAACCGGCGTAGCAGCGCCAGTTGGTACAGGGGCAGCACCACCAGGCCCAGACAGCAGGCCGGCGCCGGTGAGGCGGGTCTGCTGCCAATAGGGGGTGAGCCTCACGACCAACGCGAAGCCGATCGCGGAAATGACCATTCCGACCAGCAGGAAGCGGGCGCCATAGCGAATGCCATGGCCGGCGATGACCCAAAGGTAGACCGGATAGAAGAACGCCCCCAGATGCCCGGCCGCGTACATGGTGTACGAGGTGGCGGCCGAATCGGCCAAAAGCGCGAGCCAACGGCGCACGTTGGCTGGTTCCGCGGCTGCGCCAGATCAACACCACCCAGGACGCAGGAAAACAGCCAATAGGTGCCGGCGATGCGTGTCGACGCGGAAATAGCCTCGGTGGCGCGCGTCGCCTTCAACAATCAGCAGCACAGCGAGCAGCACCAATACGAACGTGACCAGGCCGAGCCGCACCAGGGCCTGGTAAAATTCCGGTTTCGAGTGATTCAGCGCGGGGCTCGGGAATGATCTTCATCGCGGTCTAGGGTCAGCCCCGTGGGCGGGCTTACTCGCCTTGTTATCGACAAGCTGCCGGCATTCCTTGAATGCCCGCGGCGCCCGGAGCGGCGCACTATGCCGATTGGACTCGACGGCGGATGCGGCGAATGCGTGTATAGTCCAAATCCCGGCGAAATGCCGATTCGTTCCTGACCTTCCTCCCTGTCCAATCGTCAGCGGCTACTTGGTTAGCAACGAGCATGCGCGGCTTTGTTTTGAGCGGCCGCGTCCACTGGACCTGACGATTACCCACCACGTAATCCTGCATCGGGATCTGTCGACGGATCCTGAAAGTGCGGTTCTTGAATCGATCTTTGAATTCCGCCCGTGGTAGCGGATGGAGTGCTATTGGTGTCATTTGACGCAACTGAACCTGAATTCCAATCTTCTGCGTGCCATCCAGGCATGCGGTTTCGACACACCGACCGATATCCAGCGCCAGGCAATCCCGGTGGCGTTGTCCGGCGCGGACCTCATGGCTTCCGCGCAGACCGGCACGGGCAAAACAGCGGCATTCGTATTGCCGGCATTGCATCGCCTGGCGGAGCATTCCGCCAAGCGCGGCCACGGGCCGCGGGTGCTGGTGCTGACGCCGACGCGAGAGCTGGCGCAGCAGGTGGCGGCGAATATCGAACAATACGGACGCTTCAGCCGAGTGCAATCGGGCAGCGTGGTCGGCGGTATGCCCTATCCGCCGCAGATGCGCATGCTGGCCAAGCCGTTGGATCTGCTGGTGGCGACACCCGGGCGCTTGATGGATCACATGGAGCGCAACCGGGTCGATTTCAGCCGCCTGGAAATGCTGGTGCTGGACGAGGCCGACCGCATGCTGGACATGGGCTTCGTCGACGCGGTCACCGCGATCGCGGCCGCCACCCCGGCCCAGCGCCAGACGTTGTTGTTTTCCGCGACCTTGGAAGGTCGTGTGCTGGATGTAGCGCGCCGTCTGTTGCGCGACCCGGTGCGCATTCAACTGTCGGCCAATCGCGATCAGCATGCCTCCATCACCCAGCAGGCACATCAGGCCGACGACGTGCGCCACAAACAGCGTCTGTTGGGCCACGTCATCGAACAGACCGATTTGTCACAGGCCGTGATTTTCACCGCCACCAAACGCGGCGCCGACCGGCTGGCGGAAACGCTGGCGCAGAAGGGTCATACTTGCGCTGCGTTGCACGGTGATATGGGGCAGGGGCAACGCAAGCGGACCGTGGATCGGATGCGGCGCGGCAATTTGCGCCTACTGGTAGCAACTGATGTCGCCGCCCGCGGTCTGGACATCCGCGGCATCAGCCATGTCATCAATTTCGATTTGCCGATGGTTGCCGAGGATTACATTCACCGCATCGGCCGTACCGGACGAGGCGGGGCGACCGGTAAAGCGGTATCGCTGATCGGACCAGACGACTGGGGCAAGCTGGCGGGCATCGAACGGCTATTGGGGCGCAAACTGGAGCGCGAGGTAATACCGGGGTTGGAGCCGCAGGCCAGGGAACCGGCCCCGCGCCGCCGCGCCGCGCCGACCCGCAAATTCCGCAAAGGACCGCCTCCCGGACGAGGTCGCAGCGCCCGTCCGGCGCGCGGTCGTGCACCTGCCGGACGCGGATGAACGGCGAATTTTGAACTGCGTCGCGCCAAGGGTGGCAAAACGACTACCCGGCGCGACGCCTCATTCCGGTTTCATGGCCTCCAGGAATCGATCCGCTTCAGCGATGGAGCGGTTCATCTCCCGAATCAGCGCGGCAACGTCGGTTTCAATCTCGGCGCGCCGACCGCGCAATGAAGCAACCGCCTGGGCGTTGAGGTTGTGCTTCAAAAATAACACCCGGTCCTGAAATGCCGCCAACACCGGCTGCATCCGTTTTTCCGCCCGTTCCATGGCCGCGATGAGGCGTTTGTAGCGCACGCGTGTCTGTTGCAGTTGGCGCCGGCTGGCGTCGCGCAACCGCGAATCGTCGTAGCGCTGCAATTCGTTTTCCCATTCGGCGAACAGGTCACCGGCAACGCGCCGGACATCGTTGATGCGGGCGCTTACCCGTTGAGCTTTTCCCTCGCTGGTTTCATATTCATCCTTAAGGGCGCGGTACTGTTGCTCTAGTTTGCCGCCGTCATAACCGGTAACCGCTTGGAACTGCGCCAACGCCGATGCGAATTGTTGTTTTGCTTCGGCCTGGGATTCGCGCGCGTCCGCGACGCGCTCGACGAAAATGTCGCGCTTCTCGACCCCGAACTTTTCCATTGCGCCGTAATACACGCGGCTGCAGGCGCTCAATGCCAAGACGATCGATAGAGCAGCGATCCAGGACCGGGCACCCGTGCGAGACCGAGAGCATTGAAGGGGTATCATGGTTGTCAGCAGCGGAGGTGGCGGTTACAGGCCGTCACGGGCGCCACCGCGCAAGAATGTTTTGAAGCGCTCGAACAGATTGGCAGGCGCATGCTGTTCTTGTTTCTCCGGCGCGGGGCTGCGAGCGTTGGTGTTCGCATCGTCGAATGCGGACGGGAACGGTGAGGGCTGCTTTCCCTTCAGCGTCATCGCATGCATCTCGGTTCGTAGGGCATGCAGCGCCGCGTAATGCGGGCGCACTTGCAGACCCCGTTCGATCAATTGGGTCGCCTTGCCGTATTCACCTTGGTTCATCCACCACTTGGCCAATACGCCGTAACGCTCGGCGATGCGGTCGAAACCGCGAGCCACGGCCGGTTCATCGGGATCGAGGCGTTGCGCCGCTTTCAGATATCCATAAGCGCTATCGTCGGCCGGCATGGTCAGGCGATCGTCGGCCAACGCGCGCTCGGCACGGTCGAGCAGGATGTCCACCGCGCTCGGAGCAGCCGCGTCGGCCGGCTTCGTGCCAGCCGTGTCCGTGGGCGTCGACGGCGGAGGTGCACCGGTGACGGATTCTGGAGCGTCGGCCGGGGTGGATTCGAGCTGGCGTTGCAGCAGGTCCGTCGGCATGAAGGACAGGTTGGCAGTGGTGACTGGACTGTTGCGGAACGCGGGCTGTTCATTCGCAGCAGCGGCGGTGTCGCGCAGTGCGGGGAAGTCGTCCGTGGCGATCGGCGCCTCGCGCGACGCGGAGTCGGCGCTCGCAGCGGCCGGTTTGGGGGTGACTTCGGCCCCGCTCTCGGGCGGTTTCCGGATGGTGCCCTCGGCCGCGCTGGGTGAATTAAGCGGCACCTGCTGCGATGTTGCCGCAGCAGGTGTTTGTGCCGTGGCGGCAGGTTGGCGCACGAACGCGGATCGGAATTCGGCGACCGCGTCGGGTGGTCCGAAACGCCCTGCGAGATACAGTACCACCAACAACAGTGCCGCGGCGCTCGCAGTCCAGCGCCACCAGTTGCTGTGCGCGGGCGGCTGCGGGGCTTGCGGCGCGGGACGGACCGCTTCGCTTGCGGCCACAGACGATAGCAGTATCGGCGGCGGCTCGAATTCCGCCTGTTGCAGGAAACTCAGTTCCTGGGCCGACAGCATCGCGCGCCAGTATTCGCCGTTGACGACCGCCGCCAGCAATTCGCGATTGCTGGCGCCGGTCGGCCCCGGCTGATCATGCACCGGAGTCAGTAGTTCTTCACTGAGGTCCAGAAGAATGGTGCCCGCGTCCTCGGTGCTCAACTCGTGTTTCTCAGCCACAGCGCCGTGCAGCAGCAGTCGATTGCATAGCCGGTTGATGTAGCGCGGCAGCCCCTGGCCGAAGCGATGAACAAGAATGAACACCGCGGGATCGATCGCGGGGTCGCCCCGCCAGCCGGCGACGCAAAGCCGATGGTGGGCATAGGCGCGGGTTTCGGACAGACTGAGGGGCGCCAGGCGGCAAACGACCGATACCCGTTGTTGTAGTTGTTCCAATTCCGGCGCAGCCAGTCGCGCCTGCAGTTGCTCCTGCCCCACCAGGAAAATCTGCAGCAGCGCCTGGTCACGATGCTCGAGATTGCTCAGCAGCCGCAATTGTTCGAGGGATTCGGTGCTCAATCCCTGGGCTTCGTCCACCACCAAGAGTGCGCGTCGCCCCCGATCCCGTTCGCTTGCCAGCCGTTGCTCGAGGCGGTGCCAGGTCGTCGCCCGATCTGCGCCTTCTATGTCGGCGCCGAAGCCGTAGCCGATCAAGCGCAGCAATTCCGTGGCATCCACTTGGGTCGTGACCAACTTGGCTACCAAGACCCGTGCGGGATCCAGAGAAGCGATGAACTCCTCCGTAAGGGTCGTTTTGCCGGTGCCCGGGCGAGCCGTTACGACGCCGAATCCGTCTCCTTGCTCGTAGGCGTCACGCAAATGCCGATAGGCGGCGGCATAGCTGCGGTGGCTGTAACGAAAGCGCGGATCGGGGGCCAGCCGGAACGGGTCGCTCTGCAATTGATAGAAAGTCTGATACATAGTTGCGCCGACTTCGGCAAGCGGCGGGCAAAAAGGCGGTCCGCCGACATCCGGTCTTTTGTTAAGGGTAGTGTAGTCCCCGGCAGCGTCGACCGTACCTGAAATTGACGCTATTTGATATTGATCTGATTGACGATCTTTTGCCCGCCAGCGGTTTTTCTGGCAATCGTTTCGATGCGCTTTTTGGTCGCGGCATCATCGGCGAAGCCGCGCAAATAAATGACCCCGGACTCCTGGTCGACGTTGACTGCCGCCGCGGCCAGGGGCAATTGGTTGATGAGCTGGGTCTTGATGCGCGTCGCCACGGTATCGAGGGACGTGGGCGTGGCGTCGGGCTTGTCGAGCATGCCGCATCCAGCCAGTCCCAGTAGCAGCAGCGCAAGCGGTAGCAGTCTCATTGTGTGTTTTTGCCTTTGGGGTTTTTCTGTGAAAGGCCCAGTTCGCCGGCATCGACCGTGCGCGTGAAACTGGCGCAGGCGGCGCTGTCCTTGCCGCTCCCGGTTTCGACCAACGGCACGAGCGCGGCGGCGGGTCCGGCGACGGCCGCCAGGGCGGCCGCGGCAGCGCCTTTGGCCAGGGTCGCCGCACCGGGACGAACCTGGGGATTGCCGAGGGTGCCGGTGATATGCAATTTCGAGCGAGCTGCGAACAGGCTGACGTCCTTGGGATGGGGATCGAGGTGTACGTCCAGCTTCTCCGTGGAAAGATTCACCGTGCCGCTGGCGGCGAACAGGGTATCACTGCTGTCGATCACCACTTTGCTCAGATTCAACAAGCCGTCCTTGGCCTCCATGTCGGCGTAGCCGCAATCAATCGGGATCGATTGCCGGCCTTCGCCCAGCTTCGCCATAATGGCTTCGCCGATATCCAATCCGGCCAGTTCCACCAGCATTCGATCCAGGCGGCCACCGGTCATGATCAGATAAAGGCCGCCGTCAGCGCTACCGAGCAGGGCCGCAACCGAGTTGCCGTGCATCCAAAGTTTTACGCGGCCGCCTACTTTTCCGACGCTGTCTTTGGCGCTGGCGACTCCCGCAAGCAGCCGTTGCAGATCGAGGCGCTCGAATTCGCCATTGAGCTTGGCTTGAAGCGACTTGCCGGTGGCGTCGATGGCGATCTGGGTATTCACTTTGCCGCCGCCGGCGCGAAACGTAAGGGGCTTGAATTGCATTTTGCCGTGATCGAGGTCGAAATCGATCCGTACTTCATCGATCGGCAGTTTGCCGGCACGGACATGCTCGCCCTTGAATTTGACTTTGGCATCGATCGACTGCACCTGGTGCAGGTCGATTTGTTTATCCGGCAACACGCCGCTTCCCGCTTTGCGTTGCTTTTCGCTGCGCTGTTGTTTGGAGGCGGTTTCACCGGGGCCGGTGCCGGGCGGCGCGCCGACCAGACTGCCGAGGTCGTCGAAATCGAGACTCTTGGAACGTAAATCGGCAGTCAGCAGCGGACGATCGCCGGAGAACTCCAAGGCCAGGTTGCCGTGCAGATCACTGTCACCCACCTTGCCGTCGAACTGCGACAACTCCCAGCGCTTGCCGTTGCGCACCAGCTTGCCGTCGATGCTGTACGGCGGCAGTGACGGCAGCGGCAAACTCACCAATTTGTACAGGCGCGCCGGATCCGGGCCGCTGAGTTTCAGTCGCAAGTCGAGGTCCGAGGCCTTTAGCGCTCTAGGGTCGCGCACCTGGCCGTCGAGGATGGCTTCGGTATCGCCGGCAGCGACAAGCAAGTGCATACCATAGGCTTGGTCGGTGGCCAGCAGTTGTTGGATGGAGCCTCCGGCAAACTGCAACGTCAACGACTGGTCGCGATAGGTACCTTTGCCGTCCGCGGTAATGATTTTGCCGTCGGCGGCGCTTGGATCGGATTGCACTGCTACTTTGACATCCGTTTTCTGGTCGGCTTCGGTATACCGGACCGTCGTGTCCTGAATCGTCAAGCGTTGAATCTGTGGCAGTGGGTTCGACTTAGTGTTGCTCGATTGCTTGCGACCGAAATCCCAGTTCGCCTTTTGTTCCGGTCCGCGCTGCAACAACAACTCGGCATGGCTCAACCGCACTTCCGGTAGCGACACACGGCCGTGCAACAATGGCAGCAGGCGTATACTCACCCCTACTTCTCCGGCCGTCAGCATCTTGTGCTGCTGAGACCAGTCCGCATTGGCGAATTGCACGTCCTTGGCAACCAGGGAAGGTGGCCACGCCCATTTCAGGTCCAGACTACCGATCTTCAGCTCCCGCCCGGTGCGGCTGCTGACGGTGGATTCTATGAAGCCTTTGAGCCAGAACTGCGCGGTAAACGCCGCCACGACCAGCAACAGCGCCAGTCCTGCCACCAGGTAGGCGGCCCACCGCAGCGTAAGGCGCAGTCCGTTTGCCATGCCGAGTCCTCGTCTGGTCCTTGGTCAGCTATCCCTGGCTACAGGCATAGTCATAAAAAAAGCGCCGGCCAATGGGGCCGACGCTTCCGTTCCGGCAACTGCACGGGGCCCGCGATTCAGTTGGCGCGATCGATCCGATCTTCCGCGCGGTCAGCAGCCCTCTCGACGGCCTTGGCGCGTGTCTCCAGATCTTCGTGCTCGAACGCGGAAAATTCAGCCCGGTTCAGTTGGCCGTCCTCGTTCTCGTCCCAGTGATGCCAGTTTTCCGCCAAACCTTCCCGGCCACGAGCTTCGTCCTTGTTGAGGTAGCCGCTGTGATCAGCGTCCAATTCATTGAAACCTGGCAGATTGGCGCCGATCTGATGCTCAATGCTGTCGGCGAGATGGTCTTCCCGTGGCGTGGTCGAGGCGCAGCCAGATGCGAGCGCCGCCGCCGCGAGTAAAGCTCCGATAGGTTTGTACATGGCATATCTCCTTGTCGCGGATGCGTCCTGGTCGGTTTACGCGTAGAGCGTAAGCATGCCGCGTGCCAATTCATAACTTCAGGTAATCTAAGCGTTATTTTTACTGGAGCCGATGCGTGAAGGGGCAAATAGGCACTCTGGCGGGTCAAATGCCCAAAAATGCGGACAAAAAAAACCCCGCCAGGGGGCGGGGTCTGGAATTTCTTCCGTTTGAGAGCCGATTCAGGCGGCCACGACGTTGGCAGCCTGGGGGCCTTTCGGACCCTGCTGTACGTCGAAGCTCACTTTCTGGCCCTCTGCAAGAGTCTTGAAACCGCTGCCCTGGATCGCGCTGAAGTGGACGAATACGTCGTCCCCGCCGCTGTCAGGGGCGATGAAGCCGAAGCCCTTGGATTCGTTAAACCATTTCACAGTACCGGTAGCCATTCGATATACCTTCCTCAATAAACTTAATAAACAATGGTTTTCATGCAGGCTGTGAAACGGTGTGTTCGGGAGGTAAACCGGATAGGAACGACCAAAACTCTCACTGCCACAATCTGCAGTCCGAAACGAGCATACGCCATTGCCAAGCGCGATGCTAGTGAAATTTGCCGCTTGGCCGGATTCACATTGTCCGGCCCCGAAAAAGGTACCCTGGAGTCGGTCGCGGATGCCGTGCCATGGCGCGGCCAAAGTCCGAAATAAGCGGATCTAGCAACGAGGTACTGGCGAGATGAAGCTCGCGATCCTGTCTGATGTCCACGGCAACGTGCCGGCGCTCGAAGCGGTGCTCGCGGATATCGACCGTTGGCGCCCGGATGAGGTAATCGTCAACGGCGATCTGGTCAGCCGCGGTCCCTGCAGTCTGGCCTGCATGAAACTCCTGCAAAGCCAAACCCCCCATCACCGGCCATTGCGTGGCAACCACGAGGAATTCGTGCTCGACTGTGCCGACCGGCCGCCGGCGCCGCAGCGTCCCGACTACGTATTGCGCAGCTTCGCCGACTGGACCCGCAAGCAACTCGGCGATGCCGTCGAGTCCTTGCGCGTATGGCCGGATCATCTCGACCTGCACGGCCTGGAAGGCCCAGGGTCGGTCCATATTACCCACGGCTCGCGGCTTGGCATTCGGGACGGCATCAAACCGGAAACGGAAGAACTGCAGTTACGCCGCAAACTCGGCGCAAGGTGCGCCTTGTTCGTAGGATCGCACACTCATCGACCGATGGTGCGCGCTCTGGACGACACTCTGGTGGTCAACTCCGGTTCCGTTGGCCAGCCATTGGATCGCGACCCACGGGCCTGCTACGCGCGCTGCGAATTTGCCGGAGGCAGATGGCATGCGACCATCAGTCGCGTTGCCTACGACAAGCTCCGCGCGGAACGGGATTTCGTCGACAGCGGCTTCCTCGAGCAGTGCGGACCTTTGGCGCGACTGATATACCTGGAACATCGGCACAACCGCATGTTGGTCGGCAGTTGGATGGGGCGCTACGGCGCGGCTGTCGCTGGCGGCGAATTGAACGCCGCGACGATGGTGGATGAATTTCTGCGCCAGATGGATTTGGGCTGATCGCAAGTCGTTCGCTCTGCGTAGCGGGACCAACGCAGTGCATAACGGCGACTCGCTACTATCCTGATATGCTGCAACAAGGCTGTAACCCGCAGCCGTCAGGATTCGTCGTAAGCCCGCACGGGCGAGGACGAGGCAACGAAATGAAGGGAGTCAGTAGTGGCGGGAAGGGAGATCAAACCAGATTGCGTAATGCCCGGTGTAACAAGCGATGCGGCGCCGTCCCATGTGCTGTACGAAATGCTCGTGGCCTACGAGCAGGGCAAGGAAACTGCGCGCGAGATCGATGAACAGTTGGCGGTATTGGTCCTGCAATTGGAAACTGATGCGCTCGCGTCGAGCGCGCCGCACTCTACACGATTGGTTGCGGCACAGGAATTGCGATCGGCTGCGGCAGTTTTTGCGCGACCGCTTTATTGGGTCCGGCAAGCAGGGTGAGGGCACCGTTGCTGCCTAGCTCCTGGCCGTGCACATGGTCGAATAATTAAAAACGGCGCCACGCAAAAGCGGGCGCCGCAACCTCATCCCAAAACACGGAACCTCAATTGCGCTCTTCGGCGTGCTCTTCCATTTGATCGGCTTTTTGCTCCATGCGGTCGGCGCGCTCGTCGGCACGCTCTTCCAAACGATCGGCGCGCTCTTCCATGTTGTCGGCTTCAAACGCTGAAAATTCGGAGTGACTCACCGCGCCGTCGTCGTTTTCGTCCATTTCGTCCCAGTTGGCCCGGAGTTGCGAATCGGCATTGATTTCGCTCTTGTCGAGCGTGCCATCGCCGTTGGTGTCGAGCTGCACAAATCCGGGCGATTGTGCTGTGGCGTCGGCCTTTGCGTCGGCTTTGATGGTTCCGGCCACAGCCGCTCCGGAAGCCATGAGAGTAATCAACGTGGCGCTCAGAATTTTCGTATTCATTTCGATACCTCCGTATTTTTAATAGGCAGTCCATTGGGATCCGGTCCGGATCCGGTGAAGTGACCAGCAGCGACCGTGCCAGGTCGCTAAGTGGCTGTTGTACGGTCGATGCGTCGCCGGGCGCCCTCGACATGTGGGTTCTATGGCGCGCTGCGCTGGGCCCATTGCCCCGTCGCCCCCGGTCGCGCGTTGCAGTGGCTGAAATTCCTTCGATACGTGTAGGGCAAAATTATGCTGCGCAGACTGGCCTGTTTTCACCTAGGTTAACGTCACTCGTCTGCGGCGCCGTTATACTCCCGATACCGGAAACCGGGAATGACACCTCCGAACCATAACGGGGATCCCCAGTTGTTATGAAGCGACCATCTGCGCGGCGCACGAAGGCGCGCCAGCAGCATTTACCTGTACTCGAAAAAGGGCTCACCGGCATCGCCGGTTTCGATTCCGTTACCTACGGAGGCTTACCCCGGGCGCGCGACCCTGGTCGCAGGCGCCGCCGGATGCGGCAAAACTTTGTTTGCCACCCAATTCCTGATCCGCGGTGCACTCAACTACAACGAGCCCGGCGTGATGCTGGCGTTCGAAGAAACCGAAGACGATCTGATCAAGAACGTCGCCTCGCTCGGCGTGGACTTGCAGCAACTCATCGACGACAAGCTTTTGCTAATCGATCACGTGCGCGTTGAACGCAGCGAGATCGAAGAATCCGGTTCCTATGATCTCGAAGCGCTGTTCATCCGCCTCGGCCATGCCATCGACAAGATCGGTGCCAAGCGGGTGTCATTGGATACGATCGAGACTCTGTTCGGCGGCCTTTCAGATGAAACGATCCTGCGCGCGGAATTGCGCCGTTTGTTTCGCTGGCTCAAAGATCGGGGTATCACGACGGTCATTACTGCCGAACGTGGCGATGGCCGCCTCACCCGCCAGGCTTTGGAAGAATACGTCTCGGATTGTGTAATTTCGTTGGATCACCGGGTAAGCGACGACATCTCCACGCGCCGTATGCGGATCGTCAAATACCGAGGTTCCATGCATGGTACCAACGAGTATCCGTTTCTGATCGACGAAGACGGCATTTCCGTTCTGCCGGTAAGCGCGATGGGCCTGCAGCACACGGTTTCCACTGCGCGTGTTTCCACCGGCGTGCCGCGACTCGATTACATGCTCGGCAACGAAGGCTTGTACAAGGGCAGTACCGTGCTGGTTTCCGGAACTCCCGGTTCGGGCAAAACCAGTCTTGCCGCCCATTTCGCTGATGCCACTGCCAGGCGCGGCGAGCGGTGCATCTATTTTTCGTTCGAGGAAAGCCCGGACCAGATCAAGCGCAATATGCGCTCCATTGGCTTGAACCTGGAAAAGTGGGAAAAACGCGGGCAGTTGGTGTTCTCGTCCGTGCGGCCTCGCGCTTTCGGGGTCGAGACCCATCTCGCGTTCATGCACAAACTCATCGAGCAGCACAAGCCCGACAGTGTGATAGCCGATCCGATGACGTCATTGGTGGACGCCGGCGGCGCGAAGGATGCGCATACGCTGGCGCTGCGCCTGGTCGATCTGCTCAAGAGCCGCGGAATTACGGCGCTGCTCACCAGTATCACGGGCGAATCCGATGCGGACGAGCACACGGCAGTGCAGATATCCTCGATCGTCGACACTTGGATTCTGGTGCGCGCGATCGAGAGCGACGGCGAACGCAATCGCGGCTTGTATATCATCAAATCCCGGGGCATGGCTCACTTCAACCAGATTCGCGAGTTCATACTCACTGATAGGGGAGCGCGGCTCGCGGATGTGGAAATCGGGCCGGACGGGGTCGTAATCGGCGCTGCCCGAATTGATCGCGTCGAACGGGAGCGCCATGCTGCCGCGGCCCGACTCAGAGAGGCGCAGCGCAAACAGCGCGAACTTGCGCACAAGCGTAAAGCCATGGAAATGCAGATCGAACTGATGCGGCAGGAGTTAGCGGCAGACGAAGAAAAGCTGATTCACGAGTTGGAGGAGGCCAATTCGTCCGATGCGGAATGGGCGTCGGCTCACCGTACCGTCGCCCGTTACCGCGGCGCTGAGCAGGAGTCAGGCCATGCCGGAACGAAGGCCGGCGCGAGGAAGTCGAAATGAGTTCTGGGCCGGCTTCGGAGTCGAATCCCGCTGCGAGCGAAGATCAAGCAGACGCCGGGCAACGTGATGCACCGGCTCCGCAGTGGCGGTTTGCGCTCTACGTCGCCGGCCAGAGCCCGAAGTCCATGACCGCACTGGGCAACGTCCGCCGCTTGTGCGAAGAATTTCTCAAGGGCAATTACGAAATTGAATTGATCGACTTGGTGGTGCGCCCGGAGATGGCGCAGCTCGACCAGGTTTTTGCGGTGCCGACCCTAATCCGCCGCATGCCGCAGCCGGTCAAGCGCATCATCGGCGATCTGTCAGACTACCAGCGTACGCTGATCAATCTTGATCTGCCGTTAGATCGCTGAGTAATAGCCTGTACGATGTGTCACGCAGCGCTATGCGAGGCGGCCGGAGCCGCCTGGCGCAGCGTGTACACGATAATAAGCCCCGTCCCTGGGTCGCTCGATTCCTTGTGGCATCCCTGCTAGACCGATCCTTGGCCTTCCTCGCGGGGCGACTGCCGCTTCCTGCGGCGTGCGTCGGGTGCTTTGCAGCAATCCCGCCGGTCTTCCATGACCGCTCATCCGTGAGGCGTCTTCCGTGCTCGTCGCCCTGTTCCGTCCGTGTCGAGGAAATTCAGGCGCGTCCTGCGCCGTTCCTGAGCCATCCTGGCGACGTGTCGCGACCTGCATCCCTTGAGGTCGTGGGGCCGCCATTCCTTGGCGAGCCACCTTGAACACGTCTTTGCGTTCCCTGCCAGCCATTCCGTAGCCGTTGGCATCTGTTGATGCAGTTGTCGTGCCACTATATAAAAAAGTCTAGAAAACAATGCTATACGAATTTCTATCGATCCGGGGGTCGGGTTTCCGGGGCATTACACTGAGTGTGGCTGGGTGAAGGGCCCCATGGTGCGTGATTTGACGCACCGCGGCAGGGCGATCCCTGCTGCCTGCAACGGTGTCCTGGGGCGTCCGATCCGCTGCCGGATGTCGCGGAGCTTGCACTCGACGCACCGCGGCATCAGTTCGATTCGTCGGGCCGCCAATCGAGCGGGTTGGACGGGTCAACGCTGTCCTTGAACGGGCGCCGCCGGTCATGGTTGGTGACCTGGTACACGCGTCCGATCCAGTTGTTGATCACAGCTTCCGCGGTATCGTGCCAAGTATTGTCCAATTGCGAAGCGACCAAAGCCTCCGGCATGTCGGGAATCGGTTGGCTTCGATGCAGCGCCGTGAGCACCCGTTCCCGGTACTCGTCCAAGACCGCTTGCATGCGCAGACCGAAATAGTGATCCGGAAAAGGCGGATAGTCTTCCCGCTCGCCGGCATTGAAGCGCAGCAATTCGCGTTTGTATTCCTTCAGCAGGCTGATGGTGTCGTATTCGGGATGGCCCTGGAAAAACACGATGCGTAAGCCGTCTTCGCTGACCGCCAGGTGCACTCCGGCAGGGTCGCTTTCGACCAGGACATGCAACCCTGCGGATTCGAATTGTGCCCGGCTCACATCGTTGAAGCGCGAATGGGGTACGTCGAAGCGCGTGTTGACCCCCGCTACCAGTGGATGTTTGCGATGCAGTACCCGATGGGGGAACACGCCCCAGCGTTTGAACCCCAAGTGCTTGCGTTTTTGGGCATAGCGGAATTGCATTACCGCGTGCGTCGCCAGGCACGAACAAAGAGTCGAGGTGACGTTTTCCCAGGCCCAATCGATGACTTCGATCAGCGGCTCCCAAAACGGCTGCTCGGCGAGTTCCGGTCCGATCACATTGGCGCCGGTGATAATGAGCGCGTCGAGACCGTCGTGTTGCAGATTCTCGAATGTGTCGTAGTACCGCTCCACGTGCGCCGCGGCGTCCGCTCCGCGGGGCAATTCTTTGAGTGTGAACGGGTGCATGTAGAATTGCGCGATTTGATTGCTCTCGCCCACCAGGCGAAAAAATTGGCGTTCGGTGGCGGCGAGGGCCGCGTCGGGCATCATGTTGAGCAGCCCGATGTGCAGTTCGCGAATATCCTGGTGCACCGCGTCGTCGCCGGAGACGATGTTTTCTCCTTCCTGTTTGAGGCGCTGAAAAGCGGGTAACGCTGAATTTGCGACCAAAGGCATGGCGATCAACCTCGCGGCGGTTACGCTTGGCGTTCGAGCGCTTTCTCGACCAACGCGAGAAAGTCCGCCTCGTTCTGAACCCGGGACAATTCGTCCGTGGTGACGGTGTAACCATAACGGTCCGCTATCGCTTGATAGCGCGGGATTCGTGAATAGAACAGGCGTGGGAATACCCAGCGCACGAATTGGTCCGGATCGACCATCGCGACATAGTTCAGATCGTACTCCTGCATATAGATTGCCAGTTGCTCGTCGAGGAACGTCTCGCGATAGTACAGAGGCTTGGGATCGTGTTCGGCGCGCCGAATCAATTCCTGCTCATCGCGTTCGGTAGCCTGGATGTATAGGATTACGGTGTGCTGTGCGAGGGTTTCGATGGCTTCGTCGTCATCCAACTCGCAGACGCTGCCGCCCGCGTCGTTGACAAAATGCTTGTAGCCGTAGATCTCCTGGGCTTTGCGGATGAATTCCGGAATGTCCTTCATGGTGAGAATCTCGGCGTTACGGTGCAATTCCTGGCGGCGCTTGAATTCGCTCAGGCCCAGCCCTCCCTGTTCGGGGTCGCCGAGTTTACCCAGGAAACTCGACACCGGCTGCAGGTTATCGACATTGATGTTGTTGACGATGTAGATGGAATCGTTGCGCAGCAAATCGCGCAGAAACGGCACTTGCATGGCCTTCTGCTTGATGTTGTCGAGAATCGCCTCGTCGAGATAGCGGGTGCCGATGCGATAGTCGCCGGAAAAATGAAACCAGTCGCGCCGCCGTAGCAGGTTGGCGAGCCGGGTTTTACCCACGCCCGACATGCCCAGCAGGGTGATGGATTTGTGGTCACAATTTCGAAATTCGTTGACGGTCAGTTTCACGGTCGGCCCCCAGCGCCAGGAAAACATATTCTAAGGTACCCGCGCCAACATTGTCAGACGCCAGCCACGCCTGTCGGCATTCGGCGTTCGTCCCTGGTGGTGCGCAGCGTCGAAGGTCTAGGCTGGGACTATTGTCGCCCGCAGTGGTAGAGGATCGCGAATCGTGCCGTACACAACCGACGCAAAGGCTGGAATGACGGTGGCGCCCCATGCCCTGGCCGCCGAGTCGGGCCTGTCCGTGTTGCGCGACGGCGGCAACGCCGCCGAGGCTGCGATCGCCATGGCGGCCTCGTTGGCGGTGTTGTATCCGCATATGACGGGGCTCGGGGGCGACAGCTTCTGGCTGTTGGCAGGAGCCGACGGCCCGGTGATGGCGGTGGACGCCAGCGGCCGCACCGGCGCCGGGGTCGATCCCGCTGCTTACCGCAGCGCGTTTTCGCAAATGCCCCACCGGGGCCCCTGGGCTGCGAATACAGTCGCCGGCACCGTCTCGGGTTGGCAGGCAGCGTACGCGCACAGTCGCAGCCAATGGTCCGGGCGACTGCCCCGCACCCGACTGCTGGCCGATGCCATCGACTATGCGCGGGGCGGTTGCGTGGTCAGCGCCAGCCAGGCGCGCAGCACGCAACGCAAACGCGACGAGCTCCTGGCGCAGCCGGGTTTCGAAGCCGCGTTCGGTGACGCCCCTGCCGGTGCGGCGCAGTATCAGCCGGTGCTGGCTTCGACCCTGGAGCGGCTGGCGGAGGCCGGCTTCGACGATTTTTACCGCGGCGAGCTGGCGGCGGCACTGGCCGCGGAGTTGATGCGGCTGGGCAGCCCATTGCGGCTCGACGATCTGCGCGAACATCGGGCGGCGGTAGGCATTCCGCTGCAACTGCATTTGAGCGGTCGTTTGCCGCCGGGCACGGTGTTTACGACAGCGCCGCCTTCCCAGGGCTTGGCGACGCTGTTGATTCTCGGACAGTTCGACCGCGCCGGGGCACGACTCGCCGCAGCGGACGTCGACTGGGTGCATTTTTTGGTGGAAGCAACCAAATCGGCATTCCGAACCCGTGATGATCTGCTGTGCGATCCGGCATACATGGGCTCGATCGACCTGCATGCACTGTTGAGCCCGGCCTCGCTCGACCGGCGCGCTGGACGCATCGATCCGGCGCGGGCGAGCCCCTGGCCGGCAGCGCCGGCAGGCGGCGACACCACCTGGTTTGGCGTGATCGATGGCGGCGGCCGGGCGGTCAGTTGCATCCAAAGTATCTATCACGAATTTGGCAGTGGTGTGGTGCTGAACGATACCGGGATCTGCTGGCAGAACCGCGGCGCCAGTTTCAGTCTCGATCCGGGGCACCGGCGCGCCCTGGCTGCGAAGCGCAAACCTCTCCATACCCTTTGCCCGTCCCTGGCACGCTTGGGCGACGGCCGCACCCTGGTGTTCGGCACCATGGGGGGCGATGGCCAGCCGCAAACCCAGGCGGCAATTCTGACCCGGCACCTGGCATTCAATATGCCTTTGCAGGCCGCGATCGACGCGCCGCGCTGGGTGCTCGGCCGAACCTGGGGCGAAGGCGCCGATACGCTGAAACTCGAGGCGCGCTTCGACCAGCGGTTGGTGCGCGCCCTGGCCGAGCGCGGCCATGCAGTGGAATTGGTGGCCGAATATGACGAGATGATGGGGCATGCGGGAATCGTCGCGCGCGATCGCCACGGCGTATTGTCCGGTGCCGCGGATCCGCGCAGCGACGGTGCAGTTGCAGCGTTGTGATGATCGCCGGCGCAACCGCAGTGACCCTGCTCGCGGCATTGTCGGGATGCGGCGTCGTCGCCGGCCTGCTCGCTGGGCTCCTGGGCGTGGGCGGCGGAATCGTGATCGTGCCCATGCTGTTTCATGTGCTGCTTGTCTACGGCCTGTCCCCGGACTTGGCAATGCCGCTCGCGGTAGGCACCTCGTTGGCCACCATTGTCCTCACTTCACTGATCTCGGCGCGTCAGCACCACCGTCGTGGCGGTGTCGACTGGGTTTTGCTGCGCGCCTGGGTATGGCCGGTTCTGGTTGGCGTGGCGTTGGGTACCGCAGTTGCCCAGTGGCTACCCGGCAGTGCGCTGAAACTGGCCTTCGGCGTGTTGGCGAGCGTCGTGGCGATGCACATGTTGTTGAGCGCCCGCCATGCCTTGAATGTGTTCGAAGACATGCCGGCGCTGGTATGGCAGCGGCTGCTCGGCGTCATGGTGGGCGCAGTGTCCAGTCTTTTGGGCATCGGCGGCGGGACCATGATGGTGCCGCTGTTGAGCGTGTTTTCCTATCCGATCCGTCAGGCGGTGGCGACGGCATCGGTATTCGGTTTCGTCATATCGGTGCCGGCGACCGCGGCCTACGTGCTGGCGGGCTGGGGCCGTGCCGACCTGCCGCCGCTGTCGACGGGCTATGTCAACTGGCTCGCGTTTGCCGCCGTGGTCCCGGGCACTGCGTTGTTTGCACCGGTTGGAGTGCGGCTTGCCTATCGGCTTCCAGTGGTTCGTCTGAAACAGGCATTCGCGGTTTTTCTACTGGCGGTGGGCGTGAAGATGCTCTGGTTCTGAAGCCGATCGCAAGCGGGCGCAGCAGAGCCCGCTGTGCGATCGGTCCGCGCGGCTTCGATTCAGTGCGAACCGCGCTATCAGCGAAAACGCGCCAGGGCCGGGTCGTCGATTTTTTGTTCCGGCAGACCGAAGACCTGCGGCAATACCCGAAGCTTGGGCATGCCCTGAATCATCTGTACCTTGCCGTCGCCGTCCTTGAAGAAGACTGCGGGCGTGCCGTTGACGTTCAGTGTCTGCATCAGTTCGGTGTTGGCGCGAACCGCAGCCAGCGTTTCAGGCTTGGGATTTTGCGCCGCTTCGATACCGCCCTGACGGAATTGGCGTTCGTGCCGCTCCATCGCGGCGACCGGATCCTTGGCATCCAGAATTGCCGCGGCTTTGGCCATGCCGTCGGGGCGCAGATACGAAACCCAGATCCAGCGCACCTGCAGCCCTACTTTTTCGTAGGGTTGGCTGGCGAGCCAGAATGCGTGGCAATAGGGGCAGTGCGGATCGGCCATTACGTACACGACCCGTTTCGGGTCCTTGGCGCCTTCCGCAACCCAGCGTGCGTTCTGCAGCGCTTGCCATGCCTGGGTAAAGTCCGGCTTGGGGGCGTACTTGTCGAGATGGTCTTCAGTCAGATTGTGCCCGTCGGCGTCGATTAAGACCCCAAGCAGCAGGTGTTGGCCGTCTGCGGTGACGTATACCGCGTGGGCCTGGCCGTCGGCAGTGACGATGAATCCGCGCAACCCGTCAGGGGCGTCGAATTGCTTGACCACTTTCACGCCTTGTTGCTGCAATCCCTTGAGCGCCGGTGGCAGCGGCTGCTCGGCAGCCAAGACCGTGGTCGCGCTTACACATGCGGCCACTACCAAAGGGCCGAGCAATCGTAGGCTAATCATTGCAATCCTCTCGTACAGTGATGAATTCATTGGGCCGCGCCCGACGCAGTGCGCGGCTCGCGCAGCAGTTGTTCGACCGCGATGCGCAACCGGGTCTGTTCGAACGCGCCGATCACCTTGTCGTGGATGCGGCCGTTGCGGTCGATCAGAAATGATGTGGGCACCGCACCGGCGCCGCCAAAGGCGCGCGCGATGCGACTTTGGTTGGCGATCACCGGGAACGTGAGTTGCAGGTCGGCGGCAAATTGCGCGATTCGATCCTGGCCCGCATCGTCCACGGCTATGGCCAGAATCTCGAATCCCTGGTCATGCAAGTCCCGATATACTTGTTCGAAGCCCGGCATTTCGGTGCGGCACGGCGGACACCAGGTGGCCCAGAAATTCACTAGAACCACTTTGCCATCCAGGGCCCGGCTTTCGAAACTATTGCCTTTGAGGTCCTCGACTGCGAACGCGGGAACTTCGCTGCCGACCCGCGGCGCCATGCCCAACGCGGAGCGCACCTGAGGCCAAAGCATGTAACCGCCATAGACCGCGAGAATCAACCACAAAAACCGATAGCGACGCATGGGTCAGAGGCCCGGCCAGACAAAAGGCACTAGTCTAGGCATCCGCCGTCCAAGCGCAAGCGCCGCGCTCGATTGCAATCCATCATCTGCAAAGGGGAGCGTCTATGCCCTGGACCAACATCATCGACAGCGACGGTCTCGCCGTCCACGCGGGACACCCCGATTGGGTTGTGTGCGATTGCCGCTTCGACCTGGCCGATCCCCGCGCCGGGCGTCGGGCGTATGACGCGGGTCATATCCCGGGCGCGCGCTACGCCGATCTGGATCTCGACCTGGCCGGTCCTCGCACCGACACCAGCGGCCGGCATCCGTTGCCCGATCCCGCCGCATTGGCCCAGCGTCTGGGTGAGTGGGGAATCGACGAACGGGTCCAAGTGGTCGCCTACGACGATGCCGGCGGCACGATCGCAGCACGCCTGTGGTGGCTGCTGCGCTGGCTCGGTCACGATGCCGTTGCCGTGCTCGACGGCGGTTGGTCGCGCTGGTGTGCAGAACAACGTGAAACGAGTAACACCATCCCGACCCCGCTGCAGCGGCATTTCGAACCGCGCCCCGACTCCCGCGCCTGGCTGAATACGGATGCGCTGACGCAGCTTCTGCGAGCCGACGCCATCACCCTGGTCGACGCCCGGAGCAGAGAACGCTTTCGTGGCGAGCACGAGCCCATCGATCCCGTGGCCGGACACGTTCCGGGCGCATTGAATCGACCCTGCCTCGAAAACCTCGATGCAACCGGACGGATGCGTCCGGCGCCGCAGTTGCGTCACGAATTCGCCAAACTGCTGGCAGGCTCCGGGGCGCCGGTGGTACATATGTGCGGTTCCGGGATCACGGCCTGCCACAACCAACTGGCGATGGCCGTCGCGGGCTTGCCTGCGTCACGGCTGTATGTCGGCTCCTGGAGCGAATGAATGGATCCGCGACCCCGGGCGGCCGATCGCAACCGCGGCGGACTGAATCCGGGCACGGTGCGCTGACAGGCAAAGCGCGCGTCGCTATGATGGAAAAGAATCGATTCAGTACCGGATTGCTATGAATTGGACCGATCTCGACATCGCCCGCATGGGCGCGCATCTGGCGCAACTTGCAATTGCCTATGCGCTGGCCCTTCCCATTGGCTGGGATCGCGAACGTTCGGCACGCAGCGCCGGGTTGCGGACGTTTCCGCTGGTCGCCATGGCTTCATGCGGATTCATGCTCACGGGCATCGACGTTCTGCACGGCGACGGTCCCTACGGGCGCGTGATGTACGGCATCATCACCGGCATTGGTTTCATCGGCGGCGGGGCGATCCTGAAAACCGGCGCCAATGTATTGGGAACCGCGACCGCCGCCAGTCTGTGGAATACGGGCGCCATCGGCTTGGCGGTGGCTTGGCAGAACTACGAAATCGCGATCGCGCTGAGCGCAATGAATTTCCTGACCCTGCGGGTTCTGGGGCCGATGAAGGGCGTGTTTCAGCACGACACCACCGACGACGACCGGCCCGGCTGAGCCGCGCCGAGATCGTAGCCATCAACGTTTGCGGGCAATTCTGCCGGCGACATGGATGGCGCGGCCGTCAACCGCCAGCGCCGCTTCGTGCACCGCTTCCGACAACGTCGGGTGGGCGTGAATGGTGCGGGCCAGATCCTCACTGCTGGCCGCGAACTCCATCGCCACCACTGCTTCGCTGATCAATTCCGATGCCGCGGGACCGATGATGTGCACGCCGAGGATGCGGTCGGTGTCGGCGTCGGCGATCATTTTCACCAACCCGTCATGCACCTCCATTGCCCGGGCGCGGCCCGAGGCCGCAAACGGAAATGTACCGACCCGAACCGATTGCCCGGCGGTGTGCAGTTCCTGTTCAGTGCGTCCCACCCACGCGACTTCCGGCAGTGTATAGATCACCGACGGGATGGTGTCGCGACTGATGGCGGTTTCGCGGCCGCTGGCAATGGTTTCGGCCACAGCCATGCCTTCCTCGGAACCTTTGTGGGCAAGCATCGGTCCGCGCACCACGTCGCCCACGGCCCAAACGCCCGGCAGGTTGGTGGAGCAGTACTCATCGACGTCGATGAAGCCGCGCTCGTCGAGCAACAAGCCGGATTCCGGCGCGTACAAGCCTTCGGTCTGCGGTTTTCGGCCCACCGCCACGACCAGGCGATCGACCTTGAGTTCGCGCGGCTCTTCGACGTGGTGGTACTGCACAGTGACTTGCTTTTTGGTCGTGCGGCTGGACACCACCCGCGCGCCGAGTCGGATATCGAGCCCCTGATTGCCGAAATGTTTGAATGCCTCGTGGGCGATCTGGTGATCGGCCATGGGCAGGAACTGATCCTGGGCTTCGAGCAGTACCACTTCCGCGCCCAGGCGGCGCCAGACACTGCCCAACTCCAGGCCGATCACGCCCGCGCCGATGATACCGAGCCGCTTCGGCACTTCATCGAACGCCAATGCGCCGCTCGAATCGACGATGCGATCGCCGTCCAGCGGGGCCGCTTCGATGTCGACGGGATACGAGCCGCTGGCGAGGATGACGTTGCCGGCATCGAGTTCTTCGCGGTGATCCGGCTTGTCGTGGGGTAGGAATTCCACTTTTCGTTCCGCCAACAGGCGGCCGTGGCCCTGCAGCCAGGCGATGCGGTTGGCTTTGAACAAACTCGCAATGCCGGACGTCAATTGCGACACCACGCGGCGTTTGCGTTTTTGCATTTGCGCGACATCGACTTCCAGCGATTGCGTGCGGATCCCGTGTTCGGCGAAACTGTCGCGGGCGAGATGGTAGAGTTCGGAAGATTGCAGCAGTGCCTTGGACGGTATGCAGCCGACGTTGAGGCAGGTACCGCCCAGTGCGGCATTGCCGTCTTCGTTACGCCAGGCGTCGATGCAGGCGGTATTGAGGCCCAATTGTGCACAGCGAATCGCCGCTACGTAGCCGGCGGGGCCGGCGCCGATCACGATGACGTCATAGGATCTGGCCATGTGGGTCGGTCCTTGTTGTCTGTAGTGTTGTTAAACGCTGATGCGGCTCGATTGGCGGAGCCATGATTGTCGCGTCAGACCCGCAGCAGCAGGCGCGTCGGTTCTTCGAGAAGTTCCTTTACGGTGACCAGGAACTGAACGGCTTCGCGGCCGTCGATAATGCGGTGGTCGTAGGATAACGCCAGATACATCATTGGCCGGGCGACGATTTCGCCGTTCTCCACCACGGCGCGCTCCTGGATTTTGTGCATGCCGAGAATCGCGCTTTGCGGTGGATTCAGAATCGGCGTCGACAGCAGCGAACCGAACACGCCGCCATTGGTGACGGTGAACGTGCCGCCGGTGAGTTCCTCGATGGTGAGTTCGCTGGCGCGGGCGCGTTGCGCAAAGTCCACCACGGCCGTTTCGATCTCCGCGAAACCGAGCTTGTCTGCATCCCGCAGCACCGGCACGACCAAGCCGCGCGGCGTGGAAACCGCGAGACTGATGTCGAAGTAATCGTGATAGAGCACGTCGCCTTCTTCGGTCGAGGCATTCACGACCGGGAACTTCTGTAACGCCTCGACGCACGCCTTGATGAAAAACGACATGAAGCCGAGTTTGACGCCGTGCTGCTTTTCGAACACCTCTTTGTACTTGCGGCGCAGGTCCATGACGGCCTGCATGTTCACCTCGTTGAAGGTGGTGAGAATCGCCGCGGTCTGTTGCGCTTCGACCATGCGTTCGGCGATTCGCTGACGCAGGCGACTCATGGGTACCCGGCGCACACCCGGTTCGACGTCCAGTTGCGGGGCGGGGGCTGGGGGTGTCGAATGCGGGCGCGGCGGCGCGGAGCTACGCGCTGGGGGAGCCGGCGGAGTCGAGGATTCGTCGGCGGATTGCTGCAGGTAACCGAGCACATCGGATTTGGTCAGGCGGCCACCCTTGCCGGTGGCCGGAATCTGCTCGGGCGACAAACCGTGCTCGTCCACGAGGCGGCGCACAGCCGGGCTTAGCGCGTCCGTAGGCACGCTCGGCGTGGCGGCGGATGGCGCCGCGGTCGCAGCCTCCGGCTGGCCGCCGGCAGGGTTGGCGGCCGCCGTTGCTGCTCCCCCTGCGAGGGTGGCGATGACTTCGTCGCCGACCACAGTCGCGCCATCGTGCTTGAAAATCTCCTGCAGAATGCCGGATCCGGGGGCGGGGACTTCGAACACCACCTTGTCGGTTTCGATATCCACCAGGTTCTCGTCCCGGCGCACGGCTTCGCCGGGTTTCTTGTGCCAGGTGACCAGTGTCGCGTCGGCAACTGATTCCGGCAATTTTGGGACCCGGATTTCGATCTGTTCCTGATCTGATTTACGGCTTTCGGTCGTCTGACTCACCAAGTGCCTCCTCGACGAGGGTGCGTTGTTGTTCGATATGCAGGTCGAAATGGCCGGCGGCTGGCGACGCCGATGGTTCGCGGCCGGCGTAAATCAATTCCTGGCCTGCGGCCATGCAAGCAAGCAAGTGATGCTGGCTTTGATACCAGGCGCCTTGATTCTGCGGCTCTTCCTGGCACCAGACAAGGGTATCGGCATATCGGTAGCGGGCAAGCTCCTTCTTCAACGCTTCCCGTGGGAACGGATAAAGCTGTTCGATGCGAATGATCGCAACATCTTCCCGTTCGCGATCGCGGCGCGCTTGCAGCAGATCGTAGTACACCTTGCCCGAACACAATACCACCCGGCCTACGTCCGCGGGTTTGATGTCGTCGATTTCGCCGATCACCGTGTGGAATCGGCCTTCGGTGATGTCCTCGAGCTTCGATACCGACAGGCGGTGGCGCAACAGGCTTTTGGGCGTCATGACGATCAGCGGTTTGCGATATGGACGCAGCATCTGTCGGCGCAGCATGTGAAACATCTGGGCGGGAGTGGTCGGAACGCAGACTTGGATATTGAATTCAGCGCACAATTGCAGATATCGCTCCAAACGCGCAGAGGAGTGCTCGGGGCCCTGTCCCTCGTAGCCGTGAGGCAGAAACAGCACGATGCCGCACATCCGCCCCCATTTGGCTTCACCGGAGCTGATGAACTGATCGATCACGACCTGAGCGCCGTTGGCGAAATCGCCGAATTGGGCTTCCCAGATGATCAGGCCGTTCGGTTCGGCGGTGGCGTAGCCGTATTCGAATGCCATCACCGCCTCTTCGGAAAGCAGCGAATCGATGACGATGAATTTGGCCTGGGCCGTGCCCAGATGCTGTAGCGGCACCCAACTGCTGCCGTCGCGCTGGTTGAACAATACCGCGTGACGGTGAAAGAAAGTGCCGCGGCCACTATCCTGGCCGGAGAGGCGGATCTGGTAGCCGTCTTCCAGCAAGCCAGCATAGGCCATGGTCTCGGCGAAGCCCCAGTCGAGGGGCAGTGCGCCGGCCGCCATTTTGCGGCGGTCGGCGAGAATATTGGCGACCCGTGGGTGCAACTCCATGCCTTCCGGCACCCCCAGCAGCCGTTCGGCCAACTCCTGCACCTGCACGACGGACAACGCGGTGTCGGCGTTGTCCGTCCACTTGCTGCCGGCAAACGGAGTCCAGTCCACGGCGTGGGTATGGTGAACGTCGGTGGCGATGTGCAGCGCCACGATGTTGCCCTGGTCCAGACTGTCGCGGTATTGCTCCTGCATCTGTTCTGACGCTTGCGGACCGATCACCCCGGTTTCCATCAGCTGGCGCGCATAGAGTTCGCGCACCGTCTCCCGGGCGCGGATGTTCTGATACATCATCGGCTGCGTTACGGCGGGTTCATCGGCCTCGTTGTGGCCGTGGCGCCGATAACACACCAAGTCGATGACTACATCGCGTTTGAAAGTCATGCGATAGTCCAACGCCATGCGCGTGACGAATACCACTGCCTCGGGATCTTCCCCGTTGACGTGAAAAATCGGCGCTTGCACCATTTTCGCGACGTCCGTGCAATACACGGTGGAGCGGGTGTCGAGAGTGTTGCTGGTGGTGAACCCGATTAAATTGTTGATCACCACATGCACCGTGCCGCCGGTGCCGAAGCCCCGCGCCTGCGACATGTTGAAATTCTCCATTACCACGCCCTGGCCGGCGAAAGCGGCGTCGCCGTGCATCAGCACCGCCAGCACCTTGCCGCCGGTGTGGTCGTCCAAGCGTTGCTGGCGCGCTCGTACCGAACCTTCTACAACCGGGCCGATGATCTCCAGGTGGGAGGGATTGAAGGCAAGGGCGAGATGTACCACGCCGCCAGGGGTGGCGGCGTCGGCGGAAAAACCCATGTGGTATTTGACGTCGCCTGAGCGCTCGCCGGGAGCTTTGCTGCGGCCCTCGAATTCGTCGAACAGCTGACTCGGCGCCTTGCCCATGATGTTGACCAAAACGTTGAGCCGGCCGCGGTGTGCCATGCCCAACACCATTTCGCGAATGCCCTGGGCGCCTGCGCGCTGTATCAGATCGTCGAGCAGTGGGATCAGACTTTCGCCACCCTCCAGTGAAAAGCGCTTCTGCCCCACGTAGCGGGTATGGAGGTAGCGCTCCAGCCCTTCGGCGGCGGTCACCCGTTCGAAGATGTGGCGCTGTTCGGCAGGTTCGAACCGCGCATGCTGGTCGGTGCCTTCCAGACGCTGTTGTATCCAGCGCTTTTGGGCGGTGTCGGTGATGTGCATGTATTCCGCGCCGATGGTGCCGCAATAGATGCGTTGCAAGCGGGCGATGATTTCCCGCAGCGTCGCCTGTTCCGGACCGACCAGGGAGCCGGTATTGAATACCGTGTCCATATCGGTTTCGAACAAGCCCTGGAATTCCGGATCCAGGTCGGGCACGTGAGGCTGGGGCTGCAGTCCGAGGGGGTCCATTTCCGCCTGCTGATGGCCCCGCACGCGGTAGGCATTGATCAGGCGCAAAACCGCGCTTTGTTTTTCGGCGGCATCGGCGCGCAGCGCCCCCGCTACGGCGCCGCTGGTTTCCCGCGCTGGGCGTCGGCTGGGCGATGCCGGCGGCGCCGGCCGCGCGGTCAGCGGCGGCTGGGATGTTGGCACGGGCGCGCGGCTTTGCAGTTGGTCGAACTGTTCGCGCCAATGGGCAGGTACCGAATCGGGTGCTTCCAAGTAACGTTGGTACAGGTCTTCCAGATAGGGGGCGTTGGTGCTGTATAGGTGAGAACTTTGTGCGAACCGTTTGATCCTGGCGTTCATCTACTCGTTACCTTGATGTTGGCAGTGATGCCACCCATATCCTCATGATTCGGCGGGCTTCTGCCAATCTGAAATGCAGTACGAGAAATAATAGCCGGTCAGCACGCCGTAGCCATCACAGCGGCTCGACCGCGCCTGGCTGAAGGAGCGATCGGCCATTATGACCAAGGTCGTATTCTCGTGTGCCGGGGCGGCAGGTAGTATCGGTGATGCGTGACTGCAGTACCGGATCGCGCGCTGCTGCCGAGGGGGAGTGCGCGGTGCGCGATCCGGATTTGTCACCACACGCCGGCCGCCGGGGAAGCGGCTGTAACGGTTGGGGGAATCCTCTTGAACACGCTGTCGAAAACGCGCTTGCTTGCGGCGTCGCTGTCGCTCGCGGTTTGTACGGCCCACGGCTCGCCGATCAGCACCTTCACGGTCCAGGGTACCTAGCAGGGCAGCAACCGTCACGGCTACGGAGATCGTATCGGCGGCCAGGATTACGAAGTCGAACGCATGGACGCATCCGTCTACGGCTCCGCGACGCGCCTGAATGTCAAAATCTTCACCTATTTCAATCAAGCCCTCGATCCTTACGGCACCCTCTTCGGCGACCTGTTCTTGAGCGCAGACGATTGGCATCCCTATGGTGCCGCGCCCTACACGGCGGGTAACTACAGCAACGGCGAAGACTGGGAACGTGTTCGATACCAGCGAGAACCGCCTCTACGGTGGCGCATTCACCATTGTCCGGTCCGAGCAAGCCGTGCCGTTCATCACTATGAGTCATGCAGTGGTGCGCGACGGCCAGGAAGTACTGCGCGGCAGCGGTGGCACTGCACTCGATGCGTCGAGCTGGGTCAGCTTGGCCAACGCATCGGCGGCAGCGGGACAGCTCGGTTACATCGAATACGATGTTGGCCTCAGCGCCCTCGGCCTGGGCAACGACTTCAACCTGGGCCTGAAGTGGGGCATAAACTGTGCCAACGACACCATCGAAGGCCTGGTCGCACACTCAGTGCCAGAGCCGCCCGTGTGGGCGGCTTTGTTGGCCGGTCTGCTCGGGTGGTTCGTGGCCGGGCACCGCCGCCGCTGAACCTCAGTGATCCGGCGATGGAATCGGAATGGGCGCTGGCGTCGACTCCGGCTTCTTTTTGACGCGTTGCGGTATCAATTCCTTCGCAACCAGTTGCATCACTGCGAACACGAACGGATGTTCCGGGTGGTCGCCACAATAACTGTCGAGCACTTCCATGGCGCGTTCGGGTGTGGTGTCACCCAAAAGGTCGTAGGTCTGGCGGCGGGTGAGGTTGTTGGCGGTGATGAACCCGGTCATCCATACGCCAAAAGCAGCCGCGCCTTTTGGATCACCGCCTTGGCGGGCCTGGAGGTAGTCGCTGCAGGGTTGTGCGCCGATCCCGATGGCGCGAAATTCGTTGTTCTGATCCATGGCCGAGACCGGCGCACCGAGCGCCAGTGTCAATGTCAGCACAGCGATCCTGATCGACGGTATCATTGGTGCTACGCGAGCCACGAGATCAATCTTCCAGCCGGAAGCCGATTTTGAGCTTCACCTGATAGTGGGCGACTTTGCCGTCCTCGATATGGCCTCTCGTTTCCAAGACTTCGAACCAATCCATATGGCGGATGGATTTGGCCGCGCGCTCGATGGCATTGCGGATTGCTTCGTCGGTGCTGGCGGCAGAGGAGCCCACAATCTCCACCATTTTGTATACATGTTCCATGCTGCCCTCCTTGCTGAACAACTGCGCCAAGCATAGTCAATCGCCCGGCGAGCGCTTGGGACGAAATGGGCCGCTTTTCAGGCCATTCGATGCCGAAACAACCAGGTTGCGGCGCCCAGGCAGATCACGCCGATGACGCTCATGGGCCACAACTGGTGAGCGAGCAGACGCAACGAAGCGCCTTCTAGGAACACACCGCGCAGCACCACCATGAAATAGCGCAAGGGATCGAGCAGCGTCAGGCGCTGAACGATTTCCGGCATGTTGGAAATCGGTGTTGCGAACCCCGACAGGATGATGGCTGGAACCAGAAACAGGAACGCTCCCAGCAGCGCTTGTTGCTGGGTGACAGCCAGAGAGGAGATTACCAGACCGACACCGATGGCTGATAGTAGGAACAATGCCAACCCCGCATACAACGTCCAGAGGCTCCCCAATAGCGGTACCTGAAACCAGAATACCGCCAGGGCTATGATCAGGCTGGCTTCGGCGAAACCGATCAGAAAACCCGGCAGCGCTTTGCCGATCAGGATTTCCAGCGGACGCAACGGCGTGACCAGTAGTTGGTCGAAGGTACCTTGCTCGCGTTCGCGCGCCACGGACATGGCCGTCACCACCATGGTTACAACCAGCGTCAGCAGGCCGATGATGCCGGGCACGATGAACCACTGACTTTCCAAGTTCGGATTGAACCACGCGCGCACCACCAGATGCGCCGGCAGCGGCGCTCGGTGCTCGCGCGCCCGCCACTGGTTTTCGAAGGCACGGCTCACGTCGCGGATGTAATTCAGGGCGATCATGGCGCTGTTGGAATTGCGCCCGTCGATGATGGCTTGCACGGGTGCCGGACCGCCGGCGGCCAGTTGGCGACTGAAATGGGGTCCAATGTGGATGACCAGCAGAACCGAGCGGCTGTCGATCAGGTCGCGAATCTGTTGCTGGTGATCGACGCGCCGCACCAGTTTCAGACTGGGCGAACCCGCGAACTGCGCCGCCAGTTCCCGGGAGGCGCTGCCCGGGTCTTCGTTGTAGAGGGCGAACGGGACGTGGTTGAGATCATAGCTGGCGGCATAGCCGAAAATCACCAGCTGGATCAGGGGCGGACCCAGCACCACGAAACGGCTTTTTGGATCTTTGAAGATCGCCAGCAGTTCCTTGCGTAACAAGGCGAAAATGCGCTTCAGCATGCACGTCACTCCAGGCGTTTGCGGGCCATGCGCCGCGCCAGGCCGAGAAACACGGCCGCCATGACGGCCAAAGCCGCCATGTTGGGGACCAGCACTTGCCACACGTCGCCGGCCAGGAACACGCTCTGCAGCACGGCGACGAAATAACGGGCCGCAATGAGATGGGTAATGACCTGAATCGGCCACGGCATGCTGGCAATGTCGAAAATGAATCCGGAAAGGATGAACGCCGGCAGGAATGTCGCCACCAGTGCCGCCTGACCGGCGACGAACTGATTCTTGGCGGCGATGGAGATCACCAGCCCCATGCCCAGGGCAGCGAGCAGAAACAAGGCGGAGGCGGTGAACAGCACCCACACCGAGCCGCGCAGCGGTACCTGGAACAACCACAGCGCCATGGCGACGGATAGCGCCATGCCGCCCATGCCGAGCACAAAATACGGCAGCAGCTTGCCGAGCAATATTTCGCGCATGGTCACGGGCGTCACCAGCAGCGCCTCCATGGTGCCTCGCTCCCATTCCCGCGCCATGATCATCGCGGTCAGCAGCGCGCCGATGAGGGTCATGATCACCGCAATCAAACCGGGCACCAGGTAATTGCGGCTGCGCAGTTCGCTGTTGAACCAGACCCGGGGTTGTAGTGCCACCGCCGCCTGTGCTTCCACGCCTGCGGACTGCGCCCGTTGCGCCAGCCAGTTGCCCCATACGCCCTGCACGTAGCCCTGGACGATGCGTGCGGTATTGGCATCGACGCCGTTGACAATGACCTGGATCGCGGCGCCTTTGCCGTTGACCAGATTGCGGGCAAAGTCGGCCCGTAACCGGACGATGCCCTTTACCTCGCCGCTGGCCAGCGCCTGGCGCGCGGCGTGCATATCGGCAAACGGGTGCGGACGCAGGAATTCGGAGCCGCCGAAAGCGGCCGTGAATTCACTGGCGGCGGCGCTGGGCTGCTCGACCACCAGCGCGACGGGAACATGTTTTGCGTCCAGAGAGACGCCATAGCCGAAGATCAGCAACAGCACGATCGGCATCAAAAACGCAATGGCGATACTGCTCGGATCGCGCATGATCTGCAGGGACTCTTTGCGCACCAGGCCGCGCAAGCGCATGCTGCCGCGGCTGCGGCTCGGGTTCACGGGCTCGACTCCCGCGTCAGCAGGGCGATGAATGCATCCTCCATGGTGGGCTGCGGCAGGGAGTCACTGCGGGTCATCGATTTGATCGCGGCCGGCGTATCCAGGGCGAGCAATTCGCCGTTGGCCATGATCGCCAGCCGATCGCAGTACTCCGCTTCTTCCATGAAGTGAGTGGTGATCAGCACGGTCACGCCGCGGTCGGCCAGTGCGTTGATGCGCCGCCAGAATTCCCGCCGGGCCAGCGGATCGACGCCGGATGTGGGTTCGTCGAGAAACAGGATCGCCGGTTCGTGCATCAAGGCGCAGGCAAGCGCCAGCCGTTGTTTGAAGCCCAATGATAAATCAGCGCTGGGGCTGTCGCGGACGCTGCCGAGGGCGAATTCGTTCTCGGCCCAGCGCACCCGGGCGCTGCGCTGTGCGCCACGGAGGCCGTAGGCACTGCTGAAAAAATCCAGGTTCTCGGCCACGGTCAGCGCGCCATACAGGGCGAACTTCTGGGACATGTAACCGATGCGGGCGCGTGCCGCTGCCGCCGCATGGCGCAGGTCGACGCCGGCCACCGTGAGCGTGCCCGCGGACGGTGGCAGCAGGCCGCATAACATTCGGAAGGTGGTGGTCTTGCCGGCGCCGTTGGCGCCCAGCAGACCGAAGATTTCGCTGCGTTCGACGGCGAAGGTGAGATTGCGCACGGCGTAGAAATCGCCGAATTTGCGGCTCAGGTTGTCGACCGCGATCACCGCCGGCTGCGAACCGTTCGACGATGACTTTGATGCTGACTCTGACGATGACGGTGCCGACTGCGTCTGGTTTGCCGAGGCCTCGGCATCGGTGTGCCCGGGGGGTGCCGCTATCTGCTGCTGAAGCCTGGTGACGAATCCGTCTTCGAAACGGGGTGGCACCGGTTCCAGCGCCACCCCTGGCAGCCGTTGCCGCAGCGCTTCGGCCGCGGTATCCGGTTGCAGTACCACGCGGATCTGTTCGCCTTGCAACACTGCGTCCACGACCCCACGGGTTGCCAGCAGACGTTCCTGTAACGCGCGTCTGTGCAGGGTTTGGCTACTGACGAGATAGGTCCGGTCCCGCAGCGGCGCGCTGAATGTTGCCGGTGCGCCGCGGCCAAGCACTTCTCCCTGATGCAGCAACACCACTTCGTGGCAGCGTTCGGCTTCGTCCAGATAAGCGGTGCTCAGCAGCACGCTGGTGCCCCGTTCGTCGACCAGGCGTTGCACGATGGCCCAAAGTTCGCGCCGCGATACCGGATCGACGCCGACCGTGGGTTCATCGAGCAGCAACAGCCGCGGCCGGCTCAGCAGGGTGCAGGCCAGGCCGAGTTTTTGTTTCATGCCGCCGGACAAACGGCCGGCCAGGCGGCGGGTGAACGGCGCCAGACCTGTCATGTGCAGCAGTTCATCGTAGCGCTGAGTCCGTTCGGCGGGCTGCAGGCCGTGGAGGTCGGCGTACAGTGCCAGATTTTCCCGCACGCTCAGATCCTCGTAGAGTCCGAACCGCTGCGGCATATAACCGACGTTGGCCTGCACCTGTGCCGGCTCCGCTGTAGTGTCGTAACCCAGCGTGCGGATCGATCCCTGCGCGGGCCGTAGGACCCCGACCGCCAACCGCATCAAGGTCGTCTTGCCGGCGCCGTCCGGGCCAATCAGCCCGGTAATGACGCCCCTTGCGGCGCTCATGTCGACGTTGTGCAGCGCCTCGATACGTCGTTTGCCGATGTCAAACGACTTGCCGACACCACGCAGGATCAGTGGCGCCACGTCGTGCTGTTCGGCAGCGGCCTCGGCGCCCATGTCAGCCCGGCGCGCAAGGACTGGGAGCGGTTTCCCGGGCCGCGGGTGCGGTCCGCGGCACCATGACCGTAGCCGGCATGCCCAGTCGCAGTTCGTCGTCGGGGTTACATACGTACACGCGCATCTGGTACACCAGATCGCTGCGCAACTCGGTGGTCTCCACCGCTTTGGGGGTGAACTCGGCAGTGGGCGAGATGTAGCCAATCCACGCCGCGTAGCGCTTGTCCGGAAAGCTGTCGGTCTGCACCTGCACCCGTTCGCCTGGATGCATGCTGCCGAGGTCGGTTTCGGGGACATAAGTGCGGACCCAGACCGGGTCGGTGAGGGCGATGGTGTAGATCGGTTTGCCCGGGGCCGCCATGTCGCCCGGTTCCGTGATCCGGTCGCGGACAATGCCGTCCACTGGTGCCAGGAGCCGGCTGTCGGCAACCGTTTGCCGGGCCAACGCGACATCGGCCTGGGCGGCGCGCAGGTTCGCGCGAGCCTGGGCAATCTGCTCCGGCCGCGGCCCGGCCTGAGACAGCTTCAGGGCCGCCGCTGCGGCGCGCGCCCGGCCGCGGGCGGCATCCAGGGTCGCCTGGGCGTTGTCGACCTGTTCCTGGGATGCGAGTTTGCGTTTCACTAGGTCGTTAAGCCGGTTGGCGTTCAGTTGCGCGTTGTGGGCTTCCGCCTGGGACGCCTGCAATTCCGCCTGCAAGCGTTCGATTTCCTCGACGCGGCTGCCTGCCTCGAACTCGGCGAGTTGTTGCTGCTTGGCGGCCATTTGCGCTTCGGCGCGCTGCAGCGTTAGCTCGGCGCGAGCGGAATCCAAGTCTGCCAGGAGCTCGCCGCGCTGCACCCGCTGTCCTTCCCGGGCATACATGTGGGCGACGCGTTCGCTGGTCTTGAATGCCAACTGAATCTGGCGGATGTCGACATTGCCGTACAGGACGATATGGTCTTGCTGTCCGGCGTGATCCCGCGACAGCCACCACCATGCCGCCAGCACCGCCGCAACCAGAATCAATGCCGTGACGGCAACGGGTTTCTTCATCGCTCCACATCCTTGGGTTCGGCGCTGTCGGCACCGTGGTGAAACAACCTGCGATTGTGCTGCGCCAGGCGGCCAAGAAAACCTTCTCCCATGTTCAGGCCCAGGGCCGGTTCCAGCAGTGGTCGGGCAATCAGCGGAAACACGGTCAGGCTCAACAGCGACAGGGCCGCTAGGCGCGGATCGAGATCCGATCGCAATGCGCCGGCGCCGCGCTCGCGCTCGATCAGCGCCATCAACGCGGTACCGGCGCGGGCGCCGAATTGCTTGATGAAACTGTCGTGAAAAAGGCCGTCGGAATACAGTACCTCGCGCACCACCAGGTTGGGCAGCCAGGGATTTTCGATCAGGGTGCGCTGGTAGCGAGCGAGAAATCCGTCAAGTGTCAGGTCGCCGGCGCCTTCGGCGGCTTGTTCCAGTTGCGCTAGAATCGGGCCCACGGTCTGCGCGACCATGGTTTCGTAGATGCCGTGTTTGCCGCCGAAGTGATAATTCACCATGGCGGGATTGACGTCCGCCGCGGCGGCCAGTTCGCGCACCGTCACGGTCCGGAACGAACGTGCGGTGAACAGGGTCCGGGCCGCCTCCAGCAGCGCTGATTTGGCGTCGCCTGATTGGCCCGCGAGGGGCCGGCCGCGACGTTTTCCGCTTTTGCTGATGGCCATGGTTTAAAATTAAACGACTGTTTAATTTTGTCAAGCAAGCCCGGCCCGAGTCGGGCGCCATGGCCGCAACGTGCAAAGTCCACCGATGCCAACGGAGTGCCGATCATGACTGATAGCAAACCCCATGCAATCCATGCGCTGGAACTGGGGCCCATGGAAAACTTCGTCTACCTGATCGAAGATCGCGCCAGCGGCCGCGCGGCGATCGTGGATCCAGCATGGGAAGTGGAACAGGTGCTGGAGTTGGCCCGCGCCCACGAAGTGCAAATCACTGACATTCTGCTCACCCACAGCCATCACGATCACATCAACGGCATCGAAGCGGTGCTCGCGGAATCCGATGCCCAGTTGCACTTGCTCAAGCCGGAGGCCCAGTTCTGGGGTCGCCACCTGGACTTGCCGACGCTGCATCATGGCGGCGATGTGATCGAGTTGGGCGAGAGCCGCATCGAAGTGCTGCACACGCCGGGACATACGCCAGGTTCGGCTTGTTATCACCTGCAGGGTGACCTGATCACCGGCGACACCATGTTCGTATACGGTTGCGGGCGCTGCGATCTGCGCGGCGGCGATCCGGAACAAATGTTCGATACCTTGCGCAGGCTGCGCACCGATCTGCCCGGGGCGACGGTGATCCATCCCGGTCATAACTATTCCGTGAAGCAGACCAACCGCATCGACGACGAAGTGCAGGGCAATCCGTTCCTACATTTCGAGCAGCGCCGGGATTTCGTGCACTACCGGATGGATTTCCATGATCGGCACCGGCACAGCCCCTACGGACCGGTCGCCAAGGGCCACGAAACCGATACCTGATCCTGCCGGACGCCGAGTCAGGTGCCGGGTGGCACCGGTTGCGCCTTGAACTGATCCACAGGCAGACCGCGGGCACGCAAGAATCGGCGCACTGCGGCGACGATGTCGGCCGGCCCGGCGACGTAGAAATCGAAACTGCTCAAATCCGGATGGGCCTCGGCGATGTCGTGGAGGACTTCGTCGAGCCCGGCGGCATCGCCACTGTCGGCGATGGCCATCGGTTGGTAATGAAAATTGTCGAGGGCATCGTGCCACGATCTGCACAAATTGTGCATGTAGGGCTGCGGTTCGGCGTTGCTGTGGCACCAGTACAGATACACCTGCTCGGCGGCATCCAATGCCATGGCGTTTTCGATCAGGCTCTTGACCGGCGCGAACCCGGTCTCCCAGGCGATGAACACCAGCGACCGCGGTGATTCCTCGTCCAGGAGGAAATGACCGTCCGGTCCGTCGACGGTGATGGTGTCGGCGAGGGACAGACTGCCGAACACGTACTGGGAAAAATCGCTGTCGTCCTGCGGCACGTGGAACTGTAACTGGCGTTCGTCGCAGGGGCAGCTGGCGATGGCGTAGGCCTGTGCCGGTCCGTCGTGCACCGACAAGCGGGCGTACTGGCCGGCGAGAAAGCGCATTCGCTGAGCGTGTGGACTTTTCAGGTCGAGGATCACGACGTCATCCTGGGGACGTTTGATCTTGCAAACCTGTGCCGTCAATCGTCGGTGGGCGACGTCGGAGGCGATCAGCGCTTCGGGTACTTCGATTTCGATGTCCGAAACGGCTGTGTGACAGCACAACAAGATATTGTCCGGCGAACCACTGGCGTCGTTAAACGCGGGCTCGCGTACCGCTTTGACTTTGCCCGCCAACAAATGCGCTTTGCACTCGCCGCAGCTGGCGTCGGAACAACCGTAGGGCAGCGCCAATCCGGCGCGCAGCCCCGCTTCCAGTATCGTGTCGTTGCCTTCGACAAAGAAGTCGTGCTGACTGGGGTACACGAACACATGGGCGCTGAGGAAACCGAGCATGGTGTCTTTGAGCAACAGCTCGTCGGCAACCGATGACGTACTCGACTGGTCCCGCAGTGCGCTGGCAAGCCATTGTTGAATCCCGTCGATCGCAGGGCTCGAGGCGGCACGCGCCAGCCGCTCCTGCAGCTGTTCGAGCAGTTCGCGGTAACTGGTGGCTTGCGCCTGAGCGCGGGCCAGTTCGGCGCCCAGCTTGGCCGCGCGGGCATGCAGGGTCTCGGCGTCGGGGAGTTGACCGCGGCTGCGCATGGTGCGGGGCACGGCTTGCATCTTGATTCGGTCGACGCGCTCCAGTTCGGCGGTGTCATCGAGCCGGGTTTGCGGATAGACGCGCAGCAGGTCGGACAGTTCGATCTTGCCTTCGAAGGTCGGTAGATCGCCTTCACTGATTCGTTTTTGCAGGGCACCGCGCTTGACGCCGGCAAGGCGGGCGGCGCGCGACAGCGTGAGATAGCGGGCCATGAGGGTCCTGTGACGATGCTTGCAGGTTGGGCACAGGATTACTCCGCCATCGGCCAAAAGGCAAGACATCGGCCGCACAGTGGATGTCCGCAAGCGGCTACAGTATTGGGAAAACGGGTCGCTGCATCGAATAGCGGGGCCTTGCGGTGCGCAGCGTCGCGGTGGCGCCCAAATCCCGGTTTCCGGTATGTTTTCCGAGAGCCTTCGGTAAAGGTGGGAAGCGCGAGTTGAACGAACGTTCGCTGTTGCATCCGGCACTGCTGACAGTGCTGCTGCTCGACCAACTCCTCAAGGGGTTGGCGCCGTTGCTGCTGGCGCCGGGAGACCGGGTGCAACTGCTGCCCGGCATCTATTATGTCGCGGTCGAAACCGCAGTTGGGGTCGCGGCGCCCGAGCGACTGCGCTTGATCGTCATTGTGCTGTTGGCGGCATTGGTACTGTTGCGCATTCAACAGCGTGGCGGTCATGCCGAAGTGGTCGAAGGTCCGGCATTGCCGCTGCTGCTTGCGGGTCTCGCCAGCAACCTGGTGGACATTTTGCTGTTGCGCCAGCATCTAGGCTTGTTCGAGCTCGGCTTTCCCAACACCCAGGTGCTGCTGAGTCTGGCCGACGTGGCGGTGGCTTCGGGGGCGTTGCTGGTGGTGGTGGGTTTGTCCCGGCAGGCGACGGCGCCGACGCCGATGCCCTTGCCGTGGCGTGCGCCGGAGTCGATCGAGATCGATTTGGGTGAACTGCGCCGCGGGATCGACAACGTACGCGTGGACGTGCACCTAAGCCCCAAACTCGCCGCCCAGGTCCGGGAGTTGGCGCTGGAAATATTCGTACCGCAGATCTGGTGGGAACCTTGGCGCAGCTCCGAGCCCAATCCCAACCCGCGTGCATTGGATGCGCTGCGTTCCTTGTATCGCGAGGTGGTCGACCGCGCATTGGCGCAGGCGCGCAGCGAGCGCAAGCCGGCCCACGTCGCGCTGGCGCAATTGGCGACACTCAAATTCATCCGCCAGGAAACCACAGCCTCGTTCGAACGCCAATTGCGAGACTTCCGGCGCGATCTGGACCAGGACCGGCAACGGGGTGCGCGCACGATGGCGCGCTTGCAGCAGCATTTGCAGACCGTGCGTCGGCGCAAACCGGAGATTATCGAGCGCGCCAACGAACTGTTGCTGGAACAGCTGCGACGGGTCGAAACCGACGCTTTGCAGAACGCACGCCAATCTCTGCTCGGTGCTGCGCCGGGTCTGCCGCCAGCTTGGTTCGAAAATCCGATGTTGCGCGTCGAGGCGCCCGACCACGACGGTTTCCTGATGCGCCATTACCTGTTGCTCGGAAACCGCGCAGACGATGACACCACCCCTGGCAAACTCGAGTCCCTGTTGCGCGACTGGTTCGACTGCGAACGGGCAGAACTTGGCGGCGGCTACGAAAACGCGGCATTGCACTCGCAGCCGACCCGCGCGCGTCAGGACAGTTGTGCCTGGTTGGACGACCCCGACAACGCCAAACTGCTGCTCGACGATGACGCGACTGCGGCTGCGATGGCCCAGGCACGCCGCCGCCGCGACGGCAAGGCGCTGCGCGAACTGCGGCAGAGGTCGGCGCAGCAGCGGGGCTCGCTCAAGCGCATTGAGCGCGGATTGCGCGCCGCCGGTCTGCTCGATGTGGTGCTGGCAGCCTATGAACTTGCCACGATCTGGCGCAGCTTGTCGTTACCGGTGAATCCGCGAGTGGTGTTGCGGTACTTGGCCGACCCGACTCAGCGCCGGCGCTTGGCTCCACGTCTATACCGTTTCGACCGCGGCGACGGCGGCGTCAGAGAGCAATTGGAGGCGGCGGTGCGCAGGTTGGAGCAGATGGGTATGCGCGAGCGCGAGCGACAGTTGTACCGGTTCGTGCATGATTTTCTGCGCTACCGACGGGACTTGAAACGCCTGCGTTTGGTGCGGGACTGGTGCGACCAGATCAAGTTGCTGACGAGTAAAGAGGAACTGCGCCTGGCACGGATCAACTGTACCGGTTACGAGTTGTTCAGTGCGGCAGATGATGAGGCCACGCCGGAAACGGCGGTCGCAGGTCATGTCATCGTCAAAGCGGATTTGCGCGGTTCGACCACCATGACCGCTCAGTTGGCAGAGCGCGGCCTCAATCCCGCCACCCATTTTTCGATCAACTTCTTCGAGCCCATTCGCGGCCTGATCAAGATGTACGGTGCGGAGAAAGTGTTTGTCGAAGGCGACGCTGTTATTCTTGCGATACTCGAACGTGAAGGTGAATCCTCCAGTCGATTGTGCGTTTCCCGCGCCTGCGGTCTGGCGCGCAGCATCATCGAAGTGGTGTCGGCGCACAATTCCACCGTTACGCAATTCGGACTGCCCAGTCTCGAGCTTGGCATCGGCGTCGCCTATGAACAGGGTGCGCCGACCTGGCTGTTCGACGAAGAGAAGCCGATCATGATATCGCCTGCGATCGGGCGCGCCGACCGGCTTTCATCGTGCGCGGCATTCCTGCGCAAGGCGGCGGCGAAACTAGATTCCCATCCCTTGCAGGTTTTCCAGGCAGTGGGAAGGACGCCGGTGTACGACAAAGAAGGTGTGACCACGTTCCGCTACAACGTGGACGGCATTGAACTGGAGGCGGGCGCGTTTCAAAAATTGGAACGCGAGATGCATTTGCACTTGTTGGAGTTGCAGGGCACGGACCGCGGCGCGGGCACCGAACGGTTCTACCGCGGCCGCTATCCGGATGCCCGCGGCGTGATGCGCAATCTGGTGGTCCGCGAAGGCCGCATTCGGCGCTTCGACCGGCGCGAGGGTCCTTTGGGCGAGACCAGTCAATCGTTCTACGAGGTGATCGTCGATACCGAGATCGTCGGGCGCGTCATGGAGGCTGGCACCACGTCGCGCTCAGACGACGATTCCTCGCAATGATCGACGCTCGCCGCGGAGTTCGAACGCGTGTGCACCGCGGACGCAAAGCATAGGCCGGATTGTGCTTATGGTGCGCAACGTCGGCAGTTCGGCGGGTCGGTCAACTCATCATCGACTGCTGGTAATTCTCCATACCGACCTTGTCCATCAGCTCGAGCTGGGTCTCGAGCCAGTCGATGTGCTCCTCTTCGCTCGCGAGGATTTGCTCAAACAGTTCACGCGACACGTAGTCCGAGACTTGCTCGCAATGGGCGATCGCGTCCCGTAACGGCGGCACGGCGTCCATTTCCAGTTTCAAGTCACACTCCATCACTTCGCGGGTGTTCTCACCGATCAGGACCTTGCCCAGATCCTGCAGGTTGGGAAGGCCTTCAAGAAACAGGATGCGCTTGATCAGCGCGTCGGCGTGTTTCATTTCGTCGATGGATTCGTGATATTCCTTTTCATTCAGCTTTTCGAGTCCCCAATTCTCGAACATTCGCGCGTGCAGGAAATACTGATTGATAGCCGTCAGTTCGTTGGTCAGGGCGCGGTTCAAAAACTCGATAACCTTGGCGTCGCCTTTCATGCGGTTCTCCCTCGATTGGCATTGCGCAGACGCGAACGCCCGATACCAATCGGAAAACATCCGATTCGCTGAGCTGCGCGATTGAAAAATTATAGAGGACTAGCGCGAGACCGTGGTTAGAACGCGGGCACCATGTCGGCCGCTACCGCAACGCTGACGCGCTCGCAGCAGGTTTGGTCGCCGCAGGCGACGGCGTCGCGGATGATCTCGCGGGCGCAACTGGCGCATTTGCCGCATTGGGTGGCGATGCCCAGACGTCGACTGACGTCGCGCAAGGACTGGGCGCCGGCCTCGACTTCGGCGCGAATCCGGTGGTCCGTGACCCCTTTGCACAAACACACATACATCTCTGGTCCCTCGTCGGGTGGCTCGATGACAACATTATTAATCTAAACGAGAATGATTGTCAATAAGATTCACGATAGAGATGACGAGCCATGGCGGGCTGAATCAGAGACCACATCAAAATCAGGGCATCCGCCCGCATGTCGTGCCACCGCTGCCGTGGCCGGCTAGCGGGACGCGCTGACCGGGACGGGCAGTCACCAGCCGATCTCGGCCGCCGTCTGCGGACCGATCACCACATCGGCGAGACTGTCCGGCATTGCCGCGCGGTCGGGAGCCAACGCCACCCGTCCGGCCATGAGTTCGGCCTTCTGTTGCGGCAGTAGCGGGCGTCGCTGGGGCTCGGCGTAGCCCGCCGGGAAAAGCGGCAGATCGGTGCGTGGATCATATTTGTCGGTGGCGCCCAAGGTGTGCAGCAATTCGTGACCAATCACGATCTGGTTGCGTTGCCGCGCTTGCCGGGAAGCGAACACGTTGGCGACGCCCACCAGCGCCTTGGCGATGCCGTAGGAATGGGCCAGGGTAGGTCGAGTCTCAGGATCGTGATACACCACGAACAGCTCGATGTCGGCTGGCACCTCATCGTCGCGGGTGGTTTTCCAGGCCCAGTAGCGCAACCGCAGACTCCAGACCGCCACCCGCCACCAGGCGCCGCCGGTCGGCGGCGCCGGCGGCTGCACATCGACTCGCTCGGCCAAGTGCAGTTCGACCGGCTGGCGTAGCGTTACCCCGTAACGGCCGGCTTCCCGCGCCAGGAATTGCTCGATGCCGCGGAATCGACTCCTATCCAGTGCCTTGATCACCTGCTCGGCGGCGGCACTGGAATCGCCATTGATGGGATGGACCGCGACCCAGAGGGGCTGGTCCCAATCGGTGGTGCGCCAGCGGTTTTGCGCCGCGGTCAGGGCGACGAACAGCAATACCAGCAGCAGCGCCAGTATCCGCAGCTGGCGCCAATGCGATCGCGACGCCATCGCCGCCGGTCGGTTTACTTCTGTTTCCAGGACCCTCCGGCCTGGTGCCACCAGCCGCTATGGGCCTTGGCGACCCAGCGGCGGGCGAAAGTGGCGCGAATCTCGTCTTCCCATTCCGGATGGCCGTTCGCCTTGGCGACTTCCTGATAGAGCGCATTCCAGTCGCGGTTGTCGGCGGCCACTAGTTGCTGCAGCTGATTGCGTTCGCGCAACGGCACGGCATTGAGATCGCGGATCTTGACCTGGCCGTCGGTGCCCATGCCAATGGCGCCGCTGTTGAAATAGGGCTCCATGCTGGGCCGGCGCTGGGCGAGGGAATTGGTGATCGCCTGGATGGCCGGGGTGCTGATGTCGATGTCGGCAGCGGCCTGGGCGGGAGTCACGAACAGCTCGAGGGCGCGAATCGCCAACGGCGTCTGCGGCCCGGATTCCCGTTGCGAGGTCGGTTCCTTGCTGTCCTTGGCCGGCGTCTTCGGTGGTTCGGCGCCCGGCTGGCGTCCGTAGACCTCCTCCAGAATGCGGTCGGCGGCATTCTCGGCCGCGGCAGCGGGAAAGTAGACATTGATGGTTACGCACGCTACCAGCCACGCCGGCATCAGTAAGACAGACAGGGAACGCGCAATGGAGCTCATGGATTCGTCCTCGATGGCAGGGAATGCTTGCCTATGATGGCAAGGTTCTTCCGCCATCACAATCGCATCGGCTTGGTCATTCAGCGGATTACCGGGCCACTGCCAGTGGTCACGGCTTCCAGGCGCTTTACCAGTACCGGCCAGTTCACTCGCCGCTGATAGCCGATGACATCGATTCGCGGCAGGCCTCCGCCTTTGACGATGTAGTAGCCGTTCTTGGCTGGAGCGACGCCGCCCATTTCGCAGACGCCGTTCTCGAGTCGGCAACTCAGACCCAGACGATCATAGGAAAAGTCGTCGAACACCCGCAGAAAACTGCGCGACAGCGCGCCGCCCACTCCGCCTCCCAGGCTGGTCAGATTGTCCACGGCGCGCTGGCTGATGCGATGCCGGGAGTGGTCGTCTTCCGGTGTGGCGAAGCTGCGCGTCGAAGGCGACCGGACGCCAGTTTTGCAAGTCCAGTCCCGCAATCGAGCCTCCCAGGCGGCCTTCGATACGACCAAAGGAAAACGTGCCCGTGAGCTGTTGCAAATCGATCGCCCGCATTTGAATGTCGGCATTCAGGCTCGGTACCACGCCCAGCAGGTTGTGCGCCCGCAGGTTGCGAATCGTGATGTCGCCATCGAAGGCATGGATCAGCAGCACGCCATCGACCGATAACCGGCCGTCGGCGTAGTTCAGTTCCGGAACCACGCCGGACAGCCGCCCAGCCATTTCCGGCCATCCCATTGCGCGGCTGAAGTCCTGCATGGCGATGGGGGTCAGCACCGCGTCCAGGTTGCCGCGCATGTCGGCGCCGCCCGGATGCGTCACCGAAAGCTGGGCCACTTCCAGGCTGCCGTCGAACAGCGGGATGCTGGCGGGTTCCAACAACTTCAGTTCGTTGGCGCCGATCTGAAGGCGAAGCTGCGTGGCGCCGATGGGAATGCGGTATAGATTGCCGCTGTGCCAGCGCAGATCGCTCTGCGGGGCGTTGCCGGCGGTCGACCAGGCCAGTTCACCATCCACGCCGGTCAGACCGAAACGCCCCTTGTTGTCCTGCAGCGAGAGCTGGCGCATTTCGGATTGCAGACTCATGGCGCCGCCGGCCGGTTTGCGCACATGGGCGCTGATCTTCCCGGCGACGTGCATATCTTCGAACTGGGTACCGATCAGCAGGGGGCGGGCATAACGATCATAGAGTCTGCCGCTATCGGAACTGGAGAGCGCGATATCGAATCGTTGCCATGTTTGCTGCGCTTGCGGGGTGTAGGCCAAGGCTCCGGAGGCTTCGAGCACCCCGGCGTCCTGGAATCGAAACTGACTGAGTTCGAGAACGTTGTCCTGGCTGTGCCAGCGCGCTTGATATTGCAGCGTCACCGGCTGTTGCGGCAGATCCCAGCAGGGACCGAAGCAGACCGTACCCCGCGCCGCCGCCGCAGTGCCCTGCAGGCGCCAGTCGTTGCCGGCCGCGGTGGCGTCCATTTCCAACTGCACCGCGAGGTTCTCGGCGGCGTCGCTGCCGTCGGCGCTGGAGAAACCGGCGCCGGCGCTTTGCAATTTGGTGTGCACCTGGAGTACGTCGCTACCGGCGCCTTTGATGGTCGCGTGCATGTCCAGCTTGGCGGTCAGCCGCGTGCCGTTGGCGAGGGACAACTGCGGCACGGCGTGCATCAGGGCGGCGGCGTCCAAGCCGTGGCCTTCGAGTCGCAGCTGCCAGCGGTCATTTCGCAATGCCAGGGTCAGGTCCAGTTGCCCGTCAGCGAACGCGGCCTGGGCGATGCCGAGGTCCACGGCTTTGCCGTTCGGGTCGTAACCGAACGATACCCGCATGGGGCCGCTTCCAAACGGCGATTGGGTGGTTTTGAGTTCGCCCCGGGGGCAGCGCAGTTGTGCCGATCCGAACGCCAATTGCGGACACTGCAGACGCAGCCCCGTGACTGCACCCAGCGGGGGCGGCAGCGTCAATCGGTCGATGTCCAATTGCGCACTGCCGTCCAATTGCAACGCCAGGCGCACGTTTTGCGCCTGCCAACCGTCGCCGGACAGGTTGCCCAGTGCCAGTTGCACGTTTTCGATCGCGCAGACCACACCCGGCATTGCCGTCATTGTGCCGATCAAGAGGGCATTTACGAGCAGGCTTGGCAGCGCCGCGATGGCGCGCGGCGGAGGCAGGTCAGTGCGCATGGCGCCATTTTAGGGCACAGCTGCCGCGGACGTCTGCTCGCCAACTCCAACTAGTTCCCCTGTAATACCTGACTGCATTCGTGCGATAATGATCTATCTGCCGCGCTGATGGGCGCGGATTATTGAACAGCGTAAGGGGTTCATCATGACTGCATTGGCAGAAGTACAAGTTGACGGCGAAGGTTTCCTGGTAGATCGCGATCAGTGGAATGAGCAAGTGGCGCAGGAACTGGCGAAAACCGATGACTTCGAAATAAATGACGAAGTCATGACTTATATCCGCGAGGCCCGGCGTATGTACGATGAAGACGGCGTGGTGCCGCCCATCCGCAAGTTCGCCAAAGCCATGGACACCGATACCAAGCATTTGTACGACGTGTTCCAGAAAGGGCCGATGAAGTTGATCTGCAAATGGGGTGGCCTGCCCAAGCCTACCGGCTGCGTCTGAGTCGTGCGCGGCGTCTGATGCGTAGTCGTTGGATGCTGGCGGCACTGCTCGCGGCTTCAACCGCGGCCGCTGCGCCGCCCATGGCTGACGTCCATCTGCATTTCAATTGGGACCAGGAAGAACTCATTTCCGCCGGCCAGGTGGTCGCAAAATTGCGCGCCAATCAGGTTGTGCTGGCGGTAGTGACAGCAACTCCGTCCGCCAACGCGCGCAAGTTGCGACAGGCCGGCGGCCCTTGGGTACTGCCGGTACTCAGTCCGTACACTGAAGTGCTACGCCGCCAAACCTGGTATGTGCACGATGATACGCCGAAGCGGATGCGCGCCGCGTTGCAGGCGGGCGGCTACTTCGGCATCGGCGAAGTACATCTGATCTCAGGATTCGGACCGAGACGAGACAACCCCGTATTCCTTGCAGTCCTGGACCTGGCGCGGGAGTTCAAGCTCCCGGTCATCATCCATACCGACAGTTCCGATTACCGCTACTTCGAGGCAATCTGCCGACGCCACCGCGACCTGCGCTTCCAATGGGCCCATGCGGGCGGTCAGCTTGGTCCGCAAGCAGTGGCGGCCTTGATGACGGCTTGCCCCAATGTCTGGACCGAGCTGTCGGCCCGCGATCCCTGGCACTATGGCTATCTGGTGGATCGGGACGGGCGTCTGTTGCCGGGCTGGAAGGAAGTGATCGGACGCTTTCCGGAACGATTCATGACCGGTACCGATCCGGTCTGGAACGCGCAGCAGATGTATCGGTGGTATGAAGCCGACGAGGGTTGGGACCACTACGATCAACTCAACCGCTGGCATCGGAGTTGGATTGATCAGCTGCCCAAAGCGCTACGCGAGCGCGTGCGCCTCAATAATGCCCTTGATTTCTACGGGATCGACGGGAGTACTTTGGCGACCGGGGCGAATCAGCCGCAATAGCCCTCTGCGGGGAGCGGTTCCGGCGAGGCGTGAGTTCGATGACAGGGCGTTCAATGGGATTCGGGACGGCGGCCGTAGCCGGGTTGACTGCGCGGCAGGTTGTCGACATTGATGCCGCGGGACTCGAAACCTTGGCCATAATAGCTGTTGCGCTGGGGTCGGGAAACGGCGTTCGATTCGCCGGTGACATCCACCGGCAGCAGTTCCATCGCCGGGCGGTCTTGCGTGTCGCCTGCGGTCTGCTGGTCGCCTGCACTGTGCTGGTCACCGGTGGCTTGCGCCTGGCTCTGTGTGCGTCTTCTGCTCGGCGGCAGGGGCCTCGGCAGCGTGTACTACACTCATCGCTGCGGCGCCCAGCAGTGACGCGGCGATGATAGATGCGAGAATTGCATAATGCATGTCGGTGATCCCCACTGACCGGTTGCTGTACGTCGATGGTCCCCACCATACACACGCTGTGTTGCGCGGCGATTTCCGGTGTTCGATCGAGTGTAACAGCATGTTTCCCCGCAGCGCGGCACGGTAACGTGCGGCACTTGTTTGGTAGAATTTTCTGATGAACTCCGAGACGACCAAGATTCTGGTGGTAGATGACGACCCGGCCCTGCGCGACCTGCTGGGTCGCTATCTGCGCGAGCAGGGATATGATGTGAACCTGGTAGGCGACGGTCCAGCCATGGATCGCTACCTCGGTGAGAACAGGCCGGATCTGATCGTACTAGACCTCATGCTTCCGGGGGAAGATGGACTCGCGATCGCCAAGCGCCTGCGGGGCGACGAAGGTCCGCCAATCATCATGTTGTCCGCCCGTGGCGAAGACGTGGACCGAATCGTTGGCTTGGAAGTGGGGGCCGACGACTATCTGGCGAAGCCATTCAACCCCCGGGAATTGCTGGCCCGGATCCGGGCTGTGCTGCGCCGGGGCGCCGAGCATGCCAAAGCGGCCGGCCCCGCGTTGCGCTTCGGACCTTATCAGATCGACACGGCGCGTCGACGGCTGTTCCGCGACGGCGAACCGGTGGCGCTCACCAGCGGCGAATACGCACTGCTCGAAGCGTTCGTCCAACATCCCAATCGCGTCCTCAGCCGCGATCAACTGGTGGACCTGCTGAAAGGGTATGAACGCTCGCCCTTCGATCGTTCGGTGGATGTGCGCGTGACCCGCCTGCGCCGTAAGATCGAGCCTGACCCGGCGCACCCGGTCTATATCACTACCGTATGGGGCGAGGGGTATTTGTTCTCGCCGCAGGGGCCAGAGGTCGGGAGCTGATCCCAGTGGGCGAGCGTACGCTGTTCGCCCGCACCGGTACCACGTTCACGGTGTCTCTCACCGTGTTCGCGTTGTTCGCGTTGGCCGTCATTGCGTATTACGTCGTGTTCCCGGTCGCCCGCCGTGCCGCCGACGATCTTGCCGCGCTGATGGTGTTGTCCGCCCAGACCTGGGTGGAACTGCCGCCGCAGACGCGCACGGATTTCGAGTGGGAACTCAATCATAACCATGACCTGCGCTTCGCCGACCCCCAGGTGCAGCTTCCCGCGCTGGATCACCCTTCGCCCTACCTTCGTTTTCTGCAGCAAGCAATCGAGCAGCGGGTCGGTCACCCGGTACCGCTGCGCGTGACCAGCGAACCGCAACAGTGGTATTGGGTCGACATACCCATGGCCGGCAGGGTTATCCGCATCGGCTTCGATGCAGACCGGCTCGGCACTCACCCGCCGACGGCGATACTGCTGGTGGTGTTCGGCGGTGCCCTGGCGGTCGTATTCGCCACGCTCCTGGTCGTGCGCCGCACGACACTGCCGTTGTCGCGACTCGCCAAAGCTGCGCAACGTATTGGCAGTGGCAGCTTCAATCAACGCCTGCCCGAACGCGGGCCGGCGGAACTCGCTGCGCTGGAACGGGCCTTCAACCGCATGGCAGCGGAACTGGAACAACTGATCAACAACCGGACCACGTTGCTGGCCGGTATTTCCCATGATCTGCGCACGCCCCTTACGCGCATGCGTCTGGCGCTGGAACTGCTCAGTGACAAGACCGAGCCGGAGTTGTTGCTAGGACTCGAGCGCGATCTTGAACAGATGGACCAACTCATCGGCCAGGCGCTGGAACTGGGGCGGGTCGCCGACACCCAAGCGGCGGACCTGGTGTCCCTGGCGCATCTGCTGGAACAGGTGGCCGAAGACGCCCGCCGTGCCGGCGGCAAGGTTCATTGGCAGGTGAATGACGAATGCCAGTGCCAGATCGCCCACGCACCCATGCAGCGCGTGCTCACCAATTTGCTCGACAACGCGATTCGTTACGGTGCGGGCGCGACCGTGGAATTGATCTGCGAATGCCGCAACGGCGAAGGTACGGTGAGTGTGCTGGACCGCGGTCCGGGCATTCCGGAAGACCAGCGCGAAGCGGTGTTTCTGCCGTTTCATCGCCTCGAACAATCGCGCAGCCGCGATACCGGCGGCAGCGGTCTCGGCCTGGCGATCGCACGCCAACTCTGCGAAGCCCACGGCTGGTCCATCCGCATGAAGCCCCGTCCCGGCGGCGGCACTGAAGCATTGTTGCAGTTCGGCTGCGAACCCCAAAAGCGGCAAGCAACGGCCGACTGAAAAATCTCCGCTCTGAGACTGCCGTTGCACAAACGCGGTGCATACGGTCCGGGGTGGTGCGTCCGGCCGCCGTCTGCCCGTACACGATCCGGTGTGCCGGTGCCCGGCAAACGCTCTGGTCGGTCCAATTCTGCCGAAATCCGCAACGCTTCCGCGATCTCCACATCCAGAGCCTGGCTTGGCATCGCTCTTGCTGGGTCATGAAGCGACCGCTTCCAGTCACAGCGAGGCATGGGATACGCCGCCGGATATAGCAGTGGACTGGGTGCACCAACGAACCGATGAGGAGGTCGAAGATGAGCACATTGGCAATGAATTCGATGGCGCCACAAGCGCGCAGCAGCGGCGCGCCGATAAGCAAGCTGGAGATGACGGAAATCATTATGGCCGCGAAAGCGGCCAAGGGATGCGGCTGGTCGGACATTGCCGCCCATGTTGGGCTGTCCGAAGTGTACGTCACGTCCGCGTGTCTGGGCCAAAACAGCATGGCGGCTGAAAATGCGGACAAGCTTTGCCAGTTCCTCGAGCTGGCGTCCGAGGTGTCAGCCGCGCTGCAGCAGTTTCCGTTCAAGGGCGCTCCCTGGACGGTGCCGACAGACCCCCTTGTATACCGGTTTTACGAAATCCTCCAGGTGTATGGCGGCACGGTCAAGGAATTGATCCATGAAAAGTTCGGTGACGGCATCATGAGCGCCATCGATTACACCATGCACGTCGACAAGGAAGAAGACCCGAAAGGCGATCGAGTCGTCGTGACCATGAATGGCAAATTTCTGCCCTACAAGAAATGGTAGTCCTGCGCTGACCGCGTAATCGATGCCGGGGCAATAGAGCCCCGGCGGTTCTTTCAGTTGTCCCTGTCTTCCCGTCCCCGCTTTTCGGCCCTTGTCATCACTGCCGCGCGCACGCAGTCCCGGCAACATGGATGCAGTTGAAGGAACGTCACGGGTGATTGCGCGCCGAACAGGGGGTAAGATGGCGGTCGTTTTGCGCGCGCCAGCGGCACTGACCGCCGCGTCCCCACGACAGCAGTGAAAGAGAGCATCCATGTCGAAAAAACCCAAAAAGCGCAGCCACGGACCGACCATGGCCGAACAAGCCGATCGCCACATCCTGTACCAGAAGTCGGTGCAGGATCCGCAAACCGAAGTGGAACTGCTGGAGAAGAAGTTCAAAAAATTGCGCGGCAACAAGCCCCTGAGCTTGCGCGAAGATTTCTGCGGCACAGCGTTTCTGTCGGTGCATTGGTGCGCAAGCCACAAGCGCCGCACGGCGGTGGGCGTGGACCTGTGTGCCGACACGTTGGAGTGGGGTCGCGTACACAACGTCGAGCCGGCGGGAAAGAAAGTCGCGCAGCGGGTGCAACTCGTGCGCGGCGATGTATTGAACACGCGCACCGAGCCGGTCGATCTGACCTGTGCATTCAATTTCAGCTACAACGGTTTCAAAACTCGCGACCAGCTGCGCGCGTATTTCGAGGCAGTACGCCGCAACCTGAATGATCAGGGCGTGTTGGTGATGGATGTTTACGGCGGTGCGGAGGCCATCGACTCCGTAGTCGAAGACAGGGAAGTCGACGATGAGGATTTCACCTATGTGTGGGAGCAGGAGCGCTTCAACCCGATCACCCACGAGACCACCTGCCACATTCACTTCGAGTTCCCGGACGGTTCCCGATTGGAGCGTGCTTTCACCTATGAATGGCGGCTCTGGACGCTGCCGGAATTGCGGGAATTGCTGACCGAGGCCGGTTTCACAAAGTTGCACGTTTTCTGGGAAGAGTTCGAAGACAACGGTGACGACAGTGAATATCTGGAGGGGACCGGGCGCTACGTGGAAGTGACGGAAGTGGAAAACCAGGAGTCGTGGATCTGCTATCTCATGGCGGAGAAGTAGGCCGATTCAGTCTCCGAATACCGTCACCGTGATGCGGCGACGATGCCCTGACGTGCGATGTTCCCAGAGGAACAGTCCCTGCCAAGTGCCGAGAGCGCAACGGCTGTCGCTCACTGGCACGGTCAATCCGCTCTGGGTGAGTACGGCGCGCACATGGGCCGGCATATCGTCCGGTCCTTCGGCGTCGTGGCCGAACATCGGGTCGCCGTCGGGGACCAGGCGGGCCATGAAGGTTTCGAGATCGCGGCGTACTTGGGGATCGGCATTTTCACTCAGCATCAGCGACGCGCTGGTGTGATGAACGAACACGTGACAGAGCCCGGTATCGACACCGGCTTCGGCGACGGCACTGCACACTTGGTCGGTGATGGGGTAGCTGCCACGGCCGCGGGTCTGCACTTCGAACTGGCGTTGCAGCATTTCGTGATCTCCGGGGGGTTGTGTGGCCAGGTTCCCGGCTATGATAAACTGCGCGGCGCTTCAGTTGCCGAACAAAATCATGGCTCGCGAAACAGCACGCATTTTCGACACCGGTCTCGACGAGTTTGACGTCAGGGTACTGCACGCCTCGCGGCAGCGCCCGGTGCTGGTGGACTTCTGGGCGGAGTGGTGCGCCCCGTGCCTGGTGGTCGCGCCGGTGCTCGAGACCGTGGTTTCGAACTACGCGGGCGCGCTCGTGCTTGCCAAGGTGGAAGTGGATCGAGGTGAGAACATGAAACTTGCCGGGCGCTACCGGGTGCGCGGTTTCCCGACGGTGGTGCTGTTCCGCAACGGCGAGGAACTGACCCGTTTCAGCGGCGCACGCAGCGCGGTCCAGGTGCGTGCGTTTCTGGACCAGGCGCTCGCGGCTTGCTAGCGACGATTGTCTCGCAATCCTGCCGCAGGTCCGGGTCCTGAGCGGCAGCCGCCACGCGCCTGGCCGGCGACTTCAGTCGATCAGAAATTCACTGGCCCGCGGATCGCCCTCAGTGGCGATTTTGACCGCTTTCACTCCCGGAAGCTTGTTGGCGATATAAGCCGCCATCATCATCAGCAAGCGTTTATTTTCCGTATCGATCGCGGTCAGCATCTTGTCGGCGGCGATCTGGGCCCGTTGCGTTGCGTCGGGATTTTCGATGTATTCCGGGCCCATCTTCCAGCCGTTGTCCATATCCCGATCCATCATGGCAAAGAATTCGCCGCCCTCGTCCAGGATTTCCTGGGGCACCTCCACCTTCAGGACGCTGTCCTCTACGTATACTTCCAAGATCATTCCGGGCTCCTGACTGAGTGCCTCTTGGCGCCACAGTCTAACAGATGTCCCTAATACGCCGCCTGGCGGCAGTTCGCTCGCTTCGGCGCAGGGTGCAGATTTTGATATGGTGGCAATATCGCCACGGCGGACCAACCCATGACCAAGCCGACAACGCAAAAGCGGGAATTGGAGCGCAAAATCGCGGTCATCGTCGATCGTTATCGACACGAGCTGCCGCGCAGGGTTGCCGAGTTGCGTTTGAAGTGGGCCGAACTTGCCTACGCCACACAGCCGCAGCCGGTCCTGGAGCGCCTGTTCTTCATGGCCCATACCATGAAAGGCTCGTCCGCGACGTTGGGATTCATGGACGTCAGCGCCGAGGCCGGGCGCATCGACGCTTGTCTGCGGCCCCTGCTGCAAGGTTCGCGGCAGCCCGATGAAGTGGAGTGTGCGCACATCGAGGCAGCATTGGAGCGGCTGGATGCATTGAGCAGTCGCCCGCTGCCGTCTGCGACCGAGACGGCGGTTGCCAATCGGGCTGCCGATGCGGTCCTGGCCGATGCACCCGCACAGCAAGTGCTGCTACTGCAGTGTGGCACGCAGCGCGATTCGGAGTTCATCGACCAACTGCAGCAGTTCGGGTTCGAGGTATTCGAATTATCCGATCCTCGCGATCTTGCGACGCAGTGGCGCAGTCATCCCGGGGTGGTCGTGGTCGATACCGGCGATGGCATTGAAGACGCGTGCGCGCAGGCGGTCCAGTCGTTGCAGCAGGGTTCCGGCAAAGCGGTGCCGGTGATCTACCTGAGCGAGCGCAGCGACATCAAGACCCGACTGGACGCGGTGCGCAGCGGCGGCTGTGCTTATTTCTTGAAGCCAATGGCGGTGTCGAAACTGGTGGACGTCCTCGACCGGCTGACCGAAGGCGAGCGGGCCGAGCCCTATCGCGTGCTGATCGTCGAGGACTCCGGAGTGCTGGGCGCATTCTATGCCGTGACCCTGGAAGGCGGTGGCATGCGTGCCCGGGTGATCCGCGAACCGTTGCAGCTGCTGGACGCGATGGCCGAGTTCTCGCCGGAGCTGGTTTTGATGGACATGTATATGCCGGATTATACCGGCGCTGAGTTGGCGGCGCTGATTCGCCAGGAAGCGAATTTGGTCGGCGTGCCGATCGTGTATCTGTCTTCGGAATCGGACCGCGGCAAGCAATTGCTGGCCATGAGTCGTGGCGGTGACGATTTCCTGACCAAGCCCATCACGCCCGAGCACCTGTTGTCGGCGGTGCGTACCCGCGCTGAGCGCTACCGTGCATTGAGTCGGTTGATGGTTCGCGACGGATTGACGGGGCTGCTGAATCATTCCCGCCTCAAGGAGCAATTAGCGGTCGAGTTCAGCCGCGCCCAGCGCAACGGCACGCCGTTGGCATTCGCCATGCTCGACATCGACCACTTCAAGTCGGTGAACGATCGCTTCGGGCACGGAGTGGGCGACCAGGTGATCCAGAGCCTTGCCCGTCTGATGCGCCAACGCCTGCGCACCACCGATGTGATCGGCCGTTATGGCGGCGAGGAATTTGCATTGCTGTTGGAAAACGCTACGCGCGAGGACGCATTTCGAATCATGGACGATTTGCGCATGCGCTTCAGCGCCATACGCCAGCGCGCGGGCGGTGCCGAATTTCAGGTCACGCTGAGTTGTGGGATCGCGTGCGGCCCCGGCTACAGCGATGACGCCGCCATGGTCAGTGCTGCAGACCGCGCCCTCTACGCCGCCAAAGACAGCGGCCGCAATCAAGTGCGTATGGATCGGGATTGACGATGGCGCCGCTCAAGGCATGTCGCGATCGCGCTGCCAGGTACCGGATTTGCCCCCGGACTTGCTGCGCAAACCGATCTGATTCATGACCATGCCGCGGTCGATGGCTTTGCACATGTCGTAAATGGTGAGCAACGCAACCTGTATCGCGGTCAGTGCTTCCATTTCCACGCCGGTCTGGCCCCGGGTTTCCACGGTGGCGGTACAATGGATCTGGGATTCACAGCGATCGGGCTCGAACTCGATTTCGACCCGGGTCAACGCCAACGGGTGACACAACGGAATCAGTTCCGCAGTCTTTTTTGCGGCCATGATGCCGGCAATGCGGGCGATGCCCAGCACATCGCCTTTCTTGTGATCGCCCTTCAGGACCTTGTCGAGGGTCGCAGCCTGCATCCGAATCCTGCCTTCCGCCACGGCGACGCGGCGGGTCACGGCTTTGTCGCCCACGTCCACCATGTGGGCCTCGCCGGCCTGATTGAAATGGCTGAAATCGGTCATGGTTTGTTAAGCTTTTCGCGGCTGCAGGGCGCCTGTGCGGCGTATGAATGCTAGCAGTCCGCTGTCGAGGTCTCCAGTACCGGCCAATGGCGAGAGCGACTGCGCTACACTGCGATAAGAGGCAATCGGATTCTAAAATGGCGATTCAGGTAAGGTATTTTGCGTCTTTGCGCGAGCGTATGGGGCGCGACAGCGACACGGTGGAACGCGACCAGGCGGCGACGGTAGCTGAAGTATGGGACTGTGCCGCCGGTGGGCAGGCATTGCCCGGCAACATCCTGTGTGCGGTGAATATGGAATACGTGGACGCTCGCGCGCCGGTGCGGGACGGCGATGAAGTGGCGTTTTTTCCGCCGGTGACCGGAGGCTGAATGAAAGTCGCGATTCTCCCAGATCCGTTCGATCCCTGGGCGACTCTGGCGGAGTACCAACGGGATCAGGAATTTGCCGGGCGCTACGGTGCGACCGCGGTGTTTGTTGGCACCATGCGGGACTTCAATGAAGGCGACAGCGTCCGCGCCATGACCTTGGAACACTATCCGGGTATGACCGAGCGCTATCTGGAGAAGCATTTCCCGCCAGGCATGGGAGCGCTGGTCACTGGTCGACAGCCTCATCGTCCATCGGGTAGGCGAATTGCTGCCGAACGATCCGATCGTGTTGGTCGCCGTCTGGTCCGCCCATCGTGCAGGCGCATTCGAGGCGTCGCGCTATCTGATGGAGGAGCTCAAGTCGCGCGCCCCATTTTGGAAGAAGGAAACGCTCAGCGAAGGCAGCCGCTGGGTCGAGCACAATACCTCCGGCTGAACGAATCCCGCGCGGTACGCTACCCGGCATCGTGCCGTAGCATCGTATCCTGCCCGACGTTCAGGATCTCGAATTCCATCTGCGCCAGATCCGCCATGACAAAGGTGGCTGGAGCAGCAACTCCCCCGACTGTCCCCGGATTTACCAGCGTGGTTTGGCCCCCTGCCACGTTGGGGATCGTTTCAATACTCGCGGTGTGGTCGTGGCCGCAGCAGACCAGATCCCATTCGCCGGTGCACGCCATGGCGCGGGCGTAGTGAGGATAGTGCACCAGGAAAATGCGTCGCCCGCCCAGCTCGATTTCCGCGTCCTGGCCATAGTAGTGGGTGCGGCTGCCCGGTCGGTGGGACATGCGGACCATGGCGTAGAGATCGCCGCTGTTGTTGCCATGAATGACATGGATCGGCAGTTCGAACTGGTGCAACACGTTCAAGGTGCTGGGTGCCACGACGTCGCCGCAATGCAGCACCACTTCCGCGCCGCGCGCCTTCGCATCAGCCACTGCGGTTTGCAGTAGTGCGCGGTTGTCGTGGCTGTCGGAGAGAATGCAAGCTTTCATGATAAATTCCTCAGAAGCGCGGCTTTTCCGGTGCTTCGCCGTAGAGTTTCAGGCTGTCCAGGATTTCCTGTTTGGCCGCTTCGATACCCTCCCAGCCTTCGACGCGAACCCACTTGCCTTCGTCCAGATCCTTGTAGTGTTCGAAGAAGTGGGCGATCTGCTCCAGCAGCATTTCCGGCAGATCGCGGAAATCGCGTACCTTGCGGTAGACCTTGCAGAGCTTGTCCACCGGCACCGCGAGTACTTTCGCATCGTCACCGGACTCGTCGGTCATTTTCAACACGCCCACCGGGCGGCAGCGCACCACGGAGCCGGTGATCAGCGGGACCGGTGTCACCACCAAAACATCCACCGGGTCGCCGTCGGCGGACAGCGTGTGGGGCACATAACCGTAATTACACGGGTAGTGCATCGCCGTATTCATAAAGCGGTCGACGAACATGGCGCCGGTGTCCTTGTCCACCTCGTACTTGACGGGATCGGAATGCGCCGGGATTTCGACGATTACGTTGATGTCGTTGGGAAGGTCGCGTCCGGGTTCGACTCTGTCGAGATTCATGTTGGGCTCAGCCTTGGCGGGTCATTGGTTCGTCAAAGGGCGTGCATTATAGGCGCAGCGCGGGGCCAATGCCAAAGCCGGCGCCGGGCGGCATGCCGGCACCGGGCGACGGTGGGGGGTCGCGAAGCGTGTGAACGGTGCGTCGACGGGCGCAGGGACGGCTATTGCGGGGATTTTCCCGCTTCCAGGTCGAAAATCGCGGTGAGCATGAATTTGCGGATCAGCTGGTCCACCGCACGCTGGTCGCGCTGTCGTTCAATCTCGGCAAGGATGAATTCTGCGGAGTCCGTTGTAACCGGCCGGATTGGCCTGGGCAGCGATCGATTCCCGCGCTTTGGTCAGATTTAGGCGGCTCGCCGCAGCGGCTGGGGGCAAGCCCCCGGCCGTGGTCGATCATTTAACTTTGAAGTCCTGTTTGAGTTTTTTCCGCACCGCGACGTTCTTGAGCTGAACGTATTGCGGCATGCCTTTCTTATAAGGCGGATAGTCCTCGCCCTGAATCAAGGGCTCCAGATACTGGCGGCATTTCGCCGTGATGCCAAAGCCGTCCTTGGTGATGAAGCCCTTGGGCATCATTTTTTCCACGTTGGCCACGCGGGACAGCTTGGCCTGGCCGACCTTCCAACGATAGGGTTGCTGCGAACTGCGCACGATGGTGGGCATCATTGAATTTTTGCCCGCCAAAGCCAGTTCAACGGCCGCTTTGCCCATGGCGTAGGCCTGATCGACGTCGGTCTTGGAGGCGATGTGGCGCGCCGCCCGTTGCAGGTAGTCGGCCACGGCCCAGTGGTATTTGTAGCCGAGCTTGGCTTTGACGAGATTGGCGATCACCGGTGCCACGCCACCCAGTTGGGCGTGGCCAAAAGCATCGCGGGCGCCTTGGTCGGCGAGGAAGTTGCCGGAACGGTCGCGCACCCCTTCGGAGACCACCACCGAGCAATATCCGTATTGGGCGACCTTGTCCTTGACCGCCTTCAGGAACTTGGTCTGGCTGAAGGTCACTTCCGGGAACAGGATGATGATCGGCAGATCACAGTCCTCGCTGGCGGCCAATCCGCCTGCGGCGGCAATCCAACCGGCGTGGCGCCCCATGACTTCGAGGACGAACACCTTGGTCGAAGTCTTGGCCATGGAGGCGACGTCGAAGCTGGCCTCCCGAGTGGAGATGGCGATGTATTTGGCCACCGATCCGAATCCGGGGCAGTTGTCAGTGACCGGCAGGTCGTTGTCCACGGTCTTGGGTACGTGGATGGCCTGCATCGGGTAGCCAAGGGTCTTGGAGAGCTGGGATACCTTGAGACAGGTATCAGCGGAGTCGCCGCCGCCGTTGTAGAAGAAATAGCCGATGTTGTGGGCCTTGAAGACCTCGATCAGACGCTCGTACTCGGCGCGATTCTGCTCCAGGCTCTTGAGCTTGTAGCGACAGGAGCCAAAGGCGCCGGACGGCGTGTGGCGCAGCGCTGCGATGGCGCGGGCCGATTCCTTGCTGGTGTCGATGAGATCCTCGGTCAGGGCGCCGATGATGCCGTTGCGACCGGCATAGACTTTGCCGATCTTGTCGCCATTCTTGCGCGCGGTCTCGATTACGCCGCAGGCGGAGGCATTGATGACAGCGGTGACGCCGCCGGATTGGGCATAAAAGGCGTTTTGCTTGGTCGCCGGTCGTTTGGCCATGTAGTTCGTTCCTCTCTTATTTGATATTTGCCGGAGCCGCAGCATGACGGACCCGGGCGGGTCCGCGGCTACGGCATGAAAATGAAAGCCGTCAGGGTCGATCTGTGACCCCGCGCGCAAGCGGATAGCGGATCAGCGATCCGGTCCGTCCACCTTCCTGTTCCTGAGCAGCGCCGCGCTCGTGAACGGCCTGGGCCTGCAGCAATGGCGCCATGCACTCAGTGAGATCGTCGTATTCGCCCACTCCGGTGCCGAACTGTTCGTGCAATCGATAGTAGAACTGGCAGCGCTAGCGGCGATCGCCGGTTTTGACCATCACGAAATGGCAGTGACCCGCTTGCCGATACAAGCGGACCCGGAGTCAGCTCTCGATTCGAAGGCCGCAGGCGGATATCGCGGTCGGCCAACCGATAGTCGACCTTCTCGCCGTAGCGTTCCTGCAGGGTGGTCTCGACCGTCCAGAGCGCTGCGTCTTTGACATCGTCGATGCGGCTCATGTTCGCGTGCCTATTTGCTCAACTGCGTAAAACGCGCAAAGAATAGCGCAAAACGCGATTCGCTTCATGAGCTTCGTTGACTTCCGGGCGCCGAAAGGAGTAGCTTAATCGGCAGTCGGCATGCGGGCTACGCAAAAATAATCAATACGCCCATGTAAAAATCTTACCAGGTCATCGCCGGCCATAAGGTCAACAAGAAACCAGGGGAGTGAGGTGCGGTCATGAGGATAGTTCTACTCGGCGCGCCGGGTTCCGGCAAGGGCACCCAGGCCAAACGAATGGTCGACAAATTTGCCATTCCGCAGATCTCAACCGGCGATCTGCTGCGGGCGCAGGTCGAAGCCGAGACTCCCTTGGGTCGTCAGGCCAAGGCGGCGATGGATGCCGGGCAACTGGTCTCCGACGAATTAGTGCTGGCGATGATCCGCGAGCGCCTTGCCGAACCCGATACCTTGAGCGGCTTCATTCTCGACGGGTTTCCCCGTAACGTGGTCCAGGCGCAGGCCCTGGACGCGCTGCTGCAGCAAATCGGCCGGCCGATTCAACTGGCCCTGCATGTCGAAGTCGACAATGAAGTGCTAATGGAGCGTATGACCGGCAGGCGTACCTGCGAGTCGTGCGGGCAGGTCTACAACGTCTATACCAACCCGCCGAAGATGGACGGCCAATGCGGCGTCTGCGGCGGCAATCTGCGCCACCGCGCCGACGACAACGAAGAAACCATCTCCAACCGCCTACGGGTCTATGAGGCGCAGACCAAACCGGTCATCGAATATTATCGCGACCAGGGCAAATTGCGTGCGGTGCAGGGGGTTGGCGAAATTGACGACATTTTCCGCGCCGTGGAGCGGGTCGTGGAAGCCACGGATACCGACGATGCCGCGGTAGCCCCGGCAGCTGCAGCGCCGGAAAGTCCGGCAATCACCGAATTCGAACAAATGGTGTTGACCACCGCCCGGCAGGCCCGCAAAGCCAAGCCAGCGGCAACCGCCGCGCCGGAGACCAAGCCGGTCGGAGCCGCGGCGCCGGGCACAGGTACTGCGGAACAGAAGAAGGCTGCAGCGAAGAAGTCGACACCGAAAAAGGCGGTGAGCAAGAAGAAGGCACCAGCCAAGAAGAAGGCACCGGCCAAGAAGAAGGCACCGGCCAAGAAGAAGGCACCGGCCAAGAAGAAGGCACCGGCCAAGAAGAAGGCACCGGCCAAGAAGAAGGCACCAGCCAAGAAGAAGGCACCGGCCAAGAAGAAGGCACCGGCCAAGAAGAAGGCACCGGCCAAGAAGAAGGCGCCGGCCAAGAAGAAGGCACCGGCCAAGAAGAAGGCGCCGGCCAAGAAGAAGGCACCGGCCAAGAAGAAGGCACCGGCCAAGAAGAAGGCACCGGCCAAGAAGAAGGCACCGGCCAAGAAGAAGGCACCGGCCAAGAAGAAGGCACCGGCCAAGAAGAAGGCACCGGCCAAGAAGAAGGCTGCCGGCCAAGAAACCCGCCGCAAACCGAAGAAGCGCTGAAGTTCGCATTCGGGGACGTTTGCGCGACGGGGCTCAGGCCCCGTCGCACGTTTGGCTCAGGTGTGCCGCGTGCCGGCAATGCCCGCACTGGATCCGGGCGATCGTGCAACGGCGCTGGTAAAGGATTATTTTTCGGCGGTTACAGCGGTCCGCCTTGTGTCGTTCAGCAGAAAGGATCTGCGATGCCCTACCTGAATCTCAAATTGAGCATCCCTCAGTCCGCTCAAGTCAGCGCCGCAATGGCTGAACTGCTAACCCACTTGACCACAACTGTGTTGCATAAGAAGCGCGAGTTGACTTCGGTTGCGGTTGAATACATCGATGCGGAACATTGGTTTCTAGGGCGCTGAGAGCATCGCGTCGCAACAAACCGCGACTTGCTACCTGGAAGTCAAGATCACCGAAGGCACCAATTCCAAAGATGAAAAGGCGGCCTACGTAGAGAAGGTGTTCGCGGGGATCGGGGCGAACATCGGCCCTCTGCATCCAGCCAGCTACATTGTCCTACATGAAGTACGCGCCGATGCGTGGGGCTATCAAGGCGAGACCCAGGAATCGCGCTACATCAAAGGCAGACTGCTGTAGCGAAAAACGCAGCCCTGCGATCCCCGGCTCTTGCCAGCGCCGCAGCGGGATCTACTGGGTGGCTTGGTCGATCTGCCGGCGTTGTTGCTCGGCTTGCTGGCGGACCGTATCTTCGACGCCTTTGGCGCGGTCCAAGTCCTGACGCTGCGATTGAAACAATTGATCCTGTTCGCCGGGGCGCTTGGGCGTTTCGCCGTTGTCGCAAGCGGCCACTGCCAGGAAACCGTAATCATGATGATCAGCGTTGCGTTGCGCATGACCGCTCTCCTTCAAGCTCAGAGTTCGCTATCCCTTCGCGGATCGTGCCAGCCGTAACTGAACCAGGCCAGGGCAATGACAATAAAGCCGACCAGCCATTCCCGAAGTCGTCGGTGCCAGGGTCGAGCCAGCCATTGTTGGTAAGTGTACTCCTTGCACTGGCCGAAATCGGCGGCGAACATTTCACCGATTCGGTCTGCCATCCCGGCGTCGTCGATCTCCTGATTCGCTTCCAGATTCCAGCGGAAATTCCACCGGTCGACGTTACTGGAGCCGATCGTGCACCAACGGTCGCACAATAGCACTTTCGCGTGTACGAAGCGGGGCTGGTACTCGAAAATGCGAACCCCGTTGCGCAACAGCTGGGCGTAGTAGCGCCGCCCGATGTGCCGCACCCAGGCATGATCGGTCTGAGGCCCGGGCAGCACGATCCGGACGTCGGCGCCGCGCCGCGCGCTTTGGCGCAGGACCCGCCGCAATTTCCGGGAAGGGACGAAGTAGGCGGTCATCAGCCACACGCGTTGCTCCGCATAGCGGATCCGGCGCACGAAGGAACGGATGATCTCCGAACGCAGGGGGGAGCGGCTGGATACCACCCGCCCTGTTTGCTGTGCCCGCATGCGCTGACAACCGACATGGAATCCTGCCGTTCCGTCGGCTGCCAGCGTTGGTAGTTATCGAAAAACAGCGTCTGCCAGTCGTCGACGCATGGACCGCGCACTTCGATCATGACCTCATGCCAGCCGTGCTCAGGGTGCAACTGCGGTATCGAATTGATCGGTCAGGCCGGCGCCGCCGGTATAAGGCGACTTCGCCGTCCACCAGCAGCAACTTGCGGTGATCGCGGAACAGATTGCGCCAGCGCCGGCGGTAGCGCAGCGGATTGTAAAATCGCAGCTGCACGCCGGCCTGCCGCAGTCGCTCGCGGTCATCATTGCGCAGGCCCTTGCAGCCGAAATCGTCCAGCAGCATGAAAACGGCGACGCCGCGGCCGCACGCGGCCACCAAGGCGTCGATGAAGTCGTCGGCAACGTGCCCGGACTCCATCAAATACATTTCCAGCAGCACGTATCGTCGTGCCGCCTCGATACTCTGCAGCATTCGCGGAAAAAATTGCGCGCCATCGACCAGGAGTTCGAAACGGTTGTCCGGTCGGCGCGGAAAGCGGTATTTGCGTAGGGATTGCTTTGGGTGGGCGGGCATGGTCTGAGGAGCGCGGGCCTTGTACTGGTTGAACGCCCGTCGCCGACGTACTCAGGCCGGGTCATGGGCGTGGTGGCGCCTTGCGCTCCAGGATGGTTCAAACCCGGCGTGATGCCAGCACGGTGCGGTGGTTTAAACCCGCAGCGGCGGCTTGATTGACGTGGAAGAACCAGCGGTCGAGCACCATGTGGCGGGCAAACCACCGGGAGCCGAGCAGACGCGCGGCCAGGCGCTGTTTGAAGCCACTGGGAACGAGGCCCTCGGCGATTCCGTGACGCCGGTCGCGGGCGCCGAAACGGGCGGTCAGCTGCTCGGCATAGGGTGTCAGACGCGCTGCGCGGTAATCACCTTTGGCGGCGGCAATGGTACTGGCCGCGATGAGTCCGGATTCGATCGCCGGGCGGATGCCCTCGCCACTTTGGGCGTAGGCCAGTCCTGCCGCATCGCCGATCAGCAAGCACGTTGTCCTGCAGCAGCTTGCGCGGCGTGTCGCCGTAGAGCAGATAGGCATGGCCGTGGAACCGGTTGGACAAATCGGTGGGAATGCGGCCGCCGCGCTGCAGAAAGGCGACGAATTCGTCGATATGGCGCGCTGAGTTTCTGCTTGTCCTGCCGGCCGAGGCCGATATTGAGCCAGTCGCCCTTGCGGAATACCCAGCCATAACCTTTGAGATCCTGGCAGAAGAACAACTCCGGCACCTCAGCACGCACGCCGCAACGTGCCGCTTGCTCGGGCGTCATCTGAAATTCGATCTCCTTCGCGGTGACAGCCGCTTCGGCGGTACCCGGGCGGGCGCCGAGTTCCCGCGCCACCGGACAGAAATGCCCGCCGGCACCGACGATCAGCGGGGTGTGGATATGTTCGTTCACCACCCACCCGGTTTCCACCTGGCGCATGGTTTTGAAAGTTTCGCCAAGGAGCATGCGCGCGCCGCTTCGGGCTAGCAGGTAATGATCGAATTCGCAGCGGCGTATCCCGTAGCTGACCGGGCGGCCGTAGGAAACCTCGGTCTCCCGATGACCGATGACACTGGTGCGAAAGCCGCTGAGCGGCTGCAGAACCTGCTTGCGGGCATAGTCGTCCAGGTCCAGTTGCAACTCTTCGACCACGGCCGGGGTGATCCAGCCGGCGCAGACCTTGTCCCGAGGGAACGACTCTTTATCCAGCACCGCGACATCGAGTCCTGCCTGGCGCAGTTTCCAGGCACAGGTGGAGCCGGCGGGACCGCCGCCGACGATCAACACATCGCAGTTTTCCATGCTCTATTGCACGCGGCTGTCGCGATATTGATGTTCGCGAGTGAAGGGGATTTCGTTATTGGCGGCGCGGCTGAATACCACTTGGAACAACTGCAACTGGCCGCTGGTGAATGCGGCGATCGAGCCCGCCAGATACAGCCGCCATGCGCGGACGAAACTTTCGTCGAAGGATTGGCGCACCGCGTCGAGGTTGGCTTCGTAACGTTCCAGCCAATGATTCAAGGTTCTGGCGTAGTGCAGGCGCAGATTCTCCACGTCCAACACGGAAAAATCGCAGTGCTCGAAAATGGCCATCATCTCGCCCAGCGAAGGAGGATAGGCGCCGGGGAAAATGCGCCGTTCGATCCAGGCATTCATGGGGCCCATGGCGCGATTGCGGCCGATGCTGTGAATCAGACCGCGACCCTGGGGCGTGAGTGCGCGATCGATGACTTCCGACAGTTCTGCGTAATGATCGGCGCCCACGTGCTCGAGCATGCCAACCGAAACGAACGCGTCGTATTCGCCGCGGATATTGCGATAGTCGTCCTGGACGTATTCGACCTGGCTCGTCCAGGCCCTGCAACACCGCCTGCTCGCGGGCGAATTTCACCTGCTCGCTCGGAAATGTTGAAGGCGCGGACGGTTACGCCGTAATGCCGCGCCATGTGTCGGGCGAGCCCGCCCCATCCGCAGCCGGCCTCCACTACCCGGTCGCCGGGTTTGAGTTGCAGCTTGCGGCATACGTGGTCGAGCTTGGCGACTTGCGCCTCTTCCAAGGTCGTCTGCGCGTCGGGATAATAGGCGCAGGTGTACTGCATCGCCTCGCGGTCGAGCCAAAGGCGGTAGAAGTCATTGCCGAGATCGTAATGGTGATGGATATTGTCGCGGGAGCCGGCGAGGGAATTGCTCCGCGCACGGCTGAAAACGCTGTATGCGAGCTTGTCCAAAGCGCGATTGCCGGCGCGAACCCGCGCCCGCGCCTCGTTGACCGCTTCCAGAAAGCGAACCAGGTCGCCGTCGATTTCCAGGCCGCCGTGCATGTAGGCTTCGCCGAAGTACAGGTCCGGATGCACCAGCACGCGCATCAAAGTGGAGCGGTCGTGAATGACCAGGGTCGCCGCCGGCGAATCGGAACCGATGTCGGTACCGTCCCACAGGCGAATCCGCACCTCGGGTTCGCCGGCCATTTCGTAGAGTTTGCGCGCCAGCCAGCGGCTCGGCATACCGGCGCTGACAGCTGAGTCATTTTTTTCGGATCCCAGCGCGGTGGCGCCGGGATTCTTGTTCTCAGAACTCATTGCATGGTCTCCGAGGGGTCCGGACTGGAACGGCGGCCGGCCGAAATGCTTACCTTATACAACGGGCAAATCCACCTTAGTCACGGCGCCAGGGCCGGTCAAGCGCTTTGCGGGCGTAGTGGCGACGTTTTGTACAGCGCGTCGACAAGGTATGATGGCCAATCGCGCGCGGCAGGTAACAGGAAGACGGCATTGCACATTCACGTACTGGGAATTTGCGGCACGTTCATGGGCGGACTGGCATTGCTGGCCCGGGCGAGCGGCCACCAAGTAACCGGCTCCGACGCCAACGTCTATCCGCCGATGTCGGAGCAGTTGGCGGCCGCCGGGATTGCTGTCTACGAAGGATTCGAAGCCAGTCATTTGCAGCCGGCGCCCGACGTGGTGGTGGTCGGCAATGTGATGAGCCGCGGCAATCCGGCGGTGGAATATCTGCTCGACCGCGGTCTGCACTATACCTCCGGTCCCCAATGGCTGGGAGAGCATGTGCTCAACGACCGTTGGGTTTTGGCCGTGGCCGGTACCCATGGCAAAACCACCACCGCCAGCATGCTGGCGTGGATACTCGAATTCGCCGGCCTGCGACCGGGGTTTCTGATCGGCGGGGTTCCGGAAAATTTCGGGGTGTCGGCTCGCATCGGAGAAGCGCCGTTCTTCGTCGTCGAAGCGGACGAATACGACACCGCGTTCTTCGACAAGCGCTCGAAATTCCTGCATTACCGACCGCGCACTCTGGTGCTCAATAACCTCGAGTTCGATCACGCCGATATTTTCGACGACCTCAAAGCCATCAAGCGCCAGTTTCACCATCTCCTGCGTACGGTTCCCGGTTCTGGATTGGTGGTCGTCCAATATTGAAGACGCCAATCTCGCTGCCACCCTGGATATGGGATGCTGGACGCCGGTGCAGTATTTCGGCCCGGGCGGGGCTTGGGAAGCGCGGCCGCAAATGGCCGACTGTAGTGTGTTCGAGGTGCTGGTGGACGGAGCTTTGGCGGGCACCGTGGAATGGTCGCTGCTCGGTCGCCACAATGTCGCCAATGCCCTTGCGGCCATGGCCGCTGCACGGCATGCGGGCGTCCCGGTGGAGCAGGCAATCAAGGCGCTGGCGGAGTTTCGCAACGTCAAGCGGCGGTTGGAATTGCGCGGCGAAGCGGACGGCGTGCGGGTGTACGACGACTTTGCCCATCATCCTACGGCGATTGCCCTGACACTGGACGCGTTGCGCGCGCGGGTCGGGGCGGCGCGCATCATCGCGGTACTGGAGCCCCGCTCCAACACCATGCGCATGGGCGTGCACACCGCCCAGTTGGCGCCCGCTTTGGCGGATGCCGACCAGGTGCTGGTGTTTCAAGCAGAAGGGCTGCAATGGGATCTGCGCAGCGCCATGGCCCCACTCGGCGAGCGCGCAGCGGTGTTCGACTCGGTCACCGACCTGGTTGCCGCAGTCGCCGCACGCGCGCGCCTGGCGACTACGTGTTGGTGATGAGTAATGGCGGCTTCGGCGGCATCCACGGAAAATTACTGGATGCCCTGGCCGCACGCGGCGCAAGCAATGCCCAGCCGACCCCTAACGGAGCGACCGATGTACGCTGACTGCAAACACGATCTTTTGCCGGACGGAACCGGCGCGGTGAGCCTTTGAGCCCGCAGCGACCGGATACCATCGCCCTGGCGATGACCGGCGCTTCCGGCGCGCCTTACGGTTTGCGTTTGTTGGAGTGCCTGCTTAACGCGCAACGGCGGGTGTACCTGATGCTGTCTCAGCCCGCCCAGGTGGTCATCGGTATGGAGACCGACTTGTCTCTGCCGGGACGGCCGGCGGAAATCGAGCGGTTTTTCCGGGATCGGCACGGCGCCGGGAAGGGCCAGTTGCGGGTGTTCGGCAAAGAACAGTGGACGGCGCCGGTGGCTTCGGGCAGCGGCGCGCCCAGGGCCATGGTGGTGTGTCCCTGTACCACCGGGACCCTGGCGGCGATCGCCGCCGGTACCAGTGACAATCTGATCGATCGGGCAGCCGATGTGGTACTCAAAGAAGGTCGCAAACTGATCCTGGTGCCGCGGGAAACGCCGTTTTCCAGTATTCATCTGCAGAACATGCTGCGCCTTAGCCGAGCCGGCGCGGTGATTCTGCCCCCCAACCCAGGCTTCTACCATCGCCCCGCGTCCATCGACCAACTGGTGGATTTCGTCGTCGCACGTATACTCGATCACCTGGAGATCGAACACGAACTGATGCCGCGCTGGGGCGAAGCCGGGGATGCCGATTGAATATGAGCGCCGGACCTATGCGACGGCGCCGCCAACGGCAAACACGGTGGGGATGCCGGTGAACTCGGTGCGCATCCCGCTGTTTCCGCTGTACACGGTCCTGTTTCCCGGAGGCCCGCTGCCGTTGCGGGTATTCGAACCGCGTTATCTGCGCATGATCGGAGACTGTTTGAAGAGCGACAGCTGCTTCGGGGTCTGCTTGATCAGCGACGGGCGCGAAGTTGGAGAAGCGGCCACGCCCCACGAGACCGGCACGACGGCGCGCATCGTCGATTGGCACCAGCGCCACGACGGTCTGCTGGGCATCACCGCGCGCGGGGAACGGCGTTTTCGGCTGCTGTCCAGGGATGTGCAGCCCAACCAGCTTACCGATTGCCAAGGTGGAACTGCTGCCCGAAGACGGCGACTACGAGCTTCCCGACAAGTATCTGCCGCTTGCCGATCTGTTGCGCCGTATCTTCGATCAGGCCGGCCATCATTATGCCGACCTGCCGCAGGCATTTGGCGATCCCGCATGGATCGGCTACCGATTGTCGGAATTGCTGCCATTGAGTCTGCCGCGCAAACAATATTTGTTGGAGATTGAAGATCCCATTGCGCGTCTCGAACAGTTGTTCGGACTGTTGGAAGGAATGGAGATCGCCTGACCGCGCAGACTGCCGGATCAAGGCGCAGGCGGACGTATCAGCAGTATGCCGCCGTCCCAATGGACCCGGGTCTGGGTGTCAGCGTCCTGCCGCCGCACTTCACGCCAATCCCATCCTTGCAAGTCGTGCATCAGCGCCGTGCGCGGGCGGTTGAACGCGTTGCTGGTGACCGGATAGCTGATCAACCCGAAGCGTCTCTGCACCAATTGCGCGCTTACCGAGCCGACCCACAGCGACGAGGTGCCTGGCTGCAGGCGCACGTTCGAAGGCCATAGGCGCAGCACCCATTGCAGCTGCGCGCCAGCCGGGTGGGTGAGCACCAGCCGTTCATGGCGGCCGTCATGCACCTGCGGTAATACCGGCAATTGCTGCAACGGCACGTCAGGTTGAAACCAATACAACGCCGAGCGGGTGGATGGCGCTACCGGCACATGCCAGCCCCGTGTCTCCAGCTGTTGTTTTATCTGCTCCAACCCGCCGGCCCATTGCACTGCAAGCGGTTGCTTGCGGGAATCCACCAGATCGTCCCGGAACTCCGGCAAGGTACGCCAGTCGTCATGCCACCAGGCCGCCGCGGAAAGGTTGCGAAGCGGATAGCGCAGCGCGTAGCGCCGGGCTTCGCTGTCGTAGTGCAGGGCGATGTGCAGGCCGCCGAACAGCAGCAATGCGAGGCCTGCCACCGCCAGTAGTCGGGGTGCGGACAGTGGCACCACGTTGTGCCGACGGTAGGCGACGCCCAAGGCGCCGAGCCAGGCCAGCCCGAGGGTGAATCCGCTCGCCACATCGGAGAACCAATGGGCGCCCAGATACAGACGCGAGAATGCGATCAACACAATCATCGCGCCGGCAATCGTATAAACCCATACCCTGCTGCGGGCCGCCGTTTCGCGCGCCGCGAGCACGGCTAGGAAACCATACAGCAACGTGCTGATCACGGTATGGCCGCTGGGAATGGAAAGCGCGGCGATACCATAAAATTGCGCGGGCTGCGGAGCGCTCGGCGTCGATGTCAGTGCGACGGTCAACAGCACGCCGAAGCCGAGTGCTGCGAGCCAATGCCAGGCGGCGGAATACTTGCGCCGCCAAAGCAGCCACAGCCATACGGTGGCCGCGAGCGGCAGGTACACCGCGGCGTCGGCGAGCATGGTGACGGCGACCATGAGCTGATCCGCCCAGGGCGTACGCAGGCTGCGCATGAGACTGTGCAGACCCGTGTCCAGCTGCGGCGGTGCGCCTGCCGCCAGCAATCGCCAGAACAGATACGACACGCCGAAACCGGTGGCAAGCAACACCAGGGCCAACAGGACCAGCGCACTGGATTCCGGTTGCCCGGGGTCCACCAGCGCCCGCCCGGGCCGCCCCAACACGCGGGTGGGCGTGACTCCATTCCAGGCTGCGCGCCAGCAGTCGACCGGCGCGCGGTGCCAGCAGTCAGATAGATGCGTCGGACCAGCCACACCGACAACCATAACGCGGCAATCAGCAACAACCCGGTCAGCGCCAGCCGCAGCGCCACTTCCGAGGCGATTTCCAGCGACGCGCCGAACACCACACCCGGAAGGATATAAGCCGGTGCCCAGGCGATCGCCGAGGCGATGTTGACCGCCGCGAAGCGCAGCGGCGGCATGCCCATCATGCCGGCCACCGTGGGAACCACTGCCCGCACCGGGCCGACGAAGCGGCCGAACACCACGCTCTTGCCGCCGTGGCGCGAGAAAAATGCCTCGCCGCGGCGCAACAGCCCGGAGAACCGCGAAAACGGCCAGAGCTGGCGCAGCCGCTGCCGATAATGGTGACCGATCCAGAAGCTGACGCCGTCGCCCGCGACCGCGCCGGCCGCCGCCCAAACCAGGGTGGTCCACAGGTCCAGCGCGCCGAGGGCGATCAACGCCCCGGCGCCGAGCATCAGCGCCGCGCCCGGCACCAACACGCCCACCAGCACCAGGGATTCAAGCATGGCAGCGGCGAACACGAACGCGCCGCTCGCGGCGGGGTATTGCCGGATCCAGGCCACAAGGGAATGGAGAAACGGCTCGTTACCCAGGGCATCCATGGTCGGGCAGTGGCGCTAACGCAGATAAAAAAGCAGGGCAGAGTCGACGCTGGGACGCTGCCGCCAATGACATAAGTAGATAAGCAAATTAAAATATCCCGATATATTATTTTTATTCATTGAATCCAAAATCTTCCCGCCGCGTTGGCGTAACGGGACCCGAAAGGAAGTTTCAGGCTGTATGTCAGACCAGTATGTCACCATCGAGGGCGAATCCCCCAGCACCACGGTTTTGCGTCCGCGTAACTGGGCGGAGCGGTTCGCCGGCAATCTGGCCAGCTACGGGGCGGATCGCCGGTTGCGTTTTTCGAACGTCCTGGAGCCGGTGATGATCAACGACATCAAATGTCTGCGCATGGACATATCCTTGCGCGCCAGCCATCCGCAACTGTTCAATGACGTGCTGGGTTTTGCCTATGGGCACAGTCTTCCGATCCATGGGCTCGATGACGAAACGCGGTTGTTGCGCGCCTGCTGAGCGCTCCTGGATCGCGTCGGGCCGGCCCCGTCCGGTTAGAGTTGCGCCAATACCTTTGCGGCTGCGTCGGCGGTTTCGTCCAGGTCCGCGTCCTGGTGGGCGGCTGAGACGAACCCGGCTTCGAACGCCGACGGCGCCAGGTAGACGCCCTGTTCCAGCATGCCGTGGAAGAACAGTTTGAAGCGCTCCAGGTTGCAGGCGCTGACCTGATCGAAATTCTCGACCCGCTCGGCGTCGGTGAAAAACAGGCCGAACATGCCGCCGACGCGATTTGCGGTCATGGGAATCGCCGGCCCCGGCTGCGGCGCCAACGATTGCGGTGGTCAGGCGTTCGGTCTTGGCGCTCAGCTGCTCGAAGAAGCCCGGTGCCGCGATCAACTCCAAGGTCTTCAAGCCCGCCGCCATGGCGACCGGATTCCCCGACAGGGTTCCCGCCTGATATACCGGCCCCAGGGGTGAAAGCTGCTCCATTACTTCCCGCCGACCGCCGAACGCCCCCACCGGCATCCCGCCGCCGATGACTTTGCCGAGCGTGGTGAGGTCGGGGCGCACGCCGTACACGGCTTGAGCGCCTCCCAAGGCAACCCGGAAGCCGGTCATCACTTCGTCGAAAATCAGCAGGCTCTGGTATTGGTCGCACAGCCGTCGCAAGCCATCAAGAAAGCCGGCTGCCGGCGGCACGCAGTTCATGTTGCCGGCCACCGGTTCGACGATGATGCAGGCGATTTGATGCCCCAGCTTGGCGAAGGTTTCCTCTACCTGGGCCAGATCGTTGTACGCCAGGGTCAGGGTATGCTCGGCCAATGCCGCGGGCACCCCGGGGGATGTCGGCACGCCGAAGGTGAGGGCGCCGGAACCGGCCTTGACCAGCAATGAGTCGGCATGACCGTGATAGCAGCCTTCGAACTTGACGATCTTGTCGCGGCCGGTGAAACCGCGGGCCAGGCGAATGGCGCTCATGGTCGCTTCGGTACCCGAACTGACCATGCGCACCAGATCCATGGAGGGCACCAACTCACATACCCGATCCGCCATCTGGGTTTCGAGCACCGTCGGTGCGCCGAAACTCAGGCCGTTGGCCGCGGTTTCCTGCACCGCCCGAATCACTTCCGGGTGCGCGTGCCCGAGAATCATCGGGCCCCAGGAGCCGACGTAATCGATATAGCGCTGATCGCTTTCGGAATACAGATAGGGGCCTTCGGCCCGTTTGAAGAACAACGGTTCGCCGCCGACGCCGCGAAACGCGCGGACCGGCGAATTCACGCCGCCGGGTATGTGGCGTTGGGCGCGGGCAAACAACTCGTGGGAATGCGGCATTGCGTCAGATTCCTTGCTGGCACTGGTTTCAGGAAAATTGCCGCCTAGTGTAACAGCACGCGTTGCCCGGCTCAGGGGCGCTCAGCTGTGAAACAACTTCGCGTAGCGCGCGGCGGCGGCACGGATGTCGGCGTGGCCGAATACGTCGGTGATCACTGCCAACATATCGGCGCCGGCCGCCACCAGAGCGGCGCCGTTGGCAGCCGTGATGCCGCCGATAGCGGCGATGGGCACGGCCAATGCGCTGCGCGCCTGACGCAGCAATTCAGGAGAAGCGCGCACGGCGTCGGGTTTCACAGTTGACGAATAGAAGCTGCCAAACGCGATGTAGCTGGCACCTGCGGCAACCGCCGCGCGGGCCCGTTGCAGATCGTTGTAACAGGATACGCCGATCACGGCGCGCTCTCCGAGCCGGGCTCGGGCTTGTTGCAGCGGTGCATCGTCGCGGCCCACGTGGACGCCATGAGCGCCTACCGCCAGCGCCAACTCGACGTCGTCGTTGACGATCAGCGTGGCCTGCCGCGAGTGGCAAAGTTCCGCCAGGGCGCCGGCGTCCCGCAGCCGCTGGCGGCGGTCGCCGCTTTTGTCCCGGTATTGCACCATGCGGGCGCCACCGTCGAGCGCTTGTGATACGGCCGCGACCAGCGCTGCGCCGTGTCCGAGCATCGGGTCGGTGAGCACATACAAGCCGCGCAAGGCTCGACGCGTCGGGACTGGTGCAGGGTGCATTATTCTCCGGCATGGGCCCAGAACAACCGGTTGGGGATCGCTTGACCTTTGCCGATGCTGTAGCCGCGGCGCAAAGCTTCCCAGGTGTAGTCCTGGGCTTCGTGAATCGCGGTAAACGGTTCGCGGCCATGGGCGAGCAGACCGGCGATGCTCGAGGCCAACGTGCAACCGGAGCCGTGAAACTGTTCCGGCAAACGCTGCCAGTGGAACTGTTCCAGACGGCGATGGTTGCCGTACAAACTGTTGACCACATCCGGAGTCTGTTCATCGGCGCCGGTGATGAGCACGAACTCGCAGCCTCGATCCAGCAGCGCCATGGCGCAGGCATCAAGGGTGTCGGCTTCCGGTGCCAGCGTGCGCGCCTCGGCGGCGTTGGGGGTCAATACAGTGGTCAAAGGCAACAGCAGGGTATTCATAGCGTCGATCAATTGCGCCGTGGCGACGGGTGCGCCGCCGCCGGCGCGCAACACCGGATCGAGAATCACAGGAATCTGCGGTCGCTCGCGCAGCAGTACGTGGACGGCCTGCGCAGCTTCCACGCTACCGAGCAGACCGATCTTGAATGCCGACACGGCGACGTCATCCAGCACCGCGCGGGCCTGTTCGATGATTACGTCGGCCGGCGTGGGCAATATGCGCTGCACATCCCTCGTATCCTGGATGGCAATAGCCGTGATGACCGGGCTGGCATGGCAGCCCTGGCTGGCAATGGCTTCGATATCGGCTTGAATGCCGGCGCCTCCGGTGGGGTCGAGGCCGGCGAAAACCATCACCACGGGTGCAGAGCGAACGGCGTTCATCACAGTCTCCTGGCAGCATGCCGTGCTGCGGACATGCATGCCGGGCAGTGTAGCACTCGCGCGCCGTCCGGTTTGTCGCGCGCGCCGATCGCAGGGATAATGGCCACGATCTCTAAAAGCGGGCTGGACCAGGCGAATGAAGACCTACATGTGCGTGATTTGCGGTTTTATCTATGACGAGGCCAAAGGGCTCCCCGACGACGGCATCGCTCCAGGTACGAAGTGGGACGATGTGCCGCTGAACTGGACGTGTCCGGAATGCGGCGCCGGCAAGGAGGATTTCGAGCTGGTGGAGGTCTGAAGCCAAGGGTTTTCGCCGCGCTTGCACGGTCGTTTCAGTCTGTATCGAAGACCGGCAACCCGGTCAATCTCAGCTAGAATTAAGCTGTCTCTTTCAGTCTGGGAAGCAATGCCGGTGGGGCAGTCGTTTCAAGCTGTGCTCGAGTTGGCCAGCGCCGCAGAGGAGTATTGTGTGCTGGTCGAGCGGCTCGACCGTGCCGACAGCGACTGGCTGGAGCAGCTTTCCTGCCTGCTACCCCGTATCCATGCGGCAGTGATCGGCCTCGGCGAATTGCATCCCAACCCTTGCAGACCGATCAGTCCCACCGAATACGAGTTGCGCTTCGAACTGTTTTCCCGCCTGCGCGGTCTGCTGGGCGAGCGGGACCATTACAATCTGGAATTCGATCTGGGCAATTCCATGGACGCCAGCGGCAGTCTGGCCGACGATATCACCGACATTTATTTTGAACTGCGCCGCGGCCTGGACGTGCTGGATCACCAGCCGGACCATTTGCGCGACGCGGCATCGGTGTGGCGCACGGGTTTCCGCTGGCATTGGGGGCAACACCTGATCGATGCCGAGCGTCACCTCTACGAATTGGAAGTCAGCAACCAACTGTTCCGCGGTTGCGGCGCACCGCGCTGAGCCAGGCACGAAGCACTCGCTGCTATTTCGAAGTACCCGCCATTTTGGCAATGAAGGCCGTTTTCGCCGAGTGTTCCAGAGAGCAGGTCCATTTATATGCCAGTGCCAATGTTGCGGCGCAGGCATACACGCCATGACCGCGCACCACGACGATCGGGACCGCGCGCAGCGCCTCGGCGACTTCCGCCGGGCTGCGTTGCAGGTATTGATCGAACTGGATGTCCAATACCGGGACCTGCGGAAAATACAGTTGCCCTTCGAAGTCCTTGGGCGTGAGGTCCTTGCCGTTCATGGTCAACGCAACCGTATAGGGTCCGTGGCTGTGGACGACAGCACCGGCTCTGGGGTTGGCGCGATACACCGCCTGATGCAGCGGCGCATCGAGGGACGCGCCGGCGGCCGGCGGTTGGTCGGCGGCGAGGGCAATCAGATCGTCGGTTTGCAGGGTGTCGGCACAAGCCCCCGTGGGGGTCACCCAGATCCGTTCGCCGTCGCGCACGGACAGGTTGCCGCTGTGGGAGTCGTTGATGCCGTAGTGGCGCAGCCAGCGATAGTGACGGATCAAATCCTGGCGCGGGTCCATGTTTTCAATAGCCGCCGGACTTTAGTTCCAGCCCCGCCGGCAATTCGCTCAGCCGCCGTACACCCGTCTCGATTTCGCCGTCGGCATGCAGCAGCAACCAGCGGTAACCGGGCGGCACGGGGTCGACGCCAAACTCGTCATCATGGGGTTTGAACTGGGCGCAGGTCGAAGGTGTGCCCAGAATCCGCACGGCTTGGTGTTCGGTATCCAATTCCTGATGGATATGCCCGCACAGAATGGCGCGGACGCGGTGATGGCCGCGCAGGATCGCGAACAGTTCCGGGGCGTTTCGCAGGCCGATGCGATCCATCCAGGCACTGCCGATGGCTACCGGCGGATGATGCACCGTGACCAGCGTGAAGATCTCCGGTGCTCGGCTGAGCTGCTGTTCCAGGCGATTGAGCTGCGCGGGGTCGAGATTGCCGGCGTCACTGCCGGGAATGGAACTGTCGAGGCAGATGACCTGCCACGCTGACTGGTGGAAGCTGCCGCCGCTGATCACCGGCGAGCCGCCCACCAGGGCAGTCAATTTTGCCGGGTCGTCGTGATTGCCGGGCAGCACGCATACCGGGCAGCCGAAACCGGTTGCCGTATCGCGCAATCGCAGGTAGCCCGCTTCGGAACAATCGTGCACCAGGTCGCCGCTGAGAATGACCAAGTGGGGCTGACGATGTTGCGCGCGCGCCAGCTGCACGCAGTCGTCCAGACTGCGCTGGGTTTGCACACCCAGCAAGCGTCTGTTCGGGTCGGCGTACAAATGGGTATCGGTGAACTGCAACACCCGCAGGCTATTTTCCGAGGCGCCGGAGAATGGGTCGGAGCCGAACTGGGCACTATTCTTTACGGGCATATTGATGGTCGGCGATCGGGTTTTGGCCGGATCATCGCACCGCTAAGTCGTTGAATCAAGGTTGTCGGAGATGGAATTGGAATGACCAGTAAGAGTGTCCAGATGGACCAGCGGCTGCACGACTATCTATTGCGTGTGTCGCTCCGGGAACCGCCGTTGTGGCGCCAACTGCGGGAGGAAACCGCGGCACTGCCGATGGCGCGGATGCAGATAGCGCCCGAGCAGGGGCAGTTCATGGCGCTGCTGACCCGGCTGTTGGGCGTGCGGCATGCCTTGGAAGTGGGGGTATTTACCGGCTACAGCAGCCTGTGCTTGTCGGCGGCCCTGCCTGAGGATGGCCACTTGGTTGCTTGCGATATCAGTGAGGAATGGACTGCCATCGCCCGACGCTACTGGCGCGCGGCAGGTGTCGAGCAAAAGATCGACTTGCGGCTCGCGCCGGCGCTGCAGACTTTGGATGAACTGCTGGCGAAGGGTCGCTCGAGAGCATTCGATCTGGCATTCATCGACGCGGACAAAGGCAATTACGACGCCTACTACGAGCGTTCTCTGGCGTTGTTGCGAGCCGGCGGGGTGATCCTGATCGACAACGTACTATGGTCGGGCCAAGTGGCCGATCCCGCGGCGCAGGATCAAGACACGGTCGCGATCCGCGCCCTCAATGCCAAGATCCACGACGACCCGCGCGTCGAATTGAGTATGCTGCCGTTGGCGGACGGTTTGACGCTGGCTCGCAAACGCTAGCTTTCAGCAGTCGCCGCTGCAGGGTTGTATCTTGCCGACTTTCCAGAAGTTGAAGTCACTGAAGCCGAAGCGTTGCTCCGGGTCATAGTTGACGTCAGGCCTGGTCAACGCGATTCCGACCGTGCACGTGCTGTCCATGGCGCGCTCGATCCGATCGGTGTCGTAGTGACAGCGCAATGCCAAGCGCTCGATGGCTTCGCCGGAGCCATTGGTGACGCTCTGGGCGGGGGTCACGAGGTAGTACTCGCAATTTTCCGGACCATGCACGGTGCAAATCCCGGTGACCTTGAGCGGATTGGGGCCGTCGTAGCCGTCCGCGTCGTAGATCTCCAGCAGATGAATTTTTTTGTCCATGTGTGGTACCCCCAGAGCGGCCCGCTGGCGCGGGACGAGCTTTTGACTGTAGCTGCTCGCAGACGCCTAGGCAAGCAATATAAGCTCTTGAAAAGGCAAAGAATCAGTCTAAACGACCGCGGCGATCGCTCAATCCAATGATTTGGCGAATACTTTGGAATTGCGCTGGTAGTTATAAAGTGCGCGCCGTTTCACGGGCAGGCGTTGGATGTCGCCCGGTGTGAAGCCCCGTTCGCGGAACCAGTGAGCCGTGCGCGTGGTGAGTACGAACAACGAACCGATCGACAGGGAGCGGGCCTGGTTTTCCATGTGGTTCAACAGCGCATCGCCGCGGCCGCCGCCGCGGTAATCGGTGTGTACCGCCAGACACGCGAGTTCGCCCACCCCTTCCTCGGCAAACGGGTGCAGCGCGGCGCAGCCGATGATCATGCCGTCGCGGTCGATGACCGTGAAGCGTTCGATTTCCATTTCCAGCAACTCGCGGGAGCGGCGCACCAGTACGCCTTCCTCTTCGAGCGGCTTGATGAGTTCCAGTACGCCGCCGACGTCGTCGATGGTGGCGCGGCGCATCTGCTCGTAGCGATGCGCCGTGACCATGGTGCCGATACCGTCGCGGGTAAATAGCTCACGGAGCAGGGCGCCGTCCACCGCCCGGTCCACCAGATGGGCGCGATGCACCCCTTGACGGCAGGCGCGTACCGCCGCGGCCAGATGACTGGCGATCTCCTCGGGCAGCTTGCGGCGGCCATCCAGCAGCTGTTCCGCTTCTTCGGGATCGAGCTGCTGCAACAGACGTTTGCGCCCGTCCAGTACGCCTTTGCCTTCGACCAGGAACAACAATTTGTCCGCCTTCAATGCAATGGCGACGGCGGTCGCTACTTCCTCGGCACTCACATTGAACACTTCGCCGGTGGCTGAGTAACCCAGCGGCGATAACAGCACGATGTCGTCCTGATCCAACCGCTGATTGATCGCCGCACTGTCGATGCGCCGTACTTCACCGGTGTGGCAATAGTCGACGCCATCGCGTACACCCAGCGGGCGCGCGGTGACGAAATTGCCGGACGCGGCGCGTATGCGTGCGCCCGACATCGGGGTGTTGGCCAAGCCCATGGACAGCAGGGCCTCGATCTCGACGCGCACCGTGCCCGCGGCTTCCTTCACGCAGCCCAGCGCCTCGTCGTTGGTGATCCGCAAGCCGTTGACGTATTCCAAGGCAGCGCCTCGGTCACGCAGCCGCTGCTCGATCTGCGGCCGGGCGCCGTACACCAATACCAGGCGTACGCCCAGACTGTTGAGAATCGCCAGGTCGTGCACGATGTGGCCGAAGCCGGGGTCGGCGATCGCTTCACCGGACACCATGATGACGAACGTCCGGCCGCGATGGGCGTGGATGTACGGTGAGGTGCTGCGAAACCAGTCGACGAAGGTCGGATCGTTTTTATGTTTCTTGTTCGCCAATGGTGGGATCCCGATGGTTCTATCAGGCGAAACTATACAACGCGCCGCGACATGACTGCCACGGGTAGGGTCAGCGCGCCGTTTGCAGGCAGAAGCGCTCGATGAGTCCGCGCAGCAGGTCGACGGTCGGATGGATGCGGTCCAGGGCTAAATACTCATCGGGCTGGTGAGCCTGGTCGATGTCACCCGGGCCGAGCACGATGGTGTCCATGCCGAGGCGCGCGAAATAAGGGGCCTCGGTTCCGAACGCAACGGCCCCGGCGCTGTGGCCGGTGAGCTTTTCCGCAGCACGCACCAGCGCCGAATCCGCTGCGGTGGCGAACGCCGGGATGCCTTCGAACAATGGTCTGATTTCGATCTGCAGGCCCCGGGCCGCGACCAGCGGGCGCAAGCGCGCGCCGAGCTGGGCACGCAATTCCCCGAGATCCATGCCCGGCAGCGGCCGCAGATCGACATGCAGTTCGCATTCGGCGCAAATGCGATTCGGATTGTCGCCGCCGTGGATGTGCCCCAGGTTCAAAGTCGGTACCGGCACCGAGAACATGGTCTGGCGATGGTCGCGCTGCAGTTCGCCGCGCCACTTGAGCAGTTCGCCGATGACTTCGTGCATACCTTCCAGAGCATTGGCTCCGAGGGCCGGGTCGCTGGAATGGCCGGAGCGCCCGATGATGCGGATTGCTTCCATCAGGATGCCTTTGTGCATGCGTACCGGTTTCAGCCCGGTGGGCTCTCCGACCACCGCGTAGCGGGCCGCGGGTCGTCCTTGGTGCACCAACTCCTTGGCGCCGTCCATGGAGCTTTCCTCGTCCGCGGTGGCGAGGATGATCAGCGGCGCCTGCAAATCCTCACTCCGCAGCTCGCGGGCCGCTTCGATCGCCAGTGCAAGAAAGGTTTTCATATCGGCGGTACCGAGGCCGTACCAACGACCATTGGCTTCGGTCAGCTGAAACGGATCGTGCTTCCAGCGCCCAGGATCGTAGGGCACGGTGTCGGTGTGACCGGCGAGCACCAGGCCGCCCGGTCCCTGTCCAAGGGTCGCGATCAGATTGGCCTTTCCGGGCCAGGCGGGAAGATCCATGATTTCGATGGCGAATCCCAAGCTGTCCAGCCAGCCGGCGAGCAGCTCTATGACGGCACGGTTGCCGGTGTCGTAATCGGGATTGACGCTGCTCATGGACGGCGCAGCGATGAGCTGCCGGGTCATGTCGAACAAGCTTGGAACGGATCCGGTCATAGCGCGATTCTGAACTGTGCCCGGACGTCCAGCAAGCGGGCGCTGTGCTAATTTGGAACCATGACCAAAGCCATGGAATCGGTAGCGCCACGCCGTTGTGCGGGTGCTCCGCTGGGAGCACGCGACAATCGCGATGGCGATCGCGCCGACCGCAGCGGGCGGCAACCGGAAGCGACTCCGGTTGCGACTGACGATCAAGTGCGGCTGTGTTGTTCGGCGTGCGGTGCCGGGATCACCTCGGCGGCGGTCCGCAGCGAGCAAGCGGGCCGCCATGAGCACCTGTGCGCCAATCCCGAAGGAGTGCTGTTTCGAATCGGTTGTTTTGCCGAGGCGCCCGGCTGCGTTCCCTTTGGTCGCCCCACCAGCCGCTGGACATGGTTCCCGGGTTATCGATGGCAAGTCGCACTGTGTGCCCGCTGTGGTGCCCACCTGGGCTGGCGCTTCCAGGACGGTGGCGGCAGCGGCTTTTTCGGCCTGATCGTGGATCGGTTGGTGGAGTGCGGTTCAGGCCCTGCACATTGAACTGCCGGCGCCAGTTACCGATGATGTATTTGGCAACAGCCCGTGCTAGTGTGCGCCCGGTTTGCGGCTATCCCGCCCCACCAATTTGGTAACGTAAAGTTGATCAGACCCGCTTCGCTCCGCGACCTGGACGCTCTGGTGGCACTTGAGCAGAGCTGTTTCGAGAGCGACCGCCTTTCGAGACGCAATTTCCGCTATATGTTGACCAAAGCGAGGGCGTCCACCCTCGTCGACGCCGAAGGCGACACCTTGCGCGGCTACGTCATGGTGTTGTTCAACGCCGGGACATCCTTGGCGCGCTTGTATTCCATTGCCGTGAGTCCGAACTGGCGCGGTCATGGGGTGGGCGTGCATCTGATGGAAGCGGCGGAGGAGTGCGCGCGCGATGCCGAGTGCGTCTACATGCGATTGGAGATTCGCAGCGACAATGTCGCTTCGATCCGTATGTTCGAAAAGCAGGGTTATCGGCGCTTTGGCGCATACGAGGACTACTACGAGGACCACATGGGCGCGCTGCGCTTCGAGAAAATGCTCGCCCCCCATCTCGAACCGGACATGGCGCGCGTGCCTTATTATGAACAGACGCTGGAATTCACCTGTGGTCCGGCGGCGCTGATGATGGCGATGCAGGCGCTCAATCCGCACCTGGAGCTGGACCGCAAGTTGGAGATTCGTATCTGGCGCGAATCGACGACAGTGTTCATGACTTCCGGGCACGGCGGTTGCGGACCCTATGGTCTTGCGCTCTCGGCCCATCACCGGGGTTTTGAGGTGGCGCTGTATCTCAGCGAAGAAGGCGCCTTGTTCCTCGATTCGGTGCGCAGCGAAGAGAAGAAGGAAGTGATGCGCGTGGTGCAGGAGGACTTTGCCGAGGAGATCGCGCATTTGCCGATTCCGCTGCATTACCGGCGTCTGACGGTGGAGGAGATGTACGAAAGCTTCGAGCGGGGCGGAATACCGGTGGTGTTGATCAGTTCCTACCGCATATACCAGGAAAAATTTCCCCATTGGGTGGTGGTGACCGGGTTCGATGAACGCTTCGTATATGTCCACGATCCCTACGTTGACTGGGAAAAAGGCAAAACCGTGACCGACTGCATGAATATGCCCATACTCCGCCGCGACTTCGAACGCATGTCGCGTTACGGGAAATCCGGCCTTCGCGCCGCATTGATCATTCGTCGCAACGAACCCTGAACCGAGAGAGAAATGAGCGCGCAGATCATTTTGGTAGAGGACCCGGAAGACTGGGATTTTGGCGATGTGGGTTGTCCGGTTGTCGATGCCGATGACTACCTGACCGGTCAGGAGTACTTCAAGCTGCGCAATGTGCAGGTCATCAACTTGTGCGGCAGTTATCGCTACTTGAGCGTTGCATACTATTGCTCGCTATTGGCCGAAGCTCGCGGTCATCGGGTGATTCCGATGGTCAAGACCATGCTCAATCTGAGTAGCAAGTCCATGTACAGCCTTGACGCGGTAGACCTGGACGATGTGGTTCGCAAAAGCTTTCGCCGGCACCGGGGCGACAGCGCGTTGACGGTCTTTGAACTCGACGTTTATTTCGGCCATTGTCGATATCCGCAGCTGGGGGAACTGGCGCGCCAGATCTTCGAGACGTTTGCCTGCCCGTTGTTGCGCATCACCTTCGAGCGCACCGAACAATGGCACATCACAGCCATCAAACCGCGTTCGGTTGGCCGCCTCAAGGACGACCAGCGCACTTTTTTTATCGAGGCGCTGAGCGGTTATTTGAAACGGCGCTGGCGCTCACCGAAACTGCGTGCTCCGGCGCGCTACGATCTGGCAATCCTGCATAATCCGGAAGATCCGCTGCCGCCTTCCGACAAGCGCGCGCTGAACAACTTCATCAAGGCCGGCGCCGGAGTCGGTGTGTCCGTGGATCTGATCCAGCCCCGGGATTATTCGCGCCTGGCGGAGTATGACGCGCTGTTCATTCGCGATACCACTCGCATCAATCACTATACCTACCGCTTCGCCAAGAAGGCCGAGAGTGAAGGCATGGTGGTAATTGACGATCCGACCTCGATCCGCAAATGCACCAACAAGGTTTATTTGGCTGAATTGCTGCGGGCCAAGCGTATTCCCGCGCCCAAGACCGTGATCGCGGCGCGCCAGGACCTGGATGCTGTAGAAAAGGCGATCGGTTACCCGATGGTGATCAAAGTGCCCGACGGTTCGTTCTCCCAGGGCGTATTCAAGGCGGAGGATCGCGCCGGTCTCGACGCGACCGCGGAACGTTTGTTCAAAAGTTCCGAGTTGATTCTTGCCCAGGAGTTTCTGTACACGGAGTTCGATTGGCGGATCGGTGTGCTGAACCGCAAACCGATATATGTGAGCCAATACTTCATGAGCAAGGAGCACTGGCAGATCGTGCAATACGACGGCAAAGGCGGCTTCACCGAGGGCGCTTTCCGTACCTGGGCCGTGGACGAAGCGCCGGCGGACGTCGTTGCCACCGCAGTCAAAGCCGCCAATCTGATCGGCGACGGACTTTACGGCGTCGATATGAAACAGAACCGCGATGGTGTGTATGTCATCGAAGTGAACGACAATCCCAATATCGACGCTGGTGTCGAAGACGCGGTCATCAAAGCCGACCTCTATCGCCTGATCATCGAAGATTTCGTGCGGCGGCTGGATGCGCGAAAAGCTGCCAATTGAGTTCTAAATCGACGCCCATTGCCAACTGGTCGGGCCGGCGCCCATGGCGTGCTCGGGCAGGTTGGCGCAATTGTCACTACGCTGTAACAAAATTGCCTTTTAATGACGCCATGATGACGAACGGGACGCGGCCATGGTGAGCAACAAATGCATATTGATCGTCGACGACGAGGCTGCGATCCGGGATATGGTCCATTTCGCGCTGACGCGGGCCGGATTTGAAGTGCGTGAGGCGGCGGACGGACAGGACGCCATTACCCAGGTGGCGGATCACGCGCCAAGCTTGATTCTGCTGGACTGGATGCTGCCGGATATCTCCGGCGTCGATGTGGCGAGGCGGCTGAAAAAAAGCGAGTTGAGCGCTCGCATCCCGATCATCATGCTGACTGCGCGCAGCGAAGAAAACGACAAGATACGCGGTTTGGAAGTGGGCGCGGATGACTATGTCACCAAGCCGTTCTCGCCAAGGGAACTGGTCGCGCGAATCCATGCGGTATTGCGGCGAATCGACCCCGCGGCCGAGGATAGCGCGATCGAACTAGGCGCGCTGCAGTTCGATCCGGCCTCTCACCGGGTGACTGCACGAGGAGCCTCGGTGGAGTTGGGGCCCACCGAATATCGGCTTCTGCGTTTCTTCATGACCCACCCGGAGCGGGTGTATACTCGCAGCCAGTTATTGGACCAGGTCTGGGGGCAAAACGTGTATATCGAAGAGCGTACCGTGGACGTCCACATTCGCCGGCTGCGCAAAGCGCTTGCCGAGCAGGGGTGCGATGCGCTGATTCAGACCGTTCGCGGCGCCGGATATCGCTTCTCCACGCAGGTGTAAGTCTTGAGCGGCTCATGGGTCCTCGAATTCTGGCGCGTCGTAGGCCTGCTGTTCGTCGCGCTACCGCTGGGCCTGGTGTCCGGCCATGTCAGTGCCGCGCTGGTGTTGGCGATCCTGGGGTATCTGATTTATCACCTCTACCAGCTTCGTAACCTGGAGCGATGGCTCAGCAGCAAGGGTCGTGCCACGCCCGACGTGCAAGGTGTTTGGGGCGACGTCTATTACCAGCTTTACCGACTGCAGCGTCGCAACCGCAGGCGCAAAAAGAAACTTGCCGCCATGCTCGGCAGGTTCCGTGAATCCACGGCCGCCATGCCGGATGCGACGGTGGTGCTGGATCAGGACGGCTTGATCGAGTGGTGGAATGAAGCAGCGGTAAAAGCGTTCGGATTGAAGCAGCCTCAAGACGTCGGCTTGCCGCTTACGAACCTGGTGCGACATCCGGATCTATTGCGCTATCTGGAATCGGGCACCTTCAGCGAATCACTGGTGATACCGAGCCCGGTAGACGAGCGTGCGTCGTTGTCCATTCGTATAATTCCCTATGGCAACAACCAGCGCCTGCTGGTGGCGCGGGACATTACTAGACTGCAACTGCTCGAGCAGATGCGCCGCGACTTCATTGCCAACGTCTCCCATGAACTGCGCACGCCGCTGACCGTAATCAGCGGCTATCTGGAAACGCTTCAGGATGCGAACGACGACTGTGCCCGGGAATGGGCCGGTTCCCTGGGCGCCATGGAACAGCAGGCGAGCCGGATGCAACAGATCGTCACCGATTTGCTGCTGTTGTCGCGCCTGGAAACCGAGACTGTGCAATCGGACCGGCAGTTGGTGGACGTGCCTGCGCTGTTGGGCATGTTGCGTGAAGACGCGGAGGTATTGGGCAAGAACGGCCATACCATCGAATTGGATGCACAAAGCGGTCTGTGGTTATTGGGCTCACGGACCGAGCTGCGCAGCGCGTTCTCGAACTTGATCTACAATGCCGTGCGCTACACGCCGGCCGGTGGTCGTATCCAGATCCGATGGTATTCGGACGAAGAGGGCGCGCATTTCGAGGTCGCCGATACGGGTATCGGTATCGCCGCCCAGCATATCCCCAGGCTCACCGAGCGATTCTACAGGGTCGATGTCGGGCGATCGCGGGAGGCTGGGGGCACCGGGCTCGGACTGGCGATCGTCAAGCATGTGCTGATGCGCCACGATGCGCGCTTGAGTGTGTCAAGCAAACCCGGAGAGGGCAGCGTATTCGCGTGTCATTTTCTTCCGGAACAAATCGCCCAGGAGGCGCAGGTGCGGGAGCATCAGCCGTGATCCGACCGTAACTGCGCAGTCGGTGCGGCGTTCAGGCTACAATATACGGATTTTTCTGCGCGGAATTTCGCAGACGGGCGCGGTTGGGATCGGGTTGTGGAGCAAGCCGCAAAATTGACGCGGGCCTGGAACCGGCATGCTAAGGTTGTTCGCGACGCCGGCCGCTAACGTTGCGCTGCCCATCGGCGATCACAGGAACAATGAGGAACGATTATGGATAAAAATCCGCTCGGCCATCATATATCACAGCAGTTCAACGTAGAACTGGAAGACATCCGCAGGCGGGTGCTGTCGATGGGCGGGTTGGTGGAGAAGCAGATCACCGACGCCGTTAGCGCGCTGGTGTCTGCCGACGTCGAGTTGGCGGAAACCGTGATCACCAACGACTACAAGGTCAACGCCATGGAAGTGGCGTTGGACGAGGAATGCGCGCACGTGCTTGCCAGGCGCCAGCCCGCGGCCAGCGACCTGCGCTTGCTGGTGGCCGTGATCAAGACCATCACCGATCTCGAGCGCATTGGCGATCAGGCGGAAAAAGTGGCCCGCATGGGTCTTCACTTGGCGGAGATGGAGCGCCCGAAGACCCAATATATGGAGATCCAGAGTCTCGGCAACCACGCGCGGGAAATGGTGCATGCGGCGTTGGACTCCTTCGCCCGCATGGACGTGGAGGCGGCGCTGCGTGTCGCCCACCGCGATGCCACGGTGGATCACGAATACGAGGGTGTGATCCGTCAGCAGATCACGTTCATGATGGAGGACCCGCGCGCAATTACCCGGTCACTGGACATCATCTGGGCGGCGCGGGCGCTGGAACGAATCGGCGATCATGCGCGCAACATCAGTGAATACCTGATCTACCTGGTGCGCGGGCGCGACGTGCGCCACGTCAGCCTCGAACAGATGGAGAAGGAAGCGCGCGGCGAAGGTTGAGCATCGCCGCGCGTCGGTCGCCTACAGGTCGCCCCAGCCGGTACGCTTGCGCCAGCGGATCCGGGTCAGCAGGATGCCAAGCAGCATGCTGCCCACGACCACGATTGCGCCGACCACGAACCAGTCGCGGCGGCTGCGGTCCTTGAGGGTGGCGTTGTCCTGGCGCAGCAACATGGCTTCATTTTCCATTTCCGCCACGCGCCGATTCAATTGCCGATTCTGATCGGCAATCTTCAGTGTGTTGGACGACGTGCGACGGATTTCTTCCAGATCGCGCTTCAGTTTGGTGTTTTCCTGCGCAAGTTGCTCCCGGGTGTCGCCCAACGCGGAGACCTTGGTGTTGCTCTGTTCGAGTTGCTGCTGCGCTGCCTTGAGTTGTTCGCGCGTCTGTTTGAGCTGCGCCTCGACCGTATCCAGGCGAACCTTGGCCGGTGGATCGCTGACCACGTACCGGGAGAGCACCCAGCCTTCGGCGCCGCCCTCGGTTCGCACCCGGCTATAGCCGGAATCGGGGTCATTTTCGAGCACGGTGAGCCGGCTACCCGTGGGCAGCACGCGGACGATGCCGTGCTTGGTGCTGGTGCCGGTGCGCAGGGTGACCTCGAGGTCGTCCGTGATATAGCCGGTGGAAGCCGCCAAGGCGAGCGCGCTCCAGGCCGTCGCAAAGACGGTGAGGAGAACGGCGAGAGTGCGGCTGCGGGAATGGGGAAGTACTTGTCGGTTTCGCATATTGGCCCGTATTGTACGGAGAACTTACTGAAAAATGGAGTATTCAATCACATTTTGCCGGGTCGCGGGCAGGTTATACTCAATCATGTCCAGGTTGCCGCTTGGCGCCGTGCATGCCATAAAAGCGCGATCCGGGTGCGCATGGGGGGGACTTAATATGGCGACCGTACCGATTACCGTCAAACGCTTCTTGTTCGAAAAGGGCATCCCATACCGTTTTCTGGTACATCCCGGCGCCAATACTGCCGCCCAGGCAGTCCGGGCGCTGGGCGTGGATCCTGCCGCAGTCGCGGTCTCACGGCTGCTGCGCGATCAGGATAGTACGCTCCTGGCGGTCTACCCGGCGACCGTGCGATTGAACCTCGAGCAGGTCAATCGGGATACCGGCCGTAATTTCCATGCCGTCGCGCCGCGCGATATTCCGGGTTGCTACGCTGAGGCGTGCCTGCCGCTGGCGCAGATGTACCAGTTGCCTGCGCTGGTGGACGAGTCGCTGCTGACCGCCGAGCAGGTTTATTTTCCCCTCAATGCCCAGGTTTTGTGCCGTATCGGCGGAGCCGATTTCGGGGCGCTGCAGGGGCCGCAATGTATCAAGCACAGATTTGCACCCCCGGCGGCCGCGGTGGTCAACGACGGCCGCGCTGAGCGACGCCAACGGATTCGGGCGCGCCTGGAGGCTACTGACGACCTCCCGGCGATGCCGAAGGTCGCCCACGAGTTGTTGCAGCTTTCGGTCAATCCGTATGCCAACGCCACCGACCTGGCGGCGATCGTGGAGCAGGATCCGAGCCTGGCCGCCCAGTTGCTGCGCTATGCGAACTCGCCGTTGTACGGCTACCGTGGCCAGGTGGAGTCGGTACGCGACGTGATTTCACGGGTGCTCGGCTACGACTTGGTGATGGATGTCGCCCTGGGAGTCTCGGTCGGACGTTCGTTCCGCAATCCCAGCGAGGGCCCGTTGGGGCTGGAAGCATACTGGCGGCACGGAATTTATTGTGCGTCGCTGACCCAGCAATTGGCGGCGCTGGTACCGAGCATGCAGCGTCCGCGCCCCGGTATGGCCTACCTGGCCGGACTGTTGCACAACTTCGGGATTTTGCTGTTCGGGCCATTTATTCCCGGATGAATTTCGATCCCTGAATGAAGCTGTGGTCCGGGAACCCGAGCAGTCGTTACTGATCCTGGAAGAACAACTTCTCGGCGTCACCCACTTGGAATTGGGCGCTTGGCTGATGCAGTCCTGGAACATGCCTGAAGAAGTGTTGAGCGCAATTCGTCAGCATCACGACGAGGAGTTCTCCGGGCCCTATGCCGTCTACCCCAATCTGGTCTTGCTGGCGAACCGTTTATTGGCGGGTCATGGGATCGGTGACGAACACTCCAGCGATTTACCCGGCGATCTGCTGGCGCGCTTGGGGATTTCCGAAGCCGACGCCCGCGCAGCGCTGGCCGCCGTCCTCGAACACGCCGAAGGTTTGGAGATCATGGCCAGTCGACTGGCTGCATAATCGCGCCATGCTGTGCAGTGCTTGATCCATACAGCCAAGTACACGCGTGCGTCATGGCTGACATTCGCTTGATCGATCAATTCCGGCTTGACCCCACTTCGGAGGCAACGCTAGGCATTGTGCCGACTTACTTCGGCATGACCGGGCACGCCGTGCGTCGGGCGCCGAAGCGGGTGTTGGAAAACGGCCGCAGTGACCGTGATGGACTGAGGATATACCGGGCCGACAGCGCCGCGGGACCCGCACGCATCGGCGCATGCGCGGTATTTCGATTGCCGGCCATGTGGGGTTGTCGGGACGGCCGGTTTCGGCGCCCGCTGCAGCACGCATTGCGCGAGGCGGTCCCGCAACCCGCCATGGAAGCGCCGTGAAAGTCGATTCGACGACAGGATGGCTGGACCAAGCGGCGCACGTTCCTTCGCCGAACGCCGATGAGCGTCCGCCGCAAACCGTGGTGGACGCAGTGATCATTCATGGCATCAGTTTGCCGCCGGGGCAATTCGGTGGACCCTGGATCGACGACTTGTTCACCAACCGCCTGGATTCCGCCCAGCATCCCTATTTCCGCGAAATCGCCGGGCTGCGCGTATCGAGTCATTTGCTGATCCGCCGCGACGGCAGCTTGGTGCAATACGTCGGATTTGGACAACGCGCATGGCATGCCGGGGAATCGTGCCTCGCCGGGCGCGCGTGCTGCAACGACTACGCGATCGGCATCGAATTGGAGGGCGCCGACGACGTAGCGTACGAAGATGTCCAGTACCTGCAGTTGTCGAAGGTGCTGGAATTGCTGATGCAGGTCTATCCATCGATCATGCCCGAGCGCATCGTCGGTCATTGCGATGTGGCGCCCGGCCGCAAGACCGATCCCGGCGAGGCGTTCGACTGGAACAAGCTCAAGACACTGCTGCACGCCCCACGGCGGTCCTGATGGCGGGCTTGCAAGATCGCTGACGAGCGTCGACACTACAGCTTGTCCATTCGATCCAAACGCCATGACTCTGATTGTCCTCGTAATTGCATTCGCCATCGAACTCCTGTCGGACCGCGTCGACCATTGGCGCAGTGACCGGTGGTTCGAGGATTACTTCCGCGGTCTCAGTAGTCGATTCGGAGACCGATCATTTTGGCGCGGCCCCGCTGGCATCGCACTGGTATTGGCATTTCCGATCCTGGTGGTGGCGTTCATCCAGGGTTTGCTGCATGGCGCCTGGCTTGGTCTGCTCGGTTTGTTGTTCGCGTTGGCGGTGCTGATCTACAGCCTGCGGTATCAGCCTCTTGAGCGTGCGCTGGACCGGTGCTGCGACGCGCTCGAGGCCGGAGACCGCGACAGCGCACGCAGTGCCGCGGATCAGTGGCTGGCAGCGGAGGCGATCGAGGACCCGATCGAATTGAGCGGCGTGGTGATGGTGCAATCCCAGCACCGACTGTTCGCGGTGGTGTTCTGGTTCGCGCTGCTGGGCCCGGTGGGGGCGCTGTTGTACCGGCTCACGTGGCTGCTGGCGCAACCGCGGCCGGACATCGAAACGGCGGACAGCGATCACTTTCGCGCCAACGCGCGCCAGTTGCTTGGGATTCTCGACTGGGTGCCGGTGCGATTGGTGGGGATCAGTTATGCATTGGCGGGCAGTTTCGACGATGCACTGCATGAATGGCGTTCGTCGCCGTCTGGGACCAATGATCTGTTCGATGCCAACTACGAACTGCTGCACAACGTGGCACTGGGTGCCTTGGGCCCGGAGCGCTACGACAATGAACCACAGCCGCTGACCGGAGTTCCGGGGCGCGTGGATGTCACTGTGGTGCGCGCGGCGCGGGCGATCGTCATGCGCAGCGCCATGCTGTGGGGCATCGTCGTGGCGCTGTTCACACTCGGCGGCATGGCGTATTGAGGAGACGGCCGCGAGGCGGCGCGCGGGCAAGCGGCCGTTTCCGTTGCGGGACAGGGGGCTGAGCGCGCGTGCGCATTGGCGTCGATCTCGGAGGCACCAAAGTCGAAGCCGTGGCGCTCGATGATCAGGGCGCCGTTTCCTTGCGGCAGCGCATTCCGACGCCGGTGGGCGATTATCAGGCCACGCTGGACACGGTGGTCGGGCTGGTCAGCTATCTGGAACGGGCCCTGGGCTGCAGCGCCAGCGTTGGTATCGCCGCTCCCGGAGCCGTTTCTGCGGCAACCGGACTGATCAAAAATTCCAACTCCGTATGTCTCAACGACCAGCCGCTGGAACAGGATCTGGCGGCGTTGCTCCATCGCCCGGTCCGCATTGCCAACGACGCCGATTGCTTCGCGCTCTCCGAAGCCGTGGATGGCGCGGCGGCCGGCGCCGATGTGGTGTTCGGCGTCATCATCGGCACGGGGACGGGCGCCGGCATTGTCGTGCGGGGCCAGCTGCTGCGTGGCATCAATGCCATTGCCGGCGAATGGGGCCACAACTCGCTGCCCTGGCCGCAAGCAGACGAATTGCCCGGCCCGGCATGCTACTGCGGCAAGCACGGCTGTGTTGAGACATTTCTTTCGGGTCCCGGCATGAGTGCCGAGCACGAAGCGCGCACGGGGAACCGACTGACCGTTGAATCGATCGTGTCCCGGGCGCAAGCGGACGACCGGGAAGCCGAGCAGACCCTGGTCCGCTACGAACACCGGATGGCACGGGCATTGGCGGGGGTGATCAACATCCTCGATCCGGAAGTGATCGTACTCGGCGGCGGTTTGTCCAATATCGCCCGGCTCTACCAAAACGTGCCGCGTTTGTGGGGGCAGTACGTATTCTCGGACCGGGTCGATACTCGCTTGTTAGCCGCGCGCCACGGCGACTCCAGCGGCGTTCGCGGAGCGGCCTGGTTATGGCCGCTGCAGGACTAGGATAAAATGCATCGGCTCGCGTGCGGTCGCGCCGGCGGGAACTTCAGTCGACGCTTTCGGCAATTTCCCGCAAAGTCGGTACCGCGAGCTGCGCTTCGTCTGCCTGCGCCAGTGCTCGTCGCAACCGGGCCGGGGCGCTGCGCCCCATGCATTTGTGTTCGGGATCGCCGCGGAAGGCCGCTAGCATTCCTTGGATCAGTTTTTCCCGATCGAAACTGCGACCGCAGAGAGATTCCTGTATCTCGATGACTTCGTCGGCCACGCCGCGGGCCAGGTCCTCGTGGCGCAACCATAACTCGCCCACGGTGCCGCCGGTCTTCAATCCGGCGATGTTGGTTGTCAGGATGAACACGTTCTTCAACACCAACTCGTGCAGCAGCGCATCGGCGTCATCGAGCACGCGGCAATCGATATCGATGCCAGACAATGCTTCGCACAAGGATTCGGCCTGTGGCCCGTAGGCGGGCGAGGCCATGATGACTTTGGGTTCCTGCCCCGGTTTTTTTTCGAACCAGACGGAGATCACCGTGGGATCGGACAGACCGTGGCGCTGCCAATCGCGCGGCAACAGTTCGTTTTGCAACAATCCCGCCCGGGTGCACCAAGCGTCGGGCAACTGCTCCAGAACATCGTGCAGGTCGGCTTCCGCGACAGCAATCAGGACTAGGCTCGGTTCCGATATCGAGGCGGCGACTTCCGCAATACTGGTGGTCCGGGTCACCGGGTACACCGGATGACCTGCGCGCAGGAATCCCCGCGCGAATACGCTGCCCATTTCGCCCACGCCGACCAATACCACTGGTTGCCTCACTGTTTCTCCTTTTGCCGACATCATAATTGCCTGTGGCGCGCTGCTCGGCACTAACGCCGCTGCTGCCAAAAAACTTCGCCGCCACCGTCGCCGTCGCCGCGCGCTACCACGCGCGCTATCACGAACAGCAGATCGGACAGGCGGTTCAGATAGATCCGCAATTGCGGATTCAGAAGTCTCCGCGCGTGCCAGAGTAACCAGATGCCGCTCGCCGCGCCGACAGACGGTGCGCGCCAAGTGGCAGATCGCCGCAGCGCGGCTGCCGCCGGGTAAAATGAACTCCTTCAGCGGCGGCAGCGCGGCGTTGAATTCTTCCAAGCGCTGTTCCAGCCGCGCTACGTGCGCCGCCGCTATCAGTGCATGACCGGGAACGCTGAGTTCGCCACCGAGGTCGAACAAATCGTGCTGCAACTCACGCAAACATGAGGCGACGGTGTCCGGCAGCGGTTCCGCCAGAGCCATGCCGAGCACGCTGTTGAGTTCGTCGACATCGCCAATGGTTTCCATGCGCGGACAGTCTTTGGCGACGCGACTGCCGTCGGCGAGGCCGGTGGTGCCGTCATCGCCGGTACGCGTGTAGATTTTGCTCAGTCTGTGTCCCATGGGCTCATCCGTCCACTAAACGGTATTGTACCGGCAGCACCATGTCGATGGCATGGCCGCCAAGCCACGACGCCGCCTGGGGGAGGTGCGAAATGCGGCTGACGCTGGTCAGCGCGGCGTGGTCCAGGACGGCAAACCCTGAAGTACGCAAAACTCGGATGGCGCTCAGTTGGCCGTTCGCTTCGACGCGCAGCCCGACTTCCACTCTGCCTTCCCAGCCCCGGTGCCGGGCGATGCTCGGGTAATAGAAGTGGCTGCGCAACGATTCCTGCAGACGCACCCGCACCCGAGCTGCAACCGTGGCCGAGGATGGCCTCGCCTCCTGACCTGTGGGCCGCGACTCGGTTGCGTCGGCGGCCGTCGATGAGCCGCTTTTCGGCTTCGTAGCGACGGCCGATGCCGGCGCCGATTTCGGCCTAGATTTCGGTGCAGGTTCGGACGCCGGTTTCGCTGCTGGCGGCGGACGGCTGATCTGCGTAGTTGTCGGTGGCTCGGATGCGGGCTTTTTTGCCGATGGCGACGCCGGTGATGCCGTCTTTGTAATCTGGGCTGGCGGCGATGGCGGCGCCAGCGGTTCCGGTACCGTAGCGGCAGCGGTGGTCTCTGAAGCGGCCATGCGAATGCGCAGCGCGCCGCGTTCGCCGCCGTCGCGCGGCGGTGGCGGCTGGGACCGCGCCGGCAACAACAGCAGGGCGCCATGCAGCAGCACTGACAGGATCAGGAAACCGCCCAGCAGCGCGGCGCGCCGGCGCTGTGTGGCCGGAGGCGCGGGAACGTGTGCCGCGCCTATGTTTGCGCCGCTGATGATGCTGATGGAGTCCAACCGGGCCTCGTGTACTGCTTGAATCGCACGGCCTGGTTTGCGATCGGATAGGCGATCCACCCGCGCCGCCCGCCGCGACGCAAACCAGGGTTTACCCCGGGCCGGTCTCCGGGCTCGCGAGCGCTGATTCCGCAACCGGCACCTTCCCGCGGCTGATGCGCAGTGGTGTATTGCCGGTCTCGACTCGCCTACCGTTGCGGGGGCAGCGTCGGCATGGCTCCGCGAGCGCACCGACTTCCCGTTACCTGAGGTCGCCACACCGTAGGGCCCGCCCGCGGCACTGTCAAGCGCAGCGTCGGCCCCCGGGGGGGTCTGTCGAGCATGGCCAGGGACCGTTACACTGGGACCATGAAGGAACCGACGATCACCGATCAAGGGTTTGGAATCCATACCATCGATACCGGATTTCAGCGGCCGGGGATGGTGGCGGCACACGTCATGGTCCACGGCGGCAAAGCAGCGTTGGTGGATGTCGGGGTCGCACCGGGAGTCCAAAGGCTGTTGACGGCGCTCGATCGACTGGGTATCGACCGGCAGGCGGTGGAGTTGCTGCTGGTGACCCACGTCCATCTGGACCATGCCGGTGCCGCCGGCGCACTGTTGCAGCGATTGCCAAACGCCAAGCTGGTGGTGCACCCCCGCGGCGCGCCGCACATGATTGATCCCAGCAAACTGATCGCCGGCGCTACCGCGGTATACGGCGAACAGCAGATGCGGGAGGAGTTCGGCGACATCCTGCCGGTGGCGCCGGAGCGTGTGATTGAAGCCGAAGACGGATTCGCCATCGCACTCGGCGACCGGCGACTGCTGTTTCTGGATACACCGGGTCACGCCAAACATCACTATTGTGTGTATGACTCCCACAGCCGCGGCATTTTCAGCGGCGACACCTTCGGGTTGTCGTACCGCGAGTTTGATAATGCCGCAGGGCCCTGGATCTTTCCTACTACCACGCCAGTGCAGTTCGAACCCGACGCGCTGCACGATTCCATCGAACGGCTCATGGATCTGGGGCCCGAACGCATGTTCCTCACCCACTTCGGCTGCGTCGAGCGGCCCCGGCCATTGGCTGACAAACTGCATCGTCACATCGATGCCCTGGCCGCGCTGGCGCTCTCCCTCGCGGACGAGACCCCGGGTAGTGAGCGCCTGGCGCGCTTGCATCAGGGCATTCAGACCCAAGTGCTGTCGTCACTCAAGGTCCATGGTTGTGACTTGCCGCAGGCGCGGATCCTGGAGCTGATGGGGACCGATATCGAACTCAATGCCCAAGGACTGGAGACCTGGCTGCAGTACCGCGCGCGCCGCGTCGTCTCAGCCCATAGCTGATGTCCGTGGCCGCGGAGCGCGGCTTCAGAACGTTTCCTGTTCCATCTCCAGATACACGAAATGGGCGTTGGCTCGATGATTCTGGTCGTATAAGCGAACCGATTGCCAGTCGGGGAACCGGGCTTTGGCCACCGCTGCGTTCAGGTCCAATCCGTCTTCGATGGCCTGGTGCATTTGCCGGCGCAAGTTGCTGACGTAGGAGCCGGTGCTTTTCACCATCGGGAAGGGGGGCGTTTGCGCGCTGCCGTGACCGGGCACCATCAATCGCGCCTTGGGAAACGAACGCAGCAGCCAGTCTTCCGCTTCCAGGATCTGGCGGCTGTGGCCGTCGGCCATATAGGTGACGCGATTGTTGAAGGCGAGATCGGAAATCCAAAGTATGCCGGCATTTGTTTGATGGACGATCAGGTCACCGTGGGAGTGATGCTGGCCGACGTTGTAGATGTCGAATCGGCGACCGCCGACGTTGAGGCTGTAGCGGGTGAATCGCTCACCGCCGATCAGCCGGTCCGGCCGCACGGTTTGGAAACCCTTCATGTCTTCGCCCAACAACTGGCGGCGATAGGTAACCGACTTTTCGAAGGTCTGAGAATCAAGATAGTCCAGCGCACCCTCGTGACTCAGGATCACCGCATTGCCGAGGGCCCGAAACGCCGGCGCGCCGAACGCGTGATCCGGGTGGTTGTGGGTCAGGATCAAGTGCGTGATAGGCGTCTGCGTGACTGAACGGATGGTGGCAATCAGGCGTCGTCCCAGCTTCGGAGTACCGAGCGAATCGATGACCACGACGCCGGCGGGCGTGACCACGAAACCCGCATTGCCGGTGAAACCGCGATTGTGTTCGTCGACTACGGCGGCATTAGCGTAGATCATGTACGTGTCGGGCGCGAGCTTGTAATAGGGAAGCGGATCGCTGTCCGCCGCATCGGCGGCTATGACCAGGTTGGGCAATTGGTCGGTGTCGATCGCCGATTCAGGCGTCATGTTGTAGCCGGGCGCGGTACCGTGCTCTGGTGAGGGTCGCTGCGCATCTGCGATGGCGGCAGTTTTTTCGCTGGTACTGCGCTGTTCGCGTTCATGCATCCCGGATAACCGCACCAGCACACCCACGCCGAGTGCCACCAGCAACAGAACGATCACTGTGCGCATTGCCGATATCCTTTGGTCATGAGATTTCCCTTGTGGTTCTTCGCCGGTTGCGGTGCGCGCCGCGCGATAACGCGAGGCGCGCCCTCGAGCATGTCATGCAGGTATATACAATTTCCGTGAATCAGTGCCAGTCTCGATCATGTCGTGACGATACAAACGCTGCAAGCTGGCGCAGTTCACTACCTCGTCGATGGGTCCGACTGCCCACTCGCCGTCGCCATACAACAGCAAAGCGTGACTGCAAAAACGTAGCGCGAGGTTGACGTCGTGCAGGCTCAACAATGCCGCCCGTGGTGCGTTGCGTACCTGGTCGCGTACCAGGGTCAGCAGTTTGATCTGATAATGCAGGTCGAGATGATTGGTGGGTTCGTCCAGGAGCATCAGCGGACGGCTGCTTGACACAACAATGTCGCCAGGGCGAGGCGGCGACGTTCGCCGCCGGACAAGGTGCCCACGTCGCGCCGGGCAAGCGCCGTCAGGCCCGCCATCGCCAAGGCCGCTTCGGCGTGGGCGAAGTCTTCAGGGCCTTCCAATTGCCACGGCCGCAAGTGCGGGTGGCGGCCGATCAGTACGGTCTCCAATACCGTCGAGGGGAAAGGGTCGTCGGCGTCCTGGGGGAGCAAACCGACCAGCCGGGCGCGTTGCCGGCGGTCCAGTGTCGACAACGATCGCGCCGTCGATGCGGATACTGCCGGAGCGAGGCGGGCGCAAGTCCGGCCAAAGTATGCAGTAGCGTGGTTTTGCCGGCGCCGTTGCGTCCCAGTAGCGCCCAACATTGGCCGGTCGCGAGGGCGATATCGAGGTCTGTGCAGATTTCCACCGGGCCGATGCCCAGGTCCAGGTTTGTCGCCTGCAGCAGCGGCTCGGCGCTGCCCATCTCAGCGGCCTCGGCGCAGCAGGTAAAGGAACAGCGGCACGCCGAGCAAAGCGGTCAGCACGCCGACCGGCAGTTGCTGCGGGCGCAATCAGATTGCGTGCCAGGGTGTCGGCCAACAACAGCAGCGCGGCGCCGAGTCAGCGCCGCGGCCGGCAACAGCCGCCGATGGCCCGCGCCCAGGACAAGTCTCACCATATGGGGCACCACCAAACCGACGAAACCGACGCTGCCGGCAATGGTCACGCTCACCGCGGTCAGCACCGGGACGCCAATACATAGACGATCATCCGCACGACGGCTCACATGGACGCCCAACGATTCGGCCTGCAGTTCGCCGCGCGCGAGCAGATCCAGGGGTCTTGCCAGCCCCCAGCCGATCAACAGGGTGATAGCCGAGCACCAGCCATGCGAGTCGCCGGCGCGGTTGCGTTGCTGAGATCGCCCATGAGCCAAAACAGCATGCCCGGAAGACGGGCGCTGGGCGCAAGCGCCAGGATCATGCTGATCAACGCCCCCCAGCCCGCTGCGACGACGACTCCGGTAAGCAGCAATCGGGTAGGGTGTCCACCCGCCGCGGCCCTGGGCGAGGCCGAATACCAGCAGTACGGCGAACAATGCGCCGGCGAACGCGGCGAGATTGAGTACCGCCGCGCCGACCCCTGCCAGCATCCCCAGCAGCACGGCAACGGCAGCGCCCCCGGATACGCCCAGCACGTACGGATCCGCGAGCGGATTGCGCAACAGCACCTGCATCAAAGTGCCCGCGGTGGCCAGCATGGCGCCGGTACAGATCGCCGCCAGGGCGCGGGGCAAGCGCAGGTCGAAAACAACGCCGCGCTGCAGCGGATCGCCGCCGCCGCTGAGCACGGCCGCCAGGTCTGCAGTGAAGTCGGCACGCTGCCGGCGCTGAGTGCCAGCATCAGGCATGCCAGCAGCAATCCAGTGAGTGCCAGCCACGGTACGAACGGGCGTGCGCCATGGTGTTTGCGAGCGTCTGGCAGGTGCGCTTCCGGGCGCGCTGCGCTCAAGGCTCACGGGTGAGCTCGTCGGTGGCAGGGATCCGCGCTGCGCAGAGTGATGATTGGCCAGCCGCGCTGCAACGCCTGCTCGCGCAAGTCTCGGATTGGGGTCCACGGCCACCGGATGAGTCACTTGTTCGAGCAGCGGCAGATCGTTGTGGGAGTCGCTGTAGAACCAACTGTCGCGCAAGTCCAGTTGGTGTTCGCGCAGCCATTGCTGCAGAGCGACTGACTTTGCCGTGCTGATAACACGGTGTCGCCCTGCACGCCGCCGGTAAAGCGGCCATCGTGTCGCGCCGGTTCGGTGGCGAGCAGGTGTTCGACGCCGAGCCGCGCCGCGATCGGCGCCGTGATGAAAGCTGTTGGTCGCGGTGACAATGAGCAGCGTATCGCCCTGGTTTCGGTGCCGATCGAGCAGTGCGCCGGCCGCCGGCAGCAAGATGGGATCGATCTTCTGGCGCAAAAAATCTGTCGCGCCACTCCTGCAGTTGTGCCGGATCGTGCTGCGACAGCGGTCGCAGCTGAAAACGCAGAAACTCGTGGATGTCCATGGTGCCGGCTTCGTACTGGCGGTAGAAACGCTCGTTTTCAGTCGCGTAATGGGCGCCGTCGACGATTCCGTGTTCCACCAGGTACTGGGTCCAGAGATAATCGCTGTCACCGCCGATCAAGGTGTTGTCGAGGTCGAAAATGGCAAGTGGCATGAGCACGTTCGCGGCGGACATCGAGCTGCGAACTATCTCAGAATGTGGCGCGGCCGCCAAATGCAGTGCGGCGGCGCCAGCGCCGGCAGGCCGCTCGTTCCCCGCGGAAATCGCCGGCTCCCAACATGTTGGCTGAAAAAGCCAAGCCATCAACAACAGGCTTGACCGCGACTGACTATTAGCAGTGGCTAATTTGGCGCATGGCCTGGATTTGTGGAAAAATGAAATCCAGGTGACATGCCAATACGGGGCGGCAAGTGATTGACTCAGAGGGATATCGACCCAACGTCGGCATCATCCTTTCGAATCGCGAGGGCCGACTGTTTTGGGGTCGGCGCATCGGCCAGAATGCGTGGCAGTTTCCCCAGGGTGGGATCCGCCGCAGCGAAAGTCCGGAGCAGGCCTTGTATCGTGAACTCGGCGAGGAAGTCGGTCTGCGGCGCAACGATGTCGAGATCATCGGCGTCACCAAGGGATGGTTGCGATACCGTTTGCCTCCGAATCTGGTTCGGCGCTACTGTACTCCGCTGTGTATCGGCCAAAAGCAGGTGTGGTTCCTGTTGCGTTTGCTCGGCAGCGAGCACAGCGTGCTGCCTGGACAGTAGCGAGCAACCGGAGTTCGACGGTTGGCGTTGGGTCGACTACTGGTATCCGATGAGTGAAGTGGTGTCTTTTAAACGCAATGTCTATCGCAAAGCTTTGCGGCAACTTGAACCATTGCTGTTTCCCGAGCGTGCTGCGGCCACATGCCGTGCGCCCGATTCATATCCGGCGACCCAACCCAACGCCCGTAAATAATTGCCACGAATCTGCAGCGGGGTCGTCTCCCGCGAGCGGCAAAGCGCACGTCACCGGATAAAGCGGATCTCCATGCTCGACGTCCTTACGCCGAATTGTCCAGGAGGTGAATGCTGCGCGCGACCTGGACGAAGTGCTACCATCATCGTGCGTCAGGTAAAGCGTTCCACGTCCGTGGACGTAGCCTCAGTCTATCTGACCGATACCGAACGTGCCCAGCACGTACTGATGACCACCGAAGGTTTGAATCCCGACTCGGTGGGCGTGGTACGTTTGGGTCTTGATGAGGGTCTGGTCGGGTTGGTGGCCCAGCGCGCCGAACCGGTGAACCTCGCCAATGCCCATGAACATCCGCGATTTCGGTTCTTTCCGAATTCCGGCGAGGAAGTATTTCCGGCGTTTCTCGGGTGTGCCCATCATTCATCAGCGCAAAGTGCTGGGCGTGTTGGTGGTGCAACGGCGTTCGCCGAAGCGCTTTCCCGAAGATCAGGTATCGTTTCTCATTACCCTCGCGGCGCAGCTGGCGGCCGCGATCGCCCACGCCGAGGCGAGCGGCGGACGCAGCGTCCCGCAGCTCAAGCATTCGCCGCGGGCGCGGTATGTGGAGGGCGTGGCCGGTGCCCCCGGTGTGGCAATCGGTACCGCGGTGGTCGTGTACGCGCCGGCCAATCTCGATGCCATTCCCGACCGTCAGATCGCCGATGAGGCCGCGGAAGAAAGTCGATTCCGCACCGCCGTGAAAACGGTGCTCGAGGACCTGCGAGAGATGCAGCGCCGGCTCAAGCGCGTACTGCCGGCCGAAGATCGGGCCTTGTTCGACGCCTATGCGCTGCTGCTCGAAAGCGACAGCATGATCAACGGCACAGTGCAGGAGATTCAGGCGGGCAATTGGGCTCAGGGCGCCCTGCGCAAGGTCGTGCTGACACACGCGCGCCGATTCGATGAGATGGAAGACGACTATTTGCGCGAGCGGGCCCAGGATATCCGTGAAATCGGCCGCCGGGTTTTGTTGGCGCTGCAAAAGGGGAACGTCGAGAAGCGGCAATATCCGCGGCGTACAATCTTGGTCGGCGATGAAATCGGCGCAACCCATCTGGCGGAGGTGCCCGCCACGCGCATCGCGGGGGTCATCTCCGCGCGCGGTTCCAGTTCGTCCCATGTCGCGATCCTGGCCCGAGCCATGGGTATACCGGCGGTGATGGGCGCTTCCGATCTCGCCGTTTCCCGAGTCGACGGCCGCGAAGTGGTGGCCGACGGTTATCAGGGCCGAGTCTACGTGCAGCCCTCCGCAGTCGTGCGGCGCGAGTACGCGCGCCTGGTGCGCGAACAGAATCGTCTGTCGGCGGAACTGGAAGAGTTACGGGACTTGCCGGCCGAGACCGTCGACGGACAGCGGGTCCCGCTGTACGTCAACACCGGACTGCAGGCCGACATCGGCCCGTCGTTGCGCAGCGGAGCTGAAGGCATCGGTCTGTACCGGACCGAATTTCCCTTCATGATCCGCGAGCAGTTTCCTGGTGAGGACGAACAGACAGCGGTGTACCGCCACGTTCTCGAAGCCTTTGCGCCGCGGCCGGTGACCTTGCGCACGCTCGATGTCGGCGGCGACAAGGCGTTGCCGTATTTTCCGGTGCAGGAGGACAATCCCTTCCTCGGCTGGCGCGGTATCCGCATCACCCTCGACCATCCGGAAATCTTTCTGACCCAGGCACGCGCCATGCTGCGCGCGGCGATCGGTCTCGATAATTTGCAGGTGTTGTTGCCGATGGTGACGGATCTTTCGGAAGTCGCCGATGCCTCGCGGTTGTTGCGGCAGGCGTACGACGAGTTGCGCGAAGAGGGGGCCGCGGTAACCTGGCCCAAGATCGGCGCCATGGTGGAAGTGCCCTCGACGGTGTATCAGGCGCAGGAACTCGCCGCCACAGTGGACTTCCTTTCCATCGGGACCAACGACCTGACCCAATACCTGCTCGCCGTGGATCGGAACAATGCGCGGGTCGCGAAACTCTATGACATGGTGCACCCGGCAGTGCTGCGCGCCATCAAACAGGTGCTGGCCGCCGGCCGCGATCAACGCTGCCCGGTGAGTGTCTGCGGCGAAATGGCCGGAGATGCCGGAGCCGTGATCCTGTTGCTGGGCATGGGGGTGAGTATGCTGAGCATGACCGCGGCAGGCCTGCCTCGGGTAAAATGGGTGGTGCGCAGTTTCACCCGGCGACGCTGTCGCACGCTGGCCAATAAGGCGTTGCAGATGAATAAGGGTTCGGAAATCCGCTCCATGCTGAATCGCGAGCTGGAGCGCAACGGGCTGGCGGCGCTTACCTGGGGCCAGCGCCGCGATACCGTCTGAGCAACGATGGCGTCAGCGCCGTCGTCGCCGCAGCAGACCACCTAACCACAACCACGTTCCGCTGCCGGCCAGGACCAGCATCACGATGGCTGCGGCGTCCATCACATAGACTCCACCGTTGCCCAACAGCCGGCCACTATGCAGGTCCAGCAGTACCCGTTCCAACGATAAACCCGCCCCGCGGTGTCTGTGCAGAATCGAGGTGCGCAACGATTGCGGTACCGGGGTCGGAGCCGACCAACGCACCGTTGCCGGTTCCGTGTGGCTCTTCTGCCAGTGCGCGATTTCGCTGTCGCTGCGGAAATAACCGCTGGCCGCGTCCAACACCAGGTGTCCGTCGGCGTGCCGTCCTAGCCTGCGAACCCCCTCTGGAACACCGGCTTCGGCAGCCATCCGTTCCACCACTTCGCCCTGCTCGGTCAGCAGCCACACGGCGTCGCTGGAAGCGGCGGCCAGCAGCGGTTGCATGGATACGGCACCGCGCAGGGGCGCGAACTCGCCTGCCAGCGGCTCGGTCTGCAGATACCAGTGCGCGCCCGCCTGGGTAAGTCGTTGCCCGCCTACCTCGTAGCTGACCAAGGGCCCTGGGGGTTCAATGCCATACCATGCCAGGATGGGCTCGGCGTGGACCGTGCGTTCGTCCAGGCGCAGCGCCTCGGTGTGATTCAGGGCAATGCCCGTAAGCGCAAGCAGTGTCACCAGCAAGGCCGCCGACACCCCCAGCCAGCGATGCCAGACATACCAGGACCGCAACTTGCTGCGGCGGCGATGGCGGCTGGGATGGGTCATGATCCGTCGACGACCTGGGCGTGCAGGAGCAGCGCCACGCGAGCCAGTTTTTTCAATGCCCGAACCGAGAGCGTGGCGCCGGAGATGCCATCGATGGGCCGATCCAGACGTTGTTCCCGACCCAGGTTTGCGCCCACGAACTGGTCGGTGAAAAACGGATAGCGTACTTCCCAGCCCCGGCTTTCCCTGAACACCAGCACTTTGATGCGCTCGATACCTTGGCGGTCGACCACGATGCCCACGGTGATCGGTCGGTCCTTGCCGATTTCCTCCAGTACCCAGGCGGTGCGCCCGTTCACCATCCAGTAGCGCTCTCGCAAGGCCGCCGGCGGATGGCCGAGAATCGCTTCCACCTGATCGCGCAATTCACCGGTCAACCACAACACCCGGGAGGCAGGGGGTTCCTCGAAGGTCTCGGCCACGAAGCGTTCGGGTTTCTGATACACGTTTTCGGCCTGCGCCTGGGGCACAACGGCCAACGCCAGCCACGACAGGCCGGCGCTGCATAGAGCCCACAGAAACCAGCGAGCGATGCGGGGCATAGTGCTTGTCCCGCATCGCTGCCGACGGGCCTCAGAACTGGTAGCCGAGGCCAATGTTGAAACCGTCATACTCGTTCGCGCCCGCCGGTGCTGTCTGGTCCTGGTAGTCGGCCTTGATCACCACATCCGGGTGCGGCCAATAGTTCACGCCAACGTCCACCTGGGTGTACTCGGAATCGGCGGAGTCGCCGGCCCGATTGTCCCATTCGTTGTAACGGGCGAACAGGCCCAGCTGATCGCTGATCTTGTAGGAAGGTTCGATGTACCAACCCACCTGCTCATCGGCGCCTACCGCTTCCGGGCCGCTGCCGTCCAGGTCCCACATGGCGTACAGGGCGCGCAGGCCAAAGGGTCCCTGCTGCCATACGGCGTGGGTTTCGAACAGATTCGCAGACCCGGCGTTGGCGTCGCTGCCCTGGGTGATATCGGACTGGTGCTGGACAATGGCCGCCAGTTCCAGGCCGGGAACGCCGGTCCATTTCAGGCGCGCAGTTGCCGCCAGATCGTTGGCGGCGGCTTTGGCAGACTTCTGGCGTCCGCTGCGTACCGCGTAGTTGCTCGATGCGGATGTGTTCAGGCCCTCGTGCACGGCCGCGTCGTAGCTCCAGCCTGGGGCGATTTCACCACTCAGGGCGGCACCGGCTGCCCACCAGGTGGTGGGAACGATGTTGCTCTCCACCGGATTGCGCTCGGTGCCGTAGAAGGTATTGGGCTCGTGGGTTTCGTTGAGAATACCAACGGGCAGCAGGAACACACCGCCCTTGGCGCGATGGTTTTCGTTCAGGTCGAACTCGACGTAAGCCTGTTCCAGCTCCACTTCACCGGAGTCCTCGCCGCCCTCGACCAGAGCGTGTTCCACTTCCAGTTCCGAGAAAAAGCGCATGTTGTCGCTGAATTCGTGACCGAAGAACAGCACGAAACGGTGGAAGTCGAGTTCCTTTTTGTCGGACGCGCCGGCCAGCTGATTGTCCAGGTTGTTGTAGTGCAGCTCGCCGTAGCCGCCGATTGCCGTGTCATCGGATCCACCGTGACCTGTGCCAGCGTGGTCTGCGCCGTCAGCCATGTTGCGCTTGTGAACTTCTTCGACCGCGTCGCCAGTGGCCTCAACCCGTTGTTCCAGCTGCTGGTTGCGCGCCTTGAGGCGTTCGATTTCCTGCTGCTGCTGCTGTATCTGCTCCCACATCTGCTCGAGTGTCGGCGTCGTCGCCAGCAGGCTGGTGCTGGCCAGGGTTGCCGCCAGGCCGAGCGCGGTGGATAGAATGACTCGGATCGCCATCGAGATGAACCTCCCTAAAGAACAAGTGAATGTGCAAAACGAGGGGGGCATTATAAATAGCGCTAACAAAAATGCAAATAGTTATCATTTAGCTTTAGCTAACCAGAAGGCGTGTCCAGGCCTCTGATGGAAAAGAAAAAGTGCCGGGGGTCATGGAGTCCGCGTGGGGTCGGGTGCTACACTTTCGGCCAATTCAAACCCAGCGTCTGTTGCAGACGAGGAGTGGTTCATGGACCAGACACAGACAGTACAAGGGCAAGCGCCGGCATTCAATCCGATGCTCGGCGACGCCGAGGTGCGGCTGACCGATGCCGCGACTTCGAAGCTTGCGGAGCTGTTCAAGGAAACGGATGACGATATCGAGGCGATTCGGGTCTACGTCAGCGGTGGCGGCTGTGGCGGCATGAGCTATGGCATGACCTTCGCAGACAGCCGCAGCGTATTCGACTGCGTGCTGGAAGCCGATGGTTTCAAAGTGTATGTGGACAGCGTCGCTTTGAATTTTCTCAAGGGCGTGGAAATCGATTACGTCGAACGCCCCACAGGTGCGAGTTTCGTATTCAACAACGTGTTCGCCAGCACCGGCGGTAGCGGCACCTGCGGCGCCTGTGGCGCGGCAGGCGGTGGTTGCGCCTGAGCCAGCCCGAAGCCGGCGGCGGCCCTCGCCGCCGGGTACTGCTGGTCGCGCCCGCCAGTAGCTATCGCATCGCCCCGTATCTCGCTGCCGCGCACCGCCTTGGGATCGAGCCGGTAGTCGTTTCCCAAGGCGAACATTCGCTGGTGGGGGCGGTGGCCGGCGGCATCCAAATCGATTTTGCCGATCAGGCTGCCGCGTTGGACACCGTGCTGGCTGCTTGCGCTGCCAACGCACCTGCGGCAGTCATCGCTACCGACGACGCCGGCGTGGCGCTCGCGGCACAAATCGCCCGGCGACTGAATCTCCCCCACAATCCTCCCGAAGCCGCGCAAATCGCCCGGCGCAAGGACTTGGCACGGGCGCGATTGACGCAAGCCGGTGTTCCCGTGCCTCGATTCTGGTTGCTCGATCTTGCGCGGCCGCTAGCGCCGCAATTGCGACGACGTGGCGTTCCCGTGCGTGGTCAAGCCGTTGGCGCTTTCAGGAAGTCGAGGCGTGATCCGCGCCGACGACCCGGCGCAATTGCGGCGGCGTGCGCTCGTACTGCCGCCATAGTGGCGCGGGAACAGCCGGGCGATCGCGAGCTGTCCCAGCGCCTGCTGGTGGAGGAATTCATACCGGGTCCCGAAGTGGCGCTCGAAGGCATGCTCGATGACGGGCGATTGCAGGTACTGACCTTGTTCGATAAGCCCGATCCCTTGGACGGTCCGTACTTTGAGGAGACTTATTACGTCAGCCCCTCGCGCTTGGCGGCGGCTGTGCAAACAGCGTATTGCCACGCGCGTGAGCGAAGCCTGTGCCGCCTATGGTCTGCGGCATGGACCGGTGCATGCCGAATTGCGCTATGGCGTGATCAGGCCTGGGTGTTGGAGATTGCGGCCCGCACCATCGGCGGTCAATGTGCGCGCATCTTGCGTTACGGAGCCGGCCACAGTCTGGAGGAACTGGTGCTTTCACAAGCGCTCGGGAATGCAATTGGCGCACACGAACATGGAATTCGCGGCGGGGGTGCTGATGATCCCGACGCCGGACCGCGGCATCCTGCGCCGCGTTGAGGGCGTGCTGGATGCAGCCAAGGTGGAGGGTGTCGAAGAAGTCGAAATCAGCGTGCGGGAGGGATATGAACTCGTGCCGCTGCCCGAAGGCGCATCCTATCTCGGTTTCGTGTTCGCCCGAGCGCAGACCGCCGACCAGGTGGAGCGCGCATTGCGCGCTGCCCATGGCTGCCTGCGAATCGTCACCGCGCCGGTACTACCCGTTGCCGAGTCCGCGGGTGCGTGAGCGTTATTTCTTTCGCCCGGGTGGCCGAAACGCTTCGCCGCCGGTGTATTGACCCTCGCCGAACAAAAAACCTTTCATGTGTTCCTCAATCAGGTCAATGGTCTTTGGGTCGGCGGTATTGAGCCCATTCTCGTTGATGATCATGGTGAGCTGCTCAAGCCATTTCTGCCAGCCTTCCTTCGATACGTTGTCATAGATCCGCTGGCCCAGGTCGCCGGGATGGGGCGCTTCGTCAAGGCCTTCGGCTTCACGTTTCAATACTACGCACTGTACGGTTCGGGTCATCGGCGTCGGTCTCGGTTCGTTTGCGGGACGCGAATTTTAGCATTCGCGGCCCGCGGGTACGACCGCTTCAGAATGGTTTGACGATCACCAAAATGACCACGCCAACCAGAACCAGGACAGGGAATTCGTTCAGCCAGCGGTAGAACACGTGGCCGTGGCGGTTGCGATCGTGCTTGAAATCCAGCAACAGCTTGCCGCAGTAAACATGATATGCGACCAGGACTGTCACCAGCGCCAGCTTGGCGTGCATCCATCCCATGTGTGCGTACACCTGCCAGCCCGAAAACAGCATCCACAGACCGAGCCCCACGGTGATGATCGCGCCGGGGGTGGTAATGCCCCAGAACAGCTTGCGCTCCATGATTTTGAAACGCTCGATGCCGACCCGGTCCGTAGTCGCTGCATGATAGACGAACAAGCGCGGCAGATAGAACAAGCCGGCGAACCAAGTCACCATGAAGATGACGTGAAACGCGAGCAGCCAATTGTGAGCTGTGATTGCCTGATGCATGGACGTTGCTCAGGCGGCTGGCAGCATGGCGCGGATGGTTTGGTCGAGCTTGTCCATGTCCAGCAGCCCGGCTTTGCGCATGACCACCCGACCGTCGGGCGCGATCAGGATCGTGGTGGGCGTGATCGCCCGCTGCAGACCGAACGCCCGCATTGCGCTGCGGTCCAGGTCCAGGGCGACTGGATAGGGAATGTCGCGCTGTTTGGCCATCGCCATGACCTGATCCGGGCGGATCGTAGTACACGGCAATGCCGATCACCTCCAGGCCGTGCGGCTCCAGGCTGCGGTACAACGCTTTCAGTGCCGGGAGTTCTTTGATGCAAGTGGGGCAAGTAGTGGCCCAAAACGTCACCAGGACCGGCCGATCGCGCAAGCTGGACAAGCGCAATTTGGCGCCGGTGATGGTCAGCAACTGAATGTCCGGCGCGGTGCCGTTGCCGGCCGGGCTCAGCCAGAACCATCCTGCGATGGCCAGAAGCACGACCACCGCCGCGCCGCTCAGGACATCTTTTGCTTTCATCGAAGAATCGCAGATTCGCTGCCGTGTCGGCGTTGCAGATAGTAGCGGTTTCGCGGGGTTCGGGGAACCCGGCCGCAGCGGCCGGGGTTCAGATCATGATGTAGCTCCAGCCTTCCTGGCGCCGGTTGATGATCTCGCTGAGCGCCGAGGGCACGACCTCGGTGCGGGGTAGCAGTGGCGGCGGCGCACCGCGACGTTCGGTGATTCGCTGCAGTGCTTTGCCACACGCCAAAAGCGACAGATTGTCGTAGCGGGCTTTCATGGCCTCGATGCGGCTCGCGAATGGGCTTTGGTCCGCGCGCAGTAGATTCAGACCGTCGCCGTTGGCGAGAATGGCCACCTGTATCGGCTTGCCGCGGGCGCTACGGTCGGATAGTAGTTGCTCCGCCTCATCCAGCACCGTTGCAAGTTTGAAACGATCGTCGGTGGTGACATGCAGCATAATGCGTACCGGTTCCTGGCTCGCCTGATCTGCCTGCGACACTTCGACCGTGCGGGCGATGTCCATCAAGGTCTGGCTCTGGCGCAGACTGCTGTGAACCAGCCAGCCGGAACCCAAGCCGAGCCCGAGCAACAAAACCGCAGCCAGCCCGCGGCTCCAACCCTGATTTGCGGCGCGACTGCTTTTGCTGGCGGTCGGCGCCGGGGGGGTGCTGATAGCCGAGCTTCACCAGATCGCGCACCGTGCGCAAGTCGCATAAGCGCCGGCCGAGTCCGTCTCCCTCGCGCACGGCTTCCATGAGTTGGCGGCGTTCGTCGTCGGCCAGTTCATTGTCGACGTAAGCGTTGAGGAATTCTTCGGAAAACCGGTCGTCGCGCTTGCTCATTTGACTCTCCGCAAAGTCGTGCTTTCTGCGGTTGGGGCGAACTCAAGCAGTTTTTCGCTGAGCGCACGGCGCGCCCGGCAGATCCGGCTCATGACGGTACCGATGGGAATGTCCAGTACGGCTGCGACTTCAGCATAGCTGCATCCTTCAAGATCGACCAGGGTCAGCGTCTGGCGCTGTCCGCTGGGAAGATCCGAAACCGCTGCGCGGACCCGATCCACCAGGGTCGCCGCATCGTGCAGCCGTTCCGGTGTCATTTCGTGGCCCAGCACGATGGTGTCGATGTCCGTGGTCGGCCGCAGTCGACGCAAATGGTCGCACCAGCAATTGTTGAGTATCCGGAACAGCCATGTGCGCACGGCTGCGGCTTCACGCAGTTGGGTTCGGTTACGCAATGCCTTTGCCATGGACTCCTGCACCAGGTCGTCGGCGGTGTCCGGGTCGCCGCACCAGGAATAGGCCAAGCGGTACAGGCGTTCGCGGTTGTCCTCGAGTTGCCGATGGAATTCTCCCGATGCGCATAGCCGCCTGAGTATATTCATTTGGAATCGGTCCCCCGTCGCCGATATGTACGAAAAGACGCCGCTGGAGCGTGATTTATTCCCTAGACCGCGTGCCGCGGACGGAATAAATCAGCATGGGGCTGCGTCTTGGATCCGTGGCCGCGGATGCTCCTGAGCGGTATCAATGTGATGCGCCGATTTTGGGCGCCCGGCCGGTGTGCGGCCGGGTTTATTTTATTCAGCCGAGATTACACCAAACGATCCCGGTTGCGCTCGTCAGCGGCCGTCTCGGCTTCGGGCCTTGTCTGCTCCGGCTCCGGTTCGGCAACGAAGCTGCGCGCCAATGCGCGATAGATCGGTTCCCGGCAAATGGTCCGGGAAACCACATAGGCGATAAAGGAAGTCGCCATGATCGGAAGCAGCATGGTCTGGTTGTCGGTCATCTCCATGACGATCACCATGGAGGTAATCGGTGTCTGCACGACCCCGGAAAAATAGCCGGCCATCGCCAAGACTATGATCGCGGTGCCCGGCACTGTGGTGAAGATCCCCGTGAGCGCCGAGCCCAAGCCTGCGCCGGTGGCCAGAGACGGGGCGAAGATTCCGCCTGGGATTCCGGTGAGGTAGGACACCAGCGTGGCCAGGAATTTGTATGCGGGAAATCCGGCATCCATGGTGCCGGTGCCGGTGACCAGGCGGCTAGCCTCACTGTAGCCGGTGCCGAAGGTCGAGCCCCCCGAAAGCAGACCCAGCGCGGCCAGGATAAGACCGCAGACGGCAGCAATCAGCAACGGCCGGCGCCGTTGCCAGGGCGCGATCCAACTCGTGCCTTCGACAAGCAACCAGCTGAAGGTGCCTCCGAGTACGCCCCCGCCCAGGCCGCATACCAGCACGGCGAGCCAGCCGGCGCCCAGCCGCAACTCGGCGGTAGTGGAACCGAAGTAGCTGTAGTTGCCTTGAATCGCCACCGCCGTGACGCCTGCGAACACCACGGCTGTCAACATCGTGCCGCTGGTGCGTTCCTCGAATGAACGGCTCATTTCCTCGATTGCGAATACGATGCCGGCCAACGGCGTATTGAAGGCAGCGGCGAGCCCCGCGGCGCTGCCGGCCAGGATCAGGCCGCGGTCGAGGAAATGCAGGGGAAAACGAGCCAGTTGACCCAGGGAGTACATGATCGACGCGCCGATATGTACAGTCGGGCCCTCGCGGCCGATGGACGCGCCGCTGAGAATGCCGATGAAGGTCAAAATGATTTTGCCGAAGGCGATGCGCATCGATAGCAGCCGTGAGCGGTGGCTGTGGTCACCCGACTCCAAGGCCGCGATCGCTTGGGGAATGCCGCTTCCCTGAGCTCCGGGAAAAAAGCGCTGGGTCAACCAGGCGACCAAAACCAGCAGCAGCGGCGTCCAGAGCAGCGGTAGCCAGGAACGGTCTGCCATTAAATATTCGAATAAATTGTTGGCCCGCTCGGCGGCAACTGCGAATAGCACTGCAGCCAATCCGACCAACACCGCGCCCAACCAGAAAACGACCCGCGTCTTCCATGCCTGGGGAGAAAGTAGCTGGGTGCTGGTTTGGCGGAATTTGCGCAGCATGGAATGGTTGTGAAGCAAAAAAACGAAGTCTATCAGAAAGCTGTGGTTCGGCGGAGGATCGAATCCAGACGCCGCCCGAGAATGTTCATTAACGACTGCTAATATACTGAAAAGAATGAATTATTTGACTCCCACGTGTTTACTCAGTAAATTGATTTGCAGCTAGGGTTTGGGCCGATCCGGCCTCTCCCCGATAACAACAAAAAGAGCACTCCACCATTGATTAAGCGGCCCAGGCCGCTTTTTTCTTTTCTGTCCCATCCTGTGACGATTCGGTCTCGGCGCTTCCCCAAGCGCTTCCGCAGCCGGTATGATGATCGGCTTTTAACGACCCGGCACAGGAAGTTGCGTCATGATCAAGGTTGGAATCGTCGGCGGTACCGGTTACACCGGCGTGGAACTGCTGCGCTTGCTTGCCGCCCATCCCCAGGTCGAGCTCATGGCCGTGACCTCACGCGGCGAAGCCGGTACGCCGGTGGCGCAACTGTTTCCGAATCTGCGCGGCCATTGCGAGCTGGCGTTCACCGTGCCGGATACGGCAGTGCTGTCGGCCTGCGATGTGGTGTTCTTTGCCACTCCCAACGGCACGGCCATGCAAACGGCGCCCGAACTGCTCGACGCCGGAGTCAAGGTGATCGATCTGGCGGCGGATTTCCGCCTCAAGGATGCCGAGGAATGGAAGCGTTGGTATGGCGTCGAGCATGCGTGTCCGGACCTGCTCAGCGAAGCGGTATACGGCCTGCCGGAGTTGAATCGGGAACTCATCCGTAACGCCCGCCTGGTTGCCAACCCGGGCTGTTATCCCACCGCGGTCACGCTGGGTTTCCTGCCATTGGTGGAAAAACAAATGATCGATCTGGGACGCCTGATTGCCGATGCCAAGTCCGGTGTCAGCGGCGCGGGCCGCAAGGCGGCCGTGGACAAACTGCTCGGTGAGGCCGGTGACAGTTTCAAAGCGTACGCCGTGCCCGGGTCACCGGCATCTGCCGGAGATCCGCCAGACGCTGGAGATCGCAGTGGGGGTGCCGCTGGGCCTGACTTTCGTGCCGCATTTGCTGCCGATGATTCGCGGAATTCATGCGACCCTCTACGCCGAGTTGGAAGACACCGAATTGGACGTCCAATCGCTGTACGAGGACCGCTATGTGGATGAATTGTTTGTCGACGTATTGCCCACGGGATCCCATCCGGAAACGCGCAGTGTGCGCGGATCCAATATGTGCCGTATCGCCTTGCACCGTCCGCAGAGCGGCGACCGGATCGTGATACTTTCGGTAATTGATAACCTCGTCAAAGGCGCGGCAGGGCAGGCGGTGCAGAATATGAACCTGATGTTCGGGCTGGACGAGGGTCTGGGTCTGGGCGCAATCGCGCTGCTGCCTTAGGCGCTGGCTCCGGCGTTGGCCGAGGATATTCAGTGGCCACTCATAAACTCGTGATCCGTCCCGAACGCCGCCTGCGCGCGGTCCTGCTGCGGTTGCTGGCGTTGCTGGCGTTTGCGGGACTGGTGTACGGGGCGTATTACGTTGGTGTCCGACGCGGTCTGGGCGACGCGCGCGGCGCGCTGGTGGAGCGGGATCGGCTGCGCAGCGCCTCCAAGCAGTGGGAATCGAGGCTCGAGGCACTGCGGGGCGAGTCGGCGCGTCTGGAAAGCGCGCAGCGTATAGACCGCGAAGCCAATGAACAGGTGCGGTCGAATCTCGACCGCCTGCAGCAGGAAAATTTGCAGCTGCGCGAAGAGTTGCAGTTCTACCGTAGCATCGTCGCGCCCTCCCAGCGCCAGGAAGGAGTCCAGGTGCAGCACTTTAGCGTCGAACCGTCGCCCGGCAGTCGTCGTTTCCGCTACAAATTGACACTGATCAATTTGCAGGGCATCAAAGGACGCAAGGAAGTCGCCCGCGGCGACGTGCAGTTGTACGTGGACGGCAAGCAGAAAGGGCGGCCGCGACGCCTGAATCTGCAGGAGCTGGGGGTCGGAGGCGACGGGAAACTCGAATACTCGATCAAGTACTTCAAGCATTTCGAAGGCGAGTTACGATTACCGGAAGACTTCGTCGCCGAAAGCGCGGTGGTAGAAGTCAATCCGCGCGACGACAATGAGGGTGCCATGCGCAAACAGGTCCAATGGCCCGAAGGGGCAACCAGTTAGGGCCCAAGGAGTTCAATTATGTGGTCGAAGGGAAAACGCAAGCATCGCACTGCCCGCATCGATACCTTGGTGGGCGAGCATACCCAGGTCGCGGGCGACGTCAGTTTCAGCGGCGGGCTGCACGTTGACGGCAAGATCGCCGGAAATGTGCTGGCTCCGGACGATTCCGACTCCACCCTGACCTTGAGCGAACAGGGCCAGATCGAAGGGGATGTCCGGGTGCCGTATATCGTGCTCAATGGCAACGTGGTCGGTAACGTCCAAGCCGCGCAACGCATTGAGTTGGCCGCCAAGGCGCGGGTATCAGGGGATGTTGTCTACAATCTGATCGAAATGGCGATGGGTGCCGAAGTCAACGGCAGCCTGGTGCATCGCGGCGAACCCGCGACTGCTCCTGTTGAGCCCGATCCGGCGCAAAGCGGGTTGGAGCCGGAGCCGGACAATACTTGACTTAATCAGTCAACTACTGGTAGTTTGGGTCGCAATTCAGTAACCGTCATAGATCGCGCAGCGATCCTGACCAATGGAGAACAGGTATGAGCAGTGCAGCCCTCGAAACGCCCGATTCCCTGGTTTTCAGCGACAGCGCGGCCGCCAAGGTCAAGCAGCTGATCGAAGAGGAGAAAAATCCGGAGCTGATGCTGCGTGTATACGTCACCGGCGGCGGCTGTTCGGGTTTTCAGTACGGCTTTACGTTTGACGAGACGTACAACGATGGCGACACCAAAGTGGAAAATGACGGCGTCACACTGCTGATCGATCCCATGAGTTTCCAGTATCTGGTCGGTGCCGAAATCGATTACGTCGATGATCTCGAAGGCGCGCGTTTCGTGATCCGCAATCCCAACGCCACCACCACTTGCGGCTGCGGTTCTTCGTTCGGCGTGTAGCGCCGGGTCCAACCCACGTTTATACGGAAAGGGCGCCGCCGGCGCCCTTTTTGTATTGTGCTGCGGGCGCCGGAAGCGGAAGCGTTGCCGGCGCATCTGCTATGCTACGCGGCCGACTTTGCAGTGAGGAGTGCGCGGATGAGCGATTATTTGCCCGGCCTGGCGGGCGTGCCGGCCACCAAATCCAATATTTCGGATATTGACGGCGACAAAGGGCTGTTGACTTACCGCGGTTACCCGATCGAGGAACTGGCCAAACACAGCAGCTTCGAAGAGACGACCTTGTTGTTGCTGGACGGCGAATTGCCCCGCAGCGACGCGTTGCGCGAGTTCGACCGGCAGCTACGCGCCAATCGGCAGGTCAAGTTTCACATCCGCGAAATGATGCGCTATCTGCCGGCCACCGGACACCCGATGGAAATGCTGCAGACTGCGGTGGCTGTGCTGGGCATGTTCTATCCCGGTAATGAATGCCTTACCAGCAGCGAAGCGGACGTCGACTACGTACACAACATGACGGTCAAGATCAGCGCCCGCATGGGCACCTTGGTCGCCATGTGGGAACAGATCCGCAATGGCTACGATCCCATCCCGCCGCGCGAGGATCTGAATTACGCCGAGAACTTCCTGTACATGTTGACCGGCAAAGAACCCGATCCGCTATTGGCGCGGATTTTCGATGTCTGCCTGATTTTGCACGCTGAACATACCATTAACGCATCCACGTTTTCGGTACTGGTCACCGGCTCGACGCTGGCGAGCCCATACAGCGTCATCGCCGCCGCGATCGGCACGTTGTCCGGTCCCCTGCATGGCGGCGCCAACGAACGGGTCTTGGAGATGCTCGCCGATATCGGGTCCCCCGATCGCGCTGAGGGATACATCGATCAGCGTCTGGCGAACAAAGAAAAGATCTGGGGAATGGGGCACCGGGAATACAAGACCAAGGACCCCCGCGCCACCATTCTTCAAGGGCTGATGAATGAATTGAAGGAAGCCCGGGGCGGAGACGTGAATCCGCTGCTGGAGGTGGCGCAGCGAGTCGAACAAGTCTGCGAAGCTCGATTGGCGCACAAGGGCGTTTACGCCAACGTGGATTTTTACTCGGGCATTCTGTACACGGAAATGGGTATTCCGCGGGATCAGTTCACCGCGATTTTTGCCATAGCCCGGGCGGCCGGCTGGCTGGCGCACTGGCGTGAGCAGTTGGCGGACAATCGTATTTTCCGCCCGACCCAGGTCTACATCGGCAAACAGCGGCGCGATTACGTTTCGATCGCGCGGCGTTGAGCTCCGGCGCTAGTCGGCTGCGCGCTGGCGTTCGCGTCGCCGGGCCGTCCAGATGGTTGCCGCCACCACCGCCAGCACCAGCAGCTGCGCCGATAGCGTTTCCATGGTCGGGTACACTCCGAGCAGATCAAACCGCGGGAAATGCACCGGATCCAGCGGCAGCATCCCTGCTTCCTGCAAAGCGGCGACCCCGTGCCCGGCGAATGCGATCGCCAGCAGCAGCATTACGAAGGCGTTGAAGGTGAAGAACTGACGCAACGGCAAACGCATGCTCGAGCGCACGATGATCCAGCCGAGGAGCACCAATAGTGCGGCGCCGGCGGCGACCCCACCCCAGAGAACATGTTCCGCACCGGGTTCGATCTGCAGCCATAATGCTTGGTAGAACAGTACCGTCTCGAATACTTCACGGTACACGGCCAGAAACGAGATGCCCGCCAGCGCCCATAGCGCCCGGCCGTGAAGTGCGCGCTGAATGCGCTCCTGGACGAACTCCTGCCAACGCCGGGCGTGGGACTTGTTGTGTAACCAAAGCCCGACGTACAACAGCACCGCCGCAGCCACCAGCGCAGTCAGCCCTTCCGTAAGTTCGCGCCCGGCGCCGCTGATGGCAATCAGGTAGGAGGAAACCACCCAGGTCACTGCACCCAGTATCAGTGCTGCGATCCAGCCGGCGTGCAGGTAGCGCATGGCGTCGCGGCGGCCGGTACGAATGAGTACTGCGCCGATTGCCGCCAGCACCAGCAGCGCTTCCAAACCCTCGCGGAGCAGGATCACCAACGCACTCGCGAATCCCATCCCGGCGGTCAGTCGGCCGGCGTCGAGGGTTTCGGCAGCGCGTTGCAGCAGGTCGTGCAGCTTGCTCTGCCGAGCCGCGATATCCGCCGACGGCAGCCCGGCGCGAATCTGTTGCCGGTAGGCCAGCATCTCTCGTTCGATCTCTGCCATCAGTTCCGGGGCGACATTCTTCAGTCCGGATTCGGCCAGTTCGAAACCGTCCAGATAAGCCGCTACCGCTTGCTCGTAGGCCTGTTTGGTATTGCCCGACCGATACGACGCGAGGCTTTCGGCCAAGCCCTGCTGCGCGACCTGGATCGGCGTCCGTGCGCCCTCGGTGGCATGCTCCGGATGACGGCGCAAATAGGCCAATACTGCACCGCCCTGTTCGCCGAAGCGGCTGCGCGCCTGCTGCGGCGTCAATGCGGCGAGCATGGCCAGCCCGCGCAGATCCTTGAGCGCTCCCTGTTCGACCAGTCGCTTGCCTTGCTGGCGTTGCGCATCACTGAAACTCAGACCGCTGACGTAGAACGCCAACGCCCAGCGTTGTTGATCGTCGAGCCGATCAAAGGCGCGCATCGCAGTGCCGTCGACGCCCAGTGAGATGGCGCTGTAGAGCCCGTACGGACTGCGCTGGGCAGCGCGTTCGGGATCGTGGAAATCGGTGGGACGCGGTTTCAGGCTGACTGCCGCCGGGCCGTCGCCGCGGCCTTCGGCGCCGTGACAAGAGGCGCAGTTGTGGGCGAACAATGCCTGGGCGCCGGATACATCTGGCGCGCGCCGCGGGGCGGTCGCCACGCCGTACAGCTGCACTACTTGTGCCCGTAGTTCCTCGGTTTGTTGGCGGATCTGCGGACCGGGTCGTTTCGCGGCAATATTTTCGCTCAGCGACTGCACGGCAGCGCGGAGTGCGTCCCGTCCCGGCTTGGCCGGCAACGCTTCGACCATTTGCACCAGTTGCGCGGCAAACTCCGCCTGTTCCCGGTACTCGCTTTCGTTCACGACCTTGCCGTCGGCGACCGTCGCCGGGTAATCGACGCCGATGTAGTCGAGCATGTGCAATAGCCGTTCGGCCGCCGCCCCATGGGCAAGTACGGGCAGGGCCAGCAACAGCATGAACAACACGGTCCTCCGGCCATGGCGGAGTCGGTACGGAATCAAAGCGGACATAACAGAGCCTTCACGCAGTTAATGCAAATGAGAACGATTACAGTTTACATCAACTAACGAGATCTGCAAACATCGCGCGGCTCAGAGGCGCATGTCGCCCGGGAAGACGGCGCCCAACAGTACCGGTTTGCTGGCGCCGGTTGCGCTGGGGAGATTTCCGGCTTTGCCACACAGGCGGCGCGCAGCAAGCCAGGCGAATGCCATGGCCTCCATCCAATCGGGGTCGATACCGAAATCGATGCTGCTTTGCACAGAAATCGGGGCCAATGCTGCCGCCAAACGACTCATCAGGTCGGCGTTGTGGGCGCCGCCGCCGCATACGATCAGCCGGGCCGCCGCCGGCGCCTGACTGCGCGCTGCTTCGGCGAGGGTGCGGGCGGTGAGCTGACACAGGGTCGCCTGCACATCTTGTGGGTCGACATTCACGCCGTGGCGTTCGAGGACCGCGTGCAGCCAGCGGCGGTTGAAATATTCCCGGCCGGTGCTTTTCGGTGGTGGGCGTGAGAAATAGGCGTCGCCCAGCAACCGCCCCAGAAGGCTGTCGTTGACCGTTCCGCCGGCACTCCATTTGCCACCGGTGTCTTGAGGCTCGTGCAAATGCGTTTCGCTCCAGGCATCCAGCAAGGTATTGCCGGGGCCGGTGTCGAATGCGGGGGTATAGCGGCCGTCGGCGTGCAATACGGTGATATTGGCGATGCCGCCGATATTGGCCACGATGCGGGTTTCGTCGGAGGTTTGAAGTACGGCACGATGGAATCCGGGCACCAGCGGCGCGCCCTGGCCGCCGACGGCGAGATCGCGGCGGCGGAAATCGGCGACCGTCACGGTGGCGGTGCGTTCGGCGATGATGTTGGGATCACCGATCTGCAGGGTGGACGGGTCGGCATCATCAGGATAATGACCCACCGTCTGGCCATGGCTGCCGATGGCGGTTACGCGCTCGCGGGCAATGCCGGCATCGGCCAGCAGCATTTCGACCGCTGCGGCGAAATGCTCTCCCACCTGGACGTCGAGGCTGCCCAGTTCGCGCAAGGCAAGCCGCGCGCTGGGGTCGGCGATTTCAATCAGGCGTTGGCGCAGTTCAGGCGGATAAGGCAGGCGCAGCGCCTGCAATAGACGAATCTCCGGTCCCAGTTCCACCAGTGCTGCATCGACGCCGTCCATGCTGGTGCCGGAGATGAGCCCGACGTAAAGACCGTCCATGGACGTTGCGTTCGCTTCGCTCAGTTGCGCGCGACCTGGGTACGATCCAGTACATCGAGTTGGTCGATCAATGGATCGGCCTCGGCGCGGAATGCCGGCAATTCCATCGTCGGGATGGGGGTGGCCACCGGCAAATCCACCGTCAGTGGGTTGCGGTGGGCGCCATTGACGCGGAATTCGTAATGCAGATGCGGACCGGTCGCCAGCCCGGTCTGGCCGACATAGCCGATGACCTGGCCCTGATGCACAGTGCTGCCGAGTTTGAAGCGCCGGTTGAAGCGGGACATGTGCCCGTACAGCGTGCTGTAGCGGCTGCCATGCCGGATGATGATTACGTTGCCGTAACCGCCTTTGCGGCCGCGGAATATGATCTTGCCGTCGCCGGTGGCTTTGATCGGCGTCCCCCTCGGGGCAGCGTAATCGACGCCCTTGTGAGCGCGGATCCGGTTGAGGATCGGGTGCATCCGGTGGAGGTCGAACTTTGAGCTGATGCGGGTGAAATTGACCGGCGTGCGCAGAAACGCTTTGCGCACGCTGAGGCCGCTCGGTGTGTAATAGCTGCTGCGGCCGTCGCTGTCGGTGAAGCGGAGGGCGCGATAGGTCTTGCCGCGGTTGATGAATTCCGCCGCGACGATGTCGCCATCGCTCACTTTGCGACCGTCGAGGTAATTCTGTTCATAGATCACCGTGAAACGGTCGCCCTCGCGCAGGTCCAGCGCCATGTCGATGTCCCAGCCAAAAATGCCGGCCAGTTCCATGGTCAGATTGTCCGACAGTCCCGCTTTCTGGGCGGATACGAACAGGGATTGCGAAATCACCCCAGACGCATTGGCGGTGCGTATTTCGTAGTCGCGTTCAAGTTTGTTGGCCTGGTAGCCCTTCGCGTTTCGGGTGATCCGCAAACTGTGGCTGGGGTCGATCTTGAGGACCAATTCATTGAGGTTGCCGTCGTCGTCGACGCGCACGCGCAGGGTCTCGCCGGGAAACAGGCGTTTGAGTCGCCCCACTGGGCCATCGGCCTGCATGACTTCGTAAAGCTGTCGCGCCGTAAGCCCGGCGTGAGAAAAAATTTGCGCGAGATTGTCGCCTGATTTGACCGTGAACTGCTGCCACTCTCCGGCGGAGAAATCTTCAGTCTGGGCTTCGGTTTGCAGCCTCGGCGGCGCTGGCTGAATCGCTTGCCGGCGGTTGTTCGTGCAGCAGTGGATCTTCAGCCAAAGCTTCAGCAGGACCTGTAGTAAGCGGGGCTTCCGGCGCCTCTCGCAGCGCGACCTTTTCGGTGGCTGGGCGCGGCTTGGCGGCATTGTCTTGGATTGACTCCGCTTGCTGC
>CAVXJN010000003.1:1210000-1895089 GCA_963762165.1 uncultured Gammaproteobacteria bacterium
TTCGGCTAGGGGGCCATCCCGGCTTACCAACCCGATGCAAACTCCGAATACCAGGAAGTGCAATCACGGGAGACACACGGCGGGTGATAACGTTCGTCGTGGAAAGGGAAACAACCCAGACCGCCAGCTAAGGTCCCCAAATGATAGCTAAGTGGGAAACGATGTGGGAAGGCCCAGACAGCCAGGAGGTTGGCTTAGAAGCAGCCATCCTTTAAAGAAAGCGTAATAGCTCACTGGTCGAGTCGGCCTGCGCGGAAGATTTAACGGGGCTTAAGCTGTATACCGAAGCTGCGGATGCAAGCATTGTGCTTGCGTGGTAGGGGAGCGTTCCGTAAGCCTGCGAAGGTGTGCTGTAAGGTATGCTGGAGGTATCGGAAGTGCGAATGCTGACATGAGTAACGATAATGGGGGTGAAAAACCCCCACGCCGAAAGCCCAAGGTTTCCTGCGCAACGTTAATCGGCGCAGGGTGAGTCGGCCCCTAAGGCGAGGCCGAAAGGCGTAGTCGATGGGAAACAGGTTAATATTCCTGTACCTCGCATTACTGCGATGGGGAGACGGAGAAGGCTAGGCCAGCCGGGTGTTGGTTGTCCCGGTTTAAGCGAGTAGGGAGTGTTCTTAGGCAAATCCGGGAACACAATCCTGAGACGTGATGACGAGTCTCTATATGAGACGAAGTGGTTGATGCCCTGCTTCCAGGAAAAGCCTCTAAGCTTCAGGTAATGAGAGACCGTACCCCAAACCGACACAGGTGGGCGAGGTAGAGAATCCTAAGGCGCTTGAGAGAACTCGGGTGAAGGAACTAGGCAAAATGGTACCGTAACTTCGGGAGAAGGTACGCCCCTGGTATGTGAAGAGACTTGCTCTTGGAGCAGAAGGGGGTTGCAGTGACCAGGTGGCTGCGACTGTTTACTAAAAACACAGCACTCTGCAAACTCGTAAGAGGACGTATAGGGTGTGACGCCTGCCCGGTGCCGGAAGGTTAATTGATGGGGTTAGCTTCGGAGAAGCTCTTGATCGAAGCCCCGGTAAACGGCGGCCGTAACTATAACGGTCCTAAGGTAGCGAAATTCCTTGTCGGGTAAGTTCCGACCTGCACGAATGGCGTAACGATGGCGACACTGTCTCCACCCGAGACTCAGTGAAATTGAAATCGCTGTGAAGATGCAGCGTACCCGCGGCTAGACGGAAAGACCCCGTGAACCTTTACTACAGCTTTGCACTGAACTTTGAACCTGCTTGTGTAGGATAGGTGGGAGGCTTTGAAACCGGGACGCTAGTTTCGGTGGAGCCAACCTTGAAATACCACCCTGGCATGTTTGAGGTTCTAACTTAGGCCCGTAATCCGGGTCGGGGACAGTGTATGGTGGGTAGTTTGACTGGGGCGGTCTCCTCCCAAAGAGTAACGGAGGAGCACGAAGGTACCCTCAGCACGGTCGGAAATCGTGCAACGAGTGTAAAGGCATAAGGGTGCTTGACTGCGAGACAGACACGTCGAGCAGGTACGAAAGTTGGTCTTAGTGATCCGGTGGTTCTGAATGGAAGGGCCATCGCTCAACGGATAAAAGGTACTCCGGGGATAACAGGCTGATACCGCCCAAGAGTTCATATCGACGGCGGTGTTTGGCACCTCGATGTCGGCTCATCACATCCTGGGGCTGTAGCAGGTCCCAAGGGTATGGCTGTTCGCCATTTAAAGTGGTACGCGAGCTGGGTTTAGAACGTCGTGAGACAGTTCGGTCCCTATCTGCCGTGGGCGTTGGAGAATTGAGAGGAGCTGCTCCTAGTACGAGAGGACCGGAGTGGACGAACCTCTGGTGTTCCGGTTGTCATGCCAATGGCATTGCCGGGTAGCTAAGTTCGGACGGGATAACCGCTGAAAGCATCTAAGCGGGAAGCCTCCCTCAAGATGAGATCTCCCTGGGACTTCGATCCCCTGAAGGGCCCTTGAAGACTACGACGTTGATAGGCTGGGTGTGGAAGCGCAGTAATGCATGAAGCTAACCAGTACTAATTGGCCGTGAGGCTTGACCATATAACCCCAAGCAGTTTGGTTGGGCATGGTCGCGTAACGATCCCAAGTCGCTGTTGTTTGCGACAGACCCTAACGCCTACTGACTTCCCCAATTTGCTTCGATTGCCGGCTGGTAAAGGTGGTCAAGCATAAAAGTTTGCCTGGCGGCAATAGCGAGTGGGAACCACCTGATCCCATCCCGAACTCGGAAGTGAAACCGCTCAGCGCCGATGATAGTGTGGGGCTTCCCCATGTGAAAGTAGGTCACTGCCAGGCTTTTAATACGAAACCCCTGCGACATTGTTGCAGGGGTTTTTTTTGGCTCGAACCGGTGCTGTAGTGTCGTAAATCTTTGCACTGGCGAGTGAAATGCCCCGGGAATGCCAATGCGCTGACCGTACCCCTGAATTCGGTCCAGTTCGTTGGAGAGGATTTCAGCATATCAGGCGGCCTGTCCGGCAAATACCGCGGGCGGTACGTTTCTCAAGGACCGGTGGGGCTTGGCGTGGTTGTAATGGGTTCTCCACGTCTCAATCGTGTTGCGGGCGTCGAACAGATCACGGAACCAATGTTGGTTGAGACATTGATCCCGGAACTTGCCGTTGAAGCTTTCAACGAATGCGTTCTGCGTCGGTTTGCCAGGCTGGATGAAGTGCAACTGCACGCCGTGATCCTTCGCCCAGAAGAACAGTGCCTTGCTGGTGAACTCCGGTCCGTTATCGGTGACGATGGTCGAGGGCCTCGCGCGCAGCTGGCACAGTTCGCTTAAATAGCGCGCGACCCGGATGCCGGAGATGGAGGTTTCGACGAGCTGTCCAACGCACTCGCGGAGTAGTCGTCGATGATGTTCAACACCCGGAATCGTCTGCCGTCAGCCAGTTGATCGCTCACAAAGTCCATGGACCAGCGTTCGTTTACGCGATTGGGCAGTGCGATCGGCATTCGGGGCCGCTGCAAGCACTTGCGGCGCCGGGTACGGACCTGGAGCCCTTCTTCGGCATAGACCCGATACGTCCTCTTAGGGTTGATCACCCGTTGCTCGGCCTTGAGTAAGCCATGCAACGTGGGATAGCCGTAGCGCGGGTACTGCTGCGCCAGTTCCGCAGGCGCACCCGCAAACGGGCGTCATCGGCTCGCCGGGACTGATACCGACACCCGACCGGGACAACCGAACCAACTGGAGCGCGGCATTGTCCAGGGCGGTGATAAAAAACAGGCCAGAGTGTTGCTCGAAGGGCTCATGACTCCCCACCCCGTGGGACGAGGTGGCGACCGTGAATTCGCCAGGCCGGCTGCTGCGGTCACGCCGACTGCCCGACCGGTAAGTCGCCCGCTGTCGCCGCTTGGTCGCGGTTTCCGGGACGTTGATCGAATCGGTGAACCCTTAGGTGCGCAGGTGTACAACTCCGAGCGGCGCTGGAAAGCTGGAAACAGCAGCCCGTTGCTTTTGACAAACACTCAGGTGTGTTGCACCAGCGCCGTACGAGGCCTGCGGCTAGATGGGATCGGCTGTTTACTGTTCAGACCCGCCATTCGTTGGAAACAAAAAAGCCGAGCGGCCTCGTGGCCGCTCGGCTTCCTTCCAGGATAGTGCGTCCTAGCGTAGAACCATCAGTTCGGTACGAGCCTTGTTCTTACGATGTCCAAACCCGAAAGCCGCCGCGCCGATGCCGAGGAGCGCGAGCATGCCGGGTTCAGGAACCGTACCGTTGCCCCCCGGAATTTCCCGGGCGAGCTTGGTCCGCAGTGCTTGTTCGAAATCGCCGAAGCTTGCGACAGTGATCGAGAACGCGTCCGTGCCGCCGATAAACCCGCAATTGGCGCCGGCACCAATGCCCAAACAGTTGATCTGTTCAATACCGGCCGCAAGTGCGGCGCCAGGCTGGCTGCCGAGAGATCCGGCACCGTCGGTCGACACGTCGATCACCTGCCGATCGGAGTCAATTGCATTTCCGAGTATGTCATTCTGCAAGGCAGTGATTGCGGAGCCGATGTCGGTTCCGCCACTGATCCGGGTAAAGGTTGAGATCGCCGTGATCAAATTCCCGATCGTGGTACCGTCAATCACCGTGGTGGGAAAAACCTGGTTTGCCGAGGACGAGAACTGGTATACGCCGATTGCGACGCTTCCGTCCCGTGGCAGTACCGTCGGGTCATTCAATACTGTTGCATAGGCATTCCGCTGCAGGGCGAAGTTTGCAGTGCTGATGCTCCCTGAAGCGTCCAGTGCAAGCCCCAGTTCAATTGGGATCGCGTGCGCGGCGGTCGTGGCCAAGCCCAGGGCTGCAGATGCCGCCAACCCCATCCAAAGTTTCTTCAAGGTCATCTTCCTCTCCTTAATGATTGAGCGCGTATCTTCGTACATCAAGTGAACCCACCTGACTAAGAGGGAACCCCCCGAAACGTTCGTAGCATGTCCGCGGAGCTGGGCAGCGACGGCAGGTCGAACAATGCATACTGCCTTCCCGCATGGTTCGCCCCTTGCACTATGCGCGCCAAATTCTAACCTTTTGTTAAAACAATTAGTTATGCTAGCGAAATGGCGGTTGTTGAAATATTTTGTAAAAAATATGGACGAGCTGCAGCTCAATCAGTTGTTGGCGTGATCATTTGCATGGCTACCGGCTTCTGTGCCGTTTTGGTCCATATAACAGGAGCTTCGGGAAGTATCCGGGCGCGAGGTGGAGCGGTGCCGGCTTCAGGCGCCGTAATCCGAGAGGTCATCGCTGTAAAATGAATGGACATTATGTTCGAGCGGGCAGTTCGTTGGATAATCTGCGTCGGCCTCGGCTCAGCCCCGCCCTCATTGGCTTAACGTTCGATTCAACGATCCTTGGCTACCTAAACCATGAAATCCGAATATGCTGTTGATTACCGTCTGGCGTTCCGCGATGTTCACACACATCTATTCCAGGTAGTTTGCACGGTGCCCGAGCCGGACCTGCAGGGGCAGGTATTCACGGTTCCCGGCTGGATCCCCGGCAGCTACATGATCCGCGACTTCGCCAAGAACATCGTTCGTGTATGGGCATATTGCGGCGGCAAAGAACTTTCGGTGATCAAGCTCGACAAGCAGACATGGCGCTGTGAACCGTGCTCCGGGTCCGCTGGAGTTGAGCTACGAAATCTATGCCTGGGACCTTTCGGTACGCGGGGCCCATCTCGATGCGACCCATGCCTATTTCAACGGCACCAGCGTATTCATGCGCGTCGAAGGCCAGGACCGGCGCCCATGCCGAGTGGAAATACGGCAGCTCGAAGGCGAACGGTACGCGAACTGGCGGGTCGCGACGTCTATGACCCGCGCCGAGGCTCCGGAGTGGGGTTTCGGCGTCATATCGGGCGTCGAACTACGACGAGTTGATCGACCATCCCGTTGAAATCGGTGATTTCGCATCGGGCATCATTCGAAGTGGCGGGCGTGCCGCATCATATTGCCCTGTACTGGGCGCCAGCGCGCCGACATGCCGCGGCTGTGCCGGGACCTGCAGCGGATTTGCGAATCCCACGTCGGTCTGTTCGGCGAGCTTCCGGAAATGGACCGTTACCTGTTCCTAACCATGGTGGTTGGTGAGGGCTACGGAGGGTTGGAGCATCGCGCATCTTGCAGTCTGATGACCAGCCGCGACAGTCTGCCGCGAAGGGGGGAAGAAAAGGTCAGCGATAGTTACCGGGATTTCCTGGCTCTGTGCAGCCACGAGTACTTCCACACCTGGAACGTAAAGCGCATCAAACCGGCCGCTTTTCTGCCCTACGATCTCAGCCGTGAAGTGCACACCAGTTTGTTGTGGGCGTTTGAAGGTATCACTTCGTATTACGACGAACTGGCGTTGCATCGTGCCGGATTGATCAGTGCTGAAAGCTATCTGGAAATGGTCAGCCAGGCGGTGACACGGGTGTTGCGCACGCCGGGGAGATTCAAGCAAAGCGTGGCCGAATCGAGTTTCGACGCCTGGACCAAGTTCTATAAGCAGGACGAGAACGCGCCCAATGCGATCATCAGCTACTACGCCAAAGGCGCCGTAATTGCACTGGCACTCGATCTGATGCTGCGCGGGCACACGCAGGGCAAGGTGAGTTTGGACGATCTCATGCGTTCGCTGTGGCAAAGGTATGGTCGTCCCTATGTCGGGGTCCCGGAAGACGGTGTTTTTGCCTTGGTGTCGGAACTGGCAGGTGCGGAAGCCGGGCAACAGCTGCGCCACTGGGTCGAGGGAACCGACGACCCGGATCTGGCCGCGCTGCTTGCGTCGGTCGGCGTTGAAATGCATGTGCGCAGTGCCGAGTCTGCGAAAGACAAAGGCGGGAAGCCATCGACACGCGACCAAGCCTTGCTGGTGCTCGGCGTGCGGCTGGCGAACAATGGCGATTCGGCGCGCGTCGCGGTCGTATTCGAGGGCAGCGGCGCCGCAGAGGCCGGCTTGTCCGCCGGCGACGAATTGGTTGCGGTCGATGGAATCCGGGTCAACGGCCGCAATCTCGAAGGCCAGCTGCAGCGGTACGCGGCTGGCGCCACGGTCAGTGTCCACGGATTCCGTCGTGACGAGTTGTTCGAATTGGCAGTGCAGCTGCGCCCGGCGCAGGTCGACACGTGTTATATGAAAATCGTCGACGAAGGACGCTGCCGCGAGCAGTGGTTGGGTGGTGCGGACGCGGCCGACTGAGCGACCGCGTCCAGGAATGTCAGCCTGCTTCAGCGCGGGTGAAATGTTCTCGCTTGAAGTTGTCGTTGACGCAATCGAGCCGGTCCTTGCCCGTGAATTTGCATTTGATAATGGTTTGCTGCTTCCAACCGAGCTTGGGAACGTCGGCTTCGCTGTGACTGGTATTGTCCGGGTCGTCCGGCCGCACGTAAAGAACGTTGGTCCGGTAGGTTCCCATGAATTGGCCGTCATCACTGAAGCGGCCGAACTTCGCTTTCACCATGTAGTCGATTCGCGCGAATACATTGGTGCGTTTGAGACGTTCGGTTTCGCAAACCACCGAATTTCCTTCGATGCTGCATTTGGTTCGCGCGGATGGCATATGCTTGGACGGCTCACCACCCGCATTTAGCCAATTCCCGGTCAGCAACAGCGCCTTGGTGTCAATCTCGGCCGCTTGTTCGGGCTTTGGTTTCGCAACCGCGACCGGCTCCGGCTTGTGCCTCGGAGCAGGTTTCGGGGTAGGTTCCGCTTTCGCCACCACCGCGGCCGCGGGTTTGGACTCGACCTTCACCACCGGTTTTGGTTTCGGACGATTTTCGGCCGCTTTGGCGGCGGCTTCCCGGGCTGCTGCTTCCTTTGCTGCTGCGTCCCGCGCGGCACGGGCTTTCTCAGCCGCAGCTTCGGCGGCAATCAGTTCCTTGATCCGGCTCACCTCGGCTTTTGCCGGCACATAATTGTCGTCCGCGGCTTGCGATAGCCAATATAGCGCTTTGTTGTTGTCCTGAGCGACCCCATTGCCGTCCGCATATAGCTCGCCGAGGTAGAATTGGGCAGGCGAATACTCGTGCTGCGCGGAGCGGCGCAAATATTTGTACGCCTTGCCATAGTCGCGTTTCAGGCCCTTGCCTTCCAGGTACAGGTAACCCAGTTTGTAAAGCGCTTTGACATGGTCCTGCTCCGCCGCCTTTTCGAACCAAGACGCTGCGGCGTCAAAGTCGCGGGCGACTTCGGTGCCGCGCAGGTATGCGTTGCCGAGATTGTATTGGGCGTCCGGATCCCCTTTTTGCGCTTGTTCGGTCCACTGCTTGAAGCGGGCATCGTACAACGTGTCCACTCCATAAGCGGCAGGAGCGGCGACCGTGAATAGCAGCAATATCCCGAGGAGCGTTCTACTGTCCATAAGCTCGTTCCATAATCTTGAGTTGAAGTTGGGTCTTCGTAATGGCAATAGCGGCGGTTGGGTCACATTCTTGAAATTCCGAGTATTAATTTAGGGAATCCTTATATCTTAAAGAAGCTATGATGGCTCGCAGGCGGCGCCGAAAGCCGCGACGCCGGTCTGATACACTTTCGCAATGGATTACACTCTCCGCATTCTGCAGGCACTCGCCGACGGCCGCTTTCACAGTGGCGACGATCTTGGGCGTGGGTTGGGTATTTCCCGCAGCGCAGTTTGGAAATATGTGCGCCGGATCGAAGCCCTGGGCCTCGAGGTGCATGCGGTGCGAGGTCGAGGCTATCGCCTGCACGCGGCCCTGGACTTGCTCGACGCGGCCGCCGTCAGTGCGGCACTTCCTCAAGAGGTCCGCCCGCTGCTCGGCGGCCTTGAAGTGCACTCGGAGTTGGATTCCACCAACCGGTATTTACGCGCTGCGGTCGACGACAACATGGCTTGCGGTTTCGCGTGTCTGGCGGAGCGTCAAACCGGCGGTCGCGGCCGGCGCGGTCGCAGCTGGATCTCCCCGTTCGCAGCCAACCTTTATATATCGGTTTACTGGCGGTTTCCGGGCAGCGCCGCCGGCCTTACCGGGTTGAGCTTGGCGATCGGGGTGGCGGTGGCGCGGGCGCTGGCGGCCGTGGGGGTTGAGGACGTAGGGCTCAAGTGGCCCAACGACATGCTCTGGCGGCAGCGCAAGCTGGGGGGCATTTTGCTCGAGTTGGCAGGCGAAGCGAGCGGGCCGTGTGACGTTGTGGTCGGTGTGGGTATCAACGTCGATATGCCCGCGGCGAGCGGTGCGCTAGTGGATCAGCCGTGGACCGATTTGCGCAAAGTACTCGGGTCGGACTGCCCGACTCGTAATCAATTGGCGGCGACGGTGCTGGGATCGATGCTCACGGGTCTTGCCGAGTATGAACGCTGCGGCCTGGAAGCATTCATGCCGGAATGGCGTCTTCGCGACGTGGCCGCGGGCTGCGATGTGGAACTGCATTTGCCCCAGCGGCGTGTCGCCGGTACTGCTCTTGGTGTCGACGAATCCGGCGCGCTCCTGGTCCGTAGCGGTGATGCCACACTGCGGTTCGCTTCCGGCGAGGTCAGTTTGCGGTTGCCGACATGACATTATTGGTGGACGTCGGCAATTCGGCTTTGAAATGGGCGCTGCTGGAAGAGGAGGCATTGGTTGTGCGCGGGCGTGTGAACGTCACGGAGTTGAGCAGCAACGCCGCGTTCGAGCAGCAGTGGGCCGCGCTTTCGCCGCCGTCCCGGGTGTTGATCGCCAGCGTTGCTGCAACGCCGGTGGCGGATCGGATTTCCGCCTGGTGCCGCGATCACTGGCAATCAGAAACCGTTACCGTGCAAGCCCAGGCCGAGGGCTTTGGTGTCAGCAATGGGTACCGCGAACCCGGTCGACTCGGCGTGGATCGCTGGCTGGCGCTGGTGGCGGCTCGAGCCCGCGGCTCGGAGGCCGCCTGTGTAGTGGACTGCGGTAGCGCGGTCACAGTCGACGTGCTGGACAAGGAGGGCGTGCACCTCGGCGGATTGATCGTGCCGGGTCTCGAAATGATGAAGCTCAGTCTTGGTGGTTGCGCACAGATTTCGCTTGACGGCGACGCCGATACGGGAATTTCGTTGTTGGCGCGAGATACCCATAATGCCGTGCGCGGTGGCACGCTGTACGCGACGGTAGCATTCATCGATCGGGTGGTGGCGGATGTCGGCAGTGAGTTGCCCCCACCAATGCGGCATTTGATTACCGGCGGCGACGCGACGACCATGTTGGGCTTGGTGCGGCACCCGTTCGAGTACGTCCCGGACCTGGTATTGGAGGGCTTGGCAGTCGTGGCACGAGGGTTCGTATGCGCGTCTTGATTGTCGCCGTGCTGCTGTTCTTCAATGTCGTTTTCGCAATGTGGATGATTTACGGTAACGGCCAGCCGCACCACGCGGTAGTTCCGGCGACCGACCCCGGTATCGCTTCCTTGCCCCTGCTCTCCGAGCGCGATCCAGCGACGACGACGCCGGCCGGCAGCCCATCTCCTGCCGGTGCGACGCGTGCCGAGCCCTCACCGACACGGCAAAAAGTTCCTGCAGCGAACGATGCGAACGGGGTCTCGGAGCGACCGCCGGTAGCAGCGCATGGGGAACCTTCGGATCGAAAAGCCGAGCCGCCACTGCCGCAGCAATGTCGCGCCATCGGCATCTACCCGGACCGGCGGGCGGCGCGAACCGCAGCCGAAGGATTGCCTGCCGCAGCCGGTGAAGCGAAGGTTGTGGAAACCGCCGAGATCGAGCGTCGCTATTGGGTTTATTTGCCGCCGTTCGTAAGTCGTTCGGCGGCGTTCGAAGGAGAACGCGAACTGCGGCGCAAGGGAATAGACGATCTCCAGGTGTTGGCCGGGGATGAAAAGGAAAACGCCATTTCGCTAGGTTTGTATCGGGATCTGGCGGTAGCCGAACGCCGGTTGCGGCAGTTGCGCGGACTGGGATATGCGCCCGAGATGGACGTCATCGAGCGCAGTCGGCCGTACTTTTGGATCGAAGTGCCCATCCCGGGGGATGAGCCCAGCCGGCCGGCCTGGCTGGATCAATTGGCCGGGTCGGACCTGCAGGTGGAAGTGCGGACCTGTGGTGACCGTGCGCCATAAAGCAAATTGTGTTGCGCGACCCGATTCCCTACAATCCGCCCATTCTCCGCCATGCTCAAAATGTCGCCGGCATAGCACAATTGGTAGTGCAACTGATTTGTAATCAGTAGGTTGGGGGTTCAAGTCCCTCTGCCGGCACCATCTTCCGGGCCAGCCGGTTTCAGTCCGGCGCCCGTTCACCCCGGCCGATGGCGTAATAGACAAAGCCGAGCTCGGCCATCGCCCGCGGTTCGTACAGATTGCGACCGTCGAATATCACCGGGTCCTTGAGCGTGTCTTTGATTTCAAAGAAGTCCGGGCTGCGGAACTGATTCCATTCGGTCATTACGACCAGTGCATCGCTGCCCTGCAGGGTGTTTTCCAGTGAGCTGCACAGCGTCAAGTCGGAACGCTCGCCATAGATGCGCCGCGTTTCATCCATCGCCTCCGGATCGTAGGCGCGGACCTGCGCGCCAGCCTGCCATAGTGCTTCCATCAGGGTGCGGCTGGAGTGCTTCGCGCATGTCGTCGGTATTGGGCTTGAACGCCAGACCCCAGACCGCGAAGGTCGCCGGCCAGCTGGTCGCCGAATGGCTGCGGATTTTTGCGAACAGTACGTGCTTTTGGCGGTCGATTGACGGTTTCCACTGCCTGCAGCAGTCGCGCCGCGTAGCCGGCGTCCCGCGCGGTGCGTTCTAGCGCCTTGCACGTCTTTCGGGAAACAGGAGCCGCCATAGCCGCAACCAGGATAGATGAAGTGGTAGCCGATGCGCGGGTCGGAGCCGATGCCGATGCGCACCTGTTCGATGTCGGCGCCGAGGCGTTCGGCGATGTTCGCCAATTCGTTCATGAAGCTGATTTTGGTGGCCAGCATGGCGTTGGCCGCATACTTGGTCAGTTCCGCCGAGCGGACATCCATTAGATCAGGCGGTCATGGTTGCGGTTGAACGGCGCATACAGGCGCCGCAGCAACTCCGCGCTGTCGCGGATGTCCGCGCCGATGACGATGCGTGCCGGGCGCATGAAGTCGTCGATCGCGGCGCCTTCCTTGAGGAATTCCGGGTTTGACACGACATCGAAACTCGATGTCGGCAGCCCGCGCTCGTCATGGCTTCTCGCAATGCCCCGCGCACCTTGGTCGGCGGTGCCGACAGGCACGGTGGATTTGTCGACGATGATCCGGTGCTCCGACCATGTGCTCGCCGATGGATCGGGCGACCGCCAGGACATGCTGCAGGTCCGCTGAACCGTCTTCGTCCGGCGGCGTGCCGACGGCGATGAACTGAAACATGCCGTGGGCGACGCCGGCGGCGAGATCGGTGCGTGAAGCGCAGCCGGCCGGCGCGCGATTGTCGCGCACCATGTCCTCCAGCCCGGGCTCGAAAATCGGAACGTTCGCCGTTGTTGAGGACGGCCGATCTTGGCGTTCGTCGATGTCGACGCAGAGAACCTGGTTGCCGACCTGCGCCAGGCAAGCGCCCGTCACCAGGCCCACATAACCGCTACCGAAAATCGTGACTTTCATCTGTACGTGTTCCTCGGCTGTTAATTGACCACGGTCCGATGCCGGCAGCTCGGCGGCGGCAGGCGGCATGACCAGAGCAGGGGCGAAGCGTACCAGATCTGCAGACAGCCACGCGGCCTGTGATGCTCTGACTGCTGCCGGACAATTCGTCTTTATAACTGGCCGAGACCGTCGGCTGGCGGCTTCGATTTGCCGACGACCGCGGTTTACAGTGGTCGAGCGAACGATTGCGCAAAATACGCAGGCTTGCTCGTTATGCGGAGGGGTTCCCGAGCGGCCAAAGGGATCAGACTGTAAATCTGACGGCTCAGCCTTCGGAGGTTCGAATCCTCCCCCCTCCACCAGATACGATGATTCGTGGACAGGTCGAATTCGCGGGCCTGTGGGACCGAACCTCCGACCGCGTGTTCGGGTTCAGTGCGGGTGTAGTTCAATGGTAGAACCTCAGCCTTCCAAGCTGATGACGTGGGTTCGATTCCCATCACCCGCTCCATTGATGGCGACAGTTGTGTGCAGGGCTAGGGCAGTAGCTGCATGCGCACCGCATTTGATCGGTCGCGCGCGCTCCCGGTAGTGAAGCATTGCCCATATAGCTCAGTCGGTAGAGCACTTCCTTGGTAAGGAAGAGGTCACCGGTTCAAATCCGGTTATGGGCTCCATATCAGTTTAGGTGAATGAACGTCGGCGCAGATGCCTGTCTCGAGCACTCGATTGCATACGAGTAAGCGACAATCTGGAGGTCGTCGCCATGTCCAAGGAAAAATTTGAACGTACGAAGCCGCACGTAAACGTTGGCACGATCGGTCACGTAGACCATGGTAAGACGACGCTGACGGCGGCGATGACGAAGGTGATGGCGAGAGAAGTTTGGCGGTGAGTTCCAAGGCGTACGACCAGATTGACAACGCGCCGGAAGAGCGTGCGCGCGGGATCACGATCGCGACGGCGCACGTGGAGTACGAGATCGGACAAGCGTCACTACGCGCACGTGGACTGCCCGGGCCACGCGGACTATGTGAAGAACATGATCACGGGTGCGGCGCAGATGGACGGCGCGATTCTGGTGGTGTGCGGCCGACGGCCCGATGCCGCAGACGCGCGAGCACATCCTGCTGTCGCGCCAGGTGGGCGTGCCGTACATCGTGGTGTACCTGAACAAGGCGGACATGGTCGACGATGCCGAGCTGCTGGAGCTGGTGGAGATGGAAGTTCGCGAGCTGCTGTCCAGCTACGAATTTCCGGGCGACGACACGCCGATCATCACCGGCTCGGCGCTGAAGGCGCTGGAAGGGGACACGAGCGAGATCGGCGTGCCGTCGATCGAGAAGCTGGTGGCGGCGATGGACGCCTACATCCCGGAGCCGGAGCGTGCGATCGACGGCCGTTCCTGATGCCGATCGAGGACGTGTTCTCGATCTCGGGTCGCGGCACGGTGGTGACCGGCCGTATCGAGCGCGGCATCGTCAAGGTGGGCGACGAGGTGGAGATCGTCGGCATTCAAGGACACCAGTCAAGACCACGTGACCGGCGTGGAGATGTTCCGCAAGCTGCTGGACCAGGGTCAGGCGGGCGACAACGTGGGCGTGCTGCTGCGCGGCACCAAGCGTGATGACGTCGAGCGCGGCCAGGTGCTGGCCAAGCCCGGCTCGATCACCCCGCACACCAAGTTCGAGTGCGAAGTGTACGTGCTGAGCAAGGAAGAAGGCGGGCGTCACACGCCGTTTTTCAATGGCTACCGGCCGCAGTTCTACTTCCGGACCACGGACGTGACCGGTGCGTGCGATCTGCCGGAAGGCGTCGAGATGGTGATGCCGGGCGACAACGTGAAGATGACGGTGAGCCTGATTGCGCCGATCGCGATGGAAGAGGGTCTGCGCTTTGCGATCCGCGAAGGTGGCCGTACCGTCGGCGCCGGCGTGGTCGTCCAAGATCATCGAGTAAACGATGGCTGCAGTGGCGGGCCGAGGGCGAACCGTTCGGACATGGTCTGTCCCCATGCACGATTCTAGGCCAGTAGCTCAATTGGCAGAGCGGCGGTCTCCAAAACCGCAGGTTGGGGGTTCGATTCCCTCCTGGCCTGCCATTTTATTTTCGAGGTCGCGCAGGCCAGTAGTGGCGAGTTTGCGGAGTCCTCGTTAGAGCGTATATGAACGCGACAGCAGAAACGCAAGGCTCCGGTACTGGATACGGTCAAGCTCGCGATCGCGGTTGTCGCTGGTTGTTGCCGGCATGATGGGCTTCTATTATTACGCCGACCAGTCGCTTCTGCTGCGCGTGATCGGCCTGCTCGTGCGTCGCCGGCGATCGCGGTCGGCTATCGCGTCTGCGACCACGGCTAGCAGGGCGGCGGCCATGGGCTTCGTCAAGATGCGCGCACCGAGGTGCGCAAGGTGGTCTGGCCGACGCGCAGCGAGACGCATGCAGACCACGCTGATCGTGATGGTCATGGTGGTGATGGTGGGCATCTGCTTTGGTTGATGGATATCGTTTTTGCTTATGGGCGGTCACAGCTGTTGACCGGTCAGGGAGACTGAGCGATGGCAATGCGATGGTACGTGGTGCACGCCTATTCCGGGTTCGAGAATCAGGTCAAGCGCTCGCTGAACGAGCGCGTCAAGCGCGTTCGGCATGGAAGACCAGTTCGGCGAAATCCTGGTGCCCACCGAAGAAGTGGTGGAGATGCGCGAAGGCCAGAAGCGCAAGAGCGAGCGCAAGTTTTTTCCCGGCTATGTGCTGGTGCAGATGGAAATGAACGATGAGACCTGGCATCTGGTCAAGGATGTGCCGAAGGTGATGGGCTTTATCGGTGGCACCAGCGACAGCCGGCGCCGATCTCCGACAAGGAGGCCGATGCGATCCTGCAGCGCGTGCAGGAAGGTGCCGAGAAGCCGCGGCCCAAGGTGCTGTTCGAGCCGGGCGAAGTGGTGCGGGTCACCGATGGTCCGTTCAACGACTTCAACGGTGTGGTCGAAGAAGTCAATTACGAAAAGAGCCGTCTGCGTGTCGCGGTGTTGATCTTCGGCCGCTCGACGCCGGTCGAACTGGAGTTCGGCCAGGTGGAAAAAGGTCTAATTCGGCTCGTTACGGCGCAGACGTCGTTGCGCGCGTTGTCGATAACGGGGAGCCGTAACGGCGTTTGCACCCACAGGAGTGAGTACATGGCAAAGAAAGTCCAGGCTTATATCAAGCTGCAGGTCGCCGCTGGCCAGGCCAACCCCAGTCCGCCGGTCGGTCCGGCGCTGGGTCAGCACGGCGTCAATATCATGGAGTTCTGCAAGGCGTTCAATGCGCAGACCCAGGACCTCGAGCAGGGTCATGCCGATGCCGGTGGTGATCACGGTTTACAGTGATCGCAGCTTCACCTTTATCACCAAGACCCCGCCGGCCTCGGTGCTGCTGAAGAAGGCGGCCGGAATCTCCAAGGGCAGCGCGACGCCCAACACCGACAAGGTGGGCAAGGTCACCCGCGCGCAGCTCGAAGAGATCGCCAAGACCAAAGATGCCCGATCTGACTGCGGCGGATATGGATGCGGCAGTGCGCACCATCGCCGGCAGTGCTCGCAGCATGGGCCTGGAAGTGGAGGGTGTGTGACATGGCGAAACTGAGCAAACGAGCAAAGAGCCATTCGCGAAAAGGTCGAGCCGGGCAAGCAGTATCACTGTTGACGAGGCGCTGGCGCTGCTGAAAGAGCATGCCGCGGGCGAAGTTCGCCGAATCGGTGGACGTCAGCGTCAATCTGGGCGTCGATCCGCGTAAATCCGATCAGGTGGTGCGCGGTTCCACCGTGCTGCCCAACGGCACCGGCAAGACGGTGCGCGTCGCGGTGTTCGCCCAGGGCGCCAACGCCGATGCCGCCACGGCGGCCGGTGCCGACGTGGTCGGTTTCGAAGATCTGGCGGAGCAGGTCAAGGGCGGCAACATTGAATTTCGACGTGTGTCATCGCCACCCCGGACGCCATGCGCGTGGTTGGCCAGCTGGGCCAGATTCTCGGTCCGCGCGGTCTGATGCCGAACCCGAAAGTGGGCACGGTGACCGCCGATGTCGCCGACGGCCGTGAAGAATGCCAAGGCGCGGCCAGGTGCGCTACCGCACCGACAAGGCCGGCATCATTCACGCTCCATCGGCAAGGTGGATTTCAAGTCGATGCCCTGCGCGAGAATCTCGAGGCGTTGCTGGCGGATCTGAACAAGGCCAAGCCGTCGACGGCCAAGGGCATTTACATGAAGAAGGTGACGGTTTCTTCGACCATGGGTCCGGGGATTTCGGTGGATCGCAACAGCCTGCCGCTGTAATGCGGCCGGCTTGCAACAAACTTTGGGCTGCCGCTGTGCCGGTAGTCGTCAAAGACCGCAGGGGTGCTGAAGCGGCACTTAATCGACGCGAGTTTACAGCCTGCGCAGACGGTGTAGCCCTGACAGGATATGACCTGCGAAGGCCGCCGTAATGGGTCGGAATGTGCGCAGTATGACATTCCGTGGCAAAGCCGCTTCCAGGAGGTATACATGAGCCTGACGCTGGAACAAAAGAAAGCCGTAGTCGCAGAGGTGGCCGAAGTTGCGAAGGTGGCCCACTCGGCGGTGGCAGCTGAGTATCGCGGCTTGACGGTCGGTGAGTTGACCGAGTTGCGCGCAAGGCGCGCAACGAAGGTGTCTATGTCCGGGTGGTCAAGAATACCCTGGCCAGCCGTGCCGTGGAAGGCACCGATTTCGAGTGCATGACCCAGGGTTTCGTGGGGCCGCTGATGTTGGCGTTTTCCCAGGAAGATCCCGGCTCTGCGGCGCGGGTCGTCAAGGACTTCGCCAAAGGGCACGACAAGCTCGTGGTCAAGATGCTGTCCGTCGGCGGCCAGCTGTTCGCGGCATCGGAACTCGACCGGTTGGCAGTCCATGCCGACCCGCGACCAGGCCATCAGTCTGCTGATGGCCGTGATGAAGGCGCCGCTCGACAAGTTCGCGCGCACCCTCAACGAGGTCCCGGGCAAGATGGTTCGCACCGTCGCCGCCATTCGCGATCAGAAACAAACTGCCGCGTGACCTTCGGGTGCACGATCCGGCGTACATCATATCTAGTTTAGGAGTTTGACCATGGCTGTTTCCAAAGAAGACATTCTCGAGACCATCTCGAACATGACCGTGATGGAGGTCGTTGACCTGATCTCCGCTATGGAAGAGAAGTTCGGCGTATCCGCAGCTGCGGCCGTCGCTGCAGCCGCCGGCTGCTGCAGGCGGCGGTGAAGCCGCTGCTGCCGAAGAGAAGACCGAGTTCGATGTGGTGATGACCAGTTTCGGCGCCAACAAGGTCGCTGTCATCAAGGCGGTTCGCGCCATCACCGGCCTGGGCCTGAAGGAAGCCAAGGACATGGTGGAAGGTGCACCGTCCACCGTGAAGGAAGGCGCTTCCAAGGACGACGCAGAAGCTATGAAGAAGCAGCTGGAGGAAGCCGGCGCCAGCGTGGAGCTCAAGTAATACTTGTCTCCGGGTTGCGCGAGCTCGGCAACCTGATCGACAGGATGGCTGGTGGCCTTGTGCCACCGGCCTTTTCCTGCTGGAGCGGCGGCGCCGCCTAAATGCCGTCCGCGGGCCGGGACACCGCGACATGACAGTCCCGAAATTACGATCAGGGATCGTTGCCCCGAAACATTGAAGTTGACGCTTAACTGAGGTACTCCGATGGCCTACACCTTCACCGAGAAGAAACGGATTCGCAAGGACTTTGGCAAGCGCCCTGCGACGCTTGAAGTCCCCTATTTGTTGGCGATCCAGCTGGAGTCCTACCGCCAGTTCCTGCAAATGGAGCACGGCACCGAGCAACGCTCGGACTTGGGCTTGCACGCCGCGCTGAAATCTGTGTTTCCGATCTCGAGCTATTCCGGCAGCGCCGCGCTGGAATACGTAAGCTATCGGTTCGGCGATCCGGCATTCGACGTCAAGGAATGCCAGATGCGCGGTTTGACCTACGCCGCTCCGTTGCGCGTCAAAGTGCGTCTGGTGATTTATGACAAGGACGCCCAGGCGGGCTCCCAGGCGATCAAGGACATCAAGGAACAGGAAGTCTACATGGGGGAGATTCCCCTGATGACCGAAAACGGCACCTTCGTCATCAACGGTACCGAGCGGGTCATCGTGTCGCAGTTGCACCGCTCCCCTGGTGTGTTCTTCGATCACGACAAAGGCAAAACCCATTCCTCGGGCAAGCTGCTGTTCAATGCCCGTGTGATCCCCTATCGCGGCTCGTGGCTCGACTTCGAATTCGATCCCAAGGATTGCGTATTCGTGCGCATCGACCGACGCCGCAAGTTGCCGGTGACCGTGCTGCTGCGGGCGTTGGGTTTCGACAACGAACAAATGCTGGACCTGTTCTTCGAAAAGAACGAGTTCACCCACAGCAAGGAAGGCTGGAAGCTGGCCTTGGTTCCAGAACGCCTGCGCGGGGAAACCGCGACGTTCGACATCAAGGTCAAGGGCAAGGTCATCGTCGAGGAAGGCCGTCGCATCACCGCTCGTGCCATTCGCGAGCTGGACAAGGCTGACGTCAAGAGTCTGGTGATGCCCAGCGACTACTTGATCGGCAAGATCGTTGCCCACGACGTGTTGGACGAATCTTCCGGTGAGCTGATCGCCAAGGCCAATGACGAGCTTACGCCTGAGCAAGTCGAAGCGTTGGAAAAGGCCGGCATCAAGGAAATCAAAACCCTGTTCGTGAACGATCTCGATCATGGGCCGTACATTTCCAGCACCCTGCGCATCGATTCCACTACCAGCGAGTTGGAAGCGCAGGTGGAAATTTATCGCATGATGCGTCCGGGTGAGCCGCCGACCAAGGAAGCGGCGCAGAACCTGTTCACGAACTTGTTTTTCAACGATGAGCGCTACGACTTGTCCGCTGTTGGTCGGATGAAGTTCAATCGCCGGGTCGGCCGCGATGAAGTCACGGGTTCGGGCGTGCTGTCCAACGAAGACATCACTGACGTCATCCGTGTGTTGATCGATATCCGCAACGGCAACGGCGTCGTCGATGACATCGACCACCTCGGCAACCGCCGTATCCGTTGTGTCGGTGAAATGGCGGAGAACGTGTTCCGTGTCGGTTTGGTGCGCGTCGAGCGCGCAGTGAAGGAACGCCTTAGCTTGGCGGAATCCGAAGGTCTGATGCCCCAGGAGCTGATCAACGCAAAGCCCGTTGCTGCTGCGGTGAAGGAATTTTTCGGTTCCTCGCAGTTGTCCCAATTCATGGATCAGAACAATCCGCTGTCGGAAGTGACTCACAAGCGGCGTATCTCGGCGTTGGGCCCGGGTGGACTTACCCGTGAACGCGCTGGCTTCGAAGTTCGTGACGTCCATCCGACCCACTACGGGCGCGTCTGTCCCATCGAAACGCCGGAAGGACCGAACATCGGCCTGATCAATTCACTGGCGGTGTATGCGCGTACGAATGAATACGGATTCCTGGAAACGCCGTACCGCAAAGTCACAGACGGTAAGGTAACCGACGAGATCGAATATTTGTCGGCAATCGAAGAAGGCCAGTACGTCATCGCCCAGGCCAACGCCACCATCGATGCCAAGGGCAAGCTGATGGACGAACTGGTGTCCTGCCGCCATCAGAATGAATTCGCCATGTCGACACCCGACAAGGTGCAGTACATGGACGTGTCACCGAAACAGGTGGTGTCGGTGGCTGCGGCGCTGGTGCCGTTCCTCGAGCACGACGACGCCAACCGGGCGCTGATGGGTTCGAACATGCAGCGCCAGGCGGTGCCGACGCTGCGGGCGCAAAAGCCGCTGGTGGGTACCGGCATCGAGCGCACGGTGGCGGTGGATTCCGGTGTGACTGTGGTTGCGCGGCGCGGCGGTGCGGTGGATTCGGTGGATGCCGCACGTATCGTGGTGCGGGTGAACGACGATGAGACCGTGCCCGGCGAACCCGGTGTGGATATCTACAACCTGACCAAGTACACCCGTTCGAATCAGAATACCTGTATCAACCAGCGCCCGTTGGTGCGGGTGGGTGACGAGATCGCGCGCGGCGATGTGCTTGCCGACGGTCCCTCCACGGACATGGGCGAACTGGCTCTGGGCCAGAATCTGTTGGTCGCGTTCATGCCCTGGAATGGTTACAACTTCGAGGACTCCATTCTCATCTCGGAGCGTGTGGTGCAGGAGGATCGCCTGACCACCATCCATATCGAAGAGCTGACCTGTGTCGCCCGCGACACGAAGCTCGGTTCTGAGGAAATTACCGGCGACATTCCCAATGTCGGTGAGTCGGCGCTGGCGAAGTTGGACGAGTCCGGCATCGTCTATATCGGCGCCGAGGTCAAGCCGGGCGACATTCTGGTAGGCAAGGTTACGCCCAAAGGCGAAACCCAGTTGACTCCGGAAGAGAAATTGCTGCGCGCCATCTTCGGCGAGAAAGCCTCCGACGTGAAGGATACCTCACTGCGGGTTCCGCCTGGTATGGATGGCACCGTGATCGATGTGCAGGTGTTCACCCGTGACGGCGTCGAGAAGGATCAGCGAGCCCTGCAGATCGAGCAGGCACAGTTGCAGCAGATCAAGAAGGACCTGAACGACCAGTTCCGTATTCTCGAGAACGATGTCTACTCGCGTCTCGAACGCATGCTGGTGGGCAAAATCGCGGAAGGCGGCCCGAACAAGCTCAAGGCGGGCGACAAGCTCACCAAGAACTATTTGGCCGAATTGGCCCGTGAAAAGTGGTTCGAAATCCGTTTGCGCAACGACGAAGCCAACGAACAGCTCGAGGGTGCCGCGGCGCAATTGAAGGCGCAGCGGGAGAATCTGGATCGCCGCTTCGATGAGAAGAAGTCGAAGATCACCGCGGGTGACGACCTGGCGCCGGGTGTGCTGAAAATGGTGAAGGTCTATCTGGCCGTCAAACGCCGGATTCAGCCCGGTGACAAGATGGCGGGCCGGCACGGCAACAAGGGCGTGATCTCGATGATCGTCCCGGTGGAAGACATGCCTTATTCCGAAGACGGTACGCCGGTGGACATTGTCCTCAATCCATTGGGCGTGCCTTCCCGCATGAACGTCGGGCAAGTGCTGGAAACACACTTGGGTTGGGCGGCGAAGGGGCTTGGCCTGCGCATCGGCGAAATGCTGGACGCGCAAAACAAGGTGGCCGAGATCCGCAAGTTCCTCGACCAAGTGTACAACACCAGCGGCAAGAAGGAGGACATCGGCAGCCTCAGCGACGACGAAGTCATCGAACTGGCGAGCAATCTTCGCGGCGGTGTGCCCATGGCGACGCCGGTATTCGACGGCGCTTCCGAGGAAGAGATCAAGACCATGCTGGATCTTGCCGGGTTGCCCAGATCCGGGCAGACGACGCTGTACGACGGGCGGACCGGAGATTCCTTCGATCGCCCGGTGACGGTCGGTTACATGTACATGTTGAAGTTGAACCATCTGGTCGACGACAAGATGCATGCTCGCTCCACCGGTCCGTACAGTCTGGTTACCCAGCAGCCGCTGGGCGGCAAGGCGCAGTTTGGCGGGCAGCGCTTCGGCGAGATGGAAGTCTGGGCCCTGGAGGCCTATGGCGCGGCTTATACGCTGCAGGAGATGTTGACGGTGAAATCCGACGATGTGAACGGGCGTACCAAGATGTACAAAAACATCGTCGATGGCGACCACCGCATGGAGGCCGGAATGCCGGAATCCTTCAACGTTCTGGTGAAGGAAATCCGTTCGTTGGCCATCAACATCGAATTGGATCAGGACTGATTGGTAGGAGTTCGACTGGTATCGGCAGGCGCTAAGGCTTGCAGGACACGTTCTCCTACAGCAAACAGGTGATAGATATGAAAGATCTGATGAACCTATTGAAGCAGCAAGGCCCGTCGGACGATTTCGATGCCATCCGCATCGGACTGGCCTCGCCAGACATGATCCGTTCCTGGTCTTACGGCGAAGTGAAAAAGCCCGAGACCATCAACTACCGCACGTTCAAGCCGGAACGCGACGGGCTGTTCTGCGCCAAGATCTTCGGCCCGGTGAAGGACTACGAATGCTTGTGCGGCAAATACAAGCGGCTCAAACACCGCGGCGTAGTGTGTGAAAAATGCGGTGTGGAAGTGACTTTGGCCAAGGTCCGCCGCGAGCGCATGGGGCACATTGAGCTGGCAAGTCCGGTGGCCCACATCTGGTTTCTGAAATCGTTACCGTCCCGCATCGGTTTGCTGTTGGACATGACCCTGCGCGACATCGAGCGGGTGCTGTACTTCGAAGCATTCGTGGTGGTCGATCCCGGTATGACGACGCTCGAGCGCGGCCAACTGCTTTCCGACGAAGCCTACTTGGAAGCGATTGAAGAGAATGGTGATGAATTCGATGCCCGCATGGGCGCCGAAGCGGTATTCCATTTGCTGAAATCGCTGGATTTGCGTGCCGAAGCGGAAGCATTGCGTGAAGAAATTGCGTCCACCAACTCCGAATCCAAGCTCAAGCGCATTGCCAAGCGTCTGAAGCTGATCGAATCGTTTCTGGATTCCGGGAACCGTCCCGAATGGATGGTCATGACCGTGCTGCCGGTGCTGCCGCCGGACCTGCGCCCGCTGGTACCGCTGGACGGCGGTCGCTTTGCGACTTCCGACCTCAATGATCTGTACCGCCGGGTCATCAACCGCAACAATCGCCTCAAGCGCTTGTTGGAGCTCAATGCGCCGGACATCATCGTCCGTAACGAAAAGCGCATGCTGCAGGAATCGGTGGATGCGTTGTTGGACAACGGCCGCCGTGGCCGCGCCATTACCGGCACCAACAAACGGCCGCTGAAATCCTTGGCGGACATGATCAAGGGCAAGCAGGGCCGGTTCCGTCAGAACCTGCTCGGCAAGCGCGTCGATTATTCCGGCCGTTCCGTGATCGTGGTCGGCCCGGCGTTGAAGCTGCATCAGTGCGGTTTGCCGAAGAAAATGGCGCTGGAACTGTTCAAGCCGTTCATTTTTTCCAAGCTGCAGCTACGCGGCCTGGCAACCACCATCAAAGCCGCCAAGAAATTGGTGGAACGCGAAGGTGCTGAGGTGTGGGACATCCTCGAAGAGGTGATCCGCGAACATCCGGTCATGCTGAACCGCGCCCCCACTTTGCATCGTCTGGGTATCCAGGCATTCGAGCCGGTGCTCATCGAAGGCAAGGCCATCCAGCTGCATCCGCTGGTGTGTACCGCATTCAACGCCGACTTCGACGGCGACCAGATGGCCGTGCACGTGCCGTTGTCCATCGAGGCGCAGCTCGAGGCTCGCGCGCTGATGATGGCCTCGAACAACATCCTGTCGCCGGCCAACGGCGAGCCGATCATCGTGCCTTCCCAGGACGTGGTGCTGGGTCTGTATTACATGACCCGCGAACGCGTCAACGCCAAGGGTGAACACATGGTGTTCGCCGACGTCAAGGAAGTGCACCGCGCCTATGAAAACGGTCTGTTGGATTTGCAGGCCAAAGTGAAGGCGCGAGTGCGCGAAGTGCTGATTGATGGCGATGGCAATCGGGTGGAGCAGATCAGCATCAAGGATACGACTGCGGGACGGGCGTTGTTGTTCGACATCGTCCCCGACGGCCTGCCGTTTGACATGGTGAACCAGGATCTGAACAAGAAGGCGATTTCGCGCTTGATCAATGCCTGTTATCGCCGGCTCGGTCTGAAGACCACGGTAGTGTTTGCCGATCAGCTCATGTACACCGGTTTCCATTACTCAACGCGCGCGGGCGTATCCTTCGGCGTCGACGATATGGTGGTGCCGGATGAGAAGCCTGAAATCCTGGCCCGTGCTGAAGCCGAAGTGAAGGAGATCGAGAATCAGTACATCTCGGGTCTGGTGACCAACGGCGAGCGCTACAACAAGGTGGTGGATATCTGGTCTCACACCAACGACCAGGTAGCCAAGGCGATGATGGAGAAGCTCGGCACCGATGACGTTACCGATGCCGAAGGCAAAACCGTCAAACAGCCTTCGTTCAATTCGATTTACATGATGGCCGATTCCGGCGCCCGTGGTAGCGCGGCGCAGATTCGTCAGTTATCCGGTATGCGCGGCCTGATGGCGAAGCCGGACGGCTCCATCATTGAAACGCCCATTACCGCGAACTTCCGCGAAGGCTTGAACGTCATTCAGTACTTTATTTCCACCCACGGCGCTCGGAAGGGTCTGGCGGACACGGCCTTGAAGACTGCCAACTCCGGTTATCTCACCCGGCGTCTAGTGGACGTCGCGCAGGATCTGGTCGTGACCGAAGTCGATTGCGGAACCCACGAAGGCGTAACCATGAACCCGTTGATCGAGGGTGGCGATATCGTCGAGCCATTGGGCGAGCGGGTGTTGGGTCGCGTTGTGGCCGAGGATCTGATCTTGCCGGGCACCGAACAAGCCGGCGGTCACTGCGGGTACACTGTTGGACGAGCACTGGGTCGAACAATTGGAAGAACTCAGCGTCGATCAAATCAAGGTGCGTTCGCCGATCACCTGCGAAACCCGCTATGGAATCTGCTCCAAGTGCTATGGCCGCGATCTCGGTCGCGGACATCGCGTAAACAACGGCGAAGCCGTCGGCGTCATTGCCGCACAGTCCATCGGCGAGCCGGGCACGCAGCTGACCATGCGCACCTTCCACATCGGCGGCGCGGCGTCGCGTTCCGCCGCCATCAACAACGTCGAAGTGAAGTCCAAGGGTAGTGTGCGTTTGGACAACATGAAGCTGGTGCAACATCGCGACGGCCACAATATGGTGGTGTCCCGTTCCGGCGAACTGACGGTGCAGGACGAACACGGCCGCGAGCGGGAACGCTACAAGGTCCCCTACGGTGCGTCGTTGTCGCTCAATGACGGTGATGCCGTCGAGTCCGGTCAGTTGGTCGCCAACTGGGATCCGCACACCCTGCCGATCATTACCGAGGTGGCCGGCGTACTGAAGTTCCACGATTTCGTCGAAGGCGTGTCCGTGAATCGCCAGACGGATGAAGTGACCGGGCTTTCCAGCATTGTCGTCACCGATCCGAAACAGCGTGGTTCCGCCGGCAAGGATCTGCGGCCGATGGTCAAGCTGGTCGACGAAAAGGGCAAGGACGTCAAGATTGCCGGTACCGAGTTGCCCGCAATCTACTATCTGCCTTCCGGTGCCATCGTCGGTGTCGAGGACGGCGCGAAGGTGGAAGTGGGCGACATTATCGCGCGCTTGCCCCAGGAGTCGTCGAAGACCCGCGACATCACCGGCGGTTTGCCGCGGGTCGCCGACCTGTTCGAGGCCCGCAAGCCCAAAGAGCCGTCGATCATGGCGGAGTACACGGGTACGGTCAGCTTCGGCAAGGAAACCAAGGGCAAGCAGCGCTTGGTGATCACCGATGCCGATGGTGAGCAGCACGAGGAGCTGATTCCGAAGTGGCGCCACGTCAACGTGTTCGAAGGCGAACACGTAGAGCGCGGCGAAGTGATCGCCGAAGGCGAGAGCAATCCGCACGATATTCTGCGGCTGCTCGGGTGTTACCGCGTTGGCTGACTACCTGGTGAAGGAAATCCAGGACGTGTATCGCCTCCAGGGCGTGAAGATCAATGACAAGCACATCGAGGTGATCATCCGGCAGATGTTGCGCAAGATCGAAGTGGCGGATCCGGGCGATACCCGCCTGCTCAAGGGCGAGCAGTTGGATCGCGCCCGGTTGCTGGAGGAAAACGAGAAAATGGTCGCCGAAGATAAGCAGTTGGCGACCTACGAGCCGGTGCTGCTTGGCATCACCAAGGCCTCGCTGGCGACGGAGTCGTTCATTTCCGCAGCCTCCTTCCAGGAAACCACCCGCGTGCTGACCGAGGCGGCGGTGCGCGGTTCCCGCGACGACCTGCGGGGCTTGAAGGAGAACGTCATCGTCGGGCGCCTGATCCCCGCGGGGACCGGCCTGGCATATCACAGCGATCGCCAGCGTCGGCGCTCCGGCGACTTGTTCATGCCCGAGGTCCCGGAGGCAGCTCCCGAGTTCGGCGAACATCCGGCCGGCGCCGAGGAAGGCGCTACCCAGGACTGACGTCACTCGCAGTCACCCCGTTTCCCGGAAAATTTCGGGAAGCGGGTTGACAGGCTGCGCGCCCAACCCATACAATTCCGCTTCTTCCGACAGGCCGCGTGTTTTCCGGCCTGTCTTTTGTTTTCCCAGAGTGGTCCAGGTGCCTGCAGGGCGCATGCGGACCACGTCGCGAGTAGGGTCTCCCCGGGCGCCGCTAAGGCCCGGTTGGCACTCCCCAGAGATTGGGAGTGGTGGCGTAAGTCACTGAAAACGTAACCGTTCTCACCGTGCTCGCGGGCGTGGGGCCAATTGTTGTGGGCCTGTTAAGCCGGAGTTTGCGATTCATGGCAACGATTAACCAGTTGGTGCGCAAGCCGCGTCGCCGCAAGGTGGAAAAGAGCAACGTGCCTGCGCTGGAGGCGTCTCCGCAAAAGCGTGGGGTCTGCACCCGTGTGTACACCACCACCCCGAAGAAGCCGAACTCGGCATTGCGTAAGGTCGCCCGCGTGCGCCTGACCAACGGTTTCGAAGTTTCGAGCTATATCGGCGGTGAAGGTCATAACCTTCAAGAGCACTCGGTGGTGCTGATTCGTGGCGGTCGTGTGAAGGATTTGCCGGGTGTCCGGTATCACACGGTACGCGGAAGTTTGGATACGTCCGGTGTCGACAGTCGGCGCCAGGGTCGTTCGAAGTACGGCGCGAAGCGCCCGAAGGGTTGATCGTCAGATCCCGAATCGAGAGTTTTGAGAGCAGGCCATGCCTAGAAGAAGAGAAATTCCCAAGCGCGCCATTCTTCCGGATCCCAAGTTCGGAAGCGAAATGCTGACCAAGTTCATCAATATGCTGATGGTGGACGGCAAAAAATCGGTCGCCGAGAAGATCGTGTATGACGCATTGGATCAAATTTCGGAAAAGACCAAAGGCGACGCGCTGGAGATTTTGAACAAGGCGCTGGAAAACGTAAGCCCGCGGGTCGAGGTCAAGTCTCGTCGCGTCGGCGGCGCAACGTATCAGGTGCCGATTGAAGTGCGTCCGGTGCGCCGTACCACGCTGGCAATGCGCTGGATGATGGATGCAGCCCGCAAGCGCGGCGAGAAGTCCATGGCGCGCCGCTTGGCCGGAGAGATCATGGAGGCGTCTGAAAGTCGCGGTTCAGCAGTCAAGAAACGCGAAGACACCCATCGCATGGCAGACGCCAACAAGGCTTTCGCGCATTACCGCTGGTAATCGCAAAAGCTACACGTAACAGATTTTGTTGAGGTAACGCCGCAGTGCCACGCAAGACCCAAATCGAGCGCTATCGCAATATCGGCATCATGGCCCATATCGATGCCGGTAAGACGACGACCACTGAGCGCGTGCTTTTTTACACCGGTATCTCCCACAAGATCGGTGAGGTGCACGACGGTGCTGCAGTCATGGACTGGATGGAGCAGGAGCAGGAGCGTGGTATTACGATCACGTCCGCTGCGACCACCTGTTTCTGGCAAGGCATGGACAAGCAGTTTCCGGAGCATCGCATCAATATTATCGATACGCCGGGACACGTCGATTTCACGATTGAAGTCGAGCGTTCGCTGCGCGTATTGGACGGCGCGTGCGCAGTTTTCTGTGCGGTCGGTGGCGTCGAGCCCCAGTCCGAGACCGTGTGGCGGCAGGCCAACAAGTACCAAGTGCCGCGGATGGCGTTCGTCAACAAAATGGATCGCGCCGGTGCGAATTTTCTGCGCGTGGTCAAGCAGATCAAAGACCGTTTGGGCGCCAATCCCGTGCCGATTCAGCTGAACATTGGCGCTGAAGAAGGTTTCAAAGGTATCGTCGATTTGATCCGCATGCAGGCGATCTATTGGAACGAATCCGACCTTGGTGCGACCTACGAGGCGAAAGAGATTCCGGCCGAACTGCAGGCGCAGGCACAGGAATTGCGTGAGCAATTGGTCGAGGCGGCTGCCGAAGCCAACGAAGAGCTGATGGAGAAATATCTCGAAGGCGGCGAGCTTTCGGCAGAGGAAATCAAGCAAGGGGTGCGCTTGCGCACACTGAATAACGAAATCGTGCCCTGTTTGTGCGGTTCTGCGTTCAAGAACAAGGGCGTGCAGGCCATGCTCGACGCCATCGTCGAATTCATGCCGGCGCCCACCGACGTTTTGGCCATCAAGGGTCATCTCGACGACAAGGACGAGACCGAAGCGCTGCGTCACTCTACCGACGATGAGCCTTTTGCTGCGCTGGCGTTCAAGATCGCGACTGACCCGTTCGTTGGTACGCTGACCTTCTTCCGCGTCTATTCCGGTGTCATCAAATCCGGTGACACCGTATACAACCCGGTCAAAAGCAAAAAAGAGCGGGTTGGCCGTATCGTGCAGATGCACGCGAATTCGCGCGAAGAAATCAAGGAAGTCCGCGCCGGCGACATCGCCGCCGCGGTCGGCCTAAAGGACGTCACCACGGGCGACACGCTTTGCGATCCGAGCAACATCATTACGCTGGAGCGGATGGAGTTCCCGGAGCCGGTGATCTCCATTGCCATTGAGCCAAAGACCAAGGCCGATCAGGAAAAGATGGGTATTGCGTTGTCGAAACTGGCCCAGGAAGATCCTTCGTTCCGCGTGCACACCGACGAGGAGTCGGGCCAGACGATCATTTCCGGCATGGGTGAGTTGCATCTGGAAATCATCGTCGATCGCATGAAGCGCGAGTTCAAGGTCGAGGCGAACGTTGGCAAGCCGCAGGTGGCTTATCGCGAAACGATTCGCAAATCGGTGGAGCAGGAAGGCAAGTTCGTGCGCCAGTCCGGCGGCCGCGGTCAGTATGGTCACGTGTGGCTGAAGATCGAGCCGAAGGAGCCGGGTTCCGGGTACGAATTCGAAAACGCGATCGTCGGTGGCGTGGTCCCCCGCGAATATATTCCGGCCGTCGACAAAGGCGTTCAGGAACAGTTGGGAAATGGCGTGTTGGCGGGTTTCCCGGTCGTGGACGTGAAGGTCACCTTGTACGACGGTTCCTACCACGACGTCGACTCGTCGGAAATGGCATTCAAGATCGCTGGTTCCATGGCCTTCAAAGAAGGCGCGGCGAAGGCCAATCCCGCGTTGCTCGAACCGATCATGAAGGTCGAAGTGGTCACGCCGGAAGAATACATGGGCGATGTCATGGGGGATCTCAATCGTCGTCGCGGGCTGGTTCAAGGTATGGAAGAGGCGCCGGCGGGCAAGATCGTGCGTGCAGAGGTGCCGTTGGCCGAGATGTTCGGCTATGCCACGGACCTGCGCTCGGCCACGCAAGGCCGCGCGACTTATTCGATGGAATTCGGCAAGTACGCCGAGGCGCCTACAAGCGTCGCCGAAGCGGTAATGAAGAGCAAATAACAAGTTTGGTTCCAAGACATTTGTGAGAGGTAAGACGCCGTGTCCAAGGGAAAATTTGAACGTACGAAGCCGCACGTAAACGTTGGCACGATTGGTCACGTAGACCATGGTAAGACGACGCTGACGGCGGCCATCACGAAAGTGATGGGAGAGAAGTTTGGCGGCGAGTTCCGAGCGTACGATCAGATTGACAACGCGCCGGAAGAACGCGCGCGCGGTATCACGATCGCGACGGCGCACGTGGAGTACGAATCGGATCATCGTCACTACGCGCACGTGGACTGTCCGGGACACGCGGATTATGTGAAGAACATGATCACGGGCGCGGCGCAGATGGATGGTGCGATTCTGGTGGTAAGTGCGGCCGACGGCCCGATGCCCCAGACCCGCGAGCACATTCTGTTGGCCCGCCAGGTGGGCGTGCCGTACATCGTGGTGTTTTTGAACAAAGCGGACATGGTCGATGATGCCGAGCTGCTGGAGCTGGTGGAGATGGAGGTTCGCGAACTGCTGTCCTCCTACGACTTCCCGGGCGACGACACGCCGGTGGTGACCGGATCGGCGCTGAAGGCGCTGGAAGGGGACACGAGCGACATCGGCGTACCGGCGATCGAGAAGCTGGTTGCGGAGATGGATGCCTACATTCCGGAGCCGGAGCGTGCGATTGACGGCACGTTTCTGATGCCGGTGGAAGATGTGTTCTCGATCTCGGGTCGCGGCACGGTGGTGACCGGTCGTATCGAGCGGGGCATCGTCAAGGTGGGTGACACGGTGGAGATCGTGGGCATTCGCGCCACCAGTTCGACGACGGTGACCGGAGTGGAGATGTTCCGCAAGCTGCTGGACCAGGGTCAGGCGGGCGACAACGTGGGCGTGCTGCTGCGCGGCACCAAGCGCGATGACGTTGAGCGCGGCCAGGTGCTGGCCAAGCCCGGCTCGATCACCCCGCACACCAAGTTCGAGTGCGAAGTGTACGTACTGAGCAAGGAAGAGGGCGGGCGCCACACGCCGTTCTTCAATGGCTATCGGCCGCAGTTCTACTTCCGGACCACGGACGTGACCGGCGCGTGCGATCTGCCGGAAGGCGTTGAGATGGTGATGCCGGGCGACAACGTGAAGATGACGGTGAGCCTGATTGCGCCGATCGCGATGGAAGACGGGTTGCGATTCGCCATCCGCGAAGGTGGCCGTACGGTAGGCGCCGGCGTGGTGTCGAAGATCATTGAGTAACAATTAAGGGGAGGAGGGATCGATTCCCTCCCCGAGAGAAACGAGATGGCATCTAAACAGAGAATTCGCATTCGGTTGAAGTCGTTCGATCATCGCTTGATCGATCGATCTGCAGCGGAGATTGTGGAAACCGCCAAGCGCACCGGTGCGCAGGTCAAAGGCCCGATTCCGCTGCCGACCAAGAAAGAACGCTTCACCGTGTTGATTTCTCCGCATGTGAACAAAGACGCGCGCGATCAGTATGAATTGCGCACGCACAAGCGGTTGATGGATATCGTCGAACCCACGGACAAGACCGTCGATGCGTTGATGAAGCTCGATCTGGCGGCTGGCGTGGATGTGCAGATCAAACTGAACTGATGAGCGTGTTCCGGGATTGAGCGCTCCTAAGAGCGCGGGATTATCTGGACTGCAGGGTGTTTGGAGATAGCAATGGCTATTGGATTAATCGGTCGAAAAGCGGGAATGACCCGGGTGTTCACCCAGGACGGTAATTCCGTGCCCGTGACCGTGATCGTTGTCGAACCGAACCGCGTTACCCAGCTTAAGGGCTTGGATAGTGACGGGTATCGTGCCGTGCAGGTCACGACCGGCGCTCGCCGTTCATCGCTGGTCAGTAAGGCGATGGCCGGCCATTTCGCCAAGGCGTCGGTCGATGCCGGCCGCGGACTGTGGGAATTCAGGTTGTCCGACGGCGAAGGTGATGACCTTCAGGTCGGCGGCGAGATCAAAGCGGATCTGTTCGAAGTCGGGCAGAAGGTCGATGTCGACGGCACGAGTATCGGTAAAGGTTTTCAAGGTGCGGTGAAACGTCACCATTTCCGGACTCAGGATGCTACCCACGGTAATTCGCTGTCCCATCGAGCCCCTGGTTCCATCGGTCAGAACCAGACCCCTGGGCGCGTATTCAAGGGTAAGAAAATGGCCGGCCACATGGGTAACGCCCGCGTCACGACCCAGAATCTGGAAGTCGTGCGGGTCGACGTGGACCGCAATCTGATTCTGGTGAAGGGCGCAGTACCCGGCGCCAAGGGCGGAGACGTGATTGTTCGTCCCGCTGTGAAAGCGCGATAGGAGTCGGTGATGGAGTTGCAACTCACAAATGCTAAACAGGGCGGCACCGTACAGGTCGCTGACACCGCGTTCGGCACGGACTTCAATGAAGGGTTGATCCACCAGGTGGTTACCGCCTACCTGGCCGGCGCCCGCAGCGGCACCAAGGCGCAGAAGACGCGATCGGATGTGCGCGGTGGTGGCGCCAAGCCTTGGCGGCAAAAAGGCACCGGTCGGGCCCGTGCCGGCAGCATACGTAGCCCGTTGTGGCGTGGCGGCGGCAAGACCTTCGCGGCGCAGCCGCGGGACTTTTCGCAAAAGGTCAACAAGAAGATGTATCGGGCCGCGATGCGTTCGATTTTGTCGGAACTGGTGCGCCAGGAGCGCCTGGTGATCGTGGAGAGTTTCGCTGTGGAAGCTCCGCGGACCAAGGACCTGATCGCCAAACTCAAAGACCTCGGCGTGAGCCAGGTGCTGATTGTCAGCGACAGCCCGGATGAAAATCTTTATCTTTCGGCGCGCAACTTGTATCGCGTGGCCGTTACTGATATCGCTGGCCTGAACCCTGTCGACTTGGTGGGCGCGGGGCGCGTGGTGATGACAGTGGACGCGGTGCGCAAAGTAGAGGAGTGGCTGGCATGAACCAGGAGCGCCTGATGAAGGTGTTGCTTTCGCCGCACATCTCGGAAAAGACGACGCGAGTCGGCGATGCAGCGAACCAATATGTTTTCAAGGTTGCCAAGGACGCAACCAAGCCGGAGATCAAAAAGGCGGTCGAAACGCTTTTCGAGGTCAAAGTGGCTGACGTCCAGGTAACCACGATGAAGGGTAAGCGCAAGCGCTTTCAGGCGACTGAGGGCCGGCGATCCGACTGGAAAAAAGCTTATGTGCGTCTGGCGGAAGGCCAGGAGCTCGATTTCCTGGGCGCCGAATCGGCCTGAGGCCGGCTAACGCAAGCTAACGCGGAACGACGACAAAGATTATGGCAATCGTAAAAGCAAAACCGACTTCACCGGGCCGGCGCGGTGTCACGAAGGTAGTGACGCCGGGTTTGCACACCGGTGCCCCATATGAGCGATTGGTCGAAAAGAAGGCCAAGTCCGGTGGCCGCAACAACGGCGGTCGGGTCACCATCCGCCACCGCGGCGGCGGCCATAAGCAGCGTTATCGGGTAATCGATTTCAAACGCAACAAAGACGGCGTCAAAGCCCAAGTCGAGCGTTTGGAATACGATCCGAATCGGACTGCAAATATTGCACTTTTGCTATATGCAGACGGCGAGCGTCGCTATATCATCGCGCCCCGCGGTGTTCAGGTGGGCGACGAACTGATGTCGGGCCTGCATGCCCCGATCCGCGCCGGCAACGCGCTGCCTTTGCGAAATATCCCGGTCGGCAGCACGGTGCATTGCATTGAAATGAAGCCGGGTAAGGGTGCCCAGATGGCGCGCAGCGCTGGCGCAAGCGCGCAACTGGTCGCCCGTGAAGGGGTTTATGCAACCCTGCGGCTGCGGTCCGGCGAAATGCGCAAGATTCTCGCGGAGTGCAAGGCGACTGTCGGCGAAGTGGGAAATTCCGAACATAGCTTGCGCAAGTTGGGCAAGGCCGGTGCGACACGCTGGCGTGGCGTTCGCCCGACGGTACGCGGTGTGGCAATGAACCCGGTTGATCATCCCCATGGCGGTGGCGAAGGTCGCACTTCCGGCGGACGGCATCCGGTCAGCCCATGGGGTACGCCGACCAAGGGTTATAAGACCAGAAGTAACAAGCGCACCGACGGCATGATCGTGCGTCGGCGCACCAAGTAAAGAGACGAGGTTGTAAACGTGCCACGTTCAGTCAGAAAAGGCCCTTTCGTAGATCTTCATCTGTCAAAGAAGGTTGCGGAAGCAGCTGCGACGAATAGCAAGAAGCCGATCAAGACTTGGTCGCGTCGTTCAATGGTGCTGCCGGATATGGTCGGCCTGACCATTGCAGTCCATAACGGCAGGCAGCATGTACCAGTCCTGATCAGCGAAAACATGGTCGGACACAAGCTCGGCGAATTCGCGGTGACACGTACCTTTAAGGGTCACGCCGCCGATCGCAAGGCGAAGTGACGGAGTAGGCGAAATGGCAACATCGGCAAAACATCGTTTCGCGCGTATTTCGGCGCAAAAGGCGCGCTTGGTCGCGGACCAGGTTCGGGGCCTGCCGGTTGAGCGCGCCCTGAATGTGTTGACCTTCAGCCCGAAGAAGGCCGCCCATTTGGTACGTAAAGTGCTCGAGTCGGCGGTCGCGAATGCAGAACACAATGACGGTGCGGATATCGACGAACTGAAGATATCGGTAATCACGGTGGATGAAGGCCCCACCTACAAGCGCTGGCATGCTCGCGCCAAGGGTCGCGGAAACCGCATTCTCAAACGCACCAGTCACATAACTGTGACGGTAGCGGAAAAGTAAACAGAGAGGCCGGAATGGGTCAGAAAGTACATCCAACGGGAATTCGCCTGGGTATCTCCAACGACTGGACGTCGAAGTGGTACGCGGATTCGAAGGATTTTGCCGACTACCTCGAGCAGGATCTCGCTGTACGCGAGTTCCTCAAAAAGCGGTTGTCGCAAGCATCGGTGAGCCGTATTCAGATCGAGCGTCCGGCACGCAGTGCGCACATCACGATTCATACCGCGCGTCCCGGAATCGTGATCGGTAAGAAGGGCGAAGACATCGAAAAGCTTCGCAAAGAACTCAGCGAAATGATGGGCGTGCCCGTTTCTGTCAACATCGAAGAAATTCGCAAGCCTGAACTCGATGCGCAGTTGGTCGCAGAAAGCGTGGCGCAACAGCTGGAGCGGCGAATCATGTTCCGCCGGGCGATGAAGCGTGCGGTTACAAATTCCATGCGTCTCGGCGCCCAGGGCATCAAAATCAATGTCGCCGGCCGCTTGAATGGCGCGGAGATCGCGCGTAGCGAGTGGTATCGGGAAGGGCGCGTGCCGCTGCACACCTTGCGCGCCGATATCGATTATGGTTTTGCCGAAGCGCGTACCACGTACGGAATCATCGGAGTGAAGGTTTGGGTCTTCAAAGGCGAGGTTTTCGAAGCGGATGCCCAAACGGAAGACGCCGGCGCCAAGAAGAGCGCGGCTGCGAGCTAACCGGAGTCAGTTGTAATGTTACAGCCGAAGAGAACAAAGTTCCGCAAACAGCAGACGGGCCACAATAGAGGCCTGGCGCATCGCGGCAGCAGCGTAAGTTTTGGTGAATTTGGACTGAAGGCCATTGGCCGCGGACGCTTGACTGCGCGTCAAATTGAAGCGGCGCGCCGCGCGATGACGCGCCATATCAAGCGCGGCGGAAAGATCTGGATTCGCGTGTTTCCAGACAAGCCTGTGACCAAGAAGCCGCTGGAAGTTCGTCAGGGCAAAGGCAAGGGAAGCGTCGAATATTGGGTGGCGGTCGTGCAGCCCGGTAAGGTGTTGTACGAGATGGAAGGTGTGACGGAGGAAATCGCGCGCGAAGCCTTTCGTCTGGCGAGTGCCAAACTTCCGTTCAAAACCCAGTTTGTCAGTCGGACGGTGATGTGATGAAGGCGAGCGATCTGCGAGACAAAAGTGTCGATGAGCTGAATCAGGAATTGAACAGCTTGTTGCGCGAGCAGTTTAATCTGCGCATGCAGCGCGGAACCGGTCAGCTGTCCCGCCCGGACCAGATTCAGAAAGTGCGCCGGAATATCGCACGGGTTAAGACAGTGCTGAACGAAAAGGCGAAAGCAGGTAACGCGTCATGAGCGACCACGAAAACATCGAGCGGGCAACCAACACAATGGTAGGTCGTGTCATTAGCAATAAGATGGACAAGACCATTACCGTGCTGCTGGAACGCCAAGTAAAGCATCCGTTGTACGGGAAGTTCATCCGACGCTCGACCAAGATTCATGCTCACGACGAAGAAAACGTCTGCAGCGAGGGCGATACGGTCATGATTGCGCAGTGCCGCCCGGTATCCAAGACCAAATCCTGGAAGTTGGTCAAGGTTTTGGAGCAGACGCGCGGGTGATCGTTCATTGGGTAGTTTGCGGTTACGGAACTGAGACCACTACGTTGTTTGGAAGCAAGCCATGATTCAGATGCAGACAGTGCTGGATGTGGCCGACAATAGCGGGGCGCGCCGGGTGCAATGCATCAAGGTGCTGGGCGGATCACACCGCCGCTATGCCCGCATCGGCGACATCATTAAAGTCAGCGTAAAGGAAGCGATTCCGCGCGGCAAAGTCAAGAAGGGCGAGGTGTACAGCGCCGTGGTCGTGCGTACCCGCAAGGGTGTGCGGCGTTCGGATGGTTCGCTGATTCGGTTCGACGGCAACGCGGCGGTGCTGCTCAACAATCAATTGCAGCCGATCGGTACCCGTATCTTTGGGCCCGTGACGCGTGAACTGCGCACTGAAAATTTCATGAAGATCATTTCCCTGGCGCCGGAAGTGCTCTAGGCGGGATACGGTTATGCAAAAGATCAAAAAGGGCGACGAAATTATCGTGGTCTCCGGTAAAGACAAAGGCCGGAGAGGGACCGTGTTGCGGATGATGCCGTATGAGCGGATCCTGGTGGAGGGCATCAACGTTGCCAAAAAGCACCAGCGTCCGGATCCGGCACATGGCGTCGGCGGCGGAATCGTGGAACAAGAAATGCCGATCCACATTTCCAACGTGATGCTTTACAACCCGGTAACCAAGAAAGGTGACCGCGTGGGCGTGAAGTCGCTCGAAGACGGGCGCCGTGTGCGATTTTTCAAGTCGAACGGCGAAGTGGTTGACGCGTAAGCGGGTGACAGTCATGGCAAGGTTGCAAGAATTTTACAAGAGCGACGTAGTTAAGAAGCTGCAGGAGCAGTTCAACTACGCCAACGTTATGGAAGTGCCGCGAATCACCAAGATCACCGTTAACATGGGTGTCGGTGAAGCGGTCGCGGACAAGAAGATCCTCGATCATGCGGTGTCCGACATGATTGCGATCGCCGGACAGAAGCCGGTGGTGACCAAGGCGCGGAAATCAATTGCGGGTTTCAAAATTCGCGACGAAATGCCCATCGGTTGCAAAGTAACGTTGCGCCGTGAGCGGATGTACGAATTTCTGGATCGTCTGATCAATATCGCGATTCCCCGTATCCGCGATTTTCGCGGATTGAATGGGAAATCATTCGATGGTCGCGGAAATTACAATATGGGTGTGCGTGAGCAGATCATCTTCCCGGAAGTCGAATACGACAAGATCGACGCGCTGCGTGGGATGGATATTACGATCACCACCACCGCCCGGAACGACGCGGAAGGTAAGGCGCTGTTGGCGGCATTTAACTTCCCGTTCAGAAACTGAGGCAGGTTAAGGTATGGCAAAGAAAAGCATGGTCAATCGTGAAGTGAAGCGGCAGAAGGTGGTGCGCAAGTTCGCCGCCAAGCGCGCTGAGCTGAAAGCCTTGATCAGGGATCCAAAAGCGAGCGACGAGGACCGCATGAACGCGGTTGAGCGTCTGCAGAAGCTTCCGCGCGATGCGAGTCCTACCAGGCTGCATAATCGCTGCCGGTTGACCGGCCGTCCGCACGGTTTCTATCGCAAATTTGGTTTGGGACGCAATAAATTGCGCGAAGCAACCATGCGCGGTGATATCCCGGGATTGCGTAAGGCGAGCTGGTAGTAAGCCGCGGCAATTGCTGAAAGTGAATATAAGGTAGATTCAGATGAGTATGAGTGATCCGATTGCCGACATGTTGACCCGCATTCGCAACGGGCAAATCGCCAATATGGTCGAAGTGGAGATGCCGGCTTCGAAGCTTAAGGCGGAAATTGCGCGGGTGCTGAAGGAAGAGGGTTATATCGACGAAGTGTCGGTGTCCGATGGCGCAAAACCGTCGTTGACCGTGAAGTTGCGCTACTACCAAGGTGCGCCGGTAATCGATGAAATTCGGAGGGTGAGTCGCCCGGGCCTGCGCATTTTCAAGGCGGCTGGTGATTTGCCCAAGGTTCACAATGGCCTGGGCGTGGCGATCGTATCCACGTCGCAGGGCGTGATGACAGACCGTGCCGCACGTGCCGCCGGGCAGGGCGGCGAAGTGCTCTGCATCGTATCGTAAGCGAGTAGTCGACCATGTCGAGAGTTGCGAATAATCCGGTGGCCGTACCTTCGGGTGTCGAAGTGAAGATCAGCGGCCACATTGTACAGATCAAAGGTCCGAAGGGTGCGCTGTCGGTGGATATCCATCGTACGGTATCGGTGAGCCAGGAGGACAACGTCCTGCGTTTCGCCGCACAGACGAAATACGACCGTGCGATGGCCGGCACCATGCGTGCCCTGGTCAACAACATGGTCGTCGGAGTCAGCAACGGTTTTGAGCGCAAGTTGGAACTGCGTGGCGTCGGTTATCGCGCGCAGTCCCAAGGCAAGGTTTTGAATCTGACCCTAGGTTTCTCGCATCCGGTGAACTTTGAAGTGCCGGAAGGCGTGACCATCGAAACCCCGACCCAGACCGAAATCGTGGTAAAGGGGATCGACAAACAACAGGTCGGACAAGTGGCTGCAAAAATTCGTGGTTACCGCCCGCCGGAGCCTTATAAAGGCAAAGGCGTTCGTTACGCCGATGAGCAGGTGAGTTTGAAAGAGGCGAAGAAAAAGTAAGGTAGCGCGCTATGGACAAGAAGTCAGCACGTTTGCGCCGCGCTCGTCGTGGGCGCGCCAAGATTCGGGAACTGGGCGTACACCGTCTGACGGTGCACCGGACCCCGCGTCACATCTACGCCCAGATCATTGCGCCGGGCGAGCAGGTGGTGGCGGCCGCAAGCACGGTCGAAAAAGATCTGCGTGGCGCGATGAAATATACCGGCAATGCCGATGCGGCCGCCGCGGTTGGAAAGGCGATTGCCGAAAAGGCGAAAGCCGCAGGGGTCACGCAAGTGGCATTCGACCGCTCGGGTTTCAAATACCACGGCCGTGTCAAGGCGCTTGCCGATGCAGCGCGCGAAGCCGGTCTGGAATTCTAAGGGTTGAGGCATGGCGAATACGGAACATAATACAGGCGACGGCCTTCTCGAGAAGCTCATTACCGTCAACCGCGTGGCCAAAGTGGTCAAAGGCGGTAGGCAGTTCGGCTTCACCGCGCTCACGGTCGTCGGAGACGGCGAGGGAAAGGTGGGCTTCGGCTACGGCAAAGCACGTGAAGTGCCTCTCGCGATCCAGAAGGCGATGGAGAAAGCGCGTAAAAATATGCGCAGCGTCGACTTGAAAGAGGGCACGCTTCAGCACGAGGTCATCGCGCGTCACGGGGCTTCCAAGGTCTATATGCAGCCTGCATCCGATGGTACCGGCATTATTGCCGGCGGCGCCATGCGTGCCGTTTTCGAGGTTGTAGGTGTTCACAACGTTTTGGCCAAATGCATCGGCTCTCGCAACCCGATCAACGTTGTGCGTGCGACGATTCGTGGCCTGACGGATATGACGTCTCCCGAGAAGGCTGCCTTGAAGCGCGGCAAAAAGGTCGAAGAGATCCTGGGGTAAGCCATGGCTAACAAACAGTTTAAGTTAACGCTCGTCAGGAGCATGGCCGGTCGGTTGAAGAATCACCAAGCGTCTGTGCGCGGTCTCGGGATCCGCCGGATGCACCACACGGTTGTTGTTGACGACACGCCACAGAATCGCGGCATGATCAACCGCGTGCGCTATGCGCTAAAGGTTGAGGAGATTTGACATGCATCTGAATACGCTCAAGGCGGTGCCTGGTAGCAAGCGTGATGCCAAACGCGTCGGTCGTGGTATCGGTTGCGGCAACGGCAAGACGGCAGGGCGCGGTCACAAGGGTCAGCATGCGCGCTCCGGTGGCTTCCATAAGGTCGGCTTTGAAGGCGGCCAAATGCCGCTGCAGCGTCGCCTGCCGAAGGTGGGATTCAACTCGCAGAAGAGTCGCTTCGTGGCTGAAGTGCGGTTGCATGAGCTCGCCAAGGTAGACGCGGACGTGATCGATTTGCTGGCGCTAAAAACCGCGAATCTCGTTCCGGAACAATGCAAGCAAGCGAAGGTCATCGCTTCCGGCAAGCTGGAAAAGGCGGTGACGTTGCGTGGTATCGGCGCGACCAAAGGTGCTCGCGAGGCAATTGAAGCCGCCGGCGGCAAGATCGAGGATTAAGTGGCGAACGCTCCGGCAAACCTGCCCGGCGGGATAGGCGGGATCGGCAAACTCCGCGAACTCCGACAGCGGGTACTGTTCGTGCTCGGCGCCTTTCTGGTGTTCCGGATCGGAACGTTTATTCCGGTGCCGGGAATCGATCCGGCTGCGATGGCTCGTTTGTTCGACAGCCAGCAGAACACGATCCTGGGCATGTTCAACATGTTCGGTGGCGGCGCCTTGCAGCGCATGTCGCTGTTCGCGCTGGGGATCATGCCGTACATCTCGGCGTCGATCATTATGCAGCTGCTGACTGTAGTCGTTCCCAGTCTGGAGCAGTTGAAGAAGGAAGGTGAGACCGGGCGGCGCAAGATTACGCAGTACACCCGCTACGGCACGGTGGTGCTGGCGACGTTTCAAGCCATAGGGGTTGCGCACGCGCTGCAAGGGCAGGGCGTCGCCCCCCCGGGAATCGGTTTCCTGTTCACAGCGGGCGTGACCCTCGTTACCGGCACGATGTTCCTGATGTGGCTTGGCGAACAAATCACCGAGCGTGGTATCGGTAACGGTATTTCATTGATTATTTTCGCGGGTATCGTGGCAGGTCTCCCGCACGCCATCGGGGCTACGCTTGAACAGGTCCGGACCGGTGAGATGGGTGTCTTCACCGTGCTGATGTTGATCGCCGGGGTCGTGGCGGTGATTGCTTTCGTGATTTTCGTGGAACGCGGGCAGCGGCGTATCACGGTCAATTACGCAAAGCGTCAACAGGGCAGGCGCGTATATGCGGCACAAAGTAGCCATTTGCCGCTCAAGTTGAATATGGCTGGGGTGATTCCGCCTATCTTCGCTTCGAGCCTGATTCTGTTTCCGGCGACTCTCGGCCAGTGGTTCGGTCAGAGTGCTCAGGGTGGCGCCCTGGCGTGGCTTGGCGATGTGTCGCAGATGTTGTCGCCAGGCCAGCCTCTGTATGTATTGCTGTACTCGCTGTTGATCGTGTTTTTCTGCTTTTTCTACACCGCGCTGGTGTTCAATGCGCGGGAAACGGCGGACAACCTGAAGAAATCCGGTGCCTTCATTCCCGGCATTCGTCCGGGCGAGCAGACCGCCCGGTACATTGACAGCGTGTTGACCCGGCTGACCACGGCGGGTGCGATTTATATCACCGTGGTGTGTTTGTTGCCGGAGTTTTTGATTTTGTATTTCGACGTACCGTTTTATTTTGGCGGTACGTCGCTACTGATTATCGTAGTGGTGGTAATGGATTTCATGGCGCAACTCCAGGCGCAACTCATGTCCCACCAGTACGAGGGTCTGATGAAAAAAGCCAACCTGAAAGGGTTCGGCGGCACGGGTATGTTACGGTAATAAATTACCGTTGAATCAACTAATTAATTAGATTTATCCGGCTTTAGCCGTGGAGAGCAGAGATGAAGGTTCGCGCATCGGTTAAGAAACTGTGCCGTCATTGCAAGATCATTCGCCGCAATGGCGTGGTGCGGGTGATCTGCAGTGACGCCCGCCACAAACAGCGCCAGGGCTGAGGCCAGGCACCGATTTATTTTTGCCGTGCATTAGGCTAGAATTGCGCGTTTTCCGTGCCGGCCTTTGCATTTTGAGTATTTAGGAGAAAGACCGAATGGCCCGTATCGCAGGCGTCAACATTCCGGACCATAAGCATGCCGAGATCTCGCTGACCGCGATTTACGGTATAGGCCGCACGCGCGCGCAGAAAATCTGCGCGGCCGTCGGCATCGATCCGGTTACCAAGATCAAGGAGCTTAGCGAGGCGGATCTCGATAAGCTGCGTACCGAAGTGGGTAAATACGCCATCGAGGGCGATCTGCGTCGGGAAGTATCCATGAACATCAAACGCTTGATGGATCTGGGTTGTTATCGAGGTCTACGTCATCGGCGCGGACTTCCGCTTCGTGGACAGCGTACGCGCACCAACGCACGAACTCGCAAGGGACCGCGTAAACCGATTCGCAAGTAAACTTTTACATCAAGTAATTCAGGATTACGAGACATGGCAAAAGCGCCGACTCGCACGCGCAAGAAAGTAAAGAAGAACGTAGTGGATGGGGTCGCCCATATCCATGCGTCCTTCAACAACACGATTGTCACCATCACCGATCGCCAAGGTAACGCTCTGGCTTGGGCTACTTCCGGCGGTTCCGGATTCCGCGGCTCGCGCAAGAGCACGCCATTTGCAGCGCAGGTTGCAGCGGATCGCGCGGGAACGGCGGTGCAGGAATACGGCATGAAGAATGTCGAGGTGATGGTCAAGGGCCCTGGGCCCGGCCGTGAGTCTGCTGTGCGGGCGCTGAACAACTGCGGTCTCAAAGTCACCAACATTACGGACGTAACGCCGATTCCCCATAACGGCTGCCGTCCGCCGAAGCGACGTCGAGTCTAAGCCGGGAGGCGACTAAAGTGGCAAAGTATATCGGTTCCAAATGCCGCCAGTGCCGCCGCGAAGGCGGCAAGCTGTTTCTCAAGGGCGAGAAGTGCTTCACTTCGAAGTGCGCGGTGGAAAATCGTCCGACGCCCCCTGGCCAGCATGGTCAACGGCGCCAGCGTTTGTCGGATTACGCACTGCAGCTGCGCGAGAAGCAGAAATTGCGCCGGATCTACGGCATTCTGGAGCGGCAGTTCCGTAACTATTACAAGGAAGCCGCTCGTCTGAAAGGTTCGACCGGCGACAACTTGTTGCAACTGCTCGAGTGCCGCCTCGACAACGTCGTGTACCGAATGGGTTTCGCGGCTTCACGTTCCGAAGCGCGACAACTGGTGCGCCACAAAGGCGTGACGGTCAACGGCCGTAAGGTCAATGTGCCGTCGTTCCAGGTCAGCGCGAGTGATGTCATTGCAGTCAATGAAAAGTCTCGCCAGCAACTTCGTATCCAGTCGGCGCTCGAACTCGCGCAGCAGCGCGGTATTTCCGATTGGTTGGAAGTGGACGCCAAGAAGATGGAAGGCGTGTTCAAGTCTGTACCGGAACGCAGCGAATTGCCGCCTGACATCAACGAGCATCTCGTCGTCGAGCTGTACTCGAAGTAAGCCAGGGCGCTTTGGCGGACTTAGCGCACTAAAGAGGAATATCCATGCAGGGTTCATTGACAGACTTTCTCAAACCGCGAATCGTCGACGTGGAATTCGTCAACGACAAGCGGGCCAAAGTGACCTTGGAGCCGTTGGAACGCGGTTTCGGTCATACCCTGGGTAATGCTTTACGTCGCATTCTATTGTCTTCGATGCCCGGCTGCGCAGTGGTAGAGGCGGAGATCGAAGGGGTGTTGCACGAGTATACGACCGTCGAAGGCGTCCAGGAGGATGTCATCGATGTGCTCCTCAATCTGAAGGGCTTGGCAATCAAGCTGCATGCGCGCGACCAGGCTTCGCTATCGCTGAAGAAGAAAGGCCCCGGCGAAGTGTATGCCCGCGACATCACGCTGGATCATGACGTCGAACTCATGAATCCCGATCACGTGATTGCCAATCTGACCAAGGATGGCGAGCTTTCGATGACGTTGAAGGTCGAACGCGGTCGCGGCTATGTACCGGCTCCGCAGCGTGCCGGTGGCGACAATCGTCCGATCGGGCATCTGTTGCTGGATGCCTCCTATAGCCCGGTTTCAAGAGTGACCTATTCGGTCGAACGCGCCCGTGTCGAGCAACGTACCGACTTGGATAAGCTGATCATCGATATTGAGACCAACGGTACGATCGATGCGGAAGACGCGATCCGCTACGCGGCAGGAATTTTGCAAGATCAGCTGTCGGTCTTCGTCGCGTTGCAGGGCAAGGAAGAAGAGAAACCCCAGGAGCGCGAATCAGAGATTGACCCGATTCTGATGCGTCCGGTTGATGATCTCGAGCTTACCGTGCGCTCTGCCAATTGTCTCAAAGCGGAAAGCATTTACTATATCGGCGATTTGATTCAGCGCACCGAAGTCGAATTGCTGAAAACTCCGAACTTGGGCAAGAAGTCGCTGACTGAAATCAAAGACGTGCTCGCCTCGCATGGGTTGTCGTTGGGCATGCGCCTGGAAAACTGGCCGCCTGCCGGACTGAACGATCGCGAAAAAGTCGGAACGTAATCCCTGGCAAGCGCCTCTTGGGCGCTTGCGTAATCGAAACTTAGGTCGGATTTTTAAGGAATCGCAGCCATGCGCCATCGTCAGAGCGGACGTCAGCTCAACCGCAACAGCAGCCATCGTCAGGCTATGTATAAGAACATGGCGGCGTCCCTGCTGCGTCATGAAGTCATCAAAACCACTTTGCCGAAAGCCAAGGAATTGCGCAGGGTTGCCGAACCGCTGATCACAATGGCGAAGTCCGACTCGGTACACAAGCGTCGTGTGGCGTTCGCACGACTACGTGATCGCGATGTGGTCACTAAGCTGTTCAATGAACTCGGTCCACGATACAGGGAACGTCCGGGCGGCTACCTGCGCATCCTGAAATGTGGATACCGTCCGGGCGACGCGGCGCAAATGGCGTTCGTGGAGTTGGTGGATCGGCCGCTGCCGGATGAGACCGAGGCAGGTGCCGACGATTGACGAACATTGGTTGTACGCCGATAAGAGCCGGGCTTAGCCCGGCTTTTTTTATGGGTGTGATGGTTCCGCTGAATCCCTCTCAAGCAAAGCCGCAACCGGCCGAATAAGGATCGGCGGTGGGGAAGACGCTGCATGAATGGTCATGCATCCCCCTTGTTTTGGTCGCCATCTTTCAGATGTGAAGTCTATTTGCCCCGGAGTCGTCATGTTGTCCAATATCAAGATCGGCCGCCGCATCGCGCTGAGTTTCGCGCTGCTGCTGGTGCTCACAGTGTCGGCCTTGGTGCCGGTGTTCCTTGCCCGCTTCGACACCGTGATCGCGCAAGCAGAGCGCCGCGAACTGCGTGGGCTGTTCGACAACATCAGCGCGGCAATCGATTCCGAAGGCCGAACTGCGGAATCACTCGCCGCTCTTGTAGCCGGGATGCCGGATGTACAGGCGGCAATGGCCAATGATGATCGCGAACGATTGAAGGCGTTGTTCGTGGCCGGATTCGATCGCTTGCGAGAGCAATACGGCGTCCGCCAATTCCAGTTTCATAAGGCACCGGCAATCTCGTTCTTGCGGGTACATAAGCCGGGCAAGTTCGGCGATGACCTGTCCAGTTTTCGCAAGACGGTGGTGGCGGCCAATGCCAGCAACACCGTTGTACGCGGCATCGAAAAGGGTGTGGCCGGTCTGGGCGTACGCGGAATCGTGCCAATAGTGCACGACGGTAAATACGTCGGCACGGTGGAATTCGGAACGTCGTTCGGTCAGGCATTCTTCGACGCCTTCAAATCGCATTATGGCGTCGACGTATCGCTATTTTTGAAGACCGACGACGGTGGCTACGAATCGTTTGCATCGACCCGTAAAGACGCATCACCGTTGCTGTCGTCCAAGATGGAGCACGCATTGGCAGGCGAAGAAGCGCTCGGGCAGACCCAGGTCGGCGATATGCCGGTTTCGGTTTTGGCGGACGCGGTGCGCGATTATTCCGGCCACCCGATCGGTGTTTTGGAGATCTCCATGGATCGTTCGTATTACGCTGATGCCTTGAGCGGAGCGCGCAATACGGCGGTGTTGGTTGGCGGTATCGCCCTGCTGGTAGGTTTGTTGCTCGCGGCGTTGGTCGCACGGGGTATCGTGCAGCCGATCCGGGCCGCAGTCGATGCGATGCGCGACATCGCAGCGGGCGAAGGAGATCTGACCCGTCGACTGGAGGAAAAGGGACGCAACGAAGTCGCCGAACTGGCGGGTGCCTTCAACCGCTTCGCCGACAAGGTCCGGGCGTTGGTGGCCGACGTTGCCGGATCGACGGCTCAGGTAGCGGCGGCAGCCGAGGAAATGTCGGCAGTCACCGAAGAATCCAATCGCGGCATTGCCCGGCAGCGAAGTGAGATCGATCAGGTTGCCACGGCGATGAACGAAATGACCTCGACGGTACAGGAAGTTGCCCGCAATGCATCTCAGGCTGCCCGCTCTGCGGAAGCAGCCGACCAGGAGGCGGTTCAGGGCCAGCAGGTGGTGCGCGAGGCCGTCAAGGCAATCGAGAGCGTGGCCGGAGAGGTGGAGCGGGCCGCGGCGGTCATACAACGTCTGGAGGCGGACAGCGAAAGTATCAGTGCCGTGCTGGACGTCATCCGCGGCGTCGCAGAGCAGACCAATCTCTTGGCGCTGAACGCCGCCATCGAAGCGGCCCGTGCCGGTGAGCAGGGACGCGGATTTGCGGTGGTCGCGGACGAGGTTCGCACGTTGGCTTCGCGTACCCAGCAATCGACCGGCGAAATTCAGCAGGTGATCGAACGCCTTCAGGCCGGTGCGCGGGACGCCGCCGCAGTGATGCAGCAGGGCCAGGGCCGCGCCCATGATAGCGTGGCGCGGGCGCAGGAGGCAGGCGCGTCGCTGACCAAGATTACGCAGTCGGTTGCCACGATCAGCGACATGAATGCACAGATCGCCAGCGCTGCAGAGGAACAAAGCGCGGTGTCCGAGGAAATCAACAAGAATGTTGTGAACATCAACCATGTTGCCGACGGTGTTACCGAGTCCGCCGGCCAGACCGCGGACGCCAGCAATCAATTGGCGCGTTTGGCAGCCGAACTTCAGTCGTTGGTGGGGCAGTTCAAGTTCAGCTGATCCGCGACTGACTTACCGCGCATGAGCCGGGCCTGTCCCGGCTCTTTGCGTTTTCAGGCGACGGTTACGGAACGTTTGGTCTCGGCTAGACTGAGAAGCCATGATCGTTTTGTTCACAGACTTCGGTTTGGAGGGGCCCTACGTCGGGCAGATGAAGGCGGTGCTGTACCGCAAGGCGCCGAACGTGCCCGTGGTGGACCTGTTTGCCGACGCGCCGGCTTTCGATGCCCCCGCGGCGGGCTATTTGCTCGCTGCCTACGTAGCTGAATTTCCGCCCGGCTCGGTGTTCCTGTGCGTGGTGGATCCCGGAGTTGGTGGAGGCCGGCGTGCGGCCTTGGTGAAGGCTGCCGGGCGCTGGTTCGTCGGCCCAGACAATGGCTTGTTCAATACTTTGGTGTGCCGGACAAGCAATGTCCGCTGGTGGGATATCGTTTGGCGTCCGACCCGACTTTCCGCCAGCTTCCACGGCCGCGATCTATTCGCCCCGGTGGCGGCCGGTCTTGCCTTGGGCGAGCTGCCGCCGGTGGAGGAGCAGCAGGTGTCGTCCCGAGTGCCTGCCGATTGGCCCCATGATCTCGATCGTATCGTCTATGTCGACCGCTACGGCAACGCCATGACCGGGCTGCGCGCCGTCACCATTACGACTGGTTCCACATTGGAGGTGAACGGGAAACGGCTCGCCCGTGCCAATACATTCTCCGACGTTCCGGTCGGGGAAGGCTTTTGGTACGAGAATGCCAACGGCTTGGCCGAAATTGCGATCAATCAGGGGCGGGCTGCGGATACGTTTCAGCTATCCTGCGGCGACACCGTTGTCGTGCGTGACTGAGGCTGGTCAGTTGCTCAAAGGACTATGCTGACCGGCGCGCAGGGCGGCTTTCAGATAGCGCGCAGTGTGAGAGTCCGGGTTGTCGGCCACGACTTCCGGGGTGCCGGTCGCCAGGATCGTGCCGCCACGTTCGCCGCCTTCCGGCCCCAGGTCGACGATCCAGTCGGCGGTTTTGATCACATCCAGATTGTGCTCGATGACGACGATCGTATTGCCGTGATCGCGCAACCGGTGTAGGACGCCGAGGAGCTGTTCTATATCGTGAAAATGCAGGCCCGTGGTGGGCTCGTCAAGAATGTAGAGCGTGTGACCGGTATCGCGCTTGGAAAGTTCGCGGGCAAGTTTGATGCGTTGCGCTTCGCCGCCGGAAAGCGTGGTCGCGTTCTGGCCGAGTTTGATATAGGAGAGGCCGACGTCCAGTAACGTTTGCAGCTTTCGGTTAATGGCGGGTACCGCGCTGAAGAAATCCAGCGCGTCTTCCACCGTGAGTTCCAGTACTTCGTGGATGTTGAGTCCCTTGTAGCGGATTTCCAACGTCTCTCGGTTGTAGCGCTTGCCCTTGCAGACATCGCAGGCGACATAGATGTCCGGGAGAAAGTGCATTTCCACTTTCAAGACGCCATCGCCCTGGCAGGCCTCGCAACGGCCGCCTTTTACATTGAACGAGAACCGCCCTGGCTTGTATCCGCGGGAACGTGCTTCCTGTGTACCTGCGAATAGTTCGCGCATGGGCGTGAACAGACCGGTGTAGGTCGCCGGGTTGGATCGCGGCGTGCGGCCGATCGGGCTCTGGTCGATGTCGACGACCTTGTCGAGCAACTCCAGGCCGGTCACCTCCGCATAATTGGCAGGCGCTTCACTGGCGCCATTGATTTCCCGCGCAACCACCCGGTAGAGCGTGTCATTGATCAGTGTGGATTTGCCGGAACCGGAGACGCCCGTGACGCAGGTCATGAGGCCCAGTGGAATTTCCAGGTTCACGCGCTTGAGATTGTTTCCGGAGGCACCGGCGAGGCTCAGCATCTGCCCCGGCTGCACCGGTACTCGGTTGGTCGGCACCGCGATCCGCCTGCGGCCGGACAGATACTGGCCGGTCAGCGACTTTGGATCCGCAGTGACTTCTGCGGCGGTTCCCTGAGACACCACGCGACCACCATGGATGCCTGCGCCCGGACCCATGTCGACCACGTGGTCGGCGCTGCGTATCGCATCCTCATCGTGTTCCACGACGATGACGGTGTTCCCCAAATCGCGTAAGTAGGTGAGGGTGCTGAGCAGCCTCTCGTTATCGCGCTGATGAAGGCCAATGGACGGCTCGTCGAGGATATACATCACCCCGACCAGCCCTGCGCCGATCTGGCTCGCCAGGCGAATGCGCTGCGCCTCACCGCCGGATAACGAATCTGCACTGCGATCAAGGGCGAGATAGTCCAAACCGACGTTGACCAGAAAATCGAGCCGTTGGCCAATTTCCTTGACTACCTTCGCGGCAATTTCGCCGCGCTGACCTTCCAGCTGCAGCGACGCGAAGAACTGTTGAGCTTTCCCGACCGGTAAGGCCGTGACGGAGGGCAGCGCGACATCTCCGACGAACACGTTGCGGGCCGCCGGATTCAACCGCGTGCCGCCGCAGTCGGGGCAGCTCTGCGTCGACAGATACTTGGCCAGTTCTTCGCGCACGACGTTGGATTCGGTTTCCCGGTACCTGCGCTCCATATTGGGCAGGATGCCCTCGAAGGGGTGCTTGCGCGTGGTAATGCCGCCGCGTTCGTTCCAGTAGTTGAACTCGACGGTTTCGTCGCCGCTGCCATACAGCAGGACGTCCCGGTTTCGTTGGGACAGTTCTTCGAACGGCGTTTCGACATCGAACCCATAGTGGTCCGCCAGCGAGCTGATCATCTGAAAATAGTACGTGGTGCGCCTGTCCCAGCCGCGGATGGCGCCACCGGCAAGACTCAGTTGCGGGTGAATCACGACGCGTTTGGAATCGAAAAACTGGCGCACCCCGAGCCCATCGCAGCTCGGGCAAGCGCCCACCGGGTTGTTGAATGAAAACAGCCGCGGTGCGAGTTCCGTCAGCGAATAGCCGCAAACCGGGCAGGCGAAAGTGGATGAGAACGACAATTCGGGCAGCGTGCTGTCGGTGTCCATCGGCGCAATCACAGCCACGCCATCGGAAAGGCGCAGCGCCGTTTCGAACGATTCCGCCAGCCGTACCGCCAGATCGGCGCGTACGCGGAAACGGTCGACCACCGCCTCGATGGTGTGTTTTTCGTGCAACTTCAACGCCGGTGCCTGATCCAGATCGACCAGTGCGCCGTCGATACGGGCGCGGATGAAACCCTGGGCGCGCAGTTCCTCGACGATATGCACGTGTTCGCCCTTGCGGTCATGAACCAGGGGCGCGAGCAGCATCAAGCGCGTGCCTTCCGGCATGGCCAGTACCTGGTCGACCATCTGACTGACCGTCTGCGCATCGAGGTCGATGCCATGTTCCGGGCAGCGCGGCGTGCCGGCCCGGGCGTACAGCAGGCGCAGATAATCGTAGATTTCGGTGATCGTGCCTACGGTCGAGCGGGGGTTGTGGGAGGTGGATTTCTGCTCGATGGAGATTGCCGGCGACAGGCCGTCGATATGGTCGACGTCCGGTTTTTCCATGATCGACAGAAATTGCCGCGCATAGGCCGACAACGATTCGACGTAGCGCCGCTGACCCTCGGCGTAGATGGTGTCGAACGCCAGCGAGGACTTGCCCGAGCCTGACAAGCCGGTGATCACGATCAGCTTGTCCCGCGGCAAGTCGAGATCGACATTCTGCAAATTGTGGGTTCTCGCGCCGCGGATATGGATCGTATCCATGCTCGGTTTTTAGCTGCCAGGGCAACCTGTTAATATACGCGTTCCGGGTAACCACGCGCAAAGGCAAGGGAGAAGGGCTTGAACAAACCAGCTGGCGGCAACTACACCCCGATGACCGCATCAGAACGTAAAGCCGCCATCTCGCTATCCGGCATTTTCGCCCTGCGAATGCTGGGGTTGTTCATGATCCTGCCGGTCTTTTCGCTGTATGTGGACCATTTGCACGGCGCGACGCCCGCGCTCGCCGGTGTCGCGTTGGGCGCCTATGGCTTGACCCAGGGCATCCTGCAGATTCCTTTCGGGATGTTGTCCGACCGCTTCGGCCGCAAGCGTGTGATCCTCGCCGGGTTGCTGTTGTTTGCCGCGGGTAGCGCAGTGGCAGCCATGTCGGATTCGATCTGGGGCATCATTGCCGGGCGTGCGCTACAGGGCTCGGGTGCGATCGCCGCCGCCGTGATGGCGCTCGCTGCGGATCTGACGCGGGAAGAGCATCGCACCAAGGCCATGGCGATCATCGGCATGAGCATCGGCAGCTCATTCGCCGTGGCCATGGTATTGGGACCGGTGCTGAACAGTTGGATCGGCCTGCACGGCATATTCTGGGTCACTGCGTTGCTGGCGGTGGCCGGCATGCTGGTGCTTTGGTACGTGGTGCCAACGCCCCACGAAAGCCGCGTGCATCGCGATGCGCAAGCGGTACCGGCGCAATTTGCCAGCGTGTTGCGGGACGGTCAGTTACTGCGCCTCGATCTGGGGATATTCATGCTGCATCTGGTGTTGACGGCGACCTTCGTCGCCATGCCCCTGGCTTTGGTGCGGGAAGCGGGGCTGCCGTCGAACCATCATTGGTGGATCTATCTGCCGGTGCTGCTGCTGTCGGTCGCCGCCATGGTGCCGTTCATCATCCTGGCGGAACGGCGTCGGATGATGAAGCGCGTATTCCTGGGCGCCATTGCGGTTTTGGCCTTGGCACAATTGGGCCTTGCGGAGTGGCACCGACAACTCTGGGTCGTGACCCTGATGCTGTTCCTGTTTTTCACCGCATTCAATTTGCTCGAGGCCAGCCTGCCGTCGTTGATTTCGAAGATGGCGCCCGCCGAAAGCAAGGGCACCGCAATGGGCATTTACTCCAGCAGTCAATTTCTCGGAGCGTTCGTGGGCGGCGCGGCTGGCGGTTCGTTGCTGGGTTTTGCCGGCTTCACCGGCGTTTTCGTACTGGGTGGCGCTATGGCAATACTGTGGCTGATCGTCGCCAGTTCCATGCGCGAGCCACGCTATCTTGCCAGCTACCTGCTCAATGTCGGGACCGTCGACGAACTTTCGGCGCGCAAGTTGGCGGCGCAATTGTCCCAGGTCCGGGGTGTGGCCGAGGCCGTGGTGATTCCCCAGGACGGCGTGGCGTATCTCAAAGTGGATCACAAAGCGCTGGATCACGATGCCCTGGCCGGTTTTTCCCGCGATCTCGAGGGCGCCCCGGCGTCGGCGGTTTGAGGCGCTTCCCGCGAGAGAAATCAAAGGCTTGCGCCTGAGTTCTATCGCTAAGGGGATTTTCTAATTATAGTAGACCGTGCTGTCCAACGGATGGACGCGCACGACACAATGAATGAACCTACGACGGAGACGACCATGGCACGGGGCGTAAACAAAGTCATCTTGATCGGGAATCTGGGGCGCGACCCGGAAGTGCGCTATATGCCCAGCGGCTCCGCTGTGGCCAACGTCGCGCTGGCCACCAGCGAACAGTGGAAAGACAAACAGAGCGGCGAACAACAGGAACGGACGGAATGGCACAATGTGGTGTTCTTCAATCGGCTGGCGGAGATCGTCGGCGAGTATCTGAAAAAGGGCTCACAGGTATACGTCGAAGGCAGTTTGCGTACGCGCAAGTGGCAGGACAAAAGCGGCAATGACCGCTACAGCACGGAAATCGTTGCCAGCGAAATGCAGATGCTCGGCGGCCGTGGAGGCGGCGGCGGCGGCGGCGGCGGCGGTAGTGGCGGGGGCAATTATGATTACAACCAGGAACCGGCCGCGAGTCGTCAGCCTGCATCGGCGCCAGCGTCAGCCCCGGAAGAGTTCGACGACGACATCCCGTTCTAAGAGCGCCTGACCGCAGGCTTCGAAAGTCCGCTGTCCGACACGCGGCGGTTGCCGACGACAGTGCTGTAGTGGAGCCCTGATCGGGCACCAAGAGGCGAAATTCAAATGCTGATTCCCGTTATTTTGTCCGGCGGTGCCGGAACCAGGCTCTGGCCGGTTTCCCGCGAAGCGCATCCCAAGCCGTTCATGCGTCTGCCCGACGGCCAAAGCCTGCTGCAGAAGACCCTTACGCGCGCCCTGGCGCTGGACGATGTCGAGCAGCTGCTTACCGTTACCAATAAGGAATATTACTTCCAGACCCGCGATGAATATGAGCAGGTGGGCAAATCGCAGCGCACACACCTGGACTTCGCCCTCGAGCCGGTCGGGCGTAATACGGCGCCGGCGATTGCCATGGCGGCAATGCGGGTGCGCGATCGGTTCGGCGATCAAGCTGTGATGCTGGTCATGCCCGCGGACCATGTGATCGAAGATCTGCCGGTGTTTGCGACCGCCGTGAAACGTGCAGAGGCACTGGCGCGCGAAGGTTATTTGGTGACATTCGGGATTCGGCCGACCGCTCCGGAAACCGGTTACGGTTATATCGAACAGGGGGCTGCGATTGCGGATCAGGACGAACCTCACGCCTTCACAGTCAATCGATTCGTGGAAAAACCGGACTTGGAGACCGCGCAAGCTTACTTGGATGCCGGTCGGTTCCTTTGGAACGCCGGCATGTTCTGCTTTGCTCCGTCGACAATGCTTGAGGCGCTGGAGCGGTTCGCGCCCGATGTATTCGCCGCTGCGCAGGCCTGTTGGCAGGCGTCGCAAAGCGATTTGGAACCATTGGTGCTCGACCCCGAGACGTTCGCTGCGGCTCCTTCCGTATCAATTGATTACGCGGTAATGGAAAAGGCCGACCGAGTCGCGGTGGTCGCATGCGAGTTCGACTGGAGCGACGTGGGCTCCTGGGCGGCAGTCGGTAATCTGGCGGAACTGGATGTGCACGGTAACCGCACGGTAGGCGAGACTTTGTGCCTCGACAGCCGCAATTGCTATGTACACAGCGAGGAGCGGCTGGTCGCGACCTTGGGAGTGGAAAATCTGGTCGTGATCGACACGCCGGACGCGCTGTTGGTTGCCGACAAAGACCATTGCCAGGATGTGAAGCGGATTGTCGAGCGCCTGAAAGCGGACGGTCATGAAGCTTATCGACTGCATCGCACCGTGCACCGTCCCTGGGGAACGTACACCGTGCTCGAGGAAGGTGACCGTTTCAAGATGAAGCGCATCGTAGTCAAACCCGGCGCCGAACTTTCCCTGCAGATGCATCATCATCGCAGCGAACATTGGATCGTGGTTTCCGGCACTGCAAAAGTCATTAATGGTGACCGCGAGTATCTGGTGCGAAGCAACGAATCAACTTACGTTCCCGCTGGGAATCAGCACCGGCTGACCAACCCTGGAGTAATCGAGTTGATCATGATCGAAGTGCAGAGCGGCGATTATCTCGGCGAAGACGACATCGTGCGCATGGAAGACAACTACGGGCGGATCTGAGTCGCTCGCAAATCCGAAAGTTAGACCCCTGATGGAGATGGCGTGAGCAAAGTCCTGGTTGTTGGTGGTGCCGGCTATATCGGCTCGCACATGGTGAAAATGCTACTTGAGCATGGCCATGCGGTGGTAACGCTGGATAATTTGTCCACTGGCTTCCGGGACGCCGTATTGGGCGGCGAGTTCGTGGAAGGGGATATCGGCGATCGGGCGCTGCTCGACCGGTTATTACCCGAGCATCGGTTCGACGCTGTCATGCATTTCGCGGCGTACATTCAGGTCGGCGAGTCCGTGCAGGATCCCGGCAAGTATTATCTGAACAATGTCGCCAATACATTGAACCTGCTCAATGCCATGGTTCGGCATGGCGTAAATCGTTTCATTTTTTCGTCTACCGCCGCGATTTTCGGCGAACCGCAGTATGTGCCGGTGGACGAGGATCATCCCAAGGCGCCGATCAATCCGTACGGCCTGAGCAAGTGGATGGTGGAACAGATCCTGGCCGACTTCGATCACGCCTATGGAATGCGTTCCGTGTGTTTACGATATTTCAACGCGGCTGGCGCGGACCCGGATGGCCAGCTTGGACCACGCTTCGAAGGCATTACCAATCTGATCCCGGTGGTGTTGAAGGCGGCGTCGGGCAAGCGGGCTAACGTTACCGTATTCGGACGCGATTTCGACACGCCGGACGGAACAGGCGTGCGTGACTACATTCACGTCACCGATTTATGTCAGGCGCACCTGCGGGCGCTCGATCGTCTGGAGGCGGGCGGCGCCAGTGAAGTGTTCAACCTGGGAAACGGTCGCGGTTTCTCGGTACAGCAAGTTATCGACACTGCACGCGAAATTACGGGACGAGACATTCCGGTGATCGACGGGCCCAGGCGTGCGGGTGACCCGGCCTCGCTGGTCGCAGACGCCGCGCGCGCGCGGGAAACGCTGGATTGGCAGCCTGTGTACGGCGATCTCGCCACCATCGTCAAACACGCGTGGGGTTGGGAACGGCGCCAGGACTAGCGCGCCAGCCGCTTCTGCATCCACATGAAGAGACCCCTATGAATCAAGCCGAGCGCATTTTGGTCACGGGTGGGGCGGGTTTCATCGGCTCCGCCTTGATACGGTTTCTCATTCACGACACCGATTGTGAAGTCGTCAACGTGGATAAACTCACCTACGCGGGCAACCTCGCTTCTCTAGCGGAAGTCGCGGACAGTAGCCGCTATTCGTTTGAGCAAGCCGACATCTGCGACCGGTCGGCAATGGCGCGGATTTTCGCTGAACGTCGACCGGACGCGGTCGTGCATCTGGCAGCGGAAAGCCACGTCGATCGGTCTATCGATAGCGCGGCGCCGTTCCTCGAAACCAACGTTGTCGGTACCTTTACACTATTGGAGGCGGCGCGCGACTATTGGCAGAGTCTCGAGGCGGGGCGTCGCGATTCATTCCGGTTTCATCACGTCTCAACCGACGAAGTCTATGGCTCGCTGGGCGAGCACGGAGAATTCACCGAATCCACCCAATACCGGCCCAATTCACCCTATTCCGCCAGCAAAGCGGCGTCCGACCATTTTGCCCGAGCTTGGTTTCACACCTATGGCATGCCGGTGGTGACCACCAACTGTTCGAACAACTATGGTCCGTATCAGTTCCCGGAAAAATTGATTCCGTTGATGATCATCAATGGCAGCGCGGGGAAGCCGTTGCCGATCTACGGCAACGGCGCGAACATTCGCGACTGGTTGTACGTCGAGGACCACGTCCGCGCGTTGTGGACTGTGTTGCGCAACGGTCGATTAGGCGAAGTCTATAATATCGGCGGCGGCGCGGAACGTACGAATCGCCAAGTGGTTGAAGCCATCTGCACTTGTTTGGATGAGTTGCTGCCGACATCCCGACACCGGCCCCACGCGTCGCTGATCAGCTTCGTGGCAGACCGCCCGGGCCACGATCTTCGTTATGCTATAGATGCGCGGAAACTGCGCGACGAGCTTGGTTGGAAGCCGCGCGAAGATTTCGAATCCGGCTTGCGCAAAACCGTTGACTGGTATCTGCAGCGCAGCGATTGGTGGCAGCCGATTCTCGACGGCGCGTACCGAGGTCAGCGCCTGGGACTGGCTGCGAAATAACGACAACGAAACCGGCGGATTTGGATATGAACACGGAAAGCGCTGTGCACAGAAAGGGAATCGTACTGGCCGGTGGTTCGGGAACACGTTTGTATCCGGTAACCCAGGTCGTCAGCAAGCAACTGCTCCCGATCTACGACAAGCCGATGATCTATTATCCGCTGAGCACGCTGTTGCTGGCGGGAATCAAGGAAATCCTGTTGATCTCCACCCCACAGGATACGCCACGGTTCGAGCAACTGTTGGGTGATGGCAGCAAGCTCGGTATTTCGATCCAATATGCAGTACAGGCGCGCCCGGAAGGTCTGGCGCAGGCGTTTTTGATCGGACGGGAGTTCATCGGAGACGAGTCATGCGCCCTGATATTGGGCGACAATATATTCTACGGGCATGACCTCGCCCGATTGATGTCGAGAGCGCACCATGTCGATGACGGCGCGACCGTCTTCGCATATCAGGTGAGCGATCCGCAGCGGTATGGCGTCGTTGAATTCGATGCCGAAGGCACGGTGCGTAGCATCGAGGAAAAGCCGCAGCGGCCGAAATCGCGCTACGCCGTAACCGGGCTCTATTTCTATGACAATAAGGTGATCGAGTACGCGTCCGAACTACAGCCGTCCGCGCGAGGGGAACTGGAAATCACGGACATCAATCGACGCTATCTCTCGCAAGGCGCATTGTCCGTCGAGCTGATGGGACGGGGCATGGCCTGGTTGGATACGGGAACCCACGAATCCCTGCTCGAGGCATCTGCATTCATCGAAACCATTGAGCGCCGCCAGGGATTCAAGATTGCGTGCCTGGAGGAGGTGGCATTGCGTATGGGTCATATCGATGCCGAACAGGTGCGTAAGCTCGCCGAGCCACTTCGAAAAAATGGTTACGGAGAGTATCTGTTACGCATTCTGGAGGAGGAATTCTGATGCACGCGCGTGCCACTGCGCTGTCGGAAGTGCTGGTGCTCGAACCGCGCGTATTTGGCGACCAGCGAGGCTATTTCTTCGAAGCCTACAATCGCGCGCGCGCCCGCGAACTTCTCGATCGCGAACTCGATTTCGTGCAGGACAATCAGTCCCGTTCCCAGCGCGGTGTGCTACGGGGTTTGCATTATCAAATCCAGCAGCCCCAAGCCAAATTGGTACGGGTCTTGGCTGGAGAAATCTTCGATGTGGCGGTCGATATCCGCCGTAGCTCGGCCACCTTCGGTCGTTGGGTCGGTGTTCGCTTGTCGGCGGATACCCACGAACAGTTGTGGGTGCCGGAGGGATTCGCCCACGGCTTTTACGTGCTCTCGGAAGTTGCTGAAGTGCTGTACAAGACTTCGGACTACTATGCCCCGGAGCACGAACGCTGCATACGCTGGGACGACCCGGAGTTGGCGATCTCATGGCCGATTGCGGATACCCCGCAGGTATCGGACAAGGACCGTCGAGGTGCATCGTTGCGGGAGGCGGAGTTGTTCCCGTGACGCGGATTTTGTTGCTCGGCGCCGGGGGCCAGGTCGGCAGCGCCCTCGGCCGCTTATGGTCAGGTAAATGTGAACTCCACGCGCCGTCGTCCAAAGAGTTGAACCTGGAGGATGCCGCCGGGCTCAGCGCTATGGTGCGGCGCTTGCGCCCGCAGCTGATCGTGAATGCCGCGGCCTATACCGCCGTTGATCGCGCCGAACAGGACGCGGAGCGCGCCATGGCAGTGAACGCGCGTGCTCCGGAACTGCTGGCACGGGAGGCATGCGCACTGGATGCCGCTTTGATCCACTATTCGACGGATTATGTATTCGACGGCACCAAATCGAGCCCCTATACGGAAAGCGATCCGCCATCGCCGCTTAGTGTTTACGGCCGCAGCAAGCTCGCCGGCGACGAAGCCATCCAGGCACAAGGCGGAGCGTATCTGATTTTTCGAACCAGTTGGGTGTACTCGCTTCATGGAGCGAACTTCCTGTTGACCATGCGCCGCTTGCTGCGCGAACGGGGGGAACTTAAAGTGGTCGACGACCAGGTGGGTGCGCCCACTTGGTCGGAAGACATCGCCGCCGCTACTGTCGAAATTGTGGGCCAGGGCGGCGCGGATCCGGTCGAGTACCTTAAGCGCCAGCGAGGCTTGTGCAATCTGAGTTGCGCTGGCCGGACTTCGTGGTTCGGTTTTGCGTCGGCAATTCGCGATCATATGGTAAGGTCGGAGCCAGGTTTGGCGCGGCTCATCGCGATACCGTCCGAGCAATACCCGACGCCGGCGCGCCGGCCGGCCAATTCGGTATTGGATGGCGAGCTATTGAGATCACGTTTTGGAATTGCGCTCTCCGATTGGCGCGAAACGTTGGATCGCGCCTGGCGCAGTGCATAGCCTCTATGGCGGGCGGGATCTGTCGCAGCGATTGACGTTAGGAGTCCGGCAGTGGAAAAAAGTACCAATGTGGTTTGGCACAATGCGACCGTGACCCGCGACCGACGGGAGTCACTCAACGGCCACAAGTCAGTGGCGCTCTGGTTCACCGGACTTTCCGGAGCGGGGAAATCCACTATCGCCCACGCGGTAGAGGAACGACTGCACGGCCTGGGTTGCCGAACGTTCGTGTTCGACGGTGACAATGTGCGTCACGGACTGTGTTCGGACCTGGGTTTTTCGGACGAGGACCGGTCCGAGAACCTGCGCCGAATCGGCGAAATGGTGAAATTGTTCACCGAGGCCGGCGTGATCGCATTGACGGCCTTCATCTCGCCGTTCGTCAAGGACCGCGAGCGGGTCCGCAACCTGTTGCCGCACGGGGATTTCCTCGAGATCTATTGCCGCTGTTCACTGACCGTATGTGAAGATCGCGACGTGAAAGGGCTGTACAAGCGTGCCCGAGCTGGGGAAATCAAGGAATTCACCGGAATTTCATCGCCCTATGAAGAACCCCTGAATCCGGAGCTGGCGCTCGACACCGATCAGCAGACCGTTGAGCAGTGCGTCGATCAGGTGCTGGACGTACTGCGCGAGCGCGGCGTGCTGCCCGCGGCCTGATCAGGTCACGGCGAGCCCTGTTCCGGCCTCCGCAATTCTGGCAATTCTTCAATCTTTGTAGTATGTTGCGCGGTCCCTATCGCAGATTACGCAGCCATGCCGGGCAAGCTTTACATCAAGACTCACGGTTGTCAGATGAACGAGTACGATTCGGCGAAAATGGCCGACGTGCTGCGGGCCTCCCACGGTCTTGAACTGGCGTCAAGTGCCGAGCAGGCCGACGTCCTGCTGCTCAACACCTGCTCCATTCGCGAGAAGGCCCAGGAAAAGGTGTTCTCGCAATTGGGCATGTGGCGCGAACTCAAAGAGCAGCACCCGCATCTGGTGATCGGCGTGGGAGGTTGCGTAGCCAGTCAAGAGGGCGAAGCCTTGCGTCAGCGTGCGCCCTACGTTGACTTGGTGTTCGGTCCGCAGACCTTGCACCGCCTGCCGCAAATGCTGGATGAGGCGCGGTCTCGCAAACACTCGGTCATCGACATCAGCTTCCCGGAAATCGAAAAATTCGATTGTCTGCCGCAGCCCCGGGCGGATGGCCCTACCGCATTCGTGTCGGTCATGGAGGGCTGCAGCAAATATTGTTCGTTCTGTGTCGTGCCCTATACCCGCGGCGAGGAAGTCAGCAGGCCGTTCGACGACGTGTTGGTCGAGGTTTCGCAGCTGGCCGCCCAGGGGGTTCGCGAAGTGACGCTGCTCGGGCAGAACGTCAACGCTTATCGTGGTCCCATGGACGATGGTGAGATCGCCGACTTCGCACTGTTGATCACCTATGTCGCTGCGATCGACGGCATCGATCGCATTCGTTACACCACCTCCCACCCGGTGGAATTCAGCGACAGTCTGATCGAGGTGTACGCCGAAGTGCCGGAGTTGGTAAGTCATCTGCATTTACCGGTGCAGAGTGGTTCCGATCGGATTCTCGCGCTCATGAAACGCGGCCATACCACGGAGGAGTACCAAAACAAAATCCGTCGGCTGCGGGCGTTGCGTCCGGACTTGAGCCTGTCATCCGACTTTATCGTCGGATTTCCAGGGGAGACGGAGCAGGATTTCGAAGCGACCATGGCGTTGATCGAGGAAGTAGGCTTCGATCACTCCTTCAGTTTCGTGTTCAGCGCGCGACCTGGGACTCCAGCCGCAGCGCTGCCCGACGACGTGCCGCTGGAGCTCAAAAAGGAGCGTCTTGCCAGGCTGCAATCCCGGATCGGCGCCATGGCGGCTGGGATCAGCCGATCCATGGTAGGGTCGGTACAATCGGTGCTGGTGGATCGCCCTTCGCGCAAGGACCCTGCCCGCATGTCGGGAAGGACTATCAACAATCGGGTGGTCAATTTTGCCGGCGACGCTTCCATGTTGGGGACATTTGTCGACGTGCGCATCACCGAAGCGCTGCCCAATTCCTTGCGCGGCGAAGCGGTACGTGCCGCGGTATCGGTGGCTGGCGCTTGAAAGCGCGCCTTCAGGCACCCATACTCGGCTTATGGATCCCGCTGCCGCGTCGTAACGAATTGACAATCAAAGACTTGTCTTCACATTTCTGCGATCCACCGCCATCTTGAGCGACCATCCCCAGACCCTGGATCTGACCCTCGAGCCCGCTGACAATGCCCGGCTGGCGAATCTGTGTGGCCTCTACGACGAGCATTTGCGCCAACTGGAGCGCCGGCTCGGGGTGGAGATCAACAACCGCGCCAACCATTTCCAGGTGATCGGCGACAGCGATGCCGCCCGCGCCGCCGGCGAGGTTTTGAAGAAGCTTTACCAGGCAGCCGATTCCGAGCAACTGTCACCGCAGCGTGTACACCTTCATCTCCAGGAGGCGGGCGTCGAAAGTCTGCTGCTTGGCACTGAGGACGAGCAGGAAGTCACGATTCAAACGCGCAAGGCTTCGATCCGTGGCCGCGGGCCGAACCAGAAGCGTTATCTGAACAATATGCTCACCCACGACATCAATTTCGGCGTCGGGCCCGCCGGTACCGGCAAGACTTATCTTGCGGTCGCCTGTGCCGTGCAGGCGCTGGAGGAAGAACGTGTCCAACGCTTGTTGCTGGTGCGGCCTGCTGTCGAAGCCGGTGAACGGCTCGGTTTTTTGCCCGGTGACATGGCGCAGAAGATCGACCCATACTTGCGGCCGCTGTACGACGCACTGTACGAAATGATGGGATTCGAGCGGGTCGCGAAATTGATCGAACGCAATATCATCGAAGTCGCGCCTCTGGCATTCATGCGCGGGCGCACTCTGAACGATGCTTTCATCATTCTCGACGAGGGCCAGAATACGACCGTCGAGCAGATGAAAATGTTCCTGACGCGGATCGGATTCGGCTCCACCGCTGTGATTACCGGCGACGTGACGCAGATCGATTTGCCGAGCAACCGGCAATCCGGGTTGCGCCACGTCATCGACGTACTGAAGGACGTGGAAGGTATTTCGTTCAATTTCTTCAATGCCCGGGACGTGGTGCGCCATCCGTTGGTACAGCGCATCGTATCGGCGTACGATCGCTACGACCAGGATCGCGGGGGCGATTGAGTGGGCGGCAAGCAGCAGGGGAGTTCGATCGTAGTGCACGTGCAGTACGCTACCCAGCGCACCGGCGTGCCCAATGTTGCCGAATTCCGGCGCTGTGTCGTTGCCGCGCTGTGCGGCCGCGTCGACGGCGGCGAGGTCCTGGTGCGGGTCGTCGATGACGCCGAGAGCGCGGAGCTCAATCGTCAATTATCGAGGCAAAACCGGGCCGACCAACGTGTTGTCGTTTCCGTTTGAACCGCCGGCCGGAATTCCCTCGGCCGTTGCTCGGCGATTTGATCATCTGCGCGCCGGTGGTGCGCCGCGAAGCGCGCGAACAGCAAAAAGCCGCCCGCGCCCATTGGGCGCACATGGTCGTGCACGGGTGCTTGCACCTGTTGGGCTATGATCACCAGAGCGACCGTGATGCCGCACGTATGGAAACCGCCGAAATCGAAGCCCTGCGGGAACTGGGGTTCGAAAACCCCTATCTCGTCGCGCAGCAGGCCGCCGACCACTCGATCCCCTCGCAACCCGGTCGACAGTCATGAGCGATGATCGACCTAGTGGCAGCGCGACCGCAGGCAGATCCTGGCTCGAACGGCTCACCCATGCATTCCTGGGTGAGCCCCGCGACCGCGAGCAGTTGTTGGAAGTACTGCGCGACGCGCAGAAGCGCGAGCTGCTCGACTCAGAAGCGCTGACCATGATCGAGGGCGTACTGCAGGTTTCGGAAATGCAGGTCCGGGACGTGATGATTCCACGTTCGCAAATGGTTGTTCTCGAGCGCGATGCGCCGGTGGAAGACATTCTTTCGGTGATCGTTCGTTCCGGGCATTCTAGGTTTCCGGTGATCGGCGACAGCCGCGACGAAGTGGTCGGAATTCTGTTGGCAAAGGATATGTTGTGGTTCTACATGGAAGGTGAACGCGACAGTTTCAATATCCGCGAATTGCTGCGGCCGGCTTCGTTCATTCCCGAAAGCAAGCGTTTGAACGTGCTGTTGCGGGAATTTCGCGCATCCCGCAACCACTTGGCGATCGTGGTGGACGAGTTCGGCGGCGTGGCCGGGATGGTCACCATCGAGGACGTGATCGAGCAGATCGTCGGTGAAATCGAAGACGAACATGACGTCGAAGAAGGCACCTTCATCTTGGAGCATGATCCCGCGCACTTCACAGTCAAGGCGTTGACGCCCATCGAAGATATCAACGAGCACTTCGGCACCAGCTTCAGTGACGAGGAGTTCGATACCATCGGCGGCCTGATCCTGGGCAAGTTGGGCCACATGCCCAAACGCGGCGAAACGCTGCGCGAGGGACCGCTGAACTTCAAGGTCCTACGGGCGGACAATCGGCGCATTCATTTGCTGCGGGTCACAGTGGAAGCGCAAAGCAACGATCAAGTGCATGAGACGGAGCGCTGAAGCGCGGTTACGCAATCGTATTCTCCACATTGTCGTCGTGAGTCATTTCCAGCGTTCCCTGTCATACCTCCATCCGCGGGTGGCCGACGCGCTGGCGCTGCTGGCCGGGGCATCCCTGGTGCTGGCGTTCGCGCCTTTTTCCCAAGCCTGGATCGCGCCGTTTGCGCTTGCAGTGTTGTTCGGCTTTGGCTGCATGCGAGTCCGTCGCGCGCCGCCTGGCGCGGTTGGTTGTTCGGCGCCGGATTGTTCGGCGGCGGCGTTTATTGGGTCTATTTCAGCATGCACATATACGGGCAGCTGCCGCCGATCCTCGCCGGGCTGTTCACCGTCATCATGGCGCTGTTACTGGCGTTGGCCACGGCGCTCGCGGGCTGGCTGGCCGTGCGCTTGAGCGCCGACCAGCGCACGGCGCGGCTGCTGCTGGTGTTCCCGGCGGTTTGGGTGCTGCTCGAATGGCTGCGCAGTTGGTTCCTGACCGGCTTTCCTTGGCTCTATGTCGGCTACACGCAAGTAGAGTTCCCTCTGAGTCGATTGGCGCCGGTGCTGGGTATTTACGGTGTGAGCTGGACGCTGGCGTTGACTGCGGGATTGCTGGTGCTGGTGCTGACGGCGCCGCGCAGGTCGAAAATCGGTGCCGCCGTGGCATTGGTGGGTTTGTGGGTGGTTGCCTGGGGACTCGGATTCGTGCAATGGACGGTGCCGGCAGGTAGCCCCTTGAAGGTCAGTCTGCTGCAACCGAATGTGGCGCAAATGCGCAAGTGGGATCCCGCTTACCGGCGCCAGATCCTGTTGCAGTATGTCCAAATGACACGCGCCAACTGGGACAGCGATCTGGTCGTCTGGCCTGAAACCGCCATTCCCGTGTTCTACGACCAAGTGCGAACGGGCTATCTCGAAACGATCGCAGCCGAGGCCCAACGGCACCATACCGCCATTCTCATGGGGCTTCCGGTACGCGAAGGAGACGATGTCTACTACAACAGCGTGCTCAGCCTCGGTTCAGGGGCGTTCTATCACAAACGTCACTTGGTGCCCTTCGGCGAGTACATCCCGTTGCGCAGCATTCTGGGCTCGCTGCTGGATATTCTGCAGGTGCCCATGTCGAACTTCAGCAGCGGCGCCGATGTACAGGCGCCGCTGCCGGCGGCGGGCTATCGCGCCGGCATTTCCATCTGCTACGAAATCGCGTTTCCCGGGGAAGTAAGAAGCTTTTTGCCGCAAGCGGCATGGCTGGTGAACGTCAGCAACAATACCTGGTTCGGCGATTCCAGTGCGCCCCACCAAGTGTTGCAAATGGCGCAGATGCGCGCCTTGGAGAGCGGGCGTTATGTATTGAGCGCTACCAACGACGGGATGACGGCGATCATCGACGAGCGCGGGCGGGTGCTGGCGCAATCGCCTCAATTTCAGGCCGCTGTACTCAAAGGTAGTTTGCAACCCCGGCGCGGTGCGACGCCTTATGTCCGCTTTGGCGACTGGCCGGTATTGCTGGTGAGCCTGTTTGCCTGGCTTGCCGGTTGGTGGGTCGTGGGCCGCTACCGGCGATGATCAAACGCTAACGGCTTTTGCGTTCGAAAGTCGTGCCGTGGCAACGGGGGCACGGCGGAATGTGACCGGGAGTGCGAAAATGCAGTTCTTCGCCGCAGCCTGTACAGCGTAGTGTGCCCAGGCCGGTCACTTCGCCGGTTCGATATTCACTCGCCTGAATGGTTTCCTCCTGGAATTTCAACATGTCGAGCTGAGTGCGATCGGCGGCTTTGGCGATCAGGTCGAGCAGCGCGTGCTCGATAAGCTCCAGGTCCATATGCAGCCAGTCGCCGAGCTCGTGTCCGGTGCGCGACAGATAGTCTCCAGCGTCATGAAGGTCGCGCCGAACCCATGCGGCCACCCGGTCGGCTTCATCGCGGCTCAGTTCACCCAATTCCACTGCCGTTTCGCGCGCACCGGCGAGGGCCTTTTGCAGGCTGTCGACGCCATTGCCGGCCCGCTCCAACGAGTTTTGCACCCGGGTCACCATCGTGTCGTAAGCGCTTTCAAGGCGCTGGCGGGCGGTTTTGTCTTGCGGTTCCATGGGCTTCGCTTCGGCAACTGGTTCAGGTTCTAGTGTGGATCAAAACCCCCGCGCTGTCATCCGTGGCTTCGCTGTTCAAATTCGCGACCCTACGGTATCCTGTGCCGGTCCATTTCCCGACCTGCAAACCGATTTGACCCAGCGATGCAAGAGCATTATGACCACGCGTCCCTAGAGGCCGAAGCCCAGTGTTATTGGGACGAAAGCGGCAGTTTCGAGGTTTCCGAACGCGCCGACGCGCCCAAGTTCTACTGCTTGTCCATGTTTCCGTACCCCAGTGGCCGGCTGCACATGGGCCATGTTCGCAATTACACCATCGGCGACGTGATCAGCCGTTACCAGCGTATGCAGGGCAAGAATGTTCTGCAGCCGATGGGGTGGGACGCTTTCGGCCTGCCGGCAGAAAATGCTGCGATGAAAAACAACGTCCCACCGGCGCGCTGGACCTATGAAAACATCGACTATATGCGCGGCCAGCTCAAACGTCTGGGTTTCGGCTATGACTGGCGTCGGGAACTCGCGACCTGCAAGCCGGAATATTACCGATGGGAGCAATGGCTGTTCACGAGGCTGTTGCGCAAAGGCCTGGTGTACAAGAAAACCGCGCCGGTGAACTGGTGCCCGAACGATCTCACGGTGCTGGCCAATGAGCAGGTGATCGAAGGCCGCTGTTGGCGCTGCGATACACTGGTGGAACGGCGCGAAATCCCGCAGTGGTTCATGAAGATCACTGCGTATGCCGATGAACTGTTGCAATGGATCGACAAGCTCGATGGTTGGCCGGAATCGGTACGTACCATGCAGCGCAACTGGATCGGGCGCTCCGAGGGCGTCGAGCTGGTGTTCGATCTGGACGGCTCCGACGAACATCTAACCGTCTATACGACCCGCCCCGATACCCTCATGGGCGTGACCTACGTTGCCGTGGCCGCCGAGCATCCGGTGGCATTGCGCGCAGCGAGCGCTGATTCCGAGCTGCAAGCCTTCATCGACCAATGCCGTCATACCAAGGTGGCGGAGGCGGACATGTCTGTGCTGGAGAAGAAGGGTATGGATGCGGGTGTGCGCGCCTTGCATCCGGTCAGCGGCGAGCGCGTTCCGGTTTATGTCGCCAATTTCGTTTTGATGGAGTACGGATCGGGGGCGGTTATGGCGGTGCCGGCGCACGACCAGCGAGACTGGGAATTTGCGCACGCCTACGGCTTGCCGATCAAACAGGTCATTGCGCCGCTTGACGGCGGCGCCAGCGTGGATTTGCAGCAACAGGCATTTACCGATAAAGGCGTACTGGTGGATTCGGGCGAGTTCACCGGTATGACTTCGCAGCAGGCCTTCGACGCCATCGCCGATTGGCTGGCGGAACGCGGGCGCGGAAATCGGCAGCGTCAATTATCGTTTGCGGGATTGGGGCGTGTCCCGACAGCGTTATTGGGGGGCGCCGATTCCGGTGATCAACTGTCCCAGTTGCGGCACGGTTCCGGTGCCGGAAGATCAGCTGCCCGTAGTGCTTCCGGAGAACGTATCGTTCGACGGTGTGGGTTCTCCTCTGAAGCGTATGCCCGAGTTCTATCGCACCCAGTGCCCCGGTTGCGGCAGCGAGGCCGAACGTGAGACGGACACCTTCGACACCTTTTTTGAATCGTCCTGGTACTTTGCCCGATTCGCCAGCTTCGACAACCGCAGCGCCATGCTCGACCGGCGCGCCGATCATTGGCTGCCCGTGGATCAATACATCGGCGGTATCGAACACGCCATCCTGCACCTGCTGTATGCGCGGTTTTTTCATAAGCTGATGCGCGATGAGGGTTTGCTGAACACGGACGAACCCTTCACCAACCTGCTCACCCAGGGCATGGTGCTCAAGGACGGCGCGAAGATGTCCAAGTCCAAGGGCAATACCGTCGATCCTCAGGCGCTGATCGAGCGTTTCGGCGCTGATACCGTGCGATTGTTCACCATGTTCGCCGCGCCGCCGGAACAGTCCTTGGAATGGTCGGATGCGGGCGTGGAGGGCGCGCACCGGTTTCTGCGGCGGCTGTGGGCCCAGGTCTGGGAGCATCTGCCAGCGGCGGTGCGGTCGAGCCGCTGCACGCCGGCAGACTCGACGATGGGCAGCAAGTCGTTGCGTCGCAAAGCCCATGAGACCATCGCCAAGGTCAGTGACGATGTCGGCCGCCGCTATACGTTCAATACCGCCATCGCCGCCAACATGGAGTTGGTCAACGCCATTGCGAAGTTCGACGACGGCTCCCCCCAGGGCCGCGCGGTGGTGCACGAAGCGCTGGAGTCGGTGGTTTTGATGTTGGCGCCCATCGTGCCCCACATCAGCCACGCGCTCTGGGGGCGCTGGGCCACGCGCACTGCGGTGATCGAAGCATCCTGGCCGTCGGTGGACGAGCAAGCGCTGGCACGGGATTCCTTGGAACTGGTGGTGCAGGTCAACGGCAAGCTGCGCGCCCGGATTTCGGTGCCCGCTGAGGCGGCTCGTCCGGCAATCGAACAGGCCGCGCTGGCGGACGAAAACGTGCAACGGTTCGTTGCGGGCAAGGCGCTGCAGAAGGTCATCGTGGTGCCGGGTAAGCTGGTGAACGTGGTGGTGAAGTAACGGCCATGGCTCGCGTGCGCTTTCGTCGCTACACCCTGAGCGCCTTTTTATGGCTGGCGCTGCTGTCGCTGAGCGCGTGCGGATTCCATCTGCGCGGTGCGGTGGAATATCCGCCCGCCATGAAAGAAACTTATATCGACGGCAACGCCAACAGCGCCGTGGTGCGCGATTTGCGATTGAATCTCGAAGCATCAGGTGCCCACGTCGTGGAATCTCCCCAGGCGGCCGGGGCTAGTGTTGCATATGCTGAGCGAGCGATTCGATCGGCGGGTGTTGTCGGTCAGCAGCCAGGCGCAGGTGAGCGAGTATGAGCTGATTTACTACGTGCGGTTTTCTGTTACGCGTGCCGACGGCGTGCAATTGCTCGCCCCGCAGGAGGTCAAAGTGGTGCGCGAATACCGTTATGATCCCAATCAGGTGCTCGGCTCTTCGTCCGAAGAAACGCCTGTTGCAGCAGGAAATGCAGCGCGATGTCTCGCAGCTCATCCTGCGGCGCCTCGCCCATGCCCGCTCACCCTGAAGCGAGCCGCGTTCCATGCGTCTGAAGCTCGAGCAACTCGCCGCTCATTGCGCCAAATCGCTGTTGCCGGTTTATCTCATCAGCGGCGACGAGCCGTTGCAGGCTCAGGAAGCCGCGGACTGCGTGCGCTAAGCCGCCCGCGCCCAGGGCTTCAGCGAGCGCCAGGTGATGGAGGCCGGACGGGGTTTCGATTGGAATCTGCTGGCGCAAGAGGCCGACAGCATGTCGTTGTTTGCCGAGCGCAAGGCTAATCGATCTGCGCATGCCGGCGAAGCCGGGAGATGCCAGGCAGCAAGGCCCTGCAGGCGTACTGCGCGCGGCCACCCGAGGACACCGTATTGCTGATCAGTTGCGCTAAGCTCGATCGCAGCGCGGTGCGCAGCAAATGGGTGCAGGCGGTGGAGGCGGCGGGCGCGCTGGTCCAGGTGTGGCCGGTAGAGGCGCGCAATCTGGCGGATTGGATTCAGCGACGCATGCGAGCCCGGGACTTGCAACCGACCCGCGAAGCGGCGGCGATGCTCGCCGAACGGGTCGAAGGTAATCTGCTTGCGGCGGCCCAGGAAATCGACAAGCTCATTTTGTTGCACGGCGAGGGGCGTGTCGGCCCCGATACGGTTGCCGCGGCAGTGAGCGACAGCGCGCGTTTCGACGTGTTCGGTCTGGTGGATGTGGCGCTGGCGGGCAATTCGGCCCGGGTCGCACGCATGTTCGCAGGATTGCACGCAGAAGGCGTCGCGCCCGCATTGATCGCCTGGGCCCTTGGCCGCGAGATCCGCACACTGGCTGCGATCGCCGCCGACGCGCAGGCGGGCGCATCCCTTGAAACCGTGCTGACCCGCCACAAGGTATGGGATCGCCGCAAGCCGCTGGTGCGTGATGCAGTCAAGCGACACGACGCGGCGAAATGGCGCGATCTGGTGCTCGATTGCGGCCGTTGTGAACGCCTGGCGAAAGGCGCGGCAGCAGGCAACGCCTGGGACGAACTGTTACAATTGGCGTTACGGTTGTCCGGAACGGACTTGTTTGGGGGCCGGGGGAAGCGCGCGTCCATTTGACGCTGTGTTGACGCCACGCCGGGATTCTCGCGCGGCCGCCAGATACCGCCGAAACTTTATTTCCACGATCTTTGCGATGCTATGAAATGAGTGCCGAGCCACAGTCGCCGCAATTGCAGATTCCCGCCTACATGGCGGAACTGGGGCGTCGTGCCCGGCGTGCCGGGCGCGCCATGGCGCGGGCTGAGTCGGGCGCGAAAAATTCCGCCTTGCGTGCCATCGCCGACGCCCTGGAGCGCGATGCAAAGGCGCTCGGGAACGCCAACGCCATCGATCTGGAGGCGGGCCGCAAAGCGGGTTTGAGCGATGCCTTGCTCGATCGTCTGGAATTGACGCCGGCACGAATTGCCGCCATGGCGGACGGCTTGCGGCAGGTGGCGGAACTGCCCGATCCGGTTGGCATAATCAGCGATTTGCAGTACCGCCCCAGCGGCATCCAGGTCGGCCGGATGCGAGTGCCGCTCGGGGTAATCGGAATCATTTATGAATCGCGCCCCAACGTTACGGCGGACGCCGCGGCGCTTTGCCTCAAGTCCGGCAATGCCGCGATTCTGCGCGGCGGCTCGGAGGCGATCCATTCCAATCGCGCCATCGCCGACTGCGTGCAAGCCGGATTGGAGCAGGCCGGCCTGCCGCGCGAGGCAGTGCAAGTGGTCGAGACCACCGACCGGGATGCGGTAGGCGAATTGATCCGCATGCAAGCTTACGTGGACGTTATCGTACCGCGCGGCGGCAAGGGTCTGATCGAGCGGGTGAGTCGTGAGGCGCGGGTGCCGGTGATCAAACATCTCGACGGCGTCTGTCATGTCTATGTCGATGATGACGCCGACCTGGAAAAGGCGATTCAGGTGGCGTTCAATGCCAAGACGCAGCGCTATGGCACCTGCAATACCATGGAGACGTTGTTGGTGGCGGAGTCGGTGGCGGCAAGCGTATTGCCCGAACTGGTGAATATGCTGCGGGAAAAAGGCGTTGAAGTGCGCGGCTGTGAGACCACCCAGACCATCACGCCGGGTATCAGCGCGGCGCGGGAGGAGGATTGGGCGGAAGAATATCTGGCGCCGATTCTCGCGGTCCGCGTGGTCAAAGATCTCGACGAGGCCATGGAACACATCGAAACCTATGGTTCCCACCATACGGACAGCATCATTACCGAAAACTTTGCCCATGCCCGGCGTTTTTTGCGGGAGGTGGACTCCAGCTCGGTGATGGTCAATGCGTCGACCCGCTTTGCGGATGGCTTTGAATATGGCCTGGGGGCCGAAATCGGCATCAGTACCGACAAGCTTCATGCACGCGGCCCCGTGGGTCTCGAAGGGCTGACTACACAGAAATTCGTGGTGCTTGGTGACGGTCACATTCGCAAGTAGTGTTTGTAGCGCGTCTGCGCTCGACCGCGTACAACCACGAATCGCGCCCGTAAATTCGTCGACCTCGGTTCCCGCGGCATCGGCGCCATGATCGGCGTATTCGGCGGCACCTTCGATCCCATCCATTTTGGTCACCTGCGCCCGGCGCTCGAGTTATTGCAGCAATTGCAACTCGAGGAAGTGCGGTTCATCCCTTGCCGCAATCCGCCGCACCGTGAAATGCCGGGCGCGACGCCCGCCCAGCGGCTGCAGATGGTGCGTGTTGCGATGGAAGGCGTGCCCGGGTTCCGGGTCGATACCCGCGAACTCGACCGCGACGGCGCGTCCTATATGGTCGATACGCTCAAGAGTCTGCGCGCGGAGTTACCGCAGGCGCGCTTGTGCCTGTTGTTGGGAATGGATGCCTTGCTGGGGTTTCAGCGCTGGCACAGGTGGCAGGAGATATTGGAATTGGCCCACTTGGTGGGCGCCCACCGCCCCGGCTGGGCGCCGCCGCGGCAGGGTGAATTCGCGACGTTGATGAAATCGCGCCGGGCGGTGAAAACCGCCGAGCTGGAAGCAAAGGCCGCGGGTTTGATACTGCTGCAGCCGGTAACGCAGTTGGAGATATCGGCGACCGCGATTCGCGCCTTGATCGCGGCCGGGGCCAGCGCGAGATTTTTGTTGCCCGATCCAGTTCGTGAGCTGATCGAGCGAGAGGCGATTTATCATAGCGGTTGAAGCGTACCGCGAGCCCCGGCGATGTTGGCGCCGGTCCAGATGCAACCATGGAGGTCACGAGCGAATCCGCATGCAACCAAAGCAACTTGAAAACCTGGCGATCGAAGCTTTGAACGAACTCAAAGCAGTGGACGTGCGTGTGCTCGATGTCCACGACCGTTCTTCGTTTACCGACGTTATGATCGTTGCCAGCGGCACTTCGAATCGGCATGTTCGTTCCCTTGCTGACAACGTCGGCAAACGCGCCAAAGAACAGGGCGTTCGGTTGTTGGGTATGGAAGGCGAGCGCGAAGGCGAATGGATTTTGGTGGATCTCGGTGATGTGGTGGTGCATGTCATGCAGCCGCAAATCCGCGATTTTTATAATCTGGAAAAGCTTTGGTCTACCGGACAGCCCGAAACCAATCAGGCGCGATAGGCCTTCGGGCGCAGACGTCCGGAGTCCGACCGGAGCCGGGGCGGAACGAATGATCGTTCATTTGCTCGCGGTCGGTACGCGTATGCCGCAATGGGTGGAGCAGGGCTTTCGCGAATATGCGTCGCGTCTGCCGCCCGAATGCGCGCTGAAGCTGGTGGAGGTCGCGGCCGGAAGAAGAACCAAGGGCGCAGACCTGGCCCGCATCCGGCGCGCCGAAGGCGAGCGCATGCTGGCGCTGATGCCAACCGGGGCGCGCGCGGTCGCGTTGGAGGTGAACGGCCGTTCGTTCAGCACCGAGGCGCTGTCGCAGCAGTTGGCGCAATGGCTACAGGACGGCCGGGACGTCGCACTGCTGGTGGGGGGGCCGGAAGGTCTCGATGATGCTTGCCGCCAGCGTGCCGACACGACCTGGTCGTTATCGCCTCTGACGTTGCCCCACCCCTTGGTCCGGGTGGTGTTGGCGGAGCAGCTCTACCGCGCCTGGAGCCTGCTCAAAGGCCACCCATACCACCGCTGATGTCCGCAGCGCCGCCACAGATTTACCTCGCTTCCCAGTCCCCGCGCCGGCGCGAGCTGCTGGATCAAATCCAGGTGCGCTATCGCGTGCTGCCGACAACGGTGCACGAGCAGGTCGCCGACGGTGAGTCGGCGGCCGCATATGTGCAACGGGTGGCGCTGGATAAGGCGCGCGCAGGCTGGTCGGCCCCCGACCGGCCTTTGGATCTACCCGTGTTGGGCGCCGATACGGAAGTGATCGTCGATCACTTGGTGCTTGGCAAACCGAGCGGCCGCGCGCACGGCCTCGCGCTGTTGCGCAGACTCTCGGGTCGCAGTCATGATGTGCTCAGCGCAGTCGCCATCGTCCAGGGAGAGCGCGAACAGGTCGCACTGAGCCGCAGCAAGGTGTGGTTCCGGGTGCTGTCCGACGCCGAGATGGAGGCTTATTGGGACACGGGAGAACCCGCCGGCAAAGCCGGCGCATACGCTATCCAGGGACGGGGAGCGGCATTCGTGCAGCGCCTCGATGGGAGCTATTCCGCAGTCATGGGCCTGCCCCTCTACGAAACGAGCGAACTGCTGTCCAGCTTCGGGGTGAATGTGCTCGCAGCGCCGTGACCTGGTTCGCGGACGCCGCGGCGGTTGCGGCTTGGTCGCCCAGTGCCTTGAAATGAGCGCCAATACGGGCGTTTCCGGTCCGTCCTCACGTATACTCAAGACATGAGCGAAGAAATATTGATCAATGTAACGCCCCGTGAAACGCGCGTGGCGTTGGTGGAAAACGGTGTATTGCAGGAACTCTATATCGAACGGACCAGTCGCCGCGGTCTGATCGGCAACATCTACAAGGGGCGGGTGTGTCGTGTCCTGCCGGGCATGCAGGCCGCATTCGTCGACATTGGCCTGGATCGCGCTGCATTTCTGCACGCCTCGGACGTCGCGACCAATCTCACCGAAGGCGAGAATCTCGGTACCACTGGCAACGAAAATATTGCCGAGCTGCTGCGCGAAGGACAGGAGGTCCTGGTGCAGGTAGTGAAAGATCCCTTGGGGACCAAGGGCGCTCGGCTGACCACCCACATCACCATTCCCTCGCGTGCGCTGGTGTTCCTGCCGGGCGAATCCACGGTCGGGATATCGACCAAGATCGATGACGAAATCGAGCGCCAGCGCTTGAAGGAAATCGTCGGCGCGTTTGTCTCGGAGTCGGCCGCGGGCGGCTATATCGTGCGCACGGCTGCGGAAGGCGTGGCCGCGGACGAATTGGCGCGGGACCGGGATTTCCTGCTCAAGCTCTGGCAGTCCATCAGCGAGCGTGCCGGCACGGTGCCAGCCCGGACATGTGGTCCATGAAGATCTGCAGCTGGCGTTGCGCACTTTGCGCGATCTGGTCAATGACGACATCGAGAAAGTGCGGGTCGATTCGCGGGAATCCTATGTCAGGACTGAGGGAGTTTGCCTCGAGTTTCATTCCCCAGCTCGCCGATCGACTCGAATACTATCCCGGCGAGCGGCCGATCTTCGATCTGTACAGCGTCGAGGACGAAATCCAGAAAGCACTCGAACGCAAGGTGCAACTCAAATCCGGCGGCTACGTGATCATCGACCAGACCGAGGCCATGACCACCGTGGACGTCAATACGGGTGCTTATGTCGGTCACCGCACGCTGGAAGAAACCATCTTCAAGACCAACCTGGAGGCGGCGCAGGCGATTGCGCGGCAACTGCGGCTGCGCAATCTCGGTGGCATCATCATCATCGATTTCATCGACATGTCCACGGACGAGCACAAACGCCAGGTGCTGCGGGCGCTGGAGAAGAGCCTGGAGAAGGATCACGCCCGCAGCCACATCACCGAAGTGTCGGCGCTCGGACTGGTGGAGATGACCCGCAAACGAACCCGCGAGAGCCTCGAGCACATTCTCTGCGAAGCCTGTGGCACTTGTGGCGGCAGAGGCTCTTTGAAGACGCCGGAAACCGTCTGCTATGAAATATTCCGGGAGATCATCCGCGAAGCGCGCCAATACGACGCCGAGCAACTGCTGGTCCTGGCGTCCCAGGAAGTCATCGATCTGCTGCTGGACGAAGAATCGGCGAGTCTTGCCGAACTGGAAGCGTTCGTCGACAAGCCGATCAAAATGCAGGTTGAGGCGCTCTACACGCAGGAACAATACGATGTGGTGCCCATGTAGCGTGCGCGGCGGGTGCGCCAGCCGCACCATGCCGCCAGCCGGACGCAATCGGGCGCCGTATCGGTCCGTCGTAACTCATGTGGTTTAAACATGCCCTAAGCCGCAAGCTGTTTGCGATCCTGTGGGCGGGGACGGCCGCTTTGGTTGTCGGGCTGGCTTTGCTGGTCAGCGTCGCGCGCTTGCTGCTGCCGTTGCTCGACCATTACCGATTGGAACTGCAGCAGTTCGCCAGTGCTCAAGTCGGCCGCCAAGTCGAGATCGGTGAAATCAGCGCGGGTTGGCGTGGACTGCATCCCGATCTGCGGATTCGCGATGTGCGCGTATTGACCGCCGATGGTTCGCAAACCTGGCTGTCCATGCGCGAAGTGCGCGCATCCGTGAAGGTATTCGATAGTTTGCGACGGCAGCGATTCGAGACGGGTCAGATCAGCCTGGTGGGCGGGTCGCTGGATGTCGCCCGTCATGCCGACGGCAGCTATAGTGTCGCCGGTATCGACACCGGATTCGGCGGTGTCGCAGGCCATGGCGGCCACGGCCTGCTCGAATGGCTCATGGGGCGCGACCGGGTCAGTCTCGAAGACGCAACCCTGCGCTGGCGGGACCCGCGGATCAGCACTGCTCCTCTCGAAATCTCCCAACTCAATCTGGATTTACGGCGGATCGACGGACGTTACCGACTCGGCGGGGCCGGCCGGTTGGCGGGCAGTCCCCAGGGCCGGCTGCGGTTCGCCCTGGACCTCTCTGGGGATCCGCTGCAGCCGTCCACGTTGCACAGCCAGTTCTATATGGAGGGCCAGGTCGTTGCCGGCGCGTGGTTGGATGGCTCCAGTTTCGCGGACGTGGAGCGTGTCTTCGGCAGCGTGCGCTTCCAGCTTTGGGCCGACGGTGCTGACCGCCTCGATCGCCTGCGCGGCGAACTCAACGGCCGCGATCTGTTGTGGCAGCCGCGCATCGCCGTCGAAGCAGGCGGCCCGGTTGCACCTGTGGCCTTGGATCAAGCCAGCGCCGACCTGTTCTGGAAGCAGGATCAGCACGGTTGGCGGCTGGCGCTGGACCATGTGCAGGTGGTGCGTGACGCGCTGCAGTGGCCGGAAACGTCGCTGCGCATGGCCGCCACCGATACCGGACAAGGCGGCCAACGATGGGAACTCACTACACCGTTCGTGCGGCTGCAGGACGTCAATGCGGTGCTCCAGACCATACCCGGATTGACGCCCGCGCTGCGCCAGGCAGCGGCCGATCTTGCACCCAGCGGCGACTTGCGCCAACTGGAGCTTCGTTACGATCCTTCCGCGCCCGGCACGGGCCTGTTTGCGGCGCTTCAATTTCAGGATCTGTCCGTCCGTCCCTGGCAACGATTTCCGGGTTTGGAAGGCGTCGACGGATCGGTGCGCACCGATGGCGATCACGGCTTTCTGTCCCTCGACAGTGAGCAGGTGCGGTTCACGTACGCGCGCCTTTTTCGGGAACCGCTGCATGCGCAACGGCTGGCAGGGACATTGTATTGGCATCCCGAAGGCGACGGCGTGCGCCTTTATGCGCCGCGGTTCAGCGCGAGCAACGATGACGTCAGCGCCAGCGGTCATATGCGGGTCGATGTACCCGGCTCGGGAGCCAGTCCCTTCCTGGATCTGCTGGTGGATTTCCGAGACGGGCACGGCGGTCAAGCATCCCACTACCTCCCCACCGGCATCATGCCGCCCGAAGTGGTGCGCTGGCTCGATCAGGCGCTTGCCACTGGCCGTGTTCCCAGCGGCCGGGCGCTGTACTTCGGCCGCTTGTCGGATTTCCCTTTTGCGGAACAAGGAACGTTTCGGGTCGATTTCGGGGTCGATAACCTGATCCTCGACTACGCCCGTGGATGGCCCCGTCTGGAAGATGCGGTGGCCGGCATACGGTTCTCGGACCGCTCCATGAATGCCGACATCTATAGCGGCAAAATACTCGGTTTGGAGATTGGCCGCAGTCGCCTGGCGATTCCCCATATGGGCGACCGGGCGGTGCTCGAACTCGACACGCGGGCCCGGGGGCCTTTGGCGCAGTTCCTGGCTTACTTGCGGCGCGGACCCTTGTCCGATGATCCGCCGCCGATACTCGACCAGATCAAGGCGGCAAAAGATGCGCGCACGGCACTCAAGCTGCGTTTGCCGTTTCACGCCGCAAAGCAGGTGCAAATCGACGGCACAGTGCAATTCAACGGTAACCAGCTCAGCTGGCCGCTCCATGATCTGCACTTCGAAAATCTGCGAGGCGTACTGAACTTCGGCTATCGCAACCGCCGGGTTTCCTACGCGGCTGACGATTTGCGACTGCGCTGGCGCACGGCGCCCGCGTCGATGACCGTGCAAAGCAGCGAGGTGGGCGATGAAACCCAGGTGCAGTTCGATGTGCGTACCCACAACGGAGCCGGGCAATTGTTGACCACGCCGATGCCGATCCTCGACCATGTACTGCGCGGCTCCACGGACTGGGATCTGCGCGCCACGGTGCATCAGCCGCGAGACGCGGCGGCGCCGGTCAGGGTGGACTTGCAGGCGCGAAGCGATTTGCGCGGTCTGGAAGTGGCACTGCCGGCGCCGCTGGCTAAGGCGCCGGACACTGCACGTCCGCTCCTGCTGTCGGCGTCGGTAACCGGCAGCGGCCTCGGTCAATTGCGGTTTTATTACGGGTCGCTTTTGAATGGCGTGTTCCGCGTTGCCGATTCGAAACTGCAAACCGGCGAGCTGCGCTTCGGTCCGGCGCAGGCCGCATTGCCGGACCAGGCCGGCCTGCGTATCCGCGGCGTGATCGCGCAGCTTTCGGTGAGCGACTGGCGCCGCTGGATCGATGGCGCCGACCGCCGCGGCACCAGTGCAGACGGCTGGGTGGCGAAACTGAATGCGCTCGACCTGCGTATCGGTACACTGGATGCATTGGGAAACGGTGTCCATGATCTGCATCTGGTGGCGAATCGCTCCGCAGGCCAGTGGCTGGCGGACATCGAGGCGCAGGAAATCGAAGGGCAAGTCCGGGTGCCGGTGGACGCCTCCGCAAAGGCGCCGGTGGTGGCCACCTTGGGCAAGTTGCGATTGGGTGCCGCCGGCCCTCCCGAAGCGTCTCCGGATTCGGATGTTGCGCCGGACCCGGCATTGTTGCCGGCGTTACGCATCGAAGTCGAACAGCTTTCCTACGGTGAAGCCGATCTGGGGCAGATGGTGCTGGCGGTGGATCCGTTACCCGACGGCCTGCGGGTATCGCAACTGAGCATCGATTCGCCGAGCTTGAATGCGACGGCTACTGGGCTATGGCGCAACGCTGCCAAGGGTGAAACCTGCGATTTCACGATCAATGCCAGTACTGCGGATCTGGGAAAATTGCTCACAGCCGGCGGCTACGCCGACACCGTCAAGCGCGGTGCCGGCACTTTCCACATCGAGGCCCAATGGCCGGGTTCGCCAGCGGATTTCAAGTTCAAGGATCTCGACGGCAAGATGCGCTTACAGGTCAAGGATGGGCAATTGCTGGAGTTGAACCCCCGCGGCGGACGGATCTTCGGCTTGCTGTCACTGCAAGCCTTGCCCCGGCGTCTGTCCCTGGATTTCTCCGATCTGGTGCAGCGCGGATTTGCGTTCGATCGCATTGAGGGCACGTTCACCATTGCCAACGGCGATGCCTACACGAATGATCTGTACATGGAAGGCCCTGCGGCCCGCGTGGATGTCGCCGGGCGCATCGGCTTGGCGGCCGAGGACTATGACCAAACGGCGTTGGTCACCCCCCGGGTGTCGTCGTCGATTCCAGTGGTCGGCGGGCTGGCCGGCGGGCCGGCGGTTGGCTTGGGTCTGTGGGTTGCGGAACGCATTTTCGGCAAGAAGATCGACGAAATGTCCCGCGTTCGTTACAACATTACCGGGCCATGGCGCGATCCTCAGGTCAAGCGCGCCGACGAATCCGGTTGATGCGCGCGCCGCGAGGGCGACGGGTCATATGATATGCTTGGAGTGATGAAATTTCTGTTGTTGTCGGCGCTGCTCGCATACCAGGCAGCGTTGGTCGCGGCACCCCGTTCCGAATGGAGTCTGACTGCCGAGGAATGGCTGCGACCGCGGGACGGGCAGCGGGTTCTCGGTTTCGACGCACTTGCAGCCGCGGTTCACGCCTGGGACCACAATTCCGGCTCTGTCATCACCATTCGTTATCCAGGTGGCGACGAAGGGTCGTTGTGGGCGGTGCAACTGCGTGACTGGCTGATTGCGCTGGGGGTGCCGTCCTCGGCGATTCTGACCGCGCCCGGCAACGAGCGCACCGATGCCTTGTCGATCGTGGTCGATGGCGGTGGCGCCGGGCGCTGATGTGCATCCTGCGCCCGCCGCGCCACCAATGAACATCATCAATTGAAGGAACGGACCGTAATCCATGGCTCGCGTAGCAGCAGTACAAATGGCGTCTTCTCCCAATGTCGGCGCCAATCTGATCGAAGCCGGGCGATTGATCGCCGAAGCAGCGGCACAAGGCGCCAAGCTGGTCGTGCTGCCGGAAAATTTCGCCATCATGGGTTTGAAGGAAACCGACAAAGTGTCGGTACGCGAGCGCGGCGGGTCGGGGCAGGTGCAGGATTTTCTCGCCCAGCAGTCGCAACGCAACGGTGTATGGGTGGTCGGCGGCACGGTACCGCTGGAATCCTCTGACCCCAACCGCATCCGGGCCGCCTGCTTGCTGTACAACGATCGCGGCAAACAGGTTGCACGATACGACAAGGTACATTTGTTCGATGTGCACATCGAAGAGTCCGGCGAACATTATGTTGAATCCGAAACCATCGAACCCGGCGACCAGGTGACGGTGGTGGATACACCGTTCGGCCGCCTCGGTCTGGCGGTCTGCTACGATTTGCGCTTTCCGGAGCTGTTTCGCGCCATGGCCGCGCAGCAGGTGGACTTGATCGCATTACCGTCGGCGTTCACTGCCATCACCGGCAAAGCCCATTGGGAAACCCTGCTGCGGGCGCGGGCGATCGAGAATCAGTGCTACATCGTCGCAGCGGCGCAAGGCGGGTATCACGCCAGCGGCCGGGAGACCCATGGCCACAGCATGGTCGTCGAGCCCTGGGGCACGGTGCTTGCGCGACTGCCAAGAGGTGCCGGGGTGGTCACGGCGGAAGTGGATCGCGAACGTTTGAATTCATTGCGCCGCACTTTTCCGGTGCTCGACCACCGGCGGCTTGGTTGCAAGTAATCCATGCCCCGACTTGTGCCCCTTGTTCTGTGCCTTTTTCGGCACCATTCAGTCCGATAGACTGCTCGAGCGCTGTTTAGCGCGACTCAACCACGGCGACGGATCAAAGCCATGAATAGTACCCTGGATATCGCCCGCGACCGCATTCTTACGCCTGCGGGTCTCGGCGACAACGACCTCAACAACGTCATGGACCGCGTGCTCGGTCATGCCATCGACAGCGCCGATCTGTACTTCCAGATCAGCCGCCACGAATCATGGCTGCTCGAGGACGGGGTGGTGAAGGAAGGCAGCCACGGCATCGACCAGGGCGTCGGCATCCGCGCCATTGCCGGGGAAAAGACCGGCTTCGCCTATTCGGACGAAATCCAATTGCCGGCGTTGATGCAGGCGTCCCAGGCGGCGCGCGCCATCGCCGCCAGCGGTCGCCAGGGCAGTTTGCAGGCCTGGCAGGCGCGCGCCGGCCACGCCCTGTACCAGCCCCTGGATCCGCTTTCGACCCTGGATGAACGCGCCAAGCTGCAACTCATGGAAGCGGTGGATGCAGAAGCTCGCCGCCAGGACCCGCGTATCAAGCAGGTGATGGTCAGTCTCGCCGGCGTGCACGACGTGGTTCTGATCGCCCACAGCGACGGCACCCTGGCCGCGGACATACGCCCGCTGGTGCGACTGAATCTGAGCGTTATCGCCGAAGACGGCGAACGTCGTGAACAGGGCTCCGCCGGCGGTGGCGGCCGGGTCGGTTACGGATACTTTCTCGACCAGGACCGGGCCCTGGAATATGCCCGCGAGGCCGCACGCCTGGCGCTCGTCAACCTGGAGGCCGTGGATGCGCCCGCCGGAACCATGACCGTGGTGCTGGGCGCGGGCTGGCCGGGAGTGCTGTTGCACGAGGCCATCGGCCACGGCTTGGAAGGGGACTTCAACCGCAAGGGTACGTCGGCGTTCAGCGGCCGCATCGGCGAGCGGGTGGCGGCGCCGGAATGCACCGTGGTGGACGACGGCACGCTGGCCGATCGCCGCGGTTCATTGAACATCGACGACGAAGGCACGCCCACCCAACGCACGGTGTTGATCGAAGACGGTATCCTCAAGGGATACATGCAGGATCGGCTCAATGCGCACCTTTCCGGCGCCGCGCCGACCGGCAACGGCCGCCGCGAATCCTATGCGCACCTGCCCATGCCGCGCATGACCAACACTTACATGCTGGCCGGCGCGCACGATCCCGGGGAAATCATCGCGTCGGTGGAAAAGGGCTTGTATGCGGTCAATTTCGGCGGCGGACAGGTGGACATTACCTCCGGCAAGTTCGTGTTCTCCGCCAGCGAGGCCTATCTGATCGAAAACGGCAAAGTCACCCGGCCGGTGAAAGGCGCCACTCTGATCGGCAACGGACCGGACGTGTTGACACGGGTGTCCATGGTCGGCAACGACCTCAAGCTCGACACCGGCGTCGGCACCTGCGGCAAGGAAGGACAGAGCGTTCCGGTGGGCGTTGGCCAGCCGACGCTGCGTGTGGACGGTTTGACCGTCGGCGGTACCAGCGCCGGCTGAGGCGGCCTCAGGCGTCCAGGTCGCGCAAATAACGGAACAGTTGGCGCGCCGATTTCGGCGCCAGATCGCGATCGCGCTCCTGCCGCGCGCTGCGCACGAGTTGCCGCAGATGCTGGCGGTCGGCGTTGGGGAAAGCCTCCAGCAGCGCTTCGAGGGCGGTATCGCCTTGGTCGATCAGCCGATCCCGCCAATGTTCGAGCCGATGTAATTGCGCGGCTGTTTCCCTGTCCTGGAGACGCAGGCCGTCGAGCTGCCGCTGCAGGGGCTCGGCGTCTACATGGCGCAGCAGCTTGCCGATGTACAAAAGCTGGCGTTTGCGCCCGGTTTTTTCGCGAATGCGGCGGGCGAGTTCGATCGCATCGCGCAGTTCGTCGGACAGTTGGAACTGATCGAGTAGGTTCGGGCTCAGTTGTACGAGCTCGGCTCCCAGATCCTGCAATGCTTTGGCATCGCGCTTGCGCTGGGACTTGCTCGGTAGCTCGTGCTCGTTATCGTCCATGGGCAGTCATGCAGGTGGCGGGCCACCATTGTATCAGCGAACCCTGGTCTGCGGGCACGAGGCCCGTAGGTCACAATGTATGGAGAAGTGATATGACGCAAAGTGCCGAATCGATGGTCGAGCAGGCATTTCCGGACCAGGCGCAGCTCGAGTCTCTGGTCGCGCATGTTTTGGACGAGGCGCGTAGCCAGGGCGCCAGCGCGGCCGAAGCCGGGGTGAGTTTCGATGCCGGCTTGTCCGTGACCGTGCGCTTGGGTGAAGTGGAAACACTGGAGTTCAATCGTGACCGCGGTCTCGGCATTACCGTGTATTTCGGTCAGCGCAAGGGTTCGGCGAGTACTTCCGATTGGAGTGCGGCCGCCGTTCGAGAAACCGTGCAGGCGGCGTGCTCGATCGCCCGTTTTACGGGCGAGGATGCCTGCGCGGGACTTGCAGACGCCGCGCTCATGGCCCGGGACATTCCGGATCTGGACTTGTGTCACTCCTGGGGCGTGACGCCGGAGCAGGCAATCGATATCGCCCGGGCCTGCGAGGACGAGGCACGCAGTTTCGATTCCCGCATCAGCAATTCCGAAGGCGGCAGCGTTAGTAGCCATCAGGGCGTCTCGGTGTACGGCAACAGTCATGGCTTCATTGGCGGATATCCCAGCAGCCGCCACAGCATCAGTTGCGCCGTCATCGGCAAGGGCGAGGCCGGCATGCAACGCGACTATTGGTACACCGTGGCGCGCGATGCGGCGGATATGGAGCCGGCTGCCGAAGTCGGTCGCAAAGCCGCGGAACGTACCATCCGGCGCCTCGGCGGCCGGCGCCTGAAGACCCGTCAGGCGCCGGTGCTGTTCGCGGCGGAATTGGCAACCGGTCTGCTCGGCCATCTGGTGGCGGCGGTACGCGGCGGCAAGCTCTATCGCCGCGCTTCGTTCCTGGTCGATCATCTGGGCAAGCGGATTTTCCCTGACTTCGTCTTGATCGAGGAGCGGCCGCATTTGCAAAAGGCGCTGGGCAGTGCGCCGTTCGACAGTGAGGGCGTCGCCACGCAGCCCAGGGAACTGGTGCGCGACGGGATACTGCAGGGCTATGTACTCGACAGCTATTCGGCACGCCGCCTGGGTATGCAGACCACGGCCAACGCCGGTGGCGTGCACAATTTGAGCATTGCCCCGGGGCCGTCGGATTTCCCGGCGCTGCTGAAGCAAATGGACACCGGCCTGCTGGTCACCGAACTCATGGGCCAGGGCATCAACTATGTGACCGGGGATTATTCCCGCGGGGCGGCGGGTTTCTGGGTCGAAGGCGGAGAGATTCAGTATCCGGTGGAGGAACTGACCATCGCCGGCAATCTGCGCGACATGTTCGCCGGCCTGGTCGCCGTGGGCAATGACGTCGAAACCCGAGGTTCGATTCGTTCCGGTTCGTTGTTGTTGGACAAGATGACCATCGCCGGCGAATAGGGGCTCGCCGCCGCCCGAACCAGTGCCGTGGGTTGCATCAAGGTCAACGGGCCGGGCGGCGAAATCAATGCAACAGGAAAATGCGTCGCCAAGCCCAGAAACGACATATAGCCGACCACGTCGGTAACCGTGGTCAATATCACCGACCCGGCGAGGGCCGGATCCACGCCGAGGCGCCGCAGCAGCAGCGGGATGCCGAAACCGGCGAGGGCGGCGCAGATCAGATTGATGATCATGGCCGCGCCCACGAACACGCCGATCATGACATCGTGGAACCAGACGATGGCGATCAGCGCCACCACCACCGCCCAGAGCAGGCCGTTAAGGCTGCCCACCATCAGTTCCTTGGTCATGAGCCAGCGGGAATTGGCTTTGCCGACCCGTCCCAGGGCCAGGCCGCGGATGATCAGCGTCAGGGTCTGGGTGCCGGCGATGCCGCCCATGCTCGCGGCGATGGGCATCAGTACCGCCAGCGCCACCACTTTCTGAATCACGTCCTGGAACTGACCGATCACCCAGGCGGCCAGAAAAGCGGTCAGCAGGTTGATGCCCAGCCAGACGGCGCGCCGGCGGGTGCTGGTGATGACCGGTGCGAACATATCCTCTTCTTCGTCCAGACCGGCCATGCTCATCAGCGAGTGGTCGGCCTCGTCGCGGATGACGTCGACCACGTCATCGATGGTGATGCGGCCGAGCAGTCGCCGGTCGCTGTCCACCACCGGCGCGGAAATCAGATCCAGGCGTTCGAAAATGCGCGCCACTTCGCTGGCGGACAAGTTGGCGTCGATGGGTTCGACTTCCCGGTCCATGACTTCCGCCACGGTCAGGTTGAGGTCGGAAGTGAGCAGGCGCGACAGGGTCAGCATCCCCAGGAACTTGTCGAAGCGGTTGACCACGATCAGCGCATCGGTCAGGTCCGGGATTTCACCCCGCAGGCGCAGATAGCGCAACACCACGTCCAGGGTCACGTCGGAGCGCACCGTGATGGTGTCGGTGTTCATCAAACCGCCGGCGCTGTCCTCCGGGATAGGACAGCACCGATTCCAGGCGCCGGCGGTTCTGCTTGTCCATGGAGCGGACGACTTCGCGAATTACCGTATCCGGCAGATCGTCGAGCAGATCCGCCAGGTCGTCCATGTCCATGCCTTCGGTGGCGGCGACCAGCTCTTCGGGGCCCATATCCGAAATCAGCCGCGCACGGACTTCGTCGTTGACGTGCAGCAGCACTTCGCCGCCGTTGTCGGGGCTGACGAGTTTCCAGACGATGTCGCGCTCGGTGGGCGGCAGCGATTCCAGCAACTGCGCGATCTCCGCCGGATGCAGGTTGTTGAGCATCTTCCAGACGTTCTGCAGCGTGCCGCTTTCCAGCGCGCGGGTCAGAGCCTGCAGACGGCATTCATGTTGCTGCTGGTTGCGGCTTCGCCCATGGCCGAAAGTTCCTCGGAATGTGGAAGTCTTGCGTGTAATGCAACAGCGTATGCCGACCGCGCCTGGGTTGAACCGTGACCGTGCGCTCCAGACGCGATACGAGAAGATCGCCATCCGCGCGTGCGCTGCCGAACGGCCCTCGCCGGTTCGCCGCGACGAGTGGCGCTCGCCAGAGGGTCGCGGAGTGCGCGGGCTGCGGCGTCGCCGATTATGATCGGGTTCATCGATCCGGTTCGAGACCCGCTGCTGATCAGCGCCGCATCGGCAAAACGCGTGACTTGTGACCTCGCGCTGCCAGTTCACGCTGGCGGCCAGTGTAGCCGCTATCGTCAAAGGGGTCCATGGAACGCCGAAGACAATTGAGGAGCCGGCGATCAGGATTCGTTCAAACGGCGTAACAGACGCTGGGTTTGCTCGTAGTGAGTGCTGTGCAGGATACGGCGCGCAGGGCGGGTGAGATCGCCCACCGCCGAATGCTTGATAATGCTCTTCACTTCCAGCAGGGTCGACGGATGCATGCTGAACTCGCGCAGGCCCATGCCCAGCAACAGACGGGTATAGCGGCAGTCGCCGGCCATTTCGCCGCACATGGAAACCGGGATCGATGCCCGCGCGGCGGCTTTGATGGTGAGGTGGATCAAGCCGCAACACGGACGGGTGCAGCGGATCATACAGATAGTTGACCTCATCGTCGATGCGGTCGATGGCCAGGGTGTACTGGATCAGGTCGTTGGTGCCGATGGACAGAAAATCCAGATGGCGCGCGAACAGGCTGGCCGATATTGCCGCCGCCGGCACTTCGATCATGCCGCCGATGGGCATGTTCGCGTCGAACTTCAATCCTTGGCGTTTGAGTTCGCGGCGAGTGTCCTGCACCAGATGCAGAAGCTGGAACAGCTCCTGGGTATTGGACAGCATCGGGATCATCAACCGCACCTGCCATGGGCGGAGGCGCGCAGAATCGCGCGCAGTTGCGGCCGGAACAGCGCCGGGTCCTTGAGGCACAAGCGAATGGCCCGCAGTCCCAGCGCCGGATTGGTGGGTAACGGCCCGGCGCGGCCGTCACCGCTTTGTTTGTCGGCGCCGAGATCGAGGGTGCGAATCGTTACAGTCTGGTCCTTGAGCGCTTTGACTACGCTCAGATAGCTTTCAAGCTGTTCCTCTTCATCCGGCACCGTATCTGCGGTTCATGAACAGAAACTCGGTGCGGTACAGGCCGACTCCGTCGGCGCCCACTTCGCGGACCGGCTTTGATGTCTTCCGGCAATTCGATATTGGCCTGCAGCAGGATGCGCTGCTCATCCAGTGTGACGGCGGTTTCGTCCTTGAGTTTGCGCAAGCCGGCGAAATACTGGCGCTCGCTGCGCTGCCGCTGGCGGAAATGGCGCAATACCTGTTCGTCGGGACTGACCAGCAATGCGCCTTCGCGACCGTCGATAATCAATTCTTCGCCGTCGCGCAGATATTGGCGCGCCCGATGCACGCCGACGACGGCGGGAATCCTCAGGCTGCGGGCCATGATGGCGGTGTGGGAAAGCGGTCCGCCATATTCGGTGACAAAGGCCGCGATACCCTGGTGCTGGAGCAGTACGGTATCGGCAGGCGTCAGGTCGTCGGCAATGACGATGCGGTTGCGCAGCGTGGTGCTGCCGTCGCTGTCGTGGGTGTCCTGGCGCAGCAGGATGCGCAGCACCCGATTGACGACATGGGCGATATCGTCGCGCCGGGTGCGCAGATAAGGATCGTCCATGGCGTCAAACACGCGCACCAGACGATCGAGCTGAAGCTTCAGCGCCCACTCGGCGTTGCACAAGCGACTCGCGAATGACTTCTTCAGGGACGCTGGTGAGGGTCGAATCCTCCAGCATCAACAGGTAGGTGTCGATGAAGGCGTTGATGTCGGCCGGGGTGGAACTGGGGATGCGCGTGCGGATGTCGCGCAGCTGCTGACGCGCCACTTCCAGCGCCCGCCGGAAGCGCTTGATCTCCTGGTTGATCTTTTTCGGTGGGAGCTGGTACTCGACGACTTCGGGTTCGCCGCGCTCAAGCAAATGTACTTTGCCGATGGCGACGCCGCGGGAAACGCCGATGCCTGCCAGCGCCAGGCTCATGTGCGCGAGTTCCGAAATCGCAGTTGCGCGCGGTGCAGACTCATTCTTCTTCACCGAAGCGGTTTTCGATCAAGCGTTCCAACTCTTCGATCGCCTGCGCTTCATCGCGGCCATCTGCGCTGAGCAACAATGACGTGCCCTTGCTCGCCGCCAGCATCATCACACCCATGATGCTTTTGCCGTTTACGCTGCGTTCGCTGCGAGCCAGGTGAATATCGCTGGCGAATCCCGAAGCGACGGTGACGAATTTTGCGGCGGCGCGCGCGTGAAGCCCCAGCTTGTTGACGATCATTACTTCGCGCTCGATCAAACTTTTCTCCTTATTCAACTCCATGGGTCTTCCTTGCAAAGCAGTACGCCGTCGCGGCCGCCACTGAGCGCCTTTTGCGCCAACTCTTCCAGTGAAAGGCGCGGATAGTTCAGGACGCGGATCAACATGGGCAAATTGACTCCCGCGACCACGGTGACCCGATGGGAATCCAACAAGCGCATGGCAATGTTGCTGGGCGTAGAGCCATAGATGTCGGTCAATACCAGCACGCCTTCACCCTGTTCCAGCCGGTCGAGCGCCTGTCCCGCCATATCCGTGACGCGGTCGGGATCGCCGTCGCCGTGGACCGCAATGTTTTCTGCATTGAGAGGGCAAACGCACAGCATGGCGTTGGCGGTTTGCAGCAACTGCTCGCCCAGGCGGTCGTGGGTAATGAGAAGTAGACCGACGCTCACGACAGTTCCCGGTGCCGCACCATGACGTTGGCTCTGCTGCTCGCGAAAATGGCTGGCCAGGCGCTCCACCATATAGACCGATCGATGTTGGCCGCCGGTGCAGCCGATCGCCACGGTCATGTAGCTGCGATTTTCATTCTCGAAGCAGGGGATCCATTCATCCAGGAGAGCCGTCAACTGCGCCAGCATGCGGGTTACCGCGGATTGCTTTTCGAGGAAATCGATGACCGGTTGGTCGCGCCCGCACAGCGGCCGCAGTTCCGCTTCCCAGTGGGGATTTGGCAGGCAGCGGACGTCGAATACGAAATCGGCGTCCGACGGAATACCGTGCTTGTAGCCGAAAGACTGGAACAGCAGCGACATGACGTCGGGTTGATCCAATGCGACACGGTCGCGAATCAGATCGCGCAACTGATGCACGGTGGTGGTGCTGGTGTCGATGAACAGATCGGCATTGGCCGCTACGGTTTCGAGCAGCCCGCGCTCGAGTTTGATGGCGTCGGCCAGCGAGGTGTTTTTTCCCGTCAACGGATGTTTGCGCCGCGTTTCGCTGAAACGCTTGAGCAGTATGCTGGTTTCGGATTGCAGGAAGAATACCGTGCAGTCGATGTCCCGGGCGCGGAGTTCGCGCAGCAGTGCGGGAAAGTTGTTCAGATCCTGGGTGCTGTTGCGGGCATCGATGCCGACTGCATAGTCGCTGCGATTGCGGCCCCAGTTGCCGGTCATCTGTTCCGCGAACGCCCCCAGCATGCCGACCGGCAGGTTGTCGATACAGTAGTAGTCGAGATCTTCGAGGGTGTTCAGCGCGATACTCTTGCCGGACCCCGACAGCCCGCTCACGATGATCAGCTTCATGGTTCGTCCGGCGTCTGCATAGCACGACGTTGGCGAGCGACGAAGTCGGCGCAGGCGTCGTAGCCTTTCATGTTAAGTATGTGGTTGCGCACCGCTGTTTCCACCAGGACCGCCAGATTGCGGCCCGGCGCCACCGGCAGGCAGATTTCGGGAACTTCCACCCCTAAAATCTTGCGCGTCTCTCGGCTTCCTTGCAATCGATCGATTTCCCGCAGGCGTTCGTCGTCCATGGCTTCCAGGCGTACGACCAGGCGCAGATATTTACTGTTCTTGATGGCACTGTCGCCGAACATCGCCCGTACATTGATGACACCGAGTCCCCGGACCTCCAGAAACTCGCGCAACATGTCGGGACATGTGCCGCTGATGATGTCGGGCATGGTGCGGCTGAATTCCGGCGCGTCGTCGGCGATGAGACGATGGCCACGGGTGATCAATTCCAATGCCAGTTCGCTTTTGCCGATGCTGCTTTCGCCCGTCAAAAGTACGCCGATACCCATCACCTCCATGAACACACCATGCATGCTGGTCTTTTCGGCGAGCAGATTGCCCATGAAATATTGCAGATGCGTGATCAGGCGATGGCTTTCGACGCCGGTGCGGAGCATGGGAATCTCGCGGCGCTCCGACATCTGCAACAAGTCTTCGGGAATGGGCAGGTCATTGGCGACAATGACCACCGAGGTTTCGCCAGAGAACAGATGCTTGATGGCGTCGTCGTAGGAGTTGTTGCCGAGATGCTGCAGGTAGGACAGTTCCGACGGACCCAGCACTTGAATGCGGTAAGGGTGGATCAGATTCAGGTGCCCGGCCAGGGTGGTGCCGGTTTCCCCGGCTTCGATCGGCCCGAATTCCCGGTCCTGGCCTGCCGAACCGCTGGCCCAATGCAGCTGCAGGGGCGCGCGTAGACTGTTGTAGAGATGGCGGGCGGTAAAAGCGTCGCTCATGCGGAAGCCGAGCGCGGCTTCGGCTGCCAGTGACGCATCAACTCCATGATCTGGCCGTTGTCGTGACTGGTCCGAAGTTTATTGCAGAATTCCTCGTTGTCGAACATCTCAGCCAACTGCGCGAGCAAGTCCAAATGCTCGTTGGTGAAATGCTCCGGCACCAGCAGCGCGAACAGCAGGTCTACGGGTCGGTTGTCGCTGGCGTCGAAATCCACCCCCTGCTCAAGTTTGATGAACGCGGCGGTCGCGCGGTCGCGTCCTTTCATGCGGCCATGGGGAATCGCGACACCATGTCCCAAGCCGGTGCTGCCGAGCTTTTCGCGTCCGACCAGACTGTCGAAGATTTCCGCCTGGGTGAGGTCGGCTGTGCTTGCTGCGATCAGCGTGCTGAGCTCTTCCAATACACGCTTCTTGCTGGTGGCCTGGAAATCGCAAGCGATGCGGTCGCGGTCTAATAACTCTGTGATATTCATGTCAAGTCTGTCGCAGGGCTTGCGCCCGTCCCCTGTCCGGTTCAGGACCTAGATTATTGTAGCAACGAAATGAGACCGAGGCAGCGGTTGCGGCGTCGGCCCAGCGGTCCCTGGCGGCATGGGGGCCGCGGCGCTCGCCTCAGCGGCGGTGGTGATCGGTCAGCTTTTCCTTGTGCTTTTTCACTTGGCGGTCGAGTTTGTCCACCAGGCCGTCGATGGCAGCGTACATGTCGTCCTCGACGCTATCGGCAAACAGGCTGCCGCCACTGATTTGGATGGTAGCCTCTGCCTTGTGGCGCACCTTTTCGACGCTCAGAATGACGTGGACGTCGGTGACGTTGTCGAAATGCCGTTCCAGGCGTTCGAATTTGTCATTGACATAGCTGCGCAGCGCCGGGGTGATGTCCACGTGATGGCCAGTGAGGTCGATTTGCATGACAGGATCCTCTGTTTGTTGTGAGTTCGTCAGGCGAGGCGCTTGCGCTCGTTGGACGGCGGCAGCGCCATCGCTTCGCGGTATTTGGCGACGGTCCGCCGCGCCACCTGGATGCCCTGATCCATGAGGATTTCGGCGATTTTACTGTCGCTGAGGGGCTTGCCCGGGTTTTCGGCCGCGATCAGCTTCTTGATAATGGCCCGAATCGCGGTGGCGGAGCACTCGCCGCCGTCGGCGGTGCCGACGTGGCTGGAAAAGAAATACTTGAATTCGAATATGCCGCGCGGCGTGTGCATGAATTTCTGGGTCGTTACCCGCGAGATGGTCGACTCGTGCATCTCCACCGCCTCGGCGACGTCGCGCAGCACCAGCGGCTTCATGGCTTCGTCGCCATAATCCAGAAAGCCGCGTTGCCGCTCGACGATGCTCTGGGCCACTTTCAGCAGGGTTTCGTTGCGGCTCTGTAGACTCTTTAAAAACCAACGTGCTTCCTGGAGATGGTTTTTAAGGTAGGAGTTGTCCGAACTGTTGTCGGCACGTCGAATCATGCCGGCGTATTGGGCGTTGATCCGTAATTTGGGCATGGTTTCGGGATTCAGTTCCACGCGCCAATGGCCGCGGTGTTTGGTCACCAGGACGTCCGGGATCACATAGTCGGGCAAGGTGCCGGTGATTTGCGAGCCGGGGCGCGGATTGAGGGACTGGATGAGTTCGATCGCCGCCTGCAACTCGTCCTGGTTGACCCGTAAGCGCCGCATCAATTGATTGAAATCCCGGCCGCCCAGCATTTCCAGGTACTCGCGCGCGATTTGTTCGGCGCATTTGAGGGCCGGAGTTTCCGGCGGCAGTTGTCGGAGCTGGGCGAGCAGGCACTCCGACAGGTTGCGCGCCGCCACGCCCACCGGATCGAACTGTTGAATGCGATGGAGCACCGCTTCCACTTCGTCGAGCTCGATGTCGAATTCGCCGACCAGACCCTGGTGTATATCTTCGAGGGTGACCGTCAGGTAGCCATCGTCGCCAACGGCGTCGACCACGGCCGCTGCGATGACACGGTCCGTGTCGCTGAAGGGCGTCAAATCCAGTTGCCACTGCAGATGCTCCTGCAGCGTCTCACCGCCACGCTGGGCGTTATCATAAGAGTCTTGCCGGTCATCGCCGGCCGCCGGGGCCGACAACGCTGTGGCGCCGTCGTAGACGTCTTCCCAGCCGCTGTCTACGGGCAGTTCTTCGGGGATGTTCTCGGAAGCGGCGGTGGCGTCCGATTCCACGGTCTCGCCATGGGTATCCTCGGAAGAGCGGTCGCGCTCGTCGGCGCCGAGCTGTTCGCGCTCGGCGAGCGTGCCTTCATCTTCGGCGACCTCCAGCATCAGGTTGGAGTCCAGCACTTCCTGGATCTCCTGCTGGAGGTCCAGAGTCGACAGCTGCAGCAGCCGTATGGCCTGCTGCAACTGCGGCGTCATGGTCAGGTTCTGGCCGAGACGGAGCTGTATTGATTGTTTCATAACCGCGCGAGTTGCTGCGTTGGGCGCTCTGCTAGTCCAGGGGTCATCATAGTAGCATTTATTGTGCCAATATGCAGGCACGTGCCGCATTCTGCGGCAGAATCCACGCCTTTACAAGCGAAAATGTTCGCCCAGATAGACTTCGCGAACTTGTTGATTTTCAAGGATCTCTTCGGGGGCGCCAGTGGCGATGACAACGCCTTGGTTGAGGATATAGGCGCGCCTGCAGATACCGAGCGTTTCCCGTACATTGTGATCGGTGATCAACACGCCGATGCCGCGGTCCCGCAAATGTTCGACGATGCGCTGGATGTCCAATACCGAAATCGGGTCGACCCCGGCGAACGGCTCGTCCAGGAGCATGAAACGCGGCTCCATGGCCAGGGCGCGGGCGATTTCCGCCCGGCGCCGCTCGCCCCCGGAGAGACTGATGCCGGTGTTGTCGCGCAAATGTCCGATATGCAGTTCTTCCAGCAACTCCTTTAAGCGCTCGCGCCGCTGCGCGCGGCTCAGCCCCTTGCGCGTCTGCAGTACCGCCAGGATGTTTTCGGCGACGGTCAGCTTCCGAAATACCGACGCTTCCTGGGGCAGATAGCCGACTCCGCTGCGCGCCCGCGCGTGCATGGGAAAGTGGCTGATGTCGGTTTTGTCGAGCACGATCTCGCCCGCTTCGCAGGGCACCAGGCCGACGATCATATAGAAGCAGGTGGTCTTGCCGGCACCATTGGGGCCCAGCAGGCCAACGACTTCGCCGGGCCCGACGCTGACCGAGACGCCGTCCACCACCGGCCGGCCGCGGTAGGTCTTGCGCAAATTGCGCGCCTCGAGGGTACTCATCAGGGTTTGGAGGACTTGGATTGGCCGGACTGCTGTTTGGATTCCGGATGGATCGTGATGCGCACCCGGTCGCCGCCGGTTCGTTTGCCGGCATCGACATGGTCGCTGGCGACATCGTAGATGATTTTCTCGCTGTCGAAGGTGTTGGGCCCCTGGCGCAGGTGGGCGTCGCCAGTGAGGACCACCGTGTCCTTGGCGGCGAAATACTCCATGGTGGAAGAACGCGCATGCACGTCGTCGGGTTTGTTGTCCGGGCGCTGTTTATAGGTTGCGGGTTTGCCGACCGAGACGGCATGGTCGAGTTCGCCGGCCGGGGTGGTGTGGACCGTGACCTGATCGCCGGTGATGCGCATCGTTCCCTGGGTAATGACCACGTCACCGCGATACACGCTGATGCCGCGCTTGTCGTCCAGTTCGACGTCGTCGGCTTCGATATGCACCGGTTTTTCGCGGTCCGATTTCAGCGCCCAGGCGGCCCCCGGGACCAGTGTCAGGACGGCCAGCAGCGCGAGCAGCAGTTCACCGTTTTTTGACGTCATAAATGCCTTTGACTTGGGATAGGAGTTGCAACCGTCGATCGTCGAACCAGGCGCGCATGCCCACGCCCTGCATGCGCGAGCCTTCGCTGGTAATGACCGTGAAGGTGTCGCTCTCCGCATAATCGCGCGCTGGGAACACGCGGGCGTCGTGGGTGGTGACATGTAGCGGCCGGTTTTTTTCACCGGCGATTCGGTCGATCTCCACTTGTCCGAGCAGATCCACTTGTTCGCCGCCCTGCAGCACGCGGCCGTGCGGTGAATCCAGGACGTAAGGCGGACCCGACGGCCGGTAGAACAGGGCGTGTGGTTTGGTCAGATCCGAATGATCGTCTTCGGCGTAGTGCACCATCTTGGCGGCCGTCAGAGCGTATCGGGGCTTGCCCGCTTCATTCATGGCATGGACGGTGAAGTTGTCCATGTAATAGTCCGGTACTGTTTGTGCCTGCGTGGTGGGCCGCGGTGCCGTGCTCGCGTGGATGCGCTCTCGCAGCCACCATCCCGCCGCGGCGGCCACGCCCAACAGGGCGAGCACCAGCATTACGCGCAGATTGAATATGCCCCGCATCGATCCCGCTCAAAGGTACGGCTGCAGTTGTGCCTGCAGGGTCCCTTGCGCCTCCATGATCAGTTCGCACACTTCCCGCGCGGCGCCGCGGCCGCCACCGCTGGGCGTCTGCCAATGGGCGTGCTGTTTGACCAGTGGATGGGCATCCTGCACCGCGATGGCGAGCCCGACCCGGTGCATGACCGGTAAATCGACCACGTCATCGCCGACATAGGCGATGGCTTCAGGCGCAATGCCCAATTGCTGCAGCAGATGTTCGAAGCCGACCAGTTTGTCGCGCTGCCCCTGGTAGACGTGCTCGATACCGAGATCGGAGACCCGGTGTTTGACCACGTCGGAACTGCGTCCGGTGATGATTGCAATGGGCACGCCGCTGGCCTGCAGCATTTTCATACCGTGGCCGTCGCGGGAATAAAATGCCTTGTATTCTTGGCCGTCGTCGCCGAGCAACAGGCTGCCGTCGGTGAGCACGCCGTCGACATCGAATATCACCAATCGGATCTGGCGTGCTTTGTCGAAGATGTCCTGCATATATTTTCCTTACACTCGCGATCAGACCACGCCGGCGCGCAGCAGATCATGCATATTGAGGGCGCCGACCAGTCGACCGTTTTTGTCCACAACCAGCAGCGCATTGATTTTGAACTCTTCCATCAAGCGCAGCGCTTCGGCGGCCAGAACGTGGGCGCCCACCGTTTTGCAGTTGCGGGTCATGACTTCGTGCATCGGTGTGGTATGTACGTCCAAACCGCGGTCCAGGGTGCGGCGCAGATCGCCGTCGGTGAATACGCCGGCCAGTTCGCCGTCCGCGGATATCACCGCGGTCATGCCCAGACCCTTGCGCGTGACTTCCAGCAAGCCCTCGCTGAGCGTGGCGCTCTCGGCCACCCGGGGAATTGTATCTCCCGTGTGCATGATGTCTTCGATCAACAGCAGCAGCCGGCGTCCGAGACTGCCGCCGGGGTGGGACAGGGCGAAATCCTCGACCGTGAAACCGCGCGTTTCGAGCAGCGCGATCGCCAGTGCATCGCCCATCACCAACGTCGCTGTGGTGCTTGAGGTGGGCGCAAGGCCCAGCGGGCAGGCTTCTTCGGATACGCTGACGTCGAGATTGACGTTGGCAGTGGTGGCGAGGGTGGAGCGCGGTTTGCCGGTCAACGCGATCAGGGGCACGTTGAGCCGTTTGATCAGCGGCAGGATAGTGAGGATTTCCTGGGTTTCGCCGGAATTGGACAGGGCCAGTACCACATCTTTGCTGGTGATCATTCCCAGGTCGCCGTGGCTCGCCTCGCCGGGATGGACGAAGAACGCCGGGCTGCCGGTACTGGCCAGGGTGGCGGCGATCTTGCCGCCGATGTGGCCAGATTTGCCCATACCAATTACTACGATGCGGCCTTCGCATTGCAGCATGAATTCGCAGGCGCGGACGAAATCATGATCGATTCGTCCAGCCAGTTCGGCAACGGCTCGGCACTCGGTCTCCACTACCGCCAAGCCCAGTTGTCTCAGATCTTTTTCGCTCATCGTGGCTCGAATGTGGTCATGGTGCCCTAACAAACCGGTCCGTCGGCGATCGGAGCGGGCCGATTCACAATGCCGGGCGTTCGGTAACGTACAGTAATGCCTGGTAGCCGCAAAACGCCAGCAACAGCAGCGCCCCTTCCAGACGATTGATTCGCCCCGGCCTGTTGAAACCGTAGGAAACTGCGAACAGGCCCACGGTCAGCCCGACCATGACCGAATAGTCGCGGGTCAATGCCATCTCCGGCAATTCGAACGGATGAATCAGGCCCGGCAGGCCCAATACCACCAGCAGATTGAATATATTGGACCCGATGACATTGCCGATGGCAATGTCGTGCTCGCCCTTGCGGGCGCTCATTACCGAGGCCGCCAATTCCGGCAGGCTGGTGCCGATGGCAACGACCGTCAGACCGATCACCAAGTCCGACACGCCCAGGGTACTGGCGACCTGAACCGCGCCCCACACCAAGGCCCGGGAACTGATCAACAGCAACGCTAGACCGAGCGTCAACCACAGTAGGGCCTTGCCGGTCGACATCCCGGATGGGATCTCCGACTCGTATTCGCCCACCAGGGCGTCGCTGCGGCCGCCGATGGCAAGGCGGGTTAGCCAGAACAGCATCACGCCCATGCCGAGTAGCAGCAGGATACCGTCCGGGCGCCCCAGGTGACGGTCGAGCAGCAGGATCAGGGCGCCCAGCATGGTGGCCAACAGCAGCGGCATCTCCCGGCGCAGGATTTCGGAGCGGACCTGCAACGGTGTCACGACGGCGGTGATACCCAGAATCAGGGTGATGTTGGTGATGTTGGACCCCAGGGCGTTGCCGACAGCGAGGCCGGGGTTGCCGTCGAAGGCCGCCATGGCGGAGACCAGCATTTCCGGCGCCGAGGTGCCGAGTCCGACAATGGTGACACCGACGATCAAGGGCGATACGCCCAGATTCCGGGCGGTGGCGGCGGCGCCGGCGACGAACCGGTCGGCGCCCCAGATCAATAGGGCAAAGCCAACGATAATGGCGGCAATGGGCGCAAGCATCTACGACCTTAAAAAGTGAAGCGAACAGTGCGAATCGGCTGCTCAGCGCGATTCGACCCGGGTAGCGCCGCAGCGGGCGCAGCGATATCGGGTCACCAATCGGCCCAGGCGCACGTCGAACGGCGTCTCGACCACCTCCCATTTATGAAAACCGCGGCGGCACAAGGTCTTGCCCTGGTGCTTGTCGCTGGCGCGCGGTTTTTTGAACCGGATGATGTCTGCCATTGCAGGGTTACCCAGCGTGATTCGCGGCTTGTGAGAACCGGCGACCCGTTGGCGACGACCGGCTCGGCTCCCGCACTGTAATCGGTGAGGTCGGTCGGTGCAATCGCAGCGCCCAGGTGCCGCCGGCGTCGACATTGCAGCCGATGTGTCTTCGGCGCAGAGCGGGTACACTGCGAAGCTGACGGTGACAGCGCAAGACGTGATCACAGATGCAGATCGGCAGCATTGACTGGAACCACCCCCGCTGGACTGATTCGTTCTATCCCGAATCCCTCCCCGAGGAATGGCGTCTCACCTACTATGCGAACGAGTTTCCCTGCGTGCTGCTGCCCGCGGCGCGCGCCGTCGACGCAAGCCGCTGGCCGGAGGATACCCATGGGACGTTTCGCTTCTATTTGGCATTCGCCGGCGCGGCTGCACTCGAGTTGGAACGGGCGTTGGACTTCGCGGCGGTACTGGGGCCGCGCTTGGGCGGTATCGTGTGCGGGAGTTCCGGCGCGCCCGGCGCGCGCTGTACGGATCTGGCGCGGCAGCTGGCGGCGCGGAACGTGCATATCGCGGTCGATGGCGCCACGGCGGAAAATGCGTGGGTGCGCGCCGGGATCGCCTCACCGCTGTGGCGACCGGATGTTGCGGCGCCCGGTTGTTCCACCGGGATCGTCACCGAGCTGCCGGGTGGGGAGCGGCGCTTGCTTAGATCGTGGCTCGAAGACTTTGCCAGTCAGGCGAGCGGGGAACGACCGCCGGTGCTGTTCATCGACGGCGCGCAATGCGAGGCGCAGACATTGCAGGAAGCCATTATCATTGCCGATTTGCTCGGCGTATGAGCCAGTCGCGTAAACTCCTCCGCTCACCGTATAATGCGCCCGCGATGTCGTGCAATGTGATTCCCAATGGCAAACAGTCATAACAAAGCAGCGGACGATGATATTCTGGTTCGCATCCGCGACGTGCGTTTCGGATTCGGCCGGCGCCGCATCATCGATGGCGTGGATATCGATATTCCCCGCGGCAAAATCACCACCATCATGGGTCCGAGCGGTACCGGCAAGACCACCCTGTTGCGTCTGATTGGCGGCCAGTGGCGTCCGGAGTCCGGATCGATCCACGTCGATGGGCTCGACGTGCATAAGACGGGACGGCGAGAGCTGTACGAATTGCGCAAGCGCATCGGTATGCTGTTCCAGAGTGGCGCACTTTTTACCCATCTCAGTGTCTATGACAACGTCGCCTTTCCGTTGCGCGAGCACACGGCGTTGTCCGAATCGCTGATTCGTCACCTGGTGCTGATGAAACTCGAAGCGGTGGGGTTGCGCGGCGCACGGGAGTTGATGCCGGCGGAGCTGTCCGGCGGTATGGCCCGGCGCGTCGCCCTGGCACGCGCCATCGCCCTGGATCCGATGATGATCATGTACGATGAGCCGTTCACCGGACAGGACCCCATTACCGTGGGCGTGATCATGCAGTTGATTCGGTTGCTGAACGACTCCCTGGGATTGACCAGTATCATCGTTTCCCACGACGTGGCCGAGGTATCGGCGATTTCAGACCAGCTGTACATGATCTCCGGCGGCAAAGTGATCGGTCATGGCACCCCGGAGGCCCTGGGCCATTCCGACTCCGAATGGGTGCAACAGTTTCTCAACGGCATGCCCGACGGCCCGGTGCCGTTCGACTATCCGGCACCGGACTACAAAGTGGATTTTCTCGGGGCCGAATCGTGAGCATTGTCGATACGGTGCAACGGCTCGGACGGGTGGCCATCGCGTTTTTCGGCCATCTGGGCCGCGCCCAGTTGTTCCTGCTCCAGGTCCTGGGCGGTATGGCCGCAGTGGTTACCCGGCCGCGCGATCTGGTGCAGCAGGTGTACTCGGTGGGGGTCCTGTCCCTGGCCATCATCGGCATCTCGGGCCTCACGGTGGGCATGGTGCTGGGTCTGCAGATGTACACCACCTTGGTGGATTTCGGCGCCGAGGAATCCCTGGGCCCCGTGGTCGCATTGTCTTTGGTGCGTGAATTGGGCCCGGTGCTGACGGCGCTGTTGTATTCGGGCCGGGCGGGATCGGCGCTGACCGCCGAGATCGGGCTGATGAAGGCAACCGATCAACTCTCGGTCATGGAAATGATGGCGGTCGATCCCCTGCGCCGGGTGGTGGCGCCGCGGTTTTTGGCCGGAGTCTTGTCGGTGCCTCTACTCGCGGCGATCTTCAGCGCCGTCGGTATACTGGGCGCCTATTTCGTCGGTGTCAGTTTGCTGGGTGTGGACGCGGGCGCCTTCTGGTCGCAGATGCAGGATAAGGTGGATCTGCATAACGATGTATACAATGGCCTGATCAAGAGCCTGATGTTCGGTATCGTTGCCACCTGGATTGCGGTGTACGAAGGTTATGAAGCGACCCCCACAACCGAGGGTGTCAGTCGCGCCACCACCCGCACCGTAGTGCATACAGCGTTCGCGGTGCTCGGCCTGGATTTCGTGCTCACCGCGCTGATGTTTACCAATTAGCAAAGCTAGACCAAGGGCTTAGGCGATGAACAGCAAGGTTGTGGAAATCAGCGTGGGAATTTTTGTCGCGGCCGGGATCGCGGCACTGTTCATGTTGGCGATGAAAGTCAGCAACCTGTCGGCATTCGGCGAGGAGAAGGGCTACCACGTCGTGGCCCGGTTCGACAATATCGGCGGTTTGAAGGTGCGCGCGCCGGTACGCGTCGGCGGCGTGCGTATCGGCCATGTGACCAAAATCGGATATGACGACAGGACCTACGAGGCGGTGGTGAGCATGGTGCTGCAGAGTGAGTACAACCGCTTGCCCCGGGACACGTCCGCGAGCATCTATACCGCCGGATTGCTGGGCGAGCAATACATCGGACTGGAGCCCGGAAGTGCCCAGGAATATATGGTCGAGGGCGACAAGATCCGCCACACCCAGTCGGCTCTGGTGCTGGAACAATTGATTGGCCAGTTCCTGTTCAGCAAGGCATCGGAAGGGGGTAGCAAATGAAACGCTTGCTCTGGATCGGCATCCTGTTCGGCGCCTGCACCGGCGCGGCATCCGCACAGACCATGACCCTGGACCAGGCCGTGGAGCGGGCTTTGGAGCGGGACCCTCGGGTGGCGGAAACGCGCCATCTGGTCGATGCCGCGCGGGCCATGTTGCAGGAAGCATTGGGTAGTGACGGCCTGCGCTACGACGTCAATGCGTTCGTCGGCCTGACCGAAGGCATCGACGGTGGCTTTTATCAAGGCGGTGCTCGCAGTTGTAACGCCACGCCTTGCACCCCGCGCAGCGACGGCGGCGAACTCAAGGACGGTGTTTCGCTCTGGAGCCACCTGGAGTTTCGAATCATCAAGCCCTTGTACACTTTCGGCAAGATCGAACACTACAGCGCCGCGGCCCAGGGCAACGTGGACGTCAAGCGCGGCGATGTGCGCCTGAAGCGCAATGAAGTCCGGCTACAGGTGGTGAAAGCCTATTACGGTTACCTCGCCGCCCGCGATACGCGCTATCTGCTGGAAGATGTGCAAAAGCGGGTCAGCGGCGCGGAAAACACGGTGCAGCGGTGGTTGGACGACCAAAGCGGCAGGGTGAAACAATCCGACCTTTATGCTTTGCGCACCGGCGCCGCGCTGGTGGGTCGTTATCTGGCGCAGGCCCAGGCCGTGGAGAACGTCGCCCGGACCGGTCTGAAGTTGCTGACCGGGATGGCCCCGGACGAAGAGTTGCAACTGGCGGACGATCATATCCGGCCGGTAGTCCCGCCGACCGCGTCGCTGCAGGAGTTGCAGCAACAGGCGATCGAGAAGCGTCCGGAAATGGAACAGGTCGAAGCGGGATTGCGGGCGCGCCGCGCCCTGGTCGCCGCCAAGAAAGCCGATGCCCTGCCCAATCTGTATGCAGGCGTGGTGGGTTCCATGTCCTATTCGCCGGAGCGCGACCGGATCGACAACCCGTATATCGTCGATCCGTTCAATCACGTCGGGGTGACGCCGGTGGTGGGCATCAAATGGGAATGGGCGGCCGGTTCCCAGCCGGCGAAGGTCGCCAAGGCGCAGGCGGAACTCGAAGCCCTGGTTTCCAAGGCCGCGTTCGCCCGTGAAGGCATTCCGTTCGAAGTGGCAGAGTCATATTACAAAGTGAAGGGGCTGCATGAGGCGGTTCAGAAACTGGATGACGGCAGCCGTGCCGGTCGGCGCTGGATGATCAGTCGCTACGCCGATTTCGAAGGCGGTCTGGAGGAAGCATCGAAGGTGCTGGAGGCATTCCAGGGTTACGTGCTGATCCACAGCGACTATTTGACTACAGTCAACGACTACAACAATGAGGTGGCGCACTTGAAAGTGCTCGCCGGAGGAGAGTAATGAAACGCATTGCAATTTGGACGCTGGTTCTACTGTTTGCCGCAGCTCCGGTCTGGGCGCGGCCCGTGGGCAAGGATGCGGCCGATCTGGTCAAGCAGACCACCGAACAGATGTTGACGGCATTGCGCAAGAACGAACAGACCATCCAGCAGCACCCTGAAAAAATTTACGACCTCTTCAGTGACATCGTCCTGCCGCATTTCGATTTCGAGTTCATGTCCAGGTCGGTGCTTGGCAAATACTGGAATCGCGCTTCGCCCGAGCAGCAAAAAAAATTCACGGAAGAATTCCGAAACCTGTTGGTCCGCACATATGCCAGTTCCCTGGCGCAATACAACGGCCAGGACGTGAAATTCCTGCCACTGCGTCCCGGCAACCGCGACGACGAAGTGACGGTGCGCACCGAAATCCAGCAGAAAAGCGGGTTTCCGATTCCCGTGGAATATGACCTCAAGTACGAAAACAATGAATGGAAGGTCGTGGGCATGACCATCGATGGCTTGAATCTGGTGCTCAATTACCGCACCTCGTTCGGCAATGAAATCCGCCAGAAAGGGCTCGACACGACCATCACGAATCTCGCCGCCCGCAACCGGGAGGGTGCGTGACCGTCCAACTCGAGGAGCAATCGCCCGGACACTGGCGGTTATCCGGCGAACTGAGCTTTCAGACCGTACCAGGATTGTCGGAACGCTCCGCGGCATTATTTGCCGACCAATCCCACGTCGATGTCGATTTACGGGATGTGCGCCGCGCCGACAGTGCCGGTGTGGCGTTGTTGGTGGAATGGGCCCGCGAAGCGCGTCAGCGCGCTGTGGAAATCCGTTATCTCAACGTTCCCGGGCAGATGCTGGCCATCGCCCGGGTCAGCAGCCTTGATCAAATCCTGCCGCTCGCCCTCGCTCGTGGTTAATTCATGCAGGCAGCGGTCGAATTCCGGGACGTGCACAAGCACGACCGCGAGTCGCGGGCTCTCGACCGGGGCGGTTTTTACATCGAGTCCAGCGAAATCCGTGGCTTACTGGGCTCCAGCGGCGCCCGCAGATCGAGCCTGATCACTTTTATTTGCGGCCTGGCCACACGCCGTGGGCGGTCAGGCGACGTTAGAGGGCTGCGACGCGGCGCCGTCGGCAGCGCCGGTCCCACAGGAACTCGACTACGATCCTTTGTTCACGGTGCGGGAAATGCTGCAGTCGGGGTATTTCGGCCGCGGTCGCGATAAAACGAAATTTCGTGGTTCTGCCCGTGGTGATTCTCAGCGGTGTGTCCATTTCATCCATCCCTTGCCGGGAATCTGGCAGCGGACCTCCCGTTCCAACCCATTTTTCTATATGATTGACGGCTTTCGCCACCGGTTCCCAAGGGTTTCGGATCTGTCTGCCGCACTCAGCGTGGCGGTCGGCGCATGGTCTTCGGCGGAGGTGACTTCGGTGAGTTTGCTGCTTCCGGCTCCGGGCTGCGAACTCCGTCGCTGATCAATCGGTTCGCCCGGGGCTGCGTGCTTCAAATCAAATAGGTTGTGCAATGATTCATCGAGACGAAATCAAGAAATTAATCGAGGCCGGTGTCGCCGATGCTACGGTGATCGTCCGCGGCGACGACGGCCAGCACTTCGAAGCGGAAGTGACCAGTCCCGAGTTTGAAGGCAAGAACATGGTCAAGCAGCATCAGCTCGTGTACGCGGCCTTGGGCGATCGCATGCAGACCGGCGAGATCCATGCTTTGGCGCTGCGCACCTATACACCGCAGGAGTGGCAGGAGAAGCAGTCATAGACACGGGGCTTCAGAATCCGGGTTCGCAGCGACGCGCAGTGTTTCCCGCAACCGAAATCGGAACGCAATGGACAAGCTGATCATCACCGGCGGCGGCGCGCTCGAAGGCGAGATCGCGATTTCGGGGGCGAAGAATGCCACGTTGCCGATTCTTGCCGCGACGCTGCTGGCCGACGGACCCATGGTGATCGGCAATGTGCCGCATCTGCACGATGTCACCACCACCATGGAATTGCTCGGCCGCATGGGTGTCGAGCTTACGGTGGACGAGCGCATGCATATCGAGGCCGACCCACGGCCGATTCGTGATTTTTACGCGCCCTACGAACTGGTCAAGACCATGCGCGCCTCGATTCTGGTATTGGGCCCCCTGTTGGCACGTTACGGCGAGGCGGTCGTATCCTTGCCGGGCGGCTGCGCGATCGGCTCCCGTCCGGTGAACCTGCATATCGACGGGCTACGCAAAATGGGCGCGGACATCACCGTGGAAGGCGGATATATCAACGCTCGTTGCGAGCGTTTGCACGGCGCGCAGCTGGTCATGGATATGGTCACGGTTACCGGCACCGAGAATTTGATGATGGCGGCGGCGCTCGCCGATGGCACGACGGTGATCGAAAATGCGGCCCGAGAGCCCGAAGTGGTGGACTTGGCCGAATGCCTCAACGCCATGGGCGCAAGGGTTGGCGGCGCCGGCACGGATACCATTACGGTGCAGGGCGTAGAGCGGCTCGAAGGCACGCGCTACGACGTGCTCCCCGACCGCATCGAGACCGGTACCTATCTGGTGGCAGCCGCGATGACGGGCGGTCACGTCAAGCTCAAGGAGACCCGTCCCGATCTGCTGGACGCCGTACTGCGCAAGCTGCAGGCAGCCGGTGCCGAGGTGAACTGCGGAAACAATTGGATCGAGTTGAAAATGAACGGTCGGCGGGCGCAGGCAGTGGATATCCATACGGCGCCGTACCCCGCGTTTCCCACCGACATGCAGGCGCAGTTCACGGCCTTGAACTCGGTTGCCGAGGGTGTGGGCATGATCACCGAAACGGTATTCGAGAATCGGTTCATGCACGTGCAGGAAATGCAGCGCATGGGCGCCGACATTCGTCTCGAGGGCAATACGGTCATCAGCAAGGGCGTGAAACGTCTGACCGCGGCGCCGGTCATGGCGACCGATCTGCGAGCCTCGGCGAGCCTGGTGTTGGCCGGCTTGGTGGCGGAGGGCGAGACGGTGGTCGATCGCATTTACCACATCGATCGCGGATACGAGAACATCGAGGAAAAGCTGCAGCAGCTGGGCGCCAAGATTCGACGCGTCCCGGCCTGATGGCGTACCGAGCGCAAGTCCATGAGTGAACCACTGACCATCGCATTTTCAAAAGGCCGGATCTTCACCGAGACGCTGCCGTTGCTGGCGCACGCGGGCATCGAGCCCAGCGACGACCCCGAAACCAGCCGCAAGTTGATTCTCGACACCAACGATGCCGACGTGAAGCTGGTGATCATCCGCGCCGCGGACGTGCCGACCTATGTGCAATACGGTGCCGCCGATATCGGTGTCGCGGGCAAGGATGTACTGATGGAGCATGGCGGCGAAGGCTTGTACGAACCGTTGGATCTGCGGATTGCACGCTGCCGTATGATGGTGGCGGGGCTGGCCGACGGGCCCCGTCCGCGCGGGCGGCTGCGCATCGCCACCAAGTACATCAATTGCACGCGCCGCTATTTTGCAGCCCAGGGCCGACAGGTGGAGATCATCAAATTGTACGGCTCCATGGAACTCGCGCCGCTGGTTGGGCTGGCGGACCGGATCGTCGACCTTGTGGATACCGGCGGCACGCTGAAGGCCAATGGGTTGGTTGCCATGGATCACATCGCCGATATCAGTTCCCGCTTGGTGATCAACAAAGCCGCCATGAAAATGAAATCGGCACGAATCAAGGAATTCATGGCGCTGATGGGCGAGGCCGTGGAACGCAACAGCGAGCGGAGCAAACCATGAATGATATGCGACGTTTGCGCTTTGGCGACGCCGACTTCTGGTCGCAACTGGAGCGGTTGCTGGCATGGGACAGTGTCTCCGACCAACAGGTTGCGCAGACGGTGCGCGATATCATCGCCGAAGTGCGGCGCAACGGCGATCAGGCTTTACTGCAATACACCAACCGCTTCGACCGCCGCGACGCGCGGTCCATGGCCGAGTTGGAGATTCCGCTCGAGCGCATGCGGCAGGCGTTGGATCAATTGCCGCAACCGCAACGGCAGGCCCTGGAAACCGCGGCCGCCCGCGTGCGCAGCCTATCACGAACATCAGAAGCTCCAGTCCTGGCGCTACACCGAAGCCGACGGCACGGTGCTCGGCCAGCAGGTAACGCCGCTGGACCGGGTCGGCCTGTACGTGCCGGGAGGCAAAGCCGCGTATCCGTCCTCGGTGCTGATGAACGCGATCCCGGCAAAGGTCGCGGGTGTTGGCGAGCTGATCATGGTGGTGCCGGCACCGGACGGCGTATTGAACGAGCTGGTGCTGGCGGCGGCAGCGATTGCCGGCGTCGACCGGGTGTTCGCCATCGGCGGTGCGCAGGCGGTGGCGGCTCTGGCCTATGGCACCGAAACCGTGCCGCGGGTCGACAAGATCGTCGGACCCGGCAACATCTACGTCGCCACGGCGAAAAGCATGGTGTTCGGCGCCGTGGGCATCGACATGATCGCCGGACCGTCGGAAATCCTGGTGGTCTGCGACGGTGCCACCGACCCGGACTGGATCGCCATGGATCTGTTCTCCCAGGCCGAACACGACGAGGACGCGCAATCGATCCTGGTATCGCCCGACGTGCGATTTCTCGATGCGGTGCAGGCCAGCATCGAACGCCTGTTGCCGGAAATGGAACGGGCGGACATTATCGCCGCTGCACTCGGTGCCCGCGGTGCCATGGTCGAAGTGGCGGACCTCGACCAAGCGGTCGAGGTGGCTAACTATATCGCGCCCGAACACCTGGAGTTGTCGGTGGCGGAGCCCGAGGCGCTGGCGGCGCGGATTCGCCATGCGGGGGCGATTTTCATGGGCCGCTACACGGCGGAGGCCTTGGGCGACTATTGCGCGGGCCCGAACCATGTTCTGCCGACCTCGCGCACGGCCCGATTCTCGTCGCCACTGGGTGTGTACGATTTCCAAAAGCGCAGCAGCTTGATCATGTGCTCGGCGGAAGGCGCTTCGGTGCTGGGCGCCACCGCCTCGGTGCTGGCCCGGGGCGAACAGCTCACCGCGCATGCCCGTTCGGCGGAATACCGCGTCAAGCGTTAGAGTGCATATTGAACTGGTTGCGACGCGGTCTCGTGCCAAGGCCGGCGGTCGCAATCGAGCGATTCGGACCAAGGCCTTGCGATGGATTCCATAGACGAACGGGTGCGGCAGTGGATTCGTGCCGATATCCGTGCCCTGTCGGCCTATCACGTGCCTCCGGCTCGAGGGTTGATTAAGCTCGACGCCATGGAGAACCCCTATACCTGGCCGGAAGCGCTACTGGATGCCTGGCTCGCCAAGCTGCGCCGCGTCGCGCTCAACCGTTACCCTGACCCGGCGTCCACGGAACTCAAGGCGCGGCTGCGCAGCGCCTTCGACATCCCGGCCGGACACGACTTGCTACTCGGCAACGGCTCCGACGAGCTGATTCAGTTGCTGGCCCTGGCCGTGGCCGAGCCCGGCCGCACGATTCTGGCGCCGGAACCGAGCTTCGTCATGTATCGCATGATCGCGACTTTCGCCGGTCTCGAGTACGTCGGCGTGCCGTTGCGTGCCGATGATTTCGGCCTCGATCGGGAGGCGATGCTCGGCGCAATCGAGCGGCATCAGCCGGCGCTGGTGTTTTTGGCGCACCCCAACAATCCCACCGGCAATTTGTTCGACCCGGCCACGATCGAGGCGATCGTCGAGGCGACGCCGGGTCTGGTGGTGGTGGACGAAGCCTATAGCGCTTTCGCGAAACACACCTTCATGCCCTCCCTGGGCCGTTATCCCAATCTGCTGGTCATGCGCACCGTGTCGAAAATGGGTTTGGCCGGTCTGCGTCTGGGCCTGTTGGCGGGACCGCCGGCGTGGCTCGGTGAACTCGATAAATTGCGCTTGCCCTACAACATCAACGTGCTGACCCAGGCGAGCGCGGAATTCGCGCTGGAGCACAAAGCCGTGCTCGATGAGCAGACCGAGGCCATTCGCGCGGACCGGCAACGCTTGTTCGACGCATTGGATGCGATGGCGGGCGTCGAGGTCTACCCGAGTCAGGCGAACTTCTTGTTATTGCGAGTTGCCGAGGGCAGGGCGGATTCGTTGTTTGCGCGCCTGCGCGAGCAGGGTGTACTGATCAAGAATCTGAACGGCGCCGGCGGCATGCTGCGCAATTGCCTGCGGGTTACGGTGGGCAAACCCGAGGAGAATCGCCGTTTTCTGGACGCGTTCAGTCTCGCGTTGGCGCAATCTGCTTAGGTCTTCATTGCAGCGGCGAGGGGCTGGCAGGACGCTGCGCCACCTCGGCCTCGGCGTTGAACGGGCGGCCATTGCGGATCCCCTTGAGGCTGATCTTGTCTCCCGGTTTCACCCGGGCGATCAGGTCCAGCATCTGGCGTGCGTCGTAGACCTGTTCCGAATTCACCGCCAATAAGATGTCTCCTGGTTTCAGGCCCGCGCGGCGCGCAGGACTGTCTTCGAACAATGCCGCCACCACGACACCGTAGGGATTCTCCAGACCGGCTTCCCGGGCGCGATCCGGGGTCAGGTCGTTCATGCTGATGCCCAGCCAGCCGCGCACCACATGGCCGTTTTCGATCACTTCGGTGAGGACCTTGCGCGCCAGATTGGCCGGGATGGCGAAGCCGATACCCTGGGAACCGCCGGTACGCGAGAAGATTGCGGTGTTGATGCCCACCAGCTCGCCCCGGCTGTTTACCAATGCACCGCCGGAGTTTCCGGGATTAATGGCGGCATCGGTTTGAATGAAGTTTTCATAAGTATTGATGCCCAGTCGTTTGCGCCCGGTGGCGCTGACGATGCCCTGGGTCACGGTCTGGCCGACTCCGTACGGATTCCCGATCGCGAGCACCACGTCGCCAACTTGCAAGTGCTCGGAATCGCCGAGGGTGATGGCGGGCACGTCGGGCAGCTGAATCTTCAGGACCGCGAGATCGGTGTCCGGGTCGCTGCCCACCAACGACGCCGCCGCGCTGCGGCCATTGCTGAGCATCACCTCCACCTCATTGGCCCCGGCAATGACATGGTAATTGGTCAGAATGTAACCCTTGGCGCTGAATATGACACCGGAGCCCAACCCGGTCTGGATCTGCCGTCCATCGGGAACGGCCTCCCGGTCGAAAAAGCGGTCCAGGTGCGGGACCGCTTCGCTGTCGAGGTTACCCAGTACCCTGGCGCTATAGATGTTCACCACTGCCGGCGACGCCCGTTGCACCGCGTCTGCGAACGACAAGGGCGCGGCGGCGCCGATTCGCTGTATGACTGCGGGCGTTGTGGCCTGTTGGATCTGCACGACCGGGCGAGGCGCGCGGATCCATTCCGGGCGCAGCCAAACCACCGCCAGCGCCGCGGCAATGCCCACGGTAGCGAATCGAAACACAAAATTCAGGGTGCGCGTGATAGACACGGTTTGGCGTCCATTGATTCGAGCCGATACACTAACGGCACTTTGAAACTTGCGTCGTGCAGCTTCGCCGGCAATTCACCGCTGGGAGCACGAATCGAGCCCGCAGTCTCGCGGCGCCTTGACCACAGTGTACACAGGGGTCGGGGTCCGCGCAGTAATTGCCGACCGAGCGGCCTTCGCCGCGCTGTTCGGGCGTGATGTGCCTGGGAAGCATCCATGGTATCGCTGAATGAACTGGTCACTTACAGCAACGATCTGCTGAATATCGAGCGGTTCGATGATTATTGTCCCAACGGCCTGCAGGTCGAGGGCCGCGATGCGGTGGAGCGGCTCGTCGCCGGCGTCACCGCAAGCCAGGCGCTGGTGGATGCGGCCGCGATGCGCGGCGCGGACCTGCTATTGGTGCACCACGGCTATTTCTGGAAGGGCGAGCCGGCGGTCATCACCGGTACCAGGCGCCGCCGGATCAAGGCACTGCTGGATGCCGGATTGAGTCTGTTGGCGTACCATCTGCCCCTCGATGCCCACTCCGAATTCGGCAACAACGTACAGTTGGCGGCACGGCTGGGGCTGCCCGTGGAAGGCCGCTTCGGGCCGCCGCCCCTGGAACTGGGTCTGTACGGCACGCTGCCTGCGGCTTTGGACGCTGACCAGTTCGGTGCCCGGATCGAGTCGGCCCTGGGCCGCACGCCGCTTCATATCGCCGGCAGCGGCCGGCCGATTCGCACGGTAGGCTGGTGCACCGGTGCGGCGCAGGGCTTGATCGACTCGGCTGCGCAACTCGGTCTGGATGCGTATGTTTCCGGTGAAATTTCCGAACAGACGGTGCATGCGGCGCGGGAACTGGGCATTCATTATTTTGCGGCCGGTCATCACGCGACGGAACGCTACGGCGCAGAGGCCCTCGGGCGCCATCTGGCGCAACGTTTCGGCCTCACGTTCGAATTCATCGATATCGAAAACCCGGTATAGCGCTTGCGTACCGCTGCTGCCGATAGAGTTATTGCCCTGCCTTTCAAGGTAGCGGCCCGCGAGGATGAAGGTCGATGTGAAAAGGCGGTAATATTCTGATAGAATTGCCGCGCTCCGCAGGGCTGGCAGCTCCGGTTTTACTCCGAATTGGGTGGGCCTTCGGCCTCACATGCGTGACTTTTTGCGTTCTGTTTTCGTCAGGAGATCGTACATGAGCAAAGAAGGCGTGGATCGCAGCAGGCGCCGCTTTCTCACCGCCACCGCAAGCGTGGTTGGCGGTGCAGGTGTGGTGGCGGCTGCAGTGCCGTTCGTGGCCTACATGACACCCAGCGACCGCGCTCGCGCCGCCGGGGCCCCCATCGAGGTGGATATCAGCAAGGTCGAGCTCGGCCAGAAGATCAACGTCAAGTGGCGCGGTCAGGTGGTTTGGGTGTTGCACCGTACCAAGCGCATGCTCGACGATCTGCCCAAGCTGAACGATCGGCTCAACGATCCCTTGTCCAAGAAAAGCCCCGACCAGCAACCTCCGTACGCGCAGAACCTCTATCGATCCATCAAGCCAGAATATTTCATCGTCATCGGCATCTGTACCCATCTTGGCTGCTCGCCGACCTACCGTCCGGAGGTTGCGCCGGAAGATCTGGGCCCGGATTGGCTGGGCGGGTTCTTCTGCCCCTGTCATGGCTCGCGTTTCGATCTTGCCGGGCGTGTGTTCCAGGGTGTGCCGGCGCAGATCAATCTCAAAGTGCCGCCTTATTTCTATGTCAGCGACGCGGTGGTCCGCATCGGTGAAGATAAAGGTAAAGGAGCCGCATGATGAGCAATAAATTCATGTCGTGGGTCGACGCGCGGTTTCCGGCCACCAAGTTGTGGAACGAGCATCTGGCCGAATATTACGCGCCGAAGAACTTCAATTTCTGGTATTTCTTCGGTTCGCTCGCACTGCTGGTGCTGGTCAACCAGATTCTCACCGGCGTTTTCCTGACCATGTACTACAAGCCCGATGCGGCGCTCGCGTTCGGGTCGGTCGAATTTATCATGCGGGATGTGCCGTACGGCAATCTGATCCGCTACTTGCATTCGACCGGTGCGTCGGCGTTCTTCATTGTCGTCTATCTGCATATGTTCCGAGGCCTGATCTACGGCTCCTATAAAAAGCCGCGGGAGTTGATCTGGCTGTTCGGCATGTTCATCTACGTGGCGCTGATGGCCGAAGCTTTCATGGGTTATCTATTGCCCTGGGGGCAGATGTCGTACTGGGGCGCGCAGGTGATCATCTCCTTGTTCGGCGCCATCCCCGGAGTCGGCGACGCTTTGTCCACCTGGATTCGCGGCGACTTCGTGGTGTCCGATGCCACGCTCAATCGCTTCTTCGCGTTTCACGTCATCGCAGTGCCGATCATCCTGCTGGCGCTGGTAGTAGCGCACGTCATGGCCCTGCATGAAGTCGGATCGAACAATCCAGATGGTGTCGAAATCAAGAAGAAGAAAAACGACCGCGGTATTCCGCTGGACGGAATTCCGTTCCATCCGTATTACACGGTCAAGGACATCTGGGGCGTCGCAATCTTCCTGATCCTGTTCCTCAGTGTGGTTTTCTTCGTGCCGGAATTCTGGGGCTGGTTCTTGGAGAAGGACAACTTCATACCGGCCGATTCATTGAAGACACCACAGCACATTGTGCCGCTGTGGTACTTCACGCCCTTCTATGCGATTTTGCGCGCTGTACCGAGCAAGTTCGGTGGTGTAGTCGCAATGGGCGCAGCCATCGTGGTGATGTTTCTCCTGCCGTGGCTCGATCGCAGCCCGGTGAAGTCGATCCGTTATCGCGGTCCGATCTTCAAGATTGCGCTCGTCATTTTCGTCGTCAGCTTTGTTGCGCTGGGCTGGCTGGGCACCAAGCCGCCAGAGCCTCTCCTGACCAACCTCGCACGGATTTTCGGCATCCTGTATTTCTTATTCTTCCTGTTGATGCCGTTCTACACCAGGATGGGTAGAACCAAGCCGGTACCGGAAAGGGTGACGTTCAAATGAAAAAAATCATTCTGAGTATCGTACTGGCGCTCGCACCGCTGGTCGTATTGGGCGCAACCGGCGGTGAGTGCGGCCGCGTCCCTTGCCAAAAGGCGGACGTGGACCTGAACAATCTGGCTGCGGTGCAGCGGGGCGCCAAGTACTTCGTGAATTACTGCATGGGCTGTCATTCAATGAAGTACATGTCCTATGGGCGCCTGGGGCGGGATCTGCAACTCAGTAAGGAACAGGTTTTCGAAAACCTGTATTTCCCGACAGCTGACGGCAAAAAGAAACTGGCCAACTACATGCACGCGAGCATGACCTCGGATCAGGCGGAAAAGTTTTTCGGCGTTACGCCGCCGGATCTGACGCTCGCGGCACGAAATCGCGGTCCGGACTGGCTTTACACTTACTTGAAAGCTTTTTACGTCGATAAGGACAAGAAGTTCGGCGTCAACAACATGGTCTTCAAGGACGTCGGCATGCCGGACGTGCTGTGGTCTCTAGAGGGAATGAAGAAGGCCAATTTCGAACAGATCAAAAAAGAGAACGGCGAGACTCATTCCGAATTCAAGGGTTACGAGAAGGTCAGCGACGGCCGGATGAGCGACGTGGAATACGACCGCATGGTTCGCGACCTGGTCACGTTTCTCGCCTACGCCGGCGAACCGGGTAAGATGGCACATCGGCACCTGGGCGTGTGGGTGCTGCTGTTCCTGGTCATATTCGCCGCGATTGCCTACATGTTGAAAAAGGAATTCTGGAAGGACGTCCACTGAGCCTCCGTCGGGCGGGCTCTCGCAGTCCGCCCGGCAAGCTTCCCGTCCGACGCAGTCGCTTTGCGATATAATCCCAGCTTTGTTGTCTGAGTTGAATCGGGAGTACCTCTATGGCACTGATTGCCAATCGCCGTTCGGTGATGACGCTATTTTCGTCCCCCACCGATCCCTACTGTCATCGCGCCCGCATCGTGCTCGCGGAGAAAGGCATCACCTATGAGGTCGCAGACGTTGAGCCCGACAGCCTCCCCGAGGATCTTGTCGATCTCAATCCGTACAATTCAGTTCCGACTTTGGTCGATCGGGAACTGGTGTTGTACGATTCCCGGGTCATCATGGAATATCTCGACGAACGCTTTCCCCACCCGCCGCTTATGCCGGTCGATCCAGTGTCGCGTGCGCGCTCGCGGTTGGCGCTGTATCGCATCGACCAGGACTGGTACACCCAGGTGGACGAACTGGAATCGGGCGACGAGAAACGCAAGACCAAAGCGCGCAAGGTCCTGCGCGACAGCTTGACCGCAACGGCGGAAGTGTTTGCGGTCAAGCCGTTCTTTCTCAGCGATGAGTTTTCGCTGGTGGATTGCGCCGTGGCGCCGGTTTTGTGGCGTCTGGATTACTATGGCATCGAGCTTCCCACTCAGGCAAAGGCGGTGCGCCAGTATGCTGACCGGTTGTTCGATCGCCCGTCCATGCGCGCCAGTCTGTCAAATGCAGAACGGGAAATGCGCGGCTAGCGCGGTTTTCCAGCCCGATTCCGCTTCAGGCGTATACGGCAACCGGGTGGCCGGCAGCGGCCCCGGTTTTATCTTTTCTTCCCGATCTCTTATCTTTGCGCTATGACTTCCAGTCGACCATATCTGATCCGGGCAATTTACGATTGGGTGGTGGATAACGGCATGACGCCGTATCTGCTGGTCAATGCCGATGAGCAGGGCGTAGTAGTGCCAGTTGAACACGTGCAGCAAGGGCGGATCGTGCTGAACGTTGCGCCCAGAGCGGTATCCGGCTTGGACGTGGGCAATGACCTGGTCTCCTTTCGGGCCCGTTTTTCCGGCGCCGATATGGCGATCAGTTTCCCGGTCGCAGCCGTGCTGGCGATTTATGCGCAAGAAAACGGCCAGGGCATGGCTTTTACCGAAAGGGCGACGGCGACGGCGGCGATGACGGCCCCTCTGGCTCATCGCCCGACAAACCCAAGCGGCCGACGCTGAAGGTAGTGAAATAACGACGCAACGAGCGTGGCGATGATCGAAATCCTGCAAGGGGACATCACCACATTGGCTGTCGACGCTATCGTCAATGCCGCCAACTCAAGCTTACTGGGCGGTGGCGGTGTAGACGGCGCCATACATCGCGCCGCTGGGCCGGAGCTGCTGGCGGCATGTCGAACGCTGGGCGGGTGCCCCACCGGTGAAGCGCGAATAACGCCGGGATTTGCGTTGCCGGCGAGCTGGGTGATCCATACGGTCGGCCCGGTCTGGCAGGGGGGCGAAGCAGGCGAACCACAGTTGCTGCGCTCCTGTTACGTCAAATCCCTGCAGCTCGCGTTACGTCACGACGCCAAGCAGGTTGCATTCCCCGCCATCAGCACCGGCGTCTACGGTTATCCCAAACGCGCGGCGGCGCGCATTGCGTTGGCGGCGATGCGGGAGTTCGAACCGCGGTTTGAGGCGCTTATAGCGTGCTGTTTCTCGGCCGCTGACGCGCAACTCTACCGCGAGATTCTGGCTGCCGACGAAGGCGTTTGAATTGTGGCTTCGCGCTGCGCACGCTCATAAAGGAAACATTTTATCCGGGTTGAGGATCCCCTTGGGATCGAATTGCCCCTTTATGCGCCGCATCAATTCGAGCGTAGCCGGTTCGATTTCCCGTTGTACGAAATCCCGTTTTTCCAGGCCTACGCCGTGCTCGCCGGAGAGTGTTCCGCGCAAGGATAAAACGAGGTCGAAGACATCGCTCAAACACGCTTGGGCATTGTCCATTTGTTGGCGATCATCGGGGTCGACCAACAAATTGACGTGGATGTTGCCATTTCCCGCATGCCCGAAATTGACGATCGGGACACCATAGCGTTCGGACAGCCTCGCCAAGCCATCAATCAACGCCGGAATTTCCGATACCGGCACCACCACGTCCTCATTGATTTTTTTCGGCGCTATGTTGCGTAGCGCCGGGGACAGCGCCTTGCGCGTCTGCCATAGTTGCGCCGCTTCGTCGCGACTGCGCGCCGCGTCCAGTGACAGCAGACCTTCGCTAGCGGCCGCGTCGGCAACCGCTTGCGCGGATTGCTCGAGGCACTCCTCGGGCCCGTCCACCTCGATCATGAGCATGGCGCCGGCATCGTGCGGCAGTTCGGTCTGCGCATAGCTGCGGATCATCTCGATCGCCTTGCCGTCTATGAATTCGAGCGCACATGGGGTCACCGGCGACGCCATGATGCGTGCGACCGCTGCTGCAGCGCTGTGCATGTCTCGATATACGGCGCGCAGGGTCCGCTTGCCGGCGGGCAGCGGCGTCAGCCGCAGGGTCGCTTCGGTAATGACCGCAAGCGTGCCCTCCGACCCGATCAGCAGCCGGGTAAGGTCATAGCCGACCACGCCTTTCGAGGTGTATACGCCGGTGCGGATTTCCGTCCCGTCGCCAGTAACGGCACGCAAGCCGAGTGTGTTCTCGCGCGGTGTACCGTATTTCACCGCCCGCGGGCCGGCCGAATTGTAGGCTAAGTTGCCGCCGACGCTGCAGTAGGCGGCGCTGGTGGGATCGGGCGGCCAGAAGAAACCGTGAGCCGCGGCGGCGTCCTGCACTTCCTGGTTGGTCACTCCAGGCTCCACCACCATCACCCGGTTGGCGGCATCGACACTTATGATGCGCCGCATGCGTTCCAGGGTCAGGACCGCGCCGCCCCGGACTGGTACGCTCGCGCCGGTGGTGCCGGTGCCGCGTCCGCGGGCGACCAGCGGTACGTCGAATCGATTGCACAAGCGCACCGTATCGCGCACTTGCTCGTGAGTAGTGGCGAACACGACGACGTCGGGCAGCGCATGGCGGCGGCTGTTGTCGTACCCGTAGGGCCATACGTCGGCCCCGGCGCGGCGGACGTTGTCGGCACCCAAAGATTGGATCAGATGCGCCAGCAAAGGCTCGAGTTGGGGATGTTCTGTCGCGTTCGCAGCCACGGTCACGCCTGCAATTCACCAGCGCCAATTGTAGCACCGGGCCGTGGAGCCGGTGCTTCGCTCAAGTTCAGCCGGTGTATTCGAAAACCTTGACGACGCGCTGTACGCCTTTGATTTGCCGAACCTGATCAACCACTGCGTCGGCTTCAGTCCGGGTCACGAGTCCCATCAGATAGACGGTACCGTTTTCGGTGTGGACTTTGACCCGGGACGGATCGAAGTTTTCCAGTTTCACCTTCAGCAAGCTCGCTTTGGCTTTCGTGGTAATCCAGGCGTCGCTGGCATGGGAGGCGAAAGCGCTCGGCGAAGCGATGATGATTTCGTTGTATACCTTGCGCACGTCGCGAATGGCGCGCACTTTTTCTTCCATGCGCTGGCGTACTTGGACGGTCGGCGCTTCACCGGTCAGCAATACGACACCGTTGTAGCTGATAATGTTGATGTGACTGCCTTCGAAAACGGGATCTTCCTTGCGGGCGGCCATGGCTTTGATTTCGATTTCTTGATCCGACACCACCGTGCCGACGGTGCGTCGGTCGTGCGCCGCGGATACCCCTGCGGCGCCGCCGGCGATGACCGCGCCTGCGCAGCCGCTGACGGTGGCGGCGATCAAGGCGCCCACAAATATCCAACTACTGCTGCGAATCATCATTTGGTCTCCTGAGTACCGTGATGCAGTGTCCATGTTCCATGTGCGGCTACGGCGGTTTGTGCAACCGGCGTGTTGCCGGACCGCTTTGCGGTGCTGCTCGTACGCGCCGCTCGTAAACGACGACGCTGGACGCCGATGTGAGTGGTTTGCGGTCTGGCAAAGCTTGCAGTGCCGTGCGCGGATGTTTAGCACGGCGTTACCGCTGTTTCAAATCAACCTATCTGCCCTCAAGTTCCGAACGCATCCGGTATCCAGTCCAATCGGCCGGCGGTAATGGCGACGACGTCGAAACGGCACGGCGAAGCCGTTCGGAACTTCTGCAGATACGTCTGCGCGGCGGTCACCAGCCGTGCCTGCTTACGCAGGTCGATGGTCGCGGCGGGATCTCCGAAACGGTTGCTGCGGCGAAAGCGGACTTCGACGAATACCAGCGTCGCGCCGTCGCGCATGATCAAGTCGATTTCGCCGCCGCGGCAACGAAAATTCTTCGCCACCAGTCGCAGGCCGTGGGCGCGCAGATGCGCGCACGCTTGTGCCTCGGCGCTACTGCCCGCTGCCAGGTGTGGGGGCGGTTGCATTTCCCTCTGGTCGCTCGTCGGTGACATTTTCCAAACCGGGACCGGGAGTCTCGGCGCCGTTGGTCATTGGCATGGGAGATTCGATCAAGGTGGCCCGGCCATTCACGTACCGCGCCCACTGCAGATTGCGGTGCACATAGCGGTGCTCATCGAGGTACAAGCTGCCGGTGACGCCGGGATAGCGCTCGTAAGGTTGCTCACGCAACCAGCCGAGGTAGGGCAGCACCCCGTAGGCATCGATTCCGAGCGCAAACAGTCTGGCGTAGCGCTGCATCGCCTGCGGCCATGCGGACTGCAGCTGTTGACGCAAATGCGCCGCCTTGTCGTCGGGATTCAGTTCCCAGGGCATGTCGCAAAACATTACGCCGTCCATGTCGCGATTGCTTTCCGGGTCGACATCGCCGGTGTACACATGCGATGTCGCATAGACGGGCAGGTCGGCGGCGTGAAAAAACCGCAATTGCGGCGCGAGCAATCGCGCCTGCAACGGATAGGCCGCAATCATCACGAATTGCGCGTCCTGGCGTCGGCGCGGCTCGAATTGGATGTTGCGGTGGGTAATCCGGCGCAATTCCTGGAAACGCTGTTCACTGCGGTCGAGATTGAGGAGCCGCTGGATGGGATCGCTGAAATCAGTCTGGCTGGGGTCGTAGGTCTGAGATTCGAGTACCTGTCCGCCCAGTTGCTGCATGCGCTGTTGCAGGGCGCTCAGGATCCGCGCACCCCAGTCTCCCTGGGGCACCAGAGCCACGGCGCGCTCCAGGCCTTCGGCGGCAGCCCGTTCCGCGATCTGACGCGCTTCATCCTCCGGCGGCAATCCGAATTGGTAGAAGTTGGCGGGCGCGGGGTCGGCATCGTTCTCGGTGGTATTGAGCGCCAGCACCGGCACCTGCAGTTCTCCGGCGCGCGCAAGGGTGGATACCAGACGTTTGTCCAGGGGGCCGACGATCGCCTGCGCGCCGTCGTCCAAGGCACGCTGGTACAGGCTCCAAATGTCGCCGCCAAAGCCGCTGGAGTCATACACGCGTACCGTGTTGGTGGCCCGTTCCGTGCCACGATCGTCATAGTAAGCGGCCATGAATCCGTCGCGAATGGCACTGCCGGCGGCGGCGAGGGAGCCCTGCAGCGGCAGTATCAATGCCACCGTGCCGGGGCGGGTGCCCAGTTTCTCAAGCTGCGCAGTGAGTTGATCGAGAAACTCGCCGTTCGCAGGATGTTGCGGATAGCGGCTCTGCCAACCGGCCAATTGCTGTTGCAGCGTCTGGAAATCGCGCCCGGCGCGTTTGACGATGGCGGCCAACTCGAGCCAGCCGGTCAGATCGCCCGGTTGCGACGCTGCGAGTAGTTGCTCCAGGGCAGTCGGCGACAACTGGGAAACGCTGGCCCAGATCGCTTCGCGATTCTGCTGTCGCGCTGCATCGCTTTCCAACATCGGAGCGAGTTGCATGCGGCTGCGCGCCGCTTCGATATAGTTGCCGCGCATATCGTAGGCTTGGGCGCGAAGCCGCAAAACCTCGGCGTACAGTTCCGCAGGTGCACGCGGTCCGACATCGGCGCTCATGCGCAATGCCTGATCCGCGTCGCCGCCGGCGAGAGCGAGTTGGGCGCCATATAGAGTCGCGCGCACCCGGTCGTCGGGGCCGAGCGCGTTCTGGTCGATGGTCGACAAGAGCTGCTGGGCCCTTTGCATCTGCTGCTGTTGCAGCAAAACCCGCACCGCCTGGAGTTGCAGGCCCCCTTTCAGCGGCGGCTGGGATTGCGCCGCGGCCTGCAAATAGGCATTGATCGCGGCATCGTACTGCCCCTGCGCCTCCAATGCCCGGCCGTCGCTGGCGGCGGCCGCTTGCGGACTGGGGGGCTGCCGGGTCGGCTGCGGTTGACAGGCGCTCAGCAACAGCAAGCCTGCCAGGCACAGCAATGACAGACGCTTGTGCAATTCAATCCACGAGTTTGTAGACACCGGGCCAGCTCTTCCTGTCGTTGATTCCCGCGACGGCTTCGGCCACGGGTTGCGTTTCAAACTGATTGACCCGCATTCGGACTGCGATGGTCAGCCGGATTGCGGTATTCGCCGTCGCCGGTGTGTCCGTTGCCGATCGGCCTTGGCTTGCACGGGGTGATATTCCGATGCAGGATGTAGCGCTGCCGCTTCCGGCGTATTTGGGCATGCGGCCGCGTAGGCGGCTCAGTATCTTGTTTGGGAACCGACGTGTCAATTGAGCCAGCCCGTTTGTATGTCGTTGCCACGCCGATCGGAAACCTGGGCGACATGAGCCCCAGGGCGATTCAGGTGCTGCAGTCCGTTGACCGCATCGCCGCCGAGGACACGCGCCACAGCCGACCGTTGCTGCAGCACTTCGGGATCGACACGCCCACTTTGCCCTATCACGAACACAACGAACGCCAGCAAGCCGATAGGCTCGTGGCCGCGATGCTCGCGGGAGAAAGCGTCGCCCTGATCAGCGATGCCGGCACGCCGCTGCTGAGCGATCCGGGGTTCCGGTTGGTGCGCGCCGCGCGAGAGGCCGGAATCGTTGTGGTGCCGATTCCGGGGCCCAGTGCAATGGTAGCGGCGTTGTCGGTGGCCGGCTTGCCCACCGACCGTTTCGCGTTCGAGGGCTTCCTGCCCGCCAAGGCGGCCGCCCGGCGCAGCCGGCTCCAGTCGCTGGCCGAAGAGAGCCGGACCCTGGTGTTCTACGAGTCGGGTAGGCGCATCGAAGACGCCATTGCCGATATGGCGGCTGCGTTCGGCGCCGAGCGCCAGGCGGTCGTGGCGCGGGAGTTGACCAAAACGTTCGAAACCGTGCGCGCGGCATCGCTGGCGGAGATCCAGGTCTGGCTGGCAGGCGATGAGGACCAACGCCGTGGCGAGTTCGCGGTGCTGGTGCACGGTGCTACCGCCGGGGACGGCGACGACGCCGAAGCCGATCGGGTGTTGCGGTTGCTGTTGGCGGAGCTGGGAGTGCGCCAGGCGGCGGGTCTGGCGGCACAGATCACCGGCCGTGCCCGCAATCGACTGTACAAACGGGCGCTCGAGCTGGCCGGCAAGGACGAACCGGAGCCGTGAGTACCCGGTCGGCGATGGTCCCGCTATCGCCGTCGCGGCGTGCAAATAGCGCACGGCAGCGCCGCAGCAGGTGGTATCATGGCGATGCGGGAGCCGGCTGGACAGTCGCTGCGTCGTTTCACGGCGTGGAGGAAAGTCCGGGCTCCACAGGGCAGGGTGCCAGGTAACGCCTGGGAGGCGCGAGCCTACGGAAAGTGCCACAGAAAATACACCGCCTACGTGCCTTCGGGCGCCGGTAAGGGTGAAAAGGTGCGGTAAGAGCGCACCGCGCCGGTGGCAACACTCGGTGGCAGGGTAAACCCCACCCGGAGCAAGACCAAATAGGGAGGCCCGCGCGCCGCATGGCGCGCAAGACGCGGCCCGCGTCTGCCTCCGGGTAGGTCGCAGGAGGCATGCGGTGACGCATGTCCCAGATGAATGACTGTTCCCGACAGAACCCGGCTTACAGGCCGGCTCCCGCTCTTATTTTGATCGATCCCGTCCCGCCATCCGAAGTGCTGACAAGTCACCGCAAGTAGTCCCATCAAGCTACTGATTTAGGCGCCGTTATTTTGGCGGCCCCACCTCAAAAACTGCGCTCGCGGTGTGCCTAAGTAACTGTCCATCAGCGAATTTTTCCCGATTTAAAGGCCAAATTCCCTTGACACCCTGGGGCCTGGAGACCAATATTGCCGAAAATGTGGTGAATGGTGGTTTTAAGTGGGTAATAGTGGGTCTCCAGACCCCTCTCAGGGAGTTCGACTTTGTTCCGTGGCGTAAACGTCCTCAGCCTCGACGCCAAGGGCCGGCTGGCCATGCCGACGCGCTACCGCGAGTCATTGGCGGAGCGTTCTGGTGGCCGCTTGATTATTACAGTTGACCCTGATCACTGCCTGCTCATTTATCCCGAGTCCGATTGGCAGGAAATCGAACGCAAACTCAACCGCTTGCCGAGCTTCAACAAGGCGGCGCGGAGAATGCAGCGGCTGTTGGTCGGTCATGCCACCGAGTGCGAAATGGATGGCAACGGCCGCATTCTGATCCCGCCGCCGTTGCGCACCTTTGCGGAATTGGATCGGCGCGCGGTGCTCATTGGCCAGGGCCAGCGTTTTGAATTGTGGGACGAGCAGCGTTGGAACGAGAGCCGCGAGAAGTGGCTTGCCGAGGACAGCTACGACGACGAGCACATGCCGCCGGAATTGGAGCAGTTGTCGCTGTGAGCGGGACCGATGCATCCCGCGGCGCCCATCAAGCAGTGTTGTTGCAGGAAGCGATTGCGGGCCTGGCGATTCGCCCGGACGGAATTTACATGGATGGCACGTTTGGCCGTGGCGGCCATGCGCGGGCGATCCTGGAGCGTCTCGGGCCGGCGGGACGGCTGTTCGGCATGGACAAGGATCCGGAAGCGGTGCGCGCGGCAGGCGAGCAGTTCGGCAGCGATTCGCGATTCACGATCGTCAGAGGCAGCTTCGCAATGTTGGAACAACTGGCGGTAAGCCACGGCGTCGCCGGCAGGATCGACGGCATTCTGCTCGATCTCGGCGTGTCCTCGCCGCAGCTTGACGATCCGCAGCGCGGATTCAGCTTCCAGCACGACGGTCCGCTCGATATGCGTATGGATCCGGAACAAGGTCAGTCGGCTGCCGCATGGCTGGCGCAGGTCGAGGAAAAGGAACTCGACGCAGTGCTTCGCGATCTGGGCGAAGAGCGTTTTCATCGCCGTGTGGCGCGGGCGATTGTCGCGGCGCGGGACGAACAATCGTTGACCACCACGGCGGCCCTCGCCGCAGTTGTGGCTAAGGCGATTCCCGTGCGCGAAAAGCACAAGCATCCGGCGACCCGAACCTTTCAGGCGATTCGTATCTACATCAACCGTGAGCTCGATGAGTTGCGTGCTTGTCTGGAGCAGGCGGTGCGCATCCTCGCGGCGGCTGGCCGTTTGGTGGTGATCAGTTTTCATTCCCTGGAGGACCGCATCGTCAAGCGGTTCATGCGCGATCAGGCGCGCGGCCGCGACCTGTTTCCGCCGGACTTGCCGGTGCCCTCCCACCAGCTCGGCGTGACCATGCGTCTGATCGGCAAAGCATTGCGCCCGGGGTCGGAAGAGTGCGCGGCCAATCCCCGTGCTCGCAGCGCCGTGCTGCGAGTCGCGGAGCGGCTGCCGTGAATCGTAGCGCCGTGGGTATGGCGCTGCTGGTGAGCGCGGTTATGGGATCTGCGGTAGCGGTGGTTTGGGCGAAACATGAGAGCCGCAAACGTTTCGTGCAATTGCAGACATTGCAGGAGCGACAGGCGCGAATGGATGTGGAATTCGGACGCCTGCAACTGGAGCAGAGCACGTGGGCGACTCACGGTCGCATCGAGCGCCTGGCGCGACAGAAATTGAATATGCACATTCCAACACCTGAAGAAGTGGTGATAGCGCAGCCATGAGCGGCGACGGCCCGATCCGCAGTTTTGCTTTGCGCCGGTTGTTCGTGCTGGCGCTGGTGGCCGTTGCGGCCAGCATGTTGGTGTGGCGCGCGGTTTACCTGCAAGTGGTGAACGGCGGATTTCTGCAAACTCAAGGCGACGCACGCTATTTGCGCGTGGTGCCGATTCCCGCCCACCGCGGCATGATCGTCGATCGCCATGGCGAACCGCTGGCGATCAGCACGCCGGTGGATTCGATATGGGCCAATCCCAAAGAGCTGGTTTTGCATCGTGATCTGCTGCCGCGGCTGGCGCAGTTGCTCGGCACCGATACCGACAACCTGCAGCGCTTGCTGGCGACGGCCAGTGGCGGCGATCGGGAATTTGTCTATCTCAAGCGTCAAGTGATGCCGGATGTCGCGGCGCAGATTGCCGCACTGGACGTGCCGGGTGTCTTTCTGCAGCGCGAGTACCGACGCTATTATCCGGCCGGCGAAGTGGCGTCCCACGTGGTCGGAATGACCGACATTGACGACCGCGGCCAGGAGGGCGTCGAACTGGCGTTCAACGATTGGTTGTCCGGCCAGCCGGGCGCGAAACGGGTGATCAAGGATCGCCTCGGGCGCATTGTCGAAGACGTCGAAAGTATTCGCCCCACCCGACCGGGCAAGGACCTCACATTATCCCTCGACCGGCGCCTGCAGTATCTGGCTTATCGGGAATTGAAATCGGCGGTGCAGGAGCACAATGCCCGTTCCGGCTCGGTGGTGGTGCTCGATGTGCGCACGGGCGAAGTGCTGGCGATGGTCAACCAGCCTTCCTACAACGCCAACAATCGTCGCCGGATGCGAAGCGGTCAATACCGGCGCAACCGTGCGGTGACCGATGTATTCGAACCCGGTTCGACGATCAAGCCCTTTACCATCGCGGCAGCGCTGGAAAGCGGAAAGTATCATCCGAATACGCCGGTGGACTGCAGTCCAGGCTACCTGCATGTCGGTCGCAACCTGGTGCGCGATGTCCATAACTACGGCCCTTTGGACGTTACCGGTGTCATCACCCATTCCAGCAATGTGGGCGCCAGCAAGATTGCGTTGTCGATCGAACCCGAGCGCATGTGGAGCATGTTCAGCCGGGTCGGTTTCGGTACCCTGACCGCAAGCGGATTTCCCGGCGAATCCGGCGGATTGCTCACCCACTACCATCGTTGGCACGACATCGAACGCGCCACGTTGTCGTTTGGATACGGCCTGTCCGTCACGCCGCTGCAACTCACCCAGGCTTACGCCACGATTGCCGATGGCGGCATTCTGCGTCCGGTGTCGTTTTTGCGCCGGGACAAGGCGCCGGCCGGACAACGGGTCATGTCCGCCAAGATCGCCGATCAAGTGCGCGCCATGCTCGAGACCGTGGTCAGTGCGGAAGGTACTGGCACCCGCGCCGAGGTGGCCGGTTACCGGGTGGCGGGCAAGACCGGAACGGTACACAAGGTCGGCGCCGGTGGTTACGAAGCCGATCGCTACATCGGCGTGTTCGCAGGTTTCGCACCGGTTTCCAATCCGCGTCTGGCGATCGTGGTGGTGATCAACGAGCCGCGCGACGGTGAGTATTACGGCGGTCAGGTCGCCGCGCCGGTGTTCCGGAATGTAATGACCGGCGCCTTGCGTTTGTTGGACGTACCGCCTGACGACCTGCCTGCGGTGCCCACTCGCGTTGCGCATCTGGACAATGAGCAATGAGCGGCGCGGTACAGAAATTCGAAACACGTCTCGATGCGCTGCTGGCGGGGCTGGTGGACATTCCTGCGCCGGGAGACTGCTTGATTTCCGGATTGTGTCTCGATAGCCGCCGCGCGCAACGGGGTGATCTGTATTTTGCTTTGCAAGGCCGACGCAACCACGGTCTGGAACATTTGCAGCAAGCTTTGGATGCCGGCATTGCCGCCGTGTTGTGGGAGCCGTCGCCGCAATTTTCCGAGTTGCCGCCGCCGCTGCGGGCGCGGCTAGGCCGGTTACCGGCTCTGGCCGTCAAAGGGCTTTCGCAACTGGTCGGCGTCATCGCCGACCGTTTTTATGGGTCGCCCTCGACCGCAATGTCGGTGATCGGAGTGACCGGGACCGACGGCAAAACCTCGTGCAGCCAATTCGTTGCCGCCAGCCTGGATGGGCACGGCGGTCGTTGCGGGGTGATTGGAACTCTGGGCTACGGTCTGTACGGGAAACTCGAACCGGCCAGCCACACCACTCCGGACGCCGTGCGCGTACACCAACTGTTGGCCGACATGCGCGATCGCGGTGGCCGGTATACGGCGATGGAAGTGTCTTCCCACGCGCTGGATCAGGGGCGCGTCAGCGGTGTGCATTTCGAAACCGCGGTGCTGACCAATCTGAGCCGGGATCATCTCGATTACCATGACGATGTCGAAGCCTACGCCGCCGCAAAGCGGCGGTTGTTCACCACCTCCGGTCTGCGCCATGCGGTGGTCAATCTCAACGATGCCTTTGGTCGCGACTTGGCCCAGCGTCTGGACGCCGAGGTCAGGGTGATCGGTTACGGTCTGGGGCCGCTGCAGGGCGCGGGCGCGATCGACACGGTGCGGGGCGAGCAACTTGAGCTGAACGCCCACGGACTGAGAATGCAGATACACAGTCCTTGGGGCACGGCGGCGATCCGCAGTCCGTTATTGGGTGCCTTCAACGCCAGCAATCTGCTGGCGGTACTGACAACCGTGATACTCGCCGGTTTGAGTTTCGACAACGCCTGCGCGGCGATCCAGGACTTGCGCACCGTGCCGGGCAGGGTGGAAAGGTTCGGCGGCCATGCCGGCAAACCGTTGGTGGTGGTTGACTATGCGCATACTCCCAAGGCGCTGGAGTCGGTGCTGCAAGCGCTGCGCGCCCACACCGACGGCCGGCTTTGGTGTGTGTTTGGCTGCGGCGGTGAACGGGACGCAGGCAAACGGCCGTTGATGGGCGCTGCGGCGCAGCGCTACGCCGACTGTGTGGTGATCACCGACGACAATCCGCGCGGCGAAGATCCGGACCGGATCATCGCCGACATCATGACCGGTATCGAGCGTCAACAGGCGGTCCACGTAGAACGGGATCGTGCGCGTGCCATTGCCTATGCCATCGGCAATTGCGAGGCAGCCGACGTGGTACTGGTGGCTGGCAAAGGCCACGAGGACTACCAGGAGGTGGCCGGTCGACGGCTTCCGTTCAGCGATCGCGAGCAGGTCAGGGTGCAGCTGGAGGCGAGTCCATGAGCGGCATGTGCTTGTCGGAAGCCGCCGCAGCTTTGGGCGGACAGTTGCAAGGCGCCGATGCCGAATTCAATGCCGTCAGCACCGACAGCCGCGCGGTGCGCGCGGGTGAGCTGTTCGTCGCCTTGGCAGGCGAACGTTTCGATGCGCACGATTTCGTAGCCCAGGCTCAGGCCAATGGCGCAGTGGCCGCGCTGGTAAGTCGCGTCTGTGGCGACGGACTTCCGTTGCTGCTGGTGGAAGATACCCGCCGCGCATTGGGTCGACTGGCGGAGACGTGGCGCTCACGCCACGCCGTGACGACGCTGGCGATCACCGGCAGCAACGGCAAGACCACAGTGAAGGAAATGCTTGCGGCTGCTTTGTCGCAGAGCGGCGCGGTGCTTGCCACGCGCGGCAATCTCAACAACGACATCGGCGTCCCGTTGACGCTGTTGCGCCTGCGGCCGGAACACCGCTTCGCCGTGGTGGAAATGGGTGCCAACCACGCTGGAGAAATTGCCTACCTTAGCGGACTGGCCCATCCGCAGGTGGCGGTGGTGACCAATGCCGGACCGGCGCACCTGGAAGGTTTCGGCAGCATCGAGGGTGTGGCGAATGCAAAAGGCGAGATCTTTTCGGGACTCGAAGCATCCGGAACCGCGGTCATCAATGCGGACGACGCGTTCGCCGATGTCTGGTATCGGCTGTCCCGGCATGCCCAGGTGCTTCGCTTCGGTCTCGGTACCGAAGCCGATGTCACCGCGGACTGGCAGCCCCACGGCAGCGCGTCGCGTGTAGTCATGCACACTCCGGTGGGCAGCGCCGAGCTTATGCTGCCGTTGCCGGGTCGGCACAACGTTGCCAATGCGCTTGCGGCAACCGCCGCCGCACTTGCAGTCAATATACCCCTGGAATCCATTTGCCGCGGACTGGAGACTTTGCAGCCGGTGACTGGGCGGTTGCAGATGCGCGCCGGTGTCGGCGGCCTGCAAATACTGGACGATACCTATAACGCCAACCCCGGCTCCCTGGGTCCCGCCCTGGCCGTTCTTGCCGGACAAAGCGGTCACAAATGGCTGGTACTGGGCGACATGCTCGAGTTGGGCGGCGAGGGCGAAGCGTTGCATCGCCAAGCCGGGCGCTTGGCGCGTGGCGCAGGTGTCGATGGTCTGTACACCCTTGGGACGTTGGCGCGATTCGCAACGCTGGAGTTCGGTGACGGCGCGCGGCACTTCGACGACTGGCAGGACCTGGTGGATGCGTTGCGCCGCGATTGCGTTGGTTCGGGCACAGTCCTGGTGAAGGGGTCGCGCGGAATGCATCTGGAACGGGTGGTGGATGCGCTTCTGTTGGAGCCGCAGCGCACGGCCGGCGGCAACGGGGGGCGCTGAGCATGCTGCTTTATTTATTCGAATACCTGCAGCGCTTTCAAAGCGGCTTCAATGTCTTCCAGTATCTGACGCTGCGGGCGGTGCTGGCGGTGATTACTGCACTGGTGATTTCCTTCATCGTCGGCCCGTTCATGATTCGGCGTTTGAACCTTTATCAAATCGGTCAAACGGTGCGTCACGACGGCCCGTCCAGCCACTTGTCGAAAGCCGGAACGCCTACCATGGGCGGCGCGCTGCTGCTGGTGGCGGTCACCGTGACCACCCTGTTGTGGGCGGAATTGCGCGATCGCTACATCTGGATCGTGTTGATGACGACTTTGCTCTTCGGCGTGATCGGCTGGGTGGACGACTACAAGAAGTTGGTGCTGCGCGACCCGCGCGGTTTGATTGCCCGGTACAAATATTTCTGGCAATCGGTTGCCGGACTGACGGCGGCGGTGCTGCTGTATTTGAGTGCCGATCCCGCCAACCCCGTGGAAACCCAGCTGATCGTGCCGTTCTTCAAGGAAGTGAAGATCGCTTTGGATTGGTGGTTCGTGCCGCTGGCTTATTTCGTCATCGTCGGCTCGAGCAATGCGGTCAATCTTACCGACGGCCTCGATGGTCTCGCGATCATGCCGACGGTGCTGGTCGCGGGAGCGCTCGGCATTTTCGCCTATGCCTCCGGGCACGCGCAGTTCGCAAGCTACCTGCAGATTCCCTCCATCCCCGGCGTCGGTGAGATCGTGGTGTTCTGCGCTGCGTTGGTAGGTGCGGGGCTTGGTTTTCTTTGGTTCAACGCCTATCCCGCCCAGGTATTCATGGGTGACATCGGCGCGCTCGCGCTGGGCGCTGCCCTGGGCGTGATCGCGGTCGTGGTGCGGCAGGAATTGGTGCTGTTGATCATGGGCGGCGTCTTCGTCATGGAAACGGTGTCGGTGATTCTGCAGGTCGTGTCCTTCAAGTTGACCGGCCGGCGCATCTTTCGCATGGCGCCGCTGCATCATCACTTCGAACTCAAAGGTTGGCCGGAGCCGCGTGTCATTGTGCGGTTCTGGATCGTTACCGTGATTCTGGTGCTGATCGGTTTGGCGACCCTGAAGATTCGCTGACGCAGCAATGAAATCGACGGTTCTGACAATGGGAGCGGCTTCGCAGGTGCAGGCACAACTCCAAGGCAAAGTGCTGGTGGTCGGTCTGGGCAAGACCGGACTGTCCTGTGCCCGGCACTTGGTGGCCCAGGGCGCCGAGGTCGCGGTAGTGGACAGTCGCGACCAGCCGCCGGCATTGGAGACCTTGCGCCAGGAACTGCCGGACGTGGCAATTTTCACCGGCGGCTTCGAGGACCGGGTGTTCGAATTTGCCGACCATCTTGTTGTCAGCCCCGGCGTATCGTTGCGCGAGCCGGCGTTGGCTCACGCCATTGCGCGGGGCGTTCCGGTGCTGGGCGATATCGAATTGTTCGCACGCCAAGCGCGGGCGCCGGTCATCGCGATCACCGGATCCAACGGCAAGAGCACGGTCACCAGCCTGGTGGGCGAGCTGGTGCGCGCCGCCGGCTTCGACGTCCGGGTCGGCGGCAATCTGGGTACGCCGGCGCTGGAATTGCTGCGCCAGAGCGAGCCGGATTTCTATGTGCTGGAACTTTCCAGCTTTCAATTGGAGACCACCAGCAGCCTCAAAGCGGTTGCCGCGGCGGTGCTCAATGTCTCCGCCGATCACATGGATCGTTATCAATCCTTGGACGAATACGCTGCAGCGAAGCGCCGCATCTATCACGGCGCCAGGACCCTGGTGCTCAATCGCGACGATCCGGTGGTGGCGGCGATGGCCGATGCCGGGGGCGATTGTGTCTGGTTCGGACTGGAAGCGCCGGCGTCCGCGGCACGATTACGGATTGCTGTGTCGCGACGGCGACTGCTGGCTGGCACGGGGCGAGCAGCAACTGGTGCAGGAATCCGGCGTTGCGCATGCGCGGCCGCCACAACGTCGCCAATGCCCTGGCCGCGCTGGCGCTTGCCCAGGCGGCCGGCATCGACGGCGAACCGGCGTTGCAGGTATCTGCGGGAGTTTCCGGGGCTGCGTGCATCGCAGTCAGTGGGTAGCGGAGAAAGGCGGCGTTACCTGGTTCAACGATTCCAAGGGCACCAACGTCGGCGCCACCCTGGCGGCTGTTTCCGGGATGCCGGGCAAGGTGGTGTTGATCGCCGGGGGTGATGGCAAAGGGGCGGATTTCGCGCCCTTGCGCCCGGCTACTGGAGCACAAAGGCCGCGCTGCGGTGCTCATCGGCCGCGATGCGCCGCGTCTGGAACAGGCGCTGCGCGGAGCTTTGCCGGTGGCACGGGCGCAGGACATGGAAGACGCGGTGCGCCGGGCGGCGGATTTCGCGCAGCCCGGGGATACTGTGCTGCTGTCGCCGGCCTGCGCCAGTCTCGATATGTATCGCAATTACGAACACCGCGGCGAAGTATTCATGGACGCCGTGCGGAGGCTGCTGCAATGAACGGGCAGGCCATTCCGGCAATCGGCTCCCGGCTGCTGCGGCGTGCGCCGCGGCGCGCACCGAATCTGTGGGATCAGCCGCTGGTGATCACCGTTGCGGTGCTGCTGGCGCTTGGTCTGGTGATGGTGACTTCGGCGTCCATTACCACCGCCGACCGTGCATTCGGCGAACCGTTCTATTACCTGCGAGCACCAATTGCTGTTTCTCGGCGTCGGGTCTGCTGGCCGCCCTGCCGGTGCTGCGCATACCGCTGGAAGTATGGGAAAAGCTGAGTCCGGCATTGTTGGCGGTGGCGTTTGTGCTGTTGATCGTGGTGCTGGTTCCGGGTCTGGGCGACAGGTCAATGGCGCGACCCGTTGGCTGCCGCTGGGCGTGTTTCAGCTGCAGGTTTCGGAGCTGGCCAAGCTGCTGACCATCGTCTACCTGGCGGGCTATCTGGTGCGGCGCAATCAGGAACTGCGCGAATCGGTCTGGGGCTTCCTGAAACCCATGGGGTTGCTGGCGCTGATTTGCATGCTGCTGCTGCTGGAGCCGGACTTCGGGGCTGCGGTGGTGCTGCTCGCCAGTGCACTGGGCATGATGTATCTGGCCGGCGTGCGGATTTGGCAGTTTTCGGCGCTGTTGATGGTGACCGGCACGGCGATGGCGTCGCTGGCTTATTTTTCGCCCTACCGCTGGGCGCGGGTGGTGTCGTTCCTCAATCCCTGGGACGATCCGTTCAACAGCGGTTTCCAGCTGGTGCAGTCGCTGATCGCCTTCGGCCGCGGCGAGTGGTTCGGCGTCGGGCTGGGCGGCAGCGTGCAGAAACTGTTTTATCTGCCGGAGGCGCACACCGATTTCCTGCTCGCCGTACTGGCCGAGGAACTCGGCGTCGCCGGCACCGCGCTGGTGATTGGTCTGTTTACCGTGCTGGTCTGGCGCGCGGTGTTGATCGGCGCGCGCGCCGAGCGGGTGGGGCGGTTCTTCTCCGCTTACGTCGCCTACGGCATCGGTTTGTGGATCGGCTTGCAGGCGTTCGTCAATATCGGCGTCAACATGGGTGTGCTGCCCACCAAGGGACTGACACTGCCGTTGATGAGCTACGGCGGCAGCAGCATGGTGGTGACTTGCATGGCGCTGGCGCTGTTGTTGCGCATCGGCCACGAAGCGGCTCGACGCGAGCTGGCCGAGCGCGAACCGCGCCGAGGTGCGGCATGAGCGCGCCGGTTCTGATCATGGCCGGCGGCACCGGCGGGCACGTGTTCCCGGCCCTTGCGGTGGCCGACGCGCTGCGCGCGCGCGGCGTGCCGGTGGTCTGGCTGGGGACCCGGCAGGGTTTGGAGGCGCGGGTGGTGCCGGAGGCCGGCATTCCGGTGGAATGGGTTTCAGTGGTGGGTCTGCGCGGCAAAGGCGTGCTGCGCCTGCTGCGTGCGCCGTTGATCATTGGCCGGCGCCTGCTGGCAGGCGCTGCGGATCTTGCGCCGGGTGCGCCCGCGCGCGGTGCTGGGCATGGGCGGGTTCGTCTCCGGTCCCGGCGGCCTGATGGCGCGGCTGCTGCGGCCGGCCTCTGTGCATCCACGAGCAGAATGCGGTCGCCGGCATGACCAATCGCTGGCTGGCGCGCATCGCCGGTACGGTGATGGAAGCATTTCCAGGGAGTCTACCCGCCGCCCGCCGGGCGCGCTGCACGGCAATCCGGTGCGCGCCGCCATCGCCGCCCTGGAAGAACCGGCGCTGCGCTTCCGCGACCGCAGCGGGCCGTTGCGGCTGCTGGTGCTGGGCGGCAGCCAGGGCGCGCGCGCCTTGAACGAAGCGGTGCCGGCGGCGCTCGCCCAGCTCGCGCCGGAGCATCGCCCCGTGGTGCGCCATCAGGCCGGCGTGCGGCACCTGGACGCGGCACGCGCCGCCTATGCCCGCGCCGGCGTCGAGGCCGACCTGTCGGCATTCGTCGACGACATGGCCGAGGCCTACGGTTGGGCCGACCTGGTGCTGTGCCGCGCCGGCGCACTGACGGTGGCGGAACTGGCCGCCGCCGGCGTCGGGTTCGATCCTGGTGCCCTATCCTTATGCCGTGGACGATCACCAGACCGCAAACGCGCGCTTCCTGGTGGACGCCGGCGCCGCGCGCTGTTGCCGGAAGCCGAACTGAGCGCGCCGCGACTGGCGGACTCCTGAACTGGCTTCGACCGCTCGACAGCTGTTGCTGCGATGGCGCAACGGGCGCGGGCCAAAGCCTGCCCGGATGCCGCGCAACAGGTCGCCGACGCCTGTCTGGCGCTGGCGCAGGGGGTGCGCATGCATGACGCGGCGCAACCCCCAGTCCGGACGCATGGACAATCCCATGGGGCGTATCAAGCGCATCCATTTCATCGGCATCGGCGGCGCCGGCATGGGCGGCATCGCCGAAGTGCTGCTGAATCTCGGCTACGAGGTGAGCGGTTCGGATCTGCGCCGACAACGCGGTCACCCGGCGTCTGGCAGGGCTTGGTGCGCGCATTCATCGCGGCCATTCGGCGGCCCAAATCAGCGGCGTCGACGTGGTGGTGGTGTCCACCGCCGTGCGCGCCGACAATCCCGAAGTGCTGGCGGCGCGCGAACTGCGCGGATCCCGGTGGTGCCGCGGGCGGAAATGCTGGCGGAACTGATGCGCTTCCGCTACGGCATCGCGGTGGCCGGCACCCACGGCAAGACCACCACCACCAGCCTGGTGGCCAGCCTGCTGGCCGAGGGCGGACTGGATCCGACCTTCGTCATCGGCGGCCGTCTGAACAGCGCCGGCACCAACGCACGTCTGGGCGAGGGCCGCTACCTGGTGGCGGAAGCCGACGAAAGCGATGCCTCGTTTCTGTATCTGCAGCCGATGATGGCGGTGGTAACCAACATCGACGCCGACCACCTGGGCACCTACGGCGGCGATTTCAACCGCCTGCGGGCGACGTTCCTGGAATTCCTGCACCACCTGCCGTTCTACGGCCTGGCGATGCTGTGTCTGGACGACGACCAGGTGCGCGGCTCTGATCCCGGAGATTTCGCGGCCGGTGATCACCTACGGCACTCGCGCCGATGCCGATATTGCCGCGTTCGACATCCGGCAGGACGCCCAGCGGACGCATTTCAAGGTGCGCATGCCCGAGCGCGAGGCTGCCATCGACGTCACCTTGAATCTGCCCGGTATTCACAACGTGCGCAATGCCCTGGCCGCCATCGCGGTGGCCTGGGAACTGCGTGTAAGCGAAACCGATATCCAACGCGGCGCTGGAAAACTTTCAAGGCATCGGCCGGCGCTTCCAGATCTACGGCGAAATCGAATTCGATCGACGGGCAGCGTGCTGCTGGTGGACGACTACGGCCACCATCCGCGCGAAGTCGCGGCCACCATCGAGGCGATGCGCAAAGGCTGGCCCCAGCGCCGCCTGGTGGTGGCGTTCCAGCCCCACCGTTTCACCCGCACCCGCGATCTGTTCGAAGACTTCGTCGCCGTGCTGTCCGGCGACCGACGCCCTGGTGCTGAGCGAAGTCTACGCCGCCGGCGAGGACCCGATTGCCGGCGCGGACGGTCGTTCGCTGTCGCGCGCCATTCGCGCCCGCGGCCAGGTGCATCCGGTATTCATCGCCAACGTCGACGAGTTGGCGCAGGTGTTGCCCGCGGTACTGCAACCGGGCGACGTATTGCTGACCTTGGGTGCCGGCAACATCGGCGCCGTCGCGGCGGAACTGCCGAAGCGCTTAGGTGGCGCGCGCAGTTCTCAGGAGTCCGATCAATGAATCACAGTCATTCATTGCGTCACCTGCATTTGGGCTGCGGCGAAGCCTTACACAGCCGCTTGTGCGATTCCGGTGCCGGCGCCGCAGTCGCAACGGCGCGCGCGCCGGCCACTGCAGCGGGGGCGAAGGGCCGGTTGATGATGACCGCACGCCGACAACAACCGCTGCGCGGCGAACTGCGCCAGGACGAGCCATTGGCACGCTACACCAGCTGGCGTGTAGGTGGCCCGGCGACGCACTTGGTATCGTCCTGCCGACGCGGACGACCTTGCCGTGTTGCTGCGCCAGTTGCCGGCTGACGAGCCGCTGCTGTGGCTGGGCCTCGGCAGCAATCTGCTGGTGCGCGACGGCGGCTTCGCCGGCACCGTGATCGCCACCCAGGGCGCACTTGACGGCCTCGAGCAGACGCGGACCCGTCGCAAGTGCGCGCCGAAGCCGGCGTCGCCTGTGCCAAGGTGGCGAAATTCTGCGCCCGCCGCGGCTTGGTGGGTGCCGAATTCCTGGCCGGAATTCCCGGCAGCATGGGCGGCGCGCTGGCGATGAACGCCGGTGCCTTCGGCGGCGAAACCTGGGACCAGGTCGCCGCGGTCGAGACGCTGGATCGCAGCGGTGTTCGCCACCGGCGAGCTGCGTCGGAGTTCGATGTGGCTATCGCAGTGTGCGTGGCGGGGTCGACGAGTGGTTCCTGGCTGCGCATCTGGTCCTGGAACACGGCGATGTCGCGGCGGCGCAGGCGCGAATCAAAGCGCTGCTGGATCGGCGCGGCCAGACACAGCCGATCGGTCTGCCGAGTTGCGGTTCGGTGTTTCGCAATCCGCCCGGCGATCATGCGGCGCGTCTGATCGAGGCGGCGGGCCTAAAAGGCGAGTGTGTCGGCGGCGCATGCGTGTCCGAAAAGCACGCCAATTTCATTATCAATACCGGCGCTGCGAGCGCTGCCGATATCGAACGTTTGATCGAGCAGGTGCGCGACACCGTGCATCCGCATGCACGGCGTCGAGCTGCAACCCGAAGTGCGCATCGTCGGAGAAGTGTCATGACACGGCCGCGATCGATTCCGCGGGACTTCGGCAAAGTCGCGGTGCTGATGGGCGGCCGCTCCGCGGAGCGGGAGATCTCCCTGAAAAGCGGCAATGCGGTGTTGCAGGCGCTGCGCAACCGCGGTGTCGATGCCCACGGGATCGATGCCCAGGCCGATGTCATCGAGCAACTGCGCGCCGGCGGATTTGACCCGCGCTTTCATTGCCCTGCACGGCCGCGGCGGCGAAGACGGCGTGATCCAGGGGCGCATTGGAAACCATCGGCGATGCCCTACACCGGCAGCGGCGTGTTGGGTTCCGCCCTGGGCATGGACAAGTTGCGCTGCAAACGTCTGTGGCAGGCGGCCGGATTGCCGACGCCGGACTACGAAGTGCTGCACGGCGACAGCGATTTCGCCCACGTCGCGCGACGACTCGGGTTTGCCGTTGATCGTCAAGCCGGTGCACGAAGGTTCGAGCATCGGCATGACCCGGGTGGAGCACATGCCGGAGCTGGCCAGGCGCCTACGCTGCAGCGGCGCGGCTTCGACGACGAAGTGATCGCCGAGCATTGGGTGCACGGCGGCGAATACACCGCGGCGATTCTCGATCGTCAGCCGTTGCCGTTGATTCGTCTGGAGACGCCGAATGCATTTTATGATTTCGAGGCCAAGTACCGCGCCGACAGCACCCGTTACCACTGTCCCTGCGGTTTGCCGGCGGAGCAGGAAGCGCAGCTTCAGCGCTTGGCGTTGCAGGCATTCGACGTCGTTGGTGCGGCCGGTTGGGGCCGTGTCGATCTGATGCTCGACCGCCAGCAGCGACCCTGGCTGATCGAGGTGAATACCGTGCCCGGCATGACCGACCACAGTCTGGTGCCCATGGCGGCGAAAACCGCCGGTATCGATTTCGATGAACTGGTGCTTGCGCATCCTCGCCACCAGTATGCCGCGTGGAGAAGCGCGCTGATGGCCCGCGCGGACAAAAGTGAAAAAGCGCAAGACGCGGGCGCCGATTGCCTGGGGACGGTGGTGGCGCCATGCGCAGAACGTATTGGCGCTCGGCGTGCTGGTGGGTGTGATCGCCGTCGCGGTCAGCTGGATGTTGAACCCGAAGAATCTGCCGATTCGTGCGGTAAAGGTGGAAGGCGCGTTTCGGCACTTGAATGAAGGCGAATTGCAACGGGCTGTGAGTACGAAAATCCAGGGCGGATTTTTCGGTGTCGATATCGACGCCATCCGCGATGCGGTTGCCAAGCGACCCTGGGTCGAGAACGTGCAAGTACGCAGGATGTGGCCGGATCGTTTGTATATCCAGGTGACCGAACACGAGCCCCTGGCGCGCTGGGGAGACGACGGCCTGGTGGATGTGCACGGCGTCTGGTTTGGTGCCGACCAGGAACCGTTCACCCGCGAGCTGCCGCAATTGTCCGGGCCAAAAGGTTTCGAGCAGCCAATTGGCGCAGCGCTATCGCGAATTCAGCCAACGTTTGCAAACGGCAGGGCTGAAGCCGGTGCGATTGGTGGTGACCGATCGCCGGGCCTGGCAGATGACCCTCGACAATGGCATCGAACTGCGTTTCGGACGGGGCGACGTCGACGCCCTGCTGGACCGGTTCGCACGCGTATATCTGCGCGTGCTTTCGGCATCGGCCACGCGCATTGCCGCGGTGGATTTACGTTACACCAATGGATTTGCGGTGCGTTGGAAAGACGCACCCGACGACAAAGGAAAGGCAGGATCGTGAGCCCATACAGGAGGATGAACCCGGCGCGCATCAGGGGGAGAGCATTTCGCTTATGACGAAGAAATCAGAACGCAATCTGATCGTCGGACTCGATATCGGCACCTCGAAAGTGGTGGCCATCGTCGGCGAGATCAATCTGGAAGGCGGCATCGAGATCATCGGTATCGGCTCCCATCCGTCGCGCGGCCTGAAAAAAGGCGTGGTGGTGAATATCGAATCCACGGTGCAGTCGATTCAGCGCGCCGTGGAAGAGGCCGAGTTGATGGCGGGGTGCCAGATCCATTCGGTCTACACCGGTATCGCCGGCAGCCACATCCGCAGCTTGAATTCCCACGGCATCGTCGCCATTCGCGACAAGGAAGTGAGTTCCACCGATGTCGAGCGGGTCATCGACGCTGCACGCGCGGTGGCCATTCCTGCCGATCAGAAGATCCTGCACATCATCCCCCAGGAATTCATCATCGACAGCCAGGAAGGTATTCAGGAGCCCGTGGGCATGTCCGGCGTGCGCCTCGAGGCCAAAGTGCACATGATCACCGGTGCGGTGAGCGCGGCCCAGAACATCGTCAAATGCGTGCGCCGCTGCGGTCTGGAAGTCGACGACATCATTCTCGAGCAGGTGGCGTCGAGCTATTCGGTGCTCTCCGATGACGAAAAGGAGTTGGGTGTCTGCATCGTCGACATCGGCGGTGGTACCACCGACATTGCCGTGTTCACCGAAGGTTCCATTCGTCATACCGCGGTGATTCCCATTGCCGGCGATCAGGTGACCAACGACATTGCCGTCGCGTTGCGCACGCCGACCCAGTATGCCGAGGAAATCAAGATCAAGTATGGCTGCGCGCTGACACAGCTCGCGAGTTCCGACGAAACCATCGAAGTGCCGTCCGTGGGCGAACGTCCGGCCCGGCGTCTTGCGCGCCAGACCTTGGCCGAGGTGGTTGAGCCGCGCTACGAGGAGCTGCTCACGCTGGTGCAGGCGGAACTGCGCCGCAGCGGCTTCGAAGATCTGGTTGCCGCCGGCATCGTGCTCACCGGCGGCAGCGCCAAGATGGAAGGTCTGGTGGAGCTCGCGGAAGAGGTTTTTCACTGCCCGGTGCGGGTGGGTACGCCCCAGTATGTCACCGGGCTCGCCGACGTGGTGCGCAACCCGATTTACGCCACCGGCGTCGGGCTGCTGCTGTTTGGCCAGCAGAACGGTCAGCAGCGCATTTCCGATCCCCACGTGGGGAGAGGTTTCAAAGGTATCTGGGAACGCATGCGAAGTTGGTTCCAAGGGAATTTCTGATCCGCGCCGGTGTAATTACCGGCGTGGCGGAAGTAGAGATCGGCTGCGGACGCATGGTGCGACCGTTTCCGTTGCAGTAAAGGGCAAACGACTGAGGAGGGGTTCGACATGTTTGAACTAATGGACGCATACAGCGAAAACGCTGTAATCAAGGTGATCGGAGTCGGCGGCGGCGGCGGCAATGCCGTGCAGCACATGGTCGACACCGGTATCGAAGGCGTGGATTTCATCTGCCTGAATACAGACGCACAGGCGCTGAAGAAAACCGCGGCGAAAACGGTACTGCAGATCGGCAGTTCCATGACCAAGGGTCTGGGTGCCGGCGCCAATCCCGAAATCGGCCGTCAGGCTGCGCTTGGAGGATCGGGATCGGCTAATGGAAGTGCTCGAAGGCGCCGATATGGTGTTCATTACCGCCGGCATGGGCGGCGGCACCGGTACCGGCGCGGCGCCGGTGGTGGCCCAGGTCGCCCGGGAACTGGGCGCGTTGACGGTTGCGGTGGTGACCCGGCCGTTTTCGTTCGAAGGCAAAAAGCGCACCGCGGTCGCCCTGGAAGGCATGAAAGAGCTGGGCAAGCACGTCGACTCGCTGATCACCATTCCCAACGAAAAGTTGGTGGCGGTGCTGGGCAAGGACATCAGCCTGCTCGAAGCGTTCCGCTCCGCCAACGATGTGCTGCGCGGCGCGGTGCAGGGGATTGCCGAGCTGATCACCCGCGAGGGCCTGATCAACGTCGACTTCGCCGACGTGCGCACGGTGATGTCCGAAATGGGCATGGCGATGATGGGCACCGGCTCGGCCAGTGGCGAAGACCGGGCGCGGGTGGCGACGGAAATGGCCATTGCCAGTCCGCTGCTGGAAGACGTGGATCTGATGGGTGCCAAGGGCATTCTGGTGAATGTAACAGCGGGCCCCGATCTGTCCATGGGCGAATTCCACGAAGTCGGCCAGATCGTCGAGGAACTGGCTGCCGAAGACGCTGTCATTGTAGTAGGCACGGTGTTGGATCCGGAAATCGGCAGCGATTTGCGGGTAACCGTAGTTGCCACCGGGATCGGCAGCCCGGCCAAGGTGGAGCAACCGAAGCCGGTGAAAATCGTCAAGCGCGACAAGTCCGGTGAAGTCGACTACGACGAGCTGGATCGACCGACGGTAATCCGTCGCCGTGCCGTGGGTGATCAGCTTAACCCGTCCAGCGCTGCGGATCTGGAATATCTGGATATTCCGGCGTTTTTGCGTAAGCAGGCCGATTAGGGCTGGACGGTCGGTCGGCGCGGGTCGCATCCCCTCCGCGACCCGTGTCGTCCGCGGCGCCGCCGAGCGTCAGAAAACGGTGTTCCGGAGGGCATGATTTGCGCTGTAAAACGAAGGGAAAGCGACGAAGATTCAGATACTTGTCGAAACAGATAGGCGATGGAATTCGCTTTGCAGGTCACAAGCCGTATGTTACCATGCCGTCGGTTTTCTGCGATTTCCGTCCTCATGACGGAGGTTTTTAACTGAGAATGATTAGACAGCGTACACTCAAAAATGTGATCCGCGCCACCGGCGTTGGCCTGCACACCGGCAAGAAGGTCTACTTGACCTTGCGCCCGGCCGCGCCCGATTCCGGCATCATCTTCCGGCGCGTGGATCTGCGTGATCCGGTTGAGATCAAAGCCGCACCGGAGAACGTCGGTGACACGCGGTTGTCGACCACCCTGGTTAAGGGCGACGTGCGGATTTCCACCGTCGAGCATTTGCTGTCTGCGCTTGCCGGTCTCGGCATCGATAACGCGTATGTCGATCTCAGTGCCCCGGAAGTTCCGATCATGGACGGCAGCGCCGGGCCGTTTGTGTTTCTGGTGCAGTCTGCTGGCATCGAAGAGCAGAATGCGCCCAAGCGTTTCATCCGCATCAAACAACCGGTGGAAGTGCGCGAGGACGACAAATGGGCTCGCTTCGAACCGTTCGACGGATTCAAGGTGGGCTTCTCCATCGAATTCGATCACCCCGTGTTTCATTCCCACCAGCAACGCGCAGAAGTGGATTTCTCGACCACCTCGTTCGTGCGTGAAGTCAGCCGTGCGCGGACCTTCGGCTTCATGCGTGACATCGAGTTGCTGCGCGAACGGCAACTGGCGCTTGGCGGAAGTCTCGACAACGCAATCGTGGTGGACGATTACCGCATCCTCAACGAAGACGGTCTGCGCTACGAGGACGAGTTCGTCAAACACAAGATCCTGGATGCGATCGGCGACCTGTACCTGCTCGGCCACAGTCTGATCGGCGCGTTCAGCGGTCATAAATCGGGCCATGCACTCAATAACAAACTATTGCGTGTGCTCTTGGAAGACCAGGCTGCGTGGGAAGAAGTCACGTTCGAGGACGCTGAAACGGCGCCGATTTCGTTCCTGCATCCCGCTCATTCGCACTAATACACCGAGTCCGCGCCGCCATGCATGGGCCGGCGCGAATCCAGCGTTCCCCGGTGCTGGCGGAAACGCTGTGCGTCTCAACGAACTTGGCCACGACGTGCCAGCCGCAGCAAGGCGGCGCGCAGACCGGGATCTTCGATGCCGGCCGCCGACTGCTTTAGCAGTTCCCCGCTTTTGTGAGATATATCCGGGCGCGAGCGGCGTTTTGGCGCTATTGTATCAATTGAGGGGCTCACCACGACGCGCACTTGGCGTACAATAAGTCCTTCCTGCTGCTTGAGTGTTTTCGTCAGTTCCGGCACGTGAAAGCGCAGCCGTGCCGACCAAGCGGGAGAGTCGGCAGCCAGAACCAGCCGGTTGCCGTCCAGATTGGCGACGCTGCAATGGTCGGCGCAGGGTAGCGGCAGGCAGTCCCGGACGGTAGCGGTCAAACGCGCGAGCAGCCGGGTCCGCTCGGTCAAGGCACGTAGATGCCGGTCCTTGGGCCGCAGGAGTTTCGAAAGAGACAAAGTTTTCAAGCTACGGGTCATGGGGTCGATAATACTAATGATGAGAGCCAACCGGTTCGGCCAACGCACCGCGACCTGACATGGATATTATCCTGTTTACCAAGCGCCGTGAACGGCCCCTGACTTTTCGGCTCAGCCCGATGGGATTGTCGGGCTTGATGTCGGTCGTGCTGGCGCTGAGTGTCGCCACCCTGATCGGTGCGGGCTATTGGATTGGCGCCCGGGTCGAACGTGCCGCTTCGGTCTCCCCGGAAGTAGTGGCTTCCTGGAAGAAGGAATTGGCGGGCCAGCGCAACGCTGTCATTGCGGCGCGCCAACAAGCGCAGTCCTACGTCGATGCGCTGGCACTGCGCACCGGACAACTGCAGGCCCAGGTCATGCGCCTCAATGCGCTTGGCCAGCGGCTTACCAAAATGGCCAATCTCGACAACGGCGAATTCGATTTCGACCAGCCCCCTGCCCAAGGCGGTCCCGAGGAAGGCGCGGACGGTTCCAATCAGGATGTTGCCGATCTGCTGGAAGCCATGGACCAACTCGCCTCGCAATTGAACGACCGCGAGCACCAGCTGGGTGCTCTGGAAACCATGATGCTGCACAGTAATTTGCAGCGTCAGGTCTATCCCGCGGGCCGCCCCATCACCAAAGGCTGGCTGTCGTCGTACTTCGGCAAGCGCGCAGACCCGTTCACGGGCAAAACCGAGTACCACAAAGGGATGGATTTTGCAGGCCAGGAAGGTTCCGCAGTGGTCGCGGTCGCCGCCGGCGTCGTGACTTGGTCGGGCAAGCGCTACGGCTATGGCAATCTGATCGAAATCGATCACGGCAACGGCTATGTGACTCGTTACGGGCACAACGAAAAGAACCTGGTCAAGGTCGGGGATCGCGTCACCAAGGGACAAAAAATCGCGCTGATGGGTTCCACCGGCCGCTCGACCGGCCCGCACGTGCATTTTGAAGTGCTCCGCAATGGCCGTGAGGTCAATCCGGAGAAGTACATTCGCGCTCAGCGCTAGCTCCCGTAACCCCCCAAAACTGTTTCCAAACTGTATCAGTCTCTTCCTGGGCTGCCCTAAACGCTGCTAAGCCGGCGTCGATGCGGTAAACTTCCGACTTTTAGCGCGAACGGACGACTTGGGGCCCCATGGTCAGCAAACTGCTCACTCGAATTTTCGGCAGCCGCAACGAGCGGATGCTGCGGCGTATGTACAAGACCGTTGAACGGATAAACGGTCTTGAAGAATCCATCAGCGCCCTGAGCGACGAGCAGTTGCGCGCCAAGACGGACGAATTCCGCAATCGCGCCCAGGAGCAAGGCGAGAGTCTCGATGATTTGCTGCCGGAAGCGTTCGCGGTAGTCCGCGAGGCCGGCAAACGCGTACTCGGAATGCGGCATTTCGACGTGCAGCTGATCGGCGGCATGGTCCTTCACAGTGGCAAGATCTCGGAAATGCGCACCGGTGAAGGTAAAACCCTGGTGGCTACCCTTGCGGCCTATTTGAATGCACTGTCCGGCAAGGGCGTGCACGTGGTGACTGTCAACGACTACCTGGCGCGCCGCGACGCCGAATGGATGGGCAAACTGTACGGCTTTCTCGGTATGACCACCGGGGTCGTGGTGGCCGACCTCGCTCCCCAGGACAAGCAGGCTGCCTACGCCGCCGATATCAGTTACGGCACCAACAACGAATTCGGCTTCGACTATCTGCGCGACAACATGGCCTTCAGCATGGCCGAGAAAATGCAGCGCGAGCTGAACTTCGCCATCGTTGACGAAGTCGATTCCATTCTGATCGATGAAGCGCGCACGCCGCTGATCATTTCCGGCCCTGCGGATGAAAATCAGGAAGTCTATGCCAAAGTAAACGGCCTGGTTCCGAACCTGACCCGCCAGGAAGAAGAAGACGGGCCGGGCGACTTCAGTGTCGACGAAAAGGTCAAGCAGGTCTATTTGACCGAGGACGGACATCAGAAAGTCGAAGACCTGCTCACCGAGAGCGGGTTGTTGAACGAAGGCGAAAGCCTGTACGACGCCGCCAATATCATGCTGATGCATCATGTCAACGCAGCGCTGCGGGCACACGCACTCTACCAACGTGACGTGGACTACATCGTCAAGGATGGCAAAGTCGTGATCGTCGACGAATTCACCGGCCGCACACTCGCGGGGCGGCGCTGGTCCGAGGGCCTGCACCAGGCGGTTGAAGCCAAAGAAGGCGTTCCGATCCAAAGTGAAAACCAGACCCTCGCCTCCATCACGTTCCAGAACTACTTCCGGTTGTACAAGACGCTGTCGGGCATGACCGGCACCGCCGATACCGAAGCATTCGAATTCCAGCAGATCTATGGCTTGGAAGTGGTGATCATTCCCACCCACAAGCCCATGGTCCGTGACGACCGCGGCGACCAGGTCTACATGACGATAGAGGACAAGTTCGACGCCATCATCGAGGATGTCAAAGCCTCCCACACGGGCGGGCAGCCGGTGCTCGTCGGTACCGCTTCCATTGACGCTTCCGAACATTTGTCGCGTCTGCTGACAAGCCACAAAATCGCGCATGAAGTGCTCAACGCCAAACAGCACGAACGCGAAGCGCACATCGTCGCCCAGGCCGGACGCCCGGGCGCGGTAACCATTGCCACCAATATGGCCGGCCGCGGTACCGATATCGTGCTGGGCGGCAGCCTGGACGCGGATCTGGTGGCGTTGGGTGAAAGTCCTGCGCCCGAGGCCGTGCAGGCGGCGCGCGAGGAATGGCAGCGGCGCCACGACACCGTCATTGAAGCCGGCGGATTGCACATCGTCGGCACCGAGCGCCATGAATCCCGGCGTATCGACAACCAATTGCGCGGCCGCGCCGGCCGCCAGGGCGACCCGGGCTCGACCCGCTTCTATCTTTCGCTGCAAGACAATTTGATGCGCATCTTCGCCTCTGATCGGGTCGCATCCCTGATGAAGCGCCTGGGTATGGAGAAAGGCGAAGCCATCGAGCATCCGTGGGTGAGCAAAGCCATCGAAAATGCCCAGCGCAAAGTCGAAGCGCACAACTTCGATATTCGCAAGCACCTGCTGGAGTTCGACGACGTCGCCAACGATCAGCGTAAAGTCGTCTACGAACAACGCAACGAGTTGATGGCTTCCGACGATGTGTCCGAAACCATTCGCGCAATACGTGCCGATGTCGTCAATAGTGTCATCAGTACTTTTATCCCCCCCGGCAGTTTGGACGAGCAGTGGGACGTCCCAGGACTGGAAGACGCTTTGGAGCACGAGTTCGGCTCCCGGCTGCCGATTGCGCATTGGTTGGACGAGGACGAGACGCTGCACGAAGAATCGCTACGTGAGCGGATTCTCGGATCTTTCGAGGAAGAGTACGCCAAGAAGGAGCAACTGGCCGGCGCCCATGTGCTGCGTCATTTCGAGAAGGCCATCATGCTGCAGGTGCTCGACCAGTTCTGGAAGGAGCATCTTGCAGCGATGGATTATCTGCGGCAGGGCATCAATTTGCGTGCCTTCGCGCAGAAGAATCCGAAGCAGGAATACAAGCGTGAAGCGTTCGAGATGTTCGAGGCGCTGCTGGAGCGGATCAAGCAGGAAGTGGTCAGCATTTTGACCAAAGTGCAGGTGCGAGCGGAGGAGGACGTGGATGCGGTGGAGCAACGGCGCCGCGCACCGAGTAATATGCAGTTCGAGCACGCCGAAGCGCCTGCCGCAACGGCCGATGCGGAAATGGCGCAAGAGGATGCGATGGAGGTCGCGGCCACTGCGGGAGAACCTCACACACCGTTCGTTCGCGATGGCCGCAAAGTCGGCCGCAACGAACCCTGCCCATGCGGGTCCGGCAAGAAATTCAAACATTGTCACGGTAGCCTGCAATAGGCCGCCGGCGATTGCGGTGCGCCGGCCCAATAGGCGGCGCTGCCGCTGCGTGCGCACCCTGAAGGGCATAAACGCTGAGCGCCGGTGCGATAATAGTCCCGCACCGCGCCGAATCCGAGATCGCAAAGGAGCCTCGCCCCATGGCGGTGGGATTACAGGAGCCTGAATCATTACTGCCGATTGCCGGCGTTCGCCTCGGTATCGCTGCGGCGGGTATCCGCAAATCCGGGAAGGACGATCTGCTGTTGCTCGAGATCGCTGAGGGTGCGTCCCTGGCCGCAGTCTTCACCCGTAATCAGTTTTGCGCGGCACCGGTCATCGTGGCGCGCCAGCATCTCGCGGCCGCCGCGCCGCCGCGGGCGCTGTTGGTGAACGCAGGGAATGCCAACGCCGGCACGGGTGAGCCCGGCATCGCGGCGGCCCAGGCCAGTTGCCGGGCGGTCGCGGAAATTGTCGGTTGTAGTGAACACCAGGTGCTGCCGTTTTCAACCGGCGTCATCGGCGAGCCATTGCCGGTGGAGCGAATCAAAGCCGCCTTACCCGGCGCGGCTGCCGGTTGCAACGCCGAAAACTGGCTGGCTGCGGCGCGCGCGATCATGACCACCGACACCGTCCCCAAAGGCTGGTCTGTTTCCAAGGAAATCGACGGTCGCAGGTTCAGCGTGACCGGCATCGCCAAGGGCGCTGGCATGATCCGTCCCGACATGGCGACCATGCTGGCGTTTCTGGCAACCGATGCCGCCGTGCCGTCTGAACTACTGCAGCGCGTTTTGGTCGACTCCGTGAACCGCAGCTTCAACCGCATCACCATCGACGGCGACACTTCCACGAATGACGCCTGCGTGCTCGTGGCAACCGGTGCCGGGCCGCTTGAAGTGGACGAGACCGGCGCGACTGTCACCGCCCTGCGCGAAGCCGTCGAAGAAGTATGCCTGCATCTGGCGCAGGCAATCGTGCGCGACGGCGAAGGCGCGACCAAGTTCGTGACGGTGGCGGTGGAGCAGGGTGCGAATGCCCAAGAATGTCTGCAGGTCGCCTACACCATTGCTCACTCGCCGCTGATCAAAACCGCCTTGTTCGCCAGCGATCCCAATTGGGGCCGGATTCTTGCCGCCGTCGGGCGCGCTGGCGTCGAGGATCTGGACGTGGGTAGGATTTCCATTTATCTCGATGATGTGTGCATTGTCGACCAGGGCGGCCGAGCGTCGCAATACAGCGAAGCCCAGGGCGCCGCGGTGATGGCGCAGGATGAAATCCTGATTCGCGTCGTGTTGGGGCGCGGTGGCGCCGCTGAGCGCGTGTGGACCACGGATTTTTCCTACGACTATGTGCGCATCAACGCCGAATACCGAACCTGATAACGGCGCGCGGGCGGCGTTTGCTCGCCATGCCTGAGGGCGCTGTGATTCATGTCGCGGCCGCTGCCGTTATGGATGCCGCTGGCCGCGTCCTGGTGGCCTTGCGCCCAGAGGCCAGCCATCAGGGCGGCCTGTGGGAATTTCCGGGCGGAAAGCTCGAACCGGGCGAGCAGCCCTATGACGCGCTGCGGCGCGAGCTCCGCGAAGAGCTGGGTATCGAACTGAAGCGCGCACGACCGCTGCTGCGGGTGACTCATCATTACGGTGATCGTTCAGTGCTGCTGGATGTCTGGAAAGTGGAAGCGTTCAACGGCGAGCCCCATGGTCGCGAAGGCCAACCATTGCGGTGGCTGCCCGTCGATGAGCTGCCCGGCCTGGAAATGCCCGCCGCCGATCGCCCCATCGTCAACGCGCTGCGCCTCCCCGATCGGTACCTGATCAGCGGTGACTTTCAAAACCGCGCGGATTTTCTGCAGCGGCTGCGTACCGCGCTGAACGGTGGCATTCGATTGGTGCAGCTGCGAGTGCCCCATTTGCAAGGCGCTGCCTACCAGGCCGTAGCACAGTGGGCGCTGACGGAATGTCATGACTTTGGTGCCCAATTGCTGCTCAATAGCGCCCCCGAGATGGTTGGCGAAATTGGCGCCGACGGCGTTCATTTGAATGGCTCGCGGCTGATGGAATGCAAACAACGTCCCCTGCCCATTGGGCAGTGGGTCGCGGCGTCATGTCACGATTCCGGTCAGTTGCGTTACGCAGCTTCGATCGGTGTCGATTTTGCTGTGCTTTCCCCCGTGCAGCCCACTGAGAGCCATCCCGGCGCACAGGTTCTGGGATGGGAGCGGGCGCGTCAGTTGCTCGACGAAGCAACCGTTCCGGTGTATCTCTTGGGCGGGCTGGATGTCGGCAACCTGGCCCAGGCTTGGGATTGCGGCGCCCAGGGAGTTGCGGCGATTCGGGATTTCTGGGGCAAGGGCGGTTCATGATCGGGGGGCGCTTGATCTGGTTGGCGCCGGTGATCACCGCGGCGATTCTGCTCGCCCTGATGTATCACAGCGGCAACGAGAAGGCCGCTCCAGATTCGCACCCCGGCTTTGCAGCGCCGGTGAACTGCGACCCCCAAGCCTCGCCTTGCCTGTCGGGAGGCCGGCAGCGTGGTATTGCACTGTCGTTGCCGCAGTCCGTGCCAGTGATGGCGCCGTTCCCGGTTCAGGTCCAGGTATTTGGGCCGCAGGCATCATCGGTGACCATCAACTTTGAAATGCGCGGCATGGACATGGGAATGAACCGAACGGAGCTGGAGGAAGCAGAACCGGGAATCTGGCGGGGACGAGCCACCTTGCCCGTCTGTGTCAGCGGCCGGGCCGATTGGCTGGCGCGGATCGAGGTGGAGACGGCCTCCGGCACACGCCGCGCAACATTCGGATTTGCCGCTGGCGTGGAATAGGTGCCGTTTGGCTTACCCAGCATGCCGTTTGCGATCCGCAGTCGGCCACTGCGGTGGCGTGGGATTCGGAAGCATTCGCCGCAGAAACGAAACGCTGCATCACGGCGACGCGTGGTGCGTCGGCGCCAGCCGAGGGCCGTGCTGCGTATGCGCTTGGCAGCCTTCGGTCAGTTCATGGATTCCGGGTCGTCCGGCGGTGCCGGTTCCCCGGGCACTCGATGACGCTCGGCGAGCCAGTCGCCCAAGTCCATGGTTCGACAGCGCTGACTGCAAAACGGCCGCCAGCGCGATTCGTCGGACCAGACGACTTCCCTGCCACAGGTGGGGCAGCGGACGACGGTCTTTTTGCGCGTTTGCGTCATGGTCGCATACCGAACCAGTTAAACCGCGCAACAGCAAAGCAGAAACTCGATATCTTCCTGCAATGGCACTGCACGCTCTGCGAGAGATGGCAGTTGCAGGAAGCGAATGGTGAATCGATGTTTGCCGCCGCTGATTTCGGGAAAGTAGTCGGCCTCGGTCGGCAAAGTCACCCGTAGAATCTGACACGGATTGTTTGGATCCATGGAGCGCTGAAAAAAACCCTGTTCAGCGAGCGCGCTTTTGGATACCGAACTCTCCCGGATCAAGCCGAGAATAATGGTAATCGCCTGGCGAAGCACGTCAAACGCCGACAGCCACGTACTCAGATCGCGGATGCGGTCTTCGCTGGGGCCTTGCAGCCAGTGATGATAGCCCGGGAGGTCGAAATCGCACGTGCCCCCTGGGATCATCGACCGTTGCCGAATACTGTTTAGAAACTCGTTTTGTTTCAGTTCGTGACCCAGCGGCTGGCTGTTGGAGTACAGCCGGTCGATCAGCATATCCAACTCGTCGAGGATCTCCGACAGACGACCACGATCAACATCCGGGTTTTGTTCCAGTCGGGCGAGACTGGCCGTGTGGCGTTCGAGTTCCTTGAGTACTTCCGTTTTGACGTCGTTACGCCCTAGCAGGTTCTGGATATCGAGGATCGTCTCCAGAGCCGCCTGGCTGTTCCAGACAGACGTACCGCGAACGAAAAATCCCGCTTGCTTGAATAGATGTTCAAGGCGCAGGAAGGATCGTATGCGTTCATTGAGCGGTTGTTCGTATGTGACGGCGTTTTGCACGAATGGCTGTTGTTTCGGGTGGCCCCGGAATCCAACTATTGTCCACCACATCCCCGGAGGGCGCAACGCCGCTCACGAATGCGCCAGCGCCAAATAGCGGTGGTGTAAGATCTCCACCTGTGTTTCCAAGTGTTGCCTGTCGCCGTCATTGACGACGACATCGTCCGCGGCCGCCAGACGCTGCGAGCGCGTTGTTTGCGCTGCCATAATGCGTTCCACCTCGTCGGCGGATGCGCCATCCCGCGCCATTGACCTTTGACGTTGCAGACCGGGCGGGCAGTCAACGACCAGTATGCGGTCCACGGCGTGCTGTTGCTGTGCTTCCAACAGCAGCGGCATGACCAGTAAACAGTAGGGGGTCTCAGCGCGCTCCGCCTCGGCATGCATTTGCTCGATGATGACCGGGTGCAGGATGGTTTCCAAGGTCGCACGAAGTTCCGGACTCGAGAACACCTTTTTCCGCATTGCGGCGCGATCAAGGGATCCGTCCGGGCGAAGAACCTCCGTGCCGAACGCATCGACGATCTGCATCAGAGCGTGGCTTTCAGGCGCCACCGCCCGACGCGCGATTTGGTCGGCGTCGATGACCTTGACGCCCCGTTTGGCAAATAGCGCGGCAACCGTGGATTTACCGCTGCCGATGCCGCCCGTCAGTCCGACCTTGAACATGGGCCTCCGAGAAGCTCGTCGGGGATATTTATGAGGGGGGAATGCGTCCCCGGAAAGAATAGGGTAATCGATCGGTGCGCCGCAATCGGAACTCGCGAACGTACAGGTCGGCTGACACATTCCACGGAATTCGCGCTTTCAAGCGCGGCGCGGACTCGCCGGCACGCGTTCAGCGTTGCAGTCCGGATACCACCATGTAAGTGTCGATCAGTTGCGATCCCCAAATCAATGCAATCCAGCCGGCCGCCGCAAGATACGGCCCGAAGGGGATTGGTACCGTGCGGTCATGCCGGCGAATCAGCACCAGTGAAATGCCGACCACCGCCCCCACCACGGACGACAATATGACGATCAATGGCAGGTATTGCCAGCCGAGCCAAGCGCCAAGCACGGCGAGCAGCTTGAAATCGCCATAGCCCATGCCTTCCTTGCCGGTGAGCAGCTTGAAGCCCTGGAATACCGCCCAGAGAACCAGATAGCCCAGCGCTGCGCCGATCACGCTTGCCTGCAGCGTCGTGAAGGAACTGCCCGTATTGATCAACAAGCCAAGCCACAGCAAAGGGAGCGTAATGGCATCGGGTAGCAGCTTATGATCGATATCGATGAACGCGAGACTGAGCAGCGACCAGGTCAAGACGAGTGCAGCGGCTGCTTGTAGCGTGAACCCGAAATGCCAGACCACCAAGGCCGATAGCAGGCCACTCAGCAGTTCGATCGAAGGATAACGTGCACTGATAGGCGTGCTGCACTGGCGGCAGCGGCCGCGTAACGCCAGATAACTGACTATCGGGATATTCTCACAGGGCGCCGATGGGGTGATCGCACACCGGGCAGCGTGAGCGCGGCGTGACAAGGTTAAAAGGCGCGACTGCCTCGTCGCGTTCCTGTCCGAGCATTTCCTGACATTGCTCAGTCCACTGTCGCTCCAACATCACCGGTAAGCGGTAGATCACCACGTTCAGGAAACTGCCGATCAACAACCCGAGTACGCCGGCAACTATGACCAGAAACATGCCCTCGCGCTGTAACAGCTCAATCAATGCCATCGGTTTGTTTCCAAAAAAAGGGGGCGGCGTCGTCGACGTCGCCCCGTAGCAAACACGCCTCGCAGGCGCGCTTATTGTTATACGACGGAGCCGAGCTTGAAAATCGGCAGGTACATCGCGATGACCAGGCCGCCCACCAGAACGCCGAGGATCGCCATGATCAACGGTTCCAGCAGACTGCTCATGGAGTCGACCGCGTCATTGACTTCCTGCTCGTAGAAGTCCGCGACCTTGGACAGCATTTCGTCCAGGGAGCCGGCCTCTTCACCAATGGCGACCATCTGCACCACCATGGGCGGAAACAGGTTGACGTCACGCATCGCCGCCTGCAGCTGGCGGCCGGTGGAGACGTCTTCGCGCATGCGTATGACCGCTTCGGAGTAGACCTGGTTGCCGGTAGCGCCGGCAACCGAGGTCATGGCTTCCACCAGCGGAACACCGGCGGCGAACATGGTGGAAAGGGTGCGAGCGTAACGGGCAATGGCCGCTTTGTTGATGATGGCGCCGATAACGGGCATCTTCAGCGTCGCTTTGTCCAGGAATACCCTGAAACTTGCGTGATCGCTTCTTGGCTTGTACCGCGGCAACGACAGCGCCAATTACGATGCCGAATACCGCCCACCAATAATCCTGCATGAAGCGGGACAGATTGATGACCATCTGCGTGAAAGCAGGTAGCGCGGCGCCGAATCCCTTGAACAGATCCTCAAACTGCGGAACAACATAGATCAGCAGGATTGCGGTCACAATAAATGCGACCACGATCACGGCGGTAGGGTAAAACAATGCCTTTTTGATCTTGGATTTTATCTCTTCGGTGCGTTCCTTGTACGTCGCAATCTTGTGCAGCAGTGATTCGAGCACGCCTGCATGTTCGCCGGCGCGCACGAGATTTACGAACAAGTCGTCGAAAAAGAACGGGTATTTCGCCAAAGCATCCGCCAGCGTGTTACCAGCTTCAATGTCTGCCTTGATCGCCAGCAGCATATCCCGCATACGCGGCTTTTCATGACTGCGGCCAATGATGTCGAATGACTGCACCAGCGGCACACCCGCCGACATCATGGTGGCCAATTGCCGACTGAAGATCGCGATATCCTTGGGCGTGATTTGCTTGCCCTTGCCGGACTCGAACAATGCAGATTTTTTCCGCACTTTTTTGGGATTGATTCCCTGGCGGCGTAGTTCGGCTTTGGCGGTGGCAAGGGTATTGCTCTTGACTTCGCCCTTAACCTTTGAGCCTCGGCGATCGAGCCCTTCCCAGGCGAACGAAGACAGTTTCAATGCTTTCTCGGCCATGTCGGTTTAATCCTTGGTAACCCGATTGATCTCTTCCAGGCTGGTGATACCTTCAGCCACTTTATTCAATCCGGAACGGCGCAGATCCGGAATTCCTTCGGCAGCCGCTTGCTTGGCGAGTTGCATGGCGTTGCCGCCCTCCATAATGATGCGGCCCATTTCTTCCGACACCTGCATCACTTGGTAAATGCCCACGCGGCCCTTGTACCCGTTGGTGCATTGATCGCAGCCCACGGGCTTGTAGATGGTCACCTTGGGAATCTCTTCCTCGGTGAAGCCTTCCTTCAGCAGCGCTTCGTGGGGAATGTCGTCGTGGGGCTTTTTACAGTTGTTACACAGCCGCCGTGCCAATCGCTGGGCAATGATGAGATTCACCGCCGAGGCGATGTTATAGGGGGCCACCCCCATGTTCACCAAGCGGGAAAGCGTTTGCGGCGCGTCGTTGGTGTGCAACGTCGAGAGCACCAAGTGTCCGGTCTGGGCCGCTTTGATGGCGATTTCCGCGGTTTCCAGATCTCGTATTTCACCGACCATGATGATGTCCGGATCCTGGCGCAAGAACGCGCGCAACGCTGCAGCGAAGGTCATCCCGGTCTTCGGATTCATGTTGACCTGGTTGATGCCCGGCAGGTTGATTTCGACCGGATCCTCCACCGTGGAGATGTTGCGATCGGTGGTATTGAGAATATTCAGCGCGGTGTACAGGGATACCGTCTTACCGCTACCGGTCGGGCCGGTAACCAGCACCATGCCGTATGGTTTATGGATCGCCTCCATGAACTGCTGCTTCTGCGATTCTTCGTAACCGAGAGCGTCGATACCCAACTTGGCGCTGGTGGGGTCGAGGATACGCAGTACGACCTTCTCTCCGAACAACGTCGGGCACGTATTGACACGGAAATCGATGGCGCGGTTCTTCGACAATGTCATCTTGATACGCCCGTCCTGGGGTACGCGGCGTTCGGCGATGTCCATGCGCGACATGACTTTGAGGCGCGCAACCACGCGAGTGGCGAGATTCACTGGCGGATTGGCCACTTCGTTCAGGATGCCGTCCTGGCGGAACCGAACACGGAATTTGTGCTCGTAGGGCTCGATATGAATATCCGAGGCACCCTTGTTGATGGCGTCCAGCAGCACCTTATTGACGAAACGAACCACCGGCGTATCGTCGGCATCGGACTCGCTGACTGACTCCTGCCGATCAATGTCATCGCCGCCCTCGATGGAAAGGTTGTCCAGATCCTCATCGAGCATCTGGTCCATCGGCTGCTCATTGGCTTCCAGGGCACGGTCGATGGCTTTGGCAAGCTTGTCGTCTTCGACCAGGATCGGGTCGGTGTTGACCCCGGTATGAAATTTGATTTCATCAAGGGCCTGGAGATTGGTCGGGTCAGAGACTGCTACGTAGAGCCGGTTGCCGCGTTTGAACAGGGGCAGGGCATGATGCTGGCGGATCAGCTTTTCGTCCACCAGCTTGACCGGTGCGTGTTCCAGGTCCATGGCACTGATGTCGAGCACCGGAACGCCGAATTCCTGGGCGGCGGACCAGGCGATGGCCCGACTATTCGCGAGCTTGTTTTCGACCAAATAGGTGACGAAGGCGATTTTTTTCTTGCGCGCACTTTCGAGCGCCTGGGCAGCTTCGTGCTCAGTAATCAGCTCGTCTTGCACCAATCGGCGCGCAAGACCGCTAAGTGCGATTTGGGGGCTTGTAGTCGCCATCGTTGCTCCAAGTATTTCCTATCGTGAGCGCAAATTCCGTGATCAGGACCGCTAAACTAGGGTCTAATCAGGGCATTATGCCCGCCCTCGCCGGGGAAACGTACTTCCAGTTGCCGCTAATGAACCTACATATCGGCCGCCAACAGCGGAATTTAATGAAAGGGTTCTGTAGTCTGGGGGGCGCGCAACCTAGCGGGCCTCGGAAACCGCCATAAAGCTATTTTAAGTGACTGATTACGCGGCAGTTTGCCTGTGATGGTCTAGGGGGACTCCGTTCACATATTGTCGGCCACAGTGCAGCCAGATTTCACCCGGCGAATCAAAAGTGACAACTTATTCGGAGTACCCTCTCTACCGCGGCGTTCATCAGTTAGTGGCAGTAACACGTGTTCTCTCAAATATATAAATTAGAAGCGCTGCGTTAATGCTGTAGGCGATGCTCGTTGAGAGCCCTATCCCATTTAGTCCTATCCACGGTACGAACGCTGCGTTGAGGGCAACATTAACTGGAACACAGACGAGCGCTACCAGAGTCATTGCGCTCTGTCTCCCTTCGGCGCTATGCGCCCGGGAATAGACCATTCCTACAACTAAAGGCCCGGCACCAAGCAGGTAAAACGAAAGTAGTTCGGCCAAAGCTGATTTCGACGTGGCATCCAATCGCTGAATAGGATAAAGAACGTTCACAATCAAGTTCGACATCGGAATGATACACGCTGTCAACGCCACAATTGCTATGCCGAACCGCGCACCGTAGCGGTGGACTTGCTTCGCGGGCAGTAGTCCCGTCTCTGCAGCGCTTTTGCTCATTGCCGTGTAAGCAAGTAGTAAAGGTCCGGCGGCGACCAATGGGAGGGCAGTCCACAGACGGCTCGCATATTCCACGAGCGATACAGAACCAGTAGAAAGCTGTAGTGCAAAAATGTCGTCCACTACAAGGTTTGTCGCAAGTATTAGAGAGCCCGCGGCTTGGGCGAGTAATCCCCGAAACGCCCATCGTTTCAGGATCGCGGGAACGGGTTTCTCCGGCGCGGTTGACGAGCGCTCAAGGGCCCGCGTGATCATCGCGAGCCATGCAAATCGGCCAATCTCCTGCGCGAGCAGTACGAACGCAAGGTTGTGTGCTGAGAGCGGCAACAGCAGGCATAACGGTATCGCCACTATCGCGCCGACAATCGGTCCCGAGGCTGCTGCTGTGTGTTTGCCCAAAGCATTTAAATTTCCCGCATGGAGCGCGGATAGCGCGGCGAGCGGGGGCAGGGCAGCTAGAGTCAGGATGAGTATCAAATCCAGGTTTGTAACAAAAAACGCGGCGACAAATGCTGTCAGCAGGGACAACGGTAGTAGTGATAACGTCGAATATTTCGCGATCAGCGTAACAAGACCCCGACCGCACCCTGCGTGTATCGCTCGATGTACGGCAGGCATTACCACGGATTCCGCCGCACCCGCAGCGGCAGCCATTATCACCAGGAGGGGCGCCTGAATAAAAAGGACGGAGTCGGTAACTGGGGTCGCGCCGTACCGATTTCCAATAACAAGAAACAGGACGAGATAAGATGCCCTGGAGCCGAGAATCAATGCGGTGATGCGAATGCCGGTAGTCACGCTAATCCGAATTCGATGCAAGGATTAAGTCGGCAACTCGCGAGTTCCAGTCGAACCGAAATTTGCCTGCGAACTGATTTTGCTTTGATGCAATGTTCTCTGGCAATGTGGCGCGGCTTTGTTCAATTTTCACAATCCAACGGCGCCAGGTGTCAACCTCGCGTGGGGGTACGAGAAATTCCGGCGGCAGCATTTCGCGGTGTTCCGGTATATCGCTTGCGATGACAGGAATTCCCTCGCTAATCGCCTCGAGAACCGCGTTAGGCGATCCTTCATATAACGATGGGAAAAGCAAAACATCTACCTTCTTCCACATCTTATCTCTTTCTACCCAGCCATGAAATTGGACGGTATTTTCAAGCGCTAGCTCGGTTGTTAAGCGCTGGAGCCGCACTTTGTGCGGCCCCTCCCCGAACATATGTAGTTCGCAGTTGTCTGCAGTGCCCAGGGACTGGAAAGCACGAACTATTGTTTCGTGATTTTTTTGCCGGTCAAACGTTCCTACGCATGCGAAGCGTACGGCCCCTGAAGGAGAAGGGGTTCTTGGTGGCGAAGCTTTGGCGATCTCATTTGGTAGAACGCCGGATTGTAGGGGCTTGAAGCGCGTGTGACGGCCTATGACACGGTCGCGCAATGCGCTGGATGCTCCGTATACCCGCGCTCCACGAAGCGCCATTCCTTCAAGGAGCAGGTCGACAGCAATTATCGAATTTGGGCGACCTTCCATTCGGTGATGAGAAATAGCATCGCCCCTGAGGAACAGGGTTAAGGGAATTCTCGCGAACGATCTAATGGGCTGAAGCAGGAGCGCGTAATTTGCGCCAAAACAAAAGAGATGCGTCGCACGAATTCGAATTCCTAGGTAGGCAAGCTGCAGAGGAGCGAGGAGATGGAAAATGCTCCAAAAAAGAAGATTATTGGAATATTTTATCGGCCACGGGAACCGATGGTGGTAGCAATTGCGATGCGTTAGCGGAAATCGTTCGAGAGATACGTAATGCACCTCACATCCCTTGTCCAGCAGTACTTGCATCGCCCGCACAAGCCTTTGGCAGAACCCTCCGGGTTTGAATCGGTAGTAGCAAGTGAGGACCCGGGTCATTGCGTTTGCTTCCAAAGCAAATAGACGTAAATATTCCATAAGCGATGACCATGATCCCGTTGCCGACTGCGATGCTGGACAACCAGTTGGTTGACGAACGACGTGCGGAACGGATGTCGAACGCTCACCAAAAGTCGTAAAAGCTCGTCCCCCAGTTTGCCCCGAAACCACGAGTGAATCGGAACTCCGAACCCCTGCTTTCTGCGCCGCCAGATTTCGTCCGGCAAATAACCTAGAAAACAGGAACGGAGAAGTTTTTTCCCGGTCCACGCGGATCGGTGCCAGCTTCGTGGAAACGAAAACGCCAATTCAATGACCTTGTGATCGAGAAACGGCTCTCGAGTTTCAAGCGAATGGGCCATCGAGGCGCGGTCGACTTTCGTCAATATATCTTGGGGAAGGTATACCAAAGCATCGGCATACATCATTTGCAGAAGATCGTCAGAACGGGCTACTTCAGGCAAATTGGGCGCTTTGTGTCCCTTGGAAGCGAGATCCGGCGCCAGTGTCGAAAACATCCTCTCCGAGTATAGCACTGGGGCTATGTAAGGATTTTCGGACGATTGCCGATCCAATACATCGACGAACAAATGAGCTTTTTTAAGTAAGCTACGACTATGATGGGACGCCGGTTCCGGTAGCATTCGTATGCTACGTTCGGCAGTCTTTCTTAAGAATTTCGGTAAGCGACTATACCATCGCAGAATTGTCTTCGCTTGATAGCGCTGGTACCCACTAAACAACTCGTCTCCGCCGTCTCCCGCGAGCGCCACCTTTACGTGGCGGGATGCTAGCTCTGAAACCAGTGCGGTGGGTAGGATCGAAGAATCGGAGAATGGCTGCCCCACGTGATCCAGGATCAGACGATCTAGGCTCTCCGGAGTCCAGGAGTCAAGAACTTGCTCGTGATGATTTGTTTGAAAATGGGACGCGACCTGACGCGCGTAAAGTCGCTCATCGAAAGTTTCGTCGGAAAAGCCAATAGTGAAGGTCTCCGCGGCTAGGCCAAGATCCTTCGCTACGATCGCCGTAATAAGTGATGAATCAATGCCACCGGAAAGAAAGGTTCCCAGCGGTACATCCGCCACTAGGCGATTTTTTACCGCAGATTGGAGTGTCGAATGAAGTTGTTCGCACGCTGCTGTTCTGGCTACCCCTAAACTTTCGAGCGACAGTTCCCAATATCGCTCACTGCATGGTTCCTCGCCCGGACGCCAAGTCGCGTAGTGGCCAGGCAGCAATTCTTGCACCTGAGAATAAGCGGTCTTTCCGGGTAGGTAATAGCCATAACGCAGATAGTCTGCAGTGCTATCCGAATCTTCGTCCCACTGTCGCGTTTGCAAATTCGTGAGGGCCGGTAGTTCGGACGCACAGCTAAGTTTGTCGCGCGTCGCGTCGAAATAGAGGGGTTTTTTTCCGATTCGGTCACGTGCTAGAAGAAGTGTTTTCGCTCGGTTGTCCCAAAGTGCCAATCCCCACATACCTTCCATTCTTGATAGGAACCGCGGTCCGAGGAGAATAAGCCCGGCAAGTACTACCTCCGTATCGCCTGATGTGCGAAACTGCCAACGCTCTTTGAGCGAGTTTCGCAGCTCAATAAAATTGTATACCTCGCCATTATAGGTAAGTATGTATCGACTCGATGGATCGAGCATAGGTTGGTGGTTACGTGCTCCTACATCGATAATCGAAAGTCTTCGATGACCAACTATGACTGACTCGTCTTGCCAAACGCCCCCATGGTCGGGACCTCGATGGCGTAGCGCTGCTAACGCTCGATCCATTCTGGTGCGAGCGTACGTCGGATCCCAAAGCGAATTAAATGCAAATGCGATCCCGCACATGGTCAAGTATGTCGATTCGATCGTGGAAGAGGGGATTCAGTAAGGACTTCATTATATACGTCTATGTATCGTTTTGCGGTTTCGTGCCAAGTTAATCGTTGCTCCAAGATATATTGTCTAGCCGCGTTTCCCATCCGCGCTCGCGCGCCAGGGTCCATCCGCATACGCTCGAGACTGATCTTTAAGCCGTCGATATTGCCGCGTTTGTATAGCAAGCCTGTAATTCCGTCTTGGATTAATTCTGCGATTCCGTCAATCTCTGGTGCAACGATTGGACGAGCGCTAGCCATCGCTTCTAGAAGTACGTTCGATCTTCCTTCCCTAAGACTGGAAATAACGAATATGTCGGTGTCGCGATAAATGCCCGGGATTTCTTCGGGAGACACCGCGCCAACGAAGTGGCATATGTGAGATATGCCAAGCGAGTCCGATAGGGCGGACAGGTCCGCTCGCAATGGCCCATCACCGACAAGTTTTACGCATATCTGTTCCCGGTTTGGAAGGCGAGATATCGCTTCGAGAAGTATGTCGAATCCTTTTGCTTCGACTAAATTCCCTATCGCAGTAAATCGGAGTACAGGGGACGAAGTGGACAATTCCGGAATACCCAAAAACTCCGGGCCTATGCCGTTTGGGATGATCTGCGATTTTCCCGCTGGGATAAAAGGCGTGACCCTATTTTGAACAGCCTCGCCAACTGTGATTACTCGAGCGCTTAGGCTGGATGCAAGTTTCAGTAACCAACGCCGGATAGCGCTTTGCTCCACGCCGGAGACATCGCTCCCGCGAAGGGTCGTTATGACTGGCGTATTGGTAAGGAGACCTGCCAGACCCGCAATCACACCATTGATGGACCAATTTGCGTGAAATATGTCCACACGACGCCCAGCCCGTATGCACGCGATAAGCATCGCAGCCAAAAATATGGGGATAAGCGCCACGACAATACGATTGTGGCGAACCGCTCCAGGAATTCCGCCGGGCTGATGTGCAAGAACCTGCCACGTTCGCGGCGCATAGGAAAATGTGTAGATCTCGACCGAACGCGAAGGCATAGAATTGCTGGTCGCGTTCGTTGCCGGCGTAACGACTATGGGTTCGACGTAGGGTTGAAGTTGCTCAACGAGCCGGCGGATGAAAATGCCGCTGGTTGAACTCGCGGTGATTGGATAGGAGGTCGAAACGATCCCGACACGAAGTTTTTGATTTCCCGTTTTGATCATTGCCGATTAGCGTAAATCAGAGCCGTGATTTGCTCCGAAACGAGGCCAATCAAGAAAATGACTACGGCCGTCGTAAACAGCAGCGCGCTCATGTTGGTGAATTGCCTCGCGACGACGAAAGTATATCCATAATGAATAAGACCCATCGCAAAGTGCAGGGCGCTAAGCGGCACAAACAATTTCAGTGGAGAGTACAGAGTGCCTACGCGAAATATTATAAGCAAAAATCTCGCGCCGTCCCTGAGTGGCCTAATGTGGCTTACGCCGGCGCGTTTATTTGCATTAATGGGAACGTAGGTCACGGAATATCCGGCTCGGAAGAACGCCATCGTCGAAGTTGTCGGGTACGAAAACCCGTTGGGTAAGAGATAAAGGAACTCACGGAACTTGTCACCGCGAACTGCGCGAAAGCCGGATGTTAAATCGCGAACTTTATGGCCGGTCATCCAAGATGCGAGAGTATTGTAAATACGATTCGCTAATTTTCTTCCCGTGCTGGCTTGTGACTCGCTGCCTCTTGCGCCAACGGCCATATCAAAGCCCTGCGCTATTTCTTCGTAAAGCGGCTGGATAGACGCCGGGTCATGCTGCCCGTCCGCATCCATGAACACCAAGACGGAGCCGGATGCATTCCGCGCCCCAGTCTTTATGGCCGCGCCGTTCCCCATGGAATACGGATGGCTGATGCAACGTATGGAGTTTTCAGCGCAGATTTGCGCTGTTGCGTCAGTAGAGCCATCGTTTACAACGATGCATTCTGCTTGCGGGTAAAGCGTTTTAATTCGAGGAAGCAAGCTATGCAACGATTGGGCTTCGTTTTTAGCCGGCAAGATGATACTTAGCGTCAATTTATCCATTGCGACTTGAAGATAGTAGTTGGAAATCGCCTAACACATGGAGCGCCTCTGAATGGGCGCATATTACACGCTTGCGCTGCCCACCGCTAATTAATCGGAGACTTCATTGCGCTAAGTTGTCGTCCCAAATCTGCTAGTGACTTCGCAGCACGCTGGAAGCTATCGGATTGTCTCGCGCGCTGCCATGCATCCTCTGCATCATCATATTCCCCGATAGCGATGAGAAAGCGGATTAAGTTGAGATGATATTGAATTTCATTTGGCGCATTGTTTCGCGCTTCGATGAAGTACCCTAATGCCCTCTTGTAATCCCCGAGCCCATTCGCGGCATATGTAGCGTAGATTGTGTATAGGTCTGCTTTGTTGCGCAGCGTCGCATAGGGGTTATGTAGCGCTGCTTCGATGATGCTCGTGGCTGCCGACGTACTCAATGTGCGGATCACCGCTCCGTCGTAAATCAAAGACTTCAACGCGCTAATGCTACTGGACGCAATTGGTTGATTCGTAAGCCGGTCGCGCATTTGAGTCAGCAATCGTTGATCCGCTGGCGTTTGGGTTTTTATCGCGAACATTACTTGTGCGGTGAGGGGTACGATACTCGACCTATCCAGTTCAGCCGCTTTCTGCAACCACGAGAGTGCCTCGCGGGATGAGTCCCTGTACCCCGCCAGATACAGGTTTGCGTAGAGGCGTCCCGCCATATAGGTGGCGCGGGCGGAGTTCGGATGATTCGTGGCTTCCATCATTGCGTGGGTGGGACCATCTTGCCATTGCTGGGCCCGAACAAACGTTGTCCCGGCATAGGTAGCAAAAGCTAGAACGGCCGCGAGCACGGCATAGCGCGGGTAATGTAATCTGTTTGCTAATGCCTGAATTCCCGTTGCCGCAGCAAATATTAGTCCGGCGCTCGGCAGGTAATTGCGGTGCTCGTACATCAATTCGAGCGGAAAGACAGTGGACTCCAGAACATGGCCTGCGAAAAAAAATAGTATCCCAAAAGAAACCACCGGCGCTTTGCGCGATAAGAGCACCGCCGAACTGAGAAGGAATGTCAGGAACGCGATAGCTGCAATGGTGGAGGGTGGAGAGAGCAAGTTATGCGAAATATTGAAATCGTCGTGATACAGACCGAGTTGCGAAACCGTAGGCGCGAAGATCATTCGGATGTAGAAGAATAAAACACGCGATTCCGTCAGTATGCGTTCCGGTAATGCGAAATTACGCGCTTCGTATCCGCGCAAAATAAATTCAGGATGGGAAAGTAAATAAATCGCGGCAATTGCCAATGGCAACGCTACAAGGACTATATGTATGGCGACCGCACGGGAGTCTATTTTCCCAGTAGAGTCAGACCAGCGAAATATGGCCAACTCGATAAGCAAAAAATAAAGTGGAACAAGCGCGCCATTTTCTTTGCTAAGGACGGCTAATAAGGAGAAGGAAATCGACGTGCCTATCCAAATTGTCCAGGAATGGCTTCGCGAAAACATGCCGATACGCGCTTTCAAATAGGCGCAAAGAGCGAGCACAGTGAAAAGCGCGGCGAGGCTATTCATTCGCTGCACAATGTAGAGAACGCTGGTTAAGTTAATGGGGAGAACTAACCAAATTCCGGCCGTTATCGCGCTGAGTACAATAATGCTGTCGCGAGTAAGTTGAGTTCGATCGGTTTGCCGCAACGCTGATAGGAATAGATAGATGAATGAGAAGGTGGCCAGCCCGGTCGCCAGATGAATGCAGAGGTTCGTGACCTTATAGGCGAATGGTTGGTATCCGGAAAAGTAATAGTTCAAAGCGAACGTGAACATGCTCACAGGCCGGTGGAGCGTACCTGAGTCCGACGACATTGAAGCTTGCCACAGCGTTTTTGGCTTCAGATCGTGAATTTGGAGATTCGTATTTTCGAGAAGATTCGGTAAATCGTCGAATACGAAATCACCGTGCAAGCCCGGTAAATACGCGCAAACTACCACCAGCAACAATCCGCTCGCTGCAATCAGTGACGCAATGGGGCGCAGATTCAAGGCGCGGCTCGCCGAGATAAACCAACTCTTGATCAATTTTTGTTCGGCCTCCGGCTACCGGCAGTTCTGCGGCAAATATCGCCCTGGAATCGGGTTAGTTCCGCCTGGGGCGCACACCCAGGTCATGGTGCCTGCGATGGTGCTCGGCGTCAGGCGTAACGTTTGTCCAGGCGTAGTACTGCCGCCCAAAGTACGAAACGTAATATCGATAACACCCAGCGCGCCGATATTTACATCGCGAATGTAATTGCCGTTGATGCTTGCCGAAGCGGCTAAGCCATAGCTCGCGTTGGATGCAGTGAGGTATCGTCCTGTTGACATGTGAGCCTCGGATACCGCTATCTTGGCGGTGCTCGCAAGGTGTAATCCCTCGGTTACTTTGGCTCGAACGGTATAGTCTTGGTAGGCCGGTATTGCGATAGCGGCGAGTATGCCAATAATTGCAACCACGATCATCAATTCTATGAGAGTAAATCCCGTCTGTGCATGCGCGTGCATTGCTGGATCCCCCGGCGGAGCAGTTGTGATTATTTGGTATTGATAGTGGGATCTGCAAGGTACGTGCCAGTGTCATGGTGATTCGCCCCAAAAAAAAGCCCCTCCGGAGAGGGGCTTTCGAGGGCCGTAAGCCTTCAAATTAACGGCAATTGGCAGGCCGATATTTGTCGACCAGCGTACCGTTCGTAGCGCAGTCCCAGGTCATAGAACCGGACGCGGTGCCCGGCGTCATTACGATGGTCTGACCGGGCGACGTGTCGCCGCCAAGGGTGCGATAAGCGATGGTAATCACGCCATTGGCACCGACCGTAACGCTGCGGGTATTGCCACCCTGGATGCTGCCGTTGGTCGGTAAGCCATAGCTGGCGTTGCGCCGGTAGGGAAACGGCCGTTCGAAGCGTAGGTTTCAGCGACCGCAGTTTTCGCGGCGCCGGCCAGGTTCAAGCCTTCAGTAACCTTCGAGCGAATCGTGTAATCCTGATACGCCGGAATCGCGATGGCGGCCAGGATGCCGATGATCGCGACCACGATCATCAGTTCGATAAGGGTAAAACCCTGTTGAACATTTTTCATGATAGATCTCTCCGTTTGCATGCATGCAGTAGTGCTGGTTAAGGTTCGGCGCTTCCCTCCCGCTTTGCTCCCCCGGAGGGTTTACGCTGTGAGGCGTTCGCCTTGCGGTCTGAATAAGCAGGGAATGTGCCAGTGGTTGCGGAACTGGATCACAAAACGCTTTGCACCGATAAGCGCTTGATTGAAGCGGGTTTGCGCAATTCGCAGAGCGCGGTGTGCGTCAATCGGTCGTCGCTGGCGGTTGGGGTCGTCGATAAGCTGACGGCAGAGGGTATGTCAGTGGGTGACGAACTTTGTCAGTTACTGACAAAAATGGTCACTCGGTTTTGTCACTCCAGGTCGAGTTTCTTCAGTCGGTAGCGCAGTTGCCGGAAGCTGATGCCCAGCACTTTGGCGGCGGCGGTCTTGTTGTATTTGGTTTGCTCGAGGGCCCGCTGGATGATTTCCCGTTCGGTCTGGCCGAGATGTTGGTCCAGCGCGATTCCCGATTCCGGCTGGTCCGCGGCGTCGGTTTCGGGAAGCTGCAAGATCCTGTACCTGAATCTGTTCGCCTTCGCACAGGGTCATGGCGCGCTCAAGGATGTTTTCCAGTTCCCGCACGTTGCCGGGGAACGGGTAGCGTTCCAGGGCGTGCACCGCCTCGTCGGAAAGCAGGGGCGCGGTTTCGCCGTGGGCGGCAGAGAGCCGGTCGAGGATGTGTTCGGCCAGCAAGGGAATGTCTTCGGTTCGTTCCCGCAGAGGCGCGACCCGCAGTTCGATGACGTTGATGCGGTAGTATAGATCCTGGCGAAAGTCGCCGTGCTGCACCAGTTGCCCAAGGTCTTTGTGGGTGGCGCTGAGAATGCGCACGTCCACTGGGATTTCCTGGGATGCGCCCACCGGCCGCACCGCTTTTTCCTGTATCGCGCGCAACAGCTTTACTTGCATGTGCAACGGCAGTTCCGCAACTTCATCCAGGAATAGCGTGCCGCCGTGGGCGGCCTGGAACAGGCCTTCCTTCTCCGCATTTGCGCCGGTAAAGCTGCCTTTCTTGTGGCCGAAAAATTCGCTTTCCATCAATTCAGTTGGTATCGCGCCGCAGTTGACCGGTACGAACGGTTTGTCGGCGCGGGGTCCTTTTTGATGAATGAGTTTGGCGACCAGTTCCTTGCCGGTGCCCGACTCGCCGCTGACATAAACCGGTGCTTGGCTGCGCGCAAGCTTGGCGATTTTCGAGCGCGTGGCGCGCATGGCTTCGGATTCGCCGAGCAGGTCGTTGCGGCTGCGGCGGTCGCGTAGCGGCCGATCGCTGAGTCTGAGCGCTGTGTTGACAAGGTTGCGCAATACCTTCAGATCAACGGGCTTGGAGACGAAATCGAACGCCCCGGCCTTCAAGTGCTTCCACCGCCGAATCCATATTGCCGTATGCGGTGATCACGGCGACCGGCGTGTCTGGATGTTGTTTCTGTATGAAGCGTACCAGATCGATCCCGTTGCCATCGGGCAGACGCATGTCGGTGAGACAGAGATCAAAGCGCTTGCGCCCTAGCAGCTGTTCCGCCGCAGCGATATCCGCGGCTGAGTCGGTGTCGATATCCATACGTCCGAGCGTCAGTTCGAGCAGCTCGCGGATATCAGGCTCGTCGTCGACGATCAGTGCGCTGTGCGCTGCCATAATCAGGCGGTTTTACGCTGAGGTGTCGAAAAGGATATGCGAAAACAGCTACCGCCGGTAGCCGGGCGCAAATAGTTCAATCGCGCCCGGTTACATTCGCACAATTCTCGGGAAATATAGAGACCCAGACCGGTGCCGTGGGCGGCGGTGGTGTAAAACGGCTCGAAAATCTGTTCGGCGATTTCGGTTGCGATGCCGTCCCCGTTGTCGAGCACGTCCAGATACGGAGTGCCATAGTCATTGAGTCCGCCGAGCAATTGGATCTGGGGAACACGATCCGGTGCAGCGGCGTGTTCGAGTGCATTGCCGCACAGATTCCACAACACTTGCTGTAAGTGCGTCGGATCGATATGGATCTCCAACTCGGCCGGTTGCACCTGTACCTGTAACTGATCTGAGGCCAGGTTCTGGACCGCTTGCAGTTCTTCGGCGAAACCATGCAGCCAAGGCAAGAGAGTGAAGCTGCGCGGATGGGAAGTCTCTCTGCGGGACAACTGTAAGATATTTTCGATAATCGCATTCATGCGTTTGGAATGGTCGCTGATGATCTGCGTCAGACGCTGCTCATTGTGTTCGAGCTGCGGTGATTCCCCCAGTAATTGCGCGGCGTGGCTGATAGCGCCCAACGGATTGCGGATTTCATGGGCGATACTGGCGGTCAAGCGTCCCAAGGACGCTAACTTCAACTGCTGCAGACGTTGGTTGGCCTCGGTGGCGTCTTCCAGAAATATGGCGGTTGCCGCTTGCTGGTCACTGCCAATCTGGGCAAAGCGTGGAATCACCTGGGTGCCGTCCTGGGCCGGTTGAAAAGGTTGATCCTGAGGATCGCCGCTGCCGCGCCAGTGTTGCATGCGCTCGCGAAGCGGCGCCGAAAGTTGCTCGAGCCGCTGTTCGCGGGACAGGGTCGGACGGGCCAGCAGATTCCATGCGGCATCGTTGATCAGGCGAACGTTTTCATCTCCGTCGACCACTACCACCCCAGATTGCATGTGGCGAATGATGTAGTCGTTGACCTGCTCCAGGTTCGCCAGATCGACCCCCCGCTGGCGCGCCAGGGCTTCGCTCTCACGCGCCCGGTTGGCAAGTACGTAGGCGAGCAACGCCGTGGCGAAAAACGTGATCCCCAGCAGCCCGGCCTGGGTGTAGGCGGTGGTGTCGAAACTGGAGGTCAGGTGCGCGTAGGTCTGTTCGCCGAGTACTGCAAGCGTTGCCAGGGCCGCGTGAAGCATGGCCAGGCGGCCGACCATCATGACTCCCGCGCCGGCAATGGCGACCACGATCAAAATGCCCAAGCCACTGTTGAGACCACCGCTGGCGTGCATCATCAGCGTCAAGGCGGCGATGTCGATCAGGACCTGGGAATTGACCTGGAAAGTGAACGCGGGCCGTCTGATGTGAATGGTGTAGGCGCTCAGCAGCGCCAGTGCCAGATATGTCAGGCTGGCGGTTTGAAACAGCAGCGGCTGGTAGTTGCCGAGTATGCGCGGGCCGATTCGGACCAGAAACACTACCGAAAAAACGGTCGCGAGAATGATGCGGTAGTAGTTGAAATAACGCAGGGGCCGCCACGTTTGTAGCGCTGCGCGGCGCGAGGTAACGCTCGTTTTGGGGGCTTTCGGCTGCGGCGGCCATGGTGCGATTCAATTATTCCGCGCCGGGCCTTGCAGCCGATGGCGGTCGCAGCAATAGTAGTGACCGGCCGTCTGCAACGCTTCCCGCTTCGGCAGGTGCACGCCGCATTGCGCGCAGCGCACCATGTCCTGCTCGGGCAGTTCCCGAGGCGATTGGGCGCTGGCGGTGTTGGGCGCGCAGGAAATGGCGCACGACCATAATGCCCACCCAAATGGCAACGATCAGTAACAACAAGCGCATAGGTATCAAAAAGGAGACAAAGTCGGACCATAGCCAGTGTCCGTAATTCGGCCGACGGACGCAAGCCGTCGGCCTTTGCGCCGATCGTGGGTTTGATCCAAACTACGCCTTTGACAGTCGGATCCCGTCATGCATTTGCACGAATATCAAGCCAAGACCCTGTTCCGCGAATACGGTATCCCGGTGCCCGCGGGCCACGCGCTCGACGACGCGGCCCGTGCGCGCTCGGCGGCCGATGAACTGGGAGGCGCGCGCTGGGTGGTAAAGGCCCAGGTTCACGCCGGGGGGCGCGGCAAAGGCGGTGGCGTCAAAGTGGTGGGCAACGCGGGCGAAATGGAATCCGCGCTCCGGGACTTGTTGGGCACGCGCTTGGTAACACCGCAGACCGGTTCCCACGGCCTGCCGGTCAACACCGTCCTGGTGGAGGAAGCCTCCGACATCGAACGCGAACTCTACCTTGGCGTGCTGGTGGATCGCGCCAGCGAACGGGTGGTGTTCATGGCGTCGGCGGCGGGCGGAATGGATATCGAACAGGTGGCAGCGGAAGCGCCTGAAAAGATCCTGCGGGTGACGGTCGACCCGGCCGCGGGGCTGCAGCCCTACCAGTGCCGGCTATTGGCCTTTGGTCTGTCGCTCAGCGGCGCCCAGGTCGGCGCATTCACCCGCATCATGCTGGCACTGTATCGTTTGTTCAGCGAAAAGGATGCCAGCTTGATCGAAATCAATCCGCTGATCGTGACCGCCAAGGGCGAATTGCTGGCGTTGGATGCGAAGATCAATCTCGATGACAATGCCGAATACCGTCATGCCGAGCGCGAAGCGCTGCGCGACGCGTCCCAGGAAGACGAAAAAGAGCACGCCGCGGCGGCCCATGGCCTGAACTATGTCACTCTGGACGGCAACATCGCCTGCATGGTCAATGGCGCAGGCTTGGCGATGGCGACCATGGATTTGATCAAACTGCATGGCGGCGAACCGGCCAACTTCCTCGACGTCGGTGGCGGCACTACCGCCGAGAAGGTGGCCGAGGCGTTCAAGTTGATCGTCTCCGACGGCAATGTGCGCGCCATCCTGGTCAACATTTTCGGCGGTATCGTGCGCTGTGACTTGATCGCCGAAGGCATCGTTGCCGCGGCGCAAACCGTGGGCGTCAACGTGCCGGTGATCGCCCGTCTGGAAGGCACCAATGCCGAGCGGGGCCGCGAAATCCTGGATCGCAGCGGCCTCAGTATCCAGAGCGCTGCGGATCTTACCGATGCCGCCAAGAAAGCGGTGGCGGCGGCTGGATGACGCATGCGCCAGTTCGGCGGTCAATAGGCCGCCTATGATCGACGTGTCGGGCGCGGCTCATTCGGCAGCAGGCACACAAATGCACAGGGCGCGATGCGCGCGCGGGACCTGGGACTCGCGGCGCGGGAACAGGAACGACGGCGTCGGTCCGTCAGGTAACGAAGATGTGGCGACCGGCTCTCGACCCTGGTGCAACCGACGAATGATGCGGAGTGGAATCGGTCGAACGCTCCGAGTCCATGGTCGGCGTGGCGCGCACCTTTCTTGAGCGCTTGGTATTGGAAACAAAGAGACAACCATGAGCATTCTGGTCGACAAAGACACCAAAGTGATTTGCCAGGGTTTCACGGGCAAGCAGGGTACGTTTCATTCAGAGCAGGCCCTCGCCTATGGCACCAAACTGGTGGGCGGTGTCACGCCGGGCAAGGGGGGGCAGAAGCACATCGACTTGCCGGTGTTCGACACCGTGCACCGGGCCGTGGAGAAAACCGGCGCCGAAGCGACCATGATCTACGTGCCCGCGCCCTATGCCGCCGATGCCATACTCGAGGCCGCCGACGCCGGTATTCGGGTGATCGTCTGCATCACCGAGGGCATTCCGGTCCTGGATATGCTGAAGGTCAAAGCCGCCCTGCGCGACTCCGAGGCGCGGCTGATCGGCCCCAATTGCCCCGGCATTATCACCCCTGGCGGCTGCAAGATCGGCATCATGCCCGGCAGCATTCATCGCCCGGGACGGGTGGGGATCGTTTCGCGTTCGGGCACCTTGACCTATGAAACCGTTTATCAAACCACTCGCCTTGATCTTGGCCAAAGTACTTGCGTCGGTATCGGCGGCGACCCGATCCACGGCCTGGATTTCATCGACTGCCTGACGTTGTTCGAACGGGACTCGCAGACCGAAGGCATCATCCTGGTAGGCGAAATCGGCGGTACGGACGAGGAGCACGCGGCCGACTTCATCCGCGAGCATGTCAGCAAACCGGTGGTCGCCTACATTGCCGGCGTTACGGCGCCGCCCGGTAAGCGTATGGGCCACGCGGGCGCCATTATCAGCGGTGGCAAGGGCACCGCCGAGGAGAAATACGCGGCGCTGGAAGCGGCTGGTGTAGCGACCGTCCGCTCGCCCGCCGAAATGGGCAATCGCATGCGCGAACTGCTGACGTCCTGATTGCGCACGATCCTTCGACCCGGTGGGTGTGTCCTGTGACCGAATCGCTTCCGACGCTGCGCATCGCTATGGCTCAGATCGACCTGATGGTGGGCGATATCGACGGCAATGCGCGCAAGATCATTGACTATGCCAAACGCGCGCGGGACGAACTGAATGCCGACCTGGTGGCGTTCCCCGAACTCAGCCTGACGGGCTATCCTCCGGAAGATCTGCTCCTGCGGCCCGGGCTGCACATGCGTGTACTGCGGGCGCTGGAGCGGGTGCGCAAAGATGTCCACGGTATCCACCTGATCGTCGGGTTTCCCCATCAGACCGGCGAAGGGACATTCAACGCCGCCGCGGTGTTGCGCGACGGCGCGCAGCTTTCCGTGTACCACAAGTTTCATCTGCCCAACTACAGCGTCTTCGACGAAAAGCGCTATTTCCGGTCATCGGACCGTCCATGCGTGGTGAACGTCAACGGCGTGGCGGTCGGCATCACCATCTGCGAAGACGCCTGGAGCCCAGGGCCCATGCAGCGGTGCGCGGAGGCCGGCGCGCAGTTGATCGTCAATATCAACGCATCGCCCTTTCATATCGACAAGGGCCGTGACCGCGAGCGGGTCATGACCGAGCGAATTCGCGAAGCCAAGGTGCCGGTCATCTACGTCAATCTGGTCGGTGGCCAGGATGAACTGGTATTCGACGGCGATTCGTTCGTCATGGACCGCGACGGGAAAGTCACGCAGCGCGGCGTGGCGTTCGAGGAAGATCTCTATCCGGTGGATTTCGACCGTACCCCGTTAGGCTTGGCGCCGCGGCCGCAGTTGCTGCCGGTGCCGATGTCCCCGGAAGCGAGCGCCTATCATGCGCTGGTGCTCGGCGTGCGGGACTATGTGTTCAAGAATGGCTTCAAAGGCGCCATTATCGGGTTGTCGGGGGGTATCGATTCGGCCCTGACTCTGGCCGTGGCAACCGACGCGCTGGGCAAGGATGCGGTGGAAGCGGTGTCGATGCCTTCTCGGTATACCGCCGACATGAGCATCAGCGATGCACGCGCCGAGGCCAAAGCGCTGGGCGTGGAGTTCCACGTCATTCCCATCGAACCCGCATTCGATGCGTTTTTGGATTTGCTGCGGGACGAATTTGCCGGGCGGCCAGCGGATACCACTGAAGAGAATATCCAGGCCCGTTGCCGCGGCGTACTGCTGATGGCGATTTCCAACAAGAAGAACAAAATGGTGCTCACTACCGGCAACAAGAGCGAGATGGCGGTCGGCTACGCTACGCTCTACGGCGACATGGCCGGCGGCTTCTGCGTTTTGAAAGATGTTCCCAAGACGCTGGTTTATCGGCTGTCCGAATATCGCAACGGCGTGTCGCCGGTGATTCCCCGGCGCGTGATCGATCGGCCGCCGTCGGCCGAACTCGCGCCCGATCAAAAGGACGTCGACAGCCTGCCTCCCTATGAGGTCCTCGATCCGATTCTGGAAATGTATGTCGAGCAGGACCGTTCGATCGAGGATATCGTCGCGGCGGGTTTCGAGCCCGACACGGTGCGCCGGATCGTACGCATGATCGACCGCAACGAATACAAACGCCGCCAGGCGCCGCCCGGCGTGCGCATCACGCGCCGCGCGTTCGGTCGCGACCGCCGCTATCCCATCACGTCCGGTTTCGGCCGCGGCGATGGCACTTGAGGGCACGCTTTAACTTCGTCCTGGGTTCTTGTAATGTGTAAGTTTGAGTTTGGGGGACGGAACATGAAAAAAGTTGAGGCCATCATCAAGCCATTCAAGCTCGACGATGTCCGTGAATCCCTTTCCGAAATCGGAATCACGGGTATGACGGCCATCGAAGTCAAAGGCTTCGGGCGCCAGAAGGGCCACACCGAGTTGTACCGCGGCGCGGAATACGTCGTCGATTTCCTACCCAAAGTGAAGATCGAGATCGTGGTGAGCGATGAGCAGGTGGACCGCTGTATCGAGGTCATTACCGAATCCGCGCGCACTGGAAAGATCGGCGACGGCAAAATCTTCGTCACCGACGTAGGCAAGGTCATCCGGATCCGCACCGGCGAAGAGGATCTGGCTGCAATCTAGGTGCGCCGCGAAATCGTCGCGCTGTAATATGCACCCGTCCCGGTCTGCGGACCGGAATGGTCGGAACGCCCGGGCGGATGCCAGCGCGGTTGTGTTCGGTTTTCAGCCGGTGCAGGCTCGACTCCCGGGCCGACATTCCTGACGGAGTTCTGCGCGACGTCGCTAGCGATATTCGAGGACGTCGTCCAAGCGTCGCCGCGTGGTCGGCTGCGGCAGTTCTGCCGGATAACCCAGGCTCAGCATCGCTACCGGGTCGTAGTTCGACTCCAGGTCGAGCGCGGCGCGAACTTTTGCGTCGTCGAAATAACCAACCCAGGTTGAGCCCATGCCTGCCGCCACTACGGCGAGTTGGGCGTATGCGGCGGCAATGGTGGCGTCCTGGATGGCGTACAAGGTCTTGCCGCGTTCGCCGAATTCTTCTGCCGAACGCTGGCGCTCGCAGCAGAACACCAGGCACACCGGTGCCTCGGCGATGAACGCCTGATCGCTGGCCGCCTGCCGCAATGCGGCGCGGGTATCGCGGTCGCTCACCACCACGATTTTGTATGCCTGCAGATCGCCCGCGGACGGTGCGGCGCAGGCGGTGGCGAGGATGGCGTGCAGCTTTTCCTGCTCCACCGGCATGTCAGCGTGGTATTTGCGCACGGAATGGCGGCGATGCACGGTTTCAAAGAAATCCCACATGGTGCTGTCTCCGTGTTCGGCCGCGGGCGACCGTATTGCGAAACCGGGGTCCTGATCGTTCGGGGCCAACCACAGTCAGCCGATCACAGCCAAGCGTGACGCGGCGGTAATCCGTCGTCGCCTGGCACTGCGAGCGGCTTAGGAGTTGGTCAGAACGGCCACCAGCCGCTTTTGTCTGATTTTGCAGTGTAATTCGGATAGTTGGCCGCCAATACCCGATCGGCGTCCTGGGCAAGCTTCTCCATGCCCATACGTCGGTAGGCCTCGGCAAGCACGGTCAGGGCGTCGGGCATCGGCAATGCGCCATCGTAGTTTTCCACCACAGATTTCGCCCGGTTGGCGGCGGCAACGTACGCACCGCGGCGCAGGTAGTACTGCGCTACGTTGACTTCGTGCTTCGCCAGTATATTACGCAGATACTGCATGCGTTTGTCCGCATCCAGGGCGTAGCGGCTTTCGGGATATTTCTGCACCAGGTCGCGGAAATCGAAGAACGCCTGACGCGCCGATGTCGGGTCGCGGGTCGATCGATCCTGGGGGAAAAAGCGCTCGGCGATGCCGCTGTTACGATTGAAATTGACCAAGCCTTTCAGATAGTAGGCATAATCCACGTTAGGGTGACGCGGGTGCAGTTTGATGAACCGGTCGGCGGCCGCGATCGCGGACTCCGGCTCATCATACTTATAGTATGCGTAGGCGACTTCCAGTTGCGCCTGCTGCGCATAGCGGCCGAACGGATACCGCGACTCGAGGATTTCGAAATATTTGATTGCCTGCTCGTAGTCGCCTTCGTTCAGGTCGGTTTTCGCCTGGGAATAAATCCGGCTGGCGGACCACCCTTCGGTCTCGTCCTTTGGCTTCGGAAGCCAGGAGCAACCTGCGGTCAATACGAGTATGAGAAAAACGGAGACAAATTTTGCGGTGCGCATGATGGCGCTAAGGGTATCCTATCTCCCGACGGCAGGAAAGCCGACGCGGCCTTCAGCGCCGTCGTCGGCTGCATTCGCAATCCCTCACTTGCTGCGCGCTCATGGCGTGGGCGGCGATTCAGTCCGGCGTAGTCATGCAGATTGACCTTGAACAACGAATTCCGGAGCAACTCGGCGGCATGCGTCTGGATCAGGCGCTAGCGCAGATGTTTCCGGATTTTTCACGGGCGCGTCTCCAGCAATGGGTGCGCGCGGGCGCGGTCCGGGTCGATGACCGGATACTCAAGCCGCGCGATGCCGTGCGTGGCGGCGAGCAGGTGGTGATCCGCGCCCAACTCGAAGATGAACCCGCCTGCGCCCCCGAACCGATTGCGTTGGACGTGGTGCACGAAGACGAATGGTTGTTGGTGATCAATAAGCCGGCCGGACTGGTGGTGCATCCGGCGGCGGGCAATTGGGCGGGTACTTTGCAAAACGCGCTGCTGCACCGATTGCCGGAGCTGGCCGCGGTACCGCGTGCAGGCATCGTCCACCGGCTGGACAAGGACACCAGCGGCCTGTTGGTGGTGGCGCGCACTTTGAGCGCTCACAAAGCCCTGGTGGAGCAGCTTCAGGCGCGCACCTTGAAGCGCGAATACCTGGCTGTGGTCCAGGGGGTCATGACGGCGGGCGGCACTGTCGATGCGCCCATCGGCCGCCATCCCAGCGACCGCAAGCGCATGGCGGTGGTGACGTCGGGCAAGGAGGCGGTCAGCCATTATCGGGTCGTGCAACGCTTTGCCCATCACACTCTGATCCGGGTGCGATTGGAGACCGGCAGGACGCACCAGATCCGCGTGCACATGGCCCACCTGCGCTATCCGCTATTGGGCGACCCGGTATACGGCGGCCGGCTACGGCTGCCGGCCGGCGCAAGCCCGGCTTTGACTACGGCGCTGCGCGGATTTCGCCGCCAGGCGCTGCACGCCCAGCGCCTCGGATTGCTGCATCCCGGTACCGGGACCTTCCGTGAGTGGGAGGCGCCGCTGCCAGCGGACATGGCGCACCTGGTGCAGGCTCTGAGCGACGAGACCGCTGCGGATGCCGGCGGCGCCCCGCGACCCGGGAACCGGGTGGGCTAGGAGGCCGTGGCAGATCCCGAGTTCATCGTTCCGCATTGGCCGGCCGCCGCCCGGGTTCGGGCACTGGTGACGACCCGCCGTGGCGGCGTCAGCCGCGGTCCATACGAAAGTTTCAATCTGGCTGACCACGTCGCCGACGAAGCTGGCGCAGTCGCTGAAAATCGGCGCCGCTTGCGGCTGGCCGGCGACTTGCCCGGCGAGCCCGCGTGGTTGCGCCAGGTGCATGGAACGGACGCGCTGCCGGCCGCGAACCGTGACCCGCGACGCCTGCGCCGACGCCAGTTACACCGATCGCGCCGCGGCGGTGTGTGCGGTGCTCACTGCGGACTGCCTGCCGATCCTGTTGAGCGATGAAGGAGGGCGCTGGGTCGCCGCGCTGCACGCCGGTTGGCGCGGACTGGCGGCGGGCGTCATCGAGTCTGCGTTGTCGGCCTGGGGGGCCCGTGCGGAGCAGACCCTGGCGTGGCTGGGCCCCGCCATCGGGCCGCAGGCGTTTGAAGTGGGCGAAGAAGTGCGCGCCGCTTTTGTGGCCGACGACGGCGAATGCAGCGAAGCGTTCGTGGCGACCCGGCCCGGCCACTGGAACGCCGACCTCTATCAGCTCGCGCGGCGGCGCCTTGCGGCCTGCGGCGTATCGCGGGTCTGGGGCGGTGGCTGGTGCACGTTCAGCGATCCGGAGCGGTTTTTTTCCTATCGCCGCGACGGTGTCACTGGGCGCATGGCGAGTCTGATCTGGCTGGAATCTTGACCGGGTGCCGTTTGGTGGCTGGTGGCAGTGCCTGAATACGGTATCATGGCCGCTTTGCCTACCGAACGGCGTGTGCGATGCCCCTGCTGGTCTGGATACTGTTGTTCGCTTTGCTCGGCAGTGTGCTGAGCGTACTTGCGGCCGGTCTGTTCCTGCTCTTGCCCGATCGGGTTCACGAACGGGTGCTGCCTCACTTCGTCAGCTTCGCCATCGGCGCACTGTTGGGGGCGGCATTTCTGGGGTTGCTGCCACACGCGTTGGAAGCGACTTCGGCCCACGACTTTCAATACTTGACCGGCACCGTGCTGGTTGCATTGCTGGGGTTCTTCCTGCTCGAGAAGATGGTTCTCTGGCGCCATTGCCATGCCGGCGACTGCGAAGCCCATGCGCCGGATGCGTTCGACCGGGGTCGTAAGAATTCCCTCGTCAGCATGATCGTGGTCGGCGACGGGCTGCATAATTTTGTCGATGGGATATTGATCGCGGCCGCGTTTCTGACCGACATCAAGCTGGGTATTGTCACCGCCATAGCGGTTGCTGCACACGAGATTCCGCAGGAAGTCGGCGATTTTGCCTTGCTGTTGCACGGCGGCCTGAGCCGCATGCGTGCGCTTGGTTTCAATCTGTTGTCCAGTCTGACTACCATCATTGGCGCGGTTTTGACTTACTTGAGTTTGTCCCCGAGTCAAGCCGTGATCCCGTATATCCTTGCCGCCGCCGCGGCGAGCTTCATCTATATCGCCGTCGCCGACTTGATCCCCAGTCTGCACCACCGCACGCGGTTCAGCGAAACGGTGGAGCAGATCACGCTGATTGCACTGGGCGTGCTGGTGATACCGGTTACCCACGCCTGGTTGCATTGAAATAGTCCGAATCGTGCTGTTTCCTGGGCACTGAGCGCAAGCGACGGTCCACCGGAACCTGCCCGTCCCGGTCGGCGCGCACCGCACGATTGCGCGTATATACTGGGCCCAGGCAATTGCGCAGGAGGTGCAATGGAACAGAGCGTCGGCGTCCTGCACTGGATCGTGGTCGGCCTCGGCTGGGGCGGCGGATTGGTGGTGCTGTGGCTGCTGGTGATGTTCGTCCAGGACCTGCTGCAGACCGAGCATACGGTGCGGCGCAACTTTCCGGTCATTGGCCGGATGCGATATTTTCTCGAGTGGCTCGGCGAATACTTCCGTCAATATTTCTTCGCCAATGACCGCGAAGAATTGCCATTCAATCGCTCCACCCGCAATTGGGTCTACCGCACGGCCAAGAATATCGGCGGTACCATCGGTTTCGGCGGCACCAACGATTTGCGTGAAGCCGGCTCGATCATCTTCGTCAACGCGCCATATCCGGTGCTGGAGGAGGAGCGGCAACCCGCCCCGCCCTTGTCCATAGGTCCGCAATGCGAATACCCGTTTGTCGCCTCCCAGATCGTCAATATTTCCGGCATGAGTTTCGGTGCGATTTCTGAACCTGCGGTGCGCGCGTTGTCGACCGGCGCCGGGCAGGCGGGCATCTGGCTCAATACCGGCGAAGGGGGGCTGACCCCGTACCATCTCGAAGGCCAGTGCGACTTGATCTTTCAGATTGGCACAGCGAAATACGGCGTGCGCGACCAACAGGGCCGTCTGGATGAAAAATCCCTGCGTGAAATCGCCAAGCGAGTCAAAGCGTTCGAAATCAAGCTGGCTCAGGGAGCCAAGCCCGGGCGCGGCGGGTTATTGCCGGGGCCCAAAGTAACCGAGCAAGTGTCCAGGATTCGCGGCATTCCGGTGGGTGTCGCATCGTATAGCCCCAACCGCCACCCGGAAGTCCACAGCGATGACGATCTCCTCGATATGATCGCGCAGGTGCGGGATGCCACGGGGCGGCCGGTAGGGATCAAGCTGGTGCTTGGATCGGCTCGGCCCATTGTCGATCTCTGCGAAGCCATTCAGAGGCGGGGCGTCGAATATGCGCCCGATTTCATCACCCTGGATGGCGGCGACGGCGGGACCGGCGCCGCGCCCCAGGTGCTTGCCGATCATGTCGGTCTGCCACTCAATGAGGCTCTGCCGATCCTGGTCGATACCTTACTCGGCAGCGGCTTGCGGGAGCGGGTGCGGGTGGTCGCTTCGGGCAAACTGGTGACCTCGGCCCATGTCGCCTGGGCGCTTTGTGTAGGTGCCGATTTTACGGTCACGGCGCGGGGGTTCATGTTCGCGCTCGGTTGCATCCAGGCGCTGCAGTGCCACAAGGACACCTGTCCTACGGGTATCACCACCCACAATCGGCGGCTGCAACATGGTTTGGTCGTCGCAGACAAGTCGCGCCGGGTGGCGCATTACGCACGCGGCATGAACGATGAGGTGGGCCGCCTGGCACATTCCTGCGGATTGGCCCACGCGCGGCAATTCCGCCGCGAACATGCGCGCATCGTGCAAGCCCCCGGCCGAAGTGTGCCGATGGACGAGTTGTACCCATATCCCGCCGGTAGAGTTTCGGCTTTGACTTGAAACCCTCGTTTTAGCCCGCATCTCTAAGAGTATCTTCAAAGACACGCTTCGTTCGAGTTCGAGGGGTTAGCAGCAATGAGAATGGATAAACTCACCAGCAAGTTTCAGATGGCGTTGGCAGACGCCCAGAGCCTCGCCGTCGGGCGGGACCATCAGTTCATCGAGCCAGCCCACGTTTTGACAGCGCTGCTCGATCAGGAGGGCGGCACGGTGCGCCATCTGCTGGCGCAATCCGACGTCAACGTCAACAGCCTGCGCTCGAGCCTCGGTGAAGCGCTGGACCGGCTGCCTTCCGTGCAGGGTGCGGGCGGCGATGTGCACCTGTCCAACGATCTCGGCCGCTTGCTCAATCTCACTGACAAGCTTGCGCAACAGCGCAAAGACAATTACATCTCCAGTGAGCTGTTCGTCCTGGCGGCACTCGAAGACAAGGGGCCGATAGGCGAGTTGCTGCGCAAGGCGGGTGCCAGCAAGGGTGCTCTGGAGCAGGCAATCGAGCAACTGCGCGGCGGCCAGCGGGTCGATGACCCCAATGCCGAAGAACAGCGCCAGGCGCTGGAAAAATACACCATCGACATTACCGAGCGGGCCGAGCAGAACAAGCTGGACCCCGTAATCGGCCGCGACGATGAAATTCGGCGCACCATTCAGGTATTGCAGCGCCGGACCAAGAACAATCCGGTGTTGATCGGCGAACCGGGCGTGGGCAAGACTGCCATCGTCGAAGGGCTGGCGCAGCGGATCGTCAACGGCGAGGTTCCTGAAGGCCTGAAGAGCAAGCGGGTGCTGTCCCTGGACATGGGCTCGCTGCTGGCGGGGGCGAAATTTCGCGGTGAATTCGAAGAACGCCTGAAGGGCGTGCTGAACGACCTGGCCAAGCAGGAGGGTCAGGTCATATTGTTTATCGACGAGCTGCATACCATTGTCGGCGCAGGCAAGGCCGAGGGCGCGCTCGACGCGGGCAATATGTTGAAGCCTGCTCTGGCGCGCGGAGAATTGCATTGCATCGGTGCGACCACGCTCGATGAATACCGAAAATACATCGAAAAGGACGCCGCTCTGGAACGACGGTTTCAGAAGGTGTTGGTGAACGAGCCCAGTGTCGAAGACACGATCGCGATCCTGCGTGGGCTCAAGGAAAAATACGAAGTGCACCACGGCGTCGAGATCACCGACCCGGCGATCGTGGCCGCCGCCACCCTTTCCCACCGCTACATAGCCGACCGGCAGTTGCCCGATAAAGCCATCGATCTGGTGGACGAAGCCGCCAGCCGCATTCGCATGGAAATCGACTCCAAGCCGGAGCAGATGGACCGGCTGGAACGGCGCATGATTCAGCTCAAAATCGAGCGTGAAGCCCTGAAGAAGGAAACCGACGAGGCCTCGAAAAAGCGTCTCACCAATCTCGAGGAAGAAATCGACAAACTCGAGCGTGAGTTCGCGGATCTGAACGAGATCTGGAAATCGGAAAAAGCGGCCGTCCAGGGCACGACCCACATCAAGGAGGAATTGGAACGGGCTCGCACGGAACTGGAGAACGCCCGCCGTGCTGGCGATCTCGCGCGCATGTCCGAACTGCAATACGGCCGCATACCGGAACTCGAGAAGCAGTTAGACATGGCATCGCAGGCGGAAATGCACGAGACCAAGTTGTTGCGCAATCGGGTCACGGATGAGGAAATCGCGGAAGTGGTATCGAAATGGACCGGTATCCCGGTCTCCAAGATGCTGGAGTCGGAGCGCGACAAATTGCTGCAAATGGAAGCTGCGCTACAGCAACGCGTGGTCGGACAGGCAGAAGCGGTTAAAGCGGTATCGAATGCGATTCGTCGCTCGCGCGCCGGCTTGTCGGATCCCAACCGGCCCAACGGCTCGTTTCTATTTCTTGGCCCCACCGGCGTCGGAAAAACCGAGCTGACCAAAGCGCTCGCGAATTTCCTGTTCGACACCGAAGAAGCGATGGTGCGCATCGACATGTCGGAGTTCATGGAAAAGCATTCCGTAGCGCGACTGATCGGCGCGCCTCCGGGTTATGTCGGCTACGAGGAAGGCGGCTACTTAACCGAAGCCGTACGCCGTAAACCGTATTCCGTGATATTGCTCGATGAGGTGGAGAAAGCGCACCCGGATGTGTTCAACGTGTTGCTGCAGGTGCTGGACGACGGTCGGTTGACCGATGGTCAGGGCCGCACGGTGGACTTTCGCAACGCCGTGATCGTCATGACATCCAACCTCGGTTCGCAACAGATTCAGGAGTTGGCGGGCGAAGATAATTACGACGCAATGAAGGCTGCAGTGATGGAGATCGTGGGCGGCCATTTCCGCCCGGAATTCATCAATCGTATTGATGAGGTGGTCGTGTTCCATCCGCTGGCGGCGGAGCAGATCCGTGAAATCGCCAACATCCAGATCGATTATTTGCGCGCTCGGTTGCGGGACCGGGATATGGGACTGTCGTTGTCGGATGCTGCGTTGGATCGCCTGGGAACCGCGGGTTTCGACCCCGTTTACGGTGCGCGGCCTTTGAAGCGCGCAATACAGCAACAACTCGAAAACCCGTTGGCGCAGGAGATTCTCGCCGGCCATTACGGCCCCGGCGACGTGATCGAAGTAAACGTGCGTGACAATCAGTTGGTGTTCGAGAAGGGCAGGTCTGAGGTTTCGGCCGCCTGAAGCGCGATCCGGCGACGCCGGTTGCCTCGGTTAAACGAGGCAACCGTTGCCGACTTGCCAATCAGTGCTGAGCGTCGTTCTCTCCCGGAGGAGTGATGTCGACGCTGGGCATTTTGCCCTCCTGGGTCTTTTCAACGTCGTACTTCGGCAGTTGACCGCCTTTTACATCTACGTCGGGACCACGTACGTCCACATCGGGCGCGCGACCTGGTTCGACGTTGACTTCGGGCAGCTTGCCCTTGTCGTCCACGTCCACGTCGCAGCCGGTCATAGCGCCGGCGGCGCCGATAAACAGAATACTCGCTGCAATAGCGGTTTTGGATTGCATGACATGCTCCTTTTTGGGGTTGCTATATCCGTATTTGCGGTCGTGGATAAACCGATCCGGCGAGCGCCGACCGAGACTTTGACTATCCCCGCCACTTGCGCTCCGAGATCTTCGGTTATTTATCCTTATGCCCAATCAGGGTAGAACAGCAGTAGCGCGCCGCTAACGCAATCGTGTAGACAATTGGCGACATCAGCGGCGGCCGCCACCCCCCGTGCGTTGCAACACGCGATCCAGCAGGCGCGCCGAAAGTACACGCCGCAGAAATCCGAACAGGTGGGTCGGGAAGGTGACGTAATAGCGGAGTTTCGGCTGTGGGCTTTCCAGGGCATGGATCACCTTGTGCAATACCGCCTCGGGATCGAGTGTAAACGGCGCGGCCGCACCTTCTTTACGCAGCCGGGCTTCCAGTCCCTCGTATGCGTTTCGGTGGGCGCTATTTTTAACGTCGATATGGGCCTCGAAGGCGCGCAATGCATTGTCCCGGAATCTGCTCCGTATCGGTCCCGGTTCCACCAGTGACACGTGAATGCCGCTGCCGCGCAATTCCAGCCGTAGCGTGTCGGTCAACCCCTCGAGCGCGAATTTAGTGGCGTTGTACGCGCCTCGGTAGGGCAGCGCGATCAGCCCCAATATGGAACTGTTTTGTACGATGCGACCGTAGCCCTGGCGGCGCATTACCGGTAGCACGGCGTTGGTGAGTTCCATGGTGCCGAACAGATTGGTCTCGAATTGCGCGCGCAATACCTCGCGGCTTAAATCCTCGACCGCACCCGGTTGCCCGTAGGCACCATTGTTGAATAAGGCGTACAAGCGGCCGCCGGTTTGCTCGAGCACTTGTTGGACCGCGTCATGAATTGAGTTCGAGTCGTCCAGGTCGAGCCGCAATGCTTGCAGCCCGCGTTCGCGCAATTTCACGACGTCCTCGGTGCGCCGTGCCGTCGCGAACACTGTGTAGCCGCGCGCGTGCAGGCCTTCCGCGACGCACAAGCCGATGCCGCTGGAGCACCCGCTGATCAAGATCGCGCGCTGGCTAAAATCTGTCTGGGCGGGGTTCGAACGTGTCATGCCGATTCCTTGTATGGTTGACTGCAGTCTCAAGCCAGAAGCACGGCTACGATACCGGTAATGAAAATACCGTCGAAAGTTCCGGCGCCACCGATGGACGCGAGCGGCGCGCCCAGTTTGTGCACGTCGCCGAGGTGCAGCAGGTCGGCTCCAATCAATACGCCCAGTGTGCCGGATATGTAGGCAAGCGGCGCGCTCTGATCCGGCGCGAGTAAAATCGCAACCAATGCAGCACTCAAAGGCGCTACCAGAAAGGGGATTCCGATCCCGACTCCCGGTAGCGGACGGCTGCTCCAATAACATGCTGTGCTGACCAGCGCGGTCGCAATCAACGTCCGCGATGCCGGGACCGAGCTGTAACTGGCGAGATAGGCGCAAAACGTTACCGGAATCAGACAGCCGCCCAAATTGACGGCGATCCGGGTGCGGCCGGTGAAAGGAATATCGCGACCCAGCGGGTCCTGCACCGTGGGCGTGCTCGAATCTCGTTCGGCGCGCACCGAAAACAGCGGTACGTTGATGGCGCTGCCAAACAGTGATCCGAACAACAGCACATAGGCGCCCGCGGGAGACAAGCCGAGTTTTTCGAAAACAATGCCGACCAGGCCGACCTGAATCGCGGTGATGAGCACGATCAGGGAGGCGAACAGCAGCAACAGATTGAAAGGCGGTTGTCGCACTACACGTTCAACTGGATCGCAGTGCGCCTGCCAGCAAAGGCGCCAGGTTCACCGCGTTGCTCGGATGCGGAATACTGTCGGTACTCCAGATTCGATCAATACCGGCGCCATGAAGTAGTGTTTGGGTCTGTTCGTCGAACAGCGCATGGGTGATCAGGGCGTCGATCCGGGGTGCTCCGGCCTGTTTCAATTGCTCCGAAACACGCGCCAAGGTATTGCCCGTGCTGACCATGTCGTCCACCAACACCACGGCTCGTTCGGCAAGCGAGAACCGCGGTAGGCGGACGCTGACGTCACGATCACTGCGACGGATTTTTTCGGCGATCACGTATTCGAATCCGCAGCCGCCGGCTACCGCGGCCACCCATTGGCGGGATTCGGAATCCGGTCCGACCAATAGGGTAGGCTGCCGCATCTGCTGCGACAGAAACGCCGACAGCATCGGTGCGGCGCTGAGTGCACGGGCTCCGGACATGGGTAGTGCCTGGTCGAGGCGGTCGATGCGGTGCAAATGCGGGTCGACCGTAACGACGACGTCGAATTGCGCTGCCAGGAAGGCGCCGATGATCCTCTGACTGACTGCTTCACCCGGTACGAAAGCCATGTCCTGGCGCATGTAGCAAAGATAGGGCGCCACCAGCGTCAAGTGGCCTGCGCCGAGTTGACGCGCCGTACGTGATACCAACAGGAGTTCGATCAGCTTCGAGTCCGGATCGAACAGACTGCGGCACAAGGCCACGCGTCGCGGCAGACGCTCCGGCAGCCGAACCCGCACTTCTCCGTCGGGAAACCGGTACAGGTCCACTGCCGCGCAAGGGCACGCAAGCGCACCAGCCAGCCGTTCGCCAGCCGATCGATACTCCGGGAACGTCAACACCAGTTCGGGCGGATCGTCGACCATGGTTCAGCCTTCCGGGAAATCCCGATGATCGGCCGCTGCGGCGTCGATTTGGTAGCCGCTGTCCTGGTCGCTCAACTCCCGGGCAAAGCGGAAGTCGGCGGGAAATTCAGCGTGGACCCGATATAGCGGCTCGCCTTGCGCCACTGCATCGCCCAATTTTTTCAACAGATCGACGCCCGCCCCTTGGTCCAGCGGCGCGCCGGCGAGGCGGGCAATGCGTGCGAGTTGCAAGTTGTCGATGCCGGCAACGAAACCTGCCATCGGCGCGCTTACCTCGTAGTTCAGTCTAGCCGCTGGCGGTGGGTAGGGGTGGGCACCCTGGGCTTCGACGATTTCCTTCAGTTTTTGCAACGCGCGGCCCGAGTCCAGAATATCCCGGGCGATGGCAAATCCCCGCCCGCCGCGAACGTCGGGATCGAATTCCAATACACGGCCTGCCAGGCGCAGTGATTTTTGCCGCAAATCGGCCGGGGCATCGGGATGATTTTCCAGTACCTGCATGACGTCGCGTGCTTCCAGAGCGGGTCCGATACCGCGGCCTACGGGCTGGCGTCCGTCGGTGATGATGACCTCCAGATGAATACCGAGGCGGTCGCCGACGAATTCGAACAACTTGCGCAGTTGCAGCGCCTGGCTCGTGTGACGCACTTTGGCGGTTGGGCCGACCGGTATGTCGATGAGCAGATGGGTGGCGCCGGCAGCGAGCTTTTTCGACAGAATCGAGGCCACCATTTGACCCATCGAGTCGATGGAGAGGGGTCGTTCCACCGAGATCAGCATATCGTCCACGGGCGCCAATCGTGCGGTGCCCCCCCAGGCGATACACCCGCGCACCCGATGCACGATACCGCGCAGGGCTTCCGGTGCCAGCTCCACTTCGGCTAGGACCGCCATGGTGTCAGCGGTGCCGGCGGGCGAAGTGATCGCGCGGCTCGATGTTTTCGGCATTAGCATGCCGTGGGCGGCGACGATGGGCACTACGATCATCGAGGTGCGATTGCCGGGTATGCCGCCGATGCAGTGTTTGTCCACCACCAGCGGCTCATCCCAATTGAGACGTTCGCCGGTGTCGACCATCCCCCGGGTAAGGTACAGCACTTCGTCCCGGTCGAGGCCGGTTTGTCCCGAGGCCACCAGAAACGCGGCCATTTCCATTTTCGAATAGCGGCTCTGGGCGATGTCGCGGCAAATGTGCAGAAAATCCGCCTCGGACAGACGCTCGCCGGCGATTTTGCGTTGCACGGCGCTCATGGATACTGGCGGTGCGGCGTGCGCAATCTTGACCCGGCTGCCCGGTGTCAACCCGAGTTGATCGAATGCTTGCTCGGAAAGCCCCAATTCCGTGGTCGTGACCAGGCTTGGGTCGTCTACGACATTGAGCACCGCCAGGATCCGACGGCTGTCGGCGCTGATTTCCAGCTTCGATAGAGCCTGGAATCCCTCGGCGCGATAGACGGCACAATCGCGGTGAAGGTAGGCGACGTTTTCGCGATAAGTATCGATGGCGACCCGACGTAATGTCAGCGTCTCTTCAGCATTTGGTGGGGCTTGGGTCGAAGTCATCTGTCTGCAGGCCGATTGCTACCGCTGTGGTTTATTATGCCGGATGGGACGGCGTGCTGCAGAGGTGCGTTGTCGGGCACTTTCTGAAGAGTGAAATTATGAAGCTCGCCATGTTCAGCAGTCTGCTGGGCGGAATCGGTCTGTTTCTGTTGGGCATGTGGCTCATGACCGACGGCCTGAAGCTGGCGGCTGGTAAGGCATTGCGTAATCTACTGGCGCGTTTCACCGACACGCCGATGCGGGGCTTGGCTTCCGGCGCCCTGATCACCGGTCTGGTGCAATCTTCGAGCGCCGTCACTGTGGCCACGATCGGTTTCGTCAATGCAGGGCTGATGGAGTTGCGGCGCGCGGTAATGGTGATCTACGGCAGTAACGTAGGAACGACCATGACTGGCTGGCTGGTGGCACTCGTCGGTCTGAACATGGATGTAAAAGCGTTCGCGTTGCCCGCCGTTGGGGTCGGCATGTTTCTGCGTATCGGTACTAGCGGACGCCGTGCCGCGACAGGGCAGGCGATTGCGGGATTCGGCATTTTCTTCCTGGGGATCGATTTGCTCGAGGCGGGTTTCTCGGGCATTGGTGGCCACCTGGATTTGGCGGCTTCCGGCAGTGGAGCGTTGGCGTTACTGACGTTCACCGGCGCCGGTTTTTTGCTGACATTGTTCATGCAGTCATCGAGCGCCGCGCTGGCAGTGGTGTTGACCGCGGCATCCGGCGGTGTCGTGCCCTTGGGTGACGCTGCGGCGATGGTCATTGGGGCCAATGTCGGCACGACCAGCACCGCCGCACTCGCGGTCATCGGCGCCACGGCCAATGCCAAGCGCGTCGCGGCCGCTCATGTGGTGTTCAACTTCCTGACCGCGGTGGTAGCGTTGGTGCTATTGCCGGCGCTCGTGTTTGGGTTGGTGACACTGCGGCAGTGGTTCGCCGAAAGCGCCGAACCGGCGGTTGTGCTGGCACTGTTCCATACTTGTTTTAACATTCTCGGCGTGGTGCTCATGTGGCCGTTGAGCAATACTCTGGTGACGGTCCTCGAACGCCGTTTTCTCAGCGTCGAAGAGGACGAGTCGCGGCCTCACTATCTGGATCGCAATCTTGCCGGTACGCCGACGTTGGCACTGCACGCGATGGTGATGGAGTTGGTACGGGTCACGGACATTGCAAGGCGTCTGGTGACAGAGGCGCTGAGCAGCGAGCAACCGAATACGGATCGCATGCAGACCGAACAGCGGGTATTGATCCGCTTGGTGGACAGCATCGGCGATTACGGTGCACTGATTCAACGCAACAGATTGCCGCCGGAATTGGATTCTGTGCTGCCTGACGGTCTGCGCGTTTCGCGCTACGCCAGCGAAATGGCGGAACTGGCCGGCGCCGTGGCGCTGGCCCGCGCTGATCTGCCATCGTTGCAGGACGCTGCACTCCGCGGCGGTGCGAACCAGTTTCAGGGGCAAGTAGCCGCATTCCTGGAACACGCTTTGCCTTCGGACCAGGAATACGATGCCACGTCCATCCGCGCTAAACTGGAGGTTTTGGAGGCGCAGTACCAAGAGCTGAAGTCTGCGTTCTTGCGAGCCGCCCCGGAATCTCGCATCGCCGTGCGGCCGATGGTCGAATGGCTCGACATGCTCAGCAATATTCGTCGCAGTGCGGGGCAGACTTACAAAGCGGGTGCTTATCTCGATCCTCTAATGACCCGGTTGAGCCAGGGTCGGCCCTAAATATCGCAGGCGTTGCCCCATGGGGTCTCATCCCGAGATGAGCCGGGTGTCCTCGGTCTCGTGCCCAAGGCGTCGTCGCTCTTCTTGCTGCAGGTCCCACAAGCGCGCGTAGATACCGCCTCGATGAAGCAGGCTGTGGTGATCGCCTTCTTCCATGATGCGTCCATCGTCCAGCACCAGTATGCGATCGGCGTCGACAATGGTCGACAGCCTGTGCGCGATGACCAAGGTAGTGTGGTCTGCCGCGACATCGCGCAAGGCGCCCAGGATTGCTTGTTCGGATTCGGAGTCCAAAGAGGAGGTGGCTTCATCGAAAATCAGAATCCGCGGTCTTTTCAGGACCGTGCGCGCGATTGCCACGCGTTGCTTTTCGCCCCCGGACAATTTCAAACCGCGTTCGCCCACCAGGGTCTCGTAACCTTTCGGCAGGGATTCTATGAAGCCATGAATGTGTGCCAGTCGTGCTGCTTCCTCGACCTGCTCTCGGGTCGCGTCGGGCTTGGCGTAGGCAATGTTGTGAAAGATGGTGTCGTTGAACAGTACCGTATCCTGCGGCACGATGCCGATGGCGGCGCGCAGGCTCTCCTGGGTAACGCGCCGCACGTCTTGGCCGTTGATCAGAATGCGGCCGGCGCTGACGTCGTAGAAACGAAACAGCAATCGCGCCAGGGTCGATTTGCCGGCGCCACTGGGGCCGACTACGGCTAGTTTGCTGCCGGGCGGGATTTCGAAGTTCACGTCCCGCAAGATCGGGCGGTCGCCCTGGTAATGAAAATCGACATGCTCGAACCGCACCGCGCCGTTTCCCACTTCCAGCGCGTGCGCGTCGGCGGCATCCTGGATTTCCGGTGTTTCTTCCAGCAGTCGGAACATTCGCTCCATATCCGACAGCGCGTGCTTGAGCTGGCTATAGACGACACCCAAAAAGTTCAGTGGTATGAACATCTGGATCATGAAGGCGTTGACCAGCACCAGGTCGCCGAGGCTCATCGTGCCGGTGACCACGCCGCGTGCCGCCAGAAACATGATCGCGGTGACGCCGATGGCGATGATGGCGCCCTGGCCGATGTTCAGCGCCGACAACGAAGTCTGACTCTTGACCGCGGCGTCCTCCCATCGCCTCAGCGTGCGATTGTAGCGATCGAGTTCGAAGCGCTCGTTGCCGAAGTATTTCACCGTCTCGTAATTGATCAGGCTGTCCACTGCCTGATTGTTGGCCAACGAATCGGCATTGTTCATTTCCACCCGGTAGCTCATGCGCCACTCGGTGATCTTCATGGTGAAGGCGATATAGACGACCACCGTGGCGAAAGTGATCACGGCAAACCAAGCGCTGTACTTGGTCAGCAGAATCACGGAAATCAGTCCTACTTCCAGCAAGGTCGGCACGACGCTGAACACCATGTAGTTGAGCAGCGCACTTACGCTGCGCGTCCCGCGCTCCAGGTCGCGGGTGATGGCTCCGGTTTTGCGCTCCAAGTGGAAGCGCAAGGAAAGCCGGTGCAAATGACCGACCACCTTATGGGACATATTGCGCATGGCGCCATGACGCACCCGTGCAAACAGCGAATCGCGAATTTCGTTGAACGAAGACGAGGCCAGTCGCAACACCCCGTAGGCGACCAGGAATACCACCGGCAGGGCGATGTGCTGAGCTTTGGATGCGTCGAGGGCATCGACGATATGCTTCAATGCCAGCGGCACGGCGACGGTGGCGAGTTTGGCGACGATCAGTGCCGCCAGGGCTGCGACGACCCGACCCCGGTATTGCCACAGGTAGGGCGCCAAGCTGCGCAGGGTGTTGAAATCGTCGCGCTGCTGACTCGGCAGGTCGGTGTGATTGCGGTAAGAGGCAGTCATGGTTGGGTCACTCGGGCACAGCAGGGCCGCGGTGCGTCAGCATTTTGGCAGATTCCGAGCGGTGAAAAAACCGCCGATAAAGTCTGCCGGCCTCGGCGCGAACCGGGATATTTCGCGCTTCTCCGGCCAAACCTCTCCGGGAGCCTGGATATCGGGCGCCGTCTTTTTCCTTTATCCCATTCCAAGTCTCTGTATAATGGGCGATAAATTTGGCGTATTAGCGCTTGAATAATGTGCTCTCTGGCCTTATAGACAAGCCTAGTTTCGGGTTCGGTTGAGGATAGGTCTATGCCCATTTATGAATATCTCTGCGACTCGTGCGGGCACGGGTTGGAAAAGCTGCAAAAGCTGAGCGACGCCCCGCTGACCGACTGTCCAGCTTGTGGCACCCCCAACTTGAAGAAAATGATTTCCGCGGCCGGCTTTCGCCTCAAGGGCGGCGGCTGGTATGAAACCGACTTCAAGTCCGCCAATAAAAAGAATCTGGCCGAGAGTTCGAAGCCGGATTCGGGCTCCAAGAAATCGGAACCGAGCGCCTGCGGCGCCGGTAGTTGCGCGTCCTGCAGCGATTGAGTCCCCAGCGGGCGGTTCCCTTGCGGGCCGCCCGCGAGTCCTTCCCAATACCGCGCCGGCGAACCCGTCCGCGCACGGTTGCGCACCCCCAGTCGAGCACGTAACATTCGCGCTCCTGCGGCGTTCTGCCGCTTAATTCGCTAAAATTGGCTTTTTTGCGGCCCGGGCCGTCACATCGGAACAACATCATGCGTAGTCATTATTGCGGCCAATTGAATGAAACCCATCTGGATCAGGAAGTGGAAATTTGTGGATGGGTGCATCGGCGGCGTGACCACGGCGGTGTCATCTTTGTCGATTTGCGCGATCGTGAAGGCCTGGTGCAGGTGGTGTTCGACCCCGATCTGCCGGAAACGTTCGCGCTGGCCGAGAGTCTGCGCGGCGAGTTCGTAGTCGCCGTGCGCGGCAGAGTTCGTCGCCGCCCGGAAGGTACCGAAAACCCGGACCTGCCCACCGGTGCCATCGAAGTGCTCGGCCAGGAACTCGTCGTCCTCAACCGCTCCGAAACGCCGCCGTTCCAGTTGGACGACGACAGCGTATCTGAGGAACACCGCCTGCGTTACCGCTATATCGATTTACGTCGCCCGGAGATGCTGCGCCGTCTGCGGTTCCGCTCCGGGATTACCCGCGCGCTGCGGGAATACCTGGATGAAAACGGTTTCCTGGACATCGAAACGCCGATGTTGACCCGCGCCACGCCGGAAGGGGCGCGAGACTATCTGGTACCGAGCCGTACCCATCAGGGCGCGTTTTTCGCCCTGCCGCAGTCACCGCAACTGTTCAAGCAATTGCTGATGGTCTCGGGCATGGATCGGTACTACCAGATCGTGCGTTGTTTCCGCGACGAAGATCTGCGTGCCGACCGGCAGCCGGAATTCACCCAACTCGACATCGAGACATCGTTCCTGGACGAGGAGCAGATCATGGGCCTGATGGAGGAAATGATCCGCTCGCTGTTCGCCAAGGTGTTGGAAGTCGCTCTGCCGGATCCTTTTCCTCGTTTGAGCTTATGCCGAAGCCATGCGGCGCTTCGGTTCGGACAAGCCGGATTTACGCATTCCGCTGGAATTGGTGGACGTCGGCGACGTGATGCAGGACGTGGAATTCAAGGTGTTTTCGGCGCCCGCAAAGGACCCCCATGGGCCGGGTCGCCGCACTGCGGCTGCCGGCGGGCGGCGAACTGACCCGCAAGGAAATCGACGACTACACCAAATTCGTCAGCATCTACGGCGCCAAAGGGCTCGCCTATATCAAGGTGAACGACCGCAGTGCCGGCCGGGAAGGCCTGCAGTCACCGATACTCAAATTCCTGCCGGATGCTGCGGTCAGCGCCATTCTGGAACGTAGCGGCGCCGCAGACGGAGACCTGATTTTCTTCGGCGCCGACAAGGCGCAGGTGGTCAACGAAGCCTTGGGCGCGCTTCGGGTCAAACTGGGTCACGACCGCGGTCTGGTCGAGCACGGCTGGAAGCCGCTGTGGGTGGTCGACTTTCCGATGTTCGAACGGGATGAAAAGGAGAACCGCTGGGTATCGCTGCATCACCCGTTCACTTCCCCCAAGGAAGAACATCTGCAATTGTTGGAATCCGACCCTGGCGCGTGTCTTTCCCGTGCCTACGACATGGTGCTCAATGGTACCGAACTGGGCGGTGGCTCCATGCGTATCTTCCGCCCGGACGTGCAACGCAGTGTATTGCGGCAACTCGGTATCAGCGACGCCGAAGCCGAGGACAAGTTCGGGTTCCTGCTCCGGGCGCTGGACTACGGTTGCCCGCCTCACGGCGGAATCGCCTTTGGTCTCGATCGCTCTGGTTATGCTCATGACCGGTGCGGCTTCGATTCGCGACGTCATGGCGTTCCCCAAAACCCAGACTGCCGCGTGCTTGTTGACGGCAGCGCCCTCCAGCGTCAGTGATGCACAGTTGCGGGAGCTGGGGATTCGGCTGCGCCCCGGTGCGAATGAGCAGAAAGCCGGCTGAAGCAGTGGCGGCCGCTGCTGGCGGGCTTGCTGCGCTGGTTGTCTGAGTGCCATGAGTCCGGTTTATAAGCGGCCGGAGTCGGTGTTGGTCGTGATCTACAGCGACACCGGCGAAGTACTGCTGATGCGCCGCCGTGATCCCGCCGATTTTTGGCAATCCGTGACCGGAAGCCTGGAGTGGGGAGAGCTTCCCGAGGCTGCGGCCCGCCGCGAATTATGGGAAGAAACCGGGCTAGGCCCCGATTTTCAACCTTGCCCTACCGGCCGGGTACAGCGTTTTCCGATTCTGCCGGCCTGGCGCAAACGTTTCGCGCCGGAAGTGCACGAAAATATCGAGCATCTGTTCGTCCTGCGTCTGCCGCAACGGCGGTCCGTGCGCCTGAATCCCGCCGAGCACAGTGAATACGCGTGGCTGTCCTTTGCGCGAGGCGCTTGCCCGGGTCTCTTCTTGGACCAATCGCGCAGGCGATCGAGGAACTGATGCACGCCCACGGTCGCGCGCATGGCGACCGCTGAACGCAACGGCATGGATTGCGCAGGGCGCGCTGGTGGTGCTGTTGCACGGGCTATGGTGCAAACCGCGCGGTGACGGCTGTGCTCGGCCACCGATTGCGCCGCTGCGGCTTCGAAGTGGCGCGTTTCGCTTATGCCAGTGTCGGGCTGCAGTCCGCGGCAGAATGCAACTGCGTTGCAGCAGTGGTTGCGGCGCCATCCGGCGCCCGCTGTGCACTACGTCGCGCACAGTCTCGGCGGCTTGGTGCTGTGCCACTTGTTCCATGGATTTCCGGATCAGCCGCCGGGGCGAGTGGTGTTGCTGGGAACGCCCTTGTGCGGCAGCCGCAGTGCGGCACGGCTCGCCGGGCTGCCCGGTGGCCGCGCCATTCTCGGCGCCAGTCTGCAGCAGGGGCTGTTGGGCGATTGCCCCGCTTGGCCCGCGACTCGGGAGACCGGTGCCGTTGCCGGCACCGTGGGCGTCGGCCTGGCTACCCTCATGGGCGGGCTCGGCGCCGTAGGAGACGGCGCCGTCGCGGTGAGCGAAACCCAGGTGCCCGAGTTGGCAGATCACATCCAAATACGTACCTCCCACACCGGCTTGCTGTTCTCGCCCGCGGTCGCCAGGCAGGCCTGCGCCTTTCTGCACCACGGAAAATTCCTGCACTGATGGGTCTGCGGCTGCCGGGTGGCACCGGGCCCATGGTAAGATCAGCGGCATATTTTTCGGTTCAAGAGGAATCTGTTTCGTATGGCCGGGCACAGCAAGTGGGCGAATATCCAGCATCGCAAAAAGGCGCAGGACGCAAGGCGCGGGAAGTTGTTCACCAAACTGATCCGCGAAATCACGGTTTCGGCGCGCATGGGCGGCGCCGACATTGCCGCCAATCCGCGCCTGCGGTCGGCGGTGGATACGGCACTGTCCAACAATATGACCAAGGACACCATCGAGCGCGCCATCAAACGCGGTTCCGGTGACAGCGACGACGCCCACTACGAACAGATTCGCTACGAAGGCTATGGCCCGAGCGGCGTGGCGATCATGGTTGATTGCCTGACCGACAATCGCAACCGCACCGTGGCCGATGTGCGCCACGCGTTCACCAAGTGTGGCGGCAATCTGGGTACCGACGGCTCGGTTGCCTACCTGTTCACACAGATCGGGGTGCTGAACTATCCGCCCGGCAGCGACGAGGACGCGATCATGGAAGCGGCATTGGAGGCCGGGGCGGAAGATATCGCCAGCGACGAAGACGGCAGTGTCGAGGTGGTGACGGCGCCCGAGGCGTTCGTCGAGGTCAAGGAAGCCATGAAAGCCAAGGGATTGGAGCCAAGCGCCGCGGAAGTCACCATGCGTCCGGCCACCAATGTAGAGTTGGAATTGGAAGACGCTCAATCGGTTATGAAACTGGTCGACATGCTCGAAGACCTCGACGACGTCCAAAACGTGTACTCCAACGCCGATTTTTCCGACGAGGTTTTGGCGCAGCTCGGATGAGCCACGTGGCCGACATCGCCGCAGCCAAAACGGATTCGTGCGGGTCTGCCTGCGGCGAGGACCGCAGGCGGTGATCCGCATTCTTGGCATCGATCCGGGCTCGCGGCTCACCGGCTATGGCGTGATCGACTGCGACGGCGGCCATAGCCGCTACGTCGCCAGCGGCTGTGTACGCATTGCAGCCGGTCCGTTACCGGCGCGCTTGAAAGTCATTTTCGAATCGGTCGGCGAATTGATCGACCGTTATCAGCCGACCCAATTTGCCGTGGAACAGGTATTCGTCAGCCGCAATCCCGATTCGGCGCTGAAACTCGGTCAGGCCCGCGGCGCCGCAATCTGCGCCGGGGTGCTGCGCGACCTGCCGGTCAGCGAATACACGCCGCGGGAGGTGAAACTCGCCATTGTCGGGCGTGGTGGCGCTGAGAAAAGTCAGGTTCAACACATGATCATGGCATTGCTGGAACTCAACGCGTGTCCGCAGTCGGATGCTGCCGACGCGCTGGCCATAGCGCTGTGCCACAGCCACACGGCGCGGGGCTTGGCGCAGCTGCCGGCGGTGCGCGGCCGTCGGCGCGGCAGGTTGGTACCATGATCGGCCGGTTACGCGGGGTGCTGCTGGAGAAGCATCCGCCACAGCTGCTATTGGAGGTGGCTGGCGTCGGATACGAGGTCGAAGCCCCCATGTCCACGTTTTACGTGCTTCCCGAGGTCGGCGTCGAAGTGACCCTGTACACCCATCTGGTGGTACGTGAAGACAATCACTCCCTGTTCGGGTTCGCCGATCAGGCCGAACGGCGCTTGTTCCGCAGTCTGATCAAAGTGACCGGAGTCGGTGCGCGGATGGCGCTAACCATACTGTCCGGTATCAGTCCGGGGGGGTTCGTGGCCTGTGTGCAGAATCAGGACAGCGCGGCGCTGGTGAAATTGCCGGGCGTGGGCAAGAAAACCGCCGAGCGCCTGATCATTGAAATGCGCGATCGTATCGGCGAATGGAGCAAGACCGGTTCCCTTCAGGCCACACCCGCCGGCCGTGTTCAGGCGCCGGAACCATCCGCCATCGAAGACGCCGTCAGCGCGCTCATCGCCCTCGGCTACAAGCCACCCGAGGCCAGCCGCATGGTCAGTGCTGTCGCCGACGCCAAAGCCTTGGCCAGCGAGGAGATCATTCGCCTGGCCCTGCAGGGCACCGTGCGACCGTAACGGCGGACCTGATCGATATATAGGCAAGCGCCGTGGCCGCCGATGGCGCCACAATGCTGTCGCCGCAAGCCGTCGCCTCAAGTTGTTTTTCCACAAGGCCCTAGGCACGCGGATATGTATAATCGGCCTTGGAGGAGCCGGCACCGCCTACGCCGCTGCCTGTGAGCCATGATCGAGTCCGACCGCCTAGTCACTTCCGCTGCCCACGGCGACGATGACGCTGTGGACCGCGCCATCCGCCCGAAACGCCTCGCCGACTACGTCGGACAGCCCGCCGTGAGCGAGCAGATGGGGATTTTCATCGAAGCCGCGCGCGCCCGCAGCGAGGCATTGGACCACGTGCTGATCTTCGGCCCGCCAGGGCTCGGCAAGACCACGCTGGCCCATATCGTCGCCAACGAACTGGGCGTCAATCTGCGCCATACATCCGGTCCGGTGCTGGAGCGGCCGGGCGATCTCGCCGCCCTGTTGACCAATCTCGAGCAGGGCGATGTGCTTGTTCGTGGACGAAATCCATCGCCTCAGCCCGGTGGTCGAGGAAGTTCTCTATCCGGCCATGGAGGATTATCAGCTCGATATCATGATCGGCGAAGGACCTGCGGCCCGTTCCATCAAGCTGGATCTGCCGCCGTTTACTTTGATAGGCGCCACCACCCGCGCCGGCCTGCTGACGTCGCCGTTGCGGGACCGGTTCGGCATCGTGCAGCGCCTGGAGTTCTATGGTGTCGACGACCTGGCCAGTATCGTCAGCCGTTCGGCGCGCATTCTCGATGTGCAGACAGATGCCGCGGGCGCCGCGGAAATCGCCCGCCGCTCGCGGGGCACGCCCCGCATCGCAAACCGGCTGTTACGCCGGGTTCGGGATTTCGCCCAGGTGAAAGCCGACGGCAGGGTTGACGCTGAGGTCGCCGATGCTGCCATGCGGATGCTGAACGTGGACGCGAGCGGTTTCGATCACATGGATACCCGCTTGCTGCGTACCATTATGGAGAAATTTGGCGGTGGGCCGGTGGGCTTGGATAGCCTGTCGGCGGCAATCGGCGAAGAACGCGACACGATCGAAGACGTGTTGGAACCCTATCTGATTCAACAGGGTTACATCATGCGCACGCCCCGCGGACGGGTGGCAACGGAACGCGCATACCGTCATTTCGGGCTGACACCTTCCGCTCAGGCCCAGGCCAGTTTCAACCTAGCCGACAACGACTAAGGTCGGAAGAGACCGCATGCAACCGGCAGCGGCGTTGCCTACAATGACGACCGAAGGAATTTGTGTATTTTTTTGTGGTCATACGCCAAAGCGCACACAAGTCATACCGGAATGCTGAACGAGTTTCATTGGTCGGTGCGTGTGTATTACGAAGACACCGACTGCGGCGGTGTCGTGTACTATGCGAACTATTTGAAGTTCATGGAACGCGCGCGCACGGAGTGGCTGCGGGCGCTGGGGTTCGAGCAGGACCGGTTGCGCGCCGAACAAGGCGTCATATTTGCGGTACGATCGGCGTCCATCGAATATCTCAAGCCGGCGCGGTTCAACGACGCGTTGCGTGTCAGCGTGCGGCTCGTGGAATTGGGCCGAGCGAGTCTCAGCGTCGAGCAGGCCGTACTGCGCGCTGAAGATTCCGACACGCTTGCGAGCGCCCGTATCCGGCTCGTTTGCCTGGACGCCGCCAGTTTCAGGCCGCGCCCGATTCCCGGAGCAATGACTAGGGAGATTTCTGTTGAAGGTTGATACTTCGTTCCTGCACCTCGTAATCGGCGCGAGCCACCTGGTTCAGGCGGTGATGGCACTGTTGCTGCTGGCATCAGTCATCGCCTGGGTCATGATATTTTCGAAATGGGCTGCAGTGCGCCGAGCGCGCCGGTCCGCCGACGCCTTCGAAGACCGGTTCTGGTCGGGCGCCGATCTCGGTGAGGTCTACCGGCAGATCGCCTCCCGGCGAGATAACACCAGCGGTATGGAGACGATCTTCGAAGCGGGATTTCGCGAGTTCGCGCGGTTGCGAAAACAAGGCGTGATCGAGGCCGATGCGGTCATGGAAGGCTCGCAACGTGCCATGCGTGTGGCCATGTCACGGGAAATCGACGAACTCGAAACGAATTTGTCCTTTCTGGCCACGGTTGGTTCGACCAGCCCGTATATTGGCTTGTTCGGTACCGTTTGGGGAATCATGAATGCCTTCCGCGCGCTCGGCAACGTGCAGCAGGCCACGCTCGCTCTGGTCGCTCCGGGTATCGCCGAAGCGCTGATCGCCACGGCCGCGGGTCTGTTCGCGGCCATTCCGGCGGTCATCGCCTACAACCGGTTCGCCAACGACGTCGAGCGACTCGCCAACCGCTACGATGTGTTTGTCGAGGAGTTCGCCAGCGTTCTGCACCGGCACGCCCACGATCAAGGCGCCTACAGCGCAGGCACGCAACAGTCACGGAGTAAAACCTAGTGCGACAGCGAATCAAGAAGCCGCCGATGTCGCAGATTAATGTCGTTCCCTATATCGACGTGATGCTGGTGCTGCTGGTGATTTTCATGGTCACGGCGCCGCTGATCACGGAAGGCGTGAAAGTGAACTTGCCGCAGGCGTCGGCAAAGCCGTTGCCACCGGATGAAGCCACGCCAGTCCAGGTTACGGTCGATAAGACGGGTAACTATTACATCGCGATCGGCCAGGCCGAGCCGGAACCCGTGGACGACTCGACCCTGGTGGCGCGGGTAGCCGCGGTTCTGCGCAACCGGCCCGATACGCCGGTGGTGGTCAAAGGCGATCGCGAAGTGGCGTATCAGGAAGTGACGCACGCCATGGTGCTGTTGCAGCAAGCCGGCGCGCCCAGTGTGGGACTGGTGACGCAGCCGCCTTCGGAGCGTTAGGCGAAGCCGTGGCACGTAGCTCGTTGCGCAAATATGCGGGACCCGTCACCCTTGCGATAGCGGTGCATGTCGTCTTGATTGCCATGCTGATTTTGAGCTTTGGGCGTTCTCCGACACCTCTGGCTCCGTCGCAGTCGAACGTGGAACCAATCAAAGCGGTGGCCGTCGACGAATCCAAGATCCAGCAGGAGATGGAAAAGCTGCGCACGCAGGAAAAGCGCAAACGGGACCAGGAACAAGCTCGTCAGGAGCGTCTGGAACAGCAAGCCCGGGAGGCGCGCGACGCTCGAAAAATGGAACAGCAGCGGCTCGCGGAGCTGAAGCAAAAACGCGAACAGGAGCAGCAGCAGGCCGAAAAGGAAAAAAAGGCGGAACAGGATCGACTCGCAAAGCTGCGCGAGGAACAGGAAAAGCAGCGCTTGGCCCAGCGCGAGGAACAGCAGCGGCTCGCGCAGCAGAAACAAGCCGAGCAGGAGCATCTGGAAAAGCTTCGCGCCGAGCAGAAGGCCGAGTCCGAACGCTTGGAGAAGTTGAAGAAGGAGCGCGAAGAGCAGGCGCGACAGGCCGAGGAGCAACGCCAGAAAGCGGAAGCGGAAAAGAAGCGTCTGGCGGAACTGGAAAAGAAACGCGCAGCGGAGGAGCGGCGCCGGAAAGAGGAAGCCGAACGCAAAACCCGCGAAGCGGAATTGCAGAAGCAATTGGCGGTGGAAGAATCCCGTCTCAAGGCGCAGCGGGGCAAAGAGATCGAGCAACAAAAGGCGCGCTACGTCGCAGCGATCGCGGCTAAGGTGCAACGGTACTGGCGGCGGCCTGCCAACGTGGCGAAGGGCGCGACCTGCGAGGTACTGGTGAGCCAGATCCCCGGCGGTGAAGTGGTATCCGTACGGGTGACCTCGTGCACCGGCGACGACTTGTTCCGCCGGTCGGTCGAGACGGCAGTGTACAAGGCTTCGCCGTTGCCTCCAGCGCCGGATCCGGACGTATTCGATCGGGACATCCGCTTTACATTCGAGGTCAAGGAATAGGGTCTGAGGTATTGGAATGATGATACGAAAGCTGATCGCAACTGTGCTGCTCGCCGGTACCTGGCTCTGGGCCGGGAACGCCCAAGCGCTATTGGAAATTCATATTACAGGCGGTACGGAGGGCGGAATTCCCATCGCCATCGTGCCGTTCCAATGGGCCGGTCCCGGGTCCGCACCGGAGGACGTGAGCGCCATTGTCACCAATGATCTGCGCGGTAGCGGCCGTTTCGAGCTCAAACCGCAATCGGATTTTCTGGAAACGCCCCATCACGGCAGTGAAGTGAACTTCGAAAAATGGCGCGCCATTGGCGTCGACAATCTCGTTGTGGGCCGAGTCCAGCCGACCGCGAACGGGTCTTATCTGGTGCAGTTCCAACTGTTCGACATCTACAAACCCGGCGCCATGGCGCCGGATCGTCCTGCCTACAAGCTCAAGCAATTGGCGGGCTACAATTTGCCAACGCCTGCCAATCGGTTGCGCAGCACCGCCCATTTCATCAGCGATGTGATCTTCGAGGCACTGACCGGAGTGCGCGGCGCGTTCAGTACCCGCATTGCATACATCACCGCGAGCGGTGCTGCCAAGGCGCAGCGTTACAGCCTGATGGTCGCCGACTACGACGGTCACAACGAATTCCAGGTGGTCAGTTCCAGCCAGCCGATTATGTCGCCGTCCTGGTCGCCTGACGGCCGCAGTCTGGCGTATGTTTCGTTCGAAGGCGGTCGGCCTGCCGTATATGTGCATGACTTGCAGACCGCCACCGCACGCAAAATGGCGGCCTTCAAGGGGATCAACGGCGCGCCCGCGTGGTCGCCCGACGGTCGACAGTTGGCGGTGACGCTTTCCCGCGACGATCCCGGCAATCCTGAGATCTACGTGATCCAGCTTGCAAACGGCAATATGAGGCGGATCACCTACAATCGTGCGATCGATACGGAACCGACCTGGACGCCCGATGGCGCGAGTCTATTGTTCACTTCCGATCGAAGCGGCGGTCCGCAGATTTATCAGGTGGCGGCTTCCGGCGGTCGCGCCGAGCGCCTGACTTTCGAAGGAAATTACAACGCCCGGCCGGAAGTTTCTCCGGACGGTAAGCTTGTGGCGATGGTGCATAGTAGCGGCGACGGCTTCAAGATCGGTATCCTGGATCTCGGCGACCGCACGCTGCGCGTGGTAACGGAAGGGCCGTTGGACGAATCACCCACATTCGCTCCCAACGGCAGCATGATTTTGTATGCCACCGAACACCGCGAGCACGGCGAATTGGCTGCCGTCTCGGTGGACGGAAAGGTTCGACAGCGGCTGCGTGTGCAGCAGGGAGATGTCCGCGAACCGGCTTGGGGACCATTTACCGACAAATCGAAGGAGACGAAATGAACATCATTGGAAAGCTGATTTCGGTCGCAATGCTTGCGACCTTGCTCGCCGCTTGTGGCGGCACGGGTGGGACCAAGGCGCCCTCGGATATTTCAATCGAAGACCGTTCCGGTCAGGAAGGCGCTCCGGCCGCGGAGGGTGCGACGGCGACACCGTTGCCGGAGCAAGAGGGGGTGCAGGCGTATCCGATGACCGAAGACCCCTCCAATCCTTTGTCCAAACGGGTAATCTATTTCGATTACGACAAGAGCGAGATCCAGGACGAATATCGTCCTATCGTGCAGGCCCATGCGCAGTTCCTGGCTGCCAACCCACGTGCCCAAATCACGCTGGAGGGGCATACGGACGAACGGGGCTCGCGCGAGTACAATATTGCCCTGGGCGAGCGTCGCGCTGAAGCAGTGCGGCGCCTGATGTTGTTCATGGGCGCAGCCGATTCCCAGATACAGACCGTGAGTTACGGCGAAGAACGACCCGTCGCGACCGGCCATGACGAAAGTGCTTGGCAGCAGAATCGGCGCGTGGAAATCATTTATAAGAGGTAATGGCATGGTGGGTACGCGTTCGGCATGGGGCGGCGGGCTGTTGCTCGCCGCGGTGGCAGGGACGCCGATCGCTTGGGCTGCATCGCCACCGGTGGTTACGCCTCGCGCCGACGCGGGCGCATCTCCGGTTGAGCAACGCATGGTTTTCCTGCTCGAGCGAGTCGAGCAGCTGGAACGAGAGTTGCGCCAGCTGCGCGGTGATGCGGAGGAAACCAAGCACCAGCTCGAGGAAGTCAAACGGCGACAGCGTGAGTTGTACCTGGATGTAGACCGGCGTCTACGGGAACTGGAGCTGGGAGCGAGCAACCGCGCCGCGCAAAGTTCCGTTCCCGCGGCACCGCCTGCGGCTGGCGCGTCCGCGCCAGGGCCATCGGAAGGACAACCACCGGCTTCCGTTTCAGCAGCGCCCAGCGCCGACGAACGTGCCGCGTATGAGTCTGCCTTCAATCTGCTGAAAGAAGGGCGCTATCCGCAGTCGATCAAGGCGCTGCAAAAGTTTTTAGAGGCTTATCCGCAGAGCGGATACGCCGACAATGCCCAGTATTGGCTAGGCGAGGCAAATTACGTCTCACGGGAATACAAAACCGCTGCCGCAGAGTTTGAGAAGGTGGTGTCACAGTATCCGAACAGCAGCAAAGTGCCCGATGCAATGCTGAAACTTGGCTTCACGCGATACGAACTGCAACAGTGGGGAGATGCCCGCAAAACCCTGGAGCAAGTGGTCTCACGGTTTCCCAACAGCACCGCCGCACGCTTGGCCGAAACCCGTTTGCAGCGGATGCGCAAAGAGGGTCACGGAGGCTAACGGCGTCCAGTACCCGGTCGCTGTTGTACAATAAGCGGATGAACCCCGGGGCCGCGTCCAAAACCCAGCCTGCACGGCTGCGGATCACAGAAGTCTTTTACTCGATTCAGGGCGAATCGCGTAGTGTCGGGCTGCCCACGGTTTTCGTGCGTCTGACCGGTTGCCCGTTGCGCTGTAGCTATTGCGACACCGCGTACGCTTTCCAGGGCGGGGACTGGTGGTCGCTCGACGCCATCGCCGACGAGGTTGCCTCCTACGGTGCGCGTCATGTCTGTGTGACGGGCGGCGAACCGCTGGCGCAACCAGACTGTACGCGACTCCTGGCCGCGCTATGCGACGCCGGGTATGAAGTATCCCTTGAAACCAGCGGCGCCATGGATTTGGCGGCGGTCGACCCGCGTGTGATCAAAGTCATGGACCTGAAAACGCCCACCTCGGGTGAATCAGCGCGCAACCGATACGAAAACGTGCAATGGCTCGGTTCCCACGATCAGGTAAAGTTTGTCATCGCGGACCGTGGAGACTTCGAGTGGGCACGGCAACAGTTGCGACAGTTGCAGTTGAGCGCTCGTTGCGAAGTGCTGTTTTCGCCGGTTGCCGATGAATTACCTCCGGCCATCCTTGCGGCGTGGATTCTGGAGGATCGATTGCCGGTGCGTTTGCAGGTGCAACTCCACAAACTCTTGTGGGGCGATGAACCGGGCCGCTGACACGATGAAAACAACGATCCTCGCGACCCCGATCCGATTGGCCATGTGTACATGACCGGCGCTGCTGGCGATGCGGTCGTGCTGCTGTCCGGTGGACTCGATTCGGCGACCGCACTGGCGATTGCGCGCGAACAGGGATACCGGTGCCACGCACTCAGCTTACGTTACGGCCAGCGCCACGCGGCTGAGTTGCAGGCTGCGACGCGGGTGGCGGACGCGTTGGGCGCAACAGAGCACAAGGTGATCGAAATCGATCTCGGTAGCATCGGCGGCTCGGCGCTAACGGATCGCGCCATAGAGGTACCCACAGCGCCGGTGAGCGGCATACCGGTCACCTACGTGCCCGCGCGCAACACAGTATTCTTGGCGTTGGCACTCGGCTGGGCGGAAGTCCTGGGCGCCCACGATTTGTTTATCGGCGTGAATGCAGTGGACTACTCCGGTTACCCGGACTGTCGTCCGGAATACATTGCCTGTTTCGAACAGCTGGCGAAACTTGCTACCCGAGCGGGTGTGGAGGGCGCGCAATTTCAGGTGCATGCCCCTCTCATCGACCTGAGCAAGGCGGAGATTATCCGTCGGGGCGTGGGGTTGGGCGTGGACTATTCGCTAACCGTGTCCTGCTATGCTGCGACCGAGGCGGGTGCGGCCTGCGGTCGATGCGACTCCTGCCGTCTCCGCGCGGCGGGTTTCGCTGCGGCCGGAATTCCGGATCCGACGCTTTACGTGTGAATTTCCCCGGATTTAAAGCGTTTTTTGGCTCGAATGACACTTCGACGACGTTCGGCGTATAATCAGGCGGATTTGCTTCTTGAGCGGACCGTCACGAGAGGTTATCAGCGCGGCTGTTCCTTTCAAAATGAAGTCCGCCAATTAGTCCGGGGAAAGCACGAGAGGGCGATCAACATGGTATTCGAAAGTTTCGGTCAGGCTTGGATGGTCATGCTGTGGTCGACGTTCGCCATTGCGCTGGTAATGGGGGCTGTCGTCAATAAAACCAATTTCTGTACCATGGGTGCAGTCTCGGATTGGGTCAACATGGGCGACACGGGACGCTTCCGTGCATGGCTGTTGGCAATCGCGGTGGCGATGGTCGGGGTCGTAGTGTTGGAATATTCCGGTGTAATCAATGTGACCGACTCTTTTCCGCCGTACCGGTCCAATACTTTCATTTGGGCCGAGAATCTGTTTCGGCGGCATCATGTTTGGTATTGGCATGACGCTCGCCAGCGGCTGCGGCAATAAAACGCTCATTCGCGTCGGCGGCGGCAACCTGAAATCCGTCATGGTACTGCTGGTGATAGCGGTTATAGCGTACTTCATGGTGTATCCATTTCCAGGTTCCGACAAAACGTTGATGTCCGAACTGTTTCTTCCTTGGATGCAGGGCCTGCGCGTGACCTTGCCCCGCAACCAGGATCTGGGTTCGTTGATCTCGCCCGATCACGCGCTGCTGGCGCGGACTATCATCGGCGCAGTCGTGGCACTTGGGCTGTTTGCGTTCGTTTTCCGTTCGCGGGATTTCCGCAGCAGCTTCGACAACATTCTCGGCGGGCTGATCGTCGGCTTGGCTGTCCTCGGTGCCTGGTACGTGACCAGCACCGTCCAGGTGAAGGCCAATTTCTTCGGCGAACAGCAACTCGTTTCGCTGGACAAATACGTCGCCAATTGGAGTATGTATCAGGACGATTCACTGGGGATGGGATCGGAGGGCGATGCCCCCAAACCCGCGCCCGTCAAGCCCGCCGAGGCGCGCTCACTCAATACACAGTCGTTCACCTTCATCAACCCGATGGGTTACACCTTGCGTTACGGCGTCAACGGCCTCCAAAAACCCTATCTCACCTTCGGTGTGATGGCGCTTGCGGGCGTGATTGCGGGCTCCCTGCTGTGGTCTTTGTTCACGCGAAGTTTTCGCTGGGAGTGGTTCGCTTCGTTCCGCGATTTCGTGAACCATTTCATTGGCGCTGTGCTGATGGGATTCGGGGGCGTGCTCGGACTCGGCTGCACCATCGGTCAGGGCGTAACCGGCGTTTCCACGTTGGCACTGGGCTCGTTCATTACCTTCGCCAGCATCGTATGGGGCAGTGCGATGACCATGAAGGTGCAGTACTACAGAATGCTGCATGAAGACGCCAGCTTTGGCTCAGCGCTGGTTACTTCTCTGGTGGATATGCATCTGCTTCCGAAAGGCATGCGAAAACTGGAAGCGCTTTAATCCGCCACTTGTGCCCCGCGGTCGACCACCGCGGGGCTTTGTGATTGGCCCTTAATATTGTATTATTCCGCACTTTGTCGGGCCGTTAGCTCAGTCGGTAGAGCATCGGACTTTTAATCCGCTGGTCGAAGGTTCGAATCCTTCACGGCCCACCATATTGAAACCGATCCGTCTGGCGTTGTCGCGCCGACAAGTCAAATCCGGGTCGGACTTTGTGACCGATAAAAAAGCCCCGCAATGCGGGGCTTTTTGTTACGAAATGGCGCTCGCGATTCAGGCGTCCGCAATTCCTGGGTTGTCATGGATGCCCTTGATCTGCGGGACGTTGAGCTCCGATATCTTGACGTTCTTACGATCGCGGCAATATTCCGCGACCAGATCCCAGATCGGCTTTCCTTCCAAGGGCTGCGCGACACTGGCCCAACCGGCAACCGGGTAGGTTTTGTTGGCATCGATGGGGCTGCCGTCGAGTTGCATATCGGTGATGCGTTGGCCGATCTCTTTGGTCGGGTCGATGGTGTACTTCAGGCCGCCGACGCGCACCATGTCTCCGCCCTGTTGATAGTACGGATCCGTGTTGAACAAATTGTCCGCCACATCCTCGAGGATCGTTTTGATCATCTCCCCGGACATTTCGTTGCGGGTGACCACCGGATAGGTGAGGGCGGTCTGAGACATCACATGTTCAAATGTGATGGGCTGTCCGGGAAGTACGCTCACGCCCCAGCGAAATCCCGGAGAGAACGAAATCGGCGTATCCTGCACCGCCATCAATGCATCGCAGATCAGCTGATCGAACGTGCCGTTGAAATTGCCACGCCGGTAGAGCAAGTCGTCGGTCACGGCCACTTGCTCTTCGAGGCGCTTTTTCATGTTGAATTTTTCGCCGTTATAGGAGACATCCTGGTTGCGCATCTTCTCGATGTAGGCCGTCATTGCCGGGTCGGGTTCGATGAAATTCGAGAACACCGGCAACAATCGATAGCGATAATCGCGCACTTTCCCGTCCTTGACATCAAAGTCCAGCACGGCCAAAAACTTGCCGTTCGACCCTGCGTTGGTTACCAGGCACTTGCCGCCGTTCGGAGCCGCGACTTCCACCGGCTGCGGTACCGCGTCGTGCGTGTGGCCGCCCATGATGGCGTCGATGCCATTGACCCGGGTCGCCATCTTCAAATCGACGTCCATGCCGTTGTGCGAGAGCACGACCACCACTTGGGCGCCTTCCGAGCGGGCTTTGTCGACCATCTTCTGCATGCTGTCGTCGCGGATTCCGAACGACCAATCCGGGACCAGATAGCGAGGATTGGCGATCGGGGTATACGGGAATGATTGGCCGATAATCGCAACCGGAACTCCCTTCATTTCCTTGATTACGTAAGGCGTGAAGACTTGCTCGCCCCAGTCGTTGTCGACGACGTTCTGCGCGACGAAATCGATATGGCCGGCGAAATCCTTCTCGATGATCTCTTTGACACGATCGGCGCCAAACGTGAACTCCCAATGTCCGGTCATGACATCCACGCCGAGCAGCTTTTGGGCGTCGACCATATCTTGGGCATTGGTCCATAGCCCGGTGCCGGAGCCGCCGCCCCAGGTATCGCCGCCGTCGAGGAGAAGGGCGCCCGGGCGTTGGTCGCGCATTGTTTTCACGAGGGTAGAGAGATGAGCGAAACCGCCGAGCTTGCCATACTTCTGCGCTGCCTCGACATAATCAAGGTAAGTGAACGCGTGCGCGCGGGGGGTATTGGCCTTTACGTCATAGAACTTCAGAAACTGTTCGCCGACGATATGCGGCGGATGGCCGCGCATATCGGCTACGCCGAGGTTGATATTCGGCTCGCGGAAGTAAATCGGAAGCAGTTGGCCGTGGCAGTCGGTGTAATGCAACAGCGAAACGTTCCCGAAAGGTGGAAGCTCGTACAGATTGCTCGGTCCTTTCTGCGTCTTCGCGCCTGCGCCGGGCTTGCTGACTGCTAGCTCGCCCGCTTGCGAGCTCGTGCCGCAGGCGCTCAGGTTGAAGCCGGCGGCGCTGGCAATGGCCAACATCTGCAGGAACTCGCGACGGGACATATTCATCTTGTTCTACCTCCAGAGAAACTTGGATCTAGCGGCTGATTACAGGGCGCGCGCAGCACCCGGCGGGGGTTGCTGCGAATCATCTAAGTGGTTGTTTAGACAGTTATTTTAGCTGCATTTTATACTGATTTTGACGGCCAATGATACCCGTTGCCCGATTAAATTACTACCCGCCGGCAGCGGTGTCAGGGCGGGGACGTATGCCGGTCCGCGCACAAAAAAAGGCCCGATCCTCAGGACCGGGCCTTTTGCGACTTGGTTCCTTTTCGATGACGAACAAGAACCGTTGGCTTTGCGCCTTATTGCCGCAGCGAGGGCGCGTTTACTTCCTGACCGTTACTCATGTAGGTATGGAAATATTCCAACGCCTTGTATTCATCGCTTTGTGCTTTGAATGGCTTCGCCCGGACCTGCTTGTTGCAGCCGCCATAACGACGATGCAACGTGCCGAATCCGCCCAACGCGCCGCCGGACTTGCCGGCCCATTTCTTGCGCCATACCGGGAAATGCGTCACTTGACCCAAAGCCGGGCTGAACAGATTGGCACGGGCCATGTTCCCGGAGTTGTAGACGTGGCAATCGGCACAGGAAAAGTTCAATTGCCCACGCTTGGCATAGAAGTGATGTTTTCCGCGCTCATAGATCGCCAATGCCCGGGGATCGTCTGGGATCTTGACGTTGATTTTGTTACCCCGGGAGGTGTAGCCCATGTATGCGGAAACAGCGGCCAGCTTACCCTTCTTCCACTTCAGCGGCTTCTCGCCGTTTTTGACGCGGCAATCGTTGATGGCGCCTTCCAGCGTCACAACCTCGCCGCTGTTGGCGTCGAAGTACGGGTAGTTCTGACGCACGCCGATACCGCCGTTGGGAAAACAGCTGGCATAGGTTTTGCCGTTGGCAAAGGGGGTGTTGAACAGCTTTTTGCCGATTTCGACGCCTTCCTCGTATGGAGGTGCGAAAGCCTCGAAATCCTCCCAAGCCGCGCGGCGGTCTTTATCAAGTGCATAGATACCGTTCTTGTAATCCTCGAACGGTACATTCGGGAATCGCTGCTTGAAGTACGCTCGGAATGCCGACAGGTCGTCCTGCGGCGTGGCCTGGGCGATCATCGGCGCGGCGCCGATGACTCCCAGTGCAGTGGCAACGAGCAGAAGTTTCTTCATTTATATTCTCCTCCAGTATCGCGGAAACCGATCGGAACTAGGCTTTGATCTCGAAGCTCTCGGACTCTTTCTCGCCCTTGTTGTCGACCCAGGAGATGGTGATCTTGTCACCGGCCTTGGCGCCCTTGAACTTGAAGAACAAGTAGGGGTTTTTGGAAACCGCCGGGCCCCACAGGCAGTCGAGCACATTGTTGCCGCTGTGATCGACCTTGAGCTCCTGAATGAAATGGGCCGGAATCGGCTTGCCGGTCTTTTTGTCTTTACGCAGACCCGTCTCCATCGGATGGCTGATCAGCGCCTTGACCGTGGTGACATCGCCCTGGACCTGGGCGCGTGCTTTGATACCTGACATTGTCGTTACCTCTCTTCAATCCTTGCCGTTGAGTTCGCCCGCGCAATCAGCCGCCGCAGCCGCCGATGGTGACCTTCACTTCCCGGCCCGCGCTGTAGAGCTTGCCGCCGGAGCGCACCACCGCGATCACGCTCGAAGTCTTGGCCACCTTGATGCGGGTGCCCACGAACGGCTCGGTATTGGAGGCCAGGTTGAAGCTCGCCGCCAACGGCGAGGCATTCTTCTCGGCGAGGATGGAAATCGATTCCACGTTCGGCAGGCTGGTGGAGACCGTAACACCGACCACTGCGCCGTTCTCGGCGATCGGCGGCGCCTTGATCTCGATGTCCTGACTGCCCTTCATATCGGCGCTTCCGGTCAGTGCCTGCACCGCCGCGTCCACGCTCTTGGCATCGAAGGCCTTGTCCGGCCACGCCGCCAACACCACCCGCGGCGTCAGCAGACCAGCACCGGCCGCTACGCTTACCACGCCCGCAGCCAGCGTACCTTTCAGCAAGGTTCTGCGTTTGATATCACTCACGACTGCACTCTCCTAATTATTAGTCGAAATCTTTATTGATGGATCCGCCAGCGGCGGATCCAATTCGGGTCATCAAAGCGTGTAGATATATTCGACGACTTTGTCGATTTCATCCTTGCTGAGAATCTTGTTCTTACCGAAAGGCGGCATCGCCGACCCCGGGTTGTTCTGGGTCGGATCGTAAATCTGCTGACGCAGCTTTTCTTTGTCCGGGAAGCGGGCCTTCATGGCGACCAGCGGCGGTCCGATATTGCCGGGCAGGCTACCGTCGTCGATCTGGTGGCAAGCGAGGCAGTTGCCTTTCTTACGGTCGAAAGCAATCTTTTTGCCTTGCTCGACGGGGGTCATGTTCTTATCACTGTCATCATCGGCCGCCAGAGCGCCCGTGGAGGCGAGTGCCATGCTGCCGAGCAGCGCGGCCACGGATGCTACGGTGGAGATCAACTTTGCGGTGTGCCGCATGATTTCCTCCTCGATACGTTACGTTTGGATGCTTTATGTTGGTGATCATTCGGCGCAGAGCGCCGATGCACACCTGATTATTGAAGGCCGCGTCGCGGCAACCGGTGTAATTATTTTTCGCTGCTTAACCGGAATCGAGCGCAGCTTGCCGACTAGCATACCCAAACAAGCACAGATCGCAAGAGGGAAAGAAAAAAGTCCGAATGTTAAAGATCGCTTATATAAAAGAATAATTGAGTGTCACTCGCGCTCGTCGGCGGCGATCCGTTTTAACTCTTGAAGCCTTGCTTCGATTTGCGATGCCTCGTAGAAGTCGACGTCCTTGAGCTGGGAGGCGCGGGTCAATTGATCGATGGCCGCGTGTGTCTGGCCGTTGAGAAAATAGTATTCGGCCATGTTGCGATAGGCCTCAGCAAGGTGCCCCGATGCGCCTGCAGCTTGGGCATAGAGCTTACGCACTGCAGCGTTGGGGGGGCTGCTGTTCATGAAATCGTGTAACACTTGGCGCGCCTCGGCCGCCTTGTCGACGCTCAACAGCGCTTCGGCGTAAAAATAACTTAGCGGATAATTGCCGGGATAGTTCAGTAACGCGCGTTGAAATGTGCCCAGGGCTTGCTGATGTCGACCCAGTGCCATATCGATGCGCGCGCTCAGTATAAGGTATGCGATCCGGTCCGGGTCGGTCTGCAACAGATGATCAGCCTGTTTCCGGGCTGCATCCGCTTTGCCCTCGGTCAACAGCGCAAGCGCGTCACCGTAGCGTGCCGCGGTCTGGTCGTTTTCCCCTTTTTGCAGTTCTTCCGAAAAAAGCCGCTCGGCGGTTCGTGGGTCCTTGTCGCCGAGCACGCGCAGGCGCGCACGCATCAACTGATAACCGGTCTGGTCATGGGATTTCGGTGTGCCGAAGCTGTGCGCAAGACTGCGCGCTTCGGCGATACGCGTCGTGGTCACCGGGTGAGTGCTGAGAAATTCCGGCGGACGTGTCCCATACAGACGTGAAGTGCGCTGCATGCGCTCGAAGAACGCGGCCATGCTTTCGGGGTCGTAGCCGGCGGCGGCCATGGTCTGGATTCCCAGGCGATCGGCCTCGCGCTCGTTGGCTCGGGTGAAGTTGATCTGCATCTGGGCACTGGCCGCGACGCCGCCCGCGATCGCGGCCTGTGCGAGCTGATCGCTGTGCCCGCCCACCAGAATCGCGGCCAGCAGGGCGATGGCGGCGGCCATGCGGTAATGACCCGCGGCTTCATAGGTGCGCGCCATATGACGCTGTGTTACATGGGTGATTTCGTGGGCCATCACGGCCGCCAGCTCGCTTTCGGATTCGGTTGTCAGAATCAAGCCGGAGTTGACTCCGACGTAACCACCCGGCGCCGCGAAAGCGTTGATGCTGGGGTCGTGGACTATGAAGAACGTGAAATTTTCGCTCGGCCGATCGCTGTGGGATACAAGCCGGTAACCCAAAGAATCGATATAACTCTGTAGCAGTGGGTCGTCCATGATGAGCAATTCCTGATGCAAGCGCCGCACTACGCTTTCGCCCAATGCGCGCTCCTGGTCTGGGGAGATCGCGGACCCAGACGAGTCGCCGATATCCGGTAATTGGATTTCGGCGGCTGCCGCAGAGGAAATTCCCATGACAAGGGAAAGGGTTAAGGCTATCAGGCGGTTCAACATGCTGTGGTGCGTGACTGTGATCGGAAGCAGGTATGTACGACGTGCTCGATCATACCCGATTCCAGCGTTAGAGCCAGGAGCGGTAACGCAAGTTCCGGGCGATTGAGTGCGCTTGCCCTCGTCTATATAATGAACAGCTTATATGTGATCGGCACTGGTGGTTAATCCGCAGGAGGCAACGTGAATTCTATCCAGGAAATTGAACCTCGAGTTCTGGTGCAGTGGCTTCAGGAAGACAAGGAGTTTCGGTTGATCGATGTCCGGTCCGTGGGCGAGTTTGCGCAGGGCATGATCCCGAGGGGAGAGCAGCTGCCATTGCACCTTCTGCCGCTGCGGGCCGATGAGTTGGACCGAAACCACGAAATCGTGCTTTATTGCCGCAGTGGCGCACGATCGGCTCAGGGCTGCATGTTCCTGTCGGAACGGGGATTCGATAGCGTCTATAATCTCCGGGGTGGCATCATGGACTGGGCCCGTCAGGGCCTGCCGGTCATCGATAGTGTCGCGTAAGCGGCTGAACCACAGGCGAAAAATTCCATAATCGGGAGCCGTCGGGCACGTGTCCGAATCGTGTCGATGCGCTTGCGTTTGCGGAATAGTTGTCATATAAGTGTAGCGCTGAATTCTAATATCCGGAGCGGCTAATACGGACGCCGATAGCACGGGTAACACAAGCCAATATCGTTGAAGGGGAGCTGAGCAATGGCGAATTTCGATCAAGAACTGGACGCAAGCGGCCTGAACTGTCCGCTTCCGATCCTGCGCGCAAAAAAGACGCTGGCAGGCATGTCATCCGGCCAGGTCCTGCACATCATCGCGACCGACCCCGGTTCCGTGAAGGACTTCGAAGCGTTCTCCAAGCAGACGGGTAACAACCTGATGGAGTCCCGCGAAGATGGTGGCAAGTTCTATTTCTTGATCAAGAAAGCCTAAATCATTACGCGGACGGTGCTGACGCACCGCTGAGCGGATGAGGGAGTCAATGTATGTCAGACGAAAAAAAGCTGGCAATTATCGCCACCAAAGGCACGCTCGACTGGGCGTATCCTCCGTTTATTCTCGCGTCGACCGCAGCAGCGCTGGGTTATGAAACTCAGATCTTCTTCACTTTTTACGGTTTGCAGTTGCTGAAGAAGAAACTGGCATTGAAGGTTTCACCGCTCGGTAATCCGGGCATGCCGATGCCGATGGGGATGGACAAATGGTTTCCGGTACTGGGAACCGCAATTCCGGGCATGGAATCCGTGATGACGGCGATGATGAAGTCCAAGATGAAGTCCAAAGGTGTCGCCAGCGTAGATGAATTGCGCAGCCTTTGCTTGGAAGCGGATGTGAAGATGATCGCCTGTCAGATGACAGTTGATTTATTCGACATGAATCCTTCGGCATTCATTGACGGCATCGAATACGGTGGCGCTGCCACATTCTTCGAATTCGCTGGTGAGTCCGATATCTGTCTGTACATTTAAGACCATATCGAATCAGAGTATGAAAAAGGCCGCGACAGCATGCTGGCGCGGCCTTTTTGCATGTTACGGGCTAGCTTAATCGAACGTCATCCGTACTTGGGCACTGAAGATATCAACGGCCAGGTCGAAGCTTCCGTTCAGTGTCGCCCCGGTCGAATTTGTGTTGTTGATCGGGGAATCGTTCACGAACAGGTGCGCATAACCAACATCGACCTTGGTATGGTCCGATACGCGGTAGCTCGCGCCAAGTGCCAGCCAACGCCGATCATTTCCGGGTATGCGAGGCGTACGTAGTTGCGCCGACGGCACGGGTGTCTCGTCATAGGCAGCGCCGGTCCGAAACGTCCAACGATCGTTGTAGCGGTAGCTGAGTCCGAGCGAATAACGGAAGCTGTTGTCCCATTGCTCGGGCGTTACGAGATCGCCCTGTGGGTTGTTTTTGAATTTCACCCGCAGTTCGTCGAAGCGATCCCAGCGCGTCCAGGTTACATCTCCCATCACTGCCCAACGCGGACCCAAGTCGTGATAAGCGCTCAGCGACAGCGTTTCCGGCAGCGTGATGTTCGCGCTGATGGCGTCGTCGACAAAGATGCCCAGATTGCTCAAGCCGGTTGGCGTATTGGTGAAGTCGGCTCTTCCCTCGAGCTTGTGATCCACCTTCGAACGGTAGGCTACGCCCACACGTGTCGCGTCGGTAAATTGGTACAGCAAGCCGAGGTTGAAGCCAAGACTCCAGTCGTCGCCGTTGAGTTTGACCTTGCCGTCGCGTGAGGTGGGCAGACCGGCGCAAGTTCCCGCGCTCGCGGCGACCGTGGGATTACTGCTTGCGGCGTATGCGCGGCAGACGGTTGCAAAATCAATCGCATTGCTGAGTTCCGGCACGTCCGCGTACTGCACATTGATTCCAGCGCCCAGGGAAAGACGATCGGACACCTTCCAGGACAACGACGGATTGATGTTGACTGTGACTACTTCGGATTTCAGCGCATGGTAGCGGCCTTCCCAGCCCTCGTTGTAGTCCGTCGCCAAGCCGAAGGGCGCGTTTACACCGAGACCGAAGCTGAAGTCGGAATTCAACCGCCGCACATAATAAAAATTGGGAATGAATCCGGTGACGCCAGCCTCGCCGCCGTCGCCGCCTCGCAGTGGCACGACTCCGCCGACGTTGGAGGTGCCATCACTGCGGAACTGGCTATAGGGCGAAATCACGTGTAGCCCCAAGTCGTATTCAGATTCCCCCAGCCGGGACATGCCGGCCGGGTTGAAATACACCGTGCTCGCGTCCTGGGCGCTAGCCGCGCCTCCGGCGAACGCGCTGCCAAGTCCGGTGACACTTTGCTCGACAATTGCGAAGCCCGCGCCATGTGCATGCGCCCCCATGAGCAACGCAGTTCCCGCCACGACCGAAGTCAGGGATGGATTACTTTTCATCATTCGCCTTAACCCTCATTGTTGTGCGCAAGCTACTTTAAAGTGGCCGCTGCCGAAAGCAAAGCTATGCGACGTTTGGCAACGGCTGTATCGGCACCGCGGCACGGTATTGGAGTTTTTGCCTTCGCGCGCAGAAGCTTTGGGGCGTTCAATTCGTATTAGCAATAAACCATATAAACGTATTGACATATTGCAGGATGCCTGCAACGATAGTTTTATCCCGCTCAGGGGTGTGGCATTCCAACAACAATTATTGTGGCAGTCTGCAACCTCACCTCGCAGCTGCCGGATTGGAGGATTCAAGATATGAAATCCACGTTCAAGCACTCTCTGCTTGCACTGGCGGTTGCCGTGGTCGTGGCGCCAACGGCTGCGAACGCTACTAACGGTTATTTCGCGCACGGTTATGGTATTAAGTCGAAAGGCATGGGTGGCGTCGGTATCGCGTTGCCTCAAGATGCATTGGCTGCGGCGACTAATCCTGCCGGAATGGTCGAGGTCGGTAATCGGGTAGACTTTGGAGCAGAGATATTTCGTCCGGACCGGCAAGCAAAAACACTGTTCGGCCCTAACTCTGGATCATGGTACGACGGTAACGATACTGAGGCGTTTTTGGTCCCGGAGTTCGGCTATAACCGCATGGTGAATAGCGATATGTCCCTGGGCGTTTCGGTGTTCGGCAACGGCGGTATGAATACCGATTATTCCGCGGGCATCTACTCCAGTAACCCTTTAGGTCTTAACGATAAAACAGGCACAGGCGTTGACTTGATGCAGTTATTTATCGCGCCAACCTTGGCCTGGAAAATCAATGAAAAGAATTCGATCGGTGTATCGCTGAACCTCGCATACCAGCGCTTCAAAGCCACTGGTTTGAGCGATTTCTGCGGATTTACAGCTCCGGGTGGGCCGGCCGGCTGCGCCGATGGGGTCACAGGTCTGTCGGACCAAGGATACGACGATTCCTATGGGTGGGGTGTACGAATCGGATGGGTTGGCAAGGTCGCCGACAATGTGACGCTGGGCGCGACTTATCAGAGTAAGACGCGCATGAGTAAGTTCGACAAATATAACCAGCTCTTTGCGGAACAGGGCGACTTTGATATTCCGTCCAACTATGGGGTCGGGATTGCAGTCAAGGCAACGCCCCAACTTACCGTTGCGTTCGACGTCATGCGGATAAATTACAGCGACGTTAACTCGATCGCTAACCCTAATAATGGTTGGAGTGGTGGCATCCTCGGGACGGATAACGGACCTGGATTCGGCTGGGATGACATAACGGTTTATAAGCTGGGATTCTCCTATGACTACAGCAGCAACCTTACGTTGCGCGCGGGCTGGAATCATGGTGATCAGCCTATTTCGAGTTCGGAGACACAATTCAATGTAATCGCGCCCGGCGTGGTAAAGGACCATTTGACGTTAGGCGCCACGTGGAAGCTGCGCAGTGGGGGCGAACTATCTGCGTACTACATGCACGCATTCGAAAATGAAGTGAATGGGACAAGCCCGAACAATCCGCAAAATGCCGGTCACGGTGATCTAAAGATGAAGCAAGATGCAATCGGCGTTGCTTATGGTTGGAGTTTCTGACCTGCAGCGAGAGGTACGATGTCGACCTTGAACCAACTAAAAAAGGGCCATGTTCGCATGGCCCTTTTTTTGTGCATCGAATGCAGTGGCGCAATGCCGCGCGTTGATCAATAACGATAAGGAGATTTCCCCATGCGTGTTCCACCTGTTATTGCCGACTTGCGTTTTTTCCTGTTGGTGGCCGCCGCGCTATTCGCCGCGTCTGGCTATGCCAATGCCGAAGGCAACCTCAAACCGTACATCTTGGTGTCCGACACCGCGGGTGATCCGGCAAAGGTGTTGGCGGACACCCGCGACAAATTGACTTCGGCGGGATTCGAAATCGCCGGCGAGTACTCCCCCTACGACGGGGCGACGATTCTTGCCGTGACCTCGCCCGCGTTGAAAGCCACCGCGGCGAAAACCGACCACGGCGGTTTCGGGGCTGTACAGCGAGTCGCGGTCACAAAAGTGGGGGACAGCGTTCAACTTGCCTATACCAACCCGCGCTACATGGCCAACGCCTACCGTATGCAAGGAGACCTGTCGGATGTCGCCGATCATTTGGAAAAAGCGCTCGGTACCGGAACGCCGTTTGGAGCGGAAGGTCTGAGCAAGGAAAAGTTGCGTAAATATCATTACATGTTCATGCGCCCTTATTTTGACGAAGTCGATGAACTGGGCAGCTTCGACAGTCACGAAGAGGCTCTGAACGTGGTGGAGAACGGATTGCGCAAGCAGGATGGCGGCGTTGCAAAGGTCTACCGCGTCGACCTGCCCGGAAAGCCCGAATCACTGTTCGGTGTTCATCTCACGGACGGCTGCAGCGGCGACGCGTTCATCATGGACAAGATCGACTTCGGTCAAATCAAATCCACACCCCATTTGCCTTACGAAGTGCTGGTTTCCGGAAACAAAGTGCTTGCCTTGCCCGCGGATTTTCGGATTGCGATCAGCTTTCCGGACTTGAGCATGGTCGGGAACAACAGTTTCTTTTCAATCATGTGTGCACCGGGCGCTGTGCGTACGGCGCTGCAGAACATGGTCAACGGTAAACCGGCCGGTGCGGAATAAGGGCAGCGTTGCGCCGTTGAATCCACTCGCCGCAAACTTAGGTCCGGCATCAAAACGATCCCATGGAGGAGACGCTATGAATCGACTGTTGAACACTTTCGTCGCATTTCTGCTGACATTTGCGCTGACATCGGCGCTCGTTGTCGGGGGCAGCGTGCGTGCCGATGAAATGCTGCGTCCATACGTTTTGGCTGCACGCAAGTCAGGCGATCTGGAAACAGTGGTGGCCAACATCAAAGGTGCACTGAAAAGTCATGGCTTCGAGACCGTCGGCGAATATGCGCCTTACGACAATGCCTACGTAATCGCGGTAACCAGCCCGGAGCTCAAGCAGGCTGCGGCGCGTACGGATATGGGCGGTTTCGGCGCCGTGCAACGGGTAACGGCCACGTTAGTGGGAAACGAGGTTCAGGTTGCATACACCAATCCCCGCTATATGGCCAACGCATATCGCATGGAGGGCGACTTGAGTGATGTTGCGCAGAAGCTGCAGGAAGCGCTGGGCAACGAGGATACATTTGGTGCTCAAGGCAAGAGCGCGGATGAACTGCGCAACTATCACTACAAGATGTTCATGCCGTACTTCGACGAACCGTGGAAACTCGGTTCGTTCCCAAGTCAGCGTGCGGCCATCAAAGAGGTGGAAGCGAATCTTGCCAAAGGCGTTGAAGGTACGTCTCAAGTCTATCGCGTGGATCTGCCGAAATCCGATCAGACTTTGATCGGTGTCGGATTGACGAAGGGCTGCGGCGGCGACAAATTCATCATGGACACGATCAATGCCGACGCCAAATTGAAATCGACGCCCCATCTTCCCTACGAAATACTGATTTCCAAAGGGGAGGTAATGGCGTTGCACGCCAAGTTCAGGATCGCTCAAAGCTTTCCGGACCTAACCATGTTGGGCAAAGGCAGCTTCTGGGACATCAAATGTGCGCCGGGTTCGATTCGCGACGCTCTGCGTGCCGTGGCCGGGACGCAACAGTCCGGCGAATTTTGAATTGTCCGAACAAAAAGCCCCGCGGGTGCGGGGCTTTCTTGGCCTTTGTTGCCCGATAGATACGGAAACGGCCAACTGGCCCCTAAAACCGGTTGGCGATTTCGGCGAGCTCTGACCTGGAGCGAGCCGTCTTTACCCCGCCAGAGGCACTCCGTTCGCTGTTTCGATGCATGAATTCTATATCGCGGTTGATCTCTTCCGTCGTCAGGCTCTGTTTTTCGACGACACTGGCGATCTGTGCGGTCATATGGTTGATGCTCGAGACCACATTCAGGATCGATTGTAGAGACGTTCCGGCTTGCTCAACCTGAGAAACGCTATCGCGCGCCTAAGACTGCGCGCGGCCCGTGGCTGTCACGGCGTCGTTTCCGAAACTCCAGATGAGTCCATTAAAGATTATTCGCGGCACGCCGATATCCGGGGCAATGCTGGGAATCCACTAATCGTCGCCCGTCCCGGAGGGGTTCCGCGCTCGGATACACACCCGGAGGGGACGAATTCAACTGCGGGAACGGGGATAAGGACGATGAGCATGCGTAATCATATTCGGTCGCTGGGTAGGCCCAGTATCCTTAAGAATCTACTGCTGGCTTTCGTGGTTTTCGGCGTGGTCGTGGGAGGACTGTTCCCGGTGTTTGCCGACCAATTCGTCGATTTCCGCGCCGGCATGGAAGGCTGGTTCATTGGCAGCTGCCTGGTGGCGGGCGTGCTGATGGGCGTGAGCAACTTTTATCTGCTGAATTTCGTGCTGCTGCGCAAGCTGCGCCGGCTGGCAGATGTGGCCGATGCCATCGGCAACAAGGACGTCTCTCACAAGTGCACGCTGGTAAGCCATGACATGATTGGCATCATCATCGATAGCATCAACCGCATGGCGGAGAACCTACGCAAAACCATCGCGGAAATTTCCGATTCGTCGAGGCAGTTGGCGGAGTCTTCGGCCCGCATGTCAGCCATTACCGATGAAACCGATCGTTGTATGCGAACCCAGCAGAACGAAATCGAGCAAGTGGCCGCGGCGATGAACGAGATGACCGCGACGGTTCGGGAGGCCGCGCGCAACGCCGAAGATGCGGCGAGCGCCACCGAAGAAGCCGAACGGGAAGCGCGCAATGGCGCGCTGATCGCTACCGAGGCGCTGGGCGGAATCGATGCGCTGGTGGGGAAAGTCGAGGAAGTGGCCACGGGGTTGGCGGAGTTGCGCGCCGACAGCGACAACATCGGGGTGGTGCTGGACGTGATTCGCGGCATTGCCGAGCAAACCAACCTGTTGGCTCTCAATGCCGCTATCGAAGCAGCCCGCGCCGGCGAGCAAGGCCGTGGCTTCGCAGTCGTTGCGGACGAGGTGCGGACGCTGGCGAGTCGCACCCAGCAGTCGACCGAAGAGATCCACAAGATGATCGAAGGGCTGCAGTCCAAAGCGGGTGCCGCGGTCAAGGCTATGGAAGAAACCCGCGCCAGGGCGCAGGGGAGCGTCGATCAGGTCGAAAAAGCGGCCGAGTCTTTGGCGGAAATCTCCGGGACCGTGCAGAGCATCAACAGCCGCAACGCACACATTGCGAGCGCCGTGGAACAGCAGGGAGCGGTGACCGAAGAGATCAACAGCAATATCGTTTCCATCAGTCAGAGCAGTGAACAGACCGCGGCGGGCGCGCAGCAGACCGCTTCCGCAAGTGAACAGTTGAACGAGCTGTCGTGTCGTTTGGAAGGAATGCTGGCAGGATTCAAGCTCTGATTCAATTATGGCCGGCCGATGTTTGGCCGGTCATCCCAGTCGCGTTGGTCGGCATCGATCAGCTCTCGTCATAAAACCGCAAAATCTGATCGCGCAGTTCGCGATTCAAAGTCTCCGAGTTCGGCTGGCGTGCGTGACGTCCGATCTGGAAGCTGTTCGCCAATGCGGTGAGGTCTCCGCGGCCGAGAAAGATGCGCGACAGCCACGCGCAGCCAAGGGCGCGCCGAAACCGGTTCTCCGCGGCTTCCGGGTCCAGGTCCAACGCAACTCCCCGGCATGATCGCGTACGGGCCCGATGACATCGAACCGCAGCGCTTTCTGGTCGAACCGGCCCTGGCGTGGGTGAACTGTGATACACAGGCGATCAACCGCGAATCGATACCGGCAAAGGGCGTAGATGCCGCGGTACAAACCGATCGGCACCGGTGCGTCGCCTTGCCTGCGGGTCGCGAGACAGGGAATCTCCGCCAGGTGTTTGCCGACGTCGCGGAGGGCTTACAATGCTCTCGGGTAACTGGTCTCCAGTGTCGATCTGGCAGCGCCGACGACAGTACCATGACGATCACGATCAGCGTACGGGTGGCGGATGTGCAGCAATGGCTCACGAAGCGCACCGCCCCGCCGGGTCTGGCGTCGCCGCGTGGCAGATATGGGCTCTGAAGCAATGGGATGCGGCTTCGATCTCGTGCGTATTGTCGCCAAACTGGGATCGCTGTGGCCTGCACGCCAATGCAGCGCAGCGCGCAACCCCTTGAGCCCCATGAATGTCCTCCCGGCTATCCCATGTACCTTCGGTTCCGGTATCGGCGAGGAGAACGCATGTATCTAAGGGGAATTCATTCAAGGGTGACCTCTGCTCGGATTGAGTTGAATATTAGCAAGAGCTAATATTAAACGATCTGCTATCCTTCGGTTCGCGATCTTTTTCCGGAGAATGTGTATGCTCAAATGGCGCCTACTGGTTGCGGCGTTCGCGCTGTTCTGCTGTTCGGTGGTCGTTGCTCAGAGCGATCGGTCCGCTGCGTTGGAGACGGTCCAGGTCGAAAAAGCGACAGTGCCGGAAGAAAGGGTATTCGACGGCGTCGTGGAAGCGGTCAACCGCGCGACCGTGTCGGCGCAAACCAGCGGTCGGATCGTGGAAGTCAACTTTGATGTGGACGACTTCGTCAATAAGAACGACGTCATCATCCGGTTCCGCGACACTGAGCAACGCGCGCAATTGGAAGCCGCTCAAGCCAACGAGCGCGAGGCCCAGGCGCATCTCGATCAGGCGCAGCGCAATTACGACCGCACAAAAAGTATTTATGAGCGCAAGCTGGTGGCCAAGTCGGCGCTCGACGATGCCCGTGCGCAACTCAATGCTGCCCGCGCGCGGGTGAAAGCGAGCAAGGCCCAGGTCGAGCAGGCCCAGGAACAACTCGATCACACGGTGGTGCGCGCACCCTATAGCGGTATCGTGCTGGAACGTCATGTCCAAGTCGGCGAAACCGCGAACCCGGGACAGCCGCTGATGACTGGCGTCTCCCTGGAACACCTTCGCGTGCTGGTACAATTGCCGCAAAGCTTCATCGGCAATGTGCGCAAAGACGGTCGCGCGAGCCTTTTGCGTGCTGACGGTCGCCGCTTGGCGGCGGATAAGTTGACGGTATTTCCCTATGCCGATACCGCGTCGCACACTTTCAAGGTCCGAGTAGGTCTGCCATCAGATACGCAGGGACTGTTTCCCGGCATGCTGGTGAAAATCGCCTTCGTAGTGGGAGAGGACAAGCGGCTGCTGGTACCTACCGAAGCTTTGGTTCACCGCAGTGAAGTCACCGGTCTTTATGTGCTCGCCGATGACGGACGGGTGGGATTCCGTCAGGTACGGGTCGGATCCAAATACGATGATCGCGTCGAGGTACTGTCCGGTCTGCAGGAAGGCGAGCGCGTAGCGTTGGACCCGATTCGTGCAGGCGTCGTGCTCAAGGCGCAGCGCGCCGCGAGCGCCTCCTAGCGTATCTCGACGTTCGGATGCGGCGTTGCGCAGGTCGCGCGCGATCGGGCCTACGCGCAGCGATACGGTACGGCTGATCCAGCTCGCTAACAACAATTACGGCTCGACCGAGCCACCATCGAATACGGTGTACTGATGGCAGAACGGTTAGGTTTTTCCGGCGCAATCGCAAAAAAGTTTCTCCACTCGGAAATCACGCCCCTTCTCGCGCTCGTGGGAGTGCTCTTAGGAGTGTTCGCCGTGTTGGTGACGCCCCGCGAAGAAGAGCCGCAGATCGATGTCACGTTCGCCAACGTCCTGATTCCGTTTCCCGCTGCGGAAGCCCAGGAAGTCGAGCACCTGATCAGCACGCCCGCCGAACAGATCCTGTCGGAGATTGACGGTGTCAAGCATGTGTATTCGGTTTCGCGCCGGGGCATGTCGGTGCTGACCGTGCAGTTCAAGGTGGGCGAAAACCGCGACCAGGCGATATTACGGTTATACAACGCCATCTACTCCAATCAGGACTGGTTGCCATCCGGGCTTGGCGTTGGCCAGCCAATCATCAAGCCCATGGGCATCGACGACGTGCCCATTGTGGCGCTCACATTATGGTCGGACCAGCCTCGGTATGGCGCCTTCGAGCTGCAGAAAGTCGCTCACGCCATCGAGGCGGAACTCAAGCGGGTACCTGGTACCCGGGATATCTACACCATCGGAGGACCAAAGCGCGTCGCCCACGTGCTGTTCGATGCCCAGCGCATGGCCGGATACAACATCGCGCTCGATGATCTGAGGACTGCGTTGCGGGCCGCCAATGCCTCCACCGACGCCGGTGCCCTGGTGGCGGACAACCACGAAACGCCGGTCCAGGCTGGGTCGTTCTTGAGCGATGTGCGCGACATCGGCGCGCTGGTAGTCGGCATGCACGACGGTGCACCGGTGTATCTGCGTGATGTCGCCGAGGTAAAGGAGCAACCTGACCAACCGCAGCATTATGCATGGTTTGGCACCGGCCCGGGGAGCGATCTGCCGCAACAGTTGCGCGGTGAACATCCCGCGGTGACAGTCGCCGTGGCCAAGAAGCCCGGCACCAACGCGGTGCAGATCGCGGATCAGGTGATTGAACGCTTCCAGCAGCTGAAGGGGACATTCGTGCCCGACGGCGTGCACGCAACGGTTACGCGCAATTATGGCAAGACTGCCAACCAAAAAGCGCAGACCCTGATCGGTAAACTGATTTTTGCTACCTCGTTCGTCGTTTTGTTGGTGCTCTTGGCGCTGGGATGGCGCGAAGCGATCATAGTCGGCACGGCGGTGGTCATCACGCTTGCGATTACTTTGTTCGCGTCGTGGGCTTGGGGGTTCACACTCAACCGAGTTTCCCTGTTCGCGCTGATCTTCTCCATCGGTATTTTGGTGGACGATGCCATCGTGGTGGTGGAGAACATTCACCGGCACATTCAGATGGGCGGTCGTAGCTTGTCGGAAGCGATTCCCATGGCCGTGGATGAAGTGGGGGGACCCACCATCTTGGCGACCTTCACGGTGATCGCGGCGCTGCTGCCAATGGCCTTCGTTACCGGGCTGATGGGCCCGTACATGAGCCCGATTCCCATCAACGCCAGTATCGGCATGCTGATCTCGTTGGCTGTCGCGATCGTGGTCACGCCTTGGTTGACGTTCAAGGTTCTATCGCGGCGCGCGCGGCAGTCACAGGGACATCACGACGGCCCGTCGGACCGCATGTACCGCTGGTTTCAGCGCTTGGTCGGTCCGTTTCTTCGCGGCCGTGACGGGGCGGGGAAGCGCCGGCTGTTGGGTGTCGTGATCATTGCGCTGATTGTCGCATCAGTGGGGCTGGCGGTCGCGAAGCTGGTCGTGATGAAGATGTTGCCGTTCGACAACAAGTCCGAGTTTCAGGTAGTCGTAGACATGCCGGAGGGCACCAGCCTGGAACAGACGGCGCGGGTGCTCGGTGAGTTGGGCCAATACCTGGCGACCGTTCCCCAGGTGACCGACTATCAGGTATACGCCGGCACCGCTTCGCCGATCAATTTCAACGGCCTCGTGCGACAGTACTATCTGCGCGCGGGCGCCAACGTCGGTGACATCCAGGTGAATCTGATCGGCAAAGGTCCACCGGCACGAGCAAAGCCACGAAATCGCATTGGGCGTGCGCGAACCCCTGCAGAAAATCGGTGCGCGCTTCAATGCCAATGTCAAGGTCGTTGAGGTGCCACCCGGTCCGCCGGTGATGTCGCCGCTGGTGGCCGAAATCTATGGCTTGGACTATGACGGCCAGATCCGCGTCGCGAAACAGGTGCGTTCGGTGTTTGAGCGGACGGCTGACATTATCGACATCGACGATTCAGTCGAGACCCAAAGTCCACGCCTGGTGGTTGCAGTGGACCGGCAAAAGGCGGCCACTCTGGGTGTCAGCCAGCAGGAAGTGAGCGCCGCGCTGGCGACGGCATTGGGGGGAGAGGACGTCAGTTATCTGCATGCGGAGCAGGTGAAGTATCCGGTTCCGATCCGTCTCGAACTGCCCGTGGCCGACAAGGCACGGCTCGCGTCAGTACTGGCGATCAAAGTGCGTTCCCGCAGCGGCACATTGGTGCCCATGTCCGAGATCGCGGAAGTGATCGACAGCCGTCGCGAGCACAGCATTTATCACAAGGATCTGCTGCCGGTGGTGTTCGTGACCGGCGACATGGCCGGCAAACTGGACAGCCCGCTTTACGGCATGTTCGAAATCTACGCGGCGCTGTCCGATTCCACCGCGGAGGGAGGTGCCGCGTTGCAACAGTACTTGATCAATCCGCCCGACAATCCCTATCAATACAGCCTGAAGTGGGATGGCGAGTGGCAGATTACCTATGAAACCTTTCGTGATATGGGTATTGCGTATTCGGTCGGGCTGATTCTGATCTATTTGCTGGTCGTGGCCCAGTTCCGTTCCTATTTGGTGCCGTTGATCATCATGGCGCCGATTCCATTGACCGTCATCGGTGTGATGCCCGGTCACGCGCTGCTGGGGGCGAAATTCACCGCGACGTCGATGATCGGCATGATCGCCTTGGCGGGGATCATCGTCCGCAACTCGATCCTGCTGGTGGATTTCATCAATGAAGAGGTCCGCCGCGGTATGGACTTCGAGGAGGCCGTCATCCGTTCCGGTGCGGTGCGCGCCAAACCCATCGTGCTGACGGGTTTGGCGGCCATGCTCGGGGCGCTGTTCATTCTCGACGACCCGATTTTCAGCGGTCTGGCGATTGCGTTGATATTCGGCATTCTGGTGTCCACGGTGCTGACGCTGCTGGTCATCCCGGTGCTGTATTACGCTTTCATGCGCAACCGGATCGAGCAGGTCCGCCAAGGCGAGTAGCCGAAACCGCGGGGCGAACACCACTATAAGTTTATTTTATGCCTGGACACTGCTATAATTTCAGGTTATCCATAATCCATCGCCGATGCGAGGCGCATATGGCCGACCGCAGACTCCAGGTTTTCCACACTGTCGCTCGGCTGCTGAGTTTTACCAAAGCGGCTGAGACTTTGCACATGACTCAGCCGGCCGTGACCTTTCAGGTCCGACAGTTGGAAGAGCATTTCAATACGCGCTTGTTCGACCGCACCCATAACCGCATCAGTCTCACCGACGCTGGCCGGGAGGTATTCCGTTACGCCGATCAGATTTTCGAGCTGTACGCGGAAATGGAGGATGCGGTACGCAAAGTCACCGGCGAAATCAGCGGCGCGCTGATCATCGGCGCGAGTACCACCATCTCCGAATACATGCTTCCCGCGTTGTTGGGTGACTTCAAATCCAAATATCCCGACGTAACGGTACACCTCAAGGTTTCCAATACCGATGGCGTGGTCGCCATGGTCGAAAACAACGATATCGATCTCGGTGTCGTCGAAGCGCCGGTCGCGAACAAGAATCTGGTGGTGGAAGTCTGCCGGATGGACCAACTCGTGGTGATCGTGCCGCCAACCCACGCGTTGGCGAAACAACAAAGCGTGCCGATCAATGCGCTGGTGGATTATCCGTTCATTTGCCGCGAGGAAGGCTCGGGTACCCGCGAGGTCATTTCTGAATACATGCATCGCGGCGGAGTGCCCAGCGCGGAGTTGCAGATCTGCATCGAGCTCGGCAGTCCGGAGGCGATCAAAGGTGCTGTCGAGGCCGGTATGGGTATTTCGATCACCTCGCGGGCAACCATCCTGAAAGAGCTGCGGTTAGGGAGTTTGGTGGCGGTGAACCTGGATCCGCCCCTGGAGCGGCCGTTTTCGTTCGTGCACCAAAAACAAAAATTTCGCCATCGTGCAATGGACGAACTTCTGGTGTTCGCCCGCAGCTATTGCAAGGAGCATCAGGTGGTGAGCGGTTTGGCGTCGACGGCGTAGAGCGTCGCGCGCCACCGTCTGTTCCGGCGTCCCGGCGCTTGCTACCCTTAGTAAAACCGTTAACGCTTCAGCGGCGACGCTGAAGCGGAGTTAAAATGGCGGACGAAGACAAACTCGCAACTCTTTTCGCTGCCCTCGATGCGCAGGACCAGCAGACTTTGCTGGCGTTCGCCGAGTTCCTGCGTGCACGCGCGCCGCTGCGTCCGGCGACGCCAACGAGCATACCGCGAGCCGGAGCCGATTCCGCGGCCGGCGGAGGAATCGGTGGTTGCGGCCATCAAACGCTTATCGCGCAGCTATCACATGTTGGACAAACGTGAGGTGCTGCATCAGACCTCGGCATTGATGGCCGAGCACATCATGCAAGGCAAGGAAGCGGAGACCGTGATCGACGAACTGGAAGCGGTGTTCGAGCGCCGTTACCGAAAGCTCATCGGCAAGGACGAGCAGCCCGAATGAACATGATTGCCGATTGGTTCCGCCGGCATTTTTCCGATCCGCAAGTCGTTATTTTAGCCGTTTTTCTGGTGATCGGTTTTGCCGTCGTTCTGGTTTTCGGCGAGATGCTGGCGCCGGTTTTGGCTGCGATCATCATTGCTTATATGTTGGAATGGCCGGTCAAACGCATGGAGCGTACCGGCTTGCCGCGGTTGTTCTCCGTCATCGTCGTGTTCCTGTTGTTTCTGTTCGTTTTGGTTTTCGTGTTGTTCGGGCTCATGCCGCTGTTGTCGCAGCAGATTTCGCAGTTGGTACAGCAGCTGCCGGGCATGATATCCCGCGGCCAGACGTTGCTGCTGAGACTTCCCGAGCAGTATCCGAACTTTATTTCGCGGGAACAGATCATCGAATTGATGGGTGCCTTGCGCAGCGAACTCGGCGCGGTAGGCCAATACGTTCTGTCCATGTCGTTGAACTCCGTGGTCAGCCTGATCGCGCTCATCGTGTACCTGGTGTTGCTGCCGCTTGCTGGTGTTCTTCTTTCTCAAGGACAAGCACAAGATTCTCAATTGGGTCCGCGGCTATTACCCCAGCGCTATGGGTTTGACCAGTCAGGTATGGCATGAAGTCGATCGCCAGATCGGCAACTACGTGCGCGGCAAGATCATGGAGATCCTGATCGTCGGCGTGGTGTCCTACATCACCTTCGTCGCCATGGGTCTGCAGTTTGCGATGCTGCTGGCGGCGTTGGTGGGGCTGTCGGTGATCGTGCCGTACATCGGCGCGGCGGTGGTGACGTTGCCGGTCGCGGTGATCGCATATTTCCAATGGGGCTGGAGCGCGGATTTTGCCTGGCTCATGCTGGCATACGGCATCATTCAGGCGCTGGACGGCAACGTGTTGGTGCCGTTGCTGTTCTCGGAAGTGGTGAATCTGCACCCGATTGCGATTATCACGGCCATCCTGGTGTTTGGCGGCGTGTGGGGATTCTGGGGCGTTTTCTTCGCGATACCTCTTGGTACCCTGGTGCAGGCCGTGCTTCGCGCTTGGCCGCGCCGGCCGCCGACCTACGGCAACCAATCCACGGTCTGATCCCGAGACCGCTGCCTCGTCAGAGCTGCTCCGAGGCATAGTCGGCAAGGCGCGAGCGTTCACCGCGCAGCAGGGTGATGTGGCCGCTGTGTGGCCAGCCCTTGAACCGGTCGACGACGTAAGTCAGGCCGGAACTGGTTTCGGTGAGATAAGGCGTATCGATTTGCGCGACGTTGCCAAGGCATACGATCTTGGTGCCTGGGCCGGCGCGGGTGATCAACGCCTTCATTTGCTTGGCAGTCAGGTTCTGGGCCTCATCGAGAATGATGTACTTGTTGAGGAAGGTTCGGCCGCGCATGAAATTCAACGACCGGATCTTGATCCGGTTGTGCAGCAGGTCGGCAGTTGCGGCGCGTCCCCAACTGCCGCCGGCATCCGAGTGGGTCAATACCTCCAGGTTGTCCATCAGCGCGCCCATCCACGGCGTCATCTTTTCTTCTTCGGTGCCCGGTAGAAAACCGATATCTTCTCCCAAAGGTACCGTGACCCGGGTCATGATGATCTCCTGGTAGCGTGTTTCCTCCAGGGTTTGCGCCAATCCTGCAGCGAGGGTCAACAGGGTTTTGCCGGTGCCGGCTTGTCCGAGCAGGCTGACGAAGTCGATGTCGGGATTCATGAGCAGGTTCAGGGCGAAATTCTGTTCACGGTTGCGTGCCTGCACGCCCCAGACGGTGTGCCGTGCCTGGCTGTAGTCCTCGTTCAGTTCGATCAACGCCTGGCCGTCTTCGACTTTTTGTACGCGGGCACTGAAACCGTCTTGGTCGCTGTACAAAAACTGGTTCGCATACCAATGAGCCACCAGCGGTCCTTGTACGCGATAGAAGGTACGCCCTTCCTCTTTCCAGGAATCCATGTCTTTGCTATGGCTCTCCCAAAAATCCGCGGGAAGCAGTTCGGCGCCGGTATAGAGTAGATCGACGTCATCAAGAACCTGGTCGTTGTAGTAGTCTTCGCTGTGGATCCCGAGGACCGCTGCTTTGATGCGCAGATTTATGTCTTTGGACACCAGCGTGACCGCCACGTCCGGGCGCTGTTGCTGCAGGCCCATGACCGTTGCCAGCAGGTTGTTGTCGGGAAGATTGCCGGGCATGCCTTGCGGCAGGGGCGCCGACAAAGCACGGGTCTCGAAAAACAGCCGCCCCGCAGGACGGGCGTTGTCGGCATTGTCGCTCTGACGCGGTGTCGCCAACGGCAGTCCTTGGTCGATTTCGCTGGAGCTGTTGCGGTTCATCAGTTCATCGATGAAGCGGCTCGCCTGACGCACATTGCGTGCGACTTCCGATACGCCCTTTTTGCCGCGGTCCAGTTCTTCGAGTACCACCATGGGCAGGAACACGTCGTGTTCCTCGAAGCGGAAAATCGCCGTGGGATCGTGCATCAGAACATTGGTGTCGAGGACCAAGAGCCGTTTGCCGCTGATCTCTTTTTTGACCATGTCTATTTCGCTCAAGGTGGGTGGAAGACTGCGGGGGTAGCGCCTTAGATGCGGAGCGGCCGGGATTGCGGCCGAGGCGGCACCGGCTGAAAATGGCCCCGTCGTGGCCGTGATTTCGTCAAAGTGCTTTCAGTGCCTCGAGCACTTCATCCACGTGTCCGTCGACTTTGACGCGACGCCACTCGCGCCGCAGTTTGCCGGCGGCGTCGATCAGAAACGTGCTGCGCTCGATACCGCGGACTTGCTTGCCGTACATGTTCTTCATCTTGATGACGTCGAACAGGGTGCATAACTCCTCTTCAGGGTCGGAGATCAGGTCGAAGTTGAATTCTTGTTTTTCCTTGAATCGCTCATGGGAACCGACGCTGTCGCGGGAGACTCCGAATATGACCGTATTGCGGCGCTTGAACTTCGCCTGGTTGTCGCGAAATGCTTGTCCTTCGCGGGTGCAGCCTGGGGTGCTGTCTTTAGGATAGAAGTACAGTACGACATTCTTGCCTTTGTATTCGGAAAGCTTGATGGACTTGTCGCCCGTTGCAGGAAGTTCGAAGTCGGGGACCTTCTTGCCTATCTCGACCTTTGCCATATTGCTCCTCGAAACGTCGGTGCTGAACGGGGGAAGTCTGGCGCCGATATGCTCAGCCTTTGATTGGCTCGATGACCGCATCCAAGTTGAGTTGGTCACAGAAATCCAGGAACTGTTCGCGCAATTCGGCGATGTGCACGTCGGAGGGGATGCCGATTTCGATGTGCACGGAGAACATGGGTGTGCCGGTGTGCGCAGCGCGATAGCTGGCGGTATTGAGCTGCTCGATGTTGATGTTGCGTCCGGAAAAGAAATTCGCCAGGTGGTAGACGATGCCCGGATGGTCCATCGCCACGACGTCGGCCGCATAGGGCAGAAGATTGCGCCCAACCTGACGCTGATGGGTGCGACGGGCGTTGATGGACATGTCCAAACGCCTCTCCAGCCCGGGCACCATGGACTCGAGTTTCGCCACCGTGCTCCAATTTCCAGACACCATGACGATGACTGCGAATTCGCCACCCAGCACTGCCATGCGGCTGTCTTCTATATTGCAGCCCGACTCCATGATGGCCTGGGAAAGGTCGTTCACGATGCCGGGCTTATCGCTGCCAAGGGCGGTAATAATCAAATGATTGCTCATACGTGGTTCCGGGCGCTCTTTGCCCGGTATGCTACCACAGACACAGGCCCGCAACGCTGGTCGCGATCAAAGATCGACTGCCCGTAATTGGGCCGCAGCGTCTTCGGGGCTGATGGTGTTGACGGCGAGCCCGGAGCCCAGTTCGAAGCCCGTAGGGATGCTGGTGCGCGGGCAGATTTCCAGATGCCAGTGGTAGGATGGCCCGCAGTCGGCAAACTCGTCGCCATGGGGCAGGGAGTGCAGGAAGAAGTTGTACTGCGCACCGCCTATGACCGTGTCCAAGCGCGCCATGGTCCGCTGCAACACGCGGGCAAAGTCGGCGAGATCGTCGTCGCCCGCGTCCAGGTAGTCGGCTTGATGGTGGAGGGGCAGGATGTGGATCTCCCACTCGAAGCGGCTTGCGAACGGCTTGATGGCGATGAACCGTTCGCCTCTTTCCACCACATACTGGCCGACATTGATCTTGCGCCGGATTTGGCCGGATTTGCGATCGTAGATCGTCGCTTCGAAGGTCAGTGCTTCGTCGATCAGGGAGCAGAAGATGCAGTCGTGATGCTTGGCGTAGTGGGCGCGGCTGTGTTCGACTTCGAGGTAGACATTTTCGGGCACCACCGGCATGGCGATGATCTGGCTGTGTGTATGGGGGATGCTGGCGCCGGCGGCCGGACCGAAATTCTTGAATGCCAGAACATATTTAAGGCGCGCGTCCCGCGTGTACAGTTGCTCCATCCGGTCGCGGTAGGTGCGCAGTAATGCGGCCAGATGTTCCTGGCTCATTTCGTGTAACGCGATGCCGTGGTTGCTGTGATCGACAATGACTTCGTGGCGGCCGTAACCGTCGATCGCCTGCTGCAGACCCAGGACCAGGCCGGGCTGCTGACGATCGTCGCCGAGCACCGGGTACAGGTTTTCCACAATGCGGATGTCCCATTCGCCGGAATCGGGATAGCTGGCGATGGTCGGCGGCGTTTTGGCTTCGTTGCCGCGGCAGAACGGACAGGTCTCCACGTGCGCCCGGGTATCCCGGGGTGCCAGTTCTTCCGCCTTGCGCGGGCGCATGCCGCGGGCAGTGGATACCAGCACGGACTCGCCGGGAATGATCGGACTGATGCGTATTTCGCGGGTAGGTTCCGAATCCTGGCTCATGGCGGTCCCCATTGGCAGATTCTGACAGATAACCCAATTTAACGCCTCTGTTGCAGTCCGCGAATCTGAATCTGTCGATGCGTGCATAGGCGCGGCTTATACGCCGGCCCCGGCGCTTGTCATGGGGGCCCTGCGCAAGTACCATTCTTGGCTAATTTTCCCCGGAGAAGCATGATGTTTCACGGCAGTATGGTGGCCCTGGTAACCCCGATGCACGACGGCGGGGAACTGGACTATGAGGCCCTGGACCGCCTGATCGAATTCCATATCGAAAACCGAACCGATGCCATCGTGGCGGTGGGAACGACCGGCGAATCGGCGACCGTCGACGAGCGGGAACATTGCGACATCATCCGCCGTACCGTCGATCGGGTGCGCGGGCGCGTGCCGGTGATCGCCGGTACCGGCGCCAATTCCACCCGCGAAGCGATCGAGTCTGACCCGCTGCGCCATGCAGGCCGGAGCCGACGCCTGCCTGCTGGTGACGCCCGTACTACAACAAGCCGACCCAGGAAGGCCTTTACCTGCACCATAAGGCCATCGCCGAGGCGGTGCCGATTCCGCAGATTCTGTACAACGTGCCCGGGCGTACCGCGTGCGACATGTTGCCCGAGACGGTGGAGCGCCTGTCGAGTATCGCCAACATTGTCGGCCTCAAAGAAGCGACCGGCAACATCGAGCGGGCGCGCGAACTGGTCAGTCGGTGCGGCGACCGCATCGATCTATACAGTGGTGACGACGCGACCGGGCTCGATTTCTTGCTCGCTGGCGGCAAAGGTGTCATCTCTGTCACCAGCAATGTCGCACCGTTGCAGATGCACGAACTGTGCGCTGCCGCCCTCGCCGGGCGTGAACAGGAGGCGCGCGCGATCAACGAGCGCCTAATGGCGTTGCACAAGGATTTGTTCCTGGAGGCGAACCCCATACCCGTGAAATGGGCGCTTTATGCCATGGGGCTGATTCCGCAAGGGATCCGTCTGCCACTCACCGTGCTTTCCGCGCGTTACCACGACGCGATTCGTCAGGCACTGACCCAAGCCGGTGTCGAAACCCTTTGACCAGAGGATCGAAATGTCATCCTTCGCCCTTCGTAATTTGACCTGGGCCCTATGCGCATTGGCGCTGACCCTGTCGGCCTGCAGCTTCGACAGCATTCTGCCGGACAAGCGCGTCGATTATAAGAAAGCCCGAACCGGCAATACTTTGGAAGTGCCGCCGGATCTCACCAAGCCTGGGCATGACGACGCCATGGCGGTGCCGGATATTTCGCCCTCCGGGACTGCAACCTATTCCGCTTATAGCGGCGAGCGCCAAAACGTCGGCCAAGTCGCCGGCAGTCGCGTGCTGCCCGAGCAGGACAACGTGCGTCTGGAGCACGATGGCGACCGCTTCTGGCTGGTGGTACAGGGCAATCCTGCTCAAGTGTGGCCCAAGGTGCGCGAATTCTGGCTCGAAAACGGGTTCCTGCTGAAGATCGATAATCCGACCATCGGCATCATGGAAACCAACTGGGCCGAGAACCGGGCCGATATTCCGCAGGGTCCGATCCGCTCGGTCATCGGCAAGGTATTCGACAGTTTCTACTCGGCCGCTACCCGGGACAGGTTTCGCGTGCGCTTGGAAGACGGCCAGAAGCCGGGCACCACCGAGATCTACCTCACCCATGCCGGTGTCGAGGAAGTGGTGCAGGGCGAGTATCCGCAAACCGAGAATTCGGTCTGGAAACCGCGGCCGCGGGATCCGGAATTGGAAGCGGAAATGCTCAAACGGCTCATGGTCAGCCTCGGTATCGACAAGCAGCGCGCGCAGCGCGTCGTCGCTGAGCGCAAGGACCCCAGCAAACCTCAGGCGCACATGACCAAAACCGCTGACGGCCAGCCTGCGGTGGAACTGGACGAGCCGTTCTCACGCGCCTGGCGCTATACGGGTCTGGCGCTGGACCGGGTCGGCTTCACTGTCCAGGACCGTGATCGCGCCGAAGGCTTGTACTACGTCCGGTACGAAGACCCGAGCCAGGGCGCGGAGAAGAAGGGCTTCCTGTCCAAGCTTGCGTTCTGGCGCAGCAACAAAAAGCCCGAGTCGCTGTACCAGGTCGCCGTCAAGAGCGAGGGTTCCAATACCCGCATCCTGGTGCGTGACAAGGACGGTAAACCGGATCAGTCGGATACCGCGCAACGGATCCTGAACCTGCTCTACGAGCAACTGAAGTAACGCCGGCCGCTGACGGTGGGACTGCGTTTCGCCTACCTTGGCAGCGGCAGCCGCGGCAACGGCCTGCTGGTGGAGGCGGGCCAAACCCGCGTCCTGGTGGACTGCGGGTTTACCGTCGCCGAAGCGGAACGGCGGTTGGCTAATCTGGGCTGCGACCCCGCCGAACTGAACGCGGTTCTGGTTACCCACGAGCACGGTGACCATATTGGCGGCGTTGCTCGGTTGGCGCGCAAGTATGACCTGACCGTATGGATGACACCCGGCACCCGCGCCAGCGGGCGCTGCAAGGGGTGTGCGAGCGTCGGGGTGTTCAGTGCCCATGAATCGTTCGTCATTGCCGATCTGGAGATCCAGCCTTTCCCAGTACCCCACGACGCCCGGGAACCGGCGCAGTTCGTGTTCAGCGACGGCAGTCGCCGCCTGGGGTTGTTGACCGACACCGGTGCCAGTACGCCCCACATCGAAGCCTGTCTGTCCGGGGTTGATGGCTTGTTGTTGGAGTGCAACCACGATGCCGGCATGCTTGCCGCAGGCCGCTATTCACCGCAATTGAAGCGGCGCGTCGCTGGCCGTATGGGACATTTGAGCAACACCCAGGCCGCCGGGTTGCTGACGCGCATCGATGCTTCGCGCTTACAGCATCTGGTGGCGGCCCATCTCAGCCAGGAAAACAACACGCCCGAACGGGCTGCCACCGCATTGGCTGAAGCACTTGGTTGCAGTTCAAGTTGGGTCGCCATTGCCGACCAGGATGAAGGCCTGGATTGGCGCCATCTGAGCTGATTCTGGCTCAATATTATAATTAACTGATACAGCGATACTTTTCTTCGCTTCCTCCACCGCGGAACTCTCAAGTTTTCCGTGATCCCGTCGCTTTGCCTGAGCAACGGCCGCGTTAGCGGCTTGCCCCGTTTGATCTTCCGCGTGCTTGCAGAAGGGTGCCGGGAAGCGAACGAAAATACGGATGAAGCCAATGAAGAAACTGATTTCGAATCTCTCGATCCGACATAAGGTATGGGGATCCCTCGGTCTGCTGGTTGCATTGATGGCGACGCTGGTAGGACTTTCCTACGTCAGTTTGTCGGGCGTCGACCGCAAAGTCGGAACAGTCGTGGACGAAATTCAGCCCACGGTAGTGCGCTCTATGCAACTCATGGCGCAACTGGAGCGTAGCGCCGGCGCATTGGGCTTTTATTTGCTCAGCCGCGACGACACCCATAAGCAGTCTTACCTGGCAGCGCTGAAATCGGCGCAGACGACTCTTGCGGCGCTCAAAGAGACAAGACTCATCGCGGAAAACGAAGCCAACCTCAAACTCCTCAACAGGATCGACCAGGACGTTGCCAAGTTCGCTTCTTATCACGAGCGTTTGTTCGAACTCACCGAGAACGACGCCAAGAACATTCCGGCGATTGCATTGAGCGGCCAGATGTTGAATCCGCTCAGCCAACAGATGCTGCAGAATCTTTCCAGCATGCTGCAGTCCGAGGCCATGGAAGAAGCCAATGCTGAACGCAAAGGCATCCTCACCGACATCAACGACCTGCGCTACGCCTGGGCCAACGTTATGAACGGCGTGCGGGCGTACCTTGCATTTCGCGGCAAATCGTCGCTGGATGAAGTCGATCTCTACAAGGGCGAAACGGACCGGTTATTGAAGAAGTTGCAGGACCGCGGCGATGCGCTGACCTTCGATCAAGCCGATTCGCTCGAACAGTTCGCGGGTCTGCGCGATAGCTTTTTTGCCAACTTCAAGAAAGTGTTTGAAATTCACAGCAGCGAACGCTGGCGCACCGATGCCTATCTGGTACGCAGCGAAATTGGACCGCTGTTGAGCGGAATAGAAGACAGATTGACGACTTTGGTGAAATCACTGGGCGATCGCGCCGCGACAACCGGCGGTGAACTCACCGATACGATGAACTCGAGCCTGGTGACCCAGCTTGTGTTGCTGGTAATCGGGTTGCTCATCGGAACGCTGGTGCTGGTTGGTGCCGGGATGTTCATCGTCAAGCCGGCGCAACGGCTACGCGATCTGCTGCGCGACATTTCCGAGGGCGAGGGCGACCTCACTCAGCGCGCGGGCCTGGATTCGGAAGATGAGTTGGGACAGGCGTCCCGCTACTTCGACAACATGATGGACAGTATGCAAGCGATGATCCGTGACATCGCCGAAGTCTCCAATGCGGTACATGGCCGCTCCGGCGAGGCGAGTCGCGAAACCGAAGCCGTGACTTCGAACATCGCCCAGGGCGCCGACCGGGCCCGCAGCACTGCCGCCGCCACAGAACAGATGTCGACCACGGGTGCTGAAATCGCGCGCAGTGCCGCCGAGACCGCCGATGAGGCCGAGCGCGTGCAACAGGTTTCGGAAGACGGATCGCGGCGTGTTCAGCAGATGTCTGCGAAGGCCAAAGACATGGGCGGGCAGGTGGATCATCTGCGCCGTGATGTCGAGGACTTGTCCGAAAAGAGCAAGGGCATGCTGGATATGGTGAGCATCATCAACGATATCGCCAATCAGACCAATCTTCTGGCCCTGAACGCCGCCATCGAAGCCGCCCGCGCCGGCGACTCCGGTCGCGGCTTCGCCGTAGTCGCAGAGGAAGTCCGGCAGTTGGCCATGAAGACCCAGGACTCGACGTCCCAGATCACGTCGTTGATTTCCGACAATCTGCAGTCCAACGAAAACCTTGCCTTGGTCATGGACAAAGTGTCTGAAGCGACCGGCAGTATGTTGGAGAGCGTCAACGAGACCGCCCAGGCGATCACCACCATGGGCGACGGTATCAAACTCATGAGCGGCAAGGCCGGTCATATTGCCACTGCGGCCAAGGAACAATCCGTAGCCACTGACGAAGTGGCAGGCAATATCGAATCCATCTCGGCGATGGAAAGCGAAAATGCGACCCGCACCGGGCAGGTCGCCGCGCATCTGCAGGAGCTTTCCGAACTGTCTTCCCGCCTCGATACGCTGGTGGGTCGTTTCAAAGTCTGATCCGGGCACCGACGGCGTTGCACTAGCACGCCGTCGGCCCGCTCCCTGTCAGTCCTGGGCGCCGTCGGCGATTTCCCAACGCAGGCGCCCGGACTTCGGCCGGCCACCGGCACAACCGCCATTTCCCGTCAGCCGGTAGCCCGGTGCCGGCGCATCCTTTATCATTACACCCTTCCCAGATCGCCTCCCATCCGAGGATGTTCCATGCTGCGATTGCGCGGTGGTCCCGCCCTTTCTTCGTTTCGAGTCGAAAAGCTGTGCGCGGCACTGCGCCAGCAGGGCGTTGAAGTCGCCGACGTGTATGCCGAATTCGTGCACTTCGTCGACACCGAACGCACCCTGAACCACCAGCAGCGCGGCATTCTCGATCGCATTTTGCAGTACGGCCCCCACCACGGCCGGCAGCCGGGCGAACCGGGGACATTGATTGTTGTCGTGCCGCGCCTGGGCACCATATCGCCGTGGTCCAGTAAAGCCACCGACATCGCCCACAATTGCGGACTGAGCGATGTTTCGCGAATCGAGCGCGGTGTTGCCTACCACCTGCACGGCGCTGGCGGCCCGCTGCAGGGCGATGCGCTGAAGCGGGCATTGCCGTTGCTATATGACCGTATGACGGAAACGGTGTTGCGGAGCTTCGGCGACGCCGATGCCTTGTTCCGTCATGGGGCGCCCCGTCCGGTGCGCACGGTCGACATTCTCGGCGAAGGGCGTGCCGCCCTCGAACGGGCCAACCGCGACTGGGGCCTGGCGCTGGCGGACGACGAAATCGACTATCTGGTGGAGAATTTCCTCGCTTTGCGGCGCAATCCCACCGACGTCGAATTGATGATGTTTGCCCAGGCCAATTCCGAGCACTGCCGCCACAAAATCTTCAATGCCGACTGGGTCATCGACGGCCGGTCCATGGAACGCTCGCTGTTCACGATGATCCGCAATACCCACGCCCGCACCAACGAGGATGTGCTGTCGGCCTATCGCGACAATGCGGCGGTAATTGCTGGTTTCACCGGCAGTCGTTTCGCGCCGGACAGCGAAAGCGGCGAATACCGCCACGTTGACGAACACTTGCCGATCCTGATGAAAGTGGAGACCCACAATCATCCGACCGCAATTTCACCGTTTCCCGGCGCCGCAACCGGTTCCGGAGGCGAAATCCGCGATGAAGGCGCTACCGGCCGCGGCTCCAAACCGAAAGCAGGCTTGAGCGGCTTTTCGGTTTCCAATCTGCGTCTGCCCGGCGCCGAGCGTCCCTGGGAGACCGATCACGGCAGGCCCGGTCGTATCGTTTCGGCGTTACAGATCATGGTCGACGGTCCGTTGGGCGCGGCCGCATTCAACAACGAGTTCGGGCGGCCGGCGATTTGCGGCTATTTCCGTACCTACGAAGAGCGGGTGCCTGGACCCACGGGTACGGAAATTCGCGGGTACCACAAACCGATCATGCTCGCCGGCGGCGTCGGCAACATGCGTGCGGACATGGTCAGCAAAGGCCGCATCGAACCTGGAGCGCAGCTGGTGGTGCTGGGCGGGCCGGCGATGCTGATCGGTCTCGGCGGCGGCGCGGCTTCGAGCATGGCCACCGGTGAAAGCGCCGAGGACCTGGACTTCGCCTCCGTGCAGCGCGGCAATCCGGAGATGCAGCGCCGTTGTCAGGAAGTCATCGACCGTTGCTGTGCACTGGGCGGCGAAAATCCAATCGTCTCCATTCACGACGTCGGCGCCGGCGGCCTGTCCAATGCCATGCCTGAACTGGTCAACGATTCCGGACGTGGCGGCCATTTTGAATTGCGCACCATCCCGAGCGACGACCAGAGCATGGCGCCCATGGAGATCTGGTGCAACGAGGCCCAGGAACGCTACGTGATGGCCATCGATCCGGCGCGCATGGCGGTATTTCAGAACTTGTGCGAGCGCGAGCGCTGTCCTTACGCGCTCATTGGCGAGGCGACCGGCGAACAGCAATTGGTCCTGGGCGACGGTCACTTCGACAACACGCCCATCGACATGCCCATGGAAGTGCTGCTCGGCAAACCGCCGAAGATGCTGCGTGAGGTGCAGCGCCACCCATTCCATAAGCCGGAGTTCGAAACCGCAGGGATCGATATCGCCGAGGCTGCCGAACGAATATTGCAGTTGCCGACAGTGGCCGACAAGACGTTCCTGATCACCATTGGTGATCGCACCGTGACCGGGCTGGTGTCGCGCGACCAGATGGTCGGCCCATGGCAGGTACCCGTGGCCGATGTCGGCGTGACCTGTACCGATTACCGCGGCTATACCGGCGAAGCCATGGCCATCGGCGAGCGCACACCGATTGCGCTGGTACACCACGCCGCTTCGGCGCGCATGGCGGTGGGAGAGGCGCTGACCAATCTCGCAGCCGCTTCGATCCCCGAGCTCAAACGCGTGGTGCTGTCGGCCAACTGGATGGTGCCTGCGGGACATCCGGGTGAGGATGCCGGCTTGTACGACGCCGTGCATGCGGTTGGTATGGAACTGTGTCCCGCGCTTGGTATCGCCATTCCGGTGGGCAAGGATTCCATGTCCATGAAGACCGTCTGGCAGGCCGGAGGCGAACAACGATCGGTGACGGCGCCGCTATCGTTGGTGATAACCGCGTTCGCTCCGGTCGAAGACGTACGCCGTACACTTACGCCGCAGTTGCGGACCGATTGCGGCGACACCGATCTGCTGTTGGTGGATCTTGGCAAAGGTCGCAACCGTTTGGCCGGCTCGGCGCTGGCGCAGGTGTACAAGCAGGTCGGTCATCACCCGCCGGACGTGGACGACGCCGGAGCGCTGCGGAGCTTCTTCAAAACCGTGCAGAACTTGAATTCAGCCGGTTTGCTGCTCGCCTATCACGACCGCTCCGATGGCGGTTTGTTTGCCACTGTGTGCGAGATGGCATTTGCAGGACACTGCGGTGTCAGCGTGCAGTTGGACGATCTTGGCGACGAGCCGCTAGCGGCAATGTTCACGGAAGAACTGGGCGCAATCGTCCAGGTGCGCCGCACAGACACCGGCGCGGTACTGCAGCAATTCCATGACGCCGGTCTGGGCCGTTACTGCCATGTGATCGGAAGTCTCAACGATCGGGACCAGGTCGAATTCAGTTTTGAAAAACGGCGGCTATGTGCGGAGTCGCGCGCGCAATTGCACCGCGTTTGGTCGGAGACCACTTACCGCATGCAGTCGCTGCGCGACAATCCGGATTGCGCGCAACAGGAATACGACCGTTTGCTGGATCAGAACGATCCCGGGCTGCACGTCGCCCTGGCCTTTGAAATGCAGGACGACCCGGCGGCGCCTTATATCACTACCGGCGCGCGGCCGCGGGTTGCGGTGTTGCGCGAGCAGGGTGTCAACGGTCAGCAGGAGATGGCTGCCGCGTTCGATCGTGCCGGCTTCGCCGCCGTAGACGTGCACATGAGTGACATCATTGTTGGGCGGGTGCAGTTGGACGGTTTCAGTGGGGCCGTCGCCTGCGGCGGATTTTCCTATGGCGATGTACTCGGCGCCGGCGAGGGTTGGGCCAAATCGATTCTGTTCAACGATCGCGCGCGTGCGCAGTTCGAGGCATTTTTCCGCCGCGCGGACAGTTTTGCTTTGGGCGTCTGCAACGGCTGCCAGATGATGTCGAATCTGCGGGAACTGATTCCCGGCGCGCAGTCGTGGCCCCATTTCGTGCGCAATCAATCCGAGCAGTTCGAAGCCCGGTTCGCCATGGTCGAAGTGCTTGATTCGCCATCGCTGTTTTTCCGCGACATGGCGGGGTCGCGCATGCCCATCGCGGTGGCTCATGGAGAAGGAAGGGCGGAGTTTGCCCGGGATCCGCAGAGCCTGATCGAGGATCGTTTGGCCGCACTGCGCTTTGTGGACAACCACGGCGTTGCCACGGAGCACTACCCTCAAAATCCGAATGGATCGCCGCTGGGGATTACCGGCCTCACCACGGCCGAGGGACGCTTCACCATCTTGATGCCGCATCCGGAGCGTGTATTCCGCGCCGCGCAGCACTCCTGGCATCCGCCCGAATGGCAAGAAGAGGCTCCCTGGATGCGGATGTTCCGTAACGCTCGCGCCTGGGTGGGCTGAAGCAGGGAGCGGGCCATTGCAGGCCACTCAGTGAACTATTTTGCTGCCTGGCGGTCTTTAAATCAGGGCCACCGCTGGGGAGGGAAGATGTTCATTCGAATCAAAAAATCCTGGGAATTGAAGGACTCCGACGTTACCGACGAGCGTCACTATCGGTCAGCGCCGGCACTTTCTGCAGGCCTCGGCGGCCGTCGCTGGCGCAGCCTTGCTCCCCGGTCTGTTGGCGCCTCGCGCTGCAATTGCGAGCACGCTGCCACCTGCGCTGCATGGTATCGCCAAGAGCCCCCTCAGCACCAAAGATGATCCCAACACCTGGGAGGAGATCACGACCTATAACAATTTCTATGAGTTCGGCACCGGCAAGGACGATCCCGCGCGCAATGCGGGATCGCTGAAGACCGAACCGTGGACGGTGACAGTAGACGGCGAAGTCAATCGACCCGGCAAATATGCGCTGGACGACTTGCTCAAAGGCGTCGGTTTGCAGCAGCGTATCTATCGTCTGCGTTGTGTCGAAGCCTGGTCGATGGTGATTCCCTGGGTGGGCGTACCGTTGGCCGAGATACTGAAACGCTACGAGCCCACTTCGAAAGCCAAATTCGTCGAGTTCACGACCCTTCTGGACCCCTCCCAGATGCCGGGACAGCGTCGCAGTGTCCTGCCTTGGCCCTATGTCGAAGGCCTGCGCATCGACGAAGCGATGCATCCGTTGACGATCCTGGCGACCGGTTTGTACGGTCGCGAATTGCCGAACCAGGATGGTGCGCCGTTGCGCTTGGTGGTGCCGTGGAAGTATGGCTTCAAGAGCGGCAAATCCATTGTCCGAATCCGGCTCACCGAGACTCGGCCGGAGAACACCTGGCATGTCATCGCGCCCAACGAGTATGGGTTCTACGCCAACGTCAATCCCCATGTCGACCATCCGCGCTGGAGTCAGGCGCGGGAACGGCGCATCGGCCAGGATTCGTTGTTCGCGCCCAAACGGCGCACCGAAATGTTCAATGGCTATGCCGAGCAAGTGGCCCAGTTGTACGCCGGAATGGATCTGCGCAAAAATTTCTGAGCGATGGGGCAGGTGAAACGGCGCTATTACAAAGTCGCGGTGTTTGGTTTGTGCCTGCTGCCGCTGGGAATGTTGGTCTGGCAGGCCGCGTTCCATGATCTTGGTGCAAATCCGGTCGAATCCTTACTGCACCGCACCGGCGACTGGACGCTACGGTTCCTGCTGATCGTCTTGGCGGTGACGCCATTGCGGCGACTCACCGGCTGGAACGAACTGCAGCAATCGCGACGCATGCTGGGCCTGTTTGCGTTCTTCTATGCGACGCTGCATTTCTCGGTTTATGCATTCCTCGACCTGGGATTGGATTGGGGTTTTCTCGCCGAAGATATCGCCAAACGGCCGTATATCACGGTGGGTTTTACGGCCTGGGTCTTGTTGGTACCGCTGGCGTTGACCTCGACCCGCGGCATGATGCGTCGCCTCGGCAGGCGTTGGAAACAACTGCACCGCGTGATCTACATCATCGGCCCGCTCGGCGTGGTGCATTATTACTGGCTGGTCAAGGCGGACGTGCGCGAGCCGCTGGTCTACGGGAGTATTCTGGTAGTGCTGCTGACCCTGCGACTGAATTGGTGGGTTCGGCGGCGGATACTTTCCCCGGCGCGCTCGGCGGCGGGCTGACGGTAACTGCCAGCGCCCCGGAGCGCCCCGGGTCAGCGCGAAAGGTCGTCGTCCAGAGAAGTTCGCCCGGCCCAGTCGCGGGCGAAATGCCAGGCCGTACGACCGCTGCGCGAGCCCCGCGCCAACGCCCATTGCAACGCGGCTCGGCGCCATTCCGCGTCTTCATCCTGACCCGTCTGAATACCGAGGCGCGTCAGCCAATAGGCGGCGATCGCCAGATAATCGTCCTGGCGGAATGGATGGAACGACAGCCAAAGGCCGAAGCGGTCGGACAGGGCGATTTTCTCTTCCGTTGCCTCGCCCGGATGAATCTCACCATCCACGGCGCGGGCATCGCGATTTTCCTGCAGCGTTTCCGGCATCAGGTGCCTACGATTCGACGTCGCATAGATGACGACATTGTCGGCGGTTTCGCTGATGGAGCCGTCGAGAACGACTTTGAGCGCTTTGTAGCTCGGGTCGTTGGCCTCGAACGACAGGTCGTCGCAATACACCATGAATCGTTCCGGACGTGAGTAGAGCAATTCGACGATCTGCGGCAGGTCGACCAGATCCTGGCGATCGACTTCGATGAGACGCAGGCCCTGGTGAGCGTGTTCGCTCAACAGTGCTTTGACCAAGGACGACTTGCCGGTACCGCGGGAACCCCAGAGCAGTGCGTTATTGGCAGGGAGGCCGCGCAGGAACTGCATGGTATTGCGTCCGAGTTCGCGCTTCTGCCGGTCGACGCAGAGCAGGTCCTGCAACCGCCTGGCCGCCGGATGGGCGACGGGCGCGAGCCAGCCTTCGCCGCCGTGCCGGCGCCAACGAAAAGCGCTGGATGCTTCCCAATCGGTCTCACCCGCAGCGGGAGGAACCAGACGCTGTACGGCGTCGCTGAGGTTTTCCAGTTGCGCGGCGATGCGCGCCAGCAGTTCGGCTTGTTCATTCATGAAGCGAAATCGGCACTGATTTGGGCAGGGCGGCAGATATAGCAGGGATCGCGCCCGTGGTGCAAGTCGTAAGCTTCAGGGTGCCGGTTGTCGCGCCCGGGCCTGAAAGCTGCGCACCAGCCCTTGAATCTTGCCTGCGGATACTGGTTTCACGACAAATCCCTTGGCGCCGAGTTGCACGGCCTGCCGGACATGTTCAACGCTGCTGTCGACGCTGACCATGACGACGTAGGCGGCGGGGTTGTCCCCCATGATTTCCTGCAATACTTCCATGCCGTTCTTGCCCGGCATATTGATATCAAGCAACACGATGTCGGGCCGGAAGCGGTGGTAGGATCGCACGGCATCGTCGCCGTTGGTCGCGCTGGCGACGACTTGGCAATGCGCTTGGCGCAGCATGGTACGAAGCAGTTCGCCCATCATGCTGACATCATCAACGATCATTACGGTCGGGGTTGAGTTCACCACACGACGTCATCCCTGGCTGCAAATAGCTGCTTGCGCGATGCCGAAACAAAATACAGATGCAACTCAATATAGCGGCCACGACTGTCAGGACTTGAAGGGCCGCGGCTGACTCAGGCGGTCAGCGGCTTGTACTTGATTCGATGCGGTTGATCCACCGCTTCCCCGTAGCGGCGCTTCCGATCCGCTTCATAATCAGCGTAGTTACCTTCGAACCATTCCACGTGACTGTCCCCCTCGAACGCCAGGATGTGGGTGGCGATGCGGTCGAGGAACCATCGATCATGGGAAATTACCACGGCGCAGCCGGGAAATGCCAAAATAGCTTCTTCCAATGCGCGCAGGGTCTCGACGTCCAGGTCATTGGTGGGTTCGTCGAGCAGCAAAACGTTGCCGCCGCTTTGCAACAGTTTAGCCATGTGCAGACGGTTGCGCTCACCACCCGACAGGTCGCCGACCCGCTTTTGCTGGTCCGAGCCGCGAAAATTGAAACGGCCGATGTAGGCTCGGGAATTGAGTTCGAAGTTGCCGATGCGCAGGATGTCCTGGCCGCCGGATACTTCTTCCCACACGGTTTTGCCTGCATCCAGGTCGTCGCGGCTCTGGTCCACGTAGGCGAGTTGCACCGATTCGCCGATGCGCAGGGCCCCGGAGTCGGGTTGTTCGGTTCCGGTGAGCATGCGGAACAGAGTGGTCTTGCCGGCGCCGTTGGGGCCGATGATGCCGACGATACCGCCGGGCGGCAGCTTGAAGCTGAGATCGTCGATCAGTAAACGGTCACCGAAACTCTTCCGTACGTGATCGGCTTCAATGACCAGATCGCCCAGCCGCGGGCCCGGCGGAATGAAGATCTCGTTGGTTTCGTTGCGCTGCTGGTAGTCGCTGCGGGACAACTCTTCGAAACGCGCCAACCGTGCCTTGCTCTTGGCGTGCCGGCCTTTAGGGTTGCTGCGTACCCATTCGAGTTCCGCCTTCATGGCTTTGACTCGCCCGACCTCGCGCTTCTCCTCCTGTTCGAGGCGCTTTTCCTTTTGTTCCAACCAGGACGAATAATTGCCCTGCCACGGAATGCCATGGCCGCGGTCCAACTCCAGAATCCAGCCGGCGACATTGTCGAGGAAGTAGCGATCATGGGTCACGGCAACCACGGTGCCGGAAAAGTCGTGCAGGAACCTCTCCAACCAGGCGACGCTTTCGGCATCCAGATGGTTGGTGGGTTCGTCCAGCAGCAACATGTCCGGTTTCGACAGCAGCAACCGGCACAGGGCGACACGGCGTCGTTCGCCGCCGGAAAGTGTGGTTACATCCGCGTCCCACGGCGGTAGGCGCAGGGCATCGGCGGCAATCTCCAATTGCCGGTCCAGATTATGGCCATCGGTGGCTTGAATCAGCGCCTCCAACTCGGCTTGTTCTTTGGCAAGGGCGTCGAAATCCGCATCCGGCTCGGCATAGGCGGTGTAGACCGCGTTGAGCCGATCGAGTGCGTCCGTGATGTGTTTCACCGCCTCCTCGACGTTACCGCGAACATCCTTGGCAGGGTCGAGGTCCGGTTCCTGTGACAGGTAACCGATATGGATGCCGGGTTGGGGGCGGGCTTCGCCGAGATAGTCTTGTGTCGACGCCAGCCATGATGCGCAACAGCGTCGACTTGCCGGAGCCGTTCAGACCCAATACACCGATTTTGGCGCCGGGGAAGAAAGACAATGAAATGTCGCGCAGGATTTCGCGTTTCGGGGGCACGACCTTGCCCACGCCATTCATGGTGAAAATATACTGTGCCATATCGGACCGGGATCGCTTTGTTAGATAAGGAGGATGAGTGGATTTGACCTAGTATAACGAGCGTTTTCGACGGGAAGCAAAAAGCTTGGCGCGTCCGGATCGTGGTCCCGCAATGGCGGGTACCGGCGCGTTCCGATCGCGCGCAATCCACACATGGACCGAGCGCAGCGCATGCGGTCGACGTTCCAGACAGGGTCGGTCATACTTGCGCTACGTCCACGCGAATTCTAACCCGTTCGGGCGACCTCCTGGAGCAACACATGAGCGGTCCCACGCAATCCGGGGTTTCGGTGTATCTGGGTGCGGCGCTCGCGGCCTACAACTTCGGGTCGCAGCATCCTTTCGGTCCGCAGCGTCATTGGGCATTTCAAGAGCGCCTGGAAAGAGAAGGGCTGTTGGCTCGAGTCAACGTATGCGAACCCGCCCAGGCCGCGCCGATTACCCTGGCGTATTTCCACACCCTGCGTCACATTGCCGAGATTCGTTTGCGATCCGCGGCCGGCAAGGGCTTTCTCGATTGCGGCGACACACCCGCGTTCCCGGGCATGTATACCGCTGCTGCTACGGTGGTAGGCACGACGCTGGACGCGCTGCAGCGCATGTTTGAAGCCGATGGTTGCCGGCGCGCGTTCGTACCGATCGCCGGACTCCATCACGCCCGCCGTGATGGAGCTGCGGGATTTTGCGTGTTCAACGATTGTGGCGTTGCGATCGAAGCCGCGTTTCGCGATTACGGCTTGGAGCGGGTCGGATACGTCGACATCGACGCCCATCACGGCGACGGAGTCTACTACGGATTCGAAGAGAACCCCGGGGTGATCATCGCCGATATTCACGAAGACGGCGATTACCTTTACCCGGGCAGCGGCAGTGCTGCAGAGAGCGGCCGCGGCCGCGCCAGGGGCACCAAGCGCAATGTGCCAATGCCACCGGAGTCGGGCGATCGGGATTTCATGCGCGTCTGGGGCGGCATCGAAGATTTCCTGGTCGAGCATCGCCCGCAACTGCTTATGCTGCAGTGTGGCGCCGATTGCTTGGCAGGCGATCCGTTGACGCATTTGCGTTACAGCGCAACCGTGCACCGCCATGTAGCCCAACGCATGTGCGCGTTGGCCGCTCGTTATTGTGACGGGCGCCTGCTTGCCATGGGCGGTGGCGGTTACGATCTCGAGAATCTCGCCACCGCTTGGTGTGCGGTGGTCGAATCGATGCTCGAAGATTGAACCTCGCCGAGCCCGGACCCGCAATCCCCGCGCGCCCCCCATGTTCGCCTGGCGAATGCAGAATTCCGGCCAGGGGTGGGGCCGCAGAGCGCCCCTCGCGATTCCCGACCCCGGGCGCTGCGCCCAAGCCCGCGTTGCGCGCGCAGCCCCGCACGTAAGTATCTGTTGCTGCGAGCGTGCAGCCGGGACGCCATAGTGTCGGCGTAGCCCCGCTGCGCCATGCAGGAACGGGCCAGATCAGGTATGATTTATGACTTTTCCAGGCCTTAATCCCCTGTTTTCACCGGCGGACGGAGCCGGTGCGCAGAGCACGCCCTATGCGTGCCCGACAGCGCCCGGCCTCTGGGGTCGTTATGAGAGAGGTAGGTATGTTTCCGAAAAATATGACGATTTCTGAATTCGATGAGGAGTTGGCTGCGGCCATCGACGGAGAGCGGGTCCGCCAGGAAGAGCACATCGAGTTGATCGCCTCGGAAAACTACGCCAGCCCCATGGTTTTGGAAGCTCAGGGCTCCGTTCTCACCAACAAATACGCCGAGGGTTATCCCGGCAAGCGCTATTACGGCGGCTGCGAGTTCGTCGATATTGCCGAGCAGTTGGCCATCGACCGCTTGAAAACGCTGTTCGATGCCGATTACGCCAACGTTCAGCCCCATTCCGGTTCCCAGGCCAACGCGGCGGTCCTGCTGGCGTTGCTCAAACCGGGCGATACCATCCTCGGCATGAGTCTCGCCCACGGCGGTCATCTCACCCATGGCGCGAAAGTGAACTTTTCCGGCAAGATCTTTAACGCGGTGCAATACGGTACCGACGACGAGGGCTATATCGATTATGACGAAATCGAGCGCCTGGCGCGTGAACATCGCCCGCGTATGATCATCGCCGGCTTTTCGGCCTATTCGCGGGTGATGGACTGGCAGCGATTTCGCGCCATCGCCGACGCGGTCGGCGCCTATTTGATGGTCGACATGGCGCACGTAGCCGGACTGGTGGCCGCTGGCGTTTACCCGAGCCCGGTACAAATCGCCGACGTCACCACATCGACTACTCACAAGACCCTGCGTGGACCGCGTGGCGGCATCATTCTCGCCAAATCCAATCCCGAGATCGAAAAAAAGCTCAGCTCACTGGTATTCCCGGGAACCCAGGGCGGTCCGCTGATGCATGTGATCGCCGCCAAAGCAGTCGCCTTCAAGGAAGCGCTGCAGCCGGAATTTCGAGAGTACCAACGTCAGGTGGTCGCCAATGCGCACGCAATGGCTTCGGTGATGATGGAGCGAGGCTACAAACTGGTTTCCGGAGGCACCGACAATCATTTGTTTCTGGTGAGCCTGGTGGATAAAGGCATCACCGGTAAGGACGCCGATGCCGCACTGAGTTCGGCCAATATCACTGTCAACAAGAACGCCGTGCCCAACGATCCGCAGTCACCGTTCGTCACCAGTGGCATTCGCATCGGCACTCCGGCTATCACCACCCGCGGTTGCGGTGAGGCGCAGGTGCGCGAGCTTGCGGGTTGGATCTGCGACGTGCTCGATGATGTCGAAAACACCGAAACCATCGATCGTGTCAAAGAGCAGGTACTCGCGTTGTGCCGCAAATTCCCGGTATATGAGCACTGAGCGTGTAAACCAGGCGGGCGCGCAATGACCGCCCACGTTCGCTCACCGGCGAACCGGGATCGGCACTTGCGATCCCGTACTGGCGGGGGTTGATGCATGCGTTGCCCGTTTTGTGCTGCCCAGGATACCAAGGTGGTCGATTCCCGGTTGGCCGGAGACGGCGATCAGATTCGACGGCGGCGTGAATGTTTGTCCTGTGGTGAGCGCTTCACGACCTATGAGTTTGCCGAATTGCGCATGCCGCGAGTGATAAAAACCGACGGCACGCGTGAGGATTTCAGCGAGGAAAAGCTGCGCACCGGTTTTCTGCGGGCATTGGAAAAACGTCCTGTCGGTACGGAGCAGATCGAGGCGGCGCTGAACCGGGTCAAACATGCGCTGCACACCATGGGCGAACGCGAAATCGGCTCACGGATGATCGGCGAACGGGTAATGAATGAATTGCGGGAATTGGATCAAGTGGCGTACGTGCGTTTCGCATCGGTGTATCGCAGTTTCGAAGATGTGAATGCGTTTCGCGAAGAGATCGAGCGGCTCGAGAACTCGCCGACGGCGGAATTGAAAAAACATCAGTTGCCCTTGCTGCCGGGCGAGACCGGCGGCAGTGAGCGTTGACGGCACCGCCATGACCGCGGCTGCCGACCACGAATTCATGGCGCTGGCACTGCGCCTCGCCGAGCGCGGCTTGTACAGTACGGACCCTAATCCGAGGGTCGGCTGCGTGCTGGTGCGCGACGGCGCGATTTTGGGCCAAGGCTGGCACGAGCGGGCCGGCGGCGCCCATGCGGAGGTGGCCGCGTTGGCGGATGCGGGGGGGGATGCGCGCGGCGCGAGCGCCTACGTGACCCTCGAACCGTGTTCTCACCACGGCCGAACACCGCCGTGCAGCAATGCGCTGATCGAGGCTGGGGTCAGGCGGGTAGTGGCGGCCATGCAGGACCCGAACCCGCAGGTTGCAGGCAGCGGTTTGGCGCAGTTGCGCGCCGCGGGTGTGGAAACCGAGGTCGGACTGATGGCAGCCCAAGCCGAAGCGCTGAATGCAGGTTTCATCATGCGCATGCGACACGGCCGCCCGTTGGTGCGCTGCAAACTGGCGATGAGCCTGGATGGCCGCACGGCGATGGCCGACGGCGAAAGTAAATGGATCACGGCAGCGGCCGCCCGTGCGGATGTCCATCGGTTGCGTGCCCGCAGTTCAGCGCTGATCAGTGGCATCGGAACGGTTCTTGCCGACGATCCGCAATTGACGGCGCGCATCCAAGACGGGGAGAACCCGGGTAACCGGCGCCAACCGCTGCGGGTGATCCTCGACCCGCACTTGAGCACGCCGCCGGCCGCACGCACGCTGCAATGTGAAGGTCGAACGCTTATCGTCACTGCAAGCGACAGTGATGGCGCCAGCGAACGCCTGCGCGCCGCGGGCGCTGAGGTAATCCGAATCGCCGGCGGCCCGGACGCCGTTGATCTGCTCGCCATGCTGGAATACTTGGCGAGCAACGAGCAGATCAACGAAGTGCTGTTGGAGACCGGCGCCACATTGAGCGGCGCTATGCTGAAGGCTGGGCTGGTGGACGAAATCGTGTTGTACGTTGCACCGCATTTCATGGGTGACGGCGCGCGCGGTTTGTTTCATTTGCCGGGCATTGAATGTATGGAGCAACGCTTGCAACTGGAAATCGCCGACATCCGTGCGGTGGGCGACGATTGGCGGATCATCGCGCGTCCACTGCCGCACACGCTCTGAGGTAAGTCGTGTTTACCAGGAATTATCGAAGCTGTCGGTGAGATCGCCGCTCTGCAACCCGGGGGCTCGGATCAGCGCCTGCGGGTGCGTACAGGTTCGCTCGAACTAGACGATGTGCGGCCGGGTGACAGTATTGCCGTCAGCGGCGTGTGCCTGACGGTAACCGAATTGCCCGGCGACGGGTTCTGGGCCGATGTGTCGGGGGAGACCTTGCAGCGGAGCATTTTCGGAACGCTGAGTACCGGTGCACGGGTCAACCTGGAGAAAGCGCTGCTGCCCCATACGCGACTCGGGGGGCATCTGGTAAGTGGTCATGTGGACGGCGTCGGCGAAATTACGGCAAGGCGGGGTGACGGCCGTTCAGTGCAGTTTCAGGTCAAGGCGCCCGATGCGCTGGCACGTTACATCGCGGAGAAGGGTTCGGTTTGCGTCGATGGAGTCAGCCTCACAGTCAATGCCGTACAAGGTTCGATTTTCGACCTGAATATCGTACCCCACACGCTCAAGAAACGACTATGGACGAGTATCGGCCCGGGCGTCGCGTCAATCTGGAAGTGGACTTGATCGCCCGCTATCTGGAACGCTTGCTGCTCGGCGAGCGGGCCGCCCAGGCCGATACCGGCATCAGTCGCGAATTTCTCGCTGCCCACGGGTTCACAGGCAACGAGTAGGCGATGTCTGCCAGCGATTCATCGGAAACGGCCACTGTCATGTCATTCAATACCATCGAAGAAATTCTCGCAGATCTCCACGCCGGAAAAATGGTGGTGATCATGGACGACGAGAATCGTGAGAACGAAGGGGATCTGTTGATGGCGGCCGGACTGGTACGGCCGGAAGACATCAATTTCATGGCCCGCTACGGCCGCGGTCTGATATGCCTGACCTTGACCAAGGAGCGCTGCGAACAACTGCGGTTACCGCTGATGGTCAGCGACAACTACGCCAAACATGCCACCAACTTCACGGTGTCGATCGAGGCTGCCGAAGGCGTTACCACGGGAATTTCGGCTGCGGACCGCGCGATTACGGTGCGCGCCGCTGTGGCGGCAGATGCAAAACCGGAGGACGTGGTCCAGCCCGGTCATATTTTTCCGCTCATGGCACGGCCGGGCGGGGTGCTGACTCGCGCCGGACACACGGAAGCGGGCTGCGACTTGACCCGTTTGGCAGGGCTCGAGCCGGCCGCGGTCATCGTCGAGATTCTCAACGAAGACGGAACCATGGCGCGGCGCCCGGACCTGGAGGTGTTCGCACGCGAACACGATTTGAAGATCGGAACCATCGCGGATCTGATTCGCTACCGGGTCGAAAACGAAACCACCATCGAGCGCGTTGCCGAAAGCGATATCGAGACCGAGTACGGAAACTTCCGGCTGGTAACCTATCTGGACGCCATCGACGACGAGCTTCACTTTGCGCTGATACTCGGTGATCTCCAGCCGCGCGAGCCGGCCCTGGTGCGAGTACATTTACAAAGTACCTTGTGCGATGTGCTGGGCGGGGTGCATAGCGACTGCGGGTGGCCGTTGCGCCGGGCGATGCAGCGCATCCAGCGCGAAGGCCGCGGCGTGATCGTATTGTTGCGCAAAGCCGAGGATAATCGTGAACTGGTCCGCCGCGTGCGCAACCTGCAGTTGGGCATCGGCGTCGAAGGGGGCGCTTCCGGGCCGCAGTCGGAACTGCGTACCTTTGGCGTTGGTGCTCAGATCTTGAGCGACTTGGGCGTGCGTAGCATGCGCGTGCTCAGCGCGCCCAAAGTCATGCACGGCCTGTCGGGATTCGGGCTTGAGGTGGTAGAGTACATTTCGCCCGATTGAAGGCGCGTTTGCGCTAGAGAGACTGTTGCACCATTTTTCGTTTTCAGAGAGCAACTATGAGCAAGTACAAAACGGTAGAAGGCGATTTGCAGGTTCGCGGCGCACGGTTCGTGTTGCTGGCGTCACGCTTCAACAGCTTTGTGGTCGAGAGTTTGCTCGAGGGCGCGCTCGATACGCTGCGCCGTCACGGCGCCGAAGAAAGCGATCTGCACGTCGTGCGTGTGCCAGGCGCTTTTGAAATGCCACTGGCCGCAGCGCGGTTGGCGAAGACGGGTGACTACGACGCCATCGTCGCATTGGGAGCGGTGATCCGCGGCGGTACGCCGCACTTCGAATACGTGGCGGGTGAGTGCACGAAAGGCCTTGCCGGCGTATCCATGCAACACGACATACCGGTGGGGTTCGGCGTACTGACGGTTGATACCATCGAACAAGCCATCGAGCGTGCCGGAACCAAAGCTGGCAACAAAGGCGCGGAAGCGGCGTTGTCTGCCATCGAAATGGTGAATGTGTTGCGTAATCTGGATGCACGATGATGGCTGCGCCTGCTGCCGGTGGCCACAACCCCGCCCACGCGCGCAAGCGCGCGCGACGGCTGGCAGTGCAAGCCCTCTATCAATGGCAACTGTCAGATGGCGCGTTGCGTGAAATCGAATCGCAGTTTCTGGAAGAGCAGGATTTTCGCCTCGCAGACGTGTCTTATTTCCGCGAGCTATTGCACGAGATTCCGGCGCGTCTGGATAAGCTGGACGACGCGCTGCAGCCCTACATGCAATGGCGTATGGAAGAAATCGATCCCGTGGAACGGGCTATACTGCGCATCGCCGCTTACGAACTGCTGGAACGCATCGAAATCCCCTATCGCGTAGTGCTCAACGAAGCCGTGGCGCTGGCGAAAACCTTCGGTGCCGCGGAAAGCCATAAATATGTCAACGGGGTTCTCGACCAAGCCGCTCGCGGCCTGCGCGCCATCGAGGTCGACGCCGGCCGCCGCTAGCCGGCAGGTTGTTATGACTCTTCTCGTATCCGAGGCGGCGCGGTTCTCGAGTTTCCGCCCACCCACACCCGGACTGCCGCTGCAGCAGATGTTGCTGCCGGATTTGGATCCAGAGCACGCACTGGTCAGTGTCGATACGCTGAACGTCGGCGTACACTTCGGCGCCGATGACGATCCGTCCGCGGTTGGGCACAAGAGCCTGGCGGTAAACTTGAGCGACATGGCGGCGATGGGGGCGCAGGCGCGTTGGGCGACGTTGGCCTTGCGACTGCCAGCCGAACTGTCCGCTGCCTGGTTCGACGGATTTCGGTCCGGTTTTGATTCATTGGCCCACTGCTCCGGGGTCTGTCTGGGCGCTTTCGATGTCGGCGAAGGGCCTTTGTCGGCAACGGTCGAGGTGATCGGCACAGCCCCGCCGGGGGCGAGTCTGCGCCGGGCGGGCGCACATGTTGGGGATCGGGTGCTGGTCAGTGGAACCCTGGGGGACGCAGCGTACTGGCTGCGTCAGCGGCTTGCCGGCGTGAAGGTCGGGAATCGGGCGCAGTCATGGCTGGAACAGCGCCTGGACCGGCCGAGCCCGCGCCTCGAACTCGGTGCGCTGCTGCGCGATTACGCCACCAGCGCCATCGATGTGAGCGACGGTCTGGTGTCGGATCTGGGCCATATCCTCGCAGCAAGCAGGGTCGGTGCATCGCTGGAGACCGTTCGACTACCCTTGTCGGAGGCGTTGCGCGCCTGCGCGGAAGATGAGCATGCGCTGCGCTGCGCGCTGTCCGGCGGCGACGATTATGAGCTTTGCTTTACGGTTCCCCCGGATCGGGCGCAGACCTTGATCGAAGCCGCGCGGCGGCTGGAATTGCAGATCACCGACATCGGCGAAATCGATGCCCAGTCCGGTTTGCGCATGCTCGATGCCAATGGCGCGCAGTTCACCTCAATGGCCAAGGGATATGACCATTTCCTGCCGTGAAAAATGCATTAAAACGTAACCGCCTGCCTGCCAGGATCTGGGGGCATCCGGCGCGCTTATTGGCGTGCGGCTTCGGCTCGGGCGCGGCGCCTTATGCGCCGGGAACTTTTGGCACCCTCGCGGCGATACCGCTGTATCTGTTGTTGGCGCCACTGCCGTTACTGGCTTACGTGCTGGTTATGACCGGTCTGTTTGCCGTCGGGGTATGGGCCTGTCACGTCACCGCCCACAGCTTCGGAGTCCATGATCACGGCGGCATCGTCTGGGATGAATTCATCGGCTATTTGTTGACCATGACTGCCGCCCCCAGCGGTTGGCAATGGCCACTCGCGGGGTTCGTATTGTTTCGGGTGTTCGATATCCTCAAGCCCTGGCCTGTGCGCTGGCTCGATCGACACATCCCCGGCGGCTTGGGGATCATGCTCGACGATCTGGCCGCGGCTGTGTACGCTCTGGTCAGTATGCAAGTACTGGCGCATTTCGCGGTAGCGTGAAATCAGCCCAAGGGGGTGGGATGAAAGCGGCGAGAGCGGTTTTGCTGTGGGTGCTGGTGTGGACGGCGCAAGCCGTTTGCGCCGGCCAGGTGCACATCGAAGATGTCGATTTGACGCTTCAAGACGGTCGCTGGCGTGCCGACGTGACCCTGCGTCACGCCGATACCGGCTGGGATCATTACGCCGACGCATGGCGGCTGGTGGACGGTAGCGGTCACGTGCTGGCAACGCGCAAGCTGTGGCACCCCCATGTGGACGAGCAGCCTTTCACGCGCAGTCAAAGCGACATCGAAATCCCGGATTCAGTGCGTTTTGTGTATGTCGAGGGCCATGACAAGGTGCATGGCTGGAGTCCGGACCGGGTGAAGGTGGACCTTCTCAAGAATTCCGGCGAGCGGTTTCGTGTTCACCGTTAGCGGTGGCCGATTCCCCGCTGTCCTGTTGCTGGGGCTGTTGCTGCAAAGCACTGCGCTCGCTGCTGACAAAATCGTCGTCCAGGGGCTGTTTCGCGATCAGCAGTGGTGTCGATCGACGGCAAACGTCGCTTGCTGAAGATCGGTGAGCAAAGTCCGGAAGGGGTCACGGTGATTCGTGCGGACAGCCACGAAGCGTTGCTGGAAGTCGACGGCAAACGCAAGGTCTTTCGACTAGGAGAACAAGTCGCCAGCAGCTTCGCGCCGCAAGCCTTCACCGAAGTGCGTATCTGGCCCGACGTTCAAGGCATGTACATGACGGTCGGATCCATCAACGGCGCACCGGTACGCTTTATGGTGGATACCGGCGCGACCCTGGTGGCGATGAATGAACTTGAGGCGCGGCGACTCGGCATTCACTATCGAATGGATGGACAGCGGGGACGGGCGTCAACCGCAGCGGGGATCGTTTCCACCTACCACGTGGAGCTCAGATCGGTACAGGTCGGCGATATCCGCTTGCAGAATGTCGAAGCGGTGGTGATAGAGGGCGGATTTCCGCAGGAGGTTTTGCTGGGAATGAGCTTCCTGGGCCGGCTCAAGATCGAGAATCACGGCACCGCCATGTTGCTGCGGCAGTTGCACTGAGCCGCAGCGGCTACGGCCTCGAGGTTAGCTCGTTTCCTTGTCGTGCTCGATCAGCGCGTACGCGGAGTGATTGTGAATGGATTCGAAGTTCTCCGACTCCACTGACGTAGGCACCGATCCGGTCGTCTTCATTCAGGCGCCCGGCGACATCCCGAACCATGTCTTCGACGAATTTCGGGTTGTCATAGGCCCGTTCGGTCACGAATTTCTCGTCCGGCCGTTTCAGCAGACCATAGAGCTGCAGGACGCTTCGTCTTCCACCAGGTCGATCACTTCCTCGATCCAGATAAAGCCCCTGGTGCGGACCTTGACGGTGACATGTGAGCGTTGGTTATGGGCGCCGTAATCGGAAATCTTCTTCGAACAAGGGCACAGGCTGGTCACCGGCACCACCACCTTGATATGCATGCTCGGCGCACCGTCACGGATCTCGCCGATCAGCGTGACGTCGTAGTCCATCAAGCTCTGCACGCCCGACACCGGCGCGGTCTTGTTGATGAAATACGGAAACTGCATTTCGATATGACCTGACGTCGGCTTCCAGGCGATCGGTCATTTCGGCGAGCATTTCCTTGAACGAGTCCACCGAGATCTCACGCTCGTGGAGGTTGAGGATCTCCACGAACCGCGACATGTGCGTGCCCTTGAAATTATGCGGCAGGTTCACGTACATGTTGAAGTTGGCGACGGTGTGCTGCTCGCCGCCCGAGCGGTCCTTGATGCGTACCGGGTGGCGAATATCCTTGATTCCCACCTTGTCGATGGCGATGCGGCGCATGTCGGCGCTGCTCTGGACGTCTTCGATCTCGGCACCAGCCGTACCGATTGTGCTCATTTCATTCATACTCTCGGCTGTTCCTGTGAACTGCACGCGGACGCGACTTTGGAACCTTCAAGTTTACCTTGGTCCGGCCTTCGAATCGACCGCAGACTGGCTGAGACTTCGAATTCGGCGGGCCGTTGGCGGTGATTCCGGGCGATGCGGGGCGAAAGCTATAGGCGACTAAAGCAGTAGGATATTACTGCAGTGCCTGGGCTTTTGCAACGGCGGGCAAACGCGCGCGGATGCTGCGCAGGATCGCTTCGACGTCGAGCCCGGATTCCGCCAACTGCTCGTCGGGGGTGCCGTGTTCGATGAAACGATCCGGCAGTCCCAGATGCATGATGTTGTGGGGCTCGCCTAGTCCGTGCAACAGCTCTGCTACTGCGCTGCCCGCGCCTCCGGCCACCGCGTTTTCCTCGATCGTGACCAGTAGTTCATGTTCGCGGGCGCTGCGCAGGATCGCTTCTTCGTCCAACGGTTTGACGAAGCGCATATTGATCAGGGTTGCGTCCAGAGTCTCCGCGACCACTGCGGCGCGCTCCACCATGCTGCCGAAAGCGAGTAACGCGATCCGCTGGCCCTTGCGCCGCAATTGCGATTTGCCGATTTCCAGCGGCTCATGCGTTTGGCGGACCGTTACTCCAGGGCCGCGGCCGCGTGGATAGCGCACCGCGCTGGGGCCTTCGATCTCGTAAGCGGTGTCGAGCATCTGCCGGCATTCGTTCTCATCCGCAGGTGCCATCACCACCATATTCGGGTATGCAGCGCAAATAACTCAGATCGAAGCTGCCGGCGTGGGTCGGACCGTCAGGCCCCACCAGTCCGGCGCGGTCGATGGCGAGCACGACCGGAAGCTTCTGCAGCGCTATGTCGTGAATGAGCTGATCGTAACCACGCTGCAGAAACGTGGAATAAATGGCGAGCACCGGCTTCATTCCGGCGCAAGCCATTCCCGCGGCGAGGGTTACAGCGTGCTGTTCAGCGATGCCGACGTCGTGGAACCGTTGCGGATAGCGTTCCGAAAACGCGACCAGCCCGGAGCCTTCGCGCATGGCCGGCGTGATTGCGGTCAAGCGCGCGTCCTGCTGCGCGCGATCGCATATCCAGTCGCCGAAGACTTCGGTGTAGGTAGGCCGGCCCTTCGTTTTAATCGGTTGCGGTCCCGTGACCGGATCGAATTTGGATACCCCGTGGAGCGCGCAGGGATTGTCTTCGGCGGGCGGGTAACCCTTGCCTTTTTGCGTAACGACGTGCAGAAAGCGCGGCCCTTCCAGCTCGCGCAGGGTGCGCAGGGTGCGCACCAACTGCGGCAGATCATGGCCGTCGATGGGGCCGACGTAATTGAAGCCCAGTTCTTCAAACAAGGTTCCCGGAACCACCATGCCTTTCATATGTTCTTCGGCGCGGCGTGCGAGTTCCATCATGCTCGGCACCGCGGAAAGCACTTTCTTGCCGCCTTCGCGCATACTGGCGTAAAAGCGGCCGGAGAGGATCTTGCCCAGATAGCGCGACAGTCCGCCGACATTGCGGGAAATGGACATCTCGTTGTCGTTCAGGATCACCAGCAGATCCGCATCCACGTCGCCGGCGTGGTTGAGCGCTTCGAACGCCATGCCGGCGGTCATTGCGCCGTCGCCGATCACCGCGACGGTCTTGTTGGTGGCGCCGGTGCGCGGCAGCCGCCAATGCCATTCCCAGTGCGGCGCTGACCGAAGTGCTGGAATGGCCGACGCCGAAGGCGTCGTAGGGACTTTCGTTGCGCCTGGGAAACCCGGCAATGCCGCCGTACTGGCGCAATCCCGCCATGGCTTCCCGGCGTCCGGTCAGTATCTTGTGGGGATAGCTCTGGTGGCCGACGTCCCAGACCAAGCGATCGCGAGGCGTATCGAAAACGTAGTGTAGCGCCACCGCGAGCTCGACTGTGCCCAGATTCGCAGCCAGGTGGCCACCGGTACGGGCAACCGACTGAACCAGAAAATCCCGCAGCTCAGCGGCCAGTTGACCCAACTGTTGCTTGGTCATGCCGCGCAGGTCGGCAGGATCGTTCACAGTTTCGAGGAGCGGATAGTTTTGGGTCATGAATGGACGGCGGGCGGTGCGGCGAGGAGTAGGGCGCTATTATCGGTGGCCCTAGGCGCAGGCGCAAGGCAGCGCTGTCAGCGGAAGCGTTCGACGATGTAACGGGAAACGTCGCGCAGGGTGTCGGCTCGGCGGTCGAATTGCGCCAATGCTTCGATCGCCTGTTCGTGCAGTTCGCGGGCACGCTGCTTGGCGCCATCCATGCCGAGTACCGCGGGATAGGTGGGTTTTGCCAAAGCCAGGTCGGCACCGCGGGTTTTGCCCAGGACGTCGGTTTCCCCTTCAATATCGAGGATATCGTCGCGGATCTGGAACGCCAGACCGACACATTTGCCGTAGCGGTCCAGATTCTCGAGTTGCGATTCGTCGGCCGTAGTGCTGTTCATCGCGGCCAACAGCACCGAAGCGCGAATCAACGCGCCGGTCTTGTGGATGTGCATGTCCTCGAGTTCGGCGATGTCGAGCTGTTTGCCTACCGCTTCGAGATCGATCGCCTGGCCGCCCGCCATCCCTCGCGATCCGCAGGCCAGTGCCAGGCGATCGATCATGGACAAGCGTTGCGCGGCGTCCGCCGTCATGGCGCGGTCGTGGGCGAGGATGTAGAACGCTAACGCTTGCAACGCGTCCCCGGCCAGAATCGCGGAGGCTTCGTCAAAAGCTTTGTGGCAGGTGGGTTGGCCGCGACGCAAATCATCATCGTCCATGGCCGGAAGATCGTCGTGGATCAGGGAATAGGCATGGATGATCTCCACTGCCGCGGCAACGCCGTCGAGACTGGCGGGATCTATCGACAGCGCGTCGCCGGTGGCGAACACCAACACCGGGCGGATGCGCTTGCCGCCGCTCAGAGCCGAGTAGCGCATCGCGCGATGCAAACGGGCAGGGTGGGTATCCGATGCCGGCAGCCAGCGATCGATGGCCTGTTCCACGCGCGCCTGATATGCCTGCAGAACGGCCGCGAATGCGGCGGCTTCATTCGTCACGATTGAAGTCTTCGACTGCCGCCTTGCCGTCTTTCTCGAGCAGGATCTGAACCTTGTGTTCAGCCGCCTGCAGCGCTTGCTGACACTGGCGGGTGAGGGCAACGCCGCGCTCAAATGACTTCAGCGACTCTTCCAGCGGCAGCTCTCCCTGCTCCATCTGTTCTACCAGTTGTTCTAGCTCGGCCAGGGCAGCTTCGAAATTGAACGGTGCGTTGGCGGTCGATTTACGGGTGGACACGGTTGCGCTTACCAAATCGGGGGAGTAGAACTTACATGACACGTACATTGATGTCCACGTCGAAACCCCTGCACGTCGCTGGGAAACCCGTTTTCCGCTTGTTGACAATGCCTGCCTCGTGAACTACATTACCTGGCACAGTTTAGACTGATTCTAAACTCGGTTCCCCGTGGAAATTCATCTCATTTCAAGCAGTTAGCAATTGGAGGATCCTATCATGGAACTGAAAAGCAGCAAAACCGAACAGAATCTGAAAGACGCCTTTGCCGGCGAATCCCAGGCGAACCGTCGCTACCTGTACTTTGCGGCCAAGGCCGACGTCGAAGGGTACAACGACGTAGCTTCCGTATTCCGCTCCACCGCCGAAGGCGAAACCGGCCATGCGCACGGTCATCTGGAATATCTGGAAGCCAGCGGCGACCCGGCTACCGGTCTGCCCATTGGCGCTACGTCCGACAACCTCAAGGCCGCGATTGCCGGTGAGACCCATGAGTACACCGATATGTATCCGGGAATGGCCAAGTCCGCCCGCGATGAAGGTTTCGATGAAATCGCAGATTGGTTCGAAACCCTGGCCAAAGCCGAGCGCTCCCATGCCAACCGCTTCCAGAAAGCGCTGGATACCCTGGGCGAGTGATCGATACGACGCGCAGGGGCCCATCGGTCCCTGCCGTTTTCTCGACCCCCAATTTGCAGGCGTCGACTGGTATGGCAGCACCGAACGGAACACGCGAAGGCAGTCTTGAGGCGCCGACCCGCCATCCGCTGGGTCAGCAGGAAGCGAAATTCTGGGATGAGGACGCGTTGTTCCAGGAGATGGAGCGCGTATTCGATATCTGCCACGGCTGCCGCCGGTGCGTGAGCCTTTGTCATTCGTTTCCGACCTTGTTCGACCTGGTGGACGAATCGGAGACCATGGAGGTCGACGGCGTCGCCAAAGACGACTATTGGAACGTGGTGCAGCACTGTTACCTGTGCGATCTGTGCTACATGACCAAATGCCCTTATGTGCCGCCCCATGAGTGGAATGTCGATTTCCCGCACCTGATGCTGCGGGCGAAGGCGGTGCACTTCAAGAAGCACGGTGTGCGATTCCGTGACCGCGTCCTGAGTTCCACCGATCAGGTCGGTAAGCTGGCCGGGATCCCGGTTGTGGCGCAGGCGGTCAACGCCGCCAACCGATCCAAACCGGCGCGTAAACTGCTAAGCAAGACGATGGGCGTGCATCCGGATGCACTGTTGCCCGCCTATCATAGTTCGACGCTGCGCAAACGGGTTTCCGGGCGCGTATCCGCGGTGACGCAACCGCAGCCGGCAGGGGAAACCCAAGGCCGCGTGGCGCTGTTCGCGACCTGCTACGGTAATTTCAACGAGCCTCATCTTGGCGAAGACCTGATTGCCGTGTTTGAGCACAACGGCATTGCGGTAAGCATTGCAGAGAAAGAGCAATGCTGCGGCATGCCGAAGCTGGAACTGGGCGACCTCGAAGCCGTCGAGCGCGCCAAGAATGTCAATATTCCGGTGTTGGCAAAGCTGGTGGATCAAGGCTGGGATATCGTGGCGCCGGTGCCGTCCTGCGTGTTGATGTTCAAACAAGAGCTGCCGCTCATGTATCCGCACGATGCCGATGTCGCCAAGGTTCGCGATGCGATCTACGATCCGTTCGAATACTTGGTCTTGCGCCACAAGGAAGGCAAGCTCAATACCGAGTTCAAGCAACCGCTGGGGAAAGTGGCCTATCACGTGGCCTGCCACCAACGAGTGCAGAATATGGGCATGAAGACCCGCGACATACTTCAGCTGGTCCCGGAGACCGAGTTACAGCCGATCGAGCGTTGCTCCGGGCACGATGGCACGTACGCGGTGAAGAACGAATTCCATGAGATTTCCATGAAGATAGCCAGACCGGTCGTCAACCGTGTGAAGCAGGCCGAAGCGCAGTACTACACCAGCGACTGCCCGATGGCCGGTCATCAAATTGAAAATGGATTGCGAAACGGCGAAGCGCCCAAGCATCCGCTGACACTGCTTCGCATCGCCTACGGATTGTAGAACCGGTCTAGACACTCGCGAAAGGAGCAATGAATGAGCAGTGAGGGGTTCCACGAACGTTTTGAAGATTTAAGCGATGAAACCCGCGACATGCATCGCGCCATCGCGTCTTTGATGGAAGAACTCGAAGCGGTGGATTGGTACCAGCAGCGCGTGGACGCGTGCAAGGATGAGCAGTTGCAGGAAATCCTTGCCCATAATCGAGATGAGGAAAAGGAGCATGCTGCAATGGTGCTGGAATGGATTCGCCGGCGCGATCCCAAATTTGATCAGCACTTGAAGGACTATTTGTTTACCGACAAGCCGATACTGCAGATCGAGCAACAGTCGGACTGATACCACGGCAACAGGTGAGACCGATGCAGAAGCTAACCCGCGACGACTTGTATTCTCTGGAAAAGTACGCTGAAGTGCGGAATCAGTTCCGAGCCGAGGTGATGGAACACAAGAAGAATCGCCAGGTTGCGGTCGGTCCCAATGCGACCTTGTATTTCGAAGACCGGCTCATTATGCAGTACCAAGTCCAGGAAATGCTTCGCGCCGAGCGCATCTTCGAAGCCGCAGGCATTCAGGAAGAACTGGATTCCTATAATCCGCTGATCCCGGATGGCGACAACTGGAAGGCGACTTTTATGATCGAGTATCCTGACGCCGACGAACGTAAAGTGGCGCTTTCCAAATTGCTTGGGGTTGAGGACCGGGTCTGGGTGAAGGTTGAAGGTTTCGATCCTGTTTTTGCGATCGCCGACGAAGACATCGAACGCGAGACCGCCGAAAAGACCTCTTCTGTACATTTTCTACGTTTCGACTTGAACCCGAACATGATCGGCGCGGCCAAGGATGGCGCCGCAGTCTCGATCGGGATCGATCACGAGCACTATCGCCATCAGATCAGCCCCGTGCCGGCAAACGTACGCGATGCGCTGACGGCGGATCTGGACTAGGCTCGCGGGCCGTTCCCTGTTGTCAAGACCCGGCGGCCGAACAGCACGACCGCCTTTGCTGTTTCCGGACCCGGGTTTTGAACCGGAAATTAGGTTCTCGCCTGATTGCGCTGGGCGCGCTACACTGTAGCCGCTTAAAATCCTAGGTTTGGCCTGGCTTCGTGGTCCCGTCTCTATGAGTTCATGCAATCTCCCGTGTCGCCTGCTCAGTGTGCTGCTGCTGACTTGTGCGTTGAGTCCGGCGCTCGCTGAGGATGAAAGCGGGATGGACAAGCTGCCGGAATATCAGCCCGGCAAGCCATGGCAGGAACAAAAGCTCGATGTACCGGCGTATCCAACAGCCAACGACCTGATCAGTCTCGACACTCAGTTCGACGATTATCACTACTACATAGATAAGCAGTCCGTGTCGGTTGGTGACGAGGATCAAGTCGCCCGCTATACCGTCGTGATCGATTCCGAGGACGGTGTCCGCAACGTATTCTATGAAGGCATTCGCTGCGACACGAGACAGTACAAGACCTATGCTTTCGGCTCCGGCGCCGGGCCGTTCCAGCGCATGCAGGACACGGGGTGGCACTACATTCGTAGCGAGGCGGCGTTTCGTTATCGGCGCGATCTGTTGGACTACTATGTCTGCGATGGCCCGACCGTGCGCTTCGATCCCAAGCAAATCGTCAGGCGCATTGCCAATCCTCCGTCTCTGCACGATTCTACGTTCGTGAATTGACGCCCCCAACACCTCAACGGTCAGATTAATGAGCAGCAACTACGATGCTTCGTCCATCGAGGTGCTGAGCGGACTGGAGCCAGTTCGCAAGCGCCCTGGGATGTACACCGACACCAGCCGTCCCAATCATCTCGCCCAGGAAGTCATCGATAACAGCGTCGACGAAGCGATCGCCGGCCACGCCAAACAAATCGACGTCAAAGTATACAAAGACGGCTCCGTCGAGGTTCGTGACGACGGCCGTGGCATGCCGGTCGATCGCCATCCGCAGTTGCAGATTCCAGGGGTTGAAGTGATCCTGACCCGTCTGCATGCCGGCGGTAAGTTTTCCAACAAGAACTATTCATTTTCCGGAGGCCTGCACGGTGTAGGCGTCTCGGTGGTCAACGCACTGTCAAAACGCCTCGAAGTGTGGGTGCGGCGCGGTGGCAAGGAATACAACATGGCCTTCGCCGGCGGTGAGCCAGTTTCCGGCCTGGAGGAAGTTGGCAAGGTAGGCAAACAAAACACGGGAACGACGCTGCGTTTCTGGCCGGATCCGAAGTATTTCGATTCTTCCAAAGTATCGATGACTCGCTTGCGCCATGTGCTGCGGGCCAAAGCGGTTCTGTGTCCCGGATTACGGGTGCGTTGTCACGACGAAAACTCGGGCGAGCAGGACGAGTGGTATTTCGAAGATGGGTTGCGCGACTATCTGATGGAGGCGCTGCAGGGATTCGATACCGTTCCCGATGCACCGTTCATCGGCACCATGCAAGGCAATCAGGAAGCAGCCGAATGGGCTGTAGTGTGGCTTCCGGAGGGCGGAGAAACCGTTACCGAGAGTTACGTTAATCTGATTCCCACTGCGCAGGGCGGCACGCACGTCAACGGCCTGCGTACCGGACTGACAGAAGCGATCAGGGAATTTTGCGAATTCCGCAACCTGCTGCCCCGCGGTGTACGGCTGGCACCGGAGGATGTGTGGGACCGATGCGCCTACATTCTTTCGGTGAAACTTTCCGATCCCCAGTTTTCCGGCCAGACCAAGGAAAGGTTATCGTCGCGGGAATGTGCGACGTTCGTTTCCGGTATCGCCAAGGACGCATTCGGACTTTGGTTGAATCAGCATGTGGATGCCGGCGAAAAGATTGCGATGCTCGCGATCAATAATGCCCAGCGGCGGTTGCGCGCCGGCAAAAAAGTCGTGCGCAAACGTGTCACAGCCGGCCCCGCACTGCCCGGTAAACTGACCGATTGCACAAGCCAGGATCCGGCACGCGCCGAGTTGTTCCTGGTGGAAGGCGATTCGGCCGGCGGCTCGGCGAAACAGGCCCGCAACCGCGAAGTGCAGGCGGTGATGCCTTTGCGCGGAAAGATTCTCAACACCTGGGAAGTCGATCCAGCCATGGTGCTCGGTTCACAGGAAGTGCACGATATCGCGCTGGCGATCGGTTGTGATCCGGGTTCAGACGACCTGAGTGGACTGCGCTATGCCAAGATCTGCATTCTCGCCGACGCTGATTCCGACGGCGCCCATATTGCGACGTTGCTTTGTGCGCTATTCCTGCGTCACTTCAGGCCCCTGGTGTCTGCCGGGCACGTGTATGTTGCGATGCCGCCACTTTATCGGATCGATGTCGGCAAGGAAGTCTTCTACGCATTGGATGACGGGGAAAAGCAAGGCGTCTTGGACCGCATCGCAGCGGAGAAGATAAAAGGCAAGATCAATGTGCAGCGCTTCAAAGGTTTGGGCGAAATGAATCCCATGCAGTTGCGCGAAACAACGATGGATGCGGACACCCGTCGTCTGGTGCAGTTGACCATCGACGCGAGCGATGACACCGATCAGGTGATGGATATGTTGCTCGCGAAGAAGCGTGCCGGAGATCGGCGCGCGTGGCTGGAGAGCAAGGGCAATTTGGCGGATCTGGTTGAATAAGCCGAACGCCGCGCCGGTACCGGCGGGCCCCGATCGATCGAGTTAAACGGAACGAATATGAGTGAAACCCCGCAGTTCGATTTCGAGGGCGTCGAACGATTGCCCCTGAAGCAATTTACCGAAAAAGCGTATCTGGATTATTCCATGTACGTGATTCTCGACCGCGCCCTGCCGAATGTCGCAGATGGCTTGAAGCCGGTGCAGCGGCGCATCGTCTATGCCATGTCGGAGCTGGGGTTGTCGGCTGCGGCGAAATACAAAAAGTCCGCCCGTACTGTGGGCGACGTTCTCGGTAAATTTCACCCGCACGGCGACTCGGCATGCTATGAAGCCATGGTCTTGATGGCGCAGTCGTTTTCCTATCGCTATCCGTTGATCGATGGTCAGGGAAACTGGGGCTCACCGGACGATCCCAAATCGTTCGCCGCGATGCGGTACACAGAAGCGAGGCTGGGCGCATACGCCGAAGTCCTGCTCGCCGAACTCGGCCAGGGCACCGTCGATTGGGTGCCGAATTTCGACGGCACGCTCGATGAGCCGCAGTTGCTTCCCGCCCGCCTGCCTAATGTTTTGCTCAATGGCGGGTCTGGAATTGCAGTCGGCATGGCAACCGATATTCCGCCGCACAACCTTCGCGAAATTGCCAGCGCTTGCATCCACTTGCTCGAAGATCCCAAGGCAAGCGTCGAGGCGCTATGCGAACACGTCCTCGCTCCCGATTATCCCACTGAAGCTGAGATCATCACGCCCCGTGACGAGATCCTTGCCATGTATCGCAGCGGTAACGGCAGCATTCGCATGCGTGCCCGCTATGAACTCGAAAACGGCGAGTTGGTTGTTACGGCACTACCCTATCAGGTATCCGGTGCCAGATTGCTGGAGCAAATCGCCCAGCAGATGCAGGCCAAAAAGCTGCCGATGGTAGAGGACCTGCGCGATGAATCGGATCATGAAAATCCGACCCGGTTGGTTATTGTTCCCCGTTCGAACCGCATCGACACCGAGGCCCTGATGGCGCATCTATTCGCGACCACGGATCTCGAGCGAACCTATCGCGTCAATCTGAATATGATCGGTTTGAGCGGCAGGCCACAGGTGAAGAACCTGCGCGGGATATTGAGCGAATGGCTGGAGTATCGCTTTGAAACCGTTCGTCGCCGGCTCAACTACCGTTTGGACAAAGTCGACAAGCGATTGCATTTGCTTGACGGACTTTTAGTCGCGTTTCTCAACATCGATGAAGTGATCCATATCATTCGCACCGAGGACCAGCCGAAGCCGGCATTGATCCGCCGCTTCGACCTCAGCGACGTCCAGGCTGATTACATTCTCGATACGAAACTGCGGCAATTGGCGCGACTCGAAGAAATCAAAATCCGCGCGGAGCAAAAAGAACTCGCGGAAGAGCGGGACTGGCTGAATAAAACTCTGCAGTCGCGGCAGCGGATGAAAACGCTGATCCGCAAGGAAATCGAAGCCGACGCCGACAAATTCGGAGACGACCGAAGGTCGCCTTTGGTGTCGCGCGCCGCCGCGCAAGCATTGGACGTGACGGAATTAGTGCCAAGTGAAGCGGTGACGGTGGTGCTGTCAGAGCGAGGTTGGGTCCGCGCGGCAAAAGGGCATGAACTCGATCCGCGGCTGCTGAGCTTCAAGTCCGGTGACGGATTTCAGGCCGCTGCGATGGGGCGCACCAATCAGCTGGCGGTGTTCCTCGATTCGACCGGTCGAACCTATGCGGTTCCGGCGCATACACTGCCGTCCGCTCGTGGTCAGGGAGAGCCATTGAGCGGTCGGCTGAAGCCACCGGAAGGCGCGAGTTTTGTCGGCGTGCTGATGGGCGCGCCGGAAGACCGGTTCTTATTGGCGAGCGACGCCGGCTATGGATTCGTTGCCAAGTTCGAGGAAATGGTCACGCGCAACAAATCCGGAAAGAAAATCATGAGCGTACCGAGAGGCGCGCGCGTATTGCCGCCTGTATCCGTGCGCAGTCACGATGATGATTGGGTGGTGATCGTATCCACTGAAGGCCACATGCTGGTGGTCGCGCTAGCCGAGCTGCCTGAACTACCGAAAGGGAAAGGGGTGAAGATGATGTCTATCCCGTCCGCCAAGGTGGCTGCGCGCGAGGAATACGTGGCTGCAATTGCCTGCGTGCAGGACGGTGAAAGTTTGACGATCTATTCGGGGCAGCGACACAAGACGTTGAAAGGCAGTGAAGTGGATGAGTACGCGGGTGAGCGTGGCCGCAGGGGGCTCAAGCTGCCGCGCGGATTTCGTAAAGTTGAGCGAATGACGGTAGGGAAAAACTAGAGTCGCTTGAGCGAAACGATCAATTGCTGTTGCCGCTGTCTTCGCGCAGCTGACGCAAGCGAGTCAGAACACGTTGCGCGCGTTCGACCCTGGCGAGAAGTTCTGCATCGTCCGGAGCGAGCTTCAGCCCCGCCTCCCAGACCCGTTTGGCTTCCGCGATTCTGCCGTCGGCATAGTGATCGTCGCCGGTCCTTAGCAGCGATGCGACTCGTGTTTGAATCGCGCGTTCCAACCGAAAGCGTAGTGAATCAAGCTGATAAAAGTCCGGATCGACGTCTTGCAGTTGATCTAGATGGTCGCGGGCCGAAACCAGCTGCGCATGTTGCAGTTCCTTGCGTGCTTGTTGCGCAAGTTGTTCGGCTTCCTCGCGCCGTTTTTCGTTGGCGACTTTTTCTTCGCGCGCCTTCTTTTGTTCTTTTTTTCGCTTTTCCTGTTTGCCCAGATGCGCAAGCACGTCGTGCACGGGTTCACTTGGCACGAGCTGATTGGCGGTTTTGAGGTAACGTATTGCGGCGTCCTTGTTGCCGGAAGCATGCGCAGTCAGGCCTAGGCTCGCCAAGCGCTGGGCGACATGTTCCCGTTCCTGTTCCATGCGCTTGGCCTGCCAGATCGCGTCCAGATTGGACGGTTCGACTTTCGCGAGACGTTCGTAGATCGGCACGCTTGCCGCAAGCCAATCCGCCTGGGCCAGCAGAAGTTGGGCTTCCAGGGCGTCGATCTTTGCTTGGCGCAGGGCGCGCAATCGGACTGCAGCCTGCTGCAGTTTCGGTCCGTCGGGATAATGACCGATCGCCATGTTGATGACTTCTTCGGCCTTATTGAGTTTATCGGCGTCGAGGAGTTTTGTGGCTATCCGTGCTTGCTCGCTGTCGTAGTCGGCTGCGCGGGCGCGGACCTCTTCGAGACGTTTTTCCACGTCGAGTTCGTTGCCGGCCTGCGCGCGACGTTCCAGCACTTCCAGCACTTTTCCGTAGCGCTGCTCTGACAACCAGCGCTCGATGCGCACGTCGTCCACCGCACGCGGTATCGTAATGAGTTCTGTGCAACCGCTCAGCGCCGCCAACAACGCGGCGGCGGCGTACAGGTGTACGGCTTTCATACCCAGTTCCGTCGATGATCGGCAATCGAGCGCAGTCGGTCTTGCATGTCGGTATCGTGAGGCGTGCGCAAGCCTTCGACCAGAAATGTCGACACGGGTTCGGCTTTGCCGCGGATACGGATGGATTCGAACTCCCGCACCATGGTGCCTTCCTTGACGCCAGGAAACGCCAGCATTTGTTCGCTGATAATGATTTGCCCGGCGGTGGAGACCGAGCATAGTCGCGAGGCAAGGTTTACGCTGTCGCCGACCACGGTATATTGAACACGTTCCTGTGTACCGATATTTCCGGCCAGCATTTCGCCTGCGTTGACGCCGATTCGATAGTGCATCGGCGGTAGACCGTTGGCGCGACGCTCGCGATTCAATTGACGGGCAAGCTGCTGGAAAAACACCGCGCAGGCGATAGCGTGAAAGGCATGCTCCTCGTCCGCATCCGGCACCCCGAATACCACCATGGCGCAATCGCCCATGTATTTGTCGATGGTGCCGTGATACAGAGACGCTGCGCTACTGATGGCGCGGTAGAACTCGTTCAACAGAACAGCAACTTTTTCGGGCGGCATGGTTTCCGAGCGCGCAGTGAAATCGACGATGTCGACGAACATTACGCTGCCGTATGCTTGATTGCCCCCGAGTTCGACCGGCTCGAGGCCCGCGACCACGCGTCGTGCGACTTCCGGGGGAACGTAGCGCGACAATGCTTGCTCGACCTGGCGCTTCTGCAGAAGACCTTCCGCCATTGCGTTGAAGGAATGCATCAGATAACCGATTTCGTCATGGCGGCGTTCAGTGATTCGGTATTCGTACAGACCGGACCCGATCGCGCGACTCATCGCCAGCAAATTGCGAAGCGGACGTGTCAGCCGCTGGCCCAACAGGTAGGAAAGCAGCACTCCCAGACTCACCAGCACCAGCGTGATCTTGACGATGGAATGCAACGATTCGCGCAGGGTCTGGGTCATGAGCTCGCGGCTGAAGGAAATGATGGCGTAGCCGACTACGACATCGCGAAAGCGAACCGGGCTGACGAATGCGATTGCGTCCACGGGGTTGTGAGTGCTGCGATTCCATTGCCAGCTGATGGTGTGATCACTGTCGTCGAGGAACGGCTCGGAACGGCCGTTGAAGGGTGCTCCGGCCTGGAAAGGACTCAGACCGGCTCGCGCGAGCAGGCGGCCTTCCTTTGAATAAATCTCGGTGCCGACAATTTGATCGCTGCTCGCCAGGTTGGCGGTCAGTACCTGCAACAGAAGACCGTCGTTCGCCAACAAAGGCTCTTTTGCCGATTCCGCTGCCTGCTGCACGACGGTTTGCCCGAAGGTGCGCATGTTGCGTTCCAGTAGCTCGGACTGATTGCGTATCATCAGCGCTCCGGTGAGCAACATTACCACGCTGATCAAAAGGCTGATGGAGACGGCGAGACGGGCCGCGAAGGGCAGGCGCCCCGGTAGTTGTACGACGGCATCGAGCACGCGGCGCCAACCGGCCGGTTGGTCGATGGATTCAGCCATGTCCGCATTAGGAGTGGCGCTATGGCTCCGAGTGTTTTTCAGATCTGAAAACTCCATTTTCGGTCGCCGGGCCAGGAAAAGCTTGGCCAATGATAACACGTGCCCCCATGATCTCGATAACCGGCTGATTTGCGGCGCGCTGGATGCCGGCCGGACGGCGCGATGGTTGCACGGTCGGGCACGCGGGTTATGGCCATCGAAAAGATATGGAAATCGTTCGTCGCGGACCACGGTCCGGTTATGTCCGGCGCGTCAGCATCGCGCCGCCCTATGGCGCCGTGCATCGCACGGACCGCGCCGTTACAATACTCCGTTTGTGACAATTTGGACTCAGTCATGACCTTGATTCGACCTTTTCGTGGTCTGCGGCCTGCACCTGAGCGTGCGGAGGACGTCGTCGCGCCGCCTTACGACGTTTTGACGACCGCAGAAGCACGCCTTCGCGCCGAAGGAAGGCCGTGGAGTTTTCTGCACATCTCCAAGCCGGAAATCGATTTGCCTGCCGATACCGACCCTTATGACTCGAAGGTCTACGAAAAGGGCGCGCAAAATCTGCAGCGCATGATTGACGAGGGCGTGCTGATCCGGGATCCGCAGGACTGCTATTACGTGTACCGGCTCACCATGGGCAGCCATACCCAGACCGGCTTGGTGGCGGTGGCTTCGGTTGCCGACTATGACAGCAACCGCATCCGCAAGCACGAGTTTACCCGGCCGCAGAAAGAGGATGATCGCGTCCGCCAGATCGATGCCCTCAATGCCCAGACCGGACCGGTCTTTCTTACCTACCGACACCATGCCGAGGTCGATCGGCTCCTGGAGCGCTGCAACCAAGGAAAACCCGGTTTACGACTTGACGGCCGACGACGATGTTCGCCACACGCTATGGGTGGTTGCGCGATACCGCAGTGATCGATACCTTGACGGCCAGCTTCGACGCCATGAATTGTCTGTATATCGCCGACGGGCACCATCGTTCCGCGGCCGCCTCGCGGGTTGCGGCATTACGTACCGCAGCCAATCCAAGTCATAGTGGTGAGGAAAGCTACAATTATTTTCTGTCTGTGTTGTTTCCCGACGATCAGATGCAGATTTTGGATTACAACCGGGTGCGTCAAGGATCTTAATGGTCATTCAAAAGAAGAGTTTTTGGCGCTGGTCAGCGAGCGTTTCCAGGTCTCGGCGCAATCGGAGGCAGTACGTCCCCGGCAGGCAGCCGAGTTCGGCATGTACCTCGACGGTCAATGGTATCGGCTGCGCGTTGCCGCAGGAGCGCGTTCCCGCGGACGACCCGGTGGCGCGTCTGGACGTGAGTCTGCTGGCCGATAATCTCATCAGCCCGATTCTCGGTATTGACGATCCCCGCCGCGACGAACGGATCGATTTCGTCGGCGGTATCCGCGGGCTGGGCGAACTGGAAAAGCGGGTCGACAGCGGCGACATGGCGGTGGCCTTTTCGCTGCATCCCACTGCGATGCAGCGATTTGATGGCGGTGGCGGATGCCAACGAAGTCATGCCGCCGAAGTCGACCTGGTTCGAACCGAAGCTGGGAGACGGTCTCGGTTTCCCACGTTCTGGATTGAAGGTCTAGCGCTTCCTCGCCCTGGAAATCGAAGTTCATTTCTTCTCCAGGGGACTGCAGGAAATGGCCTTGAATGTAGTTGACGCCGCATTGCCACAGCACGGCTAGGCTGCTGGCGTCTTCCACGTACTCGGCGATGGTGGTCTTACCCATGGAGTGGGCTGTCTCGGTAATGGACTTGACCATTTCCTGGTTCTGGGCGCTTCCCGCCAGATTGTGCATGAAGGAGCCGTCGATCTTCAGATAATCGGCGGGCAGATGTTTGAGCAGCTGCAAGGAATTCACGCCGCTGCCGAAATGTTCCAGTGCCAAGCCACAGCGCAGTTCCTGAAGTCCGCCGTGAAATGCTTTGGCTTGTTTGAGATTGGTGACTGCGGCAGCTTCGGAGAGTTCGAATACGATGGTGTCGCCCTGTAGGCGGGCTGCCTTGAGCTGTTCGCTGATCCACGAAAGCAGCGTGGGTTCGCTCACAGTCTTGACCGAGAGCTTGATGAAAAACACCGTGTCGTGGCCGCCGCGGCGGCGTTCGGTCAATACTTCGATGGCGCGGCGCATGACCCAGCGATCGACTTCGCCGATCAAGTTGGCATTCTCGGCAGCCGGCAGGAACTGTCCCGGCAGCACTTCATTGCCTTCTTCGTCGGCCATCCGCACCAGGACTTCGTACTTCTCTTGGGTTTCCCCATGCAGGCTGGCGATGGGTTGGTACACCAGCCAGAACTCGTTTTTCTCAAGTGCGTCGCGTACCCGCTGGGTCCATTGCTCGTCCCGTTCGCGGCCTGCCTTTTCCTCGGTAACGGGATCGTGCTGATGGATGCAGTTGCCGCCTTTTTTGCGCGCGGTTTCGCAGGCCAAGTTGGGCACGCGACAGCACCTGTTGCGCATCGTTGGCTACTTCACCGACCGTGCTGATGCCAATGCTGCATGTGGCCGTGACGCGATTGTCCGTTGACGTCAGAAATATGCGACTTCGATGGCGGAGCGAATTTGCTCGGCTAAAACTTCGGCGATGTCGCCGGCAGTTTCGCGGCACAGAACAGTGAAGGTCTGATCGGCGAATCGTGCAGCAATGCAGGATTCTCCCAGCGTGCCTCGCAATACACCGGCGAGATCGCTAAGTACCAGGTCGCTGCCGGCGATTCCGAGTTTCGAACTGATGTCCTTGAACCGATCCGGCTCGATATACAGCACACTGCCGACCGTGCCGTCGTTAGCGGCTGCCGCGATCGCGTGTTCCAGCTCATCCATGAAATACTGGCGGTTGTACAGGCCCGTTAGCAGGTCCTGATTACTCAGGAATTTGAGTTTGTTCTCCAATTCCTGGTCGGACGCCTGGTTGCGGATGATGATCTGGGTGCAGGGCTCGCCTTCAATGCTGGCCGGGGTGAGTTCCATGCGCGCTTTAAAGCGCCCGCCGTCGGCCTTCAGGCCGACCATATCCAGCTCGTCTTTCGCGGATTGTCCCTTGGAAAAATTGCGTAGAAAGTCTTTGAACTCGGAGTGGTGGTCCGGTGCGACCATATCCATGATCGGCATGCCTTCGAGATCGTCCAATTCATGCAGGCCAAACATTTCCAGGTACACCGGATTGGCATAGACGTGCATGCCGTCATGCACATAAGTGATGGCGTCGCGGGAACTGTCGAGCAAGGCGCGGCAGCGCTTTTCGCTTTCGCGCATGGTTTTTTCGGCTTGTCGCAAGCGACGCCGGGCCTCAAGTGATTCCAGCTCCCGCGTGACCGCCAGTTGCAGGTGTTCGGGATTGCTCGATAGGACCAGGTCGCGTGCGCCGTCACGCAAAACCTCGGCTTGAATTTCGGGGTCGAACTCGTCTGCAACCGCGAGCACCGGAACATCACGCTCCGCCTTTCGCAGAGCGGCAAAAACATGCATGAGGCCGGGGTCGAGGGCGTCGATGGCGCAAAGAATCAAATCCAGGGTCTGGTCCTTGACCGCCTCCTGCAGATCTTGGTCGCTCGACACCTGGCTGGGACGCAGCGCAAAACCGCCATTGCGCAGCGAGCTGGCCAACGCTTCCGAGCCGTCCAGTGAGTCGTTGACGATCAACACGCGCAATAGATTGTCTTTGTCCACTAACGGGATCCTTTGCTGAGATTCGGTCCTTTTAGAACTGAATACACTGATTTCTTTAAAGTTTTTAGCAATTCCGGCGGCCCTGTCGGCAGCGGGCGCAAACCACTGGGCGAAGCGCAGGCCGCCCTTTACCCACTATCGGCAGTTGGCCATACAAATTAACACTGCGGAACGAGGAGCGGGAAGCGACGCGCGGCGGCCAAGCGGGCCTCGGACGCGGCGGCTCTCTGATGGGAAACGCACTTTTGCGCTCTCCGAGCGCGTGCCATACTGGAACCGGAACTCGCTGCCGGATGATTTGGTACAGGCATGCGCTCGACGGCGGCGGGCTGGTGGCAAATGGTGTGGAGGCGACAATGCATGGGATCAAGGTCCGGCCCGAGTCCGGGGCCGATATCAAAGCGATCGACGTAGTGCACTTGAGCGCGTTCGGCGGAGACGAAGAGGTGAATCTGGTCAGTGCGCTGCGTGGTACTGCAGGATTCGATCCCAGTCTGTCGTTGGTCGCAGAATTTCACGACCGCATCGTTGGTCATATTTTGATGACCAAGGTTCGGCTGCAACGCGACCACGGGGGAAGGGATATTCTCGCCTTGGCGCCGATGGCAGTCGTTCCGTCCCAGAGTCATCGCGGTATCGGCTCAGAGCTGGTCCAAGCCGCTCTCAAGGCGGCGCAGCAGGTGGATTATCCAGCTGTCGCCGTGGTGGGCCATCCTGAATTCTATCGGCGGTTCGGATTCGAGCCCGCTTCGAAGTGGCAGCTTCACTGTAACTTGCCTGCTCCGCCCGAAGCCGTAATGGCCTTGGAGCTCGATTCAGGTGCGCTGGAAGGCGGCGGCAACATTATCTATCCGGCGCAATTTTCCTGCGTCTATTGAAATTATCTCTCCGCTCCGGCATCGGGTCGGTCACCGTCCAACCGGTCGTAGACGAAGTGGGAAAAACTTCCGTTGCGCTCCAACTCTTCGGTCAACTGAACGCGCCGGGGCATGCCCTGATGCAAAACTTCAAGCTGTTCGCCGACGCGATGTTCGGTGGAAGCGACGATCAAGCTCGCCGGTTGCCCGGCGGCGCGAATCGCAGGCAAATCCAGCGCGGTATCCTGACGGCGATCGCGCGTATTGCGCGCTAATACTGCTTCGGCGGACGGCGCGAGGATCTCGATGCCCAGTTTGAGGCCTTGATCGGGTTCGTATTGCATCCAGCGGACCACGCCGACGGTCCAGGAGTGGCCGCCGTTCTCTCTCAGGCTCACGACTTCGCCCACTTTCGCCGAGGATGGCTTGTCGCTGTCCCAAAGCAGGCAGCAACCGCGGGCGCTGACATCCACCGTGCGCCACAAGAAGTCCCGGTACTCGGGTTCCGGCAAAGCCGCACCCGGCAGCGGATAATGCGCCACCGAATCGCTGCGCCGCGATGTGTTTGCGAAAAATCGCTCATTGCCGTCGTCGTACCAGCTGTGGTCGAGCGTGATATGGGTTTCGCCTTGATTGGTCTGTAAGTCCAGCGGCGGCACGATTCCCAGAGCCGGCGGGAATTCTGCCGGTATTTCGGGCACTGCCGGGGCGTCGCGTTCGAGCAAAAAGTACGCGGTGTTCAATCCCAGGCCGACGCGTATGTCCGATGCCTGCGTTATACGCTTGAAACCGCGTCGGGGAGGACGGCGCCACAGGGCCAGCAGCCGACGGCGCAATTGCAGCTCCGGTTCATTGTGCTCGAGCCCCGCTTCGTCCAGCGCTTCCACTACAGCCGACAGATCGACATAACGGACATTGCCGGCATCGTGTTCCTGTGCGCGAGGGTACGGAGGACGGTCCTGTTCGGTGCGTATCTGGAACGCGGTGTGCTGGGTGGGTTGCGGACTGAGAATCAGCTTGTGTGCGAGCGCTGAGGCCAGGGTCAAAACGCGGCCCAGCTCGTCGCGACGCAGTCTATAGGGGTTGGCTAGGCTCACCAGCAACGACTCCCGGTACAGTTCGCCGATGCGCGATCCAATGGGCGCGCGGCGGCTCGCCGCAGCGGGCGTGAGCAGCTCGTGATCCTCGGCGATTCGATGCAGGCTGTGCAGGTCGAGCCACAGTCCGTCGCTGGAGGGCGCATACAAGACATAGTGATCGAGCAGCAATCGACCAATTTGCTGCAGGGCGTGTTGCAGCGATGCGGCCAACAACTTGCGCTCGCTGCGTCCACCTGTAATCGAATCGACGACTATCAGTTTGTAGGTGTCGGCGAATGAGCGCAGCAGTGAATTACACAGGTCTGCTTGCTGCACCGCTTTGCCGGTGAGCGGAAAGCCCCGGTGACTGATGCCTTTGATCAGGGCGCGGGTCCCGAATCCGACGGTTTCGTGAATCGCATCGGCGAACCGATAGCGGCTGGGCGCATCCACGGCTGCTCGGTTCGACGACTGCACCAATGCCAGCAATCGACGGCACGATTCCTGGGGGTCGGCCAGAGGCAGTTGCCGGAGCCATTCCTGAATCCGGCGCGGCCGCAGGTCGAACTCGGATCGTTGCCGATCCTGCATCGGCACGCGAAGCCCATGGCGAGACTCATATTTTTCTTGGTCCATCATCCGCTGTCGATCCACAATCTCCGTGCCGCGCGAGCGGCGCCGATTTTCTTCCACCATAACGCGAGCCGGGCGTCGGTCTCAATACAACCAATGACATACGAGTCCCGGGCACAGCCGCTTGGCCGTCAGATCGCCAGCGGCGTTTTGCTGGCGGCGCCGGGAACCTCACGCACCAGTCGCGGCACCAGATAGCCGGGCAGGGATGCACTGCAGTTCGCTGCATCAATCGCCCGGCTTGGGCATCGGGCACGGCGAAGTGGGCGGCGCCCTCGACCGGGTCGAGCATGTGCAGGTAATAGGGCAGTATCCCCGCTGAAAAGAGGGACTGGGACAATTGCTCCAACGCCGCCAGGATTGTCGTTGACGCCACGCAGCAGCACCGCCTGGTTCAGCAGCGTGGCGCCGGCATCCCGCAACCGCCGCGCGGCATCGCGCACGCCGGCGTCCAATTCCCGAGCATGGTTGACGTGCAGCACTACTACGGTCTGCAGGCGCGTTTCGCGGAGCATGTCGACAAACCCGTCGGTAATCCGGGACGGAATCACCACCGGCATCCGGGTATGGAAACGGACTCTCTCAAGGTGCCCGATGGAGGCGGCGCCGTGCAGCAGTTCCTGCAGTCGGCGGTCGCTGAGACTGAGCGGATCTCCGCCGCTGAGAATGAGTTCGTTGACTCGCGATGGGCCTCACATAGTCGATCAATGGTTGCCAATGGTCGGCGCATGCCTGCGCGTCGGGATAGGGGAATTGACGTCGAAAGCAATAGCGGCAATGAATCGCGCAGGCGCCGGTGGCAACGGCAAGCACGCGCCCGTGATATTTGTGCAATACCCCGGGGGCGGCCATGGATGCCAGATCGCCGACCGGGTCTGGGCCGTAGCCGGGCGTCGACTGCAGTTCGTCCGCCAGGGGCAAAACCTGGCGCAGCAGCGGATCGGCCGGGTCGCCATGGCTCATGCGCGCGACGAAGGCGCGCGGCACCCGCAGCGGGAATTCGCGCGCCGCGCGTGCGGCCGCAGGCAGCAAGGCCGGGTCGAGCCCCAGTAGCGCGAACAGTTCTTCCGGGACTGCGTATCGCCTCGGCCAGTTCCTGCTGCCACGGGGGTGTCTGCCTCGCGGCCGGGATTCGCGTTATCATAACGCGCTCACCCGCTGGGGCGGCGTAATCCTAGAACATGCAACGGTAAGATCCATGGCTACCTATAGTACTAATGAATTCAAAAGCGGTCTCAAAATCATGCTGGACGGAGACCCCTACAACATCGTCGAGAACGAATTCGTCAAACCCGGCAAAGGCCAGGCATTCAATCGGGTGAAGGTGCGCAACCTCAAGACCGGCCGGGTCATCGATCGAACCTTCAAGTCCGGCGAATCGGTGGAGAGCGCCGACGTCCACGAGACCGAAATGCAGTATCTGTACACGGACGGCGAATTCTGGCATTTCATGGACCCGGCAAGCTACGAGCAATTGGCCGCCGACGCCAATGCGGTGGGCGACGCGCAGAAGTGGCTCAAGGAGCAGGACATGTGCCAGGTGACCTTGTACAACGGCGAACCGTTGAGCGTCACGCCGCCAAATTTCGTGGTGCTCAAGGTAACCGAAACCGACCCGGGCGTGCGCGGCGACACGTCCGGCGGCGGCGGCAAGCCGGCGACGCTGGAAACCGGCGCCGTGGTGCGTGTGCCGTTGTTCGTGGACATGGACGAACTCATCAAAGTGGATACGCGCACGGGCGAGTACGTGTCGCGCGCCAAGGAGTAGAGTCGCCGGCCAACCGTCCGTCGTCGCGGCGCCGCAAGCGTGGATGAATTCCCCGACAATGATCTGCCTTGGCGTCCGTGCGCTACGCAGCAGACGCTGCGCGCCCGCGCGGCGATGTTGGCGGCCATTCGCCGCTTCTTCGATCGGCGCCAGGTGCTTGAAGTTGAAACACCGCTGTTGTCCCAGGCGGGCAATACCGACCCTGCGTTGGCCAGTTTCCACTGCCGGTACACCGGCCCGGGCGCCCCGCAAGGCGCCGAACGCTGGTTGCCCACCTCCCCCGAACTGCACATGAAACGCTTGTTGGCGGCGGGAAGCGGCGCCATCTATCAGGTCTGCAAAGTGTTTCGGGACGGCGAACTGGGCCGTTGGCACGCCCCCGAATTCACCATGCTGGAGTGGTATCGGCCTGGATTCGACCATCGTCGGCTGATGGACGAAGTCGAGGCCCTGGTGATCGAATTGCTGGCTCCCTACCGCAACCTCGCGCCAGCGCAACGGCTGACCTATCGCGACGCGTTTTTGCGTCATGCGGCGGTGGACCCGTTCGAAGCCAGCAGCGGCGAACTGCAGGGGCGGGCGGCCGCGTTGGGGATTCACGCCCCGGCCAGCCTGCGGGGTCGGGACGAATGGTTGGATCTGCTGCTCACGCAATGTGTGGAACCGGCTTTGCGTGAGTATGCGCTGTGCTTCATCTATGACTATCCTGCCAGTCAGGCGGCGCTCGCGCGTGTGCGGCACGACCTGCCGGCGGTGGCGGAGCGCTTTGAGCTGTATCTCGACGGTGTGGAATTGGCCAACGGCTTTCATGAACTGGCCGACCCGGCGGAACAGGCGCGCCGCTTCGAAGCGGATGTCCAGCGGCGCGAGCGTCACGGCGTCGCCGGTCCGCCAGCGGACCGTTGGCTGCTGGCGGCGTTGGAGCACGGTCTGCCGGCTTGCGCGGGAGTGGCCCTCGGGCTGGACCGGGTGCTGGTGTTGGCGTTGCAGCTGTCCGCGCTCGACCAGGCGCTGGCCTTTCCATGGAACAGGGCCTGACAAATGTGGGAAACTGTAGGCAGGTCGCGCGGCGCGGGGCACAGGCCGAGCCGGTTCGACGCACCTATTCATCGAAACGAAGAGCGACTTCAGCATGACCGACAATGACACGAATGACACCCGTTGGAGTGCCCGGCGCCGAGTTCAACTGCAGGTTGAAGTTTATTGTGCCGGCCGACCCTATGCCCGCTGCGTCACGCGAGACATCGGTTTCGGCGGTATGTTCATCGAGGCAGGTCGCGCGTTGCCGCGCTGCGGGCGTAGTCTCGAACTGGTGGTCAGTGAAGTGCAGGCCGCCGGCGGCGGCTATAGTCACCGCTTCCATGCCACAGTCGTACGTCAGAGCGCGCGCGGCTTGGGAGTCGCTTTCAGCCGTTATGATGTAAACGACGTTCGCGCGCTGCAGACGTTCCTGTAATCAGGCCTGTGGCAGGGGGCTAGACGCTCGCCGGTGCGGTTTCATCGATGCGTTCGGCAAGCGGTTGCCCCAGCCGCACGGGCGCTCCGGCGGTCAGTGTCTTGCTCCAGCGCACCCGGCTTGGCCCGAACAAGACGATTACGGTCGAACCCAGATTGAAACGACCGAGTTCCGCTCCTCGCTGCAAACGCACTGCGTGTTCTCCGCTTTGACCGTAGCGGGTCGCGATGATCTGCCGCCCCCGCGGCGGTGTGACCTCTCCAGCCCATACGGTTTCGATCGAGCCGACGTTCACGGCGCCCACCAGAATCACCGCCATCGGTCCCACGTCGGTGTCGAAAATGGAAATGACGCGCTCGTTGCGCGCAAACAGCCGGGGAATATCCCGAGCGCAGATGCGTCCGACGCCGAACAACCGCCCCGGGACGTGGATCATTTCCTGTAACTGGCCCGTCAAGGGCATATGCACCCGATGATAATCGGTGGGTGACAAATAGAGAGTGGCGAACTCGCCGTCCTGGAATGGTCCAGCACGCTCATCGCTGCCGCCCAGTAGTTCCTGGAGCGAGTACAACTGTCCCTTGGCTTGAAACAGGCGTCCATTGCGCACCCGTCCGACCTGGCTCACGTATCCGTCCACCGGACAACACGGCTGTAGCGGGTCGCTTGGCAGCGGCCGCGCGTCTGCCCGCAGGGCGCGGGTAAAAAAGCTGTTGAAGGTCGGATAGGCGTTCAGATCCGGCTCGGCGGATTCCTCCATGCGCACGCCGTAACGGCGCACGAACCAGCCGATTGCAGCCCGCATCCCCGGTATCCGGCGGCTGCGGCTGATGCGATGCACCAGGCGCGAGAGCGGGTGCTGCGGCAGTACATACTGCAACAGTGAAAACGGGTGTAAGCCCATGGAACGCGGCCCTAGTGGTGGTGGTCCATCATGCCGCCCATGCCGCTTCGTACTTCGGCGCGTGTCGTCACGGAATCCCCAGCGGCTGTACGCAGTGTGAAGCTCACTTGCTGCCCCGCCTGCAATGCATGTTTGGGATTGAACAGCATCAGGTGATAACCGCCGGGCGCCAGCAGCAGATCCCCATTTGCCGGCACGGTCAGTTTGTCCTGCGCGATCATTTTGGCCATGCCGTTCGCGGTGACACTGCGGTGCATTTCCACCCGTTCGAATGCCGGGCTGCTAACGCCGGTCACGTCCACGGCTTCATTGCTCGGGTTGTGCAATTTCATGAAGCCGCCCAGCACTTCGGCGTTCGGGGGTCCTTCGCGCACCCATGCGTCTGTAACCTGTAGCTGCGCCGCGATGGCAGGTAGAGCGACAGTGGATAATGCGACGAGCAGTGCGCCTAGGAAACGGTTCATGGTTGGTCCTTGTAGTGGCTGCGGATTATACCTAGATCATGCGCCATTTGTTCGGGTTGGTGGGGCACGTTGGTGAACAATGCGGCGAGTTCGCCCTGCGGATCGATCACCATCACTGCGGCGCTGTGGTCGACGGTGTAGTTGCCATTCTGATCCGGTTTGTTATGTACGTACAGAATGCCCAGGGCGCGGGTGAGTTTGTCCAATTGCTCTATCGATCCGCGGGCGCCGATGAATTTCGGGTTGAAATAGGTAATGTACTGGCCGATTTGTTTGGCGGTGTCCCGTTGTGGATCCACAGATACGAATAAGACGCGGGTTTGGTCGCGCAAGGGCTCGGGCAGCGCTTTTAGCGTTCGATTCAATTCCGCGAGCGTGGTGGGGCACACGTCAGGACAATGGGTGTAGCCGAAGAACAGCAATGTCCAATGGCCGTGCAACCACGCGTTGTCAACCGCATTATGGTTTTGATCTTCGAGCGTGAAAGCGGGCAGCGGTTTCGGTGGGGTCAACAAGGTCCCCGATTGCAGCGTAGGGCCCTGACCGCTCTGGCCGGAGCGGGCCACCGTGGCCAGCGGCGCAAATTCGGCGCTCAGCCACACGCCCGCGATCATTGCCGCCAAGGCGATGATGACTAGGAGGAACGGAAATGCGCGGCCCGATTGGGAATGCGGACGAGTATCGATCATTGGTCCCCGGTCTGATGTCTCGTGGGCGGTCATCGTATATCATGCGGCCACCGGCGCAAACCCGCTGCCGTCAGGACATTGCTCATGAAAGATCGTCTGCAGGCGCTTGCACAACTCGCTACCGCGCGCGATTGGGTGCGCTGGGGGATGAGCCGGTTCAACGAGGCCGGCCTTCACTATGGCCACGGAACCGACAATGCGTTCGATGAAGCGCTGGCCTTGACCTTGCACGCCTTGCACCTGTCCCACGACCTCCCCGAGGCCTACCTGGACACGCGGCTCACCGATAATGAGCGCAAAGATATTCTGGATTTGCTGCAGCGCCGGCTCGATCAGCGGATTCCTGCGCCTTATATCACCCACGAAGCGTGGTTCGCCGGATTGGCGTTCTATGTCGACGAACGCGTGTTGGTGCCGCGTTCTCCCATTGCGGAGTTGATCCAATCCCGGTTCGAGCCATGGCTGGCGGCGCCGGTGCGTCGGGTTTTGGACCTGTGTACCGGCAGCGGTTGCATCGCGATTGCGTGTGCCTATGCATTTGCCGAAGCGGCGGTGGATGCGGTCGACCTTTCGCAGGGAGCGCTCGAGGTGGCGGCCGTCAATGTCGAACAACATGGCCTGGGGGGTCGGGTCAAATTGCTCGAAGGCGATTTGTTTGCGCCGGTCGGTGGCCGGCGCTACGACCTGATCGTCAGTAACCCACCTTATGTCGGCGCGGCGGAACTGGCGGCACTGCCGACGGAATACGGCCACGAGCCGCAGATCGGTCTTGCCGCCGGTAGCGAAGGTCTGGATTTGGTCGTGCCGATGCTTGCTGCCGCGGCAGCGCACCTGGAACCGGGCGGCGTACTGGTGGTCGAGGTCGGCAGCGCCCAGCACGCGTTGATAGCGCGTTTTCAGGAAGTGCCGTTCTTATGGTTGGAATTCGAGCGCGGTGGGGAAGGGGTCTTTCTGCTCACGGCGCAGCAGCTTCACGACTATGCCGATCGCTTCGCGGAAGCGGCAGCGTCGATGCCCGGGCAGGAACCCCAGCGCTGATCGCATCGCGCTGCGGGGCCGCGCCGTGCCTGGTCGTGAGTTGCGATCAATCGTGGGCGGCGGATTCGCTCAGTGCCGATAGTTCGCGATGCAGCAATTCCGGATCGCCGGTATTCAGTTCAACGATGCGCGCCAAATGGGTAATGCTGTCGACATCGATGTGATCGCAACGAAATCCCGCGCGTCGGTCTTCCACGTGGGCTACCGTCGTCTGCATGTTGATGGCCTGTTCATCGCTCAGCCGAATATGCAAAGTGGCGGGCATGCCGGGAACCACGGTCTGGCGCGCGTCGAGCCTCACCAAGGCGCCCTTCAGTGACAGGTCCAGCAGTTCCCCGGGATATTGGCCGCCGGCGTCGACGGTCACCGCCGCGTCGAATGCGATGCGGCTGAAGTTGCGCTGGTCCGCAGAGGACGAAGATGTCATGACATGGCCCGGTGAATGAGGTGGGTGGGAAGTGTGGAATTCAGCGCTGTTCGGTGAAGAATAGCATCTGCGTGGCGCCAATTTGGATGGTATCTCCGTCCTGCAACTGCACGCTTTCTTCGCCGACCACCTGATCGCCCACCAGTGTCGGCCGCTCCCCGCCCAGATGCGAAATAAAAAAACCGTCGCCGCGGCTTGCGATCATGGCGCTCTGGCCTCCGGTCTTGCCTAGGCGTACGAGACTGCGGTCGAGGCGGATGGTGCGGCCTAGCTTCGGTCCGTTGAGGAACTGCAGCCAGGCTTCGTGGAAGGTCAGTTCGTCGTCCGTAGGCTCCGCGGCGCTGACCGCGTGATCCCGTGCTACGGAAACGGTGTGCTTTCCGAACAGCAACACGTCGCCGTGCCCGAGACGTTGCTCCCCCGACACCACCTTGCCATTGAGCAGCACGCCGGCGCTGCTGCTGACGCTGTGCAGGAGCAGTTCACCGTTCTCAGAGCGTATTCGCGCATGCACCGGATCCAGGCCCAGGTTGTCGATCCGCAAATCGCAATCCGGGTCGCGCCCGATCGACGCATTCTCTGCGGTGACGCTGAAGACCTTGAGTATGCGACCTTTGAATGAAAGCGTGAGCTTGTACACTGCCAGAGGTGCTCCTTGACCTGGTTCTCCCGGCGCTCCGGGCATTTGCGCAATATCCGCTTCCGCCGTCGGCGCTTGGCGCGCAAACGATCCTATTCATTAGCGGCCGGTGGGCACCGAAATTTATACTTTGCCGTATTCAGGGGGAGGCCTGGTTCGCATTCTGGCGCATCGGTCGCGGGCGGATACGGACGGTTTTCACCGCATTGTCCTTGGTTTGCACGATTTCCACCTCGTATCCGGACAGCAACATGCTGGTACCAGGCTCCGGAATCGCCTCCATATGTTCCAGAATCAGTCCGTTCAAGGTTTTCGGGCCGGCGGTCGGCAGATCCCACGTCAACAGGCGATTGAGTTCGCGCACGTAGCTGCCGCCGTCGATCAGATAGCTGCCGTCCTCCTGCGGGTGGATGTCCTTGCTGACCGCGGCCGGATCGGTCGTGAATTCGCCGACGATCTCTTCCAGGATATCTTCCAGCGTTACCAGTCCTTTGATTTCTCCGTATTCGTCGACCACCAGGCCGATCCGCCGGCCCTGGCGCTGGAAATTGATCAGTTGCTTGTTGAGCGGCGTGCCTTCCGGGATGAAATAGGGCTCCCGTAGAATTTCCAGCAGATCGTTGCGCCCGAATTCCTCCTGCGTCAGCAGATGCAGAACGTTGCGCAAATACAGAAAGCCAACGATGTCGTCGATGTCGTTGCGATACACCGGCAGCTTGGTGTACTGACTAGTGACCAGGAGTTCTTCGATGGCGTCCCAGTGGTCCTCGAGATCGATACCGACGACTTCGCTGCGAGGCACCATGATGTCTTCGACGGTCACTTTTTCCAAATCGAGAATACTGAGCAGCATGCGTTGGTGGCGCTGCGGAATCATGGCGCCGGCTTCGTTGACTACGGTACGCAATTCTTCCGAGCTGAGATTGAGGTTGCCGGTTTCTTCAGTGCTCAAGCGCAGCAGCCGCAAAAGCCGGTTGGCGATTGCGTTGACGACCCAAACGACCGGATAAAGGATGCGCAGCAGCGGCTGGTAGATGTAGGCCGCAGGAAATGCGACCCGCTCCGGATGCAGGGCGGCGAGCGTCTTCGGTGCGACCTCGGCGAAAATCAGTATCAGCAAGGTCAGAACGCCCGTGGCGATGGCGAGCGCACCTTCGCCGCCCAGTCGCAAGGCGATGATGGTCGTCAGCGCCGAAGCCAGAATATTGACGAAATTGTTGCCCAGCAAAATGAGCCCAATGAGCCGATCCGGGCGTTCCAGCAGCTTCGCCGCGCGCATCGCGCCGCGATGGCCTGCTTTGGCGAGATGCCGTAAGCGGTACCGGTTGAGTGTCATCAGGCCGGTTTCGGAGCCGGAGAAAAACGCCGAAAGAACCAGCAACACCACCAGTGTACCGATCAGCACACTCAATGGAATTTCTTGCAGAGCCAAGGTCGGGATGTGCCTGTGTTTAGGGCCTAGGTGCGGAAGGTTATTTGACCGGCTTCAGCTCGGCCGTGTCAAGCGTGGTCCGGGGGAGTCAACGTTTCAGCACCAGTTCCAAAACCATCTTGGTGCCGAAATAGGCGAGCATCAGTAACACAAAGCCGCCCAGAGTCCAGCGAATGGCAATGCGGCCGCGCCAGCCGAACCGCCAGCGTCCCCACAGGAGAATGGCGAACACGATCCAGGCGACGATCGACAGCACCGTTTTGTGCACCAGATGCTGGGCGAAAATATCCTCCAGGAACAGCATGCCCGTGACCAGGCTCAAGGTCAGAAAAGCGAACCCCACCGCGATCATTTCGAACAGCAGCGCTTCCATGGTTTGCAGGGGCGGCAACGCGCGGATAAAACCGCCGGGTTGGCGATTGCGCAGATGCCGGTTCTGGATTGCGAGCAACACTGCTTGCACCATGGCAATGGTGAGGACGCTGTAGGCGACTACGGAAAGGAGGATGTGAACCTGTAGTTGCCATGTGCCGAGGACATGCAACACATGGCGTTCCGAAAACAACTCCTCCAGGGCAATGGTCGCGGCGGCGAGCGGCAGAAGCACGATACCCAGGTTTTCGACCGGTTTTCGCAGCGCCGCCAGCATCAACAGCGTCGCGACCAGCCACCCGATCAGCGAAGCGGCGTTGAAGAAACCGAGGTTGACGCCGTTGGGAATCAACAGCGTTCTGTGCAACAGAATCCCATGCAGGAGCACGGCAACCAGGCCCAATGCCAGGGCCACGATCCGGCCGCCCGGTGCCGTGTCGCCGCGCGCCAAGCGTACAGACAGAAGCCCGGCGCTGATCAGGTACAGCGCGATTGCAGGCACGCTTAGAACGGTCAGAGTCATATGCGAAAGCGAATTTTGCCAGGCGGCATAATGGCATAACCATGGCCGGGATAGAAGCCGAGGCGCTCGGGCCCGGGCATCGCCTGCGATTGCGGTTTTGTGACTTGCGCTTCGTTTTCAGATCAAAATGTTATGTCATGATCGGCAACAGGATGGGGCGGCAAAACTGGATTTCACAGCCGTGAAAATACGTGTGCTGGGCTGCAGCGGCGGCATCGGCGAGGGACTCGATACCACTTGCCTGCTGGTCGATGATCGAATTTTGCTCGATGCCGGAACCGGTATCGGCAGTCTGCCGCTGTCTGCGTTGCAAAAGATCCGCCATGTATTCGTCACCCATTCGCACCTCGACCATATCGCCGGCATCCCGCTGTTGGTGGACACGATCTTCGATGCGCTCGACGAGCCACTGACCGTACACGCGCGGGCCGAAACCATCGATGCGCTTCGCACCCACGTGTTCAACGGAGTCATCTGGCCGGATTTCACCGTTATTCCGAACGCCGACCGGGCGGTGCTGCGGTTCGAGGTCATGGCGCCCGGCGAATCGTTCCGGGTTGGCGATTGCAGCGTCGAATTGGTCCCGGTCAATCACGTGGTTCCGGGCGCTGGCTATCGGGTGGAATGTGCCGGGGGCGCGCTCGCATTCAGTGGCGACACCACCACCAACGACACCTTCTGGACGGCACTCAACGCCCACGACGATTTGGATGTACTGATCGTCGAAGCGGCGTTTCCGGACCGTGATCTGGATCTGTGTCGCTTGGCGCATCACTATTGCCCAAGTCTGCTGGCAACGGATCTGGAAAAGCTCCGGCACCGGCCTCAGGTCTACCTGACCCATCTCAAACCCGGCGACGAGGATGAAATCGTTGGCCAATGCCGCGACGGCATCCGCCATCTCGACGTACGGCAATTGTTCGGCGGCGAAATATTCGAATTTTAAGGGTTTCCCATGGCCACGCGGTCGGAACCCGCCCGTGACTAGGTAAGGTCCCCCGGCTTGCGTTAGAATCCCAGCCTCTTCAGGATTCGGGCCCGACCATGTTTGACAGTCTTTCCGATCGACTTTCCAGCACCCTCAAAAAGCTGCGCGGCCAAGGGCGGCTTACTGAGGACAACATCAAGGAAACCCTGCGCGAAGTGCGCATGGCTTTGCTGGAGGCGGACGTCGCCCTGCCAGTGGTGAAAACGTTCATCGACCGGGTGCGCGAACGCGCGGTCGGGCGCGAGGTGCTCGACAGCCTGACTCCGGGGCAGGCGCTGGTGAAAGTGGTGCGCGACGAGTTGGTCGCGGTCATGGGCGATGCCAACGAGGAACTCAAGCTCAACGTACAGCCCCCGGCAGTTGTGCTCATGGCGGGCCTGCAGGGCGCGGGCAAGACCACCACGGTGGCGAAACTGGCGCGCTGGTTGAAGGAACGCAGGAAATCGGTGTTGGTGGTGAGTTGCGACGTCTACCGCCCTGCGGCAATCCAGCAACTTGCACGCCTGGCCGAGCAGGTCGGTGTCGAGGCGTTTCCCAGCGATCCGATTCAGGACCCGGTCACCATCGCCACCGCGGCGGTGGCCCAGGGGCGCAAGCAGTTCGTCGACGTGGTGCTGGTGGACACCGCCGGGCGCATGCACATCGACGCCGATATGATGGGCGAAATCCAGCGCCTGCATGAAGCGCTCAAGCCGGTGGAAACCCTGTTCGTGGTCGACAGCATGACCGGCCAGGATGCCGCCAATACGGCACAGGCGTTTAATGAAGCGTTGCCGCTGACAGGCGTGATTCTCACCAAAACCGATGGCGATGCCCGTGGCGGCGCCGCGCTGTCGATTCGCCAGATTACCGGCAAACCGATCAAATTCCTGGGCGCCGGTGAAAAAGTGGCGGCATTGGAGCCGTTCCATCCGGACCGGGTCGCGTCACGGATCCTGGGTATGGGCGACGTGCTGAGCCTGGTGGAAGAGGCTGAACGCAAGGTCGACCGCGACAAGGCCATGAAACTGGCCAAAAAACTCAACAAAGGCAAGGGTTTCGACCTGGAAGATTTCCGCGAACAGTTGCAACAGATGAACGCCATGGGAGGCGTAGCCGGTCTGCTGGACAAATTGCCGGGTACCGCCAATCTCCCGGACAACGTCAAGAGCAAGGTCAACGACCGCGACATGGGTCGGCTGGTGGCAATCATCAATTCGATGACGCCAAAGGAGCGGCAATTCCCGGACATCATCAAGGGTTCCCGCAAGCGGCGTATCGCCGCCGGGTCCGGCACCCAGGTCCAGGACGTCAATCGTCTACTCAAGCAGTTCGCGCAAATGCAGAAAATGATGAAGAAAATGTCCAAGGGCGGGATGGCGAAGATGCTGCGGGCCATGAAGGGCCGGATGCCGCCGGGCATGCCGCCCATGTAGCCGCATGGGGCGCCGCCGAGGAACCGCACCCGCTCGCCGGCGGGGAATTCGGCTGTTCGCTTAACCCCTTCACTTTTCCGCCGTTTCGCGTACAATCACCGGTTTTCCCGGCGCGGCCTGTCCGCGCCGCACGAACGAACACGCAGAGGATCACCAGGATATGGTCACCATTCGACTGTCACGCGGCGGCGCCAACAAGCGCCCGTTCTACCACATCGTGGTCACCGACAGCCGCAACCGCCGCGACGGCCGATACATCGAACGTCTTGGCTTTTTCAATCCCGTTGCCAGCGGTAACGCGCAGACCTTGAACCTCAATGCCGAGCGGGTCGATTACTGGCTCGGGAAGGGCGCGCAGCCGTCCGAGCGCGTCGCCAAACTGATCAAGGAAAGCCGCAGCGCCTGATCCTCGGGTGCGACGGCATGCGGGTTGGCAGTGGCTGCGGAGCCCGGCACTGACACGGAAACCGAAGCCGCTGAGCCGTTGGTGATCGTCGGCCGGGTCTCCGGTTTGTTCGGCGTCAAGGGCTGGCTCAAGATCTTCGCCTACACCGACCCGCGGGAAAACATTTTGCAGTACGACCCGTGGTATTTGCGGCTCGCGGATGGCTGGCGCCAGGTTTCGATCGCCGAAGGCCAGCGGCACGGTAAAACCGTGATTGCGCGACTGCAAGGTTGCACGGACCGTGACACGGCTGCGGCTTGGATCGGCCACGACATCGCGGTGCGCCGGGAACAGTTACCGATCCTGGGCGACGATGAATTTTACTGGTCCGATCTGGAAGGGCTCGAGGTCGTGACCACCGCTGGAGTTGCGCTGGGCAAGGTTGCACATTTGCTGGAAACCGGCGCAAACGACGTGCTGGTGGTGCAAGGCGAGAGGGAACGGTTGATTCCCTATATTCGACCGGACGTGGTCGTCGAGATCGACCTGGCTGGTGGAGTGCTGCGGGTCGACTGGGATCCGGAGTTCTGATCCCGGCGATGCGCATCGACGTCGTAACCTTGTTTCCGGAATTGGTGCGCGGCTTGACGGTGGGCGGCATCACCGGGCGGGCTGTGGAACGCGGAATTCTGGACCTGCAGTTCTGGAATCCGCGCGATTACACCCACGATCGACACCGCACCGTGGACGACCGCCCATACGGCGGCGGTCCGGGAATGGTAATGAAAGTCGAACCCTTGCGGGCGGCGATCACGGCAGCGCGAGCCGCCCAGCAACAGGATTGCCCGGTGATCCATCTCAGCCCGCAGGGACGACGTCTGGATCAAGCCGGGGCGCATGAACTGGCGACGCAGCCGGCCATGATCCTGGTTGCCGGACGCTACGAAGGCATCGATGAGCGGGTCGTGCAGACCGAGATCGATCAGGAATGGTCGATCGGCGACTATGTGTTGAGCGGCGGCGAGCTGGCGGCGATGGTTGTTGTCGATGCCGTGACCCGTTTGTTGCCGGGGGCGTTGGGCGATGAGGATTCGGCACAGCAGGATTCGTTCGCCGATGGGTTGTTGGATTATCCCCATTACACCCGGCCGGAAGTGATCGACGGACTGCGGGTGCCGGAAGTACTGCTCGGAGGTAATCACCAGGCCATCGAGCGCTGGCGGCGCAAGCAGGCTCTGGGCAGAACTTGGTTGCGGCGCCCGGACCTGTTGCAGGTTTTGGAGTTGGACCAACCGCAACGCGAGTTGTTGCAGGAATTCATTGAGGAGCACCGGCAAAGCGAAGACAATGCCGGCGACGTCTGAGGCGTCGGCTTCTCGTATCGTTAGAATTGATGGGCGTGATCCACAGGGGTAAGGCCATGAGCAATATCATTCAGGAACTGGAACAGGAACAAATGACCCGCGAAGTACCGGCGTTCGGTGCCGGTGACACGGTGGTCGTCAATGTCAAAGTGACCGAGGGCAACCGTGAGCGCCTGCAGGCGTTCGAAGGCGTGGTCATCGCCAAGCGCAACCGTGGCCTCAACTCTTCGTTCACCGTGCGCAAGATCTCCCACGGCGAAGGCGTGGAACGCGTGTTCCAGACCCACAGCCCGCAGATCGATTCCATCGTGGTCAAGCGCCGCGGCGACGTGCGTCGTGCCAAGCTTTACTATTTGCGCGACCGTCAAGGCAAAGCGGCGCGCATCAAGGAAAAGCTCACCGCCAAGAACTGAGCCGCACGCCAGCGGCTACAACTGCAGCCGCCGATGTGCTAACAATGCGGGTGTCCCGTCCGGGACGCCCGCATTTTGTTTTTGTGGACCGCACCGTCATGCATATTGCGCTGGCGCGAAATTGCTGGTTTCTATTGCTGCTCGTCCGCTTAGCGTCGCCGGTGGCTGCGGCGGAAAAGGACGTTGACCAGCTGGCGCGCATACAAATCCTCGCCGACGCAGGCGCCACAGAGCTGGCGCTGAAGCTGCTTGACGAGGATCAAGCCAAAGTCGTCGACCCCGGAAAATGGGCGCGCTGGGAACGGGCGCGAATGGAAATGCTGGCTGCGGCCGGGCGCTGGCAGGCGTTGTTGTCCCGCGCCGACGCGTTGCCGGTGCAACTGCCGGCAACGTTTCTGCAATGGGCGCGGACCCAAGAGGCGCGCGCGGCATTGCAACTGAATGACGGCGATCGCGCGGTGCGCCTGTTGCGGCGGTTGATCTGGCGCTATGGGCGCGACGCCGATGAGCTGGCCGAGTGGCGCCGACTGCTGGTGCGGGCTTATCTCAGCGCTGCACTGCCCCAGGACGCGACCAAGACGGTACGGCTCTACGAACAGGATTACGAGCCCACGGATCTGGAATGGCGGCGCCTGCGCGCCCGGGTTTTGCTCGCCAACGATCGTCCCCAACAGGCCCGCGCGCTGCTTGGCAACGACGCCGGCGGTGAAGCCCGGGCGTTATATCTGCTGGCGGCACTGCGCAGTGGGGCCATGACGCCGGCCGAAACCGCGCGCCAAGCCCAGGGGGCTGCGCAAGCCAAAAACGTGCCCGCCGCCATGCAGGCTGAATTATGGGCGGTGGCGGCCGCGGCCTGGAAAGCCAAAGGCGCCCACGAGCAGCACCTGGCGGCATTGGCCAACGCGGTCGCGGCGGGAGGCAGCAGCGGATTGGTGGTCGCCGACGGCCCCAGGTTGTGGCGTGCCTTTCGCGAGTACGGTCATGTGTTGGGCAACCAGCGTCAATTGCTTACCGGCGACGACCACGATTGGCTGCAGGCGGCGGAAAAGGTGGCTGCAGAGCATCCGCTGCAGGCCTGTGCGCTGTATTCCGTGCTCACCGAAACCGGCAGTGCGGCCGGCCGACGTGCTGCTCACGCCAAGCTTGCGGCGCTGCTGGAAGCCCAACCCCATGGCGTCGCCTTGCTGCGCGCCATGTACCTGCAGAAAAACGGGGTGGCGCGAATCGCGGACCTGCCGGCCCCGGTATGTCATCGTCTGGCCGACGTGGCTTTGGCCGACTCCGATTTCGCGCTCGCCTCGCGGCTCATGGGAAATCTGAGCGAACCGCCGCGGGGCGTGGATCAATGGTTCTGGCAACTGCGGCGGGCGCGCATTCTGATCATGGGCGGAGACTACGAAGCGGGCGCCGATGCCCTGGAGCAGCTGCTTGCTGCCAAGGAGCCTTTATCCCGCGAGCGCTTGGACCGGCTGATGCAAGTACTGTTCGATCTGCAGCGGGTGGGCGCCCACAAGCGTGCATTAGCGTTGTTCGCCCAATTGCCGCTGGCGGGGCAAGACGTCAAACTGCGGCGCGAAGTGCTGTATTGGCGTGCCGATTCACACAAGGCACTCGGCCAGTATGCGCGCGCCGCGCAGTTGTATCTGGAATCGGCGTGGCTGCCAGGCGTGAAGACTGCCGATCAATGGTCGCAGACGGCGCAATATCAGGCCGCGGACGCGTTGCGCCAAGCCGGCATGACCGACGATGCCCGGCGCATCTACCAGCGCTTGTTGGCGATCACCGCCGACCCCGGTCGGCGCGCAGTGCTGCGCAGCCGTTTGCAGCAGTTGTCGCTGTCGGAAGGGAAATTGCAACCCGATGCCGAATCGTCCCATTGAGACCACCGCGATCGCAGTGATTCCGGCGCCGTTCGGCCGGGTAGGCATCTGGGTTGGCGACGGCTGCCTGGAGCGCCTAGAACTGCTGTCCGGCGATGGCCCGCTGCGGGCGCCGGTATCTGGGCTGTCGGTACAGGTGGCGCAGCAGCTGGCGCACTATTTCCGCAGTCCACGCTTTCGATTCTCCGTGCCGTTGCAACCACTCGGTACCCCGTTTCAGCAGCGGGTGTGGGCGTCGCTGGGCGACATCCCGGTCGGTGAAGTGCGTACGTACGGCGAATTGGCCACCGCCCTCGGCACCGGCGCCCGGGCCGTGGGTGGGGCCTGCCGCGCCAATCCGGTCCCCATCATCGTGCCCTGCCACCGGGTCGTGGCGGCGGTGGGAATCGGCGGCTTCGCCGGACACACGATGGGCGCGCAACTGGCGTGGAAGCATTGGTTATTGGCCCACGAAGGACGAGGCTTCCCCGCCACCGGCCCTTGAAAGTCGGCTACGGCGCCCCCATAAGCACAGCTTTGAACGTGGTGGACCGGTTACTCAAGGAGAAGCGCGGATCATGACTGTCGACACCCATAAAGAAACCCTCGAATTTCAGACCGAAGTGCAGCAGCTGCTGCACCTGATGATTCATTCGCTGTATTCGAACAAGGAGATCTTTCTGCGTGAACTGATCTCCAATGCCTCGGATGCCTGCGACAAGCTGCGCTTCGAAGCGCTGACCGACGACGCCCTGTACGAAGGCGACAGCGATCTGAAGATCCGCGTGTCGTTCGACAAGGAAGCACGCACCGTGACGGTCGCCGACAACGGTATCGGCATGAGCCGCCAGGAAGTGATGGACAACCTCGGCACCATCGCCAAGTCCGGCACCCAGCAGTTCTTCCAGTCGCTCACCGGCGATCAGGCCAAGGACACCAAGCTCATCGGCCAGTTCGGCGTCGGTTTCTATTCCGCTTTCATCGTCGCCGACAAGGTCACGGTGACCACGCGCCGCGCCGGGCTGGGCGCCGAACACGGCGTGCGGTGGGAGTCCGACGGCAAGGGCGCGTATACCCTGGAGAACGTCGAACAGGACCGAGCACGGCACCGAAGTGACGCTGCACCTGCAAGCAGGACGAGGACGAATTTCTCGAACCCTACCGGCTGCGCGCACATCATCAAGAGTACTCCGACCACATCAATCTGCCGATCCGATGCATGGCGCAGGCGAGGATGACGATGACGCGAGGACGAAACCGTCAACCAGGCATCGGCGCTGTGGGCGCGGCCCAAGTCCGAAATCAGCGACGAGGAATACAAGGAGTTCTACAAGCACGTCGCCCACGACTTCGAGGACCCGCTGGCCTGGACCCATAACCACGTCGAGGGCACCCAGAGCTACACCGGTCTGCTGTATATCCCCAAGCGGGCGCCGTTCGATCTGTGGGACCGCGACAAGCGGCATGGCATCAAGCTGTACGTGCGCCGCGTATTCATCATGGACGACGCCGAGCAATTGATGCCGCAATTATCTGCGTTTCGTGCGCGGTCTGGTGGATTCCGACGACCTGCCGCTCAATGTGTCCCGCGAAATTCTGCAGCACAACCGTCAGATCGACACCATCCGCGGCGCATCCGTGAAGAAGAGTGCTGGCGCTGCTGGAAGAATTGGCGGAAAAGGATGCCGGAGAAGTACGCGCGAATTCTGGGACCAATTCGGCCAAGTGCTGAAGGAAGGCCCGGCGGAAGACTTCGGCAACCGCGAGCGGATCGCCAAGTTGCTGCGTTTTGCCTCGACCCACAGCGACACCGCGGCGCAGGAGGTTTCGCTGCAGGACTACATCGGGCGCATGCAGGAAGGACAGGAGAAGATCTACTACGTCACCGCCGACACCTTCGCCGCGGCCAAGAGCAGCCCGCATCTGGAGATATTCCGCAAGAAGGGCATCGAAGTGCTGTTGCTGCACGATCGCATCGACGAGTGGATGATTTCCCATCTGAGCGAATTCGATGGCAAGAAGCTGCAATCGGTCGCCAAGGGCAGCCTCGATCTCGGTGCCCTGGAAGATAAGGAGGAAAAAGAGCAGCTCGAGCGCGAGGCCGACGCCCACAAGGATTTCATCGATCGTATGCGCAAAGCCTTGGGCGACAGGATCAAGGACGTACGCGTCAGCCACCGACTGACCGATTCGCCTTCGTGCCTGGTGGTCGAGGAAGACGACATGGCGCTCAGTCTGCAGAAGGTACTGAAACAGGCGGGACACGACGTTCCGGCAGTCCAGCCAATCCTGGAAATCAACCCGCAGCATCCGCTGGTGGTGCGTTTGGAGCAGGCCGGAGACGAAGAACGATTCGCCGACTGGAGCAGCCTGTTATTGGAACAGGCGACGCTGGCTGAAGGCGGGCAGTTGGAAGATCCGGCGGCGTTCGTGGCGCGATTGAACCAGCTGCTGCTGACGCTGGCCAAGGAATGAAGTGCGATCTGTTAGACTGCGCTCATCGAAGCCAAAAGTAGCGTTCATGTCACGACCAGAGCCAAAGCGGCGACTTCGCGATGCTGTCGGTCGGTTCGCCAGTGTGCTGGGCCCGGACGCCTTGCTGCGGGGCGAACTCGCCGGCAGTGGCGATTACATCGTACTCGGCCGGGTGGAAGGCGACTCGGCGCTGGAGGGAACCGTGGTGCTGGAGCGCAGCGGCGTCTGGCGGGGCCGCTTGCAGGCCCGTTCCCTGGTGATATCGGGAACCTTGGAAGGTGAGGCGGTGGCTGCGGAGCGGGTCGAACTCACCGCCAGTGCGCGGGTGCGCGGCGATATCCTCGCGCCGTCCATCGCCATCGCCGAAGGGGCTGTATTCGAGGGCAAGATCCAAAGCGGCACCGAGTTCCGAGGTGACACGTTTCCAGGACCGCCGTCAGGAGCGTTGAATCGTGAGCGACAACGAAGAATCGTTGCGCATCGACAAATGGCTTTGGGCGGCACGATTCTTCAAGACCCGCTCTCTGGCGGCCGAAGCGGTGGCTGGCGGTAAAGTGCACGTCGACGGCCAGCGGGCTAAACCGGCACGGCCCCTGCGACTCGGCAATGAAGTCAGAATCCGTAAAGGTCCGCTCGAATTCACTGTAATGGTGCGCGCGCTGAGTGGGAAGCGCGGCTCCGCCACTGTCGCGCAAACACTGTACGAGGAAACCGAGGACAGTGTCGCTGCCCGTGCCGCGTTGGCCGAGCAGCGCCGGCTCGCGGAACTGGCCACCCCGAGCGTCGGCACCAAACCCGACAAGCGAGCGCGCCGGCAGATCGTGCGTTTTACGCGCAAGCAGGGCGGTTGAGCTGTACCATACTGGATTCATCCGGCTGCAATCGCTTTGGCACCCTCATGTCTCGACCCACCACGCCGCTGTTAACGGTCGATGTGATCATCGAAATGGTCGACCGTCCCGACGAACCCATCGTGCTCATCGAGCGGCGCAACGAGCCCCACGGCTGGGCGTTGCCCGGCGGCTTCGTGGACGTCGGTGAAACGGTCGAGCAGGCCGCAGTCCGGGAAATGGCCGAGGAAACCGGATTGAAGGTCAAGCTGGTACGCTTGCTGGGCGTGTATTCGGACCCCACCCGCGATCCGCGCGGGCATACGGTCAGCGTGGTGTTCGTCGGCGAGGCCCGGGGTACGCCCAAAGCAGCGGACGACGCGCGCAACGTGGCCTGTTTCGCCGCCGACGCCGTTCCGGCCCTCGCTTTCGACCACGCGCACAATATTGCGGGACTATCTACGCAGTTGCGACGATAGCAGCAACCGCGCCTTCAATCCCCGCTGAACCATCCGCGCGCGTTACGGAAGGCGCGCCGCAGATTTGATATCCTAGTAAACTGCTTCGTTTTTAACCCATTTATTCTTTAGGTGTATTGACTGGAGTTTCCATGCGCCCAGCACAGTTGTCGTTAATCTTGGAGCGCGAGTTCGAAAGCACACGCGATGGCCACCACACGCCCGTCATGATGTGGGGGCCGCCCGGGGTGGGCAAGTCCCAGATCGTGATGCAGGTCGCCGCCAAGCACAACGTGGCGGTGATCGACATCCGCTTGTCGCAAATGGAGCCGTCGGATCTGCGCGGCATTCCGTTCCGCGTCGGCGAGCACGTGGAGTGGGCCGTGCCCGCAATGCTGCCGGATGCACAGCGCCATGGCGCTGCAGGGCATCCTGTTCCTGGACGAAATCACGTCTGCGCCGCCGAGCGTTTCGGCTGCCGCGTACCAGCTGATTCTGGACCGCAAACTCGGGCGCCTATGAAGTGCCGCTGGGCTGGGCGATTTTTGCCGCGGGCAATCGCCAGGGCGATCGTGGCGTGACCTACAGCATGCCGGCGCCGTTGGCCAACCGTTTTTCCCATTTCGAAATGAGCGTCAATCTGGACGACTGGGTCGCCTGGGCGTACCAGCACGGCATCGACGAACGGGTGATCGGCTTTCTGCGCTTTCGCCCCGAATTGCTGTTCGATTTCGATCCGGCCCACAATCCGGTGGCGTTCCCGTCGCCGCGTTCCTGGGAGTTTGCCCATCGCGCGCTGCAGAAGTTCGGCCATAACCGCGAAATGTTGATCGGACGCGCTGCAGGCCTGCGTCGGTCCGGCGGCCGGCATCGAGTTGGCGTGCATTCGTCGAAAATCTGGATAAGCTGCCGGACATCGACGCCATCGTGAACGGCGAAACGGTGAAGGTGCCGAAGGAAGTCGATCTTGCAATACGCGGTGGCCTCGGCGCTGGTGGGCCGTGCCATCAAAGCCAAGGACACGCCCGACGCGCAGCAGGTCTGGGGCCGGATTCTCGATTTCGCCGGCAGCTTTTCGCAGCGGGAAATGGGCGTGATGCTGGTCTCGGACATGCACCGTGCCATCGGCCAGGATCTGTTCGCCGTGCCGCAGTTTTCCAATTGGGCGCAAGCCGTCGCCGACGTGATGCTGTTCAGCAATTGATCAACTACGCGATGCGTGTCCGGGAGCCGCGTTGAATGAGTGCACAAGACGTCGAAACCAAACTGAGCGCCGCGCGCACGCGGCTGATACTCGACAAGCCGTTTCTGGGCGCGCTGGTGCTGCGTCTGCCGATGGTGGCGGGCGATCCGAACTGGTGCCGTACCACCGGCACCGATGCCCGCACGCTTCTATTACAACCAGGATTACATCGCCGACCTGAGTCTGGCGCAGACGCAGTTCATGCTCGCCCACGAAGCCTTGCATTGCGCCTTGTCCCACTTTGCGCGCCGCCAGCACCGGGTCAAACACCGCTGGGATCTGGCCTGCGATTTCGCCATCAATCCGATCCTCGATCAAAGAGGGGCTGACACCGCCGCCCGATGCGTTGTACATGGACATGTTCGACGGTCTCACCGCCGAAGAAATCTATCCGATGCTGGACGACATGGAGAACATGGAGAACCAGCAGACGCTGGACCAGCACCTGTATGATGACGCCGACGACAGCGGTCGCGGCGATGGCGGCGGCGGCGGCGGAGCAGGCGCAGCAGTCGGCAGGCGGCGGCAGCCGCAGCGAAACCGATCCGCGAGCGCGGCGGCGCGGCGCAGCCGCAGCCGTTGACCGAAGCCGAAAAAGAGCAGCTTGGCGGTGCAGTGGCGCCAGCGCATGGCCGGCGCCGCGCAGCAGGCCATGCAGGCGGGCAAGATGAGCGGCGCGCTGGCGCGGCTGGTGGATCATTTGCTGCAGCCGCAATTGCCGTGGCGCATGCTGCTGGCGCGCTACATGACCTCCATCGCCCGCGACGATTACAATTATTCCCGTCCGTCGCGCCGCGAAGGCAGCGCCATTCTGCCGAGCCTGCGCAGTTCCCACGTCAACGTCGTCGTCGTGCTGGATACCAGCGGCTCGATTTCCCAGGGCGAGATGCAGGAGTTCCTGTCCGAAGTGGACGCGATCAAGGGCCAGGTTTCGGCGCGCATCACACTGCAGGCATGCGATCAGCAGTTGTGCGAAAACGGCCCGTGGGAGTACGAAGCCTGGGACGAATTCGAATTGCCCGACAATATCACCGGCGGCGGCGGTACCAACTTCATGCCGGTATTCGAATGGCTGCAGCGCGAAGGCCGCGCGCCGGATCTGTTGATATATTTCACCGATGCCGAAGGCAGATTTCCGCCGGCAAGAACCGAATTTTCCCGTGATCTGGCTGGTGAAGGGCAAGGCCACAGTGCCTTGGGGCCAGCGCATCCAGCTCAACTGACGCTACGGAGTTTCCCGCTAGATAAAGTGTGATCCCGGTCCGGACGCAGATGGTCCCGTGGACTATGGTTGAGACAAGTATCAAGCGGGGGTGGAGTCGATGACCGTAGCGGTGAAAGTGGATCGCTTTCTTACCCGCCAAGCGATTGGTTACGACATCATTTGTCATTCTCAGACCAGCAGCTTGCGGCAAGCTGCGGAAGCCGCACACGTCCCGCCGAGACAATTTGCGCGTGCAGTGGTGGTGCAGGCGGGACAGCGCCGCTACATGGTGGTGCTGCCGCTTGATCATTTGCTGGATTTCAAAGCGTTGGAAGTCCTTCTCCAGGAGACGCCACGGCTCCTGCCCGTCCATGAACTCGGCGCGGCATTCGACGACTGCGAGACCGGGTGTATTCCCCCCTTGGCCCAAGCCTATGGCTTCGACGGCATCTATCACGAGTCGCTGTTTTCCCTGGATCGGGTCGTGTTCGAAGGCGGCATGCACAACAGCTTGCTGCGAGTCTCCGGTTCCGGTTTTGGTCGCCTGACCGAGGGCGCAATGCGTGCCGTGATCGCCCGCCCGGACGAGGCTCTGAGCGAGACGCGCACACCGATCGGCATCGCCCGGCCCGCTGTCACCCCGGCAATGATGGACGGAATTGACGCCAGCACGGGATTTGCGAGCACGGATTGAAGAGATCTACGAGTTGCCGCTCATGCCGGGGCATGCTCAGGCACTGCTGGCGTTGCGCAACCGCCCGGAGGCGCACGTCGACGAGCTGGCTGAAGTTGTGGAGCAGGATCCGAGTCTGGCCGCGCAGGTCATGAAGTTCGCATGTGCGCCGCGCTACGGATACAGCGGCAACGTTGATTCGGTGGCGCAAGCAATTGCCCGCGTTCTTGGCTTCGATATGGTGCTCAATCTCGCCCTCGGGCTGGCGGCGTTGAAACCATTCCGGATAGCCCCGGACGGACCTCTGGGGCTGAAGTCATTCTGGCGCCACGCTACGTTGTCGGCGGGCCTCGCCCAGCAGATTGCAGAGGTAATCCCGCCGGCGCAGCGACCGATACCCGGACAGCTGTATTTGTGCGGCTTGTTGCATAATTTCGGTTACCTGTTGTTGGGGCGATTGTTCGAGCCGGAATTCTACTTGCTCAATCGTATGGTCGCGGCGAACCCCGAAATTCCGGTCACGGCCCTGGAGCAGCGGGTCTTGTGTCGCGGTCAGGCGCGCGAAGTGATGTGCGCCGGCCATGCCGAGGTCGGCGCCTGGCTGATGGCGCGTTGGAACTTGCCGGCCCCGGTGGTCACCGCGGTGCGCGAGCACCACGACCCGGACTTCGACGGGGAGCACGCGGTCTACGCGAATCTCATTCTACTTTGCGATCGATTGCTCAAGGGCCACGGCTTGGGCGATGGCGACTCTTCGGATCTGCCGGAAGCGCTGTTGCAGCGTTGGGGGCTGGATGCTGAGCGGATGCAGGACAGTGCGGCTGCGTATCTGGCGGCACAGGCGGATTGGAACAGTGGCCTCGATCAGTGGGTGGCGTAAGATATCTGCCTGAAATCAAAATAATTCCTTCTCCCCAGCGGCCATAAGCCGCGCCCATTCCGGTATTCATTCTGCGAATGCGCCTTCCCCGCCCCGTGTAGGCATAATGATCGCTTTACGGTATAACAACACGAGGACGAACAGATGAGGATCATACTTCTCGGCGGTCCAGGCGCCGGCAAGGGGACGCAGGCGAAGTACATTACCGAGCGCTACTCGATTCCCCAGATTTCCACCGGCGACATGTTGCGCGCCGCCGTGAAAGCCGGCACACCATTAGGGCAGGAAGCGAAGAAAATCATGGACGCTGGTGGCTTGGTGTCCGACGAAATCATCCTTGGATTGGTCAAGGACCGGATCCAGCAGCCCGATTGCAAGAACGGCTTCCTGTTCGACGGCTTTCCGCGCACGATTCCGCAGGCGGAGTCACTGAAAAGCCAAGGTGTAGACATCGACGCAGTGGTGGAAATAGACGTCGACGACAGTGAAATCATCAAACGCATGAGCGGGCGGCGCGTCCATCTGGCATCAGGCCGGACCTACCACGTGGTGTTCAATCCGCCGAAAACGGAAGGCAAGGACGACGTCACGGGCGAGGATCTGATACAGCGTGACGACGACCAGGAGGAAACCGTCCGCAAACGCTTGGACGTTTATCATGAACAGACCGAGCCGCTGGTGCAGTTTTACTCCAGCTGGGCGGAGAGCGGCGAGGGCGAATGCGCCCAAATACGTCAAAGTCGCCGGCGTCGGTTCGGTAGAAGAAATTCGCGATCGGATATTCGCGGCCTTGGATTCATAGCTGGCACGCGGCGTAAGCCGCGCAATTCTCGGCCGCGTCGAAACGCCAGCACCACGGTACAATAAAAATAGCTGATGACCGACTGGCATGACACTCGATCCGCGGGGGAATGCGCGGCGCTGGCTCGGTGGCGGAATTTCCGTTCCGCCGCGCCGTCGTGGCGTGCTGAACCCAAAGCGCCGAAACCGACCCGGCGAGCGGGGTGGCGCCGCAATCCGGCGACGACCTCGGTGATAGGGCCCACAACCCGGCCCCTGATCGCGGCGACGATCTGGGTTCGGGGTCCCTGACAATCCGCAAGCTGGGCCAGATCCTGGATCTGGTGCGCGATGTTCCCGGCGGCTCGGCGGTCTACCGGGACGCTGCCGATTGTTGGATGACCTGCAACAGTCCTGCATCCGCGATCGAGCGTCATTATTCGGAACTGCTGGATCTTTTGTTGCGGCATCAATCTCAGGTTCAAGGCCGGACGCGATAGCGCGCAGCGAATTCGAAGTTGTTGCGCCGACACTTGCGGCCGCCGATCATGGCCGCCGACGCCGCGGAGTTGAAACGACGACTTGAGTCATTGCTCGATCGGCAGCCTGAAGCAGGCGCCGATTGATGCGTCGATACACCTTTGCCGGCGCGGACGAATGTCGAACGGCCACGCATCCCGGTCCCGACTCCGGCGCCGATGTCGGACCGGGCAGGACGCACCAGCCCGCGGCACAGGCGCTCGACTCCGACGACTTCCAGCAGCTGCCGCGGCGCGGCGCGAAGCGAAGATTGACGGTCTGCAGGAATCCCTGGGGCGGGAAATCCGGGAAACGTTGGCGCAGAACGAAGAATTTGGGGTGATACTTGACTTGGCGCTGTCCGAACTGCAACGTGCCCGGGAAATCGGTGATGCCCAACAAGTGCGCGAGCGCTTGCTCGAACAAGTCGAAACGATCTGCATAGCGGCCACTTCTCGCTGGCCCAGAAACTCGATAGCGCCGACCGCTACCTCAACATGCTCACGCTCGACAGTCGGCATTTGAACGAAGAACTGCATCGCGTGCGCGAACTGAGCTTGACGGATGAGTTGACCTCTCTGCCGAACCGGCGCGCTTTCATGACGCGGGTCGAAGAGGAGGTGGCGCGGGTCGAACGCTATGGTATGCCGCTGTCGCTGGCCATCATCGATCTGGACAGCTTCAAGCGCGTCAACGACGAGTACGGTCACGCGGCCGGCGACGAAGTGCTGCGTTGCTACGCGACGCAGATTTTCTCGGTGTTTCGCAATCACGATCTCGTCGCCCGTTATGGGGCGAGGAATTTGCAGTACTGCTGCCGAATACCGATCACAGGGGGGCTGCTGCGGCTTTGCGCAAAGCCCGTGAGTCCGCGTCGCGCTTGCGGTGTCGCGGCGCAGAAACCGCTTTTCCAGTGCCGTCGTTTTCCGCAGGAGTCGCGACGCTGCAGCGCGGCGAAACTCCGCAACGGTTGATCGACCGCGCCGATCAGGCTCTATATCGTGCCAAACGCAGTGGCCGCGACCGGGTCGAGTTCGCCAGTGTCGCTAAGTCCTGATCATGATTGCCGTATTGGCCTCACCTGACAGCGCCTGCCAGCCTGCGTTAGACTAGGCTTCTACACTTCAACATCGACTCGGCCGCCGGGCCAGACGCGAATTGCATTGACGCAGCTCGCGGTCACAGGACCGGCGGCCGCAGTGCATTTGCAAGACCTTACTTCTTTACCAGCTAGCGGGGACGGCGCGATGGCTACGGTAGAACTGACGAAAGACAACTTCGATCAGATCGTCGGCGAAAACAATTTCGTGATTGTGGATTACTGGGCGTCCTGGTGCGGGCCGTGCCAGAACTTCGCGCCCATCTACGAAGAAGCCTCGGAGAAGCACGAAGATATCGTATTCGCGAAGGTCGATACCGAGGAACAGCAGGAACTGGCTGCGCATTTCCAGATCCGCTCCATACCGACGTTGATGATCTTCCGCGATCAGATTGTGATTTTTTCCCAGCCGGGCATGCTGCCGGCGAGCGCCTTTGACGAGTTGATCGGCAAAGCGCGGGAACTGGACATGGATGAAGTCCGCAAGCAGGTCGCCGAAAACAGCAGCAAAGCGCGGGCGGATGATCTCGCGGCGGCCTAGATCAAGCCGGCGAACGGTTGCACGTCGACCATCTCGCCAGCGGCCGTGCCCTTCTGAATCCGCCGGCAGTATGATGAAGCAATTGGCGCGGTTCATCGAGGTGAGCACGTGTGAGTCCTGCATGCCGGTACTGACTACCGTCCATTCGCCGCTTTCATCGAGTTGAGAATTCCCCGCTGGTATTCGAGGCGCCCGCCGACTTTCTTCAGGGCGGCCGCGCAGCGCACTCGTACCACCAATGGCGGTTCGAGCGCCGCGCCCGAAATTCGCTGCAAGGCAGGCAGTACGAACTGGTAGAAGGTGGCCATCACCGAAACCGGATTGCCCGGGAGCCCGAAGAAATAAGCAGCTTCCGATGCGACCAACCGCGAGCGGCTTGCCTGGTTTCATGGCCAGGCGCCAAAGGTCGACCCTGCCGAGTTCCTCCAGGGTCTGTTTCACGAAATCCGCTTCACCCACGGATACGCCTCCCGAAGTGATGACGACATCGGCAATTTGCGCGGCTTCGCGAAATGCATTGCGTACGTCCTCGCGCCGGTCGCGGATAACGCCCATGTCCAGCGGCAACAACGCCCGCGCGGAGCAACATCCCGTATAGCGTGTAGCGATTGCTGTCGTAGATGTCGCCGATGCCCAGCGACTCACCGACGCCGCGCAATTCGTCGCCGGTGGAGAAGAACGCTACCCGCACCTGGCGCTGGACGGTGACTTCCGCCTTGCCCAGGGAGGCGAGCAGTCCCAGTGCCGCCGGGGTGATCCGAGTGCCGCGCGCGGATAACCATATCGCCCCGGCCGATGTCGTCGCCGGCGCGGCGCACGTTCTCCCCGACTGCGGGTACTCGTTCGAATGCAAATGCGGCCGTTGCGCTTGCGAGTATGCTCTTGCATGACGACAGCTGTCGCAATGCTGGCGGTAGTACTGCGCCGGTCGTGATGCGTACGCATTGACCAGGTCCGGAGAGCCCGGCATAGGGTGAACCCGCCAATGACGCGCCGACCAACTCGAGTTCGACGTTTTCGCGGCCATCCAATGCCGCTGCGCACAGCGCATAGCCGTCCATCGCCGAGTTGTCCGCAGGCGGTACATCCAATGGCGAGCGAATCTCTTCGGCCAGAACCCGGCCCAGGGCATCGCGCAGGGCGACATGTTCGGTGCCTGGAAGGGGCTGCATCAGTTCCGCGATCCGCTGTTTGGCTTCGTCGACGGTCAGCAGGTCCGGCGCCGCGCCGCAGGAATCGAAGTCCTCGCGATGCTCGCTACTCATCCGCGCCGGTCCGTTCGTTGTTCGGGATCATGCGAGGAAGCGCTTTTGAATGAAATCGGCAATCTGTGCCGGTTCGTTGATGTCCAAAACCGGCAATGACGTCTCGTGGAACTTGCAACTCGTCGCAGGCGACCGCGATGATGGATGGATCGTTCGGAAACAGAAACGGTTTGCGCAAACGGGCGCGATGCAGCTCGATCTTGGGAAAGGCGAATTGTTTGAATCCTTCTACCAAGACCAGATCCAGATGCGCGTGATCGAGACGTTCCAAGAGTTCCGCGAGCTGCGGTTCCGACGTTGCGTCGCAACTCCGAAACCAATGCCCAACGTCGGTTGGAAGCGATCAAGGTTTGGCTGGCGCCGGCCTTCCTGAGTTCATAGCTGTCTTTGCCGGGCTTGTCGATGTCGAATTCATGGTGCGCGTGCTTGACCACGGCCAAGCGGATGGCACGTTCGCGCAGTATAGGAATGACGCGGGTCAGCAAGCGTGGTTTTTCCCGTGCCGCTGAAAGCCGCAAATCCCAGTGTGGGTGTCTGAAACTCAGTCATGTCGGGCACCAGCTTGGCTTTGTCGCTATCGTGGTTGCCGACTGGATCGAGACTGGCGAACATGTCAGGACAATCGCTGAAATCCACCTCCAGTGCATGCTGTTCGCGCAGGAACCAACGCGCTCGTCGTTCGCCGCGGTCGAGAAACGCTTGCAGGGGCTGTAACAGCGTACGGGCAAACAGCGCGAACACCGGTTGATCGCGGATGCCATCATGGGCGACGGCCGCCAGTGCCGCACCGTCGCGGGCCGCATTCAACATACGCGCGGCATAGTCGGGCACTGACCCAGGCCGCGTCACAAGGGATGGTGAGCAGGTATTCGCTTTTCGCTTGTTGCATGGCTGCCAGCACGCCCGCCAAGTGGTCCCGTTGCGCCGCTGCGGGTATCGCGGATTACGGGGCAACCATAGGACTGATATCGATCCGGGTTGCGGTTTGCGCTGATCATGATCTGCGACACTTGGGGTTTCACCGCCGCCAGAGCGTGCTCCATCGCCGGCCGGCCGCGGAAATGCACCAGCCCTTTATCGACGCCGTTTATAGGGTCTTGCCCGCCAGCGAGAATCACGGCGGTAATGTCAGAGGGAGCATTCATCGGCATGTTTGGGCAATAGCTTCCGACTGGTTATTTTAACACAGCCTCAGTCTTGCCCCGGCGCTCAATGGCCGGACAAGTCGGGCTCGTGACAGTGGGCCAGAATGTCCTGGCGGCTGGCTTCTCGCAGCGCAACTGCTGCTTTCCAGTCGGCGGCTTCGGGGCGAATCGGCGCCAGGAACTGTACTTCGATATCGCCTCGCCGGGGAAACCAGTCTGAGCCGCGCAACACAGTGCGCGTGCCGCGCAACGCAACCGGCAATACGGGCAGTCCAGCTTGCGCGGCGGCGACGAAGGCCCCCATGCGGAATGCAGCCAAGCCGGGCGCGCGGGTGAATGTGCCTTCCGGAAAGAACACCAGCGCTTGACCGGCCTTGGCTGCCCGCGCCAGGCGCCGCATGTCACTGGCGCCGCGCCGCGGATCGAAGCGCTCCACGAACATGGTGTCGATTCGTTGCAGAAACTTGCGCAAAACCCAGTTCCGAGCCAGTTCGCGTTTGGCGACGAAGCCATAGCCGGCCGGCAACAATGCTATCAGAATCATGGCATCGAGGTAGCTCGCATGGTTGGCAACCACGATACAGGGGGAAGTTTCTTCAACGTGTTCGCGTCCCTGTATCTGCACGCCGATACCAGCCAGCGCCAGGGCGCTGCGTACGCATCCGCGCAGTACGACCCGGTGCAGGTGCCCGCCGGGAAGCAGCATGATACCGAGCCACGCGAGCACGCCGAAAACGCCGAACAGCGTCCATGCATAAGCCGCATATAAACTGGCGCGCAGGTTTCGCGCGACGCGCCCGACCCATGGCAGTATCGTGCCGCCGGCCATCTGCATGAACTGCATCCACATCGGCGGCTGTTGGCCAAGTCGGTGTTTTTCATAGAGGCTGCGACACGCGGCGCGGCGGATCTTGCCACTGGATGTTTTGAGTACGGTCCGCGGTGGCGCAAGGACAATGTCGTCGGGCATCGTCTGCACCAAGTCCATGGCCAGTTGCTCGATCTGTCCGCGCAAGTGATCGCGTCTCACCGGCCGCTTTTCGCGGGTCTCTGCCAACACAACCAGGCGTTCGCCCTGATGTGGGTCGTGGCTGCCAAATACGGCCACGCCACCGCGACGGATACCGGGCAGCGCACCGACCGCCAATTCCAGATCGTAGGGATAAAGATTGCGGCCAGCGCGGATGATCAGGTCTTTCAGCCGGCCGGTGACGAACAATTCGCCTCGCTCCAGAAAACCCAGGTCGCCGCTATCGAGCCAATCACCATGTCGCAAGGCGGCGGTTGCGCCTGGATTATCGTGGTAGCCGCTTGTGGCGGAGGGACCTCGGAACTGTATTCTTCCGACTCGACGTTCGCCGATCTCGCGATCGCCGTCGTCGACGATGCGCACTTCGTGTCCGGGCAGTGGCATGCCGCAACCCACGACTTCAAGCGCGTCACGGTCCGACTCGGAAGCCGGTTCGACCCGGCCGCTGGCATGCAGCGGCTTTGCTTGGGCACGTTCGATGCGGGGCGCGCGCCCCAGCGGAGGAAAAGTCAGTCCCACGGAAGATTCCGCAAGACCGTATACAGGACCCATCGCCGTGGGTTGGAAACCATAGGCTGCGAAGCGCTCGCTGAACGCGCGTAACGTTCGCGCGTTTACGGGTTCGGCGCCGTTGCAGGTGAACCGCCAACTGCTCAGGTCGAGGCCTTCGATGTCCTGGCTCGCGATCTTGTTCACACAAAGCTCATAAGCGAAATTGGGCGCGGCCGACAAGGTGCCGCGATAACGGTGAATGGCCCAAAGCCAGCGCTGCGGGCGGGCGATGAACGCCAACGGTGACATCACCACCAGGGGAATGCCCAAATACAGACTGCCCAACCAGGCGCCGATCAATCCCATGTCGTGATAAAGCGGCAGCCAACTGACGAATACGTCGTGTTCGTCGACCGCAAGCGCTCGGCCCATGGCGCGGATGTTGGCCAGTAGGTTGGCGTGACTGAGTTCGACACCTTTAGGTTGGCCAGTACTGCCCGAGGTGTATTGCAGCAAGCGCCAGGTCTTCTGCTCGAGGCGCTGGCAGTGCGCTGGTCGCGTCGGTGTTCTGTAGACTGTCCCGGCGTAAGGATCGCCCCGAGTGTCGGTACCCGGCCGCGCAACAGCCAGCTTGCTGCATGCGTTTCCTGCGGCGCGATCAGCACACGCGCACCAGCATTGGCAAGTATCGCCGCTTGACGTTGCAAATGTTCTTGGATCTGCGATGCGCGCGCCGGCGGATAGATCGGTACGGCTACGCCACCGGCCAGCAATACGCCGCAAAAGCAGACAAAGAAGTCCTCTCCTGTCGGCAGCATCAAGGCAACACTTTGTCCGGGTTCGACGCCGTGACTGCGCAGCGCCGTAGCGATGACCTGGGCTCGGTGCAAAAGTTCGCCGTAGGTCAGAGACTGGGAGGCGTCAGGATCGTCGTTATAGAAATGAATATGGATTCTTTGCGCCTGCTGCCGTCCGTGCCATTCCACTGCTGCAATCAGCGTCGTCGCATCGGCGGGTACGCCCGCGCTCGCGGTTGCCGCCGGCAAAGCGCGCCGAACCCCGGGACGCAGGAGCCGATGCGCCTGCCTTGGAAAGCAGTTGTTCGAGATCGGCGACGGTTTCCGCGGCAAATACATCCGATTCATCCAGGTGACGTCGAAGCTGCGCTCCATGCGCTCCAGCAATTGGACGCGGGCGAGGCTGTCTATGCCGGCGTCCCGTTCCAGTGCGCTGGCGCCGGTAACGCTTACCGGTGTGCGATCGGGATTAAGCTCTCGTGTCAGTTCGGTGACCAGATCGACCAATGACTGCGTGCGTTGAGACGGAGATTCAGTGCGCGGCTTTAATGACATGGAGACAACTAAAACGCTGGCGGTTCGCCGATGATAGTCGCTAAAGTATCCACTTCCTACCGCACTGTGCCTGGCTAGGCTTTCACGCTATGCTTGAGGCGTGATCACGCGACATTGTCCGGCCCCGAGGTGCACCATGAATCGCCCTTTTGCCTACGGCTTGCTGCTGCTGGTCGGCATGCTGCTGTTGCAGGTGCCGCGGGCCGCCGAACAAACCGAATCGGCCGCGGGCGCGCCCACGGCGTTCTTGCTGGCCATCGATGGCCCGATCGGGCCGGCGATCAGCGACTATGTACGCCGGGGACTGCAACACGCGCGGGAGCATGGGGCACGGGCAGTATCCTGCAGATGGACACGCCGGGAGGCCTGGATACCTCGATGAGGCAGATCATTCGCGCCATTATCGAGTCTCCCGTACCGGTGTTGGGCTATGTCGCCCCGGGGGGTGCCCGCGCCGCCAGTGCAGGTACGTACATTCTCTATGCGTCGCACGTCGCTGCCATGGCGCCCGGCACCAATGTCGGCGCGGCTACACCGGTTCAACTCATGGGTGGCGGCAAGGTCGCCGGAGCCGCAATCCGGCAAAGGCGACGAGTCCGAAAAGAAGCCCGGGTCCGCAACCGAAGGCGGCGATGCGATGGCCCATAAAATGGTGAACGATGCAGTAGCCTACATCCGCAGCCTGGCGGAAATGCGCGGCCGGAATGCCGATTGGGCCGAACATGCGGTGCGCCAAGCGGAAAGCCTTTCTGCCAAAGCGGCCGCGGAGCAACACGTGATCGACTTCATCGCCGTCGACATCGACGATCTACTGGCGCAAGCGGATGGCCGTATCGTGAACGTCGCCGGTCATGATCTCAAGCTGGCAACCAAGGGTCTCCAAGTGCAACGCCAGCAACCGGACTGGCGCAGTCGTCTGCTGGCCGTGATCACCAATCCCAATGTCGCCTACGTGCTGATGCTGGTCGGCATCTATGGCTTGTTTTTCGAGTTTGCCAACCCTGGTTTCGTACTCCCCGGCGTCGCCGGCGCCATCGCGCTGGTACTGGCGTTGTACGCGTTGCATGTATTGCCGGTGAACTATGCGGGCCTGGCGTTGATGATACTCGGCATCGCATTCATGGTCGGTGAAGCATTCGTGCCGAGTTTCGGCGCGCTGGGCATCGGCGGCGTGATTGCATTCGTGTTCGGCTCGATCATCCTCATGGATACCGACTCGGAGCTTTACACCATATCGCGACCACTGATTTTCGCCGTTGCGCTGGTGAGCGCGGCCGTGTTTATTGGCCTTGCCACCTTGGTGACGCGATCGTTGCGCCGGCCGGTAGTCAGCGGTAGGGAGGCGTTGGTCGGCGGTACGGCGATTGTGACGGAGGATTTCATCGGCAGCGGGCATGTGCGCGCCCAGGGTGAAATGTGGCAGGCACGTTCCACGGCGCCTTTGGCGCGCGGACAGAAGGTGCGGATCACGGCATTGGACGGGCTGATTTTACTCGTCGAACCAATGGGAGAAGGAGATCTGATATGACGGCGTATACAATATATGTGGCGTTGGCGGTGATCGTGGTTTTGATCGCCGCTTCTCTGCGTATTCTGCGCGAATACGAGCGCGGAGTAGTGTTCATGCTGGGGCGCTTCTGGAAAGTGAAGGGACCCGGAATGATTCTGGTGATTCCGGTCGTGCAGCAGATCGTGCGGGTGGATCTGCGGGTGATCGTCATGGATGTGCCCAGCCAGGACGTGATCTCGCAGGACAACGTTTCGGTGAAAGTGAATGCGGTGGTCTATTTCCGAGTCATCGATCCACAGAAAGCGATCATCAACGTCGAGAACTATTACGTCGCCACCAGTCAATTGGCGCAGACCACTTTGCGTTCGGTGCTGGGCAAGCATGAACTGGACGAGATGTTGGCGGAGCGGGACAAATTGAATGCCGACATTCAAGTCGATTCTCGACGAGCAGACCGACGCTTGGGGCATCAAGGTCGCAAATGTCGAAATCAAGCACGTCGACCTGGACGAGAGCATGATCCGTGCCATTGCCCGCCAGGCAGAGGCCGAACGCGAGCGGCGTGCCAAGGTGATTCATGCCGAAGGTGAGCTGCAGGCGTCGGAGAAATTGTTTCAAGCCGCGGAAGTGCTGGCGGGCAATCACAATGCAATCACTTTGCGTTATCTGCAGACCTTGAGCACAATCGCCGGTGAAAAGAATTCTACGATCGTTTTTCCCTTGCCAATGGAAATCCTGCGGCCCTGGCTGAGTTCGCAGCGGCCCGATGAAGGTAAGGTCTGATCGTCCATGGGAGGTCCGACCACGATGCCCCGCCGCCGGCGCGCCGCCGGCAGCGTACCGGCGCAAGACGAGGCACTGGTCGAGGGCTTCACCGATGCCTTATGGCTCGAACACGGTTTGAGCGCCAATACCCTCACTGCTTATCGAACGGACCTCTACGGATTTTCGGAGTGGTTGTCGGCCGCGCCGGATTGTCGTTGCGTCAGGCGCAGCGCGAGCATTTGCTTGGTTATCTGGCGGCGCGCGCAGGGGCAGGGGCCAAAGCGCGCAGCAGTGCGCGTCTGCTGTCGAGCCTGCGACGTTTCTATCGTTTTCTGGTGCGTGAAGGTGCGATGGACCACGATCCCAGTGCCCGGATCGACGCGCCGAAGCTCGGGACGGCCATTGCCAAAGTCCCTCACCGAAGCGGAAGTGGAAACACTTGCTGGCGGCGCCGGACCTGGAGACCGCAGAAGGATTGCGCGACCGCGCGATGCTGGAACTGTTGTATGCATCCGGATTGCGGGTGTCGGAATTGGTCGAGCTTGCGGGTCAGCCAGGTCAACCTTCGCCAGGGCGTGGTGCGTGTGATCGGCAAGGGCAACAAGGAGCGTCTGGTGCCTTTGGGCGATGAAGCCAGCGCCTGGCTGGAGCGCTTCATGCAGCATGGCCGGGATCAGTTCGCGCCGGCGCGCGGGCAGCGATTTCCTGTTTCCGACCCGGCGCAGCGAGTCGATGACGCGGCAGACCTTCTGGCATCTCATCAAACGCCATGCCCGCAACGTCGGTATCCGAAGGCGTTGTCGCCCCATACCTTGCGGCATGCATTCGCCACCCATCTGCTCAATCACGGCGCCGATCTGCGCGTGGTACAGCTGTTGCTCGGCCATAGCGATCTGTCGACGACCCAGATCTATACCCACGTGGCACGCGAGCGACTCAAAGACTTGCATCTGCGACATCATCCCCGCGGTTGAACGGCAACGAAATGAGCAAAGGTCCGTCCTGGCGGGTGCTGCGCGGTTACTGATAGTCCCAAGCGCGTGTGCAGATTGAGCGCCAGCGTGCGTGCCGGTATGACATCGGCAACCCGGAAGTTCTCGCTATCCGTTTCTCCGGGCATCGGCCGCACATACGCCCCGCCCCTGGCGTTGAGCAATGTCCCGACTGAGGATGGCGTTGGCGGTGCGCTTGATGACGATGCCAATTTCGCCGTTGCCAAGACGTAACTACGGTCCGGCAGGTAGATGCCAAGCTCCTTGATCAGCATGCCGCTGAATTGGGAATCGAATTACTGCTGGTTGGCATTGAAATAGTGAATTCAATGAAGGGCATTGAACATCCGCTTGCGATACTGGCTCACCAGATCGCCTTCGCCTCCCAACAGATTGAATACCGCGATCATGCCGCGGCGGCCGGCGCCGTCGCCGTAGCTGCGGTCACGCTGCAGCAACTGCAGAAAATGCTCCAACGCAGACTCGTATTGTTCTTGCAGGACCAGGCGTGCGCCGAGGCGATAGCGCGCCTCGCTGTCGCCAGGGGATTCCTGCACGCGCCGCTCCAGGTCGGCCAAAGGGGGCGCCTCGGCGACCGCTTCCGCAAATTCCAGTTCGCTCAGCAGGGCGCTCACATCGCCGCGCTCGCTGACGTTCAGCGGTAGCGTTTGTGCCAGCGTGCGCGCTTCCTGGAGTCGCCGCTCCCGGACGTGGATACGCAACTGATCGATCTTGATATCGTAGTTATCCGGTTCCAGGTCCGCGGCGCTGCTCAACACAGCGAGCGCGCCGTCGGCATCGCCGCTGTCGTGGATTTCCTTTGCCTGCTTACGCAGCAGGTCCGACTCGCGCACGATGTGCCGCTCGATGAGTTGACGCAGACTTGTTTCGGGCAGGGCGCCTTGTGCTTCCTCGACGACCCGGCCGTCTTTGTACATCTTCAACGTCGGAATGCTGCGAATGCCGTGTTCGGTGGCAAGTTGTTGTTCGCTTTCAGTGTCTACTTTGGCGATCAGAAACTTGCCTTGGTAATCGGCAACCAGCTTATCCAATAGTGGCATGAGACTCTTGCAAGGGCCGCACCATTCGGCCCAGAAGTCCACCAACACTGGCGTTTGACGGGATTGCTCGATGACGACAGTGTCGAAATTGGCCGCCGTTGCTTCCGATATATAGTTCGATGGGTTCATGGTTGGTTCCTGCTCAGTGCCCGGGCGGATGTTGCCGCCGTCGTCGGTGCCGTGGCAAGTGAATAGGCATAGGGGCCGGCGCCTCGAGATTCAAGCCCCTGGCGCTTCCTGCTGAATTTCATGCAACCGTCGGTCATGGGTGAAAAGCAAGAAGGCGCGGACCTTACGCTGCGGCCACAGGCGCCGCGTGCCTTCGGCATACAGGCGCAGTTGTGGTTCGAAAGTGGCTGCAAGGAACTCGGCGTCGCGCTCGTCGCGCAGGCGATGGGTCTTATAGTCGACGATCAGCACCTCGTTCTTCGTGACCACCAGGCGGTCGATGATGCCGCTCACCGGGCGCTCGTCGAGATTGAACTGCAACGGCACTTCGTTGAAGGCTTGTTCGTAACATTGCGGCGCGAACAGATGCGCCAGCGTCGGCTCGTGCAGCAGCGCCTTCGCTTCCGCCAGCCACTGGGCGACATCCTCCGCGTCGGCCGGCAACCCGACCTCGGCGGCGGCACGGTGACCCGCTGTGGATTCAACGATGCCGGCCGTCAACAATTCCAATAATTTGTGCAAGGCGATGCCCCGAGGGCGGCCGTCCTCCTGGCTGTGTTCCGGGCTCCCGGCTCCGACATCGACATTGCTGGGCTGGATGACGGCGGCGGCCCGCGATACGCCAATCTCCTGGCTGAGACGTACGTCGGCTGGCAGTTCTTGCGATGGTGCGCTTGGGGGCGGTGGATCGATTGGCGGTGCCTCGCCCATGGCCAACGCCAACACACCGTCGCGGTCCGCTTCCACAAGCGCTGCAAGCCCGTCGCGCACGCGCCCATACCAACCCAACTCGGCGCCTTTGCGGGGCGCGCTTGCACTGATGAACAAATATTGGCGCGCGCGGGTCAGGGCGACGTACAGCAGGTTGAGGTCTTCGCGGCGCTCCGCTTCCTGTTCTTGTTGCAGCAACGAACCGGTGGCGCGGTCCTGCCAACGACTGGATGTCGTCAGCAGGAATTGACTGGGCCGATTCTGGTCCGCGGGCCAATGCACGAGGGCTCGATTGGCGCGTTGCACAGATTCGCTGGCGGCGCAGTCGACCACGAAAACCACGGGGGCTTCGAGACCTTTCGCGGCGTGTATCGTGAGCAGTCGCACCCGCGCTTCGCCGCTTTCCGCCGGCGGTTCGTCCGGCGCATCCAACGCATTGCGTCGCAACTGCCGCAGCCTGGTGATGAAGTTTGGCAGACTGGGGTAGCGGCCGCTGTCCACTTCCAATGCAAGACTGATGAAGCGCGCCAGATTGGCACGCACCCGGGGGCGAAGGGCGGCCGGGTAGGCTGCCTCGTAACGGGCCGGTACGTTCGCTTCATGGTAGATGCGGTCGAGCAGATCGTGGACCGGTACACGACCGGCGATGTTTTCCCAGCCATTGAGCAAGCGCTGGGCGCGGAGCAGTGCCTGGCGTTGGGGATTGCGTGCAGCGAGTTCGTCCAATGCGGCGCGCCAAGTGCCGTCATGTGCACGTTCGCCTACAAGCAGCAGATCCTCGTCGCTGACCGAGAACAGCGGCGCGCGCAGCACTTGGGCCAGTGCCAAGTCGTCATAGGGCATGGTCAACACGGTGAGCAGGGCTTCCATGTCGCTGACTTCCAGGCTTTCCAGCAGCGTACCGCGGCCGGCGCCGAGGTAGGGAATCCCGGCTTCCCGCAACGCCCGCTCGATGGCAGCGGCATGGGTGCGCTTGCGCATCAGGATGAAGACATCGTCATAGCAAAGCGGCCGCGTGCGGCCATCCACATGCACCGTGGTTTGCTGGTTCATCAGCTCGGCGATGCGAGACGCCACCTGTTGGCCTTCGCGATAATGGCGTTGGTCTTCCGCCACTTGCCTCGGTTGCCGCAATGGATTGCGTAGACCGGGCGGCAATGCTTGGGGTTCGGCGGGTGCGTCGTGGATCAGAGGCAGCACCTCCACTGCGCCCCACAGCGCCGCGCGATGGGTGTCGTGGTGCCGATAGCTGGGCATTTTGCCGGCCAATGGTCCTTCGAACACGGCGTTGACGCAGGTGATCACCGCGGGGCTGGAGCGCCAGGATTTCTCCAGCGTGTCAATCCGAGCATCCATACGTTGCTGCAACCACGCGGCCGCGTTCTGCAAAAGCTGCGGTTCCGCGCGGCGAAACCGGTAGATGGATTGTTTGTCGTCGCCCACCAGAAAAACACTGCGAAAGCGATCCTGCGCGCCGGCGGCCAACTCCTCCAGCAACGGGGCCAAGAGCTGCCATTGGGTCGGGTTGGTATCCTGGAACTCGTCGATCAACAGGTGGTCGATGCGCTGGTCGAGCTTGTATTGCACCCAATGGGCGTTATCGGCTCGGTTGAGCAAACGGTAGGCACGCCATTCCAGATCGGTGAAGTCCAGCAATCGCTGTTCCCGTTTGAGGCGTTGGAAGTGCTCCAGCATGCGTTGGCCGGCAACGTACCAAGCACCGTTCAGTTCCAGATTGTGTATGCGCGCGAAGATGTCGTCAGCCCGTTCGATGCACTCGCAAAGCCGGTCGTGGAGTTCCAGGAGGCGTAGTTCTCCCGGTTCGCCCAACGATTTGCATTGCGCTTTGCTGGCGCTGCGCTTGCGGCGACTGTTTTGTTGGGTGAAGAAGGCCCGCCGAAGATCGGCGAAGTCCTGCGCATGCTGGGCTTCGCTGGCGAGCCAGCGTTCGATGCACGCCGCCGCGTCTTGGTTGGCGCGCGTTTCATGGCGAATGAGCAAGTCCATACATTCGCGCAACGCGCCGCCCATGTGCTGTTTGAGTTCGTGCAAAGCGTCGGTGTCGGCATCGACCTCGAGCAATTCGGCGATTCGCGACCGCGCGTCGGCCACGGCGTCAGTTTGGTCTTCGCTGAAGGCCCACCAGTCGCTGCGGTGCTGCAGAAAGCTGGTCAGCGCGGCCTGGGTGTTGTACAGGCCTCCGCATCGATCAAGCAGGATTTCCAGCGCGCGGGCGATCGCCTCGTCGGGGCTCCGGGTCGCTTCAGTGAGCAGCGCTTCCATTGCCTGTTGCGCCAATAGCGTCGAGCTGTCCAGCAATTCGAAATCCGGCGGAATGTCCGCCTCCAACGGAAACCGTTGCAGCACTTCCTGGCAGAAGGCGTGGAACGTGGTCGCACGCAGTGGCCTTTCGGCGAACAGCATTTGTTCGTACAGACTGCGCGCCCGCTGCAGCTGCTCGGCGTCCGCGACCACATCGAGTTTGTCGAGTTCGACGGTCAGCGCAGCGTCGTCCAGCCCCGCGTAAGCCTTGAGTCGCTGATTCAGGCGAGCAAGCATTTCCGCGGCCGCTTTGCGCGTGAACGTCAGCGCGAGTATGCCTTCAGGGCGCGCGCCGCTCAGCAGCAGTCGCACCATGCGTGTAACCAACAACCAGGTCTTGCCAGTACCTGCGGATGCGAGCACGGCGGCGTTGCTGCGCGGATCGGCGGCGGGCAAACCGTGATTCATGGCGAACCGGTCCCGTCGAAGCACGGGTTTGCACTCGGACCCCGTGTAGGGCTTGTAGGAATCGCCTGAATTTTTTGTAGGAGGATTCCTACAAAGGTCGTTCGGACGCACCGATCGATCTTATTAAATGCTTGTAATATATAAATAAACAATGCAATCAGCCGATGTGGGAGCGGCGTGCCGCGGCACAACAGGTGCTCCCCTTCAACTTGCTTCGTTTGCCGATGCGCATATGCTTGCCCCTCATCTGCTGTCCATGGACGGCGTCCAGGGACCTGGTCGACGGAGCTGACAAAGGGACGTTGAGTCGGGCAAGGAGCGCCCGAAAAGGACCGAGGCGGCCGCAAGGCCGCCTTTCCTTTTTGCCACCCGCAAATTTGTCGCCGGAAAATGTTCACTGTACTGGACCTTCCCAGGTCTGCCGCCGGCATAGTCCTGCCATTTGGCAACGGCCGCAGGTGTCCGGATCGCCCCAGGCGGGCAGGGCCGCACCGGCGGCAATGGATTCCAATACTTCGATCAGTCGCTCGCGGACAGCGGTGCGCAGTTGCGACAGGTCATCGTCGGCAAGTGGCGATACCGATCGGACCTGTTTGTCGAGTTGCAGGTACTCGATTCGATCGATTTCGTCGCACAGCATCGCGTAGCTGAGCAATTGTACCGCTTCGCCGGCGTTGACTTCCGCTGGTCTGGGCGTCGCGCCGGTTTTGTAATCGATCACCGCAAGGCGGCCGTCCGAGTTGCGGTCTATGCGATCCAAGCGGCCCTTCAGGCGCCATGGGCCGGCAAGCGGCCGTTCGATGCTGCGTTCGACCTGCACTGGCTGCCACTGGTTGCTGCGCTCGATCTGCCAGTCGAGGTAATCCGGAATCATCGCCGTCCAGCGATTGAGCCAGCCACGATGAATGAAGTTGTCTTCCAGGTCCTGCGCGAATTCGGCGCGGGAAATTTCCTCCAGCAATGCGACCGCCGCGTCGCGGTTCGCGTGATCCAAGGGTGCGGTGAACGGGCCCGGTAGATCGGGGGCGCCGCCGTGGAATGCTTCCAGACATCGGTGTACCCGCTCACCGTAATCCGATTTTTCCAGCGCTTCGCGGATTTCCTCCACAGGTTTGAGGCCCAGGCAATCGGCGGCGAAAAATTGATACGGGCAATCGATCAGGTGTTGCTGGGCAGCGGCACTGATGGTGTCCGGCAATCGCGCTGCGGGCAACGGCGCGTGCGGGTTGCCACTTGGCACCGGCATTGGCGCAGTGTCCGGCGCGCTTACCTGAGTAGCTGGGCTGCGCAACCAAAGGCCGAGCTCCGGATTCGACAAATCATCGCCGTAGGTTTGTTCGTGGAGGGTTTGAATCGCTTCCAGCCAGGGGCTCGGCAGCAGTTCCTCGCCGTCCTGTTCCCGGCGCCGGGTGATCATGACTTCCGGCGCAGACTGGAGTAAGCGCCGGAAATGGTGCAACCGTATTGCCAATTGCTCCCGCCAACCGGTCAGCCCCAGTTCGTTGCGTACGGCGTCGTTGAAATAGGGCGATACGCTGGGGCTGCCGGGCAGGAATTCGCGTTCTACGGCCGCGATCAGCAACGCGTCGAACTGCGCCAATACAGTCTGTTCCAGGCTCAGCAGTTTCACCCTGTTGTCGTCTGCCGGGGGACGGAAGTGGGCGCGTTCCAGCGCCGCGCCGAGCCACGTGCGAAATCCCAGCCAGTCGCTCGGCAACGGTCGATGACGCGCTGCGTGGCGTAATTGGTCCAACTGCTGAACAATGCGTGTGCCGGCATCGTCGGTGTCGAGCGCGGACAGCAATCCCAGTCGGGTCAAGCTTTCCAGCAGGCCGTCCGTGAATTGGTCCAGGCTCCGTGCGCCGCCTACGACGAGGCCCAGCAACGGTTGCGCGGCATGGTCGAGGCGGTCGAGCAGCGCGTATACGGCATGGCTTACAGAAGACGGCCAGCGGAGCCGGCGCTGGCGGTAACGCAGATGGCGACGGTAACGATCCAGTCCTCGCGGAATATTTTCATGCAGAACGATGTCCTGTTCCAAGCGATACACTGCGCGTTTGAATATTTCTGCCTCATCCGGATCGGCTGGCAGCATGAATGGCGACTTCAGCAGGTCCATCATCGGTTGGTGGGCAAAGTCTTCCTCGACCGCCTGCAACCATCGCTCGATGACGGTCGCCGAGCTGGTGGTGGAGAGCGCCCAGCCAGCGGCATCCGCCAGCGCAACTCCGGCACGTTCCAGCAGGGCCCGCACGCGCCGCGCCAGCCGGCGGTCCTCGGTGACGATGCCGATGTTGCGTTTGCCTTGCAGCAGCCATCGGCGAACCTGGAGGTCCACCGCCCGCGCTTCCTGTTCGCTGTCCGTCGCGGCAAATACGCTCATGGTGGACGTCAAGGGACTCGCCGGCTGTAGCGCACGCAGTGCAGCTGCGCGTTGGCGCAGATCGCCACGCTGGAGGTCGAAGGCGGCATTCAGGGCGCTCGTGCGCGGATCGCCGTTGTCGGTTGTATGCGGTTGGATGTTCAACTGCTGCAGTAAAGAATGCAGCGGCGCATCTGGATGATAGCCTTGTTCTACGGCCTGGCCTTGAAGGATGATTCCGACTTGACCGCGCTCGTGCAGGGCTCGCAGCCATGCGGCTTCTGCGGGGCGCAGTGCACTGAAGCCGACCAGGAACAGCTGTTGGCTTGGCTCGATGAAAGCAAGGCTTTCCGCCAGCGCTCGAAGGTACCAGATATGGTGATCGGTTGCGTTTTCGGCGCTCAATTGTTCCTGCCATGCATGCCATAAGGTGTGCACGATGCGCGCCTCCCGGCCCAAATGGGCCGGACTTGCGCCGCTTACACCGTAGGCGGCGCTCAACATCTGTTGAAACATGGCAAGCTGAGGCGGCAGTTGCCGTTGTTGCAGGTTCAACTCGTCGAACAACGCCAACATGCTGCGCGAGAGCTGCCACAGGTCGGCGTCGCCGAACAGATCGGCGTGCTGGCGCAGCGCGTCCATCAGCACCAGTTCGCGGGCGTCCTCGGGAAGGATGGCGGGCGCCGGGAGGGGCAGGGTCGCCAGATAGCCGGCAAGCGTATCGACGCGCGGGCCGAGCAAGGCGGCATGACCGCGTCGGTTGCTTTCCATGACCAGGGCGCGGCGCAGACGTGTGCTTTGTTGCAGGTCCGGCAGGAGAACTGCGACATCCTGAAGCAACGGCAGTGCGCTGTGGCACCTGTCGATCACATGGCGCGCTGTGGCGGCAAGAATGTCCTCGCCATAAGGCACCAATAAGGCGGGCGTCTGGGGCTCACTCGACATGAGCGGCGGCGGTTAGTCCATACATTGATTGCGCCAGACCTGAGGTTGGCGCTGGCGACCAGCGGTCAACGCTCCAGGTATTGCATTTTGTCCGGTTTGCCGTCCCACTCGTCGGCGTCGGGTGGCGCGTCCTTCTTTTCGGTGATTACCGGCCAGTTTTGCGAAAGTTCGGCGTTGAGTTCGAGGAATTGCGCCTGATCATCGGGTACGTCGTCCTCGGCGAAAATGGCGCCGATGGGGCACTCGGGTTCGCACAAGCTGCAATCGATACACTCTTCGGGATCGATCACGAGAAAGTTGGGGCCTTCGTGAAAACAGTCCACCGGACACACTTCCACGCAATCGGTGTACTTACACTTGATGCAGTTTTCGGTAACGACATAGGTCATGGAAAAACTCTTTCGGCTTGCTGAAACGGAACGGAAGTTCGGCGCGGCCGGAACGGCGTGAGCAGTAGTATTCTAGGGTTCCAGGAAGATTGCAACACCGAGCCCGGGCTCGGCATATTCCCGTGCTCCCCTGGGGGTGTCAGGGCAGCGCAACCAGTGCGGCCTGGTTGCGCCCTCGTTCCTTCGCTTGGTAGAGCGCGCGGTCCGCAATCTCGATGAACTTTTCGAGGCTAGAGTCCGAGGGGGGCATATAGGTCGCTATGCCTGCGCTGATAGTGACGCTTTGGGCGGTGGTGGAGGCGCTGTGGCGAATGCCCAGCGTCTGCACCAGGGAACGGAACCTTTCAGCCACGGATTCCGCGCCGGTGGCATCGGTTTCCGGCAAGACAGCGACAAATTCCTCGCCGCCATAACGCGCAACCAGATCGGTAGGCCGGTTGACGGCACCAGCCAGGGCCCGGGCGACCCGTTGCAGACATTCGTCGCCCCGTTGGTGGCCGTAGTTGTCGTTGTACAGTTTGAAGAAATCGATATCGATCAGAATCAATGACAGAGGTGCCTCCGTGCGTTGGGCGCGAAGCCATTCCCTCTTGATCGTCTCATCGAACTGCCGGCGGTTGGCGATGCCGGTAAGGCCGTCCAATGAAGACAGGCGCTGCAATTCCGCGTTGGACTTTTCGAGTTGCTTTTGCATCTCGCGCAATGCGAAGAACGCCGCGTCGCGTTCCAGCTGCATAAGATAGTGCTTGGTATGAGCGCGGATACGCGCCACTAGTTCGATCTTGTCTGGCAACTTCACCAGATAGTCATTGGCGCCGTTTGAAAAAGCATCGCTCTTAGTGACCGGATCTTCCTTACTCGAAAGCACGATGATGGGGACATCCTTGGTCAGGTTGTTGGCGCGAAAGAACCGCACCAGTGTCATGCCGTCGATGTCGGGCATCACCAAGTCTTGAAGGATGATTGTGGCATCGGACTCTAGGGCTTTGGTGATCGCGTCGGAAGGATTGTCGCAGTAGAAGAAGTTGATATCGCTTTCGGTCTCCAGCATTCTGCGTATGCCTTCGGCGATCATCGCTTGGTCGTCCACCAACAGCACGTTTATTTTTTTTCCGCCGCTCATTTGGCGGCTGAGTGCTTCCTTGTCGGTGTTCATGTGGCAATCCCCGTAACGCAGGTTTGTTTTTGATTTGAATCCAGAATATTGCGCCCAATGGCGGCGGCTATTTGGTCGAGGGGCAACACGTGCTGTGCAGCGCCCAGCGCTACCGCTGCTTTGGGCATTCCCCACACTGCGCAGGTTCGTTGGTCCTGGGCGATCGTCGGCATCCCGCGCTGACGCAGCGCCAGTAATCCGTTGGCGCCGTCGCGGCCCATGCCGGTCAGGAGTACGCCTACGATCTTGTTGCGCCAATGTTCCGCGGCGCTTTCAAAAAAAACATTCACGGAAGGTCGATATACATAATCCCGTGGTTCAGGTGTGTAGGCGAGACGTCCGTTGCGTTGCACGACCAGATGGTCCCCGGTACCGGCAATCAGCACTTTGCCTCGAGACGGACGGTCGCCCGGCTGTGCGATGCAGACCTTCAGGTCGGTTTGACCATCGAGCCAGTTCGCCATGCCGGCGGAAAACTCAGGATCCACGTGTTGAATGACGACCACGCCGGCCGGCAGATCGGAGTCGAGACGGGACAGGATGTGAGCCAGGGCGCCGGGGCCTCCTGTCGAGGAGCCCAGCGCAATCAACGGCAATCCTGTTTCGCAGACAGCGGTATTCGGTTCGGTTTTCGGGGCCGGTAGCGCATGGTTGCGGGCGATCAACTTGCCGATGGTGGTGAGCTTGCGCAGAAGCGCAGCAAGACTGTTGGTGTCGGAGCCGCGCAACTGCGGCGTGTTGACCGCGTCCAGCGCTCCAGCAGCCATCGCTTCGAATACCTGGCCGGCGTTACCGGCAACCGACGCCGTGACGATCAGGATGGCACAGGGTGTTTTGGCCATGATACGGCGCGTCGCTTCGACGCCGTCCATATTAGGCATTACCAGATCCATAAGAATGAGATCCGGGATATCCTGCTGGCAGCGGGCGACCGCTTCGGTGCCGTCGCGCGCGGTCCAGCAGATCGTGTGTCCGGTATGGGCGCAGATCGTTTGCGCCAGGACCTGCGCAATCGCGTTCACGTCGTTGACGATCGCAATGCGCATCAGTCCGGTTCTCCAATCAGGTCGACAACCGCTTCGATGAGCGTGTCGTCGTGGAAACTGCCTTTGGCCAGGTAATAGTCGGCGCCCGCTTCGAGACCGCGTTCCCGGTCTTCCTGCCGGTCCTTGTAGGAAACGATCATGACCGGCAACTTGCGCAGCTTGGGGTCGCTTTTGATCATGGTGACCAGTTCGATACCATTCATTCGCGGCATGTCGACGTCGCTGATGATGAGATCGTATTCATTGACTCGCACGGTATTCCAGCCGTCCATACCATCGACTGCGACATCGACCCGATAGCCGCGTGACTCGAGCAATTTGCGTTCGACTTCCCGTACGGTGAGCGAGTCGTCTACCACCAGAATCCTGCTTCGTTCCCGACTGTCATCCTGTCCGGCACCGCTGAGTTTATGTAGTCGGCGACGGGAAACCAGATTTTCGATCGACTGCTGCATGTCATCGACGTCGACGATCAATAGCGGAGTGCCATCGTCTGTGATGGCTGCCGCGGCGATATCCTGAATTTTTCCAAGCCGCGGATCGATGGTGTGTACCGCAAGTTCGCGTTCGCCCAGAAATCTGTCGACGACCACGCCATAACTACGGCTGCGTCCGCCGATCACCACTACGGGCAGAACCGCATCCGGGCCGCCGCCCGCGGCTTGATCGAATACCTGGCCGCCGTATACCAAACCGATGTGGCGGCCGTCGCTCGTGGTTACGAACTGCCGGTCTTCCAATGTTTGTACGGCATCGCGAGGGATGCGGAGAATATTTTCGATCCGGGCAAGGGGGAATGCGTACAGTTCGCCGCCCACCTCAACTGTCAGAGTGCGTAGGACCGAGAGCGTCAGCGGCAACTGGAGTTGGATGCGCATTCCCTGGCCGGCGGCACTGCTGGCACGGATATGACCGCGCATTTCCTGCACCGCGTCGTGAACGACATCGAGGCCGACGCCACGACCCGAGATCTCGGAAATCGATTCGCGGGTAGAGAACGCGGGCAAAAACAGGAAATCCAACAACTCGGTTTCCGAGAGTTCCGCGGCCATGCGCTCGTTGACCATGTTGTTGCGAACGATCTTCGATCTCAGCGCGTCCATGTCGACGCCGCGACCATCGTCGGACACCACTACGGTGAGCATTCCGGCACTGTGATAGGCTTCCAGGAGAATCGAACCATACGCCGGTTTTCCGGCTGCGGTGCGTTCGGCTGGCGACTCGATGCCGTGGTCGATCGCGTTGCGCAGGATATGATTCAGCGGCGCCTCGATCTTCTCCAGGATATCGCGATCCACCTGGGTGTCGCGGCCGCGAATCACCAGCTCGACCTGCTTTTCCAGGCTGCGGGCGACGTCGCGCACCAGCCGCGGGAAGCCCTGCACCCCATCGCCGAAGGGACGCATGCGGCTGGAGATGACTTCGTGGTTCAAGCGGTTCGACACGTTGCTCGCGCGACGATCGAACTCCTCCAGCTCCGTCAGCCGCTGTGCCATGTTGTGACGGCAGTCGTAGGCGAGCTTTTGCGCGTCGTCGAGCAGGTTGCTGGCGAGATCGCTCAGCTTGTTCTGGTCCACCACGGCACGGAGACGGTCGATGACGGCGATCAAATCGTTGTGGCGCTTCTTCAGTCCCAACAGTGAGTCCGCGTACACACGTACCCAGCGGCTGGTTACGGTCAGTTCGCCGGTCAGTCCGACCAGGCGATTGGCACGCTCGGCGCTTATGCGCACGACCCGGGAAGTCGCGGCGGACGTCGCAGGTTCGCTCTCGCGCTTCGGGGTGCAGGTGGGCTCGCGAACCGGTGTCGGCGGTGTTCGCCCCGGAGCGCATAGTGCGGCGATGGACGCGGTGAGTTCGGGGGCGACTTGCGCCTCTGGGTTGTCCACGAGTTCGGTGCCAAGGCCGCGCAGCGCGTCGGTGCCGGCGAGCAGTAAATCGATGTCGGCGGGCTGCAATTGCAACGCGTGCTTTTGTGCGGCGACAAAGCAATCTTCCATGGCGTGCGCGAGTTGCACGGCGGGCGACACCCCGATCATGCGCGCGGCGCCTTTGATGGAATGTGCCGCCCGCATCAACCGCTCCAGCGCCGCAGCATCCTGCGGTTCCTGTTCCAAAATCAGCAAAGACTCGCCGAGGGAATCGGTTTGCGCCTCGATTTCGGCGCAGAACAAATCCAGCATTCCGGAGTCAGCTGCCGCTGCCGGGGCGGGTTTGGTCGGCGCAGGTTTGGGCGCGGACGTGGATGCGGTGGCTGCCGGAGCGGCATCGTGGTGTTCAAGCAACGCGTCGATGACGGTGGTAAATGAGTCCACCTCGCGGCCCAGAGCGTCGTCCTGCTGACTTTCCTCGACGCCGATGCGTGCCAGTAGATCGACCCCCTGTAGCACCGCCGCGGTCGATTCGCCGTACAAGTCCAGTTTCCCCTGGCTGGCCGCCGCGAAAACGTTCTCCAATGCCTGAGCGAGTTCCGCTGCCAGCCCGGCCCCCACCAGGCGTGCTGCGCCTTTGACCGAGTGGGCAGCGCGCTTCAAGTGCTGCGCCACCTCCGGGTCGTGGTGATCGCGCCCTGGAGCCTCCAGTTCCGCACGCATACTCGCGGTGTGGCTCGCCACTTCAGCCCGAAACAGTTCGAGCATCGATTCGTCGGTGAAACCGCTGCCAGCCATATTAGCTCAACCTGCTACGCAAAGCGCTGAACAGCAAATCAGGGTCGAGGAGCCCCGTGTTGGTGGTGCCGATGCGCAATACTCCCGTGATAAAGGTTCCGGACTCATTGGTGATGTTCGACGGCGGCTCGGAGACATCTTCTTTGGCGAAACGGTGTACGGCGCGGGCTTCGCTGACCGGAAACACGTAGCGTTCCCCGTCCCGTTCCATGACCACGATGCGTTGGTGAATCTTGCGGCCCGCTTGGGGCGGCAGCTCGGATTTTTCGAGACCGAACAGAAAACCGAGAGAAACGCACAATTGTAGTTCGCCGCGGATATTGACCAAGCCGCGCAGCACTTTGCTGTGGTTGTGGGGTACGCGATGGATGCCGCGAATCTCTGTGACTTCGCTGAGCACCTCAGTCGGGAGTGCGAACCACTCATCGCCGAGTCGGAATACGAATGCCGACTCCATTTGGCGGGCGCCATCGTCCTTCTGCTGGCGCAGATTCTCGGTCCACTGTCGGCGGTAATCGGGAGGTGCTTCGCGATCCAGCAACTGTTTACCGGCATTGGCGTAGACTTCGCAATTCTGGCAATGAACCACTTCGGCCAGTCGCGGGCAGTTCTTGACTTCGCGTGCCCACACTCCGATTCGGTTCCAGCAGTCGTCCCATTGCATTGTCGCTTCCATGGTCACGATGAGGATCCTCCGTTATCCATCCAACTCTTGCGGTGCCGCGCGTTGAGCACGTAGGCGCATTTGGGCGCTGGCGTCGTGATCGCCTCTTTGATGCAACAACAACGCCAGTTGCACCAGGCATTCGTAGTGTTTCGGATTCAGATACAGAGAACGGCGCAGTGCCGTCTCGGCCGCATCCAGGTCGCCTTCCGCCATTCGTATCGTGCCGAGGAGCCAATATGCGTCCTCCTGCCGATCGGGATAATCCAGGCGTGTCTCGCACAGTTCGCGTGCCTCATCGAGCCGCCCGAGGTCTGCAAGTTGCCGCGCCAACTCCAACGGATCGGCCGGCGCTGGCGGAGGCGCGGCTCTGGGTTGGCATCGGTGCTGCACGGAGCGCGGTGCGGACTGCCGCCGAGCGTCGAGCGCGCTGCGCGCAGCCGCGGACGTGGGCGCCGATTTCGGCTTGGCCGGCCCGTTGCGGAATGCGAATCCGGATGCATGACCGGCGCTTTGAAACAGTTCCATCGGCACCGTTCCGCACTCGGCATGGCCCACGAACAGCAAGCCATGGGGCGCCAGGAGACGTTGCAAGGTGGGATAGGCGAGGGACCTGGCTTGGTCGTCGAAATAAATCATCAGATTGCGGCAGAAAATCACGTCGTAACGCGCCGCTGTAGACTGGAAGTCGGGGTCGAGCAGATTGCCATGGATGAAGTTCACCAGGTTGCGGACGGTTTCGGAGATCTTGAAGCGCACCCCATCCGGATGGAAATAGCGGGCCAGAATTTCCGGGTCCTGTTCGCCGCGGAAAGAGTGGGCACCGAAATTGCCGGCAAGGGCGAAGTCGAGTGCGCGGCGGCTGATGTCGGCTGCATCGACCTGGATGCGTTGGGCGGGGATACGCCGGCGCTTCAAGAACGTCATCGCGATGGAATAAGGTTCTTCGCCGGTGGCACAGGGAATGCTGAGCGCGCGCAGCGGCAGCGTCGGCCGTGCCGCTGCTGCAATCCGAGCGCGAAATTTTTCAGCAATTGAAACGGTTTGTTGTCGCGGAAAAACCAGGTTTCCGGAATGACGACCGTCTCGATCAATTGCGTCAGTTCGTCGCCGCAGCGGTGCAAGCAGTGCACATATTCCTTCACGGAGCCGATTTCGCGACTGGCCATGCGCCGTCCCACCGCGCTGCTGATTGCGCTGCGACCCGACGCTTTCGGTGTGAAGACCGATGCGCTGCCGCAGAATTTGTTCGATGTGTTCCAATGGCATCCTTGTGCTACCTCGAAACGTTGGCGACGCTTATATGCGTTCAACCCTGAGCCAACGCGTCGGTTGCGCACTGCGCGTCGCTGCGATTGAACAACCGTTCGGCCACCTGCGCTGGCAATAATTTGGTTGACGTCCACCATCTGCAGCAGGCCTTGTTCGTGGTGGTACACGCCGCCCAGGAACGGCGCTGCCGGAACATCGACGCCGGAGTCCTGGAATGCATTCGGATCCAGGCGCACGGTCTGGGTGGTGCGCTCCGCAATCAGATCCGAGCGGTTGAACGGTTGCCGAGCCGGTGGCATAGGAAACCACGACAATACGAGTGCTCATGGAACATCCCGCACTGCGGCCCTCGAAAATCTGGCATAAATCCACTGCCGGGGTCGCTTGGCCGCGGTAGTCGAATACTCCTGCGACCCACGATTCGGCCAGCGGGATCGGCTTGAGTTCGACCAGCGGCACGATTTCCAGGATCTGCTCGACGCCGGTGGCGTAGAGTTCCGCAGCCGATCTGGAATGTGAGCAGTAGTTTTCGGTTCATGCTCAGTGATTCCGCGCGGACTTTGAAGCGGGCGACCCCGGCTTGCAGGTCATAGGCGGCTTCTTTCAGTTGTTCCACCGAATCGTGGGACTGGCGCAGGGACTCGGCGGTTTGCTGTGTCGTTTCATTGAGCTGCGACATGCTTTCGCTGATCTGCGCCGCGGCTTCCGATTGCGCGTGCATGCCTTCGGTCACGGTTTCGAAGCGCGGCGTCAGGGTGTGGACTTGCTCGATGATTTGCGCCAGTCGCGAGCTGACCTGGGCGACTTCGGCAACGCCACGGCCTACCTGGTCGGAAAATTTGTCCATACCCATGACGCCTGCGGAAACCGCGGATTGCATTTCCTTGACCATCTGTTCGATGTCCCAGGTGGCCGCACCGGTTTGGTCAGCCAAGCGGCGGATTTCGCTCGCCACCACGGCAAATCCGCGGCCGTAGTCGCCGGCCTTTTCCGCTTCGATGGCGGCGTTGAGGGACAGCAAGTTGGTCTGATCGGCGACTTTGTTGATGGTGGTTACCACGGTGCCGATGTTGCCTGCCTTTTCGTTGAGCACCGCCAGCTTGGCGCCAATGGCGTCAGTGGCGGCGCGCATCTGATGCATGGCCGTCTCCATCGCCGCCAGCGCGTGTTGCCCATCGGCTGCCGACGCCGCGGTGTGCTCGGCGACATCGCGCACTTCGTCCATGGTGTGCACCAGTTCTTTGGCAGTGGCGGAAATTTCGGCAACGCTGGCGACGATTTCGCTGGTGCTGGCGGCCTGTTCGGCGGTCGCGGCTTCCTGTTCGCGCGCGGTGGCCGCGATCTGGGTGGCGGAAGAAGCGACCTGGATGCCCGCTTGTTGTACTTGGGTGACCAGGCCGCTCAGATTCTCGAGCATGTGGCCGATGCCGGCGGCCAGTTCGTCCATCGCTTCGCTGCCGTCGCCCGCTTCGATGCGGGCGGAAAGATCGCCGCGTTCGGCGCGCCGTACTGCAGCCAGGACACGGTCAACCTTGCGGCGCAGATTCTGTTCCGCTTTTTGTTGATTCTGAATCGCCTGCTGCAACGCGCGGGCCATGGCGTCGAACGTTTCGGCCACGGTTTCGACTTCATCGTCGCGTCCATGTTCGATGCTGGCGAGGTCGTGGTGATCGGCGCCCACCAGACCGTCGAGGGTGGCGGCCATGGTCGTGACACCGCGGGCGATGGTCTGTTTGAGCGGCCGGATGATGCCCCGATTCAGGCCCAGCATCAGCAGTAGCACGGCGCTCATTGCCAGCACCAGACTGATAATGACCGCGATCGCCGTGTCGCGGGTTTTGCCAACGAGCGCTTCGCCTGCATCGCGGATGGCCGTCAGTTGTCGGTTTTCCAATGCCTGTAGCTTTTGTGCCAGTTCGGCCAGGGTGGTGTGCGCCGCGGGCGGCGGCATGTCGGTGACCGTCCGTAAACCCTGTGCGACCTCGAATGCCACGTGCTGGTCGCGCGGATCGCTGAGCAGGTTCTGGAGTTCGGACGCCAGCGCCCGTGCCCGGGCGATGGCGCGCGCCGAGCCGGGAGTCAGGATTTCGGCTTGCGCGGCAGTCTGCATGGCGGCGTCGCCAATCGCCGCGCGCAGTGCCAAGGCGTTGAATGCCGCCGGCTGGTATTGCTTGACCACCCGTTGGGCGTCGCCGCCTACTGTCGTGACGTTCCAAAGGGTCTGCAGACCGATCAGGGCGAGCAGGATCAACACCACGGCAAAACCCGCGCGCATCTTTTGACGGGTGCTTAATGTCTTGAGTTTGTTGGTTATTATTGTCATCGCCATCAAATTTAAAGCTGCTGATCCGGACACGGCGACAGGCTGCGCACGCCGCGCATTCAACCTTACTAGCGGCCGGCGGGAGCTACGTCTTTAGCAGCAAATCAATGGGATAGGGGTGATCAGAGGTCGAGCATCTGACGCAGGCGATACACGGCTTCCAGGGCCTGCTTGGGGGTCAGTTCGTCGGGTTGCAGTTGCCGCAGGGCGTCGAGTACCGGTGACTCCGGCGGCGTGAAGGTGAGCGGCATTTGCGCAGGCCGCATGCCCTCCAGGGTTCGTTCTGGGCGCTCCAGCTCCTGCAATCGGGTCCGGGCGCTGGCGATCACAGTGGCCGGCACGCCGGCCAAGGCGGCGACGTGAAGGCCATAACTGCGATCCGCCGGTCCTTCCTTGACGGCATGCAGGAACACGATACTGTCGCCGTGCTCCACCGCGTCGAGATGTACGTTGCTGACGCCGGGTAGCTGCGTCGCCAGCGCGGTGAGTTCGAAATAGTGGGTCGCGAACAACGTGAATGCGCGGACTTCCGTGGCCAGGTGCATGGCACAGGCCCAGGCCAGGGACAGGCCATCGTAGGTACTGGTGCCGCGACCTACTTCGTCCATCAGTACCAGACTGTTGGCGGTAGCGTTATGCAGGATGTTGGCCGTCTCGGTCATTTCCACCATGAACGTGGAGCGGCCGCCGGCCAGATCGTCAGAGGCACCGATACGGGTGAAGATGCGGTCCACCGGCTCCGATGCGTGCCTGCTCGGCGGGCACGAAACTGCCGATGTGGGCCAGCAGTGCAATCAGCGCGGTCTGGCGCATATAGGTGGACTTACCGCCCATGTTCGGACCGGTGATCACCAGCATGCGGCGTTGTTCGTCCAGATTCACATCGTTGGCGACGAACGGTTGTTCGGTTACCCGTTCCACCACCGGATGGCGACCGCCGCGAATCCAGATCCCCGGTTCGTCGACCAGCTCGGGCTGGGTATAGCCCAGGCGCTCGGCGCGTTCGGCCAACGTCACCAGGGCGTCCAGCTCGGCCAGTCCGGCGGCGCATTCCTGCAGCGGCACCAATACTTCGGCAAGGGTGTCCAGCAGGCCGTCGTAAAGCGCTTTTTCCTTCGCCAGCGCGCGTTCGCGGGCCGACAGGACCTGGTCCTCGAAGTGTTTCAGTTCGGGGGTGATATAGCGCTCGACGTTCTTCAGGGTTTGGCGACGCTGAAAATCGTCCGGCACTTTGGCGGACTGGGCGCGGCCGACCTCGATGTAATAGCCGTGAACGCGGTTGTAGCTGACTTTCAAGGTCGGGATGCCGCTACGCTGGCGTTCGCGCTGTTCGAGATCCTGTAGAAAGCCGTCGGCGTTTTCACTCAAAGTGCGCAATTCATCGAGCTCGGCATCGAAACCCGTGGCGATCACGCCGCCGTCGCGCAGCAGTTGCGGCGGCACCTCGACCAGGGCGCGCGCCAGCAACGCGTGACTGTCGGGATGGTTGCCGATGCGAGCCGCCAGTTCGCCCAGCAATGGCGAATCCAACCCGGACAGACTGTGTTGCAGGGTCGGCAGACGGCCGAGGGCGTCGCGCAGGCCGGACAAATCCCGCGGCCGGGCGGACTTGAGGGCCACACGGGTCGAGCATGCGTTCGATATCGCCGATGGCGCGCAATTGGCCGTGCAATTCCTCGTGCGCGTGCTCGTCCAGCAGCACCCGGATCACGTGTTGGCGCAATTGCAAAACGCGGCGCTCGCGCAGCGGCCGGTGCAACCAGCGACGCAACAGTCGGCTGCCCATGGCGGTGGCGCTGCGATCGAGGACGCCGGCCAGGGTTTTGTCGTGGTCGCCGGACAGGCTCGCTTCCAATTCCAGGTTGCGGCGGCTGGCGGCATCGAGGATGACGCTGTCCTCGCGCCGCTCCAGGTGAATGGCGCGCAGGTGGGGCAGGGCGCTGCGCTGGGTTTCCTGGACGTATTGCAACAGGCAGCCGGCGGCGCCCAGCGCCGCGGTGGTGCCATCCAGGTCGAACGCCGACAGATCGCGGGTGCCGAATTGCTGGCACAGTAAACGTTCCGCCGTCTCGATTTCGAACTGCCAGGGCGGCGTGCGACGCAGGCCGCGCCGTTCACCCAGGATTTGCAGCAAGCCGGTGTCCTCGTTGACCAGCAATTCAGCGGGCCGCATGCGTTCCAGTTCACTGAGCAGGGCTTCCGCGGACTCGACCTCCTGCACCGTGAACCGGGCGCCGGCGAGATCCAGCACCGCCAGTCCGATACGCTGGCCGAGTTGATGTACGCTGGCGAGCAAGGTGTCCCGGCGTTCCTCCAGCAGCGCTTCGTCGGTAATGGTCCCGGGGGTGACGATGCGTACGACTTGGCGTTCCACCGGACCTTTGCTGGTGGCCGGATCGCCGATCTGTTCGCAAATGGCGATCGATTCGCCCAGTCGCACCAGCCGTGCCAGATAGGCTTCGGCGGCATGATAGGGCACTCCCGCCATGGGGATCGGTTCGCCGCCGGATTGGCCGCGCGCGGTCAAGGTGATATCCAACAGTCGCGCCGCTTTGCGCGCATCGTCGAAAAACAGTTCGTAGAAGTCGCCCATGCGGTAGAACAGCAACACGCCGGGGTGCTGGGCTTTGATGCGCAGGTATTGCTGCATGACCGGCGTGTGCCGGGCGGCGGCGGCGGTTTCGGGGTTGGCGTTCACCGCGCCAGTGTAGCGAAATCACGGCGAGCCTCCTACCGCCGCCGCTTGGCAGCGGAGTACGCCTTCCGGCAGAATGCGACTTGCCTGCAAGCAATCCGAAGCCGAGGGGCGTGGGATGGTGGATTCTTCCGATCAGCGCGATTACCGTCGCATGCCGATCGAATGCGAGATCAGTTTTCGCGTCGGTGGCTCGCACGCAGTCTATTCAGCGCAGGCACGCAACATCAGCTCCAAGGGCATGCTGTTCCGTACCGAGCATCGCTTGCGGGTGGGCGATTCGCTGGTGGTGAACGTGACCCCTGAGCAGGCGATCGTCGAGCCATTGAATGCGCGCGCCGAAGTGGTTCGGGTCGATTCCCTGGCGGAGGGCGGTTATGAGGTGGCCTGCAAGATCCGGGAATTCCTGACCTGAGCCCGGCGCCGGGCAGCGGAGCGCAGCCATGGTCGCACAGGAGTTGATTCGCGGGTTGGGGGCGATACTCAAGGCGCGGCGCTATTGCCTGGCGACCGCGGAGTCCTGTACCGGCGGCTGGGTGGCGAAGGAGATCACGACCGTCCCGGGATGTTCCCATTGGTTCGAACGCGGTTTTGTCACCTACACCAATCTCGCCAAACAGGAAATGCTCGGCGTTCGCGCCGAGACCCTGAATCGCCACGGCGCGGTGAGCGAGCAGACGGTGCGGGAAATGGCAGAAGGCGCGCTCCGCCACAGTCACGCCCAGGTGGCGCTTGTCCATCAGCGGCATCGCCGGTCCCGGCGGCGGTTCCGATACCAAGCCCGTGGGCACCGTCTGGATCGGCTGGGCGGGAGAGGCGTTCGCCACCACGACCTTGCATCGCGTGTATGGCGGCGATCGTGAGGAGGTGCGAAGCCAAGCCGTCGACGATGCGTTGCGCGGATTGTTGGAGCTGCTTGAAGCAAACCCCTGACAGTCAGCGGCTGTTTTTCGCCTTGTGGCCGGAGGACGCTCTGCGCGCAACATTGGACCGGCGCGTAAGGGAACTGACGCCGGGGCGCGGGCGAGCTGTGACCCGCGAAAACCTGCATCTGACCCTGGCCTTTCTCGGTAACACCGCAACCGACATGCGCGTGTGTCTGGAGCGGGCCGCAGATGCCATCCGCATCCCGCGTTTCGACCTTACCCTGGATCGAACCGGTTATTTTTCCCGGGCCCGGGTGTATTGGCTGGGTGCGTCGCAGATACCGGCGGCGCTGACGGATCTGGTGGCGGCGCTGAACGCGGCGCAGCGCCAGTGCGGTGGAGATCCCGAACCACGCCCGTTTCGGGCGCACCTGACCCTGGCGCGAAAAGTGCGCCGGCAGCCGCCGCCGGCCGATCCGGCACCGCTGCACTGGCCGGTGGAGCGATTTGCGCTGGTCAGTTCCCGGACTTTCCCCGAGGGGCCGCTATATCGGCTGGAACGCACCTGGATGTTGCAATCGCAATAAGTGCTTAGCGCCGCAGTTCGGCTTCACGCCGTGGCGCCTTGTGTGTGATAATTCGTCGAATTCGATTCGATCACAGGGCGCAACGGAGTGTGCCCAGCGACAGCAGGCGGAGGGTTCTATGGAAGAGAACAAGAAAAAGGCGCTCACGGCGGCACTGAGCCAGATCGAGAAGCAGTTTGGTAAGGGTTCGGTGATGCGCATGGGCGATTCAACCGCCGTGCGCGACGTCGAGGTCATATCCACCGGTTCCCTGACCCTCGATATCGCCCTGGGGATCGGCGGTCTGCCGAGGGGTCGCGTGGTCGAGATCTATGGCCCGGAATCCTCGGGTAAAACCACGCTGACGCTGCAGGTGATTGCCGAAGCGCAGAAATTGGGCGGCACCGCGGCCTTCGTCGACGCCGAGCATGCGCTGGATCCGTCCTATGCACGCAAGCTGGGCGTCAATGTCGACGACCTGCTGGTCTCCCAGCCCGATACCGGTGAGCAGGCACTGGAAATCGCCGACATGCTGGTGCGCTCCAGCGCGGTCGATGTGGTGGTGGTCGACTCCGTGGCCGCGCTGACGCCGAAGGCGGAAATCGAAGGCGAGATGGGCGATACCCATGTCGGCCTGCAGGCCCGACTGATGTCCCAGGCGTTGCGCAAACTGACCGCCAATATCAAGCGTTCCAATACTCTGGTGATTTTCATCAACCAGATCCGGATGAAGATCGGCGTCATGTTCGGCAATCCGGAAACCACCACCGGTGGCAACGCGTTGAAGTTCTATTCCTCCGTGCGCCTGGATATCCGCCGTATCGGCGCCATCAAGAAGGGCGACGAAGTGGTCGGCAACGAGACCCGGGTCAAAGTGGTGAAGAACAAGGTGGCGCCGCCGTTTCGGCAGGCGGAATTCGAGATTCTGTACGGCGAAGGGATTTCCCACGAGGGCGAATTGATCGATCTCGGTGTGCAATACGGCATCGTCGACAAGGCCGGTGCCTGGTACAGCTACAACAGTGATCGTATCGGTCAGGGCAAGGACAACGCGCGCACCTATCATGAAGGAGAATCCCACGGTCGCGCAGGAAATCGAAGACCAGATCCGCGCCAAGGCGCTGGGAAACGTAGCGCCGCCGAAGAAGGATGAAGAGGTCGAAGCCGAAGCCTGATCAGGATCAGGCACAGGATGCAAGCGCTGGCGAGTTGCGCGAGTGCGCCTTGCGCCTGCTGACCCGCCGGGAGCATTCGCACCTCGAACTGCGCCAAAAGCTGGCGGCGCGCAGTTTCCCCGATGCGACGATCGACCAGGTTCTGGCGTCCCTCACCGCAGACGGCCTGCAGAGCGATGCACGGTTTGCCTACAGCTATGCGCAGGCACGCGCGGGGCGGGGCTATGGCCCGGTGCGTATCCGCGCCGAGTTGCGCCAGCGTGGCGTGGGTGACGATCTGATCGACGCACAGTTGCATCAGGCCGATTGGGATTGGCGGCGCCAGGCGGAAGATGTGCGCCGCAAACGTTTTGGCCGCGCCGTGCCCGAGTCCTGGCCTGAGCGCGCCAAGCAGGCGCGGTTCCTGCAATATCGCGGCTTCGGCAACGAGCATATCCAGGATCTGCTCGCCGGCGGTGATTACTGAGGATGGCGAAGGGAATCACCCTTCTCGCTTTTCGGACATTGGAGTTGGATTCGTTCGATGAACAGCAGTGCAGCACTTCGCAGCATGTTTCTGGATTATTTCCGCGCCCGCGGACACGAGGTGGTGTCCAGTAGTCCGCTGGTGCCCGGCAACGATCCGACGCTGTTGTTCACCAATGCCGGAATGGTGCAGTTCAAAGAGGTTTTTCTCGGCCAGGAGCAGCGCTCCTATAGCCGTGCCACCAGTTCCCAGCGTTGCGTGCGTGCGGGCGGCAAGCACAACGATCTGGAAAACGTCGGCTACACCGCGCGTCATCACACGTTTTTCGAGATGCTGGGAAACTTCAGCTTCGGCGATTATTTCAAGCATGACGCCATCCGCTTTGCGTGGGAATTTCTCACCGAGACCTTGAAGCTGCCGCAGGAAAAGCTCTGGGTCACGGTCTATCGGGATGACGACGAAGCCGCCGACATCTGGTTGCAGCAAATCGGTGTCGATGCCGCGCGCTTCACCCGCATCGGCGATAAGCCCGGCGGCAAACCTTACGAGAGCGACAATTTCTGGTCCATGGGCGATACCGGCCCTTGCGGACCGTGCACCGAGATCTTTTACGATCACGGTTCCGACGTGGCCGGCGGTCCGCCCGGTTCGCCGGACGAGGACGGCGATCGCTACATCGAGATCTGGAACCTGGTGTTCATGCAATACGACCGGGACGGCGACGGCAAGCTGAATCCGTTGCCGAAGCCCTCGGTGGACACCGGCATGGGCCTGGAACGCCTGGCCGCGGTAATGCAGGGCGTGCACAGCAATTACGACATCGACCTGTTCCGGAATCTGATTGCGGCAGCCGCGGAAGTCACGGGCGCCCAGGACCGCAATGCTGCGTCGCTGAAAGTCATCGCCGATCACATCCGCGCCTGCGCATTCCTGATCGTCGATGGCGTGCTGCCTTCGAACGAAGGCCGCGGCTATGTGCTGCGCCGGATTATTCGTCGCGCCATCCGCCACGGATACAAACTCGGCCAGACACAGCCGTTCTTTTACCGCCTGGTGTCGGCGTTGGATCGGGAGATGGGTGCAGCGTACCCGGAACTCAGCCGCCAGCGCGGACACGTCGAGAAAGTGCTGCGTCTTGAAGAAGAGCGCTTCGCCGAAACCCTGGAACAGGGTATGCGGCATTTGGAAGAAGCCATCGCCGCGCAATCGGGCAATGAAATTCCCGGCGACATCGTATTCCGGTTGTACGATACCTACGGTTTCCCGGCCGATCTGACCGCCGATATCGCCCGCGAGCGCGGTTTGCGGGTGGATATGGCCGGTTTCGATCGGGCCATGCAGGCCCAGCGCCAACGAGCCCGGGCCGCCAGCCAGTTCGCTGCCGACTACGGTCACCGCCTGCAGGTGGAAGGGCGTACCGATTTCACCGGCTACGATCTGCAGGCCGATAGCGGGCGCATCAGCGCGCTTGTGCGCGACGGTGAACCCGTCGACGCCTTGGAACGGAAGGCGAGGAAGGCAGCGTATTTCTTGACCGCACGCCGTTCTATGCGGAATCCGGTGGTCAGGTCGGTGATGCCGGGGTGTTGGAGAACAGCAATGCGTCATTTGCCGTGCGCGATACCCAGAAGCAGCGCGGAGATCTGCATGCCCATGTCGGCCAGGTAACGCGCGGGACGCTGCGGGTCGGCGATCCACTGGAAGCCAAGATCGATTGCGAGCGCCGTCAGGCCACGGTGCTGAACCATTCCGCCACCCATCTGCTGCATGCAGCGCTGCGGCAGGTGCTGGGCGAACACGTCACCCAAAAGGGTTCCCTGGTGGCGCCGGACCGTTTGCGCTTCGACTTCTCGCACTTCGAACCCCTTACCCGCGAGCAACTCGATACGCTGGAAGACCTCATTAACGATCAGATCCGTGCCAATGCCGAAGCTGAAACCAAAGTCATGGCCTATGACGAGGCGATCGGCGCGGGAGCGATGGCATTGTTCGGGGAAAAATACGGCGATCAGGTACGCGTGCTGCGGATCGGCGATTTCTCCACCGAACTGTGCGGTGGCACGCACGTGCGTCGCGCCGGTGACATCGGTTTGTTCAAGATCCTGTCGGAATCCGGAGTTGCTTCCGGCGTGCGGCGTATCGAGGCGGTCACGGGTCGCCGCGCACTGGACTATGTGGACGAAGGCGAACGCCGTTTGGAACAGGTCGCGGACCTGCTCAAGAGCGGTCGCGATGCGGTGGAAGAGAAGGTGCGTCAACTGCTGGAGCGCAGCCGCGAACTGGAAAAAGAATTGGAACGCCTCAAAGGCAAGCTCGCCACGTCCGCGGGCGCCGAACTGGTGGCACAAGCGGTGGATATCGACGGTATAAAAGTTCTTGCGGCGCGTCTCGACGGTGCCGATCCGAAGTCGTTGCGCGATACGGTGGATCAACTCAAGAACAAACTGGGCAGCGCGGCGGTCGTGCTCGCCACGGTCAGCGGCGACAAGGTCAGCCTGGTGGCCGGCGTTACCAAGGATCGCACCGATCGCATCAAGGCCGGCGAATTGGTCAACGTGGTCGCCACTCAGGTCGGTGGCAAGGGCGGCGGTCGCCCCGATATGGCGCAGGCCGGCGGTACGCAGCCGGCCGGTCTCGACGCAGCACTTCAGGCGGTACCGGACTGGATCCGCACCCAACTCGGTTAACGACGCCGCGGCTATCGCCGGCGCTCGTTTTAATGTTTAATTCCCAACTTTTCAGATATCGAGCATGGCACTGATCGTTCAAAAATATGGCGGTACTTCGGTCGGCACGGTCGAGCGCATCGAACACGTCGCCGAGAAGGTGTGCCAATGGCGCCGCCGCGGCCACGATGTCGTGGTGGTCGTGTCCGCCATGAGTGGCGAGACCAACCGTCTGATCGGTTTGGCGCAGCAGATTCAGCCGGCGCCCCTGCCGCGGGAGCTCGACGTACTGATGGCGACCGGCGAACAGGTGACCATCGCACTGTTATCCATGGCGTTGCACAAGCGCGATTGCGACGCCCGTTCCTACACCGGCGCGCAGGTACAGATCCTCACCGACAGCGCCCACAACAAAGCGCGTATTCGGGAAATCGATGGCGAGCGGGTGCGCGCCGATTTGGACAAGGGACGTGTGGTGGTGGTAGCGGGGTTCCAAGGCGTCGATGAGCATGGCAGTATCACAACTCTCGGCCGTGGCGGATCGGATACCACTGCGGTTGCATTGGCTGCGGCCCTGAAGGCGCAAGAATGCCAGATCTACACCGACGTCGATGGCGTCTACACCACCGACCCCCGAGTCGTTGCTCAGGCCCGACGCTTGCAGCGCATCACCTTCGAGGAGATGCTGGAAATGGCGAGCCTCGGTTCCAAAGTGTTACAGATTCGTTCGGTGGAATTTGCCGGCAAGTACAATGTACCGTTGCGGGTTCTCTCCAGTTTCGAGGACGGTGACGGCACGCTGATCAGTTATGAGGAAGAAGGTATGGAAGAGCCGCTGATTTCCGGCATAGCGTTCAATCGCGACGAAGCCAAGCTGACGGTGATCGGCGTGCCGGATCAACCCGGGGTAGCTTCCAAAATTCTCGGACCGATCGCCGATGCCAACATCGAAGTCGACATGATCGTGCAGAACGTCGCACCTGACGGCAGCACCACCGACTTCACGTGCACGGTGCACCGTAACGATTACGACCGCGCGATGTCTATTCTGCGCGAAACGTCGACCGCTCTCGGCGCACGCGAGATCAACGGCGACAACCAAATAGTGAAGATTTCCCTGGTAGGGGTAGGCATGCGCTCCCATGCCGGCATCGCCAACACCATGTTCCAAGCACTGGCACGGGAAGGCATCAATATCCGCATGATCTCGACCTCGGAAATCAAGATTTCCGTGGTCGTGGACGAAAAATATCTCGAGCTCGGCGTTCGGGCGCTGCACGACGCGTTCGAACTCGAAAAGGAGCCGGTCGCCGGGTAACTGCGCGTCGCGGTTGTCAAAATACCCGTGTCCCACGGGGTTATAACGATCTTTAACACATAATAATTCAATAAAAAGAACGCGAACGCGATACGCTGGTCTATAGAGTTGGGCTGCTCCGCCGATATAGAGGTAGATCACCCCGGCACGATGTGTAACGGACTCTGTAGACCGGATTCTGGTGATAGAGACGAGCAAGGAGATTAGGACAATGCTGATTTTGACTCGACGTGTGGGCGAGACCCTCATGATCGGAGACAACGTGACTGTGACCGTGCTGGGCGTTAAGGGCAACCAGGTGCGTATTGGCGTGAACGCGCCCAAAGAGGTCGCTGTCCACCGGGAGGAGATCTACGAGCGGATCAAGCGTGAGCAGGATATTTCCGGCAATAATTCCGCCTCGGGTACGGAATAAGCGCGCGGTGTGCGCCGCGCAGCGGCCGGCGCCTCGCTGAGCGGGGCCTGGCATCCCTTCCGCCGTTTTCCTTTTTCCATCAAAGCCGTCTGTGGTATTCTTTGCGTCCGCCGATCCTATGATCAGCGGGCCGATTTGCCGCGTTTTCCATATGCGGCATCGTCGCCGGACAGTTTGAGCACACCGGAGAGATGGCCGAGAGGCTGAAGGCGCTCCCCTGCTAAGGGAGTATGGGGTTAATAGCTCCATCGAGGGTTCGAATCCCTCTCTCTCCGCCATTTGTCTTTCAGACGGGCCCGCGCAGCGGACCCGTCTGAAAGACAAACAGAACAAAGGGGATTCGAACCCTCGATGTAGAACGGCGGGTTCGAGCCGAGCGTGCGAATGCACGCGAGACAACGCCGGCGCGCAGCAACGGCGGCCCTCAGGGCGGGGCGCAGCCGAGTAATCCCTCTCTCTCCGCCAATTGTCTTTCCGCCGGACCTGCGCAGCGGGTCCGGTGGAAAGACAAACAGAGCGACGAATTCCAAGCCTCGATTCAAAACGGCGGATCCGAGCGTAGGCCGGCTTAAGTCCGAAGGGCGAAGCCGGCGCGACATACGCATCTGGCGGTTACACTTTCCGCTTAAAACCTTGACGCATCTCGACGGGTTCGCAATAATGCCCAGCTTCGCGCCCGTAGCTCAGCTGGATAGAGTACCTGGCTACGAACCAGGTGGTCGGAGGTTCGAATCCTTCCGGGCGCGCCATATAAACTAAGAACCCCGCCTCGCGCGGGGTTCTTGGTTTATCGGTATACCAGAGGTTCGAACTCTCGACGAAATCCGATCGAGCGAGTTCGAGCCGAGCCGACCTTGTCGGCGAGACAACGCCGGAGCGAAGCGACGGCGGCCCGCAGGGCGAGGCGCAGCCGAGTAATCTCTCCGGCACTTAGAACCCCTGCGGGTTTCATCAAGTATTTCCTGAACTCACTACGCTCGTTCTGGTCGCGCGCCATTCACTTCAAAGGCTTACATTTCGGTGTGAGCCCTTGTCGTTTCTAGCGTAGAGAAATCGTAGAGTGTTCGGCTACGTTCTCCCAGCGCCGTTCGATCCGCGCCGCGGCACCGGCCAGATGCTCCGGTGCGAGATGGGCATACCGCAGCACCATCTCATACGACTTCCAACCACCCAATTCCATCAACTCTTGCAGGCTCGTTCGGCTCATCACGTGCCAACTGGCCCAGTTGTGCCGTAGGTCGTGAAACCGAAACTTTGTGGAGAGGCAAGTGCCGACCGCGTTGAAGGCTGGGATTCCTCGACCACGCTAACTCCCAGCGGCGATCCCCCCTGAGCGGATCGAAATTCAAGTGAAAACTCATGCGGGGTGCAATCAGAGGGGCGTTCAAAATTGAGAATAGAAATGACTAGCATTTGTCACCGCCCCGAGTGCACCAGGTACTTCAGTTGTACGAGTTTGCTTCATCAAACGATCCCCGTGCTTGCTTGCCCAGCAATAGCAGGGGGCTCAAATCCTGTATTGACATCACCGAAATTGCCGACCATCTTTATATGTATAGGGGCGATCGCCTTCTCAGGTCCAGGCGGGCGCGCGCAGCAAACAGCGAGGACAATGCGCGTTTAGCCGCCTGCGACTAAGGCGGGATACGAGCAAAAAATGCGCTCGGTCTGCCGGCCGGCAGAATCGAGTGACCCAGGGAGGGGGATCATGGGTATACCGGTTAGCGAAGGCGCCGTGAAAACTTCGGGCGTCGTATTCGTGAGTTGCTTGATCATCTGGCCCGTTCGAGCGACCCCCGCGTTCTTCGACGTGGTGCCCCTCAGCCAGCATCTTGGCTCCCGCGAATCCGGAACGACCGTTGAGCGGCTACGTGCTCGGTGATTTTGGCTTTCGACGCTGTCGTTCTCCGGCGGTAATTCGATTCTCGCGCACGGCCCACCGGTCTCTTTCAGCGGGACGATGCACACGAACCTCGAGGTTCCGGCGTACGGCGACGTGCAGATCGAGCCCATCGCTGGGGAGTTCAGCGCGCAAACCAATTACTCATCGATCTCATTCGATATCGTTGTTGGATATGCGGGTCCTGCATCCGTTCCTTAGGAGCAGCTGTTGTCGCCCGGCCACATGTCGGATTTACAAAATTGCAAGAGCCGAAGCTGAATGTTCGCATATAGAGAGGAAATCCTCGCGTCTTGGCTAGGGAAAGTCCTGAATCGTACTAGCGCGTACCACTTTCATATCAAATCGATCGAAAGTGGTTGGTGCGTTTAGTCGCTAGTTCGGTAGTTCGATAGGGGAAACGCGAAATGCAGAGAAACAGTCGAGATGAACACTTGTTCGGAACTGGACCTAAAAAAATCCTTTCGCTTGACGGTGGAGGCATTCGAGGAATAGTCAGTGTACAAATTCTCAAGCGGATAGAGGAGTTTTTGCGCCGACGCAATGGTGGGCGGGAGTCATTTCGATTGTGTGACTACTTTGATTTAATTGGGGGCACGTCCACTGGAGCGATTATTGCTGCGGCGCTAGCGCAAGGTTATTCTGCGAATCAATTGGACGATATGTATCAGCGACTCGGGGGCGAAGTCTTTGCGGACGAGCTGTTTCGATTCGGAGTCTTGCGTCCAAAGTTTTCAGCACAGCCACTTCGGAAGGTGCTCGATCAAGAGTTTGGCGATACTTTGCTAGGAGACGCGGAGCGCATCCGTACTGGCCTCGCCATTGTAGTAAAGCGATTAGATACAGGTAGTACTTGGATTGTTCACAACAATCCTCGCGGGAAATATTTTAACAGTCCTGCAGAAAGTCAAAGCATCGCGAACAAAGACTTCAGTCTACAAGACATTGTGCGAGCGAGTACGGCTGCACCCCACTATTTTGAGCCGGAACCTATTGAGATATTCAAAGGTGAATACGGAGCGTTTGTTGATGGCGGCGTAAGTCCGCACAATAATCCGTCGCTTCAGCTACTAATGCTTGCGTGGCTTGAAGGCTACGGCCTGAACTGGCCGAAAGGATCAGATAACCTCCTATTGGTTTCGATTGGCACCGGTTCAGCAGATTTTTCGATGAAGCGGGAATCTGTTATGCAAATGGGCGCAGCGAAGCTGGCTGTGCGGGCGTTAGGTTCGATTATGGACGACGCCAGTGCGCTCAACGAGCTGCTTCTCCAATGGTTTTCAGTTAGCCTAACGGCAAGGGTGATAGATCGTGAGGCCGGCGATCTACAAACGGATTTTGTTTTCTCGGATAATCCACTATTGACCTATGTGCGATACAACGCGCGACTAGATGCGGATTGGTTGTCGAAACACGCGGGGTTGCATCTATCGGGCAAAGAAATCAGGGAGCTAAAGGAAATGGATGCACCGAAGAGATGGAGACGTTGATCAAGGTCGGAGTGGCGGCAGCCAATGTTGTCGAGTCGCGTCACTTCCCCGCCGATTTTGACTAAGTGCTGTTATGGCGACAAGTAGAGGAAGAACAGTCGCCGTAGTAGCGGGTCGCCGCGTCGATGCTCCGGGGACAGAGGCCCGGTTTCCGTTTGAAAACGTTAGCCTTGTACAAACGCGGTTAACGGAGTTCTTTCTACAAAACAATGTCTGCAAGTTGGTGTCGTCAGCTGCCTGTGGCGCTGATCTAGTAGCGTTGAAGGTCGCTCGAATCGCTGACGTTCAATCGCGGATTGTTCTACCGTACGACGAGCTCACATTTTTGAGAAGCTTGGTGCTTGACCGTCCCGGCGATTGGGAGGGTCTGTTCCGATCGCTTGTCAGGGAAGCGAAACAGAAGGGAGAGCTAGTAGTCTTAACTCAAAACGCGCAGGGCGCAGACGCTTACCGCGCCGTGAATCATGCGCTTTTCGACGAGGCCGAAACTCTCGTTGATCGAGAGACGCAAGTGGTAGAAGGACAGGAGTTGAGCCGAGAACTCGTGGCAGTGGTAGTGTGGGAAGGTCATCCGCAACGTGATTTCGATCTCACCGCGGAATTTGCCGCGGAAGCTAGAGCGCGTGGTATGGACGTTGACGAAATTATGACCATGTAACGAACTTTAAAACGGATCGGATGACGTGAGTCGATACGGGTAAAGCTAATGCGGGCTCAGCATAGGGTAAAGGTATTCATTTCCTCGCCCGGAGATGTGCAGGCCGAGCGCGAGGCGGTGGCGCGTGTGGCGCGGCGGCTGGAGACGGAGTTCGAGGGGGCGGTCGGCTTTGAACTGATTCGCTGGGAAGAAGGCTGGTACTCGGCGCGCGCTGGTTTTCAGGAACAGATTGCAGCGCCGGATCAGTGTGATCTGGTGATCGTGATCGTATGGAAGCGGCTGGGCTCGTTATTGCCCCGACCTATGATCGAGCGGATGGTTCGCCGCGCACCGGTACGGAGTACGAGTTTGAGACCGCCCTGCAGGCTTCGCTCCAAGCACAGCGGCCCGATGTGCTTGTCTACCGCAAGACGGCAAAGATCCTGTTTGAAGCCGATCGGGTCGAGCAAGAGCGCGCGGAGCTGCAAGCGCTGGAGGACTTTTGGCGGCGCTGGATCCGCAACGAACAAGGCCACTTCGTCGGCGCGTTCAAGGGGTTTGGGAGTACCGCGGCGTTTGAGCAGGTGCTGGAGCAAGATTTGCGCCGGTGGTTGGCCGACCAACAGCCCCAGACGGTATGGCCCGAAAGCCATGGCTCGCCGTTTCGGGGACTGGAAGTCTTTGACGAGCAGCATGCGCCGGTGTTCTTTGGGCGCAAGCGTGCCGCCAGTGAAGTGTGCGCACGCCTGCTGGGCAACGCCCATCACGAGCCGCGGCAGAACTTCCTGTTACTGGTGGGGGCGAGCGGGGCGGGTAAGTCCTCGTTGGTGCGCGCCGGTGTGATCCCCCGCCTAGTGCATCAGCAACCGGTCGCCGATGTAGTGGCCTGGCGGCGATGGATCGTGCGCCCGAGCGAACTGCAAGGCGAAGTGTTGGAGGCGTGGGCGCAGCGGGTGGCCGGGGTTCTGCCCGAAGTGCTGGAAGGCGACTACCCCACCCCGCACGCCTTGGCGCAACTGTGGACAAGCAGTCCTGAACACAGCGTACGTCCGATCGAAGGTGCCCTGAGCCGTTGCGCGGTGCACCCATCAGCGAACGTGGACGAACCCACCGAACTGAATGAGCCTACCCGTACCGCACCGCCGGTGCGCCTTCTGGTGGTCATTGATCAGCTCGAAGAGCTGTTTGGTTGGGAGCCCGATGCCCGCCAACGCTCTCTTATCCCTGCTCCAAGCTTGGTCGGCAAGCGAAGCGGTGTGGATCCTCGCCACCCTGCGCAGCGACTTCTATGCACAGGTCATCGAAGAGCCCGATCCTCAAAGCACTCAGCGAAGGCACCCATCAGTACAACCTCGCCCCGTTAAACGACGCCCAACTGCAAGCGGTGATCGAAGAGCCGGCGCGGGCCGCGGGCCTGACCTTTGGACGGGATGCCCAAGGGGTAGGGCTGCACGAGCGCATCCTCGAAGAAGCCCAAGGCCAAGCCGATGTGTTGCCGTTGTTGGAGTTTAGCCAAGTCCAGCTCGATCACGAACGAGACCTTAGCCAACGCCAACTGACCTATGTCGCCTACCAGCGCATGGGCGGATTAAAAGAAGCGTTGGGCGAACAGGCCGAGGCGACCGTACAGGCGCTAGGCGCGGACGGGGAGGCGGCGTTCGCAGGGGCGATGCGCCCGCTGGTGCGCATCGATCCAAACAACAAAGCCCAAAGCCAACCGGCACCGCGTTCGGCCTTTACCACCCCGGCCCAACAGCGCCTGGTCGATGCGCTGATCGAAGCACGCTTATTGGTGGCCGAGGGGGCCGATACCACCCCCGCAGCAACACCCACCGATCCCACCCAAGACGCACAGGCAAGCCAGCCAACATCCGGACCGGAGCTACCGCACGACACAAACATAACGCAGGAAGCCCGCATTAAACTCGCCCATGAAGCGTTGCTCACCCACTGGGGACGACTCAAGGCTTGGTTGGACGACAACCGCGACTTCCTGCGCTGGCGGGGCCGGGTGGAAGAGGAAGCCCGACGCTGGGAAGAAGAAGGGAGCATCCCGGCCCGCTTGCTACCGGCCGGTAAGCCTTTAGCCGAAGCGCTCAGCTGGCAACAAAAGCAACTCGAAGACCTCGCACCGCCCATACACACCTACATCGATCGATCACAACGTTATGCCAAGCGCAAACGAAGACAATTGTACTCGTTGGTAACCCTCGTTATTGCCGTAGGCTTCGTGGTGGCTGCATCGTTCTCGATAAAAAAACAGCAAGAAAATCTTCGGCAACAATATCTTCAAGCAAAGATTGCGCTTGCACAAGATAAAGTCGCGGAGACTACTTCGATATTGGACACCGCTATAAAACAGGTAAACCGGTTTACACCAGCTTCACTGATAACGGAAATGCAACGTCTGAGGTATAAGGCCGGATTGTCCCGTGGGATTATCGCGAAAGGTGACTTTCAACCGACCCATAACGATGCCCTTTCAGACACCAGCGACTTCTACGGCGCACCTACCCTGCTTTCCGGAGATGGTCAGTTTGCCGTTACAGTTGGAAGCGTTTTAAATTGGGATTCCGAACCACATTGGGACTCAATGATTAGCGTATTCGAATTGAACTCCGGCCGTGTCCTTTTGTCTCGAACCGAAAACAGCATTGCCTACAACTATTTCTTAAGCGCTCACGGTGAAAAACTAGTATACCAAGCGGGAGATACGATCAAAATAATCGACACCGCCAGCAACCAAGACATAAAATCAATTCAGCTTTCAGGAAATTGGATTTTAGTCCCGATGTCGGGCAGCAATCAATTTCTTGCTTTTGCAGAAGGGAGTAACGCTGCAGCCATATATAATATGGACACCGGCGACTTGCTGGCGACAATCGAAAGTACGTCTCACGCAAATATAAAGCGTTTTTTTAAAGCAGAAGCTATCACTGGCAGTCCAATCGCAATACTTTTTGAAGATGGTCAGCTTTATCTCTACGACGGATCGCGATCAAAGTTATCTCGGCTTCCTGTACCGGAAGGTCATAATATTCATGATTTGTTCTATGGATCTCAAGCTACGGGAACATTATTTGCGATCCTCGATCGCAAGACTTACGCAGCCTATAGATGGCCCTATGAGGTTCCTCAAATATATGAATTTGATAGTCAGATCATCGCGCTCACTGACGATGCCAACGGCAGTATCGCTGTTGTTCGCCAGGACGATCCTACGACAGTCTATTTTTTAAACAAACGCGCCGAAGAAATAAGTTCTTCCAAGAGCCTCCCCACCGGCATCTTAGGGATTTTTGCCGCGGGCGCTAACACTGCGCTTGTTCAAAGCGAAACCTACAATACTTATTTCGTTACGCCCGACCAAAGCCTATTGTACTTTGGCGGCCGATTCAACGTCTCGGCCGATGACTTATGATCAGAGAAATCGTATTCTGGCTGTTGGCACGCAGAATGGAAATCTCGTTGCGTTGGACGAAAGCGGAAATATTCTGATCGATTACACAGTGGATCATGGGGCAATCCGTGCGGTCGCGTTTGATCAGTCCGGCGCGAACTTTACGGCGATTTCAGATAAAAGGTTTGGACGTTTTCGAATTTTTCCCGAGCGTATGTTTGCCCGTTTTTCGCTGAACATTATCAAACCAGAAGAAATTGAACACTTAGCATGTCGAAGAGTTGTGCTCTCACCCGATGGTTCACGACTCGCCGTTTTGAGACCAGATTTTGGAATAGATATTTGGACGTCAAGGGGCAAGTCTGTATTATCACGTCCGAATGATGGCGAAAACAGAGAAGAGCAAGAAAATCGCGCTATCAATGCTTTTGAGTTTAGCCCAGAGGGGCAATATTTGGCTTTGCATTCAAGGGACGGCCACGTAACCCTCGTGGACTCGAGTACTGGGACGTCGATTTTTACGTCTTCGGATACACAATATTTTCCGCTAATGGGGTCGTATGAGTCGGATGACTGTGCCAGAGATTTCAATTGGAAAGGCCGCAATCGACTTCACTTCCAGACCGGTACTACCGCTGCGGAATGGGAAATTTTCAATAATAGAAATACAGACAGATCGTCTAGTCAGTTTCGAGTTAAAACTATCTCCGACGCGGCAGTTGATTTTGGGTTCGATGGAAGGTCAGTAACCTCTGAAAATGGGACGGGTGGAAGTGCATTGGAAGCGGAAGGGTAATGAAGACGAAACCACTTCCGTAATTGTGAGGGACAAAGTAAGTGATCGTATTATTGGAAATCTTCAAGGCTTCAAGTCGAAATGATATTCGCGTAAGTCAAGACGGAAAACGTTTCTCGGTTTTTGGGTGGCGCGTGACTGACGGCGATGATGCTTACGTGTATGTCTATCAATCGAAAGGTGCTCATTTGCTATCGCGCTTCAACGCGAGTAAATACGGTAGATCGGCTGCGTTCATCCCAAACAGTACGCTAATTGTACTTGCGGATTCCGACGGCACACGATCAGGAGACGTGTTTGACATGGTTTCCGGCGATTTGATCCATAGCTTCCAGGGTGCCTTCGCGCAGGACGGTCTACACCATTATTGGGCATCCGCATTGTCTAGTCGGCGTGCGATTTTTTTGGCAATCGATGATGCAGGAACCGCGTCGTTTTGGAATTTGGACCCGAAGAGTAGCGTGATTCCTGGGCTGTAAAGTTGAATAAACGTGTCTGGCGCGCGGATAATAGGAATAGTGTAGACGTAGGAGTGTGGGAACGTTGCACGAACATCAATGTGAGGGCGGGCGACGTAAGTTATGGAAAATAAGGACATGAATAGCGACTACGACCCAGGTGGTCGGGAGTTCGAATCTCTCCGGGCGCGCCATATAAACAAAGAACCCCGCCATGCGCGGGGTTCTTTGTTTATCGGTTTACCAGAGGTTCGAACTCCGACGAAATCGATTCGGTAGAGTTCGAGCCGAGCGGGCAATGCCCGCGAGACAACAGCGAAGCGCAGCGGCGCTGGCCCGCAGGGCGAGGGCGCAAGCCCGAGTAATCTCACCGGGCGCGCCATTCACTTCAAAGGCTTACATTTCGGTGTGAGCCTTTGTCGGTCCCAGCGTAGAGAAATCGTAGAGCGTTCGGCTACGTTCTCCCAGCGCCGTTCGATCCGCGCCGCGGCACCGGCCAGATGCTCCGGTGCGAGATGGGCAGACCGCAACACCATCTCATACGACTTCCAACCACCCAATTCCATCAACTCTTGCAGGCTCGTTCGGCTCATCACGTGTCAACTGGCCCAGGTGTGCCGAAGGTCGTGAAATCGAAACTGCGTGATGTCTGCCCGCTCGATCGCGCGCTTCCATGCTGATCCCGTAAGCTCCCCCGTCAAGTGGACAACCCAAAAGTAGAGACTCTGGCCTGTTGAAGAGCTTCGACGGGAGTGAGCCCGTTTAGCCCATCATGATCTCTCTCCTCGTTGTACTCGAGCATCCACGCCCAAGTCAGCTCGCGCACTTCGTCAAGCGTTCGGAACAACCAGGTGTCGAGCACTTCGTTTCGATACGAGCGATTGAAGCGTTCGATGAATGCGTTCTGATTGGGTTTTCCGGGCTCGATGTAGTCGATAAAGATGCCTTGGGCTTTGCACCAGCTGACGAAGGCCTCGCCGAGGAACTCGGGTCCGTTGTCGGTGCGAAGCACATCGGGCAGACCACGTTCTGCTTTCAACTGCTCGAAGACGCGAACGAGCCGTGTGCTCGGCAACGAGGTGTCGACCTCGATGGCGAGAGCCTCCCGGTTGAAGTCGTCGAGCACGTTGAACGTCCGGAACCGCACGCCGTTGTAGAGCGCGTCGCTCATGAAGTCGGCCGACCAGACCTGATTCGGCCGCTCGGGCACGAGCAATGGCATCGGGATCTCGCGGCGGCACGCGCTTCTTCGTCCGGCGCCGGAGATTGAGCTTGAGCAGGCAGTACACGCGATAGACCTTCTTGTGATTCCAATCATGGCCGAGGCGTCGCAGACGCCGAAAGAGCTTCCAGAAACCGAGGCCCGGCTTGTTCTCCGCCAGCGTCAGCAGCGCCTCGGCGATCGGCCGATCCCGTTCGAGCCAGTCGACCAACGGTCGATACCAGGCCGAACGGGTCAGGCCGATGGCCTTGCAGGCTCGACGGATCGACAGCGCATGCATGTCGACCAGATAGTCGACGGCCACCCGCTTCTCGGATGGCCTCAAAGCTTTTTTTCGATCAGGTCCTTGAGCGCCGTGTTCTCGAGCGCCAGATCCGCGTACATACGCTTCAGCTTGGCGTTCTCAGCTTCGAGCTCGCGATTGCGCTTCAGCTCCGACACGCTCAATCCCCCGAACTTCGACTTCCACTGGTAGTAGCAGGCCGAGCTGATGCCGTACTTCCGGCAGATCTCCTTCACCGGCTGGCCGGCTTCGGCTTCCTTCAAGATCGCAACGATCTGAGTGTCGCTGTACTTCGACTTCTTCATGGGTCCTCCTGGCTGAATTTTGCCAAGAATCTCCACCCATGAGTGGTCTACGATTCAGGGAAGCTTACGATCCAACGCGATCCGTGAGTTGACCTTGGTAAGTGAAGCACCATCGCCGGTGCTGCTCCTGAACGCTTCGAAGGGCGAGGACGGCTTCCCGATTGAGGGGGATGACGCGACCGTCGCCGTTCTTGGTCGTGCCAGGGTCCAACCAGGCCACACGCCGACCGAAGTCCACGCGGGTCCATTCCAGCCGCAGGATTTCGCCCATCCTGCAACCAGTCGCCAGGGCAAACTGCACCACGGGGCGCAGATGCTCAGGCAATGCCTCAAGGAGCCGGTCGGCTTCCTCCCGCGTGAGAAATCGGACCCGGCGCTTAGGTTCTCGCAATATCCGTATGCGCGGGAATCGCTGCAACCAGTTCTACTCATCACGAGCCAAGTGCAAGATGCGACGCACGATCTCCAAGGCGCGGTTGATGGTAGCGTTAGCCACCCCTTCCATGTCTCGGCGTTGTTCGATAAACGGCCAGAGCACGTCCATGTTAATTTGAGCCTATGCGTACATTCTCGCGTCGAACGCGGACCTGATCCCGATGTATTGCCACGCACAAGCGGACGCGTAATGTGATCACTAAAATTCGACGACGACGGGTGTGTTTGTGTCTGCGGTTTTGTAGTCGTTAGTACTACAAGTTTTGATTATTTGCTTGAAAAATAGTTCTAGTTCTTGACCAACCTGCCGCTATAAATTAATTTTCAAAAAAAACGCAAACCAATATTGCGAATTCAATAATCGGCGCTGGAAAGCCCGTTTAATAAAAAAGCAGAAGCGATTCACGCACTGCATGTTGCTGCCTGGGGGGGAACATGCGATCGGCGGTTTTGAAGCATGCGCTTACGCCACAAGACTTCTTGTGGACGATGGCGAGTATCAGTCAAGTTCATCGAATCCCGTTTCAGGCGACGTTGCTACAACAGCACTTCGTACCACCGTACTGCGTCGCAGATTTGCAGCGTGCGGCCACTGCGGTGGGGCTCGAAGCATCGTTCTGTACGTTTCGTAAACTAAAAAAGCAACAACAACCATGTGTTGCTTTTGTGCGGGCGGATCAACTGCCCCGCGTTGAAAGCGAAACGGAGTCGCAGCATGCTGCGCTGGATGCGGAAAGCCCGGAAAATGCCGGCGGGGAGCGCCAGGAGAAGGATGACTTAGGAAATACCTGCACGCCCGTTCTGATCATCAAGTCCGATGAAACGAATGTCATGTGTTTTGTCGCGAGCGAAGCGAAGCCGCAAACGATTGAACTGGGGGTATTTCGGGGCGCGGCGGCGCCTCTTATGCTGGTTACCCGCCCGGCGGAAGATGCGGTGCCCGAGGGCGATATTGGCGAGACCAAGCAAGCCTTCGGATTTCGCTGGTTCGTGCCGGAATTGCTGCGCCATAAGAGTATATGGCGCGATGTATTGCTCGCGTCCTTCGCGATTCAACTGCTCGGGCTAGCTACGCCGCTGTTCACCCAGATCGTGATCGACAAAGTGATCGTGCATCAGACGATGAATACTTTGATAGTGATCGGTGTGGGGCTGCTCATGTTCATGCTGTTCAGTGCGTTCATGACGTGGACTCGCCAATATCTAGTGCTCCACACGGGCCAACGGATCGACGCTGTGCTTGGTAGCCGTGTGTTCAAACATCTTCTCGAACTTCCATTGCGTTATTACGAACAACGCGCCACGGGTACGCTAGTTGCTCGCATTCACGGTATCGAGACCATTCGAGAATTCGTGACAGGCGCCGCCGTAATCTTATTCTTAGATTTACCGTTCTTGTTCGTGTTCTTAGCCGTGATGTTTTATTACAGCTGGGAATTGACTCTGGTCGTGTTGGCGATCCTCGCGACCATCAGCGTGATCAGCCTGTCCATCACGCCCCTATTGCGCCGACGCCTCAACACGCAATTCCAATTGGGTGCACGTAATCAAGCGTTTTTGACCGAGTACATCAGTGGCATGGAAACGGTCAAATCCTTGCAGATGGAGCCGCAACTCAAAGATCGTTTCGGTGATTACCTCAGTCAGTACTTAGCTTCTGCCTTCAAGACCCGCCGTTTATCGAACACCTACAACGTTTCCGCCAATACGCTTGAGCAAATACAAGTGTTGGCAATTCTCTGTCTCGGTGCCTGGATGGTCATGACGACCGATTCCATGACAATCGGCATGTTGGTCGCGTTTCAAATGTTCGCGAGCCGCGTGTCGCAACCAATTCTGCGCCTAGTGGGGTTATGGCAAGAATTTCAACAAGCCAATATTGCAGTCAAGCGTTTGGGCGACATTATGAATGCGCCGGTTGAGCCCTACAGCATCAAGCCGTCAAGAAGTCCCCAGGCCAAAGGTCGTATCGAGATTAAAGGATTGAGCTTTCGCTACAGCGAAGAGCATCCGTATCTCTATGAACATTTCGACCTAACCGTGAAGGAGGGACCACCGTCGCCGTCATGGGCCCTTCAGGTTGCGGAAAAAGCACGCTCGCGAAGCTTCTGCAGGGCTTCTATCAACCCAGCGATGGACGGATCCTCATTGATGGCCGTGACATCCGCCAACTTACCGCCAACGAACTCCGAAACTACTTCGGGGTTGTGCCGCAAGAGACGACACTATTTTCAGGCACAATTTACGAAAACTTAGTTGCCTCTAATCCACATGCGACCTTCGAGCAAGTTATGCAGGTGTGCCGTATGGCGGAAATCCACGACCTGATCGAGCAACTTCCAAACGGCTACCAGACTCAGCTCGGGGAACACGGCGTCGGTCTGTCCGGCGGCCAAAAACAACGCATAGCGATTGCGCGGGCGCTTTTGAAGAGACCAAGAATTCTGATTTTCGACGAAGCGACTAGCCACTTAGATGACGCTACCGCAGAGCGTTTCGCGGAGACGGTGAATCACTTGAAGGGCAAGGTGTCGATTCTTTTTATTGCGCATCATTTACCAGAAGCATTGCGAGTGGATAACGAAATCATGATTGCGGGTCAGGTCAGCTGTGAAGAAACCAAAAAAGAAACGGCGTCGCGGCAAAGGTAGCAGTCGCTCGAAGTGTCAGGCGTCTCGTTAGTACGGTCCAAATGCGGGATCAAACATTATGAAGCTAAACGCGAATTGTGCGCCGACTTCGTTGTTGAAACAGTGTGCACATATGTTCTTTTGGGTAGCAGTCACTGCTCTCGTTTCTTCATGTGGAGACGTTTCGCTGGAATGGCGCGAAGAGGTCCGTCTCAAGGATGGATCAATAATTTTAGTACACAGAACCGTCGAGGGAACCAAGCTAGGCGAAATCGGTGGTCCAGGAGGTTGGGAATCGAAAGCTATGACCGTGGAGGTTCTAAGTGAAAATGTGCCAAATCGTCCCCCTGTTTGGCGGACTCGCTATGTACCAATGGTCATCGACTATGAAGGCGACGGCGCAGATTGGTTTGTAGTGGCGACATTTTACACGTGCGAAGCATGGCGAAGTCTCGGCAGACCAAAGCTACCGTACGTTGAGTACCGCGTTCGGCAGGGAAAGTGGGAAGCGGTGCCGCTGGAGACATCCTTGATCGGACGAGCAGCGAACCTGCAGACGCGTATCCATGCTAGTGGAGAGCCAGCCCTCATAAAGCTGAGCGATAAAGAGCCACTTAGTAGCCGGATGGCGGCCAAATACAAAAAGATATTGGGTGAGTGGGAAACCAACTGTCTATAAAACGGGAAAATATAATGGCTACGGACCTAGACTATGCACTGCTTTCTAACCTCGTTTATGCGCGGACTGATGAGAATACGCTCCCCAGCAACGGCTGGAAAGCGCTAAATCCACCAAAGCCGGACGACTCTATTACTGGTTTTTCCGTAGGCACCTACGAAAAAGATGGTGAGATTGTAATTTCGTTTGCAGGAACTAACGAAACGCAGTGGAAGGACTTCGTCGCAGCGAATATACCGGCGGGGCTCGGCTTGAGTTCTGCACAAATTACGCAGGCAGTTACGTACACAATTGACGTAATCCGAAACGCACCACCGGGGGCTACGATCACATTTACCGGGCATTCCCTTGGTGGAGGCATTGCGTCGGTAATGTCGGTTTTATTCAACCGTCAAGCAACGGTGTTTGATCCTGCGCCATTCGAGCCGACTGCAACGAATGATCTAGCGATGGGGCTGCTGGAGTTGTATTTGAATGGTATTGGTTATAGCGACCCGGAGCTTACCACGTATTTTAGCGACGTCGATGCGAAGTTCGAGGAACGGGAAATCAACGTCAATGGCTTTTCTATCGAGGGGGAGATATTAGATCTAATCCGTTACGACTTCAATAATATCGGAAACGTAGACGAAATTAATATCGGGGAACAATCGGTATTCGATGACGGGCCCTTAGCTCTTTCGGAGCGCATTGATTTACATTCGATGGCGCTGCTTGCTAGCTTGAAATGGTCATCGACTTTTCTCCAGGCGTTGCGCGCGCACAGAAATTCTATCGAGATATTCACGGACAAAAGCCTATACGCAGTAGGCGATCTTGAGACTTCTACCGACACCGATTTAATTGTTGCGCTGCTTCAACATCAAATCAAGCGAAACGTACTGGCGCTCGATGAAATCGGGTACGACATGCTTCGAATCAAACAGTCCGATGGCTTAAACAAAGGACTGCTAGCACTTTTGTCGGAATATTACGCTTTAATGAAAGGAACGAATTTCGCCCCTTTTATACAATCTCTTGCAGCCAACGGAATTCAATTCGATCTATCAGATATCGAACCGAATTCGGAAATGCTAGGCCAAAAGCGGTTTTTTGCGAGCATTCGGGAGGAATTGGGTTCTGAGGCCATCGCGCTATCCACTGCGCACATTCGGCGGGTCACGCTACATCAAGGTGATTCTGGTCTGACGTACGACTTGGGTGCGGACGCAAAGGCGGATTTGGTTTTAGGTGGAATATATGACGACGAAATAATCGGAGGTGGTGGAAATGATTTCCTATTCGGCCGCGGCGGTTCCGATAAATTGGTCGGGGGTGACGGAGCGGACACCCTAGTCGGCGGACTCGGAGACGACATTTTAGAAGGCGGATCGGGCTATGACACCTATTTCATTCAAGGGCATGACCTGATCCGAGACAGCGACGGGATTGGGATTATCAAGACCAAAGATAACAGAGTCGTCGCTGGCGTAATCGAAAAACGCAAGGATGGTTCGTACGCCTTCTTGCTAGATCCGACTGTTACCGTCAGTTTAACTACACACCTATCGTTGACCTTCGCAGACGGAACGAGCGTCGTAATTGAGAATTTCCACGAAGGCGATTTGGGATTCAGCGTTTTACTTCCTGAGGAAGAAACGACAACTCCAAATGGAGCCGAGATCCACGGCGATTATGTCTGGAAAGATTTTGATCCAGATCAGCCTGGAATTCAGCCGCACTATGACGTATTGGGTAACCCGATTCAGGACCTTACTAAGCCCGATCCCACATGGGCGGATAGACTCAATGGGAGTTTTGGAAACGACTCCATTTTCAGCGGTGGAGGAAACGATCAAGTCCATGCGAAGTCCGGAGATGATCATGTAGATCTGGGTAATGGCGACGACCGGGGGGAAGGAAACGAGGGCAACGATGTAATTGAGGGTAAGGGTGGCACCGACATTGTGCTTGGTGGTGAAGGAAATGACCGACTATACGCGACCAGCGAGATTTCTTTGGAGACCGCTATCGCCGACGAAACGTCTCTGATCGGCGCAGATCGTGATTGGCTTAACGGCGGCGCAGGCGACGACATCGTCATCGGAAACGGTGGTGATAACGGTATAGCTGGCGGAGGAGGTGACGACGTATTAGTCGGTGGCGCTGGCAGCGATAATTTGTTTGGTGATTCGGACTATTCGGCTCAGACATTCGATTGGACATACACAGACACACTTCTTCCGGATGGGGTTCGTTACCAGCGAACTTTTTCGCCCGTAGAGGGGGACACTGATCCTTCGGATAGTGGCGATGATGTGATCTACGCGGGTAGTGGAAACGATTTTGTTTGGGCCGGCGCGGGGAACGATATTGTTTTCGCCGGCGACGATAATGATCAAGTTGCTGGTGAGGCGGGCAACGATGTTTTATTGGGCGAAGGCGGTAGCGATCTGTTATCGGGCGATTCCTCGTTTGTCGATGCTGCTTTACACGGCGCAGATATTCTCGACGGGGGCGAAGGTGACGACGAACTCATAGGTGGCGGTGGAGACGATGTACTTTACGGACGTGACGGGGGCGATGTTCTTATCGGGGACGACGATACGAAATGGGTGGCCGCTTCCTATCATGGGAATGACTACCTTGATGGAGGTGATAGTAATGACGAACTCTTTGGAGGGGGAGGCGCCGATACGTTGATAGGGGGTGCAGGCGACGATTACATGTGGGGAGAAACCGGCGATCTGCCCGCAGAATACCAAGGCGATGACTATCTGGAAGGCGGCGACGGCAACGACGAAATGGGAGGTGGCGGTGGCGCCGACATTCTCTACGGAGGTACTGGAAACGATACCTTGTATGGTGATTCGACGGATACGCCCGACGAAGCGCAAGGAGACGATTTCCTATCCGGGGGGGAAGGGGATGATTTTCTGAACGGCGCAGGCGGTTCCGATACGTTATACGGGGGCGCCGGAAATGATGAATTGTATGGTGATGCGTTAGAGACGGCTGAAGCGATACAGGGTAACGATTTTCTCGATGGAGGAGACGGGGACGATCTACTAAACGGAAGCGGTGGCGCTGATGTGCTCCTCGGTGGAGACGGTAACGATGAACTGTACGGTGACTCGAATGAAAACTCCGCGTCAGTCCAGGGTGATGATTATCTCGATGGGGGCAACGGAAACGATATTTTAGTCGGTGGGGGCGGCTCCGATACGCTAATTGGTGGATCGGGTAACGATGAGCTGTATGGCGAGACGACCTCGACTCCTGAGGAAGCATATGGAGATGACTACTTAGATGGCGGCGATGGCGACGACATACTCGTTGGAGAAGGCGGATCCGATACGCTGTTGGGCGGTGCCGGTGTCGATTACTTGTATGGTGATTCCGGTAGCGTCGCTTCGCAATATAAAGGTGATGACTATCTCTCAGGTGGCGACGGTGATGACCAACTAGTCGGGGACGGTGGTGACGACATTTTGAACGGCGATGCCGGCAACGATCTGATTTTCGGAGATGGTGGTAGCGCAATAGAAGAAGGTAATGACACCTTGAGCGGAGGCGCAGGAGACGATGAACTGGTTGGTGGGGGCGGCTCGGATACCATCTATGGCGATGAAGGTAATGATCGTTTATTCGGTGACAATGGAGGCGGCGCGTCAATTGCAGCCGCGGGGGACATTCTCGACGGCGGAGCCGGTGATGATCTCTTAGTCGGAGAAGGCGGGGACGATACTCTATATGGTGGAACCGAGAACGACCGGCTTTATGGAGGAGACGGCAACGATACGCTCGATGGAGGCAGCGGTGAAGACTTGCTGGTCGGTGAGAATGGCGATGATGAGTTGTTCGGGAGCGCGGGCCAAGATGAGTTATACGGTGGCGACGGTAACGACACAATAGACGGTGGTGAAGGCGATGACATCATCGTCGGTGGGTTAGGTGACGACACGCTCACCGGCGGTGCGGGTAATGACCTGTTCGTATATAACATCGGGGATGGGATCGATGTAATTACGGACTCTGGGGATAACACCCTTAGATTCGGCGCCGGCCTCCGTCTTGAAGATCTTTCTTTAGCGCTTGGGTCTTTGCTCATCAAAGTGGGCAATACCGGTGGTGCAATTCACATCGAAGGATTCGATCCTGAAAATCCAAATGCGAACGTCGGTATTACGCGATTTGAGTTCTACGATGGAACCGTACTCAGCTACGATCAACTTATTGCTTTAGGTTTCGATCTCGAAGGCACATCCGGTAACGATGTCATTGAAGGCACCAACGCAGTCGATCGACTTCGAGGCTTTGAAGGTGACGATACAATTATTGCGAAAGCGGGCGACGACCTCCTGGACGGGGGCGCCGGTGCCGACACGATGTTCGGCAATTCCGGCAATGATGTGTACCTCGTGGACAACATAGGTGATGTTGTCGTCGAAAGTGAAGCCGAAGGCACTGACCTTGTTGAAAGCTCGGTGTCCTACGCCCTAACAGAGAACGTCGAAAACCTTACTCTCGACGGAAACGATAACTTAGATGGACAAGGTAACAACCTTGCGAACGTCATTGTCGGCAACTCAGGCGCCAACGTACTCACGGCATTGGAAGGTGACGATGGGGTGCACGGCGGCGAGGGCGATGATTCACTATACGGCGGTGGCGGTAACGACAACCTTCGCGGCGAGGCCGGTAACGATGCGGTCTACGGCGGAACTGGAAACGACATCTTAAACGGCGGCGCCGGAAACGATATTCTGGACGGCGGCGTTGGCGTAGATAGCATGCTCGGCGCAGCCGGTGATGATGTCTATTATGTCGACGATTCCAACGACATCGTCTATGAGGCATTGGCATCGGACGGAAACGATACGGTATTTAGTTCGGTCAATTACCGTTTAGGTGCCCATATCGAAAACCTGGTATTAACAGGCTCCGGCTCAATCGAAGGTTCTGGTTCCTTACTATCCGAAAGTGTTACCGCGAATGATGCTGGAAACACGCTGTATGCGTACCGCTTAAATAAGCAGGTCGAAAACTTTCCTAATGTCTCGACGAGAATTACGGCGACTCCCACCAGCGGTGTGGACGAACGCTTGTTCGATCGCCTGGCGCTCAAGATCTATCAAGGGCTTTCCCCAATTCCAAGTAATGTCGACCTGGCCGCGGAAACAGGTGCGACGTTACTGGGTGGCTCCGGAGATGATCGGCTGTACGGTGATCTCGATAACGACACCCTAATCGGTGGCGATGGGAATGACTTCCTCTATGGCTTTGGTGGTGCCGACATCATGCGTGGCGGAGCAGGCGATGATGTCTATTTAGTGGACGGCGAGATGAATCTTGTCCACTACTCCAGCGACATCACGGTGAGCTATAGCGATGCCGGAGGGGACACACTGATTGAAGAGCTGGATGGTGGCAGCGATACGGTACTTGCGACTTCCAGTTTCACATTGGGCGCGAACTTCGAGAACTTGACACTTTTAGATGACACGTCCGCTTACGATCAAGACTCGGCGCTGTACGGTGTGCCAGCTGGCGTGGGAACGAACGCATTCATCGGTACAGGGAACGAGCTCGATAATCGAATTGGTGGTAATTCGCACGCTAACGAGCTGTATGGATTAGCTGGAAGCGACCAATTGTTCGGATATGGTGGGAACGATCGCCTGGATGGCGGCGAAGGCGCGGACTACATGGAAGGCGGGGACGGGTCCGACACCTACGTCGTTGATAGTGTCGACGACTCAGCCGTCGAAACCAACGCATTGGCCTGGATTGGCGGTTTCGACACGGTCGAGTCGAGTATTGATTACGTTTTGGGTGATCATCTTGAAAATTTAACCCTCACCGGTGCGGAAGACCTATCGGGTACAGGAAACAGCTTGGCGAATATTATTCGCGGTAATGCCGGCAATAACCTTCTTGCAGGTGCCGAAGGTGACGATTCCATTCTCGGCAACGAAGGTCAAGATACGATCATCGCGGGAACAGGAAACGATTATATTGATGGGGGGTTGGGCGCCGATGTAATGGACGGCGGCGCTGGTAATGATTTCTACGTTGTCGACAATGAGGCGGATCAGATTATCGAGCGCGCGTCGGAAGGATGGGATGACGTGAGAAGCACGGTCTCCTATACGCTGTCCGATTATGTCGAAAATCTCTACTTAGTAGGGATCAATTCGATCGACGGGGTAGGGAACGAGCTTAGTAACCTGATCGACGGAAATAGTGCGAACAACCTGATCGACGGCGCAGTTGGAAACGACACCCTGTACGGCAACGGTGGCAATGATCAAATTTTTGGTGGCGCTGGTGATGACCTGATCGACGGTGGTCAAGGCGCAGATGCGATGAGTGGAGGTGCTGGGGACGATAATTACAAGGTTGATAACTACAGCGACTCGATCGTTGAGCTAGAAAATGAAGGCGTTGACAGCGTTGATAGTTGGGTGAGTCACTCGCTGTCCGATAACGTAGAAAACTTGACGCTCTACGGGGAAGAAAACCTATACGGTTACGGTAATGCGAGCGCGAACCGCATCGTCGGAAATGATTATGCAAATACCCTGAACGGGCTGGCCGGGGATGACTATATTGATGGGGCGGCCGGAGACGATTCTCTGTATGGTGGTACCGGTGACGACTACATTTACGGTGGTGACGACGCGCTAGGGGTGGTTAACGATTCGCCGCCACCCGTTGTAGAGGCATTCGCGACGGCTGCAATTGCAATCGTCATCGAAGAACCACCGGAAGATGCAGTCACACTTTTGTCTAACGACGACCTTTTAGACGGCGGCGACGGCAACGACCACCTGGACGGAGGTTCCGGGGACGATATTTTGTTCGGCGGCGATGGTGATGACTATCTGTACGGAGGCGATGACGGTTTACCGTTGAGCACATCTTCCTCTGGAGGTGGTGGCGACTACATAGCGTTCGTGACCACTGGACCCGGAGACCCGCCGGACGAACAAGTTTTTATTAACGAGAAAAATAATGACACGCTATTTGGCGGGGCCGGACGCGATATTCTGGACGGTGGTAGCCGAGAAGACGTGCTATTTGGTGACGCCGATGAAGATACGTTAATTGGTGGAACCGGCAATGATTACCTCAACGGCGGTACCGAGATCGATTCAATGGCAGGGGGTGCCGGAGACGATGTGTACTATGTAGACGGTTATTCCGAGCTCATCGAAGTACCCGATCCTGGCGACGGCGGTGATGGTGACGGGGATGACGATGTTGATGGTTGTGACGGCCACACCGGTGAGGAATCCGGTAAGGGGAATGAGGGTGTAGGCAATGGCGAAGATCCGCCGCCCCCCGGTCATGATTACAACATGAACGATGGTGAGGGCACGTCCCCCGGCTCGCCAGGCAACAAACACGCTCACGCCCACCACGGAAATGGTCCGGACGAACATTTGACAACTGACGATGCCACTCTACAGACCAGCGAGACGTATCTCGATCACGACTCGGAGACAGATACGGCAACTGGTACGTCAGTCAACTCGGCCGATACTACGGCTACCCACACGAAAGTGGTTAGGCACACCGACGAGGTCGTCGAAGCAGCCGACGAAGGTTACGATAAAGTATTTAGCACGGTTACATACGCGCTGACAGCCAACGTCGAAGAACTACACCTTATCGGTACAGAAGCGATAGATGGCACCGGTAATGACCTTGCCAACTTGATCACCGGTAACGCTGCCGCGAACATACTTGACGGCGGATTGGCAGCTGACGTCATGGCCGGTGGCTTAGGCGATGATGTTTATGTGGTTGACGATATTAATGACGTGGTTGACGAACGCGCTGGCGAAGGCAACGACACGATTCGGACGCCGATTTCGTACGCGCTGGCTGCCAATGTCGAAAATATAGAGCTTGTCGGTGACGCCGACATTAACGCGGCCGGGGATGACAGCGCTAATACGTTAATCGGTAACGATGGCGAAAATGAGATCACAGGTAACGGCGGGAATGACACGCTCGACGGCGGTGGCGGAAACGATATGCTGCTGGGCGGTGCCGGCGACGATGTGTACCGACTGTATCGCGGCGGGGACTTAGACACCATCGTCGATACCGAAGGCAATAACACTATTCAGCTTGGGCCCGACGTGATCTTCGATCGCGTTGTCGCACGTCTAGTGACCGAAAATAATGTCACTACCGTCCAAGTGCGGCTTTTGGACAGCCACGGTAGCGAGCTAGCGAACCAAGGTGTTGATTTCGCCTTGGGCACGGGAGGTATTTCGCCCATAAGTGAATTTTTGTTTGAGGACGGCACGTCGGTGACGCTAGACGATCTCCTTATCAGGTCAGTGACTTTGCAGGGTACCGATCAAGGGGAGTATTTGATCGGTGGCCGGAATGATGACACAGCCTACGGCGGCAAAGGTAATGATACGATCTGGGCGGGTACGGCCAATGACGTGCTATACGGTGATGACGGGCACGACATGCTCATGGGAGATGCGGGCCAAGATCAGCTCTTCGGAGGCGATGGCAAAGACGCGCTCTACGGTAGTTACGACGAAGATTTGTTGTTCGGCGGAGCGGATGATGACGATTTGTCCGGCGGCGCTGCCAACGATTTGCTTGTAGGTGACGGCGGCCGCGACTATTTGGTCGGCGACGGAGGCAGTGACGTTTTGGTGGGGGGTGCTGACGACGACCGCATTGAACTATCGTGCGGAAACGACGTCGTTCTCTACAACTTCGGAGATGGTGACGACGCGCTCGCTTGGGGTGGTCATAAAGACGACTTTACATTGTCCCTCGGGGGCGGAGTGACGCTTGAGCGGCTTGCAGCTCAGCCGGCATCAGCAAGATCTCATTCTTTCCGTGGGTGGAAACGCCCCTGCAAATGGTGACGGGAGCGTGATCTTTGAAAATTGGTTCGATGAGGTCGACCAACCGCAGGTCACTTTGCAGCTTGTGTCGATGGACGAACTGCTCAGTGCGAGACGACGCGCGCTTCCGGCGGTTCGATTTCACAAGTATTGTTGAGCAATACGATTCCGGCTGCTATAAACGGAAAATATCTCAGATAAGTGGAGTATTGGTAACGCCGCACTGGATGCGCATCTGGATGCAAGTGATTTCGAAGCGATCGGTGGGGAGCTCGCCTATCAGTACGGCTTGCGAAATAACCTGTCTACCGAGTCGTTCGAGACCGCGTCGACTGTCCTTGCCGATCCCATACTCGGCAAGACGACTCAAACTATTGCGGTGGCTTGAGATGGTTAATGCACCTTTACAGCGAAATTACGGGAGGGGATCCGGCGTGACAAACGAAGCAAATCGTTACGCCGATGCGTTTTCGCCTCGGTTACTGGAAGTGGTGCAGCATCCGCCTTCTCCATTGCCGCGAACGATAACGCTAACCCTTATTCTCCTATTGGCGCTCGTGTCGGTATGGTTGTTCGTGGGGCAATTGGACATTGTGGCGCGTGCGCAAGGAAAGCTAGTTCCGAAAACCAGGGTTAAAGTGGTGCAACCCTTTGAAGGGGGTAGAGTCTCGAAGATTCTCGTCAAAGAGGGGCAACTCGTTGAGGCAGGAGAAACGCTGCTGTTAATGGATGGCGAACTTTCAATCGCTGATTTCGAAAAAGTTCGATCTGAATTGGCGGCAGCCACCTTGCAGGTGCGACGAATTGAAGCCGAGTTGGCTGGAAGCGAATTCGCGCGGTTAGATGATGACGACGCTACTTTGTTCGAACAGGTATTAAGCCAATATAACGCACATCGGGGGGCATACCTGCATGCACTTGGACAACAGAAGGCGTTGTTGAGACAAGCTGAACAAGAGCGTGCTGCAGCGCAGGAAGTGCTTAAGAAATTGGCCGAAACCCTCCCCTTGCACAAGGCGAGCGAGAAAGCCTTCAAGGAGCTGGGAAAGCAGGGCTATGCGGATCGGCTGGCGGTGATGGATCGAGAACGGGAACGGATCGAAGTGGAGCGCGATCTAAGTTCGCAAAGATTTACATTACGAGCGCTAGAGTCAAAGATAAGGGAGGCGCAGGAAAAGGAGAAAGCAATTCAAGCGAGCTACAGGCGGCAATTGCTGGACGAGCAAGTGGATCTCAATAATCGCGCCGCACAATTAGAGCAGGACATAGCCAAACAGCAATATCGAAGCGAGTTGTTAGCATTGAAAGCTCCGCAAAAGGGGTTCATCAAAGATCTGGCTACCACCACAGAAGGTACGGTGCTGCCGGCCGGCTCAGTGGTGCTGAATATCGTGCCCTTGAACGATCCGCTGCAAGCGGAAATATATGTTGAGCAACAAGATATTGGGTTCGTCGCGGAGCAACAAGAAGCGAGAATCAAGCTGGCCAGCTATGAATTCCAAAAATACGGTGTAGTCGATGGCGCAGTGGCGCAGGTGAGCGCTGATTCCGCTTCCCCAGATGCGAATGCTGAGCCGTCCGCAACGACGGCGATGCGTACGGGCTACCGGGCGCTGGTCGACCTTGGAAAGCAATACATCGAGCGGGGAGGGAAGCAATTTCGGTTGCGACCTGGGATGCAGGTTACCGCCGAGATCAAAATCGGCTCCCGTTCTGTAATAGACTATTTGCTTTCACCAATCGAACGCGCGCTGGACGAAGCCGGTACCGAGCGATAGTTAATCCAGCTTTTCGCCTTGAGCGAATGCGTAGTGGCTCTGCAAGTGCTTATACAATTTCAAGTGAGGGCGGGCCACATAAGTTATCGAAAATGCTATCCAGTTTCGCGACTACGAACCAGGTGGCCGGAGGTTCGAATCCCTCCGGGCGCGCCATATAAAACAAAAGGCTCACCCTTGTGGTGGGCCTTTTGTTTTATCGGTAGTTGGATTCGAACCTCCGACTTCGATCGGCGTTCGAGCCGAGCCGGCATGGCCGGCGAGACAACGCCGCGCAGCGGCGGCCCGCAGGGCGAGGGGCATCAGCCCCGAGTAATCCTTCCGGGTACTCCAGAATCCCTACGGGCTTCATCAAGTACTTCGTGAACTCGCTGCGCTGGTCGCGCGCCGTATAAAACCAAAAAAGGCTCATCCTCACGGTGGGCCTTTCTGCTTTATCCGCACTTGATACGAACCTCCGACCTCAAATGGGTGGTTCGACCAGCGGCGAAGCCGCGCAGAACGCCGCCGCAGGCGGTGGCCCCGAAGAGGTGAGGAGCGCGAGCTCCGACTAATCCCTCCGGGCGGCCCCAGATCTCCTGACGGAGATCATCGGGCTAGGATTCGAACTCCCGTCAAAATCCAATCGGTTGAGTTTGAGCCGAGCGGCCGCTACTCAAGATGGGGTGACGTCGGGAGGATAGCGACTTGCTCTTTTTCGAAATGTCGTATTTGCATGCGTTTCGCACCCAAAGGCCATTCGACAAACGTAAAACTGTATATGCCAGTCCTACGTCTGCGAACGTAGCACCCCTCATCAGGTCAGTCCATTACGTGCCTGAAGTTCCTAATCTCAGCCTCTAAGTCGTCATAATCTATCTCGCCACTCTTCGGGACGATGAATAGACACTGTCTGCCGCATACGTCCTCTCGCCTTACAAATTTCTCCACAATGTGGTAGCAAGGACGATTGGTGTAATCATCAAAAATTAATCGCGCCCCCTCGTCTGCGAACTTCAACGACGTAAGAAACGAGCAAACTCGGAATCTCCCATCAATCAACACAGTGTCTGGTTTGCTCGTATGTTCCCATATCCAATCGGTGTAGCGCGGAAAGTCCGTTCTTCTTTCATAACTTGTTGGACGCCCCCACCCGCCTATCTCTCCTAAATCCACAAGGTGGATAGCCAATCGCTTCAAATTTCCCGTCTCGATCTGACTTATTACATTGTCAACCCACTGCTTGGAAGTATCGACAGAACGAACCTCAGCGCCTGTATTCGCCAACACCCACTTAGTAGAGGCGCCGCATCCATACTCACCATAAAGTTGGGTTGTTCTCAAAACGGACTTAAAAAGGGCGTTTTCCCCGTCAAATAAGGTTGACGGTGGTGAAGGTTTGCGAAACTTTCGAGCGCCCCACAGCAAAACCGGTGGTGTCACCGCTTTAACAATCTGCTTAATCATTACGCGACTCTACAAAGATAGGAGGGCGTGGAATCCACGCTGGTAATTTTATCAGGTTCTATAGGCGCGCTCTACCCGTCGCTTTTTCAGTCGGGGTTCTACCCCGATTACCCGGACACTTCAAAAAAGCCCATAATGGGCCGTGAACCGCCCCGGGTTTCGTGGAGGCTGTTTGGTTTAAGTCAGGCTGCCTCGCGGCCTGACTGTTGAGTTGCCGATAGTAGTTTGCCTCAGCTTCGGCCGGCGGGATATACCCGATGGGCTCCAGCAGTCGTTGGTGGTTGAACCAGTACACCCATTCCAGCGTGGCCAGTTCCACGGACTCCTTGGTTTTCCACGGGCACGCCGATGGATCAACTCGGCCTTGTACAGCCCGTTGATCGTCTCGGCCAGGGCGTTGTCGTAGCTGTCGCCCCGGCTGCCGACCGAAGGCTCTATGCCGGCCTCGGCCAGCCGCTCGGTGTAGCGGATGGAGACATACTGCGAGCCTCTGTCCGAGTGATGCACCAAGGCGTCCGTGCGCTCAGGCTGCCGGTCATAGAGCGCTTGCTCCAATGCATCGAGCACGAAGTCCGTGCGCATGGTGCTGCTCACGCGCCAGCCCACGATGCGCCGGGCGAACACGTCGATGACGAACGCCACGTACAGCCAGCCCTGCCAGGTCGAGACATAGGTGAAGTCCGATACCCACAACTGGTTGGGCCGCTCGGCCTTGAACTGCCGGTTGACCCGATCCAGCGGACACGGCGCTGAAGTGTCCGGCACCGTGGTTCGCACCATCTTGCCGCGACGCGCACCCTGCAAGCCCAGGCGGCTCATCAGCCGCTCGACCGTGCAGCGCGCCACCGCGAATGCCTTCGCGGTTCATCTGCCGCCAGACCTTGTCGGCGCCATAGACCTGCATGTTGGCGTGCCAGACGCGCTGGATCTGCGGCATCAGCTTCGTCATCGCGCTTGGCCCGGGCACTGCGCAGTGCCGGATTACGCTGCCGTGCGGCATGGCGCCGGTAGCCCGACGGGGCGATCTGCAAGACCTTGCAGATCGGCTCGACCCCGTAGAGGTGCCGGTGCTGATCGATGAAGCGCTTCAGCACTTCAGACGGCGGTCGAGCTCCGCCTGGGCGAAAAACGCGCTGGCCGTCTTGAGGATCTCGTTGGCCCGGCGCAGTTCCTTGTTCTCGCGCTCCAGCTGCTTGAGGCGTTCACGCTCGGAGCTGGTCAGCCCGTCGCGCTGGCCGCTGTCGACCTCGTCGCGCTTGACCCAGTCCAGCAGCGTCTGCGGCACGCAGCCGATCTTGGGCGCGATCGACTCGACGGCGGCCCACAGCGAGGGATACTCGCCCCGGTGCTCCTGCACCATCCGCACCGCACGCTCGCGGACCTCGGGGGAAAACTTGTTCGTCTTGTTCATGGCTCCATTCTCTCAGAGTTGGAGCCTCCTCAAAACCCGGGGCGGTTCAGATAGCCCAGCGATAAACACAGGCGTTAATGTCATGTAGTACTGATGGCTACAGCTTTCGCGCTACCGGCTTGATGAGCCGGGCGGCGATCCAGGCAGCGCTAGATCACGTTCATGCGGAAGCACAGCGCGAGGAGATGCCGTACGCGGTCGTGTTGCTCGATGTTGATCAGTTCAAAGCGGTGAACGATCAGTACGGACATCCGGCAGGCGATTCGATCCTCGTGCAGGTAGGTGCGTGCCTGCGCAAGGCGGTACGCGGTGGCGATTGGGCCGGGCGATGGGGAGGCGAGGAGTTCCTGCTCCTGCTGCCGGGCACCGAGGTGGACGAGGGCTCTACAGGTCGCCGCGCGCGCGCGAGTGGGCTGCGACGACCTCTTTCGTGATCGATGAGTTATCCCCCATTTCGCTTACCATCAGCGGAGGAATCGCTTGTTATCCGCTCGACGAGGCCGAACCGCGTCAGCTGCTCGGGATGGCGGATGCTGCCCTCTACGAAGCCAAAGGTGCGGGACGCGATCGCGTTCAGCGTCCGACCGTTCGCGGTCGGCGTATCTATACAATGGCATCCAAGATCGAAGAGAGCCTGCAATTCGATAACCTGCATCCCGCCTTTCAGCCGATCGTCGATTTGGAAACAGAAGCGATCGTCGGCTACGCGGTAAGTAAAAGGGGACGGAGGGATTAAAAAATGAACAGTATAAGAAATAATCCCTCTGATAATCCTCTAGCCAGCCTCCTGAGGGGTTGACGCCGATGCGGTTACACTGGCGTTGCTCATTCAACCGAACCCAGGAGGCTGTCATGGCACTGTACTGCGGAATCGACCTGCATTCCAACAACCACGTGGTGGTGGTGATCGACGAGGAAGACCGTCGCGTCGTGGAAAAGCGGTTACCCAATGAGTTGGCGGCAACGCTTCAGCTGCTCGAACCCTACCGAAACGAACTGGTGGGCATCGTCGTGGAGTCGACTTTCAACTGGTACTGGCTGGTCGACGGGCTGATGGCGGCTGGCTTCATCGTGCGACTCGCCAATACCGTTGCCATTCGGCAATACGATGGCATTAAGCACACGGAAGACCGCTACGATGCATTCTTCCTGGCGCATTTGCTTCGACTCGGCATTCTGCCCACCGGCTATATCTATCCCAAGGAAGAACGCGCCGTGCGCGATCTGATGCGCCGGCGCTTGGGTCTGGTGCGCATGGCGAGCCGTTGCCTGATCAGTGTCCAGAGTCAGATTTGGCGTTCCACGGGTACGCGCATCAGCACCAACCAGCTGCGCCGCGCCGATTTCCTCGCCCCGCCGCAAGCACCGCTTGCCGCACTGCCCGTAGCCTGCGCGCTGACCATCTATCAGGCGCTACAGACCGAGATCCAACGCCTAGAACATGCGGTGGTTACCGCTACACGCTTTAAACCGGAGTTCGAGGTGCTGAAGACCATCAAGGGCGTAGGCCCGGTGTTAGGTCTGACGATCATGCTGGAGACGGGCGACATTCATCGCTTCGCCCAAGTCGGGCATTACAGCTCGTACTGTCGCTGCGTCAAGGCCGAACGGTTCAGCAACGGCAAGCGCAAAGGTGCCGGCAATGCAAAGGCCGGTAACAAGTATCTGTCATGGGCGTTCTCGGAGGCTGCGCACTTCTGTGTGCGTTTCGAGCCCAAGGCGCGACGCTTTTATGAACGCAAGCGCAGCCGAACCAACGGCATCGTCGCGATCCGCGCCACGGCACACAAGCTCGCGCGCGCCACCTACTACATGCTCAAGCACCAGGAACCGTTCGATGCGGCTCGATTGTTCGGTTAAGTTTCGGCGGCCCCGGGTGAGCCCGAAAAGGGGACTGGCCCAACCAGCAACCTTCTGATTGGACACCCGGGTGCCGCCATCGTGTTAGCCCATTCGCCCGGACGGTGAACCGATTTTAGGACTGGACAGCAAAGAGGCTGAACCACTCATCTGTGAAAAGCTTTGTGGACACCGGCCGGTAGCCGAGTATTTTGAGGGGCGCTCGACGCCAGGGGCGACTCGCATCACAACGGGTCTGCCTTGATCCCGATGGGTGACTGACGCGGATGGACTCATCCGACGTTACACGACAGAAATCACGGTGGCGAAAAGGGCAAACGAAGGGTGAAGATGTGTTCGGCCAACCCAGGTTGGCACGGGCTCTATTGTCCACTTGCGGAGAGCTGGCTAATGGGCGTCCCCTTTATTCCTTATCCCGGCCGCGGCGCTCTAGTCAGAAATGTGTTCTGGGCGAGCCTGTGGCGTCCCTCCACTTTGTTCGAACTCCCGGTTCCGCTACCATGGGGTCCCCTGGCAGCGCCCGTTCTCCCCGAACAATGCAGTCCATCGTCTCCGTTTCCAATCTGAGCAAGACCTACGCCAGCGGCTTCCAGGCGCTGATCGACGTGGATCTGGAGATCCGCCGCGGTGAGATCCTGGCCCTGCTGGGCCCTAACGGCGCGGGCAAGACCACGTTGATCTCTATCATCTGCGGCATTGTCAATGCGAGCGCGGGTTCGGTGACCGTAGACGGCCATGACATCGTCGCGGACTACCGCATCACACGCGGCCTGATCGGGCTGGTGCCCCAGGAACTCACCCTGGGCGCTTTCGAAAAGGTGTGGCACACGTTGTCCTACAGCCGTGGCCTGTTCGGAAAGCCGCCCAACCCGAATCACATCGAGCAGGTGTTGAAGGATCTTTCCCTGTGGAACAAGCGCAATAGCCAGCTCATGATGCTTTCCGGCGGCATGAAGCGGCGGGTATTGATCGGCAAGGCTCTGGCCCACGAACCTGTGGTGCTGTTTCTTGACGAGCCTACGGCGGGCGTCGACGTGGAACTACGCCAGGAGATGTGGGCGGTGGTGCGCCGGCTGCGTGCCGCGGGAGTCACGATTATTCTCACCACGCACTATATTGAAGAGGCCGAAGCCATTGCCGACCGGGTTGCGGTGATCCATCAGGGGCGGCTGGTGCTGGTGGACGACAAGGATGCGCTGATGCACAAACTCGGCAAGCGTCAGTTGGTGGTCGAACTCGAATCGCCTCTGTCGGCCATTCCGGGGACGCTGGCGCGCTGGGGCCTGGAGTTGTCGGACGAGGGCGGCCAGTTGGTCTATACCTATGATCCCCACAAATCTCACACCGGCATCCATGAGCTGACCCAGGCTGTGCTCGATGCAGGGCTGGTGATCAAGGATTTCCGTACCACCAAAACTTCGCTTGAAGAGATCTTCGTCAACCTGGTGAAGGCCAAACCGTGAACACCTACGCCATCCGGGTCATCTACAAGTACGAAATGCGCCGCGCGTTCGAGACCGTCGCTCAAAGCTTCGCCTCACCGGTGCTCTCCACGGCGCTGTATTTCGTCGTGTTCGGCTCGGCCATCGGTTCACGTATCGAATCGGTGGAGGGCGTGTCCTACGGGTCGTTCATTGTTCCCGGGCTGATGATGCTCGCAATCCTCACCCAAAGCATCGCCAATGCGTCCTTCGGAATTTTCTTCCCGAAGTTCACCGGCGCGATCTATGAGCTGCTGTCGGCGCCGGTTTCGTTCGTGGAACTCCTCATCGGCTATGTCGGTGCGGCGGCCACCAAGTCCTTCATCATCGGCTTGATTATCCTCGCCACCGCCGGGTTCTTCGTGCACCTGGAGATCGCGCACCCGGTGTGGATGCTGGGCTTTCTGGTCCTGACGTGTGTCTCCTTCAGCCTGTTTGGTTTCATCATCGGACTATGGGCCACCAATTTCGAAAAGCTGCAGCTCATTCCTCTGCTGGTGGTCACGCCGCTGGTGTTCCTCGGCGGTACCTTTTATTCGGTGAACATGCTGCCGCCGTTCTGGCAAGCCGTGACCCTGTTCAACCCGGTGGTTTATCTGATCAGTGGCTTTCGCTGGAGTTTCTTCAACATCGCCGACGTGAGTATCGCCTGGAGCCTGCTCATGATCCTGCTCTTCCTCGCGGTCTGCCTTGCCATCGTCTGGTGGATGTTCAAGACGGGATATCGGTTGAAGCAGTAGACGTTATCGGCGGGGACTTTACCTGTTGCGGTGATAGTACGGCGCATCCGCGAACTCGGATACAGACCACCGTTTTAACTAGAGCAGCTAACGCGACCTGTGGTCTGTCCCCGATTCCCCATGCGGGAGTGAACTTGCGACCGTCCGCTAAGGGTCGATAACAGCCTTTCGTTCACCGGCTAAGTACGGACCGTCGTGGAAGCAGAGTCCATCGGGAAAAAGGGGGCAGAGTGATTTACTAATCCGGCTGGGGGGCGTGGAAAGACTATTAATCGCTGGTATTAAATATATCGAGCCCTATCATTCTCCAACTGTTCAAAGCCTCCGCGCCGTTTCCAGTACCTGCGAGGCATGGCCGTCCGGACTCACGCCGTACTCCGCACCCACCAGGCTTCCTTCGCGATTGATCAGAAACGTAGAACGGACGATGCCCATCTGCCGTTCGCCGTTTTTCTCTTTCTCTTGCAATACGCCGTAGCGTTCACACACCACGTCCGGCTGGGTCTGATAACAGCGTGATCCGCAGGCCATGCTTGGCGATGAATGCCTGATGGCTTTGCCAGGAATCCCTGCTGACGCCAAGTACGACCGTATCCGCCTCTGCAAACTCCTCCGCCAGGGTGCTGAACTGGCTCGCTTCCACCGTACAGCCCGGCGTATCGTCCTTTGGGTAGAAATACAGCACCACATTCTTCCGGCGCCGAAAGTTAGCAAGCCGAACGCGCCGACGGTCCTGATCGAGGGCTTCGAACGGGGGTGCCATGTCGTGTGGTTTCAGCATGACTTGTTCCCAGAGCAATGGTGACGCTTAAATTCTATGTGAAAAAGACCGGAAGGGTGTATGGTCGACGCACTAAATGTGGCGCTATGGGCATTGGAGACAAGAGGAATAAATAGGGTCGACGACAACACGCGTATCGCTTGGGTTCATGTTTGTCACCGCCTGGTGCTGCCTGTTACCGGGACGGAAGACCTCGGGCGCGCTCCTTGCACCCCGGACAGACGCGGGATGCAAGCGCGCGTTTTCCTCGTCAGTTCGCCGAGCCATTGCGATGTGCCCACGCCTCCCAGTCGCCGTGGTCGCGACGCCGATACACATCGCCCTGCTCGTCGATACGAAACAGGTGCAGCCAGCCGTTGTCCACCAGTTCCCGTACCAATTGATGGCGCTCGATGACGGCATCCATGGCGTCTGCCGGCGCTTCGATGAACACGCTCAACCGCAGGGGTTCGTGCACCCATTGGCGCCCGTTGTGCAGCGACTGCAACGGCAGCCCGACACGCAAATCCCCGCCGTTGCCTTCCAGCACCCCGAGGGCGCCGCCCACGATGTTGTGCAGCACTTTGTTGCCGCTGCCGAAACGTTGGTTGTCGACCACGGAGCCGTAGTACTGCATGTTGATCCAGTTGGCCACCACCATGGGGGCGGTCATGATCAGTTCCAGCACTTTGAAGTCCGTGTCGTTCTGCCACTGGTATTCGTGCAGAAAGGCCCGGCCGCCCAGGTCCATGCTGCGCGTCCGGGTACGCGGCGCGGCTATGAAAGCGGCATTATTGGCGAGCGCCCATTCCGGTCGCACCTGGGACCAGTCACGACTGCGCCGACGCACATTCGCCTCGATCCCGTGATCGGTCAACGCATCGACGCCGAGCATGGTGGCCCGTTGCATTCGCGTCAGCTCGCCCGCCTGGTCCAACCAACGACGCAGGCGTTCGAGGTCCTGCGACAACGCTTGCGGAACCTGATCCAGATCGAACAGGCTCAGATCGTCCGTGCTGGTGTCGTGCAAGCCGGCGACGAACCATGTGTCTTGCGGGATCTGAATTCCCCGGTCGCGCAACCCGCGTCGCACACTCGCATCGTTCAACAACGCCGCCACCACGCGGGCGCTGGCCTCGCCGGTCTGACCGGCGCAGGCGCCGCAGTCCAGACTGGTGGCATGGGGGTTGTTGACCGTGGTGCTGCCGTGCCCCGCCAGCAGCACCAGACGGGCGAAGGGTCCGGTCAGGTTCATGGCGCGCAGAATACGCTCCGCGTGATCCAGCCGTTCGGCTTCGGGAATGCCGGCGTCCGCGGTTGACGCCAGCGACGGTCCTACGCGACACGCCGTGTCTCGATCGAGTCCCTGACGGGACGGGATCCGGAACGGGGCGGCTCCAACCGAAACTGTCGCTCAGCAGTTTGGGGCCATACATCAGGCCGACGGCTTCCACGAACGAGAAACATGAAGACGCCGACAGCTTGAAGTTCTTCCACGCCTTGCTCAACGCCATGCGTTCGCGCCGTGCGCTCGCCCGACGCGCGCGTTCGACGTCGTCGGTACCCTTGACCTGCTCCTGGATGCGGTAGGCGGGATTGAATATCACCGGCACGTGGGAACGCCCCTTGTCCGCACCCAACGGCACATACTCGATGAAAATGCCGAAGAACCCGGCAAAGCCCACTGTCTGCGCCGCCGGCGCAACGGTCTCCAGGGAACGGCGAAACACTTCCGAACGCACGTCGATACAGAATGCCGCCTGCACGGGAGGCCGGGGTTCGGCGGAAGCCGCAGCCGCGGTTGCAGGCGACCCGCCCAAACCCGACACTACACTGCGCTGAAATCCGATCTCCATGGCATTGAGCAGAATGCGGTCCACTTCGGCCGCCGCCTGGCGTTTGGCCGACGGCGGTCGCATGCTGGCGGTCAGCATCTCACGCCAACGGGCCTCCAATGCGGGCGAGCGCTTCTCGTTGAACAGCAACACGTCCCACATCAAACGAATCGCCAGCAGATCCACGCTGGATTCATCGGCGCCGCCGCGCAGATCCGCCTGCCAATGCAGATAGCGTGTCCATGCCGCCCAGCCGCCGATGCTCAACAGGGCCGCATGCAGGTAACGCTCCACCGCCGCGTCCGGAATGCCCAGCTGTTCCATGGCCCAGGCAATGGCAGTCCGCGGGTGTTCGGGCAACTGCGCCACCTCCGCCCGGAAGTCGCCCAGCCCCATCATGGCCGGGCTGCGGTCGATGCGCGCCATCCGGCGCCACGACTCGTACAGTGAACAATCCTTCCAAGGCATACTGACAATGGCTTGGCCCAGATCGAAATACGCCGCACAGTGAAGACTGATGCGCTCGGTGACGAAACTCTTCCAAAGGCCGCCTTCCACGCGTTCGAGCACTTCGCTCACGGTGGCCATGCCCATTTTCGGCTGCGGCGCTTCGCTGGCCAGGGCGCGCTCCACGTCCGCGACATCCAGGGTGCTGCCGGTCAGCGTAATGGCCGCCTGCAGATCTTCACGCCCAATGCGCCCCGCGGCCAACTGCTCGCGGTAATAGGTGCGCGGCATGTACAAACCGCCATCGACCACCCGCGCCAGCAGGTCCGACGCGTCCTGAAAGCTGTGGTCGCGCAATCCGAAAAACGGATTCACGGCCACGAAGTGCTTGAGCGGCCAAAGTGGCGCAATGCGCGCGCAGGCCGAATCGATGTGGTGGTTCAGTTCCGGGTCCGCCTCCCGGCCTGTGCTAGAACCGGTTTCACCGCCCACCCCTTCGAGCTCGATGCCGCCTCGAAGTGCATCGCCCGCAGCCGGGCTTTGCGTCGTGCGCAAAGCGAGTTCATTTGAATTCATGGCCAACCTCCGGGAATCTGGTTGCGGTAACTCGGGGCGCAGGTGCCGGACTGGGCCACAGGCGCTGCAGTACACGTGTGAGGAACACATCGATATAGAGACCGTTGTACAGATGCACATACAACGCTCCGACGCGCGCCGACCGTGATGCGTTGCGCAGCAACTGCTGCGCCAGCAGGAGCGCGACGAACACCATCACCACCGCGACGCTCAGCAGGGCGTGGAAACCGCCATTGCTGGCTCGGGCCGGCACCACACTTCCAGCCAGCGCCAGGTCAAAGCCGGCGTGCAGCGCAAAGTACGCGCCGCTCACCAGCAGACTCAGGCCGAAGCTGCGCGCCAGGAACGATGCGGTGCCGGCGACGGCGGCCGCCTGCAGCAACAACTGGCTCACGGCGATGGCGACGATGGCACCGGCGGCCACCAGCGCCGGTTGTTGATCGGGCGTCACGCCAAAAACGGTCGCCACCGAGAGCGTCGCCAAGGTGCCGGTGAACAGGACTGCAATCATCCGCACCGGCCGCACACCCGCCTTCGGATAGGCCGCCGCCGGCGCGCGAAACCCGTCCACGCCGCTGCCGGAAGCCAGAAATGCGTGCGCCTTGTACAGCGAGTGGGCCACCAGGTGCAGCATGGCCAGGGTGTACAAACCCAAGCCGCATTCCAACAGCATGAAACCCATCTGCGCGGTGGTGGACCAGGCCAGGGAGACCTTGATGCTGGTCTGCGTCAGCATTACCAGGGAAGCCAGGGCCAGGGTCACCAGGCCAATCACCGCTAGCGCGGCCAGGGCCGGTTCTGAATACGACATGATCGGACTCATGCGTACCACCAGGAACGCGCCGGCGTTGACAATGCCTGCGTGCAACAGTGCCGATACCGGTGTGGGCGCTTCCATGACCTGCACCAGCCAGCCATGAAACGGAAACTGAGCCGATTTCAGCGCGGCGCTGACCACAATGAGCATCGCTGCCCACTGCAGCGTGGCCGGCAGCGACCCTTCCAGGGAGCCCATCGCCGCATACATTTCCTCGAACTCCAGGGTGTGCAAAGTGGAGCCGATGAGGAAGATCGCGACCAACAGGCTCAGGTCGCCGATCCGACTGGCCACGAACTTCTTGTGCGCTGCCAGCACTGCCGCCGGACGCTCGCGGTAGAACATCAGCAATTGATGCAGGCTCAGGCTGGTGGCAATCCAGGCCAGCGCGAACATCATCAGATTGCTGGAGACGATCAGCGAGAGAATGGCCGCCAGAGTCAGGCTGAGCCATTGGTGGAATCGGCCCTGATTCGACTCGCCATCCAGGTAGTTGCGCGCATAGCGGGAAACCACGGCGCCGACCAAGGACACCAGCAGGAGCATGATCACCGTTACGGCATTGACGTAGGCCCCCACCGAAAAAGCGCCCAATTGCCCCGGCATCTCCAGCGAGTAGAGGGTCCAGGCGCGGTCCGCGCCGAACACGTAGGACACGGCCACAGCCAACGCGCAAGCAAACGCAAGCCAGGCCGCGGCGCCGTTCAATCGCGCCACCAGCAAGGGTTTGGCGTGCGCCCACGCCGGCGGAACCAGGCCGGCCAGCAACAGCAGCAAAGGTGCGGCCAGGGCAAAACCCGGTGCGAACAATGTTGGCGCAGTCATGACCGCACGCCCCGGCCCGCTTCTGTTCGTCCGCGGTCCCCGCGCTTGCGGGGTTCGGGCTGTTCCCGGACAAGCTGCCACGTTGGTCCACTGCGCTTGAGCAGTTGCCGTGTGTTTACGCTCATGAGAAGGCTCCTGATTGAAAGTCCATTTGAGGACGAGCCTAGAAAAAACTCGGTATGATTGATAATGAATAGTTCGCATGCTATCTATAGCCTTAAGGCTATATACAAAGGAACCGACTCAATGCCAGGCATGCGCGTCACCTTGCGACAGCTGCAGGTTTTCGAGGCAGTGGCCCGATTGCGCAGCTTCTCCCGCGCCGCGGAAGAACTTCACGTCACCCAACCCACCGTCTCCAAGCAGATCAAACTACTGCACGACGAGATCGGAATGCCGTTGTTCGAACAGATCGGGAAGAAGGTGTATTTGACGGGGGCAGGGGAACAGCTTTATGCCACCTGCGGTGACTGGCTGGAAACCTGGGGGCGGTTCGAACAGTCCATTGCCGATCTACGTGGTCTAAGGCAGGGACGGCTGAAAATCGCGGCGGTCACCACCACCAAGTATTTCATGCCTCGCGTGCTCGGCCCGTTCTGTGCCGAGTACCCCGGCATTGAGATTTCCATGGCGGTGATCAATCGCGACCAGCTTTTGGAACGAATGGAACGCAACGTCGACGATCTGTACATCATGGGCGTACCCCCGGACGATCGGGACATCGAAAGCGAACCGTTACTGGAGAACCCGCTGGTGGTCATCGCGGCGGCGGATCATCCCCTTGCGGGACGACATCGAATACCGTTGAAACGGCTCGGCAAGGAGGGCTTCATCGTCCGTGAGCACGGCTCGGGCACGCGCATGACCATGGAGAAAGTGTTCGCAAGTAAAAAGACGCCGCTGGTGGTCAAGATGGAATTGGGAAGCAACGAAGCGATCAAACAAGCTGTTGCAGGGGGCTTGGGGTTGGGGGTGATCTCTCGCAGCACGCTGCACCTGGACGCGCGCACCGACGATCTGGCGATATTGGATGTGCAGGGTTTCCCCATAAAGCGGCACTGGTACGCAGTGAGGCCCAAAGGAAAACAGCTGTCGGTGGTGGCGCAGACGTTCCTGGAGTTTCTCCACGCCCACGTGAAAATGCTCGAACCCAAGCATTGACGGCGCGGGCAATAACATCACAGACAAGTGATTCTAAGCATGCAGAAGTTCGCCCATTGGCGACGCGATCAGATGCCGTGAAAACGACTGGGTAACCTGAAAAGACGTGGAGATCCCTGGCTCGGAATATCCGGACCGCTTTAGCGGATCCGCCGACGCTTTTCGAGGCGCTCGCCGCACTGACCGTCAGGATGCGGCGACCTACCGAGATGACACTCGGACAATGTATATCCCCGGCGCATTCGTTGGGGACAAGGTTGCTGGGTGATGACAAGAAGCGATGCCAGAATGGAACTCTGTAGGCGTCTGGGGAGCAGTAGGCGGTTTGGCGCTCGTACCGGGCGCGTTCGCGGGATTCAATTTCAAGAATGTTGTATTCTTGAACGTCCGCAGAATTGCGCGGAAACAAGAAACGTAATGCCAACAAAAACAACTTTAGAAAGTTAGAGGAGTCCGAAAATCATGACTAATGCCATGAGTGTGATTAAGCGTGTAGTGGTGCAGCCGCTTTTGCTGCTGGGGCTGTTTGTCGGTTTGGTCGGTGCGTCCGTGGCAGACGATTTTTCCGGCACAACCAGTGCCAAAGCAGTATGGAACGTTACCACTGGCGACGAGAAGGTGTTCTTGGATCGTATGGACCTCATTCAGCAAACAGCCGATAGCTTCAAGAAGCGCGGCATCAAGCCGGACTTCGTCGTGATTATTCATGGACCAGCCGCGAAGTTCGTTGCCAAGGACCTGGACGGAACCAAATTCGCGAAGGACAAACTGCCGAAGCTCGAGCAGGCGCACAAGAGCCTCGCCAGCCTCAAGCAGAACGGCATGCCGGTCGAGGTATGCGCAATCGCTCTCAAGCGCGCCAAAATCAAGCATGAGAACGTGCGCGACTTTGCGGTGATTCAGGATAACGTCTTCGAAAACCTGATCGTTCTGCAAAACAAGGGCTACTCGTACATGCCGGTGAACTAAGCGATGCGAGCGCGGTCGGCGGCGAGGACGCCGGCTGCGCGCGTCTTTTTTCTTGCTCGCACGTAGATGAGTGGCGCGGAATAGACAATCAGACTGCGTTTGTTGGTAATCTCACCCAATGTATTCCCTGCCCGGTTTCGGTCTGTTGCCCCGGTTTTTGGTAGTCAAAATTCCTTGGCTGTCAGGCTATATGCGTAAGAGCCTTGGCTGCCACGCCCGTAGACCTTGTCTGCTACTTCATAGATTCGGGCGCGCGCTGTATCGAACGCCTTCAGAAAGCCAGCTTCGGCATCTCCCATTTCGGGGCAAAGTTGCTTGAGCGCAGCCGCCTCGACGAAGAATGAAATTTCCATGGCGCTGTCGTATCCCCAAAAGAGGACGCGATTGCTACTTGCATCGAAACTTCGGCTCGGATTCGGAAAGTTCACTTTCATCGTCGCGTACCGTAGGGCGACGGCCTTTCGATTTTCAAAGCCAGACTGATAGTGTGCATTCAATTCAACCCTCGGATGTTCGTAGAAGCCGGACCGTACGCCGGAGATCGCGGGCCTGTGTGGCTGCGCGGTCTGACGGTATGACCATCTCCCGGATTCAACGTGGTGTCCGCCATTGCGTGTGTATTCGGGCACGTTGCCTCAAACCAAGGGCTGGTAGCGTGCGCCGGAGCATTAAAGCTCAGATGAATAAAGAGCGCGCTTCGCCGAGCGGGCGCGTCAATCGTTTCGATCGCCACATTTGCAGCCACGCGACAATCTTGGCGTCTACGCTACGCTGATGCCCAATCCATCTCGGGCGACTGCTTTGTCGTGCACGGGCGTGGCATCGGGACCAAAAGCGTCAAGAACGCTTCATGACGGTCGCGAACGGGTCCGGAGCCTGATTCTTCGCTCGCTTGGCCGCCTTCTTCTCCTTCGGAGTCATAACGGGCTGTTTTTTGTCTTCGCGGTTGGTACGTTGAAGTTTGGACATGGTCTTACTCCTGTATCTATCGAAGGGACGCCCTTGCTGGCATGGAGCTCGGTTGCGACAAGGGCCTCCGTCGCATCGTCGACGCGCGGTATGACGCGTGTGATCGATGTAGATCCGGTAACCGACGGCGTGGGACGCGTAAAATACGGCGGGTGGAGCGTGTTGACGCCTGCTCGGGTCAGACGCTTAGGGAAGTCAACCGGAGACCTCTAACATACGCGCTCCACGTCAAATAACCAGCGATATTTCGCCACGACCTCGGGGAAACGCGCTGTTTCGCACTCCACTTCGGCAGCTTCCTGTCGCCCTCGATTCATATCAAGGCGTGCCCGCGGCGCCAATGAAACCCTTGCTCTGTTCGTTCCCAGGAGAGGAAAGCGTTGTCATGGCAATTGAATTGCAGCAGCCGAGAGGTGCCAAATTCGCCTTGTTTGAACTCGGTTTCAGACCGTTCTTCAGTGCCGCAGGGTGGTTCGCCGTCGTGTCGGGGACCGCCGAACGCGGCGCAGACTGGGCGGCCGCAGTTTCCTGCGGGAATCGCCCTAAGCTTTCTGAACTCGCCAAGCTCGTTCCGGTCGCGCGACGCAAAGGAATCGGGTCGCTGAATGGTTCTTTTTGTTTGTCAGGCGGTTGCTGCGAACTCCGACTCAAGGAGCGAAGGGCCCAAAATCCTGGCCGCGCTCGGTATCGAGTCGCGGCCGGTTTTGAGGGAGTTGGGCGCTTGTTCTCGAATCGTGGCGACGTGACGAGGTTAACGTCGAAGCTCCGGGAACACGCCTTCGTGGGAGGATACATCAAACATACCGTAGCCTTGGACCAAGCTCTCGGTGTAGTAGAAATCAGGTTCGTAGGATTTGTCTTTCCACACGTACCATTTGTCGGTCTTTTCTACGCCATCGTATTCGACGACTAATACCGATCCCCCCGGCGCCTTGCCGTTGTTGCTGGTGTGGTGTTCGATATGATCGTGGGCGATCCAGCGGCCCGGGTTGTTCATCTTCACGATGACGTCATAGCGTTCACCCGGGCTCAGGTGTAGTACATCGACCGGGTATGGGTGCTCGATGGGCAGACCATCCTTATGGGTGACGATCATATCGTGACCGTGCAGGTGAAATGCCACGTCGATGGTTGCCGCAATCAACCGCAGCCGAAGCACGTCGCCCTTTTTGACGCGCAGTGGCTGTGTGGTCGGAAACGCTTTTCCATTGATGGAAAAGTAGCTGATGGGTTCCCCTGGCGCTCCGCCTTCGCCGTATTTGTTTGCCACTTCGGGGTTCCATGCCGAAAACATCAAGATGGCTTCCTTGGTGACTTCTTTCTCGATGGGAGTGGGCTCCTTAGGGTCGACGATGAGCGGACCCCACATGCCTCTCAGACCGACGTGCTCCGGTACATTGACGTGGCAGTGGTACCACAGTGTGCCGGTCTTGTCGGCGACGAACCGATAGGTGAAGCTGTCGCCCGGCTCGATCGCTTTCTGGGTGATGTCGGGCACACCGTCACTCTTCCAGCTGTTGGTTTGATACATGCCGTGCCAATGGATGGTGTGGCTGAGCGTGGTGTTGTTGGTCAGGGCCACCTCAACCGTGTCGCCTTCCTTCACGTGGATGAGCGGCCCCGGTACCTGTCCGTTATAGGCCCAGACTTTATATTTGAACCCTGGGGCGACATTGAGGGTGACTTCTTCCACGGTCATGTCGAAGTGTCGAAGTTCGGCGTGCGCTACCGAGCTGCCGAACAACGCCAAAAGTATTACAAGTGCGTCTTTGATTGTTGGTCGCATGGTTGTTAATTTCCTTTTACGCAGCAGAGATTGCGCAGATATGCCACGATGTCTCGGATGTCGCTGTCCTGTAGATTGCCGTCCCAGTTCGGCATCAGTATCGACTTGTTCACTGCCTGACCGCCTTCTTTGATGGCCTTGAAGAGCTCGTCGTCGGTGCGCGCGGCCATTTCGCTCTGGTCGGTGTGATTGCGCGGCTGTACGGAAAGTTGCTCCGCGTTAATGCCGTTGCCATGACCCGTGACGCCGTGACATTGGGTGCAGTACGCCCGGTACAACTGCTTGCCGTGCCCGGGATCGGGGGCCGCAATTGCGGTGGACGCGACGAGCGCGGCCGCTGCGGCGAAGATGAATGGATGACGCATGCTCATTGCTCCTTCTCGCCGATGACGCGCAGGTAATCCATTAGCTTGTGGATCTGTGGCGTCTTGAGATGTTTCACCGGCATCAAGCTGGCGGGCTCCCAGGTTACCGGCTCGCGGATATAGGACTCGATGAATGCCGGCTGTAACCGCTGCCAGGCCGTGTACAGTTCAGGCCCCGAGAGCCCGCCGTATTTCGGCGTGTCCCGGTGGCAGCCGCCGCAACCCTTGAACTTGACGAAGTCCATGGCACCCATGCGTTCGGAAATGCGCCCAGGTTTGTACGAGTCTGCTGCGAGCAGCTTGCTGAGCGGTTTGAGCGTCATGAGCCAGGCGGCGAAGCGTTTCGCGGTGGCCTCGTCAACGGACGGATGGTCCGACAGGGTTTTCGGATCGACCACATCGCCGTCTGCAGTCGACTTCACATGGGCCGGAGGAAAGTCGCCCGCCGGCCGGATGCGGGTGGGCTGCTGTAGCCACTGTACAAGCCATGGCTCACGAAACTTGTCTCCTGCATAAAACAGCGCCGGACCTTTCCGCTCCGCGCGCGTGTCAAGCCCACGCTCCGAGGGCTGCTGCAGTTGATGGCATCCTCCGCAGCGGGAGGCGACATCGGCGGCCGTGTCTGAGTAGGCTGCGGGTGCATACACGGCGCCGGCCCACAGGACGGCCACGAGGGCCGTCGTCAATGTCGTGGTTCGCATGATGATTCTCCCGTTGTCAGCGCAGGATCAGGTGGCCGGTTTTACCCTTGGCCGGATCGGCGCCTTCGTAGGTCATCAGTACCGTGATGGCGCCGTTGAGCGCGTGCTTCATGCGGTGATCCACAATGGCGTTGTTGGTAGCGCGGCCGGCGGGTGGCACGATGTCGAAGATCATGCCGTGTGCGGGCGGTACTTCGACGGTCTGCAGGCCGTAGCGGATATTTTTTGGATTGCCGTTGTCCCAGACCCGATCCCAAATGCCGGCGATGGGGTGGAATGCAGCCGCTTCGTTGATCATGGCATTGACGAAGTAGATGCGTACGCGTTCGCCAGGCGCCGCTTCGAGGGTGTTGCCGGCATTGGGGTCGTGCACCGGGTCGTAGTGAAACAGCTTGCCGTTGACCAGCGCACCGATCCAATGTTGGTTCATGGCCCGGTCCTTGGCACTGGTGCCGGCTTTGAACAGGTCGCCTTGGACCAGGACATATTCACGGTCAGGTTTGGGGAAGGCTTCTGAATATCCGCCCTTAGGATCGACGATGATGACGCCGTACATGCCGCGGGAGATGTGCTCGGCCATTGAGTCGGCGCCGCAGTGGTAAATGAATACACCCGGATGCTCGGCCTTGAACGTGAAATGCTTGTTCTCGCCGGGTTTGATCGACTCGAACTCATCCAGAACGTCAACCACGGCGGCATGGAAGTCCATGGAATGGCTGTTTTCATTCTTGGGGTCGTTGTGCAGCGTGAAGTCGACCGTGTCGCCTTGGGTCACCCGAACCAGTGGCCCAGGGATGGTGCCGCCGTAGGTCCACACCCGCTGGGTCGTACCCTTGTTGTCGATCGCCAGATCCTTCTCTATCACGGTTAGGTCGACCTTCTGGGTTTCGGCCCAGACAGACTGGGTTGCGCCCAGGAAAACGAGTCCCAAGGCCAGGAAAAGACTGGATTTTGGTCGCTTTCGAATCATCTTGTTTGCCCCTCACGTGCGTTGATTTTTGAAAGAAGTATTTTTTGCACATGTTTTATAGCGAGCCAAAAGAAGTATGTCAAGTACATGTTTAAGCCCGGGGCACACCGAGCGACAAGAGACACCGGGTGCGGGGCTAACGGATCCGAGATATGCGAGTGAGCGCGCAAACGCCGGTCGCTGCGACCGGCGTTACCTCTGCGATGGGGGATCTACGACGTGGGACCGGGAGGAACAGGCAGATGCCGCTTCCCGGAAGGGGTGAACGTTGCGCGCTGCCTGCAATTCAGACGGCGCGCCGATCGGGTGCTCAACGAAGTGTCAGACCGTGTTCAGTGTCCGTGCGCACCAACCGCGTCGGCGGCAAAATCGGGAAACCTGGACGACGCGTATGTCGAGTGACAGGTCGTACATGTTTCCAGCAGCCGGTAATAGTGAAAGGCGGCAAGCTGCGCGTCGTGGTTGTGGGCCGCCGCTTCCAGTTTGCGCGCTTCGCGATGGAAATTCGCATCCAGGCGTTTGAAATGGTCAGGCAGCGCATCCTGCAACTCGGTTTTCTGCGCCGGTGTGAGTTTCTGGTTGAGAATGTAGCTCGCACTGATCTGTGCGCTCGTAGTGGCGATATGTTTCCAGTCTGCCGTGGCGATTGCCGCTGGGATTGTTTGAATGCCAGTGACGAGTGCGCGCATTTCAGAGCGCAGCAGTTCCAGCAACTGCGGCGAAAGTCGAAGCGCCTGTGCCGCCGGTTGTGGCTCTTGCGCGGTGATGGGGCCGCTGCCGAGAGCCGCCATGCCAAGCAAGGTGAACATCAAATGCTTTTTGAAAGTCATGATCCGCTCCGAGTGGTTCTGAAAGGTTTCGGTTTCCGCGCAGTAGTGCCCAAAACTATCCAGCGACAAAACGTTGTTAGGCGTTCAACCATGCACACAACGGCGTTCCAGGTCGGAAAGATGGGATAGTAGCTCGGAATTCTTCTGCACGTGGAATATGAAGCGCGGCACGTCGCGCTTTGTGGATTGGGCCATGAACGGTTCGCCCCAGAAACTTAACAGCGCCTCGGTTCCGTTGCTTTGGTGGCTGTCGCCAAGGATAAACGAGACGTTCTTTTCGAGATTGCACCAACGGGGCTCTCGCACCTTCTCATGGCCGCGACAAGCGACGATCGCGGGTTTTACGGATCGTGCCCATAGACCCTTTTGGCTTTCGTCGAGTACGAACTGAATCGATTGGACCATGGGATTCTCGATGGCGGGCCGCAGCAGTGCGTCGAACAGCGGTTCCGGTACATACATCGACAGACAGACATTGAACCATATGGCGTCGCCACTCATGTCCCGGGCAAATTGTTCGCTGACCGAGCGCAGTTGTCTCGGCCCGACCAGTATCACATCGGGTTGTTTGAGCGCCGATTGGATTCTACGCACGGCATGACCGGTTCGTTCGACTTCTTCTGCCGTCAACTCATTGTTGCGCGTGTGGCGCATGAAATTGACGAACAGGAGTCCCATCAAGGCGAGAACGATGGGAAGAATCACATGTTCATCCACCACATGCAGCAAGTGCAGGATAATCGCGACCACGGCGGCCAGGACTCCCGCAATCGCATCCCATTCATAACTGATCAGCTTTTTGATATCCATCAGAGTTCGATGCAGGTTCGGAGGGTAAGTCGTGGGCCGGGACCCTGTGGGAAGGGCCATTTGCTGAAGTATTCGCGAAACATAAGAGATTCCGAGGCACGATAGCAAGCGGACACGGGCAAACGGATGCGGTCAATGGCAATTACTTTGCCGAACAATGCATACGTCGAGGGGCTGCTGCGGTGTATCCGCGCGTTTTCCGGATGCAGCAGTCGCTCGCGAGTCCCCACCGGCAATGTGGCGTACGCGCCGGCAACCAGCGTTATTCCAACTGGGCGGTCATTGCTCCGGAAATCCGCCCGCAGTGCCGTCGATCATATGGCTGGCGCTGGTTCGCAAGTGTCGTGGTCCCCGAAGATCAGCACAGATTTGGTCTGGTGAGAGGGCGCCGTTTCTACTCAGTCGCCGCCGAGGATCCGCTTGCGGATCCGGCGTTCCTCATCAGAGCTGAGTAGACCGTGCTCGCGCAACTCTTCGATCGTGCGCAGCCAACGAATCCGCTGGTCGGCGGTCTCTGCGCCCGGGGGCCGGCTGGTTGCGGCGGCGGATTTGGAGCCTGACGCTGTGGTCGCCGTGACCACGGGTGATTGCGAAGCTGCGCGAGTTTCGGCTTCGCAGTTCAGTTGCGCTTTGATTCCCCGTTTCAGGTCTTCCAGCGTGACCCGCTTGCGGTATTCGGCACAGCCGGCGCGCCGCAAAATCACCGCGCCATATTCGTCCACCTTCTGCTTGGGGAAAGTATTGGGGTAGATGTCGCGCTCGGATACGAATGCGGGGGTGGTACCTGCGCGTCCAGTAATAGTGAAAACCTCCGCGCCGGATGGTTCGGACTCGATGGCGAAGGCACGAACGCTCGGCGCGGGCCACCCACTGGTGCCTGAGGCGAGCATCATAACGGTGCATGTCGCCAGCATCGCGGTTCGTAGCCGAAGGGCCGAGCGCCGCACAGCGCCAGGATCAGAACGCTGCATCGAAGCCGAATAGCACATAACCTCCCTTTGTGAGGTGTCCGGTAAAGTAGTTGCCGGTTTGCGCTTTTTCGTCGAGCAGATCGACGTTGAGCTCTACGACACCCTTCACGTTGCGCATGAAATAATACGACGCCGCCAAGGAGACGCTGTTGGTATCGATTCCTTCGAAGATGGTGTCCGTGTGCTTGAAATCGCCGGCGTCAGCATAGTTGTAGAGAATGGAATAGGCCCAGCGGCCTTCGGGAATGTAATCCAATCCGATAAAGCCTCCGGACCACTCGTAGTCGCGGTTCGGAGCGGAATCGAGGAAAGCGTCCCATTGGTTGCGGAGGTATTGCGCATACCAGTATGTCTTGGCGCCAATCATGCCAGAAGCGTCCAGTCCCCAAATGCGTTTATCGGTATCGCGATCGCCGTTGTCTAGACCGGCCGGACCGGTAGCACTGCGCTGCTTGCCCGAGAGGGCGAACAGGCCCACGGAAACGGGGCCTAACTCGGTGCCGACGCGCCCGAATACGGTTTTCGAGTTGTCATTGTCGAACATGTTGTCCGGGCGCTGGAACCCGGGGCTGTTGACGTCGAAGTTGTCGGTGATTCCGTTGCCGTTGACCAATCCCAGTGCCACGTCGACCGAGCCAAGGCTGCGATCGAACAGAACGCCCCGGTCATAGGTAATTCCGGCCATGCGATACACGATGTAGTCCTGAAAGGTGAGCCGCGTCTCGCGCGGGAACATCAAGTCCGACACCTGGAATTGCCCCAGCTGCATACCCACGCCGGTGTTGAAGATGTCGTCATGGCGAAACCAGGCGTCCTCGACCACCACTTCGCCGTTGCCGCCTTTTTCGGCCAGAATGCCATAGAAATAGTAAGTGATATGTTCGCTCAACGGTGCGCTGGACAGCAATTTGATCAAGTATGGCGACTGAAAATCGGTGGTAGCCGAGCGACTCGCGCCGGTTACTGGATCGATGTTCTTGCCCTGTCGGGCCTGGATGAAGGCCTGAGCGCGAACTGCCAGCGGGACGTGGTCCGGCAGCACCAGCTCCGCGTCGCCGGTGTCGACCGTACGCGCTTTCCAGTTGGGCAGACGCATGTTGTTGGCGAGAAAATATTCGCCAAACTGGTTGAGCTTGGGGAAGGCGGAATGGCAGGCGGCGCAACTGAGACTGTATTTGCGGGCGAATTCAGGCATGGCCCACGTTTGCACACAAAACGCCGTCAAGGACGTTCCGAGCAAGCACCAAACCACCATAGCTTTTAGGCGTCGCATGTACGCATCCCGGCCCGTCATCATGGCAGTTGTCTTAGAAGTGAAATAGACGAACATCCTGCGCTAGTCAACGCTGCGGACGGGAGTTGTCCAGTCTAAGAGCCAACGAACCGAGCCGGGCTGCGACCACACAACTTGCGGAGCCCTTGGACGGAGTGCTAGTTCTGGTTAATGCCGCTAGGGATCCAGCGAACGCGGAATAGCAATGCGACGCACCGTGACAGCCCGCGTGCCAAATGCAGCTTGTACCGCTGATGCGCGCTGCAGGGCATCAACTTAACCGGGGTGCGTGTACCGGCGTGTTCAGGATGACCTCCAAGGAGGTGCGGTTGGAAAGCAAATCCTCCACGGTGTATTCATCCAGCACGCTTAGAAACGCATCGAGGCTTCGGCGAAGAATGTGCTGCAAGGCGCACGCCGGCTGGATAGAGCACGTGCTCACGCCCGGATTGAAGCAGTCCACCAGGTCCCAGCGTTCCTCCATGCGTCGTACCACATCGCCGATTGAAATGTCCGACGGATCCCGATTCAGGCGCAGACCGCCATGCTTGCCGCGCTGGGTGTGAATGAATCCCGCCTGCCCAAGGCGGTAGATGACTTTCATCAGATGATTGCGCGAGATCTGATAGGCGTCTGCGATCTCGGTGATGGTGGCGAGCTCGGACCCCTTGATGCCAAGGTAGGTGAGCACACGCAATGCATAGTCGGTGGATTGGTTGAATCGCATATGTCGCTCGCTGGGCTGCTTCGACGCAGCGCCTATTCGCGGATTTCGGCGCCATAGTCTTTGATCAACGAGCGCAGCTCGTTGGCCAATGCGCGGCTTGCCGAATTGTGAAAGCTTCCCCGGCGCCAGATCAGGCCTACCGAGCATGAAGGAGCGGGATCGACCAAGGTAATGCTGCGGACATCCTCCGAGCCCTTGGCCACCGCCATCGCCGGCAGCACCGTGCCCAATCCGGAGGCACTCACTACTGCCAACAGGCTGTGCACTGTGTCCAGTTCGACGGTCACCCGCAATGGTAGCGCCTGTGCCGCGGTGACCTCGTCCAATATGCGCCGGATCTGAAACCGTTCCGGCAGCAGTGCCAACGGCAGGTCGCGCAATTCAGCTATCGGCAGGCTCGTTTCGGCGGCCAAAGGGTGGCGGGATGAAACGACCAATACCAGGCGCTCATCGAACAGGGGCTCGGTCTGGAAGTCGTCGCTGTGGCGCGTGATCGGCAGAAAGCCGATACCCAGGTCCAGCTCGCCATTCTGGACGCCGACCTCGATATCCAGCGCGGGGAGTTCCTGCGCTTGCACATGCAGTGCCGGATGCGCCGTGACCAGCCGCGCGATCGCCAAGGGCAACAGTCCGACGTTGATGGCCTGCAGACTGCCGACGTTGATCGAACCTTGGATGCGCTGATTGAGATCGGCGAGCGCGGCCTTCGCATCCTGGACCTGGCGCAGGGCGTTACGGAAGAACGGCAGCAGCGCGGCGCCGGCAATCGAAAGACGCACACCTCGCGAATGGCGTTCGAGAAGGGACACGCCGAGTTCGTCCTCGAGCTTGCGCAATTGTTGTGAAAGCCCCGGTTGACTGATGTGAACGGCATCCGCCGCGCGGCCCATGTGCCCTTCCTCGGCAACGGCGAGCAGATAGCGAAGCTGGCGCAGTTCCATGGGAAGACCTCATAAGTAACGCTTAACGCCAAGAAAGCAAAAACATTCGGGTTTATCCCAAACGGATTATTCAACGCGCGCACGGCTGTGTCTATAAAGATGTAGGACAAATACTTTTTTTCAAGGAGCCGACATGCCGAAGAAAAACCACACGACGCCCATGCTGGATCAGCTCGAGGCTGGGCCCTGGCCGAGTTTTGTCACTGGGCTCAAACATTTGGCGGACCGAAACGAAATGATGTCGGATCTCTTGGGACAGTTGGAACACTCATATCAGACCAAGAAAGGGTATTGGAAGGGCGGCACGGTCAGCGTGTTCGGCTACGGCGGCGGCATCATTCCCCGCTTCTCCGAGGTGGCGGACAAATTCCCGGCCTCCAGCGAGTTCCATACCCTGCGCGTCATGCCGCCCGCGGGCATGCACTACAACACCGAAATTTTGCGGCAGCTCGCAGACATTTGGGACCGGTACGGCTCTGGCCTGGTGGCGTTTCACGGCCAAAGCGGCGACATCATGTTTCAGGGCTGCAAGAGCGAAAATATTCAGCCCGCCTTCGATGAGTTCAACGAGCTCGGGTTTGATTTGGGCGGCGCCGGCCCCTCGGTGCGAACCGCCATGTCCTGCGTCGGCTCGGCCCGGTGCGAACATTCCTGCTTCAATGAAGCACGCGCCCATCGCACCGTGCTGAACAATTTCACCGACGATCTGCATCGGCCCGCGCTGCCCTACAAGTTCAAGTTCAAGTTCTCGGGCTGCCCGAATGACTGCATGAACTCCATTCAGCGGGCGGACATGGCAGTGATCGGCACCTGGCGCGACGACATACAGGTCGACCAGCAACAGGTCAAAGCCTTCGTCGAAGCCAAAGGCCGCGATTATGTGGTCGACAACGTCATCACCCGTTGCCCGACGCGCTGCATCAGCATGAAGGAAGACGACACGCTCGCGATCGATAATCAGAACTGTGTGCGATGCATGCATTGCATCAACGTCATGACCAAAGCGCTGTCACCGGGAAAGGACCGCGGCGTCACCCTGTTGGTGGGTGGCAAGCGCACGCTCAAGATCGGTGACCTGTTCGGTTCCGTGATCGTGCCCTTCATGAAGCTGGAAACCGAGGAAGATCACGAGCGCCTGGTGGAACTGGCCACGGAAATCATCGACTTCTGGGCCGAGAACGGACTCGAGCACGAACGCTGCGGCGAGATGATCGAGCGCATCGGGTTGACCAATTTCCTCGAGGGTGTGGGGCTGGAGGTGGATCCAGCAATGATCGCTCAGCCGCGCACAAGTTCGTTCGTGCGCACCGACATGTGGGACGAAGAGGCCGAGAAATGGCACCAACGGCGCGCCGAGGCAGGCTCATGAGCGCGTCCATCCACCGTATCATCCCCTGACGCGTAAGGAGCCTTCATGAGCACACAAATGCGAACCCCGATCGAAAGCGGCGTCCCCGATCCTTTTCAGTTCATGCATCCGATCATGCAAAAGAACTTCGGACAATGGGCCTGGCACGACCGACCGCGCCCTGGCGTGCTGCGTCACATGTCCCACAACGGCGATACCATCTGGACCGTGCGAGCCGGCACCTGCCGGCAGATGGACACCGATACCATCCGCAAGCTGTGTCGCATCGCCGACGACTACGGCGAGGGTTACGTTCGCTTCACGATCCGCAGCAACATCGAGTTCATGGTGGCGTCCGAGGCCAAAGTCGAGCCGCTAGTGGACAAGCTGTTGAGCGAAGGCTTTCCGGTGGGCGGGACCGGTAATTCGGTGTCTTCGGTGGCCCACACCCAAGGATGGCTGCACTGCGACATTCCGGCCAGTGACGCGTCCGGCGTGGTCAAGGCTTTGATGGACGAGTTGCATCACGAGTTCGTGAACGAAGAGATGCCGAACCGGGTGCGGCTGTCCACATCCTGCTGCCAGATCAACTGCGGCGGACAGGCCGACATCGCCCTCAACATTCAGCACACCAAACCGCCGAAGATCAATCACGACCTGGTGGCCAATGTCTGCGAACGGCCGTCCGTCGTGGCCCGCTGTCCGGTGGCGGCGATTCGCCCGGCACTGGTCAATGGCAAACCGTCGTTGGAAGTCGACGAGAAGAAGTGCATCTGTTGCGGCGCCTGTTATCCGCCGTGCCCGCCGATGCAGATCAACGACCCGGAGAACTCGAAGCTGGCGATCTGGGTGGGCGGAAAGAACTCCAACGCCCGCAGCAAACCGACCCTGCAAAAGCTGGTGGTGGCCGGAATTCCGAACAACCCGCCCCGTTGGCCGGAAGCAGTGGATGCCGTGCGCACGATTCTGGAATGCTATAAGCGCGACGCCCATGCCTGGGAGCGGATGGGCGAATGGGTAGAGCGGATCGGTTGGTCGCGGTTTTTCGAAATGACCGGTTTTCCATTTACGCGTTTTCATGTCGAGAATTGGCGCGCCCACAAGCATGGGCTGAACACCTCGGCCCACATCCGCTTTTAAGAGGGAGTAGGCGCGGCTTTCAATCGGCAGAGTCAGTCGGAGGTGTCGGGCGGTATGCGCCACGCTCCTGCATACGCCCCGGCACCGACCCACACACGCGAACCGATCGAGGAACGCTATGAGCGAACAACCGGATCTGACCGAAACCGACTTTTTCCATGCACTGCAAGACATGGGCACGTATATCGACGTCTTGCCGGACGACCTCGTGATCTTGTACCGCTTGGCACGCAAGCACGCAGAACTGCGCGAAACCGAGTGCGCACGGGTCTCAGACATCATGACGCACGACGTGATTACGGTCGCACCGGATGTTTCCGTCGCATATGCCGCCGAATTGCTGCTGCAGCACCACATGCGCAATTTGCCAGTCGTGCAGCGCGATGGTCGCGTTGTCGGCATGCTCACCGAGGACGACGTGCTGGCCGCCATCGGGCTGCCGTGCCATCACCCGGTGGGCCGATGGTGGTGCAAGTTGAATCGACTGTTCTCCCACCGTCATCGTGTCGAAGGCTTGAAGGGTCTGGTTCGCGACTCGATGTCGGCGGATCCGATAAAGGTGCTGGAAAGCGCGACATTGGAGCAGGTGGTGGAACGCATGAAAAGGAATCGGGTCAACGCGGTCATCGTGACCGACGAGAGAGAACGTGTACGCGGGATCGTAACGCGCGCGAACCTGGTGCGCGCGTTTGTGCAGCACGACGATGTAAGCGATGCACATCTGGCATGTTGAGGGGCGCCTAAATCACTACCAAGCCTCCTACAGGAGACGAAATCGGTTGCGGCATCGAGTTAGACCACATTGCAACTCCGGCGAACGCTAGGGAGGTTTAGAAGATGACAATCGAAGTCAACGGCACGACCCTCGAAACCGACGAAGAGGGTTATCTTATCGACCTGAACGACTGGTCCGAGGAAGCCGCCTTGCAGCTTGCCGAAGCCGAAGGCCTGGATATGAGCGACGATCGTTGGGAGATCGTCAACTTCCTGCGGGACTATTACCAGGAATACCAGATCGCTCCTGCGGTCCGGGTGCTCACCAAGTCCATTGGCAAAAAGCTGGGAAAGGAAAAGGGCAGCAGCAAATACCTGTACGAACTGTTCCCTTACGGTCCCGCCAAGCAAGCGTGCAAGATCGCCGGGCTGCCGAAGCCGACCGGCTGCGTGTGAGCGCCGAGTGCCTTGACGGTCTTGACTCATATCAAGGCGGGCCGAGAGGCCTCATTTGAGAATGTTAGGTACACAGTCAGCTATTGACTCCTGTCAGAATCGAACTCCGGTACCGGCGATCTACCGGTCCGGGCCTGGCAGGTCACAAAGCCAAGCGAAGAGGTGAATGCGATGGCAGTACAAGCACAACGAGCCGCAATCGCGACCTGCAATGAAGGTTACCTGTTGGACCCTTCGGAATGGGGTCCTGAGGTGGCGCAAGAGCTTGCCCGTCGTGCGGGCGTGGAACTCACAGACGAGCATTGGCAAGTGCTCAAGTTCATGCGCGAATACTACGACGAACATAAGATCGCCGCGGATGCGCGCTTCGTAATCAAGTATCTTGGTGACGATCTCGGCAAGGGCCGCAAGGCTCGCAGCGAACTCTACCGTCTGTTTCCCTACGGTTACATGCAGCAGGCTTGCAAGATCGCCGGCATGCGCCGACCCCGGGCTTGGAGCACCGGCTGAGCCGTCTGCAGACGGGTGCGCTTCAGAAACTGCCGTTCGAATCATCCTGGAGAAATGCTGATGATGACCGATCGCTTGCGTATGCTTTCCGCGCCGGTTCACCACTTCGATGCGCGCGGTATCGCCAAACGTTTTCGACACGCCTCTATATTCGGGGCGTTGAATGCTTTGGGTCCGGGTGAGGTGATGCGGTTCATGAACGACCACGACCCTCTGGCGCTGCTCGGTCAGATCGATTCTCACTTTGGTTCACGGGTACGCTATGAATACGTGCGCCGTCAGCCGAAACTGATCGTCATCGATTTCTCTAAGCAGGATGTCAATGACGATTGGGACGGTGGCGCGTGCTGACTGCACGCCGCGCGGATCGTGCAAGACGAGTGGCATTGACGGGGAGGTCAAGATTGCTGCGTTTACGGTAGGAAGGGTCCCGGTCGCCGTGCGGAAACGCGCCCGTCGCAGGGAACTCCACGCTGCGGAACGGTGGTTCTTTCCAGCGGCCGCCCTTTATGCCGCAGTCGCCGTGCCGCTTTCCCTGTATGGCATGTTCTCGGAAGCGCATCCGATTCCAGCGTTCGGCACCCCCATCGGACACGGTCATGAGCTTTTGTTCGGGTATGCGCTCGCCGTAGCCGCAGGCTTCCTGGTACACAACGTCAGTGCTGGCCGCGTATGGCTGCTGTTCGGGTTGTGGGTGGCGGCAAGAGGGAGTTACTGGGTGTGGCCGCAAAGTCTTGAGGCCACGGCTGCCAATGTGGGTTTTGCGCTGCTGCTCGCCGCCACCGTGACCCCTAAGATGATGAAAGGAGCCAAAAAGCTCCGCAATAAAGCACTCGGTCCTGCCGTGGTCGCTATCGCACTAACATTGGCAGCGTTTCACTTCGCCTTGCTGAATGAATCGGCGGCAATTCCCTATGTGGCCTTACAGGAGGCGGTGCTGTTGTTTGCCCTGCTGATGTTGTTCATGGGCGGGCGCATCATCGCGCCGGCGATCGCTGTAGCGTCCGAACGGGCGGGACGACGTCTCGAAGCCCGCATTCAGCCGCGCATCGAGGGTGCGTTGCTGACGTTGATGTTGGCCGCAATCGTCGCTGCAGCATATCCGGCCGGCCGGCCTGTGGCGGGGGCTTTGCTTCTGGCGGCCGCAGTGCTGACCACGGCTAGGTTGGTGCGCTGGCGTATATGGCGCTGCCGGGCGCGTCCGGACCTGCTGTGCCTGTCTGCAGGGTACGCTTGGCTTGCCACCGGTTTGTGGCTACTTGGTGGCTCCTGGTCGATCGGTGGCATCGGCGCAACTACTGCAATTCATGCACTGACGGTAGGTGCACTGGGTACGCTGACAACTTCGGTTATGGCGCGCGTTCGCTATTTGCGCGCCAAACGTGATCCGGCTACGATGCGTGTCTTGCCGTCGATCACCATTCTGATTGCACTGGCTGCCGGTTTGCGGATCGGCGCCGGAGGCGCGGAAAGCTTGCTATGGCTGGCGGCACTATGCTGGAGCACCGGTTTTGTGCTTCTTGCGCATGCGCTGTTTCGCGTCCCACTTCGGTAGCTTCCTGTCGCCCTTGATTCATATCAAGGCGTACCCGGGGCGCCAATGAAATCCTTGCTCCGTTCGTTCCCGGGAGAGGAAAGCGTTGTCATGGCAATTGAATTGCAGCAGCCGAGAGGTGCCAAATTCGCCTTGTTTGAACTCGGTTTCAGACCGTTCTTCAGTGCCGCAGGTTTGTTCGCCGTCGTGTCGGTGCTGGTGTGGATGGCGCTTTACGTGTTCGCAGCGCACCTACCGATGGCGACCATTGCGCCGATGTATTGGCACGCGCACGAGATGATCTATGGCTACGTCATGGCCGTCGTTGCCGGCTTTCTGTTGACGGCGGTCGGCAATTGGACAGGAGTCCGCACGTTCAGCGGGTCGCCGCTTGCCATGCTGCTGCTACTGTGGCTCGTCGGCCGGATCGCCTTTTTTCTACCAATGGAGAGGGCGCTGCTGCTGGCGGCTGGCGCGGATCTTTTGTTCATGATCGGTCTGATTGTCGGTGTGAGTCTGCCGGTGATCAAGGTCAGGCAGTGGAAACAACTCGGCATCGTTTCCAAGCTGCTTTTCATGCTTTTTGCCAATGGATTGTTTTATGCAGGTCTGCTCGGCTATGCGGAGCAGGGCGTTCGCTGGGGTCTCTATTTGGGTCTGTACCTCATTCTGGCGCTGATTTTCGTAATGGCGCGGCGTGTGATTCCGTTCTTCATCGAGCGGGGTGTGGCGGAACAATTTTCGGCGCGCAATCGGCTCTGGCTGGACGTCAGCAGTCTGGTGCTGTTCACGGCCTGGGCCGTTCTCGATATATTCACGCAACAGTCGAATCTGGTCGCATGGCTCTCGGCCGCGCTATTCGCGATCCATCTGTGGCGTCTGCGTGACTGGTATACGCCGGGGATCTGGAAGGTGCCTTTGTTGTGGTCGCTCTACGTTGCCTACGGGTCCCTGGCGATCGGTTTTCTGTTGAAGGCACTGTCGATTTGGCAGTCGGTTGCGCCTCAGCTCGCTGTGCATGCATTCGCATTCGGCGGTATCGGTTTGATGACCATCGGTATGATGTCACGAGTAGCGTTGGGCCATACCGGCCGTGATGTGGCCCGTCCGCCCGCGCTGGTGAGTCCGGTATTTGCGCTGCTCATCGCAGGCGCGATATTCCGGGTACTGTTGCCAGCCGTGGTGGACTCGCACTACACGCTGTGGATCGCCGTTTCCCAGGTTCTGTGGATCGCCGGATTCGCGATGTTTTGTGTAGTGTATATCCCAATGTTGATCAAGCCGCGGATAGATGGTCGGCCGGGATTAGCGACCGTGATCGTTTGTTATCGGTTCGATCAATCGGTGGCATTAGCCATTGCGAAAAAGTCAACGCGCCACGGCGCTTACGCTTGGTCTGAACGCAACGCAACGATATTGCAAATTTTAATTGGTGGATTTACGCACAGTGTTTGCGCGATCGAGCTGCGCCCGCGGCAGTTTTCGTTGTAGCAGGAGTTGCCGAACTTGCTCGCTGCAGTGCTGAGCGGAAACCGAAGTGATTTTGCCTTCCAAGCGCTGATATAAGTGCGCTTCCGTGACAATGAAATCCATCGCGACGTCGTATTCAGTCGGATAAATGGTGTCCACCACCTGTTGTTCGTAACCAATGCCGATGGCCACTGGTTGAGGAGCGATCGATGCCAGGGTGCGATCGAAGTACCCTCCTCCATATCCGAGACGGAAGCCGCCGTGATCGAATGCATTCAGTGGAGGAAACACCACGTCCGGCTCGACCTGCGGTGTGTCTACCGGTATCGGTATGTCGAAGACACCCCGAGTCATGGCCGCGCCGGGCCACCAGGAACGAAACACCAGTGGATGTGCCTTTTGTGCGACGATCGGCAGGGCTGTAAGGGCGCCACCGGCGCGCAATTTGTGGGCTAAGAAGCGTTGATCGAACTCGCACTTGTGTGGCCAGCAGAATCCAACAACACAATCCGACAATACGTCTAACAGTACGCTTTCCAATTGTCGATTGATGCGATTGTCCATTTCCCGTTTTCGATCCGTCGGAATCGCGGTTCGTAGCTGGATGGCTCTGGATCGCACTTCTTTGCGCCATGCCGGCGTGGCGGGTTTGATATTCATCTTTAATGTTTCGTTCCGAATAAAGTAAGCCGAAGCCTCCGTGGAGAAGATGTTAGTGGTTTCTGTGCGGTTGCGGGTATGTTTTGGGTTTCTGCGGGTAAAGCGTTGCTTATGGATGAACCAGCTGCGCGTGTAAGTCACCAGCCGCTTCACACCTTCCGGTACAAGGAGGCAAGTCCCGCGATTGTGTCCACGAGTCGATGCAACTTTCCGTCGCCCACCGGGTCGAGGATCGCCCGCTCTTGAAATAATTGTTGTAAGGATTCGGGCCGGCTAACGACCAATCACCTGTAGACGCAGAAGTTTCACGAAAACCAAGCGGGGACCGCGACGCTCTCCAGGTCGACGGGAACCTAAGTCAATGACGGATAAGGAGATACCGATGACGAGATACAACGCGACTGCACTTGTGCTGGCCATGAGTGCGGCCATGACACTTGCCGCTTTGCCGGCTTCTGCTGCCGAACAGGCAAAAGAGAAGTGCTACGGCGTAGCGCTAAAAGGCCAAAACGACTGCAAGGCGGGACCCGGGACCACCTGCGCAGGCACTTCGAAAGTCGACTATCAAGGTAATGCATGGAAGTTGGTTCCGGCCGGCACGTGTACGGAGATTCCGTCACCGACGTCGCCGACGGGCCACGGCCAAATGGAGCCGTTCAAGGCCAAGCGCTCCTGAGATGCGAACCGTGCGTCCAGGCGCAACTTCAGCTTCGGACATGCACTCGATGGAAAAGACCGGTGGTGCGGCGCGCGGGCAGACCGGCGGTTTGCCCGCGCGTGCCGGCGTCGGATTGAAAGCCGAACATTTTCGCGACGTCATCACGACGCGACCGAATCTTGGCTTTTTCGAGGTCCATGCCGAAAACTACATGGTCGCCGGCGGTCCATATCGCCATTTTCTAAGCCGCATTCGCGAGCATTATGCACTGTCCATGCATGGTGTCGGGCTGTCGATCGGGGGTGAGAAACGCCCCGACCGAGTCCATCTGGACCGACTCGTGGCTCTATTGAATCGCTATGAACCGCAAGTATTTTCCGAGCACCTCGCCTGGACCGGCCACGGCTCCGCATTCTTAAACGACTTGCTGCCGATCGCTTACAACCACATTACATTGCAACGGGTGTGCGAGCACGTCGATGAAGTGCAGTGTCAGTTGAAGCGTCGAATATTGCTGGAGAATCCTGCGACCTATGTCGAGTTCGCGGAGTCGGATATGGCGGAATCCGACTTTATGAATCAGGTCGTACGGAATACCGGCTGCGGTTTGTTACTCGACGTCAGCAACGTATATGTATCCAGCGTAAATCACCATCGCGACCCGTATACGAGCCTGCGGGATCTACCGCTCGACGCCGTGGAAGAGGTACATCTGGCTGGGTTTTCCTGCAGCAATGATGCAAGCGGCGATTCGTTATTGATCGACAGTCATGATGATGCGATCGCGCCGGAGGTGTGGGACCTGTACGCGTTCGCGATAGACTCCGCAGGACCCGTGGCGACGCTGATCGAACGCGACGGAAATATCCCGCCGCTGCGGGAGTTGCTCACGGAAGCTGAACGCGCCGACATCGTGCTCAGGGCTCACCTGCGCAGATCTGGGGGTCGGGCAGTTGATTAGTCAAGCCGACTTTGCCAGGGCCTTGCTTGATCCGGAGCGGCCGGCGCCGGGAGGGCTTGTTACGTGGAATGACTCGGACCCTGAAATGCGCTTTGCGGTGCACCGCAATAATGTGGTGGGGTCCCTCATTGACGCGCTGGCGGACACATTTCCGGTCACACAACAGCTGGTCGGAGAAGCGTTCTTTCGCGCGATGACCCGGCTTTTTGTTCTTGCAGAGCCGCCCAGGGCTCCGATGCTTGCAATGTACGGGAAATCGTTCCCGGAGTTTGTCGAATCGTTTCCGCCGGCTGACTCTGTGCCCTACCTGGCGGATGTGGCCCGCCTGGAACTGATGCGGCTGGAAGCGTATCACGCCGCAGACGTTGCGCCACTCGCAGCTGGGGCCGTGGCGCAAGCTCAAAGGGGCGCTGCGCAGACCGAAGACTGGGTGCTCGAGTTCCCACCTTCTGCGCGGCTGCTGCAATCGCCTTTCGCGGTGGTATCCATCTGGGCGGCCCATCAAAGTGATGATGCCCGTGAGGTTGTCGACGCCTATGTCGAAGAAACGGCATTGGTTATACGAGTGCACTTCGACGTGGAGGTCGTTCAACTGAATCCGGGGGACGCTCGCTTCGTCAGTGCGCTTATGCGTGGTGTGCCCATCGGGGCGGCGGCGGATGCAGCGCGAACTCGTTGCACGGGATTCGATCCTGCCGAAAGTTTGGCCCTGCTGTTTCGTCACCATGCCATTACCTCTCTCATTCCAACCGGGAACACGAGACCATGAATACAGCTAATGACACCGCCACACTCACAGTTGGGCGCAAACGGGGCCAGGGTGTGATCGGACGTCTGAATTTGATGTTCGCATCTATACCAGATTCATTGATTGCTGCGCTCGGACGATTCTCCATAGCTGCTATATTCTGGAAGTCGGGCCAGACCAAAATCGAGGGCCTTGCCGTTGATGTGCTGAATGGTCAGTTCCAGTTCGGTTGGCCGCATTTGTCCAGTTCTGCGGTGGAGCTGTTCAAGTACGAGTACGGCCTGCCGTTGGTTTCGCCGGAACTTGCCGCAACGTTGGCGGCGTTTGCAGAACATGTGTTCCCGGTCTTCCTTCTGCTTGGTCTGGCGACACGATTTTCCGCGTTTGCCTTGTTGACCATGACCGCCGTGATCCAAATCTTCGTCTATCCGGATGCCTATCCTACCCATGGGGTCTGGGCGACGGTATTGCTGTTTCTTGTGGCAAAAGGCGGCGGCTGGCTGTCGCTGGATCATTGGCTTGCGTCGCGATACCGGTCTCAAGCGTAATGAATCCGCAGAAGGCGCAAGGGCGCACGTAACTGCTGCGCGGAATACAGTGCGTTCAGGACTTTGAAAGCTTTTCAGCCGCGCGGCCACAACACCGCAAGCGGGGCGCATGAGCAGACGTAGCTTTAGTGGGACGCACCTAGGAACGAGGTAGGTTCGGATCTTGTGCTTGGGAAATCAATTTCGCGGTATCAGGACAGTTCAGCATGTGGACTCGGCTTCGACGATCCACTGTTGCTCCAGGCACCGGCGCAAGCATATGCGTGAGCGATGCATCATGACGTTCAGGTTTCCAACCGTGATTTCAACGGCCGAGCAGATCTCTTGGTTATCCAGTCCGACGAATTCACGCATCATGAACACGCGCGCATGATTGGGGGGTAAATTTTCCAGGCACATCTCAAAGACCCGCCAAAATTGCTGTTCACGTATTGCTTCCTCTGGATCGCCCCAACCCCGCGGACGCTCGCCAGCAAGCCAGCAGCCCCGGCTGTCGAACAATGGCGGGGCATTGTCGAGGTCTTCCTCGTCACGCGCGGCGCCTCTGTCACGGGACAGTCGTGAATACTGGCGCAATTGGTCGGCAATCTTGTTTTTAAGGATTGCAAATATCCATGTTTTCAGCGCTGCGCGGCCGCGAAACGAACCTGCATTTCGGAGGGCGCCGACGAACGTCTCTTGTACGACATCTTCGGCGAGACACGCATCAGACAGTTGCAGGGTCGCGAATGAAAGCATCTTGCGGCGCAGTTCCTTGAGCGCGTCGTCGTCGACGAGCAAGGTCTCGTCCGCGCTGGGATTTCGAGGCGTACTCGAGTCGTACCGGTTTTGAATGTGCATCTGGCCTCCCGCCTCGCCGACCGTGCAGATTGCCCCGTATACGACGTATGGACCGCGGTATCGGCCGTAAGTTCCGGGCGCCCGGCTTCGGCCGCACGGTAGAGACTCGACTTCGGCCCAGCGGGGACACGAGCGTTCTGTACGGAATGCTGCCGTGGTATTGGCGGCGGCTCGGCTGACACCGCGTTCGAACCGGTCATAGAGGAGGGGCGGCGTGCGCGGAGCGTTTTCCGGAGAAGTGGTGCGCGAACATGGCGCGCGGCGGCCTGGGCCGCAGACAGCGCACATGTTCCTCAATACCGTAGCACCGCGTGGTAGCAAGCGAACAGACGAAGTCATAGCTTGTATCTACGCTGTTCTGCAGTCTATGATCGTGCCTTCATGGAAGCCGCGCCCTTCCTCGGAACCGCGGACCACTCAAGGTCGTGTCGTCTCCGATCCCGTATTGCGCCGCCGCGAATTGCAACATCGATGCGCATTATTAAAGACATTCCAACCAACTTGATATTCGGTTTTCTCGGTGTAGGGAAGACCACCGCGGTACTCGATTGGATTCGGCAGAAGCCCGCCGGTGAGTCGTGGTCTGTATTGGTAAATGAATTCGGCGAAGTGGGCATCGACGGTGCGATATACCAAAGCCAGGGAATTGCGGTGAAAGAAATTCCCGGCGGTTGCATGTGTTGCGCCCAAGGTGTGCCTCTGCAAGTAGCCGTGAATCGCCTTCTGCGGGAAACACTTCCGGATCGGCTGTTGATCGAAACCAGCGGTATCGGCCATCCGTCCGGCGTACTCGATACGCTGCGAGGCGACGGCTTCCGCGGCGTGCTCGATCTGAAAGCGATCATTGCCTTGGTCGATCCGGAACAGTTGCTCAATGCTGCATGCGTAACCAATGATCTGTTCCTGCAGCAACTCGCGCTCGCCGACGTTCTGGTGGCGAATAAGATCGATTTGGCTTCCGCGCCGGCTTTGTCGGCCTTTCAAGCGCTGTCGGACCGATTCGCCACACCGAAGGCTCTGATTGCATCGACCACTCGCGGCAAGATGCAATTGCAATGGCTCGAGTACGATCACAGCGATCGTAAGGACGACTTCACGGCTGCCGCATCAGCGGTACAATCCGGGCGCTGGCAGTCTATGAATTGGCGTTTTTCCGCCGCGACGACTTTCGATATGGACGCGTTGCGACGCTGGATTGAGACGCTGTCGGTTGTCCGCCTAAAAGGTATCGTCAACACAAAGAGCGGAAGCTACGTACTGAACTATGCGGCGGGCTCACTCGCGGTACAGCCGGCCGGGCAGGATCTGGAGACCCGACTGCAGATAATCGATCAGCAAGCCGCCGACCAACGGGCGACGGATCTGTTTGCAAGCGAAATCGAAAAGAACCTCAATGCATGCATCGATTCGGATGTTAAGAGCAAGTAGTTTCGCTCTATCGATTTCCCGGTACGGACAACCATTGATTGCGCGGGCGGATCCGGGTGGTCGTTATTCAAGCGGCCGTTGTTTGCCTTCGGGCTTCTGTCCTATATCCCTCGCGCGGTTGGTGATGCGCGCGTTTCGAGTACTGCACGCCGCCCAAGCCGTAATCCACGCGACTCCCAAAGGCGACAAGCGCAATGACTGGATGTGTGCGGCACGAAGTTCAGTGTCGGAGCCGGGGGATATCGCGCGAAAATCTATGCAGGTGGTGCTATACGCGCGGCACTATGGGGCATGTCGCCCCCTTGCAGTTTGTGAGACCGCCGCGGCAGCGGCTGGCAACTGGCATGCGTGGTGCATATATGAGCGTCGACCATAGAGTCGGAAACTGAAAGGAGACAGACTATGAAACGGAATCTTTTGATCGCTGCAATCGCCGCAGCCGCCATGTCGACCAGCGCTTTCGCCGCCGAACTGGGTGCCGATACCAGCGCGCAAGTCGGGGCCTCTGCGAACGCAACCACCGGAAGCGAAGGCTTCAGTCAGTTGGACGCCAATCATGACGGCCAACTGAGCCGTAGTGAGGCGCAAGCCAATGGTCGATTGTCGGGGCAGTGGAGCCAACTCGACGCTGACGGCAATGGCAGGGTGGATCAGTCCGAGTTCTCTGCATTCGAAAGCAAGGTGCCAAACGCGGCGGCACCCGCCGGCCAGCCTAACGGCATCGGCCGCCCTGGCGCGAGTGGCACCATGCCCGAACCGGGCGCAGCGCCTGGCGCCGGCATGGATTCGACCCCGCCTGGCATCCGCACGAATCCGGGAGCCAGTGGAGCGGCACCCGGCCACATGTAAGAGCAGTAAGTGGACGCTCCGCGGAACTACCGTTCCCGGAGCGGTCTGCCTGATCCGCTGACAAGGATGTCGGCGGCTCAGGTTGGACGCTGGCAATATTTTTCAAGCTCCCCGGAATGATCTCCAGTCCGCGGGAACCTCTTATCGCCGGATCGAAATCCCGCGGATCGCGGCAACAGCCCTCCACATCGAATAACCCTTCGTCGGGATCCCACCGAGCGCTAGCGTTCGCGCGCTAGTCGGCTAGACGCAGCCAATCATGATGAACGGCCCGCGCTGGTTGCGCGCGCGTTCGAGTTACCAGCAGCCTTGCTGGGGCGTTTCGGCACCACGACCTTAGCTGCCGCGACACGTTTCGCTACACGTGTCGCCATATGTTGTCGTTGCCCCCTCGGGACACCGGTAGTAACCGTGAGATCAGTCACTTAGTTGTAACAACGCAGCCAGGCGTTGTTGATGGACGACGATCTGAGCCTGCGCCAATTCCTGTCTTGTACCTAAGTCACTCAAAACTCGCCGAAAAACTACGATGGCACGGTGATTGCTCAATGCGAAGGGACGCGCCGACGTGGCGTGTATGCGAATGACCAACAAATCTTACGGACCAATGAGTCCGGAAATGAGTCGGGGCTCGTGCAAACGCGCAAAGAACTGTTGCCGAAACAATCACTGTTCATTTTGGATGCGGATCGTTGTTTCGGTCGGCAGGTGTAATGGGTGCAAAAAAGGAACGCAGTCCTCTGATGGCAAGTACGGGACAACAACGGATGTTCCCTCCGGGAGTTAGATCCGCAGGTTATCTGCCGGCCGGTGTCGCGCCGATGGCGGCTGGACGCCTCGATACTGGCAGTCTGCACGACGTGCCTTGGGTTGCGCTGGTTCAACGGCTGCTGAGTCCGACGGTGATCGCCTCGACGTTACTGGTATGTGCGTTTTCGTTTGAGCGCTACCTTTCCATCCTGAATCTATCGCTTGCAGGGTTTACGTTCGTCCTCAGCCTCTATGTCGTCACTGAGTTTCCGTTGACCAAGGTTCAGTCCGGTTTGCTGATCTCCTACCCGAAGCGCCGTTTGCTATTCCAGTGGCTCAAGCTGATGGGGATCGTACTGTTCATCGGATTCGCCACCAAGACATCGACGCTGTACTCCAGAAAGGTATTGCTGACCTGGTTTGTGGTCACTCCGTTCGCACTGCTTCTGATGCAGGAACTCGTCGGCGGTTTGCTGCGGAAAGCAGTGAGTGCGGCACGTTCGGAACGTGCCAAGGTAATCGTCGGCGCAAACCGGATCGCCTACGAGTTGGCCCGTCGTATCGAATCAGATCCGTTACGCGGCCCGGTGGTGGGATTTTTCGATGACCGGGAGCATTGCCGTATCGCGGATGTATTTTCCGACAAGCTTCTTGGGCGGCTTGAGGATTTGCCTGCGTTCGTGCGCTCGAGGAACGTGGACTCCATTTATATCGCGCTACCGACCCTGGCCCAAACCCGGGTGATGCAGTTATTGGCGGACTTGGAGGATACCACGGCCTCGGTATACTTCGTGCCCGATCTCAACGCCTTCCAGCCAATCCAGAATTACATCGACGATATTGACGGCATACCGGCGATCGCAATCCGGGAAACGCCTTTCCGAGGCATCAATTCGCTGATCAAGCGGGTCAGCGACGTGCTGTTTTCAGGCGTCGTTATCGCCATGATCTGGCCGCTGCTGTTGCTTCTTGCTGCGTCCGTCAAACTGAGTTCGCCGGGTCCCGTACTGTTTCGACAGCGTCGATACGGGATCGACGGCCACGAAATCGTCGTATACAAGTTTCGCACCATGACCGTATGCGAGGACGGAGATCGGATCGAGCAAGCGCGTCGTCACGATACTCGCGTTACCCCCATTGGCCGCTTCATGCGCGCCACTTCGTTGGACGAACTTCCGCAGTTCTTCAATGTACTTCAAGGTGGCATGAGCGTTGTCGGCCCCAGGCCGCACGCAATCGCACACAACGAATTATACCGCCGGCTCATCCCCGGATACATGCTGCGTCACAAGGTCAAACCCGGGATCACAGGTTGGGCACAGGTCAACGGACTGCGGGGCGAAACCGATGATGTGGACAAGATGAAGGCACGGGTCCACTACGACCTCGATTACCTGCGCAATTGGTCATTGTGGATGGACGCGTGGATTGTGATTAGAACCGCCGTAGGCGGGTTTTTCGGCCGAAGTGCCTACTGATCGCAACGGCTTCACGGATACAGAGTCAGAAAAACGGAAAGGGAATTCTAATCATGTTCAAAAAACTCATCACCATGCTCTTGTTCTCCTTCGCCGCGGCGTCGATGGCCGGAACACAATCGGTGTCCACGCTCGGTCCCGGAGATACGGTGAAGATCAATGTCTACAACCATCCGGACCTCGCGACCGAGGCCCAGATATCGGAAAAGGGCACGATCAATTTCCCGTTGATCGGAGAAGTGAAAGTGCAGGGCCTGACCAAATCCCAGGCCGAAGACCGAATCGCACACGCGCTCGACCGCGGTAAATACATTCCCAACCCGGAGGTCAACATTCTCGTGACCGAGCAACGCAGTCAGCAAGTTGCCGTGTTGGGGGAGGTGAAAAAGCCTGGAAAATACGCAATCGTCGGAAACGGCAGTCTCACCGATATGCTTGCCGAGGCCGGTGGCGTGACGGAAAAAGGCGGCGATCAGGTGATGCTGCTGCGTCGGCAACCGTCCGGCGAGTTGAAACGCTATCGCGTCAACCTCGACAACCTGTTCAGCTCCGCTGGACAACCCAAGGACCCTCAGCTTGCTCCGAACGACATCCTGTATGTCCCTGCGGCCCCGGTTTTCTACATCTATGGCGAAGTACGAAAGCCAGGTGCGTATCCGTTGGAACCGGGTCTTACGGTCCAGCAGGCGCTTTCGGTCGGTGGCGGATTGACTGTGCGCGGCACGGAACGGGGACTACGGATCAATCGTGCAAACGATCACGGCAAAGTGCAGACACTGAGCGCCGACCTGACCAGCGCGGTCAAGGCAGGTGACGTGGTGTACGTAAAAGAAAGCATCTTCTGATCCGGCTTGGGGCTGGAATTAAAGTGGCGTTGTCGAAATGAGCTTCCAACAATTGATGGCAATCCTGCGCGCAAGGCGGCGAATCATCGCGATTGCGGCTTTGTTGGGCCTGGGGGCTGCGGTCGTCGTGACCGCGTTGCTTCCGCCGCAATACCAAGCGGATGCCAGTCTGATGGTCGGCTATCGACAGGCGGCGACCGCCCCCGACGCGGGTGTTCCGGCGCCATTGTATGGAGGTTACGTCGCTACGCAGATGGACTTGGTAACCAGCCAGGCGGTCGCCGTCAAGGCCGTACGGGATCTCCACCTGCTGGACCGGAAGCAACGGCGAACCCGATACGACGCGGCCCTTGCTGGCCCAGGCGCCCCGCTGCATAAGATGTTCGCCCGACTACGCAACATATTCTCCGCGCGGGACGAGCACGCCGAACCTGGCGCGCGTGAGGTTCAGGAACAGATCTGGGCCGATCGCCTGCGACGCCAGATTCATACGAGTAACGGCAGTAACAGCAGCATCATCAATATCAGCTTCACTTCGGCGGACCCTCAAGTATCGAAACAAGTCGTAAATGCATTCGCGAAGGCATACCTCGATACATCGGTGGCATTGAGCGTTGATCCGGCCAAGGAGAACGCGGTCTGGTTTGACGATCAGGTGCAGTCGCTGGGAAGGAACCTCGAGCAGGCTCAGGCGGAATTGTCCGATTACCAGCGCGAGCAGGGCATCGTTGCCACCGACGAGCGACTGGATACGGAACAGGCGAAGTTGATGGATTTGTCGTCGCAGCTCACGCAGGTTCAGGGCGAGGCCTACGACTTGAAGTCGAAGAAACAGCAGGCCGCGCGGTTCGCGGCCAGTGGTGGCAGCGCCGGCCTGATCCCGGACATGCTGTCGAACCCGATGGTGTTGCACCTGAAACAACAAATTGCCGAGCAGCAGTCAAAACTCAACGAACTGTCCGGGCAGGTCGGGCCGAATTACCCGGCGTACAAGCAAGCCGTTGCGGAACTCGCGAGCCTCAAAAAACGCCTGTCGCATGAAATCAACACGGTATCCAGCAGCGTCAGCGCCAACGTCGCCGCGGTCGAGCAACGCGAAAAATCGCTGCAGAAGGCCGTTGCCGAGCAAAAGCGCAAGCTGCTCGATCTACGGGCCAAACGCGATCACGTGCAGGTACTCAAGGCAAGGGTCGAAAACGCACAGCATGTTTATGACAACGCGCTTCAGAAAGTCTCGGCCGTGCGCATGGAAAGCCATAGCACGCAGAGCAACGTTTCGCTGGTGAATTCAGCGGTCGCACCGGCGAGCCCCTCTGGACCGAACGCGACCCGCAATGTAGCGCTTGGGGTGATACTCGGTCTGGCGGTTGGAACCGGCATTGCACTTTGGCGCGAAGTACGCGAGCGCACTGTGCGTAGCGCGGACGATGTGCAAAGCGGCCTGGGTGTGCCGGTGCTTGCTGTGATCGGGAACGGATCGCGGCGACGCAAGCGTGGGCGACAGGCCCGCCTTGCCAGCGGTAATTCTATGATGGCAGTACGTTAAACGGAGCCGCGCACATGACACGTATGTACAGGGACGAAACCGACGAGTCGAGCATCGTACGCATGATCGGCGATCGCCAGCTGGGGGACGGGCTCGTCCGAGACTCGATTCCGAGTCCGAACCTGATTGCCGACCGCAACATCGGCCAGATCCTGATCGATGCGGGAAAACTTCGGTCGCAAGACGTGGAGAAAGTGTTTTCCCTGCATCGAAAGCGAAAAATCCGCTTCGGCGAAGCTGCGGTGCGTTTGAAGCTCATCACCCATGACGATGTTCGATATGCGTTGGCGGTGCAGTTCGACTATCCGACGTTCCCCCACGGTGGTCGAGGTCGTGTCGACCAGTTGGTGGTAGCCAGTGATCCGGAATCGGAAACGGCCGAAGCAGTGCGTGAGCTGCGCTCCGAGCTGTTGAATCGCTGGTTGGATCACGATCACGACACGCTCGCGCTCGTGAGCGCAAGCCCCGGGGTCGGCAGAAGCTTTCTCTCGGCGAATCTGGCTGTGGCATTTGCTCAATTGGGCGAGCGAACCCTGTTGATCGACGCAGATCTCCGAAGCCCGTCGCAACAGGAATATTTTCAGCTTGATAGCGGCGCTGGCCTGTCGACCGTCCTCGCCGGACGGCATTGGACCGAAACCATCCAGCCAATTGCGCATTTCGGGAATCTAAGCGTAATGCCCGCCGGCCCGGTTCCGCCGAACCCTTTGGAGCTGCTCGGGAGGACCGAGTTTCGAGTGTTGCTGGACGAAGTGCGGCGGGACTACGACGTCGTGTTGCTGGATACCCCGGCCGCTGGTCGGCGAGCCGATGCTCGCATAATCGCCGCGCGCTGTGGGAACGCCCTGGTGGTGGTAAAGACACATCAAGACCGCCTGGATGAACTGGATCAGTTCTGCGGTGCGGTGCGGGATTATGGCGCCCAGGTCGTGGGTGCGGTGATGAATCTGTAAGCAAATTGTTTTCTGGACGAACTGCGCGGCAAGGAGCGGCGACTAATGAAAAAAGCACTGATAACCGGCATCACCGGTCAGGACGGCGCGTACCTCGCCGAACTGCTGCTGCAAAAGGGATACGAGGTTCACGGGATCAAGCGAAGGGCGTCGCTATTCAATACCGACCGCATCGATCACTTGTATCAGGATCCGTCCGTCAAACAGCGCCGGTTTATTCTTCATTACGGCGATCTGACAGATACCAGTAGCTTGGTACGTGTCGTGCAGCAGGTGCAGCCGGATGAGATTTATAATCTGGCGGCGCAGAGTCATGTGGCGGTGTCGTTCGAAGAGCCGGAGTACACGGCGAATTCAGACGCGCTCGGCACCTTACGGTTGCTGGAAGCAATGCGGATTCTGGGCCTCGAAAAGACCACCAAGTTCTATCAGGCGTCGACCTCGGAGCTGTTCGGAAAAGTCATGGAGACCCCGCAACGGGAGACCACGCCATTCTATCCGCGCAGTCCCTATGCGGCGGCCAAACTCTACGCTTACTGGATCACAGTGAACTACCGCGAGGCGTACGGCATGTATGCGTGTAACGGTATTTTATTCAATCACGAGTCGCCGGTGCGCGGCGAAACGTTCGTGACTCGTAAGATCACGCGCGGTATAGCGCGGATCGTACTCGGGCTGCAGGATTGCCTTTATCTCGGGAATATGGATGCGAAGCGGGACTGGGGGCACGCCAAAGACTACGTCGAAATGCAGTGGCTGATGCTACAGCAGGAGAAGCCAGACGACTTCGTGATCGCCACCGGGCATCAGTACAGCGTCCGCGAGTTTGTGGACAAAGCGGCGGCAAGCCTCGGTGTGGCGTTGGAATGGCGCGGCCAAGGGGTCGATGAAGTCGCGGTGGTGACCAAAGCCGAACCGCGCTACGCACCTTCCTTGAGGCCGGGCAACGTTGTGGTGAGGGTCGATCCACGGTATTTCCGGCCCACCGAGGTGGAAACCCTGCTCGGCGATGCGACCAAAGCGCGTGAACGGCTCGGATGGACTCCGAAGATTCCATTCGCGCAACTGGTATCGGAAATGATACGGGAGGATTTCGCGGTAGCGCGGCGGGATTGCCTGGTCCAGGAAAATGGTTTCAAGGTCTTGAACTACCATGAATAGGCCTATTTCGAGCGACGATCCGATCTTTGTGGCGGGCCACCGCGGCATGGTGGGTTCGGCCATAATTCGCAGGTTGAAAGCTGGTGGTTACCGCAATCTGATTATCCGCACGCGAGATGAACTGGATCTGCGCAATCAGGGCGATGTGCGGCGGTTCGTGTCGCAAGTCAAGCCGGCATATGTGTTCATCGCTGCGGCCCGAGTCGGAGGCATTCTCGCCAACAGCACCCGGCCGGCCGAGTTTTTGTACGACAACTTGGCGCTGCAAACCAATCTGTTGCAGGCGGCGCACGAAGCCGGCGTGGAGCGATTGCTGTTTCTGGGGTCGAGTTGCATCTACCCGCGCGAATGTCCGCAGCCGATCAAAGAAAGTTATCTTTTGAGCGGTCCGTTGGAGAAAACCAACGAAGCATACGCGGTGGCCAAAATCGCGGGTATCAAGTTGTGCGAAGCATACAATCGTCAACACGGTCGCCGCTACATCAGTGCTATGCCCACCAATCTGTATGGCGCCAATGACAACTACGACCTCGCCAGCAGTCATGTGATTCCAGCTCTCATGCGCAAGGCCCATGAAGCCAAAGAGGCGGGGGCGCGAAGCATGAAAGTCTGGGGTACCGGAAAACCTCGCCGGGAATTTCTGCACGTGGACGATCTGGCGGACGCGTGCGTGTTCATTATGGAGAATGACCTGGATCAGGCACTGTACAACGTCGGCGTCGGAGAGGATTTGCGCATCAGCGAATTGGCGGAACTTATTTGCGACGTGGTGGGCTACTCGGGCGCGTTGGAATTCGACCTCGACATGCCCGATGGAACGCCGCGCAAGTTGTTGGACGTTTCCAAATTGTCCGAGGCTGGATGGCGCGCACAAATCGGTTTGCGTGCGGGCCTGGAATCGACCTATCAGGACTTTCTCCTGCACGCGGTATCCCGTACGGGTCGGCGGGCACGCGGGTGAGAGCAGTGGGCGCCGCGACCATGACCGGGTTGATGGCGCGCGGGGCCGGTGCGATCCGCTCGCGCAGGGGGGCTGGCATGGCGCTCGCCGACCAGGCCGCGGTCAGCGCCAGCAATTTCCTGACCATATATCTACTGGCCAGGTCCATGGCGCTGGAGGAGTTCGGGCTGTTCGTTCTCGGACAGACAACGTTGCTGCTACTGACCAGTCTGCACAACGCGCTGTTGGTCGAACCGCAAAACGTACTCGGCAGCCGCCTCGACCTACCACGGTATAAACAATTTCTCGGCGCCCTGACGCGCGCTCACGTGGTGCTGCTGATCTGCGTTCTCGGCGTTTCAATAGTGGCCGGAGCGGTCGCTTGGTCATTGGGCCTGTTTCGGGCGGCGTCGGTCGGCCTCGTGATCGGCGTCACCCTGGTTCCGTGGCTGGGCCAGGAGTTTGTGCGCCGCGCACTGTATGCCAGGAGCGAGGTGGCGGCCGCGTTGGTCAACGACGTGGTGTGCTATGGCCTGCAATTGGTAGCGGTGGTTTGGCTCGTGACCCAATCCGGTTCCGGCGGTCCGCTGACCGAACAGGCGCTCGCGGTGCTGGGCGGTTCTTCTCTGATAGCGGCGCTGTTCGGCGTGTTCCAATTGCGCCGCACGTTCGGGCCGGCCGGTTGGCACAGCACAGTTGCTGAGCGCCGTCGCATCGGGCACGACGTATGGGAGATCGGACGCTGGCTTCTAGGCCGTAACGCCGTAACTTGGTTGGGCACCAACGGGCACGCCTGGGTGGTTGCGTTGTTGTTGGGTCCAGTTGCCCTCGGCACCTATCGCGCCACCATACATCTGGTCAACGTGATCAATCCGCTGCGTCAAGCAGCTCTCAACTACCTTCCGCCGCGTGCAAACCGGGTTTTCCATGGCAACGGCGTATCCGGCCTGGCCCATTGGGTGATACGCATCTCCGCCTTTCTGGGCGTGTCGCTGCTGCCGGCGCTGTTGATTCTGGTGCTGTGGCCGGATCGAATCCTTGGCTTCGCCTACGGACAGAAGCTTTCCGGCCAGGGACTCGGCTTGGTGTTGGCGGCAGCGGCCACCGCCCAGGTATTGGCATTTCTGCGGTTTCCGATGGACGTGGCAGTGATTGCCATGGGTGGTGCACGTCAGATGTTTTTCGTCAGTGTGATTCCGGTCCTGTTGCTGGCTAGCGTCGGCGTCGCGCTGATTCTGCATTTCGGAATACTCGGTGTCGCACTGTCCTCCCTGGTGATCGCAATCACGTTGCTCGGTACCAGTTACGGAATATATAGGCGCAACGCCACACGACTGCCTGCTGATGGTGGGCAAATGGAGATGCAGTAATGAGCGCCCATCAAGAAAATGCAGCACCAGCGCGGAGACTGCGGATCGCAGTGTTCGGTGAATGGGGCGAGACCAACCTCGGTGACTGGGCGATTTACCACGGAGTAGCGGAATTTTTTTCCGCTCCGGGTACGATCGTCGACGCCTATCGATGCGGCGCCCTGCGGCCATTCGAGTTTCCGACTTCGCAGCCGTCGTCAAGTGTCGGCGTCGCGCCGAACCGGCCCGCACTCGGGTCGCGCTCCGGCAACCATGTTGCCTTTCAATTGTTGAAGCGTTCGGTGCGTGGCTTGCGCCAGGAATGGCTGGTGCGTCGGCTGATGCCGCGGCTGGCGCAGGCGGATCTGGTGTGCGTCGGCGGAGGCGCCTTGCTCTGTGACCGAAATCTCCATTTCCCGCAGTCGTTGGTGGCGATCGCCCGAGCCGTGCAGGCGCTGCGCAAACCGATGTGGTGTCTCGGTTGCAGCGTGGACGGCGAATGGACGCCGCGCGGGCAGCAGATGATCCTCGAGTTCCTGGAAAGCTGTGACGCAATCGCCGTGCGTGACGTAGCCACTGCGAAACGCCTCGCCAGCGCGACCGGCAGACAGGTGCCGGTGTTCGGAGACTTCGCCTTGCCGTCTCGGCCCAGTGTCCGGAGTCCGGCCGCGGCCAGGCGTTTCGTGCTGGGCATCAACGTGTCCCAGATTCCGGCGCCGTGGGACCACCACCAAAAACGCTATGAAGAGGCCCTGGTGGCAATTGCGCGTCGATTTTTGCTGGAAACCGAGCGCAAACCGGAGATCGTGCTGTTTACGACGGGTACTCCACAAGATGATGCGCCACTTGCTCGCGTTCACGAGTGTCTGACGGCATTCGGCACGGTTGCGGTCACGCCGACCAGCTTGGAGGAACTGCATGCTGTGCTGGACGAAAGCGAGATCGTTATCGCAACCCGTCTGCACGCCGCGATCGTATCGTTGGCTCGCGGGCGTCCGGTCCTGGGATTTTCTCCATCGCCAAAAATCGGCAGTTTCTTTGCGAGCGTAGGACTGGATGAGTTTTTTCTACAAATCCCGGATGCCGGCGAAATGGATCTGATTGCGAAAATTGCCGCTCGCAATTCGCTCGATCAGCAATGGCAGCGTATGGACCAGTCGCAATGCTGGAGTACGAGACGGGAACTTTTGGACCGGTTGCAGCAATTGGGCAACCGCAGCATGGCGTCTTAAGGATTTCGGATGAACTTCTATCTTTACCTGAAACATTTTCCCAGCGATGCAGGACCGTTACGGGTCGGCACCTCGAAAGCTGTGCACGGATTGGCGTCAGGATTGGCGGCTTGCGGTGCGCAGGTATCGGTCCTGTGCGAAGGAGACGAACGGGTGTCGTTCAGATCCGCCGCCGGGTATGACGTGGAGTGCTTCCACAACTCCGGTGCCTACCGTTCGTTTCGTGTGGCGCGTCAATTGCAGACATTTATTCAGGACACCGTCGACCGGGCATCGCTTGTCATTTTGAACGGCATATTCCACCCGGCGGTTTCCGGAATGTCCAGACTGCTGAGGCAGTGCGGTCTGCCCTATGTGATGGCGCCTCACGGCGCTTACGATCGACCCGTATTTCAACGCAACGCCCACCTGAAGTGGCCGTACTGGTATGCCTTCGAAAAGCCGGCGTTGCGCAACGCGTTGGCGATTCAGGTGCTGGACGAACGCCAAGACAAGTGGACCGCGTGCAGAGGCATTCGCACCCCCAGCGTCGAAGTGCCGAATGGTTTCGCAACGGAAGATCTCTATCCCGAGTCGCGCCTGCGCTGGAGCGGCCACGGTCGCGTCAGGCTTTTGTTCTGGGGACGTATGCACACGCAACAAAAGGGCCTCGACCTGCTGTTGGATGCGGTTGCGGCGCTGTCCGCAACAGTACCTACCGAACTCACGGTGCAGGGGCCGGACTGGCACGGAGAAAAACTGAGTCTCATGCGGCGCGCAACGCGGCTGAGAATCGATGGCATAACCCGTTTTCTCGATCCCGACTTCGATACGCCGCCGCCTGAGGTGATGAGCGAATACGACATTTTATGTATGCCGTCGCGCTACGAAGGATTCGGCTTAGCGGCGCTGGAGGGAATGCTTGCCGCCCGTCCGCTGTTGGTGAGCGAACCGTCGGGCATCGCGAGACATGTTCTGGCGAGCGGCTGCGGCTTGGTGGTGAAGCCGAACAAGAACGCCGTCGAGGAAGGTTTGGAGCAGCTTGTGCAACGCCGCTCGGAATGGCGCGACATGGGTTGCCGCGGGCGCGAGTATGCGCTGCAGACCTTGAACTGGAACGCGATCGCGCGCGCCGCGCTCGATCGCTATCAGGCACTGGTGGACTGACATGTATCGCGCGGATCACCTGCTGCGCCGGTTTTGGCGCGAACTCCACGAGCAGAAGATTCCGTATTGCGTGGTCGGCGACACTGACGGACTGCCTGAGCGCATCGATAGCGACGTCGACATGGTGGTTTCCGACGAGCACCTGCAACGCATGCCGGAACTGGTGCTCGATTTTTGCCAGGCTCAAGGGGTGCAGATCGTGCAGCGCCTGGTGCACGAACGGACCGCCGTCTATCTCGTTCTCGCCTGGCTCGAAGCAGACGGTGTGCCGGGTTTCCTGGCACTGGATTTCTGTAGCGACTATCTGCGTCGTGGACGGCGGTTGTTGAAAGGGGGCGAAGTACTGGCCTCACGTCGCCCGCGTGCCGAGGGTCCGGAGGGCGGCGGGTTTTACGTTGCCGCGCCGGCAATCGAGTTCATTTATTACCTGCTCAAAAAAGTCGACAAAGGAAGTCTGGACGCCCGACACGCTGTGCATTTGAGTGCCCAGTGGCGTCTCGACCCGGAAGCGGGCACGGCGCAGATTGAACGGTTCTGGCGCGACGATCGATGGCGCACGATGTTGTCTGCCGCAGCCGCCAGTGGTGATTGGGAATGCGTGCAGAAGGCGTTACCTCAATTGCGCCGGGCATTGCGCCGGGGCTGTCCGATCACCTTCGCGGACCAATGCGGCGAGTGGTTGCGCAGGGCCCAGCGCTGGTGGCGACCTACCGGCTTCATGCTCGCAGTGCTCGGCGCCGACGGTAGCGGCAAGAGCACCGTAATCGAGAGGTTGCGCGACGACTGGGCGCCGGCGTTCCGCCAAGTGCGCTATACCCATTTGCGACCGAGATTGTTTGCGCGCGATGCCGGCGCGACTGCTGCCGTGACCGATCCCCATGGGCGCCCCCCGCGAGGCACCTTGGCGTCATTGATCAAATTGACGTGGTTTGTTGGCGACTATATCGGCGGCTATGTACTGCGCATTCGTCCATGGACGGCGCGCTCGGCACTGGTGGTTTTCGATCGTTATTTCGACGATCTGTATCTCGATCCGAAGCGCTACCGGTTCGGCGCTCCACTGCGCTGGGCGCGAGCTGCCGCTCGCCTCGTGCCGCGGCCTGACCTCTGGCTGGTGCTCAACGCTTCCGCTCGCACGTTGCAGGCGCGTAAACAGGAAGTGAGCGCGGAGGTCTCGGCGCTGCAGCAACAGGCCTACGCGGCATTTGAGCGGCATGACGCGCGCGTGCAGCCCATCGACGCGGACCGTGCTTTCGAGCACGTACGCGCTCAGGTCAACGCTCTGATGCTTGTCATGCTGCGCGCGAAGGTCGAGCGCGAGATGCAGCGGGCGGCATGGAGAAACGCTCATAATCCGACCGGTACCAAGGCATTGGTGACGTTCTGCCGTCGGGACGTGCCGGTGTTGGGCAGAATGATGCGCATTCTGTTCAATAGCGACATTTACTGCCGCCTGGCGTGGCCGCCGAGTCTGCCGCATCCCTACGGAATCATCGTTCACTCCCAAGCCGAAATCGGACGCGGCGTCACCATCATGCAACAGGTAACCATCGGCGGGAAGCACGGTACCGATCTGGCGCCTTGTATCGATGACCACGTTTACATCGGCGCCGGGGCCAAGGTACTTGGCGGAATCAGGGTCGGGCGCGGGGCCACTATTGGCGCCAACGCCGTAGTGACCAAGGATGTGCCGCCAGGTGCGACGGTGGTAGGCGCCAACCGGGTTCTGCAACGCAACGATGGTGCGGCCGCCCGGAACCTCGACGGCGCCGTCGTGGAGCAGTTGCGCCCGGTCGATGGCTCACGACACCGGCCCAGCGTGGCGTCTCGCGCCGCCTCGGCGAGGGAGGAGTCGTGAACGCATCCGTCGCCAGCCAGACCGTACGCGCACGGTCATGGCCGATGCAGGAGACTGCTTCTCTGCAATGGTCGGAATACCTGTTCGTGGCCGCCGTGGTCATTGCCGAGTTTCTGGTGGTGGACCCGTTGGGGTGGCACGTCAATCGCGTGACCGCGCTCAAACATCTGCCACTGGCAGTCGCAGTCTGCGCGGTCTTGCTCACCGTGGCAGGCCGCAAGCTCCAGGTACAGCAAAGCAGACCCGGCGCATTGCACCGGGCCTTGCAGGGGACCTGGCCGCTGGCGGTGCTTGCCGTTTTCGTCAGTCTTGGAAGTTTGTATGCACGTCTGGTGCTCGAGGACCAGGCGACTTTTCTCAATATCGGTGTATACATGTCGATGGTCGTGCTGGCCGCTGTGATGTTTATCGAGTCCAGCAATCCCCACGCGCTTCTTCGCTGGTATATGGGGACGCTGGTGGCGGGTGCCATCATAATGGGCGCCTATATCGTGCGGTACTACGGTATCACCCAGGTCTATCACGAACAGATCTTTCTCGTGATTCCGATCGCGATATGGTTCGCATCGGCGCAAAAGAATCGGCTATTGGCGTGGTTCGGCGCACTGGTCATGCTTTTGCTCGGATTCTTTTCCGCCAAGAATACCTCTTACCTGGTCGCGCTGTTAATCGGCGCATATATCGTTCTGCACCAGGGCATTCCGCGCTTGCGGCGGATGTCACCCGCAGCGCGGAGTTTCAGTTATTACCTGATGCTGGTCCTGGCCGCGACCGTGATCGCGGTCGTGGCATATATTTTTCTGCATCGCGAAGAGCTGCTGCCCAGCGGCAATGTCGAATATCGAAGCCACACCTATGAACTCGCCTGGCAGCGGTTCTTGGACTCGCCTTTGTGGGGCACGGGCTTCGCCGCTGTAAGCGTGAAGAAGTTCAGCCTCTACAGCATCAACATCGCGGGTGGCATGTTGCCCACACACAGCGACGTGATGGATCTGCTCGCCAATGGCGGCCTGTTGGCGGTCACCCTTTGGGCAACGGGAATTCTCATGATCGCCTACCGCACGCGTCGTTGGCTCGTGGCGCGGGTTCATGGTGAACACCCTTGGGCTGCCTATGCGCACACCCTTCTTGGTCTGTCCGCGGCGGCAATCGTTACCTACTCATTCAACCCCGTACTGCTCGATCCCGGCATGGCGTTCCTGCTTTGGTCCAGCTTGGGTCTGTTGGCCGGCATGAGCGTGCGGGCAGGCGAGGTCGCAGAATCAACCGAACGAGCGAAAGGAACAGTAAATGTCTGAAGGACGATTCGGCACCGATTCCAGCGGATTGAAAATCTCGCTGGTGACCTGTTCTTATCAGCAAGGCCGCTTTATCGAAGCGACCATGCGGTCAGTCATCGGCCAGAATTTTTCCGATCTCGAGTACATCGTAATCGACGGCGGCTCCAAGGATGGCACCCTGGCGGTGCTTGAGCGCTACGAGCCGATGTGCAGCCGCATTGTTTCGGAACCTGACAACGGTCAGACCGACGCTTTGATCAAAGGCTTTCGACTCGCGACCGGAGACATAATGGGCTGGTTGTGCTCCGACGATCTCCTGCTTCCCGGCGCATTGCAGAAGGTGCAGCAGTATTTCGAAAGTCATCCGGACGTGATGGCCGTTTACGGAGATTCATTGTGGATCGACGAGGGCGGCAATGTAATACGCGCCAAGCGGGAAATGCCGTTCAACCGGTTCGTATTCCTTTACGACCACAATTACATACCGCAACCATCCATGTTCTGGCGACGCAGTTTGTACGAGCGGGTTGGCGGACTGGATGCAAGCTACGACATGGCGATGGACAACGACCTTTGGGAGCGGTTCAGCCGCGTCACGCGAATCGCGCACATGCCGCAGTTATTGTCCTGCATGCGTTTCTACGAGCAGCAGAAGACCCGCAGCCGGCCGGTAGAAGGCGCCCGTGAGGACGCGCAAATCCGACGCCGAAGCGCATTGTATCGCTACGCTCCGTGGACCTACCCGGCCTGCCACGCGCTGGCGAAAACGGTGCGCATAGCGGCCAAGCTGCGGCGCAGCGCCTATGGCGGCTCGGTGCCGGAGTCGGTGGGGACGTGGATCTCGCGGCATCGTATTCCGGTGTCTACGCCATGAACGGCGACCCGAGAGTCCGAGCAGTTTCCGAGCTGTTCGCGCCGGACATCGCGCATTCCGGTGCGCATGGTCGGTGGCTTTTACTGTACGGCAACCGACCCCGTTACCTGCTCCTCCCGAAACACCGGTTTGGTGTCCAGCGGCGTTGCATACGGGTGTTCCGGCGCGGTATCGGCGCACTCAGGGGCGAGTTGGAGTTGGCATGGAAGCGCATCGCGCCAGGACGCTCGCGGGCTCTCGGGGTCGACGGGAACGCGCCCGGGCAAGCCCAATGGCTGGCCGATTTCCAGATCGACGGTCTTGCTTTCGCGGCCGTACAAGTAGGCACACCGGGCTCTTATCAAAAGGCCACTGTGCTGTTGCTGGGAAAACTTGGCGAGCCGCTTGGACTTGCAAAAGTCGCCATGGGAGTCCGCGCCAACGCCATGGTGGATCAGGAGGCGGCGTGGCTGCGACGCATGGCCGCCATCCCAACCATGGCGCCCAATATTCCACAATTGCGCGGTCACGGCAGCGCCGGCGGTGGCCGCCGATTCCTGGTCACCGATGTCGGGCCCACGAACCTCTGCTCGGCTGCGTTCGGCAACGATACGCGCCGGTTTCTGGCCGAGCTCGGCCGCTGCAGTACGCGGATACAGCGATTTCGTGATTCCAATGCGCAGTTGCGTGTTCAGCGCGGGCTGAAGCAACTCCGTCCGAAACTGTCGAGCGACGCTGAGCAGACGTTGAGCGCCGCTGCGGCTGAAAGCGAACGCCGACTGCGCGATTGGTCGGGTCCGCTGGTGACCGCGCATGGCGACTTCACGCCCTGGAACGCACGCCGCGGGGACGGTGGGCTCTATGTATTCGACTGGGAGTATGCCTGGGACGGCGCCACCCCCGCGCACGATGTCCTGCACTGGCTACTGCTGCCCAAAGTGCTGCGCGGCAGGTCTTTCGGACTACGCACGTTGCGTTCCGTTCAAGCCGCCGTACTTGCATTCCTTAAAGCAGCCTATGGGCAACAGCGCTGGTCGCACGAGGTGGTAAGCGGCATGACACTGCATTATTTGCTGGACACGATGGTGTTCTATGGGTTGGCCGATGGTGAGATCAACTTCGATCATCCGGTCAACCGCAACTTCTTTCAAATGCTGGAACGGAGACGCCAATGGATGGTCTGAGCGCTGGCGAAACGCCGCATAACGACGGCCTGCAAACGCGGACGTTATCGATTCTGTTGTCGGCGTATGCATGTGAGCCCGGAAAAGGATCCGAGCCGGGGATTGGTTGGCAATGGGCGATGAACCTCGCTGCGCTGGGTCATCGGATTTGGATCATAACGCGCGCCAACAACCGCGAAGCGATCGAAAGCGCCATGGCCGTGAGCGGGCTCCGCAATGTCACTTTTTTGTACTATGACTTGCCGGCCTGGATGCGCAAATGGAAAAAGGGCGGTCGAGGCGTACACCTGTATTACCTGCTATGGCAGTGGGGGGCCTACCGAGTTGCGCGCAGACTGCTTACGCGGGTGCCGATCGACGTGGTACACCACATCACCTTCGGCGTTTATCGCCACCCATCGTTCATGGCATTTCTCGGGGTGCCGTTTGTGTTCGGTCCGGTCGGCGGTGGCGAACGGGCACCGTGGGCGCTGCGTAAGGGGTTTCCACTGCGCGGCCATGTTGTCGATGCGCTGCGTGACGGCGCCAATATGGTGGTGCATGTCGATCCGCTGATGCGCGCAATGTTCCGGCGTACTGCGCTGACTTTGTGCAAAACCCGCGAGACCCTGGAGCGGGTGCCGATGCAGTATCGGAGCAACTGCAGGGTACAACTGGAACTGGGCATGGATGCAGATGGCGGTGCGGACGATAGGGAGTTCGGCAAGCGTGACGCAGCGGCCGGGTTCCACGTCTTATTTGTCGGCAGGCTGTTGTACCTGAAAGGCCTTCATCTGGCGCTGCAAGCTTTCGCCCGCAGCTTCCGTGGCGACCTTACTGCGCGGTTCACGATCATCGGCAGCGGCAGGGACGAACCCTGGATCCGCGACTTGGCGCATCGGTTGGGTCTCGAGCCGCAGATCGATTGGATTCCTTGGATGGCGCAGGAGGACTTGATGCTGGAGTACCGAGAGCACGACGTGTTGCTCTTTCCGAGCCTTCATGATTCCAGTGGCAACGTTATCTTGGAAGCCATGAGTCACGGTCTTCCGGTGATCTGCGTGAATCTGGGCGGCCCCGGGGAAATGGTGCATAGCGATTTCGGCATTTCGGTTCCGGCGGGCTCGAAGCAACAAGTCATCGTCGGGTTGTCCGAGGCGTTGACCGGTTTGGTGCGCGACCCGGACCGTCTTGCGGAGATGGCGCGTCAAGCGCGTTTACACGCACGCAAAACATTCTCCTGGCGCAGTCAGGCCCGGCGTATGACCGGGTTTTATGAACAGGCGATCGCCTCGCCCATGTGCACGGAGCGCGCCCCATGATCCGCATCGAAATTCCGTTCTGGACGATTGCCTTCGCGGCTCTGCTCGTTTCAGGCGTCGCATCGACCGTCGAAGCGGCCGTGCTGGTGGTCGACCGCGCGAGTCCCCAGGCCAAGGACTCCGGACCCGGCACCGCTGCACAGCCGTTGCGCACGCTGGCCGAGGCCCTGCGTCGCATTCAGCCCGGCGACGTAGTGCAGATCGCGCCCGGCGTCTATCGCGAATCCATTGATCTGCGCCATACCAGTCTTGCCCATGGGACGTCGGATGCCCGCACGGTAATTGAAGGGCGCGACAGCAGCAGTGTGACCATCAAGGGGTCGGATTCCGTAACCGGCTGGAAGGCGCTCGGTGACGACCGATATGTGCGTCACGATTGGCAGGTGAATTCACAACAAGTGTTCGTGGACGGTCGGGCGTTGCGTCAGATCGGAGGGACCATACTGCACGGGTTTCCCGATGATGCCCATCATCCCCTGGCCAAAATTCACGTGGGCGCCGGCGGGATCTGGCCTGGGCGTACGGACGGAAGCGCCGACGAAATGCCGTACGGAAGCTTTTACTACGATCGCAAACGTCACGATTTATACGTCAGGGTCCACGCTGAGTCTCTGGATGAGCACAAGGTCGAGGTAAGCGTGCGACCGTTTCTGGTGATCGGCGAGGGCATCAACAACCTCACGTTGCGCAACATGACCTTCCGACATGCGAATACAACCGATGTGGCACAGTCGGGCGCGGTGTCATTGCGTGGCAATGGTCTTGCGCTGGAAGACCTCGATATCCAGCACGTAGACGGCGCCGGCATGGATATCACCGGCGATCACAACTTGATCCGTTCGGTAACCGCCGACTACTGCGGGCAATTGGGTATCAAGGCGCGCGGCACGGATGTACACGTGATCGACAACGATGTCTCCTACAACAACACGCGTGGCTTCAACAAGTGGTGGGAGGCGGGCGGAGCAAAATTCGTCGGCGGTGGCGGTCTCAAGGATTCCGTAGTCAGCGGCAATACCGCGATCGGCAACGAAGGCGACGGCATCTGGTTCGACTGGCTGAATCAGAACAACCGGGTCGAACACAACGTGGTCGCATACAACAGTGGCTTCGGCATTCAATATGAAGCCAGCAGCGGCGCCGTGATTCGCAGTAATCAAGTGTTCAGCAACAAACAGCGCGGTATCTACCTTCCGAACAGCCGCGACTCTAAGATCGAACAAAATTTGGTGGTGGACAACGGTTTGGGTGGCATCGTGGCGGTCGACGCGCGGCACGGAAAATACGGCAAATACGATCTGCAGCCACGTAACAACCGCTTTCGGAACAACATCCTCGCGTGGAACCGGGGCGCGCAGATCACCATTGCCGACGATGCGGACGGGGCACGTTCCGATCACAACCTGTTCGTGACCGAGCCCGGACAGCAACCGAGCTTCTCGGAAGGATTCGGTTCCAAGACCCAACCCAAACGCATTGGCTTGGAAGCCTGGAAAAAAGCTTCAGGACAGGACAAGAATTCGGTCGCCATCGATTTGGCAATGCCTCCCGGGCTGGAGAAATCTTTGAGCGCGCGCGATGTGCGGCCGGACTGGTCGGTGCTGTTACGGGAACGGCAGAGAGTCGGCGCGCCGTTGCAGTTGGGATTCGAGAGTCGGAAAACTTCGCCCTCGGCGGGAGAAGGCTCATGACACCGCCGCGGGTGCTGTTCGTACACAACCGTTACCAGCAACGCGGCGGCGAGGACGAGGTGGTGGACTCGGAAATCCAACTGCTGCGCGCTCATGGCCACGATGTGGAACTCTATCAGCGCGACAATCATGAGATCGCCGAGCAGGGCACGGTGCGGACTGCCGCGGCGTCGATCTGGTCCGGGTATACCTGGCGCGATTTCCAGGCCGAGCTGGATCACGTCAAACCGGACCTGATACACGTGCACAATACGTTTCCATTGATCTCGCCTTCCGTGTATTGGGCCGCCTCGAAAAAGCGCATTCCGGTGGTACAGACACTGCATAACTTCCGCCTTTTCTGCGTTCAGGCGATGTTTCTGCGCGACGGAGCCGTTTGCGAGGACTGTCTGGGTGCAACGCCATGGCGCGGGGTCATGCACGGCTGTTATCGCGGCTCGAGGCCGTACTCCGGCGCATTGGCACTGAGTATGACGACACACCGCGTAATGGGCACATTCCGCAATAAGGTTTCGCGCTATATCGCACTCAACGAGTTCTGCAGAACGAAGTTTGCTGAGGGCGGCCTGCCGCGTGAGCGAATCCGGGTCAAGCCCAATTTCGTCGACGTGCCGGAACTCGAAGCGGTCCCACGTCAAGGCGCACTGTTCGTGGGGCGCATCAGCCCGGAGAAGGGCGCGGACGTGCTGGTGGGCGCTGTGCGTGCCATGAGCGGTTTGCAATTGACCGTGATCGGTACCGGGCCGCAGCAGTCGCGACTGGCCGCGTTACCGGGTGTGGCCAGCCTCGGTTGGCAGGAGCAGGGCACCGTTCGCGAGCATATGCGCCGTGCAGCGTACCTGGTCATGCCCAGCGTTTGGTATGAAAATTTTCCGCGTACCCTGGTTGAGGCGTTTGCCTGCGGTTTGCCGGTGATCGCCAGCCGCATTGGCGCACTCGCCGAGTTGGTTGAGCCCGGGCACACGGGGTTGATGTTCGAGCCCGGATCTGCAAAGTCTCTGCAGCGGACTTTGAACTGGGCGGAACAGCACCCCGAGCGCATACGGGAGATGGGCGCCAATGCCAGGCGTGTTTATGAGCGCGAATATACCGGGTCGCGCAATTATGAGCATTTCATGTCCATTTATGCGGAAGCGCTGGACGCCACCGGCTGCATGAGAAAAGCCGGATGAGTGTAGTCGCTCCCAAAATCGGTTCCTCGGTTCTCGGTGTTCATATCGATGCGCTCACGTGGGAGGGTGCGCAAGCGCGCATTCTGTCCTGGGCCCGTGGCGGCGAAAGTCGTTACGTGTGTATATGCAACGTGCATTCGGTCGTAACCGGTGGGCGTGACGCCGACTTCCAGCGCGCCCTCAACGACTCCGACCTTGCGACCCCGGACGGCATGCCATTGGTTTGGTGGTTGCGTCGCGCCGGCTACCGTAATCAGGCGCGCATCGAAGGACCGGAACTGATGCTCAGGCTGTGTGCGTTGGCGGCACGGGAAGGAATCGGCGTGTTCTTGTACGGCGGAAGCCCATCATCCCTGCATCTGCTCCAGGAGCGAATGCTCGTGCGCTTCCCGGAACTGAGGATCGTGGGTGCGGTATCGCCCCCCTTCCGTACGCTGACTCCGGAAGAGGATGCGCAGGTCATCGAAAACATCAATCGCTCAGAAGCAGGACTCGTCTTCGTCGGGCTGGGCTGCCCAAAGCAGGAAGCGTGGATGTGGAGACGACGTGGGCAAGTGCATGCGGTGATGATCGGCGTCGGTGCGGCGTTCGACTTTCATGCCGGGCGGTTGCAGCGGGCGCCGGCCTGGATGCAGCGCTCGGGACTCGAATGGTTGTACCGGCTGATGTCTGAGCCGCGGCGGCTGTGGCGCCGGTACTTGACCACCAATACGGCATTCGTGCTGCGTACCGTTCTCGATTGCATCAAAGGTGCGGGTCCCAGGGGTAGAAACACGCCGCAAGCGTTCAAGCGCAACGAATGACTAACGGATCGAAAATGGAGATGCGGATGAAATCAGGTGCGTCATACGATTTATTGGCTGATGATTTTGCAGTACAAGGAACCGTGCACCCGGTGATCTTGTGCGGCGGATCCGGGACGCGTCTATGGCCCTTGTCGCGGGAGCAGCACCCCAAGCAACTGCTTGCGATGACAGAAGATGCGACTCTGTTGCAGGCCACGGTCACACGCTTGCAATCGCCCGCTGACGCGCGCTCCAAATGGGCGAAGCCGATCATCGTCTGCAACAGGGAATATCGCTTCGCGGTCGGGGAACAACTACGGGAAATCGGCAGCCCGCCGGGCGCCCTTGTGCTGGAACCCGTAGGTCGGAACACAGCCCCGGCCCTGACGCTGGCCGCGCTTCTATTGGCGGAGAAGGCCGGAGAACCCGAGCCCCTGCTGCTCGTCGCTCCTGCAGATCATATGGTCAAGGACAGCGGCGCATTTCATCGTGCCATGGAGCGCGCGCGGCCGTTGGCGGACGCCGGCCACGTGGTGACTTTCGGCGTTCGACCTTTCTGGGCGGAATCCGGTTACGGATATATCCGCCAGGGCGAGCGCCTGGCGGATATCGGCTCGGAGGGCGCGCACTATGTAGCGCAATTCATCGAAAAACCCGACCCGTCGACGGCAAAGGAATTTTTCGACAGCAGCCAATATCTGTGGAACAGCGGCATGTTCATGATGCGCGCGTCGGTGTGGTTGGAGTTGATGGAGACAATGATGCCGGAAGCGTATGCCCAGTGTCGTATCGCATACCGGCAAGGCCGCTTGGAGAGTGGCCGCTATTGCGTGGACGAAGGACATTTCGCGGCATGCCCAAGCAAATCGATCGATTGTGCCGTCATGGAGCAGGTCGCCGGCGGCTACATCGCAGACACCGGCCATCGAGCTGTCGTAGTGGAGCTCGAAGGTGGCTGGTCGGACGTCGGTTCCTGGGACGCATTGTGGAGCCTCGGCGACAAAGACGCCGGGGGCAACGTGGTCAAAGGCGACGTGCATTGTCAGGACATGCGCAATTCTCTTGTGCTCGCCAACAGCCGTCTGGTGGCGTGCGTCGGCATGGACGACGTAGTCGTGGTGGAAACGCCCGATGCTGTGATGGTCACGCACCGCGACCGGGCCCAGGACGTCAAACATGTGGTCGACAGTCTACGCGAAGCTTCGCGCCCGGAAGGCAAAGCGCATCGGAAGGTGGCTCGGCCCTGGGGCACTTATGACGGCATCGATGCCGGCGAGCGTTTTCAAGTAAAGCGCATTGTCGTACACCCGGGCGCTGCGTTGTCGTTGCAGATGCATCATCACTGTGCCGAGCATTGGATCGTGGTCCGCGGAACGGCGCGGGTGGTGCGCGGTGACGAAACGTTCATTCTTTCCGAGAATCAGTCGACCTACATTCCGCTTGGAACCCGGCACCGGCTCGAAAACCCCGGACGTGTACCGTTGGAACTCATCGAAGTGCAGTCGCGGAGCTATTTGGGAGAAGACGACATAATCCGCTTCGACGACGTCTATGGCAGGAGTGACGGGTAATGGAATACGCGGCTTGTCACTCGCCAGCGTCGTCGCCGACCGCAACTATGTTGAGAAATCAATTCAGGTAGAACAATGGTTTGTATACGAGCCCGACTATTGGGTTTTCGCTCACTGCTGGCTCGTAACGCGTTCGTCGTTGCGGGAATGGGGCGTTGCGGCACCACTCTGGTTTATGAAGCACTGCGCCAGTATGGCCTCAAGGGCAGCCGCTTTGTCTCCTCGCTTCCCGAACAGCGCGTCTACGAGAGGGGACGTGTCTACAAAACCCACGACTTTCCCTGGGCCGAAGTCGCGGATCACGTGAAAATGGTGTTTCTGTTCGGCAATCCCATGGATAGCGTGATCTCCACCCACAGGAAGATGAACGAATGGGGCCGGCGCCATCACGCCAATCTGCATGCCGACGAATTCGTGCCAAACGACGTGTTATTTGAGCGCGACACGTTGCGATTGGCGGAGCATTTCGATGCCTGGTACAGGCCCCAGCGATTCCGATTCGCGTCGGTTCGTTATGAAGCGATGTTCGACGCGGGCGTTCGGACCCAGCTGGAGGATTACCTCGGTATTGCGGTTCCCTGGCCCGACTTCAAACGACGCAGGGCGGACTGGACCAAGCACCCGCGCAAGGACAGCCTATGGGCGCTATATGGCGGACTGTACCAACGAATCGCGCAAGCTGAAGATCTGAAGATATGGGAGCCGGTCGCTCAGCAGGACCGAACTCGCCGTGCCGCGGCGTTCTGAGCGACTGCCGATCGCGGCAAGCGAGCCGGCTGCCGTTCCACGTCAGAAACGCACTTCCACCGAACCGCTGATGAGGTCGTAGTCGTATTCCGCGGTATCGACGTTGGAGGTCCGCACGCCGTGTTCGTAGGACACCGATAGACGGGTATTGTCGAGCGGGGTGTAACCGGCGCTGAGTCGCCCACCCTTGACGCGGTCTTCACGCGTCTGTGCACCTGCCAGTGCGATGCCTGGATCGCCATCGAACTGCCAATCCTCGTTGATGATTTCCGCTTGCAGAACGGTGCGGTAGGTGGGCGCCCACGATGCGCCTGCGCTGACGCCATTGGTCAAGATGTAGTTTGCTGCGACGTCGGCGTAAGAACGAATGTCGCGATATCCGGACAGTGAAAACGACGTTTTCGCCAACGGCGTCCATAGATATTCGAGCTTGTAGGTGGCGCCGCTATAGTCGCGCTGCGAAATCTGATCGTGCTGCCGTGTGGTGTAACCGAGACGGCCGTTCAGTTTCGAGGCGTCCGTCAAGCGCCAATTGGCTGTACCGCTAACTGCGTATTCCTGGTACTGATTGTCCACCAGCGTCGATGTCGAGACTTCCCGATTGGGGTAATCCGCCGAACTCGCGGACATCTCCACGCCTAATTGATTGTTGGCTGGCGTGAGGTACTGCAGCCCCACGGTCCCGCTGACAACTTGGTTTTCGAGCGCGGAGCGTGATGGGGCGCTGTGCTTGTAGTCGTATTCGTCCACCGACGCGGTGGCGCTCCAGCGTGGATGTATGATGCGCCGGGCACTGGCGTGGGCGTGGCTCTCGTCGATCAAGTCCTTCACCCGGTCCTGCAAGGTTGCGAAACTGGACAGGTAACGGCGATGCCGATAGCCCACGTCGCCGTCCCACAAGTTGCCCGCCTGCCAATCCCAGTCGAGACTGGCGTCGTGGCCGGTGTAATCGAGGAACCCGAATTCCTGAAACTGATTGTTGTCCACCTTCAGATCCAACAGGATATTCTGCCTGCTGACCGGAATCCTGCCGTGTACCCCCGCTCCCAAGCGCCGGATCGTATCGGAACGCTGGGTTGTGCCGAGAATTGCAGCGGTGTCGGCATCATCTGATAGTCGGAACAAATTGCTGTCGTGGGTCAAGCCGCCGGTCACCGAAAAGTCCCAGTTGCGGCCATCGTCGGGCGTCTTGGGGTAGGCGGGAAAGTATCCGGTATCAGGCCAATGCATGGGTTCAGCGCCATGACTCAATGCAGAATGTGCCAATAGGCAGGTCACGACTGCCAAAGTTCGCTTGGGCATGTTTTGTTCAGCCTTCTGTGTTCGTTACGGGAGACTTGCGCAGGCGATCGCGGCATGACCGGCGGCCATCGGCGATCACAATCCGCACGCACGATTCGGAAGCATGGAGCAATATTCATTCCAATAAAAACTTGGTCATGTTTTCAGCGGCTTAAGAGATTGAGGGCGATCGTCGTCGTGATCCCGCGTCGCGCATGGACGACACACAAGCGGAATGGGATGGGCTAATTGCTTGAAGCCGCGGGAAGCATGCCATGTCGCGTATGGCCGACGCCCGAATCGGGTAGGTAGAGCGCAGGCGTGAAACATCTAGCCTGGCGATCATGACTGGACAACCCACCGCGTCGGCCGCGGATTTTCTGCCCGCGCGCATCAATCTCAAATCGCTGCGGGGCGCGGCGGCGCAATGCCGCGGCTGCGATTTGTAGTGCCACGCCACTCAAACGGTGTTCGGTGAAGGTCCATTTCGTTCGCGACCTCAGCGCGGTTGCAGACCGACTACGGCAGCAGGAGTGAGTACTCGCCGGCGCGCGCGAGTACGGTGTCCAGTTGCGGGGATGGCCGTCTTCCGGCTCACCGACGGACGTGCGGTGGCGGCTGCGCTGACTCGCAAACGCCCGCCACCCGGCGTCGTCATACCTTGCGATGTGCTACAAATGGAGGAGCCTGCGACGATGATCGGCTCGTCGTCTGTCGGGTCATCTCGTGTGGCTGCTGCGCAGGTGTGCCATGGACACCATCAAACACGGTTCGCGTAAGGAGCGTGCAGTCATCTTGCTGCAGGCTCTGCTGGCAGAGGTCGGGCTGCCCGTCACCATCGACGGCTGTTTCGGCAGCGGTACCGGACGGGCCGTGCGCAGGTTTCAACAACAACACGGCCTGGTGGTCGACGGCACGGTAGCGGAAAAGACCTGGTTGACGCTGATCAGTCTTTCACCCGCGCTGGTCGAGCGGATTACTTCGCGCTATCTCGGTGAGGACGACATCCAGAACATGGCTGCGGAACTCGGCGTGAGTGTGGCGGCGGTAAAGGCTGTCAACGAAGTCGAGTCCCAGGGCGCCGGCTTCATCGTCGACCAGCCGAAAATCCTATTCGAGGGCCACGTGTTCTTCGAACGACTTAAGCTGCATGGTGTGAACCCCAACGAACACCTGCAGAACAACGCCGACATTCTCTATCCGCGTTGGACCAAAAAATATTACCTCGGCGGATTGCGCGAGTACGAACGTTTGGACAGAGCGGTGTCGATCCATCGTGCGGCAGCGCTGGAGTCGGCTTCGTGGGGTATCTTTCAAGTGATGGGCTATCATGCGACGTCCATTGGTTGGCCGGATATCGACGCGTTCGTCCGCGACATGTACACCCATGAACGACAGCATCTGCGCGCCTTCGGCGGCTATGTACGCGCCAATAACTTGATTGAGGCACTGAAGAATCGCGACTGGACTGCATTTGCCCGCGGCTACAACGGTTCCGGCTACGAACAAAACCGCTATCATCTGAAGCTTGCGCAGGCCTGCGCCCGCTACGAAACCGGCGCTTCGATGTCGGCGTAGCCGCCGCCGCCAATCCCGAAGCCGGGCGCTCGCCTTGGTCGAGCAAACAAACTCCGTAGCCGACGGTCGGCGCGAAAATCTGATCCAAAAGCAAAGAGTTGAATGTCGGTCCGTGTTTCTGGGCGATGCATGGGGCGGCGGCAGCCTGGTACCGGGAGCCGGCAGTGCGCAGCGCAATTGCGCTGCTCAGATCGTGATTTTCCTGGCGCCGCCTGGTACGGGAACACATGGATGGGCGCCGCGACCCAGGGTGCGCCCGGGTTACTTGTCTGCGTGTCCGGGGAACTCCATAATGCGCACATGCTCCCCGGAAAACACAAACTCTTGAATCTGCTGATGGCCTTCGTGATCGTGATCACGATGCCGCTGCAAGCGTTCGCGGGGGGCTGCGTCCGGGACTATAATCCGGAAATGAGCGCCCACGGCGCTGATCACCACCTGAATGACAAGCATCACAACCTCGTCGGCGCACATCACGCAAGTTCCAAGGTTTCCCATCAAGGCCATGGCGCGCAACACGACTGCGGATCCAGTGGCATGGGGGGGTGTGGCGTTTGCGCCCATTGCCCGGCAAGCCTGGGCGTTTTCCTGATGTCTTCCCAGCCGCCCGCGCGGCTTTTTGCGATGCTATCTGAGCGCATCCCCAGCAACGTGGCGCCGGACGCGGCGTTGCGTCCACCCCGTTCAATCTCCTGATCCGTCGGCGGCGCTGCGCGCCGCATTGATGTACCGCGTTTCCGGTGACGCCGGTAATAGCTATCGCGATCATGGAGAATTGAATGAACGACGAATCACGCATACACGGCTTCAACCGCCGGCGTTTCCTGCAAGGCACGGCCATGATGGGACTGCTGGCGGGCTTCGAAAGCCTGACCCCGGCGTTCGCCTGGGACAAGAGCGGTAATCTGTCGGCGGCAAAAACCGCCCAGGGCGACACCGACATTTTCAACCTGAGCATTAAGCGCAAGCCGTTGCAGATCGGCAGCCGCATGGGTAATCCCATCACGCTCAATGGCTCCATCCCCGGCCCGTTGATTCGTCTGCGAGAAGGACGGGACGTGATTTTAAACGTTACCAACCATCTCGATGAGGATACGTCCATCCATTGGCATGGGGTGTTGCTTCCCAACGGCATGGATGGCGTGCCGCTGGTGACGTTTCCGGGCATCAAACCCGGAGAGACCTTTACCTATCGCTACCCGGTGCGGCAGCACGGCACTTATTGGTACCACAGCCACTCCGGACTGCAGGAACAGCTCGGCCACTACGGGCCGTTGGTCATCGACCCGGCCGAGCCTGAACCATTCCACTTCGATCGCGACTACGTTGTCATGCTTTCGGACTGGACATTTCATGACCCGCACACTGTCTATGCCAAGCTGAAGAAGGCCGAGGGTTACTACAACTACCAGAAGCGCACGGTGGCGGATTTCTTCGACGACGTGCAAAAAAAGGGCTGGCGAAACGCTTGGGCAGAGCGCGGCATGTGGGGCCGCATGCGCATGAGTTCGCGGGACATTCTCGATGTCACCGGCGCCGAGTACACCTATCTCATCAACGGCCTGCCGGCCGAGTCGAATTGGACCGGGTTGTTCAAGCCGGGTGAAAAAGTGCGCCTGCGCTTCATCAACGGTTCGGCGATGACGTTCTTCGACGTGCGCATCCCGGGATTGAAAATGACCGTGGTCGCCGCCGACGGCCAATACGTCGAGCCGGTGCCGGTGGACGAGTTCCGCATCGGCGTGGCCGAGACCTACGACGTGATCGTCGAGCCAAGCGAAGACCGCGCCTATACGGTATACGCCGAATCGATGGACCGTTCCGGTTTCGTGCGCGGCACGTTGGCGACCCGGGATGGTATGAGCGGCCCGATTCCTGAAATGCGCAAGCAAGTGGTCGAGCGCGGCATGGACTCGATGGGCATGGACATGCACGACATGCCGGGAATGGATGGCATGAAAGGCATGCACGGTATGTCCCAAAACGGTTCCGGCATGGACATGTCCAATTCCAATTCCAATTCCATTGACACGAACATGCAGTCGGGCGGTGCCATGGCCGGTATGGCTGCTGGTCATGAAGGTCAGATGTCCGGAATGAACATGGGCGCGGCAAACGCCGGTAATACCGGTGGGGAAATGGCCGGCATGAAGATGGGTGATACCGGTAATGGTCACGGAACGCCCCAGATGGCGGGCGCCGCCATGGGGGGCACAGCCGGTGCTCAGATGTCGGGCATGAATCATTCCGGTCACGACATGAGCGGCACGTCGGCGATGTCGGCAATGAATCACAACAGCGCCGGCATGGCGGGGATGGAGCACGGCGGGTCCGCCATGAACATGCAGCCCGAAGCGGCCAAGCTTCCCACCGAAGGCCGCAAGGTCAGCCATGGTCCCGACAATCACGGGCCGGGCGCGGCCATGGTCGCGGAGTCTCCCAAGAGCAGGTTGGACGATCCGGGCGTCGGCCTGCAGGACGTCGGCCACAAAGTGCTGGTGTACAACGATCTGCGCAGTCGCGTGATCTGGCCGGACAAGCGGCCGCCCGAACGGGAACTGGAATTACATCTGACCGGCAACATGGAACGCTACATGTGGTCGTTCGATGGCAAAAAATACAGCGAGGTGCACGGCATCCAGTTCAAGTACAACGAGCGACTGCGCTTGATTCTGGTCAACGACACCATGATGGATCATCCGATTCATCTCCATGGCATGTGGATGGAGCTGGAGAACCGGCACGGAGACTATCGGCCGCGCAAGCACACGATCAGCGTCAAGCCCGGCGAAATGGTCTCGGCGCTCATCACCGCCGACGCCAAAGGTCATTGGGCGTTCCATTGCCATCTTCTGTATCACATGGAAGCCGGCATGTTCCGCGTGGTCACTGTAGCCTGATGCCTGGGGAGAGCAAAATGAATCGGACTATCCAATCCTGGGCGGCTGTGTGTCTTGCGGCAGCCGCGTTTTTCACGACATCCGTCAGTTGGGCGGCGCACGAACAGGCGTCAAGCTCCTTCGTACCCACAGTCATGCCCGAAGCCAAGTTCGCCAAGCTGATGATCGATCGCCTCGAATACGCCTGGGGTGAGGACGAAAACACCGTCAACTGGGATGCGCAGTTCTGGTATGGCGGCGACATCAACCGGCTCTGGATCGAGACCGAGGGTGAGGACGTCGCCTCCGGTGGCAGCGGCGGTGAGCTGGAATATCTGGACGTGATGTACAGCCGACGCATCTGGCCTTACTGGGACATCCAGGCGGGCGTGGGCTATCAGCGTGCCTACGGTCCCGGGCCGGACCATGACCGCGGTTCGGTGGTGGTCGGCCTGCAGGGACTGGCGCCGTATTGGTTTGAGACCGATGCCAAGCTGCGCCTCAATGAAGGCGGGGCGATCTCAGCGGAGTTGGAAACCGAATACGACTGGCTGTTGTCCCAGCGACTGATCCTGCAGCCGCGTTTTACGACGTACTATTCGTCGCAGAAAGTCGAAGCGTTCGGCATCGGTCAGGGTATCAACTCCGTGCAAGCGGGACTTCGGCTGCGCTACGAAATCCGACGCGAGTTCGCACCCTACATCGGCGTCTATTACCGCAAGCTACTAGGTGAGACCGCCGATCTCGCCAAGGCGGATGGCGAAGATACCGGCGGCGCCGCGGTGGTCGCCGGTGTGCGCATGTGGTTCTAGCCACCGGCCTCAGTGACGTGACCGATTTCGGCGGCAGACAGCGCTTACGGCGCGCACAGCGCGCCCTATGGTGGAGGCAGGATGGACGCCAGCGTTCAGTGGCGCGTGTTCTAGACCATCGCCTGCAGTTGGCGGGCAACGCCATTTGCGTAGGGCGGGCTATCTGCCCTCCGTAAGGCTTCCGACGCCGGGCATCGCGTTGCGCGATCCACACATGCCATCCCGCTGTCGCGGAGGCAGTTTCGCTCGCAAAAGGATCATCAATGATGAAACGCTATTCATATCTGTTTGTTTTTCTGGCAGTGCTGCTGACCGGCTGCAGTGACGAAGCCGAACAGGCGCAGCCGTCTGCTGCGGCGCCTCAACAACCGAACCCGCAGTCCAAGGCCACCGGCCCGGCGGTCGACGAGACGACCCTGGCCTTGGGCAAGAAGGTGTTCGACAATCACTGTGCGAGCTGCCATGGCGGTAGCGGCCAGGGCGCGGACGACTGGCAGAAGCCCGGACCCGATGGCAAGTACCCGGCGCCGCCCTTGAATGGCACCGGCCATGCTTGGCACCACCCCATGGCGGCGCTGCAACAGACCATCCGCAACGGCACGGCGCGGATCGGCGGCAATATGCCGGCGTGGGAAAACGAGCTCAGCGACGAAGAAATCAATGCCGTGATCTACTGGTTTCAGTCGCAATGGCCGGTCGAGTTGTATGGCGCTTGGCGGGAAGCCGACGCCAGGGCGCGCTCCGGGGCTGGGAATTAATGCGGAACGCGAGGGTCGTGCTAAATTGTGATCCAGGTCAGCACGAGCCCCGACGGTCCCTGGGGTTGTGCGCTTCATCGTAGGACGGATAGGAAGCGGTCTTAGCCGGCGTGAGAGAATGATGAAGCCAGCAACAACGACCAAGGCACTGTCGCGGCACATCACCGGCCCTTTTGCGCGGGATCGGGATCGGCAGGCTGCGCGCTGGCTGGCCGCCATTTGGCTGAGCTTTCTGCTGCTCAATTATTTGCAGCCCTGCTGCGAGGTGGTGACCGCGGCGGTACCCCATGGACATGGCGGCGCGTGGACAAATTTTGCTGCGACGAACACAGATGGACATGCGCATCTTGGGCATGATCACGCGGGCCAGGACCATAAGCACTGCGCGACCTCGGACGGCATCGACACCGCTGTACCGGATTTTCTGACATCATCGTTTTCCAGCGCCGATATCCAGTTCGTCTTCGTCGGACTCGTTCTGACCCTTCTGTATAGCCTGGCTTCCCTGGTCCCTGTTCGTGTGGTGAACGATCGCGAACGCGGACCTCCTCACCGGGTTTATCTCACTACGCTTCGGTTGCGTATCTAGGTCGAATCTCCTCCCGTTCCGGCAAACCATTGCCTGAACGTCAGTTTCCGTCGCTCAGGCGACGGTCCGTGAAGTCATTCGGAGGAGATATTGCCATGATTGTCAATGAGCTCGCCAAGGCCGCAGGCGTCGAGCCGCACGTGGTCCGTTACTACACCCGCATCGGTCTGCTACGACCCGCCCGTCACCCCGACAACGGTTACAAAATGTTCCGCCCGAGCGACATCCGACGCCTGGAATGGATCCGGCGCGCCCAAGAGTTGGGTTTCGGTTTGACCGAGGTCGCCGCTTTTCTTGAGGCGCAGGAGGCCGGTGAAACCGCTATGGTGCCGATGTGCGAAAGTCTTCGTCAAAACATCGAACGCAATCGCAGCCGTTTGTCGGAACTCCAAAAGCTCCAGGCGCGGATGGAGGCGGCAATGAACGCGTGGGATCGTTTTCAAACGGGTCCGTTGCGCGACCTCGCGGCCGCCGACGTGACTGCCTCAGAAGCGAACGGTCTCAACCTTTCTCGCATGACTTGACCTGATCGCTACACACAGGTTGTAGGCTTGCGAAAACAGCGTAGGTCGCACGGATCCGGTCGTGTCCATGTCCGGAAAATTCGTGTCGAAAAAAAACAGCGGAGGAGTATCAATCATGGGAGACTCAGCTCACAACCAGCGACTGGCGTTATGCGGTGCGTTGCTTCTGATCAATGCTGCACCCACGCTGGTCATGGCCGCCACCGATCCAGTAGAGGTGCTCCAACGCCAGGTGGAACTGTTGCAAAAGCAGCTGAACGAGGTGCGCGCGCAGCTGCAGCAGCAGCGCCAAGCAGCCCCAGAAGGGCAGGCCAACAGCGCGGACATCAAGGCACTCAAGCAGCAGGTGCGCGAAGTCTCGAAACAGCAGGCCGAGGCAAGCGAAGCGAATTCGGTCGTGCATTTGACCGGCTACGGCGCCATCGGCTTTTCCGACGCGCAGAACGGTGACAGCACGTTCAGCTCTCTGAGCTTCAACCCGATCTTTCATTACCAATACAAGAATCTGTTCCTGCTCGAAGCGGAGTTGGAATTGCAAGCGCTAGACGACGGCAGCACCAAAACGGCCCTCGAATACGGCGCTATAGACTGGTTTGTGAACGACTACATGGTGCTCCAAGCCGGCAAGTTCCTCAGCCCTATTGGCCAGTTCCGCCAGAACCTGCATCCGGCCTGGATCAACAAGTTTGCCTCTCTGCCGCCGGGCTTCGGAGAAGACGGTGCGGCTCCCGAGTCGGACTTGGGGGTGCAACTGCGCGGTGGCCTCCCGGTTGGCGACTCGATGGCGGTCAACTACTCGCTCTATGTAGGCAACGGACCGATGATCGAACTCAACGGCAACGAGGTCGAAGCCATTGCCGCAGAAGGATCCACCGGAAACGGCGATGGCAAGCTCGAGGTAGGCGGGCGAGTCGGTTTTCTGCCCATGCCAGGGCTGGAGATCGGCCTGTCGGCAGGCGGCGGTGACGTGGGACCCATCGGCGAGGAATCGCTGTTGCGCAACTACGAGGTCTTGGGCGCCGATTTCGCCTGGGGTTCCAAAGCCTGGGAAGTCCGGGGCGAGTATGTCAAGTCCAAGGTCGGTTCCAATGCCGCCAGTGCAGCGCCGGACAGTGCCGAATGGAAAACCTGGTATGTGCAAGGCGCCTATCGGTTTCTGCCGAGCAAGTGGGAAGCCGTGCTGCGCTACACCGACTACAACGCCAACGATCCCGCCCAATCCCAGGAGCAGTGGGGCGTTGGCGTGAACTACTGGTTCGCTCCCAATGCGGTGGCCAAGCTCGGCTATGAGTTCAACGACGGTCTTAGCGGCGAGCCTGCCGATGACAACCGGTTGCTGCTGCAACTCGCCTACGGCTTCTAAGGGAGACAAGCACATGACCACAGTCCATCCGTTTTCCAGAAAGACTATTTTGATCCTCGCGGCCATCGCCGCATTTGGTCTGCTGCAGCCGCTTGCCGGCGCCGCGGATCAGAAATCCGATTCGGCGGCCTTTGCCCGCGGCGCCAAGGCCTGGGCCAACAACTGTTCGCGCTGTCACAACATGCGCGACCCGAAGGATTTTACCGACGTGCAATGGCGGCCGATTGTGGCACACATGCGTGTGCGTGCCGGGCTGACCGGCCAGGAGGCGCGCGACATCCTGCTGTTTCTGCAAAGGAGCAACTGATGCGCAAAGCCACATTAGCGCTCAGCTTCGTATTCGCTTCGACACTATTGGTAGGCGCGGCGCAGGCCGATCCCCTGGCGCGCGGGCGCGAGGTGTATGACGGCACCTGCATCGCTTGTCACGGAGGCCACGGTGCCGGCGTGCTGCCGGGCGTTCCGGATTTGACGGCAAAAGACGGCCCGCTGACCAACCCGGATGCGGTTTTGATCGAACGGATCACCGATGGCTTTCAGAGTCCGGGCTCGATCATGGCGATGCCGGCCAAAGGCGGCGATCCGAACTTGACCGAGGAAGACGTCCGCGCCGTGCTGCACTACATGCGGACCGAATTCGGTTCGTGAGGCATGCGCGGGGCGTCATCATTTGACTTTCAACAGAGGAAGCGCAATGGTCATGCGTAAAATCAGAAATGCAATTCTTATTTGGTCGCTGTTGGCGGCGGCCGGCGCTGTGCAGGCGGCGCCCACTGTGTACATACCACTCGGTTCAGGTAACCAGGTGATCGCTGTGGACGGCGCCACCGATCAGATCGTCGCCACCTACTCGGGGCTCGACAACCCCCATGGCCTGGTGGCTACGCCCGATGGCGAATATCTGGTTGCCGGCAGTCTCAAAGAAACGCCCGCGCCCGCCGGCGCATCGGCCGACACGCCGACCAGTAAGCTCTTCCTGGTCCACCCCGAACATGGTCATGTGATGTCGACGATTCCAGTGGCCGGTTGGACCCATCACCAGGCCATCAGTCCCTCTGGGCGTTATGTCATTTCCACTCACGCCACCCGCGGTTACGTGACGGTATTGGATATGGTATCACAAGATCGTGCACACCATTCAAACCGGGCCGACCCCGAACTATGCGGTATTCACACGCGACGGCAACACCGTGTAGTCAGCAACACCGGCAACGGCACCATCAGCCAGATCGATGTCGGAACCTGGAAAGTCAGTCGCACTCTGCAGGCAGGGCCGTCGCCTGAACACATTGTGTTATCCAAGGACGAGAAGACGATCTATACCGTCAATACACCTGCCGGCACGGTATCGGCGGTTTCCGTGGATACCGGTAAGGTGATCAAAACCTATCAACTAGCCAAAAACGTCCATGGGCTCGATCTCGGTGACGACGGCAAGACCCTGTTCGTCAGTTCCAAGCGCGACCAAACCCTCACCGCGCTCGATACCGAGACCGGAAAACAGCGTTCGATTACGCTCGAGCCCTCGCCGTATCATCTAAACGTCATACCCGGCACCGGCAAAGTATACGTGTCCAGCAGCAAAAAGCCGGTGATCTGGGTGGTGGACCAGAAATCGCTGGCCGTGGAGAACACAATCAAGCTGCCGGCCGGTGAAGGCCATCAAATGGCGGTGGTCGCACAATAACGGCGCTGGCGCGTGCTCGTCGCTTGAAGAAGCCTAAAGACTGCGGAGAAACCATGAAAATCGAGATTATTACGACCCATTCTTGCAGTCATCGCGTCGGTCTGGAGCGGGAGTTGCAGGACCTCGGCTACGCCTATGAGCTGTTCTACGTGGAAGAGCACCCGGACATCGTTGCGCTGTACGGCATCCGGCACTCGCCCAATCTGGTAGTCAACGGCAAGGTGATTTGCCGAGGTCCGGAAGCGCTGCCGGAAGGTGAACTGCGCCGATTGATCGAAGCGCTGCAGTGAGGAAAGCGGAAATCGAGCATATGGGGCATCAGCATGAGAAGCACGGTGCCGGCGCACCCGGCGAGGATTTTCCTGCGCGCAAGGCACCAGAGCATCAGGACGGCCATCAAGGTCACGATCATGGCACCATGATCGCTGATTTCCGCAAGCGGTTTTGGGTGTCGATCATCCTCACCATTCCGATCCTGGCACTTTCGCCGATGCTCCAGGCGTTCGTAGGCGCGGAGCAAGCGCTTGCGTTTCCCGGTGACGCCTATTGGCTGCTCGCGTTTTCCAGCGCCGTTTATTTCTATGGTGGCTGGCCGTTTATTTCCGGTCTGTTGTCGGAGCTGCGTCAGCGCCAGCCCGGCATGATGACCTTGATCGCGCTGGCGATCAGCGTCGCATATTTCTACTCCGCTGCGGTGGTGCTGGGACTGACCGGCAAGGTGTTCTTTTGGGAGTTGGCGACCCTGATTGACGTGATGCTCCTGGGCCACTGGATCGAGATGAAGTCGGTCATGGGCGCTTCCGGTGCGCTGGAGGCACTGGTCAAGCTGATGCCTACGGTCGCCCACCGCTTGCAGGCCGGGGCCGAGGTCGAAGACGTGCCGATCGCCGAGCTCCGCCCCGGCGACCGGGTGCTGGTGAAACCAGGAGAGAAAGTTCCAACCGATGGAATGATCGTCGATGGTCGCTCCAGTCTCGACGAATCCATGCTGACCGGCGAGTCGAAGCCGGTGGAACGTGGCGTCGACGAAGAAGTGATCGGCGGCTCGGTCAATGGCGAGGGGGCGATCACCATCGAAATCCGCAAGACCGACGATGAGACTTATCTTTCCCAGGTCATCGACATGGTGCGCCAGGCGCAGTCATCGCGTTCGCGGACCCAGGATCTCGCCAACCGCGCCGCGCAATGGTTGACTTACATCGCCCTGAGTGCAGGCGGTTTGACGCTGATCGTGTGGCTGTCGCTCGGAGCGGAGTTCGAGTTTTCTCTCGAGCGCATGGTGACCGTCATGGTGATCACCTGTCCGCACGCACTCGGATTGGCGGTTCCGCTGGTGGTGGCGGTCAGTACCAGCCTTGCTGCGGGCAGGGGTCTGCTGATCCGTGACCGCGCAGCATTCGAGCGCGCGCGCAATCTCCAGGCAATTGTGTTCGACAAGACCGGCACGCTTACCGAAGGGCGATTCGGTGTCAGCGATATCGTTGTGCTCGGGGCGCGTAGTGAATCCGACGTTTTGAGTCTGGCGGCCGGCTTGGAGCAGCAGTCGTCTCACCCCATTGCTGCGGGCATCGTGCGCGCCGCAGAAGAGCGTCGACTGCCGAACGCCAAGGTTGCGGACTTCGAGAACCTGCCCGGCAAAGGCGCACAAGCGCGCGTCGAGGGGGCGCTGATTCAGGTCGTGAGTCCTGGATATGTGCGCAGCAGCGGCGTTGAGCTGGACCACGAACGAGTCGACGCGTTGATGGGCCAGGGCAAGACGGTCGTATTCGTGCTCGAGGAGGGCCGTGTCATTGGCGCCATCGCGCTGGCGGATATCGTGCGGCGGGAATCCCGCGCCGCCATCGCTCGGCTCAAGGAGATGGGTATCCAATGCATGATGTTGACCGGCGACGCCGAAGCCGTGGCCAGGACGGTGGCGGCAGAGCTCGGCTTGGACGACTACTTCGCCGAAGTATTGCCGGACCAGAAGGCGGCCAAGATTCGTGAAGTGAAGCAACGCGGTCTGGCGGTCGCAATGGTGGGCGATGGTGTCAACGACGCGCCCGCACTGGTGGAATCCGATCTCGGCATCGCGATCGGCGCCGGGACCGATGTCGCCATCGAGTCCGCCGACATCGTCCTGGTGCGTTCCGATCCGCGCAACGTTGCCGACATTATGGCGCTGTCGCGCGCGACCTACAGCAAGATGATCCAGAACCTGCTGTGGGCGACCGGCTACAACGCCTTCGCCATCCCGTTGGCAGCCGGTGTGGCCTATAGCGTAGGGGTGGTGCTCACGCCAGCGTTCGGTGCTGCGCTGATGTCGCTGAGCACTGTGATCGTGGCGATCAATGCCAAATTGCTGAGTCGCTTTCAGCCATCCACCGCCGCCGCGGCGAGCGACCGAAGCTGATCGCAGCCGGCACACATCGAATTGGACACACGTCTGGACACTGACTAGGTTTTCGCAGTGGACAGGAATTCACGGCAAAGAAGCCCCAAAAGGAGCAATACAATGAAACACAAATTGATGATCGCAGCACTGGCCATGGCGTTGGGTTCACCCCTGGCGCTGGCAGCGCCACCCGATGCCAGCGGAACCGACATTCAGCAGCAGATGCAACACATGCAGGAGCTGATGAACCAGGCCCAAGGGAGCAAAGATCAAAGCAAACAGCGCAAATTGCTGCACCAGCACATGCAGGATATGCAGTCCACGATGGAGTCCATGAACGAAATGATGGGCGGTCGGCAACACATGATGCAGAACATGGGCGGCGGCATGATGGGAGGCGGTATGCAAGGAAGCGGTATGCCAAGCGGTGGAATGCCAGGCAGTGGAATGCAAGGCAGGGTTAGAGGTGGCAATGCAGGGCGGGGCAATGCAGGGCGGGGCAATGCAGGGCGGGGCAATGCAGGGCGGGGCAATGCAGGGCGGGGCAATGCAGGGCGGGGCAATGGCGGGCCAAGCCGGCGCCGGGAATATGTCGCCGCAAATGATGCAACAACGAATGAATATGATGCAGATGATGATGCAGCAGATGCTGGAGCATCAGCAGCAATACGAACAGATGCACGGCGGTGAATGAGTTGGCCTGCGCCAGCGCACTGAATATGGTTTGACTTGATATCGTCTGGCACGGATCTTCGAGACAGCCCGTTCGATCATCCGTGCCGGCGCATCATTTGGGAGAGCGGATTGAATGTGGGGCGACTGGACGAACGTCGGCTGGGGCTGGATCGGATTGGGGGTAGTGCATATGTTGCTGTTCTGGGCGTTGATTATTTTATTGATCGCCGCCCTGGTCCGCTGGCTTTCAACGCCGGCAGACGATGGCGTGCCGCCGCGACAGTCCGCCTCCGCATTGGATATTCTCAACGAACGCTATGCCCGCGGTGAAATCGATCGCGAGGAGTACCAGGCGAAGAAACGCGACTTAGAAGGTCGATAGTGGGTTGCCGGCCTGAAGCTCAAACCTGGCCCGCGTTGATCCGCGTTTTTCGGGTGCGGCATGCGCTTGACATGGTGTCTAGTACAGCGTCTATGTTGAGTGCTGGATGCAGCGAGCCCGATCTCGTGCGCGAATATAGGATCTTTTATCCGCACAGGCGGTCGGGCTACAGGTGCGGGGGTCGAGCGATGAACACGCGAACGAATCAGCCCAATACATGCCCGGTATGTGCCATGGAGGTGAGCGACGCGTCCATCGCCACCGATTACATTGGCATGCGGTAGGCGATCAGGTTATGTGCCACATTGCGTTACTGCTGCCGTTTTTGACGCTTCCGATGTTCTGGCTCTGGCCGCTGAACGTCGCGCTGCCGCTGTATTTGATGGTCCTGGCGTTTTCGGCGGTGATCTACTACCTGGCGTTTGCCGCCATGCGGCGCCCGGTAATGACCGGACGCGAGCACCTGATTGGCAACCGAACCCGCGTCATCGATATCGTTGAAGACAAGGCTTATGTACGCTTGGACAGCGAACGCTGGCAGGTGGAATGCCGCGACCTGTTGCGTCCCGGCGATGAAGTCGAGGTGGTGGGTTTCGACGGCGCGCGGGCGCAAGTGCGACGGACCGCAACCGCCGCGTGTGAGGCAATACAATAACGGTGCAAATGCGCAACATACAAAGCCGATGGGACGACCTCGGATGCTGATCGGATTCGTCATCGTCCTCGCGCTATCGGCCGCGGCCCTGTCGCTTTGGACGGGGCCGTGGATCGCGCTATTGTGGATGCTGACGGTGGCCCTGGCGTTGGGGGATGTCGTGCTCGCGCGATGGATCGACCGGCGCGTTCCGGTGCAGACGGGCGTCGAGGCGATGGTGGGGCGCAGCGGTACCGTAGTGAACGCGGATGCATCTGCTGCAGGTTGCCGGTGTCGCGTCAAGATCGGCGGCGAACTATGGAATGCCGATTCGGAATGCATGCTCGCGCCCGGCAATCCTGTGCGGGTGGTTTGCGTGCGGGGGTTGTGGTTGCGTGTCGTCCCGCATCAGACTTGATCTGCGGCAACAGGGGCAACGCGCATGGCAATATCTTAGCTACTGCTGCAAGATCGATCTTGCCCGAACCGGGGACAAAGAATGCAAATGAACTGGAGCAATTGGCATTGGGGTTTCGGATCCGGACACTGGTTTTTCGGGATCCTTTTCTGGGTGGTGATTTTACTGCTGATCGTGGGCCTGGTGCGTGGACTGTCAGGCGGTCGCAGCGACCGTCAACTCAAGAAAAGCGCCCGCGACATTCTCGACGAACGCTATGCGCGAGGCGAGATCGACCGTGAGGAGTTCGAGCGCAAAAAACGGGACATCGGGTGAACGCATTATCCGTTAGGTGTGCCGGCGGCGGTCGGCGGACCGACCCGAGTGCTGTAGACAGCGCAGGCGATTCAACAACAGGAGGTGAATATGTGGCGGCGCAATACTGCAATGGGCACGATTGCGATCGTGCTGTTGTGTTGGACCTTGTCCGGGAACGCTGCGGACGGAGTCAAAGTCACGCCGCTGGGCGGCCAGGACGGCGAGTTTTGTAGACTCGACCGCGCCTTGATCTTCGAAGATCCGAACGGCGCGCGCATTCTGTATGACGCCGGCATGACCGTGGCCGGTGCCGACGACCCGCGTCTGGGCAAAATCGACGTGGTATTGGTCAGCCACGTCCACGGCGATCACATCGGCGAGCGCCGCACCAAGGCCGTCAATGCCGGAACTTGCGCGCAGCCGGATACCTCCGTGGACGCGACGCCCAACTCCAACTCCGTCGACATTGCCGTCGCCAAGAAAGCGAAAATCGTCACCGGCAGCGAAATGCCGACTTTCTTCGCCGCCAAACTCAAGGCCGCCGGCGGCGATCCGAAGGATTCGGTGCTGGTGCGCTTCGGCGGCTCGGTGGAAGTGGGCGGGGTGCACATCACCACCGTGCACGCATCCCATAGCAACGGGTTGTCGCCGGACCTGATCGGCGGATCGTTGGGAGAAGGCATGAAAGCCGCGGGCCTCAAAGGCTACGTTGGCCCGCCCACCGGCTACGTGCTCACCTTCACCAACGGCCTGGTGGTGTATTTGTCGGGGGACACCGGCATCACCGCCGAACAGGACGTGGTGGTGCGCCGGCATTATCACGCCAAGCTGGCGGTCATGAATATCGGCGACGTCTATACCACCGGCCCCACCGAAGCGGCTTATGTCATCAACGATCTGGTCAAACCGGCATCGGTCATTCCGTCCCATGCCAACGAAGAAGCGACGCGCGGCGGCAAAGTGCTGCCCGACACCCGTACTGCGGCATTCATCAAGGCGACCCATGTGCCCGCGCATGTGCCGTTGAGTGGGAAAACGATGACCTTCGACAACAGCGGGGAATGCGTCGCGGGGTGCTAAGGGCAGCCGCTAAAGGATGTAATCGATGAAATTTGGAGTGCGACTTGCTGTCCAGGGTGAGATGGGCGCGCAGGGCCAGGGTTGGGAGTACGCCCGCAATATGGCCCTGGAGGCCGAGCAGTTGGGATATGACAGCGTTTGGCTGCCGGACCATGTGATTAACGCGCACATGAAAACGCGCACCCCTATGCTCGAAAACTGGACCGTGCTCTCGGCGTTGGGGGCGCTCACGCAGCGGGTGGTGTTCGCAGGCCACACCTTCAACAACTCCCTGCGTCATCCGGCTGTCATGGCTAAAATGGCGGCGACGTTCGATGTCATGTTCGGCGGTCGACTCATTTATTCATTGGGATCGGCTTGGTTCCGGCGTGAAAGCGAAAGCTACGGACTCCCATGGGAAGAACACGACGAGCGCGTCGCGCGCTTGCGGGAAGCATTGCTGATCGCGAAAGCGTTGTGGACCCAGCCGGAGGTGAGTTTCAGCGGACGATTTTATACGTTGAAGGAAGCGCACCTCGAGCCCAAGCCGCTGCAGCAGCCTCACATCCCGATATGGGTGCCAGGCGACTCGCCGGCCATCCGCGATCTGGCCGCGGAACTGGGCGATGCCTGGTTGTTCTACTCCAAGGCGCCTGACACAATCGCCTCTTACGCTGAAAACATGCGCCGCCGAACGGGTGGTCGACCGCTCGCGATGGCAGCCTCCACCGTGTCACTGGCGGGTCTGGATGAAGCCCGCGTAAGGGAGTGGAGCGTACTCTACGCCGAAGAGCGAAAACACCGCTTCGCGGTCCCGCCAACGCCCCGAGATGTACTGGACGAAAACCTCTGGGGATCCGTAGATGACTGCGTCGAGCGAGTGCAAGCTTGGCATGAACTCGGCATCGAGCATTTGATCATTCAACCGATCCCGCCGCTGGAAGGCATGCGGTTCTTCGCCCGGGAAGTCATGCCCGCCTTCAAGGACGAAGGAACCCAGGGGGTTGCTGACGACTGAAGAATTCCATCGGAGTTATCAGAAAATAGGGCGGGGAATTCGGAGTTTGTATAGGTCACATTTCATTCCGCTGGTCCCTGGTCCTTAGCTTCTACGCTACCCCGCGCATTAACGACAACACCGTTCGGCTTGCGGCCAACCGCAGACTTTTCACCGAAGCCCCACCACGACCGCTTGCTGGGCGCAAAGATTTGATGGCGTCGACTGCTCTCGGCCACTAGTGGACCTTCCGCTCGTGCCTTCGCGGCGACTGCTTAAGAGCTAGCAAACGAACAGCCAGGTAGCGACAGATGGTCGTGCATGTCTTGTAGTAGTAATTGCTAAAACTTTGGCATTACGCTGCGAAACCTGCTCGCGGTAGTTCTACATCGCTTTTCCCATACTGCCCCGCGCAAGTCACGAATTCCTTGACGAATCCGCGGTGTAGACCGGGCGCAACCCCGATCCGGTCTGCGCCACGCTGGGGCTACGATCCAAACCAGTCGAGAATGAAGGGCACTCCGATCCAGAGAATCAGCGCGGCGACCACAAGAATCACAAAGAGCTTGAGATGGTGGCGCAGCAGGAACAGGAACCCCACGGCCAACACGAAAGCGGCGATGCTGGTGATCGAGCCGGACCATTGTGCTTCTGCCACGGCGTTGCTCACCAGTACGGTGGCGAAGATTCCCATGACCACGGCATAGAGGCCGATGAATGCCCGAAAACTCGGGTCGGAACACAATAAACGCTAATATAGAATAGCCGTGGCTTTACGCTTGATTGAAATATACCCGCGGTCTTTTCCGCCTGTATTAGCGGAAACTCACAGAACCCTTGGCAGCGCGGTTCCAACGAGAACACGAACGGATTGCTGAGACAGTTCTTTCCAAAGGGAACTGATCTTTCCGTTTACTCCCAAGCGAAACTGAACGCCGTCGCCAAGCGGTTGAATGAGCGGCCGAGGAAAACGCTAGACTACGAACCACCCGCTGAACGATTTGCCCAATGTGTTGCGTCGATCGGTTGAATCCGCAGTCGGAAGCAGACGGTTTCGCCCTGCGTTTCTCTGGCGATAGGGATGCGGGACTGCTAATAGTACTACTGGATGCGCAATCTTCCGCTCCCGGCCGTCTGCGTGAGTAATTGCATGCGCACCCTAGCATTCCATTATCCTAGGAGGTCGCGGCATGCAACTCGGAAACGCAATTGCACGGGCATCAATTCTGGTAACGCTGCTGACCACGGGTCCGCTGCTGGCCGCTCCGGGGGGAGTTCCGGGAAAGCCTCCCGGCACACCCGGAGGCGGAGGTGGAGGCGAAGTGGAAACGGCAGGCAGTAATCTGTCTTTCCCAGTGATTCTGTCGGATAACGTATCATTTTCGGGATTCCCGGCGGACGGTCCTTGGCGCTTCGAACCGATCACGGATCCGACGACCCAATGCGTCGGAGAGGATGGGGTCGAGGGCGCTGTTCCATCGGACATCACGTGCTATTACGGTCGCAAGGTCACGGTCGTTCCCGAGACAGGGGAAATCGTCTTCGAGGGAGATCTCAAGGTCTGGTGGTTGCAGAAGCGTCCGCAAAACTTCTGGAAGGCACTGAGCGTCCCACATACTTCCGCGGACACGCCGTTGGCAGTCAGTGCCGTGGACGTTGGCGATTTGCTCGAGTCCAGTCCCCAGATCGCAACAAGACAGATCCGCACCGAATTCAACTTGTTGCAAAGCATTGATGCGAGCGACCCTGAATTCGGGCCGTTCCTGGTATCGGATTGGAGTGTGGACGTTCCCGCCCCTTGCACCATCCCCGATGCGCTCGGAGAGAGCGTCGGGTGCTTCGCCGCCGTTGCGATGAGTGGAGCGGTGCCGGGAACCGAACAGAGCGGAAGTGAAGCGCAGGGCACCGACTTCGGGCCCGGTGCGGCCGTCGGGCTGTATCCTGGAACCCGGACCTTCATCGACCCGACCACGGTGCGTACTGCGGTCGACCAATCCGGAACGGCGATTCCGATTCAGGCACTGGTCTATTCACATTGCGCGCGCCTGGTCATCCAGCCGATTGCGGGCACGCCGACCTGGGACCCCGCAGCCGGCCAATGGAGCGGACCGGGCGTCGGGAACCCGGTGGTCAACGTTGCGGCTTACGCCGGTGACTATTCCGTCGAGATCAACTCGGGCGGCGGGATCGTGTACGGCTACAACTGGAATGCCAAGACCGCTGCCACCGGCACGTATCGACTGACCTTCGTGCTCGACGGCAACGACACGCAGGGACCGCAGTGTTCCACGACGCTGACCACCAATTTCGAGTCCGGGGTCACAAAGCTCGTGAATGTTGGCGAGGCCAATGTGCCCCACATCTTGTACGCCGGAGACTCGCAGCTGGGTGACGAAGGCGGGTTGGTATACCTGGATCTGATCTTGTCGCCCAAGGGTGGCGGGGGCGGTGGTGGCGCCCACGGCCCGCGCTGATCGAGATGGGAATTGATAGTTCGGAGGGTCGAGGCAGAGCAGCGCCTCGACCCTTGATTTTATTCTCGCCGGAGGGGCGTGGACTATCTCGGAACGCGGGTGATGTACACGCCCGCCAGTCCCTCTTCTTCAGTGCCGCCCTCGACGCCCATTGAGGCCGCGACCGCCAACCAGTGGCCACGCAGGCCTTCACGCTCGAGACCCACTTCGGTGACCAGCGAGCCGGTTGGCGCCTCCGGGTCCACCGATGAGCCGTCAGTGTTGGTGTCGATCACGGTGAAGGCATTCTGTCCGCGCCCGCGGGAGAGATAAATGCCCACCGCATCATCGGTCTGCGCCTTGAAAGCAGTTGTGATTCCGGAGACCGCAACAAAGGCTGAGGAACGCCAGCGGGCCGGTTCACCGTCATCCCCGCCGTCCTCTTCGCCGTGACCTGCGGCGCTGGTGCATGGCGGCTTCCCGGAATACGTCCAGAACCGGAAATTGCGGAACCGCAATCCCGTACTGGCGGTTTTGTACGTACGGGCATTGCGGACATCGTGCACGAAGATCCCCTGATTGACCGGGACCTCTTTGTCCTGGAAGCACCCGGTGCCGTCGCAGATGCTGTTCGGGTCGCCCAGGGTTTCTCCCGTGTCTTCGCATACCAGGCTTCGATTGCAGTATGCGATCCGGTCTTGGTTGCCTTCCGTGGGGCAGTAGAGGCGTACTGTCCGCGTCGCCTCGCCCCAGGCGCCCCAGAATCCGACGAATCGGCCATCAAATGCCAAACCCTCGCCCAGCTTGTGGAAGGTACCTCCGCTACGCTCGCCCGGCACCCGTTCGCCGATGCGGACCAAAGTGGTGAGCTCCGGCGCCGGTGCTAATGGAGCCAGGTAGATGCCGCCCAGCGTGGGCGCGTCTTCGTTGTCGAAGCCGGAAAACACGACCGACGCTCCGGCCGCGCTGGGCGGCGAAGTCGAACCGAACACCTCGTCGGTGCCCGGAATTGGGGTGTCTGTGTTATTGGCGATCAATACCACCGGGGCCATGCCTCCGGCCGGCGCCAGCTGGCGGCCGTCCGACGCCAGCACAATTGGGTTGTCGGTGAGCTGCCGATAGAACACACCGGTCCTGCCGAGGCCAGCGGTGGTGTAATTGCCTTTGAACGCGAGGGTGTTGCGTGCGGTGACCGAAGGCGCACCCGGGAATACGTCGAACATGGTGGGTGGCTCCACCCCCGGTACGGCGAAAAATTGGAAGTCCGGCACCGCGCCCAGCTTGGATGCGCCGGTGATCAGATCACCGAAGGGATTGGTATAGACCCCGGAGGTGCCGGCACGGGTCGTGATCGGTTCTCCGGTGTCCGGGTCGACCCCGACTGTGTACTCCCACACCGGGGGGTGATTACCCCGGGTGGCGATGGTGTCGGACCACATATCAATGCGCGGAAACGCGGGGGTTTCGACGAAGCTCTCATCGAGATTGTTCGGCACTGGCACTTGCGTGCTGCGGTCGAGAATCCTGATGATGGGGTTCGTCGCCACGTCGCTAAGAGACATGTCACGGATATAGATCCCGTGCGTGGGCTGTGCTCCCCTTCCGCCTCGACTGCGCGCCCGGATCACGACAAGTCCGCGCACGTTCACAGACGGTTGATTGTAACTGTTGAACGTCCGCCCCAACGGGTCGCCGGGAATTCGGTCGTTATTGTTCACAACCGTCGCCCAGGGGTACCGAGATGGCAAAGGGAACGGTGGAGCGGCGCTGACTACCGCCGGCACGCTCATAATTATCCAGCTGATGAGTAAGATCCTCGATCCACGCGTGTTCATTGGGGTACACCTCCCTCGGACCTGATGGGCTTGTTACTGCGCGAGGCCAGCCGGCTTCCCGGCCCGATGTTTTTTTTGCGGTGCAATACCGCACTCGGCGTTGTCCCCGATATTAAGCGTAGCGCGGAACGGGGATTTTTCACTGGATACTAGAAGCGTGAATGGTTGCGTGCGAGCGCGTTCCCAAACCGCGGTAACGGGCTGAGCGTGCGCAAATCATCGATTCATTTGGGGAGTTAGCTGACTTTTTGCCGCCACTGGTATGAGTCATGACAGTATGGCTGCGTGCTCTCGGTCCGCATTTGCGTGTAGGTTCCATGGTCATACCCGCTCCAATGCACCTTCCCTTGGACCTGAATAAAAGGGGACGGAGGGATTAAATTGTGTACACCCCATGTTCTCTTGTCTTGCGAAGAAGTATTTTCGGGGACGGACCACGGTTTCCGAGCGGAGTATCCATGGTGGCGCTCGCCCATCGCGACCGTGCACATTCGGAGGGAGAGTGGTTACCCGCGGGCGGAGCGCCGCAGTCGTCTTGATCCCGCCGGTCTCTCTGCGTACATTTCTCCTGAGAACGATCCGGGAGGGCCGATTCCTTGTCCGACGCAGGTGCGCATCCACCCGTCAGTCCCGACGAGCTGCCGTTCGTTGCGCCGTGCCGGCGACTGCGGGAGACCGCGCCGCTGAATTGGCTGCGGCTCGGCTGGCGTGATTTCCGCCGCGCGCCGAAGCAGAGTCTCACTCTCGGTTTGGTTGCCGTCGCGGTCAGCTGGCTGGTGGCTGCGCTGGGCTGGTACCTGGGCAACGTCGCCGGGCTGGCGGCCCTGCTCAGCGGCTTCCTGATCCTCGGTCCGGCACTTGCGATTGGCTTTTATTCGATCAGCCAGCAGCTTGATCAGGGCCGCTCCCCCGTGCTCGGCTATTGCCTGCAGCAGGACCGCCGGCATCTGGGCAACATACTCGTGTTCAGCCTCATCCTGCTGGTCGTATTCCTCATCTGGGCGCGCGCGGCGTCCATGGTGCACATCTTTTTTCCGGAGACGGTAGAGTACCAATGGCGGGAACTGCTGCCTTTTCTTGGCATCGGCAGCGCCGTCGGCGCGGTGTTTGCGTCGGTGATCTTTGCCGCGAGTGCGTTTTCCCTGCCGATGATCATGGACCGCAAAACCGATGTCGTCACCGCGGTGGTGACCAGCGTCAACGCGGTGCTGCGCAACAAGCCGGCGATGCTGGTCTGGGCTACCGTCATTGTCTTGGTTGTACTAGTGGGATTCGCGACTGCATTTCTCGGGTTTGCCGTCCTCATCCCGGTGATCGGCCATGCGACCTGGCATGGCTATCGCGAGACCGTCGATGCGTCAGCGTGGCCGCTCGAGGAAATACAAGATATCCATTAGCCACTGGCGCGTGTGCAGTCGGGGACAGACCACGGGTTCACGGCGTATGCGAATGCCCGCGTAGGGCCGAGCCACGACTTTTAACTTAAAGGATCAAACTCGGAACTAAGGCGCCGGCTGCGGCAATACCCCGTCCACCAGAAACGATTCCATCGGAAATACCAACGTCGATTCCTCCGCGCTGTAGAACATCACCCGTTCGCCATCGGTGTCGCACAGCCAGGCTTGTTGAAACGTGGGTTTGGATTTCTTCAGTGCCGCAGGGCTGAACAGTGCGACGTTGAGTCCTCCCTGGCGGTCGCGCGCGGAGGGATATTGGAATGCTTCGATGCCGGCGTCGCGCATGCGTTGTCCCAGCAGTTGGCTGTCGCTGTAGCCAGCGGGGTTTGCGATTTGCTTCGTGAAGGCGGCGAAGGGCGGGTTTTGCAGGTGCAATCCATGATCGGTTGCGTATGCGGCGCCGAACACGGTGTGGGCGGTGACGAGTTTGCCGCTGGGGGGCGGTAGTGTCATGCCGTTCCAGAACACGAGCCGGTAGTAGGCGGTTTCCGCCAATGCGGTGCGTAGTTCGACCGATGCGTAGAACAGACTCGGTTGGTTGGGGCCGCCGAAGCGCGAACCGTGGCGCAGGGGCGGATACCGAAACGGGGTGGCTAGCAGGTAGTGCAGGCGTCGCGTTTCCGCAGGAGCAGGTGGTTTAGCCTCGTCCAGCAATGATTCCAGCAGTGCCTGCTCGGCCAGATCGTCCACCAGGGAGTTGGTGGCGATCTGTTCCTGGCTTTCGACCACACGAATCGCGGTCCCCGCCAGGGATTCCGGCTGCGCCTGTCCGGCACAGGCTTTCCAGATGTCCACTACACCTTGCCGCGCATGGCATCGAGGTATTCGACCACTCGCACCAAACCCTGCACGGATTTGATCTGTTCGGCAGGCACGCCGCCGGTGTGATGATTCTCAGTGTGCATCCAGTGGCGCATATCGGTCGGGGCGCCGCCCACCAGTACATAGAGGCTGCGGTAGGCGCGGATCAGCAGCAGGGCCAACTCGCCCGGCTTGCTGGCCGGATCGAATCCTCGATACAAGGCGCTGCGGTCGCGGCCGACGATAATGCCGAGCTCCGCTTGGGGAATGCCGAGCGCCTTGCCGGCATTGAGCAGCGCTTTACGCAAGGTTTCTTTGCTGGTCGGCTGCGGTGCGATGTGGGCTGTCATGACAGATCCGATATGTTGTATAAGCAAAATAATAGCAGATTACGTTGTATTTGCAACGATCACGGCAATATCCGACGCGGTCGGCCCTCCTCGGGGGAGGGCGCGGACAGCGACGGAAACCGCGGCTAGGGTGTGGGGAGTATCCGTCGGGGCCGGATGGGACACGGGCGCCGCCGCGCTGCGAACGGGTCGAGCCCGACCGGGATCGCGGCGCCGGCAGGCGTAACATTCTGTGAGGGCGGCGTGCGGGCGGGAAGCCGCCGTCTATGCTTGGGCGGATTGAGGGGCCTACAACGGAGGGTAGCCATGAGCAGGGTAGTTCTATACGGAGACGACGCGATCCGGTACGCGGAGAACCATCACATTGCAGTACATCTGCGCGAGGATCGAGACGAAGAAGCAAGTACCGATTTCGGGCACGCACGGGAATTGGCGGCGGACAACCCTCGGGATGTCTGGGTGGAAATCGAAGGTAACGTCAATACGGGCAAGGACGGCGAAGGGCCGCGCGGCGGCTGAAGTCGCCTCTATTCAGATAGAAGTTTTTTCGTGCTCACCGCCGGGGCTGGCACTTCGGACAGTAATAGGCGCTACGCCCCGCGGCGGTGACACGTTTGACCTTGCCACCGCAGCGGGGGCAGGGCATACCTTCCTCTCGGTTCGGCAGTAGAAACGATTTCGGCATCCGTTCAGGATCCGCCTTGGCTTTGATTGCCTGTTGCAGCACTTGTTTGATTGCCCGGTGAAGCGCGCCGATGGCGCTCTTGTCCAGCTTCTGCAGCGCCGTTTGTGGATGCACTCCGGCCCGCAGCAGAATCTCGTCGCTGTAGACGTTGCCGATACCGGCAATTGCTTTCTGGTCCATGAGCCAGGCTTTGACTGCGCCTTTGCGTTGCGCGGCGAGGTTTCGAAACTGCGCCAAGTCCACCGCCATGGCATCGGGGCCGAGGTGTTTACCCTCGACGAATGCGTCCGGGTTTTGGCTCCATGCAATATGGCCGAGTTTGCGCGGCGCGATGTACGCCAGGTGGGCGTCGTGCGCGAAGCGGATGACAAGGCCGATGCCTTTCGGTTGGGGATGTTCGCCGCGCGCATATTCCAACCGTCCCGTCATGCCGAAATGCAGCACCAGCCAGCCGCGCTCGTCTGCTTGGACGAATAGATATTTCCCATGACGCCGGGTCTGCGCGAATTGGGCGCCCTTCAAATGACGACCCAGGCTCTGTGGTGTCAGGTGATCCAGCAGCGACGGGGACGGCATATCCACGCCGGTGACAGTCTGTTTGAGTGCGGTCGCATCGACATACCGCTTGTAGGTTTCGACGTCGGGTAGTTCGGGCATGGCGCATCGGCTCCGGCCTGCGGGCCGCCGTGCGGCGGTTTGGATTCAATTTAGATGGCCCCCGCGGGGGCCGCAAATGCTTGCAGGGGGGCTTGCTGGGAAATCGACCGGCGGCTCCGGGGGGAACGACAATTCGCCTTGCTGTCCTCGATATCCGTGGCCTACTATCTGAAACATCAGGCAATGTTCGGAGGAGGCACGCTGAGTTCGAGGAGACGGCAACACACCAACAAACCAAAAAAGGTCGTGAGGTGAATACAATGTATACAAAACCAATAAAGTTTCTCCTTGTCGGGATGGCCATGCTGGGAATGGCGGTGACGGTTTTCAGCGCTTCGGCCGCAGACGACGATACCGTGGTGCTGGGCGCCGCAGTGTCGCTGACCGGAAAGTATTCCACCAACGGCAAGTACACTCGAAACGGCTACGATCTTGCGGTCTCCCGCGTCAACGAAATGGGCGGGGTCAAGATCGGTGATAAGACCTACAAGCTCAAGGTCGTCTACTACGACGACGAATCGACTCCCGCCCGCGGCGCGCAGCTCGTCGAACGTCTGATCTCCCAGGACCACGTCAAGTTCATGCTCGGGCCCTATAGTTCGGGCCTGACCAAGGCTATGGCGCCGGTCACCGAGAAATATGAAATTCCCATGGTGGAAGCGAATGGCGCCTCGGTTTCGCTGTTCAACAAGGGCTATCGCTATCTGTTCGCGATTCTGTCCTCCACCGAATATTACCTGCGCTCGGCGGTCGACCTGCTTGCGGAAAACGCCAAAGAAAACGGCAAGGATCCATCGAAACTGCGGATCGCCATGGCGTTCGAAAACGACCCCTTCAGCCAGGACATCCGCAAGGGTGTGATGGACCAGGCCAAGGAATACGGCATGAAGATCGTGGTCGACGACAAGCTGCCGCCGGACTTGAGCGACATGACCGCGACGCTGACCAAGGTCAAGGCACTGAGACCGGATGCATTGCTGGTATCGGGTCATGCCAAAGGCGCGGCGTTGATGGCCCGCGAGACCCATGCAATGCATGTTCGGCCTCCCATGATGGCCACAACCCATTGCGATTCGGCCAAGATCGCGGAGAATCAGGCAGAAGCGGCCGAGGGAATCCTGTGCGCATCGCAATGGGATCGTTCCTTGAGCTACAAGGACGATTGGTTCGGGACCGCGGAAGACTACGCCAAGTTGTACGAAAAGACCTACGGCGTAGCGCCTCCTTATCAAAGTGCGGAGTCCAGCGCCGCGGTGTTGGTATACGCCGATGCATTCAAACGTGCCGGGACGCTCGATCCGAAGAAGGTGAGGGATGCGATTGCCGCCACTGACCTGGATACTTTCTACGGCCATATCAAGTTCAGTGACGCCGGCATGAACATCGCTAAACCCATGGTGCTCTATCAAGTCCAGGACGGGGAATACAAGGTAGTGGCGCCATCGAAATGGGCTAACTCCAAGTTGGTCTATCCCCTCAAGTGACCGGCCGGTCACAGCGGTCCAACCAACCCGCAGCTGCGCATGGAATGCCCGGCTGCGGGCGGTGGTCATAATGGACAATCTGCAGATCCTGTTCGACGCGCCGGTGCTGTCGATGCAGCTATTGATCGACGGGCTGCTGGTGGGCGCGATCTTCGCCTTGGTGGCCTACGGCATGGCGCTGGTCTGGGGCGTGATGAATATCATCAATGTTGCCCAGGGCGAGTTCGTGATGCTGGGCGGCTATGTGGCCTTTTACCTTTACCAGGCCGGCATTCACCCGCTCTACGGTGTCCCCCTGGCTGCAGTCGCGCTTTACGTGCTTGGCTGGGCTTTATATCGGTCCGTGATCTTTCGGATTGTGGATCGCGACCTGTTCACTTCGCTGTTGGCCACGTTCGGCCTGGGCATCCTGCTGCAGCAGCTTGCCAATGAGTTGTTCGGCGCCGACGTCAGAACCGCGCAGTCGGGTCTCGGAACCTGGTTCCTGTTCGATGGCATGGTCACGGTACCGCAGATCAAAGTTGTGGCATTTGTCATCGCCCTGGTTATCGGCGGCGTATTGTTGTGGTTTCTCAAACGTTCGCGCATCGGCCAGGCGATCCGGGCGACCGCGCAGAACGCCCGCGCAGCCCGGGTCATGGGCATCGATACCGATCGCGTTTATGCGGCAACGTTTGCCCTCAATGCGGCAATCTGCGGCGCCGCGGGCGCCCTGGTGTCGATGATCTGGATCATCCAACCTTATTTCGGCCTGCCGTTCACCGCGCGCTCGTTCATGATCGTGGTGGTCGCCGGTGTCGGTCAGGTCGCCGGCGTGCTCGTGGCCGGCTTGGGCCTGGGGGTGGCGGAAGGCTTTGCCGGGTTCATTCTCGGGTCCCAGTTTCAGACCGCGTTCGTGTTCGGGTTGTTGGTGCTGATCCTGGTTTGGCGACGGATACGGCTAAGCCGTCAGCGGAGGTATTTGAGTTGAACAGTACGCTTTCGCGTGTGCTCGGATACGGCGCCTTGTTGATCCTGGGTGTGGTGGCGCCCTATCTGTTGCCGGATTTTCGTACGCAGCTTTCTTTCCTGTGGGTGATGATCATTTTCGCCTTGACCTGGGACATCCTGGGCGGGCAGATGGGTTACAACTCCTTCGGCAACATCTTGTTCTTCGGTGTTGGCATGTATACCTGTGCCGTGGTTCAGCAACATTCCGGGCTCAGTTATTTTCCCGCCCTGTTCGTCGGCATGGCGGCGGGCGCGGCGTTGGCGGTGATCGTGGCGGCGGCACTGGGGTGGGGGATACTCGGGCTGCGCGGCCATTACTTTGCAATCGGAACCCTGGGCCTGGGGATCGCCGCAGCCGAATTCGCCAGCGGCTGGGATTACATCGGTGCTGGTTCGGGGATGGTGACACCATTGTATCCGGGCGAGGTGGGCGGCCGGGAGACGTTCTTTTATTTTCTTTCTTTCGCCATCGCAATTGTGACCTTCGCTACCTTGCGTCGGTTGTATGCCGGTCGCTTCCGTCTGGCCATCAACGCCATACGCGACGATGAAGACAAGGCGGAGGCGATGGGTCAGCACACGACCTTGTACAAGACCCTTGCCTGGTGTGTGGCCGCATTCTTTCTCGGATTGATCGGGCCCGTAGCCGGCAACATGATCGGCTTCATCGATCCGCGGGATGTGGCTTTTGCCAGTTCATCATTCGGCGTCTGGATGTTGCTGATGGCGATTCTGGGCGGCAAAGGAACCTTGTGGGGACCCGTGATCGGCGCAGTCGTATTCCATACCCTGCAGGAAACGTTCTGGACTTATTTCCTGGGCTGGCAACGGGTCGCGCTGGGGCTGTTGATCGTCATCATCGTCATCTTTTTTCCGCGCGGCATCATGGGTTGGGTGCGGGAACGCTGGCCGGAACGGTTCGGGCAGCGTGTCGATGAGCCGCAGGCAAGCGGCCGGGGCGCAGACTGATGGCGCTGCTGGAAGTGCGAAACGTACAGAAGTCCTTTGGTGGCGTAGTCGCCAATCGCGACGTCAGCCTGCGCGTCGATAGCGGCAGCATTGTCGGCCTGATCGGCCCCAACGGTTCCGGCAAGACTACGTTGTTCAATTCCATTGTCGGCTCCCATCCTGTGGATGGCGGCACGATCTGGTTTTCCAGTCGTGAGATTTCCCGGATGCGGGTACCGCAGATTGCACGTCTGGGCATGTTGCGCACGTTCCAGCAGACTCGGATCTACGCGGGGATGACCTGTGTCGAGAATATGGAAATCAGTACCCGCCAGACTGGCGCGAGTTGGCGTGAGTTGTTGAGCCGGGTGCCGGCGAGCGTCACCCGGAAGGCCGATGAACTGCTGGAGTTTGTCGGTTTATATGCCAAGCGTCACTTGTTGGCGGGCGATTTGTCATTCGGCCAGCAAAAGCTTCTTGAGTTTGCGATGGCGTTGATGAGTGAGCCGAAGCTGCTGTTGCTCGACGAGCCGACCGCGGGCATCAATCCGACTCTGATCAATGGCCTCGTCGATCGCTTGCGGCGCGTCAATGCGGAGATGGGAATTTCCCTGTTGGTCATCGAACACAACATGAACGTGATAATGAACCTGGCCCAACACCTGTACTGCCTCGCCCACGGCGAAATGCTTGCTGAAGGGACGCCGGAGGAGGTTCGCAACAACCAAAGCGTGATCGACGCGTATCTGGGGGGGCACTGACCGTTGGACAGCGACAGCGACAACATTCTTTCCGTCGATGACGTGGCGCGCCAAGCTTCGCGCTTGGCGCAGCAAGGAGTGTCTCGGGAAGTCCTGGCGGCCCTATGCCAAGGCGAGCCGTTGGTGCGAATTGAAGACTTGCGCGCCGGTTACGGCAAGATGGAGATTCTGCACGACGTGGATCTGCAGATCGGAAGCGGACAATCGCTGTGTTTGATTGGCCCCAACGGCGCCGGCAAGTCGACTGTGCTGCATTCCATCTACGGGTTCACGCGCATATTCGCCGGCCACATTCACGTAGACGGTCGGGACATCACCGCATTGTCATCCAACGCGAAACTCCGGGATGCGGGTGTCGCCTATATTCTGCAGGACAATTCGGTTTTCCCTGATATGACAGTAGAGGAAAATTTGTGGATGGGTGGCTATCTCGCCGCACCGGCCGCCGCGAAGGAAGCCGCCGAACGGGTATTCGGCAAATATCCCCGGCTGGCGCAACGGCGCAATAAGCCGGCCCGAGTGTTGTCGGGGGGCGAACGGCGACTGCTGGAGATTTCCCGGGCCCTGGTCATGAACCCGAAAGTGCTGCTGGTGGACGAACCGTCCATCGGCTTGGAACCGCGTTTTATCGATATGGTGTTCGAGATTCTGAGTGACCTCCAGCGCAGCGAAGGCAAGACCATCATCATGGTCGAGCAGAATGCCAAAAAGGGTCTCGAATTCGCAGACGTCGGCTACGTACTGGTATCCGGTCAAGTGGCGATGGCGGGAACGGGTGCAGAACTGCTCGAACATCCCGACGTCGGACGGCTGTTCCTGGGCGGTTGACCCCAGCGCATTACCCTGGCGTAACCGGCCCGTTGCTGTCGCCGTTCGCCCACGAAACTAGCCGAAGGCGCTTTTCGCGCCCCTGAAGCGTGCCGGATTCCTGTTCGTGCGTGTCGCACCACGCCGTGTCGAGCGCGGAAAAGCCTCTTCACGCTCAATTTCTGCCGTCTGTCGCCGATATCCAGTGAAGGTCGGGAACACCGGACCCGCGCGGGAGGCACTGAACAATGCACGCTTTCGGTCCCAAGGGGCTTTTCTTACGGATATTGGACTTTGTGGTGCGGCTGATACAGAGCAACGCTGTGAGCGCGCCGCGACGGTTCACGGTCATCGCCGCCGTCGCTGCGAGCTTGTTCGCGTTGGCATGGATCGGTGCGAATCTGCTGGTGGTGCAAGCCGGTGAAGTCGCCGGCACGGCAGCCTACGACCGGCTGTTGTTCAGTTATCTGATGCGTCTGGTATGCGGCGAATCGTTGGTGATTGGCGGCCTGTTCCTGTCCGCCTTGTGGGCCCAGCAGGCAGGTCGAATTCCGCAATATTCAACCCCGGCCGACGAGCGCGAATAGCGTTCGCCAGTCCGCAGTCCTTTCAGCGTGGTTCCCGTGCGCGGCTGGGCTCATCGTCCTGGCTCGGTTGGTGCTCGGGAGCGGTGAACCAACTTTCCTGCGGCTCGGTGTCTTTGGCGTTTTCCTGCACCGCCTCGGTTTTTTCGCGCGACACCGACGGCGACGGGTGGGCACGTTCGAAACCGGAAAATTCGGATTCCGAGAGTTGTCCGTCGTGGTTCTGGTCCAGTTGCTCGAAGTTGCTTTCGAGTGCTTCGGACGCTTTCGCTTCGGAACGGTCGATCAAATGGTTGGCGTTGGTATCGAGCGTGCCGAACTCAGCCTGAATGTTGGTGCTGGCAGCCGCTTGCTCTGGATTACGCTGTGGGGCGGGTTCGCCGGCGATCGCGGCGCCCGCGAATAGCGCCAATGTGGCAGTGGCTGTAGTAAAGAATAACCGGACAACGGGATGGGGGAACATCGTCCACTCCTTGCGAAAATGCGTTGGCATTCCAAAACGTCTGCCCGGATCGGGCAAACTGTATTTGCTCGTAGATCATCGTAGACCGTGATCGCGCGGTTTCCAGGATTGGCAGTATGTTTCAATTTCCGGTGCGGTTTCCGATCTGGTCTACTCTGTCCAATACGATCGGGATCTGCCAAGGAGGCTGCCATGTCGCAACAACCCCATCGCGTGACTACGTTTGATGATAGTTGCCTGGAGGTTGCTGTTGATCGTTACGATGACCTGATGACCCACGAAACGGATGTGGCATTGGTTGTGCGCGAGGACGAACGTGTGTGCATGTGCCTGGATCTGGCAACTGCGCGTGAACTAGGTGAACTGCTGATCAAGTTGGCCGACGAGCACGAACCGTCCAAGGATGTGCGCCATCCTGACGATGCTCAGCAGACTGGACTGCATGCACGCGTAGCCTGATCGTAGGATTTTCAGTGGACCAGGGCGGCACACGATTGTCGCGCAATCCTTGAATCGCACACGGCAATAGTGCCCAGATACTGGGTCCAGCGTTTGATTTCGTTCGGATCGGGTGCGTAGCGCCACGATTTCTGTATGAGATAAAAGCTGTCCTTGCCCTCGATCGCTTTATACCATGTGTATTCGGGCCGTCCGGTTCTCGGATTCTCCGGACAACCTTGCATCCAGAACGCGAACGGATAGCCGTTTTCGGTGCCGGATTCGATCAATTCCCCTGACGCAGCCGGACATGCTCGTTGCCACGCGGACGCAAACCGCTGGTAAAATGCCTTGGGTCCGTTGTGGTTGATACCGCCCATGTAGATCTGGGTCGTGAGCATTTCGCTCCACTGATCGAGACTTTCCGATTTCGGTATCATTTCGTCGGTCAGCACGCTGCCGTTGCGGCCGCTGGAGGCTAGCTTGTACCCTTCCGGCATCGCTTGGAGGAGATTTTCCCCTTGCAGGGGACGATCTTCCGCCCAGGTACCGGTGGCCGCCACAACCAAGGCAAGGACTGCGGTTAAGGAGCGAAACATGGTGCTATCCTCCGATTGCGTGAGTCTTTAGGGTTTGGCGGCCGCCAGACGAGAAATATAAACCTCAGAATGTATTGGCCTGCGGCAGCGGCGGTATTTGCCGGTTAGTGCCGAGGTCGCCCCGGGCGAGGGCGGCTACGGATGGGGCCGCCAAGGTCGTGCAAATCGGTACGGAATTGGCGCTCCCTAGGGGACTCGAACCCCTGTTACCGACGTGAGAGGCCGGTGTCCTAGGCCACTAGACGAAGGGAGCGTAAGCGCTTGTTTTCCCGAGGATGGGGAAGCTGGTATTATACGCATTCGCAGTCAACGCTCAATACGTTTCGGTATCGCGGCTGCGCTACACCAGAACTGCAAGAACGCCCGCTGGCGGCGGCTCTGGGAAACCTAACGGGAAGGGTTCTCCTATTAATTTTTTCAAATTCTTCCGTAGACGAGCGAATTCCAAACGCGCCGCCGCGGCGGCTTCGTTGAAGACGCCCAACCCTACTGCAGCGAAGGCAATCGTTCCCCGCTCCGAGCACAACATTTCCCGCGCCAACATCAGCGAGAATGCCCTGAAGGTGCTCTATCGGCTCAAGAAGGCGGAGTACCAGAGTTACCTGGTGGGGGGTGGCGTGCGCGATCTGCTGTTGGGCCGCGAGCCCAAGGATTTCGACATCGCCACCGATGCGACGCCCGATGAAGTGCGGCGTTTGTTTCGCAATTGTCGGTTGGTCGGGCGGCGATTCCGCATTGCCCATGTTCATTTCGGACCGGAAATCATCGAGGTCACGACCTTTCGCGGCAAAGGCAGTGATGACGGCGCCAACGGCGACGAACATGCACTCACCGATGAAGGCCGCATACTGCGCGACAACGTCTTCGGTACCATTGAAGAGGACGCCTGGCGCCGCGACTTCAGCGTCAACGCCCTGTATTACAACATTCAAGACTTTTCGGTATCCGATTACACCGGCGGCATGGCGGATCTGCAGGCGGGCACGTTACGTCTGATCGGCGATCCGCAGGTGCGTTTCCGGGAAGATCCCGTGCGCATGCTGCGGGCGGTGCGGTTCGCCGCCAAACTGGGATTCCGTCTCGACGGCGCGACCGAGGCGGCCTTGTTCGAGATGGGTCACTTGCTGCGCGACATTTCGCCGTCGCGCTTGTTCGATGAAACGCTGAAGTTGTTCCTTTCCGGCCACGCCGTCCAGAGTTTCGAACTCATGCGACATTACCGGGTATTCGAGCACATGTACCCGGCTACCGAAGATGCATTGGCGACGGAAGAACAGCACTTCCCATTGACCCTGGTCCTGCGGGCGATGGAAAACACCGACTCGCGCATTGACGAAGGCAAGCCCGTTACACCGGCGTTCCTGTATGCGGCATTGTTGTGGGAGCCCATGCGTCAAGTGGCGGCGCAACTGCAAAGCGAAAATTCCGAGTTGTCGTGGCTCAATGCCTTGCAAAGTGCAGGCGCCAACATCGTGTCGATGCAGGCCAAGCACACGGCGATTCCCAAGCGTTTCAGCATACCGATGCGCGAGATTTGGAACCTGCAGGCGCAATTGCGGCACAACCACGGCAAGCGTGCGCTGCGTGTACTGACGCATCCGCGGTTTCGTGCCGCTTACGACTTTCTGCTATTGCGCGCGGAAGCGGGCGAGGAAACGCAGGAACTGGCCGACTGGTGGACCAATTTCCAACAACTGGACGCCGATCAACAGCAAAAAACAGCTGCCGAGCAAGGCAAGGTGCAAGGCAAGCGCCGACGCCGTCGTCCGCGTAAACGCAAATCCTCCAACCCCGCTACCAACGATTAGCATCCCATGGCTGTGCGCGCCTTTGTCGGTCTGGGCAGCAACCTCGATGATCCGCGCAAGCATGTGCGGCGAGCGCTGATCGAGCTCGATGCCATTCCTGCGACCCGCTGTGTTGCACGGTCGTCGCTTTATCGCTCGGATCCCATGGGTCCGCCGGATCAACCGGATTACATCAATGCCGCAGCCGCACTCGATACTGAACTGACTGCGCCGGATTTGTTAGGCGAATTGCAGCAAATCGAAACTGCGCATGGACGCGTGCGCAAGGGCCTGCGCTGGGGACCGCGAACCCTCGACCTGGATCTGCTCCTATACGGTGCCGAGGAAATCGATCTTCCGGAATTGAAGGTGCCGCATCCAGGGCTGCACGAACGGCCGTTCGTACTGTATCCTCTTGCCGAAATCGCACCGCAGTTGATCGTGCCGGGACGGGGAGCCCTGCAGCAGCTGTTGATTGGACGTCAAACCCAGGGCTTGAGTCGTTTGGACCGTGGATAACAATCAGCAACGCCGTTACATTGTCGTCGAGGGACCAATAGGGGTCGGCAAAACCAGTCTGGCGCGCCGTCTGGCGGAAAGCTTCGGTTGCGAGTTGCTGCTCGAAGACGCCGAGAGCAACCCTTTCCTGCCGCGTTTTTATCAGAATCCACGCCAGGGTGCGTTGCCGGCGCAGTTGTTTTTCTTGATGCAGCGTGCCCAGCAGATGCAGGACCTGCGCCAGGCGGACCTGTTCAACCCGGTACGGGTCTCAGATTTTCTGCTGGAAAAAGACCGTTTGTTCGCCCAACTCACGCTGGACGATGATGAATTGCGATTGTACGCACAGGTGTACGAAAAGCTCGCGATCGACGCCCCGCAACCCGATCTGGTGGTTTATCTGCAAGCGCCGGTGGATGTACTCCGGCATCGCATCGGCGGGCGCGGAATCGGCTATGAGCAACTGATGGAAGCGGGCTATCTGCCGCGCTTGGTGGATGCGTATACGCGTTTTTTCCACAATTACCAGGAAGCGCCGTTGTTGATCGTCAACGCGGCCGAAATCGATCCCGTGCACAATGATGAGGATTACGCGCGATTGCTGGAACGAATCAATTGCGCTCGCGGCGGGCGGAATTATTACAATCCGTCGCCTATCGCCCTGTGAGGGGTGACCAAGCATGGTTACAGATTCAGCGAAATCGACCTCCAAAGTAAGTCTGCGTACGCTCGCCGGCCACAAGCAAAAGGGCGAAAAATTCGCAGTCCTGACCGCCTATGACGCCGGTTTTGCTGCGGCGGCCGAGCGCGCGGGGGTGGAAGTGGTTCTGGTCGGCGATTCTCTGGGGATGGTGTTTCAGGGACATGCCACCACGCTGCCCGTGACCATGGAGCACATGATTTACCACACCCGTGCGGCGGCAGCCGGCTGTTCGCAGGCTCTGCTGATGGCGGATATGCCGTTCATGAGCGCGACCACTGCGGACCAGGCGCTCACCAATGCCGGTCGCTTGATGCAGGAGGGCGGTGCCAAGATCGTCAAACTCGAGGGCGGCGGCGCCCAGGCGGAAACGATATATCGATTGTCCGAACAAGGGATTCCCGTGTGCGCGCACCTCGGCTTGCAGCCGCAGTCGGTGCACAAGCTGGGCGGGTTTCGGGTCCAGGGCCGGGAGCAGGATAGCGCCCGCGCAATGCTCGAAGACGCGCGCGCACTGGAGCAGGCCGGCGCCGATTTGTTGCTGCTGGAATGCGTGCCGCGAGCGCTGGCCGCCGAAGTTACCGCCCAGGCCGGTGTCCCGGTGATCGGCATTGGCGCCGGGCCGGAATGCGATGCCCAGGTGCTGGTGCTGTATGACATGCTGGGCATCACCCCGGGGCGGACACCGAAATTTTCCCGCTGTTTCCTCGACGGAGGGAACGACATCGCACAAGCAATCGAGGCTTACGTGCGTGCCGTAAAAGACGGGTCGTTTCCCGCCGCCGAACATTGCTTCGACTGAGCGGCGCGCTCGCGCCTGTCGCTTCCATGAAGACCGCTGACTCCATCCACGACTTGCAGGTCGAATTGGCTCGATACGGCGACGCCGGGTTGCGCGTGGCACTGGTGCCGACCATGGGCGCACTGCACGAAGCGCATCTGCAATTGATCGATGAAGCCCGCCGCCATGCCGACCGGGTCGTGGCCAGCGTATTCGTCAATCCCTCGCAGTTCGGGCCCGGGGAGGATTTCGACGCCTACCCGAGGAACCTGGAAGCGGACGCTCGTCTGCTGGCCTCGCGGGGAACGGATCTCGTGTTCGCACCTGCGGTCGAAGAGGTCTATCCGGACGGCGCCGCGCTCGCGACCCGGGTGGAAGTGCCGCAGCTCGGCGGGATCCTGTGCGGGCGTTCGCGCCCGGGCCACTTCGCCGGCGTGGCGACGGTGGTGGCGAAATTGTTCAATCTGGTGCGACCCCATGTCGCGGTGTTCGGCGAGAAGGATTACCAGCAACTGATGGTGATCCGCCGCATGGCGCGCGACTTGAACTTCCGCGTGGAAATCCTCGGTCTGCCGACCGTGCGTGAGCATGACGGCCTGGCCATGAGTTCCCGCAATGCCTACCTGACCCCGGCCGAGCGGGCGACAGCGCCCGCGCTGTACCGCCAGTTGCGGCAATTGGCGGCCGAGGCCTCGGCGGGCGCCGATCTGACGCAATTGGAAGCTGCGGCCGCAGCCGCGCTGCAGGCGCGCGGTTTTCGGCCGGATTACGTCCAGGTCCTGGGGGCACGGGATCTGGCGCCGCCAGCACCGACCGAGCGCGAGCTGGTGGTTTTGGCCGCCGCCTGGCTGGGCCGCGCCCGGTTGATCGACAACCTCCGCTTTCAACGCCATACGGTCGACCCAAGCGCCTGAACGGCGGTAAGTTTCGGCACTTCTTCCGGCGCCGGCGCGAAGCGTGCCGGTAGTGCACCGTACTGATATAATAAGCGCAGTGCCCAATATCCGAAGGAATAGTGAGTCCTTTATGTTTCGCACCATGCTCAAAGCCAAGCTGCACCAAGCCCGGGTCACCCATTCGGAACTCGAATACGAGGGCTCGTGCGCGATCGATGCCACATTGCTGGAAGCGGCCGGTATATTGGAATACGAACAGATCCAGATCTACAACATTGCCAATGGCGAACGTTTTACCACTTACGCCATCAAGGCCGAAGCGGGCTCAGGCGTGATTTCGGTCAATGGTGCTGCGGCACACAAGGCCGCGCCCGGCGACCGCGTTATCATCTGCACCTATGCGAGTCTGCCGGAAATGGAGTTGGCTGCCTTCAAACCTACCTTGGTGTACCTGGACGCGGCCAACGCCATCAAAGCGAAACGCGATTCCATCCCAGTGCAGGCAGCGTAGCTGGTCGGCGACGTTGCCCATGTCTGCTTTGGCGTTGAAACTGCCCACTTTCCTGCTTTAGTTGGAGACAAGGCGCCGGGCGCGCCTGTCCGACTCGGAATGCCGGGACAAGGAGGTGTGCCATGCCAGTGTCAACGTCGCTGCGCGCGTTTCTCGATGCGCAAGGCATCCAATATGAAGTTATCGAACACCCGCGATCGGTCTCCGCGCCGCGCATTGCGGCGGTCTCCCATGTACCGGGCGCGCGATTGGCGAAATCGGTGCTGCTGGAGGACGAGCAGGGCTACGTGATGGCAGTCGTGCCCTCCACCCGTCGGGTGGACCTGGCGCGCCTGCACCTGCATACGAAACGGATGCTCGGGCTGGCGGTCGAAGAGGAGATTGCGCAGCTTTTCGGGGACTGCGATCCCGGCGCGATTCCCGCGGTCGGCGCCGCGTATGGCATCAAGACCGTGGTCGACGACAGCCTGCGGGATGAGCCGGATATCTATTTCGAGGCGGGGGATCACGAGGCTTTGATTCATCTCACCCAGCACGAGTTCAATGCCGTGATGGCCGGTGCCGACCACGGCCAGATCAGCCACGCCGCTTAGCCCGCGTCCTGGAAAAGTGCACAGATCCGCATAGTCGAAAACCGTACTTGCGTATTATGCGTCCAGGTGCGCTGGGTTATAGTAACCCCGGTACGGTTTTCGCTAAGCGGAGTAGGGCTGAGAATTGAGCGTTCATCTACGGGTTTTGCTGGCGGCGGGAGTGTGCGCCCTGTTGTTTGCAGGCGGTGCGGTTCGGGCTGATCCGCCGCAAGGGTATCCCTTCGTTTCCTACGACGAAGGCCTGCGTCAGGCGCAGGCCAAGGGCAAGAAGGTATTCGTATATTTCGGGCGTTTCGGATGCGGTTGGTGCGCCAAAACCAACAAGGAAACGTTTTCCGATCCCAAATTGCGCAAGCGCTTCATGGACCATTACGTGTTGGTGTATGCCGACGCCGAAAGCGGCCACCGATTGCAGCTTCCGAGCGGTGAGCGCATCACGGAAATGGAACTCGGCGCGCGGTTGAACGTCTACGCGACTCCGGTGTTCCTTTACCTCGAGCCGTCCGGGAAAGTAATCCTGCGCGCGCCGGGGTACAAGACCGTCAAGGATTTTCAAGACTTCGATCGCTACGTGCAAAGTGGGCAGTACAAGCACGAAGGAATCATGGAATTCCTTAAAGGCAGTTCTTGATGGTCCCGCGCATCTGGTTGTGGGCGGGGCTGTTGCTGACCGGCTTTGCCCATGCGGGCGGCTGGACGTTCTCGGCAGCAGTGCCCGTGACGCCGCCGGCCGCGGAAGGTGTGTTTCACCACCTGGAGTCGGCCGGACGCCGCAGCATCGCCGTCAGCGGCACCGTGACCGCGGTCGCCTGGGAGGATAACAGCAGCGGCGACGCAAAGGTCAGCGTGGCTTTGAATCGCCCCGGTAGCGGTTTCGCCGCTCCCGTGGTCATGAGCGGCGAAACCGCTGCCTATGAACCAGCCGTGGTCGGGCTTTCCGATTCGCGCTTTCTGGTTGCCTGGGAAGAGGCTGGCAAGATCTGGTTCCGGATGCTGGGCGAGCGCGGAGCCGGCCCACGGGTATGGGCTGGCAATAATGGATCGACCCACGTCACCCTCGCTACCGGCGCGGACGGACGGACCTATGCCGCATGGTCGCGGCCCAATGGGCGTTACTATCAAATCGTTGTCGCGGAAGTGAAGGCCCAGGGCTTGCAGCCCAATGTTTCGCCTCCCGTACCCGCCGACGCGCAACCGCCGCAACAGGAGCAACTCTATCCTGCACTTGCGGTCTTGCCCAAAGGTCTGGTGGTGGCATGGGAAGACCGACGTGAGGGCCATACCCGGTTGTACTACACCAGTCTGCAAGCCGACGGCAGCTTTCGCGAACCGGCGGAACTCAATGAAACCAAGCCTGAGCGCGACGCCAAATTCGGTCGTGGCACCGGGGTCACCCGCGTCGCGTTGGCGACCAACGGTCGCCGTGTTGGCGCCACGTGGATGGACAAACGCAATTTCAAGGGCGGCTACGATGTGTATGCCGCGGTCAGCAGCGACTTGGGGCGCACTTTCGGCGCCAACGAGAAGGTTCAGGACATGTTCGGTGAGAATATCCCGCAATGGCATCCGAGCATCGCAATCGGCCCCGACGGCCTAATGGTGGTGGCCTGGGACGATGCCCGTGATGAGGCATCGAATGTTTGGTTGTCGTGGCGTATGGCACAGGGTTGGAGCGACGACCTCGGGCTACCCGGCGCCGACGGCCAACAGCAGCGCACCCATCCGGTCCTGGCGTTCGATGCCAAGGGCGCATTGCATATGGCCTGGACTAGCCGTTCGCCCGAGGGCGCCACCCGCATCTGGTACTCGGTGGGCCGGTACCAAAACTAGGAACGCAGCCGCGTTTCGATGCTGAGACGAGCGTCCTGCTTCGCCTCAATTTCACTGGTAGACTGCTTGTATGGCAAATGGTTTCACCATCGTTGCGATCGCAAGCGGGTTGTTGAGCCTGACGTTGCTGGTGCTGGCGGTCATGGCGCTGCGTCGACGGCGCGTGCTCGGCACGCTGGTGAGTCTGCTGTTGGCGTTGGTGGTGCTGTCCTGGGCCGGTCTGCTGGGCGCAGTGGGCGTCGGTATCGAAGGCTATCGCGCCCTGACCCACGAAGATCTGGCGGCGGTCGTTGTTACCCGGCCACTGGGACCGCAACGATTCGAGGCCGAATTCACCTTTCCCGACGGGGATACCCGCAATTATGAAATCGCCGGCGACGAACTGTACGTCGATGCTCAGATCCTGAAATGGAAACCGATCGCCAATGTGTTCGGCCTGCATACCGTGTATAGACTCGATCGCGTAGCCGGACGTTATGTGGACATCGATCAGGAACGTAACGGCACGCGCAGCGTGCACCGGTTGTCGTCCCAGGAGCCGATCGACTTGTTTGCGCTGCGGCGTAAATACGAAGTTCTAAGTCCTCTGGTCGATGCGGAATATGGCTCCGCGAGTTACGTGACGGCTGAGCAAGCGCAGCGCTTTGAAGTGCGGGTCACGACGACTGGTCTGCTGATCCGCAGAGTCGACAGACTCTAGACGGCAAGACTCCCCGGTCCGGCGCCCGGTATTCGTTGACCGAATCGCGGTCGGTGCCCGACACCGGGGTGCCTATGCCATAATTCTGCGGGCGTGGAAGTCATGTCGGGGTCAAGGTGAGTGCGCTATTGGTTGTTGTCGCGATCGGCCTACTGGTGATCGCGTTCATCGTGGGTAGACCTTGGTGGCGAGGCCGATTGCGGCGTGTGCGGGCGGTGCAGCCGTTTGCGCCGGAATGGTCGGACCTACTGTGGCGGAGGGTGCCCGTCTACCGCACCTTGCCAATGCCGTTACGCCAGCAGTTGCATGGCGTGATCTCGAATTTGATGGCCGAAAAGCAGTTCATCGGCTGCGCCGGCCTGACGGTGAATGACGAAATGCGGCTCGTCATCGCGGCGCAGGCGGCGCTGCTGCGGTTGAATCGCAGCGACGATCCGTACCCGGAAGTGCGGTCCATTCTGGTGTATCCGGACCGGTTTTTCGCCGATCATCAGGTGCACGACATTGCCGGCGTCCAGCATCGAGAACGCCGGCTTCTATCAGGCGAATCCTGGCAATTCGGCAAGGTGATCGTGTCGTGGCAGGACGTGACCGACGGTGCCGCCGACCCCGATGACGGTTACAACGTAGTGCTGCACGAATTCGCCCACGCGCTGGACCACGAAACCGGCAGCGCCAACGGCCTGCCGCTGTTGCCAGCGACGATGAATCGAAATGACTGGCATCGAATCCTTAGCGACGCGTATGCGCGGTTGTGCCGCGAGGTTGACGCCGGTCGGCACACGTTGATCGATCCTTATGGGGCGGAGTCGCCGGCGGAGTTCTTCGCGGTGGCCACGGAGACCTTTTTCGAACTGCCCCTGGAAATGCAAGCTCGGGAGCCCGAGTTGTACCGCCAACTGGCGCTGTTCTATCGTGTCGATCCGGTTGCCTGGGGCGCGCAAAGTCGAGGCGCAACGGAGGCGCAGCAGACCTGATGCGTTGCGCCAACTACGAACCGATCGGGTTGCTGGCAATAGGAGCCGTGGTCTTCGCCTGGTCTGCAGTGGCGCCTGCGGATCGCATGACGTGGTGGATGGAGGTGGCTCCGGTGCTGATAGTCGCCCCCGTCTTGGTCCTGAGCGCGCGGCGGTTTCCGCTGACACCGCTGTTGTACCGATTGATTCTGGTCCACGCTGTGGTTTTGATGGTCGGCGGTCATTACACCTACGCGCGCGTGCCAGTCGGTTTCTGGGTTGCGGATTGGTTCGAATTGTCCCGTAACCATTACGACCGGCTCGGCCACCTGCTGCAGGGCTTCGTGCCCGCGATGGCCGCGCGGGAAATTCTCATTCGCCGGACTCCCCTGGTTCCGGGTGGTTGGAGCGCATTGCTGGCGCTTTGTGTTGCCTTGTCCGTGAGCGCATTTTACGAACTCCTTGAATGGTGGGCAGCGCTTTGGTTCGGAGGCTCCGCGGAACAGTTCCTCGCGACTCAGGGCGATGTCTGGGATACCCAGTGGGACATGTTCATGGCTTTGTGCGGCGCCATCGCGGCGCTGTTGCTGTTGTCGCGGATTCACAATCGGCAGCTTTACGCAATCGGTTGACAATGGAGGCTCGCCGTCGTGTTTGAACTTCATGCGCAGCTTGCGGCTGATTGTCTGCCGATCGGCAGCATGAACCTGTCGCGGTTGTTGCTGTTGAACGATGCGAATTATCCGTGGTTCATACTGGTGCCGCAGCGTGAAGGCATCACGGAGATTCATCAGCTTGGACACGACGACCAAGCGCTACTGATCGCAGAATCGAGCTTGCTGGCGCGTGCAATCGAACGGGTGTTGCGCCCCGACAAGCTCAATATCGCTGCGCTGGGGAATCTGGTGCCGCAGCTGCACGTTCATCACATCGCGCGGTACCGTACCGATGTCTCGTGGCCGGCGCCCGTGTGGGGCCGCGTGCCGGCGATCGCCTATGAGGCGGAGGATGCGCGTCGATTGATCGAACAAGTCCGCGCCGCACTGGCTGACCGAATTCGTTGAGGCGTTCCGCTTCGTGCAGTTCACTTTCGTTTTGCTACGTACAAATCAGAGGCGCGCCGCGGCGGAACACCTTCACGGTCGGGAGACTGTTGCCCCATATTGCTTGGCCAACTGTTTGTAGCGGTCGGTGTTGACGTTGACCAGAAAGAACTTGCCTGAAAATTCGCCAGCGAGCGTTTTCCAGTACCGGCCATAGCTTCAGGCAGGGGCCGGCCGAAACGGCTCAATACTCCACTGCCAGCGGATCTTTGTGCGAGTTTTCCAGTACCAGCTGGCGAAAGTGGTCTGGCGTTGCGCCGGCAATGTAGGCGCGTTCAGGCATGGCGGTCACGAAACACTGGGGTCGATGCTGGTACGAGGCATAACCTTGCAGTTGAGGTGTTTTTGCGGGATACGGGGCGCGCTACAGTAGTGTTTTCGGCCAGACCCGATCAGGACAACATGTTGGCGAAGATCCGATCCGTCCTGGTACTGATCGCAATCATGGCGGTGACCTTCGCGGTAGCCGGTCTTGCCGCCCAGTTTCGTCCAGGAGCCTGGTACGCCAATCTGGCCAAACCACTCTGGACACCGCCCGATTTTCTGTTCGCCCCCGTGTGGACGTTGCTCTACGCCATGATGGCATGGGCGGCGTGGCTGGTCTGGTGCCGGCGCGGTTGGCAGCTCCGGCCTTTTGCACTGTATGCCGCGCAGTTGATCTTGAACGGCGCCTGGTCTTGGTTGTTCTTCGGTTTGCATCGGATCGACTACGGGGCGGTCGAAATCGTCCTGCTGTTGCTGCTGATCGTCGCGACCGCTGTGGAGTTCTGGCGTGTGAGCCGCTGGGCCGGCGCGTTGCTGTTACCCTATGCCGCCTGGGTTGGCTTTGCGGCCGCCTTGAACGTCGCGATTTGGGGTCTGAACAGGTAATTCTATACCGAGAGGCGAAAGCGTCATGAAGAGTTTGATTCTGGTTGCACACGGTAGCCGTCGGGCAGAGTCCAACGACGAAGTGCGGCAACTTACGGTGGCGCTTCGCGAGCGTGCCGGCGAAGGTTTCGACGCGGTGAGTTGCGCGTTTTTGGAATTGGCCGAGCCGTCCATCCCCGATGGTATCGAAGCCAGCGTGCGCGACGGCGCTACCGACATCACCGTGCTCCCGTATTTTCTATCTGCCGGGCGTCACGTGGTGACCGATATCCCCAACGAAGTCGCCGTCAAGCAAGCGCAATATCCCGACGTTTCCATTCGCATTGCACCGTATCTGGGCGCGGCGCGCGGTATCGCCGATTTGCTGCTCAGTCAGGCGCAATAGACCGCGTTTCAGCTACGCCGCCTCGGTCGCGCCTTTTGCAGGGCGGCAACGAGCCGTGCCCGTACTTCGGCCAGCTCATCGCGTTGATCAGCGGCAAATTCCAATCGATTCAGGGTGGCAAAACTGCGTTCCAATTGCGGATCGACGCTGCGGTAGTGTTGCTCGAAGCGCAATAGCCAGGTTTGCAGGCTGCCGTTGAGCCGCCACCCCTGGGCACGACCGAAGCGCTGCAAGGCGCTGCGCACGTCGGACGCGTGTGCGGCCGCGCCAATCTCGCGCAGCAATACGCGTTCCCGATTCGACCTCGCATGTGCAGCGCGCACCATTCGCCACGCACGGGTGGCGCCGTACCAGACCGCGACGAGGCAAAAGACGGAAAGGGCGATTCTCCCGCCGGTACCAAGCACCCAAACCGACTGCGCCGGTGTGGCAACGCGGACGAGGCGGCCGGTGTCAGGATCGAAGTATTGCACCTGGAGTACCGGCAGCGGAATTCGGCCACTGCCGCTGGCGATGAAGGGAATCGTAACGGTGCGGGATGAATGTACGCCCCGGCCGGTGGTCTGTTGGCGCCGTTCTGGAGTTGCCGGCATGAACTCCAGATCCTGGCGATTGCGCAGCCGAGCCAGCGCAGACGGCAACGCCGCCGCGGGCAGGTCGGACGCGCTCGTCGTTACTTTCCAGAATGCGATGCTGTCCGTGTTCAGCAAGGCGGGCGCGTCGAGCCGCGTCGTCAGGCGCACGGCGCCCACCGGCATATCGGCGGGTACGTAGGGCGGCAGCGCACGCACGTCGACTCGCACGCGCGGCATTGGGAACCGCGCCTGAATTCGTCCGCCGCGACTGTAGTCGACCGGGGGCAGATTCAGCACCATGGCGCCGCTGCGTGCCGGATACAGTGCCCAGCCGGTGGTTTTGAGCGTGTAGTCAACGCCAGCAACCGATTCGTTATCGGTTTCGGTCTGCAATGGCACCACCGTCAGTCCGGGTTGGTCGAATGCTGGTGCCCGCAGTTCGAAAAAGCGGTTGGTGCTTCGCACTTGCACGGTGACCAGCAGTTGCTGCCGGGCCCATACTGAACTGGCCGATACCCGGGTATCGACCCGCAGCGGCTGGCGGCCGTCGCCGGCGGCGGCAACCTGCAGTGGCAGCGGTTCGCTGCGCGCTCCGGCCAGCCACAAAGACGGGATCGTGAGTTCGCCGGGGCGGCGCGGTCGCAGTTCGATCTGTAACGTGTCGATGGTGCCGTCGCGGTCGGTATCGCTCGCCGCACTCGTTTCCACCTGGAAATCTTCGCGCAACGGATCGAGGTCGATGCCTTGCAGTACAGCGCCGCGACTGTCGGCGCGCACAGTCATGGTCAGCGACTGTCCGTAGACGACTTCGTTTTGCGCCACGCTGGCAGCAAGTTGTGCGGCGCCGGCGCCGAGGCACCAGCACGCCAGCGACACGCTGATGCCGCGCCCCAACCAAGTGTGGCCGGTCACCACGGGTCCACCCCCGGCACCGACCTGGGCTCCGGCAACGGCGCCGGAAAACCTTCCTGCAATTCGAAAATGCGCCGCCACAGCTCGCTGGGATCCTGTTGCAGTGCTTGCATGTGAGCGATGCTGCCGGCACTGGGCGCGGACCGGGTTACCGACCCGGCAGTGGTGGCGGCGCCCGCTGCCGCGACCTGGGCGTGGCGAACGCCGCGGGCGAGCAGGGCCGTGAAATCATTGTCTACGGACGGCGGCGGGGTGCGATCCGAATCCTTCTCCTGCGGAGCTGCATCGCCCAATGTAAACGGTCCGTTGCCGCCATCCTGGGTGCTGTCCACGCTGCGACGACCGCGGCCGGGCCTGTTGCCTGCCAACTGCCGTGCCACCGCTTCGGCCAACAGCTTCGCGATCACGAGATTACGTTGCGCCGGATCGAAGTCCGGTCGATATCGCAATGCGTCCCGGTAGCTGATTTCGGCATTGCGGTAATCGCCGTTTTGAAAGTAGGTATTGCCCAGATTCAGCAGCGCGGCGCCGCGACCGCGATCGTTCGGTGCTTGCAATACTGCTTCGGTGAACTCGGTGCGCGCACGTTCAAAGTCACCCAGGCGATAGGCGCTGGCGCCTTCGCCGAGGCGCGCGTCGAACCCTGATAGTTGCGAATAGAGATCGAGTGCGGTGCGAAAACGCTTGAGTTGATAAGCATGGAACGCCTGCTGTGCGGTCGCTGTTTCATCGCCATGGGCGGTGGGGAGATGGGACACCGCAAAAGCCAATGCGACAGCGCCGAGCCACGCAGGGTGTCTTGGCCAGCGCAATGGAACCAGAGTAGCGATGAGCAATGCCGCGGCCGGCAACAACAGCCACGGATACAACTCGCGCCATTGAATCTGACTGAGGTCTGCGGCATCGGGGCGCAACAAGGACTGGGTTGCGATACCGCTGTCGTAGAGGCGCTGCAGATCGCTGTCGTCATCGGCAACCTGGGCGTAGCGGCCTGCCGACGACTGCGCCAGCGAGCGCAGTGCCTTGCTGGCCACGGGCACGTCAATCGCGCCATCAGATCGGCCCGTCGCAGCATCCAGCTCGATGGTGCCGGCCGCGCTGCCGATGCCGAACACGTATAGCGGGATGCCGGCTTGCGCCAAGCGCTGCGCGGCAACGGTGGTGAGCTCCGGGTCGCCGGCGCTGTCGGTCACCAGCAGCACCGCGCGCGCGGAGTGCGGATAGGCGCCAAGCACGCTGCGCGCCAGGTCCAATGCACGATCGGCGCGACTGCCTCGGGTGGGTAGCAGATCCGGCTGCAGCAGCGCCAGGTAGCGGGAAAGCGCCTCGGAGTCGCGGGTGGGCGGCGCCACCAGGTGGGCGTCGCCGGCGTAGACGATCAGACCGACGCGGTCGCCCCGGACCCGGCCCAACAGGCGCTGTAGTTCGATGCGCGCGCGTTTCAATCGCGAGGGCGCGACATCGGTGGCCGTCATCGAACGGGAAACATCGACCGCAATCACCCAATCCGTTCCCGCGGCCAAAGTCTGACCCGGTTCCAACCGGGGCAGCCGCGGGCCGGCCGCGGCCAACGCCAGCAACAGCCAAGCGATGACATGGGTGTAGGTGCGCAATGCGCCGGCGGGTCCGCCGCCTGGCACGCGTACCCAAGGCAGCAAAGCAGGGGCCGCGTATAGGCGGGCGGTTCTGTGCCCGCGCCAACGCCGCAGGCTCAAGATTAGGAAGGGCTGCAGCGCCAGCAGCAGCCACCACGGTTCGCGCCAATGCAATTCCGTCCACAATGTACTCAGTTCCATTGGCGTCCACCGAACAATGCACCGAACTGTGCCAGAGTCAGAACCGACAAGGCCGCCAGCAGCGACCATTGATACAAAGGCGCGCGTACAAACCGTGGTTCGCCCGCAACCGGCTCGGTTTCCAGTTCGCCGATGGCGGCGATCGCGGCACCCAAAGCGCGGGTATCGGCGGCGACGTAGGACGCGGCTCCGGTGATCAGCGCCATCGCCTGCAGCCGCGCCCGATCGGCCGGATCATAAATCAAACCACTGTCGCGGCGTTCTTCGGCGGCGGTGGTGCCGGCACCGATAGCGACTGTATACAGCGGCAGTTTCCGCCGCGCAGCCAGGCGCGCAGCGTCCAAAGGTTCGATGGTTCCGGTCGGGCGTGCAGCGCTGCTCAACAGCACCAACACTCTCCGCCTGGCGCTGCTGTCGCCGGCTTCTTTGACCGCCAACGCCACAGCGTCGCCGACCGCGTTGCTGCGTCCCGCGAGGCCGGTTTCGATGCGGTTCAACATGGCGTGTATCAGCTCGTGGTCATAGGTCAGTGGCACCAATGTGTAAGCTTTGTCGGCATACAACACGATTGAAATTCGATCGCCCGGCAGTTTGTCGACGAAGCGATTGAGTACGCCTTTGAGTACAGTGAGGCGATCCACCCGTTGCCGCTCGAATACGTAGTCGCGCAGGTTCATGGCGACAGAGTTGTCGACAATGAACACGATATCCCGGTGTTGGGCTGGCTGCGGCAATTGCGCACCGATCCGTTCCGGTTGCGCCATTGCCACCAGCAGGCAAGCCAATACCAGGACTTGCCACCAACCGCGCTGCCGGAAACGGGTTGCTTGCACGCGATGCAGCGCTTCGGTCAGTGAGCCGAGGCGCGGATGACGGTAGCGCGTCGCCGGCGAAGCGCTGTAGCCGGGCACGTCGGCTCCGGGACGGCGTTGTTGGCGCAGCAGTCTGGGCAACGCGATCCACGCCGCCAGCACGGGCACCAGCGCCCAGAGCCATACCGGCTGGGCAAAGTGGATGTCAGCGAAAGCGTTCATCGCCATGGCTGCAACCAGTGCCTGGCCTCGCGGACCGTGTCGAGCGCCACCTCGCGGTCAGGGTCCGCCGGGCCGTAGCGTTGCGCGGCCAATGCCACCGTGAATGTGCGCCAGCGGCGTTGGCTGTGGTGATCGCGACGACGACAGGCGGACGGTAGCGGCGTGCTGGCGGTGAGGCGCGTCAGGCCGAGGGCGTGTCGCAGGGCGGACGCGGTCGAGTAAATGGCCGTGCGGGGTTCGATTCGTTCCCGCCGCAGTGCGCGCTGTAGTTGTGCCAGCCGCCGTCGAGCCGTCGAGCGTCGCGAGCGAATCCAGTACAGCGCAACGCCTGCGAGCAGCAGCACTGCGATCAGCAGGGCGACGGCCGCCGTGGTGTTCCAGATCGCGGCGCCGGGCGGCATGGCCGGAGCTAAGATGTCGGCGATCTCGACCCCCGACGGATTGTTCATCGTGCGCCTATCAACGTGGCGGGTTGAAACGGGTCGGCGGTGCTGAGTACGCGCACGGCTATACCTGCGTTGGCGAACCAGCGGGCCTGCGCCTGCAATCGTTGGCGTACCCGTTCCTCGAAACTGCGCCGCAGATCCGCACGGTGGCTATCGACTGCAATGGGCGCGCCGCCGTTGGCTGCGGCAATTTCCAGCACGCCGGCGTCGGGCAGCGTGATCTCGGCCGGATCCAGGATCTGCAATGCACGGATCCGGTGTTCACGGTTCAAGCGCAACAATGTGGCGACGCTAGATTCGGTCAGGTCGATGAAATCGCTCAGCAACAATAGGTCGCAGCCGGGCCGCAAGCGTGCGGCGAGCTGTGCCAATGCGTCGGCCATCGTGGGCTGTGTGGCGACATCCAGCGGCGGCGCGGGTGCCGCCGCCGTGCGGATCAAATGCCGCAGACCGATCGCGCCGTGACGCGGCGCCAACCAGTACTCCGTGGTGTCGAGTACCAACGCCCCGACCGGCGCGCCGCGCTGTTGCGCCGCCGACGCAAAGGTGATGGCGGCGGCAGCGGCGTGCTGGACTTTGAGTTGCCCGGTGGTGGCAAAGCGCATGGCGGCGCGGCGATCCAGTAACGCGAATGCGCACGGGCGCCGTTCCTCTCGAAAAACCTTGACGTAGGCGGAGCCCGCGCGGGCGCGGGCGGTGAGCCGCCAATTGATGTGGCGAGCGTCATCGCCGGGTTGGTAAAGCCGATTGTCGTCGAAATCCATTCCGCTGCCGGGACGCCTGGTTTCCCGGTCGCCGGCAACGAAGGTGCTGGCGGGGGCGCCGGTCAGCACATCAAGGTTGGCGCTTCGGGCCAACAGGTCTGCAATCTGCTCGCTGTCGAGCAGTGGTTGTTGCTCAGGTCGGACCGCCGTGCTGCGCAATAGCCGGCCCAATACAGCCGGCAGTTTCACGGTACGGGCACCGCTTCCAGCAAGCCGCCGATGAGCGTGTCCCGGTCGATTCCCTGGGCCTGGGCGGCATAGCCGGGAATGATACGGTGACGCAGGACATCCGGCGCCAGCTCCAAGATGTCTTCGGGAATCACGTAATCGCGGTTGCGAAGAAATGCGAGTGCGCTGGCGGCGCGCAACACGGCGATGGAAGCCCGCGGAGAGGCGCCGACTTCGATGTGCTCGGCCCATTCCGAACGCCACCGCCCGGGCTCGCGCGTGGCGCTGATCAGCGCCACGATGTAGCGTTCGAGCGATGCTTCGACGTGAATTTCGGCCACTTCCCGCCGTGCCTGCAAAACCGTTGCCGGCAGCAGCGGCGATTCGATCGGCGCTTGGTCCTCACCGTAGTGCAGGCGCCGGTCGCGCTGCAGGATCAGCAGTTCCTGCTCGGGTTCCGGGTAACCCAGGTTCACGTGCAGCATGAAGCGATCGAGCTGAGCTTCCGGCAATGGGTAGGTGCCGCTGTGTTCGAGCGGATTCTGGGTCGCCAGGACCAGGAACAACTCCGGCAGGCGCCGGGTCACGCCGCCGACGGTAACCTGATGCTCGGCCATCGCCTCCAGCAACGCCGACTGTACCTTGGGCGGAGCCCGGTTGATTTCGTCGGCGAGCACGATTTCGTGGAATATAGGACCTTCGACGAAGCGGAACCCATGCTCGCGGGGATCGAATATTTCACTGCCGGTCAGATCGCCGGGCATCAGGTCCGGGGTGAACTGTACGCGCTGAAAGCGGGCGTGAACGCCGCCGGCCAGGGCCTTGACCGCAGTGGTTTTCGCCAGCCCCGGCGGGCCTTCCAGGAGCAGATGGCCGCCAGTGAGCAGGCCGATCATGAGGCGGTCGAGCAAGGCGCTTTGGCCGATAATGATCTGTTCGAGGTGTTGGCGCAGGGCCAGGAACTGCGGTTGCGTCTGCATCAATGTATCCCGACTGAGTGGCGCGTGAGCGGGCGGCCCGGCTCGTCACGACTATGGTTGCGGGGAAATTGTAACTGAAATAGTCTGCCGCCTGTCACGGACCCGTTGGCGGGCGCAGTGAATCGGAGTAAGCGCAATGCAGATGGCGAAGCCGTACGCAGAGTCCAGCGAACAAAACAAGGCCCCGATTATGGCGGTGCTGCGGCAAGTGCTGGCGCCGGTCGGCGACGTGCTCGAGATCGGCAGCGGTACCGGGCAGCATGCCGTGTATTTCGCACGACAGTTGCCAAGCCTGGTCTGGCAGCCCTCCGATGTGGCGGAAAACCTGCCGGGCATCGAATTATGGATTCAGGAGGCACGACTTCCGAATCTCAAACCCCCCGTCGTTTTGGACGTCGCCAGCTCGGAATGGCCCAATGCGCAATTCGATGCCGCATTCTCCGCCAACACCGCCCATATCATGGCCTGGCCCGAGGTTGAATCCATGTTCCAAGGGGTGGCCGGCATACTGCGCGGTGGCGGTCGTTTCTGTCTGTACGGACCATTCAATTACGGCGGCCGTTACAGTGCGTCCAGCAACGAACGCTTCGACGCCTGGCTGAAGTCCCGCAATCCGCACATGGGTGTCAGGGACCTGGACGATCTGCGGGAATTGGCGGATCGGGTCGGTATGGAACTGGAGACGGATTTCGAAATGCCGGCCGACAATCGCACCTTGGTTTGGCGTAAACTTTAAGTTGTTTCAGCGCTGGAAAATCTTACTCGCAGTCTAATCTGTGGTCCGTGCGCCATTCCAGGGAAACGATCCATGAAGACCTTCCGATGTGTGTGCGGTAATGCGATTCACTTCGACAATGCGCAGTGCATGGTATGCAAGCGCGAATTGGGGTTCTTGTCCGATCACGCTGTGTTATCCGCGATCGAACCGCACGCGCAGGAAGGTGGGTGGAAGGCGCTGGTGCCTGAGGCCGAAGGTGCGTGCTATCGCAAGTGCAGCAACTATACGACGTACAACGTTTGCAATTGGATGGTGCCGGAACAGGAGGACGACAATTTTTGCATGTCCTGTCGGTTGAACCACGTCATCCCCAATTTATCCAAGCCGGGCAACGCGGTGCTTTGGTATCGGGTGGAAAAAGCGAAACGGCGGTTGGTGTACAGCCTCATGGATCTGCATTTGCCCATCGTCGGCAAAGACCAGGACAGCGAAAACGGCTTGGCGTTCGAGTTCCTGGAAAACGAAGACGAATCCGGCGAATTCGCCGACCCCGGGGGCGGCGTCACCACCGGCCATGCCAACGGTCTGATCACCATCAATCTGGCGGAAGCGGTGACCAGCGAACGGGAAAAGATGCGCGAGCGCTTGAACGAGCGCTACCGGACCCTGCTTGGCCATTTTCGCCACGAAATCGGTCATTACTATTGGGACCGCCTGGTGCGCGACAGCGACTGGCTGGAAGAATTCCGGCGCCTATTCGGCGACGAGCGCCAGGACTATGCCGCGCTGCTTGACCGCTACTATGAGCAGGGACCGCCGCCGAACTGGCAGCAAACGCACATCAGCGCGTACGCCACCGCTCATCCCTGGGAGGACTGGGGCGAGAGTTGGGCGCACTACCTGCACATTCAGTCCACTCTGCAGACCGCTGAGGATTATCAACTCAGTGTGCGCAAGCACGAATTTCAACTCGCCGACAACCCGCCCGGCGAAGGCCCGGTGCCGGCCTATTTGCCCGTGGACGGGGATTTTTTCGAATTGCTGAGTAAATGGCATGCTCTGGCCATGGCGCTCAACGCGCTCAACCGCAGCATGGGTTTGCGCGATGCCTATCCATTCGCGTTATCGGATCTGGCGATTGAAAAACTCTACCTCGTGCACCGCGTGATTCGCCAAGCCGCCCACGATCAACGCGGTGGCTGACGCCGCAGATCCAGGGTGTAGGGAAACTCGGGATCGCAGTCGTAGCGCAGATTCGCATCGTCGAGCCGGCCGGAACCGGGGGTGTGGCCGTGACTCCAGAACCGGGACACGCGACGGGATTCGGCTTCGTAGGCATTGACCGGAAAAGTGTCGTAATTGCGCCCGCCCGGATGACCCACATGATAGGTACAGCCGCCGATGGCGCGGCCGTTCCAGGTATCGAATACATCGAACACCAGTGGCGCGTGCACACCGATGGTGGGATGCAGCGCAGAGGGCGGGTGCCAGGCGCGATAACGGACGCCGGCGACATATTCGCCTTTGGTGCCGGTGCTGCGCAGCGGCACCCGCCGTCCGTTGCATAGAATGGTATGACGACGGTCCCCCAGCCCGGTTGCCTTGATCTGCAACCGTTCCACCGACGAATCGACAAAGCGTGCCGTGCCGGTGCTGGTCACCTCTTCGCCGAGCACATGCCAGGGTTCGATGGCGAACCGCAGATCCAGCTCGATATCGTGGTAGTGCACCGAGCCGTAATGGGGAAAGCGAAACTCCATGAACGGCGCCAGCCAGCTGTGCTCGAACTCGTAACCGGCCTGTCGCAGATCGGTTACCACGTCGCGCACGTCGGCATCGACGTAGTGGGGCAGCATGAATCGGTCGTGAAGTTCCGTGCCCCAGCGCACCAGCGGTTGGCGATAAGGCTGCTCCCAGAACCAGGCGATCAAACTACGCAGCAACAGCGTCTGCACGGCGCTCATGCGCGCATGGGGGGGCATTTCAAAGGCCCGCAGTTCCAGCAATCCCAGGCGTCCTTGGGCGGAGTCGGGTGAGTAGAGTTTGTCGATGCAAAATTCGGCCCGATGGGTATTGCCGGTGACGTCCACCAACAAATGCCGCAGCAGACGATCCACCAGCCAGGGCGCGGCGACTTCGCCGTCGGGCATTTGCTGAAACGCCAGTTCCAGCTCGTAGAGTGCTTCGTCGCGTCCTTCGTCGACCCGCGGCGCTTGGCTGGTGGGGCCGATGAACATGCCGGAAAACAAGTACGACAACCCGGGGTGGTGCTGCCAATAAGTGATTAGGCTGCGCAGCACGTCAGGCCGGCGCAGCAGCGGACTGTCGCCCGGCGTGGCGCCGCCGATGGTGACGTGGTTGCCGCCACCGGTGCCGGTGTGGCGACCGTCGATCATGAATTTCTCGGTGCTCAAGCGCGACTGGTGGGCCTGCTCGTACAAGGTGGTGGTGTTGTCCACCAATTCCCGCCAGCTTGCCGCCGGGTGGATGTTGACCTCGATCACGCCCGGGTCCGGGGTGACCGATAGCCGTTTCAAACGCGGATCCCGAGGCGGTTCGTAGCCTTCCATGACCACCGGCATATCCAGCGCCGCGGCGGTGGCCTCGATGCTGGCAACCAGATCGAGATAGTGCTCGAGGTCGGTGACCGGCGGCAGGAACACGTACAGCCGTCCTTCGCGGGCCTCCACGCACAGCGCGGTGTGGATGATGCGATCGTCCGCATCGACTTCCGGACTGGGCTGCGCGGCGATTTCCGGGTGCGGATTTCCAAGCTCCCGGTAGCGGCTGTAACGGCGCGCCACTTCGCCGGCGAAATCGCCCAACGCCGGCGCGGGCTCGAACAGGCTGCGCTCGATGTGGGGTTCGCGCTGTTTCGGGTCCACCCAGAGCAGGGCATCCAGTGGCAGCCGCAGACCCATGGGTGAATTGCCCGGCAGCAGGAACATGTGGCCGCGACGGAATTTCCAGGGGCAGGCGCGCCAGCGTTCGCGCCCGGGGTCGCGGCGCAAGGGCAGCGCAAAGCCCACCGGCTTGCCCAGCCCGCGGTTGAGCACCGCGGTCAGCGTGCGGCGCTCCAGCGGATCGTCGAGGTTCGCCTCCATGGGGTCGACGTTGTCCGGCAGATTACCTTCTTTCCATAGGTAATACAGCGCGTCTTCATAGCCGGCGACGACATTTTCCGACGACACGGACAGGTGTTCGGTCAGCGCGTGCATGAAGCGTTGCGCCTGTTCCAGGCCAAAGCCGTAGTCGCGATGCAGGTCGGCGATGAGTTCCGGACGCTGCCAGACGCCGGCGCCATCCGCGCGCCAGAAGCAAGACCAGGCCCAACGCGGCAACGGTTCGCCCGGATACCATTTGCCTTGGGCGAAGTGCAGCACGCCTCCAGGTGCGAAGCTGCTATGCAGGCGGCGTAGCAATTCGGCGGCCCGATCCCGCTTGTGGGGACCGTCCGCGTCGGTGTTCCACTGTGCCGATTCCATGTCGTCGACGGATACGAATGTCGGTTCGCCGCCCATCGTCAGGCGCACATCGTTACGGGCGTAGCGCGCATCGACCGCTTCTCCGAGCCGCTCGATGGCTTGCCACTGATCATCGCCGTAGGGCTTGGTGACGCGCGGGTCTTCGTGGATCCGGGCCACAGTATTGGCAAAGTCGAACGTAACTTTGGCCTCGCCGGAGAAACCGCCCGTCACCGGTGCCGCGCTGACCGGGTCCGGCGTGCATGCCAGGGGTATGTGGCCCTCGCCGGCGAACAATCCGGAAGTGGGATCGAGGCCGAGCCAGCCCGCGCCAGGTATATAGACTTCGGCCCAGGCATGAAGATCGGTGAAATCCTGCGCCGGTCCCGAAGGGCCATCCAGCGATTTCACGTCCGCGGTGAGTTGTACCAGATAGCCCGAGACGAACCGGGCGGCCAGGCCGAGGTGGCGCAGAATCTGCACCAGCAGCCAGCCGGAATCCCGGCAGGAGCCCCTGGCGCTGTCGAGGGTTTGCTCGCAGGTCTGCACGCCCGGCTCCATGCGTACGTTGTAGGCGATGTCCTGGGACAGTCGCTGGTTCACCTCCACCAGGAAATCGACGATGCTTTTCGGCTCGCGATCGACCGCGGCCAACCAGCCTTTCAACAGGCGCTCCGATTCACGCAACTCAAAGTACGGCGTCAGTTCCCGCTGCAATTGCTCGTCATACGTGAATGGATATTTCTCGGCGTATTCCTCGACGAAAAAATCGAAGGGATTGATCACGGTCAATTCCGCAATCACTTCGACGTCGACGGTGAGCTCGCGGGTTTTCTCCGGGAACACCACCCGCGCCTGATAGTTTCCAAACGGGTCCTGCTGCCAGTTGAGGAAATGATCTTCCGGCGTCAGCTTAAGCGCGTAGGCGTGAATCGGCGTACGGGAGTGGGGGGCCGGGCGCAAACGCAGTACATGCGGGCTGAGCAGCACAGGGTGATCATAGTGATAGGTTGTGTGATGATTGATGGCGACGCGTATGGTCATCGGTTACCCGCAAGAGTTGTTGTTGCTCGAATCTTCTTCGAGCCTAGCAGTTATGCGGACCGATCGCGCATCCAGCCGGTTATTCTTCGTCGGGCTCGGGCTGTTCCCAATCGAATCGTGGCAGGCGATTGAAAGCCCGTTTGAGACCTTCATTCCAACGTTTCTGCAGGCTCTTGTAGAGCGGCGAAGCGAGCTTGAGATTCATGTAGTGGCGCACCTCAAGTTCGTTCTTCCAGTACATCGCCAGTTCGAACGGCGGCCCCACTGAGATGTTGGAGCGCATGGTGGAATCCTGAGACACCAGACAGCAGCGTGCGGCGTCTTCGAGGCTGGTTTCCGGAGTGATGACCCGATCGAGAATCGGTTTTCCGTATTTGTTTTCGCCGATCTGAAGATAAGGCGTTTCCGGCGAGGCGCTGATGTAATTGCCCTGAGGATAGATCAAATAGATCTCGTGGCCGCGACCGGCGATCTGTCCGCCGAGAATAAAAGTCGCATCCGGGCTGACGCCGCTGCGACTCAACGCTTCGGAATGGGCCTGTTGCTCACGTTGATTGATCTCGCCGATGTAATGAGCGGCATCGAACAGGTGCGCCACGTTGCGCAGATTCACGCGGCCGTCGTCTTTTTCCAGATCGCGCTGAATGGTGTTGAGTACCGATTGGGTCGTCGCCAGGCTGCCGGCGCTGAGTAGCACGAATACGCGGTCTTCCGCCCATTCGTAGACATGCATCTTGCTGTAGGTCGTGACGTAATCCACTCCGGCGTTGGTGCGCGAATCGGACGCGAACACGATGCCGCTGTTGACCTTGATGGCGAGGCAATAAGTCATGGAGGTGAGTGGATTCCGATTGGTCCCGCTAATAAAACACGCGCGCGGGCCCGGTTTGGGTAGCTGCGCGCACCGCTTCGGCGCAGAGCCCTGTTCTTTGGCCCGGCGCGCCTATGCTACACCGGTGGAGACCGACGTCAATTGCAAAGCGCGGGGACGGCGAGATGCAAACTGCGCCGAGCTATGCAACACTCGCGGTGTGGCGGAACTGCCTTGCTGCGAATTCAATAGATTATGGCGATCAAATGGAGCGAATACCCGGTTTCGGGAATTTATGACGAGCTGATCCGTGGCAGCGGCCGCGCCCGGCCGGGAGCCGAAGCGCTGTGCCGATATCTGCGCTCCCACAGCGACGACGATATTCAGCAGCACAAAGCCGCTGCCGAAGCGGCGATCCGCGCCATGGGCATCACCTTCACGGTGTATTCCGAAGAAGAGGGCTCCATCGATCGCATGTGGCCGTTCGATATCGTGCCGCGGGTCATTGCGCGCAAGGAATGGCAGGGCATCGAAGAAGGATTGAAGCAGCGGGTAAAGGCGCTGAATCTGTTCATCGATGATCTGTATCACGAGCAGAAGGTCATCGCCGACGGCGTGTTCCCGCGCGAGATCCTGAAAAAATCCAAAAATTTCCGTCCTCAGTGCATCGGCGTCAATCCACCGATGAATGTCTGGGCTCACATTTGCGGCTCCGACCTGGTGCGCGACAAAGACGGTACGGTGTACGTACTCGAAGATAATCTGCGGGTTCCTTCCGGCGTCTCGTACATGTTGGAGAACCGCCAGGTCATGAAACGGGTGTTTCCCGACCTGTTCGAGGACTACAGCATTCTGCCGGTGGACGATTATCCGTCGCAGCTCTACAACTGCCTGGCGTCCATTTCGCCGCGGCCCATGGAGCGTCCGGAAGTGGTGGTGCTGACCCCGGGCATCTACAACTCGGCCTATTTCGAACATGCGTATCTCGCCCAGCAAATGGGCGCGGAACTGGTTGAGGGCACCGACCTGGTGGTGTCCGAAGACGATTGCGTTTACATGCGCACCGTTGCCGGCCTGTCGCGGGTGGATGTGATCTACCGGCGCATCGACGATTTGTTCCTGGACCCGGAAGCATTCGACCCGGATTCCATGCTGGGTGTGCCGGGGCTGATGCGCGCCTGGACCGCGGGCAATGTCGCGCTCGCCAATGCGCCGGGCGCGGGTGTGGCCGACGACAAGGTGGTCTATGCCTACGTGCCGGCGATCATCGAATACTATCTGGGCGAGAAGCCGATTCTGCCCAACGTGCCGACCTATCTGTGCGTCGAAGAGGAAGACTTCGAATACGTACTGGATAATCTCGACAAACTGGTGGTGAAGCCGGCCAACGAATCGGGCGGTTACGGCATGCTGATCGGACCACAGGCGACCCGCAAAGAGCGCGAGACCTTCGCGCGCCTGATTCGCAAAGACCCGCGCAACTATATCGCCCAGCCGCTGCTGACCTTGTCCACCGTGCCGACCCTGGTGGACTCCCACGCCGAGCCGCGCCATGTGGATCTGCGTCCGTTCATTCTTTCGGGGCAGGAAGTCAACGTCACCAACGGCGGCTTGACGCGGGTGGCGTTGCGCAAAGGTTCAACGGTGGTCAATTCCTCCCAGGGCGGGGGAAGCAAAGATACCTGGATCGTGGACACGGAGGCTTGAACCTATGCTGTCAAGGGTAGCCGACCATATCTACTGGATGGCTCGCTACATCGAGCGTGCCGAAGACGTCGCGCGCCTGATCAACGTCAACGGCCATCTGCAGTTGGATCTGCCGCGCGCGGTGCGCACGGGCTGGGAACCGCTGATTCACATCACCGGCGGCGTCGAGGGTTTCGCTGAGCGCTACGAAGAACCCGACGAACGCAGCGTGGTGCGGTTCCTGATCGGCGATCAGAACAATTCCGGTTCCATTCTGAGTTCGGTCAGCGCGGCGCGGGAAAATGCCCGTACCATCCGCGACATCATTCCACGCGAAGCCTGGGAACAGGTCAACGAGCTGCACATGCACGTGCGCGGCAATCTGCAGGGCGGTTTGTCCAAAGGCCGGCGCTTCGACTATCTGAAAACGGTCATACTGTTCACCCAGCAGATCACCGGTTTGCTTGCCGGCACCATGCTCCATGACGCGGGCTATGATTTTCTGCGCATGGGCCGCAATCTGGAACGGGCGGACATGACGACCCGCATCGTGGATGTGCGTTCTGCCAACCTGCTGGAAGATGCCAGCGGCCTGAAGCCGTTCGAGAACATCCAGTGGATGAGCGTGCTGAAATCGCTGACCGCCTACCAGATGTACCGCCGCCATATGCAAGTGGCGGTGCGCCGGGTGGACGTGCTGTCGTTCCTTCTGCAGAACCGCCAGTTCCCGCGTTCGTATTACCACTGCCTGGGCGAAGTTCAGGCCTGCCTCGAGAATCTGCCCCACAACGACATGCCCCTGCGCACGGCATTGCAGATGCAGCGGGTGGTCAGCGAGGTCGATCCCAAGGTGCTCAGTCAAGGTGAACTGCACCGGTTCATCGATGAACTGCAGCTGGGGCTGGCGAACGTGCACAGTCAGATCGTGGATGCCTATTTCCTGCCGCGTACCGAAGCTCAGCAATTCCAAACCCAGTCTCCGGGTGCGCAAACCCAGACCCAGCGCAGCGTGGTAGCAAACTGAGCCGGCGCGCCGGGGATGCGCGACGTAGCGGTTTGTAATACATTTGCCCCTTCGCAAGGTCCGGGGGATGGTAGAATAATCCAGTTTTGCGCCAGTCCACCCCAGTGGCTTGAGTGACGCTATGTGCGCCAGCGGCGCATATTCCTATTTCGGCAGTGCCGGCCCCGACCGCCGGAGCCGTGGAGCGTTGAATGCAACTGTCTGTTGTGATCCCGATGTACAATGAGGCCGAAAGCGCCGTCGATCTGGTGCGGGAAGTTGCCGCAGCGCTGGATGACAAGCTGGACTATGAAGTGGTGGTCGCTGACGATGGCAGCACCGATCAGACCGTGCGCGAGCTGACCCAGGCGCAGGTCGAATTGCCGCGACTGCGCGTCGTGCGGCACGCGCGCAACGCCGGCCAGAGTGCGGCGATCGTCAGTGGCGTGCGCGCCGCCCGGGCGCCGTGGATCGCCACCCTGGACGGCGATGGCCAAAATGATCCAGCGGATATTCCGGCGTTGTACGAAATCGTAAGCAGACGGTCGGATGCCGATGCGCCTTTGCTGGTGGCTGGAACCCGGCGCAAACGTAACGACACCTGGCTGCGGCGGTTGTCGTCCCGGGTTGCCAATGGCGTGCGCCAAGGGCTGCTGCGGGACGAGTGTCCCGACACCGGTTGCGGCCTGAAGTTGTTCCCCCGGGAAGCATTCATGCGCTTGCCGCATTTCAATCATTTGCACCGCTTCATGCCGGCGCTGTTCCACCGGGCCGGCGTGCCGATCGTCAACGTGCCCGTCAATCACCGACCGCGGGTGCGGGGCTCTTCCAAATACGGCGTCGGCAATCGCCTGTGGGTGGGAATCGTGGATCTGTTCGGTGTCATGTGGTTGCAACGCCGTCCGATCGATGTGCCCTTGGCCGACTCCTCCCCGCACGCGCCTGCGGCCCCGGCGGCGGCTGCGCGTCAACCGGCGAATGCGGATTCGGCAGGGGCCGACCGATGAACACCGCCCAGTTGCACTTGCACGATTGGATCTGGCTCGGAGTCGGTTTCGTCGGCCAGGCGATGTTCTTCATGCGCTTTTTCGTGCAGTGGCTGCAAAGCGAGCGGCAGCAGCGCAGCGTCATTCCGGTGTCCTTCTGGTATTTCAGCATGGCCGGCGGGGTGGTGCTGCTGGCCTACGCGATTTACCGCCGGGACCCGGTCTTCATCGTCGGCCAGAGCACGGGCGTACTCATCTATGCCCGCAATCTGTATTTCATTCACCGCGAGCGGACATTGGCTGGTCAGGCTGATTCGTGATCCGGGATCCATGATTCAGGGTCGCTGGACACGCTATGGCTGGATTGTGGCCTGGGCAATGCTGGTTGCCCTGGCGCTCTCGATTCGCAATCCCCTGCCGCTGGATGAAACCCGCTATCTCGCCGTCGCCTGGGAAATGTGGTTGCGCCACGATTTCCTGGTGCCCTATCTGAACGGCGCCATCTACAGCCAGAAGCCGCCCCTGTTGTTTTGGTTGTTCCAGGCCGGCTGGTGGCTGTTCGGAGTCAACGACTGGTGGCCGCGGTTGGTGCCGCCGGCCTTTGTACTGATGGCGCTAATCGGCACCCGCGCCATCGCCAGGCGCCTGTGGCACGACACCGCCGTTACCCGCCTGTCGCCGTGGCTGTTGACCGGCGGCTTCTTCTGGGCGCTCTACACGCCGGCGACCATGTTCGACATGCTCCTGGCCGGATTTGCGGTCTGTGGCGTGTGGGGACTGGTGATTGCCGCAGACGAGGATCGACCGCGTACCCGGCTCGGCTGGTTGGTGTTCGGTGCCAGCCTCGGACTGGGCGTACTCGCCAAAGGGCCGGTGATCTTTCTGCACCTGTTGTTCCCGGCATTGTTCGGGCCGTGGTGGAGCTCCCGTGCCCGCCGCTATGGAAGGCAGTGGTATGCCGGCCTCTCGGGCTCGATCGTATTGGCGGCGGCCATTGCCCTGGCCTGGGTCATCCCGGCGGCAATGCGCGGCGGACCGGCCTATGAAGCAAGCCATCCTCTGGCACCAGACCGCCAATCGCATGGTGGAAAGCTTCGCCCATTCCCAACCCTGGTGGTGGTATCTGCCGTTGTTGCCGCTGCTGTGGTTCCCATGGCTGGTGTGGCCGCCGTTGTGGCGGGGACTTGCGCGGTTGCGCAGTGACACCGACCGCGGCGTACGCTTGTGCCTGGTCTGGCTGGTGCCGGTGCTGTTGCGTTTACCTTGATCAGCGCCAAGCAGCCTCATTATCTGCTGCCGGTATTTCCGGCTTTTGCGCTGCTTGCCGCTCGGGCCCTGCGAAATGTGCCCGAAACTGCCTCCCGGCCCGCCCAATGGCTGCCGGCCTCGGGTTTGGCAATGCGTCGGCATCGCGCTGGTGGCGGTGCCTCACATGCACTTCAAAATGCCGGACTGGCTTCGGGACATGGAATGGCTACTGGGGCGCTGCGCTGCTCGTTCTGGGAATCGGGATGGCGCTGCTGCGTGCCCGGCGCGCTTCGGCGGCGGTGGTGCCCATGGCCACCATTACGGTGGCCGCGGTGCTGTGCCTGAATGCCGCGGTGTTCCGTGCGGCACAGCCGATTTTCGATTTACGGCCGATCGCAGATCGGATCGGCCGCTTGCAGCGCGAAGGCGTGCCGCTCGCCCACGTCTCCGAGTATTACGGTCAGTACCATTTCATCGGTCGCTTGCGACAGCCGCTGCTGCAAGTGCCACTGCCGGATCTGCCGCAGTGGATGCAGGACCATCCCGGCGGACGGGTGATTTATTACACCAATCACCGCCAGGATCCAGATGGCTCGGAGGCGGACTTTGTGCACCGTTTTCGCGGCGACTGGGTTCACATCCGCCCGGCGAAGGAAGCGGCGCAGATTCTGGCTTCGATCAAGGCGCGCTAGACGCGCGCATCAGCCGGTGTTGCGCATGCCGGAGGCGATGGCGTTGATGGAACGCAGCATGGGGTCGCGCCAAACCGAGTCTTCGATGCCTTGCTCCTGCTCCTGACGCAAACGTTTGAGCAATTGGATCTGGATATGGTTGAGCGGGTCGAGATACGGATCGCGCCGCGCCAGGGATAGCGCCAAAGGCGGATTCTCCTGCAGCAGGCCGGTGGCGTCGGCCACATTGAGTACCTGGGTGACCGTGCGCTGGTATTCGGTGCGGATGCAGTTGAACACTTCTTCGCGAACCGCAGCATCGTCGCACAGCTGGGAATATTCCCGGGCGATTTCCATTTCCGCTTTGAACAGCGCCATCTGCGCGTTGGAGAGCAAAGTGCGGAAAAACGGCCACTCGCGGTACATGGTCTGCAATTTCGCCAAGCGTCCCGGATCTCCGGCGCGCCACTGATCGAGCGCGGTGCCGATGCCGTACCAGGCGGGGATCGTATGCCGCGATTGCGCCCAGCCGAAAACCCACGGAATCGCCCGTACCGAGGATTTGGAACGATCCGACTTCTTGCGATGCGACGGTCGCGAGCCGATATTCAGCAGGCCGATTTCGGAAACCGGGGTGGCTTCGTAGAAGTAATCCAGAAACGACGGGCGTACGGTCGGTCAAATCCCGATACGCCTGTTCGCCGGTTCGCGTCAGTTCGTCGAGGATCCCCATGTAGTCGTTACGGTCCGGTTCCGGCGCCTGGACGATGCAGCGACTGGCTTTCAGCAAGCCAGTAGTGCCCATGCTCAGTTCGTAGACCGCGGTCTCGACATTGGAATACTTGTACGACAGCACCTCGCCCTGTTCGGTGAATTTGATCTGGCCGTGGACGGTGGCGGGGGGTTGCGCGGTGATCGACTCATGGGTCGGGCCGCCGCCACGACCGACCGTTCCGCCGCGGCCATGGAACAGCCGGCAATCGATGCCGCGGGCGTCGGTCAGCGCGATAATCTGTTTCTGGGCTTCGTACAGGTTCCATGCCGAAGCGAGAATGCCGCCGTCCTTGCAGGAATCGGAATAGCCGAGCATGACTTCCTGGACATTGCCGGACGTCTTGAGCAGCGCGGCGTAGACTGGATTGTCCAGCAGTTGGGTGAGTCACGCTTTCGACGTGCTCCAGATCTTCGATGGTTTCGAACAGCGGCGAAATGCGGATTTCGCAGTACCAGCCGTCTTCGGTCGGACCGGCCAGCCCCGAATAGCGCGCCAGGTACAGGACTTCCATGATGTGACTGGCTGCATGGGTCATGGAAATGACGTAGTTTCCGAATGCCTTCGGGCTGACTTCGCGACGCATGCGCGCCATGACGTCGAGTGCCGCCAACGTCTCCTGAGTCGATTCTGAAAGCTTGTCGACGTTCAACGCCGGCAGCGAAGGCGCGGAAAGCCCGTCCGCGAGCGCCTGCAGGCGCTGGGTCTCGTCGAGTTGGGCATAATCGGCACCGGCGCCCACGGCAGCCATGATTTCCGTCACTGCGTCGGTATGCCGCGACGATTCCTGGCGCAGGTCCAACTGCACCAGATAGAAACCGAACGTTTCCGCGACCCGAATCAGGTCCTTGAGTTTGCCTTCCGCGATATTGCGGTCCCCATGGGAGATCAATGAGTCGCGGATTAGGCCAAGGTCCTTGAGGAAATCCGCTTCGGACGGATAGGCGGTTTTCGGCGTGCGCACCGCTTCGCCGTCCAGACGCTTGCCCACTACCCGCAGGTTGCGTTCCAGGCGATAACTCATCAACGCCAGCTTGCGGCGATAGGGTTCGTGGCTGAATTGATGGGGCTTGTCGGCGAATGCCTTTTCACAAAGTCGCTCGTCGTTGGCGATGCTGTCGAGCAGTTCCTGAGAGGGTTGCACCAGGTTGCTGGAGTAGGTGAGTACGCCGGCTCAGCATGTTCAATTGCTGCAAATAGTAGGCAACGGCTTCGCGCGTATGCATGCGCACGGCCATTTCCGTGGTCTCTGGGCGGACGAAAGGATTGCCGTCACGGTCGCCGCCGATCCAGGAGCCGAACTTGAGAAAACTCGGCACGGTTACGGCCGGGCGTCCATCGTCGTTGCGGCCATAATTGAGCGCGACAGCGCGTTCGAAGTATCGATAGACCTTGGGCACCGCTTCGAACAAGCATTCGCGGAAGTAAAACAGGCCGTTGCGAATCTCGTCTCGTACCTGCGGGCGATGGATGCGTACTTCATCTGTTTTCCAGAGAATCTGGATCTCGTTTTTGATCCGTTGCATCACTTCGTCGCGCTCGGCGCGGCTCAAGCGGGGTTCCCGCAGCCGTTCACTGGTGACGAAGATGCGGCGCAACGATTCCAGGATGGTGCGACGCTTGGCTTCGGTCGGGTGTGCGGTGAACACCGGAATGTAGGTCAATTTGTCCACCAAGCGCTGCAGGTCCTGCGTGTGCCAGGCCGTCCTGCTGGAACTTGCGCAATGTATCGCTGAACGATCCGGTCCACAATGGCTCGTCGACGCGCGCCTGGCGCCGCCGCTGGCGGTGATGGAACGCCTCCTCGGCGATATTGACCAGGCTGAAGTAGGTGCTGAAGGCCCGCAGCACGTGGGTCGTGGTTTCGGGGTCCATCCGGGCGATCATGGCATCGAGCTTGGCCCGGGACTTGGGGTTGTCCGCGGTGCGCAATCGAATGTAACCCTTGCGCAAGGTTTCCACGGCCTCGAGCACATGATCGCCGGCATGGTCGCGCAGCACTTCGCCGAGTAGGTTGCCGAACAGCTTTACCTGCGCGCGCAATTCCTTGTCGCGTGGTTGGGTCAAAGTCGTTTTGTGTTTGATCATTGCGTCAGTCCATGGCTTGGCGCTCGTGACAAAGCGCGCCGCCTGCTCGGGCAGCTGGTTGTTCAAGCTTTCAGGAGGGTGACCGCGCCGGGGACTCAGAATTGCCGAGTCGCCACCGTGCGGTATGCGGATACCCGAAGGAGGCGAGATTATAGCGTGTGCGGCGACAGTAAATGGCGTATTTTTCAGGAGCTATTGACATTCCCGCGATCAAATGTTTTGCGCATCGCTGGGCTCACTCGCCGCAGGTTTGGGGCGCGGTGTGCGGATTGCGTCCTGGTATAGCTCCAGATATTGCTCGGCACTGCGACGCCAGCTGAAATCCTGGCGCATTCCGGCATGCATCAGCTCGCGCCACGTCGGTCGTGCCGTATAGAGCGTCATTGCCCGCTGCAGGGTTTCGTACAGCGCTTGCGGTGTTTCGCCGTCGAATACGAAACCCGTAGCGCTGCGCTGGCGCAGATTGGCAAGGTCGGCATCGGTGACCGTGTCGGCAAGGCCACCGGTGCGCCGCACTACCGGCACCGTGCCGTAGCGCAGACTGTACATCTGGTTCAGACCGCAGGGCTCGAAGCGCGAAGGCATGAGAAATAAATCCGCGCCGGCCTCGATCAAGTGGGCGAGGTCCTCGTCATAGCCGATGTGAACCCCCAGGTTGTCGTGCTGCTTGGCAGCGGTAAGCAGCGCTTGCTCGTACAGGTTCTGGCCACTGCCGAGCACGACCATCTGCACCGGCTGGGCGAGCAAGCGATCGAGGCAGCCGAGCACAAGGTCGATGCCTTTCTGCTCCACAAGTCTGCCTACCATGCCGATGACGGGCGCGTCGTGCTGGGGCTGCATGCTGAAGCGTTGCAGTAACGGCGCTTTGTTGCGGGCTTTGTCGCCGAGACTGTTGTTGCCGTAGTGATGGGGGATTCGCGGGTCATGGCGCGGATCCCAGATGCTGTAGTCCACGCCGTTGAGAATTCCGCGCAGATGCTCCGCTCTTTGCTCCAGCACATCCTGTAGGCCGCAACCGAACTGCGGCGTGCGAATTTCCTCAGCATAGGTGGCACTGACGGTGGATAGTCGGTCTGCGAATGCCAGGCCGCCCTTGATGAAAGAAAACTTGCCATAGAATTCCATCGCGTCCATGGCCCAGAGATCGTACGGCAGACCCAAGGCCTGGAACGCGGTCCAGGGGAAAAGACCCTGGTAGGCGAGGTTGTGAACGGTGAATATGGTGGCCGGGCGCTGCGCATCCTGATTCAGCAACGCCGGCACGAGACCGGTCTGCCAATCATTGCAGTGTACGACTTCCGGCTTCCAATCAGGCTCGGCGCGGCCTTGGGCGATGGCCTGCACGGCGCGGGCGAATAGTGCAAAGCGCTCGGCATTATCGGGCCAATCGACACCGTCGGCATTGGAATACGGGCCGCCGGGCCGGTCGAAATGGCGCGGTGAATCCACCAGGTACAATGTCACTTCACTGCCGGGCAGGGTGCCGCGCAACAGGCGCACGGATTTTTCGCCTCCGGGCAGGCTGAGTTCCGTGACGACACTGAGCTTGCCCGCTATTTCGGCGACCCCGCGGTAGTTGGGCAGGACCAGGCGCACATCGTGGCCGAGTTCCTTCAACGCCACCGGTAAGCTGCCGCTCACGTCCGCCAAGCCGCCGGTTTTGACCAATGGTTGCGCTTCGCTGCTGGCGAACAGAATTTTCAAGGTGCCCCCGAGAGTGTTTCTACCTGTGCCCATTATGGAGTTGTTTGTCCGTGAATGCACCGTACATGAAGCGCCGCTACCGTGACTATACTTGCCCTGCATTCGCGATCTCGCGAGCGTAGATAAAGGATCGTTATCGAAATGAAACTGGGAATGATAGGCCTTGGCCGCATGGGCGCGAATATGGCGCGGCGCCTGCGTCGTGGCGGCATCGAAGTGGTCGGATACAACCGCACGCAACGGGTCAGCCAGCAACTCGCCGATGAGGAGGGGATGATCGTCGCTGACTCCATTGCGGATCTGGTGGCGAAATTGGCCCCGCCTCGGGTCGTCTGGCTGATGCTGCCGGCGGGCGAAATCACCGAACGCGCCGTGGAGGAGTTGAGCGGCGAATTGCAACAGGGCGATGTGCTGGTCGACGGCGGCAACGCCAACTATCACGACAGCCAGCGCCGCGGCGCCGAGTTGGCCAGCCGCGGCTTTCACTTCGTCGACGCCGGCACCTCGGGAGGCATCTGGGGACTGGAAGGCGGCTATTGCCTGATGGTGGGCGGCGTGCAGCAGGCCGTGGCGTTGTTGGAACCCGCGCTGAAGGTGCTGGCGCCCGGATCGGGGCTGGGCACACGTCGGCCCGGTCGGCGCTGGCCATTACACGAAAATGGTCCACAACGGCATCGAGTACGGCATGATGCAAGCCATGGCGGAAGGTTTCGATCTGTTGCGGAGCAAGCAGGAACTCGACCTCGATCTGGCCCAGATCGCCGAGCTCTGGCGCCACGGTTCAGTGGTTCGCAGCTGGTTGCTGGATTTGACCGCCCAGGCGCTGCAAGCCGACCAGACACTCGAGCAAGTGGCGCCCTATGTGCCGGATTCCGGCGAAGGACGCTGGACGGTACAGGAATCGGTGGATCAGGGGGTCGCCGTTCCGGTCATCAGCCTGGCGTTGCAGATGCGTTTCGCGAGCCAGGATCAACAGGGCTACGGCAATCGTCTGCTGGCGACCATGCGCAACGCGTTCGGGGGTCATGAAATCAAGAAGCCCGGCCACTGAGGAGCGATGATGCTGGATCCCTGTACGTTCGTCATTTTCGGCGCCGCCGGCAATCTCTCCACCCACAAGCTGCTGCCGGCGTTGTACCAGCTGGAACGGGCAGGCCGCCTACCGGCGCAGTTTCACGTCATCGGATTCGGCCGCCGGGACTGGAGCGACGAGCAATGGCGGATCAAGGTGTACGAATCGCTCAGCGGTCGTGTCCGGGGCGGGCTCGACGACGGCACGTTTGCGGCTTTCGCCGCGCGTTTGCGGTTTTTCGAGGGTGATATAGACGACAGCGACGCTTTTGCGAAGCTCGCCGCAGTGTTGGCGGCGCCCGAGGTGTCCGGCAATGCGGTTTTCTACCTGGCTATACGGCCCGCCGAATTCGACCTGGTCAGCAGCCGGCTGGCCGCGGCCGGGCTGAATTCCGAGGCGTCGGGCTGGCGTCGCCTGGTGGTCGAGAAACCATTCGGATACGACCTGGAAAGCGCACAGGCGCTCGACCGCCATTTGCACGTGGGTTTCGAAGAACGGCAGATCTATCGTATCGACCACTATCTCGGCAAAGGTACGGTGCAGAACATTCTCGTATTTCGCTTCGCGAATCTCATGCTCGAGCCGCTCTGGAACCGGAATTACGTCGACCACGTACAGATCACCCATGCCGAAACCCGAGGAATAGAGGATCGAGCGTCCTACTATGAAGGCGCCGGCGCTCTGCGCGACATGCTGCAAAGTCATTTGCTACAGCTGTTGACTCTGGTGGCGATGGAGCCGCCGGCGAGCCTGGACGCGGAGGCGCTGCGGGACGAGAAAGTCAAAGTCCTGCGCTCGATTCGACCGATTCCCCAGAGCGCGGTTCATGCCCACGCTTTTCGCGCCCAATACGCGCGCGGGAGTATCGGTGACGAGAAAGTCGCCGGCTACCTCGAAGAACCCGGCGTCGACGGCCGCAGCACCACCGAAACCTATGCTGCGTTGAAGTTTTATATCGACAGCTGGCGTTGGCGCAACGTGCCGTTTTATGTGCGCACCGGCAAGCGCATGGCACAGAACAATTCGATGGTGGCGATCCGCTTCAAACATCCGCCGCAACAATTGTTTCGCGAAACGCCGATCGATCAACTCAAACCGAATTGGATTTTGCTCAACATCCAGCCCAACGAATGCTTGCGTATGGAAATGCAGGTAAAACAGAACGGCTTGGAGATGCGTACCGAAACGACGCGCCTGGACGCCAGTTCCTGTGCACTTGCGGATGTCCCTTTGGACGCCTACGAGGCGCTACTGTTGGACGTCATGGAGGGCGATCATTCGCTGTTTCTGCGCTACGACGAGGTGGAGTGGGCGTGGCGGGTGGTTGATCCGATACTCAAAGTCTGGGCCACGGAACGCGATTTCATTCACAGCTATCCGGCGGGCTCCTGGGGGCCGCGGGAATGCAATCGGCTGTTTGCCAGGGATGACCAGTATTGGCGCAATACGCTGGACGAGGACTACCGCTAGAGGCGATCATGGTTGCAGCGGCTTGAGCCGTTCGTCAATGGTTGCAGGGAGCACCCTATTCGTGTCGTCCGTTACCCAATCCCCATCATGGCAGGCATTGCAGTTGCACGCCGTGGCGATGGCCGATGTGCAGATGCGCGATCTGTTTGCGCAGGATCCGGAGCGTGCGCAACGCTTTTCGCACCGGCTTGGCTCCCTGTTTCTCGATTACTCGAAAAATCGCATTACCGACGAAACGATCGAACTGTTGTTCGATCTTGCCCGTAACCGGGACGTGGAAGGCTGGCGCGCGCGGATGTTCGCCGGCGAGCGGATCAATTTCACCGAAAACCGGCCGGTGTTGCACATCGCTCTGCGCAACCGCGGCAACCGTCCCATCCTGGTCGATGGCGAGGACGTCATGCCGGGCGTCATCGCCGTGCTGGAGCAGATGGGCAGTTTCAGCGAGCGGGTCCGAAGCGGCGATTGGCGTGGTTATACCGGCAAGCCGATCACCGATATCGTCAATATCGGCATTGGCGGTTCCGACCTGGGGCCGGCGATGGTCTGCGAAGCCCTGCGCCCGTACGGTCATCCCCGCCTGAGCATGCATTTCGTCTCCAACGTCGACGGCAGCCATATTGCCGAAGCCCTGGCGCACGTCGATCCCGCTTCGACATTGTTTCTGATCGCTTCGAAGACTTTCACCACCCAGGAGACGCTGGCAAACGCCCATACCGCGCGCCAGTGGTTCCTCGACGCGGCCGGTGACGAACGCCATGTCGCGCGGCATTTTGTCGCCATGTCCACCAACGCTGAAGCGGTCGCCGCTTTCGGCATCGATACCCGCAATATGTTTCCGTTCTGGGATTGGGTGGGCGGCCGCTACTCGCTGTGGTCTGCGATCGGCTTGTCCATCGTGCTCTATATCGGCATCGAGCGGTTCGAGGATTTGCTGGTCGGCGCTCATGCGCTGGATGAACATTTCCGAACCGCCGCGCTCGAAAGCAACTTGCCGGTCATCCTCGCGCTGCTGGGCATTTGGTACAGCAACTTTCTCGGCGCTCACAGCCACGCGATCCTGCCCTACGATCAATATCTGCATCGCTTTCCGGCCTATTTCCAGCAGGGCGACATGGAAAGCAACGGCAAGCGCATCAATCGTTCCGGACGGGTGGTGGACTATCAAACCGGTCCCATCATCTGGGGCGAGCCGGGCACCAATGGCCAGCATGCCTTCTATCAACTGATTCATCAGGGAACGCGTCTGGTGCCGGTGGACTTCATCGTGCCGCTGACGTCCCACCACCCGCTCGGCCGGCACCACACGTTGTTGCTCGCCAACGCGTTTGCCCAGAGCGAGGCGCTGATGCGCGGCAAGACGGAAGCCGAGGTGGGCAGCGAGTTGGACGCTGCCGGAATTCGCGGCGCTGCCGCCGAGCAGTTGCTGCCCCACAAGGTTTTTCCGGGCAACCGCCCCAGCAACACGCTGTTGGTCGATAAGATCACGCCACACAACCTGGGCATGTTGATTGCCTTGTACGAACATAAAATCTTCGTGCAAGGCGTGCTGTGGGAAATCAACTCCTTTGATCAATGGGGCGTCGAGTTGGGCAAGCAATTGGCGTCGAAGATTCTGCCGGAGCTCGAGGGCGATCGCGAGGTGGAAGATCACGACAGTTCCACCAACCAGCTGGTCAACAGTTATCTGACGCACATTGGACGTATCGACGATCGCTGAGCGCGATCGTGTCTCGGTCGCCTTAAGGATTTTCAATGATTGCAAAGTTCGCAGTAACGGCATTGCTCATTTCGGTGCTGTCTCTGGTCTTCGTCGCCGGCGCCGGTTCGCCGCCGGCGCAGCCGCAGGCGAAGGCCCCGGTTGCCGGATCCGGTGCCACCAGATCGGCCGATTCCCGCGATGAACCGCCATTTCTGCCCGACGGATTGCCACTGCACACACGGGATGAACTGGGTTTGATCGTGCGGCAGGTCGATAGCGGCGATATGCCGACCGCCAGGTCCCATTGGCGGCGATTGGTGGCCAGCGAAACGCGCGCCGGACGTGGCGACAACATCCAGCGTTATCTGCAATGGGTACTGGCTCAAGCCTATCGGGATGAAATCCGTACCGCGGATGAATTGCTGGACGAGAACCGTTTCTACGACCGGCTACAGCGCGAACTGCGCCGCCATGAGCAATCCATGCGGCAATTGCGTGCCAAGCTGAGCAAGGGTGAGATGCGGGTCGTGCGCGCCGTGGCGCACCTGCCGATCTACCGCCCAAAGGACACCCCCGAGCCCCGGCCGCAATATGCGCCCCGGCAAATGGACCGGGATGCGCTGGCGCAGTATCTGCAGCAGTTGCATCGCGACCTCGAAGACCTCGGCCGCGACGTCGGGCTGAAACAGGTCGACCTGCCGGCGGCGCAGGAGAACCGCGCCAAGCTCTCCCGGGAAATCAAGAGCATCGCCGCCGTGTTGCGGCACGATGCGGTTGTGGCCGCGTCAAACGGGCATTGATGGGCGCTTGCGGCCTTGTTCGCGCAAGGCCCACTGCACATGCTCGCGCACCAGTGAGGAGGGATGTTCGGCGCGGGCGGCCAGTGCGTCGATCACCTCATCCGCGGCCGGCGCATTGCCCATCGCCACGGCGATGTTGCGCAGCCAGCATTCCCAGCCGATGCGCCGAATCGGCGAACCTTCCGTGCGCTGCAGGAATTCATCTTCTTCCCACTGGAACAATTCGATCAGCGTACGGCGGTCCAGGTCGTGGCGCGGCAGGAAATCGGTTTCCGGGGTCGGCTGTGCGAAGCGGTTCCACGGGCAAACCAGCTGGCAGTCATCGCAGCCGTAGATTCGATTGCCGAGCAGCGGGCGCAAGGGTTCGGGAATCGAGCCACGCAATTCGATGGTGAGATACGATATACAAAGCCGTGCATCGAGTTGAAACGGCGCGACGATCGCGCCTGTCGGGCAGGCGTCGATACAAGCGGAGCAGGTTCCGCAATGGGGCCTCGCGGGCGTGTCCACCGGCAACGGCAGGTCGGTATAGATTTCGCCGAGAAAGAACCACGAGCCGGCACGCTGGTCGAGCAGATTGGTGTGTTTGCCGATCCAGCCGAGGCCAGCCTGTTGCGCGAGCGGTTTTTCCAACACCGGTGCGCTGTCGACGAATACCCGGTAGCCGAACGGTCCGCTGACGGCGCCGATGCGCTCGGCCAGGCGTTGCAACCGGCTGCGCAGCACTTTGTGATAGTCCCGTCCGAGCGCGTAGCGCGAAACGTAACCCAACTGCGGATCGGCAAGAGTTGCTTCTGCGTCCCGGGCCGCGGCGGGCCAGTAATCCATGCGCGCCGTGATTACCCGTGCCGTGCCATTCACCAATTCATGGGGTCGACTGCGGCGGGTGCCGTGACGCGCCATGTACCCCATCTCGCCGTGATAGCCACGCTGCAGCCATTGCATCAGGTGTTGTTCGGCATCGCTGAGGTCGATGCCGGCGACCCCCAGTTCTTGAAAGCCAAGTTCCTGGCCCCAGCGTTTTATGGAGCGGGCCAGGGAGGCAAGCGCGTCGGCTGAGCGGAGGTCGAAGGTCATGGCGTCACTTTAACATTCCTGCCCGGAGCTGCGGCGGATGACCCGCGTGGTAGTAGTAGTTCATAATCGAATCAACTGTCGCCCCCAAGGTTCGTGCCCGCTCCAATGGAAGTCCTTCCCCACGCACTGTTTCGCGCAGCCCAAGTGCGCGAGCTCGACCGCCTCGCCATGACGGCGGCGCGAGTTCCCGGCTATGAGCTGATGGAGCGGGCTGGCGGCGCCGCGTTTTCTCTATTGCGCGAGCGCTGGCCCGATACGGGGCAGGTGGCAGTAATCTGCGGCGCCGGCAACAACGCCGGCGATGGTTACGTCCTGGCGCGATTCGCCCGCGCTGCCGGTCTCATGGTGCGCGTGCTTGCCGTGTCCGATCCGCAACGATTGCGCGGTGATGCGCGCCAGGCCTATGCCGACTGGTGCGCGGCCGGGGGTGATACTGTGCCGTTTTCGCGCCCGGCGCTGGAGCAGGCGCAAGTGGTGGTCGATGCGTTGCTGGGCACCGGGCTCGCGCGGACGCTGGAAGGCGAATGGCGCGCGGCCGTGGCGACCATCAACACCCTTGGCGCGCCGATATTGGCGATCGATGTTCCAAGCGGTTTGCATGCCGATACAGGCGCTGTGCTCGGCGCGGCGGTGCGTGCAACCGCGACGATCAGCTTCATCGGCCTGAAACAAGGCATGTTTACGGGTGAAGGTCCGGAACATTGCGGGGAGCTGCACTTCGATGCTTTGGGGGTGCCGAAGGAGACCCTGCAGTCGGTGTCTGCCAGTGCCATGCGCATCGGTGCGGAGCTGTTATCGCGGGTTTTGCCGCGCCGTTCGCGTTCCGATCACAAAGGGCGGTTCGGGCATGTGCTGGTGGTGGGCGGCGATGCCGGCATGGCGGGCGCGGCGCGCATGGCGGGCGAGGCGGCCGGGCGTTGCGGCGCGGGGCTGGTCAGTATCGCCACCCGGCCCGAGCATGCCGCGGTGATCGCAGCGGCGCGCCCCGAGCTGATGTGCCATGGCGTCGCCGGCGCTCGCCAGCTGGCGCCGCTGCTGCAGCGTGCCAACGTGGTCGCCATCGGTCCTGGATTGGGGCGCAGCCCCTGGGCCCGGGAACTGTTGAGTTCAGTGCTCGAGTGCGCGCGACCACTGGTGGTGGATGCCGATGCCTTGAATCTGTTGGCCGATGAGCCCATGCGACGGGACGATTGGATTCTGACGCCCCACCCGGGCGAAGCGGCGCGCCTGCTGGGCTCCGAAACGACGGCGATCCAGGCGGACCGTTTCGCCGCGGTGGAGGCGTTGGTGGACGCGTTTTCGGGCACTTGCGTGCTGAAGGGCGCGGGGACGCTGGTACGCGGTCCGCTGGCTTGCACCTACGTCTGCGACGCCGGCAATCCCGGCATGGCCAGTGGCGGCATGGGCGATGTATTGACCGGGGTGCTGGCGGCCCTGGTGGCGCAGGGCCTGGGCCTCGAAGTCGCGGCCCGCGCCGGCGCCCACTTGCACGCCGCCGCGGCCGACCGCGCCGCACGGGCCGGGGAGCGTGGGCTGTTGGCGCTGGATTTGATGTCCGAACTTCGGATTCTCACCAATCCCGGTTGCGCAACGGAGCGCCTATGAGCGAGCAGTTGCAGTTAGCGGTTGCCGACGCCGAACAAATGGAGGCCGTGGGGGCAACGTTGGTAGCCGCGGTGGCCGCCGTGGGCGGCGCGCGAATTTATCTGCGCGGTGAATTGGGTACCGGCAAAACGACGCTGGTGCGGGGTTATCTGCGGGCTGCGGGCCACGCCGGACCGGTACGCAGTCCTACCTATACATTGATCGAGCCGTATTCCCTGCCGCGTGGCGAAATCCTGCACCTGGATCTGTACCGGCTCGCCGTTGCCGAGGAATTGGATTATCTGGGACTGCGGGATCTGGAGCAGCCGGGATCGACCTTGCTGGTGGAGTGGCCGCAGCAGGGCGAGGGGCGGTTGCCGGTGCCGGATCTGGATCTGCAGATCGAGTATGCCGGCAGCGAGCGGCGTCTGGCATTGCTTGCGCGGACGCCGAAAGGAGGGGAGGTGCTGCGGCACTGGTCGATCCCGGAGGCCTGCCGGGCCCTAGATTGACTTACAAGTACTTCTTCTATCTAATGGGATTACATGGAAAATTAGACTGGAACATCTTACAATCGAGCTATCGCTCAATAAGAACAGCCGACGTGGAGCGCACTCCATGCTGAAATTTGGGGCCCTGATCGCACTGCTCCTGGCCGCATCCGCTGGCTGGGCCGATCAAGTCACTATCAAAAATGCCAGGCTCTGGGCGGCGCCGGACCATACCCGGGTGGTATTCGATATCAGCGGACCGGTGCAGCACTCGCTGTTCACGCTGAGCAATCCCGACCGCCTGGTAGTCGATATCGATGACGCCGCGGTCACGCAGCCCCTGTCCGCATTGGATTTCAGCAAGGGCGCAGTCGAAGGCATTCGCAGTGCTGCGCGCAACGGCCACGACCTGCGGGTGGTGCTCGACTTGCGCCACGGCGTGCGGCCGAAGAGTTTCCTGCTTCGTCCCAATAACGAATACGGCAACCGCCTGGTCATCGATCTGGATAACACCCAGACCGCCAGTACGGCGCGCGAGCCGGTCAAGAGCCTACCGAGCAGAGCGAGCAAGCGCGAAATCGTGATCGCCATCGACGCCGGCCACGGCGGCGAGGACCCCGGTGCCACCGGCCGCAACGGCACCAAGGAAAAAGATGTGGTGCTGGCCATCGCCCGGCGCTTGGAAGCGCTGGTGCGGCGCACCCCGGGCATGAAGCCGGTCATGGTGCGCGACGGCGATTATTACATCGGCCTGCGTCAACGTATCGCGCTGGCGCGCGAAAAGCGCGCCGACATGTTCATCTCGATTCATGCCGACGCATTCCGGGATTCGCGTGCCCGCGGCGCCTCGGTATTTGCATTGTCGCAGCGCGGCGCTTCCAGCGAAGCGGCGCGATGGCTGGCCGATCGGGAAAACGCCGCCGATCTGGTGGGCGGGGTGAGCCTGGACGACAAGGACGACGTGCTCGCGTCGGTGCTGTTGGATTTGTCGTTGACGGGCACCATCGAAGCGAGCCTGGAATTGGGCGACGATGTGCTCGCATCAACTCAAGCGCATCGGCCCGGTGCACAAGCGCCGCGTGCACCAAGCGGGTTTCGTGGTGCTGAAATCGCCGGATATCCCCTCGATCCTGGTTGAGACGGCGTTCATCTCGAACCCGAAAGAAGAACGCGGCCTGCGCGATCCAGGTCATCAGGCGCGTTTGGCACAGTCGATCATGCGTGGCATCGACGCCTATTTCGAACAGCATCCACCGCCCGGCACCCGGCTGGCGGCCGGCAGCAGCCGCCGGCACGTGATCGAGCGGGGAGACACCTTGTCGGCGATCGCCGTGCGCTACGACGTCAGTCTCGACCGTCTGCGCAGCGCCAACGGGCTGACCCGCGACGTGCTGCACGTGGGCGAGATACTCAAGATCCCCTCCGGCAGCGACAGCTGAGCCTCCCCGTATTTGACCAGGGCCGATGGCCCTGGTTCCCCGGCTGGTGGCACAATAGCGCCTCAACCCAAGCGAGGCCGCCATGTCCGTCCGGATACAACTATTGCCGCCGCAATTGGTCAACCAGATCGCTGCCGGAGAAGTCATCGAGCGGCCGGCATCGGTGGTCAAGGAACTGCTGGAAAACAGTCTCGACGCCGGCGCCCGCAGCCTGGAAATCGATGTCGAACAGGGCGGCAAACAGCTGATCCGGGTGCGCGATGACGGCGTCGGCGTGTCCCGGGACGATCTGGCGCTGGCGCTCTCCCGGCACGCAACCAGCAAAATCCGCACGCTGGAAGACCTGGAGCGTGTAACCAGCATGGGATTTCGCGGCGAGGCTTTGCCGAGCATCAGTTCGGTTTCCCGGCTGCGACTGGTCTCCCTGGCCCAGGGCGCCGAGGTCGCCTGGGAAATCGAAGCCGATGGCCGAGAGCAGGGTATGGAACCCCGCCCCGCGGCTCATCCGGCAGGCACCACGGTGGAAGTGCGCGAGCTGTTCTACAACACCCCCGCGCGGCGCAAGTTCCTGCGCACCGACAAGACCGAATTCGGCCACCTGGAGAACGTGGTCAAGCGTCTGGCCTTGAGCCGTTTCGATACCGCCTTTCACTTGCGACACAATCGTCGCGCCATTGCGTCGCTGAATCCGGCGGTCGACGACGGCGCGCGCGATCGCCGGGTGGCCGATTTGTGCGGTAGTGAGTTCCTGGCCCACAGCGTGCGCATCGATCACCAGGCAGCCGGGCTGCGGCTTTGGGGCTGGATTGCGTTGCCGACCTTTTCCCGTGCACAGCAGGACATGCAGTATTTGTTCGTCAACGGGCGTATGGTGCGCGACCGCCTGCTGGCGCACGCGTTGCGCCAAGCGTATCAGGACGTGCTCTACCACGGCCGCCATCCGGCCTACGTGGTGTACCTGGAACTCGACCCGCAGCTGGTGGACGTCAACGCCCATCCGGCCAAATACGAAGTACGATTCCGGGAAAGTCGGATGGTGCACGATTTTCTGTTCCGCACGGTACAGCGCGCCTTGGCCGAAATCCGGCCCGGCACCCATCAGCCGGCGATGGTCGCGGCCCAGCCCGCGCCGCCCAGCGCGAATGCGGCGTTTCAGGGGGCGTCCGCAGGTACGCATCAACAGCCGATGGCGTTGCAGACTGCCGAGCAGCTTGCGGTCTACGGCGCACGCCATGACGCGCCGGCGCTTGCTCAAGGAGCCGCCGCAGCCATCGCCTTCGATGCCGACACGGAAGTGCCGCCGCTGGGATTTGCCATTGCCCAACTGCATGGCATCTACATCCTGGCGGAGAATCGCGCCGGCCTGGTCATCGTCGACATGCACGCCGCCCACGAGCGCATCACCTATGAGCGGCTCAAGCACGCGCATACGGGCGAAGGCATCCGGGCGCAGCCGCTGCTGGTGCCGCAACCGCTACAGGTGAGCCTGCGCGAAGCCGACGTTGCGGAACAATTCGCGGCGACATTCACGGAACTCGGTTTCGAGATTGACCGGCAAGGTCCGGAATCCCTGCTCATCCGCCAGATGCCGACCCTGTTGCGCGAGGCCGATGCCGCGACTCTGGTGCGGGACGTACTGTCCGACCTGCTTACGCACGGCTCGAGCCGGCGCATCGCCGAAGCCGTCAACGACGTCCTCTCCACCATGGCCTGTCATGGCTCGGTGCGGGCCAACCGCCGTCTGTCGTTGGCGGAAATGAACGCTCTGCTACGCGATATGGAACGTACCGAGCGCAGTGGACAATGCAATCACGGCCGCCCGACCTGGCGGCAAATGAGCGTCCAGGAGCTCGACCGGCTTTTCATGCGCGGCCAATGAGCGGCCTTGTAAACCATTCCGACCCGCCCCATATGACAAATCATGACGTCGCAGCGCTGGGATGAAGGTCCGCGTCCCCCGGCCGTGGCCTTGATGGGACCAACCGCTTGCGGCAAGACCGATTTCGCCGTGGCGTTGACGCAGCGCTTCCCGGTTGACTTGGTCAGCGTCGATTCGGCCCTGGTGTACCGCGACATGGACATCGGTACCGCCAAGCCCGGCGCACAGGTGCTGGCAGTCGCGCCACACCGCCTGATCGACATCGTCGATCCGGCCGATGCGTACTCCGCCGCGCGCTTTCGCGAAGACGCGCTACGGGAATTGGCGGCGATCCGGGCAGCGGGCCGAGTGCCGTTGCTGGTGGGTGGCACCATGCTGTACTTCCGCGCCTTGCAGCGCGGCCTGGCGGATCTGCCGGCGGCGGATCAAGGGATCCGCGATGAAATCACCGCGGCCGCTCGCCGTCTTGGGTGGCCCGCCGTGCATGCGCAGCTGCGGGCCGTAGACCCGGAAAGCGCGGCGCGAATCCATCCCAACGATCCGCAGCGAACGCAGCGGGCGCTGGAGGTGTACCGGGCCAGCGGCCGCACATTGAGCGAGTTGACGCGGCAACAAGCCGCCGCGCCGCCGCCGGTGCGGCTGTTGAAACTGGCCCTGGTGGAGACGGACCGTGCGGCGCTGCACCAGCGCATCGAGGCCCGGTTTCGGCGCATGCTGGCCGAGGGTTTCGTGGACGAGGTGGAGCGGTTGCGGCAGCGCACAGATTTGACGCCCGAACTGCCGTCCATGCGTGCAGTGGGCTATCGTCAAGCGTGGGACTATTTGGACGGCAAGTTGTCATATGACGGCATGACCGAACGGTCGGTGGTGGCGACCCGCCAACTGGCCAAGCGGCAGATGACCTGGTTGCGCGCGGAACAGAATTTGCATTGCTACGAACCGCTCGCAACCGCTACCCTCGAGCGGTTGTCCGCTCGAATTTCGGCCTGGCTGCAAGAATGATAGCGGTATAGTTTGTCTTTACATGTTAATATTCTGATGTTGATCGTGGATTTGTGTTTTTTTGCAAGGTTTCACGCTTACGCCCTACCCAGTAGCTAGAATTGGATCTGACATTGGCCGATACCAGTACAAGAAGGAGACCCGCTATGCCCAAGGGGCAGTCGCTACAAGAGCCGTTTTTGAATGCCCTACGCAAGGAACGGATTCCCGTGTCGATCTACTTGGTCAACGGGATCAAACTGCAAGGCCAGATCGAGTCCTTTGATCAGTTTGTGGTACTTCTCAAGAACAGTGTGAGTCAAATGGTGTACAAACATGCCATTTCCACTGTCGTTCCCGCCCGCAACGTGAGGTTGCAGACCGCTACCGATGACACGCCGGAACCAGGCAATATTTGACCGCGACCTGCCGGGCCGCGGGGGACAGCCATTTGTTTGAACGTCCCCGCAGCGGCGAGCAGGCAATTCTCGTCCACCTAGATCTGCAGTCCGAAGGTCAGCGCGAGGATTTGCAGGAATTCGGAGAACTTGCGCGCTCCGCGGGCGCTCGTGTGACGAGCACCATCACCGGTTCTCGCCATACGCCCGAGTCCAAGTACTTCGTTGGCAGCGGCAAAGCCGACGAAATCCGTGAGCAGGTTGAACGGACTGGGGCCGAACTGGTGCTGTTCAACCATTCTTTGTCGCCGTCCCAGGAGCGTAATCTGGAACGGGTGCTCAAGTGCCGGGTGCTGGACCGCACCGGGCTGATTCTCGATATTTTCGCGCAGCGGGCGCGCTCCTTCGAAGGCAAGCTGCAAGTGGAACTGGCGCAACTGCGCCACCTGTCGACGCGACTGGTGCGCGGCTGGACGCACTTGGAACGGCAAAAGGGCGGTATCGGTCTGCGCGGGCCGGGTGAAACCCAGCTCGAGACCGACCGACGCTTGCTCGGCAACCGCATCAAACAGCTCAACAAGCGTCTGAAGAAGGTGCGCGAGCAGCGCAGTCTCGGCCGTCGGGCGCGTCATCGCGCAGAAGTGCCGACGGTCTCGCTGGTGGGCTACACCAATGCCGGCAAATCCACGCTCTTCAACCGGCTCACGGACGCGCAGGTCATGGCCGCCGATCAATTGTTTGCGACTTTGGATCCCACCTTGCGGCGGATCGAATTGCCGGGCGCCGATGCGGTGGTGTTGGCGGACACCGTGGGCTTCATTCGTCATCTGCCCCACGATCTGGTGGAGGCATTCCGGTCAACCTTGGAAGAGACCGCTCAGGCGAGTCTGCTGCTGCACGTGATCGATGCCAGCGACCCCGAGCGTGACGCCTATACGGAACAGGTGAACCTGGTGCTGCGGGAAATCGGCGCCGAGCAGGTCCGTCAGTTGCAGATCTACAACAAGATCGACCTGCTGGGCATGGCGCCGCGCCTGGACCGTGACGAGCAGGGTCGTGTGCGTAAAGTCTGGTTGTCGGCGCAAACGGGGGCGGGAGTCGATTTGCTGCTGGAAGCGCTGGCGGAAATCTTCGCCGACCAGTCGGTACATGGCTGGCTGCGTGTGCCCATGGAACAGGGTCAAAGTGCGTGCCCAGCTGTTCGAGAGCGGCGAGGTATTACACGAGAAAATCACCGATCAAGGCGATTGGTTGCTGGAGGTGGCGATGCCGCGCCGCGATTTCGATCGCTTGATGAAGCAGGCGGAATCCCAGGTCGAATTCCTACCTTACGGCGAGGAGCGCCTTGCGGCTCAAGCTCATGGCCCATAGAATGCGGCTTTTGCGTGTCCGCACCGCGGACGCGTCGCTGAACGCAGTTTTCCGAGAACAATGGAGTGCAGATGGCCTGGAATGAACCGGGTGGTGGCAAAGACCAGGATCCCTGGGGCCGCAGAAAAGAAGAAGGTCCTCCGGACCTGGACGAACTGGTCCGTAAGATGCAGGACAAGTTCGGCGGCGTGTTCGGCAAACGGCGGTGGCGGCGGTGGACCGCGGCGCAGCGGGCCGGCAATGGGATTCGGCGTTGGCTTGCTGATCGTGATTGCGGCCATCATTTGGCTGTTGTCGGGGATCTACATCGTCGACCCGGCAGAGCGCGGCGTCGTGCTGCGCTTCGGGCAATATCAATCCACGGTCGGCGCGGGTCCCCACTGGCATCTTCCTTATCCGATCGAACAGGTCTACAAGGTCAACGTCGATGCCGTGCGTGATGTAAAACATCACGCGCAGATGCTGACCAAAGACGAGAATCTGATGTCCATCGCCTTGGCGGTGCAGTATCAGGTCAAGAATGCCGAGGACTATTTGTTCAATGTCCGCGATCCCGATTACACCCTGAAGGAAGTCACCGAAAGCGCGCTGCGCGAAGTGGTCGGCACCAAACGCCTGGACGATATTCTTTCGGAGTCCGGCGGCCGTGAAGTGCTGGTCACCGAAGCCGAGTCCCGTATCCAGCAATTGGTGGATCGCTACGGCGCCGGTTTGAGGGTTACCAAGGTCAACTTGGAAAATGCGCAGCCTCCGGAGCAGGTGCAGGCGGCGTTCGAAGACGCCATCAAAGCGCGCGAAGACGAAGACCGCTTCAAGAAGCAGGCGGAAGGATACGCGCGCGACATCATTCCCAAAGCCGAAGGCGATGCAGAGCGGCTGGAGCAGGAGGCGGAAGCCTACCGCCGCCAGGTGGTGGACCGCGCTCGTGGCGACACCAGCCGATTTCAGCAGGTGCTCAACGAATACAAGAAGGCGCCTGAAATCACCCGCAAACGCTTGTATCTCGAAACGATGGAAGACGTCATGTCTCGAGTGAGCAAGGTGCTGGTGAAGGTGAACAAGGGCAACAACGTGCTGTATCTGCCGCTGGATCAATATCGCGCGCAACAAGAGCAGTGGTTCGGCCGCCGCTGGGCGCCACGGTGCCGGCGATGCGCGATTATCTCGACGAGAGTTCGCCTATGCGGATCAGTCCAAATCGATCCGACAACGGTGACCGTGCACGGGAGGGTCGCTGATGTCCGGCTCACGTATGTTCTTACTGATTGCGTTGGTGATCGTGCTGGCGTTGCTCTGGATGTCGGTGTTCGTGGTCAACGAGCGCGAATTGGCGATCAAGTTCCGTTTGGGCGAAATCGTCCGTTCCGACTTCAAGCCGGGCCTGCACTTCCAGACTCCGTTGATCAACAACGTGCGCAAGTTCGACAAGCGCATCTTGACGCTGCGATTCCAATCCCGAACGGATCCTGACCGGGGAAAAGAAAAACGTTCTCGTCGATTATTTCGTCAAATGGCGAATCGGCGACGTGGAAAACTATTATCGCTCGTTCAGCGGACGCGAAGCGGATGCCGCTTCGCGCATGGCGCAGACGATCAAGGATGCACTGCAGGCCGAGCTCGGCAATCGCACGATCCGCGAAGTCGTTTCGGGCGAGCGCAAAGAAATCATGCAGAACATCACCAAGAGCGCCGACAAGAAGCTGGGCCAGTTTGGCATCGAAATCGTGGATGTGCGAATCAAACAGATCGAGTTGCCGCCGAACGTTCGCAGTTCAGTGTTCGAGCGCATGAGCGCGGAGCGTGAGCGTATCGCCAAGGAGCATCGCGCCCGGGGCGAGAAGGAATCGCGCATCATTCGTGCCCGCGCCGATCGCGAACGCACCGAATTGCTGGCAAGCGCGCGCCGCAAATCTCAGGAGATCCGTGGCGGTGGCGATGCGCAAGCGACCGAAATTTATGCCAAGGTTTACGGGCTCGATCCAAGCTTCTATGAGTTTTACCGAAGCTTGCAGGCCTATCGGAATTCGTTCAACAGCAAGGACGATGTGTTGGTGATGCAGCCGGATTCGGAATTTTTCGACTATTTCAACGGTACGTCTTCGTTGACGCCGGTGCCCGCGCGCTGATCGCGAAGGGCGGCGGCAGGTGACATAAGCCGGGAGACGATGCGGCCATTGATCGGCCGCATCGGATCCCGGATTTTTTTGTGGAGTCTGGCGTGTGGCATGAATTGTTCATCGCGATAGCGCTGGTGCTTGTGATCGAAGGCGTCCTGCCGTTTCTGAGTCCGCGCGCTGTTCGTCAGCTATTGCTGCAGATGGCCGAGATGGAAGACCGGGCGCTGCGATTTACGGGGCTTGCAAGTATGATATTAGGAGTCGTGCTGCTGTACGCATTGCGCGGCTGATGCGACTGCAGACTGCGTTTCGGTTTCCGATCACACAAAATCATGAGTAACGAAGACACTTGGCTGCTTCCTGAAGGCATAGAAGAGCTGCTGCCGCCCCAAGCGGCGCAACTCGAGCAGCTCCGTCGCACTCTGCTCGACTGCTATCGTAGTTGGGGGTACGAACTGGTCATGCCGCCGTTCGTCGAGTATCTGGAATCGCTGTTGACCGGCGCCGGCGGTGATCTCGACTTACAGACATTCAAGATCATCGATCCTATGACCGGGCGTTTGATGGGTTTGCGCGCCGATATGACCCCCCAGGCTGCGCGCATCGATGCCCATCAGCTGCGCCGCAAGGGCCAGTCCGTCTCTGTTATCTGGGCACGGTCTTGCGCACCCATCCGGAGGGGTTTTCGGGCTCCCGTGCGCCGTTGCAGGTGGGCGCCGAACTTTACGGCCACGGCGGCATCGAGAGCGATCTGGAGATCATCGAGCTGACCCTGGAGACGCTGGCGGTTACCCAGGTATGCAATCCGCACATCGATCTGGGGCACGTCGGAATCTTTCGCGGCCTGGCCCGTCAAGCGGGATTATCGCAGCAAGCGGAAACCCGCTTGTTTGATGCACTGCAACGCAAAGCGGTGCCGGAAATCGGTGAACTGTTGGCGGACGCGCAGGCGCAACCCGCGGCGGCCGCAATGTTGGCGCGTCTGGCCAGCTTGAATGGCGGTGAGGAAGTGTTCGCAGAGGCGCGCAGTGCGCTGGACGCTGCGACGCAACCGGTGAAGGATGCCCTGGTTGAGCTGGAAACCATCGCCCGAATGCTACGGCATCGTTATCCGGACTTGCCGCTGCATTACGATCTGGCGGAATTGCGCGGGTACAAATATCAGACCGGAGTCGTGTTTGCGGCGTTCGTGCCGGGGCACGGCCAGGAAGTGGCGCGGGGCGGCCGGTACGACGATATCGGCCAGGTTTTCGGCCGCGCCCGTTCCGCCACCGGTTTTTCCGCCGATCTCAAGACGTTGGTGTCGTTGTCGGCGGCTCCGGACATCACACAAGAAGCGGGTATCATGGCGCCGGCGGTGGATAAACCCGCCTTGCGTGCCAAGGTCCGCGAATTGCGAACGGCCGGCGACCGGGTGGTGTTCGCCTTGCCGGGACAAACGGCGACCGCGGCGGAAATGGGTTGCGACCGGCAACTGGTGGAGCGGTCCGGGACATGGATCATTGCGCCGTTGGAAGAAGTTGAGACGGACTTGGGTTCGACTTGCAGATTTCTCTTTACGCGTATGGGAACCACAGCATGGGCAAGAACGTAGTAGTCATTGGCACCCACTGGGGCGATGAAGGCAAGGGCAAGGTCGTCGATCTGTTGACCGACCGGGCTGCGGCGGTGGTGCGATTTCAGGGCGGTCACAACGCCGGCCATACGCTGGTCATCGACGGCAAGAAGACCGTATTGCACCTGATTCCGTCGGGCATACTGCGCGCCGACGTGCAATGCTTGATCGGCAACGGCGTGGTGGTGTCGCCCCATGCGCTGCTGGAAGAAATCGATATGCTCGAGGCTAATGGCGTGCCGGTCACGGCGCGTTTGCGTATCAGCGCCGCCTGTCCGTTGATTCTGCCCTATCACGTCGCCCTGGATCACGCGCGCGAGAAGGCCCGCGGCAAAGAAGCCATCGGTACTACCGGGCGCGGTATCGGCCCCGCCTACGAAGACAAGGCCGCCCGCCGCGGGCTGCGGCTCGGGGATCTGTTTCATCGCGAACGCTTCGCCGCCAAGCTCGGCGAACTGGCCTATTACCACAACTTCGTTCTGCAGCACTATTTCCAGACCGATACCATCGACTTCCAGGAAGTGCTGGATGATTGTCTGTCGATGGCGGAGCGGCTCGAACCGATGGTGGCCGACGTTCCGGAATTGCTGTTCCAGTATCACAAACGCGGTGAAAGCGTATTGTTCGAAGGTGCGCAAGGCACGCTGCTGGATATCGATCACGGCACTTATCCGTTCGTCACTTCTTCCAACACCACCGCCGGCGGCGCGTCGTCGGGTACCGGCCTCGGTCCGCGCTACATGGATTACGTGCTCGGCATCACCAAGGCGTATACCACCCGGGTCGGCGCCGGGCCGTTCCCGACCGAACTGTTCGACGAAATGGGTGAACACCTGGCCCGCCAAGGGCACGAATTCGGTGCCACCACAGGGCGGCCGCGGCGCTGCGGCTGGTTCGATGCCGTGTCTCTGCGGCGCGCCATCCGGGTCAACAGTCTATCCGGCATCTGCATTACCAAATTGGACGTGCTGGATGGGCTCGACACCATCCGCATCTGTATCGGCTATCGCCAGGGTGGCGAGGAGTTGGAGATGCCGCCGGTGGGCGCGGAGGCGTTTGCCGCCTGCGAACCGGTTTACATCGAATTGCCCGGCTGGAAGGAATCGACCGTGGGGGTGAGCCGCTACGAGGATCTTCCGGAAAATGCGCGCAGCTACCTGAAGAAAATCGAAGAAGTGGTGGATACGCCGATCGACATCATTTCAACCGGCCCGGACCGTTCCGAAACCATCATCTTGCGGCATCCGTTCGACAGTTGAGCGGTTATACTTGCTGGCAATCAGGGAAGATTGCCGGATGGTGCCGAGGAGAGGACTTGAACCTCCACGGGGTTACCCCCACTAGCACCTGAAGCTAGCGCGTCTACCAATTCCGCCACCTCGGCAGTGTCGGACAGCGCGGGTGCGCTCACGAAGTCGCGCACTTTACCGGTTGCCCCATTCGATGTCAATCGCCTCGCGACCGACGGCCGCACGGGGCGAAAGCACACTGACAAACTATCAGCATCCAAGGATATCCGCAGTACACATGAGCAAACAAAACAAGCGGGAACGAGGCGGCGCCGGCAAAGACCCACACGCCGAGCGCGAATCGCAAAAATACGAAAATCCCATTCCCAGCCGCGAATTCATTCTCGAACTTCTCGGCTCCCGCGGTGCTGCGCTCAACCGCGAGCAGCTGGCGGAAGCGCTACATCTGGAATCCGACGATCACCTCGAAGCGCTGCGGCGGCGTTTGCGCGCCATGGAGCGCGACGGCCAGCTCATTTTCAGCCGGCGTGGCTATGCACCGGTCAATAAGCTCGATCTGGTGCGCGGCCGCGTCATAGGTCACGCCGATGGCTTCGGCTTCCTTGTCCCTGACGGCGGCGGCGACGACCTGTTTTTGTCGGCACGCCAAATGCGCAGCCTGATGCACGGCGACCGCGCGCTGGTGCACGTGGTCGGTATCGACCGCCGCGGCCGTCGCGAAGGGGCGTTGGTCGAAGTGCTGGAACGCAACACGGAACAAGTCGTTGGGCGCTATTTCGAAGAAGGCGGTGTCGGTTTCGTGGTCTCGGAGAACAAGCGGATCAGCCAGGAACTGGTGATCCCGCCGGATGGGCGGGGACCGGCACGCCACGGTCAGATCGTGGTGGCGCGGATCGTCGAGCAACCGAGCAAGCGCGCCCAGCCCATCGGCGCCATCGTCGAGGTACTGGGCGATCACATGGCGCCGGGGATGGAAATCGACGTCGCCGTACGCTCCCACGGCTTGCCGAACGAGTGGCCGGAAGCGGTGGAACGCGAAGCCGCGCGGTTTGGGCCGGAAGTCCCCAAAGAGGCCAAGCACGACCGCGTCGATTTGCGCCATCTGCCGCTGGTAACGATCGACGGTGTCGATGCGCGGGATTTCGACGATGCGGTGTATGCCGAGGCTACGCCCAAGGGCTGGAAGCTGCTGGTGGCGATTGCCGACGTTTCCCACTACGTGGCGCCGGGCAGCGCCCTGGACCAGGAAGCCAGGCAACGCGGCAATTCGGTCTACTTCCCGGAACGGGTCATCCCCATGTTGCCGGAAGCGCTTTCCAACGGACTGTGCTCCATCAACCCGGCGGTGGATCGTCTTTGCATGGTCTGCGAAATGCAGATCAACCGGGACGGCAAGCTGGTGCGATCGAAGTTTTTCGAAGGCGTAATGCGCTCTCACGCGCGGCTGATCTACGACGACGTCGCAGCCATGCTGGTGGAAGGGGATCGGGTTCTGCGGGAGCGTTACGCTGCGCTGGTGCCGCACCTCGAAGAGCTGTACGCATTGTACGGTGTTTTACGCAAAATGCGCCGCAAGCGCGGCGCCATCGATTTCGACACCACAGAAACCAGAATTGTGTTCGGTGCCGACCGCAAGATCGAACAGATCGTTCCCGTGCAACGCAACGATGCGCACATGCTGATCGAAGAGTGCATGATTCTCGCCAACGTATGTGCTGCACGCTACCTCGAACGCCATCGCATTCCGGCGCTCTACCGGGTGCACGAAGCGCCGGACGAAGAAAAACTTACCGAGCTGCGTGAGTTTCTCGCCGAGTTCGGGCTGAGCATGCGCGGCGGCGACAATCCCGAGCCGCGCCATTTCGCCGAAGTGCTGGCGCAGGCGTCGGATCGCCCGGACCGGCATCTGATCCAGACCGTGATGCTGCGTTCTCTCAAGCAAGCCCAGTACAGCCCCGACAATGCCGGCCATTTCGGGTTGGCCCACGAAGCCTATGCCCATTTCACCTCGCCGATCCGGCGCTATCCGGATTTGCTGGTGCATCGGGCCATCCGCCACATTCTGCGCAGTAAAGCCATATTGGCGCGTTCCAAGGGGAAAGGTTTCATCTACGATCACGAAGCGATGGTGTCCCACGGCGAGCACTGTTCGATGACCGATCGGCGCGCCGACGAGGCGACCCGGGATGCGGTCAATTGGCTCAAGTGCGAGTTCATGACCGATAAGGTGGGAGATGATTTCGACGGCACCATTGCCGGAGTGACTTCGTTTGGAATCTTTGTCGAACTCGACGGTATCTACGTCGAAGGACTGGTGCATGTCACGGCACTCGGCAATGATTATTTCCACTTCGATCCCGTGGGGCATCGCTTGAGCGGTGAGCGTACCGCGACCACCTACCGGCTTGGCGATCGGGTCCGGGTGAAAGTCGCACGCGTCGATCTGGACGAACGCAAAATCGATTTCGAACTGTTGGCAAACGCCGGCTCTGCGGTGCAGGCCGAGAGGTCGGGCGGGCGCGGATCCAAACGCGGGCGCACCAAGTCCAAGCAGTTCAAAACCAGCGGCAAAGCGAAGTCCGGCGATCGCGGTGAAGGTCGCGACAAACCACAGAAGAAGAAAACTACCAGCACCAGTAAGAAAAAGACCCGCAGCCGGCGGCGCTGACAATGAGCGATTCCGAATTCGTCTTCGGACTGCACGCGGTATCGGCGGCGCTGCGCCATCAACCGGAATCCGTGCAGGAACTCTGGCTCGATCAAACCCGCCGCGACCGGGCAATGGTGCAGATACGTGTTCTGGCGGCGGAGCTAGGGATCGTCGCGCACGAAGTCTCGCGCCGGGAATTGGACCAGCAGATACCGAATGCGCGCCACCAGGGGGTGGTGGCACGCGCGGTGGTTTCCCGAAAGATGACGGAAACGAATCTGGAGCAACTCCTGGACGGGGTCGCCCAGCCGTTGCTATTGGTGCTCGACGGCGTGCAGGACCCACATAATCTCGGTGCCTGTTTGCGCACCGCCGACGCGGCGGGTGCCCACGCAGTGATCGCGCCGGTCGATCGCGCCGTGGGGCTTACGGCCACGGCGCGCAAGGTCGCCAGCGGCGCCGCCGAATCGGTGCCCTTCGTCCAGGTCACCAATCTCGCGCGAACCCTCGAACAATTGAAAAAACGCGGCATGTGGTTTGCGGGCCTGGCCGGAGAGGGTGGGCAGAGCCTGTACGATTTGGACTGCAACGTGCCCCTGGGCCTGGTGCTTGGCGCCGAGGGCGCTGGCTTGCGGCGACTGACCCGCGAGCGCTGCGACTGGCTGGTGCGCATACCGATGGCCGGGCAGGTGGAAAGCCTGAATGTCTCCGTGGCTGCCGGCATTGCCTTGTTCGAGGCCGTGCGCCAGCGGGCATCCGCCGGCTGACCGGGCGCGAAACGGCGCCCGTTCAAACGGTTAGCGATCGCCGCCGTCGCGGCGATCCAAGAAGCTTTTGATTGCGCTAAGTTTTCGCCTCACGTAGAATGTCGCGCTCTTACGCGTCCCCTGGATGCGTGACTCCTTGCCTTACCGCCCGCGTGCGGAAGGCTGTTGAAACCGTAGGGAGCTACAATGCGACATTACGAAATCGTGTTTCTGGTCCACCCGGACCAGAGCGAGCAAGTCCCTGCCATGATCGAAAAATATCGTGGCGGTATCGAAGAGAAGGGCGGCAAGGTTCATCGGCTCGAAGACTGGGGCCGCCGGCAGCTGGCCTATCCCATTCAGAAACTCCACAAAGCGCACTACGTGCTCATGAACGTCGAGTGCGACCAGGAAGCCCTGGACGAACTGGAGAACGCGTTCCGGTTCAACGACGCGGTGCTGCGCAACCTGATTATCACCCGCAAGGAAGCCGAAACCGAAGCATCGCCGATGGCCAAAGGCGGCGATGAACGGGAACGCGAATCCCGTGACGATGACGACGACCGCCCAAGTCGCGGCCGCAGTGCTGCTCCTCGGGGTTCCGACGACGACTCTGAGGACGATTCCGACAACGAGCGCGACAGCGCCTGAGCGAATCGGTAGCCCGTGACCGTCGGCGCAGGTGGATAATCGGATCGTGCTTGATGGGCGCGTGTGTTCGGGACCGGATACACGCTATTCACCAGCGGGCATTCCGATTACCCGATTCGGTCTCGAGCACGTATCGCAACAGCTCGAAGCCGGTCGTCCGCGGCAAACGCGATGCCGGATCGGCGTGGTCGCAGCGGGAATTGATCTGCAGCCCGCGCTTGAAACGCTGGTCATGGAGAAGCAGGTTCGGGTCACGGGGTTTTTGAGCAGTGCAGGATATCAGTCCGGAGAATTTCGGCTGGTACTGCACGCACAACAGATTGAACAGCTGCCAGATGCGGCACATTTAGATGAGGATTAGATCATGGCGCGTTATTTTCGTCGCAAGAAATACTGCCGATTCACGGTCGAAGGCGTCAAAGAGATCGACTACAAGGATCTCGCTACGCTGAAGAATTACATCACCGAGACGGGCAAGATCGTGCCCAGCCGGATAACCGGCACCAAGGCCCGTTATCAGCGTCAACTGTCCACGGCAATCAAGCGGGCCCGGTTCCTGGCGCTGCTGCCGTACACCGACCGTCATTGATCACTGCGGCCGGCCCCGCCGGTCGAGTTGTTGTTGATATGATTCGCGGCTTGGCGTCTTTCATCCTGCGCGGCCCGATGCAGGCAACGCTCGTGGCTGCGGTCACGGCCCTGTTGAGTATGCTGCTGGCGCCGTTGACGTGGGTGCTGGCGTATGTCAGTGGAGCCACCGTGGCGCTGGTGACGCTGCATGTCGGCGCCAAGCAGGGCTTACAGGTTACGGTGGGCGCGATCATCGCTGCAGCGCTGATTTCGTTTTTGGCGTTGCGGGAACCGTTGTTGAGTCTGGGCTTCACGCTTACGCTCTGGCTGCCGACCTGGTTGGCGGCGGTGGTGCTCAAGCGCAGCCAGTCGCTGGTCTTGTCAGTGCAGACTGCGGTGGCGATCGGCTTTGCCGGCGTGCTGGTGGTATTCGCGCTGGCCGGCGATCCCGCGGCGTTGTGGCGGCCTTTGCTCGACGAGTTGCGGCCGGCGTTCGAGCAGCACGCGGCTTTTTCCAATGCCCAGCAGTTGGATCAGGCCTTGGCTCTGGTGGCGAAATTGATGACCGGATTCAGTGCAGCTTACGCGGTTCTGGGCGTGGTTCTGAGCGTTTTTCTGGGCCGCTCGTGGCAGGCGATGCTGACCAACCCGGGCGGTTTTCGGGCCGAATTCAATCGCCTGCGGTTCGATAACGTCAGTGCTTTGATTGCGATTGCGGTGTTGGCGGTGGCGGTGTTTGCGCAGCTCGCGATCGCGCTGAACCTCAGCATCATCACCGTGGTGATGTACCTGTTTGCCGGCTTGGCCGTGGTTCATGGCCTGGTGGCGCGCAACAGCGCATCGGTCGGCTGGTTAGTGGCGGTGTATGTCTTGTTGGTCATCGCACTGCCGCAGTTGATAGTGGTGTTGGCATTGATCGGCCTCGCCGACACCTGGGTGAATTTTCGGGTACGGTTCAGCCGCGCGCCGAAATAGAGATGAATACTACGAGGGTATGAGCGATGGAAGTCATTCTTCTGGAAAAAGTCGAAAACCTGGGCAACCTGGGCGACAAGGTCAAAGTCCGTTCCGGTTATGGACGTAATTATCTGCTGCCCCAAGGCAAGGCCACCACTGCGACGCCGGAGAACATCAAGGCATTCGAAGCGCGGCGGGCCGAGTTGGAAAAGGCTGCTGCCGATGTGTTGGAGTCAGCCAACGCCCGGCGCGAGAAGCTCGACGGTACCAAGGCCACGATTAAGGCCAAGGCGGGCGATGAAGGCAAGTTGTTCGGATCCATTGGTGCAGCCGATGTCGCCGATGCAGTCAGCGCGGCCGCCGGTGTGGAACTCGAACGACGCGAGGTGCGTATGCCATCCGGAGCGCTGCGCAGTGTCGGGGAGTACGAAATCGAGATCCATTTGCACACCGACGTCAACGCTACGGTGACGGTGATCGTCGAAGCGGAATAACATTTTGCCGGCGCGGGTGTCGCACCATCGCGACGCCCGCGTGCAGTGATTTGCGTAAAACCTTCCTGTTGAATCGGTTACGATTCTTTCGCTGAATTGAATTGCGATTGCTGCGCTAAACGCGCAGTTCCGGTGTCTGGCTGCAAAGCCGTTCGATGTGCACATTGGCGTTGCAGGGGTGGGGCGCTCGGTGCATGATGGTCGCCATCGATTTGAGAGCGCTGTACCAAAAGCGCCGTTGTCATTCGGTCAAAGTCCTTGCATTTGATTCGCCGTAATTCTTGGGAGTACGCATGCCTGAGTTCGCTCAGCCCGCTGTGACGGATCGGCAAACCGAAGCGTTGAAAGTTCCGCCTCATTCCATCGAGGCCGAACAAGCGGTGCTGGGCGGGTTGATGCTGGATAATGCCGCCTGGGATCAGGTCGCCGACCGTATCAACGAAGAGGATTTCTACCGCCACGATCATCGCCTGGTGTTTCGTGCCATAGCCGACTTGTCTGAACACAGCCGTCCGTTCGACGCGGTAACCGTTTCCGAGTGGCTTGAACGTCATGCCGAGTTGACCAATGCCGGCGGCGTGGCCTATCTGGGCGCGTTGGTCAAGGATACTCCCAGTGCCGCTAATATCCGCGCCTATGCGGATATCGTGCGCGAACGTTCGGTGGTGCGTCAGTTGCTGCGGGTGACCACAGATATCGCCGACACGGCGTATCAGCCCGACGGCAGAAATGCTTCCGAACTGCTGGATCTGGCCGAGACCATGGTGTTCGAAATCGCCGACAAGGGCGCCCGGGGCCGTACCGGCGCGGTCGGCATCAAGACGCTGTTGGCGAAAGCGGTGGATCGCATCGATCAGCTCTATCAGCGCGACGATCCCATTACCGGTGTGCCGACCGGGTTCCTGGATTTCGACGACATGACCTCCGGTCTGCAACGTTCGGATCTGGTGATCATTGCCGGCCGCCCCTCCATGGGCAAAACCACCTTTGCCATGAACATCGCCGAGCAGGCGGCGATCAAAGGCAAATATCCGGTGGCGGTGTTCTCCATGGAAATGCCCGGGGAGCAGCTGGCGATGCGCATGATGAGTTCGCTGGGCCGTATCGACCAGCACAAAGTGCGCACCGGCAAACTGGACGATGAGGATTGGGCGCGGCTCACCTCGGCCATGGGGATTCTTGCGGAGGCGCCCATTTTCATCGACGATACGCCCGCCCTGTCGCCGACCGAACTGCGCGCCCGGGCTCGCCGCATTGCCCGGGAGCATGGTCTGGGCATGATCGTGATCGACTACTTGCAGTTGATGCAGTCGACCGGTCGCAACAGCGAGAACCGGGCCACTGAGATTTCCGAAATCTCCCGTTCCCTGAAAGCGCTTGCCAAGGAACTCGAAGTGCCGGTGGTGGCGCTATCGCAGCTCAACCGTTCACTGGAACAGCGGCCGAACAAGCGTCCGGTGATGTCGGATCTGCGCGAATCAGGCGCCATCGAACAGGATGCCGACGTGATCGTGTTCATTTATCGCGACGAAGTCTACAAGGAAGACAGCCCAGACAAGGGAACGGCGGAAATCATCATCGGCAAACAGCGAAACGGGCCCATTGGTTCGGTGCGACTTGCCTTCCTGGGCCAATATACGCGTTTCGAAAATCTGGCCGACGACTATCGCGGCGAGCACTACGAATGACAACCGAATGCCACGGGTCGGCCGCGCCTTCGGCGGGGCGCCAAGCTTCGATCAACGGTTGACGGATCGCCCATGCGTGCCTGCGCCGTCATCGACCGAAGCGCCCTGCGTCACAATCTGGCACGCGTGCGGCAGCTGGCCCCAGCCAGCCGCGTCCTTGCGGTCATCAAGGCCAATGGCTACGGGCACGGTGCGGTCCGCGTCGCCCATGCCCTCGCCGACGCCGATGCCTTCGCGGTGGCGTGCATCGCCGAAGCCCGGGAATTGCGCGCCAACGGGGTCTACCAGCCACTGTTGCTGCTGGAAGGCGTGTACACCGAGAAAGAGCTGCAGTGGGCGACCCTCAATCGTTGCGAGTGTGTAGTTCACAGCCGCGAGCAGCTGCAGTTGCTGGAGAATGTCCGCACGGAATCGCCGATTCCGGTATGGTTGAAAATCGATACCGGAATGCACCGTCTCGGCATCGCGCCGAGCGAAACGGCGCAGATTGCCGCGCGCTTGGCAAACTGCGATACCGTCGCGACAGTGCGGCTGATGACCCATCTGGCATGCGCGGACGAACGTGACAGCGATACGACTGCGACGCAGGTGGCGGTTTTCGATCGTGCCGTGACGGGTCTGGCGGAAGAGCACAGCATCGCCAATTCCGCGGCCGTGATGGCCTGGCCCCGAAGCCATCGCCAATGGGTGCGCCCGGGTATCATGCTGTACGGTGCTTCGCCGTTTCCGGACATCGACGGCGACGCAATCGATTTGCAACCGGTCATGACCCTGGGTACGCAGTTGATTGCGATACAGGCGCGGCGCCGCGGCGATGCTGTTGGTTATGGTGGCACTTACATTTGTCCTGAGGACATGCCGGTGGGTATCGCTGCCATCGGCTACGGTGACGGTTATCCCCGGCACGCGCCCAGCGGCACGCCGGTGCTGTTGAACGGGCGTCGCGCGGCGCTGATTGGTCGCGTGTCGATGGACATGATCTGCCTGGATTTGCGCGGTCAACCTGAAGCGCGGATCGGTGATCCGGTTACCGTCTGGGGCGCGGGTTTGCCGGTGGGCGAAATCGCGCGCCAAGCCGGTACCATCTCCTACGAATTGTTGTGCGGAGTGAGCCAGCGGGTGGAAATCAGCGATACGGAATGAACGCCTGACATGGCCAAGGCGAAAATTTTCTACACCTGTACCGAGTGCGGTGCTCAGGCTCCGAAGTGGGCCGGGCAGTGCGGCGACTGCGGCGCCTGGAACACGATGGTGGAGACCGCCGCGGCTACCGCCATCTCCAACCCACGTTTTGCAGGTTATGCCGGCGACGCCGAGACCCTGGTGCAGCGCCTGGACCAGGTCGACATCGAAGAGCAAAGCCGTACCTCGACCGGTATGGCGGAACTCGACCGGGTCCTGGGCGGCGGCTTGGTGGCCGGATCGGTAACGTTGATCGGTGGCGACCCCGGGATTGGCAAGTCCACCATTCTCCTGCAGACCCTTACCGACCTCGCCGCGCGCATGCCGACCCTGTACGTTACCGGGGAAGAATCCAAGCAACAGGTCAGTCTGCGCGCCCGGCGTCTGGAACTGCCGCGCGAGCAGTTGCAGTTGCTCACCGAAACTTCAGTCGAACGGATTCTCGGGACTGCGCAGCGCGAACAACCGCGCGTACTCGCAATCGATTCCATTCAGACCGTATTCACGGAGTTGCTGCAATCGGCGCCGGGGTCGGTGGCCCAGGTGCGGGAGTCCGCAGCCCAGTTGGTGCGCTTCGCCAAACAGCGCAACACGGCATTGTTCCTGGTCGGTCACGTCACCAAGGAGGGAACCCTGGCCGGTCCACGGGTGCTCGAACATATGGTCGACACCGTTTTGTATTTCGAGGGCGAGCACGGCTCCCGCTACCGGGTGATCCGGGCGATCAAGAACCGCTTCGGTGCCGTCAACGAGTTGGGTGTGTTCGCCATGACCGACAAGGGCCTGCGTGAGGTCTCGAACCCTTCCGCGATTTTTTTATCGCGGCACGAACAACCGGTGCCCGGCAGCGTGATCATGGTGACTCGCGAGGGCAGTCGGCCCATGTTGGTGGAAGTGCAGGTGTTGGTGGATGAGTCCCATTCGTCCAATCCGCGCCGCGTGACCCTTGGTTTGGAACAAAATCGCCTGGCAATGCTGTTGGCCGTTCTGCACCGCCACGGCAGCGTCGCCACCCACGACCAGGACGTATTCGTCAATGTGGTCGGCGGCGTGCGTGTCAGCGAAACCGGTGCCGATCTGGCAGTGCTGCTGGCGGTGCTGTCTAGTTTCCGCGACAGACCGTTGCCGCAGGACCTGGTGGTGTTCGGTGAAGTCGGCCTGGCCGGCGAGATCCGACCGGTTGCCAACGGCCAGGAACGATTGCGGGAAGCGGCCAAGCACGGTTTCAAGCGCGCCATCGTGCCCAAAGCCAATGCGCCGAAACAGGGTGCGATCGAAGGGATGAGCGTGGTCGGCGTCTCGCGATTGCAGGAGGCGATCGAACACGCCGGTTGGTGAGACGCGGGCAAGCAGCTTAAAGCGCCGCTGAATTCAGCCGACAGTTGGGATCACTTGCCCGCCCCAGGCGAATACGCCCCCGGGTCTTTCCGGGAGATACCATGTTCGCGTCGTTCATTGTCCTGCTGACAGCATTGATGTTGGCCTGCGCCGCATGGCGCTGGTGATCGATCGTTTTTTGCAGGAATTACCGAGCAGGGACTGTGCTCAGCCATTATTGAGGCAGGTGTGACGGGGGGATTGCCTGCGGCAGATGGCTACGGCGACAATAGGCCATGCCCGAGCCAGAATTCAAAGATCATTTTTCCGGCCATGCCGGACAATACCAGCGCTACCGGCCACGATACCCGCGGCCGCTGTTCGATTATTTGGCGGCACGCGCGCCAGACCGAACCCTGGCCTGGGACTGTGCCACCGGCAACGGCCAAGCGGCGGCGCAGCTGGGTCGGCTATTCAACCGGGTAGTGGCCACGGACGCCAGTGCCCGGCAGATTGAACAAGCCAGTGGTCCGGACAACGTCGAATTTCGCACTGCACCGGCGGCTGTATCGGCTCTGGACAGTGCCAGCGTCGATTTGATTACTGTTGCGCAAGCCTTGCACTGGTTCGATTTCGAGGCTTTTTATACCGAAGCCCGGCGGGTGCTGAAGCCCGGCGGGATACTGGCTGCCTGGTGCTACGGCCTGTTCAGCAGCGTTCCCGAGGTGGACGCCGTGGTCCGGCATCTGTATCGCGATGTGGTGGGGAGCTATTGGCCACCCGAGCGGCATTGGATCGACGAGGGCTATCAGGGGATTCCGTTTCCATTTCCGGAGCTTTCGGCGCCGCAGTTTGCGATGCGCCTGGAATGGACGCTCGAGGACTTGAGCGGCTATCTCGATACCTGGTCCGCGTCACGGCGCTATCATCAGGCCACGGGCAACAACGCCGTGGCGACGGTAGCGGCGGAGCTGCAGCGGGCCTGGCCGCGCAACAGCACCACCATGCCGGTGACCTGGGTGCTGCGTCTTCGCGTCGGGCGTCATGACGGCAATCACTGAGCTGGGTGGCCGGTGCGGCGGGCGATGGTATGGCGGCTGAGCGTTTGCCAGGGGACGTCCATGTGTTTGTATACGGTACGCTGCGCCAGGCGCTAGGCCATCCGATGGCGCGTTTGCTGCAGCCGGCGACGTTTGTCGGCGAGGCGTCGGTGGCGGGCCGCTTGTACGAGCTTGGACGCTACCCGGGAATGATCGCGCCACGCGCACCGGGCGACTGGGTGCGCGGCGAAGTCTACACGCTGCTGAAGCCGAAGTTGACCCTGGCCAGGCTCGATGAGTACGAAGACTGCCGACCCCATGCAGGTTCGGCCGAATTCGTACGCAAACGCTTGCCGGTGCGATTGGACAACGGTCGCCCGGTTCGGGCATGGGTCTACCGTTACAATGGCACCCTGGCACGCGCGACATTGATCCCGTCGGGCGACTATGCCCACAGCAGGCGCCGCAGCCGACGCTGGCCGCAGATGGCGGACGAGCACAAATGAATCAGCCATCCGAATCCGATCAAGCGGTCCGGCAAGCTCTCGAACGCCTGCAGGGCTTGCTGCCGCTGGTGAAGCGCCTCAGCCGACAGGCATTGGCGGCGCGACGCGTGCACCGCGCAATCCTTGGCGAATTCGCCCGCTGCGGGCGAACTCCCGAGCGCGATACACTCGCGCAATTGACGCAGCCCGAGTGTCTCGACGACGTGTTGGCATCTCTGGGCGACGCGGATCTTATTGTCCGCACACCGCGGGGCGGCGTAACAGGGGCTTATCCGTTCACTCTGGAGCGAACCCCGCACTTGCTGACACTGCCCGGTGCAACCGTCAACGCCATGTGCGCTGTGGACGCGCTTGCTGTCGCGCCGGTATTCGACTGTGAGGTCGCGATTGCATCCAGTTGCACCGTTACCGGCGTGCCGATTGCGGTGCGCCAGCGCGGCGACCGGGTGTTGGCGGTATCCCCGGCGCAGCAATTGCACGTTGGCATCGGCTGGAGGCAGCCGCACGCGTGCGCCGCTAATACCCTGTGCCGGGAGATGGTGTTTTTGCGCGATCACGCGGTCGCCACTGCATGGCAGGAGACTGATCAGGAATGCCGCACGGTCTACAGTTTGGGCGAAGCAATCGCCCTCGGAGCAGCGTTCTTTTCGCCGCTGCTGGAAGTGCCGATTTGATCGGCGCCGCAGCCTCGTCGCGGTTGCTGGGGTAGAATGCCGGCCCGTGGTCATTCGCCTGACGCACGTGCCCGCAGCAAAGGGGTAAATCTGAGGAACCATGACGGACGCAACACGCAAACAGCGTTGGGAACAACTCTATCGCACGAAGCCGGTGGACGAACTGAGCTGGCATCAGGCCGAGCCGTGCATTTCGCTGCAATTGATCGAGCACAGCGGTGTGCAGTTCGACGACGCCATCATCGACGTCGGTGGCGGGGCTTCAGTACTCGTGGACCGTCTGCTCGCCAAGGGCTACCAGACCACTGCCGTGCTCGACATTTCAGGAGCCGCGTTGTCCCGCGCACGGCAGCGATTGGGCAAGGGCGCAGATCGAGTCGAGTGGTACGAAACCGATGTGACCGAATTCGTTCCGCCTCACACGTTCAGTCTGTGGCACGACCGCGCTGTGTTCCACTTTCTCACCGCCGTTCAGGACCGGTGCCGCTACGTCGAAGTTTTGCGCGGCGCAGTTCCCAGGGGCGGTCACGTGATCATTGCCAGCTTCGCGCTGGATGGCCCCACCGAGTGCAGCGGTTTCGACGTCGAGCGATATGACGAGGCGCGGTTGATGGACGCGCTGGGCGAGGGATTCACGCTCATCGAGACCATCATCGAAACCCACGTCACGCCTGCCGCAAAGGAACAGCGATTCCAGTATTTCCGCTTGGCGCGCGATTGACGCGGACCCGTAAAGCAACCGAATTTCACCGATACCAGGACAGTACAAATGGGAAAACTGATTGGAATTGCATTGCTGGTGGTAGGAGCATTGCTCCTCTATTGGGGCTATCAAGCCCACGAATCGGTGGGCTCGCAGGTGACCGAACTGGTAACCGGTTCGCCGTCCGACAGGTCCATGTGGTTGCTGTTGGGTGGGGCCGGCTGCGTGATCGTTGGACTATACGCAATGATGCGTCTGCGGGGCTGACGCCCGGTGCGCGACAAGGCGCAGGTCAAAGCCGAGCTGATGGCAACTTTCCGTCGCGCCAATGCGCGCGCGGGAAGTCTGTTGCCGCCGAAATGGTTGCAGCGCCATTACTTGCCAACCTTCGCGCCTGAGGAGGAAGCTGCATTCGAGGACGCCGTCAATGAATTGGTGGCGGACGGTTACCTGGAATATGTCGAGCGGGGCACGCCCAATCTGCGCTTGACCGAGCGCGGGCTGGCGGCGCTCGCGCATTGATCGGAGTTTGATCGCAGTCAGGCAGATAGAGGAAGGAGAGCAGTGTGTCGAATCAGCGTGCCCGCAGCAACGAAGAATACTTCGATCGCGTACACTAGGCCTTGGGCGAGATTGGTTAGCTTCGCATAGCAGAGTTGCCGTTGCGGCATTTGCTGTCGCAGATCAATGAAACCCATCGCCAGGGATTGGACGTTCCGCACCTGTCTTGACCTACGTCATGGCCGTATTCGTGGCCTACGGTTAGGCTGCACTTGCTACCCGGACAAAGGCTCAGGCATGCAATCATCTCTGCTGTTCGATGCGGATCTGATCCGTCGCTACGACCGCGCGGGCCCGCGTTACACGTCGTACCCGACCGCCGTGCAGTTCCACGACGGTTTTGACGAAGCTCAGTACCGTAGTTACGCGCTGGCAAGCAATGCCGCTCTACCGCCACGCCCGTTGTCTCTGTATTTCCACTTACCGTTTTGCGCAACGGTTTGCTATTACTGCGCCTGCAACAAGGTAATAACCAAGAACCGCGGCCGCGCCGAACCTTATCTGCAGCGCCTGTACCGCGAACTGGAGTTGCAGGGCGAACTGTTCGACCGTTCGCGGCCCGTGGATCAGCTGCACTGGGGCGGCGGTACGCCCACCTTTCTCAGCCACGGGCAAATGGCCGAGCTCATGGCGAAGACCGGACATTGGTTCGGGCTGCGCAACGACGATGCCGGCGAATATTCCATCGAAATCGATCCGCGCGCCGTGGGCGCCGACACCGTCGCATTACTGCGCGAGCTGGGCTTCAATCGCATGAGCCTGGGCGTACAGGATTTCGATCCGGCGGTGCAGCGTGCAGTCAATCGTGTACAGTCCGAGCAAGAGACGTTCGCGGTGATCGATGCGGCCCGCGACAATGGCTTTCGCTCCGTGAGCGTCGATCTGATTTACGGTCTGCCACTGCAAAGCGTGGCCAGCTTCGAACGCACGCTGCATACACTGTTGGCGGCCGAGCCGGATCGTATTTCGGTGTTCAATTACGCCCACTTGCCGGAGATGTTCAAGACTCAACGTCAGATCGACGCCACTCAATTGCCGTCCGCTGCCGAGAAACTGCGGATCCTGCAGTCCACCATCGAACACCTGCAAGGCGCCGGTTATGTGTACATCGGCATGGATCATTTCGCCCGTCCCGACGATGAGCTCGCCGTGGCGCAGCGTGCCGGGTCGCTATACCGCAATTTCCAGGGTTACTCGACTCATGCAGACTGCGATCTGGTCTCATTCGGGATTTCGGCGATCGGCATGGTGGGTACCAGTTACAGCCAGAACGTCAAGACCGTCGAGGAATACGAACGCTGTCTGGATAGCGGCCGCCTGCCGATCTACCGCGGTTTGGAGCTCGGCGCCGACGATTTGCTGCGACGGGAGTTGATCACGCGTCTGGTATGCGATTTCGAGGTGGACGTGGCGTCGATCGAATTTCGCTATGGGATCGACTTCCGGGATTATTTTGCCGCCGAACTCGAGGCCCTGCGGGCCATGGAACAGGATGACCTGGTGCGAGTTTCGCCGCGCCGGATTCAAGTACCGGCCGCCGGCCGTTTGTTGATCCGCAATGTCTGCATGGTATTCGATCGCTACCTACCGCACGCCAACCAGCCGCGCTTCTCGCGTGTCATCTGAGATTCAGGCGTGGGAGCGCGTCGGTTTGGGGTCGCCGGCGGGAACCGGTTGCGACAGTTCAGTCAAAGGCTTGGGGGCGGCCACGGCGTAGCCTTGAGCGTAGTCCACACCCATGTTGCGCAGCAGTTCCAAGGTGCTGGTTTCTTCTACGTATTCGGCGATGGTCGCGATCTCCATGACGTGGCCGATTTGATTGATGGCTTCGACCATGGCCCGGTCCATCGGATCGTCGAGCATATCGCGCACGAAAGTGCCGTCGATCTTGAGATAGTCCACCGGCAGTGTCTTGAGATAGCCGAACGAGCTGAGTCCGCTGCCGAAATCGTCCAGTGAAAACCGGCAGCCGCGTTCCTTGAGGCTGTTAATGAACTTTTGCGCCCGGCACAAGTTGGCGATGGCGGCGGTTTCGGTAATTTCGAAGCACAGCCGTTGCGCAAGCATTCCGGGCTGCGCGAGCTGGTGCAGGACGAACTGCAGAAATTCGTCGTCGCACAAGGATTGTGCCGACAGGTTGATGGCCACGGAGGTTTCGGCGCAGCCGAAACCGGCACCCGGCGCCCGCAGTTGTTCCAGCGTGGTTTTTACCACCCAGCGGTCGATTTCGCCCATCAGATTGTAGCGCTCGGCTGCAGGAATGAACGCCATGGGTGGCACCAGTCGACCATCCTCATCCAGCATGCGCAGCAGGACTTCCCAATGTTCGTTGAATCCGTCCTGAAGCCGCTGGATCGGCTGCACGTACAGTACGAAGCGGTCTTCCTCCAGCGCGCGACGTATGCGGTGAACCCACTCCATCTCGCCTTCATGACGCGCTACGGCATCGTCGTCCTGCAGATAGACGTGAACGCGGTTACGTCCCTGGTCCTTGGCTACGTAACACGCTTTGTCCGCGGCGCTCAGCAAGTCGTATAAAGTACCGCTGCGCGTGCCGATGGGAACCATGCCGATACTGGCACTGCTGCTGAAGAATTTGTCGTCCCAAGCGAAACGCAGTTCGTGCAATATGCCGCGCACGCGTTCGACGATTTCGTGAGCGGAGTGGGCATTGGAGTCTTTGAGCAGGACCGCAAACTCGTCGCCTCCCATGCGCGCCACGAGGTCGGAGTCGCGCAATTCCCGTTTCAGGTGCCCGGCGATCTGCTTCAACAGTTCGTCGCCCGCCATGTGTCCGCAGGTGTCGTTGATGACCTTGAACTGGTCGAGATCGATATAGCACAACCAGTGGTTCTGGTCCGGGTTACGGTGGACTTCGGCCAGCGTCTCCTGCAATTGCGACTCGAATTCGCGGCGATTGATCAAGCCGGTGAGGCTGTCGTGCCGCGCCTGGTGCGCGAGTTGAGTCGCAAGGGCACGGGTTTCGGTCACGTCCCGAAACACCAAAATGGTGCCGGCCATGCGGTTCTGCCAGCGATCCATGATGGGCGCTGCGGTGAATTCGATCGCCAAGTCGCGGCCATCGCGCCGAGTGAGCAGGGTGTCGGGTTCAGAGGAATGTACGCACCCGTCGCGCAGGGCGCGCGCCACCGGATCGGCGATCAAGCGGCGGTCGGACTCGCGCACCATGCGCATGATCTTCAGCAGCGGGTTTCCAGCCGCTTCCGCGGAAGGCCACCCGGTCAACAACTCGGCGGTGATGTTGAGCCGCTCGATGCGGCCACTGGCGTCCGTGGTGATTACGCCTTCGCCGATGGAATGCAATGTGATTTCGGCCCGTTCCTTTTCTGCGACCAGCTGCCGGGCGCTTTCGCCGGTGCGCCGAATCACGTAGACCGCGATCAAGATACTGATCAACGCTACGCTGCCCGCCATGAGCAGAATCAGCGTGGTCGCGGCTTGGCGATCGCGCCGGGTTTCGTCGGCGGTGCGTCTGGCCTGGTCCTTTTGGATTTGTGACAACTTCGACAGCACGCCGAATAGCCGGTCCTGGCCGGGCAGGACGCGTTCCAACAGCAGTTGTTCGGCTTCTTCGCGGGAACCCGCCATGGCCAGTTCTGCAACCCGCGCCTGCAGCGGGCTCACCGCATTGGTATACCGCCCCTGGAGGTCGAGCAACGTGCGTTCCTCGGGGGACGCCATTTCCTTGAGGGCGTTGCGGGCCTTGATGAAATCCGACGCCAGGCGGTTGAAATGCATCCAGCCGTCGTCGAGCTTGAAGGGGTCGTCCAACAACAGCATCCGGTGCAGTTCGAGCGTGCGCTCGCGGGCGGCGGTGCGCATTTCCACCACCAGCTCGGATTTCATGTTGTTCTGGTTGACGATGGTTTCCAGGCGTTTGCTGCTGACGTCCAGGACCCGTAATGCGCTGAAGGTCAGCACCGCCATCAATACCAGCACGGTCCCAAAGCCGAGAGCAATGATCGTTGTGCTGTGGTCGCGTCGCACGGGCGTCACATCCTTCGGGTTAGGCGCCGGGTCGCCCCGGTCCGAGAGCCGCGGGGTCATCCGGGTGCGGCCTGCCAGGGACAGCGGAAGAGTCGTCAACCTGCTTCAGGCGGTAGTTCGCCTTAATATATCGGTACTTGGGCGCCGAACTAAAGGTGTTTCTGCGGCCGAAATGGCGGGACGAAGATCGCGCTTCCCGCTACAATAGCGCCCCATGTCAGGGAATAGCTTCGGAAAACTGTTTACGGTAACCAGTTTCGGCGAGAGCCACGGGCCGGCGCTGGGCGCCGTCGTCGATGGTTGCCCGCCGGGCATGGAACTCGATGAGGCCGATCTGCAGCGCGACCTGGATCGCCGCAAGCCCGGTCAGTCCCGCCACACCACGCAGCGGCGGGAAGCGGACCAGGTGCGGATTCTCTCCGGCGTGTTCGAAGGCCGTACCACTGGCACTCCGATCGGCCTGTTGATCGAGAATACGGATCAACGTTCCCGGGACTACGACAAGATCATGGACCGGTTCCGTCCCGGTCACGCCGATTACACCTATCAGCGCAAATACGGTACGCGCGATTACCGCGGCGGTGGTCGATCCTCGGCACGGGAAACCGCCATGCGCGTGGCCGCCGGCGCCATCGCCAAGAAATACCTGCGTATCCGTTACGGCGTCGAGATCCGCGGCTACCTGGCGCAGCTCGGACCCATCGCAGCGGAGAAGTTCGATTGGGAAGCCGTCGAGCAGAACCCGTTCTTCTTTCCCGACGCCGCCAAGGTTGCGGAACTGGAAGCCTACATGGATGCGCTGCGCAAGGAAGGCGATTCCATCGGCGCCCGCATCAATGTGGTCGCCAGCGGCGTGCCCAGCGGCTGGGGTGAGCCGGTATTCGACCGCCTCGACGCCGATATCGCCCACGCGTTGATGTCCATCAACGCCGTCAAAGGGGTGGAGCTCGGCGCCGGGTTTGCAGCCGTCAACCAAAAGGGCTCGGTGCATCGCGATCCCATTACGCCCCAGGGCTTCTTGTCCAACCATGCCGGCGGCGTACTGGGAGGTATCTCCACCGGTCAGGACATCGTCGCCTCCCTGGCGTTGAAGCCCACGTCCAGCATCCGCATTCCAGGCCAGTCCATCAATGTGCGCGGCGAGCCGATCGAAGTGGTGACCACCGGCCGCCACGATCCCTGCGTCGGTATCCGCGCCACACCCATCGCCGAAGCGATGCTTGCCATCGTCCTGATGGATCATATGTTGCGCCACAGGGCGCAGAACATGGACGTGCAATCGCAGACTCCGCCGGTTCCCGCTGGCAAAGAATGAACGCTGCCCGCACAATCGGCCGCTCGGCCGGCGTGTAATGCCCGAGGGTCGCGTGCGCCCCTGAATTCGACTTGAACTCATGAAAACGCCGACTCCCGCGATTCCCTACTGGCGCCTGTCGGGCTTCTATCTGTTCTATTTCGCAAGTCTTGGCGCGTTGATACCGTACTGGGGCGCATATCTGCGCGCGCGCGGTTTTTCGGAGCTGGCGATCGGTGAATTGGTGGCGATCATCATGGCCACCAAGATCGTCGCCCCGAATGTCTGGGGTTGGATCGCCGACCACAGCGGCAAGCGCATGCTGATCGTGCGCCTTGCGTCGTTGCTGGCGGTGGTGTGCTTTGCCGGCATGTTCATCGACGGCGGTTACTGGTGGATCGCCCTGGTGATGACTGCCTTCAGTTTCTTTTGGAACGCGTCGCTGCCGCAGTTCGAGGCGACCACCATGAACCATCTCGGCGACCACACCCACCGTTACAGCACCATTCGCTTGTGGGGGTCGATCGGATTCATCGTCAGTGTCGCCGGGCTGGGCGCGTTGTTCGATTATGTCGATATCAGGCATCTGCCGTTGGCATTGATCGCACTGTTCGCGGGTATCTGGCTGAGCAGCCTGCTGGTGCCCGAAAGCGCAGCCGGGCATCTGCCCTTGGACCATGAGCCGCTCAAACGGGTGCTCGCCAAGCGCAAAGTCTGGATGTTGCTGCTCGCCTGCTTTCTGCTGCAGGCGAGCCACGGCCCTTACTACACGTTCTACACCATCTATCTGGAAGATCAGGGGTACTCGCGTGGTCTGATCGGGCAGCTATGGGCATTGGGCGTCGGTGCCGAGATCGTGTTGTTTCTGCTCATGCATCGGTTGCTGCCCCGAACCGGCCCCAGGCGACTGCTGCTCAGCGCATTGGCGTTGACCAGCGTGCGTTGGTGGATGATCGCGCAGTTCCCGCATCAGCTCGGTTTGCTGATCACCGCGCAGCTTTTGCACGCTGCCAGTTTCGGCATTGTGCATGCCGTGGCCATTCATTTGATTCACCGGTATTTTGTCGGCCGCCATCAAGGCCGCGGGCAGGCACTGTATTCGAGCCTCAGCTTCGGTGCCGGCGGCGCGTTCGGCAGTCTTTACAGTGGAATCCTGTGGACCAGCGCGGGACCGTTCTGGGCCTATATGTCGGCCTCAATATTGGCGCTGTGCGCGTTCGCGGTCGCGTGGCGGGGCGTGCGCGATTAGCGCATGCGCAGAAATGAAGGACCGGCGGCGGTTTCCATGCGCGACAGGACATGCTGCCAACGTCCGATGCGGTTGGAACCGCCGACCAGTTCGCCGCGGCTGCGCAATTGCGAAACCAGCCAGATGCTGTCGCCGTTGAAGCCATAAATCGGCCGCAGATCGGGACGCTCCAAGGCGGGGCGAATTTTCTGATCCAGGTTGTCGAGCACCAGCGGCTCATCGTCCGGAGTCTGGTAGAACGCGAGCACCATGTGGGCCTGATTGCGGGTCAGCGCGCGGGCGTAGGTAATGCGCAATTGGTCCGACCGAACGCCGAGCTGGCGTAACGTGAAGTATTTCGCAATGGCGTAGTCTTCGCAGTCTCCCGCGCCGCTGGTAAGCAATTCGACGGGCGTTGCCCAGTAGTCGCTGCGTCCCCAGTGCTGCTCGTCGGACATGAACGGAATGGCGTTGAAGAATGCGTTGACACGTTCCAACTGCACAGCGATCGGCAGGCCGCGGCTCTCGGCAAGCAAGGTATGCCAGGCTTGCAGTCGCTGGGCTGCGTCGGCGTCGAAGCGTTGGGAGGTCAGACGAATGGTCAGATCGATGGGCGCCGGTTCTGGGGCCGCTGCGCACCAATTCGACACGCCGGCCCAGAGTGTCAGTGCCAATATGCACAGCCGCCCGGATGTTCGTATAGTCGTGGATTCCATGAGACGCCGATACCCCCGATGGTCGAAATCAACCGCCTTGCTTGCATCGGGTTAACGGCTCCCTATGGTCATAGCTTGATCCACTGGTGTGTCGCAGTTGGCATTTTTCGTTAATCGACCGTATTCGGGGTTGCATATGGATTTTCGGCGGGTAGTGGCAGTATGCGTTATGTCGGTGGCAGGGCAGGTGGCTCAGGGTGGTGTCGACCCGGAGTTGGCGAAGCAGGATGCGTTCATCGCCGGTTCGCTGGTGATGCTGATCGAACACCAGCTCGGCTGGGCAAGAGACAGCTACGAGCTCGAGGTGAAGGAAGGAGTCGCCACCGTTACCCTGGTGGGAGAGGAGGGGGACAGGAGGGCGCAATTGCAGGAAGCCGTACCGCAGCTCGTCGGCCTGCAGGGTTTGAACATTGCCGCGCCGACAGCGTCCGCGGCTGCCAAAGCGGCAGATGGCTCCGCGCCGCCAGCTGCCTCCGCAGCCGCTCCTGCATCAGCGGCGTCTTCTGTCTCCGGCGCGTCCACGGCCGCCGCGGCTGGCGCCGTCGTTGAGACCGGCGCCGCGACACCTTCCTCTGAGCAGGCCGAAGCGGCGGCGGAGAAAAAACATAAGCAGGTGTACAGCCTCATGGGCCTGACGCCCGACACGGTACCGTTTCCCACCGGCGATCTGTTCGCGACATTGCTCGCCGATCCGAAACAGACGGAGTTTTTCGTCAGTTTGCGCCAATACGACACGACCAGCGACAACGCCACCCTGGCGGCGGTGGGCTACGGCGAGACGTTCGGCTTGTATCGCCGCGAAGGCAAACATCCGGGAGACGGACTGCAGCTCAGTGTATCGGGCGGCCTGTTCGCGCAGTTCAATCTCGATGCGCCTTCCGACGATCTGGTCAATGCTGATTACGTGATCGGCATTCCAGTCACCTATCGCCGTGGACCCTGGTCCTCCCGTGTACGCTTGTATCACCAGAGCTCTCATTTGGGAGACGAATACCTACTGCGCGCGCGTCCGGAGCGAATCAACTTGAGCTTCGAGTCCTTGGAAATGCTGTTGTCCTACGACTGGCGACAGGTGCGCTTGTACGGTGGCGGCGAATATCTGGTCGCACGCGAACCCCGGGACCTCGACCCCGAAGGCGTGCATGCGGGCTTCGAGTTCCGCGGCACGACACCGCTGCTTTGGGGCGGTCGGTTACTGGGTGGCGTAGACCTCAAGAGCTGGCGGGAACATGAGTGGTCCGTGGATACCAGCGTCAAGGTCGGCTTGGAATTCGGCGCCACGCAGCAGGGCCGGCGGCGTTTGCGGGTCATGGCCGAGGCCTACGACGGATATTCGCCGCACGGGCAATTCTACGAAGACGAAATCAGTTACTACGGTCTAGGCGTCTATTTGGGCTTCTGAGCCGGCAGTAACAATTCCAGCAAAGCGCCGGCGGCGTTGGACAGGGTGCGGTCCCGATGGCGGACCGCGCCCAGTTCGCGGGCCAACTTCAGGCCGCTGACATTGAGCGCCACCAGCTCCGTTTCGAGCATGGTCTGCGGTAACACGCTCCAGCCCAATCCCACCGCCACCAGCATGCGGATGGTCTCCAGGTAATTGGTCGACAACCCCACCTTCGGCCGCAGGCCGCTCGGTTGCAATGCCCGTTGCAGGATTTCGCGGGTGAAAGTGCCGGTGGCGGGCAGGATGGCGTTGTAGGCCCCCAAATCGGCGATCTGCAGCCGTCGCCGCCGGGCCAGGGGATGTTCGGCCGCCGCCACGATTGCCAGCGGGTCGTGCCAGATGGGCGTCAACGCCAGTGCCGCCGATGGCTCCAATGGCAGGGTGACGATGGCCAATTCCAGTTCGCCGCGCTCCACTCCCTGGCAAGCGGCTTCGGAATCCATGAAACGGATATCCAGTTCCACTTGCGGATAAGCGCGACTGAATCGCCCGCAGCACCGGCGGCAACCGGTGCAGGCCGACGTGGTGACTGGTACCGAGGCGCAACACGCCGCCGATCTCGCCGGAAAGGTTGGCCACCGCCCGGCGGCTGTCTTCCATGCGCAGCAGCAGGTCGCGGGCCCGGGGCAGCAGCGCCCGGCCTGCCTCGGTCAACTGAATGGTACGCCCGATGCGGTCGAACAGCCGCGTACCCAACTCCTGCTCCAGGGCTGCGACGCGCTTGCTCACCGCTGGTTGGGTGCGGTAGAGAGTCGCCGCGGCACGGGAGAAGGAGCCCTGTTCGGCTACCGCGGCGAAGGCTTGGAGGTCGTCGAAATTCATCCGAATAATATTCCTAAGTGGAATGCTATCTATGAATATAATACATTTGAGTTATAGCTGTCCGGAATCTAGGATAGCCGCTCGTTTCCCGTGAAACCCGTGAATGCCATGGCCGCCAAGACTCTTTACGACAAGTTGTGGGACGCCCACGTGGTGCGTCAGGATGACGACGGCACCGCGTTGCTCTACATCGACCGCCATCTGGTGCATGAGGTGACTTCGCCCCAGGCGTTCGAGGGCCTGCGCCTGGCCGGACGCAAGCCCTGGCGGGTGGACGCCATCCTCGCCACGCCGGATCACAACGTCCCGACCACCGATCGCAGCCTCGGTATCAGCGATCCCGATTTCCCGCATCCAGGTGGAAACCCTGGATGACAACTGCCGCGAATTCGGCATCACCGAGTTCGGCATGGACGACCGCCGCCAGGGCATCGTGCATGTGATGGGACCGGAGCAGGGCGCCACGCTGCCGGGCATGACCGTGGTCTGCGGCGATTCCCATACCTCGACCCACGGCGCCTTCGGCGCCCTGGCGTTCGGTATCGGCACCTCGGAAGTCGAGCATGTGCTGGCCACCCAGTGCCTGATCCAGAAAAAGTCCAAAAACATGCTGGTGCGGGTCGACGGCGCGATCGCCCCGGGCGTCACCGCCAAGGACATCGTGCTGGCGATCATCGGCGAAATCGGCACCGCCGGCGGTACCGGCTATGCCATCGAGTTCGCCGGCGAGGCCATCCGGGCCCTGTCCATGGAAGGCCGGATGACGGTCTGCAACATGGCCATCGAAGCCGGCGCCCGGGCGGGCATGGTGGCGGTGGATGAGACCACCATCGATTACGTGCGCGGCCGGCCCTACGCGCCCAGGCGACGATCTGTGGGACCAGGCCGTGGCCGCCTGGCGCGAGCTGCACAGCGACGCCGACGCCGCGTTCGACCGGGTGGTGGTGATCGACGGTGCCGGCATCAAGCCCCAGGTGAGCTGGGGCACGTCGCCGGAAATGGTGGCGCCGGTGGACGGCCGCGTGCCGGACCCCGACGGCGAGGCCGATCCGGTCAAGCGCGAAGGCATGCGGGCGGCGCTGCGATACATGGGCCTGGCGCCCGGCACGCCGATCACCGCGATTCGCCCGGACCAGGTGTTCATCGGTTCCTGCACCAATTCGCGTATCGAGGATCTGCGGGCGGCCGCGGCCGTGGCCAAAGGCCGCAAGGTGGCGGCCAACGTCAAGCTGGCGATGGTGGTGCCGGGCTCCGGGCTGGTGAAGCAGCAGGCCGAAGAGGAAGGGCTGGACCAGATCTTCGTCGAGGCCGGTTTCGAATGGCGCGAACCGGGCTGTTCCATGTGCCTGGCCATGAACGCCGATCGGCTCGAGGCCGGCGAACACTGCGCCTCGACCTCGAACCGCAATTTCGAAGGCCGCCAGGGCCAGGGCGGCCGCACCCACCTGGTGAGCCCGGCGATGGCCGCTGCGGCGGCCGTTGCCGGCCATTTCGTGGATCCGAAAGAACTTGAATAATATCAATAATATATTGATTATATAAGCAGTAAATCGCAGGAACATGACTATGGAAGCATTTCATAAGATACCGGGATCGTGGCGCCGCTGGACCGGGCCAACGTCGACACCGACGCGATCATTCCCAAGCAGTTCCTGAAATCCATCAAGCGCACCGGTTTCGGCCCCAATCTGTTCGACGCCTGGCGCTACCTGGATCACGGCGAGCCGGGGATGGACAACAGCAAGCGGCCGCTGAACCCGGATTTCGTGCTCAATCAGCCGCGTTACCAGGGCGCGAGCGTCCTGCTGGCGCGCAAGAATTTCGGCTGCGGCTCCTCCCGGGAGCACGCGCCCTGGGCGCTGGTGGATTACGGTTTTCGGGTGGTCATCGCCCCCAGCTTTGCCGACATATTCTTCAACAACTGCTTCAAGAACGGAATTTTGCCAATTGTTTTAGAAGAGGAAATAGTCGAACAGTTGTTCCGGGAAGTGGCCACCGACGACGGGCTACCGATTGACCGTGGATCTGGAAGCGCAGACGGTGACCACGCCCGCCGGCGAGGTCTTCGCCTTCGAGGTGGACCCGTTTCGCAAGCATTGCCTGCTCAAAGGCCTGGACGATATCGGCCTGACCCTGGAACATGCCGACGCCATCCGCGCCTATGAGCAGCGTCGCCAGCAACAGGCGCCGTGGTTGTTTCGATCGAATTGAGGAGTGTCCATGAATCAGAAGATATTGGTGCTGCCGGGCGACGGCATCGGCCCGGAAATCGTCGCCGAGGCGGTCAAGGTCCTGGAGCGTCTGCGCGCCGACGGCTTGCAGGTCGAGCTGGAGCAGGGCTTGGTGGGCGGCAGCGCCTACGATGCCGAGGGCACGCCGCTGCCGGAGGCGACCCTGCGCCTGGCGCGGGAAGCCGATGCGATTCTGCTGGGCGCCGTGGGCGGCCCGAAGTGGGAGCCGCTGGAGCTTGCGCATGCGCCCCGAGCAGGGCCTGCTGGGGCTGCGCTCGGAGCTGGAGCTGTTCGCCAATCTGCGCCCGGCGATCCTCTATCCGCAGCTGGCGGCGGCCTCGGCGCTGAGCCCGGAAGTGGTCTCGGGTCTCGACATCCTGATCGTGCGCGAGCTCACCGGCGGCATCTATTTCGGCCAGCCGCGCGGCGTGCGCACCCTCGACGATGGCCAGCGCCAGGGTTTCAACACCCTGGTCTACAGCGAGTCCGAAATCCGGCGCATCGGCCGGGTGGCGTTCGAAATCGCCATGAAGCGCAACAAGCGGGTGTGCTCGGTGGACAAGGCCAACGTGCTGGAGTGTACCGAGCTGTGGCGCGAGGTCATGACCGATGTCGGCAAGGAGTTCCCGGAAGTGGAGCTCAGCCACATGTACGTGGACAATGCCGCGATGCAGCTGGTGCGGGCGCCGAAGCAGTTCGATGTCATGGTCACCACCAACATGTTCGGCGACATTCTTTCCGACGAGGCGGCCATGCTCACCGGCTCCATCGGCATGCTGCCCTCGGCGTCGCTGGACGCAGAACCGCAAGGGCATGTACGAGCCGATCCACGGCTCGGCGCCGGACATCGCCGGCCAGGGCATCGCCAATCCGCTGGCGACCATCCTGTCGGTGGCGATGATGCTGCGCTATTCCCTGGACCAGGCGGAGATGGCCGAGCGGATCGAAAGCGCGGTGGCGAAAGTGCTGGACCAGGGGCTGCGCACGGCGGATATCGGTTCCGAGGGCACCACCGAGGTCGGCACCGCCGCCATGGGCGACGCCGTGGTCGAAGCGCTCGGCTGACTCGAGGATCGCGGGCCGGCGCATACAAGCGAACTCAGAGGATTGCAGTGATGATGCGGGTAGGATTGATCGGTTGGCGCGGCATGGTGGGCTCGGTGCTCATGGAGCGCATGCGCGCCGAGGGCGATTTCGAACACATCGAGCCGGTGTTGTTCACCACCTCCCAGGCCGGGGCGGCGGCGCCGGACGTGGGCAAGGCGGTGCCGGCGCTGCAGGACGCCTTCGACGTCGACAAGCTCAAGCCCATGGAGGCCATCATTTCCTGCCAGGGCGGCGACTACACCAAGGAAATCTATCCCAAGCTGCGGCGCGCGGGCTGGAATGGCTACTGGATCGACGCGGCCTCGGCGCTGCGCATGAGCGACGACAGCGTCATCATTCTCGATCCGGTCAACCGCAAGCGCATCGACCAGGCGCTGGCCGACGGCACCAAGGACTTCATCGGCGGCAACTGCACCGTCAGCCTGATGCTGATGGCGCTCGGCGGACTGTTCGAGCGCGATCTGGTGGAATGGGTCGACGGCCATGACCTACCAGGCCGCCTCCGGCGCCGGCGCCCAGAACATGCGCGAGCTGCTGGCGCAGATGGGCGCCGTGCACGATGCGCTGCCGCGAACCTGTTGGCCGATCCCGCCAGCGCCATTCTCGAGATCGACCGCCAGGTCGCCGCAGACCTTGCGCGGCGAGCATTTTCCGACCGAACATTGGGGCGGCTTCGCCCTGGCCGGCAGCCTGCTGCCGTGGATCGACAGCGAACTGGAAAACGGCCAGAGCCGGGAAGAGTGGAAGGCCCAGGCGGAAGCGAACAAGATTCTCGGCCGCGAACAGCGGCCGGTGCCGATCGACGGCTTGTGCGTGCGGGTCGGCGCCATGCGCTGTCACAGCCAGGCCCTGACCGTGAAACTGCGCCAGGACCTGCCCCTGGACGAGATCGAAGATCTGCTGGCGGGAGCGAACGAATGGGTGCGCGTGGTTCCGAACCACAAGCAGGACTCGCTGCGGGAGCTGACGCCGGCGGCGGTCACCGGAACGTTGACCGTGCCGGTGGGGCGCTTGCGCAAGCTGTCCATGGGCGGCGAATACCTGTCCGCGTTCACGGTCGGCGATCAGTTGTTGTGGGGTGCCGCGGAGCCGTTGCGGCGCATGCTGCGCATTCTGCTCGAACGATGACGGCGGCCACCCGGCACAGGAGGGCATGCAGCCATGACCATGGATGTGGCGGTGGTCGGCGCCACCAGCGCCGCCGGCGAAGCGATGTTGACCCTGCTGGCGAGCCGCAAGTTTCCCTTTGGCGAACTGTATGCTCTGGCGCGCGGACGAAGATCTCGGCAAAACCCTCGACGCCGGCGCCCGGGAAATGACGGTCGACAGTGTCGAGCAATTCGAATTCAGCCGTGCCGGATTGGTTTTGTTCGCCGCGGGTGAGCCGCCCATCTGCAGGCGGCGCTGGATGCGGGCTGCATCGTCATCGATGGCAGCGGCCGGTCCGGCGCCACGCCGAAGTGCCGCTGGTGATCCCCGAAATCAATCCCGAGGCGATCGAGGATTTTCGTCAATCGCGGCGTGATCGCCTCGCCCGGCACCCACACCGTGCAACTGCTGGTCGCGCTCAAAGTCATCCACGATGCCGTCGGTCTGGAGCGCATCCAGGTGGTCACCTGCGCCTCGGTATCCAACAGCGGCCGGGGTGCGGTGCAGGAACTGGTGCGCCAGACGGTGGAATTGCTCAACGGCCGCAACGTCAAGCCGGCGGTCTACGACCATCAGATCGCGTTCAATATTCTGCCGCTGGTCGGGCAGCCTGGAAGACGACGGCTACACCAGCGCCGAGCACGAACTGCAGCGCGACTGCCGTCGGCTGCTCGGCCGACCCGGAACTGGTCGTCGATGCCACTACACTGCGGGTGCCGGTATTTTATGGCGACGGACAGGTGGTATACGTCGAAACCAAGAACCAGATCACAGCCGAGGAGGCACGAAACTTGCTAAATACCGCCCCGGGCGTCAAAGTTTTGGGTGCTCAGGCGGGCGACGGCTTTCCCACTTCCGTTGGCGAGGCGGGCGGTTCGGACCAGATCTGGATCGGCAGGCTGCGTGAGAACGATCGTGCTCCCAGGGGTTTGGATCTCTGGATCGTGGCCGATAATGTACGCAGAGGCGTCGCCTTAAACGTGATTAAGATCGCGGAAATTTTGGTAAAACGGTATTTATAAGCTATAGTTAGCCCGGATATTTAAAGCATTTACTCGGCAGAATTCGCCGGTCTATGCGGAGTTAAAGAGGCCAGCCGCGGCGCCGGTAACCACCAGCCGACGCCATCAACGGCACCGCCCGGGCGCTAGGCCTATCACAAAAGGGAGTGAGCATCGTGCGGAAATTGGCCCTGGTCATGGCTTTGACGGCAGCCGGACTGCCCAATTGGGCGTCGGCCCTCGGTCTTGGCGATATCGATCTCAATTCCAATCTCAACCAGCCCCTGGAGGCGGAAATTCCCCTGCGGGCCGTGAATCAGGACGAACTGGATTCGCTGCACGTCGGTCTGGCGTCGCGAGCCGATTTCGCCCGCGCCGGCATCGATTACCAGAACAGCCTGCGGCAGCTCAATTTCCAGGTAGTACGGAGCGGCGACCAGCCGGTGATCAAAGTCACCAGCAATGGCGACTTCCGCGAGCCCTATGTCAGTTTCCTTCTGGAAGTGAACTGGAACAGCGGCCGGATCATGCGCGAATACACCATGTTGGTGGATCCGCCGGTGATCGCCGGGCGAGGCGGTGCCGCGGTCAGCGCGCCGCGGGTCCAGGCCCAGGCGCGGGCGCCGCAGTCCCAGCCGCAAACAGCGCAGCAACCCCAGCGGCGCAGCGTCGCCAGCCAGCCCCGTGGGCTGCCGCGCGGCGAACCGCAGCGGCGACACCTACGGCCCGACCCAACGCTCCGACACTCTGTGGACCATCGCCAGCGACGTGCGCCCCGACGAATCCGTCTCGGTGGAGCAGACCATGATGGCGCTGCAGCGCCTCAACCCGAACGCATTCATCGACGACAACGTCAATCAGCTCAAGGCCGGTTACGTTCTCGAAGGTGCCCGATCGTCAGCAGATCGAGACCATGACCCAGGCTCAGGCCCGCGCCGAATTCCGGCGCCAGACTCAAGTCTGGCGCAGCGGAACCAAGCCGGCGATGGCAGCCGCCGCATCCGAATCCGCACCGCAGACCGACGCCGCGCCCAAGGGCCGGTTGCAATTGCTGGCCCCGGGAGAGGCCGAAGGTTCCGCGGACCAGGCGGCGAATCAACAGGCCAGCAGCGAAGCCGCGAGCGGCGGCGAGGCCGCAGGCGGTGTCGCCGGTGGCAGCAGCGAAGGCACGTCCGAGCAAAGCGCTCAGCTGCGGGCCAAAGTCGAGCAGCTGCAACAGCAGGTCCAGGATATGGAGCGTCTGGCGCAACTGAAGGACGATCAGTTGGCTGCATTGCAGGCGCAGTTGCAGGCATTGCGCAACAACACCGGCGCCGAAGCCGCGCCGGAAGCAGCATCGGCCCAGACCGCCGAGCCAGCCCAGGAGCAAACTCCGGAACAAGCCGGTCAGGCAGCACCCGTGCCCAGCGAACCGGCAGCCGCGGAAGCGGAAGCTTCCGACTTGCAAGGTCAGCCCGCCGCTGAATCGGCTCCCGCAGAAGCGGAATCGCAAACCGATGCCGACGCACCGGCTAGCAATCGTTTCGGTCCGGTGGTGGAAGCGAAACGTGCGGCGCCGGATCAGGCACAGAATCCGTACGCGGTCGAAGGCTACCAGCCGGTGGATCTGAGCGGGTTGCCCAATACCCCCGTGGCGCAACCGTTCCACGATGTCGCCCCCGTACCGGCGGCACCAGAGCCGACTGCGAAGGCACCGGAAGCTGCTGGCGAGCCGAGCATGATGGATCAAGTCAACGCATGGTGGCAGAAGTCGGTCAGCTTGTTCCGCGACAATCCGCTGTACCTGGGCGTCGCGATCGCCGTGTTTGTGGTGCTGCTGCTGGCTCTGCTGGCGGCGCGTCAACGCCGTCGTGCCGCGGCTGGGTTTGGCGAAAGCATCCTCCAGCCGGCGCCGTCGCCAGCGCCGGAAACCGACCCTTCGCTGGCGGCCGCCGCCGCAACCGGCGCTGTAGCCGCGACCGCAGAAGCAGACAGCAGGGAATCCGAAGCCGAGCCCGAATCCTCCTATATTAGCGACTTCTCGATCTCCGGAATCGACTCGGCCATCGAAAGTGAAGTGAGCGAGGCGGATCCGCTGACGGAAGCCGACGTGTTCCTGGCCTACGGGCGTTATCAACCGGCCGAGAATATGATCAAAGAGGCGATCGACAATGAGCCCGATCGTCTCGATCTGAAGATCAAACTGCTGGAAGTCTACTATGCCGCCCGCAACGGCGAGGCTTTCGAGCGCGAAGCCCAGACCGTGCACGGCCTGGTCGAAGATCATTCCGATCCTGCATGGCAGAAGGTCATGGAGATGGGCCGGGATCTGCGTCCGGACAGCCCGTTGTTCGATGAAAGCGCGGCTGCGTCGGTTGCCGACGAAGATGATTTCTCGTCGACCGACAACGAATTCGAGTTCCCGGAAGATTCGGCGATCAGCGCCAAGTCGAATGACAACATGATCGATTTCGATCTGGGCGACCTGGAACAATTCGGGCAGCCGGAAAATGCCGAGAGCGGCTCCGAGCAGGCCGAGGTCACCGCAGCCGACTCCATGCCGCGCGAGGACGCCAGCGACGGTCTTGCGAACAGCGTCGCCGACGAGTTGTCGGAACTGGCCGGCGCCATGGGGGTCGACCGGCGTGCGCCGGAGGGCGAGCAGAACGCCGATGTCGCCGATTTCGATCTCGGCGATCTGAATTTGGATCCGGAAAACGATCAGGCCTATCTGAATCAGCCCGAACCCGGCGAAGAACAGGATGAGGACGTGGTCGACGGCGGCTTGCTAGCAGACGGCGATGAAGTCGGCACGAAGCTGGATCTGGCCCGCGCGTATATCGATATGGGCGACCCCGACGGTGCCCGCAGTATCCTCGACGAAGTGCTCGAGGAAGGCAGCGAGGACCAGAAGAATGAAGCGCAGGGTTTGATGGCGCATATGGCCTGATTCACCGCAAACCCGGTATCATCGGGCCCCGGTTCCTCCACAGGAGCCGGGGCCCTTTTGCTTTATCTGCTACAAGATTCCTTCATGCATCCCACTGTGCGCGTGGTTTCGTTCCTGGTACTGGCCGGATTTCTTTCCGCCGGGGGCAGTGCGCGGCTGGGCGTGGCGGCACTGCTGCTGGCTCTGGCGTATGGCTTGAGCGGCGCGCCGCATCTGATCGGATTTTGGCGGGCGCTGAAGCGGCTGCGCTTTTTGTGGCTGTCGTTGGCGGTGCTGTATTTGTGGTTCACCCCGGGAGAAGCCTTATGGACTTCGCTGGGGATCTGGTCGCCGACTTTGCAGGGCGTAACCGAGGGGGCTATGCGGGTCGGCGTGCTGGTGTTGATGGTTGCCGCCGCCCAGTTGCTGCTGCAGTCCACTGCGACGCCGCAGCTGGTGGCAGCGGTGCACTGGCTGAGCTGGCCGCTACAGTGGCTGGGTCTGGACCGCGACCGCTTCGCGCTGCGGTTGGTACTGGTCCTGGAGACGGTGCCGCGCCTGGGCGCTGCGCAAGTCGCGCCGCAACCCGTTCAACCTGCGCCGCGGGGCCGCTTCTCCAAGCATGTCGCGCTGCTCGGGAGTCGGCTGCGCGGCGCCCTGGCTGCCGCCGCCGCGGCGCCGGCACGGCAGATCGAGTTGCCCGCCGCAGCGGCTCCGGCTGCTTGGCAGTGGCTGTACCCGATCGCCATTGCCGCCGTCATGGCGGCAGCAGGTCTGCGCTGAGCCCTGTTACAATGCCGCGTTTGTCGGGATTCGCGGGAACTGTATGAGAATCGCACTGGTGGTCGAATACGACGGGTCCGACTTCAGCGGTTGGCAGGCGCAGAACGGCAGCCGCACTGTGCAGGAGACCGTGGAGCAGGCTCTGGCCAAGGTTGCCGACCATTCGCTGCGCGTAGTGTGCGCGGGTCGTACCGACGCCGGCGTGCACGCCACCGAGCAGGTGGTGCATTTCGATTCCGACGCCGCTCGCAGCATGCGCTCCTGGGTGCTGGGAACCAATTCCAATCTGCCGCACGATGTCAGCGTGCGTTGGGCGCAGCCGGTGGACGATGATTTCCACGCCCGCTTCGAGGCGACCGCGCGCAGCTACCGTTACATCATACGCACGCGGTTCACGCGACCGGCCATTCTGCGCCGCCGCGTGTGCTGGCGGCACAGCGAGTTGGACATCGCGCGCATGGCAAGCGGCGCCGCCCATCTGTTGGGCGAGCACGACTTCACTTCCTTCCGCGCTCTGGCCTGCCAAGCCAAACACCCGGTGCGCACGATCCAGCGGCTGGAGGTCCATGGCGGCAACGGATTCTGTTACATCGACGTCCGTGCCAATGCTTTCCTGCATCACATGGTGCGCAATATCGCCGGTGTGCTTGATGGCCATCGGCGACGGCAGCCGTGAGCCGGACTGGACCGCGGCGTTGCTGGCCGCCCGCGATCGCAGTGCCGGTGGCGTGACCGCGCCGGCGGAAGGGTTGTACCTGGTGGGGGTGGAGTATCCGTCGCGGTTCGCTTTGCCGGCGCCCTCGCGAGCCCCCTCGGTACGCTTGATTGGCCTTCGTTAAAGTGTTTCGATTCAAGCGTTTCTGCTAACATCCCAAGTTCTTCGCAGCTCCGGCCAGGCGGCCACCATGCGCACCCGTGTTAAAATCTGCGGCATTACCCGGCCTGAAGACGGTGTGGTCGCGGCCCGTTGCGGCGCCGACGCCATCGGCTTGGTGTTCTATCCGCCGAGTCCGCGCGCCGTCGATTCGGTCACGGCGATGCGGATCGTTGCGGCGCTGCCGGCATTCGTCACGGTGACGGCCTTGTTCGTCGATCCCGATGCCGAAGACGTGCACCAGGTTTTGGAACAGCTTCCGGTGGATCTGCTGCAGTTTCACGGTGACGAGGACGCGCAATTCTGCCGCGGATTCGGCCGCCGCTACATCAAGGCGGTGCGGATGCGCGCCGATGTCCGACTGGACGCGCTGGCGCGCCAGTTTCACGACAGTGCCGGCCTGCTGCTGGATACGTTATCGCGACGACATCGCCGGTGGCACGGGCGAACGCTTCGACTGGCAGCGCATACCAAAGGATTTGCCATTGCCGTTGGTGCTCGCGGGTGGACTGCATCCGGACAATGTCGCCGAAGCGGTCGCGGCGGTGCGCCCGTGGGGCGTGGATGTCAGCAGCGGCGTCGAGCGCGACAAGGGCATCAAGGACGCCGGTAAGATCGATCAGTTCATACGAGGTGTAAATCGTGTCCAAGCAGACTGAGGCAGTCCGATACGCACTGCCCGACAGCCACGGCCATTTCGGGCCCTATGGCGGCATGTTCGTTTCCGAAACGCTCATGCAACCCCTGGAAGAATTGCGCCAGGCCTATGAGCGCTATCGCAGCGATGCCGACTTCCAGGCCGAGTTGGACGCCGATCTGGCCCATTACGTCGGCCGGCCGTCGCCGCTGTATTACGCTAAGCGCTGGAGCGAGCAATTGGGCGGTGCGCGCATTTACCTCAAGCGCGAAGACCTCAATCACACCGGTGCCCACAAGATCAACAATACGGTCGGCCAGGCGCTGCTGGCCCGGCACATGGGCAAATCGCGGGTCATTGCCGAAACCGGCGCCGGCCAGCATGGGGTCGCCACCGCCACGGTGGCAGCGCGCTTCGGCATGCAGTGCGTGGTCTACATGGGCGCGGAGGATATTCAACGCCAGAGCGCCAATGTGTATCGCATGCGCTTGCTCGGCGCCGAGGTGGTATCGGTCAAGGCCGGATCACGGACGCTGAAGGACGCGCTCAACGAAGCCATGCGCGACTGGGTTACCAACGTCGACGACACCTTCTACATCATCGGTACCGTCGCCGGGCCCCATCCCTATCCAGCCATGGTGCGCGATTTCCAGGCCGTGATCGGGCGCGAGACCCGGGCGCAGATCCTGGAACGGGAGGGGCGTCTGCCCGATGCTCTGGTGGCCTGCGTCGGTGGCGGCTCCAACGCAATGGGTTTGTTCTATCCCTTCATTGACGACGCCCAGGTGCAAATGCATGGCGTCGAAGCGGCGGGCGACGGACTTGAGAGTGGTCATCACGCGGCGCCTTTGTGCGCCGGCAAGCCTGGCGTTCTGCACGGCAATCGGACGTATCTGATGGAAGACCCAGACGGTCAGATCATCGAGACGCACTCGGTTTCGGCCGGACTGGATTATCCGGGTGTCGGCCCCGAGCACGCCTGGTTGAAGGACAGCGGCCGGGCGCAATACGCTGCCGTCACCGACACCGAAGCGCTGGCCGCGTTTCATGCCTTGACCCGCACTGAAGGCATTATCCCGGCCCTTGAGTCCAGCCATGCGCTGGCTTACACCGCCAAGCTTGCGCCGCGGATGAAATCGGACCAGATCATCGTGGTGAATCTTTCCGGGCGCGGGGACAAGGACATCCACACTGTCGCCACCCGGGAAGGCATCGAAATCTAGAAAGTTGAGCAGCATGAGCAGAATCGAAAAAACGTTCGCGGATTTGCACGGCCAGCAACGCAAGGCGTTGGTCGGTTTCATCACCGCGGGTGATCCGCACCCCGATATGACCGTTGAATTGATGCACGCCATGGTGGAGGCGGGTGTCAACGTCATCGAACTGGGCGTGCCGTTTTCCGATCCCATGGCGGACGGTCCGGTCATCCAGGCCGCCAGCGAACGGGCGCTGAAGCATCACGTCGGCATGGGCCATGTGCTCGAAATGGTGCGCACCTTCCGCACCCGGGACGCGCATACGCCGGTGGTACTGATGGGCTATCTCAATCCGGTCGAGGTCATGGGTTATGCGAAATTCGCAGCTGCCGCCGCCGATGCCGGCGTCGACGGCGTGCTCACCGTGGACCTGCCGCCGGAAGAATCCCACGATTTCGTGTTGGCAATGCGCGCCAAGCGACTCGATCCGATTTTTCTGATCGCCCCGACCAGCAACGCCCTGCGGATCGAACGCATCTGTGCGGCCGCTTCGGGCTTCGTTTACTATGTTTCCCTGAAGGGTGTGACCGGCGCCGCCAGTCTCGACGTGAAGGCGGTCGCCAACAAAGTGAATGAAATCCGTGCGGCCACCGATTTGCCCATCGGTGTGGGTTTCGGTATCCGCGATGCACAAAGCGCCGCCCAAGTAGCGCAAGCCGCCGATGCCGTAATCGTCGGCAGCGCTTTGGTCAAGGTGATCGCCGAGAACGGCGACAACCCGGAACGGATCGCGCCACGCTTGAAGGATTTGTTGAGCGGCATGCGCGCGGCAATGGACGAAGCCAAACCCAAGGCAGCGGCAACGACGACGTGAGTGCTTAAATGAGTTGGTTCAAAAAATTGATGCCGTCGCGCATCCGCACCGAAGCCGGATCCGGCAAGCGCAGTATTCCCGAAGGTCTGTGGACCAAGTGCGATTCCTGCGGCGCGGTGCTGTATCGTGCCGAGCTCGATCGCAATCTCGACGTTTGTCCCAAGTGCGATCATCACAATCGTATCGGCGCGCGCCGGCGCCTGGATATTTTTCTCGATGACGAGCCGCGCACGGACATCGGCGCGGAGCTGGAGCCGGTGGACGTGCTCAAGTTCCGTGACAGCCGTAAATACCGTGATCGCCTGTCCCAGGCCCAGCGCAATACCGGTGAAAAGGATGCGCTGGTGGTGCAGGAGGGTGCGGTCAACGGCGTGCCGCTGGTGGCGGCGGCATTCGAATTCGCTTTCATGGGCGGTTCGATGGGTTCAGTGGTCGGCGAGCGGTTTGTGCGTGCTGCCAACGTCTGCATCGACCGCAATATTCCCCTGGTCTGTTTCTCCGCCAGCGGCGGCGCGCGTATGCAAGAGGCGCTGCTGTCACTGATGCAGATGGCCAAGACCAGCGCGGCGCTGCGGCGCATGTCCGAGCGCGGCATTCCCTACGTGTCGGTATTGACCGATCCGACCATGGGCGGGGTATCGGCAAGTCTGGCCATGCTGGGCGACGTCAATGTCGCCGAACCGAACGCGCTGATCGGCTTCGCCGGTCCGCGCGTGATCGAACAAACGGTGCGCGAGACCCTTCCGGAAGGCTTTCAGCGCAGCGAATTTCTGCTCGATCACGGCGCCATCGACATGATCGTCGATCGGCGCGATATGCGCGACCGTTTGAGCGCGCTGCTCACCATGTTGACCCACCGGTCCCCCGCTCCTTGACCTGCGCGTCTGCTGCGCTCGGCTCCCGCGCATGAGCGAGGTGGCGCCGGTTGCTCCTATGCGTTTCCAATCCCTCGACCAATGGTTGCAATGGCAGGAGTCGCTGGATCCCACCAGGGTCGAGCTCGGTCTCGGTCGGGTGCGCGCGGTCTGGCAGCGGTTGTATGAAATGCCGCCGCCGTTTGCTGTGATCACTGTCGGCGGCACCAACGGAAAAGGTTCGTGCGTGGCGATGTTGGCCAGCATCCTGGGCGCCGCCGGCTACCGGGTGGGTGCCTACACGTCGCCGCACCTGTTGCGTTATACCGAGCGTATCCGCATCGACGGCCAGGAGGTCGATGCGACGCGCATGTGCGAAGCCTTCGAGCGGGTGGACCGTGCCCGCGGCGATGTCGCGTTGACCTATTTCGAATTCGGAACCCTGGCCGCATTCAGCGTGTTCATGGATGCCGGTCTGGATGTGGCGGTTTTGGAAGTCGGATTAGGCGGGCGGCTCGACGCCGTCAATCTGCTCGATCCTGACGTGGCGATGATCACTTCCGTGGGTATCGATCATGTCGATTGGCTCGGCCCCGACCGCGAATCCATCGGCCGCGAGAAGGCCGGCATATTTCGCGGCGATCGTCCGGCCGTGTACGGCGAAGCAGATGTTCCCGCTTCCGTGGTCGCACACGCCGCCGAGATCGGCGCCGAGTTGCACCTCGCGCAACGGGATTTTCATGCCGAAACGGCTGCCGTCCGGCTGGAATTGGCGCGGACCGGCCGGTAGCCGCGTCGGCCTGCCCTATCCGGCATTGCGCGGCGAGGTGCAACTGCAAAACGCCGCCGCGTGTCTCATGGTGCTCGACCTGCTGGCGGCACGTTTGCCGGTCAATCAGGACGCGGTGCGCCGCGGCTTGCAGGAAGTCGAACTGCCGGGCCGCTTCCAGGTGGTGCGAGGCGACGTCGATTGTATTCTCGATGTGGCGCACAATCCTCACGGAGTCGCTGCGCTGGCGGACAACCTACGCAAACTCGGCAGCGGCGGCCGCGTGTTGGCCGTGTGGGGGATGTTGGCCGCGAAGGATGCCGCGGGTGTGGCCGCTTTGCTGGCGCCGCAAGTGGCGCGCTGGTATTTGGCCGGGCTCGCCGACGAATCCAGGCGCGGCCTGAGTGCGCCGCAACTGGCCGACGCCTTGCGCCGGGAGGTCCCGGAGGCCGCAGCGCAGGCGCGGTCATTCGAGGGTGTGTGCGCGGCGGTGCGCCAGGCCCGATCCGATGCGTTGCCCGGCGACCGCATTTTGATATTCGGTTCGTTTTACACCGTGGCTGCTGCGCTGCGAGACTGCGTATAATGCCAGCGACCACGCTCGGCCACATTCTGACGGAGGAGAGAATATGGAACCGGCATTGAAGCAGCGCCTGCTCGGTGCGGCGGTGATCGTCGCCCTGGCGATCATCATCATCCCGTTTCTGCTCGACGGTTCCGGAACCGAACCGGTGAGTGACGTACCGCTGCCGCCGGAACCGCAACACCCGCAACAGGGGCCGCTGGTCACCGACACTACGGTGCCGGCGCCGACAACCGAACCGCAATCCCGGGTCATCGATCAGTATTCGCAGCCGCCGACGACGCCGGGAACGGCCGAATCCGCGCCGGTGCCCGTGGCGCCCGCGCAATCGTCAGCGGCCGAACCAGTGGCGCCCGCGCCGCAAGCCGCGGCACCTGCACCTGCACCTGCAATGGCACCTACAACCGCACCGGCGCCTGCCGCACCGTCACCCGCGCCGCAGGCAAAGACCGAACCGCAACCACCGGCCGCCGTGGCGACACCCTCTGCCGAAGAGCTTACCCACGCGTGGGCGGTGCAGGTTGGCAGCTTCAGTCAGTCCGAAAAGGCCACCGCATTGCGCGATCGCCTGCGCAAGCAACACTTCAAGGCTTTCGTCGAAGAGTTCAAGTCCGCCAAGGGCCAGTCGTTGTACCGGGTCCGCGTCGGCCCGGTGCCGGAACGTCCCGAAGCCGAGAAATTGCAGCAGACGCTTGAAACCCAGGAAAACTTGAAGGGTTTCGTGACCCTGCAACCGTGACGGCGGCAACCCGCGCCGGTGTTTCGCCGGCCACGCTCTGGTAGAATGGCGCGATGCCAGAACTGATAAGCCGCGCTCTTGCTGCAGGTTCCCATGACCGGGGACGACGGCATCGATGAATTGGATCGATGTCGCCATCCTGGTGCTGATCGCGGTGTCGGCGCTGGTGAGTCTGATGCGCGGGTTCGTGCGCGAAGCATTGTCGTTGACCGCATGGATACTGGCCTTCTGGCTCGCGCTCACCTTTGCCGCACGGCTTGCCGCCACTCCGTTGCTGATTGACCAGATCGACTCGCCGACGGTCCGCGCCGGCGTGGCGTTCGCGGTGATATTCCTGGTGATTCTGCTGCTGGGCGTGCTGGTCAACGTTTTGGTCGGTCAGTTGGTGCGCAAAACCGGATTGAGCGGTACCGATCGCATCGTCGGTGCGTTATTCGGCGTTGCCCGCGGCATCGTCGTAGTCGGCGTGCTGGTGTTGCTGGCCGGCTTTACGCAGTTGCCGAGTGAGCCTTGGTGGCACGAATCGATGTTGTTGCCGCAGTTTCAGTCCCTGGCCATGTGGATGAAGGATTTTCTGCCGCCGGATATGCAGGCGAGTCTGCGGTATTGAACGGCGTCCCCGGTCGCCATCGGTTCTATAGTTAGCAAACAGCAGTTCGTCCTCAGGCGAACGAGGGGTGGAAAATGTGCGGCATCGTCGGCATCGTCGGTCGCTCGGAGATCAATCAGGCAATCTATGACGCACTCACGGTGCTGCAGCACCGTGGGCAGGACGCCGCCGGCATCATCACCAATCACAATGGCCGTTTCTTTCTGCGCAAGGACAATGGTCTGGTGCGCGATGTGTTTCATACCCGACATATGGTCAAACTGCCGGGCAGCATGGGCATCGGCCACGTGCGCTATCCCACCGCCGGTTGCGCTACCTCCGCCGAGGCGCAACCGTTCTACGTCAACTCGCCGTACGGAATCTGTCTGGCTCACAACGGCAACTTGACCAACGCCGAAGAGTTGCAGCGCCAAGTGTTCGTCGAAGATCTGCGTCACGTCAACACCGACTCGGACTCTGAAATTCTGCTCAACGTGTTTGCGCACGAACTGCAGCGCCAGGGCAAGCTGCGAATCGACGAGAACGATGTATTCGAAGCCGTTGCGGGCGTGCATCGTCGCTGCAAAGGCGGTTACGCGGCGGTGGCGATGATCACGGGATATGGAGTGGTCGGTTTCCGCGATCCGCATGGCATCCGTCCGATCGTGTTCGGCAAGCGTGAGACCGAGGACGGACCGGAATACATGGTGGCCTCGGAATCGGTGGCGCTGGATGTGCTCGGCTTCGAGTTGATTCGTGACGTGGAGCCAGGCGAAGCGGTATTCATCGACAACGAAGGCCACTTGTTCACGCGCCAGTGCGCCGCGTCGCCCAGTTATTCCACCTGTTTGTTCGAGTATGTCTATCTCGCGCGTCCGGATTCCATCATCGACAACGTCTCGGTGTACAAGGCGCGGCTGCGCATGGGCGAAAAGCTTGCCGACAAGATTCTGCACGAATTCCCCGATCACGACATCGATGTCGTCATTCCGATTCCCGACACCAGCCGCACTGCCGCACTGCAGCTGGCCAACAAGCTGGGGCTGAAGTATCGCGAAGGCTTCATCAAGAACCGCTACATTGGCCGCACCTTCATCATGCCCGGTCAAAAGGAGCGTAGGAAATCCGTGCGTCAAAAGCTCAATGCCATCGAGCTTGAATTCAAAGGCAAGAATGTTCTGCTGGTGGACGACTCCATCGTCCGCGGCACCACGTCCAAGCAGATTATCCAGATGGCCCGCGAGGCCGGTGCCAACAAAGTGTACTTCGCTTCCGCTGCGCCCCCGGTCCGCTATCCGAACGTTTATGGCATCGACATGCCCAGCGTCGACGAGCTGATCGCCCATGATCGCACCGTGGACGAAATAGCCAAGGGTATCGGTGCCGACTGGCTGACTTTTCAGGACCTCGAAGACCTCAAGTCAGCAGTCAGCAAAGGCAATAAGAAACTGCATAACTTCGACGCTTCGGTGTTCGACGGGCAGTACGTGACCGGCGACGTCGATGATCAGTACCTCGACCATTTGTCAAAGCTTCGCAACGACGCCGCAAAGGAACGCCGCCGCAGCGGCGGCAACTCGCGCGATCCGTCGTCCAGCATGGCTGTGGTCGACATGCACAATTCGCGCTGATTGACAGATGCAGGTGTTTTTATCTAGGATCTGAACTCAGGCGCCGATTTGAACATCAGCTTGCGGGCGCGTAACAAATACAGCTAAAGCGAGCGTGACCTGCTTTAGGCTGTGAGCGAAGCGGGTTTTGTTGTGCCCGCGCGCCGTACAGAACAGGAGGCGGGTATGGCCGACGAACATCCAGACGACTATGGTTTCGAGACCCTCGCGGTACGTGCGGGTCAAGTACGCACCGGCGAAGGGGAGCACTCGGAACCGATTTTTCCAACCTCAAGTTTCGTATTCGACAGTGCCGCTCAGGCGGCTGCGCGTTTTTCCGGCGACGAGCCCGGCAATATCTATTCCCGTTTCACTAATCCGACGGTGCGTACCTTCGAACGCCGCCTGGCGGCGATGGAAGGGGGAGAGCGCTGTGTTGCTACTGCCTCGGGCATGGCCGCAATCCTGACCGCATGTATGGGGCTGCTCAAGAGCGGCGATCACGTGGTGTGCTCGCGCAGCGTGTTCGGCACCACCGTGGTGTTGTTTGCCAATATTTTCGCCCGCTTCGGTGTCGAGACCACCTTTGTGCGGTTGGATGACCTGGCGTCCTGGGAGGAGGCGATCCGACCGCAGACACGGCTGCTGTTTCTGGAGACTCCGTCCAATCCGCTCACCGACATGGTGGATATCGCTGCGTTGGCGGAGATCGCCCATCGGCACGACGCACTGCTGGCGGTGGACAATTGCTTTTGTACGCCCGCGCTGCAGCGCCCGTTGCAACTCGGCGCCGATGTCGTCATCCATTCCGCGACCAAGTATCTGGACGGGCAGGGTCGTTGCATCGGCGGTGCCGTGGTCGGCAGCAACGAGCTGGTGGGCGGCGATGTGTATGGTTTCCTGCGCACTGCGGGTCCGACCATGAGCCCCTTCAACGCCTGGGTTTTCCTGAAGGGATTGGAAACTTTGAGCTTGCGCATGAAAGCGCACAGCGCCAGCGCCTACGCGGTTGCGCAATGGCTGGAGGCGCAACCGCAAGTGGCCCGGGTATATTATCCCGGGCTGGAGTCCCATCCACAGTACCGCTTGGCGAAGCAGCAGATGAGCGATTCCGGCGGCATCCTCTCGTTCGAACTCAAAGGTGGCAAAGACGCTGCCTGGAAACTGATCGACGCGACGCGACTGCTGTCGATCACCGCGAATCTGGGTGATGCCAAAACGACCATCACGCACCCGGCCACCACCACTCACGGCCGCATGAGTCCCGAGGCTCGGGCCGAGGCCGGAATCTCCGACGGTCTGATCCGGGTGGCTGTAGGGCTGGAATCGGTGGACGACATCAAAGCCGATCTGGCGCGGGGGATGTAAACCCGTAGCATGAGCCGAGCGCGTAGCGCAGGCTCATCGCTCGTTTGCTCGTACGAATGGATGTTGCCTACGCGCGTCGGTCTTGGCGCAACCGGAATATCCGGGTCAACCACCGCAGGTGGCGCCGCCACGGGCGCACGGTATACTGGGCACTCGTCTACGGTACCGAAGCGGACCATGGCAATGCCTGACCGGCGTATACAAGCGATGCTTCCCCTGGTGCTCAGCGCTTTGTTGCTGGGATTGATCGCGTATCGCGGCGTGGCGTTCTATGCCCAGTGGCAGAGCGAGCCGGAGCCGGTCGTGGCTACCGACGGCAAAGTTGCAACTGCGGCGCAACCGGTTGCCGGCGCGCAGAACTATGGTGCGTTGTCGCAGCTACATTTGTTCGGTGCGCCCGCAGCGCAATCGAAACCAGCGCCTAAAGAAGAGATTCCGGAGACCCGTGCGCAACTCAACCTCCACGGCGTTTTCGTCGACGGCGAACGCAGCGGCGCCATCATCGGTGAGCAGAACGGCCGCCAGCGCTTCGTGCCGGTCCACGGCGAATTGCCCAACGGCATCAAGCTCAAGGAGGTTTACGCCGATCGCGTGGTACTGGAACGCAACGGCAAGGACGAAGCGCTGCGGTTCCCGAAAGTTCACGCCCTGCTGGACGCTGCGGACGATGGCGCCGACAACCCAGACCGGGAATCGGAACCGGAGCCGGCGTCGATGCCGGCACGTCCCCCAGTGCGGCAACCGAGCGGACTGAATCAGCTGGAAGAAAGCTTTCGCATCTTCCCGGTACAGAAATCCGGTGAATTCGTGGGCTACCGGGTGTTGCCCGGGCGTGAACGTGGCTTGTACCAGCGCCTCGGACTGCAACCGGCGGACATCGTCACCGCGGTGGGGGGAGAGCCGGTGGCGGAGAATGCGCCCGATCAATTGGCGCAGCAACTTTCTCTGGGTGGCGATCTCAGTATCACCGTGCAGCGCGGAGATCGGGTCCTCGAGTTGCATCCTACCGCACTTTGACTTGGCCTGTAGTGCGCACCAAGCACTTTCCATTCGGCCGATTCAAGTCACGAGCTGATTGAGTTCGAAGATTGGCAGCAGAATCGCCAGTACGATTACCAACACCACGCCGCCCATGGCGAGGATCAGCAACGGTTCGAACAGCCCGAGCAGCGTGGCGATGGCCGCTTCGGTTTCGCGCTCTTGTACTTGCGCGGCGCGCTCGAGCATTTCTTCAAGGTTACCGCTGGCTTCACCGCTGGCGATCAGGCTCAAGGTCATGGGCGGAAAATAGCCGGTGCGTTCCAACGCACCGCGAATGCTGGCGCCTTCCCGCACCCGCGCCGCCGCCTCTTCGACCGCCGCGCGCATGGGCAGATTGCTCAGCACTTGCGCAGAAATTCGCAGCGCTTCCAGAATCGGTACGCTACTGGCGCTGAGGATACTCAAGGTGCGCGCAAAGCGTGCAGCATTGGCACCCCGAATCAGTCGACCGGCGACCGGTACGTGCAACCACAGCTCGTGCCAGCGCCGCCGCGCCGCATCGCGTCGCAGCATGGCCCGGGCACCGATGACCAGGACGACGGCGGCGATCAGTCCAAAAATGCCATAAGCGCGCAGAAAATCGCTGAATGCGATCAGCATCCGGGTAAGTAGCGGTAGCGTCTGGCCGGTGTCTTCGAACACCCGCACCACTTGGGGAACGACATAGGTCAGCAGGCCGCTGACCACCAGGATGGCCATGCCGGTGAGCAATGCCGGATAGAACAGTGCCAGCCGGGTTCGTTGGCGCAGGCCTTGTGCTTTCTCGGTGTAGTCGGCCAAGCGCTCCAGCACCACATCCAGGTGTCCAGTCTGTTCGCCGGCGGCAATGGTCTTGCGATACAAATCGGAGAACGCGCGCGGAAACTCGGCCAGTCCGGCGGCGAGGCTGTGGCCTTCTCTTACGCGCGCACGTACCGCGAGCATGATGCGTTCGGTGCGCGGCTTCTCCGATTGCGCCGCGACTTCACCGAGGCTCTGTTCCAGCGGCAAGCCGGCGCGAATCAGGGTCGCAAGTTGGCGGGTGATCAGCGCGAGTTCGAGCGCGCTCAGCCCTCGCAGCCGCGGACGCCCGTTGCCGGATTGTTCCCGTTCCACCGGTTCGACACTGAGCGGCGTCAGTCCCTGCACGCGCAGTTGTTGGCGTACCTGGCGCGAGGTGTCGCCTTCCAATACGCCGCGCTTGCGCTTGCCGCCGGTATCCAGTGCCTGGTATTCGAACGCGCCCACGGCCGGGAAGCTCAGTTGTCCGCGGTGACGCGCAGCACTTCATCGATGCTGGTCTGGCCGGCGAGCACCCGGCGAATGCCGTCGGCGCGCAGATTCGGCGAGGCAGTGCGCGCATGTATGATCATGCGCTGCTCGCCGGCCCCCTCGAGGATCAGGCCGCGCAGGTTGTCGTCGATTTCGATCAACTCGTAAATGCCGGTGCGTCCCATATAGCCGAGCTGATGACAGCGGTCGCAGCCCTGGGCGCGGTAAATGATCTGGGAGTGATCGCGGGACTGGCCCAGGGCTTCGAGTTCCGTTTCGCTGGCAGCGTGGGGCTGCTTGCAATGGGGACACAACAGGCGAACCAGTCGCTGCGCGAGCACGCCGACCAGGCTCGACGACAAGAGAAACGGTTCCACGCCCATATCGCGCAACCGGGTCACCGCACCCACCGCACTGTTGGTATGCAGGGTGGAGAGCACCAGATGGCCGGTCAAGCTGGCCTGCACCGCGATTTGCGCGGTTTCCAAGTCGCGGATTTCACCCACCATCACCACGTCCGGGTCCTGGCGCAGGATGGCGCGCAGTCCGCGGGCGAAAGTGAGATTGACCTTGGCGTTGACCTGGGTCTGGCCGATGCCGTCGAGATGATATTCGATGGGATCTTCCACGGTGACGATGTTGCGGCTCTTGTCATTGAGCCGGGTGAGGGCGGCATACAAGGTGGTGGTCTTGCCCGAACCGGTGGGACCGGTCACCAGCAGGATGCCGTGGGGCCGGTGGATCAACTTGTCCATCAACTGCTGGGTCTCGGTTGCCATGCCCAGATGTTCCAGGTCCAGGCGCCCGGCCTGTTTGTCCAGCAGGCGCAGCACCACGCGTTCGCCGGCGCTGGAGGGCAGGGTGGAGACGCGCACGTCCACCGGCCGGCCGGCCAGACGCAGGGAGATGCGGCCGTCCTGCGGCACCCGCTTCTCGGCAATGTCCAACTGCGCCATGACCTTGATGCGCGAGACCAGCAACGGTGCGACCTGCTGCTGCGGTTGCAGCACTTCGCGCAATACGCCATCGACGCGGAAACGGACCACCAGGCGCTTTTCGTATGGTTCGACATGGATGTCGGAAGCGCCTTCCTTGATGGCCTCGGTGAACAGGGCATTGATCAGGCGGATGATGGGCGCGTCGTCTTCGCTCTCCATCAAGTCTTCGGGTTCCAGCGAACGCACCACATGATCGAGGTCCAGGTCCTCGCCGAAATCCTCCATCATCTGCATGCGTTCGCCGGCCGCACCGCCGTAACGTTCCGACAGCAGACGCTCGAATTGCTCGGAATCCAACTGCTGCAGCCGCAGCGGCAGTTCCAGTACCCGCTGAGCTTCGGCAATGGAGGTGATTTCGGCGTCTTCGCGCACGCCTACGTCGACCCGATCGTCGTGGGTTTCGAGCACCAGAACGCCGTGCCGGCGTGCGAATGTGTAGGGCAGCGCCGCGCCATCGATGGGCGCGGCGATCACGTCCGTCGGATCAGTGCTTGCCGGCGATGCTGCGGGCAAACTCGTCAGGGGTTTCTTCGTCGCAGACACAATCGCCCTCGTAGTACTCGCTGTCGCTGCCGGAGGTCGCCGCCGACTGCGGGTCGGGGCCGGCATCCGCATTGCCCTTGGCTCCGAATTGTTCCCGCGGCAGGACAGGCTGTTGGGCATCGGGCATCAGGTCTACACCCTGTTCCTGCATCTCCAGCTGTCGGGCCCGGATATAATTATACTTGTCGCCGGTCACTTCGGCCTGCACCGCCGCATCGCGGACGATGGTGGGCCGCAGAAACACCACCAGATCCCGTTTCACCTTTTGGGTCTTGTCGTAGCGAAACAGTCGTCCCAGCACCGGGATGTCGCCCAACCCGGGCACCTTTTGATTGGTAGTCTGCAGGGTGTCGTCGATCAATCCGCCCAACACGACCATGGCGCCGTCTTCCACCATGACGGTGGTCTTGATGGAACGCTTGTTGGTGATGATGTCGGCCGCGGCGCTGCTGGGAGCGATACTCGAGACCTCTTGTTCGACTTCCAATTGCACCGCGTTGCCTTCGTTGATTTGCGGCGTCACTCTCAGCGTCAGGCCGATGTCCTGGCGTTGAATGGTTTGGAAGGGATTGACCGAACCGGCTGCGGCGCCGGTGTTGGTGAACTGCCCGGTGACGAACGGCACGTTCTGGCCCACCACGATTTCCGCCTGTTGATTGTCCAGGGTCATCAGCGTCGGCGTGGACAATATGTTGGTGGTCGCGTCGTTGGACAGCGCACGCAGCAGCAGCGCGTAGTTGATGGCGTTCGAGCCCAGGCGGCCCACGGCGAGTCCCAGGCCGTCGCCGATATTGGGAATATCGCCGGCGCGTATGCTGCGGGCGATGTCGACGATGCTCGAGCTGCCGGCACTGAAGTTGGTGCCCGACACGACGCCGCTGTTGCTTCCCTGGGTGCCGTCGACCGCCCATTGCACGCCCAACTCGCGGGCCTTGTCCAACGAGATCTCGGCGACGATCGCCTGCACCAGCACTTGTGCGCGACGCACGTCCAGCCGCCGGATCACCGATTCCAGAGAGCGATAAACGTCGGGGGGTGCTGTGATCACCAGTGCGTTGGCGGCATCGTCGGCTTGGATGCTGATGGTTTTGTCGGTGCTGATCGGCTTCTTCGTTTTCTCGTCCACCAGCGTACCGCTGATACCGGACAGCACCGGCACCAGATCGGCGGCCTTCGCATATCGAAGGTAAACGACCTGGGTGTTACCGCCGGTTTCCAACGGCGTATCCAGATGGGCCACCAGTGCACGTAGCCGCAGCCGTTCGCTCGGCTCACCGCCGATCAGAATGCTGTTGGTGCGCTCGTCGGCGGCGATGGTGAGGCGGTTCTGTCCTGGCGGCTGCCCTGGCTGCGCTTTCTCCAGACCAGCCAGAATGCGCGCGACTTCCGCCGCCGATGCATGGTTCAGCCGGATCACTTCGATGCTGCTGTCGCTACTTCGGTCGATGGCCGAAATCAGGCTCGCCAGCCGGCGCACGTTACTGGCGCGGTCGGAAATGACCAGGGCATTGGCGGTAGGCGAAGCCGCCAGATGGCCCTCCTGGGGGATCAACGGCCGCAAAACCGGCACCAGCTGCACCGCCTGGACGTTCTGGATCGGAATCACCCGAGTGACGATTTCGTCGCCGGAAAGGCTCTGTTCGTTCTCGGTGGACGTGCCTTCCTGGCGGGCCTTGGCGTCGGGCACAATTTTCACGACATGGCCCACTGGAATGGCCGCATAGCCATGGACCTGGAGAATGGACAGGAACACCTGATACAGCTCGTCCCGCTCCATGGGCTTGGGCGAGACCACTGTCACCTTGCCCTTCACCCGCGGATCGATGACGAAATTCTTGCCGGTGACTTCGGCGACTGTGTTGATCAGGGCGCTGATATCGGCGTCCTGGAAGTTCAGACGTACCGGCTCGGCCCGGGCGCTCGTGGCCGCCAGAACCGCCCAAAGCGTTACCGCCAGGAGATTAAACCAAATCCGATAGCCCATGGGACGACTCAACGGCTCATCTTATTATCGTGGTTGAGGATTGAAGCCTAACCCCATGTCTCTGGGGCCGTCAAACGGCAGGTGACGACCCGGGGCTCTCGACGTGATTTGCAGGCACGGCACGGCGCGGCGCGGAGCGACTGAGCTTTGCTCGTGCACGACATGAAGACTGCGATGTGCCACGTCGGGTCTATCGACGGCGCGAAGCCTGGTTCGGTAGGCGCGCCGCGCCATGAAGGGCAGAACAATCCGCGTCGCCGGCGGCGGCTGTCAAAACAGCGTCCCACATGTCCGCACCGGAAAATCCCTTGTGCAAGCAATCCAAGAGACCCAACGACCCGAACTGCGCACGGCATCCGAAATGGAGACGCGCCGCGCTCGGATAACCTTGCAAGCTCGGAGTCTCACGCTAGAATCGTTTACAGGGTACCAACATGAGCGTCTTGTAGTTTGGAGTTGGAGCCAAGAAAATGTTATCCGCGGGGCATGTCGGAGTGTGCAGTTCCGGCGGGGATCGGATCCTCCCCCTCCCCTTGATCATCTCCCTGCTCGTTTTATTTAATCCACTCTCCGCAGAGCTCGTATTCATGAGTTCCGTATCGGAGGCTATTACGCTCGGCACGTCGACCGAATCGCAGTTCCAGTCTCGCTCGATAACCTGTGTTGACGTTGACGTTGCTTCGATCCAGTTCGAGAGACAGTGGTATCCGTGCTTGCATCACGACGCTCATTTGCTCGGTATGCCCAACGAGGAGCCGTTTAGCGAGCTGATCGCGTACCTACCTCGGCCGCTGGAGCGCGCCTGCGTATTGCGCGGTCGCTCCATCGAGCCGCAGAGCCATCCTCCCAATATCTATCCCACCCGCTTCAGCTTAGGAAACCGTTTCAAGACACGAGCAGTTCCAACTTTGTGCACTCCGATAGTGCAGAGAGCGGGGCGCTAAGTATCAGCGAAACACGTAATAGTCGTCCGCTATGCATCAACGGAGGCGCCGGCACTGCTGCTATAGCTGCAGCTATAGACGAACCGGCGACCTCGGATGCGGGAATGGAACCAACATGGAGCGTCCGTCATGAAAAGCCATTGGAAGGTACGTCATCCCACCATGAGCCAAGGGACTTTTGAGTAGTCAGACCATGCGTTGGATGCAATTGGCGATTCCTGTTCTCGCGAGTTTCTTCGTCGACACTGGATCGGCTGCAGTGGTGCAGACAGTCGAAATCGCCGCTTACAGATCCGTGGCTGGAGCGCTCGGATGCCAATTGCGTACGGTCCACATCGACTGCGCGGCGTACGGCGCGAGCTGGCACCCAACCTTCGACGATAGGTTGGAGAACGCGGTGCGGAAAGATTCCGCGTTCTCTTCCGACCCAAGAATGGTTGCCGACGGACTCTGGGATATCGTCGATCGCGAACGGGGATGGTTGTTCGCCGGCGCGGCAGCGTTGGTCACGCTGCTGGTATTTGCCGCGTATGTTCTCGGACGAAAGCATGGGCTTAGTGGTCGGAAGCAATCGATCCGCCATACTGACCCCCAATGCGAGCAGGACGACGCGATGTTGCGTCGGAGCGAGAGTGCGCTGCGCGCATTGCAGGGCATCGGTTCCAGCCATGGCTGGGGCTTCGAAGAGAAAGTCCAAGAGCTTCTCGCGTTCGGACGCAAACAATTCAACCTCCCTATCGGCATCCTCTCGAGCGTCGTCGGAGATGCATACGAAGTCGTGGAGGTTCTTTCGCCCGACGGGTCGATTGTCAAGGGGAACGTGTTTCCGCTGGGGCGCACCTTTTGCAGCCTCACGCTCAAGACCAACGAGCCCGTTTGTTTCGAACACGCTGCCGCGTCTAAGTGGGGCAGTAGCCATCCCGCCTACCGTCAGCACAAGCTGGAGGCTTACCTCGGTATCCGAGTAGAGGGTGAAAACATGCCATACGGGACCTTGAGCTTCATCGGTCCGGAGCCTCGCGTCCTAAAGTTTACGGAAACCGATAAGGAGATTCTCAAGTTGATGGCCAATTGGCTCGCCAGCGAACTTGCTCGCCAAGGGACCGAGTCCGAGATGCGCAAACTATCGGGCGCACTGGAGCAGACCGCTGATTCGGTAATGATCTTCAGCCGAGATGGGGTGGTCGAATACGTGAATCCCGCCTTCGAAAGCAGTACCGGTTATCGCAGAGAAGAATTTACCGGCACGAATTCCAAATGCTTCAGCGCTCTATGGGAGGACGAACAGTGTTACCGCCGTATGTGGGAGACCGTTCTGAGCGGCAAAGTGTTTCGCGATACCGTCGTCAATCGCCGCCGAGATGGCTCTATGTATTACGAAGAGAAAACCATTACGCCGCTCCAGAACGGCCGAAGTGCCGCGACGCATTTCGTATCGACGGGCAAAGACGTCACCGAAAGAATCGAGGCGGAGGCGCGCGCGCGGCAGAACCAGGCCCAACTCGCCCATGCGCAGCGGGCCACTGCCATGGGTGCGATGGCCACATCCCTGGCGCACGAGCTCAATCAACCCCTGGCGGCTATCGTCAACTACGCGCATGGATGCATTCATCGGCTTCGAAACGGTTCCGCGAGCGCGGAAGAGTTGTTGCCCGCCTTGCAGCATATCGTCACCGAGGGTGCTCGTTCGGGGGAAATTATTCGGCGCCTGCGCGGCTTTCTGCGCAAGGGGGAGTCGCTGCGTGGCAGTGTGGACATCAACCGGCTCGTGCGCGAGGCGGCGGACCTGATCGGCGCCGAGGCGAGGCACAAACGCGTTGAGCTGCGTCTCGAGCTCGCGCGGGACCTGCCGCCCGTTATCGTAGATGCTGTCCAGATCGAACAGGTGGTGTTGAATCTGGTTCACAACGCCATCGAGGCGATCGACGCGGGAGGCGGGAAGCGGCGGGAAGTTTCGGTCGGGACGGAACCAGATCCCACGGGAAGTGGTGTCCAGGTGGTAGTGCGCGACACAGGACCCGGCATCCGGCCCGGCGAGCGGAATCGGGTTTTCGACGCGTTTTTTACTACGAAGAAGAATGGGATGGGCATGGGGCTGAGCATAAGCCGCGCGATCGTGGAGGCACACGGCGATCAGTTGCGGGCATGCTCCAATGACGGCAGCGGCGCGACTTTCCGGTTCAGGCTGCCGGCGTCGATCAAGGAGGACAACAATGAATGCCCAGCAAGCGGTTTTCGTCGTCGATGACGACCAGAAGGTGCGCGCTTCTCTGCAGTGGTTGCTCGAATCGTTGAAGCTGCGCGTGCGAACGTACAGTTCGGCGCGTGAGTTCCTGTCCGAGTACGATCCGGTTGTTTCGGGCTGCTTGGTACTGGATGTACGCATGCCGGAGATCAGTGGCCTGCAGCTGCAGGCGATATTGGCTGAGGAGAGGAGGTTCATTCCGACAATTCTGATTACCGGTCACGGCGATATTCCCATGGCGGTGCGCGCGATGCGTGCCGGGGCAGTGGATTTCATCGAAAAGCCTTTCAACGATCAGGAATTGGTAGAGCGGATACACGAGTGCCTCGAAATCGATGCGCGTTGCCGACAGGAAGCCGAAACGCGTGCGAAGGTCATGGCTCGTTTCGACTCATTGACGCTTCGAGAAGCGGATGTGTTGGAGGGCATCGTCAGCGGGAAGTCGAACAAGGCTATCGCGGCAGAACTCGGCATCAGTATCAAGACCGTGGAGGTTCATCGTGCCAGGGTCATGAGCAAGATGGCGGCGAATTCCGTTGCGGAGCTCACCGCGGTGTGTATTGCTTCCGGTGTGAATTAGGGGCGTCCCGGATCCGCGGTTGGACAATCCCCCGTATGGAACCTTATCCCGTGTATGTTAGCGCTCGCCAACCGGCAAACGCCGGCGGTGACGAGATCGCGGGTGGTGGAGAGATAATCGAGGCCCATTAGGGATCGCTCCTCCTACGAGGCGGCGGGCGGCTGCAGCAGCGCGAGTCTTCATGGACCGCGGCGACTGTGTGGCGCAATCCCAGAACTCTGCATTTTTTCGAGTCTCTCGACGTCAAGCTCGGCGGTCTACTGATGGCGGGTCAATTGGGTGCCGCCATGGCTGGCACGGGGAAATGACCTTCACCGTTTAGCGCGGAGTCCAAATTTCCGTGTCGGGCGCTCGCGCGACAACGAAACTATTCCATCGAATCCCTGAATTGCTGTGGATGCCGTGCGCCGTGCGCTGGAACGCGTGGTCACGGCACGGCCAACGAGCGGATGGCTGCGCGGTGCAAATCAGCGCAAAAAGTGCTGCGGTTCATCACACCCGGCTTCCGCATGAAGTGCCGGTAGCAGCCATGGGCGACCTCACCGCTGTGTGCCTGCCGCGGGGTTCGTCAGGGAAAACCCTGATTCGGGTTCGGGCAAAGCCTAATACTCAAAACGATCCGGCCCGGCTATAGATAGACGAGCCGGCGTCTTACCTGCCCACCGCGCGGGCGCCACCGGTCGGCGCGGTTCTATTGAGGAGGGATGAGTCGCCTGTGGTTGCTGCAGATGAAGTGAGGCGAGCTTGATAGTCCCCGAACACAGCGGTAGGCGAGCGAAGTACGTGTAAACCGACAGGAATGAGCGCGTCACTTAACATATTCATGAGGAGGTGAGCCGTGAAACATACACTCAAATATCACAAGCGGGCCGGCGTCGTGCTGGGGGTGGCGACCGCCCTGGCGGTGCTCGCGATCGGAACCGCGCAGGCCCAGACCTTCAACAGCGTGGATTTCGAGATTTCGACCAGAACGAATGAGGCCCAGGAAGTGGGTGCGGGTGATCTCATCTGCAGCTGGCGGGAGTCGGGACTCGGCCCCTATTCGGCGATCAGCTACACCTGCAGCGCAGAAGCCGTCGCTGCGCTGTTTGCCTGCGTCTACAAGAACAGGATTATAAGCGACACCGTGGCTGTGACTGCCTATAACGTGAGCAGCAATGAACATGGCGGAGGCGGAGGCGGAGGCGAAGAGGAGGTGTTCCTCGCCAACAACAGCGGACGGATCAATGGCTCCACGACAATATCACTGGAGCAGCTCGGTGGACCGGAAACCCACCAGCTCTGTCCCAACATTGGTGAGACACCGGGCCAAGGTGAAGGCGGGCAGGAACCTGCGGTAGAAGCGGTCGCCGTGCGCTATTGCAATATGGCGCTGACCGACACGACAAACGGTATCGTGGGCGGTACGCAGGGCGAACTGTTCGAGGTTCTGCAGAGGGGCACCTACACCGTGCCGTCGTGCGGCGAATTGCTGTCGGCCGCACCCCAGTAAGCCGGTCTCACGGTGTACGGCGCGCCTTGCGTGCCACAGAGAAGCCGTTCAACGCAGCGACAAAGCAACCGCCCAACCCATCGGGGTTGGGCGGCTGTCTGTTGCGCGGTGATTTGTTCCGCCTCAGGGTCAGGAGGACCATGGCCAAACCCGCCGCACGCGTCGTCGCCGAGTGGGGTCGGGGAAAACCCTTATGTCGGTTCGGGCAAGACCCAATATCCAAATCTATCCAACCCTCCTATAAGGAAAAGGTCCGCTCTCTACTCTCAGCCTCCGTTAAGCGGCGGCGCAAAGTGACCGGTTTCGCTGAGAGAAGATGACACGAGTGCTCACGGTACTTGCAACCCGACTTGAAATGAATCATCCATCCTGCGAGGAGTAAGGACATGAAACACACATTGATAAATCAAGCCAAGCGGGCCGGCATGGCGCTTACGGCGGCGGTGGTCTTTGTGACACTCGGGATCGGCACCGCGCAGGCGCAGAGCTTTTTCCGCGCTGATCTCAGCATCAACAGCTTCGGTTTCCTCGACTGTTCCTTCAAAGAGACGGGACTCGGCGCCGGTGCGTCGGTGGACTACACCTGTGGCGCGACGGACATCGGCTGGGTGACGCAATGCTTCTACAAGAACAAGCCCGTGTCCAACGGACCGACCACCCTGTATGTTGCCCACGACCAGACTACCACCCGAACGCTGGTTGCCAACAAACGAGGGACGATCATGTCGGGTATCTTGACTGCTTACCCCACAGTGGAAGAGGAGCCCGTCGCAGAGCCCTGCGCCGACATCTTCGTCGGAGGGCGAGGGAACAACGAAGCCGAGGTCACCGAGACCATTACCGCCATCCGGTGGTGCAATTCTTCATTGGTGGACACCACTAACGCGATAGTGGGTGCTCAGACGCCGGATTTGTTGCTGCAACTCGAGAAAGGCGGCACCACAGGGGTGCCTTCCTGCGCGGTGCTGCAGACACTGCCGACCAATTTGCCCGTGGGTACGCCCTTACCGTTATAGGCACGACCGATGTGCGTGAGCGACCGTGCGCCTCAGCGCTAAGTGGCACGGCTTCGGCTGAGGAGCAAGCACACGAGTGCTCACGGTACTTGCAACCCGACTTGAGACGAATCGTCAATCCTACGAGGAGTAAGGACATGAAACACACAGTGCTAAATCAAAGAAAGGGGGTCGGCATGGTGCTCGGGGCGGCAGTCGCCTTTTCGGCACTCGGGATCGGCACCGCGCAGGCGCAGGAGTTCGCAAGCGCCAGTATCACCATCGAGACCGCCGGCGAAGCGGCAGGTGGCCTCAACTGCAGCTTCAGGGAGACGGGACTCGTGCCCTATTCGCTGGTGCGATACGATTGCTCGTCGCAGTATGTCGGCGTCCTGCAACAATGCATGCTAAGAAACAGGCCTGTCGGGAACAATCAGCTGTTGATCTTCCAGAACATACACCCGGAAGAACTGGCCCACTTCGAAGTCAAGAACAATGGTCAAGTGAGAGGGACAGTCGTTACGAACATACCGGAATCCGAAAGTAATGCGCTGATCTGCACGGCACCGTCCGAACTGACCGTGACGGCCATCCGCTGGTGCGGTAACTCGCTGACGGATCTGACTAACGGCGTCCCGGGTCCCACGGTCCCTGAATTGTTCGAGCAGCTGGTAAAAAATGGCAGCGGTTCCATGCCGGGGTGCGCAGCATTGGCGGAGGGACCCTTTACGACACCGGGTGAGTAAGTCAGCCGGCGTGACACGCGTTTCTTGTGGCCCGGCCACCTGATGCGACCCGCCCAATCCCTCGGGGTTGGGCGGTATCTCATGGCGCTGACTTTCTGTCGCCACCGGGCCCTATTCTGAGCATTGGTACGATAGAAGAGAAAGCCGTGTCGAAACTGCCCGCGCTACCTCTGACACTCGGCAAATACGAAATGCGGACCTCGACCGAGTACCGCGCTCCTCGGTACCGGGCAGGTCGGGGAAAACCCGTATGCCGGTTCGGGCAACACCCAATATCTAAAACTGTCCGACCCTTCTATAAGGTTAAGGTCAGCTATTCCGTCTCAGTCCGGCGTTGCTCGAAAGCGATCAGGTGACCGGGTTTCGCTGAGCAGAGACGACGCGAGTGCTCAACGTTTGTGTAACCCGGCTTGAAACAGATTATCTCCCATCCTAACGAGGAGTCAGGACATGAAACACACACCGAGAAATCAATCCGGGCGGGTCAGCACCGCGCTGGCGGTCTTGGCCGGAGGGCTGATTGCCTTCGCCGGCGTAGCGTCGGCCGCGCCGACGTATACGATCGACAGCGTCCTAGTCCCCCCCGACGAATATTCTGGCGAAGCGGACCTCACACCGGCGCCGGTCTGGAAACCGCACGAGACAGATGCATCGGGCACACCCAGTTATTGGATCTCAAGCAATGAGCGCGGCGAAGAGGGGGTGCCACCCGGACGGGAGCTCGAGATCACCAACAAGGCCGGCATCACGATTTTCGAATACGGCACCAACAAGGTGCTGTCGACGCTCGTCATCGAAGATGCGTGTATCCCAGTAGTCCAGCTCGACGGTACCCTGATGAAGCAATTCGGTGGCTGCGCGCCCAAGGGAGCCGAAGGTCATCCGCGCCATCCGCACGGTATTGACATTGATGACGCCAACAAGATCGCCTACCAGGTGATCGAGCATTCCGGTTTGCAATGGAAACCGGACCGCAGCGGCTTTACCAAAGCGAAGACGACGGATGACGAGTCGGGCCTGCTCGTGGCCTATGACATCAGTGACTTGACGAATCCGAAAATCCTTCGCGGTTACGTGCTCGGTCATGCCGCCGAGGAAGATGCGGTGAATCCGGTCAACCACAAGGTCTACGTCGGTAATCACGAGCCTTCGCCGACCGACGTGGGCTGCTTCGTGTCGGTGATCGACCCCGGTGCAGCGCACCCTTACAAGTTCATCGACATGGCCGCGAACCAATGCGTACAGGGTGTCGACGTCGACCCGGTGTTGAACACACTGAATGGCACGACCCATTTCGGTCAAAAAATGTGGACCTTCGACAGTGCCAGCGACACGATTCTATATTCCGTTGACATCCGCGGACCGTTCGAATCGTTCATCGCCAGCCTCCCACCCAGTGAGCAGTTCGAGATACCAGCGGGTTGGATATTGCACATGCACGATCTGAACACCGACCGAGTGAACCATCGCGCTTACCAGACGATTCACACCATCGCCACCGTGGAGGAAGTGTCGGAGGACGAGGAAGCTGTCGAGATCGAGGGGCCTGAAATCACCGGCCGTTGGGTGGCGGAGGTCGATACCAATCCCGCATCGCCCACTTTCAAGGCGGTTCACATCATCGATCTGTCCAACGGCCAGTCGGTGCCGGACGTGCCGAACCATCATGACGCGGTCGACACACTCAACGGAAGTAATGACTGGGCGCAGCTCTTCATCCATGCGCACTTCCTGTTCGCGGACCCGTCGCGCAACGCACTGCTCGTGAGCGGGGAGCATACCGGCAATCTCGCGGTGATCGACGTACCCACCAACTGGAACGCTCCGCGGAAGCTGAAGGACGTGATTGCAATTGCGCGGGTGATCCCGAACTGCACGCCGGACGATCTCGAGCCACACGTGCATGGTGTCAACATTCAGCGAGTAGCCGGTACCGCTTATGTCAGCGATGAGGGGGAGCATTGCTTCTACGAGTCGGTGACGATCTTGCAACCTTGACAGAGGTGATGGCCTTGTTCTCCTCGCCGGGCTTGCGCCCGACGAGGGGTTTCTTCGTGACGGGATGGTTGAGGTTCAATTGCGCCGACAAAACCGTATTTCGAATGGCAAGCGGGCGTTGACTGGCATTCTCCGGACGCTTTGTCTGTTCGTGTGCGCAACGCTGACGGCGCCGGGATTTTCCGCGGACATGCCGGCAACCAATGCATCGGCCGCGCCGTCGAACGCGGCAGAGACCGGTCCATTGCGGGGCACGATCGTCACTCGGCGCCCTGGGGACAGTCGCGTTATTATTGAGGATGGAAAGGGCGTACAGCACATCTACGGCCTTGGCGACGAAGTCCCGGGAGGCGGAACCGTTGCGAAAATATATGCCGACCGAATCGTTCTGCAGCGGGCAGGTCAGCGGCTGACGCTGGGATTCTTCTGGAAGCAACCGGAGCGATCGTTCGACGACCCGGATGCCAAGACGTCCGCCGAACCATACTTCAAGACGCTGCGCGCGGCGATGCTGAGCCAGCCGGGCTTGCTCCTGCAACTCGTGGGCACGATCCCGATCACGGAGAATGATCGCTTTCGCGGCTTTCGGGTAATCGAGCGCGATGATTCCAGTCTGCTGGACGTCCTCGGGCTCAAGCCGGGTGATGTCTTGACGGCCGTCAATGGTGTGCCGCTGGACGGACCTGGCGAGGGCAGAGATGTGTTGAATGGCATGGCCGGCACGGGAGGGCTGACGTACACCGTTCAACGCGGTGGTCAGATCCTGGTGCTGGGCGACTGAAAGACGGCCATATCGCCGGGAAGCTGACAGTAAAAAAATCGTAAAAAAGAGGCGGAGCGGGCCTACCCCGGTAACGGACACTCAGAAAACGGCTAGGCTAGCCCAACAGAAGTGTTCGCATGGCGGAACGAAAATACAAACGATACAGCACGTAATTCAAGCTGGAAGCGATGCATGAACCGCCCCGGGTATCGCGGAGGCTGTTGGGTTTAAGTCATGCTGCAATCGCGGCATGACGTTGAAGTTGTCGATAATAGTTTGCCTCAGCTTCGGCCGGCGGGATATACCCGATGGGTTCGAGCAGTCGGTGATGATTGAACCAGGATACCCATTCCAGCGTGGCCAGCTCTACGGATTCCGGGGATTTCCACGGGCCGCGCCGATGGATCAGCTCCGCTTTGTACAGACCGTTGATGGTTTCGGCCAGGGCGTTGACGCTCCTATGTCAACTGGTACGTCGAGAATCGGCCAGATCGGCAAGGATGAGCGGATACAATTCCCTCACGATATAGCGCTTCAAGCAGCGGCTAATTTCTTTATTCGACATGCCTACGCCCATGCCAGCAGTTTGATATATCCAGCCGTGTCAGTAGTTACCGATAGGGTTCCCAGAAACTTGCCTGTCTCGCTGATCACAGCTCCAACATGCGCATCCAGATGCGTATCGACACCCAGTATCACTTCGTGTTGTTCCATGCCTGCCTCCTGGTAGTTGGCACATTGCCAACCCCACTCGCTGGACAGGACACTCACGGTGCAGAACAAAGCTCCTATCAGGTTACATACGTTGGGCCCGGCAATGCTCGGGGAACGTCGGAGTCCGATCGACAGGCCAACGCGAAGGCAATAGAGCCAGTCGTAGCTCGGGTCAGATCGGTACGACGTTCAATGGGAATTTTGGACTGAGTTTCGTAGCTGTCGCCCCGGCTGGAACCGGTACCTGGCGCGGGCATCGGGGGTCAGGTCTCGCGATCCAACGTTCGCAGAATGGCAAGATTCATTCTTCGGTCAGTGCACAAAAAACGAAGTGTAGGGGACACCCCTTAGCCGCGTTTCCGCAAGTAAACAAAAGTATCCCTTGGCAACAAGGTTGGCCGAACAAATCATCGCCATCGGTCGGCCACCTTTGCTACCGTTATTTCATTTGCGTACTTTCGAATGCAGTTCGTCCGTCTCCCGGAATACCCGGTAGGCTCGCTCCGATCCGATTTTCCCACACGTGGTGCTGTTAACGTTGAGATGCGGCGCTTGGGGGCGCGTCTCCGGAACCGGCTGCACGGGCAGGGGTCCCCTTTTGCATTCTCGTGCAACCGCTGTTGCCCGACACGCGCAGTCGGAACGGCTGCAGCTTTTCGTCGATACACAATCCCATGGTGGTATTTTGAATGCCGGCGCCCGGTTCCAGTTGCCACCATTTGCATTCCTTGCAGAATCCCCAATTTTCAGCCACGGGTTTCAACTCCTGTGATTGGCTCCGAATTCCAGGATAGCGATCCCTGGGCGCTTTACCAAAAGGTCGCTGCGTTTATGAGAAAAGCGGTGAACGAAGGATTGATTTCCCGGGGCCGAATGATTGCTGTGCGGCCGAGAGCGCAGCGCTCCGGAACTAGATGAGTTGTTCCTACGTGTCAGGCTGAACCGACTTTCGATTCACTCCGGACTTTGCCGCGGCCCGTTACGCGCGCGTGATGGTTCGATTGAAAACGCCGAAAGAACGCACCCGAACGAAAGCGGTTAGTCTGGATGCCGCTCTGTCGCTTCGGACGACGTTTTGCCAGCTGCCTTGCCTACGGTGTCGGCAACAAAGGCGCCGCGTTCGCCCATCGGGCGGTCTGGTCCGACTGTGCTGTCGACGGTGGTCTGATGTTCGATTTCGGCATCGATTTCCGCGCTTAGTAGAATGACGTAGGCGGTGATGTAGAACCACATCAGCAATACGACGAACGCGGCCAGGGAACCGTAGGTTTTGTTGTAGGTCTGAAATTCGGACACGTACAAGGAAAAGGCAGCGGAGGCGAGCAACCACAGCAACGTGCCTAGCACTGCGCCGACGCTGATCCAGCGCCATTTCGCGTGACGGCGGCTCGGGCCGTAGCGATAGAGTGCCGCCAGCGCTGCGATCATAACCGCAGCCAACATCGGCCATCGGCCGATGTTGATCATGAACTGCACGAGGCGCGAGACCGTGTTCCCGGCGACCTGCAGGTATGCGGGCGCAGCCGCGACCAGCAGTAATGCGAACACGCTGAATAACAGCGCGCCCGCGGTCAACAACAGTGCCAACCCGTATAGCATGAAAAAACTGCGTGTCTCACGCTCGTCGTAGACGATATTGAGCGCCGTCATCAACGCCATGGTGCCCCACATGGCGGTCACCAGACTGATCACCGTGCCAATGATGGCGCCGAGGCCCAGCGCCGTGGCGGGCGCCGTCGCCAGTGCATGCAGTTCGTCACCGATGACCTGCACGGTGGCGCCCGGCAGAACCTGGCTCATGGCGACCAGTTGTTGTTGTACCTGGAGCGGGTCGGAAACCAGCCCGTAAGCCGAGACCACTACCGCGAGGGCGGGGAATAGTGCCAGCAGCCAGTAAAAGGCAACCCCGGCGGCGACCAGATACAGGTTGTCACGAAGGACCTCGCCCACGACCCGGTAGGCGATGTCTTTCCAGCCGGCCCAGGGAATCTTTGCCGGACGACGGGCGTGTCTTCCTCGATCTGCGTGGCGGTGATCAGGCACGAAATTCTTCCGCTACTGGGCAACGGTGGAACCGGAAGGCTTCGTCTTGGGATTTGCGGCGCGATACCGCAATCATGACGTTACGCCGCGCCGGCTATCGGAACCGGGCATTTCATACGCGGCTGCGGCGCTCCCGGACCGCTCCGCCGGGGCAGCTTCATTCGGGGCGCCGAAATCCCCCGGCGACGCCGTGTCCCTCCTTGGCCAGGACCAATTGCCATAGTTGGATGTCGCGGGCACGGAACGCACCGGCGCAGGACAGCAGATAGTATTTCCACATCCGATGAAAACGAGGTCCGTAACGTTCGCGGAACCGTGGCCAGGCGTGTTCGAAGTTGCGATACCAGGCCATCAGGGTGCGATCGTAGTCGGCGCCGAAATTGTGCACGTCCTCAACCAGGAAGCGTCCCTCGGCGGCACTGGTAATCTGGCACAGGGAGGGCAGATCACCGTTTGGAAAAATGTATTTATCGGTCCAGGGATCGGGCACGGCATTGGTGCGGTTCTTACCGATCGTGTGGAGCAGAAACAGCCCCCCGTCCTTCAGGCAGCGGTGTGCCACTTCCAGGTAGGCGCGGTGATTTTTGCGTCCCACATGCTCGAACATACCCAGGCTGACGATGTGATCGAAGCGCTCGCGAAGGTCCCGATAGTCCTGGAGCCGCAACTCGACGGGCAAGCCGGTGCACGACTCGCGCCCCAACTCCAACTGTTCCTTTGAGATCGTGATTCCCACGACCTCAACGCCGTAGTGCTCGGCAGCGTAACGCGCAAAGCCGCCCCAGCCGCAGCCGATGTCCAGCAGTCTTTGGCCCGGACGTAGATCGAGTTTGCGGCATACCAGGTCCAGTTTGTCTTCCTGCGCTGCATCGAGGGTCTCGGCACGACGCCAATAGCCGCAGGTGTAGACCATGCGTCGATCGAGCATGGCGCGATAAAAATCGTTGCCCAGGTCGTAGTGCACTTCCCCGACATGTCCGGCACGGCCCGGTGTCTGCAGGTTCAGCAGGCGTGCGCGCAGACCATACAAAAACAACCGCCAAGATTTTATTTGTCGGTCGATGCCGCTCTGCAGCAAGCGGGTAAAAAACGCATCCAGTTGGTTGGCTTCCCACTGCCCGTCCATATACGCCTCCCCCAGCCCGATACTGCCCTGCGCCAAGGCACGTTCGGGAACCTCGGCAGACATCGTGCGGATGTCCCAAGGGCGGTCGCCGCCGATCTGGATGTCGGCCTGGGCCAGCAGATCGGCCGCCAGGCGATAAGCACCAGTGGTTCGCCGTTCGCGGCCGGGCAGCGTTGCTGTATTGGTTTTCATGTACGGGTTCCTTTTGTTACCGCCGTTTCCCGGTCCCGCGGGAGGTGACGGTCGTCCTATAAATCGTAGAAAGCGGATAACCGGGTTGCAAGTAGGTGTTGTGGCCGGCGAGTCCGCCAGGGGCGGCAGCGAAGTCAGACCGAGGTCAGACCGAGGTCGCAGATCGCGTGCGACCCATAGCCGCGCACGTTGCACGCTCGGTAATCCGCTCGTATGCTCGTTGCCTCTTCGTTACCACGGCAGGCAGACCCATGCAGACGATCGACGCCCAGGCGCTGAAATCCATGTTGCGCGACGGTGCCGAACTGGCGCTTATCGATGTTCGGGAACAGGATCCGTTTTCCCGCGAACACCTCTTGTTTGCCTGCTGTGTCCCGTTGAGCCGGCTCGAACTGTTGCTGGACGACCTGGTGCCGCGGCGCAGCGTGCGCACCGTGGTCATGGACGGCGGGGCCGCAAACAGCGCGGACTGGGCGGTGCGGGCTGCGGCGCGCTTGATCGAGTTGGGTTACCGGGATGTCGCCGTGCTCGAGGGCGGCCTGGAGGCGTGGCGCGCCGCTGGCTACGAGCTATTTTCCGGCGTCAACGTGCCGAGCAAGGCCTTCGGTGAAATCGTCGAACAAAGCTGCCATACGCCGCACATCACGCCGCAAGCGCTCAATGCGCGGCTGGAGGCCGGAGAGTCCTTGCTGATCCTGGACGCCCGGCCGATGGCCGAATACCGGCGCATGAACATCCCCGGTGGCATCGACACGCCGGGCGCCGAGCTGGTGTATCGGGTGCACGATCTGGCACTCGACCCTGAGATTCCCATTGTGGTCAATTGCGCGGGGCGAACCCGCAGCATCATCGGCACGCAGTCATTGATCAACGCCGGCATCCTCAATCCGGTGGCGGCGCTGAAAGGCGGCACCATGGGCTGGCGCCTGGCAGGTTTGGCCCTGGAACACGGTCAGAACCGCGCCGCGCCTCCACCGTCGGCCGCAGGTGTGGCGAAAGCCCAGGCGGCCGCCCGCGAGGTCGGCGCGCGCGCGAACGTGCGCAGCATCGATCGGGCGCAATTGCAGGCATTTGCTGACGAGGCCGAGTCCCGTACCGTTTACGTGTTCGACGTGCGCAGCCCCGAGGAATACGCAGCCGGTCACCTGCCCGGCAGCCGCAGCGTGCCTGGTGGACAGTTGGTGCAGGCCACCGATGAGTACATCGCAGTGCGCAATCCGCGGCTGGTCCTGGTCGACGACACCGAAGTGCGCGCGACCATGACCGCGTCCTGGCTGCTGCAGATGGGCTGGCCGGAAGTCTATGTGCTCGCCGGCGGCATCGGCGACCAGGGTCTGGAGACCGGAGTACCCGCGCCCCGAGTGTTGGGCCTGGAACAGACTCGGGCGCTGGAACCCGTGCACTTGGCTGAACAGTTGGGTCAGACCGGAGTCGCGGTTCTGGATCTCGGCGCGAGTTCCATGCACCGGGTGGCCCATATACCGGGTGCCTGGTGGGGCGTGCGCGCGCGCTCGGCGCAGGCGTTGGCGGTCATTGGCGAGGTGCAGCGTCTGGTGCTCACTTCGGAAGACGGGACGCTCGCACAACTAGCGGCGGTCGATGCCCAGGCGCTGCGGCCGGATCTCGACGTGCGCGTGCTTGCCGGTGGCAACCAGGCCTGGCAGGCCGCGGGATTGCCGGTCGCTGCCGGCCTGGAGCGGCCCACCTGTGCGGTCGACGATGTCTGGTATAAACCCTATGAACACGTCGAGGCCGACCCCGAGGCAATGCAGGGCTACCTCACCTGGGAGGTGGATCTGGTACCGCAGATCGCCCGAGACGGGGATGCCCGGTTTCGTCCCTTGCTCGTGGACCAGGGCTCTGCGTAGCATGGCCGCGAGCGCCGGCGGGCAGTCCCGGTTGCCTTGGCGGCACCGAGCGTTGCGCCGAGTCCGTGCTGCGCGAATCGCGTCAGGGGGGCCCATGTTACTATCTAGTCGCACGCCTGGGATTGTGTTGCGAGCATTTTGACCATGCAAAATACTACCCGTTTGCGCGACTTCCTCCGCGGATTCACCAACCTGGTGGCCAGGCCCGGCGCCGACGAGGCTGCCTTGCTCGGCGGCGGTCGTGATTTGCTGCGCGATCTGGTGCGGGTCGACGATTGGCTGCCGGAAGTCTACGCCCGTCCCCACCCCGAGCATTACCGGCAATACCTGCTCTACTGCGACCCGTTGGAGCGGTTTTCGGTCGTGAGCTTCGTCTGGGGGCCGGGTCAGGAAACGCCGGTACATGACCATACGGTCTGGGGCTTGGTGGGTATGTTGCGCGGTGCCGAAGAATGCGAAGCGTTTGTACGTGATGCCGGCGGGTCTCTGTCCAGTCGGGGGAGACACCGGCTGCAGCCCGGGGATGTGGATGCCGTGTCGCCGGCCATCGGCGACATTCACCGCGTGCGCAACGCTTACGACGATCGCGTCTCCATCAGTATTCATGTGTACGGCGCGGACATCGGCGCGGTCCGGCGGCACGTCTATGCGGACGACGGGGCGGTGAAAGAATTCGTTTCCGGCTACAGCAACGACACCGTGCCCAATCTGTGGGGGCGTTCCCCTCAGGCTTGATTCGGGCTCCCCGGCTACGGCTCCGGCGGGTAGGAAGGCCGCGGCGGCTGATCCGTGGCGCACGTCATCGGGCTTTGTTACGCTGTCGGCTACGCCACCGCCTCCAAACCCTATTCACGTGAACACGACCTCAAGCGTTCCCGGCGATGATGGCGCGGGAAAAACCGCGTTCGCGATTCTTGGCGCCATCAGTGTCTGTCATCTGTTGAACGATATGATGCAGTCGCTGCTGCCGGCGATCTATCCCATGTTGAAAAGTAACTACGGTCTCGATTTCGGGCAGATCGGTCTGTTGACGTTCACTTTTCAATTCACTGCATCGTTGCTGCAACCGCTGATCGGTTTCCATATCGACCGCAAGCCGAAACCGTACTCGTTGTCGGTCGGCATGGGTTTTACGCTTATGGGGCTGCTGTTGCTGGCTTATGCCCATAACTATGCGGTGTTGCTGTTGGGTGCGGCAATGATTGGTACGGGCTCCTCCGTTTTTCATCCGGAGTCGTCGCGGGTTGCGCGCATGGCATCGGGCGGACAGCACGGATTGGCGCAGTCATTGTTTCAAGTCGGAGGCAACGCCGGTTCGGCACTCGGACCGCTGTTGGCGGCATTCATTGTATTGCGCTATGGGCAGACCAGCGTCGCCTGGTTTTCGATAGCCGCATTGCTCGGCATTTTCCTGCTCATCAACGTCGGGCATTGGTACAAGGGACACGGCCTGGCGCGCATGCGCTCGCGCGCACATGGTGCCGCGCATACCGCACTGCCGCGGGCCCGGGTGACGTTCATCATTCTGATTTTGATCGCGCTGATTTTTTCAAAATTTTTCTATATGGCGAGCATGACCAGCTATTACATCTTTTACCTGATCAGTAAGTTTCACGTTTCGGTACAGAACGCGCAGTTGCATCTGTTCGTATTTCTCGCCGCGGTTGCGTTGGGTACCGTCACCGGCGGACCGATTGGCGACCGCATCGGCCGCAAGGCGGTGATCTGGGCTTCCATCCTGGGCGTGTTGCCGTTCACGTTGCTGTTGCCCTACGCCAACTTGTTCTGGACCGGAGTTTTAAGCGTGCCGATCGGGATCATACTCGCTTCGGCGTTTCCGGCGATCGTGGTATACGCCCAGGAGCTGATACCAGCGCGGATCGGCGCCGTGGCGGGGTTGTTCTTCGGATTCGCGTTCGGCCTGGGGGGTATCGGCGCAGCCGTGCTTGGCCAGTTGGCTGATGCCACCAGTATCACTTTCTTGTTTCAAGTGTGTTCGTTCCTTCCCGTGATCGGGTTGCTGGCGGCTTTATTGCCGCATGTCGAGACCGAGCGCCGCCGCCAAGCGGTGGCAGTCGATATGGCGGGCAACGCCGACGTGGCGCCGCCGAATCCGGCCAACGGATCGCCCAGACTGGAATGAGTCCTGACACGGCCGACCGTTACCTGTGGTGTTCTGCCGTCGTGGTTGACTCGATGGTGGCGCCAGCTAGGCTCCTGTTGCTGATGGATTACAACCATAAAGCGCCAACGCCAGCGAATCGGTCCTGGCCGCGCCTTCGAAAACGCAGGAGAGTCTGCGCATGTTGAACTGTTATACCGCTCGCAACGGTGCGATCGAACGGGTTCAGACGCCGCCCGGATCTGCGCTGCCTGCCCATATCGTCTGGTTCGATCTGGTGGATCCGACCAACGAGGAGGAGGCGCAGGTGGAATCGTATCTGGGTGTCGATGTGCCGACTCGCGACGAAATGCAGGAAATCGAAGTATCCAGCCGCTTGTACCGGCGAGACGAATGGTTGTACATGACCGCAACGGTCATCGCCGGTTCGCAATCCGAACAGCCGGAGAGCGTGCCGGTGACGTTTCTGTCGAGCGGCACTTGCCTGGTCACCGTGCGTTATGCAGAACTGCACCCGTTCGGTCAGGTAGAGAAGCGACTTTCACGGCATCGCCCCGGGTCTTCGCTCAATGGAGAGGGAACGCTGTTGATTCTCCTCGATGCGATCATCGATCGAATCGCTGATTTGCTGGAATCGATTGCCAGAGAAGTGGACGAGCTCTCGCCCCAGATTTTTGCCCGTCCCGAGAGTCGGCGGCGGCCCGATACCTTTCATGAACTGTTGCGCAGGGTCGGCCGCAGCAATGATCTTACCTCCCGTGCCCGCGAGAGTCTGATGACCATGGTGCGGGTATTCGGTTTCCTGGATTCGGTGGAGGATCACAGCGCCGAGGATTTCGACAGCCGGTTGGAGATGTTGCGCCGAGACGCGGCGGCGTTGGGCGACCATGCGTCGTTTCTGTCCAACAAGCTCACTTTCCTGCTCGACGCCACGTTGGGCATGATCAACATCGAGCAAAACAGCATCATCAAGATTTTCTCGGTGGCGGCGGTGGTATTGCTGCCGCCGACGCTGATCGCCAGCATCTACGGCATGAACTTTCGCGCCATGCCCGAGCTACAGTGGCATTACGGCTATCCGTTCGCCTTGTCGTTGATGTTAGCGTCGGTTGGGCTTACCTATGCCTATTTCAAACGCCGCCGCTGGTTGTAATCACAGCACCGCGAGTGCTGTGCCCATTTGACCGCGTCAGTCCGCTTGCCGACTGCCGCGTGCGGCAATCAGCCGGTCCAGTTCCCCTCGCACATGCGACAGAATCTCGCTGTAAGGATAGGCGCCGAGGTGTTCGCCTTTGCGTTTCAGGTTGACGTAGCGCGGACCGCACCACAAGCCGATGTCGGCATCATCGGTTTCGCCGGGTCCGTTCACGCGGCAGCCCATGACTGCGATGGTCACCGCGTGGTTTGCGGCATAGCGGGTCAGCTCGCGCACGTCTTGTGCAAGTTCGATGAACTGTTCGTTTTCCACCCGCGAACAACTGGGACAACTGACGATGTTCAACGCCGGTGTCGTCCGCGGTTTTTCAGTGATGATCTGGCCGCTACGCACATTCTCCAGAATTTGTCGGCCGGCGGCGATTTCTTCGTGTTTGCGGGCGTTGGGTAGTGTCAATGACACTCGCAGGGTATCGCCGATGCCTTGGTGCAGCAGCGGTTCGAGGGCGCGGCGCGTTTTGGTGATCGCTTCGGGGGGCATGCCCGCTTCGGTTACACCCAGGTGCAACGGCACATCGGGACGTTCGGCAGCAAAGCGGCGATTGAGTTGTAACACCTTGGCAGGGTCGGAATCCTTGAGGGATACACAAAAGTCGAGGAAGCCGATGCTGTCCAGTAGTTCGCAATGGGCCATGGCGCTGGCCAGCATGGGCGACAATGAATCGGATGCCTCGAACTTTTCGGCAAGCGCTGGATCCACCGATCCGGCGTTGACGCCAATGCGCAGGGCGCATCCATGGCTGCCGGCGATGTCGGCGATCCAACGTACCTTGTCCTGCCAGGGGCGCTTTCGTTCGTGATGGTACAAGTGCCCGGGGTTGTAGCGCACCTTGTCCACATGCTGCGCGACCTGCTCGACTAGGCGGTAATTCTCCTGCAGGTCCACCGACAAGTTGGCTTCGGTGCCGGCACGAATCCGTGCCAGCGCCGCGACATCATGCTTGCTGTCCACCGCGATTCGGATCACGTCGGCGCCCGCGGCGCGCAATGCCTCCACTTGCTCGGCCGTGGCGTCCACGTCCCGGGTGTGGGTGGCGCACATGCTCTGTACCGCGATCGGCGCATCGCCGCCGATGCGGATGGAGCCGATGCGAATGCTGCGGGTCGGATTTCGGGCCGAAATGCCGGGTTGGATTGGAATCATGCCGGAAGTGCTCGTTGTGTCGGGGCCCCAATTGTAAAGCTTATGGGCTGCGAAGGCAGCAGGCGGATAACCGCACGCGGATTGCGTTAGCGGTTTTCGACCTGATCCACCAGCCTCGGGCGCGAATCGCGCTCGAAGCGGGGATCGGTCACTACCGTCGGGGCCGGCTCGGCATCGCGCCGACGGGTGGTGCGCGCCGACAGATGTTCCATGGCAACGAAGAACACGGGGGTCACGAACAGCGTCAGCATCTGTGAAAACAGCAGGCCGCCGACCACGGCGATGCCGAGCGTCTGTCGGGACTGGGCGCCGGAGCCGATGCCCAGGGCAATGGGCAGCGTGCCCAGTATGGCGGCCAACGTGGTCATCATGATCGGCCGGAAACGGATGCGGCAAGCCTCGATGATGGCGGCCGCTGCGTCAAGGCCGCGCTTGCGCCGTTCCTCGAGGGCGAAATCGATCATGATGATGCCGTTTTTTTTCACCAGTCCCACCAGCAGGATCAAGCCCGCGAAGCTGAATACGTTCAACTCCTGATGGAACACCAACAGCGCCAGCAGGGCACCGAACCCAGCCAAGGGCAGGGCGGTGAGAATGGTCAGTGGATGGACGAAGTGCTCGTACAGTACGGCGAGCACCATATAGATCACGACCACCGTGAACGCCAACAGAATCGGGAGGCTCTGCATGGAATCCTGAAACGCCTGGGCACTGCCCGCGAATACACCGGTGACCTCGCCCGGCAGCATTTTCGCGGCAGTTTTTTCGATTTGCTCGGTGATCGCGCCGAGGGAGGCGCCCGGCGCCAAATTGAACGACAGCGTGACTGCCGGCAACTGCCCGTAGTGGGAAACGGCCAATGGTCCGACTCCCGGTTGTATAGTGGCGACCGCCGCCAGCGGCACCAACACGCCCTGATCGCTGCGTACCGTGATCGCGCCCAGCGCATTGATGTCCTGTTGATAGCGCGGTGCCAATTGCAGTTGCACTTGATAGGTATCGGCGGCGCCGAAAATGGTGCTGACCTGTCGGCCGCCGAAAGCGTCGTAGAGCGTTTTCTGAATGGCGGCCACCGATACGCCCAGGCGCGCGGCCTGCTCGCGGCGGATGTGCACGTCCACCTGCGGGCTGTTGAGTTCGAGATCGCTGTTGACGTCCTGAACTCCGGGGATGCGTTCCAGCGCCGGTTTCAGATCCTCGGCTGCCTGGACGAGCGCATCGTAGTCCTGGCCCTGCAGCACAAAATCGTAGCTGCTATTGCTGGTGTGGCCGCCGATGCGGATCGCGGGCGGATTGGTGAAGAACACATCCAGGTCCGGGACTTTGCGCGTCGCTTTGCGCAATTGCTGGATGACGGTCTCGGCATTGTCATGCCGCTGGTCGCGCGGTTTGAGGCGAATGATCAACCGACCGATGTTGCTGCCGGAAGTGCCGCCGTTACCCTGGCCGGCACTGGACATGGCGCCGGCGACATTGGGATTGGCGCGCACGATTGTCGCGGCCTGTTCCTCGCGTGCCTTGAGCTCGGCAAAAGTCACGCCTTCCGGTGCGCGGGTGCTGGCGACGATCAAGCCGATGTCCTCGGAAGGCACGAACCCTTTGGGCACCGCGCCGAACAGCCAAGCCGTCGCCACCAGGATCAGCGCCGACAGGGCCAGCGTGGTGCGCCAGTAATCGACCGCGATGCGCAGCAACCACAAATACGCGCTGCGAGTGCCTTCGAATGCACGCTCGAACAACTTTGACAAGCCGGTCGGGTTCCTGTGGGCACGCAACCAGCGGCTGGCGGCCATGGGCGTCAGGGTCAGCGCCACGAAACCGGAGATGGATACGGCGATGCCGAGCGTTGCGGCAAATTCCGTGAACAGCCGGCCGAGAATGCCGCCCATGAACAAGATGGGAATGAACACCACAACCAGGGATACCGTCATGCTGACCACCGTGAAACCGATTTCGGCGCTGCCCTTGAGCGCGGCCTCGCGGCGACTCATGCCCTGTTCCAGGTAACGGACGATGTTTTCCTGCACCACGATGGCATCGTCGACCACGAACCCTACGGCCAGGGTGAGCGCCATCAACGAGAGATTGTCGAGGCTGAATCCCAACAGGTACATCACAGCGAAAGTGCCGATCAGCGATGTGGGCAGGGACAGTGCCGTAATCACGGTGGCCGACAAGTTGTGCAAAAACATCCAGATCACGACCAGGACCAGCAGCACCGCCATGCTCAACGTGAAAGTGACGTCGTTGATGGACTCGTGCACGAATTCGGCGCGGTCGTGGATGATATCGAAACGTGTGTCGCCGGGCGCCTGGGCCTGCATGTCCGGCAGTAATTTGCGAACCGCCTGCACCACTTCCACTGTGTTGCTGCCCGGTTGACGCTTGATCGCAAGTACGATCGCCGGATGGCCGTTGTAGGTGGTGATCTGCTTGTCGTTTTCTACGCCGCCGCGGGCAACGCCGACGTCACGCAAATGAATGGTCGCGCCGTCGCGCTGGCTGATCACCAGATCGTCGTATTGGCTCGGCGCGTTGAGCTGGCCATCGGTGGACACGGTGTAGGATCGGCGCGCGCCCTCCAATGTTCCCGCGGGCAGGTTGGAGTTGGCGTTCGACACCGCATCGGCGACATCCGCGAGCGCGAGATCGCGCGCCTGCAATGCGTACGGGATCGAGCTCTACCCGCACCGCATATTTCTGCGAACCGAATACCAGCACTTGGGCGACGCCGGGGAGCATCGACAGGCGGTCGGCGATACGTGTCTGGGCGTATTCGTCCAGACGGCTCAAAGGCAGCGTTTTGGAGCTGAGCGCAACATACAGGATGGCGGACTCCGCCGGATTCACCTTGCGCAGCGTCGGCGGGTCGGTCATCTCCGGCGGCAGTCGGCGCAGCGTCTGGGCGATGGCGTTTTGCACGTCCTGGGCAGCGGCATCGATGTCCCGCGCCAGCGAAAACTGCAATGTGATACGCGTCGAGCCGGTGGTGCTGCTCGAAACCATCGAATCGATTCCCGATACGCCCGAGAAGCTGCGCTCCAGCGGCGTGGCGACGGTGTTGGCCATGGTTTCCGGACTGGCGCCCGGCAGATTGGCGCTGACCACGATGGTGGGGAAGTCGACGTTGGGCAGTTCGTTGACCGGCAGCACGCGGTAGGCAAACAGGCCGAAGGCGACCAGGCCGGCCATCAGCACGATGGTCATGACCGGGCGGCGAATGAAGAGCGCCGAGAAGTTCATCGACGGCTACTCCGCGCCGAGTCGCAAGCCGATGGAGGCGTTACGGAAAATCGAGATCGCACGGGGTCATCGTTTCGCGGCGCGCGGTTCGACTGCGCTGCCTTCCTCCAGGCGGCGCGGAACGCGGGTGATCACCTTGCCGCCGACGTCCAAGCCTTTCTCGATGACCACGTCGTTGTCCACCTGACGTCCCGCAACCACCGGCTGCACCTTCACATGGCCGTTGTCGACCAGGTACACGAATGGACCGCTTTGGCCTTGTTGCAGGGCCGTTTCGGGAATTACGCGGGCATCGTCTTGAACGCCGGAAATCAGATCCAGCTCGACGTAGGTACCTGGCCACAGTGCCGCGTCCTCGTTGGCGAAGCGGGCTTTCAACAAGATCGTCCCGGTCTTGGAATCCGCACTGTTGTCGATGAAGACCATGTCGCCCTGCAACGGTTTCCCGGCACGGGTCTGCAACCGTACCTGTAGGTCGTTGCCGGCACGCTGACTGGCACGCACGGTTTCCAATTCCGACTGGGGCGCCGAGAATCGCACCAGCGCGGGCTGAATCTGATTGATAGTGACCAGCGGTGTGGCCTGGGAGGCCTCGACCAAGTTGCCTTGCTTGACTGCCAACGCGCCGGTGTAGCCGTCAATGGGAGCGCGAATTTCGCAATAGCCGAGTTGAATTTCCGCCTGCCGCACCGAAGCGCGGTCGAGGGCGACTGCAGCTTCGGTTTCCGCCACCAGGGACTTGGCGTTTTCGTAATCCAACGCCGAGGTATAGCTTTTGCCCTGCAGGTTCTTTTGCCGCTCGGCTTGCCAGCGCGCATTGGCCAACACGGCCTGGTCTTTCGCCAGTTGGGCCTTGGCCTGATCCACGGCGGCGACGTAGGACGCCGAGTCGATCCGAAATAGCAACTGGCCGCGCTGCACGCGCTGACCTTCGTTGAAGGCGACCTCCTGCAGGTTGCCCGTCACCTGCGGACGCACCGCAACCGCGTGGGACGGCTCCACCTGACCCACCGTGTGCCAGAGATAGGGGATGGCTTTTTGCTGCACGGTGGCGACGTCGACCTGCACCGGCGTATTCTTCTTCGCACCGCGCGCAGCTTGGCTCGAGGGCTGTTGATGTAGCACGAACCAACCGCCCGCGAGAATCGCGGCCAGGATAAACACCAGAAAAATTCTATTTCGCATTGCCGCTCCGAGGACGGTCGTTCGCCGCGAGATCGTCGGATTGCAGTCTGACCGCGTGATCGGCACACGGTTCCCCGAGTGCGACGCGTAGCAGAGCAAGCGCCGTTTCGAGCCGCGTCAGATCGGCGCCGTCGAGAACGCTCAAGCGTTCGGCGAGACGTGCTTGTGTACTGCCGCGGGCCGCGTGCACCAGCTCCTGGCCGTCGGCGGTTAAATTGAGCTGTACACGCCGGCGTTCGCTACGCGCTGGCTCGCGTTCCATCAGGCCTTGGCGTACCAGCCGGTCCACCGTTGCCGAAGCGGTGGCCGGGGTGATGCCGAGATGCTCTGCAGCCGCCGCCAGGGAGCAGCCGGGATTGCGGTCGACGAACAAAAGCGTGCGAAATTGCGGTACCGAGATTCCGTGACCGTGCGCCCGCATCTCGCAACGGATCTGGCGCATGATCAACGGTACGACTTCGAGCACCGTTTTCGCGGCGGTCGCAGCCGGAGCAGGGGGCGGGGCTTGCGAACGGGGCATGGGCTAATATTTCGTAAGGCTAATTGTTCGCGGATATTGCCTCAAGTCGGACGAATGGAGCAAGAGGAGCGCGTGCGATCAACCAGCGGAGCGCGCAACTCCGCTGATGGAGGTACCGTCCGTTGCGTTTTTTGTTTCCAATTGTTTCCAAAAAGCGATAGTGACCGGACGACCATTCTAAAAGGGATATGCAAGGGCTCTCTTAAGTCGTTGAACGTGCTTCTCCACCGCACTGCGAACATTCCGATGCAGGGGGGATTGGACAGTTCCATATATAACTATATGCGAGAAACCTTGTTCGTTTCACCGGAATATTCGCAGATACTCGTTTTGCAGGTTCAAAAAACAATAAAGAGCCATTGGAGGAGATAATCGTGAAGCGACGAGACTTTCTACGGGTCGGTTCCGCCGGCCTGGTCGGGACGGCTTTGGGCGCAAGCGGCTTGCTCACCTGGATTCCCCGGGCAAGCGCGGCCATCGTCAGTAAGACCTTCTACATCAACGACGGTTACGTCACCCAGCCGGATGGGGTAAATGTCTACTTCCGCGGTTTCAGTGATAGCAGTGGCACCCTGCGGGTGCCCGGTGAATCGCTGATCGTGCAGGAAGGCGATACCGTTCGCATTACCATTCACAACACGTTGTCGAGCAGTCACAGCTTTGCCATCGATGGCGTGGTGGACAGCGGCGTGATCGCCGGCGGTGCGAGTCAGACGTTGGAGTTCGTTGCCGGTACACCCGGCAGTTATCTCTATTACGACAAGTTGAATGCGCCCTATAATCGGGTCACCGGCTTGCACGGCGGCCTCGCGGTCATGCCCGCAGGTAGTGCCAACGAGCTGTACGCGGGAAGTCCCACTTTCGTGCAACAGTTGTTCTGGGTGTTCAACGACTGCGATCCCGCCTGGAACGAGGCGGTTCGCACCGGCGCCACACCCAGCAGTACCTACAAGCCGCGTTATTTCACCATCAACGGTCTCAGTTCGCGGCCGCCCGGCGCTCCGGGGTCGGGCGATCCCAGCATTGACTCCATGGCCAATCGCGATACCGCACTGTTCGGTTCCATTGGCGACCGAACCCTGGTGCGCGCGCTCAACGCCGGCATGGGTGCCAGTGCCATCCACACCCACGCCAACCACATGGAGTGGCTCACCGACCGCGGCGTGATACGCCCGCACGTGTGGAAGAAAGACATCATTTATTTGCGCAACAACATGGGCAAAGTTGATTTCATTTATCCCTTCGAAGCTCCACCCGACGCTTACCCCCCAGTCACTACCGGCATGTACCCGATGCATTTGCATAACGAGCAGACGCAGACATCCAACGGCGGTTATTACATGTTCGGCGCCATGACCGACATTCATTTCGAATAAGGGGGTATGAAAATGAAACAGAGCACTATGACCGGTGGCGGTGGCGGTGGTATGGGCGGCGGCGCCTGCTACGTCTATCCGGGAGCGCCGAGCACGCCGGGATTGGTCACCGCCGACGTGGTCTTCAAGCGCGGCATTTACATGAACGGCACGCTGAACCTCGACGATGGCAACAGCGTCAGGATCTGGGGTTTCAGCGATCTCGCCGCGTGGCGGTGGCGGTGGCGGTGGCGGTGGCGGTGGCGGTGGCATGGGCGGTGGTCAGTTTCCCTCACCGCTGATCCGCGTGCGCGAAGGCCAGATCGTACACACCGAACTGACCGTCCAGGGGGACATGTGGTTGCACACCATTCACCACCACGGTATCGAGCCCGCTTGGCAAAACGACGGTGTCGGCCACATCTCGTGGGATGTTGACGGGGTTTATACCTATCAATGGAAACCTGCGCACGCCGGAACCTACTTCTATCACTGCCACACGAATACGGTGCTGCATGCGGAAATGGGGATGTACGGCGCCATTATCGTCGATCCGCCAACGGGGCCCGGCCGGGTTTTCAACAACGGTCCGGCGTACGACCTGGAAGTGGTTTGGGCGTGCGACGACATCGACGCCTCCTGGCACAACCTGCCGTGGGATGCTGGAACCTGCGGTGCCGATGTCGGTTTGAACGATCACTATCCCGACTACTTCGTCATCACCGGCGTCGACGGTGCGCAATCGGCTTTAACGGCACCCGGGGTGGCGGTGACCATGAACCGCGGCCAGCGCTTGCTCGCTCGCTATATCCATGCTGGCTACCATCCGCAACGCATCCATTTCGGTGGGCTCACGGCAACTGTCGTGTCATCCGATGGTCGTGCGTTACCGGCCGCGATCCAGGTCACCGAGTTGGAGGCCCATTCCGCGGAGCGGTATGACTGTATCTTCGAGCCCACAAAGGCCGGGGTGTATGAGATTACCGTAGAGTATTTGCACTGGATTACGTTGGAGGTGATGGGTACGGCGCGAACCCGAGTGACCGTCTTGTAACGGTGGGGGGCGTCTACCGCTAGCAAGGCCGCAATGGCGGTGCACTTGTAGGACGTAGCCTAGACCGGGCAGGGAGATTCCTACAAGTGATGGATTTCAGATAACATATTTGACACGGAAGATCTTTCGCGGAACAACCCCACCGGGTCGCCGCCCCGGATAGGAAACCGGTCAAGCAAGGCACACAGGGACGTGTGCTCTTGTTCCGCAGCTATGCAGCTATCGGGCTTGGGCTGCACTCCGAGGCTCTATTCCCCCGCACGCCGTTCCTCTGCGCTTCCGTCTCGCCGGCGTGCAAAACGATGGGCTGCATCGACCTTTCGAGGAAACATTCGCGACTTGAACCGCGTTTGCCCCCGATCTGATGTTTCAGGGTACCGCCTACGCGATGGCCGTGATCGTCAAGGCCCAGCCGTTGCCGGCTACATAACTGTCTGCGATCGGAGACGTCTATAAAATATAGAAATATGAAGCGGATATAACAGTGGGGGCGGCTTGTGAATAGCGCGCTAAAAGCACAGGACTAACTTGGATACTGGGAGCAGCAAGGTAGCTGCGCAGTGGAAAGGACAAGTCATGCACCCCCTGATCAGAAAGTTGCGATCGTTTATGGATCTCTCGGACACGGAGGCCAATCTGCTGACGTTTCCGGGGAACGGCCATCGCGCCATCGCGTGCGGTGCCGATTTGGTCGCATACGGTGAGCGTATGTCCCGGGCGGTCCTGCTGGAAGACGGCTGGGCCATCCGTCATCGCACCCTCAGCGACGGACGCAGGCAGATATTGGGTTTCGTGTTGCCGGGCGATTTTTGCGATCCGAGTGCATTTGTGGAAGACCGGGCCCACGCGTCGGTGACCGCGATTACGCCGGTGCGGGCGACGTACATCAGTGCACGCGACGTTTACGCATTGGTTCATCGCGCGCCCAAACTGTCGACTGCCTTGTGGTGGCAATCCGCGTACGAACAGGCGAGCACTCGCGCCCATGTGTTTGCCCTGGGCCGGTTCAGTGCCTATGAGCGACTCGCCTATCTGCTGCAGGAGTTGGGAACCCGGTTGGGATTGATCGGTCAGATGAACACCGGGTTATTCAGGTTTCCGGGCACCCAGCAGCACCTGGCAGATACGCTGGGAATGACCCATGTCCATGTGAGCCGGACGTTAAGTCGCCTCGCCGCGGACGGCGTCGTCACCAAGCGTGGAACCCACGATCTGGTGGTGAACATCAGCGGAGTGCGTGCGGTGTTGGAGTTGGGTTCGGCATGTGCCTTTATGCGTAACCGCACATCTGCACAACTGTGGCCGGATTCGGCCATCGCGTTGGCCCAGTGAGCGTGGCTTCTTCGAAACCCCATTCCAAACTGCGGTCGGAATCACGACTGAACCCGCGGCAGGCGAATCTCGAATCGGCTACCGTGGCCGCGCCCTTCGCTCCGGACGCTGATGCTGCCTCCGTGTAGCACGACCAAACGCTGCACGATAGCCAACCCCAAACCCAGGCCGGCCCGTGCTTTGCTCGAGTTTGAAGCGCGTTGCACGAACGGCAAGAAAACCCTCGAGATGTCTTCGGCATCGATACCCTCTCCGGAATCCTCCACATCGATCACCGCGAAGGTGCCTTCCGAGTATAAAGTCAGTTCGATGTCTTGTCCCTCTTCGGAATACTTGATTGCGTTGTCGAGAATGTTGGACACGATTTGTGTGATCTGCGCGCGGTCACCCCATACTGACAGCGGCTCATCCGAATGAACGCGCACCGATTGATTACGGCTACGCAGCGATGCATCGACCATCTCCAGAGCGTGGGCAACGATTTCGTCGAGCTGCAACGGCTCTCGCTGCGCGTCGACATCTTCGGTGTGGAGGTACATGAATTTGTAAAGCGAATCCAGGAGGCGGGCGAGATGGGTTACCTGCCGCGAGAGTAGTGCCGGAACGTCCGAAATCCGCGCGTTGCCCAGCAACAACGTATCGGCGACGTTTTGAATGACGGCCAATGGATTGCGGACCTCGTGAGCGAGAGTGGCAAGAAACTCGTCGCGTTGATCCAATGCAAGCTCGGCTTCCTTCAGCCGCGTATACGAATGCCAACTCTTGGTAAGCGAGTGTTGCGCCGCTTCCAAAGCTTCGGTTAATGCGTGTTCTTGCAGCGGTAGCGACAGGATACGCAGTGCGTGGCGCCGTAGTGGCCGGGCGATCTCCGTGTGGTCGATCAGTATGAGGACCGGCTCAAGCGCGCCTGCGAAGCCGGCCAGATGGCGTAGTATGATCGCGGCATCGTTTTGTGTATCAATGATCTCGGTATCGAGCAGCATTATGGGCGCTACATGTGTAGCGCCGTCAATTCCGGACACTGCGGAGAGAGCCTCGAGTTGTGAATCGGTATTTTTGACTGCCTCACTTGCAGCGACAAGGACTTCGCGCCGCCGTGAAAGCGCCATGATCACGAAGTCGTGTTGAGTTGTACTCAGACTATTCATTCCGGATCGTTCGACAGTTGGCGGACTGCGAAGTAACCGATGCGCAATCCGCAGAGACCCAAGCCGAGTGCATGGTAGTGCTCCCGGTTATGGTTGTCGTTAACGCAGATTAAAAGAGCTCCGGCGCGGCAGAGCGTACATGCACTGCAGTGAGAACGCCGACACAATCCAGATGATTCGGCATGATTTCGTAGTCTGGCCCCGGGCTAATGGGCCGCGGCAGTAGGATTCATTTACCAATTAAGAATTGGCAAACGCCAACGGGGCAAAGCTCGAACGTCGAATCACGAAAAGAAAGCCACTCGCACGGTTACAGGGCTCCCGAATCCTATTCATCGCAGAGAATTCTTGAGAGGAGCCGCGGCGCTGGCTCCGTCACACCCAGCGGAGTAGAAGCCAGCGCGGGGAACGGGAGGCCGATGCGAAGATCGCCGAGCATGTAATGGGGCTTCGCGTAGTCTGGGACGGCAGCGTTCCCCATGCACTGATGGAAGACGGCGAACAGCCCAATGCGGACAACGAGATATCGCATTGTTCGACCAACCTCGGCGCCGCGATGAGGGTTGCCTTGCAGTTGCGCCGACCGGGCTACGAAGTGACGATCACCATGGATAAGTGCGGCTCTTCAATCACAGTGTTCACTGCCGACGGCGACGAGTTGAATCAATTCGAAAACGTCATCACCAATCTTGCCAACTACATTGCTTTGGCGGTCCTGGTCGCAGTCGGCGCCGAGCGGCGCAAGGGCGAAGATCGCCGCCGGCAGGACGCCGTGATGTTTTGACCGATCGTGGAGTCGGGCGCTTGCTCTGCTGCGGCGTTCAACTATGTTGGGGTCATGCACTGACGGTGCAATCGAACTACAGAGGCCCCGAACATGAAGCGTCCTTCCGACGATACGCTCTGGATTGCCATCGGCGCTGGCGCGGCGATTGCCGCGACGCTGGCGACCCGTGCCGCGATGCGCGCGGGCTGGCGGCACCGCCACGGCGATGATCCGCCGCTTAATCCCGCGGATCCGGAAACCTCCTGGATTCAGGCGGCTGCGTGGACTGCGGCGTCGGGAATGGTCGGCGCACTGGCCGGGATGGTGGCACGTCGTGCGGCGGCGAGCGGCTGGATTCGATTCACCGGGCGCACTCCGCCGGGTTTGCATCGAAAATAACCGTCCGGCCAACATCGCCGGGCAGTTTCGAACGACGCACGGGCCCTTTGGGGCCTGTTGCGTTTTCGGCCGCGCGCACGTTCTTCAACGCCGCAGCGTGAGCGTCGCATTCACGGTATCCGCATTCCCCGCGTCCGCGAAGCTGGACTCGCCGACTTCGATACCATAGCGGCCATGGAGCGTTGCGATCCAGGCAATGGCGTGGTCGAAGCTCACGTCTCGCAAACTCACTTGCACCAGGTCGTCGCCAGCTGGCTCCATTCGTGCGATCCGGTCCCGCAGACCTTGTTCACGGGCGCTGCTCTCCAGGAGGCCGAGCAGCGATCGGTCGGATTCGGCAGACTGCGGTCGCTGTCGTTTGGCGCGCAGGCGCGCGAGTTCGCTGGACGATTGCCTCATCCATTGCAGCGTTTGTCGCTGTTCCGCCAGCGCGGCTTGTTGTCGTCCGATCCGCTTTTGCAGTGGTTGCCAGAGCAGTGAATACAGCAATGCAACTGCAGCGATCACCGCCCCGATGACGAGGACCCGGCGCTCGCGCGGTTCTCGCGCGTCCCACCATTGCTTCATGAAGCACCCCTGCGCACGCGCAAGCGACCGGCCACGCCTTTCTCCTCCGCGCTGGCGGAATCGATTTCAACCTCGAGTCCCTTGTTGAGCAACTCGTGCTTCAGTTTGTCCAGGGTTTGAAAATCGCGGGCACCGAGTTCGACATCCAGACGCTGATCGGCATAATGCAATCGCCGCAACGTCACCTGATCGGTTTGGTGCAGCGCCGGCCCGGCGTATTGCAGCAACTGCAGGAAGTTGCTGTCATTGGGGCCGCGCGCAGAGCTGCGAAGTGCGTCCAGTTGCTGCTGCATCTGCGCCTTCGCGTTGACGATGCGCTTGATGTCCGGGAAATCGGCACGGAACAGGTCGTCGATCTGCTGTGCAGTGCGCGCTGTGCGCTGTGCAAGGCGGTGGCTCTCGGCAAACAAAGTACCGAGGTGGACCGCGACCAGAATAGCGCCCAGGGCCGCGACCCAACGCCAGCGTCGTCCGCTGTTCGCGGTCTCACTGAGTTTTCGATAAGCGCCTTGCAGCAGGTTGATGGATGACTCCGGGCGGTAGTGCCCGGCCAGCAGCGCGAGCGCGTCGCCAGCGTAGGAGTGCCACTGAAACGGCACTGCGAGCGAGTCCAGGCCCGATATCCGTGTGTCGTCCCGCGCGCCGTACAGCGCAATCTGTTCGGGCGGCGGCGCTTTGCCCAAGGCGATGCGCAACAAGGTCGGCAGATTTTCCCTGTCAGCCGCCCAGCCCGAAGTGGCGCCGGTATTTACCAGGCAGCGCTCGCCGTCGACTACAACGCTCCATTGCCCTTGCTGCCAAGGAACCGCAGTCACGTCGGGTACTACGGCATCGGCGTCAATGCCGACTGCGCGCAGCATCGACAGCCATGCGTCGAGTTTCGCCTTCGCCACAGCGGCGACTGCGATACCGTGATCATCCTCCTGGCCAGCCGCAAAGTGCATTCGCTCCACGTCCTCGGCCAGTTGTTCCTCCAAGGCATATGGCAATGCCTGCAACGTCCGCGCTCGATTGCGGCTGGGAACTTGGGCGTGCAACAAGATCATCTCCGAAGCGGGCGCAAGCACGACCACTCGTGCGCCGGTGGCTGCGGCTGCCGCGTCCGCCAACGAACCGGTGTTCGCGGATGTCGACGCATCAGGCCTGCCAACATGCGGCGTGTGCAGCCAACGCACGGTTTCATGGGGCTGGGTAGACAGGTAGATGAAAAGCGTTCCACTCATAATCAGTAGGGAACCCGAGTTCTGGCGATAACCTGCGGTCCGTTGATCGCTCCGCGGGCGATCAAACTGTTGAGTTGCACTTGAATGCGATCGACCTGTGTTTGCGCATGTACCATGAAGAAATCGCTTCTGACGCCGATCAGTTGCGCAATCTGCTCGACGGGCGAGTCTGCTGCCGGTACCGACTTGGCGTTGGTCGGCTCGACCGCGACTTTGCCTGAAGCGGGGCCGTCAGCGCCGGCGGTTTCCGGTCCCAGGCCGGTGGCGGCGAAAAAAGCCGGGACATCGGCAAAGCCGCCGGCAGCACGCGCCGTCATGACCGTTTCAACCATATGATCGTCGATGTCGGCCGACAAGGCCAGCAGTACGGGAGCGGGTGCCGTGTTGACGTTGATCCGAGTGGGATTCGGTAAGGCGGTCACGTAGGGAGCGAGCCGCGCATAGATCTTCGGCGTAATCCCCTGCACGAGCAACAGTTCGCTGACATCGCCCATCGGCGTGTTTCCACTGCGGTAGGGCGGGCTGGCGCGCATGTAAGTCAGGTCTTCGGCGCCGTCGGGATAACGCGCATCCACGTCGGTATCCAGCCAATCGGCTATGGCTTGCGCCAATGCGGGATCGAGTTCGAGAACCAGCAACAAGCGCTGCAAATAGGCGAGCTGCAGCTCACTGGCCTCGCCTTGCGAGGTCGGCACGGCGACCAGGTTGTTCAGGTTGAATCGTCCTTGCATGTCTTCGATCCGCCCCTGTACCGATCCGCCTTCCACTGCGGTCGAGGGTAGCGGAACGCTCCATGCTTCGCCGGGGGCATCCATTTGCGCATTGGTGGACTGGTCGTGCTGCAAGTCCCTCAGCAAAACGCCGCGACCCCAGTCTTCTACGCCCAGGGCGTGTTCATAGGCCTGATCGGCGTAGAGCAGATTCTGCACTCGGTGCAGGTCCAGATACTGGTCCCGACTGATGGCTGCCGCGGCCACCGCTGCCAGAGCGACGATCAACAATGCGGTGAGCAATGCCACGCCGCGTTGACGTTTGCTCTGCATCATGCGCCGGGCACCCGGAACAGTCGCCGGATAGAGCCCCAGTTGCCCAACTCCAGGCGCAGTTCAATTGCTCGCGGCAGCGTCTGTTGCGCAGCGGCAGGCGGCCAACTGGGTTGCCAGCTGCCGTTGGTATCGAGAAAACGCAACCTCATGCTCTTTACGTTTTCCAGCGCCACCGTTTCCCGCGGCGTAGTATCCGGCGCCCGGTCCAGAACCGGCCAACTACGTCTGATCAACCGTTCACCGTCGATGCGATAACCGATTCGCTGCAGCATCGGTGTTTCGCCCAGGCTGAGATTCAGCCAGCCTTCGCGGGTCAACTCCAATGTCGGGTTCGTGCCCGCGTCCGCCAACAGGGGTACGACGGCGTCGCCCTGGTTGTCACGTATTGGCCGGGCCAACGCTTGCTCGACGTCATTCTGCAACAGCACCAGGGCACGGGTAAGCTGGGCAAAATCCCGACTGCGTTCCGATGTTGCCGCTTGCGTACGCAGCAACGATTGCAGCCCGGTGTAACCGAGCGCCGAAAGCAGAGCGAAGATCGCCAGCGCCACCAGCAATTCCAGCAGCGTGAAGCCGTGTGCGGTATCCGCCTTGGTGGTGCCCCGATCGATCACGGCTTTTGTCCGGATCGATAAACAAACGCGACCAACGTGAACAACGGCCGATCATCTTTGGGAGCGGCGCGCACTTCGATCGTCGCGCGTGCCACATTGGGATCTTCCGTGGTCGCGAGCACGCTTTTCCAGAACCAGGTCCGTTGCGCCATTTGTTCGCTGCCGGAAGTCTCGCCGACGCGAATGGCGTTTCCGTCCAATTGCATTTCCGCGGCGCGGTTCATGGCGACCCAGTGGGCGAAAGTCTTGTCCTGCAGATAGGCATCGTTGCGGGTCTGCATGCCGGCTGCGGTTACCAGGGCGCCCAAGGCGATCGCGACCACCGCCAGCGCCACCAGGACTTCCAGCAGGGTGAAGCCGCCGGCGCGGATCGCGGTGCTACGGAGTCTGCAGTAGCAACTCGCCACTGTCCGTCCCTTGCAGGCGCTGGCGAATGTCCATTGCCTGACTGCGCAGTTCCAGATTGAAAGGCGTAAAAGTGCCGTCCGAGAACAGCATGACCTGAGGCGTCCGTGCGGAGCCTTTGCGGTGCGTCCCGCGTGCCCATTCGATGCCCTGGGGCAGCACGCGAGTTTGCAATGGCTTTTCCTGGAGTGGGTGCCAGCCGTCCGGACCGTGAACCACGAACTCGTAGCCGCCCTCGTTCAGGCGTACCCCATACGTCCGGGCCTGGACCACGGCTTCCTCCGAGGCGAGGTTCATCAACGCGCGCAGACGCAGGGCCTCCTGTTGCAAGCGGTCCTTGTCGTCCGGACCGCGCAATGCCGCCACCGCAAATCCCAACATGATCCCGATCACCACCAGCACCACCATGAGTTCCAACAGCGTGAACCCTGCGGCGCGCGGACCATGTGCTGGTCTGTTCATCGCGGCGTCAGTTCAACTCCCAATTGGCGATGTCGTCGGTGCTCGTCTGCGGATCGGGTCCGAGCGAATAGAGGTCGAAATCGCCATGCTGGCCGGGTCGCAAGTATTGATAGGGATTGCCCCATGGATCATTCGGCAGCCGTTGCAGGTAACCGCCGGACTTCCAGTTCTTGGCCTCCGGCAAACCGGTTGGCTTCTTTACCAGCGCCTCGAGGCCTTGTTCCGTGCTGGGATACTGGAAGTTATCGAGTTTGTAAGCCTGCAACATAGTTTCCAGGGTTCGAATGTCCTGCTTCGCTTTGACGATTCGCGCCTGTTCGGGGCGGTCCATGATGCGGGGTACCACAATGGCGGCGAGGATGCCGAGAATTACGATTACCACCATGATCTCGATCAGGGTAAAGCCGGTTTGCATGCGGCGCGTCGTGGTCATTGCTTGTACTCTTGCGCAGTCGGTGATGGGGAAAAGAGTTTCGGCGGGCTTGCAATTGCGCCCCTTGCGGTCCGCCGTAAATCCATGTCTATCGGTTATTTTTGGGTCAGTTTACGTGCTGCGGTGCGGACCTTCAAGAAGCCTCGCAAGGGCCAGGGTGCGCCCAATGTGCAAGGTGCGCAGCGTCGACGGTGATGGGTTTGTCTTGGGTCGAGGTGGCGTCAACCTGCGGCTGCAGGTAACGCGGCTTGGAGTCCGCCGCGGCCTGCGGCGACTGTTCAGACTCCCGAAACCGGCAACCAGGGTTCCACGTTTTGATTCGATGGAAGTGCTGCCCACAGGGATGTCGCGTGGCGTCGGTTTTTTCGCCCGCCTGCAGTTCGTTTGCCGTCCGGGCCGTGCTAGCGTATCGAACCGTGGACCAGACCAGCGAAGCTTTGACTCGAATGCGGCGGGATATGCTCGAATGTTATCGCGCCGCTATCGCTGCGGTGGATGGCCGACGGTGCGTGTCTGCGTACCTGGCCGAGCGCCCCGCGCCGTCCGGTCTGCACGTGGTCGCGGTCGGCAAGGCCGCGTCCGCCATGGCCCGCGGCGCGATCGATGCGTGGGGATCCGCCATTGTGCGCGGCTTGGTGATTTCGAAAACCGGCCACATCGAATCGGCACTGCTGTGCGACCGGCGTTTCACCTGCATCGAATCATCCCATCCGATCCCGGACCGGCGCAGTCTGCAGGCCGGACGCGCTCTGGTGGCGTTTCTGGACCAAGCACCGGCAACAGCCGGATTCCTACTTCTGGTTTCCGGCGGCGCATCCAGCCTGGTGGAAGTGCTGCCGCCCGGTGTAGATTTGCCGACCCTGATCCGCATCAACGACTGGCTGCTCGGCAGCGGTCTCGATATTGCGCAAATGAATGCCGTGCGCCAAGGGGTGTCTGCGATCAAGGCGGGTCGGTTGGCCGCCCGCCTCGGTGAACGGGATGCGTTGGGGTTGATGATTTCCGACGTGCGTGGCGATGACCCGCGGGTGATCGGCTCGGGGTTGCTGATGTCGGGTGACACGGGGCAGTTGCGCGCGCAACACCTGCCCGACTGGTTGATGGCTATTTTGCGCCAGGCAACGGCAGCGTTGCCGGGTGCGGGCTCGAGTCCGCGTCTGCAAGTGAAGGTGATCGCGACTTTGGATCAGGCCCTCGCAGCCGCTGCGGCGCGCGGCGTCGCGCTCGGCTATCCGGTGCGGCGTTCGCCGGAGTTCCAGGACGACGATGCTTGTACGGTCGGGAAGCGGATGGCGCAGCATTTGCGCCGAGCCCCGGCCGGCCTGCACCTGTGGGGTGGCGAGACCACCGTTCGTTTACCCGACCGGCCGGGGCGGGGCGGACGATGTCAGGCGCTTGCGCTGTGTGCCGCCCTGGAGTTGCCCGGACAGCGGAATTGGGCATTGTTGGCTGCCGGCACTGATGGCACCGACGGCCCCGGGGAAGATGCCGGCGCGCTGGTCGACGGCGCCACCGTCGCGCGCGGCAGCGGCGAGGGTGTGGATCCGCGCGCGTGTCTTGCCGCCGCGGATGCAGGACGCCTCCTGGAGGCGGCCGGCGATCTGATCCAGACCGGACCCACTGGCACCAACGTCATGGATATTATGATCGGCGGCCGTTTCGGTTAGCGGTTTCGCTGCGCCATGGCGGCCCTTGGTACACTGGTGCAATGACTTCCGTTCTTCATGCAGATGATCTTCAGCGCGCGGCGCGTGCCTGTATCGACACCCGTGATCCGGACCACAAGCGACTGCTGAGCCACGACGTTGCACAAGCGTGGCGTGAAGGTCGGCTGGCGTGCCGTGCCAGCCTCGAAGCCGAGCGTATCCGCACCCCCGGCAGGCCGCTGAAACCCGAGCTGGTGAGCCCCAAAGCATTGAAAAAGCGGGGCCTTGGCAGCGCGGAAGGGCGAGCTTGCCTGGTGCACGCGTTGGCCCACATCGAGTTCAACGCCATCAATCTGGCGTGGGACGCGGTGTACCGCTTCCCGAATCTGCCTGGACCCTATTACGACGACTGGGTTCGGGTGGCAGACGAAGAAGCGTCGCACTTTCGCTTGCTGCAGCAAAGGCTTGCAGAGTTGGGCCATGTTTATGGTGATTTTCCGGCCCACAACGGTCTTTGGGAAATGGCCTGTAAGACCGATCACGACGTGCTGGTGCGCATGGCGCTGGTGCCGCGGGTGTTGGAGGCGCGCGGTCTGGACGTGACGCCGGGGATGATGGCACGCTTGCGCAAGGTGGGGGATGACCGTACTGTTGCCATCCTGGAGGTGATCCTTCGAGACGAAATTGGTCACGTCGCCATTGGCAGTCGCTGGTTCCGCTACTTTTGTGAACAGCGCGGCCTCGTTGCCGAGGACACATTCCAAAATTTATTGACTGAATACATGCAAGGATCCGTGAAGGGTCCGTTTCACGAAGCGGCGCGCATCGAGGCTGGGTTCAGTGAAGCCGAGATCCGCGATCTAAAGCGTCAGGCAGGATCGAATTGAACACCATTACTGTATTGCAACGGCTGTCCGCGGCGTTCCTCGCGGCTGCTGGACTGCTGCTGGCTCTATCGGGATGTCAACCGGGCGCTGAGGCCGAAAAGCCTGCCGGCGAGCTGATGCTGATGTTTCAGGATCAGGAGCCCGGTATCGACCCTTATCAGACCCGGGTTTTGATCAACGAGAATTTTGTCCGCATGGATGACGGAGTCGCCGATAGCGACTATGTCCTGTTCGATCGCCAGCTCCAGACCATTTATAGCGTGAGCCACGGCAACCGCACGATCCTGGTAGTTCACTCCAAGCCGGTTGAAGGCGAGCCGCCGATCAAACTGGAGATGGACGCGAAAAGAACCGAGCATCCGGACGCGCCTTCGGTAGGTGATACGCAGCCGGTCGAGTACACCCTGACGGTCAACGACAAGACCTGTTCCAGAATCATGACCGTGCCCGACTTCCTGCCTGACGGCGCGGAAGCGTTGCGCGAGTTCCAGCGTGCATTGGCCGGCCAGCACGCCGAAGATCTACCGAAAACGCCCAAGGAAATGCTGGATCCCTGTTTCGTCGCTTACCATATCTACGCCCCGGTAAGGCATCTGCAGTACGGATTTCCGATTCAGCAATGGGACGCGGACGGCAATACGCGTGCGCTCGTGGATTACGATCGGGAGATGAAGGTGGATCCGCAGTTGTTCACGCTACCGGAGGATTACCGCCGCATGGGCGTGGGCGGAGCACCCGCGGCGGCGCCCCAGGCATAATCGAACGAACTCAACAGCCGGTCTGGTCGGCAGGCAGGGTGATCAACTCGCATCCCTGTGGGCTGCATCGCAGCATGCTGCCCTGGTCGTACCAATCGCCGAGTACGATGCGGCGCGCAGGCGCGCCATCCAACACGAAGTCGTGAATCGCCGGCCGGTGTGTGTGGCCGTGAATGAGCCGCCGCACGCCGTGCTCGCGCATGGTGTTCTCGACGCTACCCGGGTTTACGTCCATCAGTTCCGTCTGCTTGCCGACGTTGGCTTGCTGACTCTCACCCCGCAATGTCGCCGCCATTTCCCGGCGTTCCGGCAACGGCTTTGCCAGCACTGCCTGCTGCCATGCCGGGTCATGGACCTTGGCGCGAAAGCGCTGATAGTCGATATCGTCGGTGCACAGCAGGTCGCCGTGCATCAGTAGCGTGCGTTCACCGTACAGATCGATCACGGTGGGATCGACCAGAAGCCGGCAACCCGACTGCTGCTGGAATGTTTCGCCGAGCAGGAAATCGCGGTTGCCGTGCATCAGGTACACCGGGACGCCGCCGGCTGTCAACGATTGCAGCCCCGTGCGCACGGTATCGGCGATGGCGGCATCATCGTCGTCGCCGATCCATGCCTCGAACAGATCACCGAGTATGTACAGCCCGTCGGCTCCCCGCGCGCGTTGCAGGAAAGCCATGAACAACTCGGTAATTTCCGGCCTGCTCGGGTCCAGGTGCAGATCGGAGATGAACAGTGTCTCCGCCGCGCTCACGTCTGGTGCGCTCACGTATTCCCGGACGCCATTCAGTTTTCGTCGCGCACCGTGACCTTTTCGATCACCACCGGTTCCTCCGGCACGTCCTGATGGCCGGCGCGATTGGTGGTTTTGACCTGTTCGATTTTCTGCACCACGTCCATGCCTTCGGTGACTTTGCCGAATACGCAATAGCCCCAGCCTTGCGGCGTCGGATTGGAATAGTTCAGGAATCCGTTGTCCTTGGCATTGATGAAGAACTGTGAGCTGGCCGAATTCGGGTCCGGCGTACGTGCCATGGCGAGCGTGCCGGCGTCGTTTTTCAGGCCGTTGTCCGCTTCGTTCTTGATCGGCGCGCGGGCCGGCTTTTGGCTCATGTCGGGCTCGAAGCCGCCGCCCTGAATCATGAAGCCCGGAATCACGCGGTGGAAAATGGTGCCGTCGTAGAACCCGTCGCGGGCGTATTGCACAAAGTTGGCAACGGTTTCCGGTGCCTTGTCAGGATAGAGTTCGATGACGATGTTGCCTTCGCTGGTCTGCATATCGACGATCATGGCGTTTCCTTTCTCTGCGGATGGGGTAGGGTTTTCTTCGGCTCCCGGCTCTTGCAAATGAGACAGCGCGACAGTGGCCGCAATCAGTACAGCGGTCACGATGACCAGACTCAGAATACGCATCGGACACCTCGGTGAGGAATTGCGCCGCCCATGATATCGGGTTTGCCCAGCCCCGACAAAGCGCGCTTGGTGGCCGTATCGCCTTTCCGTTACCATTGCCGGCTTATGGCAACTTCCCTCAAAACCCGCTTCGCTCCCAGTCCCACGGGCCGGCTGCACCTGGGCAACGTGCGCACCGCGCTGTTCAATTGGTTGTATGCCCGGCAGCAGGGCGGCACATTTCTGCTGCGCTTCGAAGACACCGATCTGGAACGTAGCGCGCAGGCGTTCGAAGCCGGTATGCAGGAGGATCTGCACTGGCTCGGGTTGGCATGGGACGAGGGTCCAGGACACGAGGCCGGCCATGGGCCTTACCGTCAGTCCCAGCGTGCGGCGATTTATGCCCGCTATTTCGATCACCTGCAGCAAAGCAGCCAAGCCTATCCGTGTTTTTGCACGCAGCAGGAATTGGCACTGTCGCGCAAAGCGCAGCTCGCTGCCGGGCGGCCGCCCCGGTACGCCGGCACCTGCGCCAGCCTCAGTCCCGAGCAAGTGCAACGCAATGTCGATCAGGGGCTGTCCGCCAGTTTGCGTTTCCGTGTTCCGGCGGGACGCATGGTGGAATTCGTCGACCTTGTGCGGGGGCGGCAGTCTTTTCGCGCCGACGATATCGCTGATTTCATTGTTCGCCGGTCGGACAGCACGCCGGCGTTTTTTTCAGTAACGCGGTGGACGATGCGCTGATGCAGATCACCGATGTGCTGCGCGGAGAGGACCATCTGACCAATACCCCGCGCCAGATTCTGTTGCTGGAAGCGTTGGAACTTCCGATTCCGCGCTACGGCCATACTTCGATGCTGGTAGGGGAGGATGGCAGCCCGCTGTCCAAGCGCACCGGTAGCCGTAGCGTCGAGGAGTTGCGCGAGAGCGGCTTCTTCCCAGAGGCTGTGGTGAATTATCTGGCCAGGCTGGGGCATCATTTCGAGCAGGAAGGATGGCTGGAGGCCGACGTCATTGCCCGGCAGTTTTCCACTGATCGTCTCGGCCGGGCGCCGGCGCAGTTCGAACACTCGCAACTGATGCACTGGCAGAAGATCGCCGTGCATCAGGCCGATAACGACGCGCTTTGGCAATGGATGAGCGCCTGGCGCGATCCCGGCGCGCGTCAGGTTGCGGATTTTGTGCCCGGTGAAATGCGGGAATCATTCGTGGCCGCAGTAAGGGAGAACATCGAACTGCCCGCCGATGCTTTGGCCTGGGCCGAACGGCTGTTCGGCGAAACGTTGACGCCCAGCGACGAAGCTGCCGGTGCTCTTCGCAGTGCGGGCGCGGCCTATTTTCGCGCCGCACTGGACTGCCTCGCGATCGAAAGCGAGGACTTCAAAGCTTATATCAAAGCGTTGGCCAAGGCTGCCGGCGTCAAAGGAAAAGAACTGTACATGCCCTTGCGGGCCGCGCTGTCCGGCGAAACCCATGGCCCCGAGCTGGTCAGTATCTGGGCCCTCCTGGGGACAAAGCGTATCCACGGGCGCCTGGAAGCCGCATTGCAGATGTGCAGCTGAGACCGTACCCCCATGCTTGAGATCTACAACAGCCTCAAACGCGCCAAACAGCCGTTCCAGCCGATCGAGCCGGGCAAGGTTCGGATGTACGTCTGCGGCATGACCGTGTACGACTACTGCCACCTCGGTCACGCCCGCGTACTGGTGGTGTTCGACGTCGTGGTGCGTTATCTGCGCGAGCGCGGTTACGAAGTCACTTATGTGCGCAACATCACCGATATCGACGACAAGATCATCAAACGCGCCAACGAAAACGGCGAAACGATCGGAGTCCTGACCCAGCGTTTCATCGACGCCATGCATGAAGACGCCGCTGCCCTGGGCGTATTGGCGCCGGAGGTCGAGCCGCGCGCCACCGCTTCCATGGATGACATTGTGACGATGGTGCAGACACTGTTGGATAAGGGCTACGCCTATCCGGCGGCCAACGGCGATGTGTATTACGACGTCAGCAAGTTCAACCACTATGGGCGCTTATCGGGCAAGCGGCTCGAGGATCTGCGGGCCGGATCACGGGTCGAAATTGGCGAAGCCAAAGACGATCCATTGGACTTTGTCTTATGGAAAGCCGCCAAACCTGACGAACCCGCCTGGGAGTCGCCCTGGGGCCGGGGCCGGCCCGGCTGGCACATCGAATGCTCGGCCATGTCGACCCGCTGCCTCGGCGACCACTTCGATATCCACGGCGGCGGCATGGATCTGCAGTTTCCCCACCACGAGAATGAGATCGCCCAGTCCGAGGCGGCGACCGGGCAGCATTTCGTCAACGTCTGGATGCACAACGGTTTCGTGCAGGTGGACGAAGAGAAAATGTCCAAGTCGCTGGGCAATTTTTTTACCGTACGCGAGATTCTGCGCCGTTACCGGGCCGAGGAGATCCGTTACTTCATTTTGGCCAGTCACTACCGCAGCCCGCTGAACTATACCGATGACAACCTGGAAAAAGCGCGGAGCGCACTCAATCGTTTGTATACGGCCCTGCGCGGTATCGAGAGGGAACCGGACAGTGGCGCTGTTGATGCGTCGGTACAGCGGTTTCGGGATGCCATGGACGACGATTTCAACACCCCGGGCGCACTGTCGGTGTTGTTCGACCTGGCCCGGGAGGTCAATCGCTTGCGCGAGGCCGATCCGGCCCTCGCGGCTGCGCATGCTGCAACCCTACGCAAGCTCGGCGGCGTCCTTGGTATTCTGCAACAGGATCCCGACGCCTGGCTGCAAGGCCACGTTCCGGGAAGTTTCGACGATGTTTCCGCGCAAGGCGGGGGCTCCGGTTTGGCGAGCGAGCAGATCGATGCATTGATCGCGCAGCGAGCAGCCGCCCGTGAGCGCCGCGACTGGGCCGAAGCGGATCGGGTCCGCGATCGGCTCAAGGCCGATGGCGTGGTGCTCGAGGACGGCGCCGGCGGCACGACCTGGCGACGTGAATAGCGTGCGAACCTAATCCCGTACCTGTTGTCTATAATATCCGGAAAACCGGCGGCCCCGGTTGATCGAAAACAACGCGACACGCTCCGCTCGGCGCAATTTCAGGACCGCAGAGCGAAAACAATCCGGGCGTGCATCCCTTGCCATCGTGAGGAAGCCATCTTGAATCATCCTTTTCCCTTTGTGCTCGGATTGGTGCTGGGTGTATCGGCGCTCGCCCATGGGCAGGTTACTGAGCAGAGAATGACCGAAGACAAGACCCATGTGCGGACCTGGAACGCCTTCGCGGATGAATGTCTGGCGCTGCAGAAACGGCAATTGGCGCACAATCAGGTCCGGGAACAGACACGCATTGGCGGTTATGCGCGTCAACCGGAATTCTATACCGAGCATACTTACTACGATAAGCGGACCGGTGCGCTGCTTTCGCGTATGCAATGGGAAACGGATCACCCGGACCGGTTACACACCTGCGAAGTGTATGTGCACGACGACCAAGGCCGCGTGGTGCGCGATTTCGCCGCTGCGTACTTGCCCCAGGGGCGCAACGCGCCGGTGCAGACGCTGATCAACTTGCATCGATATAACGGCGAGCTGCATGCGTTTCGCCAATTCGACGCCAGTGGCGATCGTATTTATGAATATTGCGCAGGGAAATGGAACGGCAAACCGGTCCAGATGCGCTTGTTCGAGGAAGACATCTACGGTAAGTCGGACGTTACTTCCTCTCCCGAATACGCCGCGTGTTTTGACGGCCTGCCGATGAAACCCGGCGAGTACCTACAGCCCCACTGACGCATCCACCCGTGCGTCGGCCGCCTCGGCGGCCTCGACCGTGTTCCGTATCAGCATGGCCACGGTCATGGGGCCGACGCCGCCAGGGACCGGCGTGATCCAGGCGGCCCGCTCGGCCGCGGCCGCGAACTCGATGTCACCCACCAGTCGACCGTTTTGCAGACGGTTGATACCGACGTCGATCACGGTGGCGTGGTCGCGCACCCATTCTCCTTTGACCAGGCCCGGCCGGCCGACCGCTACGACCAGGATTTCCGCCTGCCGCGCCCAGTCTTCCAGGCTGCGGGTGAAGCGGTGGCAGGTGGTGACCGTGCAGCCGGCCAGCAGCAGTTCGAGGCCCATGGGGCGGCCGACGTGGTTTGATGCCCCGATCACCACCGCGTGCCGACCATGGAACGTTTCACCCGTGCTCCTCAGAAGTTCCATGACGCCATAGGGCGTACAGGAGCGCAGGGTCGGCATTCTTACCGCCAGCCGACCGATGTTGTACGGATGAAACCCGTCCACGTCCTTGGACGGTCGTATGCGCTCGATCACGGTCTCGGTATCGATGTGCGGCGGCAGGGGGGTCTGGACCAAAATGCCGTCGATCTGCGCATCGGCGTTGAGCTGGTCGATCAAATCCAGCAGCGCCTGCTGGGGAATGTCCAGGTCCAGGTGGAATGCTTTGGAGACGATGCCGCAAAAGTCGCAGGCCGTGCGTTTGTTGCGCACATAGATTTCCGATGCCGGGTCATGGCCCACCAAGACCACCGCCAGCCCCGGCGGGCGGCCGCCGGCGGCAACCCGCGAGGCCACGCGCTGTTTCAGCGTCAGACGAACGGCATGGGCGACGGCTTTGCCATCGATCAATTTTGCGGGCATGGCGTGGAAGCTAAGCGGTGGAAAACCCGCGGCATTCTCGCATGGGCGGCCGGGCCTGTACAGGTCGCCCGCTCTTCCCGCAGGGCAGTACTGGCGTATAATCCGGTTCATCTCTGGGCTTGGTACGTTTGACGACCGCCGGTTCCCTGCGTAGAATCGCGTGCTTCATCGCGCGGGGCCGAAATGCGGCGGTATGTCGGGGCCCAACGGGATTGCGGGGTATAGCGCAGTCTGGTAGCGCGCCTGCTTTGGGAGCAGGATGGCGGGGGTTCGAATCCCTCTACCCCGACCAACTGTCTGCTCGGCAGGGCGATGCTCGGCGGCGCAAACAGCTCGATGCGCCCGTAGCTCAACCGGACAGAGCATCGGCCTTCTAAGCCGAGGGTTGCAGGTTCGAGTCCTGCCGGGCGCGCCAATTCGCCGGGCGACTCGCTCAGTTTTGCAATGGTGGACGTAGCTCAGTTGGTAGAGCTCAGGATTGTGATTCCTGTGGTCGTGGGTTCGAGCCCCATCGTCCACCCCATACAAGGTCGTTTCGCGGCGGCGGAACGAACAACACCTAAACGGGCCGTTAGCTCAATTGGTAGAGCAGCTGACTCTTAATCAGTAGGTTGTAGGTTCGATTCCTACACGGCCCACCAGCATTTATCCAGGCCTGCAGCTTCTGCGGGCCTTTTTATTTGTCCTGGATTCGCTAACTACCGCTGCAGCGGCACTTTTCCGCCCGCCCGCCAGCAGGTGCATGGCGCAGCACATGCTAGGTTCAGCGGGGATGCGCGCCCCAGGGTCGAACCTGTATAATGACTCGCTTGTGATTTTCGCTCGCTAACAAGAGCTTATCGGGCGAGTCCTGGATGAAACCGGCGAAAGTGGCGGAATTGGTAGACGCGCTGGATTTAGGTTCCAGTGGGGGAACCCGTGAGAGTTCGAGTCTCTCCTTTCGCACCAGATACGTAGTGGTCCCGACGGCCGCTGTTCAAATCCGTCAGCGGCAGGTATTCCGTCCGCGATTGCGGGCTCAATCAAGCTTTAGACCGTTTGAGGTACAACGATGCAAGTCTCCGTGGAACAAACCGGAAGTCTGGAACGCAAGCTGACCGTGCAGGTTCCGGCTGAGCGGATCGAGGACGAAGTCACCAACCGGCTGCGCAACTTGGCGCGTCGGGTGCGCATGGACGGCTTCCGGCCCGGCAAAGTGCCGTTCAAGGTTGTGCAGAAACGCTACGACGGACAAGTGCGCGGCGAAGTGCTCACCGATCTCGTGCAGCAGACGCTGACGGAAGCGCTGCGCCAGGAAAATCTGCAACCGGCGGGCGGTCCTCGCATCGAACCGAAGCAGATGGAGCCGGGCCAGGCGCTCGAATACAGCGCCGTGTTCGAAGTCTACCCGCAGATTGAACTGGCTTCGCTCGAAAACGCGGAAGTCGAGCAACCCACCGCGCAGGTGACCGACGCGGATGTGGACAAGATGCTGGAGAAACTACGCACGCAACGTGCGACCTGGAACGCGGTTGAACGCGAGGCCCGCGAAGGCGATCAGGTGATGGTGAACTTCGAAGGCACCATTGACGGCGAGGTCTTTTCAGGCGGCACGGGCGAGCAGGTTCCCATCGTCCTCGGCTCCGGTTCCATGATCGAAGGCTTCGAGACGCAATTGGTCGGCGCGAAATCCGGTGATCATCGCGCGGTTGAGGTTCGTTTCCCGGACGACTACCGTGCGCAGGAGGTGGCCGGAAAAGATGCCAAGTTCGAGGTCGACGTGGTAACGGTTTCCGAACCGGTGTTGCCCGAACTCGATGACGATTTCGCGCGTGCATTCGGAGTCGCTGAAGGTGGTGCCGATGCGCTGCGCACCGAAGTGCGCGGCAACATGGAACGAGAACTTGCGCAGAAATTGCGTTCCAAAACCAAAGAGCATGTCCTGGAACGTTTGCGCGAGGCCAACGACATCGAAGTGCCGAAGGCACTGGTGGACGAGGAGATTACCCGGCTGATGTCGCAAGCAACCGGTAAGCGGCCCGAAGAATTGAAAAGCATGAACCTGCCGCGCGAAGTGTTCGAAGATCGCGCCCGGCAGCGGGTCGCGCTGGGTCTGTTGATCGGCGAAGTGATCAAGACCAACGAGGTTCGGCTTGACGCGGAACGTGTGCGCGAGACTCTGGACCGGGTTGCGAGTTCCTATGAGGACCCGGAAGAGGTTAAGCAGGCCTACCGCAAAAACTCGTCTTTGCGCAACGATTTGGAAGCGCATGTGATGGAGGATCAAGTGGTCGACCTGCTGCTCGGACAAATGAAAATTAAAGAAAAGCAGCTGGCGTTCGACGAAGTGATGAATGAGGGTGAAGCGTCGGGCGGTTAACGGGCGCAGGCGGCGAGTCCGGCTCTTTGAAGCTGGGCTTCCATACTAAAGGATCAAGTGAAATGACCGATATGACGGCTAGACACGGTGCGAATAACATCCAGGCTTTAGGCTTGGTGCCGATGGTGATCGAGCAAACGCCTCGCGGCGAACGCGCATACGATATCTACTCGCGCTTGCTCAAGGAACGGGTGATCTTCATCGTCGGACCGGTCGAGGATCACATGGCGAATCTGGTGGTGGCGCAGCTGCTGTTTTTGGAATCGGAAAACCCGGACAAGGATATACACATCTATATCAATTCGCCGGGTGGCTCGGTAACGGCAGGACTTGCAATCTATGACACCATGCAGTTTATCAAGCCGGATGTGACGACCATGTGCATCGGTCAGGCCGCGAGTATGGGCGCCGTATTGCTGGCCGGAGGCCGCAAAGGAAAACGTTACAGCCTGCCGCATTCGCGCATCATGATTCATCAGCCGATGGGCGGCTTCCAGGGTCAGGCGACCGACATTGATATTCACGCGCGCGAAATTCTGTTGGTGCGCGAGCGATTGAACAAGATTCTGGCCGAGCATACCGGGCAGCCGATCGATAAGATTCAGCATGACACGGACCGTGACAATTTCATGAGCGCAGAGGAGTCGGTGACTTATGGAATCGTTGACCAAGTCCTGGAAAATCGGCCGCGCGGTGAGAAGGGTCCCTAAGGGAAAACGTGATTAGGACCCGCGGGATGACGGAAACGAGGGCAGGAAAGCCGCAAAGCTGATAGGGGCTTTGCTTGTCAGGGAATTGATAACGTAGTTGAATAGGAGCATCGGATATTGCAGCCCGAGTCGTCGCGGAATGGCGGTCGGTGCCTTGAAAAGGACTTCCGGGTGCTGCAATGTTCTTGAAGACTCCCGGCGATTCGCAAACGAGGGTTGGTCATGAGCGACGACAAGCACGGCAAGGGAGACGACGGCGGCAAACTGCTGTATTGCTCCTTCTGTGGCAAGAGCCAGCACGAGGTCCGCAAGCTAATCGCAGGCCCTTCGGTATTCGTCTGTGACGAATGCGTCGAGCTGTGCAACGATATAATCCGCGAGGAGATGCAGGAAAAGGCTGCCACCGACGGCAGCAAGCTTCCGAAGCCTCAGGAAATCAAAGACGTCCTGGACGAATACGTAATCGGCCAGGAAAGCGCCAAGAAGGTGCTGTCGGTTGCGGTCTACAACCACTACAAGCGTCTCGACATCCGTCAGCGCCAGGATGACGTCGAAATTGCCAAGAGCAACATCTTGCTGATCGGGCCGACCGGCTCCGGCAAGACGTTGCTGGCTGAAACCCTGGCGCGGCTTTTGAACGTGCCGTTCACCATTGCCGACGCGACCACGCTGACCGAGGCGGGCTATGTTGGCGAAGACGTCGAAAACATCATCCAGAAGCTGCTGCAGAAATGCGACTACGACGTCGAAAAAGCGCAGACCGGAATTGTCTATATCGACGAAATCGACAAGATTTCGCGCAAATCGGACAATCCTTCGATCACCCGCGACGTGTCCGGCGAAGGCGTCCAGCAGGCCCTGCTGAAGCTTATCGAAGGCACGGTGGCCTCGGTGCCGCCCCAGGGCGGTCGCAAACATCCGCAGCAGGAATTCCTGCAAGTGGACACATCGAATATTCTGTTCGTGGTAGGCGGCGCGTTCGCCGGCCTGGAAAAAATCATCCGTGGCCGCTCCGAGAAGGGAGCCGGCATCGGGTTCCACGCCATGGTGAAGAGCAAGGACGAGCATGCCACCATCGGTGAGACGTTGTACGAGGTCGAACCGGAGGACCTGATCAAGTATGGTTTGATTCCGGAATTCGTCGGCCGTCTACCGGTCGTTGCCACCCTCGAGGAATTGGATGAGGATGCACTGGTGACGATCCTGACCGAGCCGAAGAACGCACTGGTCAAGCAGTACGCCAAGCTGTTCGAGATGGAAGGGTGCGACTTGGAGTTTCGAGACGATGCCTTGCGCGCAGTCGCCCGCAAGGCGATGGAGCGCAAAACCGGCGCCCGCGGACTGCGTACTATCCTTGAGCATGTGTTGCTCGACACCATGTACGATTTGCCGTCGATCGAGAACGTGAGCAAGGTCGTAATCGACGAGGCGGTGATCAACGGCGAAGCCAAACCCTACATTATCTACGAGGGTGGCGAGCAACAGCGCGTGGCCTCGGATTCCTGACGCGAGACGCCCGTATTTTATGACCTGGACCCAGCTTGTGCGCGCTGGGTTCACCGCTCAGCGGTGCCGGCTGAAAAGGCCGACGGGCATGCCCATTCCCATTGAATTCCCGACTGCCGGCCCATATTTTGGTTGTATTACCCACGGAGCGTGTTCCATGCGTTCCGATCACTCCCAACCAGGAGCTCTAATATGGAGCATGACGACAAGAAGTCCGAGGTGATTGATAACCAGATGCAGGTGGTGCCCGTTCTGCCGTTGCGCGACGTGGTGGTCTACCCGCACATGGTGATTCCCCTGTTTGTCGGACGGGAGAAATCAATTCAGGCTTTGGAATCGGCCATGGGCGCCGACAAGAAAATCCTATTGGTGGCGCAAAAGAGTGCCGAAGTGGACGATCCCCAGGCCGACGACATTCATCGCGTCGGTACGCTGTCGACCATTTTGCAATTGCTCAAGCTGCCTGACGGCACGGTCAAGGTGCTGGTGGAAGGCGCGGAGCGGGCACGCGTCGTGCACTACCTGAGCAAAGATGAATTCTTCTCGGCCCAGATCAACGTTGTAGAAACGACCGATACCAGCGACAACCGCGAGATCGAAGTGTTGATGCGTTCGTTGTTGGGGCAGTTCGACCAGTACGTGAAGTTGAACAAGAAAGTGCCGCCGGAAATCCTGACTTCACTCTCGGGCATCGACGACGCAGGCCGCCTCGCGGACACCATCGCTGCGCATATGTCCCTTAAACTGGATGAAAAACAGCACATTCTCGAAATCGAAGATGTGCGGGCACGACTCGAGCATTTGCTGGGCTTGGTTGAAGGCGAAATCGACATTCTTCAAGTCGAGAAGCGTATTCGTTCGCGCGTCAAGCAACAGATGGAAAAAAGCCAGCGCGAATATTATCTGAACGAGCAGATGAAGGCGATTCAGAAAGAACTCGGTGATCTCGAGGACGCGCCCAACGAACTCGAAGAACTCGCCAAGCGCATCGAGAAGGCGCGCATGCCCAAGGAAGCCCGCGACAAGGCGCAGGCAGAGTTGAACAAGCTCAAGCAGATGTCGCCGATGTCTGCGGAAGCGACCGTGGTACGCAATTACATCGATTGGCTGGTTGGCGCGCCTTGGAAGAAGCGCACCAAGATCCGTCACGATTTGTCGGAGGCCGAGCGTACCCTTGAAGACGATCACTATGGTCTGGAAAAGGTAAAGGAACGGATTCTCGAGTACCTTGCCGTTCAGCAGCGTGTGAAAAAGCTCAAGGGACCGATTCTTTGCTTGGTCGGGCCTCCGGGTGTGGGCAAGACTTCGCTGGGCCGCTCCATCGCCCGCGCAACGAACCGTAAGTTCATTCGCATGTCGCTGGGCGGCGTGCGCGACGAGGCCGAGATACGTGGCCACCGGCGGACGTACATCGGTTCCATGCCGGGCAAGATCATTCAGAACCTGAGCAAGGTCGGCAGCCGCAATCCGTTGTTCCTGCTTGACGAGATCGACAAGATGTCGATGGACTTCCGTGGCGATCCTTCCTCGGCACTGTTGGAGGTGCTCGACCCGGAGCAGAATCATACCTTTAACGACCATTATCTCGAGGTCGACTTCGATCTGTCCGACGTGATGTTCGTCGCCACGGCAAATTCGCTGAACATTCCCGCGCCGTTGCTCGATCGCATGGAAGTCATTCGCATTCCGGGATACACCGAGGACGAAAAGGTCAATATCGCGCAGCGCTATCTGCTGGCGAAGCAGATCAAGGCGAATGGCATCGACGAAGATGAATTGGCCGTCACGGAAGCGGCGATCCGCGATATCGTGCGCTATTACACGCGCGAAGCAGGTGTGCGTAACCTGGAGCGGGAAATCTCCAAAATCTGCCGCAAAGTGGTGAAAGAGATCCTGCTCAAGAGCAGCGACAAGAAGCTCAGTGTCACTCCCAAGAATCTGGAGAAGTATCTCGGCGTGAAGCGGTTCCGTTTCGGTAAAGCCGAAGAGAACGACCAGGTGGGACAGGTCACTGGACTTGCGTGGACCGAAGTCGGCGGCGAGTTGCTGACCGTGGAAGCAGCGTTGGTTCCGGGCAAGGGCAAGTTGACCTACACCGGACAGCTTGGCGATGTCATGCAGGAGTCGATTCAAGCGGCCATGACCGTGGTGCGCAGTCGCGCAGCGGCGCTGGGTATTCAGCCGGATTTCTACCAAAAATTCGATATTCACGTGCACGTGCCCGAAGGGGCCACCCCCAAGGACGGTCCGAGCGCCGGTGTCGCCATGTGCACCGCGTTAGTGTCGGCACTGACCAAGATTCCGGTGAAATCCGCAGTGGCCATGACCGGGGAAATCACGCTGCGCGGTGAAGTGCTGCCGATCGGTGGATTGAAGGAAAAATTGCTCGCAGCCCATCGTGGCGGTATCGGGATTGTGCTCATTCCGGAGGAAAATCGCCGCGACCTCGCGGAGATCCCGAAGAATATCAAGGGACAGCTGGATATTCGTCCGGTAAAATGGATCGACCAAGTCTTGGACGTGGCGTTGCAGCATCGGCCCGTGCCGTTGCCCGATGCGGGTGAAGATCTGGGTTCGAAGGAGAAGGAAGAACCTGCGACCAAGGAAAACGGCGTCCGCGCACACTGAGTTCCGGCTCGTATCCGAAGTGATTTATCTACAATGCGCACCTGCTTCGCCAGATCGAAGCAGGTGCGTTGCTTTGTGGCGCCTGTAACATACTGTAAATAGCTAAAAAATAGCTGATTTTGGTTGACATGTGAAACGCGCGGCTGGTATAAAAGCCGCTCGTTTTTACGTATGCGGATGGGGAAGTTCACCACATCCGCGTAGTCGATTGGTCCGCGTGGGACGTCATCCTGTCCCGACAGAAAGGGGAGGAGTATGAACAAAGCAGAACTCATCGAAGCCGTTGCCGAGGCGGCTGATTTGTCCAAGGCGTCGGCTACCCGCGCTGTGGATGCAGTGCTGGATTCGATCACCGGTACTTTGAAAGGCGGAGACCAAGTGAGCTTGGTCGGCTTCGGTACTTTCCAGGTACGCGAGCGCGCTGCACGCACGGGTCGCAATCCTCAGACCGGCGCGACGATCAATATCGCGGCGGCAAAAGTGCCCAGCTTCAAGGCTGGCAAAGCACTGAAGGATGCCGTAAACTAGCGCGCTCTCCCGGGGTGCTTAGCTCAGTTGGGAGAGCGTCGCCCTTACAAGGCGAATGTCGGGGGTTCAAGTCCCTCAGCACCCACCAGTGTTCGGAGTGGTAGTTCAGTTGGTTAGAATACCGGCCTGTCACGCCGGGGGTCGCGGGTTCGAGTCCCGTCCACTCCGCCAATTTTGGATGGCCCCAAGTGTGATCCCAAAGTTTGATCAAGGGCGCTTCGCAGGAAGCGCCCTTTTTTTTCTGCGCTATGATATGCGCGCAATGCCTGGACCATAGGGCGTTGAATTCGTTAGCCCAAACCGAAGTCGAGAGCACCGATGCTGTTAGCCATTAGAGACCGGGCCACCGGTTGGATCGCGTGGATCATTGTCATCTTGTTGATTATTCCGTTCGCCTTATGGGGAATTCAGCAGTACCTGCATGGCGGATCGGAGCCCGTTGTCGCCAGTGTCGGCGGCGCGGATATCACCAGAATCGAGCTTTCGCAACAAGTGCAGAGAGTCCTGCGCGATGCGAAGGAGCACCCGCAAGGCGAGGCGGCGGTGAAACTGCGACGTCGAGTGCTCGACAGCATGATTGCCGAGCAGGTGCTGGTGGAAACGGCCCGCGACGAAGGTATGCGCATTCCGGCGGCGCAGGTCAACGCGTCGATCCGCCAGGTGCCGGCATTTCAGGTGGACGGCAAATTCAATCAACAACGCTATATCCAGATTCTGAATGCAAACCGCATCAACCCATCGCAGTTCTGGGCGCAGGAGCGCCGCGACCTGTTGCGCCAGCAACTGCTGGGTGCGGTCGGCGAGAGTGCGTTCGCGACTGAGCGCGACGTCGACGAATTCATCCGCTTGCGGGACCGGAAAGTGGCGTTGTCCTATGTCGCGGTCGCCGCAGATAGATTCAAAAGTTCGATCAAAGTGTCCGATGCTGATATCAAGAGCTATTACGACCAGCATGCGGCGCAGTTCAAAACGCCGGAACAGGTCAAACTGAAGTACCTCAAGCTGGATCCGGAAGCATTGGCCTCGTCCGTTTCTGTCACCGAGCAGGAACTGAAGCAAATGTTCAATGAACGTAAGAGCAGTTTGTTTCAACCCGAACAGCTTCAAGCAGCGCACATTTTGATTGCAGTTCCGAAAGATGCGGATCAGAAGGCAATCGATGCTGCACACAAGCGTGCTGAAGACATTTACAAGCGTATCGTCGCGGGTGAAGATTTCGCAAAGCTTGCCAAACAATATTCAGACGATAAGGCGTCTGCATCCCAGGGAGGCGACATCGGTACCGTGCGTGCCGGAAGTCGAGATGAATCGTTCGAACTGGCGCTCGCGGACCTCAAGGAAGGGCAGGTAAGCGAGCCGGTGCGCACAGCCAATGGCTTCGAAATCGTCAAACTCACGAAGCGGATTCCGGCCGGACAACCAACCTTCGCCCAGGTGAAGGACCGCTTGGCGCAGGAGTATCAGCGCCAGAAGGCAGAGGAACAGTTCTACAAGAATTCCGAATCGCTTTACGACCTGACTTATGAAAACCCGATGAGCCTAGACGTTGCGGCATCGGCCCTCGACCTGAAAGTTCAGGAAACCGGTTGGATCGGGCACCAGGGTACGAAAGAAGGGCTGGGTTCCCAGCCCGAGGTCCTCAAGGCGGCGTTCAGCGATGAGTTGCTCGCCGGCGGTAATCTCGCCGATGCTGTGAACAGCAAGCTCATCGAATTGAAAAACGGCGATGGCGACAAGCAGCTCAATCCGGTGGTCGTCTTTCGTGTCAGTGATTTTCGACCGTCAGAACTGAAGCCTTTGGACCAGGTCCGTGACCAGATCATCGGCGAATTGCGCGATCGCAAAGCACATGAAAAAGCCCAAGCGCAAGCGCAGGACCTGCTGAAGCAAATGCGCGACGGTGCGAACCTCGATGCGGTGGCAAAACAGGCGGGTTTCAACGTCGCCGATGCCGGATTGGTCGGACGCCGCGACGATTCTCAGCCTGATTCGATCATCAATGCAGCTTTCGGGCTCGGAAAACCTGCCAAGGGTGAAGCCCGCTACGGGACGGCAGCCTTGCCCGGCGGCGGCACCGCGGTTTTGGCAATCACCGAAGTCCACGACGGTGATCCCGCTGCGGTCGCGAAGCAGGAACGGGAGTTCATCAAGCGTCTGCTGGTACGGGCTTACGGTACGACCGAAACCGGTGCCCTCATCGACGATATGCGCAGTCGCGCCGACGTGACGGTGGACGAGCAGGTCCTTGCCCGGGGTGATGAGAATTAAGCTGCATTGGCAGATACTGATCGCGCTTGCGCTGGCTGTCCCGGCAGGGGCGCTCACCGGCACTTCGGCGGGCGTACTGGGAATCAGCGCGTTCTCGGTTTATGTATTCCTCGGCACGTTGTTTCTCAATGCGTTGAAAATGATCATCGTGCCGCTGATCGTATCGTCGATCGTGACAGGTGTAGCCGGGATCGGCGGCGGTCGGAACCTGGGACGCTTGGGCGGCAAGACCGTCCTGTATTACCTCGCCACCAGCTTGCTTGCGATTTTGGTGGGGCTGGTCATTGTGAACATTACATCTCCGGGTGTAATCCACGGCCAGCCGGCCGGTGACATCCTCGGGCTGAGCACCGCAGACAGCGCAGCGGTGGCCGCAAAGGTGGAAGGCCGCGGCGTACACGATATCGTCGGCGTGCTGCTTTCGATTGTTCCGCCAAACATCTTCTCAGCTGCAGCCGACGGACAAATGCTCGGCTTGATTTTTTTCAGCTTGTTGTTTGGGTTTTTCATTACTCGGATCAGCGAGCAGTATGCAGAAGTGCAGTACAACTTCTGGCACGGATTGTTCGAAGTGATGATGCGCATCACCGATTGGGTCATGAGGTTCGCGCCGATCGGCGTGTTCGGGTTGGTGGCGAAAGTCGTGGCCGGAATGGAAGGAGAGAATCTGGGCCAATTGGCCAGTACGCTCGGGATATTCTTCTTGAGCGTGGTCGCTGCGCTGGCGGTACACGCTTTCGTCACCCTGCCACTGCTTTTGCGGTTCATCGCCAAGGTCAAACCCGTGCGACACTATCAGGCCATGGCGCCCGCTTTGTTGACTGCATTTTCAACCGCTTCGTCGTCGGCCACGTTGCCGCTGACCATGGAATGCGTGGAAAAGAATGCAGGCGTGTCCAATCGAACTTCGAGCTTCGTGCTGCCGCTTGGAGCCACGGTTAATATGGACGGTACGGCGTTGTACGAATGTGTCGCCGCAATGTTCATTGCCCAGGCCTATGGCATCGAGCTGGGCTTCGTGCAGCAATTCACTATTGTTTTAGTAGCGCTGCTTACGTCGATCGGAGTTGCCGGGATTCCCGCCGCGAGCCTGGTCGCGATCGCAATCATTTTAAGCACCATTGGCCTGCCCGCTGAAGGCATAGGCCTGATTCTTGCGGTCGACCGGGTCCTGGACATGATGCGCACATCCGTGAACGTATTCAGCGACTCGGTGGGCGCGGTGGTGATTGCGCGCACCGAAGGTGAACAAGGCGTGCTGGCGGAGGCGCAACCGCGAGTCTGAAATCGACGTTGGACAGAACGTCAAAGCGCCATGCCGACGATATTGAAGCCGCCGTCGACGTATACGATTTCGCCTGTGATCCCTGAGGCAAGATCTGAGCAGAGAAAAGCGGCCGTATTGCCGACTTCTTCAATGGTCACATTACGGCGCAACGGCGCCGTACGTTCGACGTGGTCGAGCATGCGCCGAAAGTCGCTGATTCCCGCTGCCGCCAGTGTGCGAATCGGACCCGCAGAGACGGCGTTTACGCGGATTCCTTCCGGGCCAAGCGAGTTGGACATGTACCGCACATTGGCTTCAAGGCTCGCTTTAGCCAAGCCCATTACGTTGTAATTGGGCATTGCGCGTTCTGCGCCGAGATAGCTCAACGTCAAAAGCGCGCCGTTGCGGCCTTGCATCATATTGCGCCCGGCCTTTGCCAGCGCTGCAAAACTGTAAGAACTGATGTCGTGGGCGGTCGCGAAACCTTCTCGGCTGACCGCGTCCAGATAGTCACCTTCGAGCTGCTCGCGCGGCGCGAACGCGACCGAATGAATGATGATGTCCAGATGATCCCAGTAATCGTCCAGGTGTTCGAACACCGCGTCGATCTGATCGTCGCTAGATACGTCGCACGGCAGCGTGATTTCGGAACCGCACTCGGCGGCAAACTTTTCCACCCGGTCCTGCAACTTTTCATTCTGGTAGGTGAACGCCAGTTCGGCACCTTCGCGATGCATCGCCTGGGCGACGCCCCACGCGATCGAACGGTTGCTTGCCAGGCCGACGATCAGTGCATTCTTGCCAGAAAGGAATCCCATGATGATATCTCTGCGGTTGCGCTTGACTGTACCCGTGCGCGGATTGCGCCGAGCCCGGCTTTTTACCCAGACGGTTTCGGGATTTTAACAAAGTCGCCGCTACGTGCCAGCGTTGATTGTGTCGCCGACGCCGATCCGGACAGTTGATGTTTATATTGCCATCATTCATGCTCGTGACAATGTCCCCTATAGAGACCCGCATGCCCGGCAGGGCGAGATCCGCATGGCTACAGCCGCGGCGCTGGCTGCTGGGTGCTGTGGTTGCCGTTGGCGTAATGACGGGTGGCTGCGGTCGCGAGCCGCTCAATAGTCCCTATCCGGCCAACGAACTGGGTCAGAATATCCTGTATTCCTCGTTCACTGAACGGCCCAAGCATCTTGATCCGGCGCGGGCGTACAGTTCAAACGAATACGCGATCATCGGACAGGTCTACGAGCCGCCATTGCAGTATTCGTTTCTGAAGCGGCCCTACACGCTGGAACCGTTGACTGCCGAGTCCATGCCGGTTCCCGCATACTATGACGAACAAGACCAGCGCCTTCCTGCGGACGCCGATGCGGGCCAGATTGCCTATAGCGTTTATGAGATCCACATTCGTCACGGAATCATGTACCAGCCCCATCCTGCGTTCGTACACGACGCTACGGGCCATTACCCTTACCAGCACTTGAGCGAGGAACAACTCGACGAAATGACGGCGCCGGGTGACCTATCGAAGCAGGCGACCCGCGAAGTGACGGCCGAGGACTACGTTTACGAAATCAAGCGACTGGCGTCTCCACGACTCAATTCGCCGGTGCTCAGCATTATGGGGGACTATATCGTCGGCTTGAAGGACTACAGCCAGCAGCTCGCAAAAATTTCAAGGGAGCACAGCGATCCGGGCACCAGCGCTTTTCTTGATCTACGCAAATATCCGCTCGCGGGCGTACAAGTCGTCGACCGCTACACCTACCGCATCAAGGTAAAGGGTAAGTACCCACAACTTCTGTACTGGCTGGCGATGCCGTTCTTCAGTCCCATGCCCTGGGAGGTGGACCGATTCTACGATCAACCGGGCCTCGAAGAGCGCAACATTACCTTGGACTGGTTTCCTGTCGGCAGCGGCGCGTACATGCTGACAATGAACAACCCCAACCAGAGAATGGTGCTGGAGCGAAACCCGAACTATCACGACGACTTCTATCCCAAAACCGGTTCCGCGGAAGACAAAGCGAGCGGAATGCTTGACGACGCGGGAAAACCTCTGCCGTTCATCGACAAAGTGGTGTACAGCCTGGAGAAGGAAACGATTCCCTATTGGACGAAATTCCTACAGGGCTATTACGACGTTTCCGGAATTTCCTCCGACAGCTTCGATCAGGCTATTCAGTTTTCCGGTGAAGGGGATCCAACGCTCACGCCGGCCATGCGCGCGCATAACATTCATTTGAACACGGATGTTGCCCCTAGTACCTATTATCTTGGCTTCAATATGATGGACCCGGTAGTCGGTGGTGACAGCGAGCAGGCGCGCAAGCTGAGGCGCGCAATCTCGATCGCCGTGGACTACGACGAATTCGTCAGCATATTTCGCAACGGTCGCGGTATCGCGGCGCAGGGCCCGATTCCTCCCGGAATTTTCGGGCATCAGACGGGCGAGGCAGGCATCAACCACTACGTTTATCAGTGGAAAAACGGTGAACCGCGACGGCGGAGCATTGAGGAAGCGCGCAAACTGCTGGCGGAAGCCGGTTATCCGGGCGGCAGGGACGCCAAGACAGGCAAACCACTATTGATAAATCTGGATGTGCCTGGAGGCGGACCGGAGGACAAATCCACCTTCGACTGGTACCGCAAACAATTCGAAAAGCTCAACCTGCAATTGCAGGTGCGGCCCACAGACTACAACCGGTTTCAGGAAAAGATGCGCAATGGCACCGAGCAATTGTTCATTTGGGGCTGGAATGCGGACTATCCGGATCCGGAAAATTTCCTGTTTCTGCTCTATGGCCCCAACGGCAAGGTGGAGCACGGCGGCGAAAACGCGGGCAACTACGACAATCCGCAGTTCAACAGGCTGTTCACGCAGATGAAGAACATGGCCAATGGCCCGGAGCGCAAACAGCTGATCGAGAAAATTCTCGAAATCGTGCGCCGTGACGCGCCATGGGTGTGGGGTTTCCATCCTCGCGAATTCGTTCTCCATCATCAGTGGTATTACAATGCCAAGCCCAACCAAATGGCGCACAACGCGCTGAAGTACAAGCGTATCGATCCGCACTTGCGGGCCCAGAAACGCCTGGAGTGGAATCACGCCGACTTCACTCCGGTATGGGTCGGCCTGGTGTTATTAGTGTTGTTGGTGATGCCAGCGGTGATCATCTACCGTCGAAAGGAACGAGCACCGGCGATCGCAACCGACCGGGCCTCGGTGCGAAGCGGGTAAGAACAGGGATGCTGGCTTATATACTGCGCAGGGTTTTGTACGCGATTCCGATCCTGATCGGTGTCAATCTGATTACGTTTGCGCTGTTCTTCATCGTCAATAGCCCCGACGACATGGCGCGTATGCAACTTGGCACCAAGCATGTCACGCCCGCGGCAATCGAGCGTTGGAAGGAGTCGCGTGGGTATGACAAACCACTGTTTCTGAATACCAAGGCCGAAGGTGCTGCGAAATTCACCGATACGATCTTCTATCAGAAGTCGGTGCGCCTGTTTGTATTCGATTTTGGAAGTGCCGATGACGGGCGCAATATCGGCAGCGATATCCGCCAGCGCATGTGGCCGAGCCTTGCCATCGCGATACCGGTGTTCATCGTCGGATTGCTTGTGAACATCACCTTCGCCATGCTGTTGGCGTTTTTTCGCGGCACCTACGTTGACGTCTGGGGCGTAGTACTGTGCGTCACATTAATGTCCATATCGACGCTGTTCTACATCATCGCCGGTCAGTTTGTAGTGGGAAAGATGCTCGAACTGCGTCCCAATTTCAGGCTTTCGCGCCGATGGCTGGGATAGTGTGCGATTTCTGGTTTTGCCCGTGGTGATCGGTATCGTTGCGGGCATAGGAGCCGGAACGCGCTGGTATCGGACGATCTTCCTGGAGGAGATCGGCCGCGACTACGTGCGTACGGCTCGCGCCAAGGGGCTCTCCGAAATCCGCGTACTGTTCAAGCATGTGCTGAAAAACGCCATGGTGCCGATTCTCACCGGCGCGGTGGTGGTGATCCCGCTGTTGTTCCTGGGCAGTTTGCTGACCGAGTCATTTTTCGGCATCCCCGGTCTCGGCAGCTATACCATCGACGCCATTCGCCAACAGGACTTCGCAATCGTCCGGGCTATGGTGTTCCTGGGTTCGGTACTTTATATCCTGGGTCTATTGATGACCGATCTGTCGTATACATTGGTCGATCCAAGGATCCGATTGAGCTGATGGCAACCAAGTTGACAGCGCATTGGTGGTTTTGGCCGTCGGTTTCGGGCTTGGCATTGATCGTTCTGCTTTGGCTCGGTCCTCACATTACCGGCGTCCTGCCGGTTTATCTGTGGACCGACCGAATGATTTTTCTGCTGGTGGTCATGAGTTTCTTTTTGACCGGTTACATCCGTCACCGCGAGCATTTGCGCGGTCCCTGGTCGCGGGTATTGCGCAGCCGGTTGACGATGGTGGCGGCAGTGATCCTGATCGCATACGTGGTGGTCGGGCTGCTGGATTCGGTGCACTTTCGCATGCCGTTGCCCTCTCAAGGAAGCGACGTCGTGGCATATTCTCCGAACGTACAGAGTTTGTTCGATGTTGCGCTCGGGCCGTTGGCGACCCAGGTCGAGAAAACCTATTCCGCGCCGTTCGCGGCTTATCTCTACAGCAAGGAAACCGTCGACACCGAAAGTGGTCGCCAGCGTGTGTTTCCCCGGTTGCGATACGGCGGCGCCCATTTACAGGATCCACAGCAGCAACGGGGTCCCGACATCGCGTTGCGCACCCTGCGTGCTGCAGTGGAAGCAACCGTAGCATGGTTCATCTTCAGTGGCATTGCAGCCGCATTTTGGGGGCGACGGTCCGGACAGCCGGCGTTGAATGCATGGCGTTTACTGATGCGCGGTCATGCGGCCCTGCCGTGGCACGCGGCGCTCTATACGTTGTTGGCAATGCTGTTTCTGGTGTTTTGCATCATTCGGCTGGGGCCTTATTATCACATCCTGGGCACAGACAAGGTGGGCGTGGACGTCCTGTATCAAGCGATCAAGAGCATACGTACCGGCTTGGTGATCGGCACGCTCACGACGCTGGTAATGTTGCCGTTTGCGATATTGCTGGGAATTGCCGCTGGTTATTTTCGGGGCTGGGTCGACGATGTGATTCAGTACTTCTATACCACCCTGAGTTCGATCCCCGGCGTATTGCTGATCAGTGCTGCAATCCTCTCGATCCAGTTGGTTATCAACAATCATCCGGAATGGTTCGAGACCAGCGCCCACCGGGCGGATCTGCGTCTGCTGGCGTTGTGCATAATTCTTGGCATTACCAGTTGGACCAGCCTTTGCCGTTTGCTGCGCGGCGAGACGCTGAAGCTCAACCGCATGGATTATATCGAGGCCGCTACCGCTTTCGGAGTGAGACATTTCACCATCATTGGCCGTCACATCCTGCCCAACGTGATGCATATCATTTTGATTGTCGTGGTGCTCGATTTCAGCGGCCTGGTACTGGCGGAGGCCGTGTTGTCGTACGTCGGCGTTGGGGTCGATCCGTCCACCATCAGTTGGGGCAACATGATCAACAGCGCGCGCCTGGAAATGGCGCGCGAACCCGTGGTCTGGTGGACACTGTTCGCTGCGTTCATATTCATGTTCACGCTGGTGCTGGCGGCAAACGTATTTTCGGACGCCGTGCGCGACGCCTTCGATCCGCGACTGCGAGATAATCCATGAGCGATACGCTGCTACGAGTCGAGAACATGAGCACCTGGCTGGCTTCGGCCCGGGGCCAGGTGCGCGCGGTCGATGACGTGAGTTTCGATATTCGACGCGGCGAGACATTCTCCTTGCTGGGTGAGTCCGGATGCGGCAAGTCAATGACGGCGCTGTCCATCATGGGCTTGGTGCCGACGCCGGCGGGTCGCATCGTGAGTGGCCACGTGTGGTTGCAGGATCAGGATCTGACCCGCTACTCCGAAATGGCCATGCGCGGTATTCGCGGCAACCGGATCGCGATGATCTTCCAGGAACCCATGACCTCGCTCAATCCGGTGCTGAGCGTCGGTGAACAGATCGGCGAATCGTTGCGTCGGCACAAAGGTATGCGCGGGCGGGCAGAGCAGCGCAAGGCTTTGGAATCTGCTGGAGGCGGTGGGCATCCCAGATCCCGAGCGCCGCTATCGCGAATTTCCTCATCAACTTTCAGGCGGGATGAAGCAGCGGGTCATGATCGCGATTGCGCTCGCGGGCGACCCGGAACTGCTTATTGCCGATGAGCCGACCACGGCTCTGGACGTCACCATTCAGGCTCAGGTGCTCGATCTGCTGCGCCGTCTGCAGCGGGAGACGGGCATGGCCATTTTCCTGATCACCCATGACCTGGGGGTGGTGTCGGAGATGACCGACCGCGTCGCGGTGATGTATGCCGGCCAAGTGGTGGAGCTGGCCGACCGGCACGAGTTTTTCAGCAATCCGCACCATCCCTACAGCCGCAAGTTGTTCGAGTCTCTTGCCCAGCATGGAGAAGCGGACCCGTACCCTGGAGGTCATACCCGGGCTCCGTGCCAGCGCTCACCCAGGCATTCAGCGCCTGCCGTTTCGAACCGCGCTGTGATTACGCTTGGCAGACGTGCGCCGAAATCGAGCCGCGCTGGACGCGTGCTGGCTGCAGAGCAGGGCGTGCGCTGTCATCTGCACGATCCGCGATATGCCGAGAGACGGCGCGCGCACTCGCACGCGAGTCGGCGGCGAAGAGGCGCCGGCGCCGCCGAACGGCCGTGAAGCCTTGCTTGACCGTGGACGAACTGCAGGTGCATTTCCCGATCCACAAAGGTCTATTGAAACGCACCGCAGGCTACGTCTACGCGGTGGACGGCGTATCACTGCAAATCGAAAAAGGCGCATACCCTGGCACTGGTGGGCGAGTCGGGCTGCGGCAAAACCACCGTCGGCAAAGGGATCCTGCAACTGTTGCGTGGCTACACCAAAGGCAGCGTGCGCTACGACGGATCTGGACCTGATGCACCTGCGCGGCGAGCGTCTGCGACGGGCGCGCGCCAACTTTCCAGATCATTTTCCAGGACCCGTTCTCATCCATGAACCCACGCATGCGCGTTGGCGACATCATCGAGGAAGGCATGGCCGCGCAAAACGTCGGCAGCAACCGCACTGATCGCCAGGCACGGGTTGCCGAACTTCTGCAACACGTGGGCCTGGCGCCCGACATGGCGCGCCGTTATCCTCACGAGTTCTCCGGCGGGCAGCGTCAGCGCATCTGCATCGCCCGGGCGCTGGCGGTGAATCCCAAACTGATCGTATGCGACGAGCCCACCAGCGCCCTCGACGTTTCGGTTCAGGCGCAGATTCTGAACTTGCTGAAGAACCTGCAACGCGATTTCGACTTGTCCTATCTTGTTCATCACCCATGACCTGTCCGTGGTGGCATACCTGGCCCACGAGGTGGCGGTGATGTATCTGGGCCGAATCGTCGAGCGGGGGCCGGTGGCCGACGTGCTCAACCACGCCAAGCATCCTTATACCCGGGCGCTGCTGGCAGCGGTGCCGGTGGTCAACGACGAGCGAAGCGGTAGCAAGGTCATCCGCTTGGAGGGCGACATTCCTTCGCCCAGCAATCCGCCCCAAGGTTGTCACTTTCATCCCCGTTGTCCGCGAGGCCATGCCGGTATGCCGGGAACGCTATCCGGAATCGACCGGTGGTGAGCACAGCACCCGTTGCTTTCTGTATTTGCCGCATTGAGACGGGTGCCGCACAGCATATCAAGTGAAATCGATAGAAATCTTATAAGCGACATGATATCAAACATATTGTAATAGTGAACGCCTCGCTTCTCTCGGGCCGGCCAAAGCGCCGTAGATTCCCCCTACGTGACGCATTTGTTATGCTTTGCGACTTTCAACGGCCGCATCGGCCGCATTTTTTACGCTTTGCAATCAACCCGAGGCGCACATGAGCAGCAACCCGACGTCGTTCCATCCACCCCAGCGTACCCTGATGGGTCCGGGCCCCTCCGACGTGAATCCGCGCATTTTGGAAGCGATGTCCCGTCCGACCATCGGTCATCTGGATCCGGTGTTCGTGGAGATGATGGAAGACCTCAAGAGCATGCTGCAGTATGCCTTCCAGACCGAGAACGAATTGACCTTTCCGGTTTCGGCGCCGGGTTCCGCCGGCATGGAAACGTGTTTCTGTGAATCTGGTCGAGCCCGGTGACAAAGTCGTGATCTGCCGCAACGGCGTGTTCGCCGGTCGCATGAAAGAAAACGTGGAGCGAGCGGGCGGCGTCGCGGTGATGGTCGAAGACCCCTGGGGTCGCGCGGTAGATCCGAACAAGCTGGAAGATACGCTCAAAGCCAATCCGGACGCCAAGCTGGTCGCGTTCGTGCACGCCGAAACGTCTACCGGTGCGCAGTCCGACGCCAAGACGCTGGCCGAAATCGCCCGTCGTCACGATTGCCTGACCATTGTCGACGCGGTGACCTCACTGGGTGGCACGCCGGTCAAAGTCGACGAATGGGGTCTGGATGCCGTGTATTCCGGCACCCAGAAATGCTTGTCCTGCACGCCCGGTCTCTCGCCTGTGACTTTCAGTGCACGTGCTCAGGATGCGGTGAAAGCCCGCAAGTCACCGGTACAGAGCTGGTTCATGGACCTGAATCTGGTGATGGGCTATTGGGGAACGGGAGCCAAGCGCGCATACCACCACACGGCGCCCATCAACGCTTTGTACGGACTGCATGAAGCACTGGTAGCTGCTGCAGGAAGAAGGGCTCGAGAATGCCTGGCAGCGCCACGCCCATAATCACCAGGCGCTGCGCGCCGGGCTGGAAGCGATGGGTCTGGCCCTGGTGGTGCCCGAGGCCGAGCGTTTGCCGCAACTCAATGCGGTGACAATTCCCGAGCAGGTCGAAGACGCCGATGTGCGCAAGCGGCTGCTGATGCGACTACAGCTTGGAAATCGGTGCCGGGCTAGGCGATCTGGCCGGCAAAGTATGGCGCATCGGCTTGATGGGCTATGCATCCAATCAGCGCAATGTGCTGTTTGCCCTGGGAGCGCTCGAAGCATTGCTGAGCGAAATGGGCGCCGAACTGCGCCCCGGTTCTGCGGTCAGCGCCGCCCGGGCCGTATATTCGGGTACCAGCGCGGCGCGTCCTACGTTGGCTGCCGCCGATGTCAGCCACTCCCGGACTGCCGGGTAACGTCTACGTACAGCGTAAGGCGCTGGCCCGGCTGCAGGTAATGGCCCTTGCTGAGGCCGTTCCAGCGCCGTAGCTGATCCACGGATACGCGAAACCGACTGGCGATGCGCGACAGTGAATCGCCGCGCCGCACGGTGTAGTGTATGGAGCGCACGGTGGCCGCCACCGGCAACGCGTGGGCAGAGTGCCCACCGCGCCCGCTGTTGCCTTTTACCCACAGCACCAGCTTCTGTCCGGGGTGCAACACATCCCGCGGCGCCATGCCGTTCCAGCTCGCCAATTTGCGTACCGAAACTTTGTATTGGCGCGCGATGTCCCAGAAGGTATCGCCATTGCCCACGACGTGCGTCACTTTGCGGCCGCCGTTGCTGCGTGCGTGCAATGACTGGCGTCGTTGTACCGCGGCCAGGGTGTATTGCTTGAAGGACTTGCTTGCGACCGGAATCAGTAAGTGCTTGCCGGCGACGATCGTATTGCCGGAGAGGTCGTTCACTCGACGCAGAACTGCCGGTGTAGTGCGATAGTGTTTGGCGATCGCGATCAGCGAATCGCCGTTGCGGATGCGGTAGCGTTCCCAATGCAGGCGCTGGTCTTCGGGTAATTCGGCAAGACGTTGTTCGAACTCATCCTTGTGATCGATGGGGATCAGCAGGCGATGGGGTCCGTCCGGATCCGTTGCCCAGCGGTTGAAACCGGGGTTGAGCCGATATAGGTCTTCGATGCTGAGCCCCGCCATATCGGCGGCCAGGGCGAGGTCCATTTGTCCGCCGACGTCGATGACCGCGAGTTGCGGTTCATTGGCGATGGGCGACAGCGAGACACCGTATTTTTCCGGCTCGGCAACGATTGCCGCGATGGCCAGCAGTTTGGGAGCATAGGATTCCGTTTCCCGGGGCAGATCCAAGTACCAGAAGGTAGTCGGCAGACCTTTGCGCCGGTTGCGCTTGATCGCGCGCTGTACCGTACCTTCGCCGGAATTGTAAGCCGCCAGCGCCAACAGCCAGTCGCCGTCGAATTGGTCATGCAGATTCTGCAGATAATCGAGTGCCGCGTTGGTTGCCGCGAGCACATCGCGGCGGCCGTCGTACCACCAGTTTTGTTTCAGTCCATACCGGCGCCCGGTGCCGGGAATGAATTGCCAGATGCCGGCGGCACGGCCGTGGGAATAGGCGAACGGTTGGAATGCACTTTCCACGATCGGCAGCAGCGCGATTTCGCCGGGCATGTCGCGGCGTTCCACCTCTTCGACGATCAGGTGCAAAAAGGGTTCGGCCCGTTCCGTGACCCGCTCCAGGTAGTCGCCGTGGCGTGCGTACCACTCCAGATGTGGCGTGACCCGGGCCTGATCATAGCCGTGCAGGCGGAAATCGTCGCGCAGGCGCTGCCAAAGGTCCGTCTCGGCCTCCGGTAGGGCCGGCTGCGAGGCTTGTGTCTCGGCGGTTGCGGCGACATTGCGTTCGACTTCGGCGGCGGTGCGCTGCAACGCCTGGGCACGATCGATGATTTCGGTATCGGTGCCGCTGAGATCCTGTGCCGCGTTGTCACTGTCTTGATCGGCCGCGCCGACAGATGGGGAATGATCGCGCGTCGCCAGCGTGCTGCAGGCGGAGAGAGCAACCATCATTGAACAAGCCACTACGAGCAACCGCATCGCCATTTACCCCATTTTTTATATGGTCGGTGTACGTGGTCCATACGGTACGCAACCTGTTGCGGCGGCGCAAGCGTGCCTGCCGCCACGACCTACGTCCAACATATCGGACGCGGGTGGTCGATCTGTAGCGCAAATCCCGGTAGTGGCTTGGATTTCGGACCCGCGGCGGCTGTGATATCCTCAGCGGCGAACATGAGAAAGCGCCGACCCAATTGTTCCCAGTCCGCCAGTCTGGGCAGCCAGTTGCGCCAGTGGTATGAATTGCCTCTCGGCCAGACACTGCGCGCCTGCGAGCAGCAGCGGCTCGAGAGCATTCTGCCCGACCTGTTTGGTTACCATCTGTTGCAGGTGGGCGCCCTGGCTGACGGAGTATTGTCGGCCAGCAGAGTGCTTCATCGCGCGGTCATGGCAGTAGGGGACGAGCCGCGCGGCGAATATCGCGCCGGCCTGTGCGGCGATCCCGCCCGGTTGCCGATTTCGGGCGACTCGCTCGACGCCTTGGTGCTCTATCACACCCTGGATTTTGCACCGGATCCCCATCAGGTGCTGCGCGAGGCGGAGCGCGTCTTGGTAGCGGAAGGCAGTATTGTCGTATTGGGGTTCAATCCGTGGAGCTCTGTGGGGTGTGTGGCACGCTCTGGCCCGTCGTCGCGGCATGCCGTGGTGCGGCCGTTTCGTGGGTCTGACTCGGTTGCGGGATTGGCTGAGCTTGCTGGGCTTCGAAATCGTTTCGACCGGGCAGTTGTTTCGCCGGCCACCGCTGCAACGTGCGGCGCTGCTAGACCGGCTGGCCTTCATGGAGCGCGCGCCCGGGCCCGGTGGCGTATATGTCATGGTGGCGCGCAAGAAAGTGATGACCATGACGCCAGTGAAACCGCGTTGGCGTCCGCGCCGCAGTCTGGTGTCCGGGTTGGCAGACACCGCATCGCGCAATGCGGCGCGGGTACGCGCGGGCGCAGTGGACCGTGGCTGAAGTTCATATCTTCACAGACGGCGCCTGCCGCGGTAACCCGGGCCCGGGTGGTTGGGGTGCGCTGTTGCGTTACAACGGCACTGAGAAGACTCTTAAAGGGCGCCGAGGCCGACACAACCAACAACCGCATGGAACTCACTGCGGCCATCGTCGCGCTCGAATCGCTCACGCGAGCATGTGATGTCGTATTGACCACGGATTCTCAGTACGTGCGCAACGGCATCACCCAATGGCTCGCAAACTGGAAGCGCCGCAACTGGAAGACAGCGGGTCGCAAGCCGGTCAAGAATATCGATCTGTGGCAGCGGCTGGATGCCGCAGCGTCCCGCCATCGGGTGCGCTGGGAGTGGGTGCGCGGTCACAGCGGGCATCCGGAAAACGAACTGGCGGACCAGTTGGCCAACCAGGCCATTGACGAACTGATGGCAGATACTTGAAAACAGTGTTCGGCGCAGCGACGCCCGGCTCCGTTCGTATGATTCCAGATTGAACACCTGTGCGTTGGGGGATAGCAGATGCGACAGATCGTACTCGACACCGAAACCACCGGTCTGGAAACCGCAGACGGACACCGCATTATTGAAATCGGCTGTGTCGAGCTGTTGAACCGCCGCCGTACCGGCAACGATTACCACCAATACTCTGCAGCCGGACCGCACCATCGACGCCGGGGCCGTTGAGGTGCACGGCATCACCGATGAATTTCTGCGCGACAAGCCTCGGTTCTGCGACATCGCCGACGATTTTCTGTCCTACATTCGCGGCGCGCAATTGGTGATCCACAACGCCGCATTTGACGTCGGCTTCATCGATCACGAATTGAAGCGATTGGGCGAGAAATGGGGGGCGGTAGCAGGCGTGTGTACCGTTTTGGATACCCTTGCCCTGGCGCGACAGATGCATCCGGGGCAGAAGAATAGTCTCGACGCGCTCTGCAAGCGTTACCAGATCGACAATACCCAGCGCGTCAAACACGGCGCCTTGCTCGACGCTGAGATTCTCGCCGACGTGTATCTGGCGCTGACGGGCGGCCAGGTGACGCTGTCCCTGGGCGGTGCGGAGGCCGGTTCCAAAGCTTATAGCGAAACCATTCGCAGGCTACCGACGGATCGGCCCCGATTGGCGGTGATCGCGGCGAGTGCGGACGAACTGGAGGCGCATTCGGTGCGCCTGCAGTGGATCGAAAAAGTAAGCGGCGGAGCCTGTGTGTGGCTGCAGAAGCCCGAATGAGGCGATCAGTCCTGCGGCGATTGGGGCGCGGACTCGGACGTTCCGGCCGCTGGCCGGTAACGTCGATCGCTTGCAAGCGCAGGTGCAAGGCAGCCTGTGACAGCAAGTGAGCGCTCGACGGGTGCCGTGATGAATAGAAAAATGGTCACCAGCACTTCGTGCACGCTGATCGCCCCCGTCTGACTGAAATGAATCGCTGAGGCCAGCAATATGGCGCCGACACCCAGGGTCGTGGCCTTCGTCGGGCCGTGCAGGCGGGTGAAGAAATCCGGCATGCGCCATAGCCCGATCGAGCCGATCAGTGCGAACGCCGCTCCTATCAGGATCAAAACGGAACTCACGATCTCGACGATCATTTGCACCTCTCTATTCGATGATATCGCCGCGCAGCACGAACTTGCACAGGGCGATGGTGCCGACGAAACCCATCATGGCAATCAAAAGCGCGCCTTCGAAATAAATACGGGTATCCAAGTGGATGCCGAGCAGAACCAGCAACGCGATGCTGTTGATATAAAGCGTATCGAGCGCAACGATCCGGTCCGGCGCACTGGGACCGCGCAAAAGGCGCAGCAGGTTCAGCATCATGGCGACGCTGACAGCGGTAAACGCAATTGCAATGGCGATACTCAGCACGGAAAGACCTCCAGCAAAGGCGCTTCATATCGTTGCTTGATGTTGCCAATCAACGTTTGCGCATCATCGATATCGAGGCTGTGTACCGTTAGCTGGCGGTGGTCGCGGGAAAGTTCCGCCGACACAGTGCCCGGCGTCAGTGAAATGAAGCTGGTCAGCATTGTGATCGCGACCGGATCGGTCAATTCCAGAGGCACGGTAACAAAGCCTGGACGCAGTGACGCGCGTGGTCCGAGGATGCGTTTCGCTGCATGAAAATTGGCCGTAACGATATCGACCAGCACCCGACCGAACAGCAACAGCAGCCGCGCGGGGCGATGCATGCGGGACCGATAGGGCCAGAAATTGTGAGTGTAGATCGGCAGCGCAATCGCCAGGGCGGCGCCCAGCAGCATTGCACCTGGCCCAAAGCTATTGGTAATCAGCAACCAGAACAGCCACAGTACAAAGCTGAGCAACGGATGCGGCAGCCAGTGTTTCATCGCGGTACGCTCCCGGGGGTTGGAGCCTCGCCTTCGAGTACCGCTTCGATGTAGCCCTGCGGATTGAGCAGCTGACGCGCGGCGTCGTCCGTGAACCGAACCGCCGGACCCGCCCAGACGCTCAGGGCGATGCTGATGGCCAGTAGCCCTACGCATGGCAGCGCGGCGAGAAAGCGGGCGCTGTGCGGATGCTCAGCGGGTTCGGGCGGCATGGTCTTCCAAAACAAAGCGCTGCCGGCGCGACTGAAAGCGAACAGGGTCAGCACGCTGCTCAACAGGACTACAGTCCAGACCGCCAATAAATGTGCGTTGCTGCTCGCGGCTTGCAGTAACAGCAGTTTGCCGATGAAGCCGGAAAACGGCGGCATGCCGACGATCGCGGTGCCTGCCAGGATGAACAAGGTGCCGAGAAGCGCGGGCTGGGCCACTGCGACACCGTAGTCGAAACGATCGCCGTGACCGGGGCGTTGCTGCGCTACCAGGTCGGCAAGCAGGAACAATGCTGCCAGTACCAGCGTACTTTGGGCCAGATAATAGAGTCCGGCGCCGACACCTGGCACCGTGAACATGCCGAATGCACTTAGAATGACTCCGACCGACACTACCACCGAATATGCGGCGACACTGCGGATACTCTGTCCGCTGAGAACGCCAAGGCTTGCTAGCGCCAAGGTCGCGAGCGCCGCGGGCAGGAGCCAGGGCTCGATCAAGTCGGCGCCTGCCCCGGCATCGGCACCGAAGGCCAGCGTGTACACACGCAGGATCGCGTACGCGCCGACTTTGGTCATGATCGCGAACAGCGCTGCTACCGGCGCAGTCGCGGCGCTGTAGGCTTTTGGCAGCCAGAGATACAGCGGCAGTAGCGCGGCCTTGGCGGCGAATACCACAAACAAGAGCATGGCGCCGATCCGTACCAAGCCGGCGCGTTGCGCGATCCACCGCTGCGACTCGCTGGGCGATATCGGCGAAATTGAGCGAGCCGAGCGCGGCATACAACAACCCGGCGGCAATCAGAAACAATGCCGATGCGCCGAGGTTGAATACCACGTAATGAAACCCGGCGCGCAGGCGGGGCGAGCCGCCGCCGTGCAGCAACAGGGTATAGGAAGCGATCAACAGCACTTCGAAAAACACGAACAGGTTGAAAAGGTCGCCGGTCAGAAACGCACCGTTCAGGCCCATCAGCTGCAGTTGAAACAGGGCATGGAAATTGCGGCCGCGATCGTCGGTACCCAGCGCGGCGTACATCAAGCTGAAAAACGCCACCAAGGCCGTGAGGGTCACCATCAACGCGCTCAGTCGGTCGAGTACCAACACTATTCCGAACGGTGCCGGCCAAGCACCCAATTCATAGATGCGATAAGCGCCGTCATCGGTGAGCCACAACAGACCGAGACTCACGCCCAGCAGTACCAACGTGGAGGCCCCTGCAATGACCCGCTGGCGGGTGCGTGCGCCGCGGCCCGCGAACAGCAATGCCAGCGCGGTGGACAGGGGAAGAACGATGGGGACGATCAGCCAATGATTCACGGTTCATCCCGGGACGGCGGTTCGATGCCGTCGATGTGATCGGTGCCCAGAACGTGACGGGTGCGCAGCGCCAGAACCAGCACGAACGCAGTCATCGCGAACCCGATCACGATTGCGGTCAGTACCAGCGCCTGGGGCAGTGGGTCGGTGTAAGCAGTTGCCTGCGCATCGATGAGGGGCGGTTGGTTCAGCCGCAGACCGCCGCTGGCAAACAGCAACAGGTTGACTGCGTAGGACAACAGTGTCAGCCCGAGCACCACCGAAAACGTGCGTGCCCGCAGCGTGAGGTAGATACCACTGGCGCCGAGCACGCCGATTGCGCTGGCGATCAGGAATTCCATGTTCGTTCCCCGGCTGGTTGCGGGCCGCTGACGCGGCCGAGTCGCGCCAGAATCAACATCACCGAACCGATTACAGTCAGAAAGACACCGAAATCGAAAGCCATTGCACTGGCCAGTTCGATATCGCCGATGAGCGGCAGCGTAATGTGTCCGAAACTGCTGGTAAGAAACGGCGCGCCGAATACGAGACTCGCCAGCCCGGTGGCCGTCGCCAGCGCCAGGCCGAAGGCGATGATCGTGCGATGACCGGCGTGGAGGCGATCGCGCGCCCACCCGGCGCCGCTGGCGAGATATTGAAGAATCAGCGCAATCGAAGTGATCAATCCAGCGATGAAACCGCCGCCAGGGGCGTTGTGGCCGCGCAGAAGTACGTACACCGAAACCATCAGTGCCAGCGGCAGCAGCAGTCGGGAAAGCACCTGCAATACCAACGGATGCGGATCCTGCGACCAGCGCCCGTCTGCATCGTCGCCATGGGGGCGGTCCATGTAAAGACTGCCGAGCAACGCGAAAATGCCGAGTGCGGCAATCGCCAGCACCGTACTCTCGCCAAGGGTGTCAAAGCCCCGGAAGTCCACCAGGATGACATTGACCACGTTGCGTCCGCCGGCGTCGCCGACGCTGTGTTGCAAATAGTAATCGGAAATTCGTTTTCCTGGCGTCAGCATCGCATCCCAGGCCAGTAATGCCATGCCAAGGCCGCCGCCCAATGCCAACGCGATGTCCCGGCCGCGCCGCAGGACGCTGCTTTCCGATGGTGAATGCTGCGGGAGAAAATACAGCGCCAGCAACATCAGGATGATGGTGGCGATTTCCACCGATAACTGCGTCAATGCAAGGTCCGGCGCTGAAAGCCGGGCGAATGTCAGCGATATCACCAAGCCGATGACGCCTATGGCAATCAACGCGAACAAACGTTGTCGATGATAAAAAACCACAGCGATGCTGGTGAGCATGAGACAGATCCACGCCACTACCGCGACTGGGTCCAGCGCTGTCGGCGCGACGAATCCTCGTTCCAGAAGCCCGAACGGGTTTTGTAACCACTGCGCGCCGGCCAATACCAATGCCGACCCGGCCAACAATGCGAGGTAACGCTGCAACGAGCCATTTTCCAGCAGGCCGGTCAGGCTGTGCGAGAAGGCCAGCAGATGTCGCAGGAACCAATCGAACGCCGCTCTGCCGCTCAAGGGAGGAAGAACCTCTTCGAAGATATAAAACATCCATCGCCGCTGGGTATAGACGGCGATGCCGGCGCCCAACGCAATGGTGCTCATCAGTAAAGGCAGACTAAACCCATGCCAGATGTTCAAGCTGTACGTCGGCAGCGTCGCGCCGACCACGCTCGTGGCCGCGACTTGCAGCAGAGCGCCGATAGTGAATCCGGGCAGGGTGCCGACCAACAGGCAGACCGCGACCAATATCTCCACGGGCACTTTCATGTACCGTGGCGGTTCGTGGGGCGAGCGCGGCAGATCGATCGGCTCGCCGTTGAAAAACACATCGTGGACGAAGCGCACGGAATAGGTCACCGAAAACACCCCGGCGAGAGTCGCCAACAACGGCAAAAGCCAGCCCCATTCGCCTAGTGGCGCCAGGGCGACGGCCTCCGAAAAGAACATTTCCTTGGACAGAAAACCGTTCAGCAACGGCACGCCGGCCATGGCGGACGCGGCAATGATTGCCAACGCGGCTGTGTGCGGCATGTATTTCCAAAGTCCGTTGATGCGGCGCATGTCGCGGGTGCCGGTTTCGTGGTCGATGATGCCCGCGGCCATGAACAGCGAAGCCTTGAACGTGGCGTGGTTGATGATATGGAACACGCCGGCCACTGCGGCCAGCGGCGTACCCATGCCGAACAATAATGTGATCAGGCCCAGGTGGCTGATGGTGGAATAGGCAAGCAGGCCTTTCAGATCGTGCTGAAAAAGCGCCGTGTAGGCGGCGAACAGCACCGTGATCATGCCCACTCCGCCCACCAGGTAGAGCCACCATTCGGTGCCCGCAAGCGCCGGGAACAACCGCGCCAGCAGAAACACGCCTAGCTTCACCATGGTGGCCGAATGCAGGTACGCGCTCACCGGAGTCGGCGCCGCCATTGCATGGGGCAGCCAGAAATGGAAAGGGAATTGCGCCGACTTGGTGAATACGCCGAGCAGGATCAGTACCAGTGCCAGCGGATAGCGAGGATCGGCCTGAATCTGAGCACCACGCTCGAGGATGGTCGACAGCTCGTAGCTACCCGCCATCTGGCCGAGGATCAGCAGGCCGGCGAGCAGTGCGAGTCCGCCGCTGCCGGTAACCGCCAACGCCATGCGCGCACCTTGGCGGGCATCGGCCCGGTGTTTCCAATAGCCGATCAACAAGAAAGAACTCAAGCTGGTCAGCTCCCAGAACACCAGCATCAGCAGGATATTGCCCGACAGCACCACACCCAACATCGAGCCCATGAACAGCAGCAGCAGGGCATAGAAGCGGCCCATGGGATCGTCCGGCGACAGGTAATAGCGCGCGTATAGAATCACCAGCAGGCCGATGCCAAGAATCAACAGGGCGAACAACAAGCTCAGCCCGTCGAGGCGAAACGACAGCTGCAATCCGGCTTGCGGCAACCAGTCCCAGACATCGGACACGACGTGGCCGGCGAAGATCTCGGGCGCCTGGAACAACAGCACGATCAGGGCGAGTGCCGCCACGGCGCCTGTCGTCCACGCACTCTGATTACGCCCCAGACGAATCGAAAGCGCGGGCAACCCGGCGCCTATTAAGGGAATCAGCGGAATCAGCAGCAGGTTCATCGACGGTTACGGTAGTAGGGCGCCGGCTGTCGCCGCGAGTGGAAGTTCTGCGTCCGCCAGGGGTTGTTGGGAACGCTGCAGGCAAGCAGTCATTGCAATTCCAGGCAAAAATACGGGCCGAAATCCATCATAGCGGCGTCGGGCGGCAGTGACCATAGCCCGACGGTCAACATCGGCGCGGCTTCAGGTTACAATTGGCGCCCGTTTCCAGATCCAGCCAGATTCCATGACCATCAGAGCTCGTTTTGCCCCCAGTCCCACCGGTTACCTGCACATCGGCGGCGCCCGCACCGCGTTGTTTTCCTGGTTGCATGCCCGCAAGCATGGCGGGCGCTTCATACTGAGAATCGAAGACACGGATCTGGAACGATCCACGGCCGAGTCCGTGAACGCAATTCTCGAGGGCATGACCTGGCTCGGGCTCGAATATGACGAAGGGCCGTTCTACCAGACTCAGCGCTTCGACCGCTATCGGGAGATCATTGCCGGCTTGCTCGATTCGGGACATGCGTATCGCTGCTACTGTTCCAAGGAGCGCCTGGAAGCGCTGCGCGCCGAGCAGATGGCGAACAAGGAGAAACCGCGCTACGACGGCCATTGCCGGAATGCGGCGCCGCGCTCGCCCGAAGAGCCGCACGTGATCCGGTTCCGCAATCCCGCCGAGGGCTCGGTGGCCGTGGACGACCTGATTCGCGGCACCGTGGTATTCGAGAACCGCGAATTGGACGATCTGGTCGTCGCTCGCAGCGATGGTTCGCCCACCTACAACCTCACTGTAGTCGTGGACGATCTGGATATGGGAATCACCCATGTCATCCGTGGCGACGACCATTTGAACAACACACCGCGGCAGATCAATATCCTTCGCGCCCTGGGTGCCGAGCCGCCGGTCTACGCTCATGTGCCGATGATTCTCGGTGCCGACGGCAAGCGCTTGTCCAAACGCCACGGCGCCGTGAGCGTGATGCAGTACCGGGAGGATGGCTATCTGCCGGAAGCACTGCTCAACTATCTGGTGCGACTGGGCTGGTCCCACGGTGATCGGGAAGTGTTCTCCAGCGCAGACATGATCGAATTGTTCGAGATCGCGCACGTCAACCGCGCCGCATCGACGTTCAATCCCGAAAAGCTGCTGTGGTTGAATCAGCAATACATCAAGAACAGCGATGCGGCGCACGTGGCACACCATTTGCGCTATCAGTTCGGCAAGTTGGGTATCGATCCGAGCGACGGACCCGACATCGTCGAAATCGTTCTTTGCCAACAGGAGCGTGCCAAGACGCTGGTGGAAATGGCACAGAACAGTGCATTCTTTTATCGCGACTTCGACGACTACGACGAGAAGGCGGCGCGCAAGAATCTGATCGCCGACATCGACGCGCCCCTGCGCGCGCTACGCGACAGATTGGCGACGACCGATTGGCATCGCGAAGCGATTCATGACGCCATAACCAGTATCGCCGAACAGTTCGAACTGAAATTGGGAAAACTCGCGCAGCCGCTGCGCGTCGCCGTGTGCGGTGGCACCGTCTCACCGCCGATCGACGTCACGGTGTTCCTGCTGGGTCGTGACACCACGTTGCGTCGGCTGGATCGCGGACTCGACTACATTGCCGACAGCGCGCAGGCGCGCGCTTGACAGTTTTCGGGGCGCAGCGTACAGTACCCGCCTTTCCGGGGCTATAGCTCAGCTGGGAGAGCGCTTGCATGGCATGCAAGAGGTCGGCGGTTCGATCCCGCCTAGCTCCACCATCTTCCGCGGGTTCCCAGGCCCGTACTTCCTGACATGGACAAGCATCTCGGCCGATACACCGTGTTCGCAGGCGTCGCGATCATCGCGGCTGGCCTGGTACTTGGCTTCGGCGCCATGTTCTTCGCCCCCGACAGTTCCCTGGTAAAAGCGATTGCACTCATTCCACTTGGCTTCGTCGTGCTGCTCACCGGTACGGTGGTGGCGCTGTTGGGCGGCCGCTGACCTCGCGTGCCGCGTCCGGCGCAGCGCGGTGGTGATTGCCAACAGCCCGAGTCCGAACAGGCTGATTGCCGAAGGTTCGTCGATGCTGCGGTTGACTGCAGCGGTGGCGGGGGGCGCGCACGGCAGCGCAGCCGCGCTATTGGCGTAGCCCGGCGTGCTGCAACCGAGCGCGAAATCGACAACGTTATGATGGCTGTCGGCGCCGTTGGGCAAGCGCGCCAGACTCAGATTCGCGTCGCGATTGTTGTCCGATGCGGCTGGACCCACGCCGCCGCCCAAGCCTGCGAGCTGGCCCTCATAGACCAAGCTGTCCACTACCTGCGCGCCGAGCAGTAACGCTATGGCATCCGGAGCGCCATTCTGGATCAGATTGGCGTCGGGCGACGCGTCCTGATCGCAGTTGACCACTTGTTCGGGATCGCCGCACAGGACGTAATACGCGTCGCTGGAGAGCGTTACCGGCGCCAGCGGCAAGGTCCGATAGGCCGCTCCGCTACTGCCATTGATCAGCGCCAGCGCGTAGCCGGCCAACGATGTCGCGACCCCGCTATTGAACAATTCGATGAACTCGCCTGTGTCCGTGCCCGGTTGGTCGTAATCCACCTCATTGATAATCACGCCTGCCGAAACCAAACTGCTGCAGCCGCAGATCAGAGCGGCGCCCAGACAACGTCCTAGCAAACCGGGGCCGCAGCGGTGGAAGGGATTCGCGTCCATGGCATAGTGCTCCTTGTGACTCAATCATTCGGTGAGTACACAGAGTAGGGTCACACGACCCACGAGCGCTATGGACTTTGGACTACGAAGGCGTCGGTCGAAACCGATTTCGCGTGTAGGATTTATCTGACGCGCGGGGATTGCCAGCCCGGCGTAACCCGGGCTGGCCAACGCGGTTCAGTGCGAATTAAAAGTCAGACAACGCACGGTGCCGCCTTTAAGGCCGACGTCGATACGGTCCGCCATACATTCGAAATCGTCGTTGTGATTGCAGGAAGTGACCTTGCACGCGCCTACGCCTGCCATTCGTTCGGCTTCCCGCGTGTGGCCGGCCGATTCCATGTAGGTATCGCACCCGGGGTGGGTGCCGTCTCCGACCGTGATGGCGCGCGCGTGGCAACACGCATCGACGTTGTAAGCGCATTCGGTCGCCGCGCATTCCGAAACCATTGGCATTTCGATGGTCATTTGCATGAGAGACCTCCTTCGCGAGTCCCTGTCGAATCGGGCCAAATCGTGATCTGACACTAGTTCGTAGCAACGCCTTGTCAAGCACCAGTGGCTGCGGGCAGCGTGCGGGCGGCGTTGTTCTAGGCTTGGAAGCACTGGACGCATATTTCCATGAGACAAGGAGGGAGCCATGCATACGACACGTACATCGCAACGGATTCGCCGCTCGGTGCTTGCGGCGGCCATCGGCGCAGTGTGGATCGGTGGCGCCGCAGTGGCGGCAGAACCTGCCCACCCGATGATCAAGGCGCGGGCGCAGTTGCTCAACGCCGAGGTCAAGAATCGCCAGGGTGAGGAATTGGGTGAGATTGAAGATTTGGTGCTGGATAAGACCGGACAAATCAAGTACGTGGTGATTTCTCACGGAGGGTTTCTCGACATCGGAGACAAAGTGGTCGCGGTACCTTGGCAGGCGAGCCGGGTTTCGATCGACAAGGACAACGTCGTTATGGATATCTCCCGGGCGCAATTGGCGGAAGCCCCTAACTTCGAAAAAGACAAGTTGCCTGACATGAGCGCGCAGGAATGGGAAACGAAGGAGCGCACTTTCACCGACAGCTATGCTGCTAAGCACGAGGTCGACGCGCCGAACACGAAAGTTTCATTTGAAAGCCTGGATACCAACAGTGACGGACACGTGAGCAAAGAGGAAGCGCAAGCCGAGCAGGCGATCAGCGCGCGCTTCGCGAAGTTGGACCGCAATGACGACGGCAAGTTGTCGCAGTGGGAATTCAACGCCTATCGGCAGCCGGCCGGAATGGCGGCAGCCGAGCCGTCCGAAAGCCCGACTGAGCAGGCGCGCGCGGCGCTGACTCCGGAGCAGCAAAAGCAGCGCGATCGAATTGCGCAGTCCAGCGAACAGCAGAACGTCACGAAGGACGCCCAAACCTACAGCGAGGCCTCCAAGGGCGGTGGCAATACCGGAAAATCCGCCGGTCAGACCGCCAAGAACAGCGAACCGGGTTCGGAACCGCAGCGGATGCAGTTCGGGCAATTGGATAAGGACTCCAACGGCCAACTCGATCGCAAGGAAGCCAAGGCGTCCGACGAGTTGGATCAGAAGTTTTCCGAATTCGATCGCAACAGCGACGGCAAGATCGATCGGGCGGAATTCAGTGCCTTCGAAGCCGCAGAGACGGGATCCGCGAAGAACCGGCAACAGCACCAGGATCAGAAAGGGAAGCCGGAGGGCAGTCGCGATCAATCGCCCCAACGCGAACAATCGCCGCAATAAACGTTGGGCCGCGGACACCGGGCAAGGAGAGCCGGTGTTTGCGGGCCAATGCTTGATCTGAATTCACTGCCTATCAATCCCGGAACCGGCGCAGTAATGCGCCGTCGACTACCATTGCGCTGGCGCCATCCGTGTTTCGGTTCCGACGATGTTCATCTACCTGATTCTCGTTTACGCGGCAGCTTCGTTGCTCGCGACCATTGCCGCGCGGCGCGTCGGATTGTCGCCCATTGCCGGCTACCTAATGGTCGGGGTCGTCATGGGACCGGATCTGCTCGGCTGGGTCCACGACTCCGATGGCATACAGCAAGTGGCCGAAATCGGCGTGCTGTTCCTCATGTTTACGATCGGTCTGGAATTTTCCCTGCCGCGCTTGTTTGCCGAGCGCGCCATGGTCCTTGGCACCGGTGGCCTGCAGGTGGTTGCCACGACCACGATTTTTGCGCTGTGCGCATGGGCGTTCGGGCTCTCTCCGGTTGCAGCCGTGGCGGTGGCCGCGGCCCTGGCCATGTCGTCGACCGCCATTGCCAGCAGGCAGCTGCTGGAGCGGGGCGAGCTTCACAGCGGCCTCGGTCGTGCGGCAATCGCCGTGTTGCTGTTCCAGGATTTGGCCACGGTGTTGGTGTTGTTGGTGTTGCCGGTGCTCCCGGGGGCGTCGCCGATGGAACTGGCGGCCAAAGCCGGCTTGGTCTTGCTGCGTGGCATCTTGGTGTTCGCCGGTCTGCTGGTGATCGGGCGCTGGGTGGTGCGCCCGGCTTTTCGTCGGGTTGCATTGCTGCGTTCGCCGGAGATTTTCATGCTTGCCGTCATCCTGGCCAGCCTGGGTGCTGCCAGCATTGCGCAGATCGCCGGCCTGTCGCCGGCGCTCGGTGCGTTTCTCGCCGGGATGGTTTTGGGCGAGACCGAGTTTCGCCACCAGGTGGAATCCGATATCCGGCCGTTCCAGGATGTGCTGCTCGGTTTGTTCTTCGTCGCGGTCGGCACATTGCTGGATCTGAAGGTGCTCGTCGCTCAGTGGCCGCTGGTGCTCGGCGTGACGCTGGCGCTCATTCTCGGCAAAGCCGTGATCACGGGAACCGTGGCTTGGCTGCGCGGCGCGGGCCGGGTTACTGCGCTGCGGTTGGGATTCGTTCTGGCGCAAGCCGGCGAATTCAGCCTCGTGGTGCTGTATTTGATGCGCGATCTGAACATTCTGCAAGGCAACGCCAATCAAGTGGTGTCTGAGTGCGGTGGTACTGAGCATGATGGCGGCGCCGGTATTGATCCGTTGGAATCTGCGCTGGGCCAGCCGCATCGCGTCCGGTGCGGACAGCGACCGTATCGATGCGTTACCTGCGCAAGCGACACCGCAAGGTCACGTGATCGTGTGCGGGTACGGGCGTATCGGCCAAAACGTCGTGCGGCTGCTGGAGGACCAAAACGTTCCCTATATTTGTGTCGACCTCGATCCCGACCGTATCCGGACCGCGTTGACTGCAGGTGAGCGAGTCATGTACGGCGATGTGACCCGCAGCGGTATTCTGGATGCGTGCGGCATCGGCAGTGCGCGCGCGGTTGTGATCAGCTTCGATGACCACGCCGCAGCGCTGAAAACGCTGGCGCGGATTCGGGGTCAATATCCCGAACTGCCGGTGCTGGTGCGTACCGCGGACGACTCACACCTGGAGGCGTTGATCGAGGCGGGGGCCACCGATGCCGTTCCGGACACGCTCGAGGCCAGCCTGATGCTGGGAGCCCAGTTGTTATTGGTTCTCGGGGTGCCGGCAAGGGACATCAATCAGCGCACTGACGCCATACGAGCCGATCGCTACAAATTGCTGCGGGGCATGTTTCGACGGCAAACGATCGGCGTCGGTGACGGGTGAACGTTTGCACGTGATCCGGATTCCGAAGGGCGCTTATGCTGCCCGTCGACGCCTGTCCGAACTGCAATTGGAGCGTTACGACGTGCAGATCGCCGCCGTTCGTCGAAACGGTATCCGCGGCTCGGACCCGACGCCGGATACGTTGGTACGAAGTGGCGACGTTCTGGTGTTGCGCGGTAAGCCCAAGGGCTTGGTGCGCGCGGAACGGCGTATTTTGGCCGGCCAACGCTGGGATTGAGGCGGTCTGCGCGGGCCCTTCATTACCATGTTCACGACGGAGTCTTAGTGAGAGTATGGGCCGTAGGCGGTCATACCTGGCCACTGCATTAGCCCATGCGGCAACTATTCTGAAACCCTAGCGTTCCAGTTTCGGCGCAATGGCGCCGCACAAGGAAAGGATTGCCCTAGTGTCGACGCAGACCGAAGACGACCGGCTCCGCGGGCGTGAGGCCCGGACACCGCAGGAGATTCCCAAGCGCGGCTGGCGTGACATTCTGTTGCGGACCAAGGATCAGATCAGCACCGACAATCTGTCCCTGGTGTCGGCGGGGGTGGCGTTCTACGCCCTGCTGGCGGTATTTCCCGGACTGGCCGCATCGGTTTCGCTCTATGGCCTGGTGACCAACGGCATGGATATCGAACGCCAATTTCAGAACCTCGCGGTGATGATGCCGTCAGAGGCGCGGCCGGTGTTGCTGGACCAGGTGCATTCGCTGGCTGGGAGCTCGGACGCCGCGCTAGGGATCACCGCCATCGGCGGCTTGTTGCTGGCCCTGCTGAGCGCCATGAAGGGCATAAAAGCCGTGATCACCGCCCTCAACATTGCTTACGATGAACGGGAAAAGCGCGGCTTCATACGGCTCAATGTGCTGGCTTTCCTCTTGACGCTGGCGTGCGGTCGTATTTTTGGTGATCATGCTCGGCCTGGTGGTCGTCGTGCCGGCCGCGGTCGGTTTATTGCACATTTCCGGCACGTTCGGGACAGTCTTGTCGATGGTGCGCTGGCCGATCATGCTGGTCGCGGTGCTGGTCGCCCTGAGCGCGTTGTATCACTTCGCGCCGAGCCGCAGCCGCCCGCGTTGGCAGTGGGTAAGCTGGGGCTCCATAGTGGCAACTGTGCTGTGGTTGTTGGTGTCCGCGGGATTTTCGATTTACGTTCAGAATTTCGGCAACTACAACAAAGTGTATGGTTCGGTGGGGGCGTTGGTGGTGCTGCTGATGTGGTTTTATATCTCCGCGTACGCGGTGCTGCTGGGTGCGGAATTGAACGCCGAAATGGAACACCAAACCAAGGTGGACACTACGGTCGGGCGATCCAAAGCCGATGGGCGAACGCCATGCATACGTAGCAGATACTGTAGGGGAGAGCCGATGACGACAGATTCCGAGCTGGCAACCGGCGTTTCCGCTGGGCGCGGCAACTCAGGCAAGTTGATGCGAATGTTGCGCTGGATCGGCAGCCGCGAGCTTTCGGTATTGATTGTTTTGTTCGCGCTTATGGGGGCCGTGTGGGGTTTCGTCGAAATCTCCGACGCGGTGGTCGAAGGGGGCACCAAAAGTTTCGATCACACTGTGTTGTTGGCCATGCGCAATCCAACCGATCTCTCCGACCCGATCGGGCCGAGCTGGGTGGAAGAGATGGGACGCGACTTCACCGCGTTGGGCAGCGTTGGCGTGTTGGCGATGGTGACGCTGGCAGTCGTCGGCTACTTGCTCTTGGACGGCAAACGCCGGATTGCGCTGGTGGTGGTGGTGGCGACGCTAGGTGCGCTGGCGGCAAGTACTGTCCTGAAAACGGGCTTCGATCGACCTCGACCGGAACTGGTTCCCCACGGTATGCACGTGTACACCGCGAGTTTCCCCAGCGGCCACTCAATGCTCTCAGCGAGCACCTATTTGACTCTCGGCGCGCTGTTGGCGCGCGTACAGCGGCGGCGCCGGATAAAAGCATACATTCTCTTGGTCGCGATCTTTGCGACATTAGTGGTCGGCATCAGCCGCGTGTACCTGGGTGTGCACTGGCCCACCGACGTACTTGGCGGCTGGACCGCAGGCGCTGGGTGGGCGCTGATGTGCTGGCTTCTGGCGCGCTGGCTGCAGCGTCACGGCCAGGTCGAGGAAAGCGGTGAAGAGACGGACGGTGCGCCAGCCGGGCCGTAGGTATCGAGAGCGGCTTGTACTGACACGGGCGGTTGAGCCATCGACATCAAGGAGGTCACTATGAAACACAGACTCTATTTTCTATTGCCAACGGTCGAGATGGCGAAGGACACGGTTGCGGATCTGCTGCTTTCCCATGTGCAGGAGAAAGACATCCACATCGTGGCCAAGGACCATCACCTGTTGAAACAGCACGAACTGCCGGAAGCGGGGTTGATGCATGAGCGCGATATCGTGCCGGCGTTGGAGAAAGGTGTCGCCATGGGCGGCGCCACCGGGCTCATTGCCGGCATCCTGGCGGTCACTATTCCCGGCGCCGGCCTGGCCCTGGGCGGGGGTGCGATCATCGCGACCACGGTCGCGGGCGCCGGTTTCGGTGCAGTGATGGCGCCGATGGTGGGAATTTCCGCGCCCAATACGCAGATCAAAGAGTTCGAGGCTGCGGTCGAGCAGGGGCAACTGCTGATGCTCGTCGACGTACCCAAGGAACGGATCGATGAAGTCACCGACATCATCACCAAGCACCATCCGGACGTAAAAGTGCGCGGCATTGAACCGAAAAAATTACCGTACTGACGACCATCGTGTTCGGCGGCCGCGATCGGATGTCCTCGTCCGCATCGTCTCGGGTGAGGCACGACCATGGCTTCATCGGCGGCGCGCAGTGTGCTTGGCCAAGCGGCCTGGCTGGATTACATCGGCGTGAATTGATCGCCGGCGGGGCTTGGCGGAGTGGGTTGCCTCGGGCGTGTCGGGCGTGATCAGCAAATCCGCCCATATTTCGAAGCGATGATCACGCCGATATTGCGATCGGTCAGATCACGGATTCGGGTTGCAGATACGGGAACTCGGCGAGGATGTAGCCGGAGTGGCGGCTGACCTCGAAAATGAAGGGATCGAAGCGGCCAAGTCCTACCGCAAGTGGTTGGACTGTTAGCCAAGCTCGCCGCCCATCAATGAGCGTGCGAACATTCGACGGCCGTCTAGCCGTAACGCCCCGTAATGTAGTCTTCCGTCTGCTTGCGGCGTGGATTTGTGAACAAGTCTTCTGTAGCGCCGACTTCGATCAGTTCGCCGAGGTACATGAATGCGGTGTAGTCCGAGACCCGCGCCGCCTGCTGCATGTTATGTGTGACGATGACGATCGTATATTCGTTTTTCAATTCTGTGATCAATTCTTCGATCTTCAAAGTCGAGATCGGATCCAGCGCCGACGCAGGTTCGTCCAGCAGCAGCACTTCAGGTTTGACCGCGATGGCCCTAGCAATGCACAGCCGCTGCTGCTGGCCGCCTGACAGCGCCGTGCCGGTCTGATGCAGCTTGTCTTTGACTTCGTCCCACAGCGCGGCCTTGTCCAGTGCCCATTCCACCCGTTCCTGCATCGCGCCCCGCGACAGCCGCTCGTAGAGCCGGACGCCGAAGGCGATATTGTCGAAAATGGACATGGGGAATGGCGTCGGCTTTTGGAACACCATGCCGATACGTGCTCGCAGCAGGTTGAGATCCTGGTCTTTGCGCAGCAGATTGACACCGTCGAGTAGTATCTCGCCGCTTGCCTTTTGCTTCGGGTACAGCTCATAGATCCGATTCAAACAGCGTAGCAAGGTCGATTTTCCACATCCGGATGGACCGATGAATGCAGTAATCCGGTTGGCGTGCATGTCCAGGGAGATGTCTTTGAGTGCATGGAACGCGCCATAATGAAAGTGCAGATTGCGCACTGCTAGCTTGGCGGTGGCGCTTTCCTGTGCTCGCGGCGCCGGCTGCAATGGCGGTTTCGCGACCCGAGCATTCGGTTCATTCGGTTGTTTGATCCGAACCGCGGGCGAAGCGAGTTCCTCTTGGGATCGGTCTTGATTCATCAGTAGGTTCCCATGCCGCGCCTGCCTAGCAGGACTCTGGACAAGATGTTCAGCAACAAAATGCTGAACGTGATCAACAAGGCGCCGGCCCAAGCCAGATGCTGCCAATCTTCATATGGGCTCATGGCGAACTGAAAGATGACCACCGGTAAATTGGCGGTCGGTTCACTCAATGATGTACTCCAGAATTGGTTGTTAAGCGCTGTAAACAGCAGCGGCGCGGTTTCACCGCTGACCCGAGCCACCGCCAGCATCACGCCGGTGAGGATGCCCGCCCGTGCGGCGCGATATACGATCTTGACGATGATCTTCCATCGCGGCGCGCCCAATGCGGCGGCCGCTTCGCGCAAGCTGTCGGGTACCAGGCGCAGCATATCTTCGGTGGTGCGCACGACTACTGGCAGCACGATGAGCGCCAGCGCGAGGGCGCCCGCCCAACCGGAAAAATGACCGGTGGAAACCACCACCAAAGCATAGATGAATACGCCAATGATGATGGACGGCGCGCTCAAAAGGATGTCGTTGAGAAAGCGCACCACGGAAGCTATGGCGGTACCGCGGCCATACTCGGACAGGAACGTGCCGGCGAGGACTCCCGCCGGAGCGCCGATCAGGGTGCCCAGCCCGGTGAGCATGAGACTGCCGACTATGGCGTTCGCCAAACCACCGCTGCTGCCGGGCGGCGGGGTGCTCTCCGTGAATACGGACCAGTCGATCCATTGCAATCCGTAACTGAGCAGCGTCCACAGCAACCAAGCCAGCCAAAACAAGCCGAATGCGGTGGCGAGCGCCGACACGGTCAGGTTGAAGGCGTTTATGATGCGGCGCTTGGTGTACAGGTTGAACATGGTCGCTTAAGTCGTTTTGCCTTCGCGCGCCGTCAGGCGCATGAGCATCAGTTTCGCTATTGCCAGCACGATGAAGGTGATCACGAACAGAATCAGGCCGAGTTCGATCAACGCCGCGCTGTAAGTTTCCCCGACCGCTTCGGTGAATTCGTTGGCTAGGGTCGAGGAAATGGTGTTGCCGGGCATGAACAAAGAGGCGCTGATGGCATGGGCATTGCCGATCACAAAGGTCACGGCCATGGTCTCACCGAGGGCGCGGCCGAGACCGAGCATTACGCCGCCGACTACACCCACCTTGGTGTACGGGAGCACCACATAACGCACGACTTCCCAGGTTGTGGAGCCGAGTGCATATGCGGATTCCTTGAGCACGCCCGGTACGATCTCGAATACGTCGCGCATGACCGCGGTCATGAACGGGATCACCATGATTGCCAGGATAAGGCCGGCGGTGAACATGCCGATGCCCATCGGGGGGCCCTGGAACAAAGCTCCGATCACCGGCCACTCGCCGAGATGGTCGGTGACCCACGGTTGGACGTGGTCGGCGAACAGCGGCGCGAATACGAACAGGCCCCACATGCCGTAGATAATGCTGGGAATCGCCGCCAACAGTTCGATCGCCACACCCAAGGGTCGCTTCAGCCACGCTGGGCACAACTCGGTAATGAACACGGCAATACCGAAGCTCACGGGGATGCCGATCAGCATCGCCAGGGCCGAGGTGGCCAGGGTGCCGAATATCAGCCACCAGGGCGCCGAACTGTTCGGTGACCGGATTCCACTCTTTGCTGATCAGAAACCCGAACCCGAATTTCTCCAGGGAAGGCAGCGCACCGACCAGTAGCGTCACGATGATGCCACTGACAATGACCAGCACCAGGGTGGCGAACAGCACCGTGGAATGGCGGAATACGCGGTCCAGCAGTGCGCCGCGGCTAGCGCGCCCGGCTACATTCGAGGATGACGGTTCGCCATGCGGACCGTCCGTTGCTAGCGCTGGATTTTTCGCCATGTGGTGCTTCCATCATGCTTACGGAGGCGCCCCCGAGGGAAGCGCCTCCGTAAGCGCGCGGCGGCCGGCGCCGCGCGGAACTGAAATATAAAGTCGCTATTGTACCTGACGCGCCGCCTGTTGCGTCCAGATCGGATGGCCGTCCGGGCCGGCGACTTTTTCCTGCCAGGTTTTTTCAACCAATTCCACAACCTTGGGCGGCATCGGCACGTAATCCAGCTTCTCGGCCATCTTGTCGCCGTCGTGGTACGCCCAGTCGAAGAACTTCAAAACCGTCGCTGCCGTTTCCGGATTCTGCTGCTGTTTGTAAAGCAGGATGAAGCTTGCGCCCGTAATCGGCCAGCTTTCTTTACCGGGCTGATCGGTGAGGACCATATAGAATCCGGGCGCATTGTTCCAGTCTGCATTGGCCGCCGCTGCCTGGAAAGTCTTGCTGTTGGGCTCGACATATTCGCCGGCCTGATTACGCAGCTTGACGTGGGCCATCTTGTTCTGCAGGGCATAGGCGTATTCCACGTAACCGATGGAACCGTTGATACGTTTCACGTAGGACGCGACGCCTTCGTTGCCTTTGCCGCCGACGCCGGCCGGCCATGCGACGGACTTGTCATTGCCGACCTTGCTCTTCCAGTCGTCACTGACCTTGGAGAGATAGTTGGTAAAGATCCAGGTGGTGCCCGATCCATCGGAGCGGTGTACGACCGTAATCGCCTTGCTGGGTAGCTTGAGATCGGGGTTGTCCTGCTTGATTTTCGGATCGTCCCATTTCTTGATTTTGCCGAGGAAGATGTCGGCCAGTACTTGGTTGCTCAGGTGCAGATCGCCGCCCTCCACACCTTTGATGTGCACCACGGGCACGACACCGCCCATGATCATCGGAAATTGCATCAACCCGGCCGAATCCAGTTCTTCCGCTTTCAGCGGCGCGTCGGAAGCGCCGAAGTCGACGGTTTTGGCTTTGATCTGTTTGATGCCGCCGCCGGAGCCGATGGACTGATAGTTCATCTTGACACCGGTCTTCTTGGCATAGGCATCGGCCCACTTGGCGTAGACCGGGTAGGGGAACGTGGCGCCTGCGCCCGAGATCGACTGCGGATCTCCCGCGGCAGCGGTATGCGCCGCCAACGCGAACGAGATGATCGCGGTTCCGGTGAGCACTGATTTGGCAATGCGTTTGAACATGGGATTAGCTCTCCTCACGATGTGTGACCAGTTTCCCGGCGATGCCGACTGCCAGTTTTTCGAAGCGCTCGCTGGGGTGTTCATGCGGCGCAGTGTAGGGCGGTTCCGTGACACTAATGTGTCAGTACCGGGTTTTCATGGGCCGCAGTGTAGAAAGCCTGTGTGACAGTATCGCGTCAGCGCCGTCGCCACATTTGCGCCGGACCGGGTCCAGACCTTAAACCTGTTTCAAGTTGTTGCCGTAAGCCGTTGTTCCGATTGTGATGAAAGCCTGTTTTGATTAGTGTGGGCGACTTGCCTTCCAGTCTGGCAGGTACGGTTCGAAGATCTATATTGGATGGCACCGAGAGTCGCACGATTGGGGCGAAACCATCTGCTTAGCGCCATCGTCTGCGGCATTTGCAAATACAGGACTTGGTACAAGGAGACCTGAATATGACGGACACCAAATGCGATCAACTTTCCCGTCGGGGTTTACTGAAGATCGGTGCAGCGGCCGTTGCCGGCGCCGTCATGCTGCCGATTCTGGGCATGAATAGCGCCTCCGCAGCGACCAAGGCCTCGAAACAGGCGATGCAATACCAGGACAAGCCGAAAGATGGGAAAAAATGCGTGAACTGTACGCAATATATTGCCGCAGACTCCAAGGGCGCAAACGGTAAGTGCAAGGTCGTCGAAGGCGATATCAGCCCCGAGGGCTGGTGTATTGCGTTCGCGCCCAAGAGCAGCTGATGCCGCTGGGCGCTCTAGCGGGCCATTGGCCCTTGTAATTGAATCGCTTTTGACGGGCCTTCGGGCCCGTCGTTCGTTGTGAGCGGACCGTAGGGCGGTGGCGATCAGCATCGCGCCCGCTTCGCCCGGACATGGACGTTATACGAACCGGCAGTGAGCGTTAAATGGAACCCAAGCCGAGTCTCAGAAATTCCGATTTCCTGCGCCGCGCCCTCGCGGTGGTGGCGCTTGTCAGCCTGTTCGCTGTGTTGCTGATGCTGACATGGCAAGCGATCGAAGTGCTGCTGCTGTTTTTTGCCGGCATGCTGCTGGGCGTCGGCCTGCGTGGGATTGCGGATACCCTGCATCACAAGTTGCGCATTCCCGAGTGGAGTGCGTTGCTGATCGCCGTTGTCGGCTTCTTTGTAATCCTGGGAGTGGCGGCATGGATTCTGGGGCCCCATTTGGTTCAGGGTATCGAACGGCTGAGCGACGATATTCCCCAGTCGTTGGCGCAGTTGGATCAGCAGCTGCAACACGTCGAGTGGTTGCAGAGGGCCATTCACCGGGCAACGGACTCTTTTGGCGATGGCATCAAGCACCGTTTGGTATCACATCTGGCTGGAATGTTCTCCACTGCATTGGGCGGAATCACCGGATTCCTGATCATCATCGCCATCGGCGTCTACCTGAGTATCAATCCGACCCTGTACATAAACGGCGTAGTCCGACTGGCGCCGGTGCGCCTCGTCAGCGTCTGCGCGAAGTGATAGCCGCGCAAGGACACAGCCTGCGCTGGTGGCTCCTCGGGCGTATCAGTTCCATGACCGTGGTGGGTATCCTGACATGGGCCGGCCTGATGATTCTGGGGATACCGCTGGCGTTCACGTTGGCCGTAATAGCCGGGCTGCTGTCTTTCGTGCCCAATATCGGGCCGATCCTGTCGGCGCTGCCGGCCGTATTGGTCGGGCTGTCGGTCAGCCCAATCATGGCGGTCTATGTCATCGGCGTTTATGTCCTCGTGCAGACAGTCGAAAGCTATCTGATTACGCCGTTCATTCAGCAGCGTGCCGTGGCTATGCCGCCGGCGTTGTTGCTGATCGTGCAGCTGATCATGGGCGTCTGGGTCGGCGTGATCGGTATTTTTCTGGCCACGCCGCTCACGGTGGCGCTCATGGTGGCCGTGCGGATGCTGTATATCGAGGACGTGCTGGGCGACACGGACGCGGGTTGACTGAGGACCGGTTCGCGCCGCCCGAGCGGCATTCTTCTCCGACCCAGAGAAATTTTCCCGTGTGCAGTGGAAGCAGGGTTTTCCCGCCCTATAGTGAAAAACAGCGCCGGTGCGCGGCTAGCGGCTCCTTGTGAGCGGCTAAAAAAACGAAAGTCGTCGTTCTGTGGTTGAGGGGAAACTGCGATGGATCTGATCAGCGTGACCGAGCAGGTGATGAAGATCGCCGGACTTACCGAGCAAGAAGAATCAGTATTACGTTCCAAATACCGCCTGGATGGCGCCAGGCAAGTGCTGTTGAACCAGGAACAGCGCGAGCAGACCGAAGCCATCGCCTTGCGGAAATTGCAAAAAGTCGATTTCTCAGTCTATATCTAATTGCATACACCTGCGTCGGGCTGATCGCGGTGCGGATTAAGTCGGGCGGCCGACGCGTCCTGACCGAGACTGCCCCAAGGCGATCGCACTCGTGTAGGCGCTGCCGCTGCCTGGACATCCTGGTTCGCGACTGTCAAAATGCGCGTGCTCAGGCGCGCCGGAATTGGATTCGCGGTCCCTGGTCAACGTCGCAGCGATCTATATATGGGCCCTCCCGGCATTTGAGCCGCTGAAAGCGGCGGAAAACCGCCGCCGCTATCGGGGCCGGTGTCAAAGCGGACCAACCAGCCCATCGTTCGCTTGGGACCGTCTGGTGTTCGAGCGAAATTCTCTTACCGCAATTTCGTTTCATGTGGTGTGGTTTCCACCCGCGCGAGTACACGGACCATGCCCGGCGCGGATTAGCGGTGTATTTGCATCCGCTGTGCGCAACGATTGCGCGATCCTGGCGCGTATTCGTGAACGATGCTTCTAACTTAGTGACAGGCACCGCCATCAAATTCCGCAATCAATTCCCTTCGCGCGCTGCTCGTGATCCGTCTTGCGCCTGCTTGATCGCCGTCGTGGGCGCGCTTCCATGACCTACAGCCCGGAACTTCTGATCATCGTTCCGCTGGTCGTATTCACCGCCTATGTAGTTTACGGGTTGTCCGGTTTCGGTTCGGCCCTGGTGAATGTCTCGATACTGGCCCACTTTCTACCTTTGACGATCGTCGTCCCCGCGAGCCTGCTGCTGGATTTTTCCGCTGCAGCAATGGTGGGCACGCGTTTTCGCAGCGATGCGCAGTGGCGCGAACTCGCGTTCATCGCGCCGTTCGTTTTGATCGGCATGGTGGCCGGGGTCGTGCTGTTGATCAATCTGCCACGGGATCAGGCACTCCTCGGTCTTGGCGTGTTGATCGGATTCTATGGGGCTTACACACTTGCCCGTCCTCAGCGGCTATCGATCATCAGCCGGGTCTGGGGTGTGCCCATGTGTCTGGTGGGAGGCGCGCTCAGTGGCTTGTTCGGCACTGGTGGACCGGTTTATGTGATCTACCTGAGCCGCCGCATTCCCGAGCCCATGCAATTGAAGGCCAGCTTGGCGGCGTTGTTGGCGGCGCACGGTTCCATACGCATCGTCATGTACCTCGTCACCGGGTTGCTGTTGCAAAAGGAAGTGCTGCTGGGCGCGTTGGCAATGTTTCCCATCATGTGGGTCGCGATGCGGCTGGGCGTGCGCCTGCACGCGCGCCTGTCGCGGGACCGCGTCATTCAGGTGATGTCGCTGGTGCTGATGGTAACCGGCATCACTCTCGTGTTGCGCGCCGTGGTTTGATGGCGCTCAGAGCAGTGACGGTACCCGGCTGTCCACGTAGAGTTTGCGTTCGGTGGGCGGGATGTACATCTCTTGATAGTACATCGGCGTGTCGTCGCCGGCGTATGCGGTGCACTCCACCAGCATGCCGGTGGTGCCGCGGGGAACCTGGATCGCTTTGCAGACGTAACCGGGAAGCTGCAATTGGCGCATCTGCTCCTTGAGTGCGGTAAGGGGCCGCCCGGCACTGCGAACGATCAGCACTTTCAGGTTCGCCCCCATCAAGTTGTCCAGCGGGATCTTCATGAACTCGGGAAAGCGATCGGCGAGAACGAAAAATCGGCTGTAGACATCGAATTCGTTGTTGATGACCATGCGCCGGTCGATGCGAATGACATTCTGATCGCCCTGCCGTAGCGGTGTCGACCAGGCTCCACGCCGGTGGGTCAGTGCGCGGTCGAGCACCACGGCATATACCGGCAGGAACGACTTTCCGTCGTCGCTCAGAAAACGGCAATGCCACGGACTTTCGAGCTGGTGGCGCGAATCCGCGACCACGGTCCCATAACCTCGCCGACGCTGCACCAAGCCCTGGTCGACCAACTCCCGCAACGCCCGTTGCACAGTGCCGAGACTGTAGGGCGTGTGAGCGGCGAGTTGCGCTTCGGTCGGGAGCTTCGTGCCAGGAGGCCAGTAACCTTCGCTGATGGCCGCAGCCAGCGCATCGCGCAGCAATATGTACTTGGGGCCGGGCCCCTCGGACGGGCGTTCAGCGAGGAACTGCATGCCTTGCAAGCTCACGTCTTCAGAAGTCATCGCAACGATGTATTCCTTGACAGCCAATTGCCGATTGGGTATCTCTTACGCCCTCAGATTACTACATAGTAATGGCTTATTACTATAAAGTAATCTTGACGGAGCCTGAATGACGAACCTCGCTGCCCGCACGCCGATGAACCTGCTCATTCTGATGTCGGATGAGCACAGTCGCAAAATGAGCGGCTGTTACGGACACCCGTTGGTGCAGACGCCGAATCTGGACCGCTTGGCGGCTGGCGGGGTACGTTTCGACAGCGCCTATACCACGGTGCCGGTATGCGTCCCCGCTCGCGCCGCATTCGCAGTCGGAAAATACAATCATCAGATCGGCTTCTGGGATAACGCCGACCCCTACGACGGCTCGGTGACGAGTTGGCATCATCAGCTTCGCCAGCGCGGACATCACGTGGCCTCCATCGGCAAGTTGCATTTTCGCTCGCGCGAAGACGACAACGGTTTCAGTGAAGAATTGTTGTCGATGCACGTGCTCAACGGCAAAGGCGATCTGTTGGGCTTGATCCGCGACGAGCTGCCGGTACGCGACAAATCATGGAAAATGGCGCGACTCGCCGGTCCGGGCGAGACGCCTTATACATACTATGATCGTGAAGTGACGGCCCGCGCCCAGACCTGGTTGCGCGAAGAGGCGCCCAAGCATCGGGACAAACCCTGGGTCCTGTTTGTTTCTCTGGTGGCGCCGCATTTTCCGCTCACCGCTCCGCCCGAATATTTCTATCGCTATTATACGGACCCGAACCTGCCCATGCCCAAGCTCTATGCGCAATCGGAGCGGCCGGATCACCCCTTTGTCCGTGATTATGCATCGGCGTTCGGATACGACGAACATTTTCACAACGAGGATTCGGTGCGCCGCGCGGTCGCCGGCTATATGGGTTTGTGTTCGTTCATGGACGAGCAAATGGGCAAGATCCTGCACACGCTCGAGGACGCCGGCCTGACGCAGAACACGCGGGTGCTCTACACCAGCGATCATGGCGACAATCTCGGCGCGCGTGGTTTGTGGGGCAAGTCGACGCTGTACGAGGAAGCGGCGGGCGTTCCGCTATTGATCGCCGGACCCGACATATCCCGCGGTACGAGTTGCGCGACGCCGGCCAGTCACGTGGACGTGTATCCGTTTATTCTCGATGCGGTCGGCGAAACCGACCCGGCACTGATGGAAGAACATCCGGGGCATTCTTTGTTTGATCTTGCACAAGGCGCGACTCCGCAACGCAGCGTCCTGTGCGAGTACCATGGCATGGGATCGAAGCACGGTGCGTTCATGCTGCGTTTCGACCGGTACAAATACGTGTACTACGTCGACTATCCGCCGCAGTTGTTCGATTTACAGCGCGATCCGGAGGAGTTGCGGGATTTGGCCGGCGATCCGTCCTACAGCAGCCTGCTCGAACAAGGAGAGCGGCAGTTGCGCTCAATCTGCGATCCCGAGCAAGTGGATGCCCGCGCCAAGCAGCGCCAGCAACAGTTGCTGGCGCTGAACGGCGGCCGGGCGGCAGCGCTGGCCGCCGGTGATCTGGGCTTCACGCCGCCGCCGGTACGGGTTCAGATCGATTCGTGAACGTTTTCCGGGGTCAGCATCGCTCCGGACGCTTCGGCAGCTCGACTGCCGGTCTATAACAAGGCAAGCATCATTACACGAGGAGGAGTCATGAAAAAATCCAGAATTCTCGCCGTCCTGCTGGGCGCGGTACTGGCAATTCCGGGTTTGGCGCAAGCGGACCGCTATCGCATGTCGATATCGACCTGGGGCAGCCCGAAACACCCGCAAGTCACGCAGTTCGTGCCCACGTTCGTGAAACTTGTCGAGGAACGCAGTGACGGTCGGATCAAATTCCGGGTCTTCGAAGGTGGCGAAATGGTCAAGCAGCAATTCGTCGCCACTGCGGTGCCCCAGGGAACCGTGGACATTTCGCTGACCACACTCGACAACTGGTCCGGGCGCATTTCGGATGTTTCCATTCTCACCAGTCCTTTGTGGACCTGGTCGATGCAGCGCTCGCGCGATGAGTTGGTGCCGGGCAAGCCCGTGTACGACCATTTCAATGATGAGCTGAAAAAGCAGGGCGCGATGATGATCGCCATGTTCGACATCGGGCCGCCGGTGCTGTCGACCAATTTCGAATGCAAAGTTCCTTCCGACCTCAAGGGCAAGACCATGCGGGTCTATTCCAAAGGTGCTGGTGAAGTGATGCAGGCCCTGGGTGCTGCGCCGGTCACCATGGGCGTGGGCGACGTTTATTCGGCCCTGCAGCGCGGCACGGTGGACGGCGCGATGGGCGGCCTCGGCGGCGCGGTGGGCTTGAAGCACTACGAGGTTACCAAGCACATGTTCGCGCCCATGGGCGCGTTGGGGACGCTGATTCACGCCTACGTGATGAACGCCGAGAAATTCAACTCATTGCCGGAAGACTTGCAGAAGGTCGTCATGCAGTCGGCGTTGGACGCCCGCAACCAGGCGCAGCAATACATGATCGACAGCTACGACGAGTTGTTGGACAAGGTGCGCAAGCACGGTAACGACGTGGTCAAGCTGGAGCAGGGCAGCGAGCGCTGGGACAAATGGCGCGAGGCGCTGGATCCGCTCGCCAAGGAAGCCCGCGAAACCTATCCGCCTGAACTGGTGAAAATGGTGACCAGCGACGGCGGTTCCTGAGGTTCGCGAGCGGAAACAGTCGATGAAGCGTTGGTTGACCACAGGCTGCGCGTCGTTGTGCCACGGCATGACGACGGTGTCCATGGCGGTGCTGTTGATGTTGGCGTTGCCAATCACCTACGACGCTACTGCCCGGGCCTTCGGTCATCCCACCATCTGGGTATTTGAGGTATCGGTGTATGCGCTGATTGCGGCGGGGTTCCTGGCGAACCCCGTCGCCCTGCGTACCGGAGCGCATTTTCGCGTCACCATTCTGCACAAGCTTTTTCCGCGCCTGCGTCGGGCGTTGGACGTGTTTGCATTGTTGATGACGTTGTTGTTTTCGATGCTGCTGATCGGCACGGGCTTTTATTTCGTCTGGTACGCGTGGCATAACCATATCCTGTCCGCCACCATGCTCGAGGTGCCGCTGTGGATTCCGCAGCTCGCCCTTCCTATCGGCGGTATCGGATTGTTCCTGCAGACACTTGCATTGCTGCTCAGCGGCCAGTCCCCCGGCGAAGAAGAAGATGTCGCAGCCGAGTCGGTGGGAGACTGAGCACTCGTTATGGACTTCATATTCGACTACGCCGGTTATATCGCCATCGGTCTGCTGTTTTTGTTCATGGTTCTGGGCGTGCCGGTATTCGTGTCCATGGCGCTGTCGGCGTTCTTTGCTGCGCTCGCTTTAGATCCTGCGGAACTGGTGTTTCGTAGCTTCGTACAGACCACTTGGCAGAGCGCGTCGATATTCGAATTGGTCGCGTTGCCCATGTTCGTATTTACCGGCACCATCATGCAGCAGACGGACGCCGGGCGTGATTTGTTCGCGGTGACCAAGGCATGGGTCGGCGCGCTTTCCAACTCCCTCGGTGTCGCGACCATTGTCGCGTGCGGCATATTCGCCGCCATCAGCGGTTCGAGTATCGCCACCGCCGCGACCCTGGGCCTGGTGGCCATTCCGTTGCTGGTGGAGGAAGGCTACGGCGCGCGGCGCGCCAGCGGCTTCGTTGCCGGGGGCGGTACGCTCGGCATCATCATTCCGCCATCGATTCCGCTGATCCTCTACGGCGTCGTGACCGAAACCTCCATCGGCCAACTGTTCATTGCCGGCATCGTGCCCGGCTTGCTGATGCTGAGCTTGTTCGGCATCTACGTGTGGCTGAGTCGCCCGCGTGTCGTGGTCGAACATCACGTCAGCAGCGCCGAACGTTGGCGCATCACCCGCAATTCCGTCGGTGTGCTGCTGCTGCCGGTTGCCATCATTACCGCGATTTACACCGGCGTGTTCACGCCCACCGAAGTCGGGGCGTTGTCCGTGGTATATGTCGTGGTCCTGGGCATACTGCAGCGGCGGTTGAGCTGGGCGAAGCTTATGAAAGCCACGCGCCTGGCGACTACCACCACGGGCATGCTGTTCATGCTGATCGTGTTCGGCCAGTACTTTGCGCATTTTCTGACGTTCGAACAAATTCCCCAGGCCATCGCCGACGCGATTGTCGCCAATGCCGGCGGCGTGTTTGCGGTGACGCTGATGATCCTGACTTACCTGGTACTGGGCATGTTTCTCGAGAGTGCGGCGATGCTGCTGATCTCGATCCCCATTTTTTTCCCGGTTGCAGAGGCGGCCGGTATGCATCCGCTGACCTTCGGCATATTTGCCTGTATCGCCATGGAGATCGCGCAGATCTCGCCGCCGGTGGGCGTAAACCTGTTCACCATCCACGGCATATCGCGCATCCCCCTGTGGACCATCGCCAAGGGCGCGCTGCCGTTTCTGCTCATCCAGATCATGATGCTGTATTTGGTGTATTTCTTCGGTGGGCTCACCACCTGGCTTCCGCACACCATGTGAGCAACCGATATTTCACGGGAGTTGAACGATCATGAAACTGACCGATTATGAACAGGCCATGTTGGCGGGCGACATGGGCGAACCGCGGCGCATCGCCTTGCAGCAGCAGCTGCAAGTAGGGCGCTTCTTCGATGCCGAAGACTTTGTCGAAGTGGACCAGGCGCACATCATGGGTGACACCGAGTCACTTGGCGAAGCGGGCGTCGCGTTTCTGGAACGTCTGGCGTCGTTTCCGGAGAACGAACGTCAGGTCATGGTGCCGACCATTACCGATCCGCGCGGCATCGACCAATGCCGCTACAAACTGCTCAAACAGCGCGAAGAATGGGCAACCCTGGAACAGCGTGCCGTCGACGCCATGCGCAAGCTCGGTATTCTGATGACCGACACCTGCATCAATTATCAGACGATTCAGGCACCGGTGTTCGGCCAGCACCTGGCGTTCGGCGACACCGGCGTGGTGATCTATTCCAACAGTGTCTGCGGTGCGCGTAGCAACTTCGAAGGCGGCCCGGCGGCACTTTCCGCCGCGCTTACCGGACGCACGCCGCGCTACGGTTACCACCTGGATCGGCACCGGCGCGGCACGCACCTGTTCCAGATCGACTTCCAGCCGCGAGAACCTGACCGAATGGGGCGCGCTCGGCGCCCTGGTCGGTCGCTCCAGCGGGTCCTATTGGACCGTGCCGGTGCTGACGGGCCTCGCTGGCGAGGCGGATTCCGATGCCTTGAAGCATTTCGGCGCTGCGATGGCGAGCTACGGTTCGGTGCCCATGTTCCATATCGAAGGCATTACGCCGGAAGCGAACGACCTGCAAAAGGTGTTTGACGGTGCCGCCGCCGGCGGCGCAACGCGTGACACGAAAGGACCTGGACGAGTTCTATCGCTCGTTCGGCCGTCACGACGACCGCGTCGACGTGGTGGTGTTCGCCGCACCGCAATTGTCGCTGATCGAGATGCGCAAAGTCGCGGAGCTGCTGAAGGGACGTAAAGGTGCATAAAGACACGGCCTTGATGGTGGCGACCTCGCCCGGAGAACAAATCCGCCTGCGATCGCATGGGCATCACGGACACCATCGAGCAGTCGGGCGGCGTGGTGTTGAGCGGCGTGTGTTTTTATCAGATGTATGCGCGCGAGACCGGCGAGGCCAACCATTGGAAGCGTTTGCTCAGCAACTCGGCGAAGCTGGTCAACATCATCGGCGGTTACGGTTACGAGCCGGTGCTTGCGCCCATGGAAGCGTGCATCGAAGCCGCCGTGAACGGGAGGATGGGAGCATGAGTGACACCGTCTATCGAGGACATGTCGGCATCGGAGAAAAGGTCAGCGGCGTAGCGTTGGTGGCGAAGGACAACTTCAGCGCCCGCTACGATCTGGACCGGATCAAAGGCATATTTTCCCGCGAAGCGCACAAACTCCACGGCCAAAGTTACGTCGGCACGATCCTGGTATTGAACACCGCCAAAGGCGGCGTCGCCACCGCGTGGATGCTGCATGAAATGAAATCCCGGGACATGGCGCCGGCTGCTCTGGTGCTGAACAGCGCCAATCCCATCATGGCCCAGGGCGCGGCATTGGCCGCGCTGCCGTTTGTCGATCGGTTCGAAAACGATATCACCGACGCTATCAAAACCGGCGACCGGGTCACAGTGGACCCGCAGGCCGGCACGGTCACGCTACACCGAGACTAGCGCGGCCGCGCGCCCGCAGCCCGCTGCAACGATTTGTCGAGCGCCGTTCCAGAATTTCGTATGGGTCTGCTCGCAGGTTCAGCCCGTTCAAAAGCGCGCAGTTTGACCGTTTCGCGAGGGTGTTCGGTGTAAGCGTTGATTTTGGATGTGTCAAGCAAGTTCGCGATCTACGATCCTGACACGATCTCCAGCCATTGATCGTACAGCCGATCTGTAAGCCGTTGCATTCGCGTGACCTTCACATCCATAGCATCGCGGATTTGCGCGATCGACTGGACGCTATCTGATACCGGCGCGACATCGTAACCATAAACGTCCAGCCAATCGCTCAACATTTCCACCGTTACCTCGAGGTGAGCGACGGTTGCAACGATGTTGCCATGCATGACGAATGCCTGATCGGCGCAAAACCGGCTTTCAAGCAACGGCACCGCTCCGTCTGGTATGGAAAATCGGTCATGGTGCCAAAGCAGCACATCGTTGGCTTCTGGAACATCTCCTAGCCAACGATCTGCTTCGCGATTAGCAAGCTTCCTGACGGTGTGCCAGCCAATTTCTTTTTGCGGCATTTGCACTACGGCGCCGCCGAGCGCTTTGCTAATCAACTGCGAGCCGAGACAATGCCCGAGTATAGGGATGCCGGAATCAGCAGCCGTACGAATGAGCCGTAACTCGTCTTCGATCCATGGAAAGTCGTCATTGACGCTCATCGTGCCGCCGAGGAACACGAGACCGGAGACTTCAGTCAGCGTTTCTGGCACTGAGTCTCCGGCGTCGATACAGACGAACTCGTAAGGTATAGCGCGCCGGGAGAGGACCTCGGTTAGATGCCCGGCTCCGATCCAGTCTTGGTGGCGAAAAATTCGTATCGGTTTCATTTGTCCGTTCCATTCGTATATGCGCCGTTCGTTCAGGAATCGCGAGCAGAACCAAGTTCGGTACAGCGCCAAGCGGTCGGGTGGCAAGCTGCAAATCCGTGCGCGGGGGGTGGTAGCTTCGCAAACAAACCTACGTACGCACGCAATTTTGCGTGTGCTGTAGATCGGGCGCAACCGCGAAGAGACAAACCCGTCCTCGCGGGGCCACGCTACTCAATAGGGGGTATGTCTTACGAGCGATTGATAAAAGGGAGTACGGCGGTTGATCATTTCGTCCAGAGTTCGCAACCATCAGCATGCCGAGCAGAGTGATCTGGACTGCTCGGGCGCGAGAGCGCCAAGTACCGGCAAGCGCCTGATTTCAACATCTCCGGATTCCGAGGAGCGCGTAAGAATGGCATTTCCGACCCACACTAAATATCTAGTCATCGGTGCAGGGATCCACGGATTGAGCACAGCATACCACCTGGCGCTGGAGCTGAAAGCGCGGGGCACCGGGAGCGGCAAAGATATCCTGATTGTGGATAAGTCGGGGATCAGCGCCGGCGCTTCTGGCATCGCATGCGGCGTCATCCGCAATAATTACTTCCAGCCCGCCATGCGCCAACTCATGGCCCACAGCGTCGATGTATGGGAAAGCGACCCGAAAGCGTACAGCTATCACCCAGTCGGTTACATGCAGATCAGTCCGGAAGCAATGCATGAGGACGTCGCCACGATCGCGCAGCAGCAGAAGGAGATCGGGTATGAATCCGTCTTCATTGAAGGCGCAAAGGAGAGCGACCAATACATGAAGGGACTATTTCACGATTGGCGCGCACAGGGGATAACGTCTGTCCTACACGAGAAGCGTGGCGGGTACGCCAACAACACTCGCAGTATGTACGGTCTGGCATCGAAGGCAGAAGCGGAAGGCGTGCGAATCATGAGTGGGGTGCGCGTCACCGGATTCGAGAGCAAGAGCACCGGCGGTGCAATATCCGCGGTCGAAACCAACAAAGGCAAAATCGCTTGCGACTACGTCATTGTCGGAGCCGGGCCATGGGCGAAGCTTTTCTGGGACATGCTCGAGCTACCGCGGGCAATAGAGATCAAGGGCACGGACGGTACGATTCACCGCGATGTTCCCATGTGGGTCTACTGGTCGCTGCAGGAAGGAACGCTCGGTGTCGATCCGGATCTACAAAAGACCAACGACGGCAACATGCCTCCGGTGTTGCATGTCGACTCGGATGCACCTCTGTGCTCGGACGTTGATGGTTCTCTGATTACAGACAAGATGTGGGGGATCTACTACAAGCCCGACTTCCATTTTGGCGGGGTGCAGGGTGGCGCTGCGCCGAACAAGATCGACACCGATCCGGACGAAGTCCGCGTCGATCCATATGGTACGGAATCGCCTGATTATATCGTCGATGATGATTTCGCGCTCATGTGGGTGTCGGCTCTGGCGCACTGTCAGGAGCGCTTCCATGGCACGCTGCCGAAATACAAGAAGGAGCCCTCCGGAGGCATAGGCGCTTTTACGCCGGATAGCTTCCCGGTGTTCGATGTGTTCCGAGAGAATTGCTATTTCATCGCGGATTCAAACCACGGCTATAAGATGATTGGCGTCGGAAAGCTGGTAGCGCAGGAAATCTGTGGCGCGCCCAGCCGACTACTTGCGCCATTTCGGTTCTCGAGATACGCGGAGGGCAAGCTCCATCCGGTATCCCATAGCCCGTTCCCGTGGAGTTAGCGTGGCGTTCGCATCCCATCAATCGGGCACGAACGAACCGCAGGATGACAACGGGGCGCGCCCGGCTGTGAGCCGCGACGCGTGGCGCCCATTCAATTCACGTGCGTATCAGCGGAAAGGAAAGACGGAATGACAGACTTAGATAAACACGTAAATGCGCCGGGCCGTGCCGACATGGTGAAGCAGGTCCGAGAAATGATCAACGAACTCGGAATTCAGTACATCTACTTCCAGTTCATATCTGTCACCGGGCGGATCGTCGGAAAAGGTATTCCTGCAGACCATTGGGAGCGTACGGCCGAGCGCGGTTTTCAGCTCGTTTACGGTTCGACGGCCAATCTGTACATCGATCGTCACGGGCACTATATCGGCTACGGTGCAGAAGCCTCTGAACTGGTCGGCATCCCCGATCCGGAAACGTTCTGTCAGCTGCCTTGGGACAAACGTGTCGCCCGGGTCTTCTGCACTTGTTTCCGCAACCGGGAGGAACGGAACAATCCCGGCGGCCATTTGACGTCCGACTGCCGCGGCAACCTGCGTTTGTTCCATGAGGAGTTCAAGGACAAACACAACGGCATGCACCTGCGTATCGGTACTGAACCCGAGATGATGTGGTTGAAGCGGGGCCCTGACGGTTTGGCGACAGGCGGGGTGACCAAACCGAACTGCTATCACATCGATCAGTTCGAAGAATTGCGTCCGGTATTCATGAAGGTCATCGAGTATTCGCAAGCCATGGGCCTGGATATGATCCAAGGCGACCACGAAGACGCGCCAGGTCAGTTGGAACTGAACTGGATGTACGACGATGTTCTGCGCAACAGCGATCGGCTGACAACTTACCGCCAGATTTGTGCGCAGGTTGCGCGCGAGCATAACTTGATTGCCTGTTTTATGACCAAGCCTTTCATGGGCGTGTCTGCTTCCGGTTGCCATCACAATGTTTCTCTCTGGCGCGGAGGAGAAAGCGCAGTCAACTCACTGCACTTCGATTCGCTTCCAGCAATGCCGGATGTGTTCAGTTATCTGGGCGGCGGGGAGAACCTGTTCATGCCCGATCCGAGCATCGATGAGCGCAAGCCCGGCCCGGTGGGTCTGAAATGCATCGGCGGCGTCATTCATCATCTTCGTGCCCTGACCGCGATCGGATCCTCTACGGTCAACTCTTACCGTCGCCTGTGGGACACCGGATTCTGGGCCCCGGTGTTTGCAGACTGGGGTTATCAGAATCGAACCTGCGGCCTACGTGTGTCTGCGCCTGGGCGTTTTGAATATCGCTCGGTGGATTCCATGGTCAATCCCTACCTCATGGGTGCGGCGATCCTCAAGGCATTTGACGATGGATTGGAGAATGATCGCGACCCCGGTGAACCGGAAGAGCGCAACATCTACGAAGCCATGGAGGCCGGTAAGGAAGTGCAGCGTCTACCGATGTCGTTGGGCGAAGCGCTTGAAGCGCTCAAGTCAGACGAAACGATCCGGTCGGCCATGCCAGACGAGATGTATCGGGTGTTCATGCATTACAAGAACGACGAGTGGGAGAAGTTTAATCACACGGTGACCGAGTGGGATGTCAAAAGCTACCTCGATTACCTGCCATGACGGATGCAGCTTGTAGTTTGCTGCCAGCCCACGTGATTTGCTCTTGACTATTGCTTCTGGAGGCTAGACGCGATGTGCGGAATTGCAGGTTTGATACATAAGGGATCGAGCGCTGATGTAGGCACGGAGATGACCGCGATGTTGCAGGCGTTGAAACACCGCGGACCTGACTCCACCGGTTACGCGCTCTACGGAAAGCCGCACGAAGGCCACTACATAATGCGGTATAAGGTAGCCGAAGGCGCAGAGTTGAAGAAGGGCTTCGACATCCACAAGAAGGTGGCCCAGCGCATCGCGCAAGTCACTGAGCGGCTGGAAGAACGGGATGCCAAAATCCTCGAAGACGACGAGGCAACGGAATATGCGCGCCGCGTTGTATTCACCTTCGGTGGCGATATGGAGGGGCTTGCCAACTATATCGAGGACATCGAGGGCGTCGAGATTCTGTCGATAGGTTCGGCCCTGGAGCTCATCAAGGACTTGGGCGACGCGGCAACCGTCTCCGGGCAGTACCATCTCAATGGGTTTCAGGGAACCCACGCAATGGGACACACGCGCATGGCGACCGAGTCGGATGTCGATATCCGCTCTGCGCACCCGTATTGGGCCCATCCCTACAACGATGTCGCCGTAGTTCACAATGGCCAGCTGACCAACTATTGGACTGCTCGACGCCGCTTGGAACACAAGGGGCATCGTTTCAAATCGAACTGCGATTCTGAGCTGATCGCGGTTTATATCGCAGCCAAGCTCGAAGAGGGCGTTGAGCTCGAAGAGGCCATGAAGTCTTCCGTCAACGATCTCGACGGCGTCTTTACGTACATTGTGGCGACATCGAATTCCTTGGGGATCGCGAAAGACACCATGGCGGCCAAACCGCTGGTCCTCTATGAAAGCGACGACTTCATTGCCATGGCGTCTGAGGAAGTGGCGATCCGTAGTATTTTTCCGCACGAGATCGATACCTTCGATCCGTATGAGGGTGAGGTACGAGTATGGCAAAGCTAAAGCATAAGGATTCCCATGAGCTGGGAATGCATACGGAGCAACTCGCGGGCCGCACACAGCAGGTGTTCTTCGATCCATCTGAGGACGAGAATTTTCTCTATCCGGGTGCGTTCGAGGTCGACTTCGACAAAGTGGCGGACTTCGATGCTGCCGACATGACGATCAGTGCCGTCAACCTTCGTATCCGTGAGCTGATGAAGGAAGGCTACGGCACCATCAATGTCAAGAATCCGGGCGCAAAGCATTCCCTCGGCGTCGGCATCCTGAATCGGCTTAATCTGAACTTCGAAGGAAGTCTCGGCTATTTCGGTTGCGGTCTGATCGATGGTCCAAATGTCCGTATCAACGGGCGGGTAGGCTGGTCGTGCGCCGAGAACATGATGGCGGGCACGGTTGTGATCGAAAAAAACGCGGGCTCGACATTCGGTGCGGCAATACGCGGCGGGGACCTGGTCTGTAAGGGCGACGCTGGCAGCCGAGTAGGCATCGACCAGAAAGGCGGCACCATCATTGTCGGCGGCCGAGTAGGCATGAACACCGGTTTTATGATGCAGCGCGGGCGCATGGTGATCCTCGGTGATTCGGGACCGAACCTTGGCGACTCGATGTACGACGGGACGATCTACATTGCCGGCAAAATTCAAAGCCTGGGTGTGGATGCGGTGGAAGGCGAGATGACCGAAACCGATGTCAAATGGTTAACGCACAAGTTGTCCGTTTACGGTCTCGAAGCGCCCAACGGGATCAAAAACATCACCAAGATCGTATCCGGGAAGCAACTCTGGAACTACGACAACCTCGAGCCGGTGGAGAAGAAGCTGGTTCTGTGAACACAATCCGAGGATTCTGAAATGAGTGCATCCAAGAAAAGTGTGAAATCGGCGGTTGGCCGGGCGAAACGTGATCCGGAAGAGCGTAACCATAATGTCCTCGGCTCCAGCTTCATATTCCCGCCTCGGGTTATCGACGATATCCACGTCAAAGCGGAACTGGGCCGTTATAGAATGCGCGGCTTTTCACTGTTCAAGAAGATTCCGACGTGGGATGACTTGACCTTCCTGCCAGGTACGCTGACCCGTTTCGTGATCGAGGGCTACCGCGAGAAGTGCATTACTAAAACCATCCTGGGGCCGCGTGCGAAACGGCCGCTGGAACTGGACATCCCGGTGTATATCACCGGCATGAGCTTCGGTGCTCTGAGCTATGAAGCCAAGACCGCACTGGCCCGCGGCGCTACCATGGCAGGGTCTGCGACCTGCTCCGGGGAAGGCGGCATGATTCCCGACGAGCGTCGCTATTCCGAGAAATGGTATTATCAATGCATCCAATCACGCTATGGTTTCAACCCGCATCACTTGAGGCTGGCCGACGCGGTTGAATTCTTCATCGGCCAGGGTTGCAAAGTCGGCATGGGCGGCCATCTCATGGGCCAGAAGGTTACCGACCAGGTCGCCGAAATGCGTTCCCTCCCGGCTGGCATTGACCAGCGCTCTCCAGCGCGGCATCCGGATTGGCTCGGGCCAGATGACCTCGCCCTCAAGATCCAGGAAATCCGCGAAGCGACCAATTGGGAGATTCCAATCCAATTGAAGCTTGGTTCAGCGCGTGTTTACGACGACGTGCGCATGGCCGCCAAGACGGATCCGGACTGCATCTATATTGATGGTATGGAGGGCGGTACTGGAGCGGGTCCTCACTTGGCGACCGAGGAGACCGGGGTTCCGGGCATTGCCGCAATCCGCCAGGCGCGCAAGGCGCTTGATGATGTCGGCAAGAGCGGCGAAATATCGTTGATTTACGCCGGCGGTATTCGCAACGGTGCCGACCTGGCGAAAGCCCTTGCGCTTGGCGCGGACGCTGTGGCAATCGGACACTCTGCCCTGATAGCGCTGAATTGCAACAAGGACATTCCGGAAGCCGACTACCCGACTGAAATTGGTGTGGATGCCGGATATTGCTATCACTGCCACACGGGTCGTTGTCCGGTCGGCGTGACAACGCAGGACCCTAAGTTGCGGGCCCGTCTGCATCCGGACGAAGCGGCAGAGCGTGTCTACAACTTCCTTCATACATTGACCATCGAGGCGCAGTTGTTCGCGCGTGCGTGTGCGAAGACCAATGTGCATTCACTGGAACCGGAGGATCTTGCCGCATTGACGATGGAGGCATCGGCCATGGCGCAGGTGCCGCTTGCCGGTTCACAACACACGGTCGGCCGACCAGACATGACACGGTACTGAGGAGGACGCCAGCATGGCAGAGCAAGATGTCAACAAATTCATGACCGGCGACGGCGTCGACACCGAACGTGAAAAGATGATCGGTCAGCATATCGGGTATCGCTACGACGTCAATCTCGTGCCCGACCTGTCCAAGGTGACGCCGTTTTTGACGAAGTATATGGAGGTCATGGGTTGGAAGGACCTCAACTGGTTGGAAGACGTACATATGGGCTATGAGGAGGGCAAGCCGGCGGTGTTCGATCGCAACATCAACGGCTGGGTGCAGGTGCCGAGTGACATCGGTCTTCCTGACAACCAGCAGGATCGGGACATGATCGCGCGCGAGTTGTTGGTCAAGTTCCAGATGTCGCCCAACCACCCGTTGGTGGAGCTGAAGCGCGCATACTCCAAATTCTGATTGTTACCGGGACTGGCACCGCCGCTGACCGGGGGTCGGCCGCGCGTGCCAGGCCGCCAACGAACATCGTGGCGGAGGTTGGCAGCTATGATTGGAACACATCGGGGTGCTCAATTGGATTTGGCGAAACACGTCCTTAGGGATCACTTTCTGGGTTGGCAATGCCGCATCCGCCAGTTCGCGGTGCGCCGCGATGCGGGGCGCCCGGGTCCGGGCATGCGGCCGATGCTATATGTGGACGATCAAAAGATCGGCAGGATCACCGTCTTGATCAACAAGCGCGATCCGGAAAAGATCGCTGCGGAGTTTCGACATGCTTATCAGCGCACCGCGGACCCGGCAGATCGCATGGAGGCCGCGTTGCGCAAATTGGCCGAGGCCTACTTTCAGCGGGCCGGCGAGTTTTCCGATGAGCTAACTGCACTATTCGCGATTGATTCTACGCTTGCCGAAGCATTGGTCGCACATGGTACGTGCAGACTTGAATTCGAACACGGCCGGCAAGAGTTTCGACTTCCGTGCGAAGTGCATAAGCTGGCCAAAGATGACCCGGCGTTTCAGGTCACCTATTGGCACAATAGCCTGTTTAACCCGAGCATGCCCGGCGAGGTTACAGTGCTGGGATTTCGGCCGCAGTGGAAGCACGCTGTAGCCGATCCGGCGCCGCAGTGAAACCACTCGTGCGCGACGTCGGTCAACAACACGATAGGCACGAGCGGTTGTGAGCGAGTGGGCGCCAGAGACCGGAGAATTACATCACGGCTCTTGTCTGTGCGGTGCAGTGCGCTACTCCATTAACGGCATGTTGCGCCAAGTTGCGGCCTGTCATTGCACCGAGTGCCTCCGATTCCATGGTAATTTCGCAGCCTACACGGCGGCGCCGCGCGAGGCGGTGGTGATCGAGGACCAGCAGAACTGCCTCGCCTGGTTCGACGCAAAGCGCGGAGTCAGGCGTGGTTTCTGCAGACGCTGCGGGTCGAGCCTGTTTTGGGACCGTATCGATCGTCCGGTTCTCAGTATAAGCGCCGGAAGCCTCGAGCAACCCACTGGTCTTTCGATCTACGCACACATACATGTGGCCAGCAAGAGTGACTACTACGTGCTCTGCGACGGCGTGGAGCAATATTCGGAAGGACTACCAGATGCAGGCGTGTAGCAATGCGGGCGGGGAACTCTCTCCGCCGAATGCACGGGTCCGTGGGCACGCGAGTCAGAAAAATACCCTCAAATAGGTATCGCCAATGAGACATTGATGGATCGCTTGCGGCGATTGACCATCTGTGAGGTGCAAACGCATCAAGTGCCTGCGTTACGGCGGCTGGCAGAAGAACAAGCCAGCAATGATTGGCCGTGCACGCAGCGGTATAACAATAGCGAAGTGCCGAGTGCAAACGGGCGTCAGCCCTGAATCCGTGTCGCCGAAGGAACGGCTTGGAAACGAACGGAACTTGCGCGAGCAACCAACCGTGGGAGATGAGTAATGTCAACGATAGTCGAGGCATCATCGGTCGAAGAGTCGCAGGGCAATACATTACATAGATCAATCAGTTGGAAGCACGCGTTCTGGGTTGCAGCCGGCGTGCCGGCGCTCGTGCTGTTTTCCATCGGCGGTGTCGCAGCAACGGTGGGAGTTCCTTCCTCTCTGGTATGGACCATTTCGGTCATCTTTGGATTTCTGCAGGCATTTACTTATGCCGAGATCGCCGGGTTATTTCCCAATAAATCGGGTGGCGCGTCGGTGTATGGCGCGGCCGCGTGGATTCGCTATGGGAAGTTGATCGCGCCAGTTTCGGTCTGGTGCAACTGGTTGGCATGGACCCCGGTACTGGCAATCGGCGCCGGGTTGGGGGCGGGCTACATTCTCACCGCATTGTTTCCACCGGACGCGGCGATCAACACCTGGTCGATCACACTGTTGAACCTCGACGCGCTGAAATCCGGTCTTTCCCTGCGAATCAACGCCACGTTCATCATCGGGGCCATCCTGCTCTTGACAGTGTTCGCGGCGCAGCATCACGGAATACTTCGAACTGCGCGGATCCAGACGGTCATCTCGATCGCCGTCCTTTTCCCGCTGCTGATCGTCGGTATTGTGCCGTTGCTGACGGGTGATGTGACGATGTCTCACTTTGAGCCATTCGCGCCGATCGCCTTTGCCGCCGACGGTAGTGTCATTATGGATCCGGCGAAGTGGCAATGGGATTTGAGTGGATGGACGCTATTTTTAGGCGGCTTGTTCATTGCGGCCTGGTCTGCTTATGCATTCGAGACTTCTATCTGCTACACCAGTGAATTCAAGAATCCGCGGGAAGATACATTCAAGGCGATCTTTTATTCGGGGCTGCTGTGTATCGCGGTATACATTCTTGTGCCGTTCTCGTTCCAGGGAACGCTCGGCGTGGAGGGCATGCTCGCGCCCGGCGTGGCAGACGGATCCGGGGTAGGGCAGGCAATGGCGGAAATGGTGGGTGGCGGGGTCGTCATCCGCAACATCATGGTCATTATGCTGATCTTTGCATTGATGCTCGCAATCATGACATCGATGGCCGGGTCTTCTCGTACGCTCTACCAAGGCTCCAAGGACGGCTGGCTGCCCAAATACCTGAGTCATGTCAATCAGCATGGTGCGCCGACTCGGGCCATGTGGACCGATCTGACGTTCAATCTCATCCTATTGATGATGTCCGATTACCTGTTCATCCTCGCTGTGTCGAACTGTTGCTATATCGTATTCAATTTTCTGAATCTGCACGCTGGATGGATTCATCGGATCGATAATGCGGATGCTCCGCGTCCCTGGCGCGCGCCAAATTGGATCTTGGCGGTCGGAGGCACGCTGGCGTTCGTGAACGCCATATTGCTTGGTGCCGGTGCCAATGTGTGGGGCAAGAGCACTTTGTTGACGGGTATCGTTGTTGTCGCGTTGATTATTCCCGTGTTCATGTATCGGCACTTCATCACCGATCGCGGCCAATTCCCGTCGGACATGCTCGACGACCTCAAGATCACCCCGGATCACGACTTCAATCAGCGCAAGGCCGGAATCCTGCCGTACGTGACCTTGATCGCCGGTGCCTTGACGGTTTGGGGCGCGAATGCGTTCTTCTGGTAACCGTACGAAAGTCTGGCGGCCGGGCTAGAATCAGGCCCGAGGGAGGGGACGAGGGCACCGTTGCGGTGCCCTCGTCCGCTTCGAACTGGGACCTGAAGGATCCCCTGACCAGAATTCGGCGACGCCAAGACGGCTGGCGTGCCTTACGGTACGGATTACGGTGCGTCAGATGTGAGGTGCGTCCAGCCATGCGAGTATTTCTTCCAGCACACGTCGAAGCACAGGCTTTACCTGAGCCGCCTTTTCCTGCCGGTAGCCGAAGGGCGGCTCCTCCGTCATGTAGCTGTCCTGCGTCAGTTCGAGTTGCACAGCGTGCACGCCATGCGCGGGACGGCCATATTGACGCGTGATGTATCCGCCCCGGAAGCGTCCGTTCAGGACGCGTGTGTACCCGTGTTTCGGCTGACAGCTGTCGAATATCCGCGTGGCGAGTGAGGGGTCGGCGCTGGCACCGCAATCCGTACCGATGTTGAAGGTAGGCAAGCGGTCGTCAAAGAAACGGGGAACGCGGGACCGGATGGTATGCGCTTCGTAGAGCACAACGCGTGGAAAGAAACGTCTGAGGCGTTGTAGTTCGTAAGCCAGTTTCTGATGATACGGCAACCAGTAGCGCTCGCGTCGGCGTTCGATTTCCGATGGCGTGGGTGCCCAACCGGTACGGTATATCGGCGTGCCGTCGAATGTATCGGTGGGGCACAGCGCAGTCGTGTCACGGTCCGGGTAAATCGAGCGTCCGCCAGGATCTCGATTCAGATCGATCAGATAGCGGGAGTAAACTGCCGAAAGGACATTGGCGTCGAGTTCATCGGCAAAATCGTACAGCCGATCAACATGCCAGTCGGTGTCCGGGAGTGTCAGTGCGTCTGCCGTCAAGCCGGCGGCAAACCCATCGGGCAGCGCAGTGCCGGCATGCGGTATGCTGATGAGCAATGGCCGGGACCCGAGGCGGAAGCTGAAGGTATTGGCGTTGATGGCAGTCTCCGCGAAAAGCGAGGGGCTTCCTCCGGCCATAGTCCCCGTCTGGGTCCTGAGCCGGCTTCCGAACACCCTAGCGCTGCGTGCCCGGAGTTCCGGAAACGCCGTGGCCGGCCTCGCATCGGCTTAGAATGCGAGTCAGGTACACGGCTGTGAACAGCCGGCCTTCATCTGTAAAAACAGGCGGGTCATCCACGATCCAGCGCTGCTGGTAGGCGCGATCTTGAAAGGGAGTTCGATCGACATCGGGCGGCGGCACCCCAGACGCGTCGGCGGTAGCGGAAATACTCTCCATGTTGCTACGCATCACGTCGATGCCGTAGTCGCCATCCAGCGAAGCGTTCGTTCTCTGTTGCAGCGCCCGGCGATAGAGCTGGCGAGCGTCATCCAATCTGCCTGCGGTCTGCAAAAGTTCCGCCAAGCTGCTCAAGGTCGCGGCACTGCCTCCCAACAGGTGCTGCTGGTATTCAGTCCTGGCCTGAGCGTCGTAGCGATCACGGTGACGCTGTTCAAGGCGCAAATGGAACAGAGAACTGCGAGCGCGGGCTTCCAGGCGCATCTGCGCGACCCACGTCGCAGCACTCTTCCAAAGCGTCATTGCCTTTTGGAAGCCGCGCTCTGCCTCCTCCAGGTCGGCTGCCAGACGATGTGCGACCGCCAAGTTATGCGCGCTCGCAGCGCGCCGAGGATCATTCGGCGCAAAGCATGTCGCGAGCGTGCTGCAAGCATGCCAAGCGCTACGGGCATCGGATTCGTGACCGGAGCGGGCAGCCAGCGATGCGAAGTGGCTCAGCTCCGCCCATTCCAACTCCGTATCCAGATCTTCATCAACGAACGTTTTCACACTCGGCTCCCTGTGTGGCGCACGAGACGAGGCCCCTGACGTTTGAGTCAGAGTCCCAGATAGGCCTTGCGCACGTGTTCATTACCCATCAATCCTTTAGCTTCGCCCTCCAGCGCGACCTTGCCGGTTTCCAGTACGTAGCCATAACGAGAAATCTCGAGCGCCAACTCGGCATTCTGTTCGACCAGTACTACAGCAACGCCTTGCTCGCGGTTAATCTGTGCAATGATATGTTCTATCTGTTTGACAATGACCGGAGCGAGTCCCAACGAGGGCTCATCCAGCAGCAGCAATTGTGGTCGAGACATCAGTGCTCGGCCGATGGACAGCATCTGCTGTTCTCCACCGCTCATGGTGTTAGCGAGTTGATGGGCCCGCTCGCGTAATCGCGGAAAATGGTCGAACACATTGTCGAGATCGCGCTCGATTGCGCGGGTGTCGGTTCGAGTAAACGCCCCGAGTCGAAGGTTTTCAATAGCCGTAAGACCGGGAAATATCCGCCTTCCTTCCGGGACGTGCGCGATGCCGAGCTTGAGAATTTTGTCGGGAGCCAGTCCGTCGATACGTTGCCCCTTGAAGGTAATCTGACCGGCACTCGGCTTCACCAGGCCGGAAATAGTGCGAAGCGTGGTGCTTTTGCCGGCGCCATTAGAACCTATAAGCGTGATCATGTCGCCCTCATCAACCTTTAGGCTGATTCCCTTAAGGGCAGCGACTTTGTTGTAATGGACCTGCGTGTCCTTGATTTCCAACAGCATGATTATGAAGCTCCGAGATAAGCTTCGATGACTTGCGGATTCTGGCGCACTTCATCGGGCGTGCCTTCGGCTAACAAACTCCCGAAATTCAGCACAGTGAGGTAGCCGCAGAGTCCCATGACGGCGTGCATATCGTGTTCGACCAGCACGATCGTGACACCGGAATCGCGAACCTTGCGTGTCAGCGTCATCATGTGCCGGGTTTCTTCGGCGTTCATCCCTGCAAACGGTTCGTCCATCAACAACAAGGTGGGCTGTGCGGCGAGCGCCACCGCCAGTGCCAGCGAGCGCTGCGAACCGAGCGGTAGGTTCAAAGCAAGTTGATCCTGTCGATCCGTCAGTCCCATGAAGTCCAGGATCTCTAGGGAGCGTTTCTCGGCATCTCGTTGTCGAGCACGATCCAGGCCGAGGAATGCCGAGAAAACGTTAGAGCGGGCGCTCAAGTGGCATCCAACCAGTACATTCTCGAATACCGTCATCTCCTGGAAAAGTGTCGTTTCCTGGAACGTTCGGACGACCCCGAGTTCGGCGATGCGGCTGGGCTTTCTTCCGGAAATGTCTTGTCCATTGTGCAGAATCTGTCCGTGAGTCGGCTTATAGAATCCGGCGATGTTCTTGAACAACGTACTTTTGCCGGCGCCATTGGGACCGATGAGGCCGCGGATCTCGCCCTGTTCTACGCGGAAGCTGACGTCGTTGAGGGCCGTCAGCCCCCCGAACTGCTTGGTAACGTTTCGGATTTCAAGCAGTGCCATGCGCGACTCCTATCGGTTGGTAGTTGCACCCGTAGACGTGCGATGCACGCCCTCGAGCCCGGCTTCGGACGCGTCAGTCGTGGGAGAGCTCGGAGTGGGTTCGTCGCGCCCCTCCCGGTGACCGCGGATCTTCCCCGGAAGACTGTCCAGGCCATTCGGGAGAAATCGCATTACCGCGAGCAACAGTACGCCATACACTAATGGTCGTAGTTGTTCGGCTTCCCGGAACATTTCGTTGAGCACGGACAAAAGGACGACACCGATGATCGGACCGTAAAACGTATTTGTGCCGCCCACGATGACCCAGATCAGCACATACACCATGACCGAGACGTCAAACATGATGGGGTTTATGGTGCCAATGTAATGGGCCAGCAATGCGCCGCCGACGCCGGAAAAGAACGATGCGGTAACGAACGCCATGGTCCGATATCGCCACGTATCCACCCCGACGGATTCCGCCAAAGCGTCGCGCCAGTGGATCGCGTTCATGGTGAGTCCGATACGAGAATGTTCAAGGCGATAAAGCACAAGGAGGCAAAGCGATACGATGAAGAGCACCAGAAAGTAGTAAGGTACCGGTTGCCAGATATCCATGATCCCAACGCCTGGTATGTAGAGATGGGGAGAAGGAATCAACTTCACGCCTTTGGGCCCGCCGAAAAAATCGAAATAGCTCCAACTGAGACGAATCGCTTCTCCTACGGCGAAAGAACCGATCAAAAAGTAAAAGCCCTTCATCCGAAACAGCGGAAAGCTCAAGGCCAGCGCAACCAAGGCGGCAACGAACCCACCGAGCGGCATGGTCAGCCAAAAGCTCAGCCCGAGCGACTTGGCCAATAACGCGCTGGTATAGGCGCCGACACCCATCAGCACGACATGTATCAGCGAAAATTCACCGGTCAGTGTCATTAGCCGGTAGCTCACCACGATCAAGACATTGATGAGCAAAACGATCATGAAGTCCTGCTGGTGCATCTTGAGCCCAAACGGCAGGGCGCACAGCAGCGCGTAAACCACGATCAAGGCCAATATTTTCGGAAGCTTCATTCGTATCACTCGCTTGTGCGTGTGCCCATGAGGCCTGTCGGTTTCACGATTAGAACCAGAAGCATGATCAGCAGGCCGAGCATCATAGCAACGGTGCCGCTCACATAGGTCGTAACGTACGTGTAGAAAAACCCGTACAAGAACGCGACCAACACGGCACCCGCCAGACTGCCGATGCCGCCGACGATCGTCACGATGAATGCCGTAATGATGACGCCGTGACCCATGTAGGGTTCGACCCGGGTCATTGGAGATATCAGCGCGCCGGCAAGCCCGGCTGCGCCGGCGCCAAGGCCCATGGCTAGCATCGAAATGCGATTGATGTTGATACCTTGCAGGGCAGCTGCTTCGCTGTCTTGCGAAACGGCCCGAAGGGCCCAGCCGAGTTTGGTTCTCGTGAGAAAGGCCCAGATCGCAATCAGGACCACGGCTGCGACCGCCAAGGCTACCAGCCGTTGGTCCGAGATGCTGACACCGCCCAGGATCGCCGTTGAGCCTGGGTACGGTGGGATGACGCTTTTCATGAGTCCCACGCCGCCAAGCTGGACCGCGAGCACCTGTAGGATGAACAGCACACCGATAGAATTGATCAAACCGCCAAGGGGGTTGCCGCGCATAGGTCGGAACAACGTTCGTTCCATCAGCAACCCGATCAGTGTGACGAAAATGAACGCGCCAATCACCGCAAGCCAGAACGGCCAGCCGTTTGCGGAATACAGGAACCATACAGTGTAGGCACCGACCATATACAGCTCGCCATGGGCGAAGTTGACAATCCCCATAACGCCGAAGATCAGCACCAGCCCGACGGCCATTAAGGCGAAGAAGCTGCTCGCCACCAAGGAATTCACGGCAGTCTGGAGAATTAGGTCCACGGAGGTCTCCTACGTCGTTACTGACGGGTCGGAAGACTAGCACTCGGCGACATGGCGCAGCGCGGTTTCCCCGCGTTGCGCCATTTGCCTCGCGATTCTGATCACGCGCGTTGATCCCACATCTGCTTGCGGGCGCGCATATGCTTGATCATCACTTCACTGTGTTTGTCCCACCATTTCGGTATGCTGCGGAAATCCTGGATTCTCGCCTTGCCCTCAGCGTTGATGACGACCACAGGCCAGTTTCCGACAAGCGCGTTATCGATGCCCCACAGCTCCTTACCCCACCAATCGGCAGTTCCGAACGCATGGGGTGCGGTGGGTTTACTCTTGAGTGCTTTGAGCACGTCCATCGGCTCGGGGCTGTCGGCCATCTCGGCGCCATACTTCCAAAGGTCGAGAATGGAAGGATATTCCCAGGACACCGCGGTCCATGTGCCGGGGCGGCGCTTCACGTAGTCGCTGTAGAATTGGTTTGGATTGTGGAAGTTGATGAAGTCTTGATTGAGCTTCGGATCGTCGAAGTCCGGGAACTGGAAAATAAAGCCGTCCATGAACTCTTTGCTGGTCTTGGCAATGATCTGCGGATAGTTGTCGCACGTACAGGAAATGATTTTGCCCTTATAGCCCTGGTTCTTGGCCTGGACGCAGATCAGGTTCACAAAGTCGGCGTAGGCGGTATCCAGACACAGCACATCCGGATTCTTTGAAAGAAGCGAGGTGACAATAGGTGCGAAATCGGTAGTCGAAGGATCGAAGATATTGGTGTCGACGAGCTTCAGGTTCGAAGCCTCGAAGGCGGCTTCGTAGGTTGCCACCGACGGAATACCGAGCGAGTCGTTTTGCGCACACATTGCGACGGTTTTTGCGTTCGGAAAGTTGTCTGCCATCCACTCGACCCCGGTGACATTGTAGATCGGGTGGACTTCGCAAGGCGCGAGGAGATAGGGCGTGTCTGGAGAGAGGTCGCTCGGCAGCAGGGTGGTTGTAAGCATTTTGGCATGATTGGCCCAGCGCTGGACGCCAGGCCAAGTGTCTCCGCCCAGCATCATGACCATTTTGACGCCTTCTTCGGCGACTAGCTTTTTGTATCCTTGCAGCGCTTTATCGGGCAGGTATTCGTTGTCGAAAGACACGATTTCGACGTCATAGTGCTCACCGCCGATTTTGACTCCGCCGGCAGCATTGACGTTATCCGCCCAGAGTTCGCATCCGTACAAACCTGGCAGCCCCCAAGCGGAAACTTCTCCGGTCAACGGGGCACATAGCCCGACCTTCAACGTCTTGCGCTTCGCCCCCAGAGCCCAGCTCGGAAGTCCGACCCCGCCGAGTACCGCTCCTGCAGCGGCAGCCTTTAAAATATCTCTTCTGGTGATTCCCATTGGCGTCCTCCTCAACTCTGTTTTGTGGAATCCGCAACGCCGTGCTGCAAATCGCCGCAGCGAAATCGCCAAGGCTCTTCAATAGCGATTTCTTGTGTTTGGTTCTCGCGCGGAAGCAAGTTGATAATTCGCCTCCTCGGCGAATGCGTCAATGACACCTGCTGAGTATTACCTCGGTGGTACTGCGGCAAGCGTGCGGGCGTTCGGGGAGCAAACAGTTGAAAAACGAAGGATGCGCGCGGCTGTTACCTACTAAGGGATAAGCCCAACGTGAAATTGCTCCGCAAGGATGTGGCGGTAATCATCGGGTGAGCGCGTTTTGGATGTTGTCGCGGTGATGGAGATTCGTTCGTGCCAGGAATGCCACATCGGCCATATCCAAAACAGTTGGTGCGCGCGAGGATCCGGGCATACGGGGTCCGCAGCGCAGGAATGGCCTCGTGACGTGCGACAGTTGCCGACCCAGCGGCGGTCGGGTACTCGGTTCTCACTGCCTACTCTAAAAGACGTGGACCTGAGCGTCCCCCCGATACGCAACTTAGGAGAATCGCAATGGCAAGCCCAAGACAATCTGCACTCGCCTCCCGGCACAGGGCTCTTGGATCGGAACTTGGTGAATGGAATGAAATGGATGTCGCGTGGGAGTATGACCAAGACATCAACGAAGAGCATAAGGCCGTACGTACCGCCGCGGGGCTTTTCGATGTATCCGGCCTGAAGAAGATTCATGTCACCGGGCCGGATGCACAAAGCGTTTTGAATCATGTATGCACGCGGGACCTCACCAAGATCGATCCAGGCCGTTCTGTCTATGCGCTGATTCTGACGGAAAATGCAGGCATCACAGATGACTGCATCATGTTTCACTTGGCCCCGAATGATTGGATGATGGTGCACGGTGGCGGTCACGGTATGGAACAACTGCAAAAATCTGCGCAAGGGAAGAACGTGTCGATCGAGTTCGACGATGATTTGCATGACATTTCCTTGCAAGGGCCAAAGGCGTTGTCCGTACTTAACCCGCACACGCCCATCGATCTCGACAAGTTGAAGTACTTCCATCATGTTCCGACCACGATTTTCGGGCACCACTGCATGATCTCTAGAACCGGATATTCCGGGGAACGAGGCTATGAAATTTTCGCCAAGGCAGATGTCATCGGTCCAATCTGGGATGCAATTCTTGAAAACGGGGCAGGTGAGGACGTAATTCCTTGCTCGTTCAATTGCATCGACATGATCCGGGTCGAAGCTGCGTTGTTGTTCTATCCTTACGACATGACAGAGGAAAACAACCCGTGGGAGATGGGTCTGGATTTCACTGTGTCGAAGGACAAAACAGCGGATTTCCGGGGAAAAGATGCGTTAATGCAGGCGCGCGGCAAGGACAGGGTGAATACATTCGGCATCGTTGCGGACTGCGATACTGCGGTCGATGCGGATGCAGAGATTTACCAAGACGGAAGAAAGGTAGGCCGGGTAACCGCACCGATGTATTCGCGACTTGTGGACAAATCGTTCGCCATGGTCCAGTTAGAGCCTTCCCTTGCGCGACCCGGCGTACAAGTCCAGGTCCGCGGCCCGAACGTGTCCTGCAGCGCGACGACGCACACCTTGCCATTCCTCGATCCCAAGAAGGAGAAACGCACGAAATAACCTCCGGTTGCCGCCGCCGCGGTCCGAGAACCGCGGCGCACGCGAGCTCCACTCGCTACCCATAAAGAGGTATCTCTTCCACGTTATGCGGAATTGTCCGCACGGATGGGTCCACTCCGGGCTGGTGGTTGTGCTAGTGTTGCCCCATAGCGTAGGGGCAGGACTCGGCCGTTGACAGGCAGTCGCGTGCCGAAGTCGGCCCCGGCGCGTTGCGTTGATCTGCGACGAGGCTGTGTGGTGACATGATCGCAGTAGGAACAGGTGCGCGATTTCGACTGCGCGGACCGGTGCTGGCGGCCGCGGCAGCGGTGGTCTTGATCGGGATCGGGCTCGGAGACGACTGGTTTCGCGGGTGGCCGGCAGCGATGAGCGCCGGCCACGGGCTCGACGCATTGGTTCGGCTGATGCTTTGGGCCGGATTCCTGCTCCTTCTTTATGCGGTAATAACGCTGCTACGGCTGTCGTTGTTCAATCCACGAACAGCCGATCTTCGCAGTTCGTCTGGCGATACACCGCCCGATCCCTTCTCGCTGCTGCAAACCGTCTTAGCGGAACTAGTTGCCGCACCCGAATCAAAACTGGCATTTTGGCGTCTACTCGCGGAAGTCGAGTCAGTGATGGGCGGCTCGGCGAGCGCGCTTTTCATTTCAAGGGAACGCGGACATTATGAATCGGTCGCAGGCACATCGGACGAGTTCGTTAATTGCTGCGCCGAATTACTGACGAAAAAAACCCTGGATAATCCACCTCGGTCCGAGACGCTGAGGATTGTGCAAATGCCCGGCGAACGGGAATCGCGTATCGCAATAGCGACTTTGGATACCCGCATCGAAGGCGGACGTGGCTGCCTGCTATTGAAGCTACCCGCACGGCAGGTGGAAAATACCAGCAACACCGCACTTAAGGTCCTGGGTGAAGGCCTGGGTGCGATATTAGGCGCCATCATCTGCAGTGCGGAGCGTGCACAAACGGACCGCAAATTGGCTCTGTACCAGGAGCGCGCAGTGATTGCCCGAGAACTACACGACTCGTTGGCGCAGTCCATCAGCTATTTGAGGATTCAGGTCAGCCGCCTGCAGTCAGTGCTCGAACTGAACCGCCCAGAAGTTGAGATTGATCGTGCTCGGGCAGACTCGATGCTGCAGGAAATCAGAACTCAATTGAACCTCGCGCATCGCCAGCTGAGGGAGATTATCACTACTTTTCGCTTGACCATGAACGGCGGCAGTTTCCACCAGGCGCTACAAGCCTCGATTAGCGAGTTTGAAAGCCGCAGTGGCATCGCTTTTAGTATTGATAACCGACTTTCGGATGGGACGCTGACCGTTGACCGGGAAATGCATGTTCTGCAGATCGTCCGCGAAGCCCTCACAAATGTCGTCCGACATTCCCATGCTCGCGTCGCCCACGTGAGCTTGCGGGAGTTGCCGGACGGCGAGGTGAATATCGCTGTCGATGATGACGGAATCGGTGCATCCGCGGTGGGGCAAAAAGAGCAGCACCATGGGCTGGTGATTATGCAACAGCGCGCTCATGAATTGGGGGAGACCTTACCGTGAGTGAAAGTCCGCGAGGCGGCACGCGGATACAGGTTCGCTTTGGAATCGAGAATTCCAGCGATAACGCAGGACTGAAGGAGGTCGGCTAGGATGATCACAGAAAAGACATCAAAGTCGATATTGATCGTCGATGATCATCCGTTGTTCCGTAAGGGCGTCGCCGACCTCCTCGAAATGGATCCGGAGTTCGAGCTACTCGCAGAGGCGAAGTCAGGCGCAGAAGGTGTGGAATTGGCGAAGTCCATGCACCCTGATCTGATACTGTTGGACCTGAATATGCGCGGTATGGACGGCGTTGAAACGCTGTCCCGGTTGAAGCAAGAAGGCTTGAACTCTCTGGTCATTATCTTGACGTTTTCCAACGCTGAAGCCGATTTGGTTGCGACTTTCCGTGCCGGCGCAGACGGGTACCTGTTGAAGGACATGGAACCCGAGGCGTTGTTGGAGAGTCTGCGTGCTGCAGCCCGCGGCGAAACCGTGCTCGATCCCTCATTGTCTGGCATGCTCGCCCATGCGATGAAGGCTTTGGACGATACCCCCGCGGCGAACGATGCGGCGCTTACTGATCGCGAACGCGAAATACTCGCTCTGATTGCCGCTGGCATGAGCAACAAGAAAATTGCTCAGGAACTCGATATCAGCGACGGCACGGTCAAGGTGCACGTAAAGAATTTGTTGAGGAAGCTCAACCTTAGGTCGCGCTTGGAGGCGGCCGTTTGGGCGCTGGCCAGACATGAGGACCTCCCGCAACGGGACTCGCGCCATGCTTAGTGAAAACGTGTCCTGTTGAACTGCAATTGTTATTTGCGTGTGCGGCGCAGATCGCGCTATCTCACCCGGTAGCGCGTATCGTCGTCGCGCAGATCGCATGAGAACTCTGGTTGGATGCCAAACGACGCGCTTCCCGGCATATTAGGCAGCAGAACGCGGATATGGGTTTGTTTAACAGAATATTCCCGGTGCGCGGCCCGAATGCACCAGCCGAGGAGCCGGTCTCTACGCGTAATCTCGAGCGTGCCCCTGACTTGTCTGTTTTGATCGATAACCTTCCAGAGGTGGTGTTTTGTGTTACGAAAAACGGCACCTGGACATTCCTTGGCGCCGCGTGGAATACGTTGAGCGGTTATAGGATCGAGGATTCGCTCGGCCGAAGCTGCATCGAATATGTTCATCCAGAAGACCGTCCAGCTTGGAACAACTACGTTGAAGCGCGATTTGCGGGCGGCAAATGTCCCGTTTCGCTGTCGATACGAATGGTTCGCAAAAACGGGGAACCCGTATGGGTGGAGGCGGTATCCGCAGTACTTGATCGGCAACCGCAAGGAGAAGGGCCGCCTCAGCTAATCGGTACGCTAGCGGATATTGATGAATATGTGTCACAGGAAAACCTGCGGCGGGCAGGGCATCGGGCCCTGGAAACGATCGTGTCAGACTTGCCTGCGATGGTTTACCGTTGTAGGGCGAACAAGTTATGGACGATGGAGTTCTGCAGTGCCGGATGCTCAGACCTCACTGGATATTCCCCTGAGGATTTGACGAGCAACCGTACGCTTGCCTTTGTTGAGCTCATTCACGTCGATGATCAGCAGCGAGTATGGAACTTGGTTCAAGCCGCGCTACGCGAAGATCGACCGTTCAATGTCGTTTATCGGCTTGTAACTGCTGACGGTACCGTCAAATGGGTCTTAGACGCCGGAAGGGGGAATTATACCGCGAGCGGAGATTTGCTGACGATTGACGGTTTCATCGTCGAACTCACATCGTGGAGACATTACGAAGAGAAACGTGACGAGGGGCTGTTGTACGACATGGAGACCGGATTGCCGAACCGGGCGTTGTTTGCTGATCGTCTGAAACAGAAATTGCTGCAGGCACGCAGGGGGACCGGCCGATCATTCGCGCTTTTGTATCTGCAGATGGATCGATACGACACGTTGAAAAAATCGTACGAGGCAGGCGTCGCGGAGCGCGTCGTGACCGAGCTCGGAACCCTTCTGCGTGGTCACATCGAGCCCCCGGATACCTTGGCGAGAATAGAGCCCGCGGGGTTCGGGTTGTTGATTGACTCGACCGGCGGTGATGAGGGACCCAGTTTCGTGACTAGAACCTGCAGGCGTCTAGAAGAGTTGGTGTTGACGCCATTGCGAGTCGACAACCACCAGATATTCATCACCGCGAGCATCGGCGTTGCATTGAGCAGCAGCGGTTATACCTCCGGTGAAAGCATGATCATGGACGCAGCCACGGCGCTCAGCCGCGCATCAAACCTTGGCGGGCGGCGCTACGAGATATTCGATCTGCAGAGTCACGCAGAAGCAGCCGCCTGGTCGCAGATGGCAGAGGAACTCGAAAGCGCCGCGGGAAAGGGCGAGTTCGACGTGCTCTGGCAGCCGATCGTAGGAAACCAGCAAGGAAGAATCGCGGGACTGGAAGGCCGCCTCGTGTGGAACCATCCCCGGCACGGACAATTATTCGCCGAGGAATTCGTGCCCGTCGCTAATGAGAGCCAATACGTGGTCCCGCTTTGGGAGTGGATGATCACGCGAGTCGCCGCTCAGATGCAGAAATGGCATGAAGCCGTGGCTCCAGGGCAGATCTCGGTAAACGTCTACATCCACGGACAAAGTTTGATGGACACGAATTCCATGCTGCGTCTGGCAGACCGACTTGCCGCCGTAGCTACGCCCAGCTGTCGCTTGTCCATAGGTATTCCAGAAAGCATTCTCGATCAACCGGAAAGTCTTATCGAAGAACTGATCGCTGGCGTCGGCAACCGAGGCCTGGATCTGGTTATAGACGGATTCGGCTCAGGGCCGTTATCGCTTTCCGTCAAGAAATGGATGCCGGTGAGCGCCGTTAGATTGACGACCAAACTCGTGGAGGAAAGCAGTGTCAACTCTGATCTGGTCAGAGCGATTGCTGCGTTCGCGCACAGTCTCGGGATAGATGTCATTGCCAGTCCCATCGCGTCCGCTGAGCAGCGACGTGTCCTCGAAGCGACGGGCGTGGATTTTCTGCAAGGACCGGTGATCTCGGCACCGTTGTCGGATGCCGAGGTGCTGGCGTATTTCATCCGCCAATCGAGGGATCCGAACTAAGCGTTTGTGGGCACATCTCCGTTGCGATGGTGGCATGCTTGCCGCCATTTTCACGCAACCCGCTTTATTTTCATTTTCTAGAAGTCTTGATACGTGCTTACTCCAAAGGGGGTACGTCCTAGGGACAATTGACCCCTCTATACGGCACTCCCAAGATACTCGCATGCTACAGCGGCAGAACATCAGAATACACGTTTGAGTGATGGAGACGAGCCTATGATGATGCGGGTTGAAACGGCGTTGCCCGTTGCGCTGGATGTGGACATCGTGACGATGGTATCCGATGCAGCCGAGCCGCTTCCGGAGTTCAAAGCCGGCAGCCATGTAAAGGTAGGCTTGCCCGGACGTGCCTCGCCAGAGCCGTCGCCGTTCTCTCTCGCTGGACCCTGCAGTGATATTCGCAGTTATCAGATTGTGGTGGACCGTCAGGGCAGCGGCGAAAACGGGCTCTCGACATGGTTGCATGAGCACGCTAAACCCGGACTTGCGCTGGAGGTATCGCTGCCGCGCTGTGGCCTGCCTCTGAATCCGACAGCGACTCACCACGTGATGATCGCCGGCGGCAGTGGGGTTGCAGCGTTTGTGTCCGCATTGGCAGAAGCGGAACGATTCAACTACGTCGAACTCCATTACGCAGTGCGTAACCGAGCGCGTGCATTCGATACGAAGCTGCTACCCACCGCGCGCCGGGCATGTGTCACGCGCTACGTGTCGGAAGACGGCCAACATTTGTCCCTGGACAGGATTATGCGCGCGCGGGAAACGTCGACTCATTTTTACGTCTGCGGACCACCGCGAATGATTCAAGCGGCGGTGGAAACGGCATCCGCACTCGGAATATCCAGTGAGAGGCTGCATTGGGACCGGTACGGGTGGTCGCCACGGGTTCGCCCCCGAGATGGATATGCGCGTGAGGCCGCGGAACCGGTGGTAGCGCCGTTAGGAACACCATAAATATTTCGCCGCAGCGGAACTGTTGTGTGCAATTCAGTGTGGCTACTGGTCCGGACTGAAGATAGACCCGAGACGCCGGCAAACATCGGTACTTAATATTGCCGAGCAAATTGACAACGAAGACGAGGATTAGTGCGATGGCGCGAGACGAAAAATTCAATATTCTCTTCGAACCGATCAAGATCGGCCCAAAAACGCTGCGCAATCGGTTCTATCAAGTACCACACTGTATCGGCGCAGGTTCGGATAAGCCCGGGTTTCAGGCAGCGCACCGATCATTGAAGGCCGAGGGAGGATGGGGCGGTATCAATACCGAGTATTGCTCGATCCACCCGGAGTCTGATGATATACATCGCGTCTCCGCGCGGCTGTGGGACGAAGGTGACGTGCGCAACCTGCGTGCGATGACGGATCATATCCATCAATACGGGTCATTGGCCGGTGTGGAAATGTGGTACGGCGGTGCGCATGCGCCATGTATGGAGTCCCGTCTGTACCCCTCGCGGGCCGAGCCAGTATGCGTCCGAGTTCGAAACGCTCACTTACTGCCACGAAATGGACCACGACGACATCGCAATGGTGCAGCAATTCTACGTCGATGCGGCACGCCGGGCGCGCGACGCCGGGTTCGACATCGTGTATGTGTACGGAGCTCACTCCTATTTGCCGCTGCAATTTCTTTCGCCATTTTACAACAAACGCAAGGATGAGTACGGCGGGAGTATTGAGAACCGGGCGCGGTTCTGGGTGGAGACACTTGAAAAGGTGAAAAACGCGGTCGGCGACGATTGTGCTATTGCAACCCGCTTTGCAGTCGACACGTTGTACGGTGAGGCCGGAGTCGAGGTGGAGCGCGACGGTTTGAAGTTCGTGGAGCTCGCAGATCCGTTCGTCGACCTGTGGGATGTCAACGTGGGCGACATAGCGGAGTGGGGCGAGGATGCAGGGCCCTCGCGTTTCTACCGGCAGGGACACCAGATACCGTGGCAGAAACACATCAAGACTGTGTCGAGCAAGCCGGTGCTTGGCGTCGGGCGATTTACTGATCCGGAGAAGATGAGTGAGGTCATACGTGCCGGTCATCTGGACATCATCGGCGCGGCACGACCGAGCATTTCGGATCCGTTTCTACCGACCAAAATCGAGCAGGGGCGAATGGATGACCTTCGCGTGTGCATCGGTTGCAATATCTGTATCTCGCGTTGGGAAATCGGCGGGCCGCCCATGATCTGCACGCAGAACGCTACGGCGGGCGAAGAGTACCGGCGCGGTTGGCATCCGGAGAAGTTCCCGAAAGCGGGTTCGGACGACACAGTGCTGGTGGTCGGCGCCGGTCCGTCCGGTGCGGAATGCGCGCGGGTGCTGCTCGAGCGGGGCTATACGGTCCATGTGGTCGACTCGGCCGAAAAGGTGGGCGGCTGCGTCAATGATATTTCAACGTTACCCGGTCTTGGTGAGTGGGGTTATCACCGAGATTATCGAGAAACACAGCTCAACAAGCTGATGAAGAAGAGCAAGGATTCTCAGCTTGCACTAGGGTCCAAGCCGATGACGGCGGATGCCGCGCTGACCTATGGTGCTGAAAAGATCGTG
>CAVXJN010000004.1:0-281099 GCA_963762165.1 uncultured Gammaproteobacteria bacterium
AATTTGCGGTCCTCGCCCGGCAGTTGATAATAGCCGGGACAGTACTGGGTGCGCTGGGGCGAGGCGACGTTGTAGTGCAGGCCGGCCAGCCCCATGAACGGTTTGACCGTCGAGCCGGGCGGATACTGGCCCAACAGCGCGCGATTGAACAACGGCTGGTCGTGATCCCCCTGCAGCGCGCGATACGCGGCCGACGATATGCCGTTGACGAATGCATTGGGGTCGTACCCGGGCTTGCTCACCAGGGCCAGCACTTCACCGTTGCGCGGGTCGATGGCCACCGCCGCGCCGCTGTAATCGCCGAGCGCCTGTTCAACCGCCTGCTGCAGCTGCACGTCGATGCTCAGGTAAATATGCTTCCCCGGTACAGGCGGTTGTTCCTGCAGCGTACGCAGCACGCGTCCCTGGGCATTGGTCTCCACCTGTTGATAGCCGACATGTCCATGCAACTCGCTCTCGTAGTAGCGTTCGACGCCGATCTTGCCGATGTGGGTCGTGCCGCGATAGTCGGTGGTATCGACCCGATCGAGATCCCGTTCGTCGATGCGTCCGACGTAGCCGATCACGTGGGCGAGGCTGTTGCCGAACGGGTAGTACCGGTTCAGGCGAGCAACGATGTTGACCCCGGGAAGGCGGTGGCGGACCACGGCCAGACGCGCAACCTCTTCGTTACTGAGGTGAAAGCGAAGCGGAATGCTTTCGAAAGCGTGTTTGCGCCGCAGGTGGGATCGAAAGCGTCGCAGGTCGTCTTCGCTGATCTCCACGATCCGCCCCAGGTGGTCGAGCAGAGCATCCATGTCGTCGACTTGTTCGGGCGTGATCTCGATCCGGTAGTCCGGGCGGTTGTCGGCGAGCAGGACACCGTTGCGATCGTAGATCAGGCCACGGGTGGGCGGCACGGCGATCAGCTTCACCCGGTTGTCGTTGGACAGCGTACTGTAGTGATGGTGATTGACGACTTGCAAATATACCAGACGCGTCACGGTGATCGCTGTCATTACGATCACGAACGCAATCATCCACACCACCCGACTGAAAAACAGCCGGGTCTCGAACATATGGTCCTTGAGCGGAGTGCGCCGGCGGGCCATAAGGATCACATCACTTTGAAGCGGCGACGCAAGTCACGCAGCAATAGAAACACCCAAGGCCACAACAGCGTTCCGGTCAACGACGGCATCCAGTAATCCCAGCCCTTCGCGTTCTGGCCGGTGATGCCGTCGAACCAGAGGATCAGCAGTTGATACAGTGCATTCAACATCAGCACCGAAAATGCCTGCTGCCATAGGGGATAGACGCGAATCCGTTGATGCAGGTTCAAGGTTAGGAACATCACCACCGCCAGCGCCAGCGCGTGCTGGCCCAGAAGGCCGCCCTTGAGCACATCGAGTAACAGACCCGTAATCCAGCCGTAGCCGATGCCGATGCGCTGGGGCAGGGCGAGTCCCCAGTAGATCAGCACCAATACCGGCCAGTCGGGACGATAGACCTCGAGCCAGATCGGCAATGGCACGATGCTCAGCATGAGGGCGACCAGCACCGTCAACGCCACCGTGAAACCGCCTTGATGCCGGATCAGTGTCGTCATCCGCCGCGCTCCTGGCTTTTCGCCGGCGGTTTGCTCTGCTCCTGGCCCGCGCTTCCCGCCGCTTCCCTGGATTGCGTTGCGCGGGCGCTGCCCGACCACACCAACAGCACTTCGCGGGAGCGGTCCAGATGCGCCAGCGGCTGTGCTTCCACGTGGGCGAATTCCGAGCCGGGATCTTGCGTCACGCTGATCACGGTGGCCACCGGATAGCCGGGTGGGTACACCCTGCCCAAACCGGACGTGACCACCAGATCACCGGCCTGAATATCGGCGTTGTTGGGCAAATAGGGTAATTCCACCCGTTGCAGATTGCCGGTGCCAACCGCAATGGTACGCAGTCCGTTGCGGTTGATTTGTACCGGCAGCACATGACTGGGATCGGTGATCAGACGCGCCGTGCAGGTGAAGGGACCGACTTGTATCACCTGTCCCATGACGCCATGGGCGTCCAGCACCGGCTGATCCACATACACCCCGTTGTTGCTCCCCTTGTTGAGGACGATGAGGTGTTTGTAAGGATCGAGATCGACGCGGTAGAGCTCGGCGATCAGCACTCGATCCACGACTTTGAAGGAGGAGTCGAGCAGCGAGCGCAGCCGTCGGTTCTCGGCTTCGAGATCGGCAAATTTTTGCAGTCTCGCCTGGAGCAGGGTGTTTTCCGTATGCAGGCTGGCGTTGTCCTCCAGCAGCTTTTGGCGCGATGCCAAGCTCTCGGAAATCCACCGGCCGGCATCCACCGGCAGATTGACCAGATAGCGAATCGGATACACCACCACCTGAAGCCCGCTGCGGACGTTTTCCAGGTGATGCTGCTTGTGGTCCAGGGTCATGAGCAGGATCGACGCGAGTACCAGCAGCACCAAACGTGCCGTGATGGACGGACCCTGTGTGAATAGCAGCTTGATGGAATAGCCCCCGGGTGCGAACCGTGCGCGACCTGAAGATTACCGCGGTGATTTTGCCGCAAAACCAGATTGACGCAAACAATTTGGTGGCTAGCGACCTCGCTCGAGGCAGCGGATGCCGCGGGTAAATCCGGTGGTGCCGAACACGGCGATCGGTGCACCCGCCGCCGCGCAGGCAGTGCTCAGTCTACGGTAAACAATTCTCCGCCGTGTTCGTCCATGAGTTCCAACGCCCGGCCGCCGCCGCGGGCGACGCAAGTCATCGGATCTTCGGCAATGATCACGGGCAGCCCGGTTTCTTCCATGAGCAGGCGGTCGAGGTCGCGCAGCAACGCTCCGCCGCCGGTCAGCACAATCCCGCGTTCAGCGACGTCGGCGCCCAATTCCGGCGGCGTCTGTTCCAACGCGGTCTTCACTGCACCGACGATTCCCGACAACGGTTCCTGCAAAGCTTCGAGGATCTCGTTACTGTTGAGACTGAAGCTGCGGGGAACGCCTTCGGCCAGATTGCGGCCTTTGACTTCGATCTCCCGCACTTCGTTGCCGGGAAAAGCGGCGCCGATTTCGTGCTTGATTCGCTCGGCGGTGGATTCGCCGATCAGCGTGCCGTAGTTGCGCCGTACATAGTTGATGATCGCATCGTCGAAGCGATCGCCACCGATGCGGACCGAAGCGGAATACACGATGCCGTTTAACGACAGCACCGCCACCTCGGATGTACCGCCGCCGATGTCCAGGACCATTGAACCCTGCGCCTCGTGGACCGGCATGCCGGCACCGATGGCCGCGGCCATCGGTTCTTCGATCAAATATACTTCGCGTGCGCCGGCGCCCGCGGCGGATTCCTTGATGGCGCGGCGCTCGACCTGGGTAGAGCCGCATGGCACGCAGATCAAGACCCGCGGACTCGGCTTGAAGAACCGCGTTTCATGCACCTTATGTATAAAGTGCTGGAGCATCTTCTCGGTGACGGTGAAATCGGCGATGACGCCGTCTTTCAACGGCCGTATGGTGGAGATATTGCCCGGTGTGCGACCCAACATGCGCTTGGCTTCGATGCCGACCGCGGCAATGCTTTTCGGACCGCCGGGGCCGCGGTCTTGACGAATGGCGACGACGGACGGTTCGTTGAGAACGATTCCCTGGCCTCGCACGTAAATCAGCGTATTCGCTGTGCCCAAATCGATCGAGAGGTCGTTGGAGAATAGTCCCCGTACGCGCTTGAACATGTTGGTATGCGGCCTCGAGAGTGCGTTAAATGGGGCAATGTATCAACGCAAGGGATTTTGGGCAAGGTGGCAAGTATGATAACTTAGCCGGCCTGTTAATTCAGTCATGCTACTGGAGAACCGCAATGTCGCTGGAACCTCGTGAAGTGGAAAAGATTGCGCACTTAGCGCGGTTGGCGATTCGCGAACAAGACGTGCCGGCCTATGCCTCCAACCTTTCCGCCATTCTGGATTTGGTGGCACAAATGAGCCAAGTCGATACCCAGGGCGTCATGCCCATGGCGCACCCGCTGGACATGCCGCAACGTTTGCGCCCGGACGAGCCAACCGAACAGGATCAACGCGAACAATTCCAGTCCGTGGCGCCGCAAGTCGATGCGGGTCTCTACCTTGTGCCTAAGGTGATTGAATAACATAGAGAAAAGATACAAGCGCTGTGATCGGCCCGAGGCGGGCCGGCGTCCGTCGGACACTTGTTCTTCTACCTTTTCTCTCTCGATCTGACTTGCCATGCACAATAAAAGCATTGCTGAACTGGGCCAGGGTCTGCGCGCGGGCGAGTTCTCCAGTGAGGAGCTGACCCGGTTTTTTCTCGATCGTATTCAGCGCTTCGAGCCACAGCTCAACAGTTTCATCACCGTCACCGATGACTCGGCGCTGGCGAGCGCGCGTGCCGCCGATCAGCGGCTGCGCGACGGCGACCCCGGTCCGCTGGTGGGCATACCCATGGCGCACAAAGACATCTTTTGCACCCGGGGCGTCAAGACCAGTTGCGGCTCGAAGATGCTCGACAATTTCACCGCACCCTACGATGCGCACGTCACGCAACGGTTGACCGATGCCGGCATGGTCATGCTCGGCAAGACCAACATGGACGAGTTCGCGATGGGTTCGTCCAACGAGACCAGTTTCTACGGCCCGGTGAAGAACCCTTGGGACACGAGCACCGTTCCCGGCGGTTCTTCCGGCGGTTCCGCTGCGGCGGTGGCGGCGCGGTTGGCTCCAGTGGCGACGGGTACTGATACCGGCGGTTCCATCCGTCAGCCGGCGGCTCTGTGCGGTATTACCGGCCTCAAGCCGACCTATGGCCGGGTGTCCCGTTACGGCATGATCGCATTCGCCTCCAGTCTCGATCAGGGTGGCCCGATGACCCGCAGCGCCGAAGATGCAGCCCTGGTGCTGGGCGCCATGGCCGGTTTCGACCGCCGCGACTCCACCGCGGTGGACCGCCCGGTACCCGATTATGCGGCCGGACTCGATGAGTCCGTCAAAGGTCTCAAGATCGGCCTGCCGAAAGAATATTTTGGCGAGGGCCTCGATGTCGGTGTGCAGACAGCGGTGCAGGCAGCGATCGCGGAATACCAGAAGCTTGGTGCGGAGGTGGTCGAAATCAGCCTGCCCAATACCGCACTTTCGGTGCCGACCTACTATGTCGTGGCGCCGGCGGAATGTTCGTCCAATCTTTCCCGTTTCGACGGCGTGCGGTTCGGCTACCGTTGCGAAGCGCCGCGGGATCTGGAAGATCTGTACAAGCGCTCCCGCGGAGAGGGCTTCGGTGCCGAGGTCAAGCGACGCATCATGATCGGGACCTATGCGCTGTCGGCCGGTTATTACGATGCCTATTACCTCAAAGCGCAGCAGTTGCGACGTCTGATCAGCGATGACTTCCAGCGTGCGTTCGAGCAGGTGGACGTGATCATGAGTCCGACTTCGCCCAGCGTTGCCTTCAGGCTGGGCGAGAAGTTCAATGACCCGGTGACCATGTACTTGTCCGATATTTTCACCATTGCCACCAATCTGGCGGGTCTGCCGGGCATGTCCGTGCCGGCGGGCATGGTGCATGGTCTGCCGGTCGGCTTGCAGATCATTGGCAACTATTTCGACGAGTCGCGATTGCTGAACGTCGCGCATCAGTACCAGCAAGTGACCGATTGGCACACCCAAGTGCCGCAGGGTTTCGAGTAAGGCTTGGCCGGGTCGCGGCCAACCGCGCCCGTGTCTGAATCCAGCAATTGCGTTGACGAGGTCGGATCGATGGAATGGGAATCGGTGATCGGGTTGGAAATCCATAGCCAGCTCGCGACCAAAAGCAAAATCTTTTCGGCAGCCCCCACCGCTTACGGTGCGGCACCGAACACCCAGGCCTGCGCCGTGGACCTGGGGTTGCCGGGTGTGCTTCCGGTACTCAATGCCGAAGTCGTGCGCATGGCGGCGAAATTCGGACTTGCCATCGGCGCTACGGTGGCCCCGCGCTCGGTATTCGCGCGCAAGAATTACTTTTATCCAGATTTGCCCAAAGGTTACCAGATCAGCCAATACGAATTGCCGATCGTGGCGCTGGGCAAGATCGAGATCGAACTGGAAGACGGCAGCACCAAAGTCGTGGGCATTACCCGCGCCCACCTCGAAGAGGACGCGGGCAAATCCTTGCACGAAGATTTCCATGGCATGACCGGCATCGATCTCAATCGTGCCGGCACGCCGTTATTGGAGATTGTTTCCGAACCGGATCTGCGCTCCGCCAAGGAAGCGGTGGCGTACATGAAAAAGATTCACTCCCTGGTGCGCTATCTCGAAATCTGCGACGGCAATCTGCAGGAAGGTTCTTTCCGCTGTGACGCTAACGTCTCGATTCGCCGCAAGGGGCAACACGAATTCGGTACCCGCACCGAAATCAAGAACATGAACTCGTTTCGATTCGTGGAGCGGGCCATCAACTGCGAAATCGAGCGTCAGATCGATCTCATCGAAGGCGGCGGCTCGGTAGTGCAGGAAACGCGTTTGTACGATGAGCACAAGAACGAAACCCGTCCCATGCGCGCCAAGGAAGAAGCCAACGATTACCGTTATTTCCCCGATCCCGATCTGCTGCCGCTGGTGATCGAACCGGAGTTCGTGGAGCAGGTGCGCGGGACTCTGCCGGAACTACCGGACGCCAAGAAGCATCGCTTTGTTGAAGACTATGAGCTGTCCGCTTACGACGCCGGTGTACTCACTGCCAGTCGCGAGCTCGCAGATTACTTCGAGCGAGTGGTGACCAATGTCGGCGGCGAAGCCAAGGTGTGCGCAAACTGGGTCATGGGCGATCTTTCCGCCTTGCTGAACAAGGATGGCAAGGAAATCGAGCAAAGCCCCGTGACGGCCGAAATGCTGGCCGGAATGATCAAGCGCATTCAGGACAACACTATATCCGGCAAGCTCGCCAAAGATGTCTTCGAAGCCATGTGGAATGGTGAGGGTGACGCCGACACCGTGATCGACAAGCGGGGTCTGAAGCAGATCACGGATACCGGCGCAATCGAAAAGATCATCGACGATGTCATCGCCGCCAACCCGCAACAGGTCGAACAGTACAAGGGCGGCAAGGACAAACTGATGGGCTTCTTCGTTGGCCAAGTCATGAAGCTCAGCCAGGGCAAGGCGAATCCCGGACAAGTCAACCAGCTCTTGAAGCGCAAGCTCGATTCCTGAACTGCGCACGCGCTTGCCGGCGCGCGCGCCCGTCAACGGAGTAGGTATGGAGCGCGACAGCCTTCATCGTTTCTTGTTCGAAAACACCAATGTGCGCGGCGAACTGGTGCATCTCGATGCCAGTTGGCAGGCGATACTTGATCGCCACGACTATCCGCCGGTGGTGCGTGAGTTGCTGGGCCAGGCCATGGCGGCCAGCGTGCTGCTCGGCGCGACCATCAAGTTTCAAGGCTCTTTGATCCTGCAGGTTCAGGGCGAAGGACCCGTTACGTTACTGGTCGTGCAGGCCACCAATGACCGCACCCTACGCGGCATGGCGCAATGGCAGGGCGAGGACGTCCCGCAAGCGCCGCTTAACGAGCTGTTCGGCAAGGGTCGCCTGGTGATCACGATTCAACCGGACGGGCGCCGCGAACGCTATCAGGGTATCGTTGATCTTGGCGACCAAGGGCTGGCCGAGGCGCTCGAAGGTTATTTCCAGCGTTCCGAACAACTGCCGACCCGACTATGGCTGGCGGCGGACAGTCGCTTCGCCGCCGGGCTCTTGCTGCAGCGATTACCGATGGAATACGCGGATGCCGATGATAAATCGGAAGCGGACGAGAACTGGTCGCGTATTACGCAGCTCGGCGCTACCATCACTGCGCCTGAATTGTTGGAACTGCCGTTTTTGGATGTGATTCATCGCCTTTTTCATGAGGAGACGGTGCGCGTTTTCGAATCGGAGCCTGTCAGCTTCCGCTGCACCTGTTCACGCGAACGCATCGAGGAAACCCTGCGCGGCATCGGCTACAAGGAAGTGCACGAAATCCTGGAGGAACAGGGGAAAGTCAGCGTCGATTGCAGTTTCTGCAACCAGCATTACGAATTCGATTCAGTGGATGTGGAGCGCGTGTTCGCCGCCGACGTCTCACCGGAAATTCCCAAAACCCGTCATTGAGCAACCATGGTTGCGTTTGCCGGTGGTGCGGCGAACGTTTGTCAAATCAAATTCACAACGCGCGGGGTAAAACCTGCGGCCCACTGCCTGCTTCAAAGGTAGTGCAGCGCAACTTTCTGCGGCGCCAGGCCGGGAATCAGACGGAAGCCGTTCACTACAGGGTGATCGGGGATCAGTAAAGATACGATCAGATATATTGCTTCGGGATAGTTTGCTTGCGCGATATCGGTGCTGGATGGTTCAGCAGTGGACGCTGGGTGTGAATGGGCGATCGCCAGCAATTGTTGCCCGTGTCGGCGCATGTGGGCCATGGCTGCGATCTGCTGCGCCGGCTCCATTTCGTAGTGTCGCTGCGGTTGCGAAGCGATATTGTCTACGGGGAAGAAGCGTGTGGCTCGATTTTCGCGCCCGCTCAGCAAGCCGCAGGTCTCGCGTTTCGGATCGCCCAGACAATGACCGATCAAAGCGCGTTGCGCGTCCGGGTGCAACAGAAGCACTTCTTCACGCATCGGGTCCAGCCATTTCGTACCGACGTGGCGGGTTTTCACGCCGGGCATTCAACCCGCGCGGCGTTCGCGTTCGTTGCATACCGGGCATGCCGGATCGCGGCGCAATTTTAAGGTGCGCCATTCCATGAGCTCACCGTCGAGCAACAGCAAACGTCCGCTCAAGTCTTCGCCGATCCCGACCAGAATCTTCACGACTTCCAGCGCTTGAATACTGCCGATGACCCCAACCAGGGGCGCCAAAACTCCGTTCTCGGAGCAGGTCTGCTCGAGTTCCCCTTCGTCGCGGTACAAGCATCGGTAGCATGGGCTGTCGCTGCGGTCGGCGCGGAATACCGCCACCTGGCCCTCCATGCGAATCGCGGCACCTGACACCAACGGTTTGGCGGCGCGCACGCAAGCTTCGTTGAATGCGAAGCGGGTAGCGAAATTGTCGCTGCCGTCGACGACGACATCGGCCGCGGTGACCTGCTCATCCAGTTTATCGCCATCCAAACGAGCCTCAATGGTCGTAATCCGTGCTTCCGGGTTCAGCGCGCGCAGCGTGTCCGCAGCGGATGCAACTTTGGGGCGACCCACATCGGTACTGCGATGCACGATCTGGCGCTGCAGATTGGTCAAGTCCACTTGATCGTCGTCCACCAGCACCAGATGGCCTACGCCGGCGGCGGCCAAGTACATGGCAACCGGTGAACCCAGGCCGCCCAAGCCGATGAGCAGAACGCGGCTGCCGCGCAAGCGTTGTTGGCCTTCGATCCCGATCTGGGGCAGCATGATTTGCCGGCTGTAGCGCAGCAGCTGCTCGTCAGTCAATTCTTCGGCTTCGTGCATGGGAGGTTTCGCCTGCAGCGACTACAGATACCGGCGCCAATGTTCCGGGCGGTCATCGCGGCAACCGTGAGGGAGATTCTGGTATCGGTTGATGAATACCTTCTGTATACAATTGCCATCGCCGCGGGCGCACTCCAGGTTTTCACGCTGTACTTCTTCCGAGTAATAGTACAGCGCTCGCTTGAGTTTGGTCAGCAAGCTGTTGTCGAGGTGGAACCCGAAATCAGACAGTGCTTCTTCGAGCATACGTAACGTTAGGTATTCCAGGTTGTAACTCACACGTAATCGCAAGCTGTCGATCAATTCGATATGAACGATGCCTTCGACGTCGCTGAGCAGCAGAAGCACGGTACGTGCCTGATGCGCATCGGGATGCAAAGGCGCGAAATGCAACTCCCGGTGGCGGATGGCATCGGCTTGCTGGTTCATAGGCTGATGCTAGCGTAGCGCACCGAATAATCAAGGCTTCTGTAAGGACTTCATTGGGTTGCGCTTTGTTCGCGCCAACGGCCGCCGCTGACGCGCTCGCGGTTTTCGAGATCCTGGAATGTAACGATCTCCTGATAGTGAAGTTCCGCAAGAATGGCACGACACGCAGCGCCCTGATCGAACCCGTGTTCGAACAACAGCCAGCCGTGGTCGTGCAGGTGCGCACGGCTGCAGCGCGCGAGTCGGCGAATGGCATCCAACCCCTCGACTCCCGCCGCCAATGCCGTTACCGGTTCGAAACGCAGGTCGCCCGTCTGCAAATGCGGATCGGACTCGGCGATGTAGGGCGGATTGCTGACGATCAGATCGAAACATTGATCGCCGAGCGCTTCGCACCAATCTCCGCGAGCGAAGCGTACGTTTCGCAGTCCGTGGTTCGCGGCATTTTCCTGTGCCACGGCCAATGCGGCGGCCGATTGGTCGGTTGCCGTCACGGACCAGTCCGGGTGTTCCTTCGCCAGCGCCAGGGCAACGGCGCCGCTTCCCGTGCCCAGGTCTGCGACTGTACCGTGGGGCTCGGTCATGCGCACCAGCGCCAGGTCTACCAGCAGTTCCGTCTCCGGCCGCGGAATCAGCGTATCGGCTGTGACAGCGAGCGGTAGTGACCAAAACTCGCGTGTTCCGGTGATATGGGCAACCGGTTCACCGGCCGCCCGCCGCGCCGTCAATATTGCGAAGGCGTCGTGTTGCGCGTTGGTCAGCGGTTGTTCAGGCCAGGCGAGCAAATGACTGCGTGCGCAGCGCAGCACATTGCACAACAATATTTCGGCTTCCAATTGCGCGTGCGAGAGTGGCAATTGCGCGAATTGTTTGGCTGCTCCGCGGATTGCGTCGCGAATCGTGACGCTCATTGGTTGGAAACTTGGCGCGGCTGCGCATTCATTCGGCCAGGGAGGCCAATTGCTCGGCCTGATATTCCTGCAACAAGGGGTCGATCACGTGGTCGAGCTGTCCTTCCAGGACATCGCCGAGTTTGTACAGCGTAAGATTGATGCGATGGTCGGTGATGCGGCCCTGAGGGAAATTATAGGTACGGATGCGCTCGGAGCGATCGCCGCTGCCAACCTGCAATTTGCGGTCTGCGGCTTGTTCGGCCTGTTGCTTTTCCCGTTCGCCGGCGACCAGGCGCGCTTGCAGCAGCGACATGGCGCGGGCGCGATTCTTGTGCTGCGAGCGTTCGTCCTGACACTCCACCACCATGCCCGTTGGCAGATGGGTAATGCGAATCGCGGAATCGGTCTTATTGACGTGCTGTCCGCCGGCTCCGGACGCGCGGAAGGTGTCCACCTTGAGATCGGACGGGTTGATTTCGATCTGTTCCACTTCCTGCGCTTCGGGTAACACTGCGACGGTACACGCAGAAGTGTGGATGCGGCCCTGGGATTCGGTTTCCGGAACCCGTTGCACCCGGTGTGCGCCGGATTCGAATTTCAGGCGCGAATAGGCGCCGCGCCCGATAATGCGGGAAATGATTTCGCGAAAGCCGCCATGTTCACCCTCGTGGGCGCCGATTATCTCCACTTCCCAGCCGCGTTCTTCGGCATAGCGCGTGTACATGCGGAACAGATCTCCGGCGAACAACGCCGCCTCGTCGCCTCCGGTGCCGGCACGGATTTCGAGAAAGATGTTGTTGTTGTCGTGGGGGTCGCTGGGAAGTAGCAGGGTCTGCAATTCATGCTCGAGCTGCTCCTTCTGCACTTCGCTGCGCTCCAGTTCTTCCTGCGCCAGCCGGCGCATCCCAGCGTCGGTTTCCTGGAGCATTTCGCGGGCGCTCTCGATGTCCTGGAGAACGGCCCGATAGCGTTGGTAGCTACCGACGACGGGACTGAGCTGAGCATATTCCTGTGACAACGCACGGAACTTCGATTGTTCACCGATGATCTGAGCATCGGAGAGCAGCGCGCCGACTTCTTCGAAGCGTGCGGCCAGGTTGTCCAGTTTGTTGCGGATGCTCGATTTCACGAATGGTTTCGTCAGGGTTTTCGCGAGCGATCCAGATCGAACAGTTCGCGCGCGGAGCGGATCAGCTCACTGCGGCCGTCGAACGCTGCCCGCCGCAGGTTCGCGCTCGGGTGGTGCATGAGCTTGTTGGTCAGTGTATGGCCGAGGAACTGCAACACTTCTTCGGGCGGCCGTCCCGAGGCGAGCATCTGCTCCGCTCTTTCCAGGACCTCGTCACGGGTTTGAATGGCACGTTTGCGGAACGAACGAATCGTGTCGACCGCGCCCAGGCTTTGGATCCAACCCATGAAGTGGGCGACCTGGATGTCGATGATTTCCTCCGCTTGCGTGGCCGCTTCCCGGCGCGAACTCAAGTTTTCCTCGATGACATCGTGGAGGTCGTCCACCGTATACAAGAACACGTCCTCCAGTTCCGCGACGCTTGCCTCGATATCCCTGGGAACGGCGATGTCCACCATGAACATGGGACGATGCTTGCGCGCCTTCAGCGCCCGCTCCAGTTCGCGGCGATGCAGAATCGGTTGCTGGCTGGCGGTGGATGAAATCACGATGTCCACTTCGGCGAGGTGCGCCGGAATTTCGGTCAGGGAGATGGCAAAGCCTTGGAATTGGGCTGCCAGCGTATGGGCTCGTTCCACGGTGCGATTGGCGACCACGACACGGCGTATGCCATTGTCGTGCAAATGCCGCGCGGCCAATTCGATGGTTTCGCCGGCGCCGATCAGCAACGCGGTTTGCTTGTCGAGATCGCCGAAGATCTGCTTCGCCAGGCTGACGGCGGCGAAAGCCACCGATACCGGGCTGGCACCGATGGCGGTGTCGGTGCGTACCTGCTTTGCCACCAGGAAAGTGTGTTGAAACAGGCGTCCGAGTAGCGTGCCGAGGCTGCCGGCTTCGGACGCCGCATGGTAGGCGTCTTTCATCTGGCCTAGGATTTGCGGCTCGCCCATGATCATCGAGTCGAGGCCGGAGGCCACCCGCAGCATGTGGCGGACTGCGTCGGCCCCAGGATGGCTGTAGAGATAAGCTTGCAGTTCCCGCGGGTCCAAGTGGTGATATTCTCCCAGCCACTGCACCAACGGGGCGGCGCTGTCGCCGGCCAGATCGAGGTAGAGTTCAGTGCGGTTGCAGGTGGACAGGATGGCCGCTTCGCCGACATGGGGCAGGGTCACCATTTCACTCAACGCAGCGCGCAGCCGATCCGGCGCGAACACGACGCGTTCACGGATCTCTACCGGAGCTGTTTTATGGTTAATGCCAAGTGTTAGCAGTGACATGTTGAGATCGACTTGCGAGACCGAACCGGAAATTCTGCGTGATCGCGGTAATCGGCACAAGCATGCTGGCCACGGCGTTTCCGCACCGCCGCCCCCCGCAGCGTTCGGCAAACCGGGAAGTTAGTGATATTGTATAGGAAACCGCAAGCGCGCGCCCCTAACCGCGCGCTTTTACAATGGATTACCTACATGATGCGTGTCTGTTCGTTGCTCGTCGTCGGCGCCCTTCTGGTGGCCGGCTGTAACCCGCAGTTGACCAACACATCGCCGCCCGCGCCGCCCATGGAGCAGCAGCTTCGGGTGCCGGTGGCCGTGCACGAAGTCGCGCCTCGCTATCAGAACCAATCGACCCTGCTGTACGACGTCCTGGCGGCGGAAATCGCGGGCTATCGGGGCGACCTGGCTAAATCCCTGGATTTTTACCTCGAGGCGGCCGACAAGTCGGAGGACCCCGCCGTCGCCGAGCGCGCGGCACGTATCGCGTTGTTTGCACGCGACTATCCGAAAGCGCGTCGCGCGGTGCAGCGCTGGGTGGAGCTGGCGCCAGAGAATATCGACGCACACCGGACTTTGGCCGTGCTGCTGCTGCGAGAGGGTCAGCTCGATGCCTCCGCCCAGCAGTTGGAAAGCGTGCTGAATCTGGCGCAGATGCAAAGCCAGCAGGCGTACGTGCTGATCGCCCGCATGTTGGCGCGGGAGCACGACAGCGATGCGGCCCTGAAAGTCATGGGTATGCTGGTGGACCGTCATGCAAAGGATCCGGATGCCGTGTTCGCGTACGCCAACCTTGCGCTGCAGTCCGGTCAACTGGACGTCGCCCTGCGCAGCGTGGAGCGGGCGCTGAAACTCAAACCGAATTGGCCGGAGGCAAGCCTTACCCGCGCCCACATCCTGGTTCAGCAAGGCAAGATCGACGAAGCCGTCGCCAGTATGAAGCAGGTCATGCATGCGCACGGGCGGTCCCGGGATCTGCGTATCGGCTTCGCGCGTCTGTTGGCTGAAGCGGGCCGCTTCGAGGAGGCGCGCAAACAGTTCGACGCACTGTTGAAAAAGTCACCCAACGACCCGGACCTGTTATACACGGTTGCCCTGTTGTCGCTGGAGGGCAAGCACTATCAACTCGCCGACCGTTATCTGAAGCGGATGCTCAAAACCGGCAAGCGCTCGGACGACGCGCACTATTTCATGGGTGTACTGGCGGAGAATCAGGAAAAGCCGGCCGAAGCTTTGAAATGGTATCGCAAAGTGCGCAATGGCGACCGGGCGTTGGATGCCCAGATTCGCATAGCCGCACTGCTGGCCAAGCAGGGCAAGATCAAACAGGCGCGCGACCTTTTGCATCGTTATCCGGCGCCGAACGAGGATGTGGCCGCGCGCCTGGTGCTGGCGGAATTGGACATCTTGCGACAGTCCAAGCGCTATCACGAAGCGGTGGACGTGGCCGATCAGGCATTGAAGCGCATGCCCGAGGAGAACGATATTCTCTATGCGCGGGCCATGCTTGCCGAAAAACTGGACCGCCTCGATCTGTTGGAAAGCGATCTGAAGAACATTTTGTCCAGGGAGCCTGACAACGCTCATGCGCTGAACGCGCTGGGCTATACCCTTGCCGACCGCACCCAGCGCTATCAGGAGGCCTTGGAATACATCCAGCGCGCCTATGAGTTGTCGCCGGAGGAGCCGGCGATCCTGGACAGCATGGGATGGATTCAGTATCGACTGGGTAATCTACAGCCGGCGATCAAGTTTCTGCGGCAGGCGTATAAGGCCGAGCCGGACGTCGAAATCGCTGCCCATTTGGGTGAAGTGCTGTGGGTGAGCGGTGCCCATGACGACGCGCGTAAAGTCTGGGCGCAAGCGCGAAAGAAAGACCCGGACAATCAGATTCTGGTGGATACCTTGAATCGGCTCGAGCCGTGAAACGTGTTGCGGCCGTACTGCTGTTGTCGCTGTTGAGTGCGTGCACGACCCAGCCGGTGGTGCCGCCCAGTGAAGCCCGGGCTCGCTGGGACAGTCGCCAGGAACAGCTCACGCAGTTGCAAAAATGGAATCTCAACGGCCGCATCTCGCTGTCGACTCCCACCGAAGCGTGGCAGGCGGACCTGCTCTGGGCGCAGCAACAGCAGCAGTTCGACATCAAACTCATCGCGCCGCTGGGCCAGGGCACCTTGATCCTGCGTGGCGGCCCGGACGGCGCGGAACTGCTCAGCAGCGAAGCGCCCGAGCCGGTACGGGCGCCGGATGCGGAGGCGCTTTTATATCGTCAGACAGGCTGGCGCATGCCCGTCGACGGCCTTCGGTTCTGGGTCCGGGGTCTGCCGGCGCCCGGCGGTCACCCGGAACTCAAGCTGGACGGCCATGGCCGCCTGGATACCTTGGACCAATTCGGCTGGCATGTGCAGTTCGTGCGCTACCGTACCGTCACCGGCACTGACCTGCCGGACAAAATCTTTCTCCGCAAGGAAGATCTCAGCGTGCGGGTCGTGATTCGCAACTGGGGGCTTGCCAGCTAGTGGCTGAGCTTTCCTGGCCGGCGCCGGCAAAGCTCAATCTGTTTCTGCATGTACTGGGACGGCGCGACGACGGTTATCATCGGCTGCAGACCGTATTCCAGTTCCTGGACTACGGCGACAATATCCACTTCGCTGTTCGCGATGACGGATTGATCCGGCGCGCCGGATTCATCGCCGGCATCCCCGAGGAGCATGATCTGACGGTGCGGGCCGCACGTTTGCTGCAGACTGCCAGCGGCAGCCGTCGCGGTGCAGACATCGCGCTCGACAAGCGATTGCCCACGGGCGGTGGACTCGGAGGCGGCAGTTCTGACGCGGCCACCGTCCTGGTGGCGCTCAACCAGTTGTGGGGGCTGGGCATTTCCGCGCCTGAACTCGCCGCGTTGGCCCTGGAATTGGGAGCGGACGTGCCCGTCTTTGTCGCTGGCCACGCCGCCTGGGCGGAAGGGGTCGGCGAGCAACTCAGCCCGGTCACCCTTCCCGAACCCTGGTTTTTGGTCGTGTGTCCAGCCGTAACTGTGTCAACTGCCGACGTTTTTTCGGCATCGGAATTGACACGCAATACCCGCCCCATCACAATATCCGACTTTCTCGCGGGCCAGGCTCATAACGATTGCGAGCCGCTGGTGCGCCGACGATACCCGGCCGTGGACACGGCCCTGGACTGGTTGTCAGGGCACGGCAACGCCAGGATGACCGGCACCGGCGCGTGCATATTTGCGGCGTTCGATACGGCGGCTAAGGCGCAGACCGTGAGGCGTGCGTTGCCTACCGGGTGGAAAGCTTTTGTAGCGCGTGGCTGCAATCGGTCGCCGCTGTTGGATCGGTTGCAGGAATCGACCGGACAGCGCTAGCGCATCCCCAGGTGCAAGACAACAGCGACGCGCAGCGGCGCTGGCCCCGAAGGGGCGAGGACCGTAAGGTCCGAGTAATCCTGGCGCCCGCCGCGCGTTCAGCGCGGCCGGTTATGAAGCGCGCCGGAGGTGTTGGAAGACAATTGGGGCGTAGCCAAGCGGTAAGGCACGGGGTTTTGATCCCCGCATTCCCAGGTTCGAGCCGAGCGCGGCGCGAGCCGTGCGAGACAACAGCGGCGCGCAGCGGCGCTGGCCCCGAAGGGGCGAGGACCGTAAGGTCCGAGTAATCCTGGCGCCCGCCGCGCGTTCAGCGCGGCCGGTTATGAAGCGCGCCGGAGGTGTTGGAAGACAATTGGGGCGTAGCCAAGCGGTAAGGCACGGGGTTTTGATCCCCGCATTCCCAGGTTCGAATCCTGGCGCCCCAGCCACACGTACGAACTGCAACCGTTTGCAGATAAGGCAGACGAAATATGGGAGACGACGTGTCCGAAAGCAGGATGATGGTCTTTGCGGGAAACGCGAATCCGCAGTTGGCCCTGGACATCGTCAACCACCTGAGCATGCGGCTCGGGAAGGCCATTGTCGGCCGTTTCAGCGACGGCGAGATCATGGTCGAGATCATGGAAAATGTGCGCGGCCGCGACGTGTTCGTGGTGCAGCCGACCTGCGCGCCGACCAACGACAACCTGATGGAGTTGTTGGTGATGATCGACGCAATGAAACGCGCCTCAGCCGGGCGGGTCACGGCGGTGATTCCGTATTTCGGCTACGCGCGCCAGGATCGCAGACCGCGCTCGGCACGAGTGCCGATCACGGCGAAAGTGGTGGCGCGCATGATCGGTTCGGTGGGTGCCGACCGGGTATTGACCATCGATCTGCACGCGGATCAGATCCAGGGCTTTTTCGATGTGCCCGTGGACAACGTGTACGCGTCGCCGATCCTGCTGGGCGACATCTGGCGGCGGAAATATCCGAACCTGATGGTAGTGTCGCCGGACGTGGGTGGCGTGGTGCGCGCCCGGGCGCTGGCGAAACGTCTGGATGACGCCGATCTGGCGATTATCGACAAGCGCCGTCCGCGCCCGAATGAGGCGCAGATCATGCACATCATCGGCGATGTCGAGGGACGCACTTGTGTGCTGATCGACGACCTGGTCGATACCGCCGGCACCTTGTGCCAGGCGGCCAACGCGCTCAAGGATCATGGCGCGCAGGCGGTGGTGGCGTACATCACCCACCCGGTGCTGTCGGGTGCGGCGATCGACAATATCGAGGCGTCGAGGCTCGATGAATTGGTCGTGACCGACACCATTCCATTGGGTCCGCGCGCAAAAACGTGCGGTCGTATCCGTCTGCTCAGCGTCGCGGAGATGATGGCGGAGACGATTCGGCGCATCACCAACGAAGAGTCGGTGAGTTCGCTGTTCATGGATTGACCTGTCCGGTGCAGATTCCTGAACGGGCTTACGCCTTCCTTGGTCGCGAGGAAGGTTTGACAACACCGCCCTCGAGGGCGGTTTTCAACTGGAGAGTGCAGTCATGCAAGAGAATTTCGAACTGGTTGCCGAACTCCGGGAGGCAGCAGGGAAGGGTGCGAGCCGCCGCCTGCGTCGTTCCGGAAAGGTGCCTGCCATTCTGTATGGTGGCGCGTCCGCGCCCGTGTCCCTGAGCCTGCCCCACAACGAGTTGGTCCAGCATCTCGGACACGAAGCGTTTTACTCGCATATCCTGACCGTGAAGTTCGACGGGAAGGCGGAGAAGGCGGTGCTGCGCGACGTACAGCGTCATCCGGCCAAGCCTTTCATCACCCATATCGATCTGCAGCGGGTCAGCGAAACCGAATCGATTCGCATGAACGTGCCGTTGCACTTTATGAACGAAGAAACGGCCGCGGGCGTGAAACAGCAAGGCGGTGTGGTGATGCATTTGCTGTCCGATGTCGAAGTTTCCTGCCTTGCCAAGAACCTGCCCGAATACATCGAAGTCGACGTGGTGGATTTGAAGGTCGGCGAGACCATTCATATGTCCGAGCTGAAGCTGCCTTCCGGGGTCGAACTGGTGGCCTTGAGTCACGGTGAAGAGCACGAGCACGACCAGCCGGTGGTGAGCATTCATGTCCCGCGGGCCGCCGTGGAAGCCGAACCGTCGGATGAAGAGGCCGAAGCCGCGGCTCCGGCGGAACCCGAAGACCAAGAATAAGCTTCGGGTTTCGGCGAAGCCCAGTAGGCCGCGATCGTGTCCGAACAGGAGTCCGTATCGGTCATTGTCGGCCTGGGCAACCCCGGTCCGCAGTACCAAGGAACCCGGCATAACGCCGGGTTCTGGTTTTTGGATGCGCTGATGCAGCGTTATCCGTGCATGATGCGGCCGGAAGCGAAATTCAAGGGTCAGGCGTGCCGGGTGCCGATCGACGGTCGGGAAGTATGGTTGCTGCGCCCCGACACGTACATGAATCTAAGCGGCCAATCCGTTGGCGCGCTGGCGGGATTCTTCAAAATCCCGCCGACCGAGATTCTGGTGGCCCATGATGAGTTGGACCTGCCCGCAGGCACCATCCGGCTCAAGCGCGGTGGTGGTCACGGCGGACACAACGGTCTTGCGCAGTTCCATCGAACATCTCGGCAGCCGCGAGTTCATGCGCCTGCGAATCGGCATCGGCCATCCGGGACACAAGGACCAAGTGCACGACTACGTGCTATCGAAGCCCTCGCCCGACGATCGTGAGCAGATACATCGGGCGATCGAAGATTCGCTGGACGTCATGGGTCACGTGGTCGGTGGCGACTTCGCGCGCGCCATGAACACTTTGCACGCAAGACCAACCTGAGCGGCCACGGCCGCCAAGAGACACACCATGGGATTCAAATGCGGAATCGTCGGCTTACCGAACGTTGGTAAGTCCACTTTGTTCAACGCGCTGACGAAGGCAGGCATCCAGGCGGAGAACTATCCGTTCTGCACCATCGATCCCAACGTCGGCGTGGTCCCCATGCCCGATCCGCGTCTCGATCAGCTTGCGGTAATCGTCAAGCCTCAGCGTGTAGTACCGACCACCATGGAGTTCGTGGACATCGCCGGCTTGGTGGCGGGCGCGTCAAAAGGCGAAGGTTTGGGCAACAAGTTCCTGGCCAACATTCGCGAAACCGACGCCATCGCTCACGTGGTCCGCTGCTTCGAAGACACTGATGTGGTGCACGTGGCCGGCAAGGTGGCGCCGGACGAGGATATCCATATCATCAACACCGAACTTGCGCTGGCGGATTTGGAGACCGTGGAAAAGGCGTTCACCCGCGCCGAGAAAGCGGCCAAGTCCGGCGACAAGGAAGCGCTCGCGCAAAAGGCGCTGTTCGAACGCGTACGCGCGCACTTGAACGAAGACAGACCGGTGCGCGCCATGAATCTGGACAAGGAGGATTGGCGGCGCTTGCGGGAACTGCATCTGTTGACTGCGAAGCCGACCATGTACATCGCCAACGTCGCTGAGGACGGATTCGCCGACAACCCTTTCCTCGAACAGGTTCAGAGGATCGCGGATGCCGAGGGCGCGGTAGTGGTGCCGGTCTGCGCCGCAATCGAAGCGGAAATCGCTGAATTGGCTGACGCCGAGAAAGGTGAATTCCTGGCCGAACTGGGTTTGGAAGAGCCGGGGCTGAACCGTGTGATCCGCGCCGGATACCGGTTGCTCGGGCTGCAGACTTATTTCACTGCAGGCGAAAAGGAAGTGCGCGCTTGGACCGTGGCGGTTGGGGCTACGGCGCCGAAAGCAGCCGCCGTGATCCACACCGACTTCGAAAAAGGTTTCATCCGCGCGGAAGTCGTCGGCTACCAGGACTTCATCGCCGGAAACGGAGAGCAAGGCGCCAAGGAAGCAGGCCGATGGCGGTTGGAAGGCAAGGAATACGTGGTGCAGGACGGTGATGTCATGCACTTTCGCTTCAACGTCTGAGGCGCCGCGCCCTGGACATCGTCGACAGGACCCCCTAAAATCCCGCATCTTCACCGCCCATCCCGCGGCGGAACTTCTAAATGGCTACGTAGCTCAGTTGGTTAGAGCGCGGCACTCATAATGCTGAGGTCGGTGGTTCAAATCCACCCGTAGCCACCATCTGACCTACGCGCTGCATTGGCTATGCCGGCGCGCATGACTTGGCCGCTTGGCCACGTTATGCGTCCGCGGCAGGCGGAAACAGTCCCTATAGTCCCAACCGTCACCCGTTCCGTCGTCCGACGAGTTGTATTCTGCGATTATCGCCTTGCGATAGTCCGAGAGCTCCAGGCGCTGCGAGGCTGATCTCATTTGCTTCATGGGCGCGTTTCCACGGTCGTCGTTAGTGAGCGCCAAACGTTCGATGATGAGCGGTCGCCATGCGCCGTAGTCAATTGTGACGTCGGGTCCGCTGTGCGCTTTATCGCTGGCGGAGCTTGTGTCCGAGTTCGAAACCAAGCACAAGCACAGAGCCCGCGACCTGATTGTTTATGTGTGCCAAAAATGGCTGGGGCGGCAGATCCTATGGATGGTCCATTGAACTTGTGGCAGTCCGGCCGGGTCATAAACTTCGTTCACCTGACAAATTCACGGGGACATCTCCATGGTCAGCAGTCTCGGCGTACGAACGCTTCTAACAGGTGCGTTACTGGCTATTATGCTGGCGCCCCCGGCGTGGAGCGCAGCAGACGGGGGTGGCGGCCCTGTGCTGCGGGCAACTCTCGACAACGGGCTTCGGGTCGTCATTGTCCGCGACACCCTGGCGCCCGTGGTGACCACCGAGATCAACTATCAGGTGGGTTCCAACGAAGCGCCCGAGGGATTTCCCGGTACGGCTCACGCCCAGGAACACATGATGTTTCGAGGCAGTCCGGGTTTGTCGGCAGGCCAGCTTGCAAACATCAGTGCCTCCATGGGCGGGAATTTCGACGCCGACACGCAACAGACCGTGACGCAGTATTTTTTTACCGTGCCGACCGAAGACCTGGACGTGGCACTGCACATTGATGCGCTGCGCATGGCGGGTGTTGATGACAGCGAAGCCGATTGGTCCCAAGAGCGCGGCGCGATCGAGCAGGAAGTGGCGCAGGATCTGTCCAATCCCCAATACGTGATGTACACGCGCCTGCTCGAGGCCTTGTTCACGGGCACACCCTACGCCCACGACGCCCTGGGTACCCGGCCGTCCTTCGACAAGACCACCAGCGCGATGCTCAAGCATTTCCACGAAACCTGGTACGCACCGAACAACGCCATCCTGGTGGTGGTGGGTGACGTGCAGCCCGACCATGTCCTTCAGGAAATCAAGCGCCTCTACGGACCCATCCCGCGTCGGAAGCTGCCCGCACGACCGCCCGTGAAGCTCGCGCCAATTACGGCCGAGACCATCCATATGAACACCGATTCCCCCTATGGCGTGGCTGCGGTCGCGTTCCGCTTTCCCGGCTATGAAAGCCCGGAATATGCGACCGGCGAGGTGCTCGCAGACGTGCTCAGCAATCACCGCGGGCGCCTCTACGATCTGGTGCCGGCCGGCAAGGCGCTGGACGCAGGTTTTGATTTGCAGGCATTTCCGCAGGGCGGGCTCGGTGTGGCCTACGCCGTTTTTCCGCGCGGCGCCGACAGCGACGCGCTGCTGAATGCACTGAAATCCAGGCTGCAGGAGATTTTGGAGCACGGCGTCTCCGCCGATCTGGTCGCCGCCGCCAAGCGCCAGGAGAAATCGGCGCTCGCCTTTCAAAGGACCTCCATTTCCGGGTTGGCGAACACGTGGTCTCAGGCCGTGGCCGTGGAAGGCCGCAACGATCCGGCTGAAGAGATGGACGCCATCGAGCGGGTCAGCGTGCAGGATGTGAATCGAGTGGCACGTCGCTACCTGAACCTCGACCATGAGGTCGCCGCGGTTCTCACGCCCACCGTCTCCGGCCAGCCCGTGGCCGCCAAGGGATTCGGCGGTAAAGAGTCGTTCGCGCCCGCTAAGGTCGAACCAGTAACGCTGCCGCCGTGGGCGGCCAACGCGCTGCAACGGCTGAACGTGCCTGCCTCCGTGGTCAATCCGACTGTGTATACTTTGGACAACAAACTTAAGCTGATCGTACAGCCGGAAACGACGAGCGGTACCGTAAGCGTCTACGGACAAGTGCGCAACCAGCCTGGCCTGGAAGCACCGGAGAGGCAATATGGTATTGATAAGGTGCTCGATCAGTTATTCGACTACGGCACCACTACGCTCGACCGAATGGCGTTTCAGAAGTCCCTGGACAACATTGGCGCCATCGAATCCGCCGGTACCGATTTTTCTCTACAAGTCCTGGCGAAGCACTTCGATCGGGGCATTGAGCTGCTGGCCGACAATGAGTTGCATCCGGCACTGCCAGCACAGGCGTTGAAAATTGTACGCGGCCAGAGCGCCAAGGCCATGGCTGGTGAATTGCAAAGCCCCGATTTTCTGGTGCATCACGCCCTGCGCGCAGCGCTTTTCCCGACGGGGGACCCGGCCCGGCGCGAACCCAACCCCGAAGCCATTGCCCGGCTGACCCGCGACGACGTGCTGGCCTATTATCACAAGGTATTCAGACCCGATCTAACCACGGTTGTGGTGGTCGGTGACGTCGAGCCGGCTCATGCCCGCGACGTGATCGCCCAGTATTTCGGGAACTGGAAAAATCCGGCTTCGCCGCAGCCGCGGACCATCCTGCCGTCGGTTCCGGACAATAAACCGGCGACCGTTTTTGTGCCCGACGCGAGCCGCGTGCAGGATAAGGCAATTCTGGCCGAGTCCCTGCGCATAACGCCTAAAGACCCGGGTTACTACGCACTGGAACTGGGCAACCATGTCCTGGGCGGCGGCTTTTACGCCACCCGTCTTTATCAGGATCTTCGCCAACGCAGCGGGCTAGTGTACACGGTGGAATCCCAATTTCAGTTTGGCCGCGAGCGCTCGGTGTATTTCGCGGAGTATGCCTGCGATCCCGACAACATGACCAAGGCCCGTGTCATCATCCAGCGGGATTTGCAGGCCATGCGCACCGAGCCTGTGAAGCCCGGGGAACTCCGGCAGGCCAAAGCGCTGTTGCTGCGCGAGCTACCGTTGAACGAGTCGAGCTACCAGCATGTGGCCGACGGGCTGTTGGCGCGTTCCCGGCTGGGGCTACCCCTGGACGAGCCCGTCATCGCCGCCCGGCGGTATGTGGCGCTCGATGCCCGACAAGTGCAGCAGGCGTTTGCCAAGTGGCTGCGGCCAGGGGACCTGGTGCAAGTCACCCAGGGGCAATCGCCCAACTGACTTCCGTTGGGGCGCACCGACCTCAGAAGGAAGAGAGAAATCCTCGCGGGAACACTGATTCCATATACCGAGGTCGAAGGTGGATTGAAGCGCGCGCTGTAGGACCGGCGGCTGACACACACTGTGACAGATTTACGCCGTCGTGTGATCGGCCGGTGGCTGTGATCGCTCTATACTTAGAGACGTCGCGACTGCCGGTGAGACGCCAACCAGGAGACGCACAATGCAGATCGGGATGATCGGCTTGGGACGCATGGGGCGCAATATGACGCTGCGCTTGTTGCAGGCCGGTCATCAATGCGTAGCCTATGACCAGCGTGCCGGTGCCGTCGCTGAAGTCCACGAGCATGGCGCGCTCGGCACCACATCACTCGACGGTTTGGTCGAGCGTTTGAGCGCCCCTCGCAACATTTGGTTGATGGTCCCGGCCACCGTAGTGGATACCCTGCTGGCGCAACTGTTGCCGCTACTGCAACCCAACGACGCCGTAATTGACGGCGGCAATTCCAATTATCGAGACGATATTCGCCGTGCCGGCCTACTCATGGAGGCCGGGGTTCATTACGTCGACGTCGGCACGAGCGGTGGCGTGGCGGGATTGGATCGTGGCTATTGCCTGATGATCGGCGGTGATCGGGACGTGGTGCAACGACTCGATCCGATCTTCGCTTCGCTTGCTCCCGGCGCGCACGCCGTAGCGCGCACACCAGGCCGTAAGGGGCCGAACACTACCGCCGAGCAAGGCTATTTGCACTGCGGACCGGCCGGCGCGGGTCACTTCGTGAAAATGGTGCATAACGGGATCGAGTACGGTCTAATGGCGGCTTACGCTGAAGGCCTGAATGTCCTGCGTCATGCCGATGCCGGGAGTCGTATCCGAGACGGCGATGCCGAGACCGCGCCGATGCGCAATTCCGAGTACTACCGCTATGAGCTACAGCTGTCCGAAATCGTCGAAGTGTGGCGGCGTGGCAGTGTGGTGGCGTCCTGGCTCCTCGATTTGACCGCGGCAGCGCTGGCAGAAGATGCAGAACTCGCGGCGTTCTCGGGACGAGTCTCGGACTCGGGTGAAGGGCGTTGGACTGTTTTGGCGGCAACCGAGGAGGGTGTGCCCGCACCGGTAATCAGCGCGGCGCTATTCGAGCGCTTTGCTTCGCGCGGCAATGGCGACTATGCCAGCCGGCTTCTCTCGGCGATGAGAAAGCAGTTCGGCGGTCACGATGAGAAGCCAACATCGCCGTGAAATGAGCGACGCGGCGAAATGAGCAATACCGATAGCCGCACGACTTCAGCCGATGCGCTGGTGATTTTCGGCGTGACTGGCGACCTTGCCCATAAAATGATTTTTCCGGCGCTTTACGCGATGGCCCGGCGCGGCATACTCAACGTGCCCGTGGTGGGCGTTGCTGCACCGCCCTGGACCCAGGCGCAATTGCGCAAACAGGCCAAGGACAGCATCAAAAAAGCGGGAAAGATCGATGACCCGGAAGCACTGGCCCACCTGCTGTCCCTGCTTCGATACGTGGGGGGAAATTACAACGATACGGGTACTTTCCAGCTCCTTAAGCAGGCGTTGGCAAATGCTCGACGTCCGGCGCATTATCTCGCGATTCCCCCGGCGCTGTTCGCTACTGTCATTCAAGGACTCGCGGCTGCCGGTCTGACCAATCAGGCGCGGGTGATTGTCGAAAAGCCGTTCGGACGCGACCTGGGCTCGGCACGGGAACTCAATCGTATTGCGCTGGCGGTATTTCCGGAAGATTCGATCTTTCGCATCGACCACTATCTCGGAAAGGAGGCGATCATGAATATCCTCTATTTCCGATTCGCCAATTCGTTCCTCGAGCCGATTTGGAACCGCAACTGCGTGGCCAGTGTGCAGGTGACATTGTCCGAGACCTTCGGCGTCAACGGTCGCGGCGCGTTCTACGAAAGCGCTGGCTGTTTGCGCGACGTCATCCAGAATCACCTATTCCAGATCGTTGCGCTTCTGGCCATGGAGCCGCCGGCGTATCAAGGGTACGGCGCGGTTCATAGTGAGAAAGCCAAGGTGTTCCAGGCCATGCGGCCGTTGCACCCGGACGATGTGGTGCGCGGTCAGTATGCGGGTTATCGAAAAGAGCCGGGGGTGGCGAGGCGCTCCGATGTCGAAACGTTTTGTGCGCTGCGCTTGTATATCGATTCGTGGCGCTGGGAAGGGGTGCCGTGGTATCTGCGTTCGGGCAAACGCCTGGCGGCGACTGCGGCCGAGGTGTTGGTTGAGCTCAAACCGCCGCCGCAGAAGTTGTTCGACGACTCCGTTCCGCCTGCCGGGCGGGCCAACTATCTGCGCTTCCGACTTTCGCCCGACTCTGCGGTCGCGCTTGCTGCGCGTGTCAAGCGCGCAGGCAAGGAATTCGTCGGCGAGCAGCGCGAACTCTACCTGCTGGAAGAGCAGCCGGGAGAGGAAACACCCTACGCGCGGCTGTTGAGTGACGCCATGGCAGGCGATGGCGCTCTGTTCACCCGTGAGGACGCGGTGGAGGCTGCCTGGATGGTGGTCGATCAAGTTCTTGGTACCCACCACCGTAGTCACCCCTACAAGCCCGGCAGTTGGGGGCCGAAGCAAGCGGATGCGCTGATTGCGACAGACGGAAGCTGGCATAACCCGGCGCCCGCGAAAGTGCCCAATGACGGCAGCGCATGACGTGGTGATCATGTTGGCTGTAGATACACTGAATTACGGTTTGCCGTCTTTCTGTCCGTCCGGCGTCGTCGATAGCGACCAGGAGACAATATGAGTACCACGCAACAGCTACACGATCTGGGTCAATCTTTGTGGCTCGACAATATTACGCGCGGGCTTCTGACGAGCGGTACCCTCGGTCGCTATATCCGCGACTTATCGGTGACAGGGCTCACCTCCAATCCAACAATCTTCGATCACGCCATCGGCAATGCCGACTTCTACGACGCCGGGATTGGCGAGAAAGTCCGCGCAGGCAAGTCGGGCGAGGCGTTATTCTTCGAGCTGGCATTGGAGGATTTGTCACAGGCCGCTGATCTGTTCCGTCCAATCCATGATGTCACTGAAGGACAGGACGGTTGGGTCTCGCTCGAAGTGTCACCGCTGCTGGTGGATAACACGGCCGGTACTCTCCAAACGGCGCAGCAGCTGCATGCGCAGGCGCAACGACCGAATCTTTTCATTAAGATCCCGGGCACTCAGGCAGGTATTCCCGCAATCGAGGAAGCGATTTTCGCGGGCGTGCCGGTGAATGTGACGCTGCTGTTCTCCCGTGAGCACTACCTGGCCGCCGCCGAAGCATACATGCGCGGTGTCGAACGGCGCATCGCCGCGGACCTCGATCCGGCGGTCGGTTCCGTCGCGTCTCTTTTCGTCAGCCGCTGGGACGTTGCCGTACACGACAAGGTTCCCCAGCCGCTTCGCAACCGCCTCGGTATCGCCATTGCCAAACGTACCTACAAAGCGTACCGGGAACTGTTGGCATCAAAGCGCTGGCAGCATCTGGCAGGCGCTGGTGCGCGACCGCAGCGCTTGTTGTGGGCTAGTACCGGCACCAAAGATCCCGCGGTTTCGGACACCCTTTACATCGAGGACCTGGCGGCGCCGGACACCGTCAACACCATGCCTGAGAAGACCCTGCTTGCCTTTGCCGAACACGGTGAACTGAAAGGCGACTTGCCAAACGATGGTGGCGACGCGGAAGCGACGCTCGCCGCGTTTGGCCAGGCAGGCGTGGACGATGGAGCGCTCGCGGCTACGCTCCAGCGCGAGGGCGCGCAATCGTTCGCGAAGTCCTGGCACGAGCTGATGGAGCGTATCGCGTCGAAAAGCGCCACGCTGGCGCAGAGCTAGCTGGTGAGCCACACCATGGCGGCTGTGCAAGCTGTTGTTTTTGTGCCGGGGTCGCCGCTGCCTCGAGATGATCGTGAACTGAATCGCCGAAGGCGTGTGCAACCGCACGATAGATCGGAAGTTGCGCATGGCCAGCATCCAGCGGAGCCCACTGGCAGACAGGGAGACGGTATAGACGGCCAAAGTTACGCTTTGCGACCTGGAAATGAATGAGAGGTACGTGCCGACGATGTCACGGTATAGGGAAAACGAACATGATTTCTGTTCTTTTGCAGAACAACGGCATGTGCACGACCAAAGTTCCTTGTTGAAGCGATGAATACTGGTATCGATGGGCCTCATCGTCGCGCAGCCCTTCGGCCACGGTGTACCTGGCGATCAAGGTGACGATCGCAGCCACGGTAGAAAGCAAGATCCGAAGGGAGAGACAGCCACCACGCCGGATTGCCACAACGGAGGAATATCATGAAAAAGGTAATCGTCTTCGCTGCGATTATGTTGCTGCCGTGTCTCGGTGCACAGGCACTGGGGAGCGGTGGAATGATGAGCGGCGGAATGATGGGCCGTGGAATGATGGGCGGTGGAATGGGCAATCCAGGTCAGGCGGGGGAGTCCCATGCATCCCCGACGGATTCTTCTGGAGCGGGAATATTCAGAACGAGTTGCGCGAGCTGTCATTTCAATGGGGGGAACGTGGTCGCACCGAATTTGCCACTGAAAGGCTCCCGGATGTTGGTGGACTTCGAAACATTCCTTGGGTTCATCCGCCATCCGAGAATGCCTGATGGGTCTAAAGGCGCTATGCCGGCCTTTACCAAAGCGGAAATCGCTGACCGACAAGCGGAGATACTTTACCAATTCATTACCGCCACAAATGGTACTGGTAGGTCGCGGAATTAGGCCTGTTTCGGCGATGAGGTTTTGGCCTTGGGGCGTATGCGCAACGGGAGCGCTGTGAAGGAGAACCCATGAACGGACAGATACGGATCGGTCACCCCAAACAGCGTCCCCTGTCCAAGGATATTGATGGATTCGACGCGCTGGCCGAGTTGGCCCTGGATATGCGCTCATCGTGGAATCATGCCACCGACCAGCTGTGGCGCGAACTGGACCCGGTGCTGTGGGAGCTGACTCAGAATCCTTGGGTCGTGTTGCAGACGGTGTCGCGGGAGAAACTCCAACAGGTACTGGCCGAGCCCGCTTTCCGCAAAGTCATTGACGATTTGGTGCAAGCCCGACGTAGTGCAGCGGAGTCGCCTGCGTGGTTCCAGCAAACCTATTCTCAATCTCCACTGAGCAGCGTTGCGTATTTCAGTATGGAATTCATGTTGAGCGAGGCCTTGCCCATTTATTCGGGCGGCCTCGGCAATGTGGCGGGCGATCAACTCAAGGCCGCCAGCGATCTGGGGGTCCCGGTCGTCGGCGTGGGCTTACTGTACCAGCAAGGTTACTTTCGCCAGGTGATCGACAAGGATGGCGCGCAACAAGCACTTTACCCGTACAACGACCCCGGACAGCTGCCGGTCACACCGCTGCGCAAACCGAATGGAGAGTGGTTGCGCCTGGAAATCGCCTTGCCAGGTTATTCGGTCTGGCTACGGGCCTGGCAGGTGCAGGTCGGGCGCGTAAAGCTGTATCTACTGGACAGCAATGACGCCGCGAATTACCCGGCCCATCGCGGCATTACCAGCGAACTGTACGGCGGCGGACCGGAGTTGCGTCTCAAACAGGAACTGCTGCTCGGCATCGGCGGCTGGCGATTGCTCAGTGCACTCGGGATGACACCCGAAGTCTGCCACCTAAATGAGGGGCATGCGGCATTTGCGGTGCTGGAACGCGCGCGCAGCTTCATGGAAGAGACCCAGCAAAGCTTCGAGGTCGCGCTGGCCGTCACGCGCGCCGGCAATCTCTTCACCACGCACACGGCAGTGGCGGCAGGTTTCGATCGTTTCGCGCCGTCGCTCATTGAGCAGTACCTCGGTGGTTACGCCGATCAGCGTCTCGGTATAAGCCGCCGCGACTTGCTCGCGCTCGGCCGCCACAACCCGAACGATGCCTCGGAACCTTTCAACATGGCGTATCTGGCGATCCGCGGAAGTGGATCGGTCAATGGCGTGAGTCGGCTGCATGGCAAGGTGAGCCGACACCTGTTTGCGCCGCTGTTCCCGCGCTGGCCGACGGAAGACGTGCCGGTCGGACACGTGACCAACGGTGTTCACGTGCCAACCTGGGATTCGGCCCCGGCCGATGAACTTTGGACCCAAGCCTGTGGCAAGGACCGTTGGCTGGGGACGGTGGAGACGCTGGAACAGGACATTCGCCGCGTTTCCGATGCCAGTTTATGGCGGTTTCGCACTGCCGCGAGCGCAACCCTTGTCGACTACGCCCGCGCACAGTTGTCCCGGCAATTGGCCGCTTCAGGCGCATCTCCCGAAGCGGTCGATACCGCCAAGCATTTGTTTGACTGCAATACCTTGACACTGGGATTCGCACGTCGTTTTGCAAGCTACAAACGGCCGAACCTGCTGCTGTACGATCCGGACCGATTGCTGCGCATGCTGACCAATCCGCAACGTCCGGTCCAGATCATTATGGCCGGCAAGGCCCATCCCGCAGACCAAACCGGCAAAGATCTGATCCAACAATGGACACATTTCATTCGGCGGCCCGAAGTGCGCTCCCATGTGATTTTCCTCAGTGACTATGACATGCGCCTGACCGAGCATCTGGTGCAAGGCGTGGATGTCTGGCTCAATACGCCGCGTCGGCCTTGGGAGGCGAGTGGCACCAGCGGCATGAAGGTGCTCGTCAATGGCGGCATCAATTTGTCTGAGTTGGACGGCTGGTGGGCGGAAGCATACACCCCGGAAGTGGGGTGGGCATTGGGGGACGGTCGGGAACATGGCGACGATCCGGCCTGGGACGCGGCCGAAGCCGAAGCGCTCTACGAACTGCTCGAGCGCGAGGTGATCCCCGAATTCTATACCCGTGACGAGCAGGGTATCCCCACTGCCTGGGTCGCGCGGATGCGGGAAAGCATGGCGCAATTGACCCCGCGCTTCTCCACCAATCGCACGGTGCGCGAATACACCGAGCAATATTATCTCCCGGCAGCCTCAGCTTACCGCGCGCGCGCGGCCGACAAAGGCGCGATCGGTATGAGTATCGTTGATTGGCGCCATGCACTGGACCAAAAATGGGCCGCACTGCGCTTTGGCGAAATGAAGCTTGAAACCGAAAACGACCAACACGTGTTTGAAGTACAGGTTTATCTCGACGAGCTGGATCTGCAGGCGGTACGGGTCGAGCTTTATGCCAATGGCGTGGACGGCGGCGTATCTGTGCAAATGGCGATGCAGCGCGTGCGGCAACTGGTGGGTGCAACGAACGGCTACGCCTATCGTGCAGAGGTGCCCGCAATCCGTCCGGCGACGGACTATAGCGTGCGAATCGTAGCGAACCGCGACGGCGTGGCGGTGCCTTTGGAGGAAGATCACATCCTGTGGCAGCGGTGACTCCATGTCGGGAGATGTCGTTGTAACCGACAGAAACACATAGCCGCATAGTGCGCGAAATAATCGATTGAGGAAGTGTACCCATGAGTACTGAGACGCACGCATTGACCGCCGAAGACGACGACTCGCTTTCGCCATGGTGGATACGCGCTGCACTGATTGTGATGGTGTTTGGCTTTGCCGGGCTGATCACGATCACGATGCTCTCCTACCGCAACGCCCCGCCGATTCCGGCGCAGGTGGTGGACCCACAAGGTGTCACGCTGTTTAGCGGCGACGATATCAGCGAAGGCCAGCAGGTATTTCTCAAATACGGCCTGATGGACAACGGCAGTATATGGGGTCATGGTGCTTATCTGGGGCCGGATTACGCGGCCGATGCGCTGCATCGCATAGGCGAAGTCACGGCGGAAGCCATCGCGCAACAGCAGTACCAGCAACCGTTGGCAGCACTGAGCCGCTCGCAGCAGGCTGCAGTGCATGCTGAAACGGCAGTCGCACTCAAAACCAATCGCTACGACGCGGCAACCGCAACGCTGCATCTAACCGCGCCGGAAACGGCGGCGTATCGTCAGCAGATCCGCTACTGGATCGACTACTTCCGTCATCCGTCGCGCAACGGCGGTCTGCAACGGGGCCTGATTACCGACCGGACCGAGTTGCGCCAATTCACGGCGTTCGTTACTTGGGCAGCCTGGGCATCGGTGGCCGCCCGTCCCGGCGCGGACTATTCCTATACCAACAATTTTCCGTACGATCCGAGCGTCGGCAATCTGGCCACGCCCGGCGCAGTGTTGTGGAGTGCGCTCAGCCTGACCGTGCTGCTGGCCGGCATTGCGACGGTGCTGCTGGCGTTCGGGAAATTCGATTACCTGGGCTGGATTACGCGCGGCCATCACGTACACCCGCATCTGCTGCCGGGTCGATCCAGCCCAGGTCAGAACGCGCTGCTGAAATTCTTCGTGGTCGTAGCGCTGCTGATGCTTGCGCAGACCCTGGTGGGCGGCGCGGTAGCCCATTACCGCGCCGACCCGGGCAGCTTTTACGGCTTTCAATTGGAACGCGTGTTCCCCAGTAACCTAGTGCGCACCTGGCATTTGCAGCTGGCGGTCTTCTGGATTGCTACCGCCTATGTTGCCGCGGCGCTGTTCCTCGGTCGCTCGGTGCGCGTCGATGAGCCGCGCTGGTTCGCGGGCTGGGTCCACGTGCTGTTCGCCGCATTCGCGCTGGTGATCGGCGGCAGCCTGCTGGGCGAGTGGTTGGGTATTTCGCAACAGCTCGGTCGCTGGTGGTTCTGGGTTGGCAGCCAAGGGTGGGAGTACCTGGAACTCGGCCGACTTTGGCAATACTTGCTCGTGGCAGGATTGGTGGTGTGGTTTGTGATGTTATGGAAATTAGTGCGGCCCAAGGCGCTGGAAGATTCGGAGTCGAAACCGATCGTCAGGTTGTTCCTGGTAGCGGCGGTGGCAATTCCGGTTTTCTATGTTCCTGCCCTGTTTTTCGGTACCAAGGCCAACTTTACGGTGGTCGATACCTGGCGCTTTTGGATCATCCACTTGTGGGTGGAAGGCTTCTTCGAATTCTTCGCCACGACGGTGGTGGCGCTGACGTTCTATCAACTCGGATTGACCCGGCGCAATGTCGCCCTGCGTGTGATCTATCTCGACGCCATCCTGTACTTTCTCGGCGGGCTGATGGGCACTGGTCACCATTGGTATTTCACAGGCCAGACCAACGTCAACATGTCGCTGTCGGCGCTGTTCTCGGTGCTCGAGGTGGTCCCGTTGACCTTGCTTACGCTGGATGCCTGGGATTTCGTTCGCACCACCCGGGGCACCTGCGATGTATGCGGTAAGACCATGGTGTTACCGCACAAGTGGACATTCTATTTTCTGATGGCCGTGGGTTTCTGGAACTTCGTGGGGGCGGGCGTTTTCGGTTTTCTAATCAATCTGCCGATCGTCAGCTACTACGAGGTCGGCACGCTATTGACGCCGAACCATGGGCACGCCGCGCTGATGGGCGTCTTCGGCATGCTGGCCATCGCACTGATGGTATTTGTGCTGCGCCAGGTCAGTGACGAAACGCACTGGGTCGGCATCGAAAAATACGTCAAAGTCGCTTTCTGGGGTACCAATATCGGTCTGGCGATGATGGTGACGATGAGCCTGTTTCCCGGCGGGGTGCTGCAGGTCTGGGATGTGGTCCAGCACGGGTACTGGCACGCGCGGAGCATCGATTACATCGGAAGCGACCGGTCGCGCCTGATCGAATGGCTGCGAATGCCCGGTGATCTGGTGTTCATCCTATTCGGCGCCGCGCCATTGGTGATCGCATCGGTCAAAGGCTATCTCGGTATGCGGGCCGTGGGTCGCGTTGCGCCTGTTGCCTGATTCGCAATGCCGGGTGCAGCTCATCATGGCCGGGTAAGCTCATCCCGCAGACGTGGCGGGGCAGGTACTGATTCAGCAATGGATGCGTTTCATCCGGCGGCTCGAGGTACGCCCCGGTGATTTTCCTCAGTGAGTACGATAGGTGTTTGACCGAACGATTGGCGCAAAGCGTGTATGCCTGGCGCAGCGCGCCGCGAAGGGGCCTGGGAAGCGTGTGGTACGACCGGCGTGAAGGGTATTGGTCAATGGTGGCATCAATCTGTCGGAATTGGACGGCTGGTGGGTGGACGCCCACTCGCCGGAGGTGGTTGGGCGTTGCGGCTCGACTGATACAGAGCCGCCAGGGCGTGGCGGTGCCGCGCGAGTCGCACACATACTATGGCAGCGGTGATTGCTTACAGATAGTGATGGGAAACCTATGAGCGCACCTGATCGTCCGCTGCAGGACTATGCGGCAGAGACCTCAGAACACACTGACATACGTAGCGGTGTTCCGCTGCCGTTAGGAACGTTGGAATCCGCTGGGGGCGTCAACTTCTCGATCTTCAGTCGTCACGCTACTCACGTTCGGTTGGAGTTGTTCGATTCTCCCGCCGATGTGACGCCGGTCAAGGTGATCGATCTCAATCCCGCACGCCACCGCACAGGCGACGTGTGGCACGTCTGGGTCGAAGAAATTCGTTCCGGTCAACTCTACGGCTACCGGATGGATGGTCCGTATCAACCCGAAGTAGGCCATCGCTTCAATTTCAACAAACTGCTCTTGGACCCGTTCGCGACGACGATCTCATTGGTGCCTGCCTGGGATTTCGGCCCGGCCCGCGGTTACGACCCGTCCGCTCCGGAAAAGGATCTGGTTATTTCAAGAGTGGACGATGCCGGGGCTATGCCGAAATGCGTGTTCATTCACGAGCACTTCCACTGGCATGACGACCGGCCGCTCCGGAATCCCTGGTCACAGACGGTCATTTATGAAACCCACGTACGCGGTTTCACTATTCACCCCAGCGCCAACGTGGAACAGCCCGGTACGTACCGTGGCCTGATGGACAAGATTCCTTATCTGAAGGAATTGGGCGTGACAGCTGTGGAACTGATGCCGGTGTGCGAGTTCAACGAAAACGAGACGAGAAATCTCGATCCCCAAACCGGCGCGCCGCTCAGAAATTATTGGGGTTATGACCCCGTCTCTTTCTTCGCCCCAAAAGCCTCGTATAGCAGTTCGGGCGGCGTGGGTCAGCAAAACCTGGAGTTCAAGGAGATGGTCCGGACTCTGCACGATGCCGGCATCGAAGTCATCCTGGACGTAGTGTTCAATCACACGGCGGAAGGCAATGAATTGGGTCCGACGCTGTGTTTCCGAGGTATCGATAACGCGATCTTCTATACGCTGGCGGACGACAAGCGTTACTACAAGGACTACACGGGCGTCGACAACACCATCAACGCCAACCATCCCGTGGTGCGCGACCTCATTCTGGGCGCGCTGCGTTATTGGGTGCTCGAGATGCACGTGGATGGCTTCCGGTTTGATCTGGCGTCGGTGCTCGGTCGGGATGGCGCCGGCAAATTGCTGACCAATCCCCCGCTGCTCGAACGGATCGCCGAAGACCCGATACTGCGAGACGTGAAGCTCATCGCCGAGGCGTGGGATGCCGCGGGCGCCTATCAGGTGGGGAGTTTCTCGGAACGACGCTGGGCAGAGTGGAACGGCCGTTTTCGGGACGACGTTCGACGGTTCTGGCGAGGCGACGACGGGATGCTCAGTGCATTCGCCAGCCGCCTCTGCGGCAGTGCCGACATTTACACAAAGTCGGGCAAAGGCCCCGAGGCCAGCATTAATTTCGTCACCTGCCACGACGGCTTCACGCTGAATGACTTGGTGAGCTATCGCGACAAGCACAATGAGGCAAACCGGGAAAACAACCATGACGGGACCGACGCCAACTTTAGCGACAACTACGGCGCTGAAGGCGAGACAACAGATACTGGGATCGAGGCCGTGCGGAAACGCCAGATCAAGAACTTTCTGCTGTCTCTGTTGATCTCGCGTGGCGTGCCGATGCTGCTCGGCGGGGACGAATTTCGCCGCACCCAAGGCGGCAACAACAATGCTTACTGCCAGGACAATGAAACCAGCTGGTATGACTGGCGCTGTCTCGAACAGCACAGAGAAATATTCCGCTTTACCCGTGGCATGCTCGCCTTTCGTCGTGCCCATCCGGTCCTGAGCGATGAGAAATTTTACACCGACGGCGAGATCCGGTGGTTTGACCCGCAAGGAGGATTACCCAATTGGACCGACCCGAAAGCAAAACAGTTTGCCTGCCTGATCCATGAGGACGAGCAGCACGCACTTTGCCTGATGTTCAATGCCGGCGCCGCTGCGGTTGATTTCGCTTTGCCGCCCGTGCCGCAGGGGGCTCGGTGGCATCTGGCCGTTGATACCTCTCGCGAAGCGCCACAACATCTATTTTCCTCGGGCGAGGAACAGCTTTGGGAAGATTCACAAACATACCGCCTGAGCCCCCGGTCCAGCGCCATACTTCTGGCGCGATGAACGAAGTGAAAAAGACGGCAGACAGCGTTGACGGGGCCAAATGAAAGGAGCGACCGGTTAATCAGCTAACGAATGCTGAACCGGATTGTCAAAGGAGAAAGATAACGCCAAGGCCCTGAAACCCGCGTCGATTTTTCCAGCGATAGGCCCTTCTTTCATTGTGGCTGATCAGGGAAACGAGCAGACAGATAAGGAGATAGCGTGGGTACACTAAATCGTTCCGCACCGGGCGGGCCCGGAATCCCGGCGCACTGGACGTCCAGCGCTAAAACCGGTGTTGGCACCGCCCTCAGCAACAGCCACGTTTGGTTCACGCTGAGCCACGGAATCTTCAACGAGATTTATTATCCTCGCATTGGCCAGGCCTGCGTCCGTGATATGGGCCTGATCGTCTCGGACGGCGCGGATTTCTTCTCCGAGGAGAAACGTGACGCCGACTCCGAAGTTCACTGGTTGACCGAGGGCGTGCCGGGATTCCGGTTGGTCAACACCTGCCGTGATGGCCGCTACCGCATCGATAAGCAGATTGTGAGCGATCCCCATCGGGACACGGTGATGCTACAGGTGCAGTTCGTCGCGCAGCAAGGCGCACTCTCCGATTATCATCTTCATGTTCTGCTCGCGCCGCACCTGGGGAATCACGGCGGCGGCAATACCGCCTGGGTGGACGAATTCGAGGGCACGCTGCTGCTGTTTGCGCAGCGCAACGGCTACGCCTTGGCGCTGGCATGCTCCGTTCTGTGGACGAAGCGCTCAGTCGGCTACGTCGGTTCATCGGATGGCCGGCAGGACTTGAAAAAGCACAAACAGATGACTTGGGAATGCACGCGGGCCGAGGATGGCAATGTGGCGCTGACGGGTGAGATCGAACTTTTCAAATCGCAGGGAGATTTCGTACTGGCGCTCGGTTTTGGCAACGACCCGGAAGCAGCGGCCCGCAATGCCATCGCCAGCCTGCGCGACGGTTTTGACAAGGCCAAGCACGACTATCTCGCCGGTTGGCAGGAATGGACGAAGGCACATGCGTCACTGAAGAAGGGCGGACTCAGTCCGGGCGATCTTTCACAGGTCAGTCTCGCCGTCCTGCGCACTCATGAGTCCAAGACGGCACCCGGCGCTCTCATCGCCAGCCTCTCCATCCCGTGGGGATTCAGCAAGGGGGACGAGGATCTGGGCGGCTACCATCGGGTCTGGTCGCGCGACATGGTGGAAACCGCCGGTGGCTTGCTCGCTGCTGGCGCGCACGAAGATGCACGCCGTGTACTCTCGTATTTGCAGACCACTCAGCAGCCGGACGGACACTGGTCGCAGAACATGTGGCTGGATGGCTCATCCTATTGGAATGGCATCCAAATGGACGAGACGGCTTTGCCTATTCTCCTGGTGGACCTGGCTCATCGCGAACAGGCATTGGCCGAGGCTGATGTGGCCCAGTTCTGGCCGATGGTCAAGAAAGCCGCGGGTTATCTGGTCCGCAACGGCCCGCTGAGCCCCCAGGATCGCTGGGAGGAGGATCCTGGCTATTCGCCGTTCACGGTCGCGGCGGAAATCGCCGCACTCCTGGCGGCGGCAGATTTAGCCGATTTGAATCACGAAGCCTCCATTGCAAGCTACCTGCGCGAGATCGCCGATGTTTGGCACACCTCCATCGATCGCTGGATGTACGTGTCCGGCACGGACTGGTGCCGCAAGTTTAAAGTCGCAGGGTATTACGTTCGGATCGCCCCGCTGGAAACCGCGGGAGGCGTGTCGCGTTTTCAGAATGAGAAGAGCGGCCAAGATTACCCCGAGGTTTCCCGATATGAGGGTATGCAGCTCCGCTCATTAGCGGGAGCGACCGGAGCGGATTGTGTTCGCAAGCAGGTAAGGATAGGCGCATGAACGAAGCAGCCGTCGGCAAGATGGGCTTGTGGCGGTGGTTTCCCTTGGGGTCGGAGGCATGGTCGGTGGAGGGATCTTTGCGGTGCTGGGACTAGCGGTGCAACTGGCGAATGGCGGTACCTTATCCATGATTCTCTCAACCTGCCGGCGTTGTAAGAATCCACTTAGGGAGGTCAGATATGTTTGAGTTGCGTATACATGGTCGTGGCGGCCAGGGCGTTGTGACGGCAGCGGAGATGTTTTCTGTCGCGGCTTTTGCCGAAGGGCGTAATGCCCAGGCCTTCCCCAGTTTTGGTTCCGAGCGGATGGGCGCGCCAGTGGTGTCATTCTGCCGCGTCGCCGACAGGGAGATTCGTCTGCGTGAACCAATCATGGAACCCGATGCCATCATTATCCAGGACATCACACTGCTGCATCAGGTCGATGTGTTTGCCGGGCTGAAGAAGGACGGCTATATCCTGCTCAACACCGGCCGCAGCTTCGAAGAACTGGGGTTAAGTGATCTGGTCAGCGGCAGACCACGCGAACGGCTATGCACTTTGTCAGCCACTGAGATCGCGCTTAAACATATCGACCGTCCTATACCCAATGCGCCCCTGATCGCAGGTATTGCCGCGTTCTCCGGGCTGCTACGCCTGGAGTCGGTGATCAAGGCAATCGCGGAAAAATTTTCCGGCAAGGTTGCGCATGGCAACATCGCTGCTGCCACCGAAGCCTACAACCTGATAAAAACCCAAACCGAGGAGGTTTCCACACATGCTTAAGCAAATCGAGGGTTCCCGCGCCGTCGCCGAAGCCGTTGCGATGTGCCGCCCCGAGGTGGTCTGTGCCTACCCAATCACCCCGCAGACGCACATCGTCGAGGCAATCGGGGAAATGGTGAAGAGTGGCGAACTGACCAAGTGCGAGTTCATCAATGTGGAGAGCGAATTCGCCGCGATGTCGGTTTCGATCGGCGCATCCGCTACCGGCGCGCGCGCTTATACGGCGACCGCCAGCCAAGGCTTGCTGTTCATGTCCGAAGCGGTCTACAACGCGTCCGGTCTTGGTCTGCCCATCGTGATGACGGTGGCAAACCGCGCCGTCGGCGCACCAATCAATATCTGGAACGACCATTCCGATGCGATGTCGCAGCGCGATTCCGGATGGATGCAACTGTTCGCGGAAAACAACCAGGAAGCGCTGGATCTGCACATCCAGGCATTCAGGTTGGCCGAAGAATTGTCATTGCCGGTGATGGTGTGCATGGACGGATTCATACTCACCCATGCCTACGAGCAGGTGGACCTGCCGACACCGCAACAGGTCGATGCCTATCTGCCGCCATTCGAACCACGCCAGGTGCTGGACCCACGCGAACCGGTTTCTATCGGCGCAATGGTCGGGCCGGAAGCCTTCATGGAAGTGCGCTACCTGGCCCATGCCAGGCAAATGCAGGCGCTGGAGCGCATCCCGCAACTGGCGGCTGAATTCAAGCAGGCGTTCGGGCGCGATACCTGCGGGCTGCTCCACACCTACCGTGCCGAGGATGCCGATACCATGGTGGTGGCAATGGGCTCGGTGCTGGGCACCATCAAAGACACCATCGACGAGATGCGCGATGACGGCCACAGGATAGGCGTGCTGGGCATCACCAGTTTTCGCCCCTTTCCGATGGATGGGGTGCGCACCGCACTGGAAAATGCCAAACGTGTGGTGGTACTGGAGAAAGGTCTTGCGGTAGGCATCGGCGGGATACTATCCACCGATGTGCGCATGGCTATGTCCCATCTGCCCGCGCCCGTCTATACGGTGGTGGCCGGACTGGGCGGTCGCGCAATCACGCGCAAATCGCTGCACAAGTTATTTCGCGAAGCGGGACAGGATGCACTGAAAGCACTGACCTTTCTTGATCTGGACTGGGATGTGGTCAACAAACAGTTGGCGCACGAACGCGCAGTCCGCCGCTCCGGTCCTGCTGCGGAAAATATACTGCGCGACATCGGCACGGTCGCTTCGAAGATCGCATAAAGCGATTCTTCAGGTCGGGTTAGCGTTTTTTGCGTAACCCGACATTGATGCACGGATGGTTGACGGGTTACGCGCTGAAGCCGCAAACCCGATTTGCATTCGACAGGGATAGAACGAATTCATAGAGGATATCGATATGCCATTCCAGGCCGTCAAGTTCTACCAGACCGGTACATTCACTGTCGGCAACCGCCTGCTGAATGCCGAGGACCGCAGCGTCCAGTCGCATCAGGATCGCAGCAACGCGATCAACTCGGGACACCGCGCCTGCCAGGGCTGCGGCGAGGCGCTGGGTGCGCGCTATGCGCTGGATGCAGCGCTGGAGGCGACCAACTCGCAGCTGATCGCGGCGAATGCCACCGGCTGCCTGGAGGTCTTTTCGACTCCCTATCCGGAAACCTCATGGCAGCTGCCATGGATGCACTCGGTATTCGGCAATGCCGCAGCAGTCGCCACCGGCATCGCGGCGGCGCTGAGGGTGAAGGGACGCAGTGAGGTGCGGGTGATCGCACAGGGCGGCGATGGCGGCACCACCGACATCGGCTTCGGTTGCCTGTCCGGTATGTTCGAGCGCAATGACGATGTGCTGTACATCTGTTACGACAACGAGGCGTACATGAATACCGGCGTACAACGCTCGTCCGCCACGCCTCCTGCGGCGCGCACCGCAACCACGATGCCGGTGGGTCCGGATCCCGGCAATGTCTTCGGGCAGGGCAAGTTTGTTCCCGCGATCGCGATGGCGCACGAGATTCCCTACGTGGCCACGGCCACGGTCGCCGATCTGCACGACCTCGAAGCCAAGGTGAAGCGCGCGATGGAATTTCACGGCGCGCGCTATATCCACATCTTCGTGCCCTGCCCGCTGGGCTGGGGAACGGCCTCGCACGACACCATCCGCATCGCGCGGCTGGCGCACGAGACCGGCCTGTTCCCGATATTCGAGGCCGAGCACGGCGTGCAAGTGAGCGCGTTGCCAATACGCAAACAGCTGCCAGTCGAGGAATACCTGAAACCGCAAAAACGCTTTGCCCACCTGTTCGGCGCCAAACCGAGACCGGACATCATCGCGCGCATCCAAGAGCGTGCCGACCGCAACATCCGCAGGTACGGTCTGGTTGAACAACAGGAGGTTTTATAAATGGACAGGCCTTTTGCAATAACACTCGACCCCGGCTCCTCGCTGGCCAATCACACCGGCTCGTGGCGCACCGATGAAGCCGGTCTATCTGGACAGACTGCCGCCCTGCAACGCGGGCTGTCCCGCCGGAGAGAACATCCAGGGTTGGTTGTTTCATGCCGAATCGGGTGACTATGAACAAGCCTGGCGCGTGCTGACCTTGGACAACCCGCTGCCCGCCATCATGGGGCGGGTCTGCTATCACCCCTGCGAAAGCGCATGCAATCGCGGCCAACTGGACAGCGTAGTCGGCATCAACTCGGTGGAGCGATTTCTCGGTGACGAGGCGATCAGGCGCGACTGGAAATTCGATGCACCCGCCGCATCTTCCGGCAAGAAGGTGCTAGTGGTCGGCGCGGGACCGTCGGGATTATCCGCCGCCTATCACCTTGCGCGTCTCGGTCACCGCGTGGAGATACATGAAGCCGGCTCGCTGTCGGGCGGCATGATGCGCTTCGGTATCCCCAAGTACCGCCTGCCGCGCGAGGTGCTGGATGCCGAAGTGCAGCGCATCCTCGATCTCGGCGTGACGCTCAAACTCGACAGCAAGGTGGAGAACATGGAGGACAGCATGCGTGCCGGCAGTTTCGACGCGGCCTTCCTCGCGGTCGGCGCGCACATAGGCAAGCGCGCATTCATTCCGGCAGGCGATGCGGCGCACATCATGGATGCGGTCTCGATGCTGCACAGCATGGAAGGCGAAGACAAGCCGACGCTGGGCCGCCACGTGGTGGTGTATGGCGGCGGCAATACCGCGATCGATACGGCGCGCACCGCCAGGCGTTTGGGCGCAACCGATACCATCATCGTCTATCGCCGTACCCGCGAGAAGATGCCCGCGCATGATGCCGAGGTGGAAGAAGCGCTGCAGGAAGGCGTGATGATCAAATGGCTGTCCACGATCAAGCAAGCCGGCGAGCATGAACTCACGCTAGAAAAAATGAAGCTGGATGAAAAAGGCTTCCCGCAACCCACCGGCGAATTTGAAACCATCGCGGCGGATTCGCTGGTGCTGGCGCTTGGGCAGGATGTTGACCTGTCGCTGCTGCACGACGTGACCGGGCTGGAGATCAAGCACGGCACCGTACAGGTCGGCGGCAACATGATGACCGGGCACCCGGGGATCTTCGCGGGTGGCGACATGGTGCCTTCGGAGCGCACAGTCACAACGGGCGTCGGGCACGGCAAGAAAGCCGCGCGCCACATCGACGCATGGCTGCGTGGTACAACATACGAATCCACCGCCAAACATGAGCTGGCCGATTTCAAACAGCTCAATACCTGGTATTACTCCGATGCCCCCAAAACAGTCCGCCCAATGCTAGATGCGATACGCCGCCAAACCAGCTTCGATGAGATACAGGGTGGGCTGGATGAAACGAATGCCTTGTTCGAGGCACGCCGTTGCCTGTCCTGTGGAAATTGTTTTGAGTGTGACAACTGCTACGGCGTATGTCCTGACAACGCGGTGATCAAACTCGGCCCGGGCAAGCGCTTCCAGTTCAACTACGACTACTGCAAGGGCTGCGGCATCTGCGTCTCGGAATGCCCGTGCGGGGCGATCAAGATGGTGCCGGAGGAGATTTGAAAATTACCAATTAGGCGCTTCCACACCCGACAGGGCCACCATCGTTGCGGCAATACTCACGCAACCGAGCTCAAATATGAAGTTCGCTAACCCACGCATCCTGACGATCAATGGCAGCTCATCTAGCATCAAGTTTGCGCTGTTCGAGGCCGGAGACTCGCTGCGACGGATTCTGGAGGGCGGGATTGAGCGAATTGGACTGTCGGTGGCCAGCTTGCGGGTGAAAGTGTTGAACCCGGCGGACAACTTTTCACGGCCCGTGGCGGCAACCGATCACACGGTGGCAGTGGCCGCGCTGATGGATTGGATCGAGGATCGCAGCGGGCGTGGCGCAGTGGCCGCCGTCGGGCATCGTGTGGTGCATGGCGGACCGAAGTACCGCTTGCCGGCGCGTTTGCGCGACGGCATTGCTCGACTGCTGACTCCTTACTGGTAGTTCGCGACTCATGTGTGGGTTAAGCCATCTGGAAAGGAATTGATCATGAAGAATGCAACGACTAAACCATTGTCCGATGAACTGCTCTCAAGAATTGACGCCTACTGGCGCGCCGCCAACTATCTGTCGGTCGGCCAGATTTATCTCTACGATAATCCGCTGCTGAAGCGGCCGCTGACGCTCGACTGATGTGAAACATATGTTGCTGGGCCACTGGGGTACGACCCCCGGCCAGAACTTTATCTACGCGCATCTGAACCGGGTCATCAAGAAATACGACCTCAGACATGATTTACGTCTCCGGACCCGGCCACGGCGGTCCCGGCGGTCGTCGCCAACACCTATCTTGAAGGCACCTACAGCGAGGTCTACCCCAACATCAGCCAGGATGAGGAAGGGCTGCGCAAGCTGTTTATCCAGTTCTCGTTTCCCGGCGGAATCCCCAGTCACGCCTCGCCGGAGTGCCCGGGTTCGATTCATGAGGGCGGCGAGCTGGGATATTCGCTCAGCCATTCATTCGGGGCGGTGTTCGACAATCCCGACCTGATCGTTGCCTGCGTTGTGGGCGACGGAGAGGCGGAAACCGGACCCTTGGCGACCGCCTGGCAGTCCAACAAATTTCTCAACCCGATCACCGACGGCGCCGTATTGCCGATTCTGCACCTCAACGGCTACAAGATCAGCAACCCCACCAGTCTCGGCCCGCATCGAGCATGAGGAGCTGGAGCAATTTCTACGCGGCTGCGGTTGGACGCCCTACTTCGTGGAAGGTGACGATCCGGAAAAGATGCATCAACTCATGGCCGGACGCTTTGGAAACGGCCATCGAAGACATTCGGCACATTCAGAGCAATGCGCGCAAGCACAACGACACCGCGCGGCCGCGCTGGCCGACTGATTGTCCTCAAATCACCCAAGGGCTGGACCGGCCCGAAGATCGTCGATGGCCTGCAGGTCGAAGGCACCTTCCGTGCGCACCAGGTGCCGCTTCATCCGCGCAAGCCATCCCGAACACCTCAAGCAATTGGAAGACTGGCTCAAGAGCTACCGGCCGGAAGAACTCTTCGATGCGCAGGGCCGCCTGAAAACGGAACTGGCCGAATTGGTGCCCGAGGGTGAACGCCGCATGGGCGCGAATCCCCACGCCAACGGCGGCATGCTGCTGCGCGATCTGCGCATGCCGGATTTTCGCGACTATGCAGCCGAGGTGCCGGCGCCGGGCGTACCCGGCATCGGCGATACCCATGTGCTCGGGCCTTTCCTGCGCGACGTCGCGAAGCTGAATCAGGCGCAGCGCAATTTCCGGGTGTTCGGTCCGGACGAGACGCTCTCCAACGGCCTGGAGGCGCTGTTCGAAGTGACACAACGCCAATGGGACGCCGCGACCGTGCCGAATGACGAGTTTCTCGCGCCGGCGGGGCGCGTGATGGAAATGCTCAGCGAGCACCAGTGCGAAGGCTGGCTGGAGGGCTACCTGCTCACGGGTCGCCATGGACTGTTCAATTGCTATGAGGCGTTCATTCACATCATCGATTCGATGTTCAATCAGCACGCCAAGTGGCTGAAAGTCACCGCGCACCTGCCGTGGCGGCGCAAGATCGCCTCGCTGAATTACCTGCTGACCTCGCATGTCTGGCGCCAGGACCACAACGGTTTCACCCATCAGGATCCCGGCTTCATCGACCATGTGGTGAACAAGAAGGCCGAGGTGGTGCGGGTTTATTTTCCGCCGGACGCCAATTGCCTGCTGTCGGTGATGGACCACTGTCTGCGCAGCCGTCATTACGTCAATGTGGTGGTCGCGGGCAAGCACCCGGCGCCACAGTGGCTGACGATGGACGCCGCCGTCAAGCACTGCACTCAGGGCATCGGCATCTGGCAGTGGGCCAGCAACGACCAGGCGGTCGCACCCGATGTGGTCATGGCCTGCTGCGGCGACGTGCCCACACTGGAGACGCTGGCCGCCGTCTCCATCCTGCGCGAACATCTGCCGGAGTTGAAAATCCGCGTGGTCAACATCGTCGATCTGATGAAACTGCAGCCCCCCAGCGAGCATCCGCACGGCCTGAGCGACACGGATTTCGACGAACTCTTCACCCGGGATAAACCGGTGATCTTTGCCTACCATGCTTATCCGTGGCTGATCCACCGGCTGACTTATCGCCGCACCAATCACGACAACATCCACGTCCGCGGTTATAAGGAGGAGGGCACCATCACCACCCCCTTCGACATGACGGTGTTGAACGAGCTGGACCGCTTCCATCTGGTGATGGACGCATCGACCGTCTGCCGCAAACCGGCGACAAGGGGATTTATCTGAAGCAACAGCTCAAGGACAAACTCATCGAACACCAGCAGTACATCAACACGCACGGCCAGGACATGCCGGAGATCCGCGAATGGCAGTGGGGCGTTCCTGCCCGATCGAAAACAGCGTAATGCGCGTCCGCAATACGATTTGATTTGGCTCTTTCGGACAACGACTGAGCTCGAGGATCACAAGGTGAACACTCGAATCAGCGAAGGGAACCGTCGGAAATATATCTTGTAATCTCGGGCGTTAGCCGAGCGGTCAAGCCCATCACCAGCGAACAGTAGCGCTGCGCAAGGCTCTCTCGACTCCGACGGCCAAGTCGGAATGCGCTGCTTCCGGCAACGATTTGCGTATCCGCACTGTACGGATGCCGCCCTCACGAACTCGTGTCGCGTTGTCAAGACGGAGCATCGTCTATGGTGAAAACCAACGCTGACCATGTCAAGCAGTAGTCCGTGGCGACGTCCAGGTCCGACCGCGATGCCGGCGGCGATTTGAAATCGCTGCCGCTGCCGGAACTGGAGAAAAAGCTGGGCTCGTCGCCGGATGGCCTCAGCCAAGCCGAGGCGCAAAAACGGCTGGATCAATACGGGCCGAATGCGCTCGAGGAAAAGCAGACCAACGCCTTGCTGAAATTCTTCAGCTATTTCTGGGGACCGATTCCGTGGATGATCGAAGCGGCCGTGATCCTCTCGGCGGTAGACCGGCACTGGCCGGATTTCTTCATCATTCTTACTGTTGCTGGTGGCCAACGCGTCTGGTCGGGTTCTGGGAAGAACACCAGGCAGGAAATGCCATCGCCGCGCTCAAAGCCAAACTGGCGATCAAGGCGCGGGTCAAACGCGACGGTCAGTGGGTGACGTCGGCTGCGCGTGAACTGGTGCCGGGTGATGTCATTCTCGTGCGCCTGGGCGACGTCGTGCCGGCGGATGCACGCCTACTCGACGGCGACCCGATCGAGGTGGACCAATCCGCGCTGACGGGCGAATCGCTGCCCGCCGAGCGCACGAGCGGCGAGGCCGTCTTTTCGGGGTCGATCATCCGGCAAGGCGAGATCGAAGCGATGGTGTACGCCACGGGCGCCAGCACCTATTTCGGCAAGACAGCTCAACTGGTGCAAGAGGCGCAGAATACCAGTCATTTTCAGCGCGCCGTGCTGAAAATCGGCAACTATCTGATCATTCTCGCCGTGGCGCTGGTGACGGTGATCATCGGCGTCGCGCTGTTCCGTGGCGACCCGATTCTTACCACCTTACAGTTCGCCCTGGTGCTGACCGTGGCCGCGATTCCGGTTGCGATGCCCACGGTACTGTCGGTGACCATGGCAGTCGGCGCGCGCCTGTTGGCCAGAAAACAAGCCATTGTGACTCGGCTGGCGGCCATTGAGGAGTTGGCCGGGGTGGATATCCTGTGCTCGGACAAGACTGGAACGCTGACCCAGAACAAGCTCACGCTGGGAGATCCGTTCAGCGTGAACGGCATTTCGGCAGACCTGGTGATCCTCAACGCTGCATTGGCATCGCGCGTGGAAAACAAGGACACCATCGACCTGGCCGTGCTGGGTGGCCTGAAAGATGATCAGGCCTTGAAAGACTTCCGGATCGCTCATTTTCTGCCGTTCGATCCCGTGCACAAGCGCACGGAGGCTACTGTGAAGGCTGCGGACGGCAAAACATTCAGGGTCACCAAGGGCGCGCCGCAGGTGATCCTGGAATTGTCTACCAATGCCGACCAGGTGGTTGCGTCAGTGGACAAGGCGGTCAACGATTTTGCGGCACGCGGATTCCGTTCGTTGGGGGTAGCCCGTGCCGATGAAGAGGGCGCATGGCAATTTCTGGGAGTGCTGCCCTTGTTCGACCCGCCGCGTGAAGAAGCCAGGGCCACAATCGCGAACGCGCGGCAGATCGGCGTCAGTATCAAGATGGTGACAGGGGATGCGCTGGCCATAGCCCGCGAGACCGCTGGGAAACTGGGATTGGGCATAAACATTCTCGACGCCAGCGGGTTCGGCGATACCAGGCAGCACGAGTCGACGAAACTGGTGGAGTCCATTGAGCAAGCCGACGGTTTTGCCCAGGTATTCCCCGAACACAAGTTCCACATTGTCGATGTCTTGCAGCAACGCGGCCACATCGTCGGCATGACGGGCGACGGCGTGAATGATGCCCCGGCGCTGAAGAAAGCCGACTGCGGCATCGCCGTATCGGATGCAACGGACGCGGCGCGCGCAGCCGCGGATATCGTGCTGATGACCAGTGGCCTGTCGGTCATCATCGACGCGATCAAGGAAAGCCGGAAAATCTTCCAGCGTATGAACAGCTATGCGATTTACCGTATAGCCGAGACGTTGCGCGTGCTGTTGTTTATGACGCTGGCGATCATGATTTTCAATTTCTATCCGCTGACAGCGGTGATGATCGTGATGCTCGCGTTGCTCAACGACGGCGCTATCCTCTCTATTGCGTACGACAATGTGCATTACCAGGACAAACCCGAGGCGTGGAACATGCGCATGGTGCTGGGAGTCGCCACGGTACTGGGCCTGATCGGGCCGGTGGCGGCGTTCGGCCTGTTTTACTTCGGCGACCGGGTGTATCACCTCGACCGTCCGCACATCCAGACACTCATGTACCTGATGCTGTCTGTAGCTGGACATCTGACGATTTTCCTCACGCGCACACGCGGTCCGTTCTGGTCGATACGGCCCGCAAGGATTCTGCTGCTGGCGGTGCTCGGCACCCAAATCATCGCCACACTGATCGCGGTTTACGGGGTGTTCATGACCCCGCTTGGCTGGGGCTGGGCAGCTTTCGTCTGGGGCTATGCGCTGTTGTGGTTTCTTGTGAGCGACCGTGTGAAACTGTTTGCATACCGGGTGTTCGATCCTACTGAGGCACCCCTGTTGAGCAGGAAGTCTGCCAACATCAACACTCGGATCGCCGAGCGAGCCTATGCGCTTTATGAGCGGCGAGGCCGCCACGATGGCCACGCGAATCAGGATTGGCTCCAGGCGGAGCGTGAGATTCGCAAAGATGATGCCCGCAAATGAACCGGCGCGAAGCGCAGAGCGGATGTTGACGAAAGCATGAAGATTAGCGGCAAAGCCAGATCTTCGAACCTTGGCACGGTCGTTTCGGTTCGTGGCAGCGTCGTGGATACGCACTTCGATGAGCGATTGCCCCCCATCTACTCCTTGCTGCGTGCGGGGACGGAGGGTGAACTCGCGATCGAGGTCCTGTCCCAACTCGATGCACATCGCGTGCGCGGGATCGCGCTGACGCCCACGCACGGCCTCGCGCGCGGCATGCGGGTGGAAGACACTGGCGGACCGTTGCAGGCGCCGGTTGGCAAGGAAATCCTTTCGCGAATGTTCGATGTGTTCGGAAACACCATCGACCGCCAGGCGGCACCGAACGATGTCCAATGGCGCTCTGTCCATCGGGCGCCACCGGCGTTGGCGCGACGCTCGACCCAATCCGAGATTTTCGTGACCGGGATCAAGCTGATCGATGTACTCATGCCACTGGAGCGCGGCGGCAAAGCCGGCCTGTTCGGCGGCGCGGGCGTGGGCAAGACCGTGTTGCTGACCGAGATGATTCACAACATGGTCGGTCAGCAGGAAGGCGTGAGTATTTTTTGCGGCATCGGCGAGCGCTGCCGCGAAGGTGAGGAGCTCTACCGCGAAATGAAAGCAGCGGGCGTGTTGCCGAACATGGTGATGGTGTTCGGCCAGATGAACGAGCCTCCTGGTGCCCGTTTTCGTGTCGGCCATGCAGCGCTGACTATGGCCGAGTATTTTCGCGATGATGAACACCGAGATGTGCTGCTGCTGATCGACAATATTTTCCGCTTCATCCAGGCGGGCATGGAGGTGTCCGGCCTGATGGGGCAGATGCCGTCGCGCCTGGGTTACCAGCCCACAATGGGCACCGAACTGGCGCAACTGGAAGAGCGCATCGCCAATACCGATACCGGCGCGATTACCTCGATCCAGGCAGTGTATGTGCCGGCGGACGATTTCACCGACCCGGCGGCGGTGCATACCTTCTCGCATCTTTCCGCGTCGATCGTGCTGTCGCGCAAGCGGGCGAGCGAGGGACTTTATCCGGCCATCGATCCGTTGCAGTCGAGCTCGAAAATGGCCACGCCCGGCATCATAGGCGAGCGGCATTATGCCCTGGCACAGGAGATCCGTCGCACGTTCGCGCAATACGCCGACCTGAAAGACATCATCGCAATGCTGGGTTTGGAACAACTCTCTCCGGAAGACCGCAAAGTGGTTGCCCGTGCCCGGCGGTTGGAGCGATTCCTCACCCAGCCGTTTTTCACCACCGAGCAATTTACCGGCCTTAAGGGCAAGCTGGTCAGCCTCGACGACGCGCTGGATGGCTGTGAACGCATCCTGCGCGACGAGTTCAAGGACATGCCGGAGAGCGCGCTGTACATGATCGGGACGATCGCTGAAGCGAAGACCAAAGCCCAAGCCGATCCCGAGGCCCAACCCACAGACGAGCATGCCGCCAGCAGACATGAATCTTAAGGTTCTCCTGCCCTTCAAAGTCTTCGCCGAGAAGACGCGGCGTGTCGCGCATCGTTGCGGAGTCGCGCGAAGGCTCGTTCGGGCTTTTGCCGCACCGGCTCGACTGCGTGGCCGCGCTCGCGCCGGGAATACTGGTTTTCGAAACCGAAGCGGAAGGTGAGGTGTACATCGCCGTCGATGAAGGCATTCTGGTCAAAACCGGCACCGACGTCCGGGTCTCCGTGCGCAACGCGATCGGAGGAACCGATCTTGGTCAATTGCGTGCGGCGGTCGAGCAGGAGTTTCTGGATCTGGATGAGCAGGAAAAGACCGTGCGTTCGGTGCTGGCGAAAATGGAAAGCGGATTCATTCGTCGTTTTGCGGCGTTTCATCATGAGTGACGAACCGAAAATGAAGCCCACGCCGGCCGAGACGGAATTCAGCCATCAGGTAGGGGAGAAAGCGGCACGCAAGCTCAAGGCGCAACATCATGTCACGCAGACCGTCTGGTCCGGTTTGGGCATGATGGGCCTGGTGGGCTGGTCGGTAGCGATACCCACGCTGCTCGGTGCGGCACTCGGGCATCTGGATAGACAAGCACTACCCGGGGAGCCATTCCTGGACGCTCGCGCTGTTGGCCATCGGTTTGGGTCTCGGATGCTTTAATGCCTGGCGTTGGGTGGCCAAGGAAGACAGGGAAATACGCGAGCAAGAGGAGAGCAATCATGAGTGAGCTGTTGAGTCTGGCAGCCGCGTTGATCGTGGGCATCATGCTCGGCGCATTTTTTTTCGGGGGGCTTTGGTGGACGGTTCGAAAGGGGATGGCGTCTGAACGAGCCGCGCTCTGGTTTATCGGCAGCATGCTGCTCCGAACCGGTGTGGTCCTGCTGGGTTTCTATTTTGTCCTGGGGGACGATTGGCGGCGACTGGTCGCGGGACTGCTCGGTTTTGTCGTCGCGCGCCTCATGGTGATGCGGCTCACCCGATCAGCGGCGAAATCAAATCCATTTGCACAGGATGCCCGTCATGCACCTTAGTCCCGATCAAATCATCTTTTGGCAATACGGGATTTTCAAACTCAACGCCACGATTGCTTACACATGGGGGCTGATGTTCGTGCTGGCAGTCGGTTCAAAACTTGTCACGCGCAAGCTTTCCACAGGTCTGCAACGTTCGCGCTGGCAGAATCTGCTGGAAATCATCGTCACCGGCATCGCAAATCAAATCAAAGAAATCGGCCTGAGTCAGCCCGAAAAATACCTCGGCTTTCTGGGCACCCTGTTCCTGTTTGTCGCGATGGCGAGCCTGTTCACCATCGTTCCCGGTTATGAGCCGCCAACCGGTTCGCTTTCGACCACCGCAGCGTTGGCGATCTGCGTGTTTGTGGCGGTGCCGCTGTTCGGCATCGAGGAGAGCGGGGTCGGAGAATATCTCCGGGCCTACCTGAAGCCGACAGTTATCATGCTGCCGTTCAATATCATCAGCGAGATTTCGCGCACCCTGGCCCTGGCGGTTCGACTGTTCGGCAACATGATGAGCGGCACGATGATCCTCGCCATTCTGCTGACCATCACGCCCTTCATCTTCCCGATCGTGATGAGCGCACTCGGCCTGCTGACCGGCATGGTGCAAGCCTACATTTTCAGCATTCTGGCCGCGGTTTACATCGCAGCCGCCACACGCGTCCGCAAGCCCAAGCCAGAGACCGCTACGCAACATTGAAGCATGAACCACGATAACCTAAGGAGATACCATGGATAGCATGACCATTATCGCGATGGCATCGATTGTCACTGCTGGCCTGACCATCGCAATAGGGGTCGTCGGACCTTCGCTTGGCGAGGGCAAAGCAGTCGCAACGGCGCTGACCTCGCTGGCGCAGCAGCCCGATGCCTCCGCCACCATCACCCGGACGCTGTTCGTCGGTCTGGCGATGATCGAGTCCACCGCCATCTACTGCTTCGTGGTGTCGATGATTCTCATCTTCGCCAACCCGTTCTGGAACCTCGTCATCGCCCAAACCGCGGGAAAATAAGCCATGCTGATCGACTGGTTTACCGTCGGCGCGCAAGTCGTCAACTTCCTCATTCTGGTGTGGTTGTTGAAGCACTTTCTTTACCGGCCCATTCTCGACGCCATCGATGCACGTGAAAAGCGGATCGCCAGGGAACTCGCCGATGCCGACGCGAAAAAAGCCGAAGCCCGACAAGAGCGCGACGCATACCAGAATAAGAATGAAGCGTTCGAGCAGCAACGCGCCGCACTCATGAGTCAGGCGAAGGACGAGGCGAAAACCGAACGTCTGCGGCTCCTGGACGAAGCGCGGCAGGCAGCCGAATCCTTGAGTACCAAGCGGCAGGAAGCGCTGAGGAACGATGCCCATCACCTGAATCAAGCCATCAGCCGCCGGGCGCAACAGGAAGTATTCGCCATCGCTCGAAAGGCGCTGATGGATCTCGCCGGGACGAGCCTGGAGGAACGCATGGGTGAAGTGTTGATTCACCGCTTGCGGGATCTGGATGGCCCGACCAAAGCAGGCCTCGCCATGGCCCTCAAGTCAGCTTCAGATCCTGCGCGCGTGCGCAGCGCGTTTGACTTGCCGGTGGCGCAACGCACCGCCATCCAGCATGCACTCAACGAAACCTTCTCGGCCGACATCCCGGTCCGGTTCGAGACCGCGCCAGACCTGATCAGCGGCATTGAGTTCACCACGAATGGACAAAAGCTGGCATGGAGCATCGCCGACTACCTGGTGTCGCTTGAAAAAGGGGTCGATCAACTGATGAAGAAAGACCAGCCCGAAGCCCGCCCCGGGTCCAGCACCGGACAAACTGCCCATGAACAAGGAACCTGAAAACCTACAGACCGTTTTCGACAGCGCGTTTTCTGGACTCAGTCAGGCGCGGGAAGCCCTTACGCCGCAACTCAGGCCACGGGAAGTCGGCACGATCACCAGCATCGCCACCGGCATCGCAAAAGTGTCCGGCTTACCCGGCGTGGGATTTGAGGAGGTGCTGAAGTTTCCCGGCGACATGTATGGCATTGCATTCAACGTCGACGAAGCCGAGATCGGCGTTGTTCTGCTGGGCGACTACTGGCACTTGCATGCGGGAGACGAGGTCGAACGCAGGGACCACGTGCTGGATGTTCCAGTGGGAGACGGATTGATCGGACGGATCATCAATCCTATGGGTCGTCCGCTAGACGGCAAGGGTCCGGTGCTTTCCGGCACGCGCCTGCCTGTCGAACGTCCCGCGCCGTCGATCATGGACCGCGCGCCCGTCACCGTGCCGTTGCAAACCGGCATCAAGGTCATCGATGCGCTCATCCCCGTCGGACGCGGCCAGCGCGAGTTGATTCTGGGCGATCGGCAGACCGGCAAGACCGCGATCGCGCTCGACACGATACTCAATCAACGCGATCAGAATGTGCTGTGCGTGTATTGCGCCATTGGCCAGCGCGCGTCCGGCGTGGCCAAAGTGATCGCCGCCTTGCGCGAAAATGGCGCGATGGATTACACCGTCGTGGTCGTCACCGAAGGCAACGATCCGCCCGGTCTTGCCTACATGGCGCCCTACGCCGCGACCAGCATCGCGGAGCATTTCATGGAACAAGGCCGCGATGTGCTGGTTGTGTACGACGACCTCACGCACCACGCGCGCGCCTACCGCGAGCTGTCCCTACTGCTGCGGCGTCCGCCCGGACGGGAAGCGTTTCCCGGCGACATCTTTTACATCCACTCGCGGCTGCTGGAGCGTGCTACGCACTTGCGTCCGGAACTCGGAGGCGGATCATTGACCGCGCTGCCCATTATCGAAACCGAGGCGCAGGATATTTCCGCCTACATTCCAACCAACCTGATTTCGATCACGGACGGGCAGATTTACCTCTCGCCGTCGCTGTTTGAATTGGGCGTGCTGCCCGCGGTCGATGTCGGGAAATCCGTTTCGCGCGTCGGCGGCAAGGCACAGCGTGCCGCCTACCGTGCCGTGGCGGGTGACCTCAAGCTCGCCTACGCCCAGTTCGAGGAACTCGAAACCTTTTCCCGGTTCGGCGCCCGTCTGGATGAAGATACCCGCAAGGTCATCGAGCACGGGCGACGCATCCGCGCTTGCCTCAAGCAGCCGGAATTCGCGCCGGTGTCCGTGGCCGCACAAATCTCCGTGCTGCTGGCGCTGACCGCAAATCTTTTCGACGGCGTGCCGCTTGAGCAGATGACTGATGCCGAGCTTGCGGTACGCGAGGCGGCGGCTGAGATTCCGGAAGAGGTGACCGCGCGGTTCGATACCGCCGATAAGTTGAGCGACGAAGATCGGGCAACGATTATCCGGATCGCCCGCCAAGCGCTCGTTGAGTTCAAGCCCAAGCCAGAGCAGGGCAAGATCGAATCCAGGACCAAGGCGTCTCGCAAGGAGAACCCATGAGCGATACTGCCGCGAGCCTGCGTCGCAAGATCACTAGCGCTGGAGATCTCGAATCCGTGGTGCGCACGATGAAGGCCATGGCCGCGTCGAGCATCGGGCAATACGAGAACGCGGTGCGAGCTCTGGATGATTATTATCGGACAGTGCAACTGGGCTTGGCGGCGAGTTTCCGACAGGGTGCATCCGCCGGTGCCTCGACGCGCGGTTCGCAGCAGGAAGCCGGCGCAGCAGGTGCGGTCGTGTTTGGTTCCGATCAGGGGCTTGTCGGACAATTCAACGAGGTCATGGTGGCGTTTTTGGTGCAGACGCTGGAAAGTCTGCCCGGTGAAAAAATGGTCTGGGCGGTTGGCGAACGCATTCAATCGCGCCTTGCAGACACCGAACTGAGTGTAAGGGGCAGTTTTCCGTTGCCGAACTCCATCAGCGCGACAACGCCGCTGGTTGGGCAGATTCTGGTCGAGATGGAATCCCAGCGGGAAAAGGGCATCATTAAGCAGGTTTACCTTTTTCATAATCGCCCCAAGTCGGGGGCGATTTACACCCCCGTGCGTCAACGGCTGCTGCCGCTGGACGAGCTCTGGCGGCGTGATCTGGGTGCCATCCGCTGGCCGACCCGGAATTTGCCTGAGGTCATGAACGGCAGGGAACAGACGCTGCCGGCGCTGGTTCGCGAATATCTTTTCGTTTCGCTTTTCAGGGCGTGCGCCGAATCCCTGGCAAGCGAAAACGCCAGCCGCCTGGCTGCGATGCAGCGTGCTGAAAAAAACATCGACGAATTGCTGGAGGCGCTGAACCGGACGTTTCACCGCCTGCGTCAGAGCGGGATCGACGAGGAATTGTTTGACGTCGTCGCCGGCTTCGAGGCACTGACCGGGCCTTGACCGAAACAGAAAGGGGTACATGTGAGCGCGTAATCAGGGCCAGATCCGCCTTGGCATCCGCCAAGACATGGTGAATTGGCCGAGTGATGCGTCCTCTTCATGGCCCAGATACCGGTCTAGGGACAAGGCCGCGGTCGGTCGCGATTGCCGCCGAGGATCAAGAATACGCGATAACCATTGCTGATACCGGCGTCGGAATCGAAAAGGATTTCTTGGCGAGTGTCTTCGACGCGTTTGTCAAGAGAGGTCTCAATAACGCCAAAGGTTTGGGGCTGGGGTTGGCCATCGCCAAACACATTGTCGAATTGCATGGCGGAACGATTACAGTCGCCAGTCCTGGAAAGGACCAAGGCAGTTCCTTCACCGTGACATTGCCGCGCAACGCGCGGTCGAACTCGGTATTGTCCGCCTGACCGATATGGGTGGAGGGCGCATAAAACAGTCGTTCGAAGAAATCGTGCGGTCGAAACCGGGTCGCAGATTCCAGGACTTTTACCTTCGACGCTGCCGGCAGCGGGCGCCGATGATGGTCGTGCTTCGTATCGTCGCCGGGATGATACTCATCCTCAGCGGTGTGGTACTGTCGATGCCTCCGCTGATTCCGGGTTTTATCGTGACGTTAGCGGGACCGGCTGTGATCGCGTCGCAGTCGCACCGTGTCGCGCGCTGGTTGGACACTGCCGAGTCCTGGTTGCGAGGTTTGCGCAGACGCGCATGAGGATCGAATACGCGCGCATAAAAACGGCGCGGACCTCGTGAGTCCGCGCCGCGCGTCCCCCCGCACAATCCGTGTGCGGAGGCTTACCGATCGTATTACTTCTCGATTTCCAGGGCGGAGAATTCGCTTTGATCGAGCTTGCCGTCCTTGTTCGTGTCCGCTTTCGCAAAATGCGCGTTCAAGCCGGCAGCCTTGGCTTCGGCCTTGTCGACGGAACCGTCGCCATTGGTGTCGGCCTTGATGAAAGCGCTCGCACCGGAACTCATTTCCATGCTGGGCTCGGACTGAGTGCTATCGTTTGTAGCCCAGGCGGAACCGGCTACCGACAACAACACAGCGGCGGATGCCGCGATCAATTTGTTCATGGTGAAGCTCCTTTGTGACCTTCCAAGTCAATGTAATCCCCACACCCGACTGGGTGTGTCCGGAATGGAGCAATCCCCGTGCCAGTTTTTAACATACTGAAAAATAGTACAAAATGAATGACGGCCGCGCGGCGCATGTCGCCCCTGGGATACAGCCGCGACGGACGAATGAGGTAGGTGCCTGACGGCGCAGGCGGAGTTGCTGTCGGTCCGCGGCGACAGCGGGCGTGCGGGTATGTGGCGGTCGGTCCGATTGTTGCGATGCCTGGGTGCGCAGGCGGATATGGCTGCGCGCGAGTACGTTAAAGCTCCCTGTGTTGGCGCGCGCCGGAGTCCGCGTCGTTGCCCCGCTCTTCGTCAGCCGCTTCGACGCGATTGCGGCCGCGCCGCTTGGCTTCGTACAACGCTGCGTCCGCCCGCGACACGAACGCTTCTGAGGTTTCACCCGGACGGTAGGCGGATACCCCCGCGGAGAACGTCGGCACCGACAGCGTGGTCTCTTGCGTCTCGACGCGCACGTCGGGCACGCGCGATTTCACTTTATGCAGTGCCCGCATCGCGCCGTGCAGGTCGGTATTGGGTAGTAGTACAGCAAACTCTTCGCCGCCGTAGCGTGAAACCATGTCCAAACGGCGAAAGATGGAAAGGATGCTGGTCGCGTATTCGCGTAGGATCTTATCGCCCACAGCGTGCCCATAGGAATCATTGATCGCTTTGAACTCATCCAGATCCATGATCGCCAGCGTCAGCGGGTAACCGTAACGGTTCGCTCGGGCGATCTCGTCTTCGAGTCTGCGCTGAAAAGCGCGTCGATTTGGCAGCCCGGTAAGCTCATCGGTAAGACTGAGTTGGCGCACGCGGCTGAGTTCGTCACTAAGACGTCGGCTGCCGTCGGCGATTTTCTGCAGTGTATGGTAGGTGCTGTCGAGTTTGTTGGTGAGATCGCGATTGCCGTTCAGCAAATGCTGCGCGATACCGGAAATGAGTTCCTTGGCGCGATCCACGTCGCCCGCGTCTTCGTGGCGCTTCAATTCCGCTAACGCCACTTCCAGAGAGACGCCGACCTCCTGGTGCTGGCGGATCGTGTCCTGGATCTTGCGCGAAAGCGCAGTCTGCAGATCCTGCACCTCGCGGTTTTTTTCATCCAGGTGATGGCGATACGTCATATCGACTGCGCGCTCGCTTTCATCCGGGGCCTTCGCGTCTGCTTGCGTACCCGGCGGGGTCGAAACCGGGACGGGCTCGGGTTCGCGAAAGGATTCGCTGTCGTCGGCGGCATCCTCGTGGTCCGATTCGCTCAGACCCAGTTCGCCCAGGAGCGGGCCGAGCGCACTGCGAAAAGCTTGTTCGTCGTGGCCGGAGAATTCCTTAACACGTTTGGCCCAGCGATCGACGTAATGGCGCATGGCACGCAGATCACTGGCTAGCAACGGCGGCTTCAAGCGCCGTTGCAGCAGGCGAATCTGCAGACGCAAGGGATCGTTGCCCGGAGTGGATTCAGCAGCGGCATCGAGCAGTACGCCCAATAGTGCAGCATAGGAACGTTCGACGTGGCTGGATTCCTGATGAGACTCCAGTAGAATTCTGCGAACTTGCTCGAAGATCAAGGAGCCAGCCGGGTGGCGCTGCAATCCGGCGAGCAGAGTCAGTATTTTTTGTACGCTCGGCGGCGGCTGTGCTGCTTGTGGTTGTTGGTCTTCCATCCGGTCCCCCCTTGACGCGGACGTGGCGTAACTGCGCCTCGTTCCGGGGGGCAGTTCGTCGGAAGTGTAACGGATCGTTGTGCCATAAAACGAACGCGCCAGCCTCCCGCTGCCGAACATCCCATCCCCAAGTACAGTGTAGTGCAGGCCTTGACTGCGGCTGAATACCGCAAAAGTCATAGAAAATACGCGGTTGCGCAGACAAACCCCGCCATGCTGTGATTCGTCTCAGTGGCAAGGAGGCAAGATCTTGACCCACGAGAAGAAAGCGTGGCCGGGCGGCGGGGTACGCGGCGCCCGGACAAACCCGGCATGCCGCTTTCATAGCCGGCAAACCATCGCGACCGACGACGGCTGGTCCGAGAACGACGAACCGGGGGAGCCGTTAACGACATCGGTGGCGGTCGAAGCGGCGCGCTCGATCATCACTCGCAATCGCTCTCCCGACGTGCCATTCGAAACGTCGATCAATCCGTACCGCGGGTGCGAGCACGGTTGTGTGTATTGCTTCGCCCGGCCGACCCATGCTTACCTGGATCTATCGCCTGGCCTGGACTTCGAAGCGCGCTTGTTCGCCAAGACCAATGCTCCGGAATTACTGCGCGCGGAATTGCGGCGTCCTGGCTACCGATGCCAGCCAATCGTGCTGGGCGCCAATACCGATGCATACCAGCCGATCGAACGCCGCTGGCAGATCACGCGGCAATTATTGCAAGTGGCGGCCGAATTTCGCCAGCCAGTATCCATCATTACCAAGTCTGCGCTGGTGGAGCGCGACCTTGCCCAATTGGCGGAACTCGCGCAAGCGCGACTGGCGGAAGTCTTCGTGTCTCTGACCACTCTCGATCGCGTCCTGGCGCGGCGCATGGAACCCCGCGCGGCGGCGCCTCAGCGGCGCCTGGCGGTGATTGAGCGCTTACGTGAGCGTGGCGTACCGGTAGGGGTGCTGGTCGCGCCGGTGATACCGGTTCTGACCGATGCCGAACTGGAAACTCTGCTGCATAGCGCGGCTGCTGCCGGCGCGCTCAGCGCCGGTTATGTCCTGCTGCGTTTGCCGTTGGAGGTATCGGGACTGTTTCGCGATTGGCTGGCACGGCATTACCCGCTGAAAGCGCAGCATGTCATGGCGCAAATTCAGGAAGCACGTTCCGGCAAGGACTACGACGCGCAATTCGGAACTCGTATGCGCGGCGCCGGCGCCTATGCGCGATTGATCGCCGACCGCTTCACGCTGGCTGCGCGTCGCCTTCGACTCGATCGTCCGCTGCCGCCGCTCGATAGCCACGGCTTTCGTGTGCCGCCCGCTGAGGGAGATCAATTAGGCCTGTTCTGACTGCCGGTTAGGCGACGGTGCGGCTGTCTATACTCGTTTTTGCGATCCGCTGCCGGCCACGAGCCTTATGCGGCGTGTTGCCGAAGGAACAACATGCGTGAGTGCCACGGTACAACTTGCGAGCGATGTCGATGACAGTTGAATGCAGGCAAGCGCCTGCGCTCACGTTTCCGAGCAGCATAGGAGGTGCAACATGGTAAACAATCAGGCCAACGGTCTGGCCCAGTCCCTGATGGCGGCGTTGGAGCGCGACAACCGTGTCGACTTGCATCAATTTCCGGTGCGGGTGTCCGCTACGGACGCGCAGTACGTGCTCGAGGGGGAGGTGGAGAACATAGCCGCGAAGAAGCTGATCGTACGTACCGCACATCGGATAGCCGACGGCCACGGCATCGTCGACCGGTTGCGAGTGTTCTCCAGCGAAACGAGGGAAGACGGTGCGTTGCGGGACGAGGTGTTGAACGCAATATCCCAGGAGCCAGTTTTCACCGAATATCAAATCCGGGTTGGCCGCAACCAGCAACTGGAAACCGTGCGTGAAGGGCGAGGCAGTGGTCGGATCGATATTCACGCCGAGGGCGGGGCGGTATGCCTGGAGGGTACTGTCGGCAGCCTTACCCATCGGCGCTTGGCCGAAGTACTGACTTGGTGGACGGCCGGCTGCCAGCGCGTCAACAATCGCTTGCACGTAACGCCGGCGGAACAGGAGACCGACGACGAACTTGCGGACGCGATCCATATCGTTTTGGAGAAGGATCCGCTGGTTCACGCCGGGCAATTGCGGGTTGCGGTACGCGAGCAGGTGGTCACGCTGCGGGGCTACGTTGCCAGCGACGAGGAGCGCCGGCTTGCGCTCATGGACGCTTGGTACGTTCCCGGCGTCCACGACGTGGTCGATGAAGTACAAACGCAGAACAACAGGAGGACCTGAAGCTACCGGCGCGCGCCCCACCACGTTAAGATGTATATAATACACACGTTATATCAATCCAGTGGAGTTGCTGCGGGAGAATCGTAATGGTCCTTCAAGTCAACGGCGTGACGCTCGAAACCGACGAAGAAGGTTTTCTCTTGGATCCCGGCGAATGGAGTCCCGAAGTGGCGGCGCATATCGCTGACGGTGAGGGTCTGGAGTTGACCCCCGAGGTGTGGGAGATCGTCGAATTTGTGCGCGAACATTTTGACCGCAACCAGTCCGTGCCGGAAGCGCGGGTGGTGTTGAAGGAGTTGAGCGCCCGTCACGGCAAAGAGCGCGGCACACGCAAATACTTGTACCAGCTTTTCCCGTACGGCTACGGTCAACAAGCCTGCAAGATTGCCGGCATGCGCAAGCCACGCAAGTTGATGCTCGACGTTTGAACTCGGATCGCAGGGCGGCGCCCTGGTGCTTGCCCGCGGTTCGATGAAGTGGCGCGTTGGTCGGCGTCGGGAGCGTTGCAAGCGTCGCCCCACAACGGTGATTGGCGCTCAAGATTCTGTGCTCCGGTTCGATATTAGTGCCAACTAATATTCGGAGACGGATCCATGCGCATTAATATCCACAATAACACTACTCGTATCATGGCGGCTTTCATGATCGCCGCCGTTTTGTTCATGGTGGCGCTGGGCTATGCCCTGCGCGGCATGGGTAGCACGATCGAAGGCTTTCGCTCGCTGCAGGAGCGCGCGATCGTGCGCGCGGATGCGTTCAGCGCCATGTTGGCCGATGGCCTGCTCGGCGGTGTCGCCGCCCGCAACAAGATCTTCCAGCCGCAGACCGATGGCCCGGAAAAGGTAGTGACGGCTACGTCCGAGCGCTTCGAGCAGAATCTCGAGACGGCCCGCACGCTGACTCCGCCCGGCGATCGCAGCAGCAAAGCGCTGATGGACGACATCGCCAGCGGCTGGAAGGTAGTCCATCAATCCCGCTTGGAGGTGCTGAGGCTCACCGCACAGGGCAAGCTCGATAACGCCGAGCGGTTATTGGCCGGGACCGAGCATCCGGCTTGGCAGAAGATCCGCAAATCCCTGCAGCGGTTGACCAACGACCAGCGGGCTTCGGTGCAGGCGCTGGGCGCGCGCGTGGTCGACGAAGCCGCCAACACGCGCCGCACGAGTCTGCTGATCGGCGTCGCCGCGCTCGCAATCGGCTTGACCGTGCTGGCGTGGGTCCTGCGCGGCGTTTCCAACGGCCTACAGCGTGCCATCGGCACCATGCAGGAAATCGCCGATGGAGACGGCGATCTTACCCGCCGTCTGGACAGTTCCGGCCGCGATGAAGTTGCCGAACTCGGCAGGGCGTTCAACCGCTTTGTCGACAAGATTCACAAGCTGGTGCAGCAGGTGGTGGGTTCGACCACGCAACTCGCAACGGCCATCGAGCAGATGTCCCAAGTGGTTCGGCATTCGGAGGAAGGCATCCGTACCCAGCAGCGGGAAACCGATATGGTGGCCAGCGCGGTGAATGAAATGTCGGCTACGGTGCAGGAAGTGGCGCGCAACACCTCCGACGCTGCGCAGGTTGCCCAGAGCGCGGACCAGGAAGCCAAACAGGGCAAGGCCACGGTGGCCCAGGCCGTCAGCAGTATCGAAGCACTTGCCAAGGAGATTGGCACGGCGGCAGAAGTAATCGGCGAGCTGGAACACGAAAGCGTCCAGATCGGCGCTGTCCTCGACGTAATTCGCAATGTTGCCGAACAAACGAATCTTTTGGCGCTGAATGCCGCTATCGAGGCGGCGCGCGCCGGGGAACACGGCCGCGGCTTTTCGGTGGTTGCTGACGAAGTACGTTCCCTCGCCAGCCGTACCCAACAATCCACCGAAGAGATCCAGCGAATGATCGGCAGTCTGCAGAGCAAGGCGCGGGACTCGGTACATGTAATGGAAGTGAGTCAGCAGCAAGCATCGGATTCCGTGGGGCAGGCCACTGGCACCGGCCAGGCCCTTGATGCCATCACGTCCCGGGTCGGACGCATTTCCGACATGAACACACAGATCGCGACGGCGGCTGAGGAGCAAAGTCTGGTCGCCGATGAAATCAATAAGAACGTTTTGAATATCAAACAAATAGCGGAGGATGCCACCGCCAATGCGGATCAGCTCAGTAGTGCCGGCACGAGCTTGGCCGAACTGGCGCGGGAACTGAGCGGCATGGTCGCGGCCTTTAAGGTGTGAGGGGCCGGGCAAGGGCCGTGTCCGTCAATGTTTTGGGGTCTCCTGCCGATACAACAGGGCAGGCGGCCCCGCGCACCTTTTACCTCGTGCGGTATATGGCCATTGACTTTGGCTAAATTCCTAATAAAGTTGGCACGATGCAGCAACCAATGCAGGAAGTGCTCGAAAATATAGAGGTAAGTAAGCTCCCATCCTTCCCCCACGTGTTGGTGAAGCTGTTGGAGGCGTGCCAACGCCCCGATGCCGCAATTTCGAGCCTGTCGACAATCGTCGACAAGGACGCCGCTTTGAGCGCCAAAGTGATCGCAGCGGCCAACTCACCGTTATATGGGCTGCGTAATCCGGTGCGCTCAGTGGAGCGCACTTTGGTGGTCCTTGGCTTCGATACGATCAAAACCATCGCCATCGCGTCTGCCGTGCATCAGTTTTTCGCCAATCTGAGTGCGGACCGCGGCGCGTTTCTGAAATCGTTTTGGCGTCATTCCATGCGCTGCGCCACCCTGGCCCGTAATTTAGCCAGCCTCAGCGGCTACCCGAATCGCGACGAAGCCTTTCTGGCCGGTTTGCTGCATGACGTCGGTAAACTGGTACTGGCGCAACGGTACCCGGACAAGTACGGCGCGGTGCAAACCCTCGCCGATGAGCATCATGACCTCGTGGCCCAGGAGCGCGAGCACTTCGGCATTGCGCACCACGAAGTCGGTTTCTGGTTGATCCGCAACTGGCATCTGGACTCTTTCCTGGCCGAGGCGGTGCTTCACCACCATGAGCCATCTCCGCGTCTGATCGAGTCCCACCCGCTGGTGCGTATCGTCCACGTCGCCAATCTTTGGGCAGTCTCGGACGTTTTGGGGAGCGAGCCGGGGGCGCAAGCGGCGCAAACGCTGTTTGGCCTGACTTTCGAAATGAGCGCGGAGCAGGTGCGCCAAGCAGAGCAGGAAGTGGCGAAAGTCGCGGCGTCGCTCGATATCGACGTATCAGAGGCTGATAGTTATGAACGCCGGCAGGTGGTTCAGGCGCAGGATGCTGCTGTAATGGACCGACTCGCAGCCGAAGTGCGCAACATCGGTTTGCTCGACGGCGTGCGCCGACAACTCGGACGCGTGTCGGGGGGATCTACCCTGGACGTGATCCGCGAAAGCGTGCGCATGCTGTTCGATGTGCAGAGGCCGCTATTGTTTTTGGTTTCCGAGGACGCAGTTCAGGTGCGCGGCCAGCCGTTCGGCAGCGACGATGCGTTGGTGGCGGAAGTGGAGTTCCCGGTGGTCTCTGAGCAAAGTCTGGTCAGCCAGGCGGTTCGCGAGCGCCGGCCGTTCGCCTCTTTCGACGAGTCAGTTGAGCTCTCCATCGTCGATCGCCAGATCGCGCATCTGGCACAGCAGGATGGTTTGTTGTGTGTCCCCATGATCACTGCCGGGGTGGCGGTCGGTGTCCTGGTATTGGGAGTGGGCGATATGCAAACCCGTCGATTTGCGCGCCAGCAGGGACTGTTGGAATCGTTCGGGGCGGAGGTCGCTCGGGCATTGGCAGCGGACCGATTGCGTGACCGGGAACGGCGAGATGCCGCCGAGGAATGCCGGGCGCAGTTCGAAGCACGCGCCAGAGCGCTGGTGCACGAAGCCAACAATCCGTTGGCCGTGATGCAAAACTATCTGCATCTCCTGTCCGACAAACTTGAGCAGCACCATCCTGCGCAAGCAGATTTGACGGTCATTCGCGAAGAAATCGAACGCGTCGGTACGATGCTCAGGCGGATGTCGGAGTCCGGCGCCGATGCGCAGGACGAAGGTGTACTGAATTTAAACCGAGTCGTCGAGGATTTGGTACGTGTATTCCAGCGCTCTTTGTTCGAACCTGCTGGAATCCAGGCGACGATGGACCTGGACCGCGACATCCCGGTGCTCACCAGCAGTCGGAGCGCATTCAAGCAAGTACTGGTGAACTTGCTGAAAAATGCGGCCGAGGCGCTGCAGAACGGTGGAACGATTGCCATTGCGACCCAGGATCATGTGAATTTCAACGGCGCTGAGTTTGTCGAAATTGTGGTGACCGACAGCGGGCCGGGAATTCCCGAGCCGATTTTGGAGACCCTATTTCAGCCGGTGCAAAGTACGAAAAGTGCCCAGCATTCCGGGCTTGGACTGACCATTGTGCGTAGTCTCGTCAACGAACTCGGCGGGATGATAAGCTGCAGGAGTGATAACACAGGGACGAGATTTCAGGTTCTACTGCCTCGCGTAGTCGAATAGCGAGGCCGAGTGGCGTGATAAGGGGACGTTGATCGCGCCGTTCATTGCGAATCGGCGCTATTGACGCGCGCAACTAGAATCGATGTCAAGAGCCGCCAGGCACGCGGGACAGGCGGAGCCAACGTACAAATAATAGTTGGTCGATTGCGGTTCTAGCTTAAAGTTCAGAGGGGGTGGAAGCGCCATGGCTTCCAAAATAAGAATTCTCGTCGTCGATGACGAAACCCGCCTGCGAGAGAGTCTCGTCGAACTCATCGCTCGGCACGGTTACGAAGCGCACGCCGCATCCGGCGGCAAGGCGGCCGTGTCGATGCTGGAAACCCAAAACTTCGATCTGCTGCTGCTTGATCTGAGAATGCCGGATATGACTGGCATCGAAGTCATGCAGTTCATCAATTCACGTGGTCTTGACGTAACCGTGATCGTGGTCAGCGGCGATAGCTCGTTCGACGGCGCGGTGACTGTGTTGCGACAAGGCGCATACGATTATGTCAAAAAACCATATGCTGCCGAAGAACTCTTGCGCACGGTAGACAATGCTGTCAATAAGCGACGCCTCGAGCACGAGAACAGCGCCATGCATTCACGCTTGGCAGAATCCGAGAAATTACATCGTTATATTGTCAACAGCTCGCCCGACATTATCTATATGCTCGATCCGGACGGATGCTTTACTTTTTTGAACGAACGCGTCGAATCGCTTCTCGGCTACCGAGTCGATGATCTCGTTGGCAAGCATTACAGCGTCATTCTTCACGACGAAGACGTAGAGCAAGCGAATTACCGGTTCAATGAGCGACGTACCGGAGAGCGGTCGTCGAGGAATGTCGAATTGCGCTTGAAATGCCGGGATGGAATTGGCGCACCACGCTATTTCGAGAGCAATGAGCTTCCCATTGAAATGAGTGCAATGGGCGTATATGCGCGGACTGAAAGTGGCGGGCGTGGCAAGTTTCTCGGTACTTACGGTATCGCACGCGATATCACGGAGCGAAAGAGAGCCGAAGAAATCATAAGCTATCAGGCAAATCACGACCTTCTCACCGGACTTCCCAATCGGACGTTGCTCAAAGACCGTCTAAGCCTTGCCATCAGTCATTCCCGTCGCAACAGCCAATCCCTCGCGGTGTTATTTCTGGACCTGGACCGCTTCAAGCTGATTAACGACACGCTGGGTCACGTTGCCGGCGACGAATTGCTGCAATCCGTGTCGTCCCGGCTGAAGGACTGCCTGCGCGAAGGCGACACGCTGGCCCGCGTAGGCGGCGACGAATTCATGTTGTTGTTGCCGGAAGTCCGCACGGACGAGGATGCCGCGAAGGTCGCGCAGAAGATCATCGAAGTGCTGAAACACCCATTTACCATCGATGGTCACGACGTGTTTGTAAGCGTCAGTATTGGCGTTGCCATTTATCCGCGCGACGGCAAGACCTTGGATAGCCTGATCAAGAATGCCGATATTGCCATGTATCACATCAAAGAGCGCGGTAAAGACGGCATGCAGTTTTTCTCACAGCACATGAATGCCACACTGTCGCGCTATTTGTCGCTCGAAAGCGGGATGCGCAAAGCGCTGGAGTTGAATCAATTCCGTGTCTATTACCAGCCGCAGGTGGATATCGTCAGCGGGCAGGTGGTGGGGCTGGAGGCACTGATCCGGTGGCAGCATCCGACGCGTGGCCTGCTTCCGCCTATGGAGTTCGTGCCGCTGGCAGAAGAAAACGGCCTGATAATCCCCATAGGGGATTGGCTGTTGAGCACTGCCTGCGAGCAAATCGCGCGTTGGCGAGACGCAGGACTGCCACATGTTCGCGTTGCGGTGAACTTGTCCGCGCTGCAGGTCGAACAGCCGTCTTTCGTCGAACGCGTAATCTCGGTGCTTGACCAGTACGGTCTTCCAGGCAGTGCGTTGGAATTGGAAATCACCGAAAACGTCATCATGAAGGATATGGATATCGTCGTGCAGAAGTTACGCCAGCTGAGCAGCCGTGGTATACGAATCGCGATCGACGATTTCGGAACCGGCTATTCGTCGCTGAGTTATCTGCGCAAGCTGCCGATCCATACTTTGAAGATCGATCGCTCTTTTGTGCACGACATTCGTCACGAATCCGGAGACGGTTCCATCGTCACTGCAATTGTGGCGATGGCGAAAGGTCTGCGCTTGAAGTTGATCGCGGAGGGTGTGGAGCATCAGGCGCAACTGGATTACCTGCGTGCCCTCGGCTGCCATGAGATGCAGGGTTTCCTGTTCAGTCGGCCGCTCGAAGCGAGCCAGGCCAGGCGGCTGATTGCCGGAGGCGTCAATTTCGACGGATTTACGACACAAGGGCCGGGAGACGCCGGGTCGGCGCCGGGCGCGAGCGCCTGACCGATCAACTCGGATTGTCGGGTTCGTTCGCCGGAGTGGGCGATTCCTCCGGGTGCACCGTCGCGCGCTGCCGTGCGGAAAAGATGCCGATTCCAATGGTCACCAACAGCAGCACGATCAGCCAAAGCGGCCGATAACCGGCCAGCACGTTCAAGCCCGGGGCCAATCCGCGCAATGCCAGATCTGCCACTATCAACACAATGCCGCTGATTGCCAGCCATTTTGAGTTGGGCATGATCAGAAAACCACTGTAAATCACATAGGGAACGAGACCAAAGACGAACAACGTCCAATGGATCTCGTAGGCGGTGGCGCCGACCTGAAGCTTGAGGCTGCTGATAAAGGCGATCAGTAACCCCAGAATCAAAACGCCATAAGGGATGCGGCAAAGCGGATCAAGTCTGCCTTCGGGAGCTTGGTCGGGTATGCAACTCATGGTGCACCCTCCGGTTTTTGCGTCACAAACGTACCCATGTAATGCGGAGAATAGCCATACCTCGCGATAGTGCAATGTAACGGAGTTCTGCTAATTTTGCGGTAACGTACTCGAGATTGGATAATGGTCGGCACTAAGCCGACACGATAGCCATTGCGATGAACATTCCGGACGGTTTGCTGCCTGCGATATGGCTCTGGTTGGGCCATCTGATCTACTGGCCGCTGTTGCTGCACGCGCTGCGCGTTGCGCCCTGGTATCACCTACGCGACAAAGAGTCGCTGCACGTACTGCTCGGAGCCATAGTAGCCATATTGCTGATATGGACGATGCAGGCCGGGTTCGCCCAGGGGATGAACCTGCATCTGCTTGGCGCTACTCTCTTGACGCTGATGTTCGGGTGGCGATTCGCGGTTTTGTGTATGAGCCTCGTGGTGTTGGGGTCGACGTTGAATGGAGGCGGCGGCTGGGTGGTATTCCCGGTCAATGCGCTGCTGCTCGGAGCGGTACCGGTGTTGGTCAGTCATTTGGTGTATCGATTCGCCGACCGCAAATTGCCCAATCATTTCTTCGTCTATATTTTTCTGTGCGCGTTTTTCGGCGCTGCGATCGCGATGGGCTCGGTAGGCCTGCTCAGCAGCGCGGTGCTGCATCTGGCTGGTGTCTACAGCTTTGAGTACATCAATTACAATTACCTTCGTTACTTCCCGTTGCTGATGTTCCCGGAGGCATTCATTACCGGCATGATCATGACTTTGCTGGTCGTGTACTATCCGCGATGGGTCAGTACGTTCGACGACGCACGCTATCTCAAGAACCACTAGCACGATGATCGACATCGGCGTCAATTTGACTCACGAGTCGTTCGCGCACGATTTCGACCAGGTGCTGGCGCGCGCCGCCGCCGCCGGGGTGGCCGGAATGATCGTCACCGGCACGGACCCGGCTCACTCCCACCAGGCGATTGAGTTGGCCCGTGCCCATCCCCGGCTTATGCGCGCTACCGCGGGAATTCATCCTCACCATGCAGATCAGTTCGTCGATATTGCGCAATCCGGTCTCGCGGATGCGGTAATTGCGCAGGAAACGGTCGCGGTCGGCGAATGTGGTTTGGACTTCAATCGTGATTTCAGTCCCCGAGCGGATCAACGACGTTGCTTCGAAGCGCAACTGGAGTTGGCGGCGGAAACTCGGAAACCGGCGTTCTTGCATCAACGTGACGCACACGAAGAGTTCTTGCGCATCCTGAGCCGCCATCGAGCTCGGCTGGATGGTGCTGTTGCCCATTGCTTTACCGGTGGTCCGGAACAGCTTGCGGCATATGTGGACCTGGACCTGTACCTTGGTGTCACCGGGTGGGTTTGCGATGAACGCCGAGGGCACGAGTTGCGTGAAAGCGTGGCGCGGATTCCACAGGAGCGCCTTTTGATCGAAACCGATGCCCCTTATCTATTGCCGCGAGACCTGCACCCCAGACCAAAATCACGGCGCAACGAGCCCGCCATGCTGAGCCATGTCTGCGCCGCAATCGCGGCGCTGCGCGGCGAAGACGCTGCGGTGGTGGCGGACTATACTGCCGCCAATGCGCGTCGCTTGTTCCGCTTGCCGGGCGACCTGTTTCAGATCGGAATGAAAACGGCCGACGCCACGCCCTGAATGACCTGCTTGATGCGGCGGTCGGACTTGGCTGCCATGATATCTGCCATCGAATCCTGATGCGCGATGATCTTGCCGATGAGACGCTCGAAGCTCAAATTCGGGTCGTCCGGATCCAGTGAAGTGCTGAGCAATAGTAAATCGCCTTCGGCATCGCGAGCCGTACGCAATTTCCATGCGGCGATTTCCACATTGCGGGCGGCATTGTAGAGGCGTTGCGCATCGAGGTCGTCGAACATGAAGAATTCCGTTCGGCCATTGTAGGACTCGATGACCATGCCGCAGAGCCCGGCGACAAGAGCGAGCACGCGATCACCGGTGTAATGGTCGTCAAACGCCAGGCGCATGGCGTCGATTCCCTGCTTGCCATTCAGTGCCGGGAAGTCCCAGTGCTGAGTTTCAAAAACCTTGGCCACCGCCTGTTCCATCGATGCTGCACCGCCTTTGCGCCATTCGCGAGGATTGCGGCGATACAGCTTTTCCATGAGTTCGCGCAGATATGCCAGCGTGCGCCGTTGATGGTATTCCGCAATCAGGTCGATATCGGTTTTCATGATCGACTGCAACCGGAATCCCTGTTCCGCCCGGTACGGCGCTCGTGTCGTTGCGGTGCAGCCGAGCAACAGCGTGCACAGTAAGGTTCCGGATACGACCCATACCATGTGGTTTAGAATGCGTTGCATCTCGGTCGCTAGTGCTGTTCAAGACGTGCCAATTCAGAGAGTATGGAGAGTACAAGCGACTCACCCAATTTGCCCATGCCTTTGCAGAGTCGATCTGCATCGCGTTCACCGTGCATCAGCGGTCGCAACAGCCCCCCTAAACGCGCCATGTCGCCGCCAACGGCCTGCATTTGTTCCGCCATCGAGCCGAGGACATGTACCGCGCCCGGATCTCCATGGGATGCTTTGTGAATAATGCCCGCCAGACCTGGGGCGGCGGCGGCGGGGTCCGGCTTTGCCTCCGCATCAGGCAGCAGGTCGGGATTGCGCAATCCCATCAACAAGCGATCAATGATTACGCGATCGTCCTCGTCCAGTTCGCGCAGCAACGCTTCGTCGCGGCGGCCGTCGAGTATCGCCCGTAGTGCGCGAGCCAACGCGCCTTCTCCATACTGCTGTAAGGTCTGCAGCACGGGCTCCAACTCGCTGCGTCGACTGGGATCGCGACATGCATGCGCGACCGCGACGATCAACTTGGAGTGCGCGGCGACGATTTGATCTTCCCTTGAATCGGTGACGCTCATGGTAAAATTCTGAGGATTGGAGATGATCGGCCCGTCGAGGATTATTGCATGGTGTGCGAGCGGCACAAAGCGCGCTGGCGAGGCCCGGCGTCGTGTTAGGGTTTAGCACTTGAATGCCGCAGGAATGACGGAAGAGTATGGCAAGTACCTGCACAGTCGCCGTGGTTTCTGACACCCATGGATGTCTAGATCCTCGCGTCATGAACGTCGTCAAAGAGTGTGATTACGCTGTGCATGCGGGTGATATCGGCGGTGCCTCAGTGCTGGCGGCGCTATGTCCGAAATCCGGCGAAGTGTTTGCGGTGCTAGGCAACAACGATACGGCGGACAAATGGGCGGCGCGTGAACGGAATCGGTTGCAGACGCTGAAGTCGGTGGCGGAGGTCGAGCTTCCCGGGGGCACGCTCGTGGTGATACATGGTGATTGTGTGCTGCCGGCACGCGAACGGCACAGTCGACTTCGCAGCCTATTTCCCGCAGCGCGGGCAATCGTATACGGGCATAGCCACCGATTGCGCGAGGATTGCAGTGAGTTGCCCTGGGTGTTGAATCCCGGGGCAGCGGGTCGATCCCGAACCTTTGGGGGCCCGTCTTGCATGATATTGCATGCGAACGCACGACGTTGGCGCGTGCAATCGCTGCGCTTTCCGCAACTGCCGCCTACAATGGGGCGTCGATCTGCGTCAGCAACCGACGCCGCTCGGTGATAAGGTCGACGAACGCTTTTGCCAGGGCGCGTTCGTAAGCGCAATCTCCGGCAGAGCCCATCTCGACGAGACGTTTTTCGAGGTAGTTGATTTCGGCGCGCAAATCGGAATGGGCGTAGGATCGATGGGGCGAAAGGACGTTCATGCAGTTGTATCCGTTTTCAGTAGCGGCGCATTCGAATCTACCGCGAATTGATGTCAGCAGCGTGACAAGGCGGAGAAGCGGCGCAATTTCGAGTCCTTGTTCGAGTGCGGTCCGCAACACGCGCGGCTACGCGGAGAACGTACGCATGAAAGCAACGAGTCGGGCGGTTGGCGTTATTTGTGAACCGGACAGGGGGCCATCGTGAGGCGGCGACACATGAGCGGCATGGAAGCAATGGCGGTGGTCGCGAGTTGTTCGCGGCGCGCACGATGGTCGAGCCGGTTTTACGGGGAGAGAGGATGGCCCGCGGCCACGGGTTGGTTGACTGAGAAAAAAATCAGCGGCTGGCTGCAGGTGAACATCGATTCAGGCGTGGAGTCGACCGCGGCCGTAATCGTAAATGGATTCGGGCGTTGTCGCCATGGCACGCACGGTCGCTCTTCGCATCGAGCACGGTGAGCGATGAGTCCATCGGCTTCCAAATCCGGCGCGCAAACCAGGCCTGGCCGCTGGGCGAGGTGGTTGATCGAAGCGTGCTTGATCGTGGCGATTTTGTTTGGCGTGAATTGGTATCGCACGCGCGAAGCTGCGAGCGGGCAGCGCCGATGAGTTGGCGCGCGGTTGCTCGATGGCTCGCCAGTACTGAACTGGAAAGTTATCGCGGTAAGCCATTGCTGATTCACTTTTGGGCAACGTGGTGTCCCATCTGCCGCGCTGAACAATCGACGATCGAGTCGCTGGCCGGAGATCATCAGGTGCTGACCATCGCCATGCAGTCGGGCGAGCGCAAAAGAACTGGCCGCGTACATGGACAACACGGATTGCGACTATCCGGTCGTGAACGACCAGACGGGGACATTGCCCGGCGCTTTGGGGTGACGGGCGTGCCCGGCCAGTTTCATCATTGATCGGAAAGGACAGAATTAGGTTCGTTGAGGTGGGTTATACCACCGAGATCGGTCTGCGCGCGCGATTATGGTTGGCGCGCGTTTGAACGGCCGGCGGCTGGTAGACGCGCTTGGCCCAAGCAAATGTTGGCCGCATGTTGCGGCAGCGCAGACGGCCCGTTAGGATCTGCGTCGCGGCCGCCGTGCCCTGGAATGCGGTGACGGATTTGACGATCTCCTGAAACGGCAGTGCAGCGAGATCGCCGTACGTGATGTTTGGCAGCCTCAATCAAGCCGAAAATGTTGGCAACACCGCCGGCATTGGTCGTCGGGCTCGAGGTTGCGCTGCAATCCGAGCAACCCACCACATTGAACCTTTAGTTCCTTCGCGTGTGGCAGCGGACCCGAGACGTGAGTCAATTTCAGGCTGAACGCCGCGCTTCGGCGCAGGCGTTCAAGCACTCGCTGCATTGGTTCTGAGCCGCGCCATTTGAGCAACCGGCCGCTTCGCGCTCCGCGATGTTCATGCGTATCAGTTTCTCGCAAGCAAACATGCGCGTCAGCGCGGCTTTCTCGAATACGCAGCGTCGATCATTGACGGCGTCGTATATTTCTTTGAATTCCTGCTCATCCATTGGTGAGATCGAAGGCCGTTCGGGTTCAGTTCCTGTTCAGTGTCGGCGGCGTAATGTGCAAATCGTGAAAACGAGCATGACGCTCATGAATGGAGGTGTACCATGAATGCACGACGCACATTGACTCGCACTGAGTCTGCTGGCAGGTCTTGGGCTTGCGGCCTCTGCGCCGGCCCACGCCGCTCACGAGCGGGCTACGGTGATCTACCGAGTCGGCGGTTACGACCGCGACTATCGCGCAGCGGATCGCCGTCACGAGTCGTCGCCACGATCACCGCCGCAGTTACCATCGCCACCACGGAGCGATACGAGCACCGCCGTTGGGAGCGTACCCGTTACGGCTGCACATCGCGGATTACCGCGACCATCGTCGCGACGAGCCCCGGTATCGCATTCACATCGAATACGGTAACTGAGACGCGCGCGCGTCCGGTCTCTGCGGGGGCCGGGCGCCGGCGCCACGGCGCGAATCGTCAGCTGTCTTCGCCCAGCGGCCGGGGTTCGCGCTTTTGGGTGAGCAGGCGCACGGCTTCCGTTTCGTGCCGCGCATAAATCAAGCGGTACGTGAAATCGGCATCCGCGGGAACCTTTCGGCGCGCAACTCCCGGGTGCGCAATTTCGCTTCCCGGTACTTGTCGTGGACATCGACGGGCTCGAGGGTTTTATTGCTGAAGACCTTGTATACGAAGTAGGGCATGGACTCGGTCGCACTGGCGGCAGATGACGGAAAGTATACGGGCTTCCGGTGCGCTGATTGAACGGCGGCTGACGTAAACCACACCTTATCGATGGATAGCTGGACGCTGGTCGCTGCGCGGGGCGCTGTAGTACACTTTGGCTCCCGCCAGACTCGGGTATTCGGGTCAGCCAGGAGATCTGCCATGTCGGACGCAAGCGCTTCCAAAGAAGAACAGATTCTGCATGCGGTCAAGAAAGTACTGACCGATGTGATCAAGGACACGGCAACGCCACCTGGCATGCGCCACCCGCTGCACGACAAGACGATTCGTGCAATGCGGGATTGTCTGGTGTTGATCTCCGATCGGGAGCAGGAACTCGCCGAAGAAAGCGGCCGGTCCATGGATAAGCGCCCCCATTTCATCGACGAGCCACGAGCCAAGCAGGACGTGGTCATTCCCATCGAGCAATCCGGGTTATTCAGGAAAAAGCCCGAATAATAGCGTAAGTACCAGTATTAATTGAGAATATCGGCGCTTCTGAGCGCCGATACGCGTTACTGCATCGAATTTTTTCGAATCCGGGTAGGATTTGCCTTCGATCGGTTGATAGGCCTATAAGATTTTCCAGAATAATACTTGACCGAATCGATAGGATTACCTAGATTAGAGATATCTAATATGCGCATAGGCAATATTTGGGATACCGGGTTCGCCGGTGGTGCGCAGATTCGCAGATTCGACCTGAGGAGGACCATCATGTTTCATCCGCTGACTATACCTTTCGGTAGTGTAATGCTGTTCAATGTCGTCAAGCTGAAGCCCGGCGTAAGCGATGAGGATGTCGAATTGGCCCTGGGCGAGATGTGCAACGTCGTCAAGAACACCTATGGCGACGACAAGGGTGGTTTCATCGGTGGCCAAGTGTACAAATACAGCGGCTTCATTTCCGATGAAGGATCAGTCGGTTCGTCGAAGTCCACGGAGGAGCACCTCGCGATCGTGACCTATTGGCAGTCGTTCGATCAGCACGAGCGTTCCCATGCCGATCACGTGTTCAAGGAAAAATTCGACAAGCTCGCAGAGTTTTGCACCGATACCTACGAACTGGGGTACGAAATGCTCTGGCAGGGTGCGCCCGAGGACGATGCCGAGCAGCAGAATGACGATGCCGCCTGATATGAGGATGGCGTAGGCACTGAAACCGATCGACGGGCGCCCTGGAGCGCCCGTTTTTCGTTGTGGCGAGGATCAGGAATCGAGCGGTTGCTCTTGCAGAATGACGCGTCGCGGGGCGGTCAGCACTTCGATCAGCTGATCTTCCAGATCGATGCGCTCGGCAAGCCGTTCTCCCAGCCAGGAGAGGTCGTGTTCCAAACGTGTCGGATCGTATGCGGTGTTGGCGTCATCGTAGCGGTCGTTGAAGTCAACGATTGCTTCGGTGGTCTGGATCACGCGCGGGTAGATCACTTCGGCTATTCGTAGCACGCCGCGGCGGCGTTCGATCTTCTCGTCCAGGAAGCGGTACAGCCGAAAATGGGCGCTAGCCGTGTAGTCCACCATGATCTGGCAGAACTCCTGCAGCAGATCCGCGACCGTTTCTTTGTCGGAAAACGGCTTCTTGCCTGCCAACTTGGTATACAGCGTCAGCATCTCAGTGCGGGTGGATACCAAATCGTCGATCAGATGATGAGATTGTATGCGACGATCGTCGGTGTTCTTGGCGGCGGTCAGCATTGCTTCCTCCAGGACCCTGTCTTTTTTCAGTGTACCAGAAATATTCCGCCGGCCAACTGCTGTTCAGCACCGATTCAGCCATCGCCACGTATCTTGGCTCCACGGTCACAAGATCGGTACGGCCACGGCCGAAAGGAGCAAACCATGAACAAGCTAATTTCCACGGTGTTTGTCGGGCTGCTGGCAATGGGCGCCAGTAGCGCGGCGTTTCCCCAGGACCGCTACCGCGGCGACCGGGACGATTATTACGACTATGCCAAAGTCGAACACGTCAAACCGATTTACCGCACGGTGCGGGTCAACCGTCCTCGCCAGGAATGCTGGCAAGAGGATGTGATCCATCGTGATCGCGGCGGCCGCTCGGCGACTCCTCTGGTGGTGGGTGGCATTCTGGGCGGCGCCGTGGGTCATCAGATCGGCAACGGCCGTGGACGGGACATCGCCACAGTGGCAGGTGCGTTGCTTGGCGCGTCGATCGGCAACGACATGCGCCAGCGCGACTACCGGGGTCGTGAGTGGGTTTCCACTGAAAACGTCTGCCGCGACGTAGTCGATTACAGTGAAGAGCGTCGGGTGGTCGGATACGAAGTCAGTTACCGTTACCACGGCCGCCACTATGTCACCGAGATGGATCACGATCCGGGGCGCCGGGTGCGCGTAGCGGTCGATGTCGCGCCGGTGCGCTGAACCCGAAAGCGCGCCGGTTGCACCTGCGGCCTGCGGCCGATATAAAAGGTAACTGTCGGTTTTGAACCTGCGGAGTTCGTCCATGCGTGGCCTGTTGTTCGTAATGATCGTCATGAGCGCCGGCGCTGCTTACGCGGCGCCGCATGGCGCAGCGCTCAGGTCGCTCTCCGCTCCGCCTGCCCTGCAGCACGTCGCCGACCGACAGATCAGTGTCGGCGATGCCGCACGGATTGCGCAGCGGGAAGTGGGTGGACGCGTACTGGCCGCCGAACGTGCAACCGATGGCGGTAGACCGGTGGTTCGCGTAAAGCTGTTGACTCCGCGTGGGGTCGTGCGGGTGATTACCGTCGATGCCATCACCGGCCGAGTACGTTGAGGGGTATGCAGTGCGGGCGTTGGTAGTGGAGGATGAGCCGGATCTGCGCGAACAGTTGCGTGTCCAGCTCGGGCAACACAACTTCACCGTCGACGTCGCTGCCGATGGCGCCGAGGGGTTGTTCCAGGGGACCGAATACGAGTACGACGTCGCCGTGGTCGATGTCGGTCTGCCGAAACTGTCCGGCATCGAGGTCATCCGTCAGTGGCGCTCCGCTGGCCGCGCTTTTCCGGTATTGATTTTGACCGCCCGCGGGCGCTGGCAGGAAAAGGTCGAAGGACTCGAGGCCGGCGCTGATGATTACCTGGTCAAGCCTTTCCAACTGGAAGAACTGGTGGCGCGGTTGCGGGCCCTGGTGCGACGCAGCGGCGGATGGACGCAATCGGTATTGCGTTGCGGCCCGGTGGAATTGGATATGACCGCGCAGCAAGTCAGCGTCGATCAGAATTCCATCGAGCTTACTGCCTATGAGTACAAAGTGCTGGAATACCTGATGCTCCGCGCGGGTGAAGTCGTGTCCAAGACGGAACTCACCGATCACATCTACGAGCAGGATTTCGATCGCGACAGCAACGTATTGGAAGTATTCATAGGTCGTTTACGACGCAAGCTCGATCCAGCGGCACAACTGAATCCCATCGAAACGTTGCGTGGCCGTGGTTATCGATTCGCGATCCCCCGCGATGCGACGCAATGATCTCACTGAATCGGCGCCTGTTGCTTGCCACCGGTGCAACACTCATCGTTTTTTTAGGGTTGACGGGCACAGCGCTCGACAGCGCGTTTCGCGTCAGCGCCCAGACGGCCGTTCGAGACCGATTGCAAGCGCATATTTACGCCCTGCTGGCCGCTGCGGACCGGGACGCCTCCGGTAACTTGAGCGTGCCGGCGAGTTTGCCGGAGGCGCGGTTTTCGACACCTGGTTCCGGCCTGTATGCGCGGGTTTTGAATGGCACCGGCGAAGTCATCTGGCAGTCCGCCTCGATACTTGGCGTGCAGCCGGCTTTTGCGTCCGCAGGCGAACCGGGACGGGCGGTGTTCGAACGTTTGGTCAGCCATGGCCAAGGGTTTTTCGGCTTGGCATTCGTGGTGGTTTGGCAGGGCGAGGCCGCCGACACGGCGCGCTACACTTTCCAGGTTAGTGAAGACCTGAGCAACTATCGCCATCAGGTCGCCGGTTTTCGCCGCAGCCTGTGGGGATGGTTCGTGGCGGTCGGCGTGATTCTGCTGGCGGTACTGGCGGCGTTGCTGCGTTGGGGTCTGGCGCCGTTGCGCGGCGCTGCGCGCGACCTCGACGATGTCCGTTCCGGACGGCGGCAGCGCTTGAGCGGCTCTTATCCACGCGAGCTGCGCGGGCTTACTGAAAGCATCAATACTTTCGTGGCCTTCGAACGATCCCGCCAGGAGCGCTACCGCAATACGCTCAGCGACCTTGCCCATAGTCTCAAAACACCACTAGCCGTTTTGCGCAGTGCCAGCGAAGGGGATGGTGCACTGGCGCCGCTGGTGCGTGAGCAGGTGGCGCGCATGAGCCAGATCGTCGATTATCAGCTGCAGCGCTCGGTCGCGGCGGCGCCGGTCAGCCTGGCCAGCCCGATTGCGTTGCTGCCGCCAGTAGAACGAATGCGCGCGACCTTGGATAAGGTCAATCGCGAGCGGGCGATCGAGTGTTCGGTCGAGATCGATCCAGGGCTCGAGGTGCGCATCAGCGAAGGCGATCTGCTGGAGATTCTCGGCAATCTCATGGACAACGCATACAAGTGGGCGCGTTCGCAAGTATTGGTCTCGGCGCGCGCCGCCGGCGATCTCGGATTTGGCGGGGTAACCATTCGAGTCGAAGATGACGGCCCGGGCATCGCGCCTGCCGAGCGCGGACGCGTGTTGCAACGCGGCGCCCGCGCAGATGAAGCCGTGGCGGGGCACGGCATCGGCTTGGCGGTGGTGCGCGATATCGTTCTTGCGTACGAAGGCCGCCTCGATATTGAAGCTTCAGAGCGGTTGCAGGGTGCTGCGATGGTGGTGAATCTGCCGGATTTACCGCCAGCTCTCGCACTCGCGCAGGTCGCCAAGGAGTAAAGCGACGTATGGAAGCAATGCAGCGGCTGTTGGACATCATGCAGCGTTTGCGGGATCCGGAGAACGGATGTCCCTGGGACCGCGATCAGGACTTTGATTCCTTGGTGCCGCATACCCTCGAAGAAGCCTACGAAGTGGCAGATGCCATCGAACGCGGCGATTATTGTGATCTGCGCGACGAGCTGGGCGACCTGCTGTTTCAGGTTGTGTTCTATGCGCAGTTGGGGGCTGAGCAGGGGCGCTTTAATTTTGCCGCCGTCGCGACCGGCATCGCCGACAAGCTGGTGCGTCGACATCCTCACGTGTTCGCCGAACAGCCAATTGCCGATGCTACGGCGCAGAATCAGGCGTGGGAGGCGCACAAAGCTGCCGAGCGCGACGCCAAAGCCGGCGCTGACGCCGGCGCCCTGGCCGGCGTCAGTCTTACGTTGCCATCCTTGTCGCGGGCGCAGAAGCTGCAGCGCCGCGCTCAGAGAGTCGGATTCGACTGGCCCGATGTGGAGGGGCCGTTGGCGAAGATCGAGGAAGAAATGGCGGAGTGCCGGGCGGAATTGCCCGCGGGCGATGCGCGCCGTATCCAGGAAGAAATCGGTGATCTGTTGTTTGCCTGCGTGAATTTTGCGCGCCACCTCGGAGTTGACGCCGAAACTGCCTTACGATCGGCGAACCGAAAATTTGAGCAGCGCTTCCAAGCCATGGAGCAATGTTTGCGCGCCGAAGGCGAGCGCGTCCAGGATGCAAGCCTCGAGCGAATGGATGCGGCGTGGGATGCCATCAAGCGCAACAAAATGGATTGAGTTGATCGAATGTATCATCAGTTGAGCGCGATCCGTTTTCAATGCACAGGTTGCGGCAGGTGCTGTTTCGGCGCCGAAGACGACTTCATTCACGTCAGCGACGGAGAGGCCGAGCGCATTCGCGTGCATTTGGGGATCTCCCGGGATTGGTTTCGACGTCGTTATCAGGTGCGTCTGGATCACGGCTCCGGGCGGGGAATTCGTCTGCAAGGTGGTCGCTGCGTATTTCTGGATTCCAACCTTCGGTGCACGATATACGCGGTGCGCCCTATTCAATGCCGCACCTACCCGTACTGGCCCGAAGTGCTGCGCTCGCGTGGGTCGTGGCACGCCGAATCCAAGCGCTGCGAAGGCATCGGCCGAGGGGGTTCGGTCGACGTCCGCCTGATCGAAAAACAACTACGGTTGCAAGTCGACTCCGAGAGCGGAGATGGCTGATTCGAATTAGAGTCGTCATCGAGCCTTCAAAAATGACAGCCCCAGGTTGGCCTGTTGCCCGAACAGGCGAAAGCCGCTGTAGCTGTTTTCATCCAGAGGGCGGCGGCTTGGATGGCGATCGGCATAAAGGAGTCCGATCACCTTGCCTTGGATTTCCAACGGCATGACGAAGAACTCTGCACTATCCGCCAGACGTTTGATTTCCGGTGTGACGAGATCGGCGAGTTCGCGCGACGCTGGTTGTTTGACCCAGAGGGGACGCCGCATTTCGATCACGTGATCCATGATGTGCCGCGGCGGCTTCGATAACTGAAAATGAAACAACTGGCTGAGTACCTGCCGGTCCCAGCCCAGAACCTGCTTGGCGCGGATGCTGCTGCGATCCGTGCTCAACAAGGCGATCAATGTGCGGTCCATTCCTACGCCGCGGTAAATACCTTCCAATACCATTTCCAGAAGCAATGTGATGGCCGGTTTTTCCTCGGCCAGCAACTGCGAAAGTTCGCCGAGTATGCTCAGTTGCAGTTCGCGATCGGGTTGCAAAAACTGCTCTCGCTTATGCTCTGCCGGCGCAGTTTGGTCCGGCGCAAGTTCAGCGGAATCGCTCGGGCGAGGAATCAGCGCACCGGCTTTGCGAGCGCCGAGATTTGCCATCGTGGCAGCTGCATCGTGCGCGTTTTGGTGGATCAGTTTGATTACTTGCTCGCGCGGCAAATACAGAGACTCTGCGGCACGCTCGAACACTTTGGCCATCGGTGCGCTTTCCCAACCCTCGACTGCGCGAGAGGCGATCTGGTGGCCGAGTGCGACGTTACTCACCCGTGGGTCGTGGCCGCTGTCGTCGCTCAACGCCAAGTCCAACAGGTTGCTGAGGTGCCACTCGCGATTGAGTGCCAGGGTGAGTTCCTCGAGCGTGAAGCCCAGCGCATCGCGCTCGGCCTTGGCCCGATCGGAGCCGTTGTGTTCGATCGCCTGGCGCAGTCGCATCGCAGCGTCCGGATCAACTTTTTCGGCGAAACACCAGAACGCCATATGGCCGAGATTGACCAATAATGCGGCGATGAAGATTTCTTCCGGCGATTTGTCGCGCCGCTTCTCCGCGATGCCGCGCGCCTGTACCGCGGCGTGAAATGCGTGGGCCATCTCTTCCAGCACCCTGGCTCGATTTTCGCCCTCGACCATGGTGTCGATGATGGCGATGGAGAGGCACAGGTTGCGTACGACTTGGAATCCCAGGACGACGATGGACCGGCTGACGGTATTGATCTGGTTGCGGCCGGGGTTATGGATGATGCTGTTGGCGACCCGCAGCAGGCGGGTGGTCATGGATGCGTCCTGCAAAATGACTCGCGCGAGTTCGGCCGCGCTGCGGTCGTCACGGCCGGCGTCATCGGAAATGACGCGTGCGGTATGGGCGAAGGCGGGCATCTCCTGCTCGCTCAGGCGGTGTACCCAGTGCTGCAAACGCCGTTGGTTTTCCGAGAGAGAATCCATCGTTTTCATCCTGCTACGCATGAACCGTGGCGAAGAAACCAAGTGGTGCCTCACTTCGGGTCATGCGCACCAAATTAGAGCGTTCACTGATAAGGAGCACCAAAGCTGTGCAGCCGATCGCACCGAATTCAAACACGAATGTCGCAAGAAATTGATTAATAACGGCTTTATTATGGGCATATTTTGTGCATTTCTCTTCCAGAGACCAACGACGGTGCATTGGGAGCAGAAATGGCGGATTTACAGTCGGGCAGCAACGTTTTGTTTGTGCTCATGGGCGCGATCATGGTTTTGGCGATGCACGCCGGCTTTGCATTTCTCGAAGTCGGGACAGTTCGCAAGAAGAATCAAGTCAACGCCCTGGTAAAGATCATCACCGACTTCGGCGTCTCCACGTTAGCTTATTTTTTTGTCGGATACAGTCTGGCCTATGGCGTCGATTTCTTCGCCGGTGCAAAGGCCTTGTCTCTGGATAATGGCTATGCCCTGGTGAAGTTCTTTTTTCTGCTCACTTTTGCAGCAGCGATTCCGGCCATTGTATCCGGTGGCATTGCCGAGCGGGCGAGATTCTATCCGCAACTGGTCGCCACTGCTTTCCTGGTCGGTTTGGTGTACCCGACCTTCGAAGGCCTGGTGTGGAACGGCAATTGGGGGTTCCAGACCATGATGGAATCCCGTTTCGGGGCGCCGTTTCACGACTTCGCCGGCTCGGTGGTGGTCCATGCCATGGGCGGTTGGATCGCGCTTGGGGCGGTGCTGTTGCTCGGCCATCGGCATGGTCGATACGGACCCAACGGCGAAATGTATGCCCATCCGCCGTCCAGCATTCCGTTTTTGGCGCTGGGCGCTTGGATCCTGACCGTGGGTTGGTTCGGGTTCAACGTCATGTCGGCGCAGAAAATCGGGGCCATCAGTGGGCTGGTGGCCGTGAATTCCCTGATGGCGATGGTTGGCGGCACGCTGGCAGCCTTGGTGGCGGGTCGTAACGATCCCGGTTTCATTCACAACGGCCCGCTCGCCGGACTGGTTGCGGTGTGCGCGGGTTCAGATCTCATGCATCCCGTTGGCGCGTTGGTGACCGGACTGATCGCCGGTGCGCTATTCGTACTGGCTTTCACGTGGACCCAGAACCGCTGGCGGATCGACGATGTCTTGGGCGTTTGGCCGCTGCATGGCTTGTGTGGTGCGTGGGGCGGCATTGCAGCGGGCATCTTCGGGTTGGCGAGTCTGGGCGGTGTCGGCGGCGTGACTTTCATGGCGCAGTTGGCGGGGACCCTGGTCGGCGTTGTGGTCGCGCTGATCGGTGGCCTGGTCGTGTACGGATTTTTAAAATTGCTGGTTGGCATTCGGCTGGACCGGGAACACGAATTCCGCGGCGCCGATTTGAGTATTCACAAGATCAGCGCCGAACCGCCCTACGATAAATAATGCCGTGAGGCACGTTCGGGCCCGGGCGCGGTTGTGTTAGGCTCGCCGAAGCAAAAATGTCCGGCCCTGCGCGGCACGGACTGCGCGGCGGGCTCGTTTGCGCGAACCCGGTCACCGGTTGAATACACGGCAACAGATGAACCAGCCCCAGAGTGCGTTGCGCTTTTCCACCGCAGCGGCCGAATTGGCTCTGCGCTATGCTTCGGCGCTGACCCTCAGCCATGTTGGCGCCGCTGTACTGGCAGGCGCCGCGCTTTGGAACGCGGTGCCGCAGCGGTTGCTGGTGCCGTGGCTGGTTGCCGCGGCATTGGCGGCGGTGCTTCACGCCAGTGCCGTATGGTGGGGCCGGCGGGTCCATGGCGGTCAGTATGTGTTGTTCGTCTCCAGCGTTGCCGCGGTTGCCGTGGTGTGGGGTGCCGCGGGATTGATGTTGTACTCGGACAGCGCCTTGCACCAGGCCATGCTGACCGTGATCATCTTTACCGTTGCCGCTGTCGCTCTCCTGGTGCTGGCGGCATTCGCGCGATTGTACGCGTTGTTTCTCGCCTTGGCGGTGATTCCTCTGCTGCTGCGCCTGGCTGTTGAAGGCGATGCCCCCCATCTTGTGATGTCCGCCACCGGCGCGATGATGGCGCTTGCCATGGCACTGCTCGGTTACACTCTTCGTGACACGTTGCGGTCGTGGTTTGCGTTGCGGGCACAGAACCAGTTGCTGGTGGATGACCTGCGATTGCAAAAGGAATCCGCCGAGCAGGCGAACATCGCCAAATCGAAGTTCCTCGCCGCAGCCAGCCACGACCTGCGCCAACCTCTGCACGCATTGAGCCTGTTTTCGGCGGCTTTGAGCGAACGTATCCGCTATCCGGAAGTTCGCAAGATCGTCGACAACATCATGGCATCCGTGGCTGCGCTGGAAAGTTTGTTCAATTCGCTATTGGACATTTCCAAGCTGGACGCCGGCGCCTTGCAACCCCAATGGGACGACGTGCGCCTGCAAAACATTCTCGATCGGTTGGAAAACGACTACCGCCCACAGGCATCGGCAAAAGGCCTGGAGTTCGCGATCGAGCCGGCCGCAGACGTGTCCGTGCGCACAGATCCGGCGCTGCTGGAACGCATGCTGCGCAATCTGGTAGCAAATGCCATTCGCTACACGGAACGCGGCCACGTTCATGTCACACTTGAAATTGAGCCCAAGAGGGTATGCCTCGCCGTGCGCGATACCGGCGTTGGAATCGCAGCGGACGATCTCGGCCAGATTTTTGCCGAATATGTGCAACTGCAAAATCCCGAGCGCGACCGCAATAAGGGACTAGGCCTTGGCCTGGCAATCGTCCAGCGCTTGGCGGTGATGCTCGGCCACCAGGTAACGGTCGACTCGGAGCCGGGCGTCGGTTCGGTGTTTCGAGTCAATGTGCCGCGGGCAGCCGAAGCCGCGCGCGTGATGCAGCGAATTCCGGCGGCATCGAATGCGTCATTGGCGGGACTGACCGTGCTGGTGATCGATGATGATGCCACCAACCGCGAGGCGACCCAGGCGCTGTTGCAGGGCTGGGGCTGCGCAGTACGGTGTGCCGATGCACTGGCCTCTGCGCGCCAGGCGTTCCAGGATGCCGAGGGGATCGATTGCGTTATCGCGGATTACCGGTTGCGGGAAGGCTGCACCGGCGTCGAGGTGCTTGCGGCGCTGGAAGACCTGCACGGCAAACCGATACCGGCGTTGATATTGACCGGCGATACGGGCTTGGCGCAACAGGGGCGAATCGGGGAGCGCGGTTATCGGTTGATGCAGAAGCCGGCGAGTCCGGGGCGTTTGCGCGCGTTTCTCGTGCACGTGGCGCGTTGACCGGAAGGAACGATTGATCGATTCACGATGCCGCGACCCTGATGGAATTGGCGTGGCAACCGTCGCGTCAAGCGGTATGGGCGCTGGTGAGACCCATCTGCGCCGCGAGGATGACGGCGTGAGTGCGGTTGGAAGCGTTCATGGCCCGTAGGATCGCGGTGACGTGGATTTTTACCGTGCCTTCTGCCATGCCCAGGCGCTGTGCGATTTCTTTGTTGGACAGACCCTCGCACATCAGTTCCAGGACTTGCAATTGACGGGGCGTCAGACGGCAATCCTGGCTGTCGTGATCGTCTTCGAGCCCGGCGATGGTTTTCGGGACATAGACGTGGCCGGCCAAAACGGCGCGCAGTGCGCACACCATTTCAGCGCCGGACATCGATTTCGGGATGAAGCCGGACGCCTCGGCGTCGAGGGCGCGGCGTACGTCGCGAGGTTCTTCTGACGCCGACACCACGACCACGGGGATATCGGGAAAACGTTCGCGCATCATGTCGAGTCCGGCGAATCCGTCCAGTCCTGGCATCGCCAGATCCAAGAGCACCAGGTCGATCTGCTGTTCCCGTGCGGCCGTTTGCATGGCCTGTGCGGCGCTTGCCGCTTCCAGCACCACCACGTGTGGATCCAGCGCGCGAAGTACGTAGCGCAATCCCTCGCGGAACAAAGCGTGATCGTCGGCAATCAGTATCTTCAAAATTTTCAGCCCGCTGGCGGTTCGCCCATGACGGCGGGCCGCCGTGGCGGACCGCGCTTCCCATGCCTGTTTAGCGACATAGCTAGGGCGGAACTTTAGGCGGCCGCCGAGCGGTCTCCGCGCTGTTTCCGAAATCGGTGCGTATCTAGCTGAAAAATAAGGAACTACAGGTGATGTCGCGGCGGGCGACGGGAGCGCCCTTGGCCAGTGATGGTCGGGGTGAGAGGATTCGAACCTCCGGCCCCTGCCTCCCGAAGGCAGTGCTCTACCAGGCTGAGCTACACCCCGTATATATGAAGATAGGCGATGGACTTCAGTCAGAAGCCTGCGTTGCGGTCAGAAGCTGCGATTGACCGAGAACGCCGCCAGCGCTGTCAGCGCGTCGCGATAGGAAGAGGGTGGAAGCCCGGAAACCGCTTCCTGGGCCCGCTGAGCCTCCGCGCTGGCGAGCTGCGCAGTGTACGCGATGGCGCCGGTCGATTCAATGGCGTCGGTAACTGCAGCAATACGCTCCCGGCCGCCGTTTTCGATGGCCTCGCGCACCACCTGGCGTTGCGCTTCATTGCCCTTGGTCATGGCATAGATCAAGGGTAGCGTCGGCTTGCCTTCGGCCAGATCATCGCCGATGTTCTTGCCGGTATCCGCGGAGGAAGCGCTGTAATCCAGGACGTCGTCGATGAGCTGAAACGCTACGCCCAAGTGACGTCCATAGTCCGCCATCGCCCGCTCCTGCTCGTCCGGCAGTTCAGCCAGGATTGCGGCAATCTGCGCCCCCGCCTCGAACAACTTCGCAGTCTTGCAGTAGATCACCTCCAGGTAGCGCGTTTCGCTGGTCTCCGGGTCGTTGCAGTTGAGCAGCTGCATGACTTCGCCTTCGGCGATGGTATTGGTGGCGTTGGCCAACACTTGCATGATGCGCATGCTGCCAACGTCGACCATCATCTGGAATGCGCGGGAATATAGAAAGTCGCCGACCAGGACGCTGGCTTCGTTGCCCCAGATGGCATTGGCGGTCTCATGGCCGCGACGCAATTCCGATGCATCCACCACGTCGTCGTGCAACAGGGTGGCGGTGTGAATGAATTCGATAATTGCCGCCAGATCGAGGTGACGCCGGCCTTGATAGCCGCAGGCCGCAGCCGACAGCAGCACGATCATCGGCCGGATCCGCTTGCCGCCGCTGTTGACGATGTAATGGCTGAGTTGGTCGATCAGGGCGACATCGGAGTGCAGGGCCCGACGGATCAGGGCGTCGACCTGTTCCATGTCATCGGCGATGAGTTCTCGTATTGCCGGAAGTTCAATTGGGTTTTGCTGTTGCGTCAACGACATGCTGGAAGGGCGCCTGATTGCGATCGAGACTGCGTCGAGCCTAGCTTGAGCCGGGTATTCTACGCGGCGGCGGGGCCTCAATCCAGCGAAAAACAGTCGAATCCGTTGACCGTTGCCCAGTGATGGGGCTAAAATCGCCGGTCTTTATCGGGTCCGTCCGAATTAATGAATTTTGGAGTAAACCATGTACGCCGTGATCAAGACCGGGGGCAAGCAGTATCGGGTCAGCCAAGGTGACACCTTGCGGGTGGAAACTCTGCAAGCTGACGAAGGCGCCGCCGTGGAATTCGATTCCGTGCTGATGGTGGCCGACGGTGACAACGTCAAAATCGGCGCGCCGTTTTTGAGCGGTGGCAAGGTGACTGCGACCGTCAAGGCGCACGGCCGCGGCGACAAGATCGAAATCATCAAGTTTCGGCGCCGTAAACACTTCGACAAGAAAACCGGGCATCGCCAGAATTATACGGAAGTTGAAATTACCGGTATCAGCGCCGGTTGAATCATTCGGTATTGAGGTAGCACAGCAATGGCACATAAGAAGGCAGGCGGCAGTACCCGTAACGGCCGCGATTCCGTTTCCAAACGTCTGGGCGTCAAGCGCTTCGGCGGCGAGACAATTTCCGCAGGCAGCATCATCGTGCGCCAGCGGGGCACCCGTTTCCATCCAGGTGTGAACGTGGGTTGCGGCAAAGACCACACCTTGTTTGCGAAAGCCGATGGCCGGGTGGTGTTCGAAACCCGTGGCCGCGACGGTCGCAAATTCGTTCGCATCGAGGCCATTTAACGGCACCGGTCGCGCCAAGATGGTCGGTCAAGAAGCCCCGTCCGGTACGGGGCTTTTTTGTTGGGTCTTCCCCTCGTTTCGGGTAGCGCTATGAAGTTCATCGATGAGGCAACCATCCGCGTAACCGCCGGTGACGGCGGCGGCGGCTGCGTCAGCTTCCGGCGTGAAAAATACGTGCCTTTCGGCGGCCCCGACGGTGGTGACGGCGGCGACGGCGGCAGCATCTATCTGCTTGGCGTCGAGGGTCTGAACACATTGGCGGACTTCCGTTTCAAGCGCCGCTTCCAAGCCGAGCGCGGCCAAAAGGGCATGGGCCAGAACCGAACCGGCAAGAGCGGCGAGGATCTGTCGATTCCGGTGCCGGTCGGCACGGTGGTATACGACAAGGAAACCGGAGAATTGATCGGCGACGTGGTCGGCAAGGATCAGCGTCTGCTGATCGCCCGCGGCGGTTTTCACGGGATCGGGAACGCACGCTACAAAAGCAGCACCAATCGGGCGCCGCGTCAGTCTACGCCCGGCACGCCTGGCGAGCAGCGCGAACTGCGCCTGGAACTGAAACTGCTGGCGGATGTCGGGCTGCTGGGCCTTCCGAATGCGGGCAAATCCACGTTGATCCGGGCGGTTTCCGCGGCGCGCCCCAAGGTCGCGGATTACCCCTTTACCACCCTTTATCCGAATCTTGGTGTGGTCAGCGTCGGTTCCGAACGCAGTTTCGTGATGGCCGATATCCCGGGGCTGATTGAAGGTGCGGCCCAGGGCGCCGGCCTGGGAATCCGTTTTCTGCGCCACCTTTCCCGCACCCGCCTACTGCTGCACGTGCTGGATGTGGCGCCGCCGGACGGCAGCGATCCTGTGGCGGCTGCGCAAACGGCGACTGCGGAACTGGCCCACTTCAATCCGGACCTGGCCGAGCGGGACCGATGGCTGGTGTTGAACAAGCTCGATCTAATTCCAGAGCAGGAACGAGCTGCCCATTGCGCCGACATCGTCGCGCGATTGGATTGGCGCGGTCCGGTGTTTCAGATCGTCGCCGCTTCCGGCGAAGGCACCCGCGAACTTTGCGCGCGCATCATGACTCATTTGGAAGATTCCCAGCGCGACGCCGCGGTCGCGGATCAACCTGTCCCTTAGCGCATAGGGTGCTGGCGCGAACTGTTGTAGTATCCGGGTTATTCGGTCTGGTGTTCGAAATCCTATGAAGTCACGGCAGGAGTTGGGGCGTTCTCGGCGTTGGATAGTCAAGATTGGCAGCGCGCTGCTGACCAACGACGGCCGCGGCCTGGATCGCGCCGCCATTGATGCCTGGGTGCAGCAACTGTCGCAGCTGCGCTTGCAGGGCCTGGAACTGATCCTGGTTTCATCGGGCGCGGTCGCAGAAGGTATGAACCGACTCGGGTGGTCGCGCCGCCCCCACGCAATTCACGAACTTCAGGCTGCGGCGGCGGTAGGACAAATGGGCCTGGTGCAGGCATATGAATCCTGCTTCCAGGCTCACGGTCTGCACACGGCCCAGGTGCTGCTCACCCACGAAGATTTGGCCGACCGCTCGCGCTACCTCAATGCCCGCAGCACGTTGCGGACCCTCCTTCGCCTCGGCGTGGTGCCGGTGGTCAACGAAAACGACACCGTCGCCACCGAGGAGATCCGCTTCGGCGACAACGACACTCTGGCGGCGCTGGTGGCCAACCTGGTGGAGGCGGATCTGCTGGTCATCCTCACCGATCAGGAAGGCCTGTATGACGCCGATCCGCGCGGCAACCCCGGGGCAAGTCTGGTGGCGGAGGGGCGTGCGGGCGACCCTGCCCTCGAGGCCATGGCCGGGGCGACAGGCGGGGTCCTGGGGCGAGGCGGGATGATCACCAAGGTTCGGGCGGCGGCTCGGGCGGGCCGTTCCGGTACCTCGACCATCATCACTTCCGGCCGCCGGCCGGGAGTGTTGCAGTCGGTGGCGGCAGGCGAGGCGGTCGGCACCGTGCTGGGTGCGGCAAAAGAACCGCTCGCCGCCCGCAAGCAGTGGCTTGCCGGCCAACTCAAGGTGGGCGGCCGACTGCAACTGGACAGCGGCGCCGTGCGGGTGCTGCGCGAGGCGGGGCGCAGTCTCCTGCCGGTGGGCGTGGTCGGCGTGGAGGGCGACTTCGAGCGCGGCGAGTTGGTTGCCTGCACGGCGCCTGACGGCACCGAGGTCGCCCGTGGATTGGTGAATTACAGTGCCGAGGAAGCGCGCCGTATCATGGGCCAGCCTTCGGACCGGATCGAGCAGTTGCTCGGTTATGTCGACGAGCCGGAGCTGATTCACCGCGACGATTTCGTGCTGCTCTGAACCGCCGCGGTCCGGCAAATCACCGCAAAGGGCGTGAAAAACTAAGATCGGGCGGAGCCGTGGGCCTTTGCCCAGCGCGTTTCATGATCCCATGCGCAAAGAGGCGGTCTCGTGTGCGTTGCTGCGATCGGCAGGCACAAAAAAGCCGGTCATCGACCGGCTTTTTTGTCGCCGCCGCAGGTCGGAATCAGCCCTGCATGGCGCGAATGTGATGGTTCAGACGACTCTTATGGCGCGCAGCTTTGTTCTTGTGGATGAGTCCCTTGCGGGCCATCCGGTCGATCACGGGAACGGCGGTCTGGTAGGCTTGTTCCGCTGCGGCTTTGTCGCCGCTGCCGACTGCCTTGACGACTTTCTTGATGTAGGTGCGCATCATGGAACGCGCCGCCGCGTTGCGCTGGCGACCTTTTTCCGCTTGGCGGACGCGCTTTTTCGCCTGTGCCGTATTAGCCAAAGTCCTGCTCCTGAGAATCTGATTGTCCGGGGTCTGGGGAATCCGGAAAGCTGCGTATCATGCTGGCTCAAGCGCCGCTTGTCAAGCGGGAAAGGCGCTCGCGGCTTCCGAGGTCAACAGATTTTCTCTAACTATTACCGTGGCTTGCTGTGTCCGCGCCGGTGCTCGGGTATAGTAGCGAATTTCATGGATTCGCAGCCTGTCATGACCGCAAACCGGCGTCAAATACCCTGTCCTCACGGAACCGTGCGCTTGTGAGCCCGCGTCTGCTGCGTTCCACGGCCACGGTCGGGGCCATGACCCTGCTGTCACGTATCCTCGGCTTTCTGCGGGATATGGTGGTGGCGCGCTATTTCGGCGCCGGCGCCGCGACCGACGCCTTCTTCGTCGCCAACCGTATTCCCAATATGTTGCGCCGGTTGTTCGCCGAGGGCGCGTTCTCGCAAGCGTTTGTACCGGTGCTGACCGAGTACAAGAACCGCGGCGATGAGGCGGAGGTCAGGGAACTGGTGGATCGGGTAACCGGAACCCTGGGTGCGGCGTTGTTCCTGGTCACGCTCATCGGTGTTATCGCTGCGCCGCTGCTGATACTGGCGTTCGCGCCCGGCTTTTCCGCCAAGGCTACCCAGTGGGAACTGGCCAGCAGCATGTTGCGGATCACGTTCCCGTACATTCTGTTTATATCCCTGACCGCTCTGGCGGGCGCCACCCTCAATACCTACGGCCGCTTCTGGGTGCCGGCCTTCACCCCCGTGCTGCTGAATCTCGCCATCATCTCCGGCGCGATCTGGCTGTCGCCGTTGCTGGCCGAACCCATCACCGCGCTGGCGTGGGCGATTCTGGTGGCCGGTGTCATTCAGCTGGGTTTCCAGTTGCCGTTTCTGCGGGCACTGGGAATGATGCCCCGGCCCCGTTGGGGCTGGCACCACCCGGGCGTGCGAACCATCCTGCGGCTGATGATGCCGGCGCTGTTCGGTTCCTCGGTGGCGCAGGTGAATATATTGTTCGACACCCTGATCGCGTCGTTTCTGGTCACCGGTAGCGTCAGTTGGCTGTTTTATGCCGACCGGTTGTTGGAGTTTCCGCTCGGGGTGTTTGGTATTGCGCTGGGGACCGTCATCCTGCCGAGTCTTTCGCAGCGGCATGCGGAAAAGGATGTCGCTCAGTTCAGCAAGACGCTCGACTGGGCCATGCGCATGGTGATCGTGGTCGGTGTACCGGCGACTCTGGGATTGTTCGTGCTGTCGGCGCCCATCCTGACGACGTTGTTCCAGTATGGCGAATTCGGCGATCATGATGCGCGCATGTCATCACTTGCCCTAACTGCGTACAGCGTTGGTTTGCTGGGGTTTTTGATGGTCAAGGTGCTGGCGCCCGGTTTCTATGCGCGGCAGAACACGCGCACTCCGGTGCGCATCGGCGTGATCGCAATGTTGTCCAACATGGGCCTGAACCTGGCGTTAGTAGTGCCTCTGGTGCGGGCGGGCTACGAAGCGCCCCATGTGGGATTGGCCGTGGCGACGGCGATCTCCGCGTTCATCAATTCCGGCTTGTTGTGGCTCAGCTTGCGCCGGGAAAAAATCTGGCGTGCCGCTCCCGGTTGGCCTGCGTTGCTGTTGCGGGTGACGCTGGCCGCCGTCGCGATGGTCGCGGTGTTGATGTGGCTGCGCGGTTCGATGGCGCAGTGGCTGCAGTGGCATGCGTTGCAGCGCGCGCTGCATTTGGCGGGCTTGGTCGGCGCCGGAATCGCGGTGTATTTCGCGACACTCCTCGCCGTGGGGCTGCGGCCGGGGTTCTTTCATCGCCGTTGATGGATCGCCCTATGGGCGCGACCGCAAGTGCTTTATAATCGCGAACTTTTAGCGGCACACGATCCATGGAACTCATCCGCGGCGCACACAATCTTCGTCCCAGGCACCAGGGTTGCGTGGCAACTATCGGGAATTTCGATGGCGTCCACCTCGGTCACCAGGCGGTATTGGGACAGTTGGCGCAAAAGGGTGCGGAGTCGCGGCTGCCGGCGGTGGTGATTACTTTCGAACCCCAGCCCCAGGAGTTTTTCGCACCCGACCGGGCGCCACCTCGGCTGACCCGGTTCCGGGAAAAGTTGCAGGCTTTGAACCGCTACGCGGTCGATCGGGTGTTATGCATTCGTTTTGACGAAAGCTTTTCCCATGTGTCCGCGGAAACGTTCATCGACCGCATTCTGATCGGCGGTCTGGGCGCGCGCTATTTGGTGGTGGGCGACGATTTTCATTTCGGCCACCAGCGCCGCGGCGATTTCGCCATGCTGGCAGCCGCCGGGGTGGAGCACGGTTTTCCCGTGGTCAACATGCACACCTTTCGCATCGACGGCGAGCGGGTGAGCAGTACGCGGGTGCGCGAAGCGCTGGCGAGCGGCGATTTGAGCCGCGCCGAACAATTGCTGGGCCGGCCTTATAGAATGAGCGGGCGCGTGGCCCGCGGCGACCAACGTGGGCGTACCATCGGTTTCCCTACCGCGAATCTGCACCTTCATCGGCGCAGTACGCCGCTGCAAGGTGTATATGCAGTGGAAGTCTTCGGTTTGGACCCGGAGCCATTGCCGGGTGTCGCGAATGTCGGCAATCGACCCACGGTCGATGGCACCCGCAGCCTGCTGGAAGTGCATCTGTTGGATTTTTCACAGGACATCTACGGTCGCTACGTACACGTGGATTTCCTGCAGCGCATCCGGGACGAGCGTCGATTCGATTCTTTCGAAGCGCTCAAGCAGCAGATTCTGTTGGACGCACGGGCTGCCCGCGATTATTTCGGGCGCTCGTGAGTGATTTCGCGGCGCCGGCGCGCGCGACTCGAATACGATTGTTGTTCCGCGGTGCCCGGGTGCCGGGGAGCAATCCCGATTGCAGACTACCAAGCGTGAGATGACAGTGGCGGATTACAAGCAAACGCTCAACCTACCCCGTACCGGCTTTCCTATGAAGGCCAACCTCGCCAATCGTGAGCCGGAGACGCTCAAGCGTTGGCAGCAGATGGATTTGTACGCGCGTCTGCGGCAAGCCCGGGCCGGACGCGACAAATTCGTCCTCCACGACGGGCCGCCCTATGCCAACGGCGAGATTCATATCGGCCACGCGGTGAACAAGATTCTCAAGGATGTGATCGTCAAAGCGAAGATGCTCGCCGGCTACGATGCGCCGTACGTGCCGGGATGGGACTGCCACGGTCTGCCGATCGAATTGAACGTCGAGAAGAAGGTCGGCAAAGCCGGTGTCAAGGTGGATGCGCGCACGTTCCGCAAGGCATGTCGGGATTACGCTGCCAAGCAGGTGGACCGTCAGCGTGAAGACTTCAAACGCTTGGGCGTGATCGGCGACTGGGATCGACCGTATTTGACAATGGATTACCGTTTCGAAGCTGACATCGTCAGGGCATTGGGGCAGGTGATTGCCCGCGGCCATTTGCACAAAGGCTCCAAGCCCGTGCACTGGTGTATCGATTGCGGTTCGGCATTGGCAGAAGCGGAGGTCGAATACGAAGACCGGACTTCGCCGGCGATCGACGTGCGTTTCGAAGTATTGGACCAGGAGGCTCTCTTGGCGCGCTGCAATCGCGTTCAGGGACACACCGGCAGCGGTCCCATTTCCGCGGTGATCTGGACCACGACGCCGTGGACGCTGCCGGCGAATCAGGCAGTGGCACTTAATCCGCAGTTGGATTACGTCGTGGTGCAATGCGACGGTGTGCACGAGCACGGGCCGGAACGTCTGCTGTTGGCGGATGCGCTGCTGAAAGACGCGATGCTGCGCTATGGCATCGAGGAATACGAAGTAGTCGGTTATTGTAAAGGCGCCGATTTGGAAGGCCTCAAACTTGCACACCCGTTTTATGACCGCGAAGTGCCGATCGTGCTCGGCGACCATGTAACCACCGATGCTGGTACCGGTGCGGTGCACACGGCACCGGGTCACGGTCAGGACGACTACGTGGTCGGCATTCGCTATCACCTGGAGGTGGACAATCCGGTGGGCGCCGACGGCAAGTTCGTTGCCGGGACGCCGCTGTTCGCCGGCATGCACGTGTTCGCGGCCAACGACCAGGTGATCGAAACGCTCAAGACCCGCAACAAGCTGGTGCACGAGGCCAAGCTCCACCACAGTTATCCACACTGCTGGCGTCACAAGACACCGATCATTTTCCGGGCGACGCCGCAGTGGTTCATCAGTATGGATCAGAATGGGTTGCGCGAGACTGCTTTGGCGGAGATCAAAGACGTGCGCTGGATGCCCGACTGGGGCCAGGCACGGATCGAGGGCATGATCGCCAATCGCCCTGACTGGTGTGTATCGCGACAGCGCACTTGGGGCGTACCCATCGCGCTGTTCGTCCATCGCGACAGCGGTGAACCGCACCCGGATACCGCGACGCTGATCGAGCAGGTGGCGCAGCGTATCGAGGAAGAGGGCGTCGATGCCTGGTTTGAACTCGACCCGGCCAAGCTGCTGGGCGACGATGCCGGCGAGTTCGTCAAAGTCACCGACACGCTGGATGTTTGGTTTGATTCCGGCGTTACCCACTACGCGGTGTTGGACCGGCGTCCGGAGCTGGCGTTCCCGGCAGATTTGTATCTCGAAGGTTCCGATCAACACCGCGGCTGGTTCCAGTCCTCTTTGTTGACCTCGACCGCAATGCGCGGTGTCGCGCCCTATCGTGGTGTGCTGACCCATGGTTTCACGGTGGATGCCAAGGGTATGAAGATGTCGAAATCCCGCGGCAACGTGGTGGCGCCACAAAAGGTGGTCAACACGTTGGGCGCCGATATTCTGCGGCTATGGGTCTCTGCGACGGATTATCGCGGGGAAATGAGCGTTTCGGATGAGATTCTCAAGCGCATCGCGGATTCCTATCGCCGCATTCGCAATACCACCCGCTTTCTGCTCGCCAATTTGAGCGGCTTCGAGCCGCAGCGGGATCTGCTGCCGGCGTCGGAAATGCTGGCGCTCGATCGATGGGCCGTGGATCGTGCCCGGCAAGTCCAGGAACAGATCATTGCCGCCTACGATGCCTATCAGTTCCATCAGATCTATCAGCGTCTGCACAACTTTTGCGCCGTGGACTTGGGCGGCTTCTATCTTGACGTTATCAAAGATCGCCAGTACACCACGCAGGCCGACAGCGTTGCCCGGCGTTCTACCCAAAGTGCCATGTACCATATCGCCGAAGCGATGGTGCGCTGGATGGCGCCGATCATCAGTTTCACGGCGGAAGAAATCTGGACGCACATCCCCGGCGAACGAGGCGACACGGTGCTGCTGGAGGAGTACTACGGCGGTCTGTTCGCGGTCGACGACGAGGAGCCCATGAACGCAACGTTCTGGGACGAAGTCTTGGAAGTGCGCGAAGTGGTGGGCAAGGAGCTGGAGCGGTTGCGGGTCGCGGGCGGCATCGGCGCCGGTCTGGATGCGGAAGTCGATCTCTATTGCGGCCAGGAATTGTTCGCCAAGCTCGCGCTCCTCGAAGACGAACTGCGTTTCGTGCTGATTACATCCGATGCACGGATCCATCGTGAAACCGAACGCCCGGACGAAAGCGTGCATTTCACTCTCACCGGCGGTGATGAAGTTTGGGTCGCGGTACGGCCTTCAGCGCATGCCAAATGCGTACGCTGCTGGCACCACCGGCCAGACGTCGGAGCGCATGCCGAACATCCGGAGTTGTGCGGACGCTGTGTGACAAACGTGGCCGGCTCCGGCGAATTGCGGCGCTACGCCTGATGGTTCCGAGGGCGAAAGTCTGGAGATTGATCGCGTGCTGAAATGGTTGTGGCTGTCTGTGCTGGTGATCGGGCTGGACCAGTTTACGAAAGTCCTGGCGGAAACGATGCTGACGTATCGCGACCCGGTGGCGATCGTGCCGTTTTTCAATCTCATGCTGTCTTACAATCCGGGAGCTGCGTTCAGTTTTTTGAGCGACGCGGGCGGTTGGCAGCGCTGGTTTTTCGTGGTCTTGGCCTTGGTCGTCACGACCGTCATCACGGTTTGGATGTACCGACTGCCGCCAGGCCAGCGCTGGACCGCTGCGGCACTGGCACTGGTTGTGGGCGGCGCTTTGGGCAATGTGATCGACCGCTTGGTATACGGCCACGTGATCGATTTCCTGGATGTCTATGTCGGTCACTGGCATTGGCCGACGTTCAATGTCGCGGATTCGGCGATCACCGTGGGCGTTGCGGTCTTGATTATCGACGGCTTGTTCGGCAACGGCCGCACCGCCAAACCGTGAATTGGCGTCAGCATTCATAGGGCACGAGGCGCCGCGTTGCGTGGCCAGGAACGATACCGGATCTGCGCGCCCCGTTGCTGCAATACAGGGTAACGGGTTGGGTGCAGATTGCGTCAATGCCCCTAGGGTCTGGACCGGGCAGTAGACCGCTCGACCGCGTAACGGCGCTCCACCGGACTTATCGATTGGCAGGTGAGATATTTTCGATTCCATGAGGCACGCTGTGCGCGCCACGACGATCGACCCGGTAATTTGGAACCGCAATGGCAGATAATCAAACGTCGATTCAACCGGGCAGCCGCGTACGACTGCGATTTTCGCTGCGTCTGGAAGACGGCACCGAGGTGGATAGCACCGGCGATGGCGACGACCTGGAGTTCGTCATGGGCGATGGCTCTCTGAGCAGCGGGCTGGAGATGGCGCTGCTCGGTATGGCGCCCGGTGACCACGAAACCGTTCGCATCGGCCCGGAGCTGTCGGGTTTCGGCGAGCGCGCCGACGAAGCCGTGCAGACGCTGCCCCGCAGTGATTTCCCGGAGGGTATGGAATTGGCGCCGGGCCTGTTGATTGCTTTCGAGACACCTGCCGGCGACGAAGTCCCCGGCGCCATACGTGCCGTGGACACCGACTCGATCACAGTCGACCTGAATCATCCTCTCGCCGGTCACGAACTTACTTTCGAAGTGGAAATACGGGAAGTACAGCCTCCGGCGGATGGACAGGGCGAATAGAATTCGCCAACATTCCTTACACGTACTTCGCAGATCAGGAATCATTGCATGCAGGTTTTGCTCGCCAATCCCCGCGGGTTTTGCGCCGGCGTCGACCGCGCCATCGAGATCGTGGAGCGGGCGCTGGAGATATTCGGTGCACCGATCTACGTGCGTCACGAAGTGGTACACAACACCTTCGTGGTGGATCGACTGCGCCGCTTGGGCGCGGTATTCGTCGATGAGCTCGATGAGGTGCCGGAAGACGCCACGGTGATCTTCAGCGCTCACGGCGTTTCGCAGGCCGTGCAGGAGGAAGCGCGGCAGCGGGGGTTGAAGGTATTCGATGCCACCTGCCCGCTGGTGACCAAGGTGCATCTCGAAGTCGCCCGTTACGCTCGGGAAGGCCGCGAGGCCGTGCTAATCGGGCATGCGGGACATCCTGAAGTCGAAGGCACCATGGGGCAGTATCGAAGCGAGCGCGGCGGGATCTATCTGGTCGAAAGCGTTGCTGACGTCGACAGCCTGCAGGTGAAAGCGCCCGAACGCCTGGCATTCGTCACGCAAACGACTTTATCGATGGACGACACTGCGCGGGTCATCGACGCCCTGCGAGAGCGGTTTCCCGAGATTGAAGGCCCCAAGAAAAACGACATCTGTTACGCCACTCAAAACCGCCAGGACGCGGTCAAAGAACTCGCCCGACATTGCGACGCCGTGCTGGTGGTGGGGTCCACGACCAGTTCCAACTCCAATCGTTTGCGGGAACTTGCCGAACAGCAGGGCGTGCCTGCGCATTTAATCGACGGTGCCGACCACATTCAGGATGAATGGCTCACAGGACGGGCACGAATCGGCGTGACCGCCGGCGCATCAGCACCGGAAGTCCTGGTGGAGCAGGTGGTCGCTGCATTACAAGCGCGCGGCGCGTCCGTGGTGACTGAGCACGCAGGTCGCCCGGAGAATGTCACGTTTTCGTTGCCCAAGGCTTTGCAACGGGCGTTGGGTTGATCCCTGTGCCCGTTACCAGCAGCCGGTGCTGGCGGCGCCGCTGGAATCGGTCGAGGTTTTCGCCCCGGTCTGCGTGATTGAGAACGTTTTGCAGTTCGTGTCGTTGAGCTGGTCACCGGTCGCGGTGGCGGTAATTTTAAAACAATATTTGCCGCCGGTGCCGCAGCTACTGGGTGATGTTGGGTTGGTCATCGCGATTCCATAGTACCCATTCTCGGTCGTGGTCGGCGCGACATCGCTCTGCGTCAAGGAATATTGACTGTTCTCAGTGAACCAACGTTCCTGGGCCGCCGCAGCGGTAGTCAATGCGCTCTTCGCGTCGGCGCGGCGGGTTTTGCGAACCTGCGATTGATAGGACGGATAGGCGATCATGGCCAGGATCGCGATGATCACCACCACGATCATGACTTCGATCAGCGTGAATCCCCGTTGATTGTTTGCCAGTTTATTCACGTCGTTACCTCGTCTTTGCACCGTTACTGCAATTCCAGCTCACGCCAGGACTGACGGCCGCCGGTCACGCCTTCCAGAGTTAACGTGCCCTCATTAATGCCGCCGGTCGATCCGGATAACAAAACCCCAGCGTTACCCCCGCCGCCAGTGCTCCCGCTGCTATTGAATAGTGCGGTTCCTCCGTTACCGGAGCTGGATTGGCCGGAACCGCGGTGAATCAAGGGAGTGGAGGTCAGACCTAACCCCAGGTCGACTGTTCTGACCGCGGCGTACGCACCGGCGGCGTTTACCACGGTACTCGTGCCGATCGCCGCGTACGGAGATCCCGTGCCGGTGAGGTAATTCACCGCCCAAAACGCGCTGGTACCTTCCGGACTACAGGAGTCGGAACTTGGCGTATAACTGGTGAACAGCAGGTTCTTTGCAATACGCGCCGGCGAGCTCAAGCTTCGTTCGCTGGCTGTTATGGGCGTTGCCGCGTTACCGGGTGCGAAATCGAGCTTCCACCCGCCTCTGTCCACGATGTCCGCTTTAAGATCTGTGAAACTAGCGATCGCCGTTCCAGACAACGTGGTCAACGTGGTCGGGCTGATGCTGCTGTCGGTGTATACATCGATGTTGGTTGTATCGCGCAGGTTCGACAGTGTGACGGCCGCCCAGGTGCGATCCCCGAATGCGTCGACCGGCTCCATCACTCCGTAGAACGATTGCTGTTGTGTGGTCAAGTTGTCAGCAGTCACGAACAACCGGCCGGTGCCGGCGAATACCCAGTTGCGTCCGGTCGGATCGCTCGCGAACGTGGGTGCCGACACGAACGGTTGACTCGGTGTGAGAAGGTCGCCTACACCCGCGCCGGACCAGGGCGAGCCGCCCGAGGCCGCAGTGGTGGTATCGAGATTGAAGCGCATCAGACGCCCGGTTTCGGTCGGAGGTGACGACGACGTCAGCCCGACCGTACCGAAATAAACTCCGTCGTCTAGGAAGTCGGTGTTCCAGTCGGCGGTGGACATATCACCGACAAATGAGTTGCTGATGCCGAGATCGTAGGGGCCGTAGCCGCTGACTATGCCGCGGCTGCCCACGTCCAATTGGTACGCATAAACCTTTGCGGTTTGGGTGCTGGTGGCGCTACTTAGGGTATCTGGACCGGAGCCGAAGACCAGATACCAATGGTTCACGCTAGGCGAAGCCCAGCTGCCACTAGAACTCGGAGCGCGCTCTTTGACCACGGTCGGTTTGCTCGTCGTAAAGCCAAGGCTTGAATCGCTGATTTCCGCAATAAGCGTCGGCGCAACTTCCGGATTGGTGATATCCATCACCACGTAGGACGAACGCAGCGTTTGGTCCGTTCCAGGCACCACCGCACCATCGCCATCCGAGTCCACGGTGAACGGGCCGCCGCCAAAGCGCATCCCTACAACCAACACGGTGCCCCACCCGCCAGGATGGTCGGTATCCGCAGTGAAGATATTCGCATCGAACACCAACGGTGCACCGTCTACATAGTAAACGTGCTGGTAGTTGGGGTCCGTCAGCCATTGCAAATGCGGTAGCAACGCCTGCGGGACGTAGCCCCATAATTCGGCGCCCAACGGATGTGCGGTTTCAGTGCCGTTGGTGGTGAGGAACCGCTTGTTGACGTTATCCCAGAAGCCGCCGTTGAAGGCGTGCAACATGCCGTCATTGGCACCTACATATGTGACCTGACGCCGGTCTTTATAATGATTGCGGAAAGTGGTGTAGGTGTAATCGCCATTGAGCAGGTCGTATCCATCGTTCGGAATACCGACCACGACAGGAGTGGAGTGCACGATGTCGCCCAGACGCAGAACCTCGTTTATACCGTCGCCGTCATAATCGATGCTACGTGAACGGAATCCGGTGATGCCTTCCTTACCGCGCACGAAGTCCACTATATTCTGTGCCGCGCTTGATGTATTAACGCCCAAATACTGGTACTCGCTGGCCAAGGCGGATGCGGTGAAGTCCAACACCTCACTCGAATCCACAGCGCCGATGGTGCCGCTTCCGGGAGAGGTGCTGGTGTCGTCGATCCACGTGAAGATGTAACGGCTTGCGGCTGTGTTCGACACTGCCGTGCCGTATGCACGTTGATTGACAATGGTGCTGTTGTCCAGTCCGGCCAGCGCGTCGCGCGCATCCCAAATCGGTATGAGATCGTCAAGTTCGGCCTGAGATGAGAACGTAACGCTGGTGGGCGTCGACGCGGAACCGCTCGTATAGCGATTCAGCATAGTGCGGCCCAGGGTCGAATCGTACTTGAGGCTGATGATCTTATCGGTCGCGTAATTGTCCAACTGGTGATTGCCGTTGCTGTCCTCACGCAAATAACCATAGGAGTCGACAAATACGGCATGCAGCAGCCCGGTCCAGCTGACGGTACTGCTCACGCCGGTGGTGGCATTGTTGCGGGTAAGCTCCGGATTGTAGAGCGCCTGGTATAGTGCGCCTTCGCCGGCATTATTGTTGGATACAACTGCGGCATTACTGGCTGACGATGTGCGGGCCATGATGTTCTGGAAAATGGAGCCCAGCGCCGCATTCAATGTAGCCGTGTTCGTGGCGTAATAGGCCTGTGTGGTGCCTCCGGCAGCCGCAATCTGATCCAGCAGAGTTTGGTTCACAGTGGAGGGAAGTGCAAAACCCACCACGTATACTTTGATTCCATTGCCAGCAAGAGTCGCCGCCTTGGCGGCTACGTCGTTAATGCCGGCCTGGGTGGTCGAGTAGGCATTTCCGGTATCGTCGGTGGATGGCAAGCCATCGGTCACGAGCACCACGTAGTCCGCGGACCCGCAAGAATTGGTCGGAACTGCCGACGCAGGTCCGCCCTCTGACCCGGCAAGCGTTCCGCCCGTGAAATAAGTGTTTGCGGTTTCCAAGGTGCCTGCTAGTGGCGTCAAGCCGGCATTTTGCAGCGGATAGTTGGCGTCCGTCGGTTTGTTGGAACTGAATTGGGACGTACCCAGTTTGGTATTGAGCTTAGCCGTCTGCGTCGCATCCAGGTCGGCAATTGGGATATGCAGGTAGCCTTTCCCCGGCGAAGTATTTACGAACCAAGTATCGCCCACGTATTTCCAGGCCATGAAGCGACCGAAGTCGAGGATGCTCTGGGCGTAGTCGCTGTCAGTAGGAAAAAACGTATAGCTGGCGTAATAACTGCTCCAGCCCTCCGTGGATTCATCGCTTGAGCTGGTACTGGCGGGCAGTGTGTCGCTCGCGCCAGTCTTGGCACTGAAACAGCGGTAACTGTCCCATGGGCCACCGCCGCTCGGATTACCCGAAGGCGCTGCAACCTCGCTACCGTTATCGAAATCGGCCGTCGTTGAATAGCAATAGGCGGTTCCCTGGTTGGTGTTCGAATAAAAGGGAAGTGCGACATTGTAATACACGTACTCCCCGGCAGGTGATGGCTTTGGTTCCCGGTACCGCTTTGTCGTCGCGTCCCTTGCGCCCGTGAACGTGCTGTCGTAGGAGGTCGAATCGAAGCTTACGTCATAAAACGAATTATGTAATTTGTAGGCGCTCATAGTATCTTGCTGATACGCCATGAGCCCCATACGAATCTTGCCGTTGAACGTCGAGATCAAGCTCTTCACCGCGCTTCGAGCGACCTCGGATTTGCTGCTGACCTTGTCGCTGCCCACGGCCTGCCCGGCGGCGTTTTCGTCCATGCTGTTGGAATTGTCGAGAACCACCAGTACGTTGGGTTTGTCGCCAGCGGCGGACAGCAGCGGCGGGGTCGCCGCATAGTCGCTCAACAAGCCGTCCGCCACCGCCGGCGCCGGCAACGAGCAGAGCACGATCGTGCCGAATGCCGCGCTGTAGAGTGCCGTAGCAGTGATTTTTTTGAGCACAGCTTTCAGCATGAGGCGCATGGGGTATCTCCAATTCCGGTGTCAATCAATAAATCGTCACACGGCGCAAATGCTCGCCGTAAAACGTCAGGTCCACTTTCGCTCGGTTCTTCACATCGCCATTAGTACGTTCTTGGTAACTGCGACGGTCATCCACGGTGACGTTTTCCAAAGTAAAAGAACCTGCCGTGGTGACGATCTGCTCGGCATTAAGTGAAATCAATTCGGCGCTTATATGTCGTTCATTGGTGCTCAACGACGGTGCTTGTTGGCCGGTGGCTTGCATGGCAGCCGCTCCGGCACACATCCCAAGCGCGGTGAAGCCAATAACCAGCGAAGCAAAGATTTTGTTCCTGTTCATAGCTGCGTATCCTTCGGCTGTTCCGTCAGGGACTCTTTTTGTACACAGACTGCAACATGACCCGCGCGTTCGTGGTTCCACCTACGGCGCGTGCCGTGATGCGAAACATCTGCGGGCATGGCGACGGGTTCGCGGCGCAAGTCACGGCAGTTTCTGGCGCTGTAACCTGCGGTCCTATGTATTCGATGATATAGAGGGGCGCGCTTTGGACGTAGGTCAGGGCGGTGGTTGCCGTGCGGTGGCGATTGTTGGTGCTCCACACATTCAGCGCGGCGTTTTTCCAGACATCATCGGTGCCGGCGGAGGACGGTGCGCATAAACCATCGGCGAAACCGCCGGTGCAAGTGGCACTGAAATCGTTGCCGGCGACCGGGTTGTACGCATCTGTCGGCAAGTTGGCGAAGTTCGCTGATTGGACGTAGGCTTCGCCTTCGCGCAATGCGGTCTCGGCGGCCTGGAATGCGATTTCGCGATCGCGGCTGTTACCCGCCATGCGTTCTTCCAAGGAGGTGCTCGACATGCCGGCGACGCCCAGCACGGTCAACACCAGGAGAATCAACAGCGCGATGACCATGACCGCACCGCGTTGACGGGAGGCAGTGTGCAGCGTGTTCATTTAGCGCACCCCCATGTTGCGAAGCTTGATGGTCGAGGTATAGACGCGGCGCAGTCGCCGATCGTCAACCGGGTTGATTGTCGTGGCGGTTGCGGCGGTGGCGCCAGCCAGCATATACGTACCTGTATCGGTGCTGGTGCGGGCGTTGTCCGGGGTCCGCATCAATAGTGAAATGCGAATACTGACGACTTTCGAAAAATCTGTAACTGCATCGGCGGTTACATAGCGGTTCGGTAACCCCGAGGTCGCCGATCCGGCCGCATCCGTATCCTCGCCGTACAGGATTTGCATGCTCTCGACGTTGTCGATCAGTTCATTTGCGCTACCGTTGTTTTCGCGGTAGTACAACGCCGGCGCGCCGCTGGAGCCGACACCGATGTAGTAAGCGGTGGTGGTCATCTTCAGGATTTGCCCATCCTTATCGAACTTCTCATCTGCCGGTGCGCTGGCGCCTCCCCATGAGCTCACGGCATTACCAGGAACAAACGACGAGCTTGAAGTGCCTGAGTGGACCGCATTCGCGCAATTCGACGCAGTTGCGCAAACGCCACTACCTGAAGTCTGGAGGTTGGTTATTTGGAATACGCGCGACTTCGTGCAATCTGTGGCTACGACAACATCACCCGCACATAGGCCACTAATCTGGTCGCTGCCATCCGAACAAGCGCCAACCACCTTGCTGGTTTGTTCGATAAACATCTGCGCGCTGTTGTTGTTTTTGTCGATCTTAATTGTATCTGGGCCCGCGGCACGGACGATCAGTACGTCGGTACCCGGAACGACACTGCCCAGCAGATAGCTCGGCAGTGTGGTCACGGTGGCAGTGCTCGATGAACTCCACCCGGATGCGGTAGCACCGCTGGCGGTGGGATTGGTGGCGGTAATGTTATAGGTCGCCCCAAGGCCGGTACCGCTAGCTTCGTAGCCTTCGACATAGAGATCGAAGTTCCAGCGCGCGTCCGTATTGCTGTTCAGCGTGTTGGTCAGCGTTCCCATTTCACCGGTGGAGCATGCAAGAAACCCGGCCTCCCTTGCGCGCCGACCGATGAAGTGCATGGCGTAGCGACCGTTTTCCTGAACCCGGGACAAACCATCCTGCATGCGGTAGGTGGCCTTCGAGGCAACAAATACCTGCACGATGCCCGCCAACAAAACCAAGCTGATGGTGATCGCCACCATGATTTCCACCAGGGTCATACCCTGTTGGCGCCGGAAACGGTAAGAATCGCGGAAACGAGCGCTGTTCATAGGACGGCCTTGATCTGCATGTTTTTGGTGCCGGGCGACGTGCCGCTGCGGTTGCGTACCGCCTCGCGGTCGGCCTTCTCGTCGTTCCATTGCACCTGAATCGTGACAGTGGGCGGCGTGCTGCCGTTGGTGGAGATCACTCCGTTGCCGCCTGGCAATCGTTGCGCGAGAGCCTGGCTCCACTCGTAGAGGTCGTAGTCTTTCATGGCGGAGGCGCTGCAGTTCGAACTCGCGCCGGCGCAGGAAGCGGCTGATGGAGAGGTCGCATTGGTATCGATGTTGTATGCGCCGCTCTCCGCGGCTACTCGGTTGGCGCGCATGCGGTCGAGAATGTCGTAGGCGAGAATGGTCGCCTGGCTGCGGCGCTCCGCGCTGTCGTTGAGTTTCAGTGCCGTCATCTGCAGACCTGCAAGGCCGAGCAAGCCGATGGACAGTATCAGCAGGGTGATCAACACCTCGATCAGCGTGAATCCGCTTTGTTTGGTTGTGCGCATGTCAGCGAAGCTTCCTCATGTATCGCTTTTCCTGTGCATCAGCACGTCAGGTCTGCGGATTGGGCGCGCCCCGTGCGTGCGATGCCGATCCGCTTCCCGGTTTCTCCCGTGCGCCCGTCGCAGACATCGAACGACGGTGTACCGCCTCCGTCCACGGCGCCGCGGCCATTGAACTGCAACGAATTCACCGTGCCTGCAATGGTCTGATCGCCGTCCACGGCTTCGAAGGTACGGATGACCTGTCCACCGGCGCTTACCGTCCAACCGCCGCTCCAGTCGGTGGTGCCGCTCGTGGCGGTGACCGTCACCAGGCCGTTGCGCTTGATAGCTTCGCCGCGCGCCAGGTTCAGGCTTCCCAGCAATTCGGTGGCACTGCCACTGAGCCGATTGTTGGCCACCATGTCGCGAAAGCTCGGTGCGGCCAGGGCCACCAGAATCGCTGCGACCGCGAGGGTGACCATCAATTCGATAATCGTGAATCCGCTATGGTTCTTCATGAGTCTGTGTATAACCTCGGCACTCCGTGAAGTCATTTCAAAGCCGATGAACCGAGGGGATTTACCGATGAACGGCCAAACTCTCGGTGTTCGATGTATCCCCGGCCCCCATGACGCGGCAAGCGTTGCGTCTGTTATCATCGAATTCCTGTCGCGAAACCGTGAACTCATCCCGAGATCGGCACCACCATGCAAGATTGCATCGTCATCGGCGGCGGCCTGATCGGCATGCTGACCGCCCGCGAACTGGCCATCGCCGGTGTGCGCGTGCACCTCATCGAACGCGGCGCGATCGGTCAGGAAGCCTCGTGGGCAGGCGGAGGCATCCTGTCGCCGTTGTATCCGTGGCGCTACGGCGATGCCGTCAGCCGCTTGGCCGCCTGGGGACAACCCCGTTATCGGGCGTTGGCCCGAGAACTGGAGGCCGAGTCCGGCGTCGATCCCGAGTGGACGCCCTCCGGCATGTTGTTACTGGACGTCGGTGACGAAACCGATGCCGAAGCGTGGAGCGGCCGATTCGATGTCAAGCTCGAACGGGTTGCTAGTGGAGGTTGCCAAATCCTGGAGCCGGGACTGGCGCTAGGCGATGCCGTCGGCGTGTGGATGCCCCAGGTGGCGCAAGTGCGCAATCCCCGTCTGGTGCAGGCATTGCGCGGCGCGCTGGCGAGCCATGGCATCAGCAGCGAGGAGCACACGCCGGTGGAATCGGTGCTGATCGAATCCGGGCGCGTATGCGGAGTACGGGTGGCCGGCCAAGTGCGCCCTGCCGAGCGGGTGATCATTGCCGGCGGCGCCTGGAGCGGCGAATTGTTGCGCCGTATCGGCCGAGCGCTGCCGATCGAGCCTGTCCGCGGGCAAATGATGGTATTTCGAGCCGAGCCCGGCGTGGCCAGGCACATCATTCTAAATGAAGGTCGTTATCTGATTCCCCGGCGCGACGGTCATGTGCTGGTGGGCAGCACCCTGGAACGAGTGGGGTACGACAAATCGACCACCGACGAGGCGCGGCGCAGTTTATACCAGGCTGCCGTGGATATGGTGCCCGCGCTGGCGGGCTATCCCGTCGAGCGTCATTGGAGCGGCCTGCGCCCCGGCTCTCCGGACGGCGTGCCATTTATCGGAAAGGTTAGAAATATCAATGGGCTATACGTGAATTCCGGTCATTTCCGAAATGGCGTGGTGTTGGGGCCGGCCTCTGCACGGTTGCTCGCCGACCTGCTGTTGGGTCGGGACCCGATTGTCGATCCGGAGCCCTATAGGGCCGCCTTGTCGGCGACGGTAATGTGACGGACAGGCTCCGAGCTGCGCCGGTTCAAAGCTGTGGATTCTGTGAAATAGTCTGAAAAATCAAGCAATACCGGACATAGACTTCTTCTAATGTTTATGTCTATACTGTCCGATATGATCCAGGAACACGCACATCGCCAGCTCGATAAGCAGACGATCACAGAGGTACTGCAGGCGCATCATATTCAGCCTACGCAGCAGCGCCTTGAAATCGCCCAGCTGATGCTCGCGCAACCGCAGCACATGTCCGCGGAGCAGGTCCTGGCGGCCGTCAATACCAAAGGGAATGTGGTTTCCAAAGCCACTGTCTACAATACCCTGGGCCTGTTCGCGGCCAAAGGATTGGTGCACGAAGTGATCGTAGATCCGAACCGGGTGTTCTACGATTCCAACACCACCCCCCACCACCATTTCTACAACGTCGATACCGGCGAACTGACCGACATCCAGGTGGGCGAAGTTGGAATCAACAATCTGCCCCAGCTTCCTCCGGGCACCGAGCCCGACAGTGTGGAAGTGATCATCCGCGTACGCCCCGAACGCAGCCGCGTCTGACGCCTCCCGTCTCCACCCCGCTTTCAGTTTCGTTTATACTGCGCCTTCCCTCGGGCAGGTGCCCAGCCGATTCGCCATGCCGGTGTAGCTCAGTTGGTAGAGCAACTGATTCGTAATCAGTAGGTCGGAGGTTCGACTCCTCTCGCCGGCACCATTCATTGCGCGGTTACTGCCTACGCCCGCGACCGCACCAAGATTGCGAGTCACCGCTGATTTAACTCTATCCTCTTTCTCTCGTCGTCGTCGTCGTCGTCGTCGTCGTCGTCGTCGTCGTCGGCGCGCGCTACAGCTTTGTCCATTCATTGGTTCCACATTCGCAATGTCGGTGTCCGCAATGTGCACGGTCGCGGTTTCGCCATGATGGCTGACGACGTACGTACTTTGGCGAGCCGAACCCAGTCTTCGACTGAGGAGATCGATCAATGCCAGGGCAATGCTCAAGGAGATCTCGGCGGCCGTGACAGCCATCAGCGATCTGAATCTGCAAATCGTCAACGCGACGGAACAGCAGGGCTCAGTCAGCGAAGAAATCAGCAATAACGTCGAGCGCATTCGTACCGCGGTCTCGGTACTCGACGGCCACGCGGCGCAAACGGCTAGTGCTGGTATGCCACCGCAACCGTGGCGGACGATCTGAGCCGGGCGGTCAGCGCCTTCAAGGTCTGCCCCCTTGCCGTAGTTTTTCCCCTTCAGGCCCAACCCACTGGGTCCCGTGAGCACCGGCTTTGCGCATTTCTCAATTTGACTGTTCGACGATCGGAAAGGCGTGTCCACATAGGGCGTCGCGCAGTCTGTTCCCGGATGACGCTGGCAAGCATGATGCCTAGAGAGGGGCTCGTAGAATTGCGCCGCCGGCACCGGCGCTGAACTCGGCCGGCCGCGTGATTCTGCTTCGCCCTCCCGTCATCACCCCTCACAATTTCCCCCAGCGCGCTACGATTAGGGTGGCGGTCAGGCCGGCTGCGACAGGCCCAGGCCGCCGGGGCGCACGGACTTGTGCGCTAATCCTTTGTGATGGCGCGCTTACCGAATGTTTCGGACAGAAACATTCGGTTCTTCGGGGCCGTGTCGAACTGACACAGTTCCCGCCAACACATCTCCGGGGATCGGGGGCCTCTGGGGATTTCTATTTGATTCAGGCACCTATGAAGGGACTCTGGGCTGGCACAGAACGTGCGTCAGAGTTCACGAAACTAACCCGAGACACGCGTTCGCAGGAGGTGATCATCCATGTCACGCAATTCCACACAATGGCATACGAAGCCCAATTTGCCGGACACCCACTACGTGGATACCGCAATCTATACCAGTGAAGAGCTGTTCCACGAGGAGCAGGAGAAAATCTTCAATAAAGTATGGATTATCGCTTGTCACGAAAGTGAGATACCGAACAAATTCGACTACCGGACTTTCCATCACCCCGGCGGGGAAAACCTGATCATTGTACGTGGTGATGACAACAAGGTTCGCGCTTTCTACAACATCTGTCCTCATCGCGGAAACACGATTCTTTACGATCCAGCCGGCAATGCCAAGCGCATGACCTGCATTTTCCATTCATGGTCGTTCGACACCAAGGGCGAATGCGTCGACATCCCGCGCGGCACCGAAGGTTATGGCGAGCGTTATTGCAAAGGCGATGCGTCGCTACGCGAAGTCAAATGCGACATGGGCTACGGCGGCTTTGTATGGGTGAACATCGACGATAACTGTATGCCGCTGAAGGAATACATCGGCGACGCACTGGGCCTGCTCGAAGAATCCTTGGAGCCGGAACTCGAAGTGTTCAGCTATCACAAGGCGATCGTGAATACGAACTACAAGCTTTGGCACGACACCAACAGTGAGTTCTATCACGACTTCTTGCACTACTTTAACCGCATCACGGGCATGATGCAGCCGGGCTATTACGACCGTATGTATACGGGCTACAAGAACGGACATGCTTCGGTCGGTTCGATGGAAGTGAAGTACGACGCCTACGAAGGCAGCGCACAGCGCGGTGTCGGTTGGCCTGGCCTTGCTCCCGGCGGTTGGCTGCTGATCGATCTGTTCCCGGGTATGACCTACAACCTGCGCACTTCGGTACTGCGGATGGATACCGCAATCCCGCTGGGTCCGAACAAGGTCATCATTGAATTCCGCGGTCTTGGCCTGAAGAGCGACAACGCCGAGCAGCGCGCCGAGCGTATTCGGGACCACAACACCATCTGGGGTCCCTTCGGACGCAACCTCCATGAAGATCTTCTTGCCGTTCATGGTCAAGGTCGCGCCATGCAGGAGGGAACCGACAGCAAGTGGGTGATTCATGGACGCGAAGAGGGCAATACGATCCATGACGAAATCGGCATGCGCCATTTCTACGCGGAATGGAGCCGCCTCATGGGCCGCAAGGCATCAAACCCGAGCGAGCCGGCTGGGAAGTCGGAAGCTGCCTGAGACGGAATGCGGTTGCGGGAGCGCAAAACTCCCGCAACCGATCAAGCAGTCGTGATTGCAAATTGAGTCGTGAGGAGAATTTGGCAATGAATCCCCGTGAACAAGTCGAAAGCCTAGTCTATCGGTCGTGCATGGCTTTGGACGACTCGAATTTTGATGAATACCTGAAATTGTGCGACGACGGGTATCACTACAAGATCACCGCATATTCGCCCGAGATCAGAAAGGAAATGACTTGGCTGGAACATGACAAGTCAGGTATGAGTCAGTTGTTCAAACAGCTGCCACGTCATAACAGCGATAGCTCGCCGTTGAGTCGCCACGCGACCATCTACACCGTCAATTTCAACGACAAGAACGACGAGGCCGAAGTCGTGTCGGCGTTGCAAGTGTTCAAAACGACGTTGGACGGCGGCACCACGGAACTTTACGCCGTCGGCAAGATGCACGACAAAATCAAGCTCAACGGAAATGGCGCAACGCTCGTCAGCCGCAACATCAAGTTAGATACCCGCCAACTCGGTATCGGCCACCACGTTCCTTTCTGAACCGCGACCGAAGAGCAGCTGATGAAGGTAGAGGTCAAAGCAAGAAACAGAGCGCTGCAGTTCACGACGGAACCGGAGGAATCGGTTCTTTACGCGGGACTGCGCAACGCGATCAAGCTGCCATACGAATGTGCAACCGGCACTTGCGGCACTTGCAAAGCGAAACTGATTAGCGGTGATATCGAGGAGATGTGGCCGGAAGCGCCTGGAAAGAAGAATCTAAAGCTCGAGCAAGGCGAGTTTCTGATGTGCCAATGCGCGGCTCGCGACGAACTTACCATCGAAATCGCTGCATTTCTTTCTGAAATGGACGCGGGCGCGGTCGTGCCAACGCATTTCAACGGCACGATTCGCGACAGCCGCAAGCTTACCGGTGATGTGATGTCGTTCAATGTCGAGTTGGACCAGCCGACCGACTTCGACGCAGGCCAGTTCGTTTCACTGCGATTTCCCGGGATCGACGGGTTTCGCGGCTATTCGATGGTCAACTACGAACGGGGCGCCAAGCACCTCGAGTTCGTGGTCAAGAAGCTTGCCGGCGGAGGTTTGACAGAAAAACTGTTCAACGAGTCCCCAGACGGCGTTGAAGTCGAGATGTTCGGCCCTTTGGGTGCGGCCACTTTTTATCCGGCTATAGACAAGAATCTGCTTTGTATTGCCGGTGGCAGCGGCATCGCCGGAATCATGTCCATCCTGTCGCGCGCATCGCAGGAGGACTATTTCGCCAATCATCGCGGCTATGTGTTCTTCGGCGTACGCAGTGCCAACGACCTTTTCTACGGCGAAGAACTCGCAGGGTTCAAGGCGAAAGCTTCCGACAACCTGAAGATTGTGGTTGCGTTGTCCCATGAGGAGACCGTGCCTGATCAAGTGAAGGACAAATACCCTGGTCTGGAGTTTGATATCGGTTGGGTGCATGAGGTGGCAGGGCGTCACATGAAAGGCGCGTACGAGAACATCATGGCGTACTTGGCCGGTCCGCCCCCGGCAGTCGATGCGTCGATCCGCTTGCTCTTGCTGGAAGCCAGATTGACCACCGACTCAATCCGTTACGACAAATTCAGCTGAGAGCGTATTCAATGAAACAACTGTGCCGAGTTGAAGAAGTGCCGGAAAACGGCATGAAAGAGTTCGAGACCGAGGCGGGACTCAAGCTTTTGGTGCTGCATAGCAGCGATGGGTACCACGTCTACAACGGTATTTGCCCCCACCAGGAAGTGGCGCTTTGCGAAGGGCTGTATGACGGGTCCGTACTGACCTGCCACGAACATTTGTGGCAGTGGAAGGTCAATACGGGCGAGCCGGTCGGATTGGCCGAATGCCCATTGAAGCCTTATCCCATCTCCGTGGACGACGGGAAGATATTCGTCGAAATTGAGGAGCAAGGCAGCTCCGCAACCGCTGCCGGGTCTTGAGGATAAGGGGATAACGATATGGAAATGACCAAGGTGTGCACGACAGACGAGGTCCCCACCAACGGCATGAAGGAAGTCGAGCTCGACGGAAAATCGGTGCTCATTCTCAACTCCGATGGTGAATTCTACGCCTTCCAGGGCATCTGCCCCCATCAGGAAGTGCGTCTGTGCGAGGGTCTGTTCGACGGCAACGTGCTCACCTGCCATGAACATTTGTGGCAATGGGATGTCAGAAACAATGGAGCTCCGGTTGGGCTCGCCGAAGCGCCACTCGAATATTACAACGTCAAAGTAGAGGGAAAGGACGTCTTCGTGAGCGTTCCGAGCGCTCTGAAACTGGCATCAATATTCGAGGGTATCTCCGACGAGTCGCAAGCGGCACTTTCGGCGCTCGCGCGGCATGAAGAGTTCGCTGCTGAGAGCAACATTTACGATCGTGGCGACCCGGTGGAGGACCTTTACATCCTCGAAAGTGGGCGCGTCGAATTCGTCCTAGGGCGCGACGATCGCACCAGTCCGGGCGGATTCATGATCCGCAAGGGCGAATTGTTCGGTTGGGCCGCGTTGGTCTCCGGTCAGCCGCGACGCATTGCGCGCGCCACCTGCAAAGAGGACTCGATCATGATTGCGCTGAACGGTACCGAAGTGCGCGCGATCTTGGAAAACGCGCCAGCTGACGGTTACAAAGTGATGAATAATCTGGTTCATTTGCTTACCCGATATTTGGCTTCATTCGGCGGCCAATAGCGGAGTAGTGGCCGTTTCGCTGACAACGAACCGGCCGTGCGAGAGAGCAAGACCAAAGGAAGTAGTGATAAAGGAGAAACGCGCCTGATGCGAATGCGAGCAAGCAGTGCGAGCACCGTGTTCGTTGATATCAAAACAGAAAAGAAGGTGTTGTTCCCGCCGGGAGCACGAGCGAGGAGGATGTCATGAAGAAGCAGAAGTCGCAGTTGTATACGGCAACATCGTGGTTGAACCGGTGCCTGACGGTGACCATGGGTATCGTGGCGGCAGTGGGCTTTGCGGCAAGCGCCAACGCGAAGGACTACGGCAAGCCGGGTGAACCCGTTCACCTGACTGTCGGCTATCAGCCGTATTACACGCAATCTTGGTCCGGCGTGGTAATGCGCTCCAAGGAACTCTGGAAAAAATATCTTCCTGAAGGTTCAACAGTGGATTTCCAGATCGGTCTCCAGGGCGCAATTATCGTCAACGCCATGCTGGCCGGTAAGCAGGACGTCGGCTACATGGGCGACATGCCGGCGATCGTGTCCACAACCAAAGAGCGCGTGGCAGATGTTCGCCTAGTGGGCGTGCTCGGCGTCGCTCACGACCAGTGCAACATCTTTCTGGTGCGCAACGACGCCCCTCAGTTCAAGGATCCGAAAGAGGCATTGAAGTGGCTGGACGGCAAGCGTGTAGCCGTGCCGAAAGGCGCGTGCACCGATCGTTACGCTCAGGCGGTGTTCAAGAAGATGGACATTAAGCCCGCGGCCTACCTAAATCAGAACATCGAGGTGATCACCAGTGGCTTCAAAGCTGGCAAACTCGATGCCGCTGCTATCTGGGAGCCGACCGCCTCGAAGCTGGTAATGGAAGGCTTGGCTCGACGGGTAGCAACCGGTTTTGCTGTAGACGAGAACGACGGCGGCTTCATTGCCATGCGCGCCGATCTGATCAAGCAGCGTCCTGACGTAGTCAAGGGTTGGATGAATGCAGAGTTGGATGCTCAACTCTATCTGGCCGATCCGAAGCACTATGAGGAAGTCGCGCAGATGGCCGCGGATCAGACCACGGGTTTCAGCAAGGAAGTCATGTGGATGTCTCTGGCCGGAAAGTATCCGAAGTCAGAGGATGGTGGCGACGTTCGCAACGTCATGCCATATACATTCACTCCGGACGCCATGGAACTTTTGAAGCGCGCCACCGCGTTTCTGCATAACGTGAAGAGCATTAAGGTGGATAAGCTGCGTGACGATGCAATCATGCCGCAGTTCACTCAGGACATCTTGAAGGAGCGCGGCATTACGCCGCCTGTCGGAGAGATAAAGGCTCAAGATCCCGAAAAGATGGGTATCAAGTTGGGCCAGACGGATTAATACAACCTTCGGTGCACGCCGAGGCGGGAGAGCCTCTTGCTCCCGCCTCGGCACATCCGCATAGCACCATTAATGTGGGGCTCGGGTGAGGCGCCGCACTCAGCGCGAACTGGTTAGAGTGCATGCGGCGAGACGTTGCAGCACAGCCAGCGGAATATCTAATGCACGTAGCTTGGGCGGGCAAGGCCAACCTAGGGCGATACCGGCTAGCCGCACGTCCATCACCGGAGCAGAGGCTGCAAGCTAATGAATTCAGATGACCAAAGTCGTGAGCAGAAGAAAGCGCTGCTTAAGAAGACCGTTATTTTCAGTACCCTTTCAGATGAGATGTTGGGTCGAGTTGCAGATCTCGCTCAATTAGAGAGGATCAAGCAAGGCGAAACCATCTACAACCTGGGCGACCAGGCCGACGACATGTACGTTGTGGTCAAAGGCAAGGTAGAGCATGCGCTCGGACCCAAGAGCGAAGCGGCGACCTTGGTGAAGGAAGTTGGCGAAGGCCAAGTAATCGGTTGGGCTGCGCTGCTCAAAAATCAGAATCGGCGTCTTGCGCGGACCAGGGCTATGACCGATGTGGAACTGCTTCGCATCAGCCAGGATGCCCTGATGAACGCACTGCGGGACGATCCGGAAGCGCTCAACGATGTGCTTGGGCGTACCGCGAAGGTCGTGGTCGAGGACTTTACCGTGCCGACTTGGTTGGCGGAAGTGCAAACCGTCCCTAGGGCTGGAACTGGGTCCGAGCGCGCGCCTGCGACCGCGCAGCTTACCGGCTGGTCGCTGACCATGTACCGTATTTCGAAGTGGCTGCAGAGTCCCAAGCCCTACCTCATGATGGTAGGATTTGTGGTGTTATTCGGGGGCTGGTACCTCGCGTCGGATGTGCTCCATTGGTGGCGCTTCGACTTTCTCCCCGGCCCCGCGGAGGTGCTGGAGGAGTGGACTAGCAAAGACCCCTACTATGGACTCTCACTGTACACGCCTGAGTATTACACTCACATCTGGGTGAGCGTGCGAAGAATTCTAATTGCGTTCGCACTGGCTACCGTACTTGGTGTGCCCGTGGGTCTCTTCCTCGGTTGGTCCAAGAAGTTCCGCGAATACGTGTTTCCGGTATTTGAGACCTTGCGCCCGATTCCGATCCTGGCGTGGGTGCCGCTGGCAATCATCATGTTTACGGGGTTGGAATCGCCTGTGCTGTTCTTGACGACCTTGGCCTCATTCTATGCCACGGCGTTGAATACCATGTTGGGCGTGGAATCGATCGATGAATCCTATCCGCGTGCGGCAGCCTGTCTCGGCGCAAACCGTTGGCAGGTGTTTCGTCATGTCATTATACCTGGATCCTTGCCCTACATGTTCACCGGCCTCCAGATCTCAGTCGGCGTGGCTTGGTTCTCGCTTGTTGCAGCCGAGATGGTATCCGGACAGTTCGGCCTGGGCTATGTCATCAATACTTCTTACACGATGGTTCGCTATCCCACCATCGTGATCGGCATGATCACGCTGGGTATAGTCGGATACGTTACCAGCGCAATGGTGCGTGTGGCCGGCGACTATATGATGCAATGGCGAGTCCGCGAACTGGCCATCGGAGGACGGTAATGAGCGCAGTCATTGAAGAACTGAACCCACGGCAAGCAGATCAGAAGCGGCAGACGACCATGGCAACTAAAGGCGCAATCCGAATCGAGAAGGTCGAAAAGGTATATGACCCCATGGGGACGGCGGTCAAGGCAGTAGACAGCTGTTCCCTAGATATCGGGGCGGGCGAGATCTGTATGATCGTAGGGCCGTCCGGCTGCGGCAAGACGACCCTGCTCAATGCAATCGCCGGCTTTCACAGCATTTCCGATGGCAACATCTATTTGGATGGTGAACTCCTATGCGGTGAAGGCAAACCGAAAGCAGATCCAGGTCCGGACCGAGTCGTTGTGTTCCAGAATGGCGCGCTGTTTCCGTGGAAGACGAACCTCGAAAACGTAGCGTTCGGGCCGATGATGCAGGGCACCATGAACAAGCGAGAGGCCTACGAAAAAGCGAGGGACCTCATGGCGATCGCTGGGCTCAGCGGCACTGAAAACAGTTATCCCGGCGAGATCTCTTCTGGCGTTCGCCGTCGCGTGGAGATCGTGCGGGCATTAATGAACGATCCCAAAGTATTGCTCTTGGATGAACCTTTCCGCGCATTGGACTCGCTGACGAAATCGGTGATGCACGAAGCGCTGCTCGATATTTATTACAAGAATAAGGTCACCATTTTCTTCATCACCCACGACCTGGAGGAGGCGATTTTCCTCGGCCACCGTGTAGTCATCATGACGACACGTCCTTGCAAACCGAAGAAGACGCTGGAAGTAGACATTCCTCATCCGCGTGATTACAGCGTGCTCACCAGCCCTCGGTTCCGTGAGCTGATGGACGAAACCATGGAAGCCGTGCACGAGGAGGCGATCAAAGCCTTCGAAGCGGGTGAGAAGGAAGGCTGAGGCGGCGTGCAGATTCGCGTCGCGGAGCAATCGTGGGATTGAAAAGGCGGCAACCAAATTAAGGAATCGCAGAGATGGGTACAACAGCAGCGAGTTTGAGCGGCAATTATGCCAAAGTTAAGAAGCCTCTGTTTTTCATGGGAACCAGACCCAGGCGTGCAGTAATTTCGCTAATTGTGTTTCTAGTGCTCTGGGAAATCGGCGCGAAATCCACTGAGTGGCTCGGTTTTACGGTGCCCTGGATCGGGCGTGTGCCAGCACCGTCAGATGTGATTTTGGCGTGGGGTCCGCTTTTGACCGACGTTGGCTATTGGCAGAGCTGGTGGCTGAGCTTTTCCCGCGTTCTCGCTGGCTTTCTGGCCGCAATGGTAGTCGGTATTCCGCTGGGTTTGGCAATGGCTTCCAGCAGGTTGTTCTACGACACTGCGTTTCCGGTGTTTGAGTTGCTGCGACCGATTCCCCCGCTGGCGTGGGTGCCAGCGTCCATCATTTTCTGGCCCACGCAGGAAATGTCGATCGCATTCGTAACCTTCCTCGGTGCGTTTTTCACGATCGTCATCAATGTATTAGGCGGCGCGAAATCTATCGACATTCGTTATTTCCAATCGGCCCGTTCGATGGGCTCGAGCGGCTGGGATATTTTCCGCCGTATCATTCTGCCGGGTACACTTCCGTCCATTTTCATCGGTGCGGCGGTCGGAATGGGTATCACGTGGGAAGTCGTTGTCGCGGCCGAAATGATATCCGGCGGTGGAAACTCCGTGGGCGGGTCCGGCGGCGGACTCGGATTTTTTATCTGGAACTCTTACGTCGGTGGGTCTTACGAACAAATTGTCGTCGGCATGATCAGTATCGGCATCGCCGGCTATATTTCGAGCTCTGCCATCCGCTGGCTGGGCGATCGGTTCACCCCTTGGCGGCGCACGCGCTGAGGCAGACCGTCCCGCACCCACGAGATTGAGGAGAACTGAGGTAATGAGCGCAGCAGTAGAGAAGGTACAGGAACGGAGTAGCCGCGCCACGGCTGGCGAGATGATCGCCGAGGACGTAAGCAAAACCTACGGTGACAAGCAGTTCGCCACCGAAGTGGTTAAAGGTGCATCGTTCAAGATCGAACGCCACAAGCTCACGGTCATGATCGGGCCATCCGGATGTGGCAAGAGCACGCTGATCCGGTTGTTGGCGGGTTTCGAAAGGCAAACCGGAGGCAAGATTCTGCTCGACGACAAGCCGATCACGGGACCAGGCAGAGATCGGCTCGTAGTATTTCAGGAAACCGCATTGTTTCCTTGGATGAGCACGTATCAAAACGTAATGTATGGGCCCAAGGCGCGCGGCCAAAATAACCGCGAAAACCGGGACCGGTGCGAGTTTCTGCTCGACAAGGTCGGCCTGACCCGGTTTCGGGATAAATTCCCCTCGCAACTCTCGGGCGGCATGCAGCGGCGCTGTGAGCTTGCTCGGGCGATGATCAACGACCCTCACATCATGATTCTCGACGAGCCGTTCCGTGGTCTGGACCACATGACCAAAGAGCTGATGTGGGAGTACTACGCAAAACTTTTCGAAGAGTCGCGTCGCACGAATTTTTTTGTCACCACCGATATCGACGAGGCGATTTTCCTTGCTGATCGGTTGTTGATCATGACCAACCGCCCGACGCGCGTACGAGCGACGTTGGAAGTGGATTGGGAGCGGCCGCGAAAACTGTCGGACCTGGTGGAAAGCGATCACGTGAACCAGATCAAGATGGAGGCAATGTCGATTCTGCACGAAGAAGCGATGAAATCGTTTACAGGCGGCAGCAAAGCCGCGGCCGATTTCGTGCAAGCCTATTCCAAGCGCATGGGCGACAACTAGCGCGTTGGCGTTGGACACGAAAACGAGCGAATCGGAATGTGGGAACAATTGCTACAGCGCGAGGTCGTCATCTCGCTGGCGGTAATCGGCGCGATCGCCGCGACGGCCGGCAGTGTGATGCGAAACCGTGCCGCCTCGTCCGCTGCAGGCTCGGTGTTGTATTGGGGCGGCTATGCGGTCACGGGCATCAGTATCGCTTTGTTCATCATCGCCGGACTCATGGGTGTGAAAGCTTAGCGGCAAGATGCAAAATCATTCAACGCATATATATAGATGGGTCGAGACATGACAGCAAAATTGATCGATGGCAAGGCGGTTTCCAAGCAAATTCGCGAGGAAGAATTGAAACCTCGTGTGGATGAGCTGCAGCAAGCGGGCATTACGCCGGGGCTGGCCGTCATTATCGTGGGCGCAAACCCGGCATCCAAGGTGTACGTCGGGCAAAAAATGAAAGCATGCCGCGAGGTGGGCTTGCATTCGGAGACCCACGAGTTTCCCGAAGACGTGCCGCAAACCGCAGTGCTGAAACGCATCGAAGAGCTCAACAAAGATCCAAACATCCACGGCGTCATCGTCCAGCTGCCGCTGCCGCCGCAATTCGACATGCGTTTGTTGTTGGAGGCAATCTCTCCCGACAAAGACGTCGACGGGTTTCACCTCTACAATGTCGGCGGCCTCGTCGTGGAGAGCGGCGATGACGGTTCCGAGAACGTGTTTCCTCCATGTACGCCGTACGGTGTGCAACGGCTGTTGGAATCGACCGAAGTGCCGATCGAAGGCCAAAACGTCGTAATCGTTGGCGCCAGCAATATTGTCGGTAAGCCGATGGCGCTGATGCTGCTGCGAAAGAATGCCACGGTATCCATCTGTCACGTCAAAACCCGGGACCTCGGTCAATTCACCATTCTTGCGGATATCCTCGTCGTTGCGGCCGGCGTGCCCAACCTGATCGTGGCGCAGATGGTGAAACGCGGTGCGGTGGTAATCGATGTCGGCATCAATCGTTTGGACAACGGCAAGCTCGTGGGAGACGTCGATTTCGAGGGCGTCTCCAAGAAGGCGGCATTCATCACGCCGGTGCCGGGCGGTGTCGGCCCGATGACGGTGACCATGCTGATTGCCAATACGGTGAGTGCTGCGGAGCGACAGGCTCGTCGCCGCAAGGGCGAGCGCGACGTTCCCAGCCAGGCCGCAGAGAGCATCTGAAGCACTCGAAATCACCTTACGGGTTACGAACTACGGGGGTGGCTGCCACTCCCGTGCCGTAGCGCCTGCCGTCCATGGCAGGCGTGACTCTCCAATCCAACGGAACCGATCATGATAGGCCCGAGATCGCTACCAGCGTGGCTCGACCATATTGAACGCGTCCATCCGCGTTCCGTGGCCATGGGAACCGAACGTATAGAATCCGTGCGGCGTGCATTGCGCCTGCGGGCGTTGTGCCCGGTCATCACGGTGGGCGGCACCAACGGCAAAGGTTCGGTCTGCGCGTTACTGGAAGCGATCCTGGCTGCCGCCGGCTACAAAGTAGGGGTTTACAGTTCGCCACCGCTATTGCGCGCCAACGAGCGAATCAGAATCGAGGGTGCCGACGTCACGGACAGCGAGTTCTGCGCGGCGCTTGCGGAAGTCGAAGTAGGTAGAGGAAAAGTCGAACTCACCTATTTCGAGTACATCACCCTGGCGGCTATGATCGCTTTCAACCAGCGATGCGTCGACGTTGCCGTGCTGGAGGTGGGCATGGGTGGACGTACGGACGCAGTCAATATTTTCGACCCCGACGTGTCGATCATCAGCTCTATTGATCTCGACCACATGGAGTTCCTGGGCTCCACCCGAGAGCAGGTGGCGGTTGAAAAGAGCGGAATCTTTCGCGCCGGGCGACCGGCAATCTGCGGCGACCCGTCACCACCGGACACATTGCAGCAACGGGCGGCGGACATCGGCGCAAATCTGCAACTGCTGCACCGGGATTTCGACTTCAGCCGAGAGGAAAGCAGCTGGAATTTCCGGTCCGAAAGCGTGAACTGGGAAGGACTTCCGGAACCGAGCCTGCGTGGCGCGTTTCAATTTGCCAATGCCAGTAGCGCTCTGGCTGCGTTGCTGCAACTACGGCACCTGCTGCCGGTATCGCGGGCCGCCGTCGAGCAGGGCCTGCGGCGCGCCTATATACCCGGACGCTTCGAAGTTGTAGGCCAAGATCCGAAAATCATACTCGACGTCGCCCATAATCCTCACGGAGCACGCGCTTTGGCGCAGAATCTGCGGACCAGTCACTGCGATGGATTGACGGTAGCAGTGTTCGGCATGAAGGTGAACAAGGACATCGCAGGTGTTATCCGGGCCATGAAAGGCGAAGTTTCAGGTTGGATGATTTGTGGTTTGGAAGGCCCGCGAGGGGCGAGCGCGCAGCGCATCGAGGAAGAACTGAACCGCGAACGAATAACGTATAATGTGTTCAGCTATCCAACGCCTGCGCAAGCATACGACGACGCGCGACGTGCAGCAGGCACGAATGGTCGGGTGGTGGTGTTTGGATCGTTTCTGACGGTCGCGGAAGTGGTAAGGGTGCGCGGCGTTGCGTCCGATTACCGGTACGACGCGGTCATCAGACGGGGTTGAGCGGCGAAGGAGGCGCGATGGGCGAGAGCGAGTCAGTCGAAGCATGGAAGCGCACCACGCGGCAGGCTGCGATCGAACAGCGTGCGCAAATGGATCCGGAACGTAAGCGATCACTGGACGCGGCGCTCAACCAACGCCTCGAAGCGGTACTGCTGGAATCGTTTACCGGAGGCGTGATCGGATTCTGCTGGCCCTACAAAGGCGAATTCGATCTTCGCTTCCTGATCCGTAAGCTGCGCGAGCGCGGGGCGGCAGCCGCGTTGCCGGTAGTGGTGAAGAAGGGCAGGCCGATGATTTTTCGCAAATGGTGGCCGGGTGTCCCGATGGTGCCGGGTGCGTTCGCGATTCCGGTCCCGGAAGACACCCCACAATGTGAGCCCGATGCGTTGTTCGCGCCGATCAATGCGTTCGACGGTGCGGGTTTCCGCCTGGGATATGGGGGCGGTTTTTTCGACCGGACGCTGGCATCCATTGCACCGCAACCCATCGCCATCGGTATCGCCTACGAAGAACAGCGATTGGATACGATTCACCCCAACCAGTACGACATCCCAATGGATTTCATATTCACCGAAGCGAGTATCTACCAGCGCGTCGGCGAACGAATCGAAGCGGTGGCGCCGGAGGAATGTTCCGCCGCGTTTGCCGAATTGAAGGGTCAACGGGGGCTGCCGCGGCAGCACTTGCCGTAGGCTCTATAGCAGTCGTCGAATTCCGCGTTTGTTTGGGTGCCGGCCCCGTGACGGGTTGCGTCGCGCGCCCCGGTCGCAACGCAACCACAAGCCCGTTCCGCCCCGCAACCACAAGCCCGTTCCGCCCCGCGGCGCCGGGCGGTCTTCTCCGGCGCCGGGCGTGCGTCTTAGGCGGCGGCGGACACCTGCACGGCGCAGAACTTGAACTCGGGTATTTTGCCGAATGGATCCAGAGCTTCGTTGGTGAGTAGGTTTGCCGCCGCTTCTTTGTAGCAGAACGGCAGGAAGATCTGTCCCGGCTGCAGTGCCGTATCCGCCCTTGCCAGTGCGGTGATGGTTCCGCGCCGGGACGTGACCACGATCGCGTCGCCCGGCTGCACGCCCAATGCGGCGAGGTCACCGGGGTTTACGTTGGCAACCGGTTCCGGTTCGATGGCGTCGAGAATCGAGGCCCGCCGGGTCATGGAGCCCGTGTGCCAATGCTCGAGCTGGCGGCCGGTGATCAAGATCCAGGGGTATTCCTGATCGGGCAGCTCATTGGCGTTGGTGAACGCGGCGGGCGTTAGCTTGGCCCTGCCGGTGGAAGTCGGGAACACATCGGTAAACAGCACCGCCTCGCCCGGCTCGTCTTCAAGCTTGCACGGATAGGTCACGGAATGCTCGCGTTCCAGGCGTTCCCAGGTGATGCCCATCAGGGTGCTCATGGCCTTGCGCATTTCCGCGAATACATCCGCCGGGCCTTTGTAGTTCCAATCCAGGCCCATGCGCCGGGCGATCTCCTGGATGATTTCCAAATCGTGACGCGCCTCGCCCGGCAACTCCAATGCTTGGCGACCCAGCTGCACGCGGCGGTCGGTGTTGGTGAAGGTACCGGTCTTTTCCGGAAATCCGGACGCCGGCAAGACGACATCGGCGAAGCAAGCGGTTTCGGTGAGGAACAGGTCCTGCACTACCAGGTGATCGAGTTTGGCCAACGCTTCGCGGGCGTGATGCAGGTTGGGATCGGACATGGCCGGGTTTTCGCCCATGATGTACATGCCGTTGATGTTGCCGTCGATGATCCCGTGCATGATCTCCACCACCGTCAGTCCCGGTTCCGGATCGAGGGTGGTGTCCCACAACTGTTCGAAGCGCGCCCGCACAGCGGGATCGGCGACGGATTGGTAGTCCGGAAATACCATCGGAATGAGACCCACGTCGGAGGCGCCCTGGACGTTGTTCTGACCGCGCAGCGGATGAATCCCGCAGCCCGGGCGGCCCACCTGGCCGCTGATCAAGGCAAGAGAAATCAGCGCACGCGCGTTGTCGGTGCCGTGGACGTGCTGCGAAATGCCCATGCCCCAGAAGATGATCGAACCCTTGGAGCTGGCATAGATGCGGGCGACTTCGCGAATGGTCTCCGCATCGATGCCGCAGATTGCCTGCATCTTCTCCGGCGTGTATTCGGCCAGATGCGCTTTGAGCTCGTCGTAGCCCGAGGTACGGTCGCGCACGAACGCTTCGTCCACGAGTCCGGCTTCGATCACCGCGTTCATGAGCGCGTTCAGCAGCGCGACGTCGGTGTCCGGTTTGAACTGCAGGTAATGATCGGCGAAGCGCGCGATGCCCGAGCGGCGCGGGTCCATGACAATCAGTGTCTTGCCGGCACGGGCGGCATTTTTCATGAAGGTGGCCGCAACCGGGTGGTTCTCGGTCGGGTTGGCGCCGATCACCACGATCACCTCGGCCTCGGCGACGTCCGAAACCTGATTGGACACGGCGCCGGAACCGATCATCTCCAGCATCGCCGCCACTGACGAGGCGTGGCACAAGCGGGTGCAGTGATCGACGTTGTTGCTGCCGAAACCGGTGCGCACCAACTTCTGGAACAAATAAGCTTCCTCGTTCGAGCCTTTCGCCGAACCAAAGCCCGCCAGGGCCTTTTTGCCCTGTTCGTCACGGATCTTGCGCAGACCGGAAGCGGCAAACTCCAGGGCCTCCTCCCAGCTCGCTTCCCGGAACATAGCCAGGGGATTACCCGGGTCGATGTTCTCGACATCGGTGCGTTTGGGTGCGTCAGCGCGCCGGATCAAAGGTTTGGTGAGACGATCCGGGTGGCTGACGTAATCGAAGCCATACCGGCCCTTGACGCACAGGCGACTGTTGTTGGCTGGACCGCCGCGACCTTCCACGTACAGGATCTTGTTGTCTTTGATGTTGTAGGTCAGCAAGCAACCGACCCCGCAATAGGGGCATACCGAGTCGACCGACTTGTCAGGCACGATCATGCCAGCGCCCTGGGACGGCATCAGTGCGCCGGTGGGACACGCCTGCACGCACTCACCACAGGCGACGCACGAGCTTTCGCCCATCGGATCGTCGAAATCGAACACGATCTTGGAGTCGTGCCCGCGATAAGCGTAACCGATGACATCGTTGGCCTGTTCTTCGCGGCAGGCGCGCACGCAACGACCGCATTGAATGCAGGCGTCCAGATTGACTGCAATCGCAGGGTGGGAAAGGTCGGAGGGCGGTTCTTGCCGCGATTCAAAACGGGGTTTGCCCAAGTCGACGAACTGCGACCAGCGGTCCAGTTCGTTGTCGCGGGTGTAATCGGTTTCCGGCATGTCGGATTGCAGCAATTCCAGTACCACGCGCTGTGCCGTGCGAGCGCGTTCGGTCCCGGTGCGTACTTTCATGCCTTCCTGAACGGCGCGGAAGCAGGACGGCTGCAAGACCCGCTCGCCTTCGATTTCCACCATACATGCACGACAGTTGCCATCGGCGCGCATGCCCGCCTTGTAGCAAAGATGCGGAATGTCGATACCGGCGCGCTTGGCCGCTTCCAGGATCGACTCGCCCGGATAAGCATCCATGTGTTTGCCGTCGAGCTCGAAGCCGACGGTGATCGAGAGGTGCTCGGGATTAGCTGCCATTTTTGACCTCTTGCGGAAAATATTTCATGACGCAAAGCAACGGATTCGGTGCCGCCTGGCCGAGGCCGCAGATGGACGCGTCGATCATGACCGTCGCCAATTCGTTGAGCAGCGGTTGGTCCCAGGTGCGCTGCTGCATCAGCGCTGCCGCTTTGCCGGTACCGACTCGGCAGGGCGTGCACTTGCCGCAGGATTCATGTTCGAAGAAGTGCATGGCGTTCAAGGCGGCGTCCCTGGCGCTGTCCTGATCGGACAGTACGATGATCGCAGCGGAGCCGATGAAGCAGCCGTGGGGTTGGAGAGTGTCGAAATCGAGCGGCACATCGCCGAGAGATGCTGGCAGGATGCCGCCGGAAGCGCCGCCGGGGAAATAGCCGTAGAACTCATGTCCGGGCAGCATGCCGCCGCAGTATTCATCGATCAGCTCGCGCATGGTGATGCCGGCCGGTGCGATGTGTACGCCGGGCTTGCATACGCGGCCGCTGACAGAGAACGAGCGCAGGCCGACGCGATCGTGGCGGCCGTGAGAGGCAAACCAATCGGCACCTTTCTCGACGATGTCGCGCACCCAGTGCAGGGTTTCCATATTGTGTTCGAGGGTGGGGCGGCCGAACAGGCCCACTTGTGCGACGAACGGCGGGCGCAGGCGCGGCATCCCGCGCCTGCCCTCGATGGATTCGATCATCGCCGATTCCTCGCCGCAAATATAAGCGCCCGCGCCGCGGCGCAGTTCAATGGGCGGCAAATTCACCGGCGGATCCGCCTTCAGCGCCGCTATTTCGCGTTCCAGCATTTTGCGGCAGCCGGCGTATTCATCGCGTAGATAGACGTAAATTTCGTCGATGCCGACGACGTGGGCGGCGATCAGCATGCCTTCGATGAAACGGTGCGGATCGCGCTCGAGAAAATAGCGGTCTTTGAAGGTACCAGGCTCGCCTTCGTCGATATTGATGGCAGCGAGGCGCGGTGCCGGTTGGTCGCGGACGATGCGCCATTTGCGACCGGCGGGGAAACCGGCGCCGCCGAGTCCGCGGAGCTGCGAATTCTCCAAGGTTTTGATGATGTCTTCGGACTTCACCCGGCCGGCGACGCAGTCCTGGAGCAGTTTGTAGCCGCCATCGGCTTTGTACGCGGCGTAGTCGACATAGTCTGCTGGCAACTGGGCTTCGGTTTCGTTGTTGGCGACTGCGGCAGTGACAGCGTCCGGCTGCGCGTTGCCGATCGCGTTGGTGCCGACCACCGCCACCGGCGCCATATCACACCGCCCCACGCACGGTACACGTTGTACCCGCACGCCGGTGCCCAGCGTCTGCTCGAGCCTGGAGATCAGCTCCTCGGCGCCTGCCATGGCGCAGCTGACTGACTCGCAGACGCGCACCGTGACCGCAGGCGGCGCATCGACGCCGTCCTTAACCACATCGAAATGGTGGTAGAAGGTTGCAACTTCGTACACTTCACAGGTGGCCAGGCCGAGTTCGGTGGCCAGCGCGGTCAAGTGGGCGGCCGCCAAATGCCCATAGCGGTCCTGGATCAGGTGCAGATATTCGATCAGCAGGTCCCGGCGTCGCGGCATGTCGCCGAGCAGGGCGCGTATCGCTGCTAGCGCTTCCGGTACCGGTTGCCGGCCGCGAAGTTGACCCTTTTTCTTTCTCTTCCGCACGATTTCTGTGGCCACTGGCTCCCGACCTTTGTGGTAATTTGAAACACATGTGCGCTGCATGTTTCAAAGCGCACGCGTATCCGCCCCTCGGCGGGCCGGAGGCTCGGACTGCAGAACATGGAGCAAGGGCCATGCCAGAGACTGTCGGTGGTGGCTTGCCGGGTGTGATGTCCCGCCGGGTCCATGGTGGCGGCCGACGTCGGATTTCGCCGCCGCGGATGGCGGTTAACACGGGTTGCGAAACCGCCCCGATCGGAAGTAGCGGAGCGCTTTCTGCGTGCGACGCTAGACTGTTAGGGGTGAAGCTTGATGTTGTCGGACGCTCGGGTATAAGCTGCTTGATGCACGTGATCGACTTCGCAATGCTATATCGGACGCTGATGTGCGAAGCCATTGTCAGCAGCCGGACGACAGGCTTGGATTCCCCGCTTGCGCCCACATCCAGGTAATCTTGATCGGTATTCCGCGACCTCGTGGGCTCCGCGGCTCCATTACATTTCGGGCGCTAGATGCAAACAAAGGAAAACTCACAGATTTCGCAGGAATTCGGCCTCGGCGAGCAGGTCGAAGCCGTACTCGAAAGTCTGCCGTGGCCTGCCATTGCGCTTGATGAGCGCGGCTTGGTCGCGTTCGTCAACGAGCATGCCGCGGCTCGGCAATCGCCCCATACCGGACACGTGGCCGGCCAACCGCTGGCAGCGCTGTTCCCTCAATATGCGCAAGCATTGCGCGGCAGCGCGCCTTGGGTTGAGTCGCAGGAAGTGGAAGTGAGCCGTGAAAGCGATCACGGGCCGGTTCATGAACGGGTCTATTTGCGCCAGATCCCGGGAGGTTCGTATCTGGTGATCCTGGACGAAACGGCACCGTATGAAACCGAGCGCGATCGGGCGCAAACCGCACGTTTGGCATCGATCGGTTTCATGCTCGCGGGCGTATGTCATGAAGTGAGCAACCCCTTGGCGGCTACGTACTCGATGGTGCAGCTGATGCAATCCCAGGAGGAGCTATCGGAGACGGCGTTGCGTGAAGGACTCGATCGGATCTCCGTCAACGTCAAGCGCATTCTCGAGGTCTCGAGGCGCATCAACGAATTTTGCAGAATCGGACAGCGCGACCGGGTGCCCATCGACGACGCCGTGGACGAAGCGCTGACACTGATACGCCAGGACCGCCGCTACCAGGAAGTGGAAGTCGAGCACTTGCGCGACTCGTCGGCCCGCGTGCGCGGTGACGCCGGGCACCTGCGCCAGATTGTTTACAACATCGTGCTGAACGCGGCGCAGGCGATGAACGGGCGCGGGCGCGTCTTGATTCGCGCACACTGCGCCGCCGATGGCGCCAGTACGCTCACAATCGAAGACAACGGTCCGGGTATCGCGCCGGACCATATCGAGGACCTGTTCACGCCGTTTTTCACTACCAAGCCCAGCGGAGAGGGCACCGGGCTCGGTCTGGCGATCACCCGCGACCTGGTGCGCGAACACGGCGGAGAAATCACGGCCGCCAATCGGATCGAAGGCGGCGCCCGGTTCGAGATCATCTTTCCCGGAGAGAAATCAGATTAATGAATAGCCCGATTGCGAACCAAGACATCGCCGGCAGCCAGCGGGTTCTGGTCGTCGAAGACGATCCAGGCGTGCGCGAATGCGTGGCGTGTCTGTTGCACACGCAAGGCTGTGCCACGGTACTGGCCAAAACCGTCGAAGAAGGTCTCGCCGCGCTGCGTTCCGACGATTTCGATCTGATCATCAGCGATCTGCGACTGCCCGACGCAACCGGCCTGGACGTGATCCGCGGCGCGAAGGATTTGGATCCGGAAACCCCTGTGATCCTCATGACCAGTTATTCCTCGGTGGAGAGTGCCATAGAAGCCCTGCGTCTCGGCGCAGTGGACTACCTGATCAAGCCGTTCGACAACATCGACTTCCTGCACGCCGTGCAGCGCGCGCTCAACGAACGGCAGATCAAGCGCGAAAACCGTATCCTCAAGCGTTCGCTGCGAAATGCCCGTGCGTCGGATGAACTCATCGGCAACAGTCCGTCGATGAAGCGAGTCCTGGAACTGATCGAACGGGTAGCGGTGGCCGATGCGTCGGTATTGATCCAGGGTGAAAGCGGGACCGGCAAAGAGTTGGCCGCCCGCGCGATCCATGCCACCAGTCCCCGGGCCAAGGGGCCGTTCGTCGCCATCAATTGCGGCGCCATCCCGGCGGACCTCATGGAGTCGGAGTTGTTCGGCCACGTCAAAGGCGCGTACACGGGCGCCACCTCCGCCAGCGAAGGATTGATCCGCGAAGCCAACGGCGGGACTTTGCTGCTGGACGAAATATCCGAATTGCCATTGAATCTGCAGGTCAAACTCCTGCGGGTGTTGCAGGAGCGTGAAGTCCGTCCGGTGGGCGGATCCCGCACTTACCAAGTGGACGTGCGCTTTCTGGCCGCGACCAATCGTGACCTGCAGGCCCAGATCAAGGAGGGTCAGTTCCGCGAGGATCTGTTTTTCCGCCTCAATGTCATCAACATCTGGATTCCGCCATTGCGCGAACGCAACGGTGATGTCATGCACCTGGCACAACGCTTCGTTGATCATTACAGCCGCAAACTGGGGAAGCAGATTCGCGGCATCAACGACGAACTGAGGGAATTTCTGAATACCTATCATTGGCCGGGCAATGTGCGCGAATTGGAGAACCTGATCGAGCGTGCGGTAATCCTCGCCGATTCCGACACGTTGACCGCCAAGTACTTCGGCGACGTGAGCGCCACGAGCGCTGCGTCGCCGCAGTCTCCCGGGGAATCGGTTACCGCCACAACGGGGGAGACGTTGTTCGAACGCAAGCTTTCGGTAGAGGAATATATTCAGGAGTTCATTCGCCACCATCAGCACGAATTCACCGAGACCGAATTGGCGCGGATGCTCGGCATCGGCCGTAAGGCGCTATGGGCGCGGCGTCGGAAATGGCAGATGCATCGCAAGGGCACCCCTACCCGAGGCAAGGAATCCAACACCTCCAGCGGTATCGCCGAAGGCTGATACGGCGCGCCGCCACGGTCGAGGATGGCGATTGCCGACCGAGCCAGGCCCGCGATGTGTTTCGGTTTGACTCCGGTGTTTCGATTTGACCACTGCGACCCTGCGTTCGGCGCCCATGCTGCCCACACTCGCGCGTTAGCTTTATGTTTAAAAAAGAGATTTTTCCTCGGCACAGGTCTTGCTTACGGTCGGTTGAGTTACCACGGGTCTTAAGTTGAGACGATTTTGAGGAGCCAGGAATGAGCGAGAAAAAGACCGGCGCAGCGAAGCGCAAGAAGGTTACGATCCCACAGTTGATGGAGAAGATGAAGAAAGGAGATGCCATCACGCAATTGGCGGTGTACGACTACGAGAACGCCATCGTTGCCGATCGCATGGGGATCGACATCCTGTGCGTAAGCGATACCGGCGGCATGGTGTTATTCGGTCATCCGTCCACCACGTCCGTGTCGTTCCAGGAAGTGCTGTACATGTCCCAGGCAGTATATCGTGGCTCCCAATACGGGTTGCGCATGGTGGACATGCCCTATATGAGCTTCCACCTTTCAGAGCAGCAGGCCGTCGACAATGCCGGTCGCTTCGTCGCCGAAGCAGGCGCTGAGGTGATGAAGTGCGAAGGCAATCAGCATCACGCCAAGAATATCGAAGCCATCGTCAAGGCCGGTATTCCGGTGCAGGGCCATATCGGCATCTGTCCGATGCGCATGCCGCAGCTGGGTGGCTTCCGCGCCCAAGGCAAGACCGCGGACCGGGCCAAGGAACTGGTAGACGACGCTTGGGCCATGGTGGACGCCGGCTGTTTCTCAATTATGGCCGAAGTTGTAACATCCGAGGTGTGTGAATACCTGGCCGAAACATTGCCGGTACCGGTGATCAGTCTCGGTTCGGGCAACAAAGCCCATGGCGTTCACGTGATCGGATCGGACATCTTCCACCTGTACGAGGCCCACGTGCCGCGCCACTCGAAGATCTACACCGACATGGTGCCGATCCTCGAAGATGGTTATCAACGCTATATCGATGACGTGAAGAGCCGGGCATATCCGGCAGCTGAACATTCGGTATTCATGAAGGAAGAAGAACTCGACGCATTCAAGAAAATGGTGGGTTGGAAACGGTGACCATGCCCGAGAGCGGACGCGTACTGTTGTTGGAACCAAGCGAGATCATTGCGCGAACATCCTTTTTTGCAAACGTTGATGACAATGCCCTGAGCGAAATCGCAGCGATTTGTCAGCAGCGGGTGTTCCAAAAGGATAAGCCGATCTACAAATTGGGAGATCCGGCCGATGAATTCTTTGTCCTGGTCGACGGCACGGTACGCTTCTCTCTTGGGCTCGGTTCGATGCACACCTCGGCGGGAGAGATCATCCGTTGCGGCGATGTGTTTGGCTGGGCGGCTCTTCTGGAAGGCAGGCGTTCACGTGTAGCGACCGCTTACTGTTTGACGTCGTCCACCGTTTTGGCAATGTCGGGAACCGACCTGCTGCGCGTCATGGAACAGAATCCCGCTGTCGGCTATCAGTTGATGAAGAGACTCAATACGCTGATCAGCGGTAATCTGATCCATTTCGCTGCCGGGTAAACTTCACACAAAATGGGCCCTACACACGGCAGCGATCGCGGGTTGTGACGCGAAATCCGCCATGCAGCAGACCGACCATTGCACCGAAGACGGTCTGCTGCAGGGCGGGTCTTTCCTAACCCTGGTCCGCAGCCTTCTATAGCGGCTGAGGATCGGGGATGTTCGCTGTAGACACCATTGTTTGGCTCGGTCTTTCCTCCTTTGTCTCGGGCACTTTCATCGGCGCGGTGGGCGTCGGCGGCGTGCTGCTGATTCCCGCGCTTATTTATCTCGCCGGCCTCAATGTCCATCAAGCCATGGCCACCGCTTTGGCGAGCTTCATCGCCACCGGCGTGGCGGGAACGATTGCCTTTCAGCGCCGCGGCAGTATTGACCGGCGCATCACCACACCGGTTTGCGCCGGCGCGGTCATCTTCGGGTTCTTCGGTGCCTGGGCCAATGCCTACGTCGATGCATCGGTTTTGTCTGTCATCCTCGCGCTCGTGATCGTGATGGCCGGTGTCTATACGCTGGCCGCGGTCCGGGGCATGCCCAATCCCGCGTTGCACGACTCCCCTCGATTGCAGCTTCTGCTGTTATTCGGCATCGGCGCGTTCGTCGGCTTCGGCTCCGGGCTCACCGGTGCCGGCGGGCCGGTGCTTTCGGTGCCGGTGATGATCGTGTTCGGCTTTCCGCCGTTGCTCACCATCGGTGCGAGTCAGGTAATCCAGATACTCGCATCGGCGTCCGGCACCCTCGGCAACCTGAAATACGGAGCGGTGGATTTCTCCGTTGTCGGGCTGATCGTGGTTTTCGAAGTGGTCGGCGTGCTGCTGGGCGCGAAGATTGTTCACGCCGTTAATGAAGCGGTGGTGCGGCGTTTCGTCGCCTGGTTGTGCGTGGTGGTTGGCTTGTCGATGATCGCCAAACACTTCTGGTAAGACCGTGTCGGGCGAAGGGCTGAGTGGATATTTCCAGCGCAGGGGCGTTGCCCAGTTGCCGCTCGGCGGCGGCATGTACGTACCCGGGCAGTTCGCGGATGCGACCGCCGAGCACCTTGCGGTGCGTGATCGCGTCGGTCTGTTCGACTTCTCGTTCATGTCGCAATTTCAAATCAATGGCCCGGATGCGATCACCTTTCTTGAGCGATTGCAGCCGCGACCGATCGCCCAACTTCGCTGCGGGCGGATCGCCTACACGTTTCTCTGCCGCGACGATGGCAGCGTGTTCAACGACGCCACCATCTGGCGTCGGGACAACGACCTATTCTGGCTGTTCACCGGGCGCCGATCCGACGCGCACCACATCCGCCAGGCAGCCGAAAACCTGGATGTACGTATCGAGGATCTTTCCGGCAGTTACAGCATCATTGGCGTCCAGGGCCCGCTCAGCGATCGGCTGCTGCAACACGCAGGCGTCGATCCCGACGGTCCACTGCGCTATTTCCGCTTTTCGGTGGCGTCATGGAATGGCGTCCAAGTCTGGGTTGGTCGGATCGGCTATTCCGGGGAGCGCGGTTTCGAGGTGCTGGTACAAGCTGGGCACGGGTCTGCGTTATGGCAACACTTGGTCGCGGCGGGCCGAGACCTGGGGGTCGCCGAATGCGGTTTTCGCGCAGCCGACAGTCTGCGCATCGAGGCCGGTTACATTCTGTTCGCGCAAGAACTTCGTTTTCGCATCAGTCCGGCAGGTCTCGGCTACGGCCGTATCGCCGCGTTGGGACTGGGGGGCGATTTCATAGGCGCGGCGGCGCTGCGGCGCCGCGGTCGGCAGAGGATATTCCTGGCGGGCTTGGTGCCACTGCGCGCCGCCGCTGTTGGCTGGCGATCCGATTCGGTTGCGCTGCCGGACGTGGAACTGCCCCCCGTGGCGCCGGGGCGCGCGTGTCTGACCAGCGCTTGTTGGTCGCCGACGTTTTCGCGGCCGCTGGGGCTGGGATACGTAGCCGATGTCGATCGCCACCCCGGCAGTACCGTGAGACTCCAAGACGGACAGTGGGCCCAAGTCGCGCGCTTACCGTATTACGATCCGCCCCGCATCGTTCCCCGCCGTTGAACCATTGTCGCGCCGGGACGTTCAGTCCGCCCAACTCATCGCGTTTGAATTTTCGCGCTGAAGTCGCCCGTTTTCTTTGGCATTTGTCTTGCATCGACCACTGGCAGTGGTGGCTGTGGGTAGTGTCGGTGAGTCGAAATGACACGTTCAATCGCCTGAGTACCGTGCCCAACGTAGCGAAACGACCCTTCGTCTCAATCTTCGGGGTTCCACGTATCAAATGGAACACCCGTCAAGCGATTCGACGCTGCTGCGCGGTGCGGTAAGCGCCACTCCCCTACAAACAAAAATGTGAGCGGAGATAGAACTAGTGGCAATGCTATCGGACATCGAAATCGCACAGAAATCCTCCATGAAGCGTATCACCGAGGTGGCAGAAACCCTCGGAATCAAGGAGACCGACCTCGAGCCCTACGGCCATTACAAGGCCAAACTAAGCCTGGATTTCATCAACGGCCTGAAGGATCGACCCAACGGCAAACTGGTATTGGTGACTGCGATCAGTCCGACGCCCGCGGGCGAAGGCAAAACCACTACGACCATCGGTCTGGGCGATGCGCTGAATCGGATCGGCAAGAAGGCCGCCATGTGCATTCGCGAGCCATCGCTGGGACCCGTATTCGGTATGAAGGGCGGTGCTGCAGGCGGCGGTTATGCGCAAGTGGTGCCGATGGAAGACATCAACCTGCATTTCACCGGCGACTTCAACGCAATTGCGCTGGCAAATAATTTGCTCGCCGCCGCGATCGACAACCACATTCACCACAGCAATAAGCTTGGCATCGATACGCGCCGCATCGCCTGGAAGCGCGTGGTCGACATGAACGACCGCGCCCTGCGCAGCATCGTCGCCGGGCTCGGCGGAGTGGGCAATGGCGTATCGCGAGAAGACGGCTTCGACATCGTGGTGGCATCGGAGGTGATGGCGATCTTCTGCCTCGCCACCTCGCTTACCGACCTCAAGGAGCGTCTGGGAAAAATCGTGATCGGTTATACCCGCGCGCAGAAGCCCGTGTTAGCAAAGGAACTGAATGTCCACGGTGCGATGGCCGCGCTGCTGGTCACGGCGCTGAAGCCCAACCTGGTACAAACCCTGGAACACAATCCAGCGTTCGTTCACGGCGGGCCGTTCGCCAACATCGCGCACGGCTGCAATTCGGTGCTCGCAACGCAGACTGCGTTGAAACTGGCGGATTACGTCGTGACAGAGGCCGGATTCGGCGCCGACCTGGGGGCGGAGAAATTCATCGACATCAAGTGCCGCAAATCGGGTTTGCGCCCCGAAGCGGTGGTATTGGTGGCCACCGTGCGGGCGCTGAAATACCACGGCGGCGCCGATCTGAAATCCATCAACGAAGAAGATCTCACAGCGCTGGAAAAAGGCATTACCAATCTCGAACGTCACGTCAACAACATCCGCAATCATTACGGATTGCCGTGTGTGATCTGCATCAACCACTTCACCAACGATACCCAGGCCGAGGTGGATTTGCTGAAGAAGAAGATGGCTCATCATGAAGCGCCGGTGATCGTTTCCAAGCACTGGGCCGAAGGCGGCGCCGGCGCGGAAGACTTGGCGCGTGCGGTGGTCAATGTGGTCGAAAACGTCGGCGCGGATTTCAAGTTCGTGTACGAGGACTCGGACACGCTGTGGAACAAGATGAAGGCGATCGCGACCAAGATCTATGGCGCTGCCGACATCGCCGCCGATACCAAGGTTCGCAACCAGATCCAGAAGTTGCAGGATGACGGGTACGGCGAATATCCGGTATGCGTCGCCAAGACCCAGTATTCCTTCTCCACTGATCCCAAGCTGCGCGGCGCGCCTTCCGGTCACACGGTCACGATTCGCGAGGTGCGATTGTCGGCGGGCGCCGAATTCGTGGTGATGATTTGCGGTGACATTATGACCATGCCGGGGCTGCCGCGGGTACCGGCGGCGGAAAAAATCGACATCGACGATTCCGGGCGCATCGTCGGACTGTTCTGAGTGGAGCCATGCCTTGAGAGCGAGCGCACGCCCAGCAGCCGTCCATCGCCTTCCGGCCGCGACGTGCTGAGCGAGCGCGAAGCGGCGTTGCAGGCCAACGAATTGTTGGCTCTGGCGCCAGTTCCTCTTCTGCACGAGTTGGCCGAATCCGCGACCGAGTGCAGCTTCGCGTCCGGCGACTTCGTTTATGGCCGCGACGAAGTGGCGCAGGACGTATTCGTATTGTTGGAAGGTCGGGTCGCCTACCCGGAATTTATCGGCTGGATCAAGGAAGAGGATGCTCCCGATCTGCGGATCGCTTCCCGTTGCGGCCAGGCATTCGGATTCGCCGGCGCGCTGATGGGTTACGAACGCCGTGCCGTGTCGGCGATCTGTGAGCTGCCCACGCGGGTGTTGCGTCTCAACGGCGAGTCCATCGCCCGCGCCTGCACGGCATATGCATGCACCGGTATCCTGGAGGACCTGGTGCGCGCCCACGTGCGCTATGAACGTCTTGGTGAGCAGCGCGGCTGGCAAAGACTGCGCGGCAATCAGTGGCGTATTGCGCAAATGCCGTTGGTCGAATGCCTCAGACCGCTGCCGCTCGGGGGTATTTGCGTGCTGGTGCTGCCCGAAGATGCCAGCGTAGCGGCCGATCGGTGGCGCCGAGCGTTGACGCTCGGCGCGATCACGGCTCCGGCTGCACTCGAAGCCGACGGCGTCGTGCATGCGCCGGCCCTGCAAGATACGCGCTCAGGCAAGCGCGGCGAACAGGCCAGACGGGTGGCTGAGGATATTCTGTCCCGTCACGCACTCACATCCGTGCTCGAACAGGGACCGCAAGCGTGGAGCGCGAGCGAACGTTTGCAGTTGCAGTTGCTGGAAAGCTGGTTCGGCTCGACTGCCGCCGGCGTTGTTGCCCTCGGCGATGAGCTGTCGGGCCTGGACGCCGATGCACGGCAGCGAGTGTTTGATTTCGCGCGCCGCGTGGGCCGCGACCTGCGGGCGACGCTGTACATCGCTGCCAGCGATCTCGACGAAGCGTTCAGTGTCGGCGACCGGGTCGTGCTGCCGGGGCACGGCGCCGACGCGGCGTGTGTCGCCATCGACTTGATTGCAGAACAACCCGCTACCGGCAAGCGGCTGCGGGCATTGCGAATACCGGATCGCGGCCGCGGAACGGCTGCGCCCGGTGCCGCGCTGGTGCGGCCGGCGCCGGCCACGGCCGCGGCCGCGGTCGCGGACCGGCCGAGAACCGAAAGCCGGTGCCGCAACCGGCTATGGGAAGGCCTGCAGTCGGGGCGGTTTTTCTGGACGGTCGAGTTCATACCCTCCCACGAAAAACCACTGCGTGGAGAGCTCGAGCGCCTGTCGGGAATGTCGGGTAGCGCCGAGCCGGCGGACGAGCGAATGGCCGGATTCGCAGTCACCGACCGGGTCCACTCCGATTACGATCCCGACCCCGTTTCCGCCGCGCTGTATCTCAAGGAGCGCTGCCACACCCAGCCTCTGGTGCACTTATCGGGAAAGGGGCGTGAGCTTTACGATCTCAATGAAGCGCTCTGCCGCGTCGACGGGTTCGGCTTGGAAAACGTGCTGTTGCTTAGCGGCGATCGGCTCAAGAACGAGCCCACCGATCGGCGCGCGCGCTACCTGGAATCGGTCTGTGCCATACAGACCGCGCGCAAGGGCTGGCCGCACTTGCACATCGGCGCGGCATTGAACCCGTTCAAATACCGCGAAGAAGACGCGATGGCGCAGTACCTCAAGCTCGGCAAGAAGCTGGGCTGCGGCGCCGATTTCATCATTACGCAGCTCGGCTACGACATGGACAAGTATGACGAAGCCCGGGCGTGGATGGATTTCCGCGGTTACGAGACACCGCTGATCGCCAATCTCATGCTCTTGAATGCTGCGCGCGGACGCTGGATTCGCAGGCAGTGCGTTCCGGGCATCGTCGTCTCCGATTCACTGCAAACGTTGCTGGAGGAAGAACAGCGCAGTTCCAGTGACAAGGGCCGCGGCCGTGCCCTGGATCGTCTGGCAATGCAGATGGTGGGACTGCGGATGAAAGGCTTCAACGGCATCCAATTGACCGGGGTCCATGATCACAAACAACTGCAGACGCTGGGCCGCAAAGTCGAGCTATACAGCCAGGAGTACGACAGCGAGGAACGCTGGCGGCGACAATGGCAAAACCTGCTGACCGCACCCGGCAGCGGCACGGTCGCCGATCCGGCTCCAGGAACGGATGTGTGGCGCTGGAGGCCTGAGCGCGTGCAGCCCCACGGTCACGGATCAGGACGATACCGGCTCATGGAGCGGGTGCATCGCAGCGCCTTCGACCACGGGCCCGTCGCTGGCGCATTGGGCGCAATGGTGCGGGGAATCAGCCCGGACGGTGTCGTCGGCCGCTTGCTGAAGGGTATCGAAGCCGGCATCAAGGGACCGCTGTTCGGCTGCGAGAGTTGCGGCATGTGCCGTCTGGCGGCGACCCAGTATGTGTGCCCGGAAACCTGTCCCAAAGGGCTCGCCAATGGCCCTTGCGGCGGCACGGACGGCAATCGTTGCGAGTTCGGCGACCGGGAGTGTATCCACAGCGGCAAGTATCGAATTGCCCGGGATGCCGGAATTCTGAATCAACTCGAAACCTGGATCGTACCGGCCGTGCCCGCGGCGCGGCGTGGCGCGGCTTCCTGGCCGGCCCATTTCGCCGGCAACGGACCGCAGATCGAAGTGGTGGCCCCGTTCGCCCGCAATGGCGGCGAGTCCGGTTAGTTGCGCTGCCGACGGCTCGGCGTCCAGCCTCGGGCGCCGGCGGCCGAGCTTCCGATAGCGCTTAAAATAATCATTTCCGGTCAGATGTTTATTGACCCGCAGTGCAGGATTCCGCAGGTCAAAAACGAATGCTGCACATATTCCTTGACAAGCGTTCCCATAAGTACCATAAGCACCGTTAAGAGACTGAATGCAACGCGCAAGCGTCGAGCTGGAGCAAGTCATGAAACAAGCGACGATCAGTGGGCACGAGCCGCAGAAGAGACAACAGAAGAGCGAACTGTTCCGGCGTGGTCGCGTCAGTGGCAAGAGCTGGGCGGCGCGGCGCGCCAGTTACAAAGAGTTGGATCGGTTGGCCGACCTTGATGCCCGTATTCGCCACGACTGGTCCAGCTGGACCCAGAAGGGTGATGGCATGCTTGCCCTGCCGCAGATCGCAGGCTCGGTCCCAATGGGCGACCCGGACGCCGCTGCGGCGTTCTGGCGTGAAGTGGCCGGGCCGGAATGGGAAACGCTGGTCAGGAACCAGGAATTCATGGAAGGCTTCATCGAAGCCGTGATTGATGTCTACGACCGCGTCGCGGTCGAACTCGGGCATGCCTGAAGCGCTCGGCATAGCCAACTGAATACATCGTGCCGTCCACCTGAGGCGGTGGGCGCCTCGCTTGGCCATTCGTTCAAGCGTCTTCGTTCCGATCCGCAACAACGTGCAAAAAAAAGCCGCCTCGGGGGATGAGGCGGCTCAACGTAACAGCCCGGGGGGGATGGGCTGTATGCTCGTAACCGAGCCGAAAAGGAGGAGCAGTACAAATTCCACCATTCACCTTGCGGCGTCCTCAGCTTGAAGCAAACTATATGCCAGGGCCTGAAGCGGGCACCGCCGCGGCCGCAACCAACTCGGTGACGGACCGAATGTGTCCCAACGAAACATTTCCGTCCACCGCAGCGAAACGCCGTGCGTAGGGAAACACGTCCGGCGCGGTAGCGGTCACCTCTGTTTTCCTCGACAGCGTAAAGGAGTCGTGATGGGCAAGACGCCGGAACACACCTACAGTGACGACCAGATCCAGCAAAAGCTGCAGCAGGATTTGCCCCATTGGTATTACGAGAATGGCTGGATTCGTCGCAAGTTTCGCACGGTCGGTTGGAAGGGATCGCTCATGGTGGTCAACACCGTGGGGCATCTTGCCGAAGCCGCGTGGCATCACCCGGACCTGACCGTATCCTACGCATTCGTCATCGTGAAGTTGCAAACACACTCCGCAAAGGGGATCACCGATAAGGACTTCGCACTGGCCCGCAAGATCGAGGAAGTGGTGGCGTGGCAACCTGGCAAAGAATCCGGCGGCGCATTGGAGGGCACTCCCGACGATGCCCGCTTCAAGTACATCAAGTACGACTGATCCGCGCGTGTGGCCGGGGCCGCGCTGCCGTCGACGCGGGCCGTGAACACCGTGTCCCGAAAGCGGTGCGGGTAGCCGACGCACTGTACCGGCGGCAGGACAACGGGCTCGACTGCGCCCGCTCGCCCGGCGCTTCCAGGTCGCTGGCACGGCCATTGCAAAAAGCCCTGCTATGAGCGTGCAACAGCCAAGCCGTACCTCCGTCCGCAATACCGTTCAGGTCACGGCGCCGGCTCGTTTGCACATGGGTTTTGTCAATCCGACAGCGGGAGCTGACCGCCAGTTCGGCAGTATCGGCGTCGCCCTGCAAGCGCCCGGCACCCGCATCATGCTGCGCGCCAGCGCTACGGCCACCGCTTCCGGCCCCGATGCCGAGCGCGCCCTGTCGTGGCTGTATCGCGCCGCCCGGATCTTCGGGTTTCCGCCCCGTGCCCACGTCGAAGTACAGCAGGTTATACCGGCCCATGTCGGTCTGGGATCGGGCACCCAGCTGGCACTGGCGGTTGGCGTCGGACTCGCGCGCCTGTATGGCAGTACGGACAGCGTGCGCCAGATTGCCCTGGTCACCGAGCGCGGAACCCGCAGTGGTATCGGTGTCGCTGCGTTCGAGCAGGGCGGCTTCCTGGTCGATGGCGGCCGCGGCAGTTGCAACGCGGTACCTCCGCTGATCGCCCGACTGCCGTTTCCGGAGTCGTGGCGCATTATCCTGGCCTTCGATGCCGCAATGCAGGGGCTGCACGGGCAGCAGGAACTGGACGCCTTTGATGCCCTGCCGGGTTTTGCCGAAGCCAGCGTCGCGCACCTGGCGCGCATGGTATTGACCCACATTCTGCCGGCAGTGGCCGAGCAGGACTTGCCGAGGTTCGGTGCCGCGGTTACGGAACTGCAGCAGCGTGTGGGCGATCATTTCGCCCCCGCCCAGGGCGGCCGGTTTGCCAGCGGTGCGGTGGCGGATGCGTTGGCCTATCTTGGCAATGCCGGCGCCACCGCTCTTGGTCAAAGTTCCTGGGGAACCGGCTTCTGCGTGGTCGATGGCCAGGACCAGGCGGAACGTCTGGTGGCCGCTGCCGGGCAGCATCTGTCCCGGCATGCCGGGCTGCGCTTTCTGGTAGCGCGGGCCCGCAATGTTGGCGCCACCGTTACCGAAGGTTGCGCGGGCGCGGTTGAACGACCCGGACGCGCACAAATCTAATCGTCACCGTGAAGCAGTTGGTTGAATGGAAAAACGTTACCTCATGCATCTTCTGACAGCGTCGGCCAATGCCAGTCCGTTCGATGTCAATATGGCTTACGACGCAGGCTGGGACACGCTGACGCCGTATACCAACCTGGCCCTGACGGATATCGAGCCCCTGGTCCAGGATGCGATTTTTTCCCGTGGACCGAAAGGTGTGCGGCGCACCGGCATCTTCATCGGCGGCCGCGACGCGGGTCTGGCCCTGGACATGTTGGACGCCGCCCGGTCGGCAATGGTGCCGCCTTTCGAAGTGGCGGTGTGCGCAGATCCCAGCGGCGCCTTCACCACCAGCGCAGCGCTGGTCGCCCACGTCGAAGCGTGGCTGCGCAAAGCCCATGGGCTGGAGTTGACCGATGCGCGCATGGTGATTTTCGGCGGCACCGGTCCGGTGGGTGTGACTAGCGCGGTGCTGGCGGCGCAGGCCGGCGCCCGGGTGCGCATTGCCAGTCACCAGGGTCTTGCTGCTGCCCGGAATGTGGCCGAGGTCTACAGCCGCCGGTTTGCAGTGGAGATTGAAGGTGCCGACGCCAGCGATGCGCAGCACAAGCGCACGCTGTTGGCCGATACGGACCTGTTGCTGGCGACCGCCAAAGCGGGCATACAAGTGATCGATGCCGAGGACCTGCAACACGCCCGGGTGTTGAAAGTTGCCGCGGACGTCAACGCGGTGCCGCCGGCCGGAGTCGCCGGTATCGGCGTGCAGGACGATGGCGTGCAATTGCAGTCGGGCTCGGGCAGCGCGGTCGCCATCGGTGCGCTGGCAGTGGGCAATATCAAATACAAGGTGCAGCAGGAGTTGCTGCGCCGCATGCGCGAATCCGAGGCGGCGTTGTATCTGGATTTTCAGGACGCGTTCGCCGTCGCCCGAGAATATGTCGGCTAAGCGACCGCAGCCAATGCTGGTCGTTGCGACGTCCGGCCGCGCTCTGGCGCGCTCTGCTTGCCGGGGCGGTTGGCGGGTGCGCGTGGTCGATTGTTTCGCGGATTTCGACACCCGCCAGGTACGCCGACCATTGTGTGCGGGTCGCATTCCAACACGACAGTCCCGACCCGCGACAGGTGCTGGCGGCCGTGGGTGACACGCCGCCCGATACCGCGGTGGTCTACGGCGGCGGATTGGAAGCGCAACCGGATTTGATCGATCGGATTGCGGCTGCTGCGGACCGTTTACGGTAACGACGCCGCAGCAGTGTCCACTGCTGGCGATCCGGCGAGGTTTTTTCCCTTGCTCCGACGGCTGGGCGTGCCGCACCCGGATACGGTGAACCAGCGCTCCTGAGAAGTACGCCGGGCAATGGCTTTGCAAGCGTAAGCGCGGCTGTGGCGGCGGCCACGTTCGCTGTTGGCGTTCGGCCGATGCGCCGGCGGACTGCTATTACCAGCGATACGTGGAAGGTACGTACCGATGTCGGTGTTGTTTCTGGCCGACGGCGAACGTGCCGAGATCGTAGGATTCAATCGGCAGCTGATCGCCCCGATTGCGGGCGAACGCGCATTTCGCTATGGCGGCGCCGTCTCGCGGGCACCGTTGGCGCCGGCCGATATCGTGGTGCTGGAACGTGCCGTGGCCGCGCTCACCGTCGCCCTCGGGCTGCGCGGTCTCAACGGTCTGGACTTTATTGCCGGCAGCGACGGTCCCGTGATTATCGAACTCAATGCCCGTCCCGGTGCCACGTTCGAACTGTACGACGCCGACGTTCGCGGCGGCCTGCTGAAATGGCATATCGATGCCTGTCGTGGTCTGCTGCCCGGGGCCGCTGAGCGTGGCGGCGAGCGTGGGCGCGTGGCCACGCAATCGTGTATGCCGAGCAGGAGATCGAGGTGCCGTCAGCACTGCGGTGGCCGGGTTGGATTACGGATCGGCCATGCGCCGGCGAGCGCATCGGCGTCGGCAGCCCGATCTGCAGCGTCACCGCGCCGGGTCGCGATTTTCACGGCGCGAGCGCGGCGTTGCATGCGCGTCAGGCACGGGTCGCGCAGTGGTTGGATACGTTCACTGCCCGTCCGACAGCGTGTGGCTGAGGTAGAACGAATGTCTGCAACCGAAACGATGCCCCTCGATTGGCGTGAAGCCCCGAGCATCAATGCTCGCGCGGCGTCACTGGTCGACGGTTTGATCGCCGATGCCGCGGCGCTGCGCCTGCGGGTGAGCCGGGATGCAAGCGGCTGCGCGCTGGTTGACGCCGGCATCGAGGCGCGCGGGGGCATCGAAGCGGGGCGGCGCATCGCAGAATTGTGCATGGGCGGTCTGGGCACGGTGCGAATCGAATCGTCGGCCTCCATAGCCCATTGGCCGGCAGCGGTTCATGTGCGTAGCACCGATCCGGTACTGGCATGTCTGGGCAGCCAGTATGCGGGCTGGGGATTGTCTCACGGCGAGGGCAAGGGCGCGTTTTATGCGCTCGGCTCGGGGCCGGCGCGCGCCTTGGCGCTCAAAGAGCCGCTGTTCGAAGAGTTGGGTTACCGTGACCAGGCCGAAGCGGCCTGTCTGGTACTGGAAACCGATCGCATGCCGCCGCGCGAGTTGCTCACCAAAATCAGCACGGCTTGCGGCGTCGCCGCCGAATGCCTGACCGTAGTGGTTACACCGACCCGCAGTCTGGCCGGTACGACCCAGATCGTTGCCAGGGTATTGGAGGTGGCGCTGCACAAGGTCCACGAACTCGGGTTTCCGCTGGCGCGGGTCGAGGATGGGGCCGGTGTGGCGCCGCTGCCGCCGCCGGGCAACGACTTTCTAACCGCCATGGGCAGGACCAATGATGCGATTCTGTTCGGCGGCGAGGTTCATCTATTTGTGCGCGGCGACGACGACGCGGCGCAGCAACTTGCCGAGCAGCTGCCCAGCAGCGCGTCACGGGACTACGGGCGCTGCTTCGCCGAGGTTTTTGCGGCCTACGATCATGACTTTTTCAAGATCGACCCGATGCTGTTCAGCCCGGCGCTGGTGCGCGTGAGCAACCTGGATACCGGCAACAGCTTCCGGGCCGGACGTATCAATACAGAACTGTTGGAACGTTCGCTCGGCGGGCTCTGATGATGCGCAGACTGGCAATCGTCACCGACGATCCCGGTTGGCATGGTGTTCAGCTGGAAGCGGCGTTCACGCGCCTCGGCTGGCAGGTGACGTTCGTTTCCCTGGGCAGTTGTGCTTTCGATTTGGGCGCTGGCGGTCCCGGCTTGCGGATGCCCGGCTTCGAGCACCGGCTGCCGGATGGCGTATTCGTGCGCGGCGTGCCCGGTGGAACGCTCGAGGAGGTGGTGTTTCACCTCGACGTCCTGCACGCGCTGCGCGAAGCCGGCGTCGCGGTCTACAACGACGCGCGGGTAATCGAACGCACGGTCGACAAGGGCATGACCAGCTTCCTGCTGCATCGGGCCGGCATCCCCACACCGGCGACCTGGGTCACCGTCGATGCCGCGCACGCACAAGCGATCTTGCTGCGCGAGCATGCCCGGGGCGGCGAGGTAGTGCTCAAGCCGCTATTCGGATCGCAGGGCAACGGCCTGCTCCGGCTTTCGTCGGGAGATCCGTTGCCGAGTGTGGAATCGGTAGGCGGCGTGTTTTATTTGCAGCGGTTGGTCGATACCGGCAGTACCCATTTCGACTGGCGGATCTTCGTTATCAATGGCAGACCGGTGGCCGCCATGCGTCGCGAAGCGGATGACTGGATTACCAACGTCGCCCGCGGCGGCCGGGGTTGTGGCGCCATCTTGGCGCCCGAGCACGCGGAGCTGGCGGCGCGTACGTCGTTGGCTCTGGGGTTGGGCTATGGTGGTATCGATCTGATCGTGGACAGGGACGGCTGCCCGTGGGTCGTGGAAGTCAATGGCATCCCAGCATGGAAAGCGCTGCAAGGCGTGTCTCTGGTTCCCATTGCCGACCGTCTGGCTGCCGGTTTTCACGAGGCGTTCTGCCGCGACGACTTCTGGGACCTGAGGGGAGACGCAAGCGCGCCATGAATGCCGCTCCCGTCCAAAACCAGGGCAATTCAGAAGACTTGGCGCGAGCCTACGTTCGTGCCTGTGATCTGGAATTGCGGGCGCTCAAACCCGGAAACGTACACGTACACGCGCCGGGGCACGGCATGGACGTGGAAGACTTCCGTCGCAGCGCCCGGGCAAGTGCACCTTCGCTGGTGGCCACCGGGCAGTCCCTGGGGTGGCGGGTCCATCAAGCGGTGGCTGCCACTCGCGCCGCATGCGGCTGCAACACCAATCTCGGCATCGTGCTGTTGGCGGCGCCGTTACTGATGGCAGCCGTGAATGCGCACGCCCGCGGGCTGCGGGCAGCGGTTGACCAGGTGCTGCGTGATGCCGATGTCGCCGACAGCGACTGGGTCAATGGTGCTATCCGGTTGGCGGCTCCCGCGGGACTCGGCGAGGCGCCCCGCCACGATGTCCACGAACCGGCGACCGCCCCGCTGCGCACGGTGATGGCGCAAGCATCGCAGCGCGACAGCATCGCGCGCCAATACAGGTATTCCTATGCCGATCTGTTCGAATTCGCAGTGCCCCGCTGGCGTCAATTGCGGGCGCGTTGGCGAAGCGACGAGTGGGCCACCACCGGCTTATATCTGGGCCTGCTGGGCCGCCTTGACGACAGTCACGTGGCGCGCAAGCAGGGCCTGCAGCAGGCTCGGGACCTGGCTGCAAACGCGGCTCGGTGGGAGACACTGCTACTGCAAGCCAGCTCGCCCGAAGAAGCCTTTCCGGCGTTGCTGGCCGCAGATCGGACGCTGAAGGCGTCCGCGATCAATCCGGGAACGACTGCCGACCTGACCGTGGCAGCGCTTCTGATTGTGTTCATTGAAGAGTTGCTCAGCACCAGCCGCCGGGGAACGGCGTTGGATGCTGCGGTATCCATGAAGTAATAACCTGAAACCTAGAGGAGAAGCAAAGATGGCGAAAATCGATAAAGTCCTGGTCGGTGAGGCATTGGTCGGCGACGGCAACGAAGTGGCTCACATCGATTTGATTATCGGGCCTCGTGGAAGCGCCGCGGAAACCGCGTTCGTGAACACGCTGACCAATCAGAAGGAAGGCGTCAACGGCCTGCTGGCCGTGGTCGCACCAAATCTGATGGTCAAGCCGGCGACCGTGATGTTCAACAAAGTGACCATCAAAGGCGCAAAGCAGGCCGTGCAGATGTTCGGCCCCGCGCAGCGCGCGGTCGCAATGGCAGTCGCCGACTGTGTCGAAGACGGCACGATCCCGATGCAGGAAGCGGACGATCTGTTCATTTCCGTTGGCGTGTTCATCCATTGGGAAGCGGAAGACGACAACAAGATCCAGGATTACAACTACGAAGCCACCAAGTTGTCGATTCAGCGTGCGATGGCGGGTCAGCCCACCGCGGCGGAAGTGGTGAAGCAGAAAGGTAGCGCCGAGCATCCATTTGCCGCGCATTCGTAAGCTCGGGAATCGTTGCCCTGCGTTGGTGCAGGGCAACGATCCAATGCTTCGACCCATCGCGCTTTGGAAATAAAGGTGGCCTATGCGATGTAAGGAATGCGGTTCGCACCTCGAGCGGATCGACAACGATCATCTGCTGTCTTGTTGCGGCTTGACGTTGCAGGAGTATGCGCTGCGCTACCATATGCCGATGGATTTGCTGGTGCACGAAGACCAGGTCAACGGGCAAGACGATCCCAAACGCTACGGGCCGCGGCGCGCGCGTGTTTCCGAAGAGGCGCGCGCCGTGCTGGCGGGCCTGCGACTGGCCGGAATGTTACGGCACGAGGACAGGTTCGCGGTGGTGCCCGGCGAAGTACGAAGGCTCGACCAACTGCTGTGGGATCTGCAGCATCTGAGCGCCTTTGGTTTTGAATTCCGGCAGGAATACTATTATGACCGGGACAGTCACCGGGTCGGTGCCCGCAATCGGCTGAAAGCGCCGCTGGCGAACCTCGCGCCGATCCCTGACGAACGTTTGGCTGCGACCACGGCGCCGGATTTTGCACTCAGCAGCGCGGTCTGTATCGCCCATGTCGGTTATTTGAACGCCGGTTATTTGTTTCTGGAGTTGCCCAACGTCCGCGATGGCCGGTGCTTCGCCAGCGAGGTCATGCGGAGATTCCAGGTAAAACTGACGGAGTTGGATGTGGCCGCGGATGAGCAGGGCATATTGCTGCGGGCCGCGAGCGTCGAGGATTCCCGCGCGCTGCTGGAAGCGTTGCGGTCTCAGCTACTGCAGATTCCGTACGCGTGGGAGACCTTTTTTGAACAGACCGCGACCGCATCGGTGGTCAAGGAGGTGGTGTTCGATTCCGCCCACTTCATCACCGATCATGCCGCCAAGTGCAAGAATCTTCATGGGGGACGGTATGTGTTGCATGTGGAAGTCTGCGACCGCATCGACCCCGTGAGCGGCTGCGTGGTGGATTTTGGTTATCTGAAGCGGGTGGCCAACCGGCGGGTGGTGGACAATTTCGATCACCACACTCTGAACTATGCTGCCACCGAACTGGCATGGCGTTCCAGCGCGGAACTGTTGTGCGTATACATTTGGGAGCGACTGATCGACTATCTGCCCAGCTTGTCGCGCTTGACCTTGTATGAGACGCCGCAATCGTGGTGCCACTATCGGGGACCGAGCTTGGCGGAATTCCAGCTATGTGGCGCGAACCCGCTGCTGACTCACTTCGGCGACGCCGAACTGGGAAGCTCGCCATTGCGCGCTTCGCTGCTGGCGGCGCCGCTGCCACGGGCGAGCGCCGTCGGCAACTGACGGGATGCCGCCTGCGGCCTGGCGGTATACTGTGAGCTGACGATTACACCGGCCAGGCAGGCGAATGACACAGCCCGCGGCAGCCAGCCGGCGGCACGTGGCGGGCCTTACCTGAAATCAGGAGCTTCCCTTGACCGTTCCCCCATACACGGAACTGCCTTATCGGCCCGACAGCGCAGCGCTATTCGAAGCGCTGGCGGATTCGCCGTGGGCCATGTTCCTCGACAGCGGGGCAGGGAACACGCGGGGGCGATACGATATTCTGGTGGCGGAACCGCTGGCCACGTTTGTCACCCGCGGCAGCCGCACCGAAGTGCGCACCGGGGCGAACGTCACGGTCTCCGAGGAGGATCCGTTCCTGCTTCTGCGCCGGGCGCTGCCGCCGGTCGCCGAGTCCAGCGACGGCCTGCCGTTCACCGGCGGCGCGGTAGGTTATTTCGGTTACGATCTGGCGCGGCGGATCGAGCGGCTACCCACGTTGGCGGCAGACTCGGAAGGGATCCCCGATTTGGCGGTCGGCATCTACGACTGGGCGGTGGTAGTCGATCACCACGCGCAACGTGCGTACCTGGCGCGCCACGGCGACGCCTGGAGCCAGTCACGCTGGCAGGAACTGGTGAGGCGTTTCCGCGCGCCGACTTCGTTGCGGCCGCGGGAAGCATTACGCGCGACTTCCGAAGTCTGCTCCAATTTCGATCGCGCCGCCTACGGCGCCGCCTTTCGGCGTGCGCAGGAATATATCCGCAATGGTGACTGCTACCAGGTAAATCTCGCCCAACGTTTCAGTGCGCGGGTACGGGGAGATCTCTGGTCCGCCTACAGGCGCCTGCGGAGTTTCAATCCGGCACCGTTTTCTGCCTATCTGCATCTGCCGTGGGCGCGCGTATTGAGTGCCTCGCCGGAGCGCTTTCTGCAGGTGCGCAACAAAGTGGTGGAAACCAAACCCATCAAGGGCACCCGTCCCCGCGATCTGGACCCGGCCCGCGATCGGGCGCTGGCCGAGGAACTGCGCCGGAGTCCGAAGGATCGCGCGGAGAATCTCATGATCGTGGACTTGCTGCGCAACGACCTCGGCAAGAACTGTGAAACCGGCTCCGTGCACGTGCCGGATTTGTTCTCGGTGGAAAGTTTCGCCACTGTCCACCATCTGGTGAGCACGGTGGCTGGAACCCTAGCCTCGGACCGCCATGCGGTGGAACTGTTGCGGGATTGCTTTCCCGGCGGTTCGATCACCGGCGCGCCGAAAGTGCGGGCCATGGAAATCATCGAAGAACTCGAACCCAACCGTCGCGGCGTGTACTGCGGGGCCATTGGCTATATCGGCTTCAACGGCGACATGGATACCAACATTGCCATCCGCACCCTGGTCCACTCCAACGACGAGTTGCGCTTCTGGGCCGGAGGCGGCCTGGTGGCGGATTCCACGGAAGAGGGTGAGTGGCAGGAATCCTTGTGCAAGGCGGCGGCAATGCTGCGCTTGCTGGAGCGCAGTGAGGTCGAGCGTGTGGGTGGTTAAGCTCGGCGGCAGTCTCGCCGCCTCGCCGTGTCTCCCCGCCTGGCTGGAAGCCGTGAGCCGCCATGGCGGCGGCAAAGTCACGCTGGTTCCCGGCGGCGGACCGTTCGCGGATCAGGTGCGCGACCTGCAGCGACGGTGGCGGTTCAGCGATGGCGCGGCCCATCACATGGCGTTGCTGGCGATGGAGCAGTATGGACGCATGCTGTGCGATATCTGCGCCGCGCTGACGCCGGCGGCTACGCTGGCGGACATGCAGGCGACCGCAATGGCGGGCCGCGTCGGGGTTTGGATGCCAACCGCGATGGTGCTGGCCGAGCACGACTTGCCCTGCGAATGGGATTTGACCTCCGACAGTCTGGCGGCGTGGCTGGCCCACAGGCTGGGTGCCAGCAGCTTGCTGTTGGTGAAATCGGTGTCGCCGGCAGGAACCGACGTATCCTGTGTGCAGTTGGCAGCAGAAGGGCTGGTCGACCCGCTGTTGTGCGGCTTCGTCGCTGAGGCGCCGTTCGCTACCTGGATTTGCGGAGCGCAGGATCACGGCGAATTGCGCAGCGCCCTGGAAGCCGGTGGCGGTTGCGGCGCCGCTGTGTCGAGCCGCAGCGCTGGCCGCGGCGGTAGCGCCAGCGCCCCCGTCGCCGTCTAGGCATTGCTTACGGCAGGCGCGCGTCAGCCCGCTGCCGCGTGCGTGTCCGTATGACCGGGGATGCGCTGCCGAACGGCGCGTACCGCAGCTCGATGCAAACCGTCGCTGCGTCGGCCGGCCGGGCATAACGCGCCGCGGAAACCGAGGTAGTCCGGCGTCAGCGCCAGCAATGGCCCGATGTCTTCGATTCGCAAGGAACCCGCGAGGCCGCAGTACAACCCCGATTGCCGGCAGCGGCCCACGAAGGCTGCAAGCTGCTCCTGGTCCCAAAAGGTACGTAGCGAGCCCGCTTCCTTGGCTGCGGTATCGAGCATCGCCCCCCAGAACCCGTGATCGGCGAGGACGGAAAGGATGTCCCAATCCATGGTCTGGTCTGCGAACAACACACCGACCAGCTTGGTCTGCCGGGCAATGCTCGCGCAGGAGCGGAGACACGCGCGCCGGTCGCCGGCAGTGGGCAGCCCGATCTTGACATAGTCGACGCCGCAGGCGGCGACTGCCGCGGTTGCATCGCGAACCGCGTCCGGGTCCATGGGCACATCGCCGATGGTCGCGCTAGTCGGTCGAATGCCGGCAAATGCGGCGGCTATGCGTCGGATTTCGGCAGCCTGCAAGGCGCCGAGCACGCCAGCCCGGGGATTTTTCAGGTCGATCAGGTCGACGCCTTCCTCGAATGCTATTTGCGCCTCCGCCAGCGAGGCGACACTGGCGAGCATGGCGGTCATGACGCGCCCTCGGTTCGGTTCTGCGCGCGGAAACGTTCCAGTGCCTGCATCAGCCACTGCCACGCCTCCTGCTCGTTCGGTCCAGCGGTTTTTTCCAGACCAATGCGCAGATAGGCGAGTTCCTGGTCGACCTTTTCTGCCGGTAGCATGTGCAGGCGGCTGACCAGGATGGCGGCTTCCAGCACCGACATCTGGGCGCGATTGAAACCGCGGAACGGCCGGTGCAACCCTTCGTGCACCGGCCGCAGCCATAGCCAGGTGCGCTGGTCCTGTTCGTCGACCTGTTCGAGTTCCAATTCCACGTGGCTCAGTGCCGCTTGCAAGCGCACGCCGCGGATCCGTTCGGTGGAGACCAGGGGCCAATCGCGGCGCCCGGTGAGACAGCCGGCGATAATTCGCACGTCGTCGACGAAATTGATCGCCGCGCACCGGGTTTCGAGGACATTGGACAACGTCGTCGAAGGGCGGAACGGCCCGATGCCCAGACTGCCGTCGCGGTCGTGGATGCCCATGGGCGCGACGTGGGCGACGCCCGCGGCATTGACGGTGGTGACGACCGCTTCACGAATCACGGCGCGTTCTCCTCGGCGCTGTCCGCAGCATCACTGCCGGTGGCGTCCGCGGACTCGGCGGCATAGCCCCAGCGCAGCGGTTGATCCTGGAAGTATCGTTTGCCCAGCTGCCATGCAATCTGCGCGCGCCCGAGTTCGACGCCGAGATAGAACCCATGGCTGCCGTCGTCGTCGACGCCCAGGCTGGAAAAGAATGCGAACGGATCTTTTTCCGTGCGCATGCCGTCGCGATTGTAGACATGAATTCCCGCCTCGCTGATCTGGATTCTGAAACTGGGATCGCGAACCTGATCGGCGAATTCGCGGATTTCCTCGTGGCTGTATGGAAACGGCGCACGCTCGTGCATTTGCATCAGTTCCCCGCTCAGGCCCCGTGGCAAACTATTGCGTTCGGCGGCCGCATACATCAGTCGGCGAGCATGATCGACCTCGCGAACCACGGAACGCGCATGCGCGCTGACCTGCGTGGTAAGCACATTGTCGATGCCGAGTTCCGAGCACAGGCCCAGCAGCAAAGTGTTCATTCCGGCGGTGTCGGTGTCGGTCAGTTCGGTGATATTGCCGATGCCCATCATCATCTCGATGTCGGGGTGGCGGCGGCGCACGTCGTGGAAGCGCACGATGGAATCGGTAAACCCGAAATGGATGGGATCCACGATCGGGTCGACGACGAACGCGCGGCCCATGGTTCGCATGTGTTCGATGGCGCGGTCGAGTGAATCCAGGTCGCCGTGCCGGGCGGGTATGAGCACTGGTGTGGACGGGACTTCGTTGGCCAACTCGATGGTCTCTTCGGTCAGACTCAAAAGATAATCGGCACCAGCCCGGCCGCCACGCAGCAACTCGTCGCGGTCCAGGGAATCGACGCTGACCGGGATCCGGTGGCGCCGGAGCAGCGCAATGCACTCCTCCAGATGCGGAAACGGCGTATCGGGCAGGCAGCCGAGATCGATCACATCAGCGCCCCAAGATCGATATTCGAGCGCGCGTTCCAGCACCGCCGACGCAGAAATTTCGGGCGCATCGACGATTTCGGCGAACACGCGCACGCGATAGCGCGACAAATCGGGCTTGGCGCTCGCCTGGCCGAAAAACTCCGGCAGGTCCTTGAGTTCTTCGGGCCCCCGTTCCACGGTCACGCCGAAGCTAGAAGACAGCGGCGTCGAGATCTCCGCGGCAGCGGCCCGGTACGATGATGCGATCGGCGCCGAAAGTCTCCGGCAGGCGTCGGCGAATCATGTCTGCCGTCATCAGTCCGGCGACTTTCAACGGCAGCGCATGAACCCGGTAGCTGAAACCCGGATTGTCGAGTTGCGCCAATACCCGTTCCAGTTGTACCCGGGCGAGGCTCCCGGTCAGGAACAACAGCTGTTCGGACACGACGCCTCCGGCAAGTCCATGATTGCTCGGCATTATAGCGGTGAACGTTCACCCAATGGAGCGCCGGCGGCGGACGCAGAGGGGGAACGGTCCGCATGCTCGCCCGGTGTGATTCGGCGGCGGGAGATCCCCCATTGTTGATCCGCCTCTTCGACGGCGACTTCCAGGAGTTCCACATGGGACAGCGCGCCCGCAGGGCCGAGGGTGTCCAGCAGCCGCTGGCACAGGTACGCGGCCAGCATTTCAGCAGTCGCGTTACGTATCGGCAGAATCGCACAATTGTCTGCGGGGAATGTAAACCGTTTGTCGTAGCTGCGTACGTGGGTTAATCCGTCGGCATGCTCGATGTGCACTTCCGCGCTCTCGCCGGGCAGCAAAACGCGATCATGCAGTTCATCGCAAACCTGCGCCGCGACCCGGTTTAAATAGACGAAATCCACCACGAACGCGTCCGCGTTGTTTTGCCCGGAGGCGTGCACGCGGACGTGGAAGTTGTGACCGTGCAGATTTTCGCAAGTGCCGTCGAAGGTGATGAAATGGGCGGCACTGAAACGCAAGTCGCCGGGATGAATGGTCACGGCAAAGCCGGAATCGTTGAGGATCGTCATGTTCGGGAGCCTGGAACGGTGGGCTGGTTGGCGGTAGCCGACGGCCGCGGCTGCACAGTTCGCGCAATTGAGCGCGAACCGGCTACGGCGTGCTGCATTCACCGCGGCGGTCGGATGCCGTGACGTTGCATGCGGCGATAGAGCGTATTGCGGCTGATCTGCAGATTGCGCGCCGTCTTGGATACATTCCAATACATGCGCTCGAGTTCGCGTATCAACGCGATGCGTTCGGCTTCGCGCAGCGGATTGCGTTCCGGGCTGTCGCTGAGCAGGGTCCGGCTCGGAGCGCGTAATCGCGGCGGAGTCGCGTCGAGATCTCGTCCGGCAAGTCGTCGATGTCGATGACGCCGCTGTCGCACAGCGCCGCGACCGTACGCAGCACGTTGCGTAGCTGGCGAATATTACCGGGCCAATCGAACTGCAGCAGTTGCCGCATCGCGGCTCGGCGTGATCGTCAATGGGCGGGGCGCTTCGGCACGCACCAACTCGGTGATCAGCACCGCGATGTCGTGCCGTTCCCGCAACGCCGGCATGTTCATGGAAACCCCGTGCAAGCGGTAGTACAGGTCTTCTCGAAAGCTGCCTGTCTTCGACCATCGACGCAGATCGCGGTGTGTCGCACTGACGATGGCGACGTCCACGGACTCAGGTGCGTCACCGCCGAGCGGCACGACTTCCTTGGCTTCGAGCACCAGCAGCAGGCGCGCCTGTAAAGGGAGCGACATGTCGCCGATTTCATCCAAGAACAGGGTGCCGCCGTCGGCTTGTGCAATTTTGCCGCGGGCGCCGCGGCGATTGGCACCGGTGAAGGCGCCGGCCTTGTAGCCGAACAACTCGCTTTCGATCAATGTTTCCGGTATCGAGGCGCAATTCACGGCCACGAACGGTCTGCGCGCTGCGCGCGCTGGCTTCATGAAATGCGCGCGCGAACATACTCTTGCCGGTGCCGGTCTCGCCGTACAGCAACAGCGGAATGTCGCGGTTCACCAACTTCTGCGCCCGGCGCAAATTGCGCGCCATGGTCGGATCGCCGCTGTCCATGCGCGCCAGGGACGGATGCATGTGAGCGGCAGCTGCGGCACTGTCCGGGTCGTCCCGGCGCGGGCTGCGAAGCGGGAAACGCTGGGGTACGCGGCCTGTGGTAGCTGCACGACGCCAAAAAAGCGCCTTCCATCTGCGGCGCCGTGGATCGGCACGGGATGAAAACCGGAGCTGGCGGCGAGCGCGACCAATTGGCTGGTCGATTCTGTAAACACCTCTTCGACAGAGCGCCCGAGCAGTGCCTCGCGACCGACGCCGAGCTGGAACAGCGCACTTTGGTTTGCCGCCAGCACGCGACCGTCTTCGGTCAGTGTCAGGATGCCTTCGCCGAGGATGCTGACAAATTCGGGTCGACTGTGAAACCGGATCAGCAAGTGCTGTTTGTAGGCGTCGAGAAACATCCGGTTTTCGATTATTTGCGCCGACATCTTGACCAGCACCATGGTGTGTTGCTGGGCTAGTCGTGCTTCCGCGGAGGCATCAAGACCGCCAGCATGTTGCCACCGGGTCTCGGATCGGCGCGGCGGAACAGGTCAAACCGGTATGGCAGCTCAGAAAATGTTCCTGCTGATGGATGACCAGCGCCTTTTGTTCGACGATGCAGGTGCCCATACCGTTGGTGCCCTGGGCCTGCTCGGTCCACACTGCGCCGTTGCACAATCCGTTGCGGCTGGCGGTTTTGGTGAATTGCGGGTCGCCGACGTAGTTGAGTACCACGCCTTCGGTGTCGGTCAACAGAATGGCATAACCCGACCCGGCGACCTGTTGGTACAGGTTCTCCATTTCGCTGTGGGCGACTTCCAGCAGCGGCATCAAGCGCTCCTGCCGAGCGGCCAGATCCTGTTGTCGATCAGCACGGGTTCGCGGCGTTGAGCGGGATCGAGTGCGTGCAGCCGCAAGCAGCGCTGCCAGGAGTTGGCGACTTCGCGGTTGACCATCGATAGGGCGCGCTGATCCTGCGCCAGGACTGCATCGATGAAGCGGGAATGTTCGGAGAGCAGTTGCGACATGAGTTCTTTGACCGTGGCCATTGGGTTAACGGGCTCGAGGTTCAGACACGGCTGGGGGTGCGGCTGGACGCCTGCCGTCGAACTCAACGTGCCGAAAATTCAGGCGCTCGCCCGAAATAATAGCGTAACTGGGCCGAATCGGGCGAACCGTCCTGAAAGCGGTGCAACAGTCCCGGAAACGGGGCACGGATCCGAGTGGGCCCTGACTTTCCGCGCCTTGGCGCCGGCTTATAAGCATTTGCCGTTAGACGAATGCCGCGCGGCACGCTATGCTTACTCCTCCACGGCGGTATCAACCGCCGGCAGTCAGGAGGTGGCGCATGACAAATGCGAAGAAAGAACCCGCTTTCCTCCGCCCGTGCTACTCGATCCGAGCCCCACGGCAAGACCAACCGCTAGGATTCCCCGCCATCAATCGGCGGCTATTCCTGCGTAAAAGTGCGATGGTGGCTGGTTCAGCGGTCATGGGAGGATTTTTGGCTCCCACCATCGCCCGTGCGGCCGCGCAAGGATAATTTGCCGCCCAACGTTCCGTCATGGACGACCCAGCAGGGCCACCCGATTCTTAGCCCTGCCTACGGGATGCCGTCCAAGTTCGAGGACGACGTCGTCCGGCGTCCGACGGATCTGACTCCGACCCAGATCTCGTCCTGGAGTTTTACCCCGCTGCAGGATTTGCACGGCATCATCACCCCCAACGGGCTGGTATTCGAGCGCCATCACGGCGGCGTGCCGGCCATCGATCCGGATCAACACCGGCTCGATTGTGCACGGCATGGTGGAGCGGCCGTTGATGTTCACCATGGACGACCTGCTGCGGTTTCCGGCCGTGTCCCGGATCCGGTTCCTGGAGTGTTCCGGCAACACCTTGACGGAATGGAAAAAACCGCGCGAAAAGACGGTGCAGTTCAGTCACGGTCTGTTGTCCTGCTGCGAATGGACCGGAGTACCGTTGGCCACCGTGCTGCAGGAAGTGGGGGTCAAACCGGAAGGCAAATGGATATTGGCCGAGGGAGCCGACGCCGCCGCTATGACCCGCAGCATTCCGCTGGAGAAGGCCTGGGACGACGCCCTGTTGTGTTACGCCCAGAACGGCGAAGCGTTGCGCCCGGAACAGGGCTATCCGCTGCGCCTATTGCTGCCGGGCTGGGAAGGCAACACCCAGATCAAGTGGTTGCGTCGTTTGAAGATTGCCGACGCACCGTTCATGACCCACGAAGAGACTTCGAAGTACACCGATCTCATGAGCGACGGACGTGCGCGGCAGTTCAGCTTCGCCATGGAAGCGAAATCGGTCATTACCCATCCCTCGGGCGGTCAAACCGTCAAGAACAAGGGTTTCCAGGAGATTCGCGGTCTGGCCTGGTCGGGTTATGGCCAGATCCGGCGGGTGGACGTGTCGACGGACGGTGGTAAGACCTGGCGCATGGCCGAACTGGAAGACCCGGTGCTGCCGCGTTGCCTGACCCGGTTCCGGATTCCCTGGAAATGGGACGGCGGACCGGCAATGTTGCAAAGCCGGGCCATCGACGACAGTGGTTACGTGCAGCCGACGCTGAGTGAGTTGATCGACGTGCGCGGGGTCAACTCGGTGTATCACTACAACGCCATTCAGACCTGGGCGGTAGCGGAAAGCGGGGAGGTGACCAATGTTCACGCAAAAACCTAATCTGCGACGGCTGGTGATGGTTTCGGCAGTGGGCATATGCGCCTGGTCGCTCGCTCAGGCGGCGGAAAACGGCAAATACGACATAGGCGAACCGGTCACCCAGCAACAGATCGCCGGCTGGAATATCGATGTCTCACCGTCCGGCGAGAATCTCCCCGCGGGTAAAGGCTCGGTGGCCGAAGGCGAGAAGATCTACGCCAACAAGTGTGCGTCCTGTCATGGCGACAAGGGTCAGGGCAAGCCCATGGACAAGCTGGTAGGAGGCCAGGGCAGCGCTGGCCTCCGACAAGCCGGTCAAGACCGTCGGCAGCTATTGGCCCTATGCCACCACCGTGTACGACTACGTGCATCGGGCAATGCCGTTCAATAATCCGCAATCCCTCAAGCCCGACGAAGTGTATGCGGTGACGGCCTACCTGCTGCACCTCAACGACATTCTGCCTGCCGACGCGACGTTGGATCAGGACAGCTTGCCGAAGGTGCAAATGCCCAACCGCGACGGGTTCATCCCCGACCCCCGTCCGGATGTGAGTAATACGCCCTGCCTGGAGTGCAAATAGGCGGGCTATGTTGCCGCCAGTCCACGGCCGCGTCGAGGCGGGTCTTGACGCGGCCGTGGGCTGCCGTTGCATGGTTCGCCTGCCTTGTCCCGGCGTTGTCGCTGCCGGCGGTAGCGCTGGGTGCGGATCCGCAACCGCCGCAACAGAACCCCGATCACATCGTCCTGGTGGAATCGACACGGGTGGTGGCGGTGTACAGCAACACCATCCGCAGTCACGGTTCGAACCGACGCGCCTGGTTCCGGATCGAATATCCGGTTCCGCCCGAGGCGCCGCGAGGCAGTCAACGGCATTGGCGACAACTGCTCGGGGTGTTCGATTGCGCGGGCCGACGTTGGCAAGTCTCGGCGCAACTTCAGAGCGACCCACCTCCGGAAGCTGAGTCGCCTGCGCCGACCGGTTGGCAACCGATCGGCAACGTTGCCGTGCCCAAAGCAGTACACGATTACGTCTGTCATTACGCTGGTCCGAGTGTGCCCCGGGGCAAGACGATCTATCTCATGTAGCGATTTGATGTTCATCAAGGCGCTCGCCGCGCAACTTAGCACACTGGATGTCGTAGCTAAGACGGAGGTCAGTGCCATGTTAGCGATGTCTTATGGTTGGGCTATGCCCATCGCCGATCCCCTCAGCGCAACCGCGACCCGTCGGATTCTGGGCCGCGAGCAAGGCTGCGCCATGCGCCGCCAGGGGCGCTGCCCGGGAATGGAGTTCTGCGCCGATTGCGAGTGGAACGAAGGTTGTATGGTGGACGGCACTTTGGAGCGGAATCGCCGCCGCGACTGAAGGGCGATTCGACGCGAGAATCGCCCGCAGGCAACACTGCGCGTGACTGGCGGGGTCATTAGAATCTAGTATCTGCCTTCTGGCCGGTACTGGACAGTAAATGACTCGAATCAGATTCTGGTGGATCGTTCTTGCCGCGGGCCTGATCGCCGCCCTGTCCATGGGTATACGACAAGGTTTCGGCCTGTACCTGGAGCCGATGACCAATGCCCTGGACATAAGCCGGCAGGCATTCGGCTTCGCGATCGCGCTCCAGAATCTGATCTGGGGCCTGTGCCAACCTTTCGCCGGCATGCTGGCCGATCGTTTTGGTGCCGGGCGGGTCCTGCTTTTCGGCGGTGCCTGCTACGTGGCGGGATTGGCGTTGGCCGCCGTATCGACTGATGCGGCTTCACTGCACGTCACCCTCGGTGTGCTGATCGGTATTGGCCTCAGCGGCACTACGTGGCCCGTGGTGCTCGGTGCCGTCGGCCGTCTGGTGCCGGACCGCGAGCGCAGCATGGCGCTCGGCCTGGTGACAGCCGGCGGCTCGCTGGGCATGTTCGTCCTCATACCCACAACCCAGCGGCTTCTGGCTGCCTACGGTTGGTCATATACGCTGCTGCTTTTTGCTGGCGCAGCTTTGCTTGTCCCGGTGCTCTCGCGTGCGCTACGAGCGCCTTCGCGAGTGCACGGCGCATCGTTGTCGCATGAACTGCCGCTGCGGAAAGCGCTCGCGGACGCCTCCGGCTACCGTGACTACTGGTTGCTCAACGCCGGATTCTTCGTTTGCGGTTTTCACGTCATGTTCATTGCCACGCATCTGCCCGCGTATTTGATCGACCAGGGTATCTCCTCAAGGATTGCAGCTTATGCGTTAGCAATGATTGGCTTGGCCAATATCGCCGGCAGTTACCTGTGCGGCGCATTGGGCGGGCGCTTCAGCCGTCGTTTGCTGCTGAGTTATTTGTACCTGGCTCGCGCGGTGGTGATCGGCGGTTTCTTAGTGATTCCATTGACGCCGCTTTCGGCAATGGTGTTCGCCGCGCTGATCGGCTTGCTGTGGCTTGGAACCGTGCCTCTGACAAGCGGACTGGTCGGACAGATGTTCGGGGCGCGTTATCTTTCCACTCTGTTTGGCATTGTATTCCTGAGCCATCAACTGGGCACCTTCCTGGGCGCATGGGTCGGTGGCTATGTGTTCGATCGAACTGGGTCCTATGACGCAGTGTGGATCGCCTCTATTATTCTCGGCCTGCTCGCCGCCGGGCTGCATTTGCCAATTCGCGAATCGTCCTACTATCCAACGGTTCGGGAACCCGCCTGACCGAAAGGCGGTCGCGACGATTTGCGTTGTTGGCGATGGAATGTCCCAGTATCGCGGCGTGACCTGCTGTAAAGTGGCACGGCGCAAAGTTTTACGTGCGCCGTGCCGGCAATCGCTCAGAACGGAACGTGGTAGCCCCAGCCCAGATCGCGGGTGTCGAGCTTGACCTGGCGGCTCCTCAGCACCGGTTCGTCGCCGTCCAAGGAGACCTCGTCGATGTACTTGCCGACCGCGAACAGCTCCGATTTGCCGCCGTTCAGAGCGGTTTTGAAGATCTGGACTGCGGTGACCACGTCAGCCTTCTTCTGGCCTTCGTCGACCTTGACCTTGTACACCACCGCGTTGCGCGTCAACGGGCTGCGGTCGCTGTTGTGTTTGGGCAGGGTATCGAACAGCTCCTGCAATTCGGCACGGTCGTGGTCCAGCCAGGTCATGTCCTGCTTTACTTCCGGGCTGAACGCACTGAGTCGGTAGGTGAACTGCGGGCTGCACAGGTTCATGTAGGACGTATAGTCATTCTCGTCCAGCGCCATGCATGACGAGTAGATCAGTTCTTCGATGGCACTACGATCGGAAGTCATGGTTCGTTCTCCTCAAAATGATTGCGATCGCCTGATGCCCCGGCCCGGGGTCGGGTCGGAGCGCAACGACGTTCAAGCACTCTTGGTCTTTGCCTCGCGGGCGTACGGATCGGCGGAACTGCGGCCCATGCGCTGACTCCATTCGGCAAGGTAATGGCGCATACCGATCTCGTCGTGAATGGTATTGTCTTCCTCGCGCGCCTGCAGTACGTACATGGGATCCGAATGCTCGGTCATGGCGATACCCTGACCGGAGGAAGCCAGCAGATCCTCGTGCAGGTTGCGGCCGAACGGGCTCCAGATGGTGGCCGCGTCCTTCTCGCGCTGGCGGCGGATCTCCGGCGTATCGCTCTTCAATCCGAGTGTCCGGAATTCGAGGATCACTTCTTTCGGACCGATGGGAATGTAGCTGTCGATACGCAGTACGGAAGTGCGCAGGTTGTAGGTGATGCAGGGGAACAGATCCACCAGCTTCCAGCCATTGGTGGGCAGTTTCGGCCAACCGAGGGTTGAGTGGCCGCCGCCCTTGTAAGCGCCGTAGTCGACATTCATCGAACCGACCGAAGCGTGGCCGTTCGGGAACGCTTCGTACTTGCGCTGAAAATAACCCGACTCCGGCTTCATCATGCCGGTGATGCGGTTATGGTAGTGCAGGTAGTCGTGATAGAACTCGCTGTTGGTGTCGTGAATCAGCTTGTAGTTGGTTTTCAGATGCGCCTGGTAGTACCACATCACCTGCAGCGGCTCGGCTTCCAGTTCCGGCATCATGTAGTCCAGCGCATGCCCGATGTGCTCGGACAACGGTCCGCAGTTGTCGTCCACGTTCACCCAGACGAATCCGCCGAAACCGATCTCGGAGCGCACTTCTTTCAGGGCGACATCGCTTTCGCACACTCTGTCCTGGTAACCGGCTTTACCCCGGGGAATGTCGATACACTCGCCTTTGCCGTTGAACGCCCACTGATGGAAGATGCAGACGATGCGCTTGGCGTTGCCGGAAGGTTCGTACACCAGCAGATTGCCGCGGTGGGGGCAGATGTTGTAGAAGGCGCGGATCTTCAGGTCCTCGCCGCGCACCAGGATCAGCTCGCGACCGGCCGGATGCTGGTAGGTGCGATAGTCATAGGGGTTGGGGAGTTCGCTTTCATGAACGGCGAGCCACCACGTCTTGGCGAATATCTTTTCCCGTTCCTCTTCGAATAGTTCCGGGTCGGAATAGATGGCCGGATCGGCGTAATGGGTCGGAGGAAGTTTCTTTGGACGTTGGGTCCATTCGGATTCGTTGCGTGCCATTGCTGTTCACCTCGCTGCCGGGAGAGTCCCGAATGCTCACGAGCTGACAGAGCAATAGTAGTGCCACGATTTACCAGACTATTTAACCCTTTGATTTGTCGGAATTAGAATTCGGGATATAGATGACTGATTTGGTTATGTTTTGTTTCCGCCCGCACAACACTGTTTCGAAGCGACACAGAGTCGGGGTGGCGCACCACATCGCGTCCCACCGGGGCAGGGAAAACCTAGGCAGGGACGACGATCTCGCCGAGACCACCGTTGGCGCGATCGCCAAGCCAGCGGCGCACGAGGGGCGATGGCGGTGGCAGAGGCGCGTTTTCCAAGCGCGCCAGTTCGCGCCGCAGGACCGGGAGGAAACCGAGGGGCAGAGTGCCATTGTCGACGAAGGTGGCCGGCAGTTCCGGGGGCGGCGCACTCAGTAGCAAGGTGCCTCGGCGCATGCCACGACCAGCGCCGGGACCGATGCCGCCCCGCACCGCCAGCGTACCGGCGATCATGCGCGCGCCGAGGCTGGCGCCGCAGTCGCCGCCGATCAGGATGGTCCCACGCCGCATCTGTGCGCCGGCGCGCTCGCCGGCATTGCCCTGAACCACGACCACACCGCCGTTCATGCCCATACGTCCGCCGGGCCGGGGGGCGCCGAGCAGGTCGCCGGCATTGCCATCGACGCGCAATGTTCCACCGGTCATGCCAGTGCCGGCATAGGCACCGCAATTGCCATGCACGATGATCGACCCCGCTTGCATGTTCTCGCCCAGAAAGGCGCCGACATCGCCGAATATTTCCATGCGCCCGCCGTCCATAGCCACGCCCGCGCCCTGCAACCAAGGCACGCTGCCGTGGATTTCCAGCACCGCTTCGCCTTCGTCCGCCGTGAGTTCGATCTCGAACCAAGCCGACAGCGGTTGCAGGCGGCGGCCGCATGGCAATTCCAGGTTCGCGATTTGATCGAGCGACAACGAGGCCAAGCCGGGTGGACGCAACGGCGACAGGTCGATGCGGCCGTCAGGCTGGCGGTGCAAGCGCAGGCGCACGACGCTCATTGCATGATCTCCCGCAGGTGGAAGTGATGTCGGCCCAGCTTGCCGCCGTAGTTCCCGGCGCTGATGCGCACGATGCCTCGCTCGGCACCGTAGCGGCAAACCGCTTCCATCCCTGCGCGCATGCCGTCGCGCACGTCATCGGCGCTCAGGCCGTTGATTACGATCTCCAGCACGCCGCCGACGTCGGCACCCAGCGCAGATGTTGTCAAGCCGCGCAAGGTCGGGCAGAAGGCGTCGTTGGTGGATGCGATCAAGGCGGCATATTTCGAGCCGACTTTCGAACCCGAGCGCACCACGCCGCCGGGAAACGGCATGATGACGTTTGCCACCTGGCCCATGCGTTCGATCGCCGCTTCGCAGGCCCGCAGCGCCGCTTCCGTATCGCGAGCCAGGACCAGGAAGTTGCCGCCCCCTACGGCTTTGACGCGGCCGGTGGTTTCTTCGCAGAGAAATTCACCGTCCATGACCGGAACGCGCCAGTAGCGCCGCCCGGCGATGACTTTGGAGATCTGAAAGCCGTCGCCGAAAAAGCGCAGATTCTTACCCAGGTTGACCGGCTTACCGTCGAGGCCGGCGAACACGGCGGAGGTAGGCGCGGTGAGCAGGCATTGGCCGGTGCGTTTCTCAACCTGCGCTGCCAATGGATCGCCGCCCATGGCGAACACCAGAATGGACACGCCCGGGCGTCCGTCGGGTGTCTCTGCGGCATCGAGCTGACGTTCGACGCCGGCCTCGGCATTGCAGCCGATCACCGACGTCGCAAAACCGGTGAATGCGGCAGCGGCATGGTTTGCCCAGGTGCGATCGATGGCGGTTACGATCAGCCGCGTCGCCGCCATATCGAAGGCTTCGGCGAAAGTGTCGTCGATGCTGACGCCGTTGATGATCACGCGCTGCGCTCCGCGGCCGGATGCACATGGGTGTCGCTGCCGATCAGTTCGCTCATCTGCGTATCACTGAGCATGAAATGTTGCAGCTCGAGGCTGTAATAGCGCTGGAAGTGCTTGTGTACCCCCGACTGAATGGCGCCGTCGAACTGCGGTCGCACCACTTGGGTTTTACCTTTCGGGACATGCACGATTTCGCCGTCGCGCACCACCAATTCGCCGTCTTTCAGCAGCAGCGCGACCTTGGCGAACATGGATGCGCGGTCGGATAGATCGTCATAGACGGCGATATCGGCGATGCCGCCGGGCGCGAGATGGCCGCGGTCGCCGAGGCCGAGCAGTCGTGCCGGCGCGGCGCGGGTCATGATCGCGATTTCGTAGAGCGAATATTCCCGGTCGATATCCTTGAGCAGGCTTGCCGCAATGGCCTTCGGATGCAAGCGTTCGCTCCATGCCGCGCGCAACTCGCGGTCCATCAGCAGGTGAAACAAATACGGATAACTGGTGAACGGCGCGCCGTTGGGATGATCGGTGGTAAAGAATACCCGCCAGGGATCATCCACCAGCAGGAACAGTTCCAGGCCGATGGCCCACTGCAGGGTGTTGACGTAGCTGCTTTCCTTGTATTGAAACGGCACGATGCCGCCAGCGCCGTCTTCCGCTTCCCAGGTCGCCCATTTGCGCGGTGACGCGGTTTTGCGGCCGTTGTATTGGCGGATCACGTCGCCGGACACGGTGACGGTTTGGCCGAACATGACCTGGCCGACGTCGACGGTGATGTTCGGATTGCGGGCGATGGCCTGGGCCAGCAACGCCGAACCCGAGGAAAAGCCGCGCTTGCCTTCATCGCCGTAGCCGTAGAATTGCAGATGTGCCAGATGCATCGGCAGGCCCTCGGCGGCCTCGATGGTGCGCAGTGCGGTTTGTACATTGCCCGGCATGCCGAGATTGTTGCAATGCACGTGCAGTGGATGCGGCACGCCGAGTTGATGTACGGCGCGTTGCAAGTGCTGCACGATGTGCCGCGAACTGACGCCGTATTCCGGTACCTCGTCGTCGAGATCCATCTGCAGCACGCCTTCCTTGAAGGCGGCCGCTCCGCCGGCGTTGATCACCTTGATGCCCAGACCCTGGGTGGCGTGCAGCGACCAGGCGACGTAGTCGTTGATATAGGCCTGTGGTTTGCGATCACGCAGCGCCTGCAGCAGAAAATCGTCGTTGCCGAGAATGGTCAGCCCGGCCTTGTCGATGATCGGAATGTCGGCCATTTCCAAGTGGGCTTGCGCGGCATTGACCGGCAGCACCGCCGGTTCCACCACGGTAGTGAAGCCCATGCGCGCGTAGCGGTAGCCGGTCTCGTGGGTCGACCAGCGGGCATCGGCAAACGGCAATGCCAGCCGTTTGGCCATCTGTGCGCGGTGCTGTTCCGGCAGCAGGATGCGCGCGGTGTTGACGTTGCCGCCGGCGATATGGCTGTGAATGTCGATGGCGCCGGCCATGACCACTTTGCCGCTGACATCGTAGGTGCGGTCGATCTTGGCGCCGGCTGGCGGCGGCGCGACGATTTTGCCGTCCTGCACGTAAAGATCGCCAGTGCGCCCGTCCCACGATTGGGTCGGATCGTACAAGCGGCCGCCTTTGAGACGCGTCAGCATCAGCCCACTGCCTCCGGCATGTTGGTGTATTCATCGCGGATGGCGCGCAACAGCGCCGCGGCGTCGTCCAGCCCGATGTCGCGCAGCCGTTGTGCCGGGATCACCGTGTTACCGTCGCCGCGAAACAAGTAGGCGTCGTGGTCGATACCGGGCACGCCCACGGGTATGAACACATCGGCTGTTTCTGCGTTGGCCGATTGCGGACGTCCGAGTATCACCGTCGGCAAATCGCACTGCGGCGGCGCGGCATCGTGGAAGCTCGACAACCAGAACAATACGTCCGCTTCGCCGCTGGCGAGCAAACGTGCCGTGTCGTGGTGATAAGGATCGTAGACGGGTCCGCCGTAATCGAAACCCATGCGGACCGGAAAGCCGCATTTCCAACCCGCCACCTGCTGTAGCGTCGCGGCGCCATCGCCGGCGAGCAATGGCAGGCAGGCAAAGCGGGTGTGCTGATTGAGCTCGGCGACCAGTTCCACCGCCGCCTGTACGGTCAGGTCGGCGTGTTCGAAGTCGAAGGACTGAGCCGACCACAGCACCATGCCATAGTGTGCTTCGCGCATGCGCGCGAGCAGCGGCCGCAGGAGTTCGATGGTCGCCGGTGCGACGGCGCTGTCCTCCAGGGGCCGCTCATGCAGCAGGCAGCGCAGGACATTCAACATCTCAGCCAAATGTTCCAGCCCGACGTCGATGTGTTGCGCCGCAATCGAGTCCGGTAGTTGCATGGCCGGGCCGCCGATGGTGACCACCCCGGGCGGTCGTTGCGAACCTTTATGCAGGGATACATCCGGCGCGATGAAGCGCTCGATCAAACGCGGATGGCGCTCGAATACACCGCTGTCGAGCACCACCACCAGATCGGCGCGTTGTTTGAGTTCGCCGAAGTTCGCGCTCATCCAACCGGTGCTTTGGAAGATTTGTAAATTGCGCAGCATCGCCGGCGCGTGCAGGTGATCGACGATGCCGCCTGTGGATTCAGCCAAGTCGAGCAGGGCGCGTACCGCGGCGATGTCGCCGCTACTGCCGCCGAACAGCGGCCGCCTTGCGCCGCGCAATAGCATGGAAGCCGCTTCAATGGCCGTTCGAAGGTCCGCCGGGCTGCCGTTCACGTATGCATCGGACGCGGTTTCGGCCAGGATTTCAGTGTAGCGTTCACGTGCCAGCGGGCAGGACAAGCGGGCAGGGTCCTCGATCTGCTCGGCGCGCAGATCATCGCACAGCAAGGTGCAGAACGGGCAGGTCAGGCGCTGCCGGTCGCGGTCTTCGCTGGGCTTGGTCATGAACGATTCCGTGGCGTCTGGGAACAATACGTCAAGTGTCCAGATGAAGCAGGCTTCGTGCCAGCCATATGCACAAGCGGCCATGCGCCGAGAGCGCAGTGAAACCGGGCATTCAGACGACTGCTGCCGATAAAGCCTGCGATGCAGTGTGACACATTGTAGCGTTGCCGGTGCACCCGGTCCGCAACCGGGGGGCGGATCGAACGCGGCGGGTTCAGTAGCAGGCAGGCCAAATCGGCGCCATCAACGGCACCGCTGTGCAGACTCGAGGCCAACAACGCACCGGCAACGCCCATTGCCCGCAAGCGATCCAGATCGCCGCGGTCGCGCACGCCGCCGGCGGCGTAGATATTGCAATTCGGAACCCTGGTTCGCAGCTGCGCCAACTGCTGCCAGGCGGGGCCTTGCTGCATGCCAACTTGGGAAAGCGTCATCAGTATGAGGTCCCGCGGCCAGTAGCTGTGCTGCCGCCACAACGCCGGCGGTCCAAGAAATCGAGACCCCTTGAAATCCAGGGACAATACGACTTCAGGGATGCCAACGGGTGAATTCCGTTGGCTGCCAGTGGTCGTGTAGGGATTCGCTGCCGATGACGGGACGGCCGACTTGTGCAAAGTTGTTCGGATGTACATCAACCGCAGCTCGAAAGCCGGCATCGAGCCAGAATTCCAGTTGCGGGAACGCTCGCTGCAGCGCGACGATCACATCGGCATTGTTGCCGTTGCCGCAGATGGCATCGAGGTCGGCGATATAGATCCGGGTAAACGGATGCAGCGCCAGCAGTGCCTGTAATACAGTTGCAGGCGCACTGTCAGGCGCCAATTTGGATTGCAACGGTGCATATTGATCGCGATTGCCGGCGCGGGCATGTACGACCTGGCCGCGCATCAAATCGAGAACCGGAATAATGTTCAAGGTATTCACGTGCGTATATTTGTCTTCGAATATGTAACCGGCGGCGGCTTTCTCGGCCGGTCGATTCCCGAGTCCTTGGCAGAGGAGGGCGATTTGATGCTCCGGGCGCTGATTCGTGATCTGGCCGAACTAGGGCATGAAACCGTCACCATGCGCGATGGCCGGCTGGCTGATGTTTCGCTGCCCGCTACCGTGTGGCCCGTTCATCATAGCCGCGAACTGGTGCCGACACTACGCCGGGCATTGGCGGCGTGCGATGCCGGTTGGCCCATTGCGCCGGAATCCGGCGGCGAGCTGCAGCGCCTGTGTGACGCGGTGCTGAGCAGCGATCGGATTTTGCTGGGCAGTCGCCCTGAAGCAGTAGAGCTGACGGCCAGCAAATTCATGACCCTGACTCAGGCTGGCGCAGTTCGGTGTTCCCGTGGTTCCTACAGTGCGCGGCACTGCGGTACTGGACGGCGCTGCGCTGCCCGACATGCCGTGGGTAGTGAAACCCAATGACGGTGCCGGCTGCGAGGACACCTATCTGGTGCGCGACGAAGCGGAGTTGCGAAACCGGGTGACGGCGGCCCCGAACCCGGACGGCGTAATCGTGCAAGCCTACGTCGAAGGCGTCGACGCCAGCATGTCGCTGTTGATGGCAGAGGAACGCGCCACCGTGTTGGCTTGCAACCGCCAGCAGATCGAGTTGCGGCAGGACGCGTTCCGATCTGGACGGTTGTATCGTCAACGGGCTCGACTTCGACCCGGCCGCCGCCGACACTCTGGCGCAGGACGTTGCGCGGGCGATTCCGGGGCTGTGGGGATATGTCGGCGTCGATTTCGTGCTTGCGGAAGCGGGGCCGCAATTGCTGGAGATCAATCCGCGCTTGACGACTTCCTACGCCGGACTGAGCCAATCCCTGGGCGTCAACGCGGCCGGTCTGGTGCTGGACCTCCTGCTTGCGGACAGGCGCCCGCGCGCAAGTGCCCGCATGCGGCAAGCCGGTGACCGTTGCGTTGGCCGCAGAATATGCCAGCTAACGGCATCATCGGCTGGGACATCGGCGGCGCCCATCTCAAAACCGCCCGTGTGAACGGCGATGGCCGCGTATGCGACATCGTCCAGTTGCCCTGTCCCTTGTGGCAGGGCCTGGAACATCTGCAGAGCGGCATCGACCGAATCCGGCAGCGCTTCGAAGACGCAGCGGCGCTGCACGTGGTCACCATGACCGGCGAACTGGTGGATCTGTTTTCGGATCGTGCCGACGGCGTACACCGCATCCTGACGCTGCTGCGGGAATCGCTCGGCGCACGGGCGCTACTCGTATATGCGGGCCGCAGCGGTTTTTGGGACCTGGATCGTGCTGTGCTGGAGCCGGCAGCCGTGGCGTCGGCCAATTGGCTAGCCAGTGTCGAATGGGCGGCCTCGGTTTTGGACCACGGCGCGTTGCTGGATATCGGCAGCACCACCACGGACATCGTGCCGTTTCGCGACGGGCGCGCGGCAGCGGTGGGGGACGACGATTTTCAGCGCCTGTGCAGCGATGCGCTGGTGTACACCGGCGTCGTGCGCACGCCGGTGTTCGCGCTCGCCCGGCGGGTACCGTTCGAAGGGATGTGGTTGCCGATGATGGCGGAGCAGTTCGCTCACGCCGCCGATGTGTACCGTCTGACCGGACAGTTGCCTACCCATGCCGATCAACACCCGTGTGCCGACAATGGCGCCAAGACGGTCGAAGCGAGCGCCCGTCGGTTGGCTCGGATGATTGGACGCGATGCCGCGAGTGCTGCTGCCGAACAGTGGCTTGCGCTGGCGCGCTACCTCGCCGACGCGCAAGTGGCGGAGATTGCGCGCAGCTGTAGAAAGATGCTTTCACGGCTGCCTTGCGAGCCGCCGACGACCTGGGTCGGTGCGGGCGTCGGCCGGTTTCTCGCGCCGGTCATCGCACAACGTCTCGATGGCGCATACCGCGATTTCGGAGACCTTTGCGCGGTGACCGCAGAGCGCCTGCGGCCCCAGGCCAGCGACTGCGCCCCCGCGGCGGCGGTGGCCCAGCTCGCCTGGCGGCGCGAGACCGGATAAGCAGCCCTTACCGGCTCAGCCGGGACTCAATTCGGCGGGTGGCCAGTGCCGCCGCCCATTTCGCTTTCGGAGGCTGCGGGCTTGCTTTCATCCACCGACATGCCGCCGCGTTGTTCAAAAGCGCTGAACTCGGACTCGCTGATCTTGCCGTCCTGATTCTCGTCGGCCTGTTGCCATTGATCGCGCAGCGCGCTTTCGAACTCGTCGTGACTGATCGAACCATCGCCGTCTTTGTCCATGGCGCCGAAGCTCAGCATGCCTGAAATTCCGGCCCGGCTGTTCTGGGCCATGCCGTTACCATGTTGCATGTCGTTGTCACCCGACTGCATGCCACGCTGTTGCTCCATGGTTTTGGTGCCGGTATTCATGCTCCCGTGGGGCATGGTGTCCTGCCTGTCGGTGCCGGCTGCAACCGCGGCGACAGAGAACATTGTCGCCGCTAAGCCGAGGATGATGTGCTTGTTCATAACGTGTGCTCCCGTGTACGGGCTGACCCGCGCCCTGATGGGAACGGGACGTCGCATCAGGCGACGTTGGCCAAAGCCTAAGCCATGGACGGGGTGTCGCAATGCCGACCGGCGCGGTTGTTCCACTGCCGGGGGCGGTCCACAATCGCTCCCTGTCGAAGTTGATTGTGGAAGCCCGGAAAACCCGATGGCGAATATGGTTCAAACGCTGTATCCCGCCGCCGCCGAGCGGCCCTTGGCCGGTATCTACCTGGACGAAGACATCCGCAGCTTGGGTACGCCGCGAAAACCCTTTGTCTATGCCAACTTTGTTTCCAGTCTCGACGGCCGGATCGCCGTCATCGAACCGGAGCGCAACGAGTCGTCCACCCTGGACGATCTGGCCAGCAGCGCAGACTGGCGCCTGTTCCAGGAACTCCAGGCCCATGCCACATGCCTGATCACCCACGGCGGCTATCTGCGGGCGCTGGCGGCGCGCAAGTTGGATGACATTCTCCAGGTCGGGGTCTCGGAGCAAAGCCGCGACATCGGCACCTGGCGCGCGCAGCACGGGTTTCACGGCCAGCCGGCGGTGGCCATCGTCAGCACCAGCTCTGGAATTTCCGCTGCCGCCGTCGTTGCAAGCTCACGGCCAGCCGGTATTCATTCTCACCACCAGCGCCGCGTCCTTGGAACGGCGAAAAGCGTGGGAAAAACGCGGCTATCAGGTCATCGTCACCGGTGACGGCGGTTACGTGGAAGGCGCGGGCCATGGTGCGTGCGGTTGGGGAACTCGGTTACGAGCGCCTGTATTTGTTGACCGGCCCGACCATGCTGCAGAGCGTACTTCGGGACCGGGTATTGTCGCGGCTATATCTCACCATGACCCATCAGATCGTGGGCGGCGATCATTTCCATACTCTGGCCTCGGGGCCGCTGCTCGGTGCGGCCGGCGGCTTGAAGCTGCGTACACTTTATTACGATCCAAATGCGCCCAAAAACTGCGGTCAATGGTTTGCCTCATTCGCGCCCCACGACGGCGACACCACAGCCGCGTGATTCGGCCGCGGATTGACCCGGCCAGTCGGCCGCGACACTATGACCAGTTCTATAAACAGGCAGGAATTCGAAAACCATGGCAACCCGAGAAGACGATATCCAATTGCGCACCACCGCACTGCATGCCTGGCACGTGCAACATGGCGCGCGCATGGTGCCGTTCGGCGGCTGGGATATGCCCGTGCAATACAAGGGCGGCATCATCCAGGAACATCTGGCGACGCGCCGGCAATCGGGTCTGTTCGACGTCAGCCACATGGGCCGTTTCCGGATCACCGGCGAACAGGCCGATGCGTTCCTGCTGCAAACCCTGACCAACAACGCCCGTGCCCTGGATGCCGGCCAGGCGCAGTACACTTTCATCGCCACGCCCACCGGCGGCGCCGTGGACGATGCGTATTTGTACAAGCTTGCCGATCGTGACTTCCTGCTGGTGGTCAACGCCTCCAACCGCGAAAAGGATTGGCAATGGCTGCAGGAACACAAACGCGGCAACGTGCAGATGGAAGATGTCAGCGAAGAACTGGCGATGATTTCTCTGCAAGGTCCGGCGTCGGCCGAGGTGTTGGAGCAGTTGGTCGAAGCCAGTGCATTGCCGGAGAACAAGCGCAACTATCTCAGCTCGGTGCGAATCGGCGGCCACGACGTAGTGGTGGCGCGCACCGGTTATACCGGGGAAGCCGTTTGTTTCGAGCTGTTCCCGCCGCGGGAGTTCGTAGTCGAACTGTGGCAGCAATTGGTGGAGAAAGGCGCGATCCCGGTCGGCTTGGGGGCGCGGGATTCCCTGCGCCTGGAAGCGGGCCTGCCGTTGTACGGCCATGAACTCGGGGCCGATCCCGAGGGCAACGAGATTCCGCTGTTCGCCAACGCCATCGCCCGCCTAGCGGTGCGCCCGCCCCAGGATGCGCCCTATATCGGCCAGCATGCCATCGAACCCCAGCGCCAGGAGTTTCTGCTGTGGAAGCGGGGCGAACTGAATACGCCGCCCCAGGAGCGCATCCTCAAACGCATGGTGCAGCCGGTGGCGGTGTTCGGCAGCCGCAAGCCGCTGCGCGCGGGATTCGCGGTCGAGGCAGACCACGCCCAGATCGGCTTTCTGACGTCCGGCACTACGGTGCCTTATCCGCGCTTCTACCGTGAGGACATCACCGCCGTTCCGTCCGACGAACATCATCTGCGGCCCATCGGTTTGGCGCTGCTGGATGCCACGCTCCGCTACCGGCCCGATTTGCCGGTGACCGTGTCGATCCGGCCTGGCCGTGGCGAGGCCTTCGACGCCGAGCTGGTGGAGAAGAACCTGCTCATCACCGCGCCCTATGCGCGTCCCTATGTAGGCTTCAAGGCGCCGCCCGAAGGTCGTCGCATTGCGCCGGAAGAAGCGGCGCAGCGGGCGCAGGAATTGCGCGCCAGCGCGCGGGAAAACACCCGTTGGCGGCGGACGGAATGCGTGAACCTGATCCCGTCGGAACAGACGCCATCCGCCTTCGTGGAGCGCTTGTGCGCAGCCGATCCGGCTGGGCGGTACAACGAACACAAGCACCTGGCGGCGCTCGGGCCGGATTCGCCGGATCTGCGTTTCTACCGGGGCACCCAGTACATCATGGATCGCGAGGAAGATCTGAAGGCTGCGCTGCGCAGCTTCTTTGGTTGCAGCACGGTGGAGCCGCGGGTGATCAGCGGTCAGATGGCCAACGCCACTGTGTTCGACGCCCTGAAGCAATATAAAAACCGTTATCGTCGCGGCGAGCAGCCGCGGCTGCTGGGGCCGGTGATCGTCCACGACCTGAACAAAGGCGGTCACTTGAGTGCTCAGGTGCTCGGCTCGCTGAAGAACTACGTTGCCCTCGATCCCGAGACCGGCCGTCCCTCGGTGGCCTATTTCCCGTTCCGCAAGGCGAACCCGTATCAGATCGACGTCGACCGGACCAAGGACATGATCCGCCAGCTGCGTCCCGAACTGTTGGTATTCGGGCGCAGCGTCATCATTCACCAGGAACCGGTGCGCGAGATCGCCGATTTCATATTTGCCGAATACGGGCGCGACAATCCCGAACGGCCGTTGATCATGTACGACGGCGCACACGTCCTCGGTCTGCTTGGTCCGCACTTCCAGGATCCGTTCCAGGAAGGCGCCGACGTGGTCACCGGTTCCACCCACAAGACCTTCTTCGGCCCGCAGCGCGGTGTCATTCTCAGCAACATCGTTCCGGGCTCGGTATTCGAAGACTTCTGGCGTTTCGTCGAGGCACGCACCTTCCCGGGCCGGGTCAGCAATCATCATCTTGGGACCTTGCTCGGCTTGCTGGGTGCGACCTACGAAATGCTGCAGTTCAAGGACGAATATCAGCAGGCGGTGCTGGGCAATGCCAAAGCCTTTGCCAAGGCATTGCATGACAACGGCCTGCATGTGGAAGGCGATCCTGCGATGAGTTTCACCGAGACGCACCAGGTGCTGTTGCGTTCCGGCCGCGGCCGCGGCCAGACCATCGCCGAAATCTTCGAGCAGAACAATGTCATCACCAATCCCCAGGCGTTCTACGACGACCTGGGATTCGGCGCCGCCAGCGGCGTGCGCATGGGCAGCCAGGAAATGACCCGCTACGGCATGAGGCCGGCGGATTTCGGCGAACTCGCCGACCATGCTCGCCGAGATGGTGCGTGCGGGCGCCGACCAAGGGCAAGGCGCTTGGCGTGAGCGCATACGCCAGTTCCGCGGCCGCTTTCTCGAGATGCGCTATTGCTTCGATTGAGCTATCGCGCTGGCGTGCGCACCGATGAAGGCCTGAGACGACATGGGCGCTGACCAAGACGGTCGCGCGTCATTGGCGCAATTGGCGCGCGGCGGTCCGTGCATCATGGGGATCCTGAACGTTACGCCGGACAGCTTTTCCGACGGCGGCCGATTTGCCGACCCGGAAACAGCCGTGGCACAAGGCGTGCGCATGGCAGAGGATGGCGCTGCGGTGATCGATGTCGGTGGCGAATCCACCCGCCCGGGATCGCAGCCGGTATCCGCGGCGGAACAACGCCAGCGTGTGGTCGAGGTGATCGCCCGCTTGCGCGGACGCCTGCCCGCCGTGCAAATCAGCATCGACACCACTTCGGCGGAAGTCGCGGCAGCGGCACTGGACGCCGGCGCCGATGTCATCAACGACATCAGCGCCGGCCGTGACGATGCCGATATGTTGGCCCTGGCGGCGCGCCGACGCGTGCCGTTGGTGTTGATGCACATGCAGGGGCGTCCCGCCACCATGCAGAACGCCCCCCGTTATGAGGACGTGGTGGAAGAGGTGCGTGATTTTCTTGCCGACCGCATCGCGGCTGCGGTGGCCGCAGGCATTTCCCGTGAGCAGCTGATCGTCGATCCCGGCATCGGTTTCGGCAAGACCAGGGAACACAACATCGCCCTGCTGGCGGCACTGGAACGCTTGACGCAACTGCATTGCCCGCTGTTATTGGGCGTCAGTCGCAAAGCATTCCTCGGTCACAAACTGCCGACCCGGGAACCCCGGCAACTGGTGGCGGCGACCTGCGCCGCCACCGCCCTGGGGGTCATGGCGGGGGCGCGCATCTTCCGGGTCCACGACGTCCCCGAGAACCGCCAGGCCATGGAAGTGGCCTGGCAATGGCGGCAAGCGCGCCAGTCATGACCTACCGCACAACGGCGACTGCACGGCTACAGGCCGCTATGCGGCGATCCGGACAGCAATCACACGGCGAGTCCCGCGGAACCGTGCCGACGATCACCGCATCACGAATCTGGGTGGCGTCGAGCGCTTCGTTGAACCCTAAGCATCCCGCAATAGGGTCATGACCGGGATTGCGCAGCACCGCAGCGCCGCCGCAAGTGACAACCGGGGTATCGCCCACTTCGATCGGCATGCCGTCCAACACTTTCTGTACCTAGGCTTCGCGGTTGATATAGGGCTTGGCATTGCCATTTCAGGGCAGGAATTCCTGCCGCCGATTGCACGACTTCCGTCTCCTTTTGGTCAGTGCATGGCGTCCGACCGGCGGCGCGCCTCCGCAGCAGCCCCATCGAAAGTGACATTCTTCAGCGCCGGAGTCGCTTGGGCGGGGCGCGCAGTATGGTCGAGCCGTAGGGAAATCGCCGCCTGCTGCGGCCGCAGAGTGGCGCGTGCGCCAAGCCCTCGCACACCGTGACAAAGGCTGCGGGCCGCGGCTCAAGCCTCGGTTTGGCGAAACAAACCAGGATCGAGCTGATGGCGGCTCAGCAGTTTGTAGAACTCCGTACGGTTGCGTTGCGCGAGCCGTGCCGCCTGGGTGACGTTGCCTTCGGTGATTTGCAGCAAATGAACAAGATAATCCCGTTCAAAGCGTTCCCGGGCGGCGCTGAACGACATCAATTCATTAGGCTTGTCGCGCAGTGCCTTCTGGACTTGTGCGGCGGGGATGATCGATCCATTAGAAAGCACGTGGGTCTGTTCGACGACATTGAGCAATTGCCGTACGTTGCCCGGCCAGGGTGCGCTCACCAGCAACTGCATTGCATCGGGCGCGAAAGACTTTGCTTTTTGTTTGCTGCGCTTGGCGATTTGGTTGAGGAAATGATTGGCGAGTAGCGGGATATCCTCGCGGCGATCGCGCAGCGCCGGCAGTTCCAGCATCACGACATTGAGCCGGTAATATAGATCTTCGCGGAAATCTCCATCCTGCACGGCCTGTTCGAGATTGCGGTGGGTTGCTGAAATGATGCGTACGTCCACCGGCACCGAACGCGTCGCGCCGACCGGCCGCACTTCTTTTTCCTGCAACGCACGCAGTAATTTCACTTGAAAGGCGAGCGGCATGTCGCCGATCTCATCGAGGAACAGCGTGCCGCCTGCAGCTGCCTGAAACAGTCCTTCGCGGTTGGCGGTCGCGCCCGTGAACGAGCCTTTGACATGTCCAAACAATTCCGATTCAAGCAGCTGCTCGGGGATGGCGCTGCAATTCACCGCCAGGAAGGGTTTGTCCCGGCGGGCACTGGCTTGATGCACCGCTCGTGCGATGAGTTCCTTGCCGGTGCCGCTTTCGCTTTGAATCAGGATGCTGGCGTCGCTTTCGCCGACCCGGCGCGCCCGGTCTAGCAACTCCTCCATGGCGCTGCTGCGGGCGACGATGTCGGCTCGCCATTCCTGCTCGGGCGCGGTATCGGAGCGTTCGCCGGTTCCGACCAGGCGCAATGCGCGCCGTACGCAATCCAGCAGATCTTTGCTGTCGAAGGGTTTGGTCAGATAGCCGAAGACGCCGCTTTGGGTCGCGGCCACTGCGTCGGGAATGGTGCCATGGGCGGTCAGGATGATGACCGGTAACAACGGATTCCGTTCATGCAGCAAGCGAAACAAAGTCATGCCGTCCATGCCATTCATGCGCAGGTCGGTGATCACCAACTGCGGTTGTACGACGGCGAGCATGCCCAGCGCCTGCTCACTGCTGGCGGCGGTCTCGACGCTGAAGCCGGCTGCGGTAAGGCGCATGGACAGCAGGCGCAGCAGCCCCGGATCGTCGTCGACGACGAGTATCTTCCTGTTTTGCTCGGCATTCATAGCATCAATTCGGCGTTACCGTTTCCCGTCTGTGGATTTGCTCTTCGATTGCTTTCAGCTCGTTGAGCTTCTGCTCCAAAGTGTCTCGTTGCGTGCGTTCCTGGGTCAGCGTTCGTTCGTAGTCAGCCTGAATCCGGCGCCGGTCCTGCAGATCCCAGCGCAGCATGTAGCCAAACATGGCGAGATCGGAGTCTTGCGGCGCCGCTCTCAGAGATTCCTCCACCAGCGCCAACGCCCGTGTCTCATTGCGGAACGGAGCGTGGGGCAGGCTCAACAATACAGCCAAACGCATTTTTTCCAGGACATTCCCCGGATCCTTCGCACGCACTTCAGCGCCCGGCAGGATGTGCTGCAATTGCGCCGGATTGGCCTCGCGCATCCAGTTCGTGTAAGCGATCAATGCGGCCAGGCTGTCATCCGCCTTGGTTTCGGCTCGCGCAAGCGGTTGTGTCTGGGGGACGGGGGGCTTGGCCGCCGGTGCGATTTCCGGTGAGCTGGTGACCGGTCGCGTCAGGTTCTCGCATGCGGTTGATGACAATGAAACGATCGCGCACATGAGTACGATCCTAGTTCGATGCCAAGGCGATTTCGCCGGCTGAGATCGGCAACTGAACGCGAAGCAATGCGCCTCGCTCCTGATCGATAACATGAATGTCTCCATGATGCGAGCGGACGTATTCACGCGCGATCGAAAGCCCGAGTCCTGTTCCCTTAACGTGTCCTTCGTACGGAGCGTCGCCCTGAAAAAATGCCTCAAAGACGCGTTCGCGTTCCTGGCTTGGTATCCCCGGTCCTTGGTCCTGGACTTCAATCAGCGCGTCGCGTTTATCACGGCGCACCCGTAGCCAAAGGCGCCCGCGCGTAGGAGAGTACTTTACGGCGTTTGAGACTAGATTATCTACGATCGTGCGCAACTTGTCCGGGTCCCCTGGAACCTCCAACTGCTCGAGCTCCTGGGAAACTTCAAGGGCTTTGCCGCGGATGGCCAGGGTGTGTTCGTTCAACACGCTGCTCACGATCCGATCCAGGCGCACGGGCGCGAGCTCGGTCAGAGGCTGCGTCGATTGGGTAATGCTGAAATTCAGCAGATCCTCGATCAAGCGCTGCAGGCGCAGGCTGTTTGAATGGAGTAAGTCCGCCACTTCGCGCTGCGCTGGATTGAGTTCACCGATGATTTCCTCGTGCAGAAGTTCCGAGCCTTCGCGGATCGATGTCAACGGTGTTTTCAACTCGTGAGACATATGCCGAAGAAACATGACCTTCTGATTTTCGAGCTCCAGCAGTCGTTGCCGCATCCAGTCGAGACGGGCTCCGAGCTCGCGCAAATCGTGCGGCCCTTTGACGCCAATGGGAGTGGTGAATTCGCCGCCGCCGAGCTGGCGGATGGAATGATCCAACTGCCGCAATGGCCGCGCGATCAGGTAGATGAAAATGGCGGTCAGCGCGATCACGACCGGTACCAGCGCCGCTGCCTGCCAGATCAAAAGCCGTTGCGCGCGCGCGGCCGCGCTTTGCAGATCCGCGACGCTGCGGGCTATCAGTTGATTGCCTTCGTCGGCCAAGGCCCGTGCTTGACGTGCCAAATGGCCGAAGCCGCCGAGGGCGCTGTCGATTTTCGCTTTGTCGGCGCCGGTGGTGTGCAACAGCCGGTAAATGCGATTTTCTTCCGCGGCCAGTCGATCCAATCGTTCCTGCTGGCCGGGCGACAGTTCGAGGCGATGCAACTCGGTTATGGCGCCCAGCAATTCATGGCGACGGTCTTCGTAGACTTCCAATAATGTCGCGTCGCCCAGCACGTTGTACTGCCGGGCGCTGCGCTCCATCGCAGTGAGCGCTTCACCGAGCGTCTGGCTTGCCCGCACCGCGCGGGTCGCATCGTAGATGGTTCGTTGGCCTTGAGCGGTGACTCGGTCGACATACAGCGCGGCGGACACCAGCGCTATGATCAGCGGCAGCGTGGCGAGACCGAACCCGAGCAACAGCAGTTGCAATATTGAACGTGGTCGGTAGCGCTTCACGTTGGATATGCAGTGTTGAAGTCGATGTCCGGTCTCGCTTCCCGATCCGAAAGCCGGAGAGAAAGACGCATGGGTGGTGGTGAATGACCTCATGTTAACACACCGCGGCGGTTCATCCTGATGGGCTAGTGCCGGTCATGTGCGCCCGCAGCTCGCTGGTGATAACTGAATTCGACTCTGCGGTTTTTGCTCCACGCCGCTTCGTCGTGGCCCCTGGCATCGGGGTATTCTTCGCCGTAGGCCGCGGTGGACAGCTGTGCTTCGGCGACTCCTTGCAGCAGCATCTGATTCAATACGGCGCTTGCGCGGCGCTCGGACAGGGCCAGGTTATACTCGCGGGTACCGCGCTCGTCGGCGTGCCCGCCCAACTTTACCGATGCGTGCGGGTGGACGCGGAGATAGCGGGCATGGGCAGCAATCAGTTCGCGATACTCGGGTTTGATGTCGTCGCGGTCGTAATCGAAATAAACCACTTTGCCTGTGACTGCGCTGTCCATTGGTTGCGCGTCCGTGCCGCTGGCGTCGGGCAACGGCGTGCCCGCGGCATTAGCGTTGCCGGCGGTGGACGGCGGCGCGCTGGTGGTTTTTTGTGTCGCGCACCCGGCGATCATCGCCAATGCGAGCAAAACAGTTGCTGCAGGCAGGCGAAGCGAACGGTTGATGTTGGGAATTGTCACAAACCGATTCCTTTCCGAGTCAGATTGACGCTACGGCACCGGTTCGGCCGAGCGGCGTGCGCCCACGCGCACTAACGCATGCATTTGGCAACTCTTGTGCCAGCAGATGGGAACTGCCGCTAAATCAGCAAGCTGTAACACCGGCCGCGGTGCTCGGCGGAGCCGGTAGCAATGCAAGCGGTAGGGATCGTCGGGCTTTCCCGACACCGGTCTCGCGACCCATGTCTAGAGCGCTGAATGGTAGGGAGTTAGCTCCGTCTCAAATGGGAGACGGGGGAAGACCGTACACAGTTGCGACCGTCTGCTTTCGCTTGGTACAGCGCGGAATCAGCCCGGTCAAGCAGCTGCCGCGCCGTGTCGCCCTGGCCCCAAGTGGTAACGCCGATCGAAACGCTCAAATGGGGTAAGGGGACGCCATCGTCGTCGGTGATCGATGCGCTCCGAAGGGAGGTGCGGATTCGCTCGGCAACCCTCAGGGCTTCCGCGATCTCGGTGTCGGGCAGCAGGGCGACCAGTTCCTCGCCGCCGAACCGGGCTGCATGGTCGCCGGCGCGAATCTGTTCGCGCACTACGCTCGCGAAGCAGATCAGGGCCCGGTCTCCCGCCAAATGTCCGTGGATATCGTTGAATTGCTTGAAGCGGTCGAGATCCAGCATCAGCACGCTGAGACTGCCGCCGCGATTGTTGTAATGCTCCAGCAGAGCACGCAGGGACTCGTCCAGCCAGCGCCGATTGTAGAGACCGGTGAGCGGGTCCACCCTGGCGTGGGCCTCCGAGGCCCGCTGGCGCAGAATGCTGTGGCCCACCAGTAAATTATCTTTGCGCAGGCGGCCCGAAAGCGAGCGCAACAGGTTGCGCGCCACCGCAGCGGAGTGATCGAGGACCGTGCGCATCGCCGGGCCATCGATGGCGAGCAGGCGGGTGTAATTGCGGGCGATAACCTTGGCGGAAGGGGGCAGACCTTCGAGCACGGACATTTCGCCCACCCATTGCCCTACGCCGATAAAGGCCAAAACCTGACTGCCGGAATCGTCCAATTGCACCTGCAACTGACCTTCCAGCACCACATACATGCGATCGTCAAAATGGCCCGGATCGAGTAGCACCTCTCCGGAACGTAGATCGCGCAAGAAGCACATCGGTACCAGCCATTCGAGCTGATCCTGCGCCTCACCCTCAAATAGCGGAAGCTGGGCCAATTGCTGGGCCGACAAGCCTTTCGTTGAAAGCGACTTCATCAACTTTTCCGGCCGAAGAGAATCAATGATCATAGTCTGACGCAATGTGTAGGCCAGAGCATCACCGCTGCCAGTTCGGGTGAACGGAACTGTGCGGCGGTTCGTCTTTTTCAGCGGATTAATTTCGAAAATGCGGAGTCGGAGACAGTAAGCCCGGGCGCAAGAGTCGGCGCGTGTCTCCTATGAATAGCATCAAAAAAAGCCCGGCACTAGGCCGGGCTTCGGAGTTGCGATCTTAGTACTGAGATTTCGGCTTGGTCTGATCGCTTTCCATGGGCTGCGGCGCGCTGCCCGTATCCTGCGACGGTTTGGCACTTGCGTCGTTACCGGGTTCGAAAGCGCTGAACTCCGATTCCTTGTAAGGCATGCTGTTCTTCAGCTCGTCCTTGGTCATTCCAGACGACAGTGCCAGATTTTCGCCTTGCGGTTGCAGCTGTTCCAGCGGAATTGCGACATCCTTCTCACCAATTCCGAGGAAGCCACCTACGCCGACCACGGCATAGACCTTCTGATCACCGGTGCTGACCACGAGCTTGTCGACTTCGCCAACCTTGTCACCCTGGGCATTGACGACGTCTTTGCCGTCATAATCTTCCGGGTTATAGGCGGTCGTCTGGGTGCCGGTGGATGTGCTCTGATCCATCTTCGCGCTGGTACCGGCGTCGCCGCTTTCCTGGGTATTCATCCGGGTATTGCTATCCATCTCCATCTGGCTTCCGGTGGCGCCGCTCGGCTGCTCCGCGCTGGGATTGGAGCTCTGATCGGTGTCTGCGGCCAGAACCGGGGCGCTCATGGCAACCGTAAGGGCGCCGGCCAAAGCAATTGCGATAGGTGATTTCTTCATGATTTTGTCCTCCTTGATTAATAACGATGCGGCCAATATGGGCGTACTCGTTCGGTCTGAACCGGGGAGCCGACCGCATATTTCCTACTCCCGCTCTAGCGTAGTACGGCGCTACAGGCTTGCAGACCTGCCGACCTAAACAAATGTCGGTGATTGGCGACGCGGGCCGGGTGCGGATTCGGGTCAATCAATTATTCCGGTCGTGTCGGTGCGTATATTTCGTTTTCGTCAGCCTTCGCTAGGCGCTAAAAGGGGCTACCCGGCAATAGCACGGGTTTTATGGAAAATCGTTATGGGTTCTGTTTTGGATCGGAGGAGTCAAACATGAAAAGGTTAGTGATCCTGATGGCGTGTACTTTCGGGGTCGCCGTCGGTACTGTGGCTTACGGATCGCCGCAAGACGATCTGCGCAATATCCGCGAGTACTTCAAGCAGCGGTTTCCGAACGTGCCGTTTTCCGAGTACGTAAATGGTATATACGCGCTGGATGCGGATCGCCGCGCAGCGTGGGAAGAGTTCGAGTCGTTTTCACCTCCCTATGAAGAAGCTGTCGATGTCGGCAAGAAATTGTTCAACAAGCCATTCGCCAACGGTAAAACCTATGCCAGTTGTTTTGCGAAGGGTGGCATCGGGATTCGGCAGAATTATCCCCAGTTCGATCCCGCTTCCGGAACGGTCAAGACCCTCGAGGCCGAAATAAACGAATGCAGGGTCAAGAACGGCGAACAGCCCCTGCCGTGGAAAAAAGGCGATCTCGCGGCAATTTCCGCGTATATGGGTTTCACGTCACGGGGTAAGGTCATTGACGTCAAGGTGCCGAGCGACCCGCGGGCGCAGGAAATCTATGAGCGCGGCAAACATCATTTCTATTCCAAGCGCGGTCAGTTGAACTTCTCCTGCGCCGATTGCCACGTCTACAACTCGGGCAACTTGATTCGCGCCGACATGTTGAGCCCGGCAATGGGCCAAGTGACTCACTTTCCGGTGTGGCGCAAGAAATGGGCCGAGGGCGCCGAAGGCCCGACGGCGGGGCTTGGAACTCTGCATCGCCGCTATGAAGGCTGCAATAAGCAGGTCCGGGCACAGCCGTTCAAAGCCCAGTCCGACGAGTACACGGCGCTGGAATATTTCCACAGCTATCTGAGTAACGGTTTGAAGGTCAACGCACCGAGTATGCGTCAGTAAGCACTTGGATCGGACTGCAAACGTAAAAGGGCGGCTATGGAGCCGCCCTTTTTTATGTTGCTTGCCACGGGTTGCGCGAACCGGACTCTATTCAACTGCCGTCGCAGGTGACCGTGTCCGTCTCGACGCGACCGCTGGCCCAGAGACTGATTCGGCGACCGGTTTCGCCGTTGCGGCCATCGCAGATCGTGAATTGCGTCGTTGCGCCGGGGGTTGTGGTCGTGGTGTCTGTCGTCGTGGTTGTGGTGCCGCCACCAGAGTTGCCATTGCCATTGCCATTGCCATTGCCGGCGTAGGCCGGTGCGCCGGGCATCACGGCCAATACGAACTGCGCGAGGGTGGAATTGGCCAGTAGGGTCGCGAACGGCAGTGGGTCCGCATCGCCGCGGGCAAGGAAGCCGGTGGAGCGAAAGCTGGCGTAGTTGTTGCCATTGGTCGAACTCACCGTGATCGAAAGATCGCTGTTGATCGCGCCTTGTACCCGCAGCACGGTATCGGTGCCGTCGACGCTGCCGGCCGTACTGGAGTCGGCGAATACGACCCAGCCCTGGTTCCAGTTCGTGCCGGTGCAGGAACTGCCGTTGTTGCTGGCGCACACCGACACACTGCTCCCGCGCTTGACGGCCTCGGAGCGCGCCACCGCCAGCGCCGTAACCAATTGATTGGTGCCCGCGACGAGGCGGTTGTCACGAATGATGGTGCTGAACCCGGGAATCGCGACGGTGATCAGAATGGCGGCCACGGCCAGGGTCATCATCAACTCGATGAGCGTGAAACCGCGTCCAAAACCGACACCGCTGGCGATGCCATGATTAAATTGTTTCTGCGTGTACATATACGTGCCGCCTCCGAATTTCGACACTTGGGTTGCCATCGTATCGGCCCCTTTCGGCTGAACTTTAGAACTGGTTCACATTTTTCGAGGGCCGTCCCTGATATCGGGAAGTTCACGTAAACATATGATATTTCGTCAATTTCATTTGAATACTTGCGGCTGAAAAGGCCGCTGCACACCACTTTGGGTGGTCGCTGGACGTTTTTAACAACCAATATTGGCAATCGTCACGATTACTGGATTTCACTTTACTCGTTCCCCGCCCGGCCCTAAATACAGGGCCGCGGACCTGCCGGACCTCGGTTCGGGCCGGTTCACCGTGAAATCACCCAGGAGTGTGAGCCATCATGAGCACAAAAACGCGGTCGGTGGACGGCCGGTCTCGGCGCGGGCGTCAGCGCCAGGAACAACCGTCATGGACCGATGGGGAAGACGAATTGACGATTCCCGAGCCCGCGGCCGGTGGCCGTCCCTCAACCCGGGCTGCCGAGCACGACGATCTTCGGCAACTTGCCGCTCGGCGCAAACTGGAGCAGTACCTGGAATCGAAGCGCTTGCGTGAAAATCTACAGGAGATCTACTTCGACGAGGAGTATTGATTCTTGTTGTCGCTTGCAAGGAAGTATCCCAACAGGCGGTCGATGACCGCCTGTTTTTCGTGGCCGGCGGGGTACACCGCGTAGGCGCTGCGATCGATTTCCGGTGCGCCGTCGACCAGATGCAGTTGTCCTGTGGCGAGCGCCTCTTGCACCATGGGCCGTGCCAGGTATGCGGCTCCGCCACACTTCAGCAACAGCGAACGGGCCAGACGCCCTAGTCCGATGCGTAACCTCGGTGCCGGCATTTCGGGAAAGAAGCGGGCATGGCTGATCGCGAACGACGTACCCCAATCCACCATCAGGTAATCTTCGGTCAGCGCTTGCTCCACACTGAGGCCCGGGCGCGAGGCGACCATGACCAACGGCACGCGCGCCACTTCCGTGGCAAGCAGTTGCGTCATTTGTGGCGCTTCGAACAGAAACGCCAAGTCCAGCGAGCCATCCAATAGGCGGCGCAATTGTGCATCGTGGCTCAGCGCTTCTGCATAAAGGCCTATATCCGGTTGTTCGTCGTCAATCCAATTCAGCCACTCCTGCAACGCGATGTCCCACAGACTGGACTCGCCGGCGACTGATAACGGCGTGCGGCTGTCGTCGGTCTGCACGATTTCCTGCAGCGCGCGATGCCAATTGTTCAACATCCGCTCCGCATGGGGCACCAACTTCTGGCCAGCCGATGTGGGTTGGATGTTGTTGCGGTCGCGGGTGAACAACTCCACGCCCACCAGATCTTCCAACTGCCGTATGCGCGCGCTCACTGCCGATTGACTGACAAACAGGTTGTCCGCCGCCTTGCCGAAATGGCGCGTCCGGTTGACTTCGAGAAATGTTTTGAGGAGATCGGTGTCCACGTCGATTGCCTGGCGTTTTGCATCGCTTTTACACCGGATCATGCCAGCACGCAACGGAGGGCACAAAATCCTCCAGCATGGGGGAGAGCTATAGGCAATGTCCAATCGAGGATCGAATCGAAAGGATCGGCAACATTTGCTGTCGCGTGTTCGTGGCCGCCCCGGTAGTCGCTACTTCACCGACGTGGGGGGCGATCAGAGCAACTCGGAGGACGTCGATACGCCCGCATGCGCGCCACCTCCCAGACTGCGTTGGTCTTCGCGCCGCCAGCGTTCGAGCCAGGATGGGATCTGATCGAGTGGCTGCGCAACAACTCGTCTTTGGATACGTTGTGGGTGATCGAGCCCCAGATGCAGATCGATACCAGCTCGAGCGCAATCACCAGCAGGACGATTTTGTTCGCGATGCGGTGCGGTACGGGAAGCCCTCTTATTGCGGACCCGCTCCCACGTAAGTGTCAATTTCGCTGCGGGCGAGCGCCGGCAGCTGCAAACTGAGTTGTCGCAACCTGGTGCGGTTGATGGTGTAGGTGAATGGTTTGGGAGTTTCGAACGGAATATTGCCGGCGCGCACGCCGCGTATCACTTTGTCCGCCAGGCGCGAGTCGCCGAACAAGACGATGTCGATGCGTAGCGGCGCCGCGGTTTCGGGGGTGCGGGCACTGAGGCTACACATTGAGATCAACAGGATCGAAACAATGTGGCGCCAACGGAAGGAGCTGCGTACCATTGTTGCCTCAAGTCCTCGAATTAGCGTGCGGAAACCGTCCGCAGTGCCGCGCCCACTCGTCGCGAACGAGCGATGGTCGGGATTGGTTCGTTACCCGGCACGACCTGCACCACGCGTAAACTCGGGGTTTCTCTTAATTTTTTGTGGATAAATTATTTCGCATTCGTCGTTTCCTCTAGCGGCGTTTGTGGTGGAAAATTGAGCTGCTCCCAGCCGGGGCGGCCACTCGTATGAACTTCAAGGAACTCCCATGGACCGTGCAGCGAAGACCTACATCGGTATCGACCAGGACCACTTCGGCGGTATGACGCCGACCGGTGGCATCATTCGCGATGCCTGGGTGTTCGGCATTCTGCCGGAGACCGAGACCTGCGCCGGTTGGAGCGGCGGGCGGTTGCAACCGATCTATGACGCGGTCGCCGAAGCCTGGGAGCCCTATGGTCATCTGGTCGGCCGCCTGCCGGCGGAACTTCGCGCGCGTCATGACCGCATTCACGGCGAGGCGCTGCGGCACGCCAAGGAGCTCGGCTGGACGCCGCCGATGGAGTCGGATTGACCGCGCCTTGCCGCGCTAACGATTGCCAAATCCCCGCCGATAAGCAGGACGGACGCTGAAACGCAGGGAATAAATCAAATGACTCGCATACGCAACGTCGTAATCGGGGTGCTGTTGCTGGTCGGGCTCGGGTATTTGGGTCTGAAGGTCTATATCTACCGTCAGGTCAAATCGGGCCTCGACAATGCCATTGTCATGGCGTCTCCGTTTGCCGATATCCGCTACGACGGCATCGATTCCTCCCTCACCGGCAGCGTCACGGTGCGCAATGTCCGGGTTCACAGTTTCGGCGATGACGTCCAGGCGGAAGCTGTGCGGCTGGGCACTCCCAACCTGGTCTATCTGTTGGGAACGCTGTCGGAACTGCAGCGCGGCGAACCGCCGCGCTTCCTGGAACTGCAGATGAGCGGGCTGAGCCTCGATCTGGGCGGCCCGCTGATGAATCTGGTGCAAGCAGCGATTCAAAGCAAAGTTCCGCGTCTTCCAGCCTCGTTTCCGTGCGCCGGACAAATCAGGTTCGGACCGGCCGCGTGGCGCGCCATGGGTTATCAGCGCCTGCGCAATGACGTGTTCCTGCGGGTCGATCTCGACAAGGATGCACGCACGATCCGCATGCAGGGCAAGTGGAAGACCGCAGATATGGGCGATATCGGATTCACGACTGAACTCGGACGCATCGGTCCGGCGTTCACTCGGGGCCCGGCCGCCCAACGCGCACTGCTGCGCTCATTCGCGTTCGACTATACCGATCATTCTTATTACAAGCGCCTGGTGCAGTATTGCGCCGGCCGGGACAAGGCCGATCCGAACACTTTCATCTCCTCGGTGGTCAACGCCAATGCGACCTATTACATGTACAGCTGGGGCGTAGTCCCGGGAGCCGACCTGCGCCGCGCGTACGGCGAATTTCTTCGCAATCCCCGGACCTTCAGCGTCGTCGCCCAGCCGAGCACCCCGCTGGAATTGTCGCTGTTGAATCAATACTCGCCTGATGACCTGGTGGCGCTGCTCGATTTGCGCGCCATCGTCAACGGCCGCGGGGTCGAATCCTCGCAGGTATCCTACCGTCCGGAACTGTTGGGCCAGTTTGCAGCGGCGCCGCCGCAGCCCGTGCAGCGGCCGAAAGCCCCGGCGCAAAAGTCGCAGGCGGCCAAACCGGTGCCGCAATCGAGTCCGGCACGAGCCAGTCGTCCGGCGCCGAAAGCCGTCCGCCGGGTCCGCGCGGAGCCGCAGCCGGTGAAGCCGCAGAATTCAGCGCCGCCGGCGACGCAGCCGGTGAAGCCGCAGAATTCAGCGCCGCCGGCGACGCAGCCGGAAGTGGAATTCGGCTACCGGCGCGTTTCGCGCGAGCGCCTCGACCACTACGTCGGGCGTTATGTTCGGGTCTACAGTGCAGAGGGAGTGGCGCGCGAAGGCGTGCTGAACGCGGTGCGCGATAGCGAAGTCGTGGTCGAGCACCGCATGTACGGCGGCAGCATGGCAGTACCCGTGCCTTTCGGCAAAATCGAACGCATTGAGGTGTGGCTGCCAGAACGCTCGTAGAGCACCAGGAGGCAGGCCAGTGTTCGAAGCGGTGGAGCTTGGGCACAAAGTTTCGAAGGCGCATTTTCAGCAGCAGGAGCCCGCGCTTCGCACAGCGCTACTCGAAGCGCAGCGCGCGTTGGCCGAGGCTCAGATTCCGGTGGTGCTGATCATAACCGGTATGGAAGGCGCCGCTCGAGGCGCGCTGCTCAACCGATTGCACAAATGGCTGGACACCCGGGGCGTGCGCACCGAAGCGGTATGGGATGAAACCGATGAAGAACGCGAACGGCCGCGGCTCTGGCGTTTCTGGCGCCGGTTGCCCGCCCGGGACGAGATCGCGATCTTTCTCGGTGGCTGGTACGCCCAGCCCCTGGCGGCCCGCACCTTCGGTAAGCTCAAGCGCGCGGATTTCGAACACTGTTTGCAGCGCGCCCAGGAATTGGAGCGCATGCTGACCGACGACGGCGCCCTGGTGCTGAAGTTCTGGCTCCATGTCTCCAAGCGGACCCAAGGACGCAGACTCAAACAGCAGGTCAAAGAAGGGCGCCGTCTGACCAAACAGGAAAAGCGTTTCGCGGCGCATTACGGCCGCGCGGCGAAGACCGCCGAAGCGTTGATACGCAGCACCGATCACGGCTACAGCCCCTGGTACCTGGTCGAAGCGGAGGATCCGCAATACCGCGATCTCACGGTTGGCCAGACCTTGCTCGATGCGCTGCAACGGCGTCTCCGCCAGACCGGTACCGAACGCCGCGGCTATCACCTCAGCAATCCGTTGCCGCCCGAAGACCCCGAAGCCAAACTCACGGTGCTCGACCGCATGGATCTGGACTGCTCGCTGTCCGCCAAGGCCTACCGCGAGCGGCTGGAATCCCTGCGCATTCGAATTAACAAGCTGGCGTGGGTGGCGCATGGCGCGGGCCATTCCACGGTCATCGTCCTGGAGGGTTGGGACGCTGCTGGCAAGGGCAGCACGATTCGCCGGATCGCATCCGCGGTGGATGCGCGCCTGTTGCGGGTGATCTCTACTGGCGCACCGACCGATGAAGAGCGCGCCCATCACTACCTCTGGCGTTTCTGGCGCCATATTCCCCGAGCCGGTTACGTCACCGCCTACGACCGCTCCTGGTACGGCCGTGTTCTGGTGGAACGGGTGGAAGGATTCGCAGAAGAATCGGAATGGATGCGGGCCTACCAGGAAATCAACGATTTCGAAAGCCAATTGGTTGACCACGGAATCGTACTGGTGAAATTCTGGCTTCACATCAGCGAACAAGAACAATTGCGGCGCTTTCAGGCACGGGAGGAGACGCCGTGGAAACAATTCAAGATTGGCGCAGAAGACTGGCGCAACCGCGACCGGTGGGATCAGTACCGCTTGGCAGTGAATGACATGGTGATGCGTACCAGCACCGACGTAGCACCGTGGCATCTTATCGCCGCCAACGACAAGAAATATGCGCGCGTGCAAGTGATGGAGCGTTTATGCGCAGCTCTGGAGCGACGATTGGAGTGAGGTTCGCGCTGCTGTCGGCGTTGCTTGCATCGATCGCGACCGGCGCGGCGGGCGCCGCCGACGTCGACTGTCGCAGTGCGGCGTTGGCCGTGCAAGTGCTGGGGTCCGGCGGTCCGATTGCCGATGATGACCGCGCCGGGGCCTCCTACCTGGTCTGGCAGCGCGGCCGGGCCCGGGTGCTGGTGGATGCCGGTGGCGGCAGTTTCGTGCGCTTCGGCGAGGCGGGCGCGCGCATCGACCAATTGGAACTGGTCGCACTCACGCATCTGCACGCCGATCATGTCTCGGATCTACCGGCGCTTTTGAAGAGCGGCTATTTCTCCGGTCGCAGGCGGGCGCTGGTGCTGGTCGGACCCAACGGCTCCGGGCACTATCCGGGCACCGAAGAGTTCATCGAAGGGTCGTTCGATCCGCAGCGCGGCACGTTTCGTTATTTGCACGGGCTGATCGACGGCAGTGACGGTTTGTTTCCAGTGCAGCCGCGGGACGTCGATGCCCGGCGAGACGACGCGGCGTCGGTGTTCGACACGGATGGCGTGCGGGTCGAGGCGGTGGGGGTGCACCACGGCCCTGTCCCGGCCCTGGGTTATCTGGTCACGGTCGACGGCAAGCGTATCGCGTTCAGCGGCGATCAGAATGCCTCCAGACCAGGATTCGCCAAACTGATTCAGGGCGCAGATGTGTTGTTCATGGATCACGCCATCGGCATGGAAGCAGGCGAGGTCGCAGCTAATCTACACGCGGCGCCGGACGCCATTGGCCGCCTGGCGGCGCGAACCGGAGTGCGATCACTGGTCTTGAGTCATTTGATGGCCCGGAGCCTGAAAGACCGTGCGCGCAACCGCGAGGTCATCGCCGGGATCTATCACGGCCCGCTGGACTACGCTCACGATCTGATGTGCGTGGTGCTTGCGCGTTGAGAACCGCGGCGCTCAGCTGTTGCTTTCGCCGAGCACCGGCTGTTTGAGCGTTGCGGCGAAATCCAGCATGCGCTGCGTGGAGCGCACCGCCTTGCGCCGCACGTGCCTCGTCGACGTGGATTTCGTTGGCGCCGGTTTCCAATACCCGCGCCAGGTTCTCCAGGTGATTCATGGCCATCCAGGGGCAATGGGCGCAGCTGTGGCAGGTGGCGCCGACGCCGCCGCTGGGCGCTTCGATGAAAGTCTTGTCGGGCGCTGCCTGCTTCATCTTGTAGAAAATGCCGCGGTCGGTGGCGACGATGAAGGTGTCGTTCGGGCAGCTCCTGGGCCGCTTTGATCAACTGGGTGGTGGAGCCCACCACGTCGGCCAGTTCGATCACCGGCGCCGGCGATTCGGGGTGCACCAGTACCGCGGCATCCGGGTGGCGCGCCTTGGTGCGCTCCAGTTCGCTCGCTTTGAATGCTTCGTGCACGACGCACGAGCCCTGCCACAGCAGCATGTCGGCGCCGGTCACTTTCTGCACATAGGCGCCGAGGTACCGGTCCGGCGCCCAGAGAATCTTTTCGCCTTTGGCGTGCAGATGCTCGGCGACCTTGACGGCGATGCTGGAGGTGACCACCCAGTCGGCCCGCGCTTTCACTTCGGCGCTGGTGTTGGCGTACACCACCACGGTGCGGTCGGGATGGGCGTCGCAGAAGCGGCGGAACTCATCGGCCGGACAGCCCAGATCGAGCGAGCACTCGGCCTCCAGGGTCGGCATCAGGACCCGTTTTTCCGGGTTCAGGATCTTGGCGGTTTCGCCCATGAAGCGTACGCCGGCGACCACCAGGGTGGTGGCCGGATGCTGGTTGCCGAAGCGCGCCATGTCCAGCGAATCGGAGACATAGCCGCCGGTTTCCTCGGCGATCATCTGCAGGTCGCCGTCGACGTAATAATGCGCCACCAGCACCGCGTCCTGTTCTTTCAGCAGGCGCTTGATGCGCGCAACCAGCGCCGCTTTTTCATCCGCGGCTCATGGCCGGCGGCGCAAAATCCGCCCCCGGCGCCAGCCGCGGGTCGGCCACTGGTATGATCGGAATAGTGTGTTCGATAGCGCTCATCGGATTTCAGCTCCTGGCGCTTGGCGTGCCGTCGTTGGCAGGGAGCCAAGCCGCCGCTAGCCGGTCATTCTGGTCCAGGTCGCGAAACGATTGCAACTCCGCGGCCGCTCGCTTCCTGTATAAATAGGGTCGCGGAACCCGAATTTACAGGACCGCGAAGTCAATGGCATTCACATCCACTGGGAGGTGCGTTTGTCCGAGCCCAAGCGTCGCGTGTTCGCCGGCCGCATCGTGGAAGTGACCCTCGACCGGGTAGTGCTGCCGAACGGTCGCGAAACCGAGTTCGAGGTGGTGCATCATCCCGGGCGGCGCCGCGGTCGTGGCCGTGGACGAACGGCAGCGGGTGTGTCTGCTGCGACAATACCGCCACGCGGTGGACGACTGGTTATGGGAATTGCCGGCCGGCAAGCGCGACCACGGCGAAGACCCCGCGCAAACGGCGCGGCGGGAACTGCGAGAGGAAGCCGGTGTAGGCGCCGGCAAGTTGGCAAACCCTGGGCCAGGTGACCAGTTCCCCGGGCGTATTTACCGAAGTGGTGCACCTGTACCTGGCCCGGGACCTGACCTTCGGCGCCGACGCGCGTGGAAGCCCACGAAGTGTTCGAGCGCCATTGGATTGCGTTGGACGAGGCGGTCGGACACGCAGAAGGCGGGCGAAATACAGCGACGCCAAAACGGTGATCGGATTGCTGCGGGCGCGGGCGGCGCTGGCGACGCCAGAGATGACTGGGCGCTAGTAGATCCGACCGGCGGCAATGATCCGCTGGTGCCAGAAGGGGTTGTTGAGATTGGCGTAGGAGACTTGTTTGCCCGACGACGGCGCATGAATGAAACGGCCGCCGCCGGCATAGATGCCGACGTGGGACACTTTGCGGCGCGATACCCGGAAGAAAACCAGATCGCCGGGGCGCAGCGTCGACAGCGATACCGGCTGCGCTTGGCGCAATTGCTGGCGGGTGGTGCGCGGGATGTCGATGCCGGCGCGGCGATACGCATATTGGATCAGTCCACTGCAGTCGAACCCATCTGGCGTGCTGCCGCCATAACGGTAGGGCGTTCCCAACTGCCGGTACGCGGCGTAGACGGCGCGTTCGCCGGCTTCTGCCGATCTGCTGTCGGGCGCCGCGAAGCCCCGCTCGGCATGGTACGGGCGCACCGGTGCCGAACCGCAGCCGGACAGCGCAGCAGTCGCCGTCACCGTCAGCAGCAGGTTCCGCCACGAATTGCGCGTGATCTTCTTCATCCCCGGTCTATCTGTCCTCTGTCGCAGGTTGTATCGACCCCCACGCCGACACCCTTGAGCGCGCGTATTGGGCCGGATTCGCCTTTTCGATGATTTCTATCACGAAATTTTGTTTCCCGCGAGCACCCGGCCGGTTTACGACCGCGCCCGGCGACCCTCTTCGAGTTCCCTTGGGATTGCGCTCGATGCGGGGTATGAACTGACCGCAATAGGGATCGAATCGCCGCAGGCGCTGGAGATCGTTCGCGGATTAGGCTTCACTTATGGACAGGGGCACGTGCTCGGTCGGCCGCGGCCGCTCGACGCGGCGTGTCAGCAGCAATCGCGCATCGACGCCACGCAATAGCCGGAGTCCGGCCTCAGGCTGACGACTTCACGGCGTGTCTCGCGCCGGCTCGGCAACACCGGACGGAGGTCCAAATGGCACATATCGTAATTCTCGGGGCGGGTATCGGCGGCGTTCCCGCGGCCTATGAGATGAATCAGCTCAAACGCCCGGATGACCGCATAACCGTGATTTCCAATACTTCATACTTCCAATTCACGCCATCCAATCCTTGGGTTGCAGTGCGGTGGCGTAAACCTGAAGACATCAAAGTCGATATGGGGCCGGTGCTCGAGAAACATGGCATCGAGTTCATCGGCACCGGGGCAAAGCGGGTGCAGCCCGATGCCAACGAAGTGCAGTTGGAGGACGGACGCAGCATTCACTACGATTTTCTCATCATTGCCACCGGTCCGCATTTGGCATTCGAGGAAGTCGAGGGCCTCGGTCCCGCTGCCAATACCGCATCGATCTGCACCGTGGAGCACGCCCAAGCGGCCGCGGCGCGATGGGATGAGTTCGTCAAAGATCCGGGACCGATCGTGGTAGGTGCCGTGCAGGGGGCGTCGTGCTTCGGTCCGGCCTACGAATTCGCTTTCATCATGGACTCCGATCTGCGCAAGCGGCGTCTGCGCGACAAGGTCAAGATGACCTTCGTGACCGCGGAACCGTATATCGGTCACCTCGGACTTGCCGGGGTCGGCAATTCCAAAGGTATGCTCGAAAACGAATTTCGCGATCACCACATCAATTGGATCTGCAATGCCAAGGTGACCCGGATAGAAGCCGGCAAGATGTTCGCGACCGAACTCGATGAGAACGGTCAGGAAAAAAAGCAACACGAGATCGAATTCAAATACAGCATGATGCTGCCCGCGTTCACCGGAATCGAAGCGGTGCGCGACATCGAAGGCCTGGTGAACCCCCGCGGTTTCGTTTTGATCGACAAGTTTCAACGCAATCCGAAGTTCGAAAATATTTACAGCGTCGGCGTCTGCGTTGCCATACCGCCGATCGAAGCGACACCGGTGCCCTGCGGCGTGCCCAAGACCGGTTACATGATCGAGACCATGGGCCATGCCGCGGCGGTGAATATCCGCGCTGTCATGGATGGCCGCGAACCGCATGCGCAAGCCACCTGGAACGCTATTTGTCTGGCCGACATGGGCGATACGGGCATCGCCTTCGTGGCGCAACCGGAGATGCCACCGCGCAACGTCAACTGGATGAAGAAAGGCAAATGGGTGCACTTGGGAAAGGTCGCATTCGAGAAATATTTCCTGCGCAAGATCCGCAAGGGCATAACGGAAAGCATTTATGAAAAGTATGTGCTCAAAGGTTTTGGAATCGACAAATTGAAGCCATGATGCACCGGCCGGAAAGGAAGCCGCGTAAGCGGCGCTAAACCTTGGCCCGGGACCGGTCGATATAACGATCAAGCGGTGCCGGTAGGCGCCGCCTCCGGTCGTCATGACCGCGCCCGCAGGGGGCGCGCTGGAGGTGACCAATGAACCGTATGACCCGTAACCCGGAGCGGATGCGCAGTGCCGAAGACGAACGTCGCGGACCCGATCAGTCGGCCCGCATGCGTGAGGCTGTTGCGCGCCGGCGATTGGAAGAGCTGCGTGAACAGCGCATGCTGCGCGAACATTTATCGGACGTGTTCGGCGACGGCGGTAGCAACTACTGATTGCCGAACGTCCAGCTTCCCGCGCGGGAAGCCAGGCGCGCAACCGGGCAATCGCCTGCGATGGGTTGCAATGGCGTCCCGCGGCGGTTGCAGCCGGCGCTCGGCTGCGTGACGCCCACCCCGCTGCGATGCTTCACGCCGTTGCGGCACAGCTCGAACTCGATCGGGCCTTTTAGCCATTCCCGTACAGATAGCGGTTTCGAGTCCTGAGGTGTCTGCAAGGTGACCGCCCGGCGCCGCGATCATCTCGGCGCTAATTTCCCGGGAACAATTTGATCCGCTGTCCCATGCCGATGTGGTAGTCCGCACGCGACTCAGCACGGTTGAATGGTCGCGACGCGCGATGAAAAGAATTTGTCGCTCCAGGGGGATGCCGTCGGGATGTCGCGGCTTTATTCTCAGCGGTTTTCCTGGTAGTCGTACACCATGGGTTGTTCCGACAGTCTCCATCGCTGTAGCTGGGCGCAGGCCGCCAAGCCGTTGTATCAGGCCTATCACGATAGCGAGTGGGGTGTGCCGGTACGCGACGAGTCCATCCTGTTCGAATTTCTGATTCTGGAGGGCGCGCAGGCGGGTCTCAGTTGGGAGACGGTGCTCAACAAGCGCGCCCGTTATCGGGCGGTATTTGCCGATTTCGATCCGGAGCGGATTGCCCGCTTCCGAGCCCGGAACGTTGCCAAGCTGCTTGCCGATCCCGGAATCATTCGCAATCGCGCCAAAGTGGAGGCGGCGATACAGAATGCGCGCGCTCTGTTGGACCTTCGAGCAAAAGGGGTGCGATTCGATCAGTTCCTATGGCAATTCGTCGACGGTGCGAGCAAGCAGAATCGCTGGCGCAGCCCGTCCCAGGTGCCTTCGTCGACGCGGGAATCGCAGCTGATGAGTCGCGAGCTCAAGCGGTGCGGATTCAAATTCGTCGGCCCGACCATCTGTTACGCATACATGCAGGCGGTTGGCATGGTCAACGATCATTTGCTGAGTTGTTTTCGCCACTCCGAGGTGCGGGCCCTGTCTGTGCGATCGTGATCGCCCCAGCTCAGTAGGGCCGCTTGCGCAGTCGCAAACGAAACAGTAATTGCGAAACCGCCAGCTCGACGATCAGGAACAGCGCCACTTCCATTGCCACTGCCGGCCACGATAAGCCGAGTGCAACGCGCAGCGCCGCCAACGGCAGCAGCACTTCAGGAATTTGATCGAGCCCCAATGCCATGCCGCTGGAAGGTATCCCCAGTCGGCGCTTGATGAAACTCGAAATCAGATCGCCCGACATTGCCAACAGCCCCAGAGCGGCGCCCAACGACGGACTGTATCCAAGCAAGGGTGCGCTGATTGCGCCCGCCATCGTTGCCGCCACTACGCCGCGCGCGGTCTTCGAGTTTCCCAGCCAGGGCCGGCCGTCCGGGGCGAGCCGGTGGCCATCCAATGGTGCGGCCAAGCGGTCGCGCAGCAGCCCGCGGGCGAGAATCGGCGCGCCGTTGACGACCACCAACATCAGCAAACTGGCGCCGAACGCCGCAAGGGACCCGGGCTCTGGCACTGCAAACCTCGTCAGTGAAGGCGAAAAGTCGCCTCGATCGGGTCGTGGTCGGAAGCGCGCAGCGGCGTGCGCGGGTCATTCCGCAGCGCGTCCGAGAAGTCGGCATTCACATGCAGTACGCGCACATCCTGCGTCAATGCCTGCAGTGCCGGGCTGACCAGCATGTGATCGAGCAGTTGGCTGTTGCCGTTGAAGATGAAACTGTAACGTTGGGCCTGTGGAATGCTGTCACCGAGATCTTCCAGCCGGGCCTGGCCGCTGCCGCGCAGAATCGCCACGGGATCGGTGCCTTCGCCCGGTTCCGGGAAGCTGAAATCGTTCAAGTCGCCGACCACCGCAATCAGCGCCCGGGGCTCGCGGCGCAATTGCTGATCGACGAACGCGCGAACGGTTTTCGCTTGCAGCTTGCGCTGTGTTTCAGTCGGCCGCTGGGGCGGTTGGTGGCGGCCGAACAACGGATCGTCGCCGGACTTGCTTTTGAAATGGTTGACGATCACGGTCAAGCGGTTGCCGCGATAGGCGAATGTCGCCACCAGAGGTTCCCGACCGGGGCTGACGCTGCGGGTACCGAACGCTGCCTGGACGTAGTCCTCATCCAGGCTTGCCGCATCCTGCAAAGTGATCCGGGAACTGTCCCACAACAAGCCGACTTCGATGCCGCGCGGATCGCTGGAGTCAAACGACACCGCGCGATACGCGTAACTGCCAAGACTATTGATGCGCGCGGCGAGGGTGGCCAGGACGGCGGTGGTCTCCACTTCCTGGACGGCAACGATTTCCGGCGCTTGCAGTTCGTGAACCACGGTCAGTGCAAGCTTGGTCAGTTTGGTTTCGAACGCATGCGCGGTCGGCGTGCTGCGTTCATCTTCCTTGCCGGCGGTGTGCCGGGTGTCGAACAGGTTTTCAACATTGAAGCTCGCCAGCCGCAATCCTGCGGGCACGCTCGTGTGCTTGCGATCGCGTCGAGGCCGCTGTCGACGCTGCAGCTGCTGGTACTGAATTTTGTAATTGCCGAAGGTGTAATCCACCACCCCCAGCAGGTCGTGTACACCGTCTCCCGGCAGCAGGTCCGGTGCCGCCCGGGCGCCGTCGTCGACAATGACACGCTCCGGGTTGTAGTCAACCCGGTCGCTGCCTGCCGGCTGCAGCATCAAGTGCTGAGTGCTTGGTTGGTAGCCGGAGCCGGGAACCGCGTTCGCCGCGGCGAGCACGACGAACTCCCCGAAGCGCGAGGTGGGGCCTACTACTACCGCATCGGCGACATGCACGCGCATGCCTTCCAGTGGCTCCCAGAATGAAATCGCCTGAATCAGCGACACATCGGGCAGTTTTACGATTTCCACCGGTGGCGGCAGGCGCTGACCATGGCGCAATACCTTCAGTTCGCGAATGCGGGTCAGTTCCGTCAGCGGCAGACCGGTTCCGAATTGCCGTTCCCGTACTTTTGCCCGTACCCGCACCACGTCGCCGGGCCGCAGAACTGCGCTGCGGTTGGGCCGCCCACGCAAGTCGAGCACGATGCCGTCCGAAGTTGCAGGATCGCCGTCGCCGTGTCGGTCTTGAATCCAGCAGCGCTGGCGGTTGCGGGTGCACAGGGTAACCGTTCCCTCGGCGATCACGCGGCTGCCTTCCAGGGGCGAACGTTCGCCGCGGCCCTGGATCTGCATAATCGTGACCGGGGGCTCCGCGGCGCCCGCGTTAACGATGGCGAACAGCAGTGCGGTGCTTGCAATTCGTAATGACGACACTGAAACCCTCCTTGTCGGTGTCTCCGATATAGGAATATGCATTAGAACGCCGAAGCGTTGATGCATTGTCCTGCGTCAGGGATGTTTCGCAGGGGGCCGCGCTGAACGCAGCCAATGCGCGGTACAATCCCGCCCGGAGTTCGTCGCGGCCATCCAAGCCGCAGCGCGGCACGCGCTGGCAACGCAGTGTCCGACGGCCGATTGCCGTGCGGACCGCGGTGGGGAGCGAACAGGGCGAAACGCTGATACTCGCGGCGGCGCATTATTGTTGTTCGAGGCTGGACAGAGTCCAGTCTAGCAGCCCTGCGGCTGTGAATTGAAGATTCCGTCCCGGTGCCGACGCTGAACTGGCTTGGCCGCGAATGTCGTCATATCCAATGGCAAATGCAATGCTGTTCGTATTCGATAGGCTGCCGCTCATGGCTGTCCGGCCGCTTTTGCCGACGCCCACCCTGGCGCGGCCGGGGGACCTGAAGACATGGCTGTGACATTAGATTCGCCACTGCCGATTACGCCGCTGCTGCCGGACCTGGTCCGAGCCCTGCGCGACGGGTCCGCGGCAATCCTGCAGGCGCCTCCCGGCGCCGGCAAAAGCACGGCGGTGGCGCCTGCATTGTTGCAGCAGGCCTGGCTGGCCGGGCGCAAGATCCTACTGTTGGAACCGCGCCGACTGGCGGCACGCAACGTCGCCCGCTTCATGGCCGAGCAGCGCGGCGAGGCGCTCGGCGATACGGTCGGCTACCGCATGCGCTTCGAAAGCAGGATCAGCGCCCGCACCCGGATCGAAGTGATTACCGAGGGTGTGCTCAGCCGGCTGTTGCAACAGGACCCGTCCCTGGAGGCCGTGGGGCTGGTCATATTCGACGAATTCCACGAACGCAGTCTGCAGGCCGACCTGGCGTTGGCTCTTTGCCTGGACAGCCAAGCCGGTTTGCGGCCCGATCTGCGCCTGTTGGTGATGTCGGCCACCCTTGAAAAGTCGTCCTTGGCGGCGCTGTTGGGACAGGCCCCGGTGTTGCACAGCGAAGGTCGCAGCTTTCCGGTGGAGGTGCGTTATCGGCCGCCCCGCAGTCGCTGGCCGCGGGACCGCCATGGTTTTCTCGCGGAACTGGCAAGGACCGTGCGCAGTGTCCTCGATAGCGAGCCCGGAAGCGTCCTGGTGTTCCTGCCCGGCGTCGGCGAAATCCGACAATTGGTCCGCTGGCTGCAATCCCAGGGCATACCCGAAGGCGTGGATCTGGCGCCCTTGTATGGCGAGCTCGAACTTTCTGCGCAACAGCGCGCTATTGCGCCGTCGCCGCCGGGACGCCGGAAACTGGTGCTCGCTACCAGCATTGCCGAAACCAGCCTCACCATCGAGGGCATCCGCATCGTCGTCGACAGCGGCTTGATGCGGGTACCGCGATTCGATCCCCGCACCGGCATGACACGGCTCGAAACGGTCGCCATCAGCCAGGCGTCGGCGGCGCAGCGCAGTGGCCGAGCCGGCCGGCTGCAGCCTGGGGTGTGCTATCGCCTGTGGTCCGAATCGGAACAGGCCGGACTGGTGGCATTCGGACGCCCGGAAATCCTCGAAGCCGACCTGGCGCCGTTGGCGCTGGAATTGGCTCAGTGGGGCGTGGGCCCGGATGCAACTGCGTGTGGTCGGACCCGCCGCCGGCGGCCGCCTACGACCAGGCGCGCGAACTGTTGCAGGCTTTGGATGCCCTGGACAGCCACGGCCGTATCACCGCTCACGGCCGGCGATGGCGGAGTTGGGGCTGCATCCGCGCCTGGCTCACATGGTGCTGCGCGGCCGCGCAGCTCGGCGCCGGCGACCTCGGATGCGACATCGCGGCCCTGCTCGGTGAACGCGACATCGCAGCGGCCGCCGACGGCAATCGGGACAGCGATGTGCACACGCGCCTGCAGCGGCTGCAAGCCGGTCGTGACGGCGGCGTCAGCCGGGTCAAACGGGCTGCCTCGCAATGTCGGCAACGTCTGGGCGCGCAGCGAGGTGAAGGAGAAAGGCGCGAACCGCTCGGCGACGACGCGGTCGGTGTGCTGTTGGCGCTGGCGTACCCGGACCGTATCGGCCAACGCCGCGGGGCCGGGCCGGGGCGCTTCCTGCTGGCCAACGGACGCGGTGCTCACTTTGCCGGTCCCGAATCGCTGGCGGCATGCCGAATACATCGTCGCCGCCCACCTCGATGGCGCCGGCCGCGATGCGCGTATTCGACTGGCGGCGCAAGTGCAGCGCGCATCCCTGTTGACGCACTTCGCCGATCGCATCGTCAGCCGCGACAGCGTCGACTGGGACGAGCGGCAGCAAGCGGTGGTCGCGCGCCGGCAACGCTGTCTGGGGAGTCTGGTGTTCGACGAGCAGCCGTTGAGCGACGCCGACCCCGCCACAGTCGCTGCGCTATTGACCGAAGCGCTGCGCCGCGTCGGGCTCGATCGTCTGCCTTGGGACGCGCGCAGCCGCGCCTGGCGTTCACGGGTCGCGTTCCTGCATCGGGTTGCGCCGGACCAGTGGCCGGACGTGTCGGACGCGGCCTTGCTCGCCAGCTTGGATCGATGGCTGACGCCGTATCTGGTCAATATGACCAGGCTCGACCATCTACGGCGTCTGAATCTGCAGCAAGTGCTGGCGGCGCAATTGGACTGGCAACAACAACGTCGTTTGGATTTCTTGGCACCGACCCATGTCACCGTGCCCAGTGGGTCGCGCATCGCGTTGGATTACAGCGGCGACGTGCCGGTATTGGCGGTGCGCGTACAGGAAATGTTTGGTGCGCAACAGACGCCGCGGGTTGCCGACGGACAGGTAGCGCTATTGGTGCACTTGTTGTCTCCGGCCGGCAGGCCGGTGCAGGTGACCCAGGATCTCGCCGGTTTCTGGCGCAACGGCTATTTCGACGTGCGCAAGGATCTGCGCGGCCGTTATCCGAAACATTCCTGGCCCGACGATCCCCTGACTGCGCAACCTACCCGGCATGCCAAGCGCCGTCGGTGACGGGCAATTGGACAAAGCGGCGTCGTACCCAACGGTCAGCCCGCCGGTTCAGCGTTCGTACCAGCGCCCCGGCCGTTTCGGATCGGGTATCAGGCGCTCGTATTCGGCGATCACCTGCGCGCCGAGCAGAACGATGATGGCAGCGGCCTCGAGGCTGAGCAGGATCACAATGACGGTGGCAAACGAACCGTAGATGACATTCACCAGGGACAGGGAGGCGAAATACCACACCAGGATGTGGCGGGTGATTTCCCACAGCACCGTGGCGGCCACGCCACCGGCCAGTGCGTGATGCAGGCGCAGCCGGCCGTGCGGCAACACCAGGTAAAGCGAAGTCAACAGGACCACTTCACCGACCACGCCGAACAGATACACGAGCCAGGTATGCGTAAGGTCGATGGACCACACCATACCCAGCAAATGAACCTGCTTTTGCTGCAGCATATGCAGCAAGCTGCTGATCACGCTCACCGTCAGCAGCCCCAAGGCGAGCAGCATGATATAGAAGTATGGCATCAGCGCTGAAAACAGGAAGTGACGCCGGTGCACCCGGGAGCGGTGAAAAAAAATCACCGACATCGCGTTTTCGAGCACTGTGAATGCCAGCGAACTGAAGAACAACAAGGCAAGGAAGCCGACCACGCCGACCACCTTTCCGTTTTCGAGGAACACTTGCAGTTGCTGGGTCAGGGTGTCGGCTTGCGCGGGAGCAATGAGCCCGAGGAACGTATTCAGCAACGGCATCAACCGGTCTTCGGGCACGATCTGGGACAGCACCGCCAGTATCAGCGCCGATGCGGGAACCAGGGACAGCAGGGTGTTGTAGGCGATCGCGCCGGCGAGCAGAAAACCCTGGTTGCGATGAAAATCGCGCAGCACGCCGCGGGTGAAATGCCAGGGCGCGGCACGCAGTTGACTCAGGCGGGTTCGCATCTCGTCCATGCGGCCACAAGCTAGTGGATACGCTATGGCATTGCCACAGGGTCGTGGAGAGCGAACTGCGGCCGCGTGCGCACAGATCGACCGGCGGTCGGCGCGGAGTTGCACCTTGGTCGGGTGCTGGTTTGGCTCGCACGCGCCCATTGCAGGACGCAGTCGATGTTGAATCGCTCCAGCGCCGATCGTCGGTCGAGGCCGGCTGCAGCGGCACTGCAACTATAGCAAATAGTGAACCGTTCCGAGTCCAAACCCGCGCGAGCTGTGAGGCCATAGCACCCTTGGTGCATGCTAATATGAACGGCCCTTTGAAACGGGCAATGGGAAATCCGCGACAGGGATCGGGTGCGCGTATGGCGGAAGAGTACATTCGGGTGGCGGCGTTGTCACAACTGGCGCCCGGTAAAATGATGTGTGTGCAGGCCGGCGATGGGCGGCGGTTGTTGCTGGCGAACGTAGACGGCACCGTGCACGCCGCCGACGAGATGTGCACCCACGAAGATGCACCTCTGTGCACCGGCTCATTGAATAGTCATTACGTGAAGTGCCCGCTGCACGGCAGCCGTTTCGATCTGCTGACCGGCGAGCCGCTGGAGGACCCGGCAGACGCGCCATTGCGGATCTATCCGGTGCGGATCGAGGACGACGCCATTCTGGTCAGTCTGACATACACGCAGGAGCAATCATGAGCAGCCCAGCCGAACAGCTTCGCGATAATCCGGATCTGTTGATGCGTTCCATCATTCAGCGTATCGCCACGGGTCCGGAACTTTCCAAGGACATCAGCCGCGACGAGGCGCGCGAAGGCATGCGCTTGATTCTCGACGGCGAAGCCGATCCGGTACAGAGCGCGATATTTCTGATCGCTTTGCGCATGAAGCGCGAGACGGACGATGAAAATATCGGCGTCCTGGAAGCGGTCCGCGACGTGACGGAAACCGTTACCGCGGAGGTCGACGATGTTGTGATCGTGTCCGACCCTTACGACGGTTACAATCGCACCGTGCCGGCGTCGCCGTTTCTGGCGCCGGTGCTGGCCGCTTGCGGTGTCGCCGCCGTCAGTGAGGGCGTGGAAACCATGGGCCCGAAATATGGCGTCAGCCATCGCCAGGTGCTGCGCGCCGCAGGTGTGAACGTGGATCTGACCACCGCCGAAGCCGCATACCGGGTTGCCGAGACGGATGCCGGGTGGGCGTACGTCGATCAAAGCCGATTCTGTCCGAAGTTGTACGGCCTCAGTGAATTGCGCACCAAAATCGTCAAGCGTCCGGCCCTGACGACGGTCGAGGTGCTCACCGGGCCGGTGCGCGGTCGCAAGCACACGCACTTGGTTACCGGCTATGTGCACAAGCCCTATCCGCGACTGTATGCGCTGCTGGCACGTCACATGGGTTTCGATTCGCTGTTGTTGGTGCGCGGCGTCGAAGGCGGCGTGGTGCCTTCACTGCGCCAGCCGGGCAAATGCGTGTACTACCACGATTTCGGCGAAGAACAGCAGCTCGACAGCAATCCCGCCGATCTGGGTATCGATCAAAACATGCGTGCAGCGCCGTTGCCGGAAGGACTGCAGAAGTCGGCGCGACCCGGCGACGAGATTTCCATTGCGGTGGATATCGAGGGGTTGGCGGCGGCGACTGCCGAGGCCGGGCTGGCGGCACTGTCAGGAAAGAGTGGGCCGATCTACGACGGGCTGGTGTATTCCGGGGCGCTGACCCTGCATCATCGGCGCAAGGCCGATTCCCTGCCGGCAGCGGCCGATGCCATCCGCGCGGTGCTCAACGACGGTCGCGCGCTGGCGCATCTGCGGGCCTGACCCGGCTGGCTTTGCGTATCTGGAGGCGGGCTACGGCCCGCCTTTTTCGTTGTCGCGCAGTGCCGCGTTGAGACGCCGGCGCCGCCAGACGCTCACGGCCCACGCCACCGCCGCGGCCGCGGCAACGCTCAGCATGATCGCAAGTTCATAGTGTTTGATGTCGCCGATCACCGCCTGGATCGCCGAGCCGAAGACATAGCCCAGCATGCCGATCGCAATTGCCCAAACGGCGGCGCTGAGAATGTTCAGCAATACGAACCGGGTAGTACCCACCTGACTCATTCCGACCGCGAACGGGGTGACGGTGCGAAGTCCGTACAAGAACCGGAAACCGATCAACAACCAGTTCTGATGACGGTGCAGAATGTCGAACACCCGTTGTGCCCGGCGCTGCCAGTGCGGTCGTTTGGCGAGCATGGCACGACCGTGAAAACGGCCGATGAAGAAATAGAGTTGATCGCCGCACACTGTGCCGCCGAAGGCGCTGACGATCACCCACGGCAATTCCAGATAGCCCAGTTGTGCCGCCAGGCCGCCCAGTATCAACACGGTTTCGCCTTCGAAGAAAGTGCCGACGGCAATCACCACATATCCGTATTGTTGAATCAGCAGTTGCAGTGACATGCAGTACTTTCGGTCAGGCGTGCGCGGATCGTTCGGGACCGGCTGAGTTCGCCGGGTCCTGATGTATGATCACGTCGGTCGAGGGGAACAATTCGTGCAGTTCCTGTTCGACCTCGTCGGCGATGCGATGGGCCTGCAGGAAGCTCAAATGATCGTCAAGTTCCAAGTGCAGTTGGATGATGCGGGTCTGCCCCGATTGGCGCGTGCGCAGTCCATGCAGGCCTCGCACTTCGTTGTGGGACAGGGCGCAATCCCGGATGCGCTGCTGGTCTGCTTGCGGCAGTTCCCGGTCCATCAGCGTATGGAAAGCGTCGTGACCGATATGCCAGGCACTGTAGAGGATGTACGCGGCAATGCCGAGGCCAAACAGCGGATCGAGCCCCGACCAGCCGCGGCTGGCGAGCAACAGGGCGACGATGATGCTGGCATTGGTCAGCAGATCGCTGAGATAGTGCAGGGCATCGGCGCGAATGGCACTGGAATGGGTGCGGCGGATGACATGGCGCTGGATCGCCAACAACACGGCGGTCGCGACGATGGAAAAGGTCATCACCGTGAGCGCGACGCCGACATCGTTCAACGCCCTGGGATTCAGCAATCTTTCCACCGCGTGCAGCACCAGAAACGCGGCGGATCCGGCGATGAAGGTCGCCTGGGCCAAGCCGGCCAGGGATTCGGCTTTGCCGTGGCCGAAGCGGTGCTCGCTGTCGGCGGGCATAAGCGAATAGCGTACCGCGAGCAGATTCAGCGCCGAAGCGGCCACGTCCATGGTTGAATCCACCAATGAGGCCAGCACGCTGACCGAGCCCGACAGCAGCCAGGCGGTCAATTTTGCGCCGATGAGCAGAGCCGCGGTCGCCACGGAAGCCGTGGTCGCCAGGCGCAGCAGTCGGGCGTTGTCTGCAGGAGTGGAAGGCATGGCTCGCAACTTATTTGGCAAGGCGCATTGGACCATCCGCACGGCCCGCTGCCAAGGTTTCTCCGCCGCAAACACGGTGGGAAGGAGGGTTATTGATATATCAGCATTAAACCATATACTACACGGACATCGCCTCACCTGAAGGGAGCATCAGCATGAGTATCGACCGTATCGTTTTGGCGTTCGCCGGCACTGTGATTTTGCTGAGCCTGGTGCTGGCGCACTATTTTTCCCCGAACTGGCTGTGGCTCACCGCCTTCGTCGGCTTCAATTTGCTGCAAAGCTCCATTACCGGGTTTTGTCCGTTGGCAAAAATCGTCAAAGCCATGGGCGCTCGCCCGGGCGAAGCCTTCAATTGACCCCTGTTCATTTCGATCGCGCTTGACGCGGATGCGTCAACGCTGCCGGTGGTCGCGGTTTCGCGGTGGGGCAACGCTTCCGCCATGGATCGCGCTGCCGCCAGCGACCGGTCCCTCGCCGTTTTCAGTCCCGAAGCGGACCCGCTCCAGCCAGGCGGCCATTGCCGCCCGCGTGTCGGCCAGTCCCTTGTAGCGGGCGATCTCATCGTCCATGGCCCGTAATGCGGCCGCCAGGACGCGCCGTTGTTCGGGCGCCAGGTCGACGACGTCAGTGAAATAGGTGCGGATGGCGAACAACACGCCGTTCGCCGCCGGTAGGCCGATCAGTACCTGCCGTTCCACGCGCACGAACAGGTTCGGTCGATCCGGATCGAATTGCCGTCCCTGCCACGCGGCGGCGTCGGCACAGTCCGGTCCCGGCTGCGGATGGTGGTTGAGCCGGCGGTCGGTGGCAAGCCCCCAGGCAAAGCGCACGTATGGGCCGCCGTTGCGCAGATTGGCGAGCAGGGCGGAGGTCTGACGGGCAATGCGTTCGAATTGCGGCACCGGCGCATGGGCACCTTGAAAGCTGCGTCCGATGCGATCGGTCGCCGCCCAGTGATTGGGCGCGCAAAGGTGCAACATCCGCACCCGGCCGTGGCCTTCGGGCGCTGCACTGACAAAGCTCAGATCTTCCTGAATCTGGGACGCGAGCGCGTCCACGCCGTCGCGGTAGGCCGGCTGTACCGGCATCCCGGCCGTAGCGCGGACCAAATCCAAGTGATCGTCGAAACGCAGCACCTCGCCGCTGAGGCGGCAGCGCAGTGACAGGTGGCCGTCCGATTCCCGCTGCCGGCTGAACCATGCCGGGTGCTCCCGCGGCAGGGTGTCGAGCAACAGCTGCGTCACTGCGCGACCGCCGGGATCGTCGAACCCATCGTCTGCGCAATAGTACTTGTCCAGGGATTCGCTTCGCGCGCCGAGCTTGTTGCGCCGGTAAGCGGCCCATTGGCGATCGATCTGCACCAGCTGGCGGTCCGCGCCGCCGTTTCCGAACGCCGTGCCGAGGCGCGCCAGACCGGCTTTCATGGCATAGACACCCTTGTGCACCGGGAAATAACGCGCCGGTGCCGGGAGTACGGCTTCGGAGTCTGACAGCCAAGTCATCGGTTCGATCCCATAACGCCAAGTTCATCCGCGGCTGCTGTCACCGCCGCGAGTCGGCCCCAGGGTAACCGCGCGGCCGGGCGGCGCCGTCGCGCCCCGACACCATCCAGCATCCCGCTCGCGGCCTTGCCGATGCTAATGTTCGTCGATGGTGTTTTCCAACAAAACAAAAGCTTATCTTCGTTCTTTCGGGTCCGCAGCGGACCCCGGGCATGACGCTTCCCAGGGCCGCGGCGCTAAAGGATCGCAGCGACCGGCCGTTAATTCGGGCCAGTAGTAACGGCGCCCAGACAAGCCCGGGGCCAAGTCGTCATCGCGAACCCGAAGAGTCACGATTCCTTGCCCTACCCAGCACCGCCACCTCCGGATCGCTTCGAGTGTCGTTACCTGCGCCTGATCCTGTTGGCGTGGGCAATCAGCCCGTTGTTGACCCTGTTCTCCGTACTGTTTATCGGAATCCTGACCCCAGATCAGTTGGCGGCGGTGGTGATCAGTCCCGTCGAGCTGGCATTCCTGGCCGGGACGCTGATTTGCGCGCGTTTGTGCTACGTTCACTACGGCCGTCCGTTGTTGGCATTTGCCGCTGAACCCCACGGCGTGGATCGTCTTCTCGTGCTGGAACGCATGCGCGGCTTCCCGCGATTGTTTTGGTTCGGGTTCCTGGTCTATAACCTGATCGGCCCTGCCTTGCTGCTGCTGTGTGCGGACCTGTATACGGACTTCAGGCCGGGGCCCGTGGACTGGTTCCGGATGCACCTGGTGTCGTTGGTGGTCTCGATCCTGGTCGGCCTGCCGATCTTCTTCCGGTTTCTCGATCTGCTCGGAGAACTGGCCCGCGGTCTGCGCCTGGAGCGGGCCCACGTCACCCTGCGCACCAAGGTCTTTCTGATCGGTTCCCTGGGGCCGCTGCTGGTCGATACGGTGCTGGTCCAATACTACTGGACCCGCACCGGTTTCTTCACCCTGGAAACGTTCTTCGTCTGGCTGACCCTGGAAGCCCTGGCGGTTATCGGCAGCTTGATGTTCATGCGTTCCTTCGGCCAGTCGCTGGCCCCATTGGAGGGGCTGCTGTCGGGTCCGCGCGAACTGCGCATGCAGCAATTCCACAATCTCGCGCCGCGTTCCACCGACGAACTCGGCGTGCTCACCACCGGCTACCGCCAACTGCTCGAAGACCTTAGCGCCCATACCGAACTGCTCAGTTTGAATAATCGCATGCTGCGCGACATCGGCGATGGCGACAAGGTGGGGCGGGTGGTCGGGGAAGTCCTTGGGTTGTGCCAGCGCACCGTGGGCGGCGATCGAATTTTTCTGTTTCTGCACGATCCCAACGAGGACGTGTTGGTTTCGGTGGCCGAGTCGGGCAGGCCCTATCTGGCCGAAGGCTACTTCCGGGTGCCCTTGGATCAGCCATCCCTGGCAGCGTGGACCTACCGCCAGGATCAAGCCTGCGCCAGCGCCGACGCCGGCAAGGACGAGCGCGGCTGTCCGCAATTGCAGCAGCGATTCCAGGGCCGTTCGGTCCTTGCCGCGCCGCTGCGGGCGGAGCAGCAGGTGATCGGTGTGCTGATGTCGACCAGTACGCGGCGGCGACGGGAATATTCGGCGGAAGAGATCGCGCTTATGGAGGCATTTGCGCGCGAAGCAGCGCTGACTTTGCACACCGACATACTGTACCGCGAGCGGGCTGCGGCCGAGCGCGAACGCCGCGACCAGGAAGCACAGATCAAATTGCTGCTCGACTACACGGCAGAAGCCATTTACGGCGTCGACCTGGATGGCATCTGTAATTTCGTCAATCCGGCCTGCCTGCGCATGCTCGGTTACGAACAGGAGTCCGAGTTGCTCGGCAGGCATATTCATGAGCTGATCCACCATACGCTTCCCGACGGTACACCGTACCCGAAAGAACAATGCCGGGTGCGGCACGCCACTCTGGAGGCCAAGAGCGGACATTCCGATGCCGAAGTGCACTGGCGCAAGGACGGCACCAGCTTCCCGGTCGAATGGTGGTCCCATCCGGTTTACCGGGACGGCGAAATCGTCGGTACCGTGGTGACCTTCGTCGACATCAGTGTGCGTCACCAGGCCGAAGCGCGCCTCAAGCGCTTGTCGGAATACAACCGCTTATTGCTGGAGTCCACCGGGGACGGCATTTTCGGCGTCGACGAAGCCATGCGCTGCACGTTCGTCAATCGTGCGGGCGCGGAAATGCTCGGTTACATGCCCGAAGAATTGCTGGGTAGGGACATGCACGAGTTGGTGCATCACAGCGACGAGCGTGGCCGGGCTATTTCCCGCGACAGAAGCCTGATCTGGCGAACCATTTCCGAAAATCGGAGTTTTTGGAGCGACAACGACGTGCTGTGGTCTCAGGGCAAGTCGATGTTCCCGGTCCAGTATTCCTCCAACCCCATTCATGAGCAGGGCCAGGTACGCGGTGCGGTCGTGGTGTTCCGCAACGTCGCCGAAGCGCGCGCGATGGCGCGCAAGATGGATTATCTCGCCACCCACGATTCTCTTACCGGCATCTATAACCGCCGCGAGTTCGAACGGCGCATGCGGTTGGCCCTGGACAGCGCCCATGCCGGAGATGTAACCCACGCAATCTGCTACATGGACCTTGATCAATTCAAGGTCGTCAACGACACATGCGGTCACGTTGCGGGTGACGAATTGCTGCGGCAGCTGACCGCTTTGCTGCAGGGTGAAATGCACGAAACGGATGTGCTCGCGCGCCTGGGCGGCGACGAATTCGGTGTCCTCCTTGAAGGCTGCAAGATGGGCCGTGCGCTGCAAGTGGCCGACCGGCTCCGTACCGTGGTGGAAGATTTCCGCTTTGTCTGGAACGACAAGAGCTTTTGTCTGGGTGCCAGCATGGGCTTGGTGGAAATCAATCGCGATACCGAAAACGTCGCCACCGCACTGAGCGCCGCGGATGCCGCCTGTTACATGGCCAAGGACAGCGGACGCAACCGAGTCCATGCATACCAGTCCGACGACGCCGAATTGGCACGCAGGCGCGGCGAAATGCAATGGGTTTCGCGCATACGCGCGGCGCTGGATGACGATCTGTTTGAACTGGCACAGCAGACCATCGTTGCGATTGGCGACAGTAGCGAAAACCAGGGCCTGCATTTTGAAATCCTGATCCGCATGCGCGACGGCGATGGCGCCGGCACCTTGGTACCGCCGGGCGCGTTTCTGCCGGCGGCGGAACGCTACAGCCTGATGCCTGCCATCGACCAGTGGGTGGTGGAACATACGCTGGCCTGGCTTGCCGAGCAGCATCAGCACTTGCACCGGCTTGCGTTGTGCACCATCAACCTTTCCGGCAGTTCCATCAGCGACGAACGCCTGCTGCGTTTCATTATCGAACGCATTGAAGCCTTGCAGATTCCGCCCGGAAAACTTTGTTTTGAAATTACGGAAACCGCCGCGGTGGCAAACCTCAGTCGCGCGGTAACGTTCATACAGCGGCTGCGCGGATACGGCTGTCGGTTCGCCCTGGACGATTTCGGCAGCGGTATGTCTTCGTTTGCCTACTTGAAGAACCTGCCGGTGGATTTTCTGAAAATCGACGGTAATTTCGTGCGCGACCTGGTGCGCGATCCCATCGACCGAGCAATGGTGGAAGCCATCAATCAGGTCGGCCATGTGATCGGCATTCGTACCATTGCCGAGTTCGTCGAAAACGATGAAATTCTGCAGCGTCTTCGGGAAATCGGCGTCGACTACGCGCAGGGCTACGGAATCGCGCGCCCGGCGCCGTTGCATTCGCTGTCGTTGTCGCAACCCGAGCCATCACGGGCGGCCAGTCGCTGAAACCGGCGGCGGTTTCAGCCGGCGGCGCTGTGGGCGGGTCGGCGCAGATAGTGGTGCGCGGTGACTTTCAAGTCGCTGTCGAACTCGTATACCAGGGGCACGCCGGTGGGGATCTCGACACCCATGATTTCTTCGTCATCGAGTTCCTCGAGCAGTTTCACCAGAGCCCGGATGGAATTGCCGTGGGCTACCAGCAGCAATCGCTGACCGGCCTGGACCCGGGGCAGAATGGTATCGTTCCAGCTCGCGGCCGTGCGCACCATGGTGTCGGCCAGGGATTCGGTTCTCGGTAGGCGGCCGGCATCGATCCCTGCATAGCGGCGGTCGCGCAACGGTAGCCGGGGGTCGGTTTCCGGCAGCGGCGGCGGCTGCACTGAATAACTGCGCCGCCATTCATGTACCTGGGCATCGCCGTATTGCTGCGCGGTTTCAGCTTTGTTCAGTCCCTGCAACGCCCCGTAGTGACGTTCGTTCAGACGCCAATCCTTGATCACCGGCAGCCACATGCAGTCCATGGTTTCCTGTACCAACCACAAAGTACGGATCGCGCGCTTCAATACCGAGGTGAACATGCAATCGAACTCGAAGCCGTAGTGCTTGAGCAAGTGACCCGCTTCGCAGGCTTCGTCGATGCCCTGGGGTGCCAGGTCGACGTCGGTCCAGCCGGTGAAACGGTTTTCCACGTTCCACGTGCTAAGCCCATGGCGCAGAAACACGATTTTGGTCATCACGCTCTCCAGCGCCGCCGGGTGATACGGCGACGGTTATCCGACGGTGCGGGTTGCCTACGGCCGCACGGTGCATCAACTGTGCCATCTGGTACGACCGGAACAGGCTCCGGCTGTTCAGTGTAGTTACCGCTGAATCAATCGGTTGTGATTGTCGGACATCGAAACAATTTTGCCGCGAAGGCCGATTGATCGGGAAAACGCGCGAAAACAGGGAGCGGCGCGCGCCCAGGGCGCACATTGGTGCATTGTGGAACCTATTCGGACGGGTTTTGCCGAACAGTGCCGTAGGCTGCGAGCGCGCGCACGCGGCTGGCTTTGAGGTCGACGATCGGCGCCGGATAGTCCCGTTCCAGACGCACGCCCGCCTGCCGCAACACCTGCTCCGGAGCCGTCCACGGTTGGTGTAGATAACGTTTCGGAAGCTGCGCCAGCTGCGGCAGCCAGGTGCACACGTACCGGCCTTGGGGATCGAATCGCTCGCCCTGCAGTACCGGATTGAAAATCCGGAAGTAAGGCGCGGCATCGGCGCCGCATCCCGCGGTCCATTGCCAGCCCATGGTGTTGTTGGCCAGATCGGCGTCCACCAGGGTATCCCAGAACCAGCGGGCGCCCTGTTGCCACGGGATCAGCAGATTTTTGGTCAGCAGCGATGCGGTCAACATGCGGACCCGGTTGTGCATCCAACCGTGCTGCCACAGTTCGCGCATACCGGCGTCGACGATGGGAATGCCGGTCTCGCCGTTACGCCAAAGCCGCAGGTTGGTGCCGCTCCGGGACCAGGGCATCTGCGCGAAGCGCGGGTCCAACGGTTGCTCGGCCGTGTGCGGAAAGTGATACAGCAATTGCTGACTGAATTCCCGCCACAGCAATTGCCGGACGTAGGGTTCGGCGCCAGCGCGATGCTGGAGTTCCCCGTGACGTTGCAGTGCGTGCCAAATCTGACGGGGGCCGATTTCGCCGAAGTGTAGGTGGGGCGAAAGCCGTGACGTGCCCGCCTCATCGGGACGGTCACGCCCGCTGTCGTATGTTTCCAGCGCTTTGTCGAGGAAGCGCCGCAAACTCTGTAGCGCACCCGATTCTCCCGGGCGCCAGGCGTCGCGCAGGCCTTCGTACCACGGTTTCGCCGGCAGCAACGCCAGCTGCGCCGGATCGAGGCTGCGCAATTCCGATGGCACTGGCGGCAATGTCTCAGGAGCCGGCTGCAAGGGCCGGTCGAGGCCGGATTTCTGGCAGGCTTTCCAGTATGCGGTGAATACGCGATAGGGGCCGTCGTCTTGTTTGCGGATTTGCCAAGGCTCGTGCAACAGGCCGGCATTGTGGCTGGATACGACGATGCCCTGTTCCTGCAGCGCGCGTTCGACCGCAGCGTCGCGCTGTATGAGCGTCGGATCGTACAAGCGATTGCAGAAAACCCGATCGGCGCCGGCTGCGCGCGTCAAGTCCGTGAGGGTGCGCGCCGTCGGCCCTTTGGCCAGCAGTAGCCGCGAGCCGAGCCGGCTCAAATCCGAAGCCAGCGCCACCAGGCTGTGATGCAGCCACCAACGGCTGGCGGCGCCCGGTGCCCAACTGCCTTCCTCGTCGGGCGCGTGCACGTATACCGGTACGACACGTTCGCATTGCTGCAGCGCTGCACTCAGTGCCGGGTTGTCGCTCAGGCGCAGGTCCCGCCGCAACCACAGCAGCCCGACTTTCACGTCGCGCTCCAGCGCCGACGGATCGGTGCCAGGGATTCCTTCAGTTCGGCGGCTTGGCGGCGGATGCTGCGCAGGCTTTCCGCATCGAGCTCATTCAGGCTGCGCCATTGCGACGCGGCGTGGGGATGTTCGGAAAACCGCCCGCCATGGCGGGCAAGGAAATCCCAATACAAAGTTGTGAAGGGACAGGCGTCGGCGCCGATCGCCTGCTCGGGTTGATACGGGCAATGGCTGCAATAATTGCTGAGCTGCTGCACGCGGCGCCCCGATGCAATGAACGGCCGGGTCGCCAGGCGGCCGCCATCGGCGTATTGGGACATGCTCATGGTGTTGGGCAATTCGATGGATTCCGTCGCGTCCACATAGGCGCCCAGATACCATTCGTGGACGCGATAAGGGTGCACGCCCAGCAGCAACGCGAACATTCCGGTGATCATCAGCCGTTGCGCGGGCGTCGCGTAGCCGTAGTCCAGGGTCTGCTGAATGGTTTCGCGCAGGCACGCCATGTCGGTATCGCCGCTCCAATACCAGTCCGGTAACGGCCGGTTGGCGCCCAGGGCGTTGGCATATTGATAGTCGGGCATGAAATGCCAGTACACGCCGCGGATGAATTCGCGCCAGCCCAGCACTTGGCGCACGAACCCCTCCACCGATACCAGCGGTGCGTGGCCGCTGTCGAGCGCCGCCAGCGCGGCATCGATTACCCGCCGCGGCGAGATCAATTTCAGATTCAGCGCTGCCGACAGGCGCGAATGGTACAAGAATGGTTTGCCGCTTCGCAGCGTATCCTGATAGCGGGAAAAATCCGGCAACCGATGGTCGACGAAATCCCGCAGGGCACGTTCGGCCTGCTCCGGGGTCACCGGCCAATCAAAATTTTCCAGGGAACCCGGGTGTTCGGAGAAATGGCGTTTGACTCGGGCCAGCGCCCCCCAGGTCATGGCATCCGGCGCAAAACCGGCCGGCGCCGCCGGCTCGGCCAACGCGGATTCGCACTCCGCCCGTTGCTCGGCGGCGAAGTTCCAGGTGCCGCCGCGGGGCATGTCGCCATCCATCAGGATGCCGGTGCGAACCCGCAGTTCGCGATAGAAAAATTCCAGACGCAGGCGGCTCCGGTCCGCGGCCCAGTGGCGGAATTGCTCGAGCGTGCAGATGAAGTGGCGATCTTCACGCAGATCGATCTCGGTTCCGGTCCCGTCCGCTGCTGCGCGGACCTGGTCCAGCGTCCGCTGGTCGCCAGGCTGCGTAAGAACCAGGCGTTGCGGTCGCAGGGCGCTCAGATCATGTGCCAGTGCATCGCGCAGCGATTCGAAATCGTGCTCGCCCAGAGCTCGATAGATGATCGCGAGACCGCGCCGTTCCATTTCGTCCCGGTAATGACGCATGGTCGTGAGCAACAGCCCGATCCGCGCTTTGTGAGAGGGAACCGGTGCCAGCTCCGCGGCGATTTCCGCCATCCAGATGCGATCCCGGGTCGGATCGAAGCCGTCCAGGGCCGAACTCTGTCGGTCCAGTTGATCGCTGAGCACGACAACCAGGTTGCGGATATCCATCCGATGATCACCTTACGGAACGGCGCGCCCGCAGCAGGCGCCGATACCATTGTAGTCACGGACCCGTGCGTCCGGGCAGCGCCTCCATGTTGAACGGCGCGCCGGAGAAGAGCAACCATTGCCGACTTTTTAGTTTGCCTGGCGGCGGACCGGCGATAAGCTCTGCGCCCCATGGCTGGCTTATTTCTCTTTTGTCGTCCCGGCTTCGAATCCGAGTGCGCCGCCGAATTGCTGGAGCAGGCTTCGCGTTTCGGCGTCACCGGCCATTGTAAAGCGAAGGCCGGCGCCGGTTACGTACGTTTTGAATCCTACCCTCCAGAGGCGGCCGCCGACCTGACGGCGCATCTCAACCTGGCGCAACTGACGTTCGCGCGGCAATGGTTTGTGGAAATCGCGTTGCCTAATGATTTGCCGGTGACCGACCGCGTCACGCCACTGCTGGAATGCGCCCATGGCCTGCCGCGGACGGCGTCGCAACTGCTGCTGGAATATACGGATACCGAACAGGGCAAGCCGCTCGCGCGCCTGGCGCGGGCGCTGGCAACACCGCTGCGGATCGCACTGGAGGGACACGGGTTGTTACAGGGTGACGGCGATACCGGGCCGACGCTGCATATTTGCCTGCTGTCCACCCACGCCGCGTGCGTCGGGTTCAGCGAGCGGGGTAACGATTCTCCCTGGCCCGGCGGCATACCGAGACTCAAGTTCCCGCCCGGAGCCCCCAGCCGCTCGACCCTGAAACTGGAAGAAGCGCTGCTGTTGTTTCTGGATGAAGAACAGCGCGCGCGCCTGCTGCGGCCCGGCATGCGGGCGGTCGATCTCGGTGCCGCCCCCGGCGGTTGGACCTGGCAACTGGTGCGTCGCGGGATGCGGGTCGTTGCGGTGGACAACGGCGCATTGGCCGAGTCGCTGCTGGCAACGGGGCTGGTCGATCATGAGCGCCGGGACGGGTTCCGTTTCGAGCCGTCTGCAGCTGTTGATTGGATGGTATGCGATATGGTGGAGCAGCCCATTCGCGTGGCCGAATTGGCAGCGCGATGGCTTGCGCACGGCTGGTGCCGACGCACGATTTTCAATCTGAAATTGCCCATGAAGAAGCGCTATCAGGAATTGCAGCGCTGTTTGCTGCGCATCGATGAGCGGTTGCGAGCAGCCGGAGTAGATTATGGACTGCGTTGCAAACAGCTATACCACGATCGCGAAGAAGTGACCGCGATGCTGTGGCGTGCCGACGAATCGCATCACGCTCGGCGTTGACTCCGTCAGTGCCGCTTGGTGGCTCGATCCATCCTGACCGCCGGTTCGGAGTCCCGCCGCGCCCGCAATTCTTTTTGCAGTAGCCGCGGGTGGCTGCGCAACCATTGTTGCGGAGGGTCGAAAGCGGGGTCTCGATCGCCGCGCCGCCGAGCTGACGGCGGGCGCTTGCTTCCGGGCGCATGTGCATCTCGATCACCGCGGTGGCGATGAACGTAGATCGGCACGTAGACCGGTTGCGTCGACTGCTCCTGTTCCGGTTCGGCGGCCGCCTGCGACATCTCGGCTTGCAACTCGGCCCGGCGTTGCGCTTCGCGCTGCTGCTCCCGTTGCAGTCGCGCCTGTCGCAGATCGTTCGCCTGTTCGAGTATGGCGTGGTAGTCGGTCTGTTTCTCCTCAGGTGCGGCAACGGTGTCCACATCGAGGCGGACAGCGGCGGCGCCGCGGTCGGCGGGAGGTGTCTCGGCATAGTGGGTCACACCTTCGGCGTCGGTCCACTTGTATACCGGGACACTGGCGGCGAAGGTTGCCGATACCGCTACGCTGAGCAACAGGCCGAGCCTGATGCGGTGGGAGATCATGGCATTGCTCCTGCGAATCGCGCGCCCGCCAACTGGTGGCGGCATTTGTTGCACTACGGATGAGTCGAGTCTGGCACACGGGCGCTGAACAGGTCCTGAACCGGCTCTCAGTGCACGGGCTGTATCACCAGATGCCGCGCGGGTTCGCTGCCGACGCTTTCCGCCACCAGCCGGTGACGGGCGACGATCCGATGTTGAAGTTTGCGTAACTTCGCCGGTCGAGGGGAGAGTTCCATGGCGACGCCGTCTTCAAGTACCCGGCGTATGGCCTGCTCGGTTTCGCGCACCGTGTCATCGACATCGGCGTCCTCGGCGCCGTGCACCACGTTGAGCACGTTCTGCAGCAAGCGCCGGATTTGCGCCGTGGTGTTCTTCTTCACGGCGTGCACGGGGACTTGGTTCAGCTCGACCAACCTGCGCAGGCGTGGGTCCGAAGCCCTCGCTCGCAGAGTTATGATCAGGTCGGCGCGTTCGGCACGGGGGATCGTGCGCGCGTCGAGACGCAGGTCGCGCAGCACGCGCTCGACCGAATCACGACTCAGAGCGTAGGGATAGATGCGCACCGTGCCGTTGTGACGCGAGCCCGAGAACGGCTCTTGAAGCTGCGGCGAGCTCTGCAGTGCCGCGATGTGTGCATCGGGATATGCGCCCAGGTCCTGGCTGGTACGTCGACTGCCGTCTGCATTGCGCCCGCGCAGCAATCGGTCCACCGCAGCGCCGGTATCGCTATGGACCATGACTTGATCGCGATCGATGATCTCCACAACGGCATCGAAGGGCGGCGGGCCCTTGCGTTCGGTCACCGTCTTTTGGGTGCCGCGCAAACGCGCCTCGTCGTCACCCAGAGTGACGGTTTGGATACCGCCCACCAACTCGGACAGAGTTGGATTCTGAATCAGATTCTCAAGCGTGTTGCCGTGGGCGGTGCCGATCAGTTGCACGCCCCGTTCGGCGATGGTGCGCGCAGCCAAGGTTTCGGCGCTGGTGCCGATTTCATCGACGATGATGACTTCCGGCATGTGGTTTTCCACCGCTTCGATCATCAGCGCGTGTTGCTGTTCCGGGTGAGGCACCTGCATGCGGCGGGCGCCACCGATCGCGGGATGAGGGATGTCGCCGTCGCCCGCTATCTCGTTTGAAGTATCGATGACGACCACGCGTTTACCGAACTCATCTGCCAGTACGCGTGCCACTTCCCGCAACTTGGTCGTTTTGCCGACACCGGGTCGACCCAGCAGCAGCACACTCTTACCGCTTTCGATCAAGTCCCGCAGGACTTCGATGGTGCCGTATACGGCGCGCCCGATTCGCAATGTCAAGCCGACGATATCGCCGCAGCGATTGCGAATCGCGGAAATGCGATGCAGCGTTCCCTCTATGCCCGCCCGATTGTCGGCGCCGAATGCGCCTACCGCACGGGCAACGCGTTCGATGTCGTCCCGGTTCACGGGCGAGTTGGCGAGATTCAACGCGCACCCCGGCAGTCGAGCCTGCGGCGGACGCCCCAGATCGAGCACGATCTCCAGCAATTCCTGATCCTGCAACGCAGTGAGCGCGTCCTGCAGTCGCTGAGGCAGCGTTGCGAGCAGCAGATCCAGATCGTCGGTATGGGTTTCGGTCATCGGTTCGGGACACGCCGTTACGAAGAGTGCCTTGGTTGCTGGCTGTAATCTGGCGCCAGGCAGCGGCCAAATCAAGCATCACGCGTATCGGATTCGGCGCCGATTGCTCGCCGGTGCCGGCGCCGGCAAATGGCGGTATTTCGCCCGCTCATTTCAGTGTCGCCATTGAACGTCACGCGCCAAGAACTAGTACTTAGTATTCAAGACCGAGACGGATACTTGGCCATGCGCTTCGTAAGGCTATTGCTGCTCGTTTTGGGGGCGAGTGCGGCACAGTCTGCCATCTCCGCCATCCCGAGCCAACATCAAGTCGTTCTGGAACCGATCCGGAAAACATTCACCGGCGATCTGCCGCAGCTGCAGGATCGTCACATGCTGCGTGTGTTGGTGAGTTTCAGTCGCACCGGCTTCTTTTTCGATCACGGCCGGCTGCGCGGTTTCGAATACGAACTCATGCGCGAATACGAGCGGTTCGTCAATCGCGACATCAAGAACCGCCGCGACCGTATGCAAGTGGTGTTTGTGCCGGTCCCCTACGATGAGTTGTTGAGCGCGCTGCGGGACGGCCGCGGAGACGTGATCGCCGCAGGGCTTACCATCACGCCGGAGCGTTCCCAGGATGTGGCTTTCACGATTCCGTACATGTCCGACGTACAGAGCGTTGTGGTGGCGAACCGCAAAATCTCTCCGCAATTGAAATCTCTCGACGATCTCGCCGGCCGTTCAGTGTACTTGCCGCCCTCCAGCAGCCACGAACGCGACGTGACGCAACTCAATCTGCGCCTGCTGCAAGAGGGGCGCGCTCCCGCCAGGGTGGTGCGCACCGACCGCAATCTGTTCAACGAAGACATTCTCGGGTTGGTGAACGCCGGCATCATGCCCATCACTGTGGTGGACCGCCATGTGGCGCAGGTATGGTCCCGGGTGTTGCCGAATATTGTCGTGCGCGACGACCTGGCGGCCGGAAAAGAGAACAAGCTCGCCTGGGCCGTGCGCAAGAACAATCCGAAATTGCGGGCAAGTTTGAGCGCGTTTTTGCATAGCCACCAGCGCGGCACCTTGATCGGCAACGTGTTGTTCAACCGTTACTACGTAAACAACCGCTGGATAGAGAATCCGATCAGCATCGAGAAGCAGGCGAAGTTGCGACCGCTGATCGAACTGTTCAGAAAATATGGAAACCGCTACAACTTCGACTGGCTCGCCCTGGCCGCCCAGGCTTACCAAGAGTCGCGCTTCGATCAGAATCAAGTCAGTCCCGCCGGCGCAGTCGGCGTCATGCAGGTGCGACCGACCACTGCCGCTGACCGCCGGGTCGCTATCGGCGACATCCATGAATTGGAACCCAATATCCATGCCGGCGTGAAATACCTGTCTTGGTTGCGCAAGCGCTATTTCGACTCGCCGGAAATTGATCCGCAGGCCCGGGTGAATTTCACCTGGGCGGCCTACAATGCCGGTCCGGCGAAAATCAATCGCCTGCGACGGGAGGCGGCACGCCTGGGCTTGGACCCGAACCGCTGGTTCGGCCACGTCGAACGGGTGGCTGCCAAGGAGATCGGCCGCGAGACTGTGGACTACGTCGCCAATATCAATCGCTATTACGTGAGCTACCGCATTGCCTTCGATGAAAGCAAGCCACGCCAGCAGGTACTCGATCGTTTGATGGCGGCTGCCGACGCGCATTAGTGACGCACCCTGCCGTAACCCTCATTTCACCCACCGCCCGCAAATGACATGCATGGTGCCCGCAGGTTTGCCTGCGGGAATACAAAGCATTGAATCTGCCAATACTGCCGCTGCGGACGCGATCGTCACGGTATAGTCTGGTTGTCTCCGTCGCCAGCCGGTGGATTGATGCAAACCCTAGCGCCACAGGTCGCCGCGACCATACTCGGCGGTTTCGACAAACACTTTGCGTTTTTCAGCGAAGTGACGGCGGGCGCGCGCGAGCGATTCGAACGGGCCGATTGGGACGGGGTGCAACGCGCGTCCAGCGAGCGTATCCACCTGTACGAGCAGCGTGTGCGTGAAACTGTGAACAGGTTGCGGGCGACTTTTGGCGCCGTGGAGCCGGAGCCCGAATTGTGGCAGCGAGTCAAATCCTGCTATGTCGAACTGCTGCAGCAACACCGTCAGCCGGAGTTGGCCGAGACCTTCTACAACTCGGTGTTCTGCAAAATGTTCGATCGAAATTACTACAACAACGACAATATATTCGTCGAATCGCTGGCCGACCGTGAGCGACTGGTGGAAAATTACCGCGGCTACGTGTCGTTCTACCCCCGCGACCGCGGCATGGAGGCCGCCGTCGGCGAACTCTTGTCTTCGTTCTATTTCACGCTTCCGTTCGAGGACCTGGATCGCGACGTCGACCATATCGTCGCCGCATTTGCCGCGCACTCTCCGTTGTCCAATGTTCCCACCAGGGACCTGCGCATCGATGTGCTCGACATTCCGTTTTTTCGCAACAAGGCTGCGTACCTGATCGGACGGGTAATACGGGGTAAAACCTGCTTGCCCTTCGTGATACCGCTAATGAACAACGAACGCGGCGCACTGTATGCCGATACTTTGTTGACCGCGGGCGATCAACTCGGGGTGGTGTTCAGCTTTGCGCGCGCGTATTTCATGGTCAAAACCACGGTACCGGCCGCCACGGTGGATTTTCTACAAAGTATCCTCCCGAACAAGCCGCTCGCTGAATTGTATATGTGCATTGGTTTTCATAAGCAGGCGAAGAACGAGTTCTATCGCGAATTCCTGCATCATCTCGCGCGCACCGATGATCATTTCGTCGCCGCTCCCGGCGTGCGCGGCATGGTGATGAGCGTATTCACGCTCCCGTCCTATCCATACGTATTCAAAGTCATACGGGATCGGTTTGCGCCCCCGAAGGACACCACTAGGCAGGCGGTCAAGGACAAATATCTGCTGGTCAAAATGCACGACCGCATCGGACGCATGGCCGATACGCTGGAATATTCCGACGTGGCTTTTCCCCGCGCTCGGTTCAGCGACGATTTGCTGCGGGAACTGCAATCGGTCGCGCCGACGTTGATCGAGCTGGAAGCGCAGCGGGTCGTGATCAAGCACTGCTACATCGAGCGACGTATGCAGCCATTGAACCTGTTTTTGGCGCAAGCATCGGCCGAAGAGCGCCGCGCGGCGGTGGACGACTGGGGGCTGGCAATCAAGGAGCTGATGGCGGTGAACATATTCCCCGGCGATCTGTTGTTCAAAAACTTCGGCGTGACCCGTTCCGGGCGTATCGTCTTCTACGACTACGACGAATTGTGCTATCTCACCGACTGCAATTTTCGCCGGCTCCCCGCGCCCATTGGCCCGGAAGACGAGCTCGCCGCCGAACCGAGTTTCCACGTGGCGCCCAACGACATTTTTCCAGAAGAGTTTTCCACCTTCGTCACCACCGATTCCGATTCCCGCGACAACCTCCGCGAACTTCACCCCGAGTTGTTGGATTACCGGTACTGGCGCGCGCGCCAGGAACAGGTACGCGACGGCGTCTATGGCGACGTGTTTCCCTATCCCGAGGACCTGCGCTTCGCCCGGCAGCCGCTCCCCGAGGCCGCCGTCGCGGTTCGGTAACAGGATTTCCTGCGCCCGTCGCGGCGGCGCTCAGCGGACGGTCTATGCTGAGCTTCATGGACGTTGGTGGCGCAAGTGCGCCTGCAGGTAGGGGAGGGACGGTGAAGCCGGGTTTGCATTGGATCGTCGCACTGACGCTGTGCGGAGCGGTTACCGCAGGCGCGGCCCCGGCCAGCAGCGATTTCGCCTATTTCGCCGATGCACTGGCAGGAGCCGATTACGGCGAACGCGCCGACTTTGCCCGCGTGGCTTTGGATGAAGTGATCGCTTCGTACGAGGCAATAGCCGAAGATGCCGCCGGACCGGTGCGCTCGATCGGCGGCAAGACCGATTTGCGGCGCTGGCGCGCAGCGTCCCAGGACTTCGTCAATCAACTCCGCGATCTGCGCTGGCGCTTGGACCGGGGCGCCGATGTGCAAATGAACTTCGGTGCCGACGGCGTCCTGGTCATGTTCATCGATCGCCAGCCGGTGTTGCTCAGCGGCCCCAACGCCGCTGCCTCCGACCTGTTGCAGCAGACCGTGATGGCGCAGTATTGCGGCTTACATCACTGCGTCACGGGACCAGCTGCCGCTACGCCGTCTTCCAGCGTGGCCAACGTCTCCGTTGCCAATGACGCGGACGCGCACTGGACATTCGCCCAGAATCGCCGCCCCAGTTTTGTTACCGAAGACGGCTTGCGCTTCGTCTTTACCAGCATCAGCGACCGGGCGACGAAAGAACGCTTGAGCCGGCAGTTGAGTGGCGAATTGCAGCAACTCGCGCGCGCGTTGCGCACAGCGGCGCAATCGGGGCGAAGTTTGGATTGGCAACAACTGCGTGTGCTGTCGCGCCGCAGTGGTTCACTGGAGCAGGTGGTTCTCGACAACCGTGGCGACCGTCTTTCATTGTCGCTGCCGCTGTTGGCGCGAACCCCGGCGCTGTGGCGTGAAACGTTGCCGTGGCTGCGTGCGCAAGCCGAGGGAAAGGAGCTGCCGCTGACCGTGCGCCAGGCCTATCTGCTGGTGCAGCCTGACTCCCAGGTGCTGTATGGTGCGAGCCGTTGACCGGCCGCTATTTGACACTCGCAGTCAATGTCTCAGCGGGTGTGAGGGTATGGAGCTCGGCGTTGATTTCCTCCATACGCGCTTCAACTGCACGCAAACGCAACTGGGCGCGATGGATCACGTCGTGGCGATGGGCCGCATAGATCAGTCCGCCGGGCAGCAGGATCGTCAGCACGATATCCTGGGCATTGAGGTTGCCATCGCCGGCCTCGTCACTGAGCACGAGCCGGCGCGCGTCCAATGCACTGCGCCGCTTGCGCAGTTCGTCCAGCAAGGTGGCACGGCTGCGGCTGCACATGCCGACGATGAATTCATCGAAATTGGGGAGTCGCACGAAATCGCCGTGGTCGTTCGCGGCAGTGGGTTCGGCTGCCTGGGTGATGCAAGGCGCCAGTAGCAACGCCAGCGACATCGCCATCGCGGCCGGTATCCTTACCATATTGCCCCCCCTGGAGTCGGCGTGATTTCTTGACCTATTGCCGTACACCGTAGTGCACTTACGGTCATCTGCCAGCAAACCCGAGCATTCGAGCGCCATATGCGCCCGCTCCGGGTCTGCGTATAATGAATTCCCAGCTAAAGCTGGGGCTGTAACGCGGGAGAGCGTGGATCATGGCCACATCGGCACTATCTTTTTCAATCCGGGGCGGCGCCTTGCTGTTGTTGCTGGCCACCCTGAGTGGTTGCGGCGTCAACAACATTCCCACCTACGACGAGCAAGTCAAAGCAGCCTGGAGTCAGGTCCTGAATCAGTATCAGCGTCGTGCCGACCTGGTGCCGAATCTGGTCAATACGGTGAAAGGGTTCGCCGCCCAGGAAAAGCAGGTTCTCACCGACGTCGTGGAAGCACGCTCGAAAGTGTCGCAGATGAATCTGCCCAGTGACGTGCTTACCAATCCGGAGGCGTTTCGCGCCTTCCAGCAGAATCAGCAGGCGCTCGGCTCTGCGCTGTCGCGGCTGATGGTGGTGGTCGAACGCTATCCCGAACTCAAATCGAATCAGAATTTTCTGGCGTTGCAATCGCAGTTGGAAGGAACGGAGAACCGCATTGCTGTTGCGCGGCGGGACTACATCGCGGCAGTCGCCCGCTATAACACCGAAATTCGTACTTTCCCGGGCAGGATCTGGAAGTCGATTCTATACAGCGATGCGCAGGTCAAGGAGAACTTCACCGCCGATGCCGGTGCACAGAAAGTGCCCGAGGTGAAGTTCTGAATCATCCGCAGCAATCGACCTCGGCGCGGCGCCACGGCTTGGGCGCAATTCTGTTTCTGGGTTTGGCGCTCTTATGGCTACCGGCGTGGGGCGCGTTGCAGTTTCCGCCATTGACCGGGCGGGTCGTGGACCAGGCGGGTCTGCTTACGGAGGAGACGAAAGCGGCCTTGGATCGCCTGCTTGCAGCCCACGAAAAGCAAACCTCCAACCAGGTGGTGGTGGTCACGCTCAAGGACCTGCAGGGCACCACTATCGAGGATTATGGCTACCAGCTCGGACGGGCATGGGGCATCGGCCAAAAGGGCCGCGACAACGGTGTACTGCTGATCGTGGCGCCCAATCAGCGCAAAGTGCGTATCGAGGTCGGCTACGGCTTGGAAGGCACACTCACTGACGCTCTCAGTGAAAACATCATTCAGACCGTCATTCTGCCGCAATTCCGTAAAGGCGATTTCCAGGCTGGCGTGCTCGCCGGCGCCACCGCCATCACCCAAGTCGTGCAGGGGACCTATGAACCAATACCGCAAAAGCAGAGTCGAAGAAGTGGTGGAGGCGGCGGCGGGTTCTTGTTCTTGGTGGTGTTTTCGTTGATCGCCGGTGAAATGGTGGCCGCGCGGGTGCGTAATCGCGGCCTCAGTTCTGCGCTTGCCGGCGGCGGCAGTTTCCTGGTGGGCATGCTGGTGCTGGGTTCGTTGGCCACGGCATTGGTAGTGGCAGTGCTGGTGGTAGCGTTTCATCTGTTCCTCGGTCCTGGTGGTCGAGGCGGAGGACGTTGGGGTGGCGGCGGTTTCTATCCGGGTGGATTCGGTGGTGGCGGCGGCTTTTCCGGCGGTGGTGGCTTCTCCGGAGGCGGAGGCTCGTTCGGTGGCGGTGGCGCCTCGGGAGGATGGTGATGGCCTTTCTGACCAAGTCCGAGAAGCAGCGCCTCGCGCAAGCGGTCGCGCAGGCTGAAGCCGGTACCAGCGGTGAATTCGTAACGGTGATCGCCGGGGCGGCCGACGATTATCTGTATGTGCCGCTACTGTGGGCCGCGCTTTCAGCGTTGGCGCTGCCCGGGTTGATCAGCGTCAGTGGCATCGGGATGCTGATCGACCATGGATATCTGATCCAGATCATCGCCTTCTTCGCTTTGGCACTGGCATTTCAATGGCGGCCGCTGAAAATGAGATTGCTGCCGCGCAACTTGAAATATGCCCGCGCCCATCGTCTGGCGCAGGAGCAGTTTTTCGTGCAGGGACTGCGTATGACCCGCGAGCGTACCGGGGTCCTGCTGTTTGTGTCGGTAGCGGAGCACTACGTGGAGATCATCGCCGATCAAGGGATCCACGCGGTGGTTCCCGCGGGAACCTGGGACCAGATCGTCGCGCAGCTGCTGGAAGAGGTCAAAGCGGGGCGTGTCGCTGAAGGATTCATCGCCGCGGTAGATGCCTGCGGGAAGTTGTTGGCAGAACATTTTCCCGCTCGCGAAGACGATCGCAACGAACTTCCCGATCGATTGATCGAGATATGAAGGAGGACGGCGAAACCGGTCGGTGTCGCTGTCCTTGAAAGAGAGTCTCATGGCCACACGATCCGCCATTCGCAAGACCAAGATCGTCGCCACCATCGGCCCGGCGTGCGACGACGTTGCCACCCTGACCCGCATGATCGCGGCCGGCATGAGTGTCGCGCGTCTGAACCTGTCTCATGGCGATGTCGATGAACATAGCGCGCGCTTGCATCGGGTGCGCGAAGCGGCGGCCAGTCTCGATGCCAACATTGCCGTGATGGTGGACACCCGCGGGATCGAGATCCGTACCGGGCGGCTGTCCCAGGACTCGATCACCCTGCGTTCGGGGGACCGGTTTTCGCTTCACACCAAACCCGGATACGGCGACGTCAATGGCGTGTCGGTTTCCTATCAGCGCCTAGCCGAAGAGGTCCGCCGCGGCGCGCCGGTATTGATCGACGACGGCGCAATTGAGTTGGAGGTCGAGTCTTCAGACGGAGAAACCCTGACCTGCAGGGTCGTTCACGGCGGCGTCCTGCGTTCGCGCAAGAGCGTAAATGTGCCGGACAGTCGCTTATCCATAAGCTCGGTGAGTCACGAACGACGCGACGAGGTGCTGCGGGAGCTACGATTCGCTGTGGATAACGACGTCGAGTACATCGCCGCATCGTTCATTCAGACTGCAGACGAATTGCATCGGATGCGCGAAATGTTGACCGAGCAAGGACGATCGATACCGATCATCGCCAAGATCGAGAACAAAATTGGAGTCGAGAATCTCGAGTCCATCGCCGATGCGGCGGACGGTCTGATGGTTGCGCGCGGCGACCTCGGGGTCGAGCTGCCGCTCGCCGAAGTGCCCGGCACGCAAAAACGGATGATCCATATGACCGTATCGCGTGGCAAACCGGTGATTACGGCGACCCAGATGCTTGCGTCCATGGAACACAACCCCAAGCCCACCCGCGCCGAAGCCAGCGACGTGGCCAACGCGATTCTCGACGGCACTTCCGCTGTAATGTTGTCGGGCGAAACCGCGGTGGGGAAGTACCCGGTGCAAGCGGTAGCGACCATGGCGGAACTGGCACTCCGCGCCGAAGCGCATTTGGCGGAATACGGGTATCTGCAACGAATTCAACCGGGTACCTCGGACACGGTGACCGAGGCAGTCGCCCAGGCAGCGGTGGCCATGGCCCATCAACTACAGGCCTCGGCGATCGTCAGCCTCACCGAAACGGGCTCGTCGCCGCGCCTGGTATCGAAGCACAGGCCCCATTGCCCGATTCTCGCCATTACCGCATCTATGCCCGTAGCCCGGCGGCTGGCGATGAACTGGGGCGTGGTCCCGGTGCTGTACAGCGGTGCGCGTACCGACGAGGCGCGCATCGGCTTCGCCATCGATTGGGCCCGCAAACGCAATATCCTCGACACCGGGGACGTGATCGTGTCCACGGCCGGCTACGCGCAAAAGGCCGGCGGAACGGATCTGTTGCGGGTCATCACCCTGGCGCAGCCGGTCTGAGCCCCTGCGCGGTGTGCGCTGGTTCGGATTTCAGTCGTGCGATTGTGGTCTTCGTGGGTACAAGGCCTAGAATCAACTTATTGGTTGGACAACGAGGGGGGTTGATCCATGAGCGCTCGCTCAATCGCACACTTTGCTTGGCTGCTGTTTTTCGGTTTGGTGCTTGCACATTCCACGTGGGGGGCGAATCTTACCGTACAGGTTCGCGAACGCGGCAACGGCCGGGCTATCGATGACGCCGCCGTGTGTCTGGGAACCGGCGCTGACCGCAGTCAATTCGGCGCGATGCGGACCGACAGCGACGGCAGCGCGATCTTTGAAGATATCCTGGATGCGCCGCTGGTATTGACCGTATCAAAGGCGGAATTTCGCGGCGAGCGTCGCAACATCGAGGGTCTCCATTTCGATACGATCCTGACCGTGTTGCTGCCTCGCGGCGGCCTCGGTCCCCATTGTGACGCTCCGGCAGCCGCCAGCGGCGAGGGCCAGGTGTTGCGGGTGGCGCGTTTCCGGATCGCCGGTGGCGCCAAGCAAACCCGGCAACGTCGCGTGCAATTGAGTTTCGCTGCCGACGGCGCGGCGACCGACTATCGCGTCAGCGAGTCACAGGATTTCGCTAATGCCCAGTGGCAGCCGCTGCGGGCCAATCCGACTTACACGCTCAGCGCCGGGCCCGGACCCAAGCAGGTTTTCCTGCAGTTGCGCAAGTATCACAAGACCGAAGGCTTGACGCTCGAAACCCGCTCCAACGTCGTGTCCGATACCATCGATCTGCGCCCTTGATGCAAGCGCATTGAGGTCCCAAAACATGCGCAAGCCGGTCTTTCACACCTGTTGAAAACAGGCCGCCGGTTCATTGAGTGTCGCGTTGGATGCAGGTGTCGAAGGGCGCACCTGTCCCACGCTACGACTTCGAGTTGGACGAACGAGCCATACATGACCGCTATACATTCTGTGTCACGGCCGCTATTGCCAAGCCATGGCCGCGAACGTCTGCCCGGCGGCCAATGTTTTTGTTAACCTTTTTGCGCAGCCCGCTCGGCAGATCCGCAGGAAGCTGAATGCAACCAGCTCAGCATCCGATCATTACGAAGTGAGCCGCACGGAAACCGACCCGATGACGTCGCGCCGCTTTCTCGACCCGGAACTCTATCGATATGTCCTTGACCGCTACGTGCAACGCCACGCTTTACGTCCATCGTCGTTCGGTCTCGCGCAAGCGACGGACCCTGTCGCCAGCGGCTGAAATCGCCACTCTTCGCGGCGCAATCCATGGAGAGTCTGCAGTTTTGAGCACGCATAGCATCGGAAAAATCAGCTGCTAGGCTATCTGAGTCGACGAGCAAGGCAGGAGCGCGAAACATGATCCAACTGACGGTCAACGGTGAGTCCCGCGAAGTCGACGTCGACCCGAATATGCCGCTGCTGTGGGTGCTGCGCGACGAGCTGAAACTCACCGGCACCAAGTACGGTTGCGGTGCCGGCCTGTGCGGCTCCTGCATGGTGCATCTGAACGGCGATACGTTGTTTTCATGCCTGACTCCGGTGTCCGCGGTTGCCGGGCGGAATATCACCACCATCGAGGGCCTGGAGTCGAAAACGGCGCGCGCCGTGCAAGCGGCGTGGAACAAACTCGACGTCGTCCAGTGTGGTTACTGCCAGTCCGGTCAGATCATGGCGGCCACCGCGCTGCTGATGCGCAATCCTTCGCCCAGCACCAAGGAAATCGAAGCCACCATGGCGGCAAATCTCTGTCGCTGTGCGACCTATGTGCGTATCCGCGATGCCGTCGCCGAAGCCGCGAAGTCGCTCGCCTGAGGAGTCATGCAAACGTGCCTACCAGCAACATCGTCAACGTAAGCCGGCGCAACTTTCTCAAAGCCGGTGTTGCCGCCGGCGCCGGCTTGACCCTGGGCGTGTATTTTCCGTCCGTGCTCGGCAAAGAAGCCGACCAGCCGCTGTCCGGTCTGCACAGCGCTGGCAGCAAAGCGATCGGCGCCAATTCGTTCGCCCCGAACGCATTCGTGCGTATCGACCCGGACAATAGCGTTATCGTGATCGCCAAGCACCTGGAAATGGGCCAGGGCACCTATACCGGATTGTCGACACTGGTCGCGGAAGAATTGGATGCGGCCTGGGCCCAGGTGCGGGTGGTCGCGGCTCCCGCCAACGCCGCGCTCTACAACAATTTGTCATGGGGTCCGATGCAGGGCACCGGCGGCAGTAGCGCCATCGCCAACTCGTTCATACAAATGCGCAAGGCCGGCGCCGCCGCCCGGCAGATGCTGGTGGCGGCAGCAGCCGAGCAATGGAGTGTACCCGCCGGCGAGATCGATGTGCGCGAGGGCGTGATCCGGCACCAAGCTTCGGGCAAGCAGGCCAAAATGGGTGAGTTGGTGGAAGCGGCGGCAAAGCAGTCCGTGCCCGAGGATCCAAGGCTGAAAGATCCCAGCGAATTTCGATTGATCGGCACCCACGTGCCGCGCAAAGACAGCGCCAACAAGACCGATGGCACGGCACGCTATACCCAGGACCTGCATCTGGAGGGCATGTTGACCGCTTGCGTTGCGCGGCCGCCGCGTTTCGGCGCGAAAGTCAAATCCGTAGACGCCACCAAGGCCAAAGCCGTCAAAGGCGTCGTGGACGTAGTGCAGTTCCCCACCGGTGTGGCGGTGCTGGCGAACAATACCTGGACCGCTTGGCAGGGCCGCGACGCGCTGCAGGTGCAGTGGGACGAATCGGATGCCTTTAAGATGAGTTCCGGCGCCATGATGGCCGAATACCGAAAGCTCGCCGACAAACCCGGCGCCAGCGCGCGCAAGGATGGTGACCCGGAATCCACACTCCACAGCGCCACCAAGAAGTTGCACGCCACCTACGAATTTCCCTACCTGGCCCACGCCGCCATGGAACCGCTCAACTGCGTGGTGCAGGTTACGGATCAGGGCTGTGAAATCTGGAATGGCGAACAGTTCCAGACCGTGGATCAGAACGCGGTCGCCAAGGTGCTGGGCATCGAGCCCGAACAAGTGAAGATCAACATGCTCTACGCCGGCGGTTCCTTTGGCCGGCGCGCCAATCCCCATTCCGACTACGTGGTCGAAGCGGTCACCATCGCCAAAGCCAGCAAACGCGATGTGCCGATCAAAATGGTATGGACCCGCGAGGACGACATGCGCAGCGGGTACTACCGGCCCATGTTTCTGCACCGCATCGAAGCCGGTCTGGACGAAAACGGTAACGTCACCGCCTGGCAGCAGCGCATCGTCGGCCAGTCGATCATGCGCGGCACGGTGATGGAAAGCCGGATCAAGGACGGCATCGATCCGGTTTCGGTGGAAGGCGCGGCCAACATGCCCTACGCCATTCCCAATATCAGCGTGCAACTGCATTCGCCGCAGATGGGCGTGCCGGTGCAATGGTGGCGATCAGTGGGTTCCACTCATACCGCCTACGCCGTCGAATGCTTTATGGACGAATTGGCAGCAGCAGCGCAGCAGGACCCGGTCGCGTTCCGTCGCGCTTTGCTCAAAGACAATCCCCGCTGGCTCGGTGTCCTGAATACGGTTGCGGAAAACGCCGGTTGGGGCGATCCGCTCGCGAAGGGCCGCGGACGCGGCGTGGCGGTGCATAAATCCTTCAATACCTACGTCGCTCAGGTGGCCGAAGTCACGTTGCGCGACCAGGGCGACTTTACCGTCGATCGGGTGGTGGTCGCAGTGGACTGCGGCGTTGCGGTCAACCCCGATGTCATCAAGGCCCAAATGGAAGGCGGGGTCGGATTCGGTCTCGCTGCGGCGCTCACCGGTGCCATCACCCTCGAGGACGGCCACGTGCAGCAGGGCAATTTCGATGGTTACAAGATTCTGCGCATCGCCCAGATGCCGAAGATCGAAGTACACATCGTGAAATCCGCGGAAGCGCCCACCGGTGTAGGTGAGCCTGCGGTGCCGGTGGTCGCGCCGGCGGTGGCCAATGCGTTGTACGCCGCTACCGGCAAGCGGCATTACGTGCTGCCATTGCTGGACAGCGCCTGAACCGCAGGCAGTCGAGCGCAGCGCCCAGGGCTCAGACGTTGGTTCGAATTGTATGGGTACTGAAACGCAAGAACCCCGCCGAAGCGGGGTTCTTGGAGTTCAGGAGCAGGTTTTGGTTCAGCCTTTACGGCGTCGGCGTGCAAACGCCAAGCCCAGCATGCCGAAGCCCAGCAAGCCGAGAACCGACGGTTCCGGCACGCTGGCACCGCCACCGTCCACCAGCACGTTGATGACGTTCATCGCGAGGACGTCTTGCTGCGACACTTGGGCGACTTCCAATCCCGGGTTCAATACTGCGAGCCCGATCTCGTAGGTGCCCGGTATGGTGACGTCGATTCCGAGCGGCATCCATCCTACATTCTGCGAGTTCTGCACCACATAATATCCGCCGCTGACGCCGCGATCGGCGTTGGTCACGCCGTCGTCGGCGCCGGCACCGTTGCCGGTAGCGTTGGTGCCGTAGGCGTTATCTGTCCAGATAGTGAGCGGATCGAATGGAAATGAAAAGCTGACGGCAGAACTAGGGTCGGTATCGATGGCCATCAATACTGAAACCCCGTCGAACAGACGGCCCGGGTTGGATACGCCATCGGCGTTGAGATTGATCGAGAACTCGAAGTTCCACATGGCAGCGCTACCGCTGCTGTAGCCGGAATCCTGGTTGTAAGTGCCGTCGCCATTGCTGCCGTAGACGCCGGCATAGCGCTTCTTGGCCCGCAGGCCCAATTCGATGTTGTTTTCGGTGTTGACGGTCCAGGCACCGTTGCCGTTGCCGCTGCCGAAGATCACGTCGGGTGTGATGTTCTGGTCGTACATTGGCACCGCAAATGCGGAATTTGCACAAAGCGCGGCCCCTGCGGCGACCGCAATGCTGAATTTCTTAATCATGTAACCCCCAAATCGGTTTTGTTAACGTCGGGCCGACGGCGGCACGACGTCTACGTGGCATACGCTGCACCCCGGCAGGCGCACCACGTTGGGGCAGAATAAAGCAAATATTATTCCGGGTATTATTAAATCTTTATACCACAATAGTTTAAAGGTACAAGATCGGCGCCCTCGAAAGTCTGCGGCCTCATCTGTAAAACCATCCGACACTCATGGATAGCGCAACGGCGGTCGGAGAGTGGCCTCGCTGCGTTGGACTAGGCTGGGAAAAGCGTGCCCGCATCGCGCCGCCACTGGCTCCGCCAATCGCATTTATGCCTGCTACCCAAGTTTGGCCGTTGGGCCTCAGCATTGTTCTGTTTCTGATTTCCATTCCGGTGATCGGCGTCTGTGGGGTTATGGTGACTTCGCGGGCCGAGCGCCTATCCCAGTTGACTGGCCTCGGCCAGGCGCTGGTCGGCGCCGTGTTTCTCGGCGCCATGACTTCGCTGCCGGGTTTGATTACTTCGTTGACCGCCGCGGCGCAGGGCCACCCGGAGTTGGCGGTGAGCAACGCGGTCGGCGGCATCGCGGTGCAGACTGCCTTCCTGGCGCTGGCTGACATGTTTTATCGCAGCGCCAACCTCGAGCACGCCGCGGCTTCGGAAGCCAACCTGGTTCAAGCCGCGCTGTTGGTGGTGCTGTTGGGTATCCCGCTGTTGGCCGGGTTCACGCCGCGCTACACCGTCTGGAGCGTGCACCCGGTATCGGTTTTGCTGATCGCGGCCTACGTCTTCGGCCTGCGGCTCGTTTCCGGGGCCCATCGGGCGCCCATGTGGCAGCCCAAGCGTACCCGCGAGACCGAGACGGAAGAGACCGCGGCGGCGCCGGCGGCGCGCGCCGACCTGCTGCGTTTGTGGGCCTCGTTCCTGGCCCTGGCCGCGATCGTGGCAGTGGCCGGCTGGGTAATCGGCAGCGCCGGCATCGCCATCTCCAAACAGACCGGCATGAGCGAGGGCGTGGTCGGCACCTTGTTCACCGCCACGACCACCTCGCTGCCCGAGGCCGTGATCGCGATCGCAGCGGTACGCCGCGGCGCCCTGACCCTCGCCGTGGGCGACATCATCGGCGGCAACACATTCGACGTACTGTTCCTGGCGTTTTCCGACCTGACGTATCGCGGCGGCTCCATCTATCATGCGGTTACCCAGACGCAAGCGTTCTGGCTGGCGTTGAGCCTGTTGATGGCGGCGGTGCTGCTGCTCGGGCTGTTGCGACGGGAGAAGCATGGGGTCGGCAACATCGGCTTCGAAAGCTCCACCGTTTTGGCGTTATACGCGGCAGGCGTAGCACTGCTGTTCGTGTCGTGACGCAGGCGGCAAAACTTCGGAATTTCGACCACACTAGAAATCGGCCCGTACAGCGCCCGACCACCGTGCGCTGCCGTTGTCCACCCAGACCAGAGGAGGGACGCCCCATGAAAGCGGCGTCGATTGTGTTTTCACTGATGAGCGTCATGCTCTTTGGCATCACCGGCTCGGCGAACGCGGAACCGGAAGCCAGGGGGGCGACGATGCCCATGCATGGCGCGCAACACGCCGGCCCATACCACGGCCATGGCGCAATGGCAGACGGCGATGCGGCACGCTGCGCGGAAGCGCAACGCGCCTTGAATCCCATAAAAGCGGAATACGCTAAAAAGCAGGCTCCCCTGAAGGCGCGCTACAAGGCGCTCAAGCTTGAGTTGATGGCCCTGGCGTTGACGGATACGCCGGACAGTGCTGCGATCGACAAGAAGATCGACGAGATGCTCGAACTCAAGCGCCAACTACTGCGCAACAAGGCTGACAAAGTCAGCGCAATCCGCAACGCCTTGGACGAGGATCAACGTCCTCAATACGATCTGCGTGTAATGAAGAAGGCGGCGCGCGCCGGCGCGCATCACGGCAGCCGCGCCGGTTGCCATGGCTTTGGACATGGCGGCATGCACGGGCACGGCTACGGCGGAACGGAACGCTGAACGCCGATAGCAGCCGCCGATGACCGGAATGCATCAATTGGCTGGCGGGTCGGCGCGGTCCGATGGCGTTGGTTGGCGACCGAGCGCCTGCGCCCGCGTCCGGGAGGCGCTATGGCTCGGCTAGGCGCAAAGTCCGGGTTCGTCTATCGGCACCCCTTGCCGGTTCGCATTGCCCATTGGCTCAACCTGCTGGTGATGGCGATCCTGCTCGGCAGCGGCCTGCAGATATTCAACGCCCATCCCACCTTGTATTGGGGCGAGCGCTCCGATCCGGAACGTGCCTGGCTGCAGTTGGGCGCCGAACCGGACGAGGACGGCGAGTTGCGCGGTGTGACCCGCCTGTTCGGCATCGATTTCGATACCACCGGCGTGCTGGGGGTGTCCGCCAGCCCCTACGGCCGCCCGGAAGCGCGTGGTTTCCCGGCATGGGCCACCATTCCCGGCGCCCGTTGGCTGGCGATGGGCCGCACCTGGCATTTTTTCTTCGCCTGGGTATTCGTGATCAATGGCGGCCTTTACCTGCTCTACACCTTCGCCAGTCGGGAACGACGGGCGCGGTTTTTCCCCAACCGCGACGAGTTGCGCCATCTGGGCGGCGCCATCGGCGAACATCTGCATTGGCGGCGGCTGCGCAGCCAGGCGCTGGCAGGTTATAACGTGCTGCAGAAGCTGTCCTATGTAACCGTGCTGCTGGTGTTGGGGCCGCTGGTGGTGTTGACCGGCCTGGCGATGTCGCCGTGGTTGAACTCGGTGTTACCGCTGCCGGCAGTATTCGACGGCCGCCAGTCGGCGCGGACCATCCACTTTCTGGTGGCGTTCGGGTTTGCCCTGTTTTTCGCCGTCCACCTGTTGATGGTGCTGCTGGTGGGCCCGTTGAATCATGTCCGTGCCATGATCACCGGACGGCTGCGCGTGGAGCGGGGTACCTGAGCATGATCTCCAAGCGCCGCCGCCAGTTCCTGTTGCGAACGCTGGGCGCTGCTGCCGGCATCCCCCTGAGCGGCTGTGACCGCCTGTCCCAAAGTGCCTGGTTCACGCGGATGCTCGGCAGCGCAGAAGGCCTCAACCGCAGCCTGCATCACGCGCTAGCGCGCTCGGATTCTCTGGCCGAAGAGTTCACGGAAACCGATCTGTCGGCGCATTTCCCGGCCAACGGCAGTACCAATCCCGCCGATGCGGTATATCGTCGCCTGGCCGCGGGCGGATTCCAGGACTGGCAGTTGGAGGTCACGGGATTGGTCGCCAATGCCCGCAAATTCAGTCTCGACGATCTGCGCGATCTGCCCTCCCGCACCCAGATCACCCGCCACGACTGTGTCGAGGGGTGGAGCGCCATTGCGCAATGGAAAGGGGTGCGCATGGCGGCGTTGCTCGATGAGGTGAGGCCGAAACCCGAGGCGCGCTTCGTGGTGTTCCGCTGCTACGACAGTTTGGAGGCTGGTTCGCCGTATTACGAAAGCATCGATTTCGAGGACGCGCTGCATCCGCAGACGCTGCTGGCCTATGAATGGAACAACCAGCTGCTGCCGATTCGCTATGGCGCGCCGCTGCGACTGCGGGTCGAGCGCCAACTCGGCTACAAAATGGCCAAGTACATTCGCGCCATCGAGGTCGTCGATTCCTTGTCCGGCATCTATGGTGGCAAAGGTGGGTATTGGGAAGACCGCGGTTACGCTTGGTACGCGGGCATATGAACGCGGTACTGCTTGCCGGTGGCGCCGGCCGGGACGCTGAGCCGGAGGACTCAGACTGGGGCGAAGCCCGCAGAGGGTTCAGGGTCGGCTGACTGCCTGTACCCGGATGAATCGACAGGCGACCAGGAACTCGCCTCCATCGATCGGTTCGCAGCGCACCACCTGCCCCTGCGCCGTCATCGCCGGCACGCTCTTGTTGCTCCCGGGCTTGAACTCGATTTCGATCGATGCCTGAACCGTGAGCGCTTGCTTGCACACCATTTGCACGCCGGTAGCGGAGAAATCCGTGCTGATGCCGACCATGCGCCTGGTCATGCCATCCACCCGGTACAACAGTGGGCAACGGCTCTGCACGCGCGGAAACAGGCGCTTCTCGAGGATTTCGGTCTCAGGTTGCATGTCGGTTCGCGCTTGGTTTCCGCGTCGGTTTGTTATGAATCAAAGTATCGGCTGGCAATGCAGTTCGCTTTAGGCGACGGCCCCGCGGCCGCCCCACTAACTCTGCCAGGTCCAGGGGCGCAGCCAATCATTCTTTGCAAAACATAGGATTGTCTGATCGCAGACCGCTGCGGGCGGCCGCCTACGTTCGCCGTCGCGGCCGGCGATTGCCGTGTCGGCGCCGCCGGTTCGCGCCGCCATGGCGCACGTCTGCCGGGTGCTGCCTAACGGCAATTCGGTTTCAGACCGCGGGCCTGTGCCTGCTGGTACAAGCGCATGGCGTCGGGCAGCTTCTGCTGCAACGCCGCGATCCGGGTATCGCCGGAGGGGTGCGTAGAAAGGAATTCCGGCGGATTGCCGCCGCTGGACGCCATCATGTTGCGCCAGAGATCGATGCTTTCCCGGGGATCGAAGCCGGCTTCCGCCATATACCGCAAGCCGATGACGTCCGCCTCCGACTCCTGGGCTCGGCTGAACGGCAGAATCACACCATACTGGGCCCCCAGGCCGAGCAGCCCCATGAGCGTTTGTTGGTCGCCGTAACCCTTGGCGCCTGCGACGGCCGCCGCCAGTTGCAAGCCGGCGGAAGTGGCGTATTGGGTCGACATGCGGGCATTGGCGTGTTGGGCCTGGACGTGGGCCAGTTCATGGCCGATGACCGTGGCCAGTTGGGCCTGGTTCTTGGCAACGTTCAGCAACCCGGTGTAGACGCCGATGTTGCCGCCGGGAAGCGCGAACGCATTGACGGTTTTGTCTTCCTTGAAGACCGAAACCGTCCATTGGCCGCCGTCGATCGGTGGGGGCACCACTTTCGTCAGAGCGTGGGCGACGCATTCCACGTAGCGCCGCTGGGCTGGGTCCTGGGTTTGCGGGGTTTTCTTCTTGATTTCCTGGTATGCGGAATCCCCCATTTGCGCCATCTGCGCCGGGGCGAAGAACTCCAGTTGGCGTCGGCCCGTGGGCGAGGTGGCGCAGGCGGTCAAGAGCACAATGGCTAGCGCCGCGCCCAGGAAATTGATGGTCCGAACAGTCATGAATTTCTCCCTTTCATTCGTATGATGAGCGTGCTGCGGCCGGCGACGCCTGGTCGATCGCCATGAAGCGGCGGCGCGGTTTCGCGCACACAACGTAGAAGGATAGAAGAGCGGACCGGGGGAAGTTGAAAACCCGCCGCTTCCGGGCGCGGTTCAGGCGCTCGCGGCGGGTTGGATCTTGTGCTGCGAACGGCCGATCACTGCGCCGACGGGGCGGGTGCCCTTGCAAGTGGGAAACCCGGTGCAACCCCAATAGCGGGAGCCCGCCCTGGCGCCTTTCTGCGCGGTCCGCAAGACCATCTCGCGCCCGCAATGGGGACAACGGTGGTCGCCGTTGGCGCGCGGGCGCCGCGGCGGCATGGCCGCGGTCTTGCGTACCGAGTGCAACAGCTTTAGCAGCTGCGGTCCGTCCACCAGTTCGATTCCGCGATCGAGCGCAAAGGCCAGGGCGTCCTGAGTGAACGTGCTGGTGGTCACTACCACGCCGTGCTGGGCGTGCTCGGCAGCCATTACGCCCTGCAGTTCGCGCAGCGTAGCAACCCGGACTTTGCGCAGACGCCAGCGTTTGCATTCCACCAGCGTCGTCTGGCCGTGTTTGCGCAATACCAGGTCCGCGCCGCCGTGGCGGTCATCGCCGCCGGTTTCGCGGACGTGATAGCCGAGCCGGCGGTAGGCTTCACCGACCAGGTGCTCGAAGTCGTCCCATGGCAGATCGCGGATGGAGTCGAGATCGGTTTGCTGCTCCAGCAGTTTGCGCCGGGCGCGCCGATTCAGGGCCGATGACAGTGCGGCGAGAGCGAACGCCAGCAACAGCGCCCAGGCCAGGTATGGCGTGGCGGCGCCGATCGCGGTGGTGGCCAGGGCAGACTCGGGTATGCCGAAACGGATGGCGACGAATGCGGCCGCGCCGACCGCGAGGTTGGCCCACCACGGCAGTACGGTCAAGTCGTTGAACAATGCACTTCGGCGGCGGTGTGCCATTGCATTTCCTTTTCCGGCTGCCCGCAAAGCGTTCCGCAACTCACGTTAGCGGCCGGAGGACGTGCGAACTATACCTGCCTTCCGTTCGGTTGCCAGACCAAATGACGAAAACGAGAACCTTGACTGGAATAATGACGCAAACACGCGACAGTTGGTTCCTGCGCAACATAAATTTTCAGTCGTCAGGGAGCGACAAAGTAGCGTGCGGGAATTCTGAGAGGGGTCTTTGGCGTGTGGAGAGGCAGGCAGGTATAGCGGACAGCGGCCGGTGTCCGTGGCAGGTCTGCAGTTGCACTTCGGTCCGGCTTGCTGTGCGGTGCGTGCGCGGTTTATTCCCAGTGCGGCTTGGCTGTGCGGCGGCGTTGGTGGTGGTGTTGTTGTTTGGGCGGTCGCAGAAAGCGCCACACGATTGCGAACAACGCCACCGTAAGCAACGCGTAGCCGGTGGGCCCGAAGGTGAAAATCTGATCCATTTCGGCAGCGGTGCTGCCCGAGGCAGTCAATGCGGCGCCGGTGGCGGTGATCGATAGTATCCCCATGACGTGCTCTCCCTGTGGGCGTGGCGGCGATGATCGTGACGCGGCCTGGGTCAGTCCTGTGTCCAGAATTCGGATCCGGTTGATCCGATTTACAGTCTAGGACGATCAGTCGGCGTCGCTAGTGACGCCCTGCCGCGGTCGGGCCGGGGCCAGGGGCGCGTGCACGTCGATTATGGTTCCTCGGCTCGTGCCCCCAGCCAGGGCATGACGCTGCAGCCGGCTCGGGCTGGCGCGTCGGGCCGGTTTTGGCTACGTTTGAAGGCAACCGATTAGAAAAATGTAACCCAACCATTTGAACGCTCGTCCTGCGTTCGCGCTCTGCTTCGGGAGACAGGGTCATGAAACGATCGATCGCTTGTGTACTCGGTTGCGGTTTGGCAACCGCCGTTCTTCCCGCTATCGCGGGTGTTTCCTACGTCTTCGTTTCCAATTCCGGTGACCAGACGATGTCGTTGGTACGATGTGTCACCCAGGGTAAGCACGGCATTCGCTGCGAAGAAAAGGATCGCCTCGACGTCGGCTTTTCGACCTCGTGGCCGGCGAACCAATACCGCGGCCACCCCGCGTGGTGGTGGACCGGGCTCAGCGGCCAAGTGGTCGGGCTCAAAGCGAAGGCATCGTTACAGCCGTTGAACTCGCCCCAGCACGTCAAATTCGTCGACACTTATACCGTCCAGGGGCGGCCGGATGGAGGAGCCAACTTCATCGGCGTCTCGCCCCATAGGCGTACCGCCTGGAACTCTGCCCGGGAAGTGGACCGCATCCAGGAAATCGACACCAATCCGGATAGTCCCGGCTTCGGCACCGTCCTCACCAGCCTGACTGTTCCCGATCAGGACCCGACTTCGCCCGAGACCGCCACCCGCGGCGGCGCGCGTCCCTGCGACGCCACGATCACCCCGGACGGGCGTTATTTCATCGAACCGGATCTCGGCGGCGAATCGGTCACCGTGGTCGATACCGAAGCCAAGACCATTCTTTACCAATTGCCGGCGACGCCGATTGATCCTAGCGAAAAAGTACGGCCGTTCATGTCCACCACCAATGGCGACATCGCGCTGATCGAAAATTTCGAAGCCCCGAGCGGAACCTACGACGTCTGGGACGTGAGCGTGTTGCCCAATCGGCCGCTCCACTTGAAGAAGATTACCCCGGCCGACGGCCTGGGCATCGACCCGGAAACCAGCGAGTTCGTGCCGGGCGGTCACTATGCCTATTTGATGATTCACGGCATCGCCGGCGACAATACGCCCACCGGCCGCGGCCGCATCGATGTCCTGGACGTGAACCGCAGCTCGCCGAGCTTTCTGGAGATCGTCAACAAGATCGAATTGCCGCCGTACTGCGCACCGCACACCGGCGACTTCACCAACGATGGCGGCTATTTCGTGGTCAATTGCAGCGGTTCCGATCAGATTGCGGTAATCGATAACGCCACCCAAAGCGTCGTCACCACCGTGGCTGTGGGGCCGGCGCCGCGCGGCGTTATCGTACGCTGAGATGCCTGCGCCCGAGCGCGGGCTGAAGTGGTTGCTGGCTTTGATATTGGCAGTGACGGCGCTGCCTGGATTCACGGCGGCACCCCGTTTGGTGGTGATCGCGCCCGAGCGGAACCATCTCGCTTGGACCAGCGCGCGACTGCTGGTGCAGGCCGCCCATGCCAACGATCTACCGCTGCTGGTAGATGGCTCGGCCCATGATGCGGATGCGCCGCAGCTGATTTTGATGCCGGTGCGCAGTCTGGCCCTCCGCGTGCCGGCCTTGGAAATCCTCGAACTGCCGTTCTTCTATCCCGATCTGGACGCAGTGCACCGCGCGGTGGACGGGCCCTTGGGTGCTGCCCTGCGCGAGGCGGCAGCGAACAACGGCTGGCGTATCCTGGCATTCTGGGACGAAGGCATGCAGGTGATGTCGGGCCTGCGCCGCTACGATCGCGCGGTCAATCTCACTGGCATGGAGTTCCTGCTGACCCGTCCGGATCCAGTGGCGCGACGACAATTCTTCGCCTGGCATGCCACCCCGCGGCGAATCGCAGCCGAGAGTCGCGAGGCAGTGCTGCGCGAGTGTAAAGTTGCCAGCCGCGCCGCCACCTTGCAGGAAATCCAGCGCGAAGGTCTGGCGCGCGCGCACCTGAGTCTGTCGCTTACCGAACACCGCTATGAAGGGTGGTTGTTGCTGGCGTCGTCCGAGAGTTGGAAGCGTCTGTCTCAGGGCCAGCGCACGACTTTGCTGCGAATTCTGCCGGGGGTCACGGCACGACAGCGCAAAGAGGCCGCGCGCCGGGAACGGGCGGCGCTGAGCGATCTGCGCCAGGCAGGACTTGAGGTCTATCCACTGGACGCGAACCAGCGTCAGGCATTCATCCAACGGCTGCCGTCGTGGTCCGCATTGCTCGATGACGACCTCGACCCGCAGCAACGCACGCGGCTTCTGGGGCTCGCCTGCGTCAGCGGGGACAGCACGAATCCGCCGCCCTGCGCGCGCCGCGCGCAGGCAGCCAACTCAGCACTTTTCGCCCCGTCCCCCAAACTGCCAACCACAGCAGCACCGCCACGCTCGCCAGAGTGATGAGGTTGCCGGCGCTGGGCTGCAGCAATTCACCCAAGTCGGCAAGACGCAGGCTGGCGATCGGGTCCAGTGCGGGCCTGAACCCCGGCATCAACCAGTGATTGACCAGCATGCCGGCGAGCATGGAACCGACAATGAGGGTGCCGGTGTAGACCAGCACCACCCGCCGGCCGACGGTTCTGTCCAGCGCGATCAGCTCCGGCAGATTGGTCGCGGTGCCGGCGGCAAGATAAACGATGGCAATACCGGGGGCCACGCCGCTCGCCAGCAGCGCGGCGACGAATGGAATGTGCGCCACGGCGCAGACATAGATGCTCGCCCCCAGCACGGCAGCCGCCAGCAATGCGACTGCGGTGCTGTCGCGCAGGTAGCTGTCGACCCAGGTGCCGGGTAGAAATGCCGCCAGTAGACCGGAAAGCACGACCCCGATGGTCATGTAGAACGCAATGGTCGGACCGAGATCGACGAACCCCCAACGGAGCGCCGATGCAATGCGGGAGCCGCGACGGCTCGGCGTCGGTTCGGCCGCCGCCGGCATGTCGGTGGTCTCGCAACAGGGCTCGGGATGGCCGGAGAAACGTTCACTCAACAATCCCATCAACCACGGCAGCGCCAGGCCCATGGCCACATAGGCGAGGGTGATCCGCGGTCCCAGCAGCGCCAGTGAAAGCACCACGGCGGCTGGATTGATGATCGGGGTGGCGGCGGCGAAGGCCATCACCGGTCCGATACGCACCCCCGAACGATATAGACTGATGGCCAGGGGAATGACGCCGCAACTGCACATGGGCAGGCACGCGCCCAGCGCGATGCCGCTGGCCATGGCCAGGTGCCCGCGACGGTTCAGCAAGCGCCGCAACCGTGTCGCCGGTAGAAACTCGTGGATCAATCCGCCCAGCGCCAGACTCAATATCACCCACACAGCCGATTCCGAGACCACCTGCCAAGCGGTGCCGGCAAATGCATGCCACGCCCCGTTCATAGCGCACCATCCGCGGCGGGCAATTGCTGCAGGTGTTTGTCGACCACCATTTGCTGGGCGCGCAGCTGCCGTAGCAGATCCGGGGGACAGGTGATCACCAGACCGCTTTTGCACTCTGCAGCCGCGTGCAGTAGTGCCGACATGCGCACCATGTCCAATAACAGCGGCGCCGGCAGCCGGTCGCTGGCCGGTTGTTCACGGTCGGCGAGCATGATCCGGCGCAACTGTTCACGATAGCTGTTCGCCTGGATCTGGAAATCATGGGACGGAGTACGTCCGGAGGCTGCGCGCTCCACCAGGGCGGACGCAAGCAGTTGCAGTTCCTGCAAACGCGTGGCGGCGTCGCTCTGCGCGGCTGCGTGCGATAAACCGGGATGGGACAAAACCGATGTCAAAAACAACATACCGACAGACAGCATCAGCCAACTACGCATGGTTACTCCGCGGCAAACGGCCCGATCCACAGAGTGTAGGGGAGCCGCCGGCGGCGCGACAGTGCGGTACGGCGGTCGCGGCGCCCGAATTCGGCGGCCCGTAAATCGGTTACCATGGAGCCATCTATGAGCGATTCAGTAGAGCCCAATTCGAGCATCATCCTTGCCGTGGACGACCAGTCGGTTTCCCGCGAGCTCTTGGTGCGTATGCTGACGGAACTCGGCTACCAGGTCGTGGAGGCCGACAGCGGCGAGGCGGCGCTGCGGATCGCGGCGAGCGAACGCATCGACGGCGTGGTGCTGGACTCTGCGCATGCCGGGCATGGGCGGTTTCGAGACTTGCCGCAAACTGCGCGCCGACCCGCGCCACGGGGTGACGCCCATCATTGCGGTTACGGCGATGGACCAATCCGATGCCCTGGCGCAAGCGTTTGAGGCCGGCTGTGACGATTTCATCACCAAGCCGGTAACAGCGCTGGTGCTGGACTCGCGTCTTCGCAGTCAGTTGCAGCGAGCCCATCTGTATCAACAACTGGAGCGGGTGCGGCGCAACCTCAACCGCTACCTGTCACCGCGCACCCAGCGCATGGTGGAGAAATACTCCGGCAGTGACGAACTGCCGCCACCGGAACGGATCGAGGCGTGCGTGCTGTTCAGCGATATCCGCGGTTTTACGCAACTGTCCCAATCCATCGATCCGGAGGAGTTGTTCGCGCTGCTCAGCCACCAACTCGCCGCACAAGTCGATCTGGTTTATCAATACGGCGGTTACGTCGACAAATATGCCGGTGACGGCATCATGGCCGTGTTCGAAGGCGAGGGCATGGCGCGACGCAGCGCCCAGTGTGCACTCGATATCATCTACCATGCCGCCGCCGGCGCGCCCGAGCACAAGCTGTTCGCGGTCGGCTGCGGACTGCACTGCGGCCCGGCGGTAATCGGCAACATCGGTTCGTTGGAACATTTGGACTACTCGGTGATTGGCGAATCCGTGAACCTGGCCGCGCGTCTCTGCGGCCAAGCGGAGCCCATGTCCGTGGTGGTTTCGGAGGCGTTGCGTTCCGCAGTCGGCGACAGCGCGGGACTGCGATTCAGTGAACGTCGCGCCATTCACGTGAAAGGCTTCGGGCAATTGATCGACATTTTCGACCTGCAAGCAGGGCCTTGAAGGCCACGCTTTCGTTCGCTCGCAGTAGTTGCGGCAGCGCCAATTCTAAGTTCCGAACGTCCGCCCCGGTTTCAACTCAGCGCGCGCCGAGGGCGAGATTTCGTCGGAAAAATTTACAGTTGCAGTGCAGCATAATTTTCACGATTGCGATACCGGATTGATAGTAGGCCACTTTCAAGAATCGGCTGGTTTTTTGCACGGTTTTTTGAACTTCGTGGGCTCGAAGTTGGTCGGCTCGATGCCTTGGTCCCGAGTCTTGCCAGCCCCTGGCGACGAATAAGACCTCAGCACCGCCCCGGTGCGCAAAGGAGGCTCGATGGACCTGTGGCTACGCGAGCGCCTTCGCCTGCGTCATTCCCGACGCGCGGGCCTGGTTTTCCTACTGATATATATCGCACTAACGAGCGTCGCGATTCCTGGTGCGCGTGCCGCGTGTCTTCCAGCAGGAAGTGCCAGCGCCGATACCATCGTTTGCGATGGCATCGATGTCCTGGGCGTTGCCGCGGACGCCGGTAACGAGCACCGTTACCATTCAGTCCGATGCCAGCATTCTCTTGCTGCCGGTATTGGCGAGCCCGAGCGTGATCGCGCTCGATCTGGGCAGCGGCGACGATACTGTTCATTACTTCGGCGCTGTCACCGTCGACATTCTTTCCGATATCCTGCCTTCGATTGCGTTGCCACCGGCGAACGCGTCGCCGCCCCTGCAGCCCTGGGATGCGAGCACCAAAAACACCGCGCAAGCGCTCGGCGTCAGCGGTGCGGAGGGAGACGATCATATCGCCGGTTCCGGGACGCTCAAGGTCGGAACGCTCGCCATCGTCGGCCCGACATCCAGCAGCGGTGATATTAGCGGCACGGACAAACTCGACGTGTCGACGGCGTCCGTCAGCCGCGCTGCTGGTATGCACGGTGGCGAAGGTGCCGATCATCTGTCGATCGGTGATCTTACGGTTGATGCCCGCGCTTTCGCGCTGGGCGTGAGCGTTAGTTTCACCGCCGATCCTGAAGGTAGCAGCGCCAACAGCGCCAACAGCGCCAACAGCGCCAACAGCGGAACAGCGGGAACAGCGGGAACAGCGGGAACAGCGGGAACAGCGGGAACAGCGGGAACAGCGGGAACAGCGGGAACAGCGGGAACAGCGGGAACAGCGGGAACAGCGGGAACAGCGGGAACAGCGGGAACAGCGGGAACAGCGGGAACAGCGGGAACAGCGGGAACAGCGGTAACAGCGGGAACAGCGGGAACAGCGGGAACAGCGGAAAGTAAAAACATTAGCCTGGTTGCAAACACCAGCAGCACCGGCGTCGGCGTCGGCTCGGTGGGCGGCGAAGGTGCGGATACGCTGCGCAGTGGCGGCGCCATGACGGTAACCGCAACCGCCAATAGCGGTGCGCTCGGCGTGGCGGTAGTCAGTAAAGATTTCACTGCCACTGCAGCGTCGACCACATCCTCGGCGAACGCGGCGGGTTTCCACGGCGGCTCCGGTGACGACCAGGTAACGAACAGCGGTGCTCTCCAGACTACAGCGAAAGCGCGGACCATTGCTGCGTCCGTAAACGTGAGTCAGTCGGAAAACGATTCCGGTAGTGGCAGCGGCAACAGCGGCAACAGCGGCAACAGCGGCAACAGCGGCAACAGCGGCAACAGCGGCAAAGGCAAAGCGGACAGCGGAGGCGGCAGCAGCGGCAGCAGCGCAGCAGCGGAGCAGCCCGAAGCCGCCGACCATCAAGGCTGTTGCGGACGCGCACATCAGCGCAACTGCCGATGCAGTTGGTATCAACGGCGATGGCAGCGAGACCACCACGGAACTGCTGTTGGTTCCATCGCTTTCCGGCAATCACGTGGCGTTGCTGTTCGGCACGCAAACCGACGCCGCTTCGGGCGCCGATACGATCGACAACTCCGGCAGCTTGGATACCCGCGCCACCGCCATCAGCGGCAACAGCGGCGCGGCGATTGCCGCAACCGAAGGTGCGGTCGCCGTAAGCACGCCTTCCAACGCCAAAGCCAATGCAACCAGCATCGATGGCGGCGATGCCGACGATACAGTGCACAACGATGGCGCGCTCACCACGCAAGCGACCGCCAACGCCGACGCCGTTGGAATTGCCTTTACCACCAAGGGCGAAGCGGGCGCGGACGGCGCCGCCGACGGCAAGGTCAGCAGCGAGGCGACCGCCTTAGGCATCGACAGCGACGGCCATGACAGCAACACCCGCAAAACCCGCGCGATCGATTTCACTCCCGGCATTCTGACCCTCACCCAAGAGGAGCACCGCTACAGTGGGCAAGGCGCCGACACGGTCACCAACGGCGCGGATCTGGTGGTGGGCGCCACTGCGGTCACGGTTACGCTCGCCGGCGCTGGCGTGCAAAGCGAGGGCGCGGCCTCGGTCGAGGCAAACGCCAGCGCCACCGGTTACGCCGCGGGCATCGACAGCGGCGCACTCGACGATGTCGTTACCAACACCGGGTCCTTGGATGTCACCACCACGGCCAACGCCGACACCGTGGCCATTGGCTACTCGGCCGCCACCGGTAAATCGGGACGCGGTAAAGTCGACGGCTCCGCTAGCGCTGCGGCAATTGCCGCCGGCATCATCAGCGACGGCAACGCCCAAGCAACCGACAAGACCCGGAGCGTGCAAGTTACCGCCGGCGGTCTGACCTACGCCGATGAAACCATCGTCCAACGCGCCAACGGCAACGATGTGGTCAGTAATAGCGGCGATATCGCTGCCCGCGCCACGGCAGTGAGCGTCACTGCCGACGGCGGTGTCGTGACTACCAAAGGTGCCGGGAGCGTCAAAAGCCAATCCAGCGCGACCAGCAGCGTCGCTGCGATTGATAGCGGTAGCGGCGACGATAGCATCACCATCACTGCCGGAACGCTCGGTGCAACGGCGACGTCGGTGGCAGTTGCCGTGCAAGCCGACGTGAGTAAGGAAGGTAGCGCGGGCGCTTCCTCCGGACTCTGGGAAGCGGGCGTCAAGGCCGACGCCGGCGCGGTGGGCATTGCCGCCGACGGCAACGCCTCGGCGCAAGAGACCAGCAATGAGCTGCGGATCGATTTCACCAACCCCGGCGTGACCTACACCCGCGTAACCGCGAGCGACGGACTTGCCGGGGCGGGCCGCGATTATGTCGATAACGCTGCAGCAATCAACGTCAACAGCACTGCAGTGACACCGTCGATCGCGGTCGCCGCCACGGCCAAAGGTTCAGCCACGGCCCGCACCACCGCCGACGCGGACGCGCGCGCCGTGGCCATCGATAGCGGCAGTGAAGACGACGTGGTCATCAACGGCGCGCACTTGGTGGCCAACGCCCTGGCGCAGCCCGACGTGGTCAATGTCGCGGTGACGCAAGCCGGCACCGCGATCACCGCCGATGCCGTTTGGCAGGGCGGTGCAAGTGCCGACGCGGTCGCACTCGGCATCGACGCCGACGGCGGTCAAAGCAAGCGCAACACGTTAACCGCAAGCGTTGACGGCAGCGGCGCAGCGCTTGGTTATAACAAAACCGTGCAAGCCGGCAGCGGCGACGATTCCGTCACCAATCATGGTGACATCGACGCTACCGCGACATCGGTCGTGCCGTCGGTGAATGCGGCCGTTACCAGTAAAGGTTTGGCTGCGACCATCTCCCGCAGCGAAGCCAAAGCCGATGCCGGTGCTATCCATGGCGGCGATGGCGTCGACCAGCTCGCCAACACCGCCACCCTTACCGCGCGCGCGCGTTCCACTGCCGTTGCGGTCGGTATGTCAATGACGCCCAACGGCGCGGCCATCGCCGGCGCGCCGGTGTGGGACAGCGGCGTAAGCGCGCAAGCGCACAGCGTCGGTATCGGTGGCGACGGCGGTGTTTCGTATAGCAGCAAAGACTGGTCGTTGACGCTGCGCAACGGGGCCGTGACGTTGGCCTACGACAACAACATCCAACAAGCCAGCGGTAACGATGTCATTGACAACAGCGGCGACATCAACAGTTTCGCCACTGCGGTTACGCCCAGCGTCACGGTCGCAGTGGCTGCCAAGGGTTTCGCCGCGGCGGTATCGAACGCCGAAGCGAGCGCCGATGCAAGCAGCATTCGCGGCGGTGGCGGTGACGATACCGTGACCAATCGCGGTCATCTCACTGCGCAAGCGGTGGCCAATGCGGACTCTGTCGATGCCACCTTGAGCAACGCCGGTCTGTCGTTGAGTTTCAATCCGATTTGGGACGGCGGCACGACCAGTACCGCAACGGCGACCGGTATCGCTGGTGACGGCGGCGCGCGCAGCGAACATAGCGTGCGCAGCGTTAGCGCCAGCGCCGCGGGTGTGGAGATCGTTAGCAGCAAGCAACAAACGTTAGCGCAAGGCAATGACACCATCGAAAACTTCGGCGTGGTCGATGTGATCGCAACCGCGGTGCCCGTGGCGCTCGGACTCGGCTCAACGGTCGACGGCGTTGCCGTCACCGACGTCACCGCGAAAGCGCAAGCGCGCGCCAGCGCCATCGATGCCGGCGGCGGTGATGACACCGTGCGCAATCACAATTTACTCAACGTCACCGCCAACGCCGTGGCCGTGGCGGTGAACGGCGCGTTCTCGGCCAGCGGCGTCTCCCTGGCCGGTAATTCGTCTTGGAATGGAGGGGTTAACGCCGAAGCCTTGGCTTTCGGCATCGAAGGCGACGGCGCCGGTACATCGCGCGACGTGCAACGTTCGCTGAAAATTACCGGTTTGTCGCCGCAAGTGATCAACGACGACGACACCAGTTTGGCCACGGGCGAAGACAACATCAGCAACGACAGCAAGATTCATGTGATCGCCACCGCGGTATCGCCCGGTTTAACCGTGGGCGCAAGCCTAACCGCTGGAGCCGCGGCGACCGTGGCGACCGCCAACGCAAAAGCCGGCGCGACGGCGATCGGCGCCGGGGCGGGCGAGGATGTGGTGGACAACAGCGGACATCTTATCGCCACCGCGGACGCCACCGCGGTTAGCGTCGGCGGCACCTACAGCACCGCCGGTCTGGCGGTCTCTTCCGATGCCGCGTGGAATGGCGGAACCACTGCCGATGCCGACGCACTTGGGATCGACGGCGGCAGCGGCGACGACACCCTCACCAACGATAACGTGGTCGAAGCGCAAGCAGTTTCGGTGACGCCCTCGGCACAAGTGGGCATCGCCGTCGCGGGTGTCGGCGTGGCGCTCGCCGATGCGACGGCGAAGTCCCATGCCACTGCCATCGAAGGCGGCGACGGCAACGATGACATTACCAATCTACGGCAGTTACACGCCCGCTCCGTCGCCACCGCGCAAGCGTTGAGTGTGTCGGTCACCGGCGGGGGCGTGGTGCTGGCGGGCGATGCCTTGTGGGATGGAGGCGTTATCGCCGAAGCCAGCGCTACCGGCATTGGCGGCGACGCCGATCAGCCGCACGTGAATTCCGGGCCGGTAGTCTTACTCGAAAGCGACGCGACCGCGTTGGTGCGCCAGCAATCGATCCGTGTCAGCAGCGGCAACGATGTGATCGACAACCAAGGCAATATCGATATTGTCGCAACCGCGGTCAGCCCGTCGGTCAGCGTTGCGGTCGCGGTGGCCGGTGTGTCCGGCGCGCTTTCCACCGCCACTGCAAAATCCCATGCGGTCGCCATCGACGCCGGTGCCGGCGATGACCGCATCGACAACAGCGCCAAGCTCACATTGCAGGCAACCGCGAATGCCGATGCGGTCAACGTCAGCGTTGCCCCGGGGGGCTTGGCGATTACTTCCGATGCGGTTTGGAACGGCGGCACCACCGCCAGCGCCGACGCGGTTGGGATTGCCGCAGACGGCAACGGCGAAAACGTCACTATTCGCCAGGGCCTGCGGCGCAATAACAGCACCGGTGAAGTCACCGTAGTGAACGAACGGGAGACGGAAGCGGTCGGCGGTAATGACGTCGTTACCAACCTTGGCGACATCGACGCCGGCGCAGTTGCGGTCGCACCGTCGTTGGGCGTTGCCGTAGCCGTGTACGGCGTTTCCGTTGCGCTTACCGATGCCACAGCCAATGCCGCGGCTACCGGCATCGACTTAGGCATCGGCGATGATCGCGCCAAGAATTTCGCGCACATCCAAACCCACGCCACTGCGAACGCCGATTCATTGGGCGTGTCGGTCAATGTGTTCGGCGTCGGCGCGGCCAGCAACGCCGTATGGAGCGGCGGAACGCACTCGCGCGCCGACGCTTTCGGCATCGTTGGCGGCGACGGCGACGACGACATTCAAAATGGTAGCGATGTCATTCCCAGCAATGCGGCGGTCGATGTCAGCAGTACCGCGGTAACGGTCGCCGGTAACGTGCCGTTTACCTTTGGCGGCGTGGCCGCGGCAACCACTACCGCGACCGCCCAAGCCAACGCCGGCATGTTCCGCGGCGACGGCGGCAGCGACACCATTTTCAATTACAACGACAGTTCCGCGAACGCCGACGCCACCGCGGTTGCGGTGACCGGTTCCATCGGCGTGTTCGGCGTCGCCCTGGCGAGCGATTCGGTTTGGAACGGCGGCACCCACGCCGACGCCCATGCCTTTGGCCTCGAAGGGGGCGACGGTGTCGACACGCTGATCAACTCCGCGCTGCTCGATGCGCGCACTCGTGCGCGCGCCAACTCCGATCAAATCGCGGTCACGCTCATCGGCGTCGCCGGTTCCATCGCAACCTCCAAGTCGCTGGCGGAAACCAAGGTCATGACCGGCGATGCCGGCGATGACTCCATCGCCAACCATGGCGCGATCAAAGCGGTGGCCGACGCGCGCGCGACCAGCGTCGCCGTCGATATCAGCGGCCTTGGCGCGGCGATCGCATCGGATGCTTTCTGGGACGGCGGCACCGGTGCCGACGCCAACGCCTATGGAATTAGCGGCGGCGACGGCAACGATATATTGCATAACACCGCCACCGGCGTTATCGAACTGGGCCTCACCGAGGTCGACGATGGCGAAGACGCGCCGGTGCGCGCGGACACCGATTCCGTCGGCATCGCGGCCACGCTGGGCATCCTCGCCGAAGCCAACTCGGCTTCCACCGCCACGACCCACGCTAGCGTGATCGACGGCGGTAACGGTAACGACTTGCTCAGTAACCGCGGTGTGCTCAAAGTGCACACCCTTGCCGACGCCGGCGGCGTCAGCGTAACCGGCCTCGGCATCGGCGCGTCCATCTCCGGGTCCTTTCTCGACGCAGTCACCAAAGCCGATGCCAACGGCGTCGGTATGGACGGTGGTGCGGGCGCGGACGCGATCGTCGCGCACCTCACCTCCAACATCGACATCAACGCCAAAGCGGTTACCAAAAATACCGCCGTCGGGCTGGCGCTCGGCGGTTTTGCTAGCGCCGATGCGGCAACGCTGTCGATCAGCCACGCCACCGGCGTGCAAGGCGGCGACGGTTACGACAGCATCCAGCACGACGGCACCCTGGCGGCGAGCGCGGAAGCCGAAACCGTGGCGCGCAACGTTACCTTCAGCGGCATCGGCGCCGCCACGCCGGATGCGCGCAGCGCCGCGCAAGCGTATGCGTACGGTATTGACGCAGGGGGCGGCGATACCTCGTTGGTTGGCGCCATGAGCAACACGGGAACGGTGACTGCCAACGCCAGCGCGACGGCCACCGGGCAAAGCATCGGTATCGCGATTACCGGCGCAGCGCTCGGCGACGCCCATACCGAAGCGGATGTGGGGGCTGTGGGTTTGGCCGGCGGCGCGAACGGCGACGCCATCGTCAACAGTGGCGCCGTTAGCGTAACCGGCACCGCCGATGTCACCGCCAGAAGCATCGGTTTCGCGGCCTTCGGCTACTCGGTCAGCCGCGCCGACGCGACTGCGGATGCGGTCAGCCGCGGGGCGCAAGGCGGAGCCGGTAACGACACGCTGAACAATACCGCGAGCGGTAGTTACGACGTGCATGCCACCGCCACCGCGCATGCGCGCGGTGTAAGCACCAACATCATCGGCGCGGCGCGCGCCGCGGCCACCACCACACCAACCGCGACCGCAGTCGGCCTCGACGGCGGCGACGGCGATGACACCGTCGACAACCAAGGCGTGGTAGGCGTCATGGCAAACGCCAACACCGATCTGAGCAATACCACCTGGACCATTGCCGGCGCCAACGTACAGTCCATCGGCGCCACCACGGCGGCCCATGCCACCGGGATCGACGGCGGCGCGGGCAACGACAGCGGCACCAACGCCGGCACCCTCAACGTCGATGCCGTGGCGGATTTTCAAAGCACCGGTTCGGCCTGGTCGTTGGCGGGCAAATCCGCTGGCGAAGGCAATGGCGTCCTGCAGGTGACCGGCACCGCCATCGGCGCGGCGGGCGCCGCAGGCGACGATACCCTGCGCAACCTCGGGCCTATGATCGTCAACGGCGATGCGACTTTGACCCTCAACGGTGGTTCGAGGGCGATTTTCGGCGGCGCCAACAGCGGCGTCAGTGTCAGTGCGAACGGCTATGCCACCGGCTTGGACGGCGGCAGTGATCAGGACACGTTGGAGAACGCGGCCGATCTGCAGGTCACCGCGCAGGTGGATTTCCACGCCACCCAAACCGCGTTTGCGTTCATCGGTAGCGGCACCACCGGCGGCACGCTCACGGCCAACGCCCGCGCCCTTGGCTTCAATGGCGGCAGCGGAAACGATCAACTGCGCAATTTCGGCAACTTGACTACGGCGGCCATTGCCGGCATCGATGCCAACGGCCGGGTGGAGTCCAAGGTCGGCGGCGGCAGCGCCGAGTCCACGGTATTCTCATTAGCCGAAGCTGGCGGTGCGGATGCCGGCGCAGGCGATGATGTATTTACCAATACCGGCGTGTTCGCGGTGAGCGCCAGTGCCGCGCCGACGGCCGCCAGCATGTCCAACGCGGGTGGCGTGTTCGGCGACGGCATTACCCGCGCCAACGTCACTGCGGGCACGCGCACCATCGCGGTGGATGGCGGCGCCGGCAACAACGTGCTCTTGAATGCGCTGGGTGCGGAGCTGCAGTTGAGCAACGCCGGCACGGCATCGGCCATCGCCAACAGCGACGGCAACGACCTCAGTCATTTCGCCGGCATCAACATCGACACCCGCGCCACCGCCACGGTGACTCTCGACGTCGTCAGTGCCCGGGGACTGCTCGGCGGCGACGGCAACAACCAACTGCAAAACGACGGCAGCTTGCGGATCGTCGTAAATCCCACAGCGGCAAGCAACGCCCGCGCCGACGGCGACGCATTGATTAATGGCGCGGGCACGGGTGTGGCGGTAGCCCACGCCGACGCCGCCCAGGCCCAAGGTGTGGCCAGCGGCAACGGCGCCAACACGGTGATCAACAACGGCGCGTTCGTGGTTGAACTCGCGCCCCATGCAACCGCCACTGCCTACAGCGATGCGGACGGCATCGACTTTTTCACCGCCCCCGCGTCCAGAGCCAACATCGCCACCAGCGCCGACGATGCGCACGCGTCAGGCATTGCGAGCGGCGACGGCAACAACTTCATCGCCAATCACGGCAGCATGTCGATCCGTGCCGCACCAAGGTCAACCAGCGATCACGCGTTCGCCGATTATGGCGGCGACATCATCGCCATCGATTCCTTTGCCACTGCCGTGGCAACTGCCAACAACGCCGCCGCCACCGGCATCGCGGCGGGAGACGGCAACAACTTCATCTGGAACACCGGCGACATCGACGTTACCGCCCAACCCTATGCAGGTGCGGTGGCGATTGCCAAAGGCCGCGGCTTCGATGGCGACGCGACCGCCCACGCCACGGCGCATGCAGACAATGCCAGCGCTGCGGGCATTGGCACCGGCGACGGCGACAACACGATCGTTAACGACGGCACGCTCAATGTTCACACCGCGCCCGCGTCCGCCAGCTCCGCCACTGCCACGCCCGGCACCGGCCAGTATGAAGTCACCGGCACCACCACCATCACCCGCTACGAGTGGATCAACTTTCTGTTCACCAAAATCGTGGAGGTGGTCACCAATGTGGTCGACGTGGTGGTGGACGACGGCGAAGTCGATCGGCTCTCGGTCCACACCGCGAGCAACGCGCGGGCCTACGGCATCCTGACCGGCAACGGCGACGACATCATTACCAATAACGGCGCGTTGTCGGCCACCGTGAGTCTTGCCAATGTCACTAGCGCGGATACCGCCATCGCCAGCGGCGCCGGTAATGATCAAGTCACTCTCGGCGATGGCTCGTCCACCGTGGGTCGCGTCGAGCTCGGCGAAGGCGATGATAGTCTGACCCTCATCGCGAGCGCGCAGCTGCATGAGTTCGGCGGTGCCGCGGGCCGCGCCGACGGCGGCGGTGGCTCCGACACCCTGGTGCTGGACGGCAATGGTGCCTACGCCGGTACGATCCTGAACTTCGAACATGCGGCCAAGCGGAGTGCCGGCACCTACACGCTGGCGAGCCTGCCGCACATGAGCGAAGTCCGGGTGCAGCGCGGCACGCTGCAGCTCGATAGCGCCTACGGCTTCGCGCCGGGCGACTCGTTGGTCGCCAATGTCTACGCCGACGGCGATCACGGCCAACTGCGGGTCAACGGTCAGGTCGATCTGGATGGCAAGTTGCAAGTCATCGAAGGCGGGGGGTTCTACACCGACGGCACCACGTACGATGTGCTCGCGGCGGACCCGACGCATACGCTGCAGGGCAACTTCGCCGAGGTGCAAATGCCCGATGCCATGCCGTTGCTCGGTTTCAGCTACATACAGTCGCCGCAAAAGGGACAGGTGCGAGCGGATGTGCAGCCGTTTGCAGCCGCGGCCACCGGCGCGGTCGGCAGTGCGGTGGCGGGCCAACTCGATGGCCTGTCCGGAAACGCCGACGGCGATCTGGTCACCCTGCTCGGCGAGATCCAACATTTGGGCGCCGGCGAACACGAGCGTGCCTACGCCAGTCTCAGTCCGGACAGTTACGCCAGTTTTTCCCAGGCCGCCGGCAACACTTCGGTTGCGTTGCTTGGCGTGATGCAGCAGCGCATGAGCGGACAGCGCAGCGTGGCACCCAGTACGGCGGCGCGCTCGACGCCGCCGGTGCTGCTGGCCTACAACGGTCCTCTGTTCAGCGATCTGTTCGCGTCCGAAGACGAGCCCGTGGACCGGCGCTTTGGCCTTTGGCTGAGCGCTTTCGGCCAACACGGCGAGCAGGACGCCGACGCCGGCTACTCCGGGTTCGACTACGACAGTGCCGGCATCGTACTCGGCTTCGATGGCGGGTTCGGTGAAGGCAACGTACTCGGTCTCAGCCTCGGCTACACGCGCAACGACCTCACTCTCGGCGGCGACCGCGGGTCGGGCGATATCGCCTCGACGTTGTTGTCGGTGTACGGTAGTCACGGCACCGCAAACGGCTACGTCGATGCCACGCTCGCCTATGGCCGCAACGATTATGACAACGATCGTAACGTCGCGGTAGGCAATATCCGTCGCACGGCAAAAAGCAGCCACGAAGGCACCACCCTGGCGGCGTCACTGCGCGCGGGCTATTACCTGCCGCATGGCGCATGGACCCTGGAGCCGAACGTCTCACTGCAATATGCGCACCTCAAAGACGACGCTTTCCAGGAATCAGGCGCCGGTGCTGCCAACATGCAGGTCGACGCGCGTAGCAATAATTCGTTCGTCTCCACCGCCGGTGTGCGCGCCAGCCGCAGCTACCAGCGCCGCAATGGCACCCTGTCGTTGCAGCTCGGCGCCGCCTGGTTGCACGACTTCAGCAACAACCGCGTAGTGCGCGCGGCTTTTGCCGGTGCCCCCAACAGCACTTTCGCGGTCCCGGCGCAGCAAGTGGAACGAAATGGCGCGCTCCTCGATGCTGGTATCGCGTTTCAGACCCAGCACGGCTGGACCACTTCGTTGCGCTACCAAGGCGAGTTCCGCAGCGGGTTTCAGTCGCACGCCATTGCCGGACAGCTGCGCTACGAGTTTGATTGAACCGCAGGAACCGACCTTGGCGCCGCTCCGGCAGTTTACGCCGTAGTTACAACGCGCCAGACCCAATGAAAGTCGATGTAGGCCGAATTAAGTCCGAAGGGCGAATCCGGCGATGGTGGACTTTGCAGCGAACGCCTGCCCGATGCGCTGCGCTTGATCGGGCCTACGTCGCCCCTTCGTTGGCACGTGGTCCGGGTGTTGACCATAGGGCGGGCTATCTGCCCGCCGGATTTCCACAACGACCCGATGCCGGCGCACAAGGTGCGCCCGCACCTGCGGATTTCGATATTAGCGCCCAAACACCTTCTTCAATAACTCGGTGCTGCGCGCCACCGGGTCTTGGCGGATGCGTTTCTCTTCCTCGGCCAGCTTCAGGAACAACCCGTCCAATGCTTCGCTTGTGACGTATTGATCCAGGTCGACGCTTTCCGCGTTCAGCAAGCCTCCGGCCATCGGCGCGGCTCGTTGGACCAGTTGCTTGTAAGCCGCGGTCACGTTGGTGTTTTCGGTTGCCTTTCTGACGATGGGCAGAAAGGCCGCATGCAACTGCTCGCGGGTGTGCGTCTTGAAGTATTCAGTGGCGGCATTACTCGGCCCGGAGACAATCGCCTTGGCATCCGTGAGCTGCATCCCCTGAATGGTCTTCAGAAAGATGTCGGTGGCGACAGGCACCGCCTGTTCCGCTGCATGATTCATGCTGGCGACGAACTGATCGACGTACTTGCCTTGACCGAAGTTGCGGGCCAGTTTTTCCACCGCAGCGATTTGTTTTGGCAGCGGAATCCGGACTTGGGGGTCCTGCAGATAGCCGCCGGTTTGGCCGAGCTGGTCGACGGCGCGTTTCACTCCGACCGATAGGGCTTCGAGCACGCCTTTCACCATGTCCTGGTTGGAAAGCGATGCAGTCGATGTACTGCCGGTATTCTTGTCCTGGCCGCCCAGCAGGCCGCGCAATTGATCGCGAAAATCCGCGTGGGCAATGGGGATCGAAAGCAGCGCCAGGATCAGTATCGTTTGTTTCATCGTAGCCTCGTTGCAAGGGGGGCGCCGCGGCGCGTTCGCCAAGCATAGCGGTTGTCGCCTCGCCTGTGTGGCACCGCCGGGCCCTTTTGTCGCCACGGAACGGCTCGCGCTGACCGGGCCGCCATTGAAATGCGTTGCGCAGGCCCCATGTCCAGTTTGTCGGGTTGGAATTCGCGGCGCGCGAACGTCCGGCTGCGCAGCCAATGTCGGGAGACGGACAATGAATGCATACGGTCGGCCCCGGTTTTGGCCCGCGGCAGCAATGATGATTTTGACCACGGCGGCTGGCGGTCTTCACAGCGCCCTCCACGCCCAGGAACTGATCAACCCCCCCAACCGTTACGATCCGCGCTTGCCATACTCCGACGCCCATGTCGGCATCGAAAAGCACAGTCCGTACCTGTACCGCTACGAAAATGACTGGCAGCGCAATCGCGCCTGGCGCGACCGGCACGAGCCGTTACGGAATCTACCTGTGATGCCAAAGGGGCAGGAGTCCAAAGCCGGGCCAGGTCAGGGCGCCACCGGAAATTCGGACGCTAACGACCCCTAGGCGCGTGTGGTCGCGTGGCCGTGACAATGGGCGACCCGCGCCGGCTTGTTCAGGTTCCATTCAGGACCCCGCATCTATACTGAACACTGGACTGGGCAGAAATGCATTCGACCGGCAGGCCGGAGGAGACGAACCATGAACGCGTTCAAAGTGGCGAAACTGAGCGTGTCCACGGCACTCGCGATGCTGGCACTATTGGCCGCGGGTTGTTACTACGTGCCGGCATACGATACCTATTACGACGATCCCGGCGACCACTACTACCGGCCGTACCGTAGTTATTCCTATTACGGTTACTACGGTTATCCCTATTACTACGATTATCCGCGTTACTACGGACCGTCGACCAGTTTGTCGATCGATATCATTGGCGGCGGCCACGGTCATCGCGATCGTCGAGGCTGGGGAGGCGTACCGTATCGCCATCATGACGGCGACCGGCACCGCGGCAGGGATCGGCGTCACGGTGGCGACCACCGGCATTAACCCCAAGGCGCGGCTGAACGCAATAGCTTGGATCAGCAACGGCTGCACATGATCGGGCCCGCCCCACGGTCGGCGCCAGCTGGCGTTAAAGAGGGAAAAGCGGCGCATAGCTGACTCGCGGGCGTTCTCGGCTGCCAAACGGAGGTACGCATGATCAGACCCGGTGCACGTTTACTCGGCGCGATTGCCGCGGCCATGAGTTTCGCCATCCTTGGCACGGCCTGCTACTACGGACCCACGCAGGCATATGACGATTCCTATTACACGTCCTCCCGTCACCCTGGCTACATCCCCTATACCAGTTTGCATATCGGCATTTTCAGTGGCCGCAAACATCATTACGGGCATCACGAATGGCGGGGCGTACCGTATCGCCACCAGGGGCGTGGTCACACGCGCGGCGAGCGCCATGTTCGCGGCCGAGGACACCGCCGCGAACATGGCGGTCATCGCGGTCATGGCGCCCGTTGATGCCGTCGCGAATTCCAGGCGCAGGTCGGATTAGCGCAGCGTAATCCGACGATCATTTCCTTTGGTGTGCGTCCGACCAACCGCAGCGGAATGAACGGGGACGCGGGATTCGCCATTGTCGGGTTCGCCCTCCGGGCTTGACCCGACCTACGAGAATGCGATGTATGAGAGCGTGTTGGTTACGTTGCGGGGTCAAGCCCACGTGACCCGACAACGACCTCTCAAAATTGAAACGTACCCAATCCAATCTCCACCGGGTCGGAGGCTTCCAGGTTGCGGGCGAAGGTGACGAAGTCGAACGGCACTTCCACGCCCGCGGCCGAGTCGGCGGCGATCACTTGCGTGCCGGTGGGCGTGCCGTCGCCTTTCATCTGGGTGACGATGCGTACATGCACGACATTGTTGTTGCGCACACCGTCGTCGCCGATGGTGAGGATCGGCCCTGCGCTCAGCAGTCGCGCCAATCCTTGCGGCGTGAAGCTCTGAGGCGGCCTTTCGCTCAGGCCGACGACTGCCATGAAGACGCGAAAGTCGGCCGCGCTCAAGCCCTGGTTGTTGTCGTAGCGGGTACGCCAGACGCCGCCCAGACTGTCGAGGAAGGCTTCGACCGTCTGCGATTGGCGCACTTGCCAGGAACGCATCATGGTGCCGCCGGCGGCCCAACACACCATGTTGGTGAGTTGTTTGATGGGCGAAATGGGCGGGTCGATGGCCAAATCGATGGCCGCGCCACCGATGCGGTTGCGGGTCTGCATTTCCACGGAGCCGTCCGGGCGGGTGACCCGCACCGATCCTTCCTTGGACTTGGTCGCGCGATCGATGGCTTTTTTCACTCCCGGCGTCTTGGTCGGACTCTCCTGTGCCGGTTGCTTCTCGCCGATTGCGCGGCGGAACAGATCTTCGGTCAGCTTCTGCGCGCCTTCCTTGTCGATCAGTTTTTGGTCGCGAGCCTTCTTGATCGCCGCCAGGTCACGGTCCATGGCGCGGTCGAGGAACTTCTGTTGCGCCAGGGCCGAGGCGCGCTGCGCGAATTCCTGGCCGACCTTGATCGAGGACTTGAGTGCCTGCGCCGCATTCTGCTGATTGAGCACGACCCCGGTCAGGTCCTTGAAGATGTTGCCGACGCCCAACGCGTTCACCGCCGCAGCCAAACCGGTGGGCGCCGGCGCCTCGGGGATTTGCTGCATGCGCACGATCGCCTGGGCGAACTCGTCGGCGGTCAGAGCGGGCGGTGTCTGCCGACGACTGGCTAGCGACAAGGCGCCGATGGCGGTCGGCCGATCGGGAATGGGCGCATCCTCCCAATGCCAGAAGACGGTGTCGTCGATCAGTTCGCAGCTGTTGCACTTGCCCATCACCGCTTCGGCGAACACCCCCGAAGTCGGCATGCTGATCCGCATCGGCGGCGCGGCTTCGATGGCGTAGAGATGGCGCAGGTCTTCGGGCGTCGATTCGGCGAACTTGTAGGTGGGATCCAAGCGTTGGCCAGGCGCCACCGGCATGACCAGCGAATTGCCGACAATGCCGATCACCCGATTCTCGACCACGGACGCGACACTCCGACCACCGGCATCGGGTGCGACGAAACCATCCAGCAGCAGGAAGCGGCGATTGGGATCCATGGCGGTCCAGATGGCGCGGTGATAGTACTCCACGTGTTCATTCAAATGGCTGAGCAGGCGTTCGGCGTAGCGGCGATCATATTCGCGCGGATTGCGTTTTTCGGCCACGGTAAGCGGCGTGGCGATCTGCACGGTATCCTGACCGGTGTTGCGCAGGCTGAGATCGTTGAGCACCCGGCGGTTGCGGAACAGGTAGCCATTGTAATGATCGGTGCGATAATGCAGGGTCGCGGAATCCACCCGCAGTGCGGCACCCGCAGGCAACGTCGTCACGCCGTCGAATCGGATTTCGACCCGTGCCACCTCGGCCCGGGTCATGTTCGGCAGCGGCGGGGCGATGCGCAGGCTCACCAGCAGCGGCCGGTCGTTGCGGTATTGGCTCACCAAGGTCGGATCAACGCTCAGATTTTCGAATGAGCCACCGGCACGGATCAGGCGCAGCCCCAGTTTTTCCAGCAACCGTTGGGCGACCGCCGGTGCGATGCGCGTCTCCCACACCGCTTCCCGATCCTCGGGCCGCAGCCCGCCGAGATAACGCTCCCAGATGTCCTGCCCGCTGTTGGGACCGAGCAGGGCTTCGTCTTCGTAGGGTTTCCAACTGGCCGCGTCGAACAAGTCATCCTCGTCGTCCGCCGGGCGTGGCAGTGACATGCGCATGCGAAACTCGGTGTCGAGATACATGATGCGCTCGTCGGCGTAGCGCGCCAGCGGATAGTCGGCGTGCTCCCAGTTGTCGCGCACCCGGTCGACGGCATCGAATGCCCAGGCCATACCCGGCTCGCGCAACTGCTGCGCCAGAGGCGTGCGCCAGCGCAGCGCCTTGTCCGCATTGAAGGGCGAGATCGAGAACGGCACGAACAAGCATTCCTGCACGTGCGCCAACTCCTGATTGACTTGCAGATGCCGCAGCACCTCGAAGTATTCCACGGTCACCGCATGGCAGTGGTTGTAGTTGGCGATCACTTCGGTCTGGGCGCGCACCGACTCGCTCTGGCGTGCGGTCTGGACCACGGTGGTGCGTTGCGCGCGCACCGCACTTGCTGCCTGCTGAGTGCGGTCGCGCACATGATTGAGCGCCAGGCCGGCCACCGAACGAGCCGAAGTCTGCGACGCGGTGGAGCCGGCGGAAGACACCCCGCCCGCGGCGCCGAATACGAACGGGCCGATGAAACCGCCCAGCGCGCCGCCCCCGGCACGCACATCGGCATGGGAGCGGGCGTCGAGGGATTCCGACAGCGACGATCGAATGATGTCGCTGATGTCGCGGTCGCGGGCCAGTTGCGCATTGACTTGCTCGCGCAGCTCCCGGGCGGCGCGCCGGGCGGTGACTTCCTCGCGATCCCAGTCCAGTACCGACACCAGCTTTTGCTGTCCCGGTGCGAGCGGCAGCGAGTACAACAGGTCGCCGAAGGAATAGCCGTCCGCGCGCCACACCTGTTTGATGCTCAGCAGATGACCATGGGCGATGGTGGTGGCCTGGTAACGCTCGGGGATGTCTTCCCAGTCGATTTGTTTGCTGTCGCTCAGCGCGAAACGTCCGGCGCCGGCCTCGGTCAGGCGATCGGCGGCGTTGCGCACCCGACGCACGACGCTGACATGTTCGGCGTTGAGCACCCGCAGCGGCGACAGCGGCCGGTTCTCGCGCACCAGATCGGTGAGCACCGAAGTCTCGAGCTCCACCGGGTTGCCGTCACGGGCACGGGCTTCGAGCACACCCTCGAGCAAGGTCAGGTCCGGGGCCCGGGCGCCTTGCCAGAGTCCGTTCAGATCGATGCCCGGGGTCAGCGCCGAGGCGCGTTCGAACGCCGGGCCGAACACGGCGCCGCCGGCGTGCGTGAACGCGCCGGCCGTCGATGCCGTGGAACGCGCAAGCAAGATCGTCGGTTGCACCGAAGGCGCGCCGGGTTCCGTTTCGGGGCCGAGCACGACGGACTGCGGTCGCAGCTGCGCCAGTTTCACCAGGCGGTCCACCAGAAACGGCGGCACCGGCGGTTTCTTCGGCGGCGCCGGCGGATTCAAGGCCGGCTGGGTGGTGCGCACCACCGCTTGATACACCACTTCCTCCACCGCGCGGTTCGGCAAGGTGAAATCCACGCAGCGTCCGATATCCTCGGCGAACGCTTGCGGGTTTTCGCCCAACTCGTTCAAATCCGGCGTCCGTGGCGGCGCTTCCGGGCACGCACAATCTTCGGCCTTGGGCGCTGGCGCGGGTAGTTCCGGCAACACCACCATGATTCGGCGCGGCAGGTGATCGTCCACCAGTGGAATGGGCACCGGCGCGCCGCCGGCTACCACCGCGAATGCTTCGGCGTATTGGTCGGCCGGCCACGGCCCCGAGAAATAGCCGTTCTCCGCCGTGGTGGCAACGCTGATGGGCGCGGCCTTGTTGGCGTTGGGCGCGCGCGCCCAGAGCACCACGATCAGTCCCGGCGCGGCAGGACGACCGGCGGTGTCGATCACCCGGCCGATGTATTTGGGCTGCGTGCCGAGGGTGGGGTCGTCGCTGGGCTCGACCAGCACCGGTGGCGCGACCGTTACCGCCAAGCGCACATTGCGACCGTCGCTGTCGGCCGGCAGTTCGGTTTGTCCGGCGACCACGCCGTCGGGCCCGTAGGCGCTGACCGAAATCGACCCGCTGCGCGCCTCTGCATCGGGAACGGCCATGGTGAAGCTGCCATCGGCCGCGGCGTTGGCCGCGCTGCGCCCCGGCGCCGTCACCGCGGGAGACGCCTCCGTCGCCGGGACGATGATGTCCTGATAATCGGCCGTCACCAAAAAGCCGCTGAAGTCGCGGATGCGCCGGCTGGTGAGTTTTCCGATCAAGTCCATGGCTGCTGCCTATGCGACGATCAGATCGTCGGAGAACTGGAATTCGGTGGGGGAGAGCGGGCCGTCGGCGTAACCGACGCTGACCACGTCGCCGTTTTGCGGCACCTCCACCAGGAACCCTTGGACGCCGCCGATGCCGGCCTCGAGCACCAACGGTACGATCAACTCCACGTTTTGTCCGCCGACCGTCGCTACGATCGGGGCAGCGCGGTCGTCGAAGCCGTCGCCGTGCAGCACCACGCGCATTTTCCAGCGTGCGAACTGCTGCGGCGGATTGGTCAAGTTCCCGAATTCGACACGCTCGATAAACATGGTCTCAGCCCTGCACCAATTCGATGGAGTCGATGAACATGTGTTGCGGGAAATTCGCCTTGGGCGTGATCTCCAGTTTGCGGATGTCGTTGCGATGCAGAATCAAATTGCCGAGCGCCACATCCAGTGGCAGCGTCGAATAGGAAACCGTCTCCAGCCGCTGCACGGACAGATTGTCGCGCTTGCCCAAACGACCCCGGCCGCCGGGCCCCGTGGTCGACGTCGTGAGGCGGAAACGTGTGGTCGGTTTGGACGGATCGCTGGGTGCCAGTACCGCATCGACTGTATGTACGCCGTCCAAAGGCGAAGCCGTGTCCATCTTGATCAATATCGTGTCTCCGGAGCTGAGGCCGTGGCCCGGAAGCGGTCTCGACGATCGTGTTGGCGCCGTCCGGCGTGGTCGACTGGATCGGCGCGCACACTGGGGAAGCCGCGATGAAACACCGGGAAACCCGGTGCGAGAATCGGCGAGAAGCTCTGCTCCAGCGGCACGGCGTTGCCGCTGCCGTCGCGGACCAGGACATCGAACTCGGGCGGCGTTCCCTGCGAAATACTCAGCGCGTCGCTCAGATCGAACAAGCGAGGTGGTGCGCAGGAGCAGTTGTTGGAAGGGCTTCCAATTCGCGCTGTGCCTGGGGCAGGTCCAGGCTCAGTGCCGCCGGCACCGGCGCGGCGATGCTGGGATCGATCACCAGGACGCTGGTCTGGTGATCGGTCTCCAGCGCAAGGTTGTGACCGCTGATCGGCGTATCGGCGAACACTTCGACGCTGGCGTTGTGCAGCGTGCGCGGCTTGACCGGATCCTCCATGTCGTCGATCGACAGCACATGTTCGCCAAACGACCACTGCAACGACACCTCCGCGCCCTGCTGATTCAATTGTTGACCGTCGAACAGGTCTTTTCCGGTGACATCGCCCAATAGTTTCCAGCGTGCCAAGGCGCCGATATATTCCTTGGCCAGTCCCTGATGGCTCGCCTCTGACAGCAGCGCACCGACATCGTCCGGGTGAGCGCCGAACTCATCGCCCGTGTCCTGCATCCACACCGTATTGAAGCGGTTGTGATCGCAGCCATCCATGAACACCATGGCCTTGTCGGTGCGCGCGCGGTCGTAATGGCGAAAGCCCGGTGCCGGTCATGGCGTTGGCGCCGCCCGGTCCGGAGACGTCGTTGTCCTGGGTACCGTAGAGCACGGCGTAGAAGGCGCAGTCGCTGCGTTCCAGCACCATGCGCTGGTCCTGCTTCGCCTGGCCGCTGAAGTCGGTGGGTGCCAGCGAACAGACGAAATGCACTGTGTACTCGGGGTGACTCGTCGCGATGCGCTTGGCCGCCCGCACCACCGCATCGCCGCCGCGCGAGTGTCCCACCAAGCCGATGCGCGAGAAGTCCAGGCGATCGTGCAGGATCGAGGCCGCGCTCTTGTGCAACGCGCGCAGGGTATCCAGGGCGCTGATCACCAGCAACGCCCGCATCTCGATCAATGTGGTATTGAACAGGTTGGCGGCGTTGGCGTCGACCGACACCGAGACGATGCCGAGTTCGGCGAGCGCGTCCTGCAGATACTGCATGCCCTTGTAGCTGTCGACGAAGTGCGACGGCGCCGCGGCGCCAGCGGCCGGTGCGCACCATGCTGCAGCACCACGATCGGCAGCGGACCGCTGCCCGCCACCTGATTCGATTGCGGATCGGCGGGATAGACGATGTGCAACGGGCGCCGCAAGCGATAGTGATCGGCATCGCTGCCCGGCAGCACCATGCCGATGGCAGTGAAAAAGGCCAGCGGGTCGGGCGCGTTCGGAAACTGCCGGCGCAGCAGGAAGTCGAGGCTGTCGCGGGTGTCGAGTACGAACGGCGTGAGGTCGTCGGCGAGCGTGTTGCTGGGATCGTGGCGGCCGATGAAGCTCGCCTCGAGCTGTACCGGAATGTCGGTGGAATCGTGGGGTGCGGCCAGGGGCGGCAGCGTTTTCGGCACCGACGTCGCCGGAGCCCACCACCGGCGTCGGTGTCGTCGAAGCTCACTTCGACGGTCTCGCGCGCCGGACTCCACCTTCAGGTTGCCGCCTTCGGCTTGGGACATCGCCTCCACTGCTTTTTTCACCGCCGGATCGTCCAGCGGCGTTTCGGCTTTGGGCTCTTCCTTGCCGCTGAGCCCTTCGAGCAGCGACTTGGTGAGCCGTCTGCGCCGCCTCCGGGGTCAGCAGCTCGTCGTTCACCGCTTTGCCGATGCGATCCACCACCCGGTCGGAGTTCTTGGTCAGCTCCTGCTGGCGGGCAAGCTTGGCCGCTTCGCCGCCCATGGCCGAGGCCGCCGACAGCGCCGCTTCGAACGCCGCACCGGCGTTTTTCTGGGTGCCTTCCAGGCCAGTGACATCGCGAAACAGCTCCGGCTTGGACAACAGCTCGAACGCGGCCTTGAGACCGAACGGATCGGGCACCGCCGGCGCGTTCTGGATCGATACCAATGGTGCGGGCAACGGCGTCGGCGTCAGGGTCGGTTCTTCGCTGGCCCGGGTGCCGGTGTCGATGGGGCCTTGGATTTCCGGCGGCGCCAGCAGACCTTCCACGCTCCAGCGCCAGTAGCGGGTCTCGTCGATGGCCTCGCAGGCGCTGCACTCGCCGGCCACCGCCTCGGCATACACGCCGCGGGTCGGCACGCTCAAGCGCATGCGCGGTGCCGGCGGCGCCGCGTAGGCGTTGCGCAGATCGACGGGGTTGCCTTTTTCGTCGGTGGCGCTCACCGAAGGGTTGAGGCGCTGGCCCGGGGCGGCCGGCAGCACCAGACTGTTGCCGACAATGCCGACCAAATCGTTGACGCACAGACTGGCGACGCTGCGTCCCTGCTGGCCGGGCACTTCGATGGCGTCGAGCAGCATGTAGCGGCGCTGGGCGTCGAGGCTCACCCAGATCGCCTGGTGATAGAACTCCAGGTTGTCGTTCAGATGCGCCACCACGCGGTCGGCGAGTTGGCGATCCTCTTCGCGGGGGTTGCGCAACTCGGTGCGCGAGGTGGGTGTGGCCACCAGCACCGGATCGCCGCTGCGCACGTCGTCGAGAATGCGCTCGTTGTCGAACAGCAGCGCGGTGAGGTGCGCGGTGCGATAGCGCATGCGCCCGCGATGGACGATGACCTTGGCGTCCGGCGGCAACGGTTCGCCGTCGTACCAGATCTTGAAATAAGCGACATCCTCCCGCGGCATTTCCGGCAGCTCGCCGGCGGGATTCAAGGTGACGTACAGCGCCAGATTTTCGCGATAGCGCGACACCAAAGTGCCGTCCAGGGGTACTTCGGTCTCGCCGCCGTCGCTGCTTACATAGGCAAAGCGCAGGCGGTTGATCAGGTTGGTGGCGATCTGCGGCGCCACCTCGCGCTGGAACGCTTCGTCCCGGGCCGCAGTGATGCTCTTGTTGGCCGCCACCGCCCGTTCGATCAGATCGCTGAAGATATGACGCGCAAAACCCGGCAACACGTCCCGGTAGGCCTCCCATTCGGCGAGCTGGAAGCTGCCGTCGTCGGCGTCGCGCGGGCGCGGCAGCACGAAGCTCACATACAGCTCGCCTTCCAGGACGTTGGGCGCTTCTTCGCTGTAGCGGGCAACGGGATAGTCCCAACCCACCCAGTTGTCGGCGACCCGCTCGATGGCGTCGAACCCGGTCAGCAGGGTTCGGTCTTTCAAATAGCGGCTCAAGTACTCGCGCCAGCGCAGCGCCTTGCCGCGGTCGAACTGGGTGATGGGCAAGGGCACGAACAAGCATTCCTGCACGTCGGCCAGCTCATGGGTCACCAGGAAGTGGCGCAGCACTTCGAAGTATTCCACCGTGATCGCATGGCAGCGGTTGTAATTGGCCACCACTTCGGTCTCGGTGCGCACGGACTCGCCCTGAGCGACGGTCTGGATCACGGTGGAACGTTGACTGCGCACCGACGAGGACCGCTGGCCGATGCGATCGCGCAGTTGCTGCAGGGAATCTGCGGAGAACTGACGGGCGGAGTGTTGCCAGGCGGTTGTGGTGGACCCGGAAGCACCGCCGGCCACGCCGCCGAAAATGCCGAAGCCGCTGCCGATGAATCCGGCGCCGATGCCGCCCGCCACGCCCCAGGTGGTGTTGCGGGAGCCGGCGGACGTCTGCTCGTGCAAGTCGGTGCCGACGATTTCACGCACGTCGCGGTCGCGCTCGATCAGCGCGTCCAGCGCTTCCTCGTACTGCAGGGACTCCTCGCGGGCCGTGCGCGTGCGCCGCTCCCAGTCCACCACCGCGATCTGGCGTCGCTGCCCGGGCGCGAGCGGCAGGGAATACAGCAGATCGCCCAGGGAATAACCGTCGGCGCGCCATACTTCGCGGTATTGCAGGATATGGCCGAATGCGATTTCGGTGCTGAGGTAAATGGTCGGCGTCTCGTCCCAGTCGATGGGACTGTCGGCGTCCAGCACCTGGCGCGCGGATTCCACGCGCAGGGTGGTGTCGATCAAGCCTTTGGTGTCGGCGACCTCCGACAGCCAGGCGGCGCGCTCGATATCTTCCGGGCGCGGCACCGCGTCGGTGCGTACCAGGCGCCGGGCACTGTCGATGTCGAGGGCAAAGTCGGCCTTGCCGATGGTCGCCGAGTTCAGCCGCGCGCCGCGCAGCGCCATCGACGACAACGACACGCCGAGCAGGTCGCTCAACAGATGGCGCGGCAGCTTGCGCCGCTTGCCCAGGGTCACGCCTTTGATCGACGGTTCGGAAGTGCGTACCACGAAGTAGTAGGCGTATTCCTCCAGGGTGCGGTTGGGCACGGTGAGGTCCACGCAGCCGCCGCCGAGATCCTGGGAGAAGGCCTCCGGATTGCTGGTGAGATCGCTGGCATCGGGCCCCCGCGGCGGCGACTCGGTGCAGTCGCAGGCATCGCCGGGGCTGACCCGCGTCACCAGCAAAATGTCGCGCACCAAGCGCGACTGGTCGTCCAGGGGCACCGGCACCGGCTCGCCGCCGGCCACTGTGCCGAAGGCGTCGGCGAGGCGATCCTCGGGCCAATCGCCGCTGAAGGCGCCATCGACCTGAGTTTCGGTCACCAGCAAGGGGCGGGGCGGCGGCGTGTCGCCATCGACGAGGTCCACACCCCAGATCACCACCGGCAACTTCGGCGGCACCTGCAGGCCGGTGAGGTCGATCACCCGACCGTTCACCCGCAGCCGTTCGCCCAGCCCGGGCAAATTGCTTTCATCGACGGTGAACGGCGGCACGGGTTTGATTTCGATGCGCAGCGCACGGCCGATCTCAGCGAGCGTTGCCTCGCGGCGGTCGACTACGATGCCATTGGGTGCCGAAACTGTGAGTTGAACCGGACCCTGCAGCGCGCCGTCGACGTCGAAGGCAATGTGAAAACTGCCGTCCGCAGCCGCGCGCGCCGAACCCGACACCGGTGCAAGGATGTTGGTGGGTTCGCCGTTGGTGGGTTCTACCGGCAGCGCGACAAACAGGTCCGCCCGGACCGCAAAGTGCTCGACCGAAACTTCGTCGGCGGTAGAGACCAACTTGCCGTCAATGGCAGGCATCCATACCTCATCAGTCAACGAGCTACAGACAAGCCACCCCGCCTCCCGATTCGAAACCTGACGCACGCGATCCCGCATCGCGCATCGACCTGTTCGAACGGGCTTCGCAAGCTTAGCCGGGGGCCTCAAAAAAGCAATCGAGGTTGGTACGGACTCGCAAAGCGCGATCGTACGGATCAGCCGCCATAGGGCGGGCTATGCCCGCCGGGGTTCCACGACGCAAGGTCTCCATAGAACGGGTTATGCTCGCCGCGCGCTTTCACGTGACAAGCACGTAAGACGTGCAAACCGTGCGGCGCGCACAAATGCAAGCCGGGATTAAGCCGCGCAGCGGCGAATCCGGCGATGCGGAGCCACCGGCCGAACCCACGCGATGCGCTGCGCTTGGTCGGGCAGTCGGCGCACAGGCCCGCAGGCATTCCCGGTTTCCGCATGCCTTCGACGGGTTGTTTTTCACGTCTCCCACCGCCACCCGTCTTGCGCCGCTGCCCGCGCCGCACTTAAATAAGCTTCCCATGCCATCAGGGAGCACCACCGTGCACCGCTTTCTCCGAACCGTCTCGGCCCTAGTCACAACAGCACTGCTGTCGGCAACCACTGCCGTTTTCGCCGCCGCCACCGTCGACGACTACCCCATGCAACCGCAGCGCGTGGCCGACGGCGTCTACGCGGTAATCACCCCGACCCGCGACCTGCCCAACCCGGACAACAAGGGCTGGAACTCCAACAGCGCTTTCGTCGTCACGGACAACGGCGTGCTGGTGTTCGACACCGGCTCGTCCGAAGTGATCGGCCAGGCGTTGCGCCGGGCCATCGCCCGCACTACCGACCAACCAGTGCGCTGGGTGGTGGACTCCCACGGCCACGGCGACCACTGGCTCGGCAACGCCGCCTTTCCCGACGCCGAGATCATTGCCACCATCCAGGTGGCTGACCGCATCCGGGCCGAAGGGGAGGACTGGGTCCGGAACTTCAATAACATGACCGAAGGTGCGACCGGTGAATCCACCATCGTGCCGCCCACCAGTACTGTCGACCAGCGCACCAGCCGCACCCTCGGCGGCACCGAAGTGATGTTCATACCCTCGGGCAATTCCCATTCGCCCGGCGATCTCATGGTGTGGCTGCCGAAGCGCGGCGTGCTGCTTACGGGCGACGTGCTCTACTCCGACCGCATGCCGTCCACCTTCGACGCCGACGTGCGCCGCTGGATCGCCCAGCTCGACGAGTTCCAGGCACTGGAGCCGGCGCCCACGGTGGTCGTGCCGGGCCACGGCGAGGTCAGCGATCTCAGTGGCGTGCGCCGCCTGCGCGCACTGCTGAGCGATTTCTGGCAGGCCGTGCGCAGCGGCTACGAGGCGGGCAAGCAGGGCTTCGAGATGGTGCCGGACGTGCAGCAGGCCCTGGCCGAGTACCGCGAGGCGTATCCGGGGCTGGACGAGAAGGTGCAGCGCGACATCGGGCGCGTGTATCTGCAGGTGGAGGCGGCGGCGTTCGAGTGATCCATAGGGCGGGCTATGCCCGCTGCGAATCGGGCACCAGTCCTTACTCGGTTGAACTCAATCGACGTGTTGCGCAATGCCTTCCGCGTCGTACGCGAAATACCCGTTCTCGTTGAACGCAATCGTCGTGCTGCCCGACCGTTTGCAGTGCGTACGGACCCTGCCGAGCGGCGGTGCGGGGGCGATTGATCAAAACCTGGTTCACGCGCCATTGCGATCCGTCATCGCGACGGCACCCCACCCAGGCCCGGGCCGCACGAGGTGAACAAGCGCTGTGGCAACATCGGTATTGGCAACACACCTTGCGCGATGACGGAGATTTCACCCGCCACGTCGGATAGGCCCGTTACAACCCTGCGAGACCCGGCTACGGGAGCGCCGCTGCGGCATTATGCCGCGCGACCTCATCAAGGGTTTGAAACTACCCATCCGTTGTATATCCGGAACGCCGGTATACCACCTTATGCATAGTCGTAACCGTCAGATATATTTACAGTTGTTCCGCTGGATTCCGCGGTCCAAACCCGGTGACGTCGTTACGTCCATGTAAATAATACAGTTATAATTTATGTGGCATTGTTCTTGCCTCAATTCTGTTACGCAAATAATTGCCCTTAAGAACCAATAATCAAGAAGACGGGAGACAACATGAACAGAATTCAAATGTCCGGTGCAGCACTGGCGGGGGTGCTGTTGTTCGGCGCGGGTTCGGCGTCCGCAATCAGCGTAGCCGCCCCTTCCGTAATCACTCATGTGGCGTTGCCCGGTCAGGTGCCGGACGAGCAGCCCCCGCGGGTGAACATCGGCGACGCTCCGACCGGCTGGGGGCCCGACTCCTGGCAGGGGCCGACGACCGGTAAGTCCAACTGGCACGCCCGATACAACGCCGATGGAGATTATCTCTCCACGATTTTCCCGGCCGATGCGGCGTCACTCACCATTAGCAATCTGGCCTCGATCAGCTATTTCACCAAGACCGGCACCGCGATACCGACGGGACAGGACTGGTGGATCCAGATCTATACCCGGCCCGATGGTGTAAACGACGCCAGAAGCTGGTACGGCTATAAATTCACCAACAACTATAACAATCACGCACATACCGGAACCTGGCAGCAGTGGTCGACCGATACCGGCATGACGTTCAATCTGGATGGCAGTGCAACCGAACTGTCAATGAACGATCTTGCAAGCAACTACGGCAACGAGTTGGTTGAGATGATCAGCGTCCAGACTGACAGCGGTTGGAACGGCTTCGACGGTTACGTCGACGGCCTGCAAATTACGTTGACCAACGGAAACGTCGGAAGGGTGAACTTCGAGGGCTCACAACGATCGGTTCCGGAACCCAGCGTACTCTGGCTTCTGGGCGCGGGCATGTTGGTCGCCGTGAGCCGCGGCCTACGCAAACGAGCTGGTTGAATCGCCGATGAAATCGCAAAGGGCCGGTCTTATACCGGCCCTTTGCTTTTGGGGCGGCGCCTGCGAGCCATCCGTCGGTCGGTAACGCCGCGCAGCTGCGAATCCGGCAAGCTGCTGACCGGCGTGACGCGAAAATGCACGGTGTCGGGTTAGACTTCGCTAATCCGACCTGCGCTAACTGCGCGACCCATAGGGCCGGCTATCTACCCGCCGCAAGGTTTCCTGCATAAACCATCGGCGCGCATTGCGCGCCCTATATCGGTTGCTCGTCTCTCTGACACCGGTAGACCGGATTAAACCCGAACGGCCAACCGCCGTTATCACCGTCACTTCACAATCTGATATTGCCTTGCCCCCGTGCATCACGCGGAGCGTATGTCGTCCAGGCGCGCACGCCGCTCGCCGTTCCCGTGGTCCGATTCATTGGCGCACCAACTACATTGCTGCTCCAGGCGATGCTTCTAGGTAGCGCGGCATTGGCGGTAAGTGACCGACCCATAACGGTAGCCGCCACACTCGTTGACAATGACCTGAACTGTACTGGCCACTGCTACCGTTCCGATCGGCTTCGCCTCGGCGGTATGCAAATCTTCGGCTGCGAGCGGGCGCCAGGCAGTTATTCATTGCACCGCGCGCACGTGATGGGTAAAGAGTGCTTCAACATCACTTTTCCACGTTGCCCGTAGCCAGCAGCGAACCATCGCGAACCGTTCGTGCAGGTCTACACTCAACGGCATTGTGTACCACACCAGGATGCCAGTTATGCGCAGTAACATGAAGTCTGCGATTGTGTTGATTTTGAGTTTTGGTTCGGCGTGCATGCTGTCAACCGCGCGCGCAGGCACTATGGTCGAGGATTTAATCGCCCAACAGAATCCGTGTAGAGAGCTCAAAGCCGAGCTCATGGGTTCGAACATCGGAATCGACAAAGTCAAACAGGTCAAAGTGAACCATGCCAACCTCGCGCTGAACGGTAACGACGTCAAAGTGGATCTTGCGGGTTCGCTGGCGTGCGAAACCGGGCCTTCCTCTATGGTGGTGGGCGATGCCTCGGCGGACCTGAAAGCGTCCGCCGCCGCGAGCCTGACGGACTGCAAAGTCAGGTCGGTGTCGGTCACACTGAGTAACTTCGGCGGCACGTTCCGAGATGTGCTGGCGGCATTACAGCCATCCCTCCAGGATAGCCTGAAGCAGGAAATCAAAACGCGGGTGGAGGAAGGCTGCAAGGAATTCCGCACTGGCACCGTGGCGAAATCTTCGAGCAAATGACTCGTTGCTCAGGTCGCGGTGTGGCAGGTCGGGTTGGCGCAGCGTAACCCGGCGCGCCCAACCGCACGCACCACATTCGTAGGTCGGGTTGGCTGTAGGCCGGGTTAAGCCCGAAAGGCGAAGCCGGCGATGTCGAAGTGCCCACCGGACGCCAGGACCTGACGCGGCAACGCCGCACATAGGGCGACCTATCCGAACGGAAGGTTCACCACACCCGCGTTACTTTGCGGTGACCGAATCCTTACCGCGCGCATAGCGCGCCCTGTGCCTTGGTCGCGCCGACATCGATCCAGGGATCGCGGCCTGGCACGTCCCGCGACAGGCCGCTTTCGGCACCGCAGTTCCAGAAACGACGAACCCCGCCGGAGCGGGGTTCGTGAGGGTCGAGCGCAGGGGTTCAGCGCAGCCGACGACGACGGTTCAATGCAAAGCCCAGCAGACCGCCGGCGAGCAATGCCAGCACGCCTGGCTCCGGGACGCTGGCGGAGGCGCAGGTGTCGCCCCGGCACTCCAGTGTCACGTCGTCCAGGATGAAGCCGATGTTGTCGCTGCCCGGATCCTCGAAGAACATGCGCAGTGTGGTTGGACTGATCAAGGACACTGCGACGCCCTTGCCGGCGAACGGATCGGTACCGGCGACCGTACCGCTGACCGAAGCGACCAAGCTCAGAGTCGTAGCGTCCAGGAAGCCTGCGATCCAGGTGTCCGACGCCGTGTTGCGCTGATTGCCCGAAATGAGCCCACTCAAGCTCCAGGTCTGGCCGGGCAGTAGCGTGAAGGTCTGCTTGGATATGATGCGCCCGCCATTGCCGGTGGTGCCATCCATGTCGATGCACTTGCCGGTGCTGCCGACGCAATCAATGCTGTACGAGCCGGAGTTGATGACATCCACGGTGCCGTTGTCGATGGTCCAGTTGAGCAGCCCGCCCGGAGCATTGAGACCGGTGACATCGACGTCGAAGTTGTCGGAAAAGATCACTACGGCGCTGGCCGGTGCAGACACGAGCCACAGTGCGATGCTGGTGAGCAGCGCCAGAATACGTTGATTGTTATGCATGACAGGGTTCCCCATTACCCAGCGGATGTTGTTATCTTGCTGGTCCGTAAGCAGAAACCGAGCCAGTTTTCATTACCCGCAAGAATACAATGGGTTATCCATATCGAGGCGCGAAGCGCCGCTGCCGGTTGTAAAGGAACGTGACGGTGTTCCCGCCGGCGGCCGAAGGGTCTTCGCCGCATCATTCCGCCTGCGATTGTCTTTGCAGCCATGCGGCCAGTTCCGATTCCGCAGATACGCCGGGCACGAGATCATCGAACCCTGCGACGGTTTCGGTCACCGGGGCTTTCCGGCAGGGGGTGTCGGGTTGGCGCAGCGTTTCCCCGACGTCACCACCCGCATACCGCGCAACCGTAGGTCGGATTAGCGAAGCGTAATCCGACACACCTATCCGCACGCACCACCCCGTAGGTCGGGTTAGCAAAGCGTTATCCGACGTGATCACCCGTACGCAGCCACCCGCAAGCCGGGTTTGCAGGGTTGTCCCGGAGCGGCGTCCCTTTGGTCCCTTTCGTTATTGCAGCCGATAGGCGGCGTGGCAGGCCACGCACTGTTCGGTTACATGCGCCAGGGCGGCAAGCGCCGGCTTGACCTCGCCGGTTGCGCTTGCATCCTTGGCCACGACCGCGAAGCGGCTGGCCGAGTGGTGCATCTCGGTTCCGATTGCCTGCATTCCCGCGGGCATGTACGGGGCCACTTCGTGTGCGCCGTGTAGTTTGAGCGAGGCCATGCCCAGGCGCTGCTCGGCAATCTCTGCGGCCACCTCATAGTGTCCGGCGGCCAACGCCTCCTGGATGTGCTGCAAAGACCGCAAATGGTCGCGCATGTTGCGCAAGGTGTGGTGGCGCATCGCATCCGGGAACGTCACCATCGTCCGATCGTCCTGAACGTTTGCCGAGGACGCATGGTGATGCATATCGCCGTCGTGCTCGGGCTGTGCCGGCACGCCCGTCGCGACGCCCAGTGCGGCGCCGGCCACCAGTCCAAGAAAAAGCCTGTTTCCCATGATCGTCGCTTTTTATAAAGAGGAGTTCCGATACTAGGTCCGGTTACGGTCGCGGCGTTATGATCGCAATCATATCGACGACCATGGTTGGCAACGACGAGGGCATGGACGATCACGAGTCACGACCATCTTTCCGGACCCGCCGGCGATTTGCCGGCACGGGTTGCACCCATCCGCGCGTACCGCGCATTGCAGGCGCCGACGGTGTGAGTCGTTCATGGTAATCGACTGGCAAGCGATCCTGCGCGCACAGCCGATGTTGCGCGTCATTCCTCCGGCCTTGCAGGCGGTGGGCGAACTGCGCCCATTCAAAGCGCGGCAGACCCTCTACCGTCGCGGCGAGCGTCCCACGTGGATGCTGTGCGTACTGGCCGGCGAGATCCGCCTGGTCCGACCCACTTCGCAAGGCGCCGAGATCATCCTGCAGCGGGTCAGCCGCGGCTTTGTGGCGGAAGCGAGCATGGAAGCGAACGCCTATCACTGCGATGTGGTGGCGGCGGTCGACGGCCAGCTGCTGAGTTTTCCGATTACCGAGTTTCGCGCCGCGCTGGAGCACGACCCTGCCTTCCGCCGCGCCTGGATGGGACGGCTTGCCCAGGAGGTGCGCAAGCTGCGCGCGCAATGCGAACGGCTCAGTCTCAACAGCGCCGCGGAACGGATCCTGCACTACCTCGAAGCCGAGGGCGTCGATGGCGGTGTGATCCTGTCCCAGCCCAGAAAGGCGTGGGCCGCCGAGTTGGGACTCACCCACGAGGTGCTGTACCGCACTCTGCGCCGCTTGCGCGACGATGGCACCATTACCATCGACGGCAACCGTATCGCGCGCACGGCGTGAACCGGACACGCGGACGGTGATGCGCCTTGGATCGTATGCGCATGTGACCGCGATTACTGATCGGCGACCGCGTACACCTGTTCAGCCATGTGCAATGCATTGAGGCTGCGGAACCGGACGTCCGAGTAGACCTCGAGGTACGAGAAGCGCGATTGATCGAGCCCTTGCGTCGCCTCCACCGGGTCGAACGCGCCGGCCTCCATGCGCTCCTTGATGGCGTCACGCAGGAACACCAGATAGTCGTAGCTGTCGCGCAGCGCTTCCTGCAGGTCGGTGACGTGCCCGTGGCCGGGAATGACCACGGCCGGTTGCAGTTCGTCGCGCAGGTACTCGAGGGTCTTGATCCAGGTCAGTCCGGTGCCGGGCATGATGCCCAACAGCCGCTGCACGAACACAATGTCCCCGGTGAACACGATCTTCTGCTCGGGAAGCCAGACGAAGATGTCGCCGCTGGTGTGTCCGCCGCCGGTGTAGATCAACTCGATGGTCACGCCGTGCACGGGAAGCCGGTGCCGCTCTACAAAGGTGTGATCCGGGTACACCGCTTCGGTCCCTTGGAACTGTTCCTTCAGCAGCGTGCGGGCCCTGCCGACCTGCTCCGCAGTCCGGTTGCGCATGTCCTGCGCGGCCGCCTGCGAGGCGATGATCGGAACGCCCCGATTTCGGAAATAGCCGTTGCCGAGCCAGCGATGGTCCTGGCCGCCGGTATTGACGGCCCACTTGATCGGCTTATCGGTGACCTTGCGGATCGCTTCGAAAATGGCCTGGGCGTCGCGAACACTGCCGCCCGTGTCGATGACCACCACGCCGTCGTCGGCGATCACGAACCCCGAAGTCATGTTGTGACCCAGGTTTTCGGGTGATCGCTGGCCGAGGTCGCCGACCAGGGCATAGACGCGATCGGTCACCCGAACCGTCTCGAACGCGGACACCGAAAGTGAAACAGACAGCAGACACAGAAGGCAGATCAGCGCGGAAAGTCGGCGCATGGGTGGGCTCCGCAAATGGAAAACGATCACTATACGCACCAACGTCACCGGACAATATGATCCGGATCATGCCCGGTGCGCCGACCGGAGTTCCTTCACATTCGCGTCCTGGTAAAACCCTGGACTCCGCCTTCTATACTCGACGGAGTCGATGACGCACGGCGAGCGAGGCAAGGCCATGGGCGCACGCAGCAAGGACGGCGACGATCCACGCGCTGGGTCTGATTCCGGTGGCGGTTTTACCCTGAGCCGGCGCGGCTTCATGAAATCCTGGGGCGTTGGCTTCATGACCTTCGCGGTGGCGCCGGGCGCGTTGCGGGCGGAAGCGGCGCCCGATGAAACCCGCCCGGCCACCGAGGTCGCGCCCATCACCCTGCACGTCAACGGTCGCCCGTACCCGGTACTGGTGGAGCCGCGCTGGAGCCTGCTGTTCGTGCTGCGCGAGCGCCTGGGGCTGACCGGGGCCAAGATCGGCTGCCAGCGCGGCGAGTGCGGCTCCTGTACCGTGCTCATCGACGACATTCCGCGCTATGCCTGCCTGACCCTGGCGGTGGAGGCCGAAAGCCGGCACATCGAGACCGTGGAAGGGCTCATGGACGGCGAGCAACTCGGCGTGGTGCAGCAGAGCTTCGCCGAGGCCGATGGCCTGCAGTGCGGTTACTGCACCCCCGGCCAGATCATGGCCGCCGAGGGCCTGCTGCGCGCCAATCCGCATCCCTCCTTCGACGAGATCCGCATGGGGCTGAGTGGCAACCTGTGCCGCTGCGGGGCATATGCGCACATCTTCAACGCGGTGGACGCCGCCGCCAAACAGCGCAAGGGCTGAGCCATGGCAGACGAGCAGGGCATCGAAGGCCAGTCGAGCTGGCCCCAGGCACCGGACGAAGGGGCTGAAGGCACACCCGAACCGTGGGGCGCGAACACCCGGGTGGTGGGCAAAGCCCGGCCCCGCGTCGATGCGTATGAGCGGGTCAGCGGCACGGCGGTGTATCCCTCCGACGTCGTGCTGCCGCGCATGGTCTACGGCGCCATCCTGGGCAGCCCGCACGCCAACGCGCGGGTGAAGTCCATCGACACATCGAAAGCCGAGGCCATGCCCGGTGTGTATGCGGTCATCAGTCGCAACACGCCCGACGCCAATCCGGACTGGCCCTATGGCGGCGACTTCAAGGCAGCGCTGTTCCTGGATCACTGCCGTTTCGAGGGCGATGCCGTGGCCGCGGTGGCGGCCGACTCGCCCTACCGGGCCCACGATGCCCTGCGCGCCATCGCGGTCGAGTACGAAGTCCTGCCGCACGTGTCCGACTTCGAGGCGGCGCTGGATACCAATGCGCCGCCGGTGCACGGGGGCGGCAACCGGGCCGGCACGTCGGACTATCGCCGCGGCGATATCGAGCAGGGCTTCGCCGCCGCCAATGTGGTGCTCGAGCACACCTACCGCACCGCCTGCGAGCTGCATACGCCCCTGGAGCCCCACGGCTGCGTGGCGAGCTGGGACGGCAACCGGCTCACCGTCTGGGAGTCCACCCAGGGCGTGTTCCGGGTGCAGTCGCAGGTGGCCGAGGTGCTGGGCCTGCCGCTGACCCAGGTGCGGGTCATCGGTCACTATCTGGGCGGCGCCTTCGGTTCCAAGCTGCGCACCGACAAGTACTCCATCGTCGCCGCGCTGCTGGCCAGGCGCCTCAACCGGCCGGTGAAGCTGTTCCTCAGCCGCGAGCAGACGCATGCTCAGCCAGGGTAACCGTCCGCCCACGCGCATGACCGTGAAGGCCGGCGTCAAAAAGGACGGCACCCTGACCGCGATCGAGTTCCATGGACTCGGTTCCAGCGGTGCCTATGCCGCCGGCGGCACCTCGCTGCTGGACTGGCTGGCCAAGGACCTGTACCGCTGCGACAACGTCAGACACGGACCTCACCGACGTCTACATCAACGCCGGACCGGCGCGGCCGTTCCGCGCGCCGGGCTACGTACCCTGTTCCTGGGCCATGGAGCAGATGATGGACGCCCTGGCCGAGGCCATCGACATGGACCCGGTGGCCCTGCGCCTGCGCAATATTCCCGACGGCACCCAGGCCGCGCGGCAACAAGCCCTACACCACCGATGGCCTGCGCCTGTGCATCGAGCAGGGCGCCCAGCGCCTTCGGCTGGCAAGCGGCGCGCGCCAAGGCCGGCGAACGCAGCCGGGATCACCTGCGCCGCGGCGTGGGCATGGCGGCGGCCAACTGGTACGTGGGCGACGGACGGCCCGCCGTCCACGGTGGTGGTGCGTCTGTTCGCCGACGGTACCGCCAACCTCAACATGGGCGCCTCGGACATCGGCACCGGCACCAAGACCGTCATGGCCATGGTGGTGGCCGAGGAGCTGGGGCTGGACCCGGACGCCATCCAGATCGAGCATGCCGACACCGCCACCACCCAGTTCGCCACGCCCTCGGGCGGCAGCAAGACGGTGCCCACCGAAGCCCCGGCGGTGCGCCGCGCCTGCCTGGCGGTCAAGGACCAGCTCATGGACATGGCCGCAACGCAGCTCGGCCGCCCGCGCGAGGAGATCGTCTTCGCCGGCGACCGGCTGCGCACGTCCGACGGGCTGGAGAGCGTCGCGGTGACCGACCTGCATCGGCTGAAGAACCAGCAGGTGGTGGTCGGCGTGGGCCAGCGCGAGCCCAATCCCCAGGACGTCAGCATCACGCCCTTCGCGGCGCAGTTCTGCGAGGTGGAGGTCAACACCCGCAGCGGCGAGGTGAAACTGCTGCGCATGCTCGGCACCAACGAGAGCGGTCGGGTGTCAACCGCCTGACCTGGGACGGACAGGTGGTGGGCGGCATCACCATGGGTGTCGGCTTCGCGCGCACCGAGTTCCGGGTGCTGGACGAGGACACCGGCAAGCTGTGCAACAAGAACTGGCACGACTACAAGCTGCCCACCGCCCTGGACGTGCCGGCCGAGGTGGTGTCCGAGCCGGTGATGCTGGCCGACGAGCAGGCCAACATCGTCGGCGCCAAGGGCCTGGGCGAGCCGGTGACCATCCCCACCGGCGCGGCCATCGCCAACGCGGTCTATCACGCTGTGGGCGTGCGCATGACCGCCACGCCCATCAACCCCATGACCCTGATCGAGCGCCTCGCCGGCAAGGAGGCCTGAGCCATGTTCCCGCCGTTCGATTATGTGCGCGCCAAGGATGTCCAGGATGCAGTGGAGCGCCTGGCGCGGGGCGACGCCAAGTGCACGCCGGCGGCACCGACCTGCTGGGCTGCCTGCACGATGGGGTGTTCGAGACGCAGACGGTGGTGAGCCTCACCGGCGTCGAGGGGCTCGGCGGCGTGCGCGAGCGCGACGATGGCGGCGTGACCATCGGCGCCATGACCACCATCGCCCACCTGACCGAGAACCCGCTGATCCAGCAGCGCTACCCGGGCCTGGCCCAGGCCGCCGGCGAGGTGGCCAGTCCGCAGCTGCGCAACCAGGGCACCCTCGGTGGCAACCTGTGCCAGAAGCCGCGCTGCTGGTACTACCGCGGCGACTTCCATTGCCTGCGCAAGGGCGGCTACAAGTGCTTCGCGCTCACCGGCGAGAATCAGTTCCACTGCATCTTCGGCGGCGCCAACTGCTACATCGTGCATCCCTCCGATCCCGCGCCCGCGCTGGTGGCGCTGGACGCCGACCTCAAAGTCGTCGGACCCAAAGGCACGCGGCGTCTGGCGGTGGCTGACCTGCACATGCCGCCGGACAAGAACCCCACCCGCGAGACCACGCTGGCGCCCGGCGAGGTGATCGTGGAGGTGCGCCTGCCGCCACCGCCGCAGGGGCTGTACAACAGTTACCGCAAGATCCGCACGCGCCGGGCCTGGGATTTCGCCATCGCCGGCTGTGCCCTGGCCCTGCGGATGGATGGCGACACGGTGCGCGATTGCCCGCGTGGTGCTGTCCGGTGCGGCACCCATCCCGTGGCGTTCGCGCGAGACCGAGCATGCGCTGCGCGGCAAGCGCCTCGACGACGAAGTGATTCGCGCGGCCGCCGCCGCGGCGGTGGCCAACGCCCAGCCCATGAGCAAGAACGGCTACAAGGTGCCGTTGTTCCGGAACATGCTGGAGGAGGAGCTGGGGAAGGCGCGGTCGGCGTGAACCGTTATGTTCCGGCCGCCCCGGTAGTTGCGGCTTCAGCCGCGGTTTCGGCTCGGCAAATTTCCGAGTTTCTCGATCCGAAATGACGCCTCGAATCTTGTCCATCTGCCGTCGGTCGGGTTAGCGCAGCGTGAGCGGACAACGGTTTTGCATCCGGACAGCGCCCTGATGGCGAATCCGCCGCGCCGTCATCTCCCGTTTGCCAGTGCGATCGCTGCATATGGGGGAGGCCTCTGGATACCGTTATGCAGCGTTTGGCCGAAAAAGCTGCATAACTGCCTGGGATACGGGCTTTTGCAAGCTAAGGTTGCATAATGGGCGTTCTTGCAACCGGTTATGCAACTTTAGTCGTTGAAAGTTGCATAACGATCCGGACCCAATTACACTAAACCCTAACTTTAGGGCGGAATGGGTGCCCGGATGGAGCGCACCAGCGGCCAATACCTGTTGAACAATGTAGCGGGAGAAGCCTACCGAGCTTTCCTCCCGGCGCCGCTGCCGCCTGATCCCCCCGTCGACCTGGATGGCGAGCTGCTGCGTCTGCTCGAACAAGCCACGCGCGACCTCGGGCGTCTGGATGGCATCGCAGGTGTGCTGCCTGACACCCAACTGTTCCTCTATCAATACGTTCGCAAGGAAGCCGTGCTGTCTTCGCAGATCGAAGGCACCCAGTCTTCGTTCTCGGACCTGCTCCTGTATGAACTGGACGAGCTACCGGGCGTACCCCTCGACGACACCCGGGAAGTGTCAAGTTACGTGGCGGCCATGGAACACGGTTTGCAACGGATGCGCGAAGGGTTTCCGCTGTCATTGCGCCTGCTGCGGGAGATTCATGGTGTGCTGCTTGCACAAGGGCGCAGCGCCGACAAGACGCCGGGCGAATTCCGCCGTAGCCAGGTATGGCTGGGCGGTAACCGGCCGGGAAATGCCGTGTTCGTGCCCCCGCCCCCCGATCGGTTGATGGAGTGCTTGGACTCGTTCGAGCGCTACCTGCACGACGAACGCTCGCCAACGCCCGTGCTGATCAAAGCAGCGCTGGCCCACGCACAATTCGAGACCATTCATCCGTGCCTGGACGGAAACGGCCGCCTGGGACGCTTATTGATCACGCTGATCCTGTGCGCCGAGGATGTGCTGCGTGAGCCGCTGCTTTATCTGAGCCTGTATTTCAAGCTCAATCGCAGCGAGTACTACGACCGCCTCAATCGCGTACGCACCCACGGCGATTGGGAAGGCTGGCTGCGCTTCTTCCTGTGCGGTGTCGGCGACACCGCGCATGGGGCCGTGTCCACTGCACGTCGCTTACTCGAACTGTTCGAACGCGACCGCGAACGCATCGCCACGCTGGGCCGTATCGCCGGCTCCTGTGTGCGCCTGCACGACGTCCTCAAACAACGCCCGATCCTCAATATCGCCCAAGCCGTCGAGCGCACGGGCGTCAATCGCACCAGCATCGGTAACTGCATTGCTCAGCTGGAGGCGCTGGGGGTGCTGCGCGAGCTCACCGGCAACCGGCGTAACCGGCTATTCGTCTACGACCAGTATGTCGCGCTGCTGAGCGAAGGCACCGAACCCATTCGTTGACGGGGCATGAGGCGAACCGGTTTCGCGGGGATGCAGGCCGGGTTG